>JACKMC010000004.1 GCA_024235595.1 Zoogloeaceae bacterium | reverse complement strand
TGCGAGTTGCGCAGCCCGTGCTTGCGGATCTTGTCCTTCACCTCATTGGGCAGGCGCGAGGCGAAGTTGCCGCCGGCCAGGTACATGTCGGCGTTGAAGAGCGGGAAGGCGCCGCGCTCGCGGGCCAGGTCCACCGAGGCCAGGTAGGCCTGGTCGCGCATGAACTCGGAAATGCGTGAGGTCATGGCGCAGGCTTCGGCGCTGTCGTAGCGCAGGCGCAGCATCGCCAGCGCGTTGCCCAGACCGGTGAAGCCGAGGCCGATGCGGCGCTTGGACTGTGCTTCTTCGTGCTGCTGCTTGAGCGGCCAGTGGGTCGCCTCGAGCACGTTGTCGAGCATGCGGGTGGAGATCGCGACGATCTTGCCGAAGGCGGCGAAGTCGAACTCGGCCTTCTCGCCGAAGGGGTTCTTGACGAAGGGCGTGAGGTTGATCGAGCCCAGGCAGCAGCAGCCATAGGGCGGCAGCGGCTGTTCGGCGCAGGGGTTGGTGGCCTCGATGGTCTCGCAGTAATAGAGGTTGTTGTCGCGGTTGATGCGGTCGAGGAACAGGATGCCCGGTTCGGCGTGGTCATAGGTGGAGCGCATGACCTGGTCCCACAGGTCGCGCGCCGGGATCTTGCGATACACCCACAGGCCGTCCTCGCGCTGGTAGGCGCCGGCTTCCTTGATTTCTTCGGTGGGCTCGGC
Source organism: Zoogloeaceae bacterium (assembly GCA_024235595.1). Lineage (GTDB taxonomy): Bacteria > Pseudomonadota > Gammaproteobacteria > Burkholderiales > Rhodocyclaceae > Cognatazoarcus. Next base: position 346,781 of record JACKMC010000004.1, on the reverse strand, counting down.
CTTGTGGGCGAGCTCGACATCCGAGTCGGCCTCGACGGCCTTCATGAAGGCATCGGTCACGCCGACGGAGATGTTGAAGTTGGTGAGGTCGCCTTCATCCTTGGCGTGGATGAATTCCTCGATGTCCGGATGGTCGCAGCGCAGCACGCCCATCTGCGCACCACGGCGCGCGCCGGCCGATTCCACGGTCTCGCAGGAGCGGTCGAAGACGCGCATGTACGATACCGGCCCCGAGGCATTGGACTGGGTGCCCTTCACCAGCGCGCCCTTGGGGCGGATGCTGGAGAAGTCGTAGCCCACGCCGCCGCCGCGGCGCATGGTCTCGGCGGCCTGGGCGAGGGCGGTGTAGATGCCGGGGCGCCCGTCGACCGATTCGGTGACCGAGTCGCCGACCGGCTGCACGAAGCAGTTGATGAGGGTGGCCTGCAGGTTGGTGCCCGCGGCGGAGTTGATGCGCCCGGCGGGGATGAAGCCCTTCTCCTGGGCCTCGAGGAACTTCGCTTCCCAGTGCGCCCGCTTGTCCTCGGTTTCGATCGAGGCGAGCGCACGGGCCACGCGCTGGCGGACCTCGGCGACGGATTTTTCATTGCCCTTGGCATACTTCTCGACAAGGACTTCCCCGGAAATCTCCTGTGAGGCGAGGGTGGAGGCGTCGGCCTTCACGGTCGCCTGATTATTGACGCTCGTGTTCATGTCTTGTTGGTCTTCCGTGTGGACTGGGAGGTGTGAATTCGACGCATAGAGTACTCCGATGTCCTCCCAAGTGCAAAAAAAATAAACGTAGAAAAATCAATAGGATACGAATTTTGCTTGTGCGTCAATGGCTGGAGGCCTACTAGATGTAGTAGCGTTTCGGGCGGCTGTCGTGAGGTGAAAAAGATGAAAAATCAGACGCTTATGCTTCGATGTGAAGGCTTTGACGAGCTTTCGACACACCCGCGGCGGTGCGCCCGCGGCAAGGTGAAATGTTTGCACCAAGCCTCTCTCACCGCTTTTCGACCTCGTGACTCGAAGCAAGCTCCCGCGACCGGCCGGCCCGGCCGTATAATTGCCGCGACTGCGCAGGAGGATGCATGACGACCGAAGTCCCGCAATCCCTGATCGACGAAGTGCTGACTGCGGTCGGTTCGACCCCGGACCGGCTGCTCCAGATTCTCGTGGGCCTGCAGTCACGCCTCGACTATCTGCCGCCGGCGCTCATCAGCCGGCTCGCCGCAAGGCTCGGCATCGCGCGTGCCCGCGTCGAGGGCGTGGCGGGTTTCTACAGCTTCCTGCATCTGGCGCCGGCGGGCCGCTACCGGGTGCGCTTCTCGGACAACATCGTCGATCGCATGCTGGGCAGCGAGGCGCTCAGCGAGGCGATGTGCGCGCGCCTGGGGGTGCGGCCCGGTGAGCTCTCCGAGGACGGCCGGGTGATGATTTCCACGACTTCATGCACCGGCATGGGCGACCAGGGGCCGGCGCTGCTGGTCAACGACCGCGCGATCGGCCGGCTCGACCCGCAGCGGGTGAGCGAGATCTGCGACCTGATCCTGCACGACACGCCGCTGGCGGCATGGCCGCCCGAACTGTTCGCCATCGACGACAACATCCGCCGTGCCGATGCGCTGCTCACTTCGCACCTTGCCCCCGGCTCGGCGCTGGCCGCGGCGATGGCGCTGGGGCGCGAGGGCTGGCTGGCCCAGGTGCAGGCCTCGCGGCTGCGCGGGCGTGGCGGGGCGGGCTTTACCACGGCGGTGAAATGGCTGGCCTGCCGCGATGCGCCGGGCGAGCGCAAGGTGGTGGTGTGCAACGCCGACGAGGGCGAGCCCGGCACCTTCAAGGACCGGGTGCTGCTGCACCGTCACGCCGAGCTGGTGTTCGAGGGCATGACCCTCGCCGCCTGGGCCACCGGCGCCCGCGAGGGCTTTCTGTACCTGCGCGGCGAATATGCCTGGCTGCGGCCACGGCTCGAGGCGGTGCTGGCGGCGCGCCGCGCGGCCGGCCTGCTGGGCGCGGGGATTCTCGGCGCGACGGGTTTCGATTTCGACATCGCCATCCACCTCGGCGCGGGCGCCTACGTGTGCGGCGAGGAGACCTCGCTGCTGGAGTCGCTCGAGGGCAAGCGCGGCACGCCGCGGATTCGCCCGCCTTTCCCGGTCACGCATGGCTACCTCGGCCACCCCACGGTGGTGAACAACGTCGAGACGCTGGCCAAGACCTGCCTCATCGCGCGCGATGGCGGGGCGGCCTTCGCGGCAAGCGGCACCGCCCAGTCGGCGGGGACCAAGCTGCTGTCGATTTCGGGCGACTGTGCGCGGCCCGGCGTGTACGAGTATCCCTTCGGCGTGAGCATCCAGCAGGTGCTCGACGACTGCGGCGCGGTCGACGTGCTCGCGGTGCAGGTGGGCGGCGCCTCGGGCGTGACCATCGCGCCCTACGAGTTTCATCGCCGCATCGCCTTCGAGGACGTGCCCAGCGCGGGGGCCTTCATGGTGTTCGACTCGAGCCGCGACATTTTCGAGGTGGCGCGCAACTTCGTGCACTTCTTCGCCCACGAGAGCTGCGGCTTCTGCACCCCGTGCCGGGTTGGCACCGCCTTGCTCAAGGGCTACATGGACAAGCTCGCCGACGGCCACGGCGCGCTGCAGGACCTGGCCGACATCGACTGGCTCGACCGCCTGCTCAAGAACGCCAGCCACTGCGGGCTGGGCTCGAGCGCGCCGAACCCGGTGGTCGATACCCTGCTCAAGTTCCGGCCCGCCTACGAGCGGCGCATCCAGCACGCGGATTTCCAGCCCGCCTTCGATCTCGACGGTGCGCTGGCCCGCGCCCGCGAGATGACCGGTCGGGACGATGCGGGCGCCCATCTCGACAGTGGTACGGGAGTGATCCGATGAGCGGTACTTTCCTGCTGGACGGCCAGCCGGTGCCCTTCGAGCCCGGCCAGACGATCCTCGAGGCGGCGCGCGCGGCCGGGCGCTACATTCCGCACCTGTGCTGGCATCCCGATTTTCCGCCGCACGGCAGTTGCAAGCTGTGCATCGTCAAGGTGGCCGGGCGGCATGTATCCGGCTGCGCGATGCCGGCCAAGGAAGGGTGGGAGGTGGAGAGCGACACGCCGGAGATGAACGGCGAGCGCCGCGCCCTGCTGCAGATGCTGTTCGTCGAGGGCAATCACTTCTGCCCCTCCTGCGAAAAGAGCGGCGACTGCCAGTTGCAGGCGCTGGCCTACGATCTCGAGATGCTGACGCCGCGCTTCGACCACTTCTTCCCCGACCGGCCGGTCGATGCCTCGCATCCCGAGGTGCTGCTCGACTTCAACCGCTGCATCTACTGCGAGCTGTGCGTGCGGGCCTCGCGCGACAAGGACGGCAAGAGCGTGTTCGCGCTCACCAACCGCGGCATCCACAAGCATCTGGTGGTCAATGCCGAGTCGGGCCGGCTGGCCGATACCGATTTCGCGGCCGATGACATGGCCGCCAACATCTGCCCGGTGGGGGTGATCCTGCACAAGCGGGTGGGGTTTGCGGTAGCGATCGGCGAGCGCACCTACGACCGGGCCCCGATCCACGAGGTGGCGATGCGCCCGGAGGCGGCGAGCGATGATTGAACAGCGCAAGCTCAGGGTCGCCACGGTGTCGCTGGCCGGCTGCTTCGGCTGCCACATGTCCTTTCTGGACATCGACGAACACCTCTTCGAGCTGCTCGAGCGGATCGAGTTCGACCGCTCGCCGCTGACCGACATCAAGCACTGCGGGCCCTGCGACATCGGGCTGGTCGAAGGCGGCGTATGCAACGCCGAGAATGTGCACGTGCTGCGCGAATTCCGGGCCAATTGCCGCACCCTGGTGGCGCTCGGTGCCTGTGCGATCAACGGCGGGCTGCCGGCGCAGCGCAACCACCTGGACATCGGCGCCTGCCTCGACGAGGTCTACCGGTCGCGGCCCGGACTGGCCCGCGCCCAGGTGCCGAACGATCCGGAGCTGCCGCTGCTGCTCGACAAGGTCCATCCCATTCACGAAGTGGTGCGGGTCGATTACTTCCTGCCCGGCTGCCCACCCTCGGGCGAGGCGATCTGGAAGTTCCTCTCCGACCTGGTGAATGGCCGAACGCCCCGGGTGACCGGGCCCTTGCTGCATTTCGACTGAGGCCACATGACCGTCGCCCCGATGCCCGCATTGCGAACCCAGATCTGCGCTCCGAACCCGGACGGGCTGTTGCTCGAGGTGTTGCCGGCGGACGAGGGCGACTGCCTGCTGCTCACCTGCCGGCGCGGGGCCGATGTCCATCATGTGCTGATCGATGGCGGGACGCCCGCGACCGCGCCGCGGCTGGCCGGCCGGCTGGCCGAGATCCCCGGCGGGCGCGTCGAGCTGCTGGTGGTGACGCACGTCGATGCCGACCACATCGGCGGCATCGTGCGGCTGCTGGACGACCCCGCCTTCGCGCTCGAGATCGGCGAGGTGTGGTTCAACGGCTACCGGCATCTGCCGGGCCACGCGCCGCGGCCGCGCGGCTTTCGCGATGGCGAGGGTCTGGTGGACATCCTCACCGGCGGCGAGGGCGGCAGGGTGCTGCCGTGGAACGAGGCCTTCGGCGGCGCGGCGGCGATGCGCGAGGATGGCGAGGGTTTTACCTTGCCCGAGGTGCAGTTCAACTGGGGTTTGCGGCTCACGCTGCTGTCGCCGACTCCCGAGCGCCTCGGAGCGCTGGGGCGCGACTGGCAGAAATACCTCGACGCGCTGCACCGCGCCGAGCACAGTGCGCAGACGCCGCAGCCGCGGGTGCCGCGCGCCCGCGGCGAAGACCTCGAGGCGATGGCGATGACGCCCAGTCGCGACGACAGCGCCAAGCCCAACGGCAGCAGCATCGCGCTGCTGGCCGAATTCGGCGGTCGTTCGGCCGTGCTCGCCGGCGACGCCTTCCCGGATGTGCTGGCGGCGGCCCTGTCGCGGCTTGCCGAGCTGCGCGGCCATGGCGTGGACGTGCCCTTGCCGGTGGATGTGTTCAAGCTGCCGCACCATGGCAGCCAGGCCAACGTCACCTTGCCGCTGCTGGCGGCGGTGAAGGCCGAACACTATGTCTTCTCGACCAGCGGGGCGCGCTTCCGCCATCCCGACCAGGCGGCGGTGGCCCGTGTCATCACCCGCGGCGGGCCCGACCATACGCTGTGGTTCAACTACGCCAACACCCGCACCCGCCGCTGGGACAAGGCCGAGTGGAAGGCCAGCCATGCCTACCGCACCCGCTACCCGGAACAGGCGGGGCGGGGGGTGACCCTGTTCCTGCCGGCCAAGGATTGACCTGGAGTCGCAGATGAGCTTCGAACTCGAAACCGCCGCCAATCGCGAGAACCTGCGCAGGGTCGCCATCGATCCGGTGTCGCGGGTCGAAGGGCATGGCAAGGTGACGCTGCTGCTCGACGAGGCGGGCCACATCCACGAGGCGCGGCTGCACATCGTCGAGTTTCGGGGTTTCGAGGCCTTCATTCGCGGTCGCCCCTACTGGGAAGTGCCGGTAATGGTGCAGCGGCTGTGCGGAATCTGTCCGGTGAGCCATCACCTGGCGGCGGCCAAGGCGCTCGACCGGGTGGTGGGCGCGGTGCCGGTCACCGCCACCGCCGACAAGATGCGCCGGCTGATGCACTACGGGCAGATCCTGCAGTCGCACGCGCTGCACTTCTTCCACCTGTCTTCGCCCGACCTGCTGTTCGGTTTCGGCTCGCCGGCGGGGCAGCGCAACATCGTCGGCGTGGCGCAGGCGCATCCGGATATCGCGCGCCAGGGGGTGCTGCTGCGCAAGTTTGGCCAGGAGGTGATCCGCGCCACCGCCGGCAAGCGCATCCATGGCACCGCGGCGGTGCCCGGCGGCATCAATCGCCACCTCACCGTGGCCGACCGTGAGCTGCTCGCCGCCGAGGTCGAGCAGATGGTGGCGTGGTCGCTCGGCGCGGTGCACATGGTGCGCCGGCTGCACGAGGCCGATGCGGCGCTCTACGATCATTTCGGCCGCTTCGAGTCGGGCCTGCTGAGCCTGGTGCGCGAGGACGGCGCGATGGACCTCTACGACGGCCACCTGCGCCTGCGCGATGCCGACGGCAGGATCGTGCGCGACGACGTGGCCGACCAGGACTACCTGTCGCTGATCACCGAGGAGGTGCGCGCCTGGAGCTACATGAAGTTTCCCTATGTCACCGCGCTCGGGCCGCAGGCGGGTTGGTACAAGGTGGGGCCGCTGGCGCGGGTGCAGAACTGCGATTTCATTCCCTCGCCGCTGGCCGAGGCCGAACGCAAGGCCTTCGCCGACTACTCCGGCGGGGCGATCCAGCATGCGCCGCTGGCCTATCACTGGGCGCGCATGATCGAGATGCTGCACGCCGCCGAGGTGATCCGCGAGATGTTGCCCGACCCGGACCTCGTTGCCGGCGAGCGCATGGCCGAGGGCGTCCGCGCGGCCGAAGGCGTCGGCATCATCGAGGCGCCACGCGGCACGCTGATCCATCACTACGGGGTGGGCGACGACGACCTGGTGTCGATGTGCAATCTCATCGTCTCCACCACCCACAACAACCAGGCGATGAACCAGGCGGTGCGCGAGGTGGCGCGTACCTGCCTCGACGGCCGCGAGCTCACCGAGGGGCTGCTCAATCACATCGAGGTGGCGATCCGCGCCTTCGATCCCTGCCTGTCCTGCGCCACCCATGCGCTCGGCAAGATGCCGCTGCTCGTCGAACTGGCGGATTCGCGCGGCGAGGTGCTCGACCGCATCCGGCGTGACTGAGCAGGGATTGACCCGGGTGGTGGTTTTCGCCGCAGGCAACGATGCGCGCGGCGATGACGCGCTCGGGCCCTTGCTGCTGGCGCGCATCGAAGGGCTGGCGATGGCGACGGTGCGCTGCGTATTCGATTTCCAGCTCCAGGTCGAACATGCGCTGGACCTCGATGGGGCGGACATGGCGCTGTTCGTCGATGCCCATGTCGCCCAGGCTGCGCCGGCCCGGCTCTCGCGGCTGCGGCCTGCCGCGCGGCCCGCCGCCTGCAGTCACGCGCTTGCGCCGGACGAGGTGCTGGCGGTGTACGCGCGGGTGTGCGGTGCGGCGCCGCCGCCCGCCTTCCTGCTCAGCCTCGGCGGTGTGGCCTTCGAGCTCGGCGCGGGTTTGAGCGCCGAGGCGCGCGAGAGCCTCGAGGCGGGCTGGCAGATCGCCCGCGCGCTGCTCGCGCGCCCCGCCGTGGCGCACTGGCAGGCGTGCACGACATGATCGAGCCACGCCTGCATGAATCGCGAGCGATGCGCATCGCCTACTGGATCGGCGGCAGCGTCGCGCTCGCGCTGGGCATCGCAGGGGTCTTCCTGCCGGTGCTGCCGACCACACCCTTCGTGCTGGTGGCCGCATTCTGCTATTCGAGGGCCTCGGTGAAGCTGCATGCGAAGCTGCTCGGCCACCGGCTGTTCGGCCCCTTGATCCGGGAGTGGCACGAGAGCCGCACGATTCCGCCGCGTGCCAAGCTCGCGGGGCTGACGCTGATGGCGGTGTCGTTCTCGTGGTCCATCTATGTGCTGCGGGATCGTCCCTGGCTGCAGGCCTCGCTGCTGCTGCTCGGCGTGGTCCTCGCCACCTGGCTGGCGCGGATTCCATCGCGGCGCGGTGTCGGCCCGGCCGCGGCGCGGGGACGCGGGCCGGCGCCGCCCGATTGAGCGCTCAGCTCGGCCAGCCGAGGACCTCGGCGAAACCTGCGCGGTGGGTATCGACCAGCTTGGCGATGGCGGCGAGGTCGTAGGCGCGCAGGTCGAGGATGGACCACGAGCGTTGCGGGATGTACTCGGCGGCCGTCTCCGGTGGACGCCCCTCCGACATTGCCTCGGCGAGCTCCCAGGCCAAGCCCAGGTTGGCGGCCTCGACCTGAAAGGGGGCGGAAAGCTCGGGTTGCTGCATGGTGCTGAGCACCAGCACCAGGCTGCCGGGCAGGCCCCAGCAGCGGAGCAGTTCCGCAGCCACCGCCTGATGCCGGACCCCGAAGGTCGCCTTGATCCGCTCGGCGATCGGGCCCTTGCCTTGTTCGCGATCGAGCACCCGCGCCATCAGCGCGGGCTCGAGATGGGCCAGCAGCAAAACGCCGAGCGGCGCAAGCAGCCCCTCCAGGAGTGGCCGCGTGCTGTCGGCATGTTGCTGCTGGCGCAGCGCGAAGTGCGCCGCCAGCGCACAGTTGAGGCTGCGCGCGCGAAAGGCACGCAGCGCGCCTTCGCCGAGCCCGGCAAGGATCTCCTGGAGGCTGGCGGCGAGCAGAAGGTCGTGGGTGGATTGCAGGCCGAACTGCCTGACCGCATGGTCGATCCGGTCGGTCCCCTCCTGGTGGGGGAACAGCCACTTCGTCAGGCCGAGAAATGCCTGCTGCTGTTCAGGCGCCGCCGCGATGGCGCGCACGATGGCGGCGCTGGAGACGTTTCCCTGGATCAGGCCGTCGCGCACGAAGGTGTAGCTTTGCGGCAGGTGCATGCGGTCGGCGCAGCGATAGACGAAGCTCAGTGCGCTCACCGGGGCCCTGCCTCGTGGCAGCGGAGTGGTCGTGCTCATCGTCGAGCGGTCCCTTCAGCGTGGAAAGAAAACCGCCAGGGTTGCCGCCAGGCCGAGTTCTGCCGTGGCGCGAATGACCTGGAACTCGTCGGGCTCGACATTCGTGAAACCCCACACCGTCGGGTCGCATTCCTCGATCACCTGGGCGCTGGTGCGCCCTTCGCGATCGGCCTGGGCGATCTGGTTGGCGAGATAGACGATAGACGCTTCGCGCGCGCCACTTCCGGCGAGCTTGGGCTCGAACTGGCTTGCCACCGCCCGCGCGAAACTGTCGGGCAGCCGCCACTGCGAGAGCAGCGCCGCACCGACCTCGCCGTGGTCGCAGCCGATCGTCTCGCGCTCGACGAGGTGCAGCGGGCGATGGCTCGCGCTTGCCAGTTGCGCGGCGCCGAGCGCTTCGTCCGGAATGGTGAGGTACATGACCATGTGGCCAAGGTCGGCAAGCAGGCCGAGCAGGAACAGCCGCTCGGGCTCGGACATGCCGCCCTTGCGCGCGAGCTCGGTGGCGCTCACCGCGCGCAGCACACTGGCGCGCCAGTAGGCCCCCGCATCGAGTCCCTTGACGCCGGGATCGCCGAAAGTGCTGGTCACCAGGATCGCCAGCGACAGATCCCTGACCTGGCGCAGCCCGAGCAACTGTACCGCGCGCGTCACCGTGGTGATGCGGCTCGGAAAGCCGAATATGGCGCTGTTTGCCACATGCAGCAGGCGGATCGACAGGGCCGGATCGTTGCTGATCAGGCGGGCGACCTCCTCCAGCGACGATTCGGGCGAGTCGAGCTCGCGCTCGATGCGATGAAAGACCTCGGGCAGGCTCAGAAGCCTGTCGAGACAGAAGATCATTTCCTGGGCTGAATGCATCTCGTGGCGCTTGTCGTGTCGGTTGGATGGGGAACGTTTGCGGCCGAAAAAATGCCATCCTCCCCTTAATCGGCAGATGGCGGAACAACTTGAACCCTGGAATGCGGTTTGCGTAGCGTGAGCGAAACCGGGACGTCGGCCACGAGCTCCGGCTGCAGGGTGGTGTGGCCGATCGCGAACTCGTGCTCGAGGATCTCGCGCAGGCTTGCGAGCAGCGCCGGCCAGTCGTCGAGACTGCGCAGTACCACATGGGCGGACAGCGCCACCCGCTTGCTGTCGAGGCTCCAGATGTGCAGGTCGTGAATCGCCAGCACCTTGGGCTCCTGCGCCAGGCGCCGGCCGACCACGGGTAGCGAGATGCCGGGCGGCACGCCCTCCATCAGGGTGCGAAGGGCCGAGCGCAGCAGGTTGAGGGTCGAGCCGAGGATGAGCCCGGCGATCAGCATGGTGAGCAGCGGGTCGATCGGGGTCCAGCCGGTGTAGGTGATCACCAGCCCGGAGGCGAGGGCGGCGACCGAGCCGAGCAGGTCGCCCATCACATGCAGCAGCGCGCCACGGGTGTTGAGGTTCTGCTCCCCGCGCGACAGCAGCCAGGCCACGATGAGGTTTATCGCCAGGCCGATGAGGGCCACCATCGTCACCGTATCGCCGTGGACCGCCACCGGCGCCAGCAGACGCTGGACGGATTGCCACAGCAGCCAGCCGATCAGCGCCAGCATGAACAGCCCGTTGGTGAGGCCGGCCACCGCCTCGGCGCGATTGAAGCCGTAGCTCAGTTGCTGCGTCGGGGGACGTGCAGCCACCACCGCGGCAAGCGCCGCCAGCCCCAGCGCCATGCTGTCGGTGACCATGTGGCCGGCGTCGCCGAGCAGCGCGAGCGAACCCGAAAGCAGCCCTGCGATGGCTTCGACCGCGGCGAAGCCGAGGGTCAGCGCGAGCGCGAGGAAGAGGATGCGACGGTCGTCGGGCGGTGCGTGGCTGTGCCCGTCGTGGTCGTGGCCGTGGCCGTCGTGGTCGTGGTGAGCGTGCATCGGTCAGGGTTGCAGCGGGCCAAGCAGGTAGTTTGCCATCATGCTGCGGGCGTGCGACGAGTGGGCGCGTCCGCGGTCCTTGGTGAGGAAGCCCTCGCTGCCGTCCTTGCCGCAGTATTTCAGCATGGCCGCCGGGTCGGCGGGGTGAAGCGGAAGATAGGCGGTGAAGTCGTAGACCTGCGCGTCGATGATCATCCAGCAATCCTCGGCGCGATCATGGCGCGCGACTTCGGCTGCCGTAAGCGATTTCGGCCGCACAGCGTCGCTGGGCGCAGTGCCTGGCGCGGGACTTGTGGTGGCCGCAGGTTCGGGCGCGCGCGCGAGGGCGAGCGCGAAGATTGCCCAGAAGGCGATGGTGGCCAGGGTGACGAGTTTTTTCATCGGAAGTCGAAACGCTCGCTGTGGATCTCGGATTGCGCAACGCCTGCCTCGGTGAGGGCCAGGCGCAGCCCGTCCACCAGTGCCGGCGGCCCGCACATGAAGACCTGGCGGGCCCTGAGGTCGGGTAGCTGTTCGCGGATCTTCTGCCAGATGTGGGCGAAGTCGTCCTCGCCGGTGAAGCAGTGCAGTTTCAGGTGACGGCCGCTGCCGGCAAGCTCTTGCAGCCTCTCCAGCCCGACCGCTTCCTGCGGGCTGGAAACGAGGTAGAACAGATCGACGCTCTCGGCGGCGGGCGGTCGCGCTGCGGCGGCAGAGACGAACGGGGTGATGCCGATCCCGCCGGCGATCCAGAGCTGGGGGCGGGCCGGGTCGATGGTGGCGAGGAAGCTGCCGTAGGGGCCTTCGACGCGCGCGCGGGTGCCCGCTTCGAGGTCGCGCAGGTGAGCGGTGCAGTCGCCCAGCGCCTTGACCAGCAAAGTGAAGCGCCCACTGCCGGGCTCGCTGCTGACGACGGTGAAGGGATGGAATTCGCCACAGCCGTGAAAATTGCGACCGTCGAAGAAGGCGACGAAGACGAACTGGCCCGGCCGCGGGCGGACCATGAGCCGGTCCGGCGAGAGCACCACCTCGGTGATGTCCGCTGCCGGGTGGGCGACACGTTCGACCCGGTAGGGGAGCGACCTGAGTCGGCCGGCCTCCATCATGTAGCGAATCGCCAGGCAGGCGCAGCCGACGAGCAGTGCAAGGCCGGCCAGCACGCTGTCGAGGGACAGCGCAGCCGGGGCGAGGGCGAGCGCATGGACCCCCGCGAGCACGAAGGCCGGCGCCGACACCGCGTGCACCTGCTTCCAGCGGGCGTAGCCGAGCGACATCAGGAAGGTGGCGAGCATCATCGCCATCATCGCCAGCATTGCCACCCAGCCCGCCGCCACGGCCCAGCCGGAAGACGGCAGCCAGTGGCCGGGGGCGCTGGCGAGGAACAGCGGCAGCGGATGGGCGAGCAGCGCGAGGTAGGCGAGGCCGCCGCACAGGTGGTGCAGATAGTAGAGCCGGTCGAGCCCGCCCAGTGCCTCCTCGAGCGAACGCAGACGCAGCATCAGGACCAGGCTCAGGGCCCACAGCACAAGGCTCGCGAGACCGAGCGCGCGTGTCGCCTCGAGCCACACCGGCACGCCGGTCGCGAGTCGCAGCGCGCCGGGCGTCGAAACCGCCAGCACGCACAGCAGCAGGACGACAGGGGCGAAGACCGGAACTTCGGGGTTGGGTCGCAGGGTAGCGGGGCGGGGCATTGATCCGTGGGCCTTGGGGTTGAGTCCCCAGAGGGGGATTATCGCCCCGTGATCATCGCAACGCCAGCAATCCGCTCTGCATTTCTCGCCGCACCACGGCGGCGTCCGGGTGTCGGCGCTGCGGGCTGCCGTGCGGCATGCGGGCCGGCCACGCTGCGCCTGCTCAGCCGGGTGCCTTGTCCTGCAGCAGGCGCAGGGGAACGAGCTCGCAGGAGTCGAAATGCTCCACCGCGTCGGCGGTGACGAAGCGCCATTTGCGGCCATGCCAGTGAACCAGGAGCTCGGAATTCGCCCGCACCGCGCCCACGGGGGCGAGAATCGCGGCCTGGCGCGCAAGCGCAGGCACGCGTGGCAGCAGGATGACATCGACGCTGGTGCGGGGTTCGCCGATGGTTTCGGCAGGCAGATTGAGCGTGGTGCTCACGCCTTGCGCGGCGAGCACCTCGACGCCGATGTCGAATTCGCGCTCGCCGAGGTTGACCGCCCGGCGCACCACGCAAAGATGCACCAGGGAACGCTCGCGAGGACGCAGCGCACAGACGTCGGCCACCCTGAGCGCGCTCGCGCTGCGGCCGAGGTATCGCAGCCCGAAACCGCCCGGGCTCTCGTCGGTGATGGCCCATTCGCCGGGGCTCTCGCCCGCGTCGGTACGGTTGTCGCTCTCGCCGGCACGACGCGCGAAGGCCGCGTCGCCGAGAAAGCGCCGAATCTGCTCGAAGCCGGCGACCAGGTCGGCACGAGGCAGGAAGCGTGCCCGCGGATGGCGACGCGCCCGGGGCAGTTGCCATTTCTGCGCGAGCGAATGCAGCAAGGACCGGTAGGCCGGGCTGGCGGCGTTGGCGTGCAGGCCGATCCGGCCCGGCTCCGCGCCTTGCGCGAGCGCATCGATCTGACGTTGCAGCCGGCGCAGCAGGGGGCGGGCGTCCATGATGACCGCCTGGGGTCCGGGTCGGGTGCCGTGCCACAGCGGCCGCGCCGGCCGGCCGTTGCTTTCGATGACGAACAGGCCAGTCTGGTTGCGCTGCTGCGAGGACAGCGTCGAGGGCGCCACGAAACTCACCAAGGTTGCGTGGCGCTTCAGGTAGAAGCACACATGATCGATCTGGGCGTTGGTGAGCCGCCCCGGGTCGGCGAGCGTGGTCAGCAGCGCGCGGGCGTGCAGGCTGGCGATGCTCTCCGCCGGGCTGTCGGGATCGGTGGTTTCCAGGAATTCATCGCGTCGCGCGAGCAGATGGATCTCGAGCAGTTGTCGCCAGCAGTTCGCGGATGGGTTCGCATAGGCACGGTGGGCCAGCTCGATGCGGATCGTCACCGCGCGCGCGGCCCGCCGCAGCGCCGTCTCGCGCGGGCGGGCGAAACCCGCGGACATCCAGCGGTTCGACATTTCGCTGGCAAGCGACAGGTAGCCCGCGGCGAAGCGCTTCAACAGCTTGAGGACGCTGGCCGCAAGGCTGCGCTGCGGCGTGGCCAGCGGTTGGGTGGTATTGGCGAGGGTGGACTCGAGCCGCTGCAGCAGCGCCGGCAATCCATGCTCGAGGATTTCGAGGTGGCGGAGCCGATGGCGCAGGCTGGCATTGCCGACAAGCACGGCCTTGAGGCGATCCTCGAGCATGCGGCAGGCAATGATCGGCGAATCGATCGGCAGCTTGTCGACCCATGCCAGCAGTTCGTCGTCTCGCTCGGAGGCGGCGCGATCGGCACCTATGAACGGCAGGCTCATCGCACTGCCGAGCCCGGGGAGTCGGCCGAAACTCATCGCGGATCGCCGCAGAAGCTGGCCGTTGGGGTCGGATGGCGCTGCCAGTCGGAGCTTGGCACGCAGTGAAACCGGCAATCGCGCGGCGGGGCCGAGGCGCGTTTGCCCTTGAATGGAGCGGCTTGCATGAACTGACCGTTGGTTTATTGTTATTGCAGCGACAGACGTCTTTTTTGCAAGTATCGCAGGCTGCAAAGCCGCACGCACCGGGGATTGTTAAAAGTTGTGTATTGGAGGGCGGATGCAGGTCCTGAGCTGGAACATCCAATGGGGGCGGGGGGCTGACGGAAAGGTCGATCTGGCGCGAACGGCTTCGGTGCTGCGCGCGGCAGGGTGTCCCGAGATCATCTGCCTGCAGGAGGTGGCTTGCGGCTGGGCCGGCCTCAAGGGGCAGCCGGAGCCGCTGGACGGGCCCGCGCTGCTCGGTGCCGCGATGCCTGAATACCAGGTGCTCTATTTTCCCTGCCTGGAGCAGGGCAACGGGGCCGGCGGGGTGCGCGGCTTCGGCAACCTGATCATGAGCCGGCTGCCGGTGGGGCGGGTGTTCCGGCACTTGCTCCCCGCGCCGCCGGACTCTTCGGTGCCGAGCATGCAGCGTGGCTGCCTCGAGGTCGAGGTGGCGGCCAGCGGCGGGGCGCTGCGGATCCTGTGCACGCATCTCGAGTACTACTCGAAGAAGCAGCGACTGGCGCAGGCGACGCGTCTCGCCGGCCTGCAGCAGGAGGCCGTGGAGCAGGCGCGCAGTGCCGAAGCGCAGCGGCGGCCCCGGCGCCCGTCGATCTTCGACCTGCCCGCGCGCGCCGAAGCGGCGGTGCTGTGTGGCGACATGAACTGCGAACCGGACAGCGCCGAGTATCAGGCGATCGTTGGGGGCGCAGGCGGGGCGCCGGCGTGGTGCGACGCCTGGACGCAGTGCCACCCGGGGGTGGCGCATGCGCCCACGGTGGGGCTGCACGGTGCCGAATGGCCGGACCGTGCCTATTGCTGTGACTTCCTTTTTACCTCGGCGTCGCTCGCCGCCAACTCGAAGGATGTCCGCGTTCTGGCCGAGACCGCCGCCTCGGACCACCAGCCGGTGCTGCTGGCGCTGCGATTCTGAGCGGCGCGGCTACGCAGCCGGGCGGATTTCAGTTCACGGGCTCGCTGCCGCGGGCAAGCTCCACGCAGCTTCTCGCGAGGATCTCGGTCGGGTCGAGCAGCGCAATCGATCGGCGCAGCGCGGCGTCGAGCTCGATCAGTGGCAGCTCGGTGCAGCCGAGGATGATGGCCTCGGCGCCGCGCTCGCGAAGATGTTCGATCGCCGCCCGCAGGTGCTCGCTGCACTCGCCCGAGGTGTGGCCTGCCTTGACCCCCCGGTCGCCATAGATCGACGCCATGACGCGCGCCTGGACGGTTTCGTCCGGCACCAGCAAGGTCATGCCGGCGGGCTCGACGATCTCGCGGTAGACGCCGCTGGCGACCGTGCCGGAGGTTGCCAGCAGGCCGAGCCGGCTGACTTCGGGCATCCGGGTGCGAACGAAGGCGACGACCTCCGAGAGCATGTTGACGATCGGAATGCCGAGCTGCGACTGGATCCGCCCGACGAAGGCGTGGGCGGTATTGCAGGGGATCGCCACCGCATCCGCGCCGTTCGCCTCGAGGCGCCTGCAGGTTGCCAGCATGGCGATGGTGGGGTCCTCGCCGCTGCCGATGAGATTGGCGGTGCGGTCGGGGATCTGCGGATTCTGCTCGACGATGACCTTGATGTGGTCCTGGTCGCGGGCCGCCTGGGTGAGACTCACCAGCTTGTGCATGAAATCCACCGTCGCGGCCGGCCCCACGCCGCCCAGCACGCCGAGCTTGAACTGGTGCCGCGGGCGCTCCGGGTCCGCGCCGATGGCGTGTTCCGCATAGACGAGGTTGGCGTCGATGATCGGTGCGGGCAAGCGCGGACGCAGGATGTCGATCAATACCGATACCTCGGTCATGCCCGGCAGGATGACTTCCGCGCCGTCGGCGACGAGGTGGGTGCACACGTCGACCAGTTGGTCGACGCATTCGCCGCCATGGTGGCCCGCGCGCACGCCCCGCGGACCGTAGATGGCGTCCATCAGCTTGTCCGACTGCTCCTGCGAAGCGGGGTAGATGATCTTCGCGATCCCCTCGAACTCGCGCTCGAAGATTCCGGTTTTCTGCACATAGGTCGAGGTCAGCACCCCGATGGTCTTGACGCCCGGGAACTCGCCTCTGATCCGCTCGCGCAGCGCGTCGAAGATGTCGACGACGCGGATGCCAAGCTCCGGCGTGACTTCCTTGAGGAAGGTGTGGGAGACGAAGCAGGGGATCAGCGCGACGTTGATGCCGCGGCCCTCCATGGCCTTGAGCACGTTGTACACATAGAACTTGCGGCGCGTGGGGTCGTAGGTGGATTCGGCCGCCGCCTGGCCTTCGTCGAAGTGGCGCTGCTCGAAGGCAATGTCGGATGCGCGTGATCCGGCGGTGCGCTGGTTGGCGCGAATCATCTTGGAAAGCAGGTCGGCGCCGCCGATCGCGCCCAGCCCGCCGACCACGCCGAATCGGCGTTCGGCCCGGCCCTTTGAATTGGTGTTCGACACGACGTGCCTCTTGGTCTGTTGCGATGAAAAGCGGGGCGGCGATGGGCCGCCCCGCGCGGGCTCAGGCGGCGGTCCGGCTGGGCGACGCCGATGTCAGCGCGGTGTCGGCGCGCAGCACGTGGGCGGTGTCATAGGTCTTCTCGTCGAGCTCGCCTTCGCTGCGTGCGATCACGCAGCTCACCGCGCAGTCGCCGGCAACGTTGAGGGCGGTGCGGGCCATGTCGAGGATGCGGTCGATACCGGCGATGATCGCGACGCCTTCGAGCGGCAGGCCCACCGAGGCCAGCACCAGCGAGAGCATGATCAGGCCGGCTCCGGGAACGCCGGCGGTGCCGATGGAGGCCAGGGTCGCGGTGAGGACGATGGTCAGGTACTGGCCGGTGGTGAGATCGACGCCATAGGCCTGGGCGATGAAGACCGCGCAGACGCCCTGGTACAGGGCGGTGCCGTCCATGTTGATGGTGGCCCCCAGCGGCAGGACGAAACTCGAGACGCTGCGCGACACGCCGAGGTTACGCTCGGCCGACATCATCGTGACCGGCAGCGTGCCCGAGCTGGAGGTGCTGGTGAAGGCCACCATCACCGGCTCGATGCTGCCCTGGAAATAGCGCACCGGGTTGAGGCGGGCGACGAACTTGATGAGACCCGCATAGACCAGGGCCGCGTGCACCACGCAGCCCACATAGACCAGCGCGATGACCTTTGCCAGCGGTGCGAGCACATCCATGCCGTAGGCGCCGGCGACCCACACCATCAGCGCGAAGACGCCGTAGGGAGCGAAGGAGATGATGATCGAGGTGAGCTTGTACATCACTTCGGCGGCCGAGTCGAAGAAGGCCCTGACCGGCTTGGCGGCGTCGCCCGCGAGGGTGATGGCCAGCCCGACGAAGATCGCGAAGACGATGATCTGCAGCACGTTGCCCTCGGCGAAGGCGGCGACCGGGTTGGTCGGCACCAGGCCCAGGATGGTCTCGGTGAGCGTCGGCGCGGCCTTGGCGCTTACCGCCGCGGCGGTGCCCAGGTCCACGCCCACGCCCGGCTGGAACAGCACCGCGAGTCCGAGACCGATGGTGATCGCGACGGCGGTGGTTGCCAGATAGAGGACGAAGGTCTTGATGCTGATGCGTCCCATGGTCGACAGGTTCTGCAGCGATGCGACCCCGGTGACCAGCGAGACGAAGATCAGGGGCACGATCAGCATCTTGATGCCGCGGATGAACAGATCGCCGACCGGCTTGATGCTGGTGGCGATGTCGGCGTTGCCGCTCATGTTCAGCGCCACGCCGATGATCAGGCCGGCCGTCAGGGCCAGAAAGATCTGTTTCCACAGTTGCATGCCGGTCCAGAACGAAAATACGCCGCGCCGGGCCGTCGGGGTTGGGGTCTTCATTTGTCTCTCCTTGTGGGTGCCCGGCCGCTCCGGGTCATGATTGCCGTGTTTACGCTTGCGTGATCAACTCGTTCGCAAGGTGGGCCTTGCCGCTCCTGACGGCAGTTTTATACTGAGTCGGCCGTGCATTGCCCAATTCCTTTTTTCGATCCCTCATGCAAAAATTGCATGAGGGGGCGTTCGCCCGGTGGCCGGCTGGCACCATGAGGGATTGCTCGCACCTGTCTTTGGAACGGTAGCGGGCGGAGGCATTCATGGAAGTGAGCTGGCTGGAAGATTTTCTGACCCTGTCGGTGACCCGTAACTTCACGCGCGCGGCCGAGCTGCGCAATGTCACCCAGCCCGCTTTCAGCCGGCGAATCCGCAACCTCGAGTATTGGGTCGGCGCGGTGCTCATCGACCGGAGTCTGTTCCCGATCAGCCTGACGCCGGCCGGAGAGGCCTTTCGCAAGACCGCACAGAGCACCCTCGATGCGCTGCGCAGTGGCCGCGAAGAGGCGCAGGGGCTGATGCCCAAGTCCAGGGAGGTGGTCTCGATCGCGGCGTCCCATACCATCGCGGTGAGTTTCTTCGCCAACTGGCATGCCGAGCTGCAGAGCAGGACCGGGCCGACCAAGGCGCGGGTGGTTGCGGATAACGTGGCCGGCTGCGTCGAGGCGCTCATCACCGGCAACTGCGACCTGATGCTGGCATACAGCAGCGCGGCGCTGCCGACGCTTGCCGATATCGACTATTACCCGTCCGCGCCGCTGGCCCGCGATCGGCTGGTGGCGGTGAGTGCGCCAGGGCCCGGCGGCGCGGCCCGTTTTTCCCTCAAGGGCAAGGATGTGCTGCCCTACCTGTGTTACTCGACCAACAGCTACCTGGGACGATTGACCGCTTCGGTGATCGAGCGCGAGGATCTCTCGGCGCGGCTCGATTTCCGCTACGAGTGTTCGATGTCCGATGTGCTCAAGCGCTGCGCGCTGGCCGGCGAGGGCATCGCCTGGATACCCGAGCTTGCGGTTCGCGATGAGCTTGCGGCCGGCACCCTGGTGCTTGCGGGCGACGACCGACACACCTCGTCGCTGCGCATCTCGATCTATCGCAAGGCCGCGCCGGGGCGCCCCGAGGTCGAGCGCATCTGGGCAGCCTGCGTGCCACTCGCCGAGGATTGACGGGCGCCGGCGGCGGCGCGTCGATGTCGTGACCGCTGCCTGCGGGGGCCATGCGCGGGCAGCATCGCTGATTCGCAAACAGCATCGAGTGGATGCCCCGGGTTGAGCACAATGGCGCTGCCTTTCAACCGGAACCCAAAAGAGAATGAACGCATCCACCCGTATCGAACATGATCTCCTCGGCGATCGTGAAGTCCCCGCAGACGTCTATTGGGGCATCCACACGCTGCGCGCGATCGAGAATTTTCCGATCACCGGCAGGGTCATCGGCAGCTACCCGGAACTCGTGCAGGCGATCGCCCTGGTCAAGCGCGCCGCGGCGCGTGCCAACCAGCAGCTCGGACATCTCGATGACCGCAAGGCCGAGGCCATCGTGGCCGCTTGCGAGGAGATCGAAGCCGGCAAGTACCACGACCAGTTCGTCGTCGATGTCATCCAGGGCGGTGCCGGCACCTCCACCAACATGAACGCCAACGAGGTGATCGCCAACGTCGCGCTGGAGCGGCTTGGCCTGCCCAGGGGCGAGTATGGCGAGCTGCATCCGCTCAACCATGTGAACATGGCCCAGAGCACCAACGATGTGTACCCCACCACCCTGAAACTGGCCATCATCTTCGCGATCCAGGATCTGCTCGAGGCCATGGGCGCGCTTCACAATGCCTTCGAAGCCAAGGCGCTGGAGTTCTCGGATGTTCTCAAGATGGGGCGCACCCAGTTGCAGGATGCGGTCCCGATGACACTCGGCCAGGAATTCATGACCTACGCGGTGATGATGGGCGAAGACATCTCGCGCCTGCAGGAGGCGATTTCGCTGTTGCAGGAAGTGAACCTCGGTGCGACCGCGATCGGCACCGGCATCAATACCGATATCCGCTATTCCAAGCTGGCGACCGCGTTGCTGTCGGAGTTTGCCGGGGTTCGGCTGGTGCCGGCCCACAACCTCATCGAGGCGACCCAGGATACCGGCTCCTTCGTCCAGCTCTCAGGTGTGCTCAAGCGCGTGGCCTGCAAGCTCTCCAAGGTCTGCAATGACCTGCGCCTGCTCTCGAGCGGCCCGCAGGGCGGCCTGAACGAGATCAACCTGCCGGAGCGCGCGGCGGGCTCCTCGATCATGCCGGGCAAGGTCAATCCGATCATCCCCGAGGTGGTCAACCAGATCGCCTTCGAGGTCATCGGCAACGACGTCACCATCACCATGGCGTCCGAAGGCGGACAACTGCAGCTCAATGCCTTCGAGCCGATCATCGGCCATTCGCTCTTCAAGAGCATCGAGCATCTCGCTGCGGGATGCCGGACGCTCACCGAAAACTGCGTCAAGGGCATCACCGCCAACCGCGAACTGCTCGCCGAGCGGGTGCGGACCTCGGCCGGCCTCGCGACCGCACTGAATCCCCATATCGGCTACCAGAACGCCACCGCGGTGGCCCGTGAAGCGCTGCGCAGCGGGCGCAGCGTGACGGATATCGTGCTCGAGAAGGGCTTCATGACCGCCGAGCATCTCGAGGCGGCCTTGCGCCCCGCGGCCTTGACCGCGCCCAGGTCCCACTGAGGCCCGCTTCGCCTCGGCCGGTCCGCTTCCAGCGTCCCGCACGGGGGCTGGGCGGCGGACCGGCGAACTCCCCCCGGAGCGCCGCCCGGTTTCATTTTCCGGGCAGCGGTGCCACCAGGTCGCGGTAGGCGTGCCAGGAGGCGTGGCCGATGAGTGGCATCACGATCACCAGGCCGATGTGGAAGGTGAGGAATCCGAGGATGCTCATCGTCACGATCGCGAAGGCCCACGCCATCATCGTCACGGGGTTTTTCGCCAGCGCGCCGACACTGGCCAGCATCGCCGTGATGGCGTCCTGGTTGCGGTCGAGCATCAGCGGGATCGCCACCACGCTGACCGCGAAGACGATGGTCGCAAACAACAGCCCGACGCAGAAATAGACCAACAGGAACTCGAGGTTCTCGAGCGCCAGGATCTGCTCCAGAAAGCCGGAGAGATTGGGTAGTTCGTTGGTATAGAAGAGGGCGAAAACCACCAGCGAGGCGCGCGCCCAGACCAGGAAGATCACCCCCACCACGACGGTGTAGATGGCCAGGTTGCTGATGTTGCGGCGCCACACGGTGAGCGTGGGCCCGAGCGCGCAGGCTTGCCCGAGCTCGCGGCGACGGCTGATCTCGTACAGGCCCATCGCCAGCAGCGGCCCGAGCAGCAGGAAGCCCGAGGTCAGGCCGGCGGTGTACTGGTAGGCATGTTCGAACACGAAAGTGATGAGCAAGCCCATGCCGGCGTAGCAAAATCCGTAGAAAAGGCTCGGGATGGGACAGGCGCGAAGGTCGTCCCAGGCACGCGCCAGCCACTTCAGGGGCGAGGTGGCCTTGATGTCGCGAATGCTTGGAAAGGGGAGGGAATCCGGGCTGGGGGCGGATTCGGTCGGCTGCTGCATCGTTGGGTCTCCTGAATCGTTGTCTTGCTTTTGGGCAGCTTCTCGGGGGGCGCCTATGGTGCCATGGATGGCTGCCTTCTCATGTTTCATGTTCGCCAAGGAAGCGGTCCAGTGCGTCGCTGATGGCGTCCGGCGCTTCGGCCATCATCGCATGCCCGCATTCGGGCACCACGATTGTTCGCACGCCGCCCGGGCCCTTGTCGAGTGCTTCGAGCAGCGGCGCGCTGGCCCGCGGCGGCGTCATCTGGTCGCGCGCGGCGCTCACCAGAAGGGTGGGGCAGCGAACCCTCGAGGCCGCTGCGGCGCCTGAAAGATAGCCGTTGCAGGCGGCAAGATCGGTATGCAGCACGCCCTCGGCCTGGCGCTCCATGAGGCGCAGGTTGGCGATCGTCAGGCTCGTTCCGGGCTGGGCGCTGCTGCCGAGCGTGCTGCGCGGCGTGTAG
The DNA here is from genome assembly GCA_024235595.1 of Zoogloeaceae bacterium. Classification (GTDB taxonomy): domain Bacteria; phylum Pseudomonadota; class Gammaproteobacteria; order Burkholderiales; family Rhodocyclaceae; genus Cognatazoarcus. Next base: position 324,893 of record JACKMC010000004.1, on the reverse strand, counting down.
GACCACTGGTTGATCATCGCGTGGGCCTTGTCGCGACGGCTCGAGGCCGCATCGAGCAGCGGCTCGGCGACCGGCATCGGCACCACGCTGCCGAGCAGGGCGAGGGCGCGGATGCGCTCGCCGGCTTCGGCGGCGGCCTGCAGGGCGATGAGCGAGCCCATGCTGTGGCCGACCAGCGCCGCGGTGCGCAGTCCGGCCGCGTCGAGCAGCGCGACCACCCACGCCGCGAGCGCCTCGATGCTGGCCAGTGGCTGTCCGGCCGAGCGCCCGTGGCCGGGCAGGTCGGGGGCCAGCACCTTGTAGCCATGATGGGCGAGGTAGCGACACTGCATGTTCCAGACGCTGTGATCATGACCCGCGCCGTGGATCAGCACCACCGCCGGCAGATCGGCGTCGAGGCTGCGTCCGCCGGTGTACACCCTGGTGGCGAGGCCGGAGATCGGGATATCCATCTTCGCCTCCTACTTGCCGAGCGTGCGCGAGGCGGCCTGCAGTCCGCGCTCGAGATCGGCGATCAGGTCCGCGCTGCCTTCGAGCCCCACGGACAGCCGGATGGTACCTGCGCCGATGCCGGCTGCGGCGAGGTCCTCTTCGCTCATCCGCGAGTGGGTGGTGCTGGCCGGATGGATGACCAGCGACTTGGCGTCGCCGACATTGGCGAGGTGGGAAAACACGCGCAGCGCATCGATGAACGCCTTGCCGGCCGGGCGGCCGCCCTTGAGCTCGAAGCTCGTCACCGCGCCGCAGCCGTGCGGAAAGAGCTGTGCCGCGAGGGCGTGGTCGGGATGCGTGTCGAGCTCGGGATAGGATACCGATTCGACCATCTCGTGTGCCGCCAGGTGGCGCACCAGCTCGCGCGTATTGGCCACATGCTGGCGCATCCGCAGCGGGAGGGTTTCGATGCCCTGCAGGATCTGGAATGCGTTCATCGGTGAGAGGCAGGCGCCAAAGTCGCGCAGGCCCTCGCGCCGCGCCCGCAGCAGGAATGCGGCAACCGGCGACTCCTCGCAGAAGACCATGCCGTGGAAGCCTTCGTAGGGTTCGCACAGGGTCGGGAAGCGACCCGAGGCTTCCCAGTCGAAGCGGCCGCCATCGACGAGCAGGCCGCCCACCGCAACGCCGTGTCCACCGAGGAACTTGGTCGCCGAGTGGACCACGATGTCGGCGCCGAGCTCGATGGGGCGCTGCAGACAGGGCGTCGCCAGGGTTGCGTCGACCACCAGCGGCAGGCCGTGTTCGTGCGCGATCGCCGAGATGCCGGGGATGTCGAGCAGGGCCAGGCCGGGGTTGCCGATCGATTCGCCGAACAGCAGGGCGGTCCGTGCCGTGATGGCCCGGCGCCAGGCATCGGCGTCGCGCGGGTCGACGAAGGTGGTGGTGATGCCGAAGCGCGGCAGGGTATAGCTGAGCAGGTTGTGCGAGCCGCCGTAGAGCGAACGCGAGGCGACGATGTGCCCGCCCGCGCCGGTGAGGGTGGTGATGGCCAGCAGCAGCGCCGCCTGGCCGCTGGCCACGGCGATCGCCCCGACGCCGCCCTCGAGCGCGGCGATGCGCTCCTCGAGTACCGCGTTGGTCGGGTTGGAGATGCGCGAATAGACATGGCCGGGACGCTCGAGGTTGAAGAGCGAGGCGGCGTGGTCGGCATCGTGGAACACATAGCTGGTGGTGAAGTGGATCGGCGTGGCACGCGAGCCGTGTTGCGGATCCGGCTGTTGGCCGGCATGCAGGCTCAGCGTCTCCGGCGAAAACGGGGAGGTTCGGGACATGCGCGTGGTTCGGTCTCAGGCAGGTTCGTCTGGCGTGACCATGCGCTCGAGCAGCGCAATGCGGTCCTTGAGCAGAAGCTTGCGTTTCTTGAGGCGCCGCAGCACCAGTTGATCTTCGGGGGGCGTCTCGGTGAGGCGGGCGATGGCCTCGTCGAGGTCGCGGTGCTCGATGCGCAGCTCTTCGAGGCGGGCGCCCAGGCTGGTGACGTCGTCGAAGTTGTCGCTCATGAGACCCATCCGTTAAAGCGGTGCGCGTTGGCGCCGTTAGTTCTTTCAGAGTGCGGCTTATGGTATGCCGCGGTGCCGCGAATGACAACACGCCGGCATTGCTTGAATCGGCGCGCGAAGGCCCCATCTGTGAGCCAAAGAGCGACGATGCATCGTCGTCCAACGAACTTGTGAGGTGTGCGATGAATGTCATGTACAACGATGAGGGTCTCTACATCGTGGAGTATCCCGGCCATGATGCGATCGAGGTGATCGACAAGCGCCTGGGGCGTGGAATGGTGATCCGCAGCGAGGCGGCGCTGCGATTCCGGCTCGAACTCGGGCGTGCGGTGCAGAGCGGGGAGGGCAGCGAGGCGATGGACGATTGCGTGGACCATTTCGGTGGCTTGCTGACCCAGCGGGCGATCTATCATTGAAGCGGTGCTTGTGGCGGATAAGCTGACGGACTAGGATCGGGCGCCTGATTCCCATTTTCATGACAGGAGCGGCGTGAGCAAGGCATTCGTCAAGGCGTCCGACGAGGACGACGATTCCCCGCAGGCGCCGGCCGGGCCGGCCGCCGGCGGCCCCATCTACATGACCCGGCGTGGCTGGCTCGCGATCAAGGCCGAGCTCGACACGCTGGTGCGCAGCGAGCGCCCGAAGCTGGTCGAGACGGTGGCCTGGGCGGCCTCGAACGGCGACCGCTCCGAGAACGGTGACTACATCTATGGCAAGAAGCGGCTGCGCGAGATCGACCGGCGCATCCGCTTCCTCATCAAGCGTCTCGAGAACGCCTGCGTGGTCGACCCCGCGGAGCAGCAGAACCTTGACCAGGTGTTCTTCGGCGCGACGGTGGTGATCTCGGACGACGAAGGTGAAACCGAGCAGACCTACCAGATCGTCGGCGTCGACGAGGCCAACGCCAGCGAGGGCCTGATAAGCTGGATCTCGCCGCTGGCGCGGGCGCTGCTCAAGGCGCGCGAGGGCGACGTGGTGCGCTTTGCCAGCCCCTCCGGGCTGCGCGAAATCGAGGTGCTCGAGATCAGGTACACCTGACGCAGGCCGCCTTGCGGTAGCGTCGCCCTCCTCGCGGGAGGGCGAGAAACTCCTGGCTCCCTGCGAAATCCAGCCCCCGATCGCCTTCTCCGGCGGCGCAGAGGCGCACCATCATCTGCCGGGGCGAGCGCCGCCCCTTCCTGGTGACGCTCCTCATCCCCGGCGCGCAGCCCGTGGCCGGTGCGGGATATATCAAGCGCAGCCAGGACACTCGCCTGGCCACACCGCTATCCGAAGGCAGGCCGTCGGTGGATCGGTATCGACGAGTCGGCAACGCGAGACAGCCCCTGCCGTGACTGGAAGTCCGCATGCCCAGGGAGACCCGCGTCCGTTTCTCACCCGCCAGCTAAAGTTCCCCATCGCCTGGCCGATGTCTCGGATGACAAGTCGCCGACGGTCACTTCCGGGGGAGCGTCCGCAGCCGGGCACGGCTTGTCCAATTGGGGAATAGCAATGCTAGAACGAATGAGATTGGCCAGTCGGCTTGGATTGATGGCAATCGTCTCGGTAGCCGGCCTTGTCGTGCTGGGTGCTGCATCCTTGTGGACGTCGCATGGCCAGTTGGTGGATTCCGAGATGCGCCGGGTCAATGACGTGGTAACGGCCACGGATTCCGTATTCAAGCATTTCTACGGGCTTCAGAGCAGCGGCGCAATGAGCCGCGATGAAGCGCAGCAGCGGGCGCTCGAGTTGCTGCGCAATCTGCGGTTCGAGGACGGCAAGAACTATGTCTTCGTTTTCGACAGCCATGCCACGGCCCTGCTCTCGCCGATGAAGCCGGAAACGGAAGGCAAGTCCATGGCGGGTCTGACCGATCCGGAGGGTTTCCCCCTTTTCGACAGGATCGCCGAGGTCGCGCGTAGCGGTAAAGCGGCCGAACTCGACTATGTGTGGCCGCGCACGGCCGGTGGCGAGCCCGAGCGCAAGCACTCCTCGGTCAAGGCGTTCAAGCCGTGGGGCTGGGCCTATGGTGCCGGGGTCTACCTCACCGAGGTCGAGGAGGCCTTTTCTGCAGGGCTCGCCATGACCTCCATGGTGGCCTTTGCGGTCCTCCTGGCGATGGCTCTCGTTTCGCTGCTGGTCGTGCGAAGTGTGCTGCGACAGCTTGGCGGCGAGCCGGCCGATGCGGTTGCGGCCATGCGCGAGCTTGCGCAGGGAAATCTCCGTGCCGCGATCGACAACAAGGGTGGCGCGGACAGCCTGCTGGGCACGCTTGCGACTACGCTTGCGCAGTTGCGAAGCATGATGACAGAGGTGGGACGCAATGCCGAGGCGCTGAAGGCGAGCGCCAGCGCGCTCGCAGGCGTGGCGCGCGGCGTGGCGGAGCGGGCGCAGAACCAGTCCGATGCCACTTCGGCGATCGCCGCGGGCGTCGAAGAGATGACCGTAAGCATCAATCACATTTCCGACAGCGCGCGCGACACCGCCACCAATTCCTCTGCTGCGGCGGCTCTTGCCGAGAAGGGCGAGGAGAAGACCGCCGAGGCTGCCGATGAAATGACGCGCATCGCCCAGACCGTGGGTAGCGCCTCGCAAAGAATCCAGGAGCTCGTCGGCAGGGCCAGGGAGATCGGGTCGATCGCAAATGTGATCAAGGAGATTGCTGCCCAGACCAACCTGCTGGCGCTCAATGCCGCCATCGAGGCTGCGCGCGCCGGCGAGCAGGGCCGCGGCTTTGCGGTGGTCGCCGACGAGGTTCGCGGTCTGGCCGAGCGTACGGCCGGGGCGACGGTGCAGATCGAGGATATGATCAAGGGGATCCAGAAGGATACCAGCGGTGCGGTCGATGCCATGAGCTCGGTCTCGGCCCAGGTTGATAGCGGTGTAGCCCAGATGCACGATGCGGCCGACTCGCTGCGCGAGATTCGGGTCGGCGCGGGTGTGGCGCTGGACAGAATCCGCGACGTCGCGGATGCGACCAAGGAACAGAGCGCAGCCAGCAACGCGATTGCCCAACAGGTCGAGCAGATTGCCCAGATGGTAGATGGCACGAGCAGCGCGATGCTGGATGCGGCCAATTCCGTCGATGATCTCGAGGTCCTGTCCTCCAGCCTCAACGAGGTCGTAGGACGCTTCCGCTACTGAGCCCGGTGCGGCCCACTTGAAACCGGGGCGGTCGGCCCCCATATCGTCGGCGTTACCTTGCAACAACGGAGACGATCCCGATGTCAGAAGCGCAAGCAGCGGCACCCGCCGCCGATTCGCAAACCATGAATTTCCAGGCCGAGGTGAAGCAACTGCTTCACCTCATGATTCATTCCCTCTACTCGAACCGCGAAATCTTCCTGCGCGAGCTGGTTTCCAACGCGTCGGATGCCTGCGACAAGCTGCGCTTCGAGGCGCTCGACAAGTCCGAGCTGTTCGAGGGTGACGCGGATCTCAAGATCCGCATCGGCTTCGACAAGGCCGCGCGCACCGTGACCGTGTCCGACAACGGCATTGGCATGAGTCGCGACGAGGTGATCACCAACCTGGGCACGATCGCCAAGTCCGGCACCAAGGAGTTCTTCGGCCAGCTCACCGGCGACCAGAAAAAGGATGCCCACTTGATCGGCCAGTTCGGCGTGGGTTTCTATTCGGCCTTCATCGTTGCCGACAAGGTCACCGTGGTGACGCGCCGCGCGGGCCTGCCCGCCAGCGAGGGGGTGCGCTGGGAATGCGCGATGACCGGCGATACCGCTGGCGAATACGCCATCGGGGCGGTCGACAAGCCGGGCCGCGGAACCGAGATCACGCTGCACCTGCGCGAGGACCAGGACGACCTGCTGTCGGGCTGGAAACTCAAGTCGCTGATCCGCAAGTATTCCGATCACATCGTTCAGCCGATCGTGATGCAGAAGGAAGAATGGGACGAAGAGAAGAAGGAGCAGGTGCTGCGCGACGAGGACGAGGTGGTCAACCAGGCCAGCGCCTTGTGGGCGCGTCCGCGCAACGAAATCTCGGACGATGAGTACAAGGCCTTCTACAAGCACGTCGGCCATGACTACGACGAACCGCTGGCGTGGACCCATTCGCGGGTCGAGGGCCGCCAGGAGTACACCCAGCTCCTGTACGTCCCGGCCCACGCGCCGTTCGACCTGTGGGACCGCAACGCCCGTCACGGCGTCAAGCTCTATGTAAAGCGCGTGTTCATCATGGACGACGCGGAGAAGCTCATGCCGACCTATCTGCGCTTCGTGCGCGGCGTCGTCGACTCGGCCGACCTGCCGCTCAACGTCTCGCGCGAGATCCTTCAGGAGTCGAAGGACATCGACGCGATCCGCGCCGGCTGCACCAAGAAGGTGCTGGGCCTGCTCGAAGACCTGGCGACGAACGAAGACGCGGCGGAGAAGGAGAAGTACGCGAGCTTCTGGAAGGAGTTCGGCAAGGTCCTCAAAGAGGGCGTGGGCGAAGATCACGCCAACAAGGAAAAGATCGCCGGCTTGCTGCGCTTCGCCTCGACCCAGGCCGATACCGCCGACGAGGTGGTTTCGCTGGCCGACTACATCGGCCGCATGAAGGAAGGTCAGGACAAGATCTATTACGTCACCGCCGAAACCTTCAACGCCGCGAAGAACAGCCCCCACCTCGAGATCTTCCGCAAGAAGGGCATCGAAGTGCTGCTGCTCTCCGATCGCGTCGACGAGTGGGTGATCGGCAACCTCACCGAGTTCGACGGCAAGCAGCTCCAGTCCGTCGCCAAGGGCGGCCTGGACCTGGGCACGCTGGAAGACGAGGCCGAGAAGCAGGAAGCGGAAAAGGCGGCCGACGAGTTCAAGGATCTGCTCGAGAAGATGAAGGCCAGTCTCGGCGAACGGGTCAAGGAAGTGCGGGTGACCCACCGGCTCACCGACTCGCCCGCCTGCCTGGTTGCCGACGAACACGACCTCGGCATGAACCTCGCCCGCATCCTCAAGGCCGCAGGCCAGGACGCGCCCGCCTCGAAGCCGATTCTCGAGATCAACCCGCATCACCCGGCGCTGCTGCGCCTGAAGAGCGAGGACCAGCAGTTCGACGACTGGGCCGCGGTGCTGTTCGACCAGGCCTTGCTCGCGGAGGGCGGCACGCTCGACGACCCGGCGACCTTCGTCAAGCGTATCAATCAGTTGATGCTCGCGATGAGCGGCGGCACGACGGGCTGAACCGCAGCCTCTCGATGAACGAACGGCGCCCGAGCGGGCGCCGTTCGTTTTTCAGTCTCCTGCAAGGGCGCTTCGTGTTTCGTCGTCGCGGCTGCTGCAGCGGTGCGGCAAAGGTCGCTAGCCCGGCCCGGCCATCGAGGCTGGTGGCCAGCGCCAGCATGGCAAGGCCGCAGGGCGATGCGGCCCAGCGGGCGCTCGCGGCTGCGTCAGGGTTTTTCGGGTGCCGGCTTCCCGGACGCCGGCTTTTCGGCTACAGGCTTCTCGGACACCGGCGTGCTGGTGCCGGCGGGGTTGCTGTTCGTTGCTGCGCGGGCATCCTCGGCGGCCAACTCGGCCTCGAGCCGTTCCTCGTCGCTGAGGTGTTCTGGCGTCGCACGATGCGGGTGGAGTTTTCGCAGCATGCCGTAGGCGATCGCGTCGTAGAGGGGAATCGGCGCGACCGATTTGGAAAAACCGTGCGCGATCACCGATGCGGCCATGAGCGGAATCAGGAACTGGTGGTTGGCGGTCATCTCCATGACCAGCACGAAGGAGGTGATCGGCGATTGCGTCATGCCGGAGAGGAAGGCCACCATGCCAAGGGCGAGCAGTGCCGAGCCGTGTTCGACCGGCATGAACGAAGCGATGTTGCTGCCGATACCTGCACCGACCGCGAGCGCGGGCGCGAACACGCCGCCGGGGATGCCGCTCAGGAAGGCCAGCAGCACCGTGGCCGCCTTGGCAACGCCGTAATAGAAGGGCAACTCTGAAATGCCCTCGAGGGCGGCTTTCGATTCGGTGTAGCCGGTGCCGTAGGTGAGGCCGCCGGTCGCCAGGCCGATGAGCGCCGTGCCCAGACCGCAGGCGGCGGCCAGCCGAATCGGGTGCGCTTTGGCGAAAACGCCGAGGCGGCCCGGCAGCGCACGGGTGGTGGCGAGCAGCAGGCGGGAGAAGAGGCCGCCACCGAGCCCGCCTGCGGCCCCGCAGAGGAGCACCGGCCAGATACCGTCGGGCCAGTCGAGCGCTGCCTGGGTGATGCCGAAGTAGGTGTAGTTGCCAAGGGTGGCGAGCGATATCAGACCCGCGAAGATCACGGCGATGAGGGTCGTGCTGTTGGCAATGAAGGGGCGATGGCGCGAGAGCTCCTCGATCGCGAACATGATGCCACCCAGCGGGGTGTTGAAGGCCGCCGCGATGCCCGCCGCGCCGCCGGCCACGATGAGGTCGCGCGTCGGTGCGATGCGACCGAAGCGCTTGCCCGCCAGGGTGTGGAGTATCGAGGCGCCGACCTGCACCGATGGGCCTTCGCGGCCGACCGCGGCGCCCGAGAGCAAGGCGCCGAGGGTCAGCAATACCTTGCCGAAAGCGATTCTCGCCGACAGCAGCTTGCTGCGTGCGCGGTGATCGTCCGAGATCGAAGCGGCGATCGCCTGGGGGATGCCGCTGCCTTGCGCGCCGGGGAAGTATCGGCGGCAGATCCATGCCATCAGGGCGAAGCCCGCGGGCGCAACCAGCAAGGTCAGGAAAGGGGAGATCGCCATCAGTTGCTGATGGGCATGAATCGCGAGGTCGGCGCTGACCGCGAAGACGATACAGATGAAGCCGGCGAGCAGGGCCGCACCAACCAACAGCATGCGTCGACGCCAGCGCCCGAGCGAGAGCCAGGGCAGGGCATAGCGGCGGCCTCCGCGGGCAAGTTGGCGCAATGTCTTCGAGCTTGCGGACTCGTCTGCCTGCGAGGGGGCTGAGGGCTCCATGTGGGTCGGCCCTGCGGCCGCGTCTCCGTCTGCCTGTGCGATTCGAACCGGCATGTTAACACGAGCGCGGCCGCGGCTTTCGGCTGTGAGGAGGCGTGGCGGTTTTTGTTTCGTCGATTCTGCGCCGCGACACGGGTGCAGACCTTAAAATGCGCAACCGTCGTCACGGGCTTCGACGACGCCCGGTTTTCTGTCAGAGAATGTTCTGGCCAATCCAGTTTGGAGCATAGAGATGTCTTCCCACAGCGGCGAAAAAGTGGCTCAGTCGAGCCCCGGCAAGGTGACGCCCCTTTCGGTCTTGCAACGATTTCGGGTACTGATCCGCACCGCCCAACGTCATTCGCAGTGGGTCGAGCGGCAAAGCGGCGTGACCGGCGCGCAGTTGTGGGCGCTGCAGGAACTGGCGGAAGTGCCCGGCCTCAAGGTCGGTGAGCTGGCACGCTGCATGGCCTTGCATCAGTCGACCGCCTCGAACATGGTGGACAAGCTCGAGACCTCCGGCTTGATCCGCCGTGAGCGCGGCAGCGCGGACCAGCGGGTGGTGAGGCTGTACCCGACCGCCGAGGGGCTCGCGCTTCTCGAACGCGCACCGTCGCCGGCGCGCGGCGTGCTGCCCGAGGCGCTGCGGCGGCTCGACAGGGAGGCGCTGGTGTGTCTTCAGAGCGAGCTCGATGTGGTGATCGCCCAGATCCAGAGCCTCGACGAAGGCTTCGGAATGCAACCGCTGCCTTTCACCGAATAGGCGCTGGCAGGCCCCGGTCATGGCCGCATGCCCGCGTTGGCGGCGCGCACGTCACTAAAATTTGCCCGCGATCGGCCGTATACGACCCTTGATGCGCCCGCCGGGGGCAATTGAGGGGCTTGCCTGTGGGCCGGCTGCGGAGAGACATGCATGGCTGAGGAGCTCTACAACGACGGTACGCATGTCTGCGTTGCGTTCTACGATCTGGTCGACGAGGGCCTGGATCACGCGATCCAGTGCAACCAGTTCCTCATCGTCGATGACGGCCACGGCGCCTTGCTGGACCCGGGCGGCAACATGACGCATTCGGGCCTGTTGATGGGAATGCAGCGCTTCATGCCATCGCGCCAGCTCGACTACATCCTCGCCTCGCATGCCGACCCCGACATCATCTCCTCGCTCAACAAGTGGATGGTGACCTCGCATTGCAAGGTCATGATCTCGCGCCTGTGGACCCGCTTCATCCCCCATTTCACGACCGGCAAGGATTATTCGGCGCGAATCGTCGGTATTCCCGACGGCGGCATGGCGATCGGTCTCGGGCAGGCGAAGATCATCGCGATTCCGGCTCATTTCCTGCACGCGGAAGGCAACTTCCACTTCTACGACCCGCGCTCGAAGATCCTGTTCACCGGCGACGTCGGCGCCTCCCTGGTCGATCACCTGGAGGCGGCGAAACCCGTGCGCGACTTCGACGAGCACCTGCAGATGATGCTCGGCTTTCATCGCCGCATCATGGTCTCGAACAAGGTCTGCCGGCTGTGGGTGAACATGGTGCGGCAGCTCGACGTCAGGATGATCGTGCCCCAGCACGGGTGCCGTTTCGAGGGCCGCGAGATGGTGGGGCGCTTTCTCGACTGGTTCGAGAAGCTCGAGTGCGGCATCGACCTGGTGGCGCAGGACAACTACCGGCTGCCGGCCTGAGGCGACGGACCTTCAGCTACCGCGCTGGCTGCGCGAGAGCTGGCGGATCGCGCGGCCGAGCCCGTCGATGGTGAGCGGATACATGCGCTCGCCGGCCAGGTCGCGGACGATGCGGATCGAGTGGCGGTACTCCCACAGCCGCTCGGGCTCGGGATTCAGCCAGGCCGCCGCGGGGTAGGCGTCCAGCAGGCGCCGCAACCACACCGCACCGGGCTCCTCGTTGGCGTAATCGATGGCGCCGCGCTGGTGGATGATCTCGTAGGGGCTCATGGTCGCGTCGCCGACGAAGATCAGCTTGTAGTCGCCGCCATAGCGGTGGATCACGTCCAGGGTGGAGATCCGCTCCTTGTGGCGCAGGTGGCTGTCCTTCCACACCCAGTCGTAGACGCAGTTGTGGAAGTAGTAGTACTCGAGGTGCTTGAACTCGGAGCGGCAGGCCGAGAACAGCTCTTCGCAGACCTTGATGTGATCGTCCATCGAGCCGCCGACGTCGAAGAACATCAACACCTTGACCGAGTTGTGGCGCTCGGGACGCATCAGCAGGTCCAGCCAGCCGGCATTGCGGGCGGTGGCGGCGATGGTGCCGTCGAGGTCGAGCTCTTCGGCCGCGCCGCTGCGCGCAAAGCGCCGCAGGCGCCGCAGTGCGACCTTGATATTGCGGGTGCCGAGCTCGACGGTGTCGTCGAGGTTGCGGTACTCGCGTTGCTCCCAGACCTTGACCGCGGTGCGGTTGCCGGCCGACGGGCCGCCCACGCGGATGCCCTCGGGATGATAGCCGCTGTTGCCGAACGGCGAGCTGCCACCGCTGCCGATCCATTTGCTGCCACCCTCATGGCGGCCTTTTTGTTCCTCGAGCCGCTTCTGGAACTCTTCCATGAGCTTGTCCCAGCCCAGTTTCTCGAGCGCGGCTTTCTGCTCGGGCGTGAGATGGCGCTTCATCATCGCGCGCAGCCACTCCTCGGGCAGTTCGAGCTCGAGGCCGGGGATCTCGGTGACGCCCTTGAAGTAGCTGCCGAAGGCCTGGTCGAATCGGTCGTAGAGGGTTTCGTCCTTTACCAGGCAGGCGCGTGAGAAGACGTAGAAGTCGTCGATCGAGTGGCCGCACACCCGTGCCTGCAGGCCTTCCAGCAAGGTCAGGAATTCCTTGGTGGAGACGGGGAGCTTATGCTCCCTGAGATGGAGAAAGAAATCGATCAGCACGGTTCTGGGCTGGCGGCCTGGGGACGTCCATGATGCCGCCGATGAGATTGCCTTGTCGAGCCCGGACGCCGCGGTGCCGGCTCAGCCACCGGAATGGGCCACAAGTTCGAAGATGTCGTTCTCGATTTCGCTGCCATTGGCGGAGATCACCTTGCGCTCCATGCGCACATAGCGCTTGGCCTCGGGCGCGTACCACACCAGGTAGCGGACCCGCACCGGCTCGAGCTGTGCCTCGGCGGAGGAGCCGGTCGAGCGCCGGCTGCTCCACACCTCTACCTTGGTGGCAGTGAAGCGACCGGCCGGCACGCTGACCGACTCCTGGCCCACGACCTTCGCTTCGGAGTACCACTGGGTCCAGTAGGCGCCCTGGTCGGGCGTGGGGATCCCGCGCCAGCTGCGCCCTTCCTTCAGGGGGACGAAGGCGCCGAGGTAGGGGCTGAATTCGGTGCCGATTTCATTCCAGTTCACAAAGCCGGCGACCGCGCTGCCCAGCACTTCGCCGCGGCCGCGGGCGGGCGGCTCGGTCTGCACCAGCAGATCCTGGACCTGTTGGCCATCTACCGCGCGGGCGGTGACCTGGAAGAGGCGCCTGGGACTGGTGGGCCACTTGCCCTTGGTACGGTATTGCCATTGCTCGCCGGCGACCGGCAGGCGCTTGTCGAGCCTGGCCGGCTCGCTCGACGTCTCGGCCGCGGCGGGGGCTGCGGGCGCTGCGACAGGGGCAGCCGGCGGCTGCGGTGCGGCCGCGACCGCGGCGGGCTTCGGCCTGGCGAGGACGCTCTTGCGGCTATCGCCACCCCGGTTGGTCACCAGCAGGGTGAAGCGTGTGGGGTGATCGATGGCGACACGCACACAGTCCCCGGCGGGTTTGTCCAGCGTCCCGGGAGACGGCGCGAGTTCGGCGCTGTCCGCGCCACTGGTGCGGTAGCAGATCCGCGCGCCACCTTCCTCCGCACGGGCAGCGAGGCTGGTGATGCGCGGCGCGGAGATTGGTGCCGGCTTGGCGGCTGCGGCAGGGGCTTGATCGGGGACCTGGGGCTGGGCAGGCGGCAAGGCGGTGCCGGCCAGCGCGACGCTCGATTGCTGGGAGCCGTCCTCCAGCGCGATGACCAGCGCCGCATTGCGCTCGCCCCGCGAGAGTGGCTGGAAACCGAGGTTCACCTCGCAGGTCCGCCCCGGCGCGAGCGTGCCCTCGCAGGTATTCACCACGATCCTGAAACTGCCCGCGTCGGCGCCATCGAGCCGTGGCGCCGCGAGCGTAGCCGGGGCGGTGCCTTCGTTGCCGAAGCGAACCGCGCCCGACAGCCGGCCCTCGACCGGCGTGGTGCCGAAATCGACCCTGGGCTGGAGCGCGACCAGTTTCGGCGTCCCGGTTGCGGGCGGCTCCTCGGCGACGGCCGGCGGGGTGGACACATCGGGCGGCTCCACGGCGACAGCCGGCGGGGTGGGCACCTCGGGTGGACTCTGCGCCGCAGGTGGCGTGGCCGGGCTCGGCGTGCGCGGCGGTTGTGTGCCGAAATACCAACCGAGTCCGCCGACCAGCAGTACCAGCAGGGCGGCAGCCAGCAGCTTGCCGGCCGGCGCGCCGCGCTTGGCCTCGTGGCGGGCGCCAGCCGCCGTGCCCGGCGTGGTCGTTGCGCTTGCGGCGGCGCCGCGCGGGGCGCTGGGCGCAGCCCCAGGCGTGGCGGACGCTTCGGGCAGCGATGGTTTGTCGAGCGCGGGCCGCTCGAGAATGCGTTCGAGGGTGCGAATCAATTCGCCGGTCGAGGATTCCCACTGCTTGTGGCTGACCTCGACCGCCTGGCGCCGCGTCAGCATTCGCAGCTCTTCGGGCAAGGCGTCGGTCGGCGGCATCGGCGTGCCATCGAGCAGCACCGGCACGACGCGGATGTCGCGCTTGAGGGCGGTTGCGGTTTCGAGGCGGATGAAGTCGTTCGGGTCGTCGAGGCGGGGCCGGCCGGCCGCATCGGTGACGCTCAGCCATTCGTCGCCGATCAACACGATCAGCACCGCGCAGGAGCCCACCGCCTTCTCGATGGCGAGGACGAAGTCGGTACCGGGTTCGATCCCTTCGACGTCCATGAACACGCGGTCGCCGCCGAAGCGGGCGGTCAGCCGGTCGTAGAGCCGCCCGGCGTAGCCGGCCGAGTCATCCCGCCTGTAGCTGATGAAGATTCCACCCGTCATTCGACTGTCTCCTGCGTCGGGGCCCGTAGGTGCCGGCCCGCTCTCCCTAAAGCATAGACAGAATCACAACCCCGCAGCGACCCACGCGCTGGCCCGAGGAGGCAGCGATTGACGTCAGCGGTTGTTGCGGGCCATGAACACCAGGCGTTCGAACAGGTGCACGTCCTGTTCGTTCTTGAGCAATGCGCCGTGCAAGGGCGGTACCACGAGCTTCTGGTCGCTGCTGCGCAGCGCCTCGGCGGGAATGTCCTCGGCGACGAGGAGCTTGAGCCAGTCGAGCAGCTCGGAGGTGGAGGGCTTCTTCTTGAGACCGGGGATCTCGCGCAGGCCGAAGAAGACCTCGAGCGCTTCCTGCAGCAGGGCCTTCTTGATATCCGGAAAGTGCACGTCGACGATCCGCTGCATGGTGTCGCGGTCGGGGAAGCGGATGTAGTGGAAGAAGCAGCGCCTCAGGAAGGCGTCCGGCAGTTCCTTTTCGTTGTTCGAGGTGATGAAGACGATAGGGCGGTGACGTGCCTGTACCGTCTGCTGCGTCTCGTAGCAGTGGAACTCCATGCGGTCGAGCTCGCGCAGCAGATCGTTCGGAAACTCGATGTCGGCCTTGTCGATCTCGTCGATCAGTACCACCGTCGGGGTTTGGGCATCGAAGGCCTGCCACAGCACGCCCTTGACGATGTAGTTGGCGATGTCGCGCACCCGGTCGTCACCCAGTTGCGAGTCGCGCAGCCTCGAGACCGCGTCGTATTCGTAGAGCCCCTGCTGGGCCTTGGTGGTGGATTTGATGTGCCACTGGATCAGCGGCAGGCCGAGCGCGCCGGCCACTTGCTCCGCCAGCATGGTCTTGCCGGTGCCGGGCTCGCCCTTGATGAGCAGGGGGCGTTGCAGTTGTATCGATGCGTTGACCGCCAGCATCAGGTCGGGTGTGGCAACGTAATCGGTCGAGCCTTCGAAGCGCATGACGCAGTCCCATCGGTGAGCAATCCGCTTCCGATTATACGGAGCCAGCCGCGGAGCGGGGGGCGCAAACGACGCGCTGCCGTGATTGCTGCGCTGCAGCGAAACGCGAATCGTTTGCAATTCAAAGCCTGCAGCCCCTAGAATTCTCCGGTCGTTTCAGCTTTGCATCCCCATCCCCCCAACAGGAGGCCCCATGCAGGGAGGACGCAGTCTGCTTGCACTGGTCGTTTTATCGACTTTTTCCCTTGCCGCGCAGGCGGTCGAGGGCAATGCGGACGCCGCACGCGACAAGATCTCGATGTGCGTCGGCTGTCATGGAATTCCGGGCTACAAGACGGCCTTTCCCCATGTCTACCATGTTCCCAAGCTGGGCGGTCAGCATCCCGCCTACATCATCAAGGCCCTGGAGCAATACCGTGCGGGCGAGCGCAGCCATCCGAGCATGCGGGCTATCGCGGCGAGCCTGAGCGACCAGGATATTGCGGATCTGGCGGCCTACTACGGGGGTGATGGCAAATGACGAGGACTTTGCGAGTCGCGCCGCTTGCCGGCATCTGCCTGGCCCTGGGACTGCTTGCCGGCGCCGGTGCGTCGTGGGCCGGCGATGCCGCGGCGGGCAAGGAGAAGGCCGCGGTGTGCGGCGCCTGTCATGGTCTCGACGGCAACAGCCAGGCACCGGACTTTCCCCGCCTGGCCGGCCAGCACGAGGACTACCTGCTGCGTGCCCTGATCGATTACAAGTCCGGCCAGCGCAAGAACCCGATCATGGCCGGCCAGGTGGCCAACCTCGAGAAGAAGGACATGGCGGATCTCGCCGCCTGGTTCGCATCGCAGCCGGGGCTGGTCACCAAGCGCTGAGCGCCTGCTGATCGGGGATTGCAGCATCTGCGGCGGAGCGGCCTTCACCGGCCGCCATCGCACACGGCGGGGAGCGGACCATGGACGCGGACTTCTGGCATCGCAAATGGGCGAAGGACGAAATCGGCTTTCACGAGAGCGAGGTCAACCCGCTGCTGCTCAAGCACTTTGCGGACCTCGCGCTGGCGCAAGGCAGCAGGGTGTTCGTGCCGCTGTGCGGCAAGACCCTCGACATACACTGGCTGTTGTCCGAGGACTACCGGGTGGTCGGCGTCGAACTGAGCCGCCTCGCGGTGGAGCAGCTCTTCGCCGAACTCGGCATCGAGCCCGCGGTATCTGCCTGCGGGCCGTTCGAGCGCTTCAGCGGCCCCGGCGTGGATGTCTTCGTCGGCGATTTCTTCGAGCTTTCCGTGGCGCTGCTCGGCCCGGTGGACGCGATCTACGACCGCGCCGCGCTGGTGGCGCTTCCGCCGGCCATGCGCCAGCGCTACGCCGCGCACCTGACCGCAATCACTGCCCGCGCGCCGCAGTTGCTGATCTGCTTCGAGTACGACCCGAAGCTCATGCAGGGCCCGCCGTTCGCGATCGCCGGTGAAGAGGTCGCACGACACTACCACGGGAGCTACACGCTCACGCTCCTCGATCGCGTCGAAATCCCGGGCGGATTCAAGGGCAGGATTCCGGCGACGGAGAGCATCTGGTTGCTGGCTTGGTGAGTGGCCCCGGGCGCGACGGTCGCCCGACCATGCTTGGCGCTGAAATGGAAGGCCTTCGGCTCAAGACCTTGCGATGCTGTTCCTTGCGAATGGCGCAGGCCAGCTAGCGGCAGGCAGCGGAGATCCAGAGCCGGCGCAAAAGGAGCGTCGGTGAACGGTGCCTCTCACATGACAAGGCTGAGCTCCAAGCCCAGCTTCTGGCACTGCGCTCCCACCCGTATGGACAGATAGCCCCGCGTATCGGTCACCCGCTCCAGGCCGGCAGGCGGGACACCGACGCGGTCAACGCACCGCAGATTGTCGATCGACATCGCCGTCATCCCCGTCCGCATTGCGCAAACGCATCGTGAATAGATCTCCGGGCGCGCCCCGCATGGTGAAGATGGCGGCGCATTGGGCCGATCATGCCGCCGTGCAGCAGGCTTCGAATTCGAACCGCACACGGGCTGCTGGACGGCCACGCTCTGAATCCCTGGCCATGGGCGTTCGCGGACTCCCGCTGATCCCAATGCTTTCGCAGGCGGTCGAACACAAACCCGGATTGACTACCAGGCTCACCCTCGCTATAGCATATACATAGGCATTGTCGTTCCTGTCCTTTGTCCTTCGAATGCAAGCGGGAGGCGGTCATGAAACGGATCATGGTTCTGCTCGTCATGCTCATGACTGCCGCAGCGGGAGCACAGGCGCAGCAGTGTTTTCCGCCAGGAACATTTCATATTGCCGGCTTCCCCTTCAACTGCGGCCCCGCCACAACCTGCATCGATCCCAATATTGGTGACATTGGGCGGGCTGCCCCTGGCCAGGCAATTTGGCTGCATCCAGTTCTGAACACCTACCCGGTCGGTGTGATTGGTTTCGTGTTCGCGCATGAATGTGCGCATTTTCAAGGGAACATGAACGAACAGGCGGCCGACGCGTGGGCCATCAAGATCGGCCGCAACCAAGGCTGGATCAACCCACAAACCGTTCAGCAGATTTGCCAAAGCGTGTATTTCTCGAGTGGTGACTGGACGCACTTTCCCGGCCCCGCCCGCTGCCAGTTGATGATCCAGGCGTTCAACACGCCTTGACGAAGCGCACCAGCAGTTCGGCCACATGATCGGAGGTTGTGATGAGCGATGCTCCCGAGACGCCACGCGACTTCGAGACGGACACCCTGCATCGACTGGCAACCTTGGAGGAGCGGACCAAGCCGAGGCCGAAGACATTTTTCGAGAAAGTACAGGCATACGGCGGCGTCATCGCAGTCGTTATTGCCGTTGGGTACAGTTGGCCGCTCGGAGTGTGGGACCGCTTCATCGTCAGCCAGGAAAAGGCGACCGAGGCCAAGCTGGGCGATATCCGTGAATCGCTTACGCGCGCGACCGGCTTGTACGTTGATATCGGCAGGCTTCAGTCGTCGATCGCCAATCCGGACATGCGCGACCTCGCGACGCGCTCGACCTCCAACCAGATCCTGCTGCTGGTTACGAAGTACGACGCCGACTACACCAACTACCGCGACAAGCTGTTTCCCGAAGAACTGTTGATGATCGGCATCATTTACCAGAGCCTGTATCGGATCGAAGATTCCCTCAGGTACTTCGAGTACGTGGTGAAACATCCCAGGACCTTGGAAACCCCCCTGATGGAGGCGAATCGGCAAATTGCCAAGTCCTATATGTTCCCGTCACCGATTCAAGATCTTGCCAAGGGCCGCAGTCTCTACAAGGCCATTTTGCAGAAGGCGTCCCGGTCGCAACGGTTCGAAATCCTGTCGGGGGCGATCCTGATCCAGTCGGAATGGGGTTTTTTTGAAATGACGGCAGGGGATTGGCAATGCGGCATCCAGAACATGGACGCCGCCATTGCTCGCTTGAAGGTCATGCAGCCGATGATCAACGATCAGGGCAACATGATGAATCTGCTCTTGGCCAAGCGGCAGTTGGGATCGCCCAGGCCCGGGCAGCCACAAGCCGGTTGCTAGTCGGCTACGGGTCAAGAAAGGATCACCCATCAGCCCCCCGTCAACAGGGACGGAAGAATTTCCGCGCCTCGTCCCGCACCCTGTCTCGACTCTGCCCGGCCGGCGACGGCCCATGGCTCGATGTTGGTCGGGTCCAGAAGCGTTGCATCCTGCGCATTCTGATTGACACTCAATCGATGAGCAGGCCTCTGCGATTGGAATTCTGTGGTCACTCGTACCGCGTGTCTTCGCGCGGCGATCGGCGCGAGGCGATCTATGAGGATGACGAGGACCGCGAGCGGTTTCTGGAGATCCGCGCTCGGGTGACCATCAGTTCCAGCGCTACGCGGCGATCCTGGTCGATGCCGATGCCTTTCTGCTCGAGCGCGTTCGCCATATCGCGCTCAATCCGGCCAGCGCCGGGATGCGTGCCGATCCGGGTGAGCGGCCGTGGAGCAGCTACCGGACGATGCTGGGGCAGGTCCCGTATCCGCGGTGGCTGGCGGTCGGCGGCCTGCTTCGCTGCTCGCCAAGCGTCGCTCGATGGCGGTGCAGTGCTACGCGCGTTTCGTCACCGAAGGGCAGGGCCTGCCGTCGATCTGGATGCAGTTGAATCGTCAGGAGCTCCTCGGCGAGGATGCCTTCGTCAGGCGAACCCGGGCTGCGCTGCAGGGGGCGGGCGAGGTTGTGAACATACCCCGTGTGCAACGTCGTCCGCCAGTGCCACCGCTGACGGGATTTGTCGGCCGTGTGGTGCGCGTGCGGGCAGTGCCGACAGGAGAATCGTAGCCTGTTCCAATGCAATGATTGCGGGCCTGACCCTTGTTGCTACCAGTGGGCGATTTCCCGCCTAAAAGGCTCGTCGCAGCGCACTCAGTGATGTCGGAAACTTTTTACATGTCGGGCCTCGCAGGTGCTCTCGGTCGGCAGTTCAAGCCGCCTTCAAGCAACCGACCGACACGACGCATAGCAGCCAAGATGTTGATGCATATCAATTAAGTTTTTGGCATGCGAAACAAACGCGGTTGAGCCTGAACTTTGGCACGTTTTATGCATTCGAGCCGCTGCGTCACAAATGCTGACGTACTTGACGCCGTTGGTTGGCAGGACTCCCGCCTGCTTCCGGAGCGGCACCCTCAAAAACCCTCGATGGAATGAACTCCCATGAGCATGGGCACCACCTTTAGGCAGTTCGTCGGCATTCGCGCCCGTCACGCCGCGCTCGCCGTCACCGTGTCACTCGTCGCTTCTGCTGCGCTGGCCTTGCCCATGCAAAGCCCAATCGACATCACCTCGGCCAACACGGTGTATAGCGTGTTGCCGCCGTTGCAGTTCGACTATGGCAACTCGGTCGTGCTGGATGTCGAGAACACCGGCTCCCCCGGAGAAGAAAAGACGATCCGAGCCACCGTCGGCGCCGGCACCCATTCGCTGTCGCTGTCAGGTGTCACCTACGACCTGCTGCAGTTCCATTTCCACAGCGAGGCCGAGCATGCAATCAACGGTGTTCGTTCGGAAATGGAGGTGCACTTCGTACACCAGGCCACCGATGGCAGCGGCAAACTGCTGGTGGTGGGCCAGTTCATCGAAGTCGGCGCCGAGAACGCCGCGCTGGCCCCCATCTTTTCTGCGTTGCCGCCAACAGAGGCTTCTCCGCACCTGACGCTGGCCGGCTTCGACCTTGGCGCACTGTTGCCGAGCGACTTGTCGAGCTTTCGCTATACCGGCTCACTGACTACCTCGCCTTACACCGAGGGCGTAAGTTGGAACCTGCTGTCAAGCCCGACGACGATGTCGCATGAGCAGATCGACGCGTTCCGCACGCTGTTCTATGAACCTGAAGGCAATACCCGGCCGCTGCAGAGCCTGAACGGCCGCGTGGTGCTGACCGACGTGGAAGGCTTCGCCGTTCCTGAGCCCGGCACCTGGATGCTGGTGTTCATGGGCCTTGCCGCCATTCGCGGCGTAGCCGCCAAACGCCGCCAGGCAGCCTGACTGCACGGCGGGACGCATTTGGCTTCATAGGCAGGGCCGGCCAGAGCCGGCCCTGAAAAAAGAGGGAGGCGGGGTCACCCATTGGTTCCAAAGCCGAAGGTCATTTGCGGAACCGTTGTTGAAAGTCGCGAATACGGGCGGCGTTGACGCCCTGGTCGCTGCGCCCGACTCTTGATACGCCGCGCATATCAACGCGGCTTCCGTCTGCTTGGGGCGTCACGACAACCACAACGTCATCCGCAAAGTAGAAGACCGAGGTGCGGGCGGTTGCCTCGAAGCGGCGACGATCAGTGTCCGAGGCGACGATCTCCCACCCCATGTCCTGTGCAACCACCAGAGCGCGTTGGTATGCGGCGTCAGCGGGCAGCTTTGTTTCGAGGGGCGCGATGTCAGGATAGGCGGCGGCTTGGGCCTCGGCCAGTTCGGGCCCGCCGTAGTCAAGCGTGTTGCTGGCTCCTGCGCGGGTGTCATCCAGTACCTCAAATGCCGGTGGGTTTACCGTATTGGTCGAGATGTCGTGGATTGGCGCCGCGCGCTGCGGCGGGCTAAGCGTCCCGGCGATCAAAGGTGACAGGCAGGCCACGCCGACGAGCGTGGCAACGCCACCCAGAACGGCCCCGGTTTTTTCCCTGCGGACCAGGTGGATGACCAGCGCCAGCAGACCCACGCCGAGAATGACCGCACCCAGTGGATTGAGATAGGTACGATAAAGCCCAAATCCCGTGATCGGTTCCCACAGCCCCAATCGCGCGCCAAACAGCATCAAAGTCACGCCTACTGCGCCGATAAATGCGACGAAAAGGGCGATTTTTCCAGTATGTTTCATCGGTTTTAAAGGCCTCCCACCATCTAGGTTCAGTTTCCAGACAATGGCTCGACGGCCGTGTCGCGGCGAAACCCGCTCCTGTGGCGATCTTCAATGTTGCCCCCGTCTGCGCTACCTCATTCACGGCAGAAGCCGCTGAAATCCTCGCCGAGCTGGTGTTGCGATCCGTCTCCAGCAGATCCAGAAGCGTGATAGCCCCGCTGCGGTAGTTTTGCTGTGCGATAGCCAGCGCACGGCCGTAATCGCTTGCCGTGGCTCTCAACAACGCCGCCCGCTGCCGATAGCGGGACAAATTGGATTGGGAATTCTGCGGACGCCCCACCGCTGCCAGATTGTACCGTTCGAAACGATTTGTTTAGGCGTGTGGGTCGGCGCCGGATCGAGGCGGGATTTGACCGCGGTGACGTCCACCGCGGATGCCGGTCTGTTATTGGCGTACCGCGCCGACAAGCAACTGGGGCTGCTCGAACAGGTCGCGGCGGTGCTGCCCGATGAGCGCGATCCGATTCGTATCGTGCACAGCTTGGCGCAGTTGCTGCGCCAGCGCGTGTCTGGCGTGGTTCAAGGCTACGAGGACCTGAATGATCACGATCGGCCCGCGCGACGACGCCGCCGCGATTGGATTCGACGAGCCGCCGCGTGCATCGATTGCAATCCCGGTGGGTGTTGCATTGATGTCCGACAGCCAGGCTGCCCGCCTGGAACTTGATGGCGTCGGCGCGCGGCCAGTGCTGGTTCCGCTAGCGAAGGCGTCTTCGACAAGCTTGGGCTGCGCTGCAGCGAACGAGGTTTTGCCCTCAGCGGGCCCGCTTCCTGATTCGTTCCAGATAGGCGGCGCCATCCAGCGGCGTGCCGCTGCGCTGCGCCTCCCAGATCGTTTCACCAAGGCATTCGAGCACCTGGTGCATTGCCTGGTGGCGGTCGCCGAGGCGTAGTTGCAGGGTGGCGAAGGCGGGGCGGATGCCGGGGGGCTGGTCGATCGAGAGCTGTTCTTCGATGGCCAGGTGCAGCGACAGGTGCAGGAAGGGGTTGATCTGGCCGTCTTCGGGGGCGAAGTCGCGGCCGACTGCGTCCGGGTCTTCCAGCAGGGGGTGGTATTCGGGGTGCTCGAGGAGCAGGTCGGCGGTGATGTGCTCGAGTGGCGTGAGCACTTCCTGGGCGCGGTGTTTGCGCCAGGTCTCGATGAAGAATTGCCGTGCCTGCTCTCTGCTGGGGTCGAACATTGTCTGGGTCTCTGCGGCGAGGCGCGCTTGCGGGCCGCGGTTGGGTCAGTCGGTCTTGTCGCGGAAATCGCACAGGTCGCGCACGATGCAGACACCGCACTCGGGTTTGCGGGCCTTGCAAACGTAGCGGCCCAGCAGGATCAGCCAGTGGTGGGCGTTGACCCGGTAGGCCTTCGGGACGCGCCGGTTGAGTCGATGCTCGACTTCGAGCACGTCCTTGCCGGGCGCGAGGCCGGTGCGGTTGGCGACCCTGAAGATGTGGGTGTCGACCGCGATCGCGGGTTCGCCGAACAAGGTGTTGAGGACCACGTTGGCGGTCTTGCGGCCGACTCCGGGCAGCGCTTCGAGCGCTTCGCGGCTACGCGGTACCTCGCCGCCGTGACGCTCCAGCAACTGGCGGGACAGCGCCGCGGTGTTCTTGGCCTTGTTGCGGTAAAGGCCGATGCTCTTGATCTGCTCGGCGATGCCCTGTTCGCCGAGCGTGGCCATGGCCTCCGGGGTCGGGGCGAGCGCAAACAGCCGGCGGGTGGCGATATTGACCCCCTTGTCGGTGGCCTGTGCCGACAGCACCACGGCAACCAGCAACTGGAATGGCGAGCCGTATTCGAGTTCGGTGGTGGGGTTCGGGTTGGCTTCGGCGAGGCGCCGAAAGAAGGTCTCGATCTGCTCGCGCTTCATCAATCCGGATTGCTCCGCGCTCAGGCCGCACTGCCGCCGGTCTGCGGCACGGCCACCGGCGGCGGCAGGTGCGGCCTGCGGGCCGCGGCGCGGGCGTCGATCCAGTTGCGCAGCGCGATCAGGCAGCCCAGCGCGAAGAACGCGCCCGGCGGCAGGATCGCCACCAGGAAGCCGGGGTAGTGCTCGCCGAAGAGCTGCAAGGGCTTGGCGCCTTCGATGATCATGTCGATGCCGCCGAGCAAGGTGCCGTTGCCGATGATCTCGCGCACCGCGCCAAGCACCGCGAGCACGGCCACCAGGCCGATGCCCTGGGCGATGCCATCGGCGATCGAGTGGCGCAGGTCGTTCTTGGCGGCGAAGGCCTCGACGCGGGCGAGCACGATGCAGTTGGTGACGATGAGCGGGATGAAGATGCCAAGCACGAGGTAGAGGCTGTGCAGCCAGGCATTGAAGGCAAGATCGACGACCGTCACCAGCGCGGCGATGATGAGGATGAAGACCGGGATGCGGATCTCGTAGGGGATGAAATTGCGCAGCGCCGCCACGCCGAGGTTGGCAAGCGCCATCACCAGCACGGTTGCGAGTCCGAGACTGACGGCGTTCACGGTGTTGGTGCTGATCGCGAGGATGGGGCACAGGCCCAGCAACTGCACCAGGCCAGGGTTCTGCTTCCAGATTCCGTTCCAGGCGATGTCGCGGTAGATATGCGCATCGTCGCTGGCGGCAACGTTCGGATCGCTCATTTTCCTTCTCCGTTTTCGCTGGCGAAGACCTTGTCGCGATTGGCTTCGGCCCATTGCCCTACCTTTGCGACGGCAGCGGTGACCGCACGCGCGCTGATCGTCGCGCCGACGCGATAGTCGATCTCGCCGCCGTCCTTGCGGACCTTGAGCTGGGCCGCGGAAAGCGGCCTCGAGCCGAACTGGTCGATCCACGGGTTGCTCTTGTTGCGGTCCTTGCGCGGATCGATGTAGTCGCCGAGGCCGGGCGTTTCGCGGTGGTTGGTGACGCGCACGCCGGTGATGCGGTTGTCCGTGTCGATCGCGACCAGCAGCTTGATGGTGCCCGCGTAGCCATCCGGTGCCTGGGCTTCGATCACCATCGCCGCGGGGCGGCCGCCGAGGCGAGCCCGGTAGACCCTGCCACCATCCTCGTCGAGGCCGAGCTGCGGGGTGGCGCCGACCACGAAAACGTCGTCCAGCAAGGCGTTGTCGTAGCGCTCGGCAGGCAGGACTTCGCTCACCAGCTTCATCTTTTCGGCTTCGACCGAGGCGGCGATGATCGGCCGGGTTGCGCTGTAGGTCATGCCCATCACGGCGGTGAACACCAGCGCGAAGATCATCATCGTGCCTGCGCTTTGCAGTGCGGTGCGGGCGGCAGTGTGTTCGGCGCTCATGGCTGCTCAGTCCTGCTTGTGGCCGAATACCGCCGGCTGGGTCTGCATGTCGATCAGCGGGACGCAGATGTTCAGCAGCAATACCGCGAAGGCGATTCCGTCCGGGTAGGCGCCGAAGCTGCGGATCACGAAGGTCAGGGCACCGATGCCGGCGGCGAAGATGAGCTTGCCCTTGGGCGTGGTGGCGCCCGAGACCGGGTCGGTGACGATGAAGAAGGCGGCCAGCATGCTCCCGCCACTGGCGATATGGAACAGCGGCGAAGCGAAGCGGTCGGGCCGCATGCCCCACATCAGCAGCGCGCAGGCCGCGAGCGCCAGCAGGAAGGCGGCCGGCATGTGCCAGGTGATGATGCGCTGCTGCAGGAGGAACAGGCCGCCGACGAGATAGGCGAGGGCGATCCATTCCCAGCCGGCCCCGCCGAGAATGCCGAAGGCCGAGCCCTCCATGAGCTGCGGGACGGTGACGTTGGCGCCACCCTCGCGAAGTCCGGTGCGCAGCGCGTCCAGCGGGGTGGCTGCGGTGATGGCGTCGAGCTGACGGGCACCGCCCATGATGAGCTCGAGCTGGGTGTGGAAGTCGAGCTGTCCCGCCCCCGGCCATTGCGACATCAGCGCCGGAAACGCCACGATCATGGTGCAGAAGGCGACCATCGCGGGGTTGAAGGGGTTCTGCCCCAGGCCGCCGTAAAGGTGCTTGGCGATCACGATCGCGGTGAGCGTCGCCACCGCGGTCAGCCACCAGGGGGAGATCGGCGAAAAGGTGAGGGCGATCAGCCAGGCCGTGACCACCGCCGACAGATCGGTGAGATAGAGCGTTGCAGGCTTGCCGCGCAGCGCCAGCATGGCCGCTTCCGCGATCAGCGCGGTGGCCGTGGCAATGGCGAGTTGCACCAGGATGGCCGCGCCGAATTGCCATACGTAGGCGCCGATTGCGGGCAGCAGCGCGATCAGCACCCGCAGCATGACGCTGTTCACCGCGGTGGTCTTGCGAAGATAGGGGGACGTGTTCATTGGGTCGTGGGGGCGAGCGATCCGATCGTGGCCGTGCTCATTCGGTTTCCTGCCGTGCGGCGGCCCGGCGCGCCTCGACGGCGTCGATCTCCGCGAGCGTGTCGGGCGACAGGTTCTCGGTGTTGCGGGGCGGCACCGGGGCGCCTTCCTTTTGCTGCTTGGCTTTTTTCAGCGCTGCGGCGATCAGGGCCTTCTTGGCCTGCTCGGCGGCCGTGGGCGCTTCGCCGGCTTCCTGACTGGCCTCGCCGCCGCTATCGCTCGCCAGCTTGGCACGGGTTTCCGCAGCCTTCGCGGCGAGGCGCGCGGCCTTCTCCTGCTTCTCGCGCTCCTGGCGGAGGTTGCGAAAATCGAAGCGCTCGCGGGCAGCGTCGGCGGCCTCCTTGTCGCGCTCGCGTGCCCAGATCTCGCTCTTGGCGAAGCGGTAGTAATCGACCAGGCGGATGTGCGAGGGGCACACGTAGGAGCAGCAGCCGCATTCGATGCAGTCGAAGAGGTGGTATTCCTGGGCCTTGCCGAAATTCCTGGCGCGCGAGAACCAGTAGAGCTCGAAAGGCTGCAGATCGGCCGGGCAGGCCTTTGCGCATTCGCCACAGCGGATGCAGTTCATCTCGGGCGGCGCTGGCGGGAACAGGCTGGGCGAAGACACCAGCACGCAGTTGGTGGCCTTGACCACCGGCACGTCGAAGGCCGGCATGCGGAAGCCCATCATCGGGCCGCCCATGATGTAGGCGTCGGTGCCCGCTTGCTCGCCGGCGTGGGCGGCCAGTTCGTTCATCGGCGTACCGATGAGCACTTCGTAGTTGCGAGGCTGGCCGACGTTGCCCGCCACCGTGACGATCCTGGAGATCAGCGGCTGGTCGAGATCGAGCGCCTCGTGGATCGCGTACGCGGTGCCGACGTTGAAGCACTGCACGCCGTAGTCGGTGGAGCGCGCGCCATGCGGCACTTCGATGCCGGTGAGCACGCGGATGAGCTGCTTGGCGCCGCCTGCAGGGTAGCGCGTGGGAATCGCGACCACGCTGCAGCCTTCGACGCCGGCGGCCGCAACCGCCGCCTTCATCGACTCGACCGCGGCGGGCTTGTTGTCCTCGATGCCGACCAGCACCTCTTCGGCACCCAGGATGTGCTGCATGATCAGCATGCCGCTGACGATCTGGGGAGCGCGCTCGCGCATCAGCATGTCGTCGCAGGTGATGAAGGGCTCGCACTCGGCGCCGTTGATGATCAGGGTGCGCGTGGGCTTGGTGCGACTGGTCTTGAGCTTGAGATGGCTTGGAAATACGGCACCGCCAAGGCCGACCACGCCCTGGTCGCGCAGGTAGTCGCGGATTTCGTCGGCAGGCGTGGCGCGCAGGTCGATGGGGTGGCGCTCGATCCAGCGATCCTCGCCATCGGGCTCGATCATCACCGACAGCGTCGAAAGGCCCGAGGCGTGTGCCATCAGGACCGGCTCGACGGCGATCACGGTACCGGATGTCGGCGCGTGCACTGCCGACGAGACATTGCCGTCGGCGCCGCCGATGCGCTGGCCCTTGAGGACTTTTTCGCCGGCCCTGACCAGCGGACGGGGCGTGCCGCCGATGCTTTGATGCAGCGGTACCTTGAGCAGCGCGGGCAGCGGGGCCTTGGCGATGGCTTGGGTGGTCGAGCTGTCCTTGTGGGTCTCGGGCTTGACTCCGCCGTGGAACTTGAAGAGTTTGCGCAGCATTGCTCAGGCGGCCTGCTTGATCTTGATCACGGGGTAGCGCCATTTCCAGGTTTCCACCGTTTCACCGATGGGTTGCATGGAGATGCAGTCGACCGGGCAGGGGGCGAGGCACAGCTCGCAGCCGGTGCATTCCGCAGCGACGATGGTATGCATCTGCTTGGCGGCGCCGACGATGGCGTCGACCGGGCAGGCCTGGATGCAGAGGGTGCAGCCGATACAGGTCTGCTCGTCGATGAAGGCGACCGACTTCGGCTTTTCGACACCGTGTTCTTCGTTGAGCGGCTTGTACTCGCGGCCAAGCAGGTCGGCCAGCTTGCGCACGCCTTCGTCGCCGCCGGGCGGGCACTGGTTGATGTCCGCCTCGCCCTGGGCGATCGCGTCGGCGTAGGGCCGGCAGCCGGGAAAACCGCACTGTCCGCATTGTGTCTGCGGCAGGATCGAGTCGATCTTCTCGACCAGCGGATCGCCTTCGACCTTGAAATGGATCGCGGCGAATCCCAGCGCCGCGCCGAGCACCAAGGCAATGCCGGTCATCACGAGAAGGGCAGAGAGCATGGCTAGGGGGCTTGTCGCGGCACGCTGCGTGCAGTCTGGCTGGGGTTTTCGGTGAGGGTCTTGCGCTTCATCGGGGGATTCGCATCGGGCTCGCGCTCAGTAACGGTCCAGGCCGGCAAAGCCCATGAAGGCGAGACTCATGAGGCCGGCAGTGATCATGGCGATGGCGGTGCCGCGAAACGGGGCTGGCACGTCGGCGCCGTCGAGCCGCTCGCGGATGCCGGCGAAGAGGATCAGCGCCATGGTGAAGCCGATCGAGCTGCCAAAGCCGAACAGCAGCGATTCGAGCAGGTTGTGCTTGAGCGCGACATTGAGCAGTGGCACGCCGAGCACCGCGCAGTTGGTGGTAATGAGCGGCAGGTAGATGCCGAGCACCTGGTGCAGCAGCGGGCTGGTCTTCTGGATCACCAGCTCGGTGAGCTGGACGATCGCCGCGATCACCACGATGAACGACAGGGTGCGCAAATAGACCAGATCGTTGGGGACCAGCAGGTAGCGATCGATGAGAAAGCTGGTACCGCTGCCCAGGGTGAGCACGAAGGTCGTCGCCGCGCCCATGCCGATCGCGGTTTCGAGCTTCTTGGAGACGCCCATGAAGGGGCACAGCCCAAGAATGCGCACGAAGACGACGTTATTCACCAGAACGGCGCCCAGCACCACGAATAGATAACTGCTCATCTTGATCCGACGGTCGATCGACCGGAAATTATCGCGCGATTGCCGCGGTGCGCCAACCCTGATCGGTTTATGGGCTTATAGGCTGCGCACACCGTCGGGGCAACTGCATGACGTTCGCGGGTCCGCAGGGAGGCGCTGACATCGTCCGCTGCGGCAACCACGGTCAGTTGAAGTCGCGGGTGCTGCGCACCGATTCGCCGACCAGCTCGGGGCCTCGATAGACCAGGCCGCTGTATAGCTGCACCAGCGAGGCGCCCGCTTCGAGCTTGGCGCGGGCCTGGCGCCCGTCGAGTATGCCGCCGACGCCGATGATCGGCACTTCGCCCGCCAGTGCCGCGGCAAGCTGCGCGACGACCGCGGTCGAGGCTTCGTACACCGGCGCGCCGGAGAGACCGCCTTGCTGCTCGGCATAGCGCACGCCCCGGACCTTCTCGCGCGAGGTCGTGGTGTTGGTGGCGATCACCGCGTCGATGTGGTGACGGCGCAGGGCGTCGGCAATCGCGCGCACCTGCTCGGCCTCGAGGTCGGGTGCGATCTTGAGCGCCAGCGGGACATAGCGGCCGTGCTTTTCGGCGAGCGCCTGCTGGCGCGCCTTGACCGCCCCCAGCAGCGCGTCGAGTTCGGAGTCGCCCTGCAATTGACGCAGGTCCTTGGTGTTGGGCGAGGAGATGTTTACCGCCACGTAGCTGGCAAACGCATACACCTTGTCGAGGCACGACAGGTAGTCGTCGACCGCGCGCTCGATCGGGGTATCGAAATTCTTGCCGATGTTGATCCCCAGCACACCCTTGTACTTGGCGGCACGCACGTTGGCGATCAGCGCATCGACGCCGTGGTTGTTGAACCCCATGCGATTGATGATGCCCTTCACTTCGGGAAGCCGGAACATGCGCGGCCGGGGGTTGCCGGGCTGCGCTCGGGGGGTGACGGTGCCGATCTCGATGAAGCCGAAGCCGAGGCGGGCCAGCCCGTCGATCGCTTCGCCGTTCTTGTCGAGGCCTGCGGCGAGGCCGACGCGATTGGGAAAGTCGATGCCCATCACCTTGACCGGGTGGGAGTCGTCGGGTCTGGCGGCCGGGAGGATCCTGCCCGCCAGGTGGAGCGCGGCGATGGTGAATTCGTGGCTGCTCTCCGGATCGAAGGAGAACAGCAGGGGGCGAATGAGCGGATACATGGCGCGCGATTGTACTCCACGCCCCGGGCGGACGCGCTCAGGGAAGTGCGAAACGCAGCTGGAGGCCCAGGTAGCCGCTGTAGCCCGGCAAGTTGGGCACGGCAATCAGGTTCGCGCCCACGCCTCGCCCTTCGAGGGTGACGACCGGCAGCAGCAGCACCGGTGACGGGTAGCCGCTGGCGGCGAGGCCGTAGAGGCCGAACCGGAACGGGCCGGCCGACAGCGGTGTCCACCGCACGCCGGCGTAGATCGAGTGCTTGTCGTAGCTGTTGCGCAGGTAGCCGGCCGACACCGCCCACGGCCCATAGCCCTGGTCCGCCATGTCGCGCTCGAAGCCCGCGCCGGGGTTTACCTGCCGCCAGTGCTGGCGCTTCTGGAAGTGGTAGGAAAGGCCCGAGAGGGTGAGCCAGTCAGCGGCGGTGGCTGGCACAGCGACCCCTGCGCCGAGACCGAAGGCGATCGCCAGCAGCGTGGCGCGCGCCGCGGGCATTGCGGTTGGGCTCAGCACAATTGCGCGAAGTCCTCGTCGGAGAGAGTCCGCCAGTTGCCCGCGACACGTCCTTCGAGCGGTCGAAAACGTGCCTTGTAGGCCATCTTCTGGCTGTCGCGAATCCAGTAGCCAAGGTACAGATAGGGTAGCTCGAGCAGGCGGCAGGCCTCGATCTGCCAGAGCACGCCGTAGGTGCCCAGGCTCTCGCTGGGCCGGTCCGGATCGTAGAAGGTATAGACGCTGGAGAGGCCGTCGGTGAGGCAGTCGAGCACGCAGATCATGCGCAGGGCGTCGCCATCGGTGGGGTCGCGGAATTCGACGATGCGGGTTTCGACGTTGCTCTGCAGCAAAAAATGCGAGTACTGCTCGCGGCTGTCCTGATCCATGCCGCCGCCCGCGTGGCGGGATTCCTGGTAGCGCTGGTAGAGCGCGTAGTGATCCTCGCGGAAGCCCAGCGCGCACTCGCGCGCCTCGAGGGCGACGTTGCGGTTCCAGCAGCGCCGCTGGCTGCGGTTGGCATGGAAGCGCGAAACCGGAATGCGGACGGGAATGCAGGCGCGGCAATTGTCGCAATAGGGCCGGTAGGTGAACACCCCGCTGCGCCTGAAGCCGTTGCGCACGAGTTCGCTATAGACCGTCGTGTTGATGAGGTGCCCGGGCGTGGCGACCTGCGAGCGCGCCTGCCTGCCTTCGAGGTAGGAGCAGGCATACGGGCCGGTGGCGTAGAACTGCAGCAGGGCGTAGGGGTAGTCCTTGAGCATTGCAACCGTCGTCCGATTCAAGACCAGTCCAGGTGCCGGGGTGCGTCCGCCGGCCAGCGTCCGGGGGCCGCCTCCTGCACGCTCCAGCGCGTCAGGATCGCGGCAAATCGCTGGCGCGGAATTTCGACAGCACCCATGAAGGCCAGATGGTTCGTCGTCATCTGGCAGTCTATAACGGCGAAGCCCTGTTTTTCCAGATAGCGGGCGAGGTGGGCAAGCGCTACCTTGGAAGCATCGCTCACGTTCGAGAACATCGATTCACCGAAGAAGACCCGCCCGAGGGCGATTCCGTAGAGTCCGCCGACGAGCGTGCCGTGCAGGTAGGTTTCGACGCTGTGGGCATAGCCGAGTTCGTGCAGGCGCCAGTAGGCGGATTGCATCTCGGGGTGGATCCAGGTCCCGCCGCCGGGTTCGCGAGGCGCCGCGCAGGCGCCGATGACGGAGCGGAAGTCGGTATCGAAGCGGACCTCGAAGTCGCCCCGGCGCAGGCGCTTGGCGAGGCTGCGCCTGATCCGCACACGGTCGGGATACAACACCATGCGCGGATCGGGGCTCCACCACAGGATCGGGTCGCTGCGGTCGAACCAGGGAAAGGCGCCGCGCGAATAGGCGGCCAGCAGCCAGGCCGGGGAGAGTTCGCCGCCCGCGGCGAGCAAGCCGTTGGGCTCGCGCATCGCCTTGTCGAGCGGCGGGAAGTCTTCCGGTTCGGTAAGCCAGGGGATCATCGTGCGGCTGTGATCGGGATCGCGGCCGAAACCGTGTTTCCGGTCGCGCCGACCTTGTGGAAGGCCACCACGTGGTCGACGTCGAGGCGGATGCCGATGTGCTCGCCGATGGCGTGATTGTGATGGCTCGGCACCAGCGAAAGAACGTTGGTCCCGCTGGGCAGGCGCAGCGAGTAGAGGATCTCGGCGCCGCGGAAAGCCTTGCTCAGCACCTCGGCGCGCAGCGGGCTGGCGTCGTCGTGAATTACGTCGTCGGGGCGCAGCAGGACGTCCACGTCGCAGCCGCTCTCGCAGGTTTCGCAGGCCGGCCCGCAACTGAGCGCGTCGCCACTCTCGAGGACGCCGAGTTCCATGCGCACCTGGCGGCGGTTGAGCACCGTTCCATTGACGAACACGCCCTGACCGATGAAGTCCGCGACGAAGCGGTTCTGGGGCCGGTGATAGAGGTTGTAGGGCGTGTCCCACTGCTGGATGCGGCCCTGGTTCATGATGCCGATCTCGTCGGCGACAGCGAAGGCTTCGTGTTGATCGTGGGTGACCAGGATGGCGGTGGTGCCCGCTGCCTTGATGATCTCCCTGACTTCGCCGGAAAGGCGCTCACGCAGTTCCACATCCAGGTTCGAGAAGGGCTCGTCGAGCAGCAGCAGGGCCGGACCCGGCGCGAGTGCACGGGCGAGCGCGATACGTTGCTGCTGGCCGCCCGAGAGCTCGTGCGGGAACTTGTGCTCGTGACCCTCGAGCCCGACCGTGGCAAGCAGTTCGGCGACCCGCGCGGCGATCTCGGCGGGAGGCCGCCCACGCAGTCCGAAGCCGATGTTGCGGGCGACGTCGAGATGTGGAAACAAGGCGTAGTCCTGGAATACCATGCCGACGCGTCGACGCTCCGGCGCGAGCTGCGTCCGAGCGTCGGCGATGACGGCGCCGTCGAGCCGGATGCGACCGTCCCTGACCGGTTCGAAGCCCGCAATCGACCGCAACACGGTGGTCTTGCCACAGCCAGACGGGCCCAGCAGGCAGCCGATGGTGCCTTTTTCGAGGCTCAGGGAGAGCCCGTCGACGACCTTCAGCGCGCCGAACGAAAGGGATATGTTCTCGAGTTGCAGATGCGCCATGTCTTCAGCTTGCCAGATCGGTCGAGGTCGCTGATCGCACGCACGCCGCCCGGGTGGCGGAATGCGGGAATCGGGCCTTCTATAAAATGAGATCGATTATAATTCGCATCATTGTCTTCGGCAGCCCGACTGCCGCTTTCTGGAGTGTTCATGTCCAAGGCCGGGCATTCGCGTGCTGCCGCCAACCATTCCCACCTTACCAGTATCGCGCTGATCATTGCCGTGCTGGTAGCGGTGCCGGTGCTGTCGGTGTTCTCCAATGTGCTCACCGGTGGCACCGGAGAGACCTGGTCGCACCTGGCCGACACGGTGCTGCCCGAGTACCTGCGCAACACGGCCCTGCTGTGTGTCGGCGTCGGGCTGGGGGTGTCGAGCATCGGTGTGACGACGGCCTGGCTCACCACGATGCACGATTTTCCGGGCCGGCGCATCTTCGAGTGGGCGCTGGTCCTGCCGCTGGCCATGCCCGCTTACGTCATGGCCTATGTATATACCGACTTCCTGCAGTTCGTCGGCCCGGTGCAGAGTGGCTTGCGCGAGCTCTTCGGCTGGCGCGCCCGCGACTACTGGTTTCCGGATGTGCGCAGCAGCGGCGGCGCGATCGCGATGTTCATGTTCGTGCTCTTCCCTTACGTCTATATGCTTGCCCGCACCGCCTTCCTCGAACGGGCCGGTGGCATGCTCGAAGCCGGCCGCTCGCTGGGTCTCGGACCGTGGGCCTGCTTCGTCCAGGTGTCGCTCCCGCTGGCACGTCCCGCAATCGTCGCCGGCACCGCGCTGGCGCTCATGGAAACACTGGCCGACTATGGCACCGTGGCGTATTTCGGGGTGCAGACCTTTACCACCGGCATCTACCGCGCATGGTTCTCGCTTGGCGACAGGGTGGCGGCGGCGCAGCTCTCGGCGGCCCTGCTGAGCTTCGTGGTGGTAGTGCTGACCCTCGAACATCTCAGCCGTGGACGCGCGCGCTTCAACAACACATCGCGCCAGCAACGACCCCATGGCGAGCACCGACTGCCGCCGCTGACGGGCGCGCTCGCCACGTTTGCCTGCTTCATGCCCCTGCTTTTCGGTTTTCTGTTGCCCGCCGGCCTGCTGGTGCACATGGCGGTCACCGAAGGCGATGCTCATTTCGGTCCCCGCTTCTTCGAGCTTGCGGGCAACAGCTTCATCCTCGCCGCGGTGACCGCGGCGCTGGCGGTGTTGTTTGCAGTCCTTCTTGCCTATTCCCGCCGTATTTCCGATACGCCGCTGACGCGCGGTTTCAACCGCCTGGTGGGGCTTGGCTACGCGGTGCCGGGATCGGTGATTGCGGTCGGGGTGCTGATCCCGGTGACGCGGCTCGACAACCTGATCGCCGACTGGTGGGCGAGCCAGTTCGGCAGCAGTCCCGGCCTGCTGCTGACGGGCGGCATTGCGGCGCTGGTCTATGCCTACCTCGGTCGTTTTCTGTCGGTGGCGCTGCAGTCGGTGGACACCAGCCTCTCGAAGATCACGCCAAGCATGGACGACGCCGCCCGCAGCATGGGCTATGGCCGTCTCGCGACGCTGCGGGCGGTGCATCTGCCGCTTGTGCGCGGTTCCCTGCTGACGGCAGCGCTGCTGGTGTTCGTCGACGTGATGAAGGAGCTGCCGGCGACCCTGGTGATGCGGCCGTTCAACTTCGACACGCTGGCGACACAGGCTTACAACCTTGCCTCCGACGAGCGCCTGGCCGAGGCCTCGACCGCGGCGCTGACCATCGTTGCGGTGGGATTGCTGCCGGTGATCATGCTTTCGATGCAGATTGCAGGCCGACGCGGTCGCTAGGGGCGATTCGGTCGGGCCGCGGCGGCGAGCGATGAAGCTCGCGGGCTGCCGATTCGCTGAGCCTTGCGCGCCAGAACCCAGGCCGGGCGCGCGCGCGGGTGTGCGGCCGCGCTTTGCGTGATAATTGCATACTCGCCTCTACAATGCCGTCGCGCCACGACCGCCAATTTCGGAATTGCTCAAATGATGCTGCTGCCCAAACTGCGTGCCTGGCAATGGATCGTTCTGGTCCTGGTGCTGGCCTTTGCCGTCGATTGGTTCATTCAACGGCCGGATGACAAGGCGCGCGCGCTGAACGCCGCGATCGCGGCGCAGGCCAGCTCGCAACTGAAGGCCTATCCCTATCCCTTCCGGGTCCTCAGGACCGAAGGCGGCACCGCCGTGATGGGTACGCCGCGCAATCGCGACGTGTCGGTGGCACACGTGATCAAGTTCATCCACCCGGAAGTCAACGTCATGAACAGTGACGATGCGGCCTTCATCGCGGCGCAAAAGGAACTGGCGGCGCTGCAGTCCGAGGCACGCAACATCGTCGCGGAGCAGCCGGGCGTGACCACGGTAGTGTGGGAAATCGACCGCCAGTGGCTCAGCGGGCACGGCATCGACGTGCCGGAGAACTGAGCGCGGGAGGCGAGTCGGTGCCTGCCCGCGCTGCGCCGGGCAGGGCCGCCATTGTTGGGGAAGCTACGGACGGCGATGGAAAAAAGGCCGGCGGTCGCCGGCCGGCCTCATGCTTCGGGTGATTCGTGGCGCTCAGCGATAACCGGCGCGATCGTAGATTTTCTGCGCTTCGGCGGTGGTCTTCGCCAGTTCTCCGACCGGAAGCGAATCCATCTTGAAGCTGCCCAGCGACTCGAGGGCTGGGTTGTTGACCTTGACGCTGTTGACCACCGGCCATTCATTGTTGCCGTTTGCGAAGTAAGCCTGGGCCTGGTCGGAGGCGAGGTATTCGAGGAACTTGCGCGCCGCTTCCTTGTGGGGGGCGTGCTTGAGCATTCCGCCGCCCGAGACGTTGATGTGGGTGCCCCAGCTTTGCTGGTTGGGCCAGATCACGCCGACCGCCTCCATGGTTTTGCGGTCGTCGGGTTTGCTCGAATTGATGAGGCGCGCGACATAGTAGCTGTTGGCGATCGCCACGCCGCACTCGCCGGCGCCGACCGCGCGAATCTGATCGGTGTCGCCGCCCTTGGGTTGCCGGGCGAAATTCGCCACGATGCCGCGGGCCCATTTCTCGGTGTTCTCGGTGCCGTTGTGCTGGATCATCGCGGCGCCGAGCGAGAGATTGTAGGGGTGGCTGCCCGAGCGGGTGCATACCAGGCCCTTGAGCGCCGGCTTGGCCAGGTCTTCATAGTTGCGAACCTGGTCGGGTTTGACGTCGAGCTTGTTGTAGACGATTACCCGGGCCCGAACCGAGAAGGCTGCCCAGGTGTCGGTGCGCAGATTCGGCGCGATCCGCTCTTCGATGAGCTTGGAGTCGAGTGGCGCGAAGATCCCGAGCTCGTCTGCCTTGGCCAGGCGAGCCGCATCGACGGTAATGAATACGTCGGCCGGGCTGTTCGCCGCCTCGTTGCTGATACGCTCGAGCAGCTCGTCTTCCTTGCCCTCGATGCGATTGATGCGGATGCCGGTGGTCTTGGTGAAGTTCTCATACAGCGCCTCATCCGTTTGGTAGTGACGGGCGGTGTAGAGATTGAGCTCCGTATCCGCTGCGTGCGCGGAGGTCAGCAGACCGGCAAGGGTGAGGGCGGTCAGCAGGGCTGAGGACTTGAGCATTCCGAGAACCTCGGGTTGTTGAAGAATGTGCGAATAGTATCTATTCGCATTTACAAATGCAAATGCGAATAGATATCACCTTCGTGATGCGCCCATTCTCGCCGCGCAATCAGCCTCGACAGAGAGTGCTGTGGTGCCGCGATTCAGTGACTTGGGGAGACGGCCGCTGCGCCGAGCGGATTTTCGGGAAGGACCCGGCGTGCGCCGTTGAAGCGCGATGCCCAATACGATACCGAGAGTTTCTCGATTCGCACCTTGCCGCCCGAAGAGGGCGAGTGAAGGAACTGCCCGTCGCCAAGATAGATCCCTACATGCGAGAAGGCCCTGCGCATGGTATTGAAGAACACGAGGTCACCCGGCTTGAGTTCGGTCGCTTCCACTTCTTCGCCGACTTTCGACATCGCTGCCGCGGTGCGCGGCAGGTCGAGGCCGAGGGCGGAGCGGAACAGGTTCTGCACCAGGCCGCTGCAATCGACCCCTGATTCGCGGTCGGTTCCGCCATAGCGGTAGGGAATGCCGAGGTAGCTGATTCCCTGGATGACGAGTTCCTGGGCGGCATTGGTGTAGCGCTGTAGCCCGCCGGGAGCTTCGACCACTTCCTTCGTTTCGACCACGGGGGCCTCTTCGGCGAGGGCTCCGGTGCTGAGGGTCAGGGTGGCAAGCAGGGCAAAGAGGGTCGTCAATTTCCGCATCGTGCGCAATATATCCAAGGAAATCAGCCAGGTAAAGCCTTGTCTTGAAATCCGGGTGAAAGAAACATCGGCAAGCGTTGATTTTTCGCCAGCTTCGGGCTTAGATCACGTACATGGAATGGATCAGTCTTTTTGGGCTCTTGTGCTTCGTCGGCTTCGCCGCGTATCGCATGGTGGTGCGCAGGCGGCACTTGCGCGAGGCTGCCCAGGCGCGCGAAGAAGCGTTCATCGCGAGTCTTCGTGGCAGCGTCGCGGTGCCGTCCGCCGGTTTGGCCGAGGCTGCGCTTGCGGATGTTCGTCAAACGCCGCGGCATGCTGTTGCAGCGACCGAGTTGCCTTCGCCCGGCGTCGCCATGCCGGCTGGGCGCGTCGCGGGGCGCAGGCTCCCGGCCTACCTTTCCGCGCGCCAGTTGAAGGTCTTCCGCCTGCTGCGCGAGTGTGCGCCCGGCAGTGCGGTCTTCGCGCGGGGATACCTGCACTGGCTGGTTGGAGCGAGCGCCGGCGAGAAACCCCAGCGGCTCGATTTCGTATGCTGCGATGAGGGTGCCACGCCGCGAGTCGTCATCGACCTGATCCGCGACACCGACGAACCGGCCGCGTGGAAATTCAAGCGCGAGCGACTAGAGGCCGAGGGTCTCAGCTACCTGCGCTGGGACCCGGAGCGGTTGCCGGCGCGCGAGGAAGTGGCTGCGCTGCTGGCGCCGCTCGATGGCAAGGCGTGAAACGGCCGGTCAACGCCGCGCCGCGCGTCGGGAGCGTTCCATCTCGATGAGGCTGCGGGCGGTCACCGCACCGAGCGCGCTGCCTCGACCGAGGGCGGCGATCAGCATCTGGGCGATCATCAGGCCATCGCCAAGCGCGTGATGGCGCTGGAAGGTCTCGAGGCCAAACGCCTCGATCCAGTTGTTCAGCCGCACCTGTCCCGAGATCTTCTCGGAGAACAGCACGGGCAGGATCCACTGCAGGTCGAGCCACTGCCACTCGGGCGTGAACCCCAGGTGTTCTTCGAAGGCGCGTTCGATCAGCGCCTTGTTGAAGCCGGTGTTGAAGACCACGACGGGTGCCTTGCCGATGAATTCGAGCAGAGTGCCGAGGCCTCCTGCGGGATCGGGCTCGAGCGCGCAGCAAACGGCATCGGCGGGCGAGAGCAGGCCGCCTCTGACGCCGAGGGCCGCGATTGCAAGCAGGCGGTCGGTGTCGAGGTTGAGCCCGCTGGCCTCGGTGTTGAGCACGATGTAGCGGGTCTCGAAATGAGGGCGCCCCAGATCCGGCTCGGGCGCATCCTTCCATTTTTCGAGGATTCCCTTGAGCTCGGGGCTTAGCTTTTCGGCGGCGGCGCTGCCGCCGACCAGTCGCGAGAGCCAGTTCATAGTTGATAGTCCAGTTTGAGCCGCAACTGGATCTTGCGTGCCTGACGGAAGGCCTCCTTGAGGATTCTCCGGTCGAGCTCATTGAGTTGATCGGGGTTGACGCGATTGTCGCCGGGGGCGTCGTGCTCGGTGTCGAGGTGCTGCGAGCGCAGGCGCAGCAACTGGATGAAGTTGAAGCCTTCGATGATTGCCGAGAGTTCGTCGGACGACCAGCCGAGCTTCTGGCCCGCCTGGCGAAGCCGCTGGACCGTGCTCGAGGAGGTGACGCCGGTACGCAGGGAAAGGATCCGCGCCGCATCCACGAAGAGGCGGGCGCCCGACTTCTTGAGATCGATGGTTCCCGGGTGTTGGGGATCGTCGTCGGTCACGAAATCGCGAATCCGGCCGAGCGGAGGCGGCACGGTGAGCGCGTTGCCGGCCATCATGTGGAGGAAGGTGGTGTTGGTCTTGGCGTTGGCGAGCAGCCAGCTGCGCAGTTGCTCGGCGAGTTTCTCGATGCCGTAGAGCGAGCGGAAGTCGAAGAAGATCGACGCGTTGAGCAGTGCCTTGGGATCGGGTTCCCGAATCCAGGAGCCGAAACGGTTCTTCCATTCCGCCAGGGTGAGGCACAGCTCCGGGTTGCTGGCCATGATGTTGCCCTTGCACAGCGGAAAGCCGCAGGCGGCAAGGTCTTCGTTGACGCTGCGCGCAAAGGCGATCAATTTCAGCTTGTAGGCTTCCTGCGCGACGCCCTCCGGGAGCACATAGATCAGACCGTTGTCCTGGTCGGTGGACAGCGTCTGCTCGTGGCGCCCTTCGGAGCCGAAGGCAAGCCAGGCGAACTCCGCGTCATGCAGCTCGTGGCGATCGATGCACAGTTCGATGATGCGGCAGGTGAGGGCGTCATTGAGCGCCGAAATGAAGCGGGTGAGCTGCTCGGCACCGATCCCCTGGGCGATCAGGTTGAGGGCCAGCTGGCGGATGTCGCGACTGGCCTGCTGCAGGGCGTCGACGTCACTGGCGCTCTCTATCCCTGCGCGAATCTGCCGCAAACCGATGCGCTGCAGCGAGAACAGGTCGCGCTCGGAGACCACCCCGAGCAGGCGTTCCTCGGCGTCGACCACCAGCAGGTGGCGTACGCCGTGTGTCGCCATCTCGAGCGCGGCATCGTAGGCGGACGCCGACGAAGACATCACGTGCGGCGAGGCGCTCATGACCTCGCCGATCGGGCGGGAAAGGTCGAAGGCCGGCAGCAGCAGCCGGGTCAGGAGGTCGCTCTGGGTGAGGATGCCGATCGGTTTCCTGTCGGCGTCGACCACCACCATGCAACCGACATGGTCGTCAGCCATCTGCTGCAGGGCCGCGCGGGTGACGGTCTCGGCGGTGACCGAGACCGGATCGCGCTTGATCAACTGGCCCAGCGGCGTGGTCATGGTCTGCTGTTCGGCGGCCCGCTGCGAGAACTGGATCTGCAACTGTTGACGCGACTGATTGAGCAGGCTTGCGATGTACTGGGTGCAGAACAGATGAAACACCGGGCTCATCTGCATCAGGCTCATGAAGTCTTCTGCGGGCAACTGGAAGCAGAAGCTGTCTTCGACGGCGATATAGGTGTTCGTGGAGGGGCGCTGGGCAGAGATCGCGCCGATCGGGAAGCATTCTCCCGGATCCATGTTGAGGCTCGAGTACTCGGTGACCGAGACA
Organism: Zoogloeaceae bacterium; assembly: GCA_024235595.1. GTDB lineage: Bacteria > Pseudomonadota > Gammaproteobacteria > Burkholderiales > Rhodocyclaceae > Cognatazoarcus. The sequence continues at coordinate 284,813 of JACKMC010000004.1, read as the reverse complement.
TTGCCGGTCTGCCTCGCCTGGACCTTGCCGCGCTGGATGATAAAGAAATGCTTTACCTGCCCCATCTCCGGCGAAAGGATGACGCTGTCTTTCGGGTGGAAGGCAAGGGCGAGCCGCGAAGCCAGGAATTCAAGCGCCTCGCGCTCCATGCGGTTGAAGGGGGAGTGGCGGCACAGGAAGTCGACACTGGCGCCGACAAGCATTTCAGTGGCTTCGGTCATGGGCAGGGCTGTTCTCGGTGTTGACGGATCAATCGGCAATTATAGGGCGCCAGACCAGCCGAGTGGGCTGATCTGGCGCAAACTACTGCGTCGTGCCTCAAAGCACCTCGGCTGCGTAGTCGGCGAGGCGCGAGCGTTCGCCGCGCTGCAGCGTGATGTGTCCGGAATGCACCCATCCCTTGAAGCGGTCCACCACGTAGGTCAGGCCCGAGCTGCCCTCGGTGAGATAGGGCGTGTCGATCTGCGCGATGTTGCCGAGGCACACCACCTTGGTGCCGGGGCCTGCGCGGGTGATGAGGGTCTTCATCTGCTTTGGGGTCAGGTTCTGCGCTTCATCGATGATCAGGAACTTGTTGATGAAGGTGCGTCCGCGCATGAAGTTGAGGCTTTTTACCTTGATGCGGCTGCGGATCAGGTCGCGGGTCGCGGCGCGGCCCCATTCGCCGCCCTCGCCGGCGTTGCCGTTCAGCACGTCGAGGTTGTCCTCGAGCGCGCCCATCCACGGGGCCATCTTCTCTTCCTCGGTGCCGGGCAGGAAGCCGATGTCCTCGCCTACCGGCACGGTGACCCGGGTCATGATGATCTCCGAGTAGCGCTTGGTCTCCAGCACCTGGGTGAGACTGGCCGCGAGGGTGAGCAGGGTTTTGCCGGTACCCGCCTGGCCGAGCAAGGTGATGAAGTCGATGTCCGGACTCATCAGCAGGTTGAGGGCGAAGTTCTGTTCGCGATTGCGCGCGGTGATGCCCCACACGTTGTTCTTCTGGTGGGAGTAGTCGGTAAGGCTCTCGAGGGTGACGGTGCGACCGTCCTTCTCGGTGACCCAGGCGTGCAGCGGTTGCTCGCCGTCCTGGAAGACGAATTCGTTGATCAGCAGTTCGGCCGCACCGGGGCCGGTGAGACGGTAGTAGGTGTGGCCATCCTGTTTCCAGGACTCCATGTCCTTGGCGTGCGCCTCCCAGAACTCGGGTGTCAGCGGGGTGACGCCGGTGTACAGCAGGTCGGAGTCCTCGAGGACCTTGTCGTTGAAGTAGTCCTGTGCCTCGAGGCCCAGCGCGCGGGCCTTGATGCGCATGTTGATGTCCTTGGACACCAGAATGACGGGGCGCTTGCCAAATTTCTTGTGCAGGTGAAGGACGACGGCAAGGATCTGGTTGTCACCACGCCCGGTTGGCAGGCCGTCGGGCAGGTGGGCGCTGATCGCCTCCGCCTGGAGGAACAGCCGGCCGGTGGCGAGGCCGCGCGATACCTCGCTGAGGTCGATCCCGGAGAGGATTCCGTCCGGGCTCGCCGACACGATCTCGTCCATCATGCGGCTCGCCTGGCGCGCGTTGCGCGCGACTTCGGACATGCCCTTCTTGTTGTTGTCCAGTTCCTCCAGGGTCATGATCGGCACGTAGATGTCGTGCTCCTCGAAGCGGTAGAGGCTCGTGGGGTCGTGCATCAGCACGTTGGTATCGAGGACAAACAGCTTTGACTTTTCGTTCTTGGATGCGCGTCGTGTGGCCATTTCGGGTTTCCGGTTTGGGTGTCGGTTGCTGAGCAGGGCGGAACGTCGCCGTGGACGACTAGATGGATCGTACGAAATCGAGCACGGCCTGAGCGTGGCCCGGCACCTTCACCCCGCGCCATTCGTGGCGAAGCACGCCTGCGGCGTCGATCACGAAGGTGCTGCGTTCGATGCCGCGGACCTGTTTGCCGTACATGTTCTTGAGCTTCATGACGCCGAACAATGTGCACACGGTTTCGTCCTGGTCGGAGAGCAGCTCGAAGGGGAGCGCCTGCTTGGCCTTGAAGTTCTCGTGCGATCGGATGCTGTCGCGCGAGATGCCGAACACGACGCAGCCGGCCTTGACGAACTCTTCGTGGAGGTCGCGGAACTGCTGGCTTTCGGTGGTGCACCCCGGCGTGCTGTCCTTGGGGTAGAAGTAGAGCACGACCTTGTTCCCCCGTTGCGCGGAGAGGGTCACGTTCCGCTCTCCGGTTGCGGGCAAGGTGAAGTCGGGGGCTGCCTTGTCGATCATGAAATGCTCCTGGGCTGGACGGTACAGATCGCAGCGTAAGGGAGCACGCGGGCGCTTGCAAACCGGTGCCGTCGAAGCACGCGTCGATCGGGCTCAGGATCTTTCGAGGATCAGCGCCGCGGCAGCGTTGCGCCCTTCGCCGGCAAGGATGTTGTAGGTGCGGCATGCCGAGCCGAGGTCCATGATCTCGAAGCCGATGCGGGCCGAGATCAGCGGGCGCAGCAGTGCCGGCGAGGGGAATCGCTGCCGCGCGCCGGTGCCGATGATCACCACCTCGGCCTCGAGCGCCGCGATGCGGGCGATTTGCGCTTCGTCGAGTGCATCGAATCCGCCCGTTGCCCATCCGGTGACGATTTTCGAGGGCTGGAGGATGAGATTCTCGTCGTATCGGACCTTGTTGATCATCACGTGGTCGATCGCGTAGCCGGTGATCATGTTGAGATCAGCGACCTTGTCCTGATAAAGCTTCATGAAAGGAGGCGCCTTCAATTGCGGGGGGGATCGGGATTGAATACCATTATATGCTTTGGCTTTTGCGTGTCGCGTCATTGGGGTGCGCACCGCAAGGGCCTCGACCAAGCCCACAACGTCCCGGGAGGATTGCCATGAACCGTAGAGCCGAACTCAAGATTGCTGGCGATGCGGCGGCCGCAGCCGCCCCGGTGACGCCTCAGGCCGTGAGCGAGAAGACCGCCGTGAAATCCGTTGCCAAGTCTGCAAAACTTGCCAATGTCTGTTACGACATCCGCGGTCCGGTGCTGCTGCGGGCGAAGCAGCTCGAGGATGAAGGGCACAAGATCGTCAAGCTCAACATCGGCAACCTCGCCGCCTTCGGTTTCGATGCGCCCGAAGAGATCCAGATGGACATGATCCGCAACCTGCCCAATGCGGCGGGCTATTCGGACTCGAAGGGCATCTTCTCGGCGCGCAAGGCGGTGATGCACTACACCCAGCAAAAGAACATCAAGGGCGTGGACATCGAAGACATCTACATCGGCAATGGGGTCTCCGAGCTGATCGTGATGTCGATGAACGCCCTGCTCAATGCCGGCGACGAGGTGCTGGTGCCGGCACCCGACTATCCGCTGTGGACAGCGGCGGTAAGCCTCTCGGGTGGCACGCCGATGCATTACATCTGCGACGAGTCGGCGGGCTGGCTGCCCGATCTCGACGACATCCGAGCAAAGATCACCACGAATACCCGTGCCATCGTGGTCATCAACCCTAACAATCCGACCGGCGCGCTGTATCCCGACTCGGTGCTGCTGGGCATCATCGAGATCGCGCGCGAGCACGGTCTGATCATCTATGCCGACGAGGTCTACGACAAGGTGCTGTACGACGGCGCCCAGCACACCTCGATGGGCGCGCTCTCCGAAGACGTGCTGACGATCATCTTCAACGGCCTGTCCAAGAACTATCGCTCCTGCGGCTATCGTGCCGGCTGGATGATCGTCTGCGGCGACAAGCGCGGCGCCCAGGACTACATCGAGGGCCTCAACATGCTGGCCTCGATGCGCCTGTGCGCGAACGTTCCCGGTCAGTACGCGATCCAGACCGCGCTGGGGGGCTATCAGAGCATCGACGACCTGGTCTGCGAGGGCGGCCGCATGCGCCGCCAGCGCGACCTCGCCTACGAGCTGATTTCGGCGATTCCGGGCGTGAGCTGCGTCAAGCCCAAGGCCACGCTGTACATGTTCCCGAAGCTGGATCCCGAGGTCTATCCGATCGAGGACGACCAGGCCTTCATTGCCGAACTGCTCGAGGAAGAGCGCGTCCTGCTGGTGCAGGGCACGGGTTTCAACTGGCCGAGCCCGGATCACTTCAGGCTCGTGTTCCTGCCTCACGAGGACGACCTGCGCGATGCGATCGCGCGCATCGCGCGTTTCCTCGAGCACTACCGAAAGCGACATGCAGGCTGAAATCGGGATCGTCGCGGTCACGGACGACGCGGGCCGGCTTCTGGAGCCGGACCTGCTGCGTGCGGCCGAGGCGGTTCATCGCCAGTTGCGGGCCGCGCTGCCCGAGGACTACGTGGCGAGGCTCTCCGAGATCTTTGCCGCGGGGGGCAGGCTGGTGGTGGCGCAACGGCACGGTGCGGTGGTTGCCGTGGCGCTGTGGAGGGTGGTTGAAAACACTTACGAGGGCCGCCGGCTGTATGTCGACGACCTGGTATGCGACGAGTCGTGCCGATCGGCCGGTGTCGGAGGCCGGCTGCTCGCCTGGCTCGAAAGTCGTGCCCGCGACCTGGGTTGCGGTGTACTGGCGCTCGACTCCGGAGTTCAGCGGGCCCGGGCGCATGCGTTCTATTTTCGAGAGGGGATGTCCATCCCCTCGTTTTCATTCAGGAAAGTGCTCAAATGAAACCGATGAATGTGGGTCTGCTTGGTATCGGTACCGTCGGTGGCGGTACGTTCTCCGTTCTGAAACGCAACGAGGAAGAGATCACCCGTCGCGCAGGTCGGCCGATCCGCATCACCACCGTGGCCGACAAGAACCTCGAGCTGGCTCGCAAGGTGGCGGGCGATGGGGTGAAGCTCACGGATGACGCCTTTTCGGTGGTCACCGACCCGGAGATCGACATCATCGTCGAGCTGATCGGCGGCTATGGCGTGGCCAAGGAACTCGTCCTGGCGGCGATCGACAACGGCAAGCATGTCGTCACCGCCAACAAGGCGCTGCTGGCCGTGCACGGCAACGAGATCTTCGCCGCTGCCCAGAAGAAGGGCGTGATGGTGGCCTTCGAAGCCGCGGTGGCCGGCGGCATCCCGATCATCAAGGCGCTGCGTGAAGGTCTCACCGCCAACCGTATCCAGTGGATCGCCGGCATCATCAACGGCACCACCAACTTCATCCTCTCCGAGATGCGCGACAAGGGCCTGCCTTTTGCCGAGGTGCTCAAGGAAGCGCAGGCGCTGGGCTATGCCGAGGCCGATCCGACCTTCGATATCGAGGGCGTCGATGCCGCGCACAAGGCCACGCTGATGGCGTCGATCGCCTTCGGTGTGCCGATCCAGTTCGACAAGGCGCATATCGAGGGGATCACCAAGCTCGAGTCGGCCGACATCCGCTACGCCGAGCAGCTCGGCTATCGCATCAAGCTGCTGGGCATCGCGAAAAAGCGCGAAACCGGCATCGAGCTGCGTGTGCATCCGACCCTGATCCCGGCCAAGCGGCTGATCGCCAACGTCGAAGGCCCGATGAACGCGGTGCTGGTGCAGGCCGATGCGGTCGGCCCAACCCTCTATTACGGCAAGGGCGCGGGTGCCGAGCCGACCGCCAGTGCAGTGATCGCCGATCTGGTCGACATTACCCGCCTGCACACCGCGGATCCGGAGCATCGCGTGCCGCATCTGGCCTTCCAGCCGGATCAGATGGTCGATCTGCCGGTACTGCCGATCGAGGAAGCCGAGACCGCCTGCTACCTTCGCATGCGCGTCGAGGACCAGCCCGGTGCGCTGGCCGACATCACCCGGATCCTCGCCGACAACGGCATCTCGATCGATGCCATGCTGCAGCGCGAGCCCGAGGAGGGCGAGGCCCAGACCGACATCATCATCCTTACCCATCGCTCGATAGAAGGCCGCATCAACGCCGCGGTCGCCAAGATCGAGTCGCTCGCAGTGGTCGCCGGACGGGTGACACGGCTGCGACTGGAAGATCTCGACAAGTAACCCGCCCCGCCACCAGGCGCCGGCCGCTGCGGTCGGCGCCGTTCCCGCACCCGAACGGTCCCCGCCATGCGCTATATATCCACCCGCGGCCAGTCTGCCGCGCTTTCGTTTTCCGACATCCTGCTCGGCGGGCTCGCGCCGGACGGCGGGCTCTATCTGCCCGAGAGCTATCCGCAGATCGGCCGCGCCGAGCTCGATGCCTGGCGTGGCCTGGGTTACGCGGAGCTGGCCTACGAGATTCTGTCGCGTTTCATCGACGACATCGAGCCGGCCGATCTCAAGGCCCTGTGCGACAAAACCTATACCGCCGAGGTGTACTGCCACACCCGTGCAGGTGAGGACGCTGCGCAGATCACGCCGGTGCGCTGGCTCGAGCCCGGCAAGCTGGCGCTGCTCGAACTGTCCAACGGCCCGACGCTGGCCTTCAAGGACATGGCCATGCAGTTGCTCGGCAACCTGTTCGAGTATGTGCTCGACAAGCGCGGCGACTCGATCAACATCCTCGGCGCGACCTCGGGCGACACCGGTTCGGCGGCCGAATACGCGATGCGCGGCAAGCACGGCGTGCAGGTCTTCATGCTCTCGCCCCACGGCCGCATGAGCGCCTTCCAGCGCGCACAGATGTATTCGCTGCAGGACGAGAACATCCACAACATCGCCGTCACCGGCATGTTCGATGACGCCCAGGACATCGTCAAGGCGGTCTCGAACGACCACGCCTTCAAGGCCCGCTACAAGATCGGCGCGGTAAACTCGATCAACTGGGGCAGGGTCGCCGCCCAGGTGGTGTACTACTTCAAGGGCTATTTCGCGGCTACCGAAAACAACGACCAGCAGGTCGCCTTCGCGGTGCCGTCGGGCAACTTCGGCAACATCTGCGCCGGCCACATCGCTCGCATGATGGGCTTGCCGGTGGCGAGGCTGATTCTCGCCACCAACGAGAACGACGTGCTCGACGAGTTCTTCAGGAGCGGCGTCTATCGTCCCCGCAGGACGGCCGAGACCCATGCTACCTCGAGCCCCTCGATGGATATCTCCAAGGCCTCCAACTTCGAGCGCTTCGTGTTCGATCTGGTCGGGCGCGACCCGGCCGTGGTGCGCGAACTGTGGGCCAGCGTCGATGCCGGTGGCGCCTTCGATCTCACCACCACGCCCTACTGGTCGCGGATCGGTGAGTTCGGCTTCGTGTCGGGCAGCAGCAGCCACGCGGACCGGCTGGCGACGATCCGCATGTGCGACAGCAAGTACGCCACCGTGATCGATACCCACACCGCCGACGGTCTCAAGGTTGCGATCGAGCATCCCGAGCCGGGCGTTCCGACCTTGGTGCTCGAAACCGCCCAGCCGGCGAAATTCGAGGAGACCATCGTCGAAGCGCTGGGGCGAGCGCCGGAGCGCCCTGCCGACCTGCGCGACATCGAGCAACTGCCGCAGCGGGTGGAGGTCATGGCGGCCGACGTCGATGCGGTCAAGGCCTTCGTCGTGCAGCAGCTCGGGCGCTGAGATCGCGATGTCGCTGGAAATGTGGAATGCGCGTTTCGCCGGCGCCGGCGAGCGCTTCGTGTTCGGCGAAGCGCCGAGCGTGTTCCTGACCGAGCAGGCCGCGCTTGTCCGGCACGGGAGCAAGGTGTTGAGTGTTGCCGACGGCGAGGGGCGGAACAGCGTCTGGCTGGCGGAGCAGGGGTGTGAGGTCGATGCGGTGGAGTTTGCCCCGGTGGCGGTCGACAAGGCGCGCGGCCTTGCGGCTCGACGCGGGGTGTCGGTGAACTTCACCGTGGCCGATCTGCTCGACTGGGACTGGCCGCAGGAACACTACGACATGGTGGTGGCGATCTTCATCCAGTTCGCAGCGCCTGCCCAGCGCCGGCTGCTGTTTGCCCACATCAAGCGCACCCTCAAGCCAGGCGGCTTGCTATTGCTGCACGGCTATACGCCGAAGCAGCTCGAATATCGCACCGGTGGTCCTTCTGCGCGGGAGAACCTCTATACCGAGGCCATGCTGGCACACGACTTCGCCGATTTCGATTTGCTTCGCCTCGCCGCGTACGAGCGCCATCTGGACGAAGGGCCGGGGCATTCGGGGACGTCGGCGCTGATCGACCTGGTGGCGCGCAAGCCTCAGAGGTAAAGCACTGCCGGAAACACCGTGAGGGCGACGGCGTAGAGTAGCCAGTCGAGATTCCTGCGCGCCAGATACCCAGTGAAGTGCAGGACCAGCACGACAATGGCGAATACATAGTAAAGACCGAAAAGCATCCGGCAGGCTCCGCAGGCATGTTAACAGCGCAATGACGCACTTATAGACAAGGCAGGGATGCTTGGCAAGCATCCCTGCATGAAGTTTACTCTTCGATGTGGCGCAAAGAGAGGTCGATGGCGCGGACGTCCTTGGTCAGCGCGCCGATGGATATCCGGTCCACCCCGGTTTCGGCGATTGCCCGCACCCGCTCCAGGTTTACGCCTCCCGAGGCTTCGAGTTGCGCGCGGCCCTTGGCGATCCTCACCGCTTCGGCCATCTCGTCGAGGCTCATGTTGTCGAGCAGGATCATGCCCGCGCCGGCTTCGAGCGCCTCGTCGAGCTGGGCCAGGGACTCGACCTCGATCTCGATGAAGACGTTGGACGGTGCAATGCGACGTGCATCCTCGATGACCTGGGCAATGCTGCCGGCGGCGATGATGTGGTTTTCCTTGACCAGGATGCCGTCGTAGAGGCCGATACGGTGGTTGACTCCGCCGCCCGTCAGCACCGCGTACTTCTGTGCCAGACGCAGGCCGGGCAGGGTCTTGCGGGTGTCGACAATGCTGGCTTCGGTGCCGGCGACCGCATCGACATAGCTTCTCGTCACCGTTGCGGTGCCGGACAGAAGCTGGAGGAAATTGAGCGCCGTGCGCTCGGCGGTCAGCAGGGCCCGCGCGCCGGCGATCACGTCGCACAGCACTTGGCCGGGTTCGATCCTATCGCCATCCTCGGCGTGCCACAGTACGGTGCAAGAGGGTTCCATCGCCGCGAAGGCCGCCTCGAACCAGGCGGTGCCGCACAGGATGGCGGATTCGCGGGTGATCACCCGCCCGCGCGCATCGACATCTCCGGGGATCAGTTGGGCGGTGAGGTCGCCAGTACCGACGTCTTCGGCCAGCGATGCCGCGACGCTGCGCTGGATCTCGACCCTGAGTTGTTCACTGATCTGCATGCCGGCTCCGTAGTTGAATGTCCGGCGCATTCTAACACCCGATAATGACGCTTCGTTGCTCGCTAGAATCTTTGCAGGCGCTCGCTGCGCGCTGCTGCCCGGTCGGAAATCCATGTCCGGATTCGGCGCGCCGCGGCGCGTTCGCTGAAGCATAATCGCTGCATGGAACTCCCCGAGCCAGATGCCTGCTACCAGGCGCTTCTCAGCCACGACTGCCGCTTCGACGGACGCCTGTTCGTTGCCGTCACCAGCACCGGGATCTACTGCCGCCCGGTGTGCCGGGTAAGGCCTCCGCGGCGCGAGAACTGCCGCTTCTTCCCGAGTGCGGCGGCGGCCGAGGCCGCGGGTTTCAGGCCCTGTCTGCGCTGTTGCCCCGAACATGCGCCCGGTCGCGCCCCGGTCGATGCCGCGTCGATGATTGCCTGCGCGGCGGCGGAGATGATAGAGAGCGGCCTGCAGCAGGATCTCGACGCCGCCGCGCTGGCGATGCGGATCGGTGTCAGCGAACGCCACCTGCGGCGCGTATTCGCCGCCGAATTCGGCGTCTCGCCGGCCGCCTACCTGGCGAGTCGCAGGCTCCAGCTCGGCCGCCGATTGTTGCGTGAGTCCGCCATGTCGGTGCTCGATGTTGCCCTCACCACCGGGTTTCGCAGTTTGCGGACCTTCAATGTCCGCTACCGCAGTGCCTATGGTGAAGCGCCTCGTTCGGCGCGCGGTGCGCGGCGGGCCGTGGCCGAGGCGACCCTCGATCTTCCGCTCGCCTACCGACCGCCGCTCGACTGGGATGCAATGCTCGCCTTCCTCGGCGGACGGGCGATTCCCGGCGTGGAGCTGGTTTCGGCGACCGGGACCTATCGGCGAACCGTACGTATGACGACGGGCGCCTCCGAGCTGCTAGGCTGGGTCGAGGTGTCGAAGAGCGTGCGTGGCGATGCCCTGGTGGCCCGCATCTCGGCATCGCTTGCCCGCGTCGTTCCCCAGCTGACCGCCGGCCTGCGGCGCCTGTTCGACCTGAGTTGCGACCCTGCCCAGGTCAACACGGTGCTCGGTGTGCTGGCGCAACGAAGGCCCGGCCTGCGCGTGCCGGGTGCGCTCGACGGGTTCGAGATGGCGGTGCGCGCCATCATCGGCCAGCAGGTTTCGGTGGCCGCGGCGCGAACTCTCGCGGGACGCTTCGCGGCGCGCTTCGGCTCGCCGGTGGACACGCCCTGGCCGGAGCTCTCGCTGTGTTTTCCGACACCCGTGGAGATTGCGGCCAGCTCCTCGGCGGCGATCGGCGAGCTGGGGATCTTCGGCAGCCGGGCCGGCGCGATCATCGGGCTTGCCGCTGCGATCGCCGAGCAGGGCCTTCGACTTTCGCCCCGGGCCAACGTGGCCGACACGCGGGCGAGCCTGCTGAGCCTCCCGGGGATCGGACCCTGGACCGCCGACTATATCGCGATGCGCGCGCTTTCCTGGCCGGACGCCTTTCCCGAGGGAGATGCGGGCGTGCACAGGGCCCTCGGCGTGGCGAACAGGGCACGGGTGCGCGCGATCATGTCCCGCTGGGAACCCTGGCGCGCCTACGCGGTGATGCATCTCTGGAATGGAGCGGACTGGCATGACGATCAAGCGTGAAACGCATTACCGGCTCGACAGCCGGCTTGGCGATATTGAACTGACGGTGCAAGGCGAGGTGGTGACGGCGTTGCGATTCAGCGATCTGGCCGGTAGTGGTGACTCGGCGGCGCTGCCTGCGGCGCCGGCGCGCTTCCGCGAAGTCCTGAAGGCTTGGTTCGAGGGCCGCGGCAGCGGGCTGGAGATCGTCTCTCCGGAACTGGCCGGGACACTGTTTCAGCAGCAGGTATGGCGGGCGCTGCGTGACATCGCGCGCGGCCAACGGGTGTCGTACCGGCAGCTTGCAAGCAGCCTGGGACGCCCTCACGCAGCTCGTGCGGTAGCGAGCGCGGTGGCCGCGAATCCGGTCTTGTTGCTGCTGCCCTGTCATCGGGTGATCGGCTCCGACGGATCGCTGCGCGGCTACGCCGGCGGCCTCGAGCGCAAGCGAATCCTGCTCGAGCTCGAGGGCGAGGCTGCGGTGGAGGGGGCATGACGCGCAGCGATGTGCTTGACCTGCTGCTGCTCGCGGCATTGTGGGGTGCGTCCTTCCTCTTCATGCGCATTGCAGCGCCGGCCTTCGGCCCGGTTCCGATGATCGAGCTGCGCGTCGGCATTGCCGCGCTGGTATTGATTCCGGTGCTTGCGCTCAGCCAGGGACTCGCGCTGCTGCGGCGGCATTTCGCGGCGCTGGCCTTCGTCGGCCTGACCAACTCGGCATTGCCGTTCGTGCTCTATGCCTGGGCAATGCTCGCGGTAAGTGGCGGCTTTGCCTCGATCGTCAACGCCACCTCGCCGCTGTGGGCCGCGCTGGTGGCCTTCGTATGGTTCAAGGATCGGCTTTCGGGCGCTGCGATAGCTGGCATGCTGCTCGGCCTGCTCGGCGTGGTGGTGCTGGCGTGGAACAAGGCCTCGTTCTCCAGCGGCGGCAGCGGCTGGGCGATCCTCGCCTGCCTCGGCGCGACCCTCAGCTACGGCGTCGCCGCAAATTTCACCAAGCGCTTCCTGAGCGGGGTGCCGGCGCTCGCCATCGCCACCGGCAGCCAGCTTTTCGCGGCGCTCATGCTGATTCCCGCGGCGGTCCTGATGTGGCCTGCGAGTTCTCCGCCCGCGAGTGCATGGGGCGCGGTGATCCTGCTTGCAGTGGGGAGTACCGCGCTTGCGTATTTTCTCTACTTCCGGCTGATCGCCAACGTCGGGCCGGCGAAGGCCATCGCGGTCACGTTCCTCATTCCGGCCTTCGGCATGTTCTGGGGATGGGCGGTGATCGACGAACGCATCACGCTCGCCATGCTGTTGGGCTGCGTCGTCATCCTGGCCGGTACCGCGCTGTCGACCGGAACCCTGAGATGGCCGCCCGCGGGCGCCGCTGGCGCGATGAGGAAATAAGTCTCAGCCGTCTGTCCGTATGTCCGGCGGAACCGGACGCCCGTCATCCCTGCGTGGCTTCCCGCTGCGGCGCGCGATAGTTTAGCGTCGCACATAGCGGGAAATACATGAAAACCTCACGCATTCGATCCGTTCGGGGCTTCACCCTGATTGAGCTGATGGTCACCGTCGCGGTGCTGGCCATCCTGGCCAGCGTGGCGGTGCCGGGCTTCCAGGGGCTGTTGCGCTCGAGCCGGCTGGCCGGCGAATCCAACGATCTGCTCGGGGCCCTGAGCCTGGCCCGCTCGGAGTCGGTACGGCGCAATCAGCGCGTAGTGCTGTGCCGGACGACCGCCCCCGCAGGCGTCGTTGCCGCCGATGCCGCCTGCAAGACCGACGACACCTCGGGTTCCTGGGCGGCCTGGATGGCGTTCGTGGACACGAGTGCGAATGGCACCCGCGACGCGGGCGAGGAGCTGCTGCGAAGCGGCGTGTTCGCGAGCGACCGATTGAAGATCGTCTCGAGCGCGGCATTGCGTGCCGATGGCAATCGGCTGATCTTCCGACCGAACGGCATCGCCCGCGATCAAGGCACCGACGTGATCCAGAGCGTGGCGCTGCGCATCTGCGAGGCTTCCGATGTTTCCGACAATGCGCGCGATGTCGTGGTGGCCTTCGGCAGCCGTTTCAGCATCGTCCGGTCCAGCTCGGCCGCCTGCGCCGCGCCGACCGATCCTTGATCGAATGAGTCCAACAATGAACCCCAAACGGCATTCGCCAGGCACGCAATCCGGTACCACACTGATCGAAGTGCTGGTTGCCGTGGTCGTGCTCTCGATCGGCCTGCTCGGAATCGCGGGCCTGCAGTTGTCCGCCCTGCGCAACACCCAGGGCGCCTATGAGCGCAGCGCCGCGGTGATCCTCGCCAACTCCCTGGCCGAGCGCATGGCCGCGGACCGCGCCCAGGCGATCGCGGGCGCATACAACATGGCCATGGGAGGCTGCACGGGTCCCGGCGGCGGCTCGCTGGCAGGAGTCAATCTCACCGCATGGTCCACGGAGATCAAGCAGATGCTGGGCGACTCCGGTTGCGGAAGCGTAAATTGCGCCGCCGGGCTGTGTGTCGTGACCATCCAGTGGCAGGACCGCGGCGGCGAGGCGAGAGCCGACATGACCGCCCAGATGGCCATGGAAGTGAGGCTGCAATGAGTATCCATCGCAATCGCATGCTCGGTCTGTCGCTCATCGAACTGATGATCGCGATGGTGCTGGGGCTGCTGATCATGGCCGGCGTGGCGAGCATCTTTTCGGCCAACTCACAGATCAATCGCTCGTCGCAGAACGTTTCCCGGGTCCAGGAGACGGCGCGGACCGTGTTCGAGCTGATGGGCCGCGACCTTCGCGAGTCCGGTGTGAATGGCTGTGGCCGGATCTCGAACGACAGCGTTCACAACGTTCTCACCGGTGCGGGCACGGCGGCGCTTTGGTGGGCCAACTGGACCGGCGGCATCATTGGCTACGAGGCAGGTACCGTGCTGGCGGGGATTCCGATCGGCGCCGGCGTGGGCGGGCGCGTGGCGACATCGGACGTGGTGCACTCGATGCACGGTTCGCCCTCGGTGTTTCAGGTCGTCACGCACAACACCGCCGCGGCTCCGCCGGTCATCAATCTCGGCGGCCCGGATCTGAACACCATGCAGAATGGCGATATCGCGATGGTCTGCGATTTCCTGATGGCATCGATCTTCCAGGTCACCAACAATCGCTCCGGAACCGGCAACGGCCTGGCGCATGCCACGGGTGGCGGCTTTGCCCCCGGCAATGCGAGCGTCGGCCTTGGAGGCAGCGGCCTGACCTATGCCTATCCGCCCAACGCCAACGTGATGCGGCTCGAATCGTCGACCTGGTACGTGGGAAACAACGACCGGCCGGACAGTGGCGGGCTTTCGCTGTTTCGAGCCGTCTCGCGCAATGGCGGTGGTACTTCCACCGCGCCGGTTGCCGAAGAGGTGGCCGAAGGCATCACCGATCTGCAGGTCCAGTACCTCCTGAACGGTGCCTATGTGACCGCCGCTGCGGTGGCCGCCAATGCCTGGCAGAACGTGACCGCGGTGAGGATACAGCTCACCTTGCAGGGGCTCGAACAGGAGCGGGATGCCGCCGGGGCCCTGACCCGGGTGACGCGGCAATTCACGCAAGTCATTGCGCTCAGGAACCGTCTATGAAAGCGATCGATTACAGCCGTATTGCGGAGAACCAGCGCGGCTCGACCCTGATCGTGGCCCTGTTGTTGCTCGTGGCGATGATGCTGATCAGCCTGGCCGGGATTCGCGGTTCGGGCCTGCAGGAGCGCATGGGCGCCAACCTCTATGATCGGCAGCTTGCCTTCCAGGCCGCGGAATCGGCGCTGCGCGAAGGCGAGACGCGACTGGTGGCGGCGCTCGGCACGGTAAGCCCGGAGCTCATCCCCACCCTGTTCAATGGTGCGAGCGGACGCTATCCACAGCCCGACCCCGCGGTGGAGCCGCGCTGGCGTGCCGCCGCGACCGTCTGGCAGAACGCGACCCCGGTGGCGACCGGACCCCGCACGGTGACGCCGCAATACATCATTGAATACATGGGTGAGTGGGCCAACGACCTGAGCTGTCAGGCCGATCCCAACGCGCTGCTCTGCTACGAACCCCGCTACCGGATCACGGCACGTAACAGGGCGGTCGCGGACGGGGCCGTCGTGATGCTGCAATCAACGTTTCGCCGCTGAGAAAAAGGTGATGGTATGAAGATGAATGGACTGAACACAATCGAAGCCCGATTTCGCATGCGTGCGATTCCGATGGCGACGGCGCTGCTGGTGGTTGCAGGCCAGGCCGGCGCCGGGGTCGATATCTCGAGCACGCCGCTGCTGACCGGATCCTCGGTGGCGCCCAACATCATGTTCATGCTCGACGATTCTGGCTCGATGCAGTGGGAGATCATGCCGGATGACATCCTGTACGCCTACTATCTGTTCCCGCGGCCCGACGATGTCTATGGCGGCTCCGACTACAGCAACCAGGTGGTAACGCCCGAAGAAGACAGCTACTACAGCTATTTTCTGCGCTCGTCCTACAACAACACGATCTTCTACGACCCCGAGGTGGTGTACCTGCCCTGGGCGGGTTACAACGGGTCGGCAACCACCAGCTACGGGAACGTCGATCCGAAGAACGCCCCCTGGAACCCCACCTTGAGCAGCAAGGGCACCTTCGACCTTACATCCAAGCAGTCGAAATATGCTTACTGGGCGTCGACCGGCAAGGACTGCAAGGGTTGGGATACGTGCAGCTTCTGGCCCACGACCTATTACGTATACAAAGGGTCCGGCTCGACGACGACCGCAGGCAATTACATCCGCTACCAGATCCGGGGCAGCAAGGGCTACAAGAAAGACCTGTCGACCGGGACCGAGGTTGAAGTCACGAAGTTCGTATGGTCGTCGCGTACCCGCACGGTCACGGAGGAGCTGCAGAATTTCGCGAACTGGTTCTCCTACTACCGTTCGCGTGTGCTCGCCGCCCGCGGCGGCGCGAGCAATGCATTCGCACAGCTTGGCACCAACTATCGCGTCGGTTTCGCAACCATCAACGGGCGCGGGGACAAATATACGAACTACATCCCGACCACCGGCGTGTTCGAGGGCAGCAACCGCAAGAAGTGGTTCGCGAGCCTGCTGGAAACCCCGTTGAGCGCCAACGGCACCCCGCTGCGCCCTGCGCTGAAGTGGGCGGGGGATTATTACTCCGGCAAGGAAAGCTCGGACCCCTGGCTGCCCAACCCGAAGGTGAGTTGCCGGCAGAGTTTCACGATCCTGACCACCGACGGCTACTACAGCGACACCTCGCCAGGCGTCGGCAACTCGGACGATACCAAGGGGCCGACCCTGACCTCCGCGGACGGCAAGGAGACCTACTCCTACTCGCCTTCAAAGCCCTACCAGGACAGTTCGAGCAATACCCTGGCCGATATCGCGATGGAGTACTGGAAGAACGATCTCCAGACCTCCGCCGAGATGGTGAACAATGTCCCGACATCCACCGCCGATCCTGCCTTCTGGCAGCACATGGTGACCTTCAGCCTGTCGATCGGGGTGAAGGGAACTCTCGATCCGACAACGGATCTTCCCGCGCTCAAGGCCGGCACCAAGAGCTGGCCGAACCCGAGCACCGATGCGAGCAAGATCGACGATCTGTGGCATGCGGCGGTCAATAGCCGCGGCACCTTCGTTGCCGCAAAGAATCCCAAGGATTTTGCCGATGGTTTGCGTAGCGCCCTGTTTACCATTGGCGAGCGGGTCGCGTCCGCATCGAGCGTTTCGGGCAACTCGACCCTGGTAAGCGGGGACTCGCTGGTCTACCAGGGCAAGTTCTTCAGCGGGAAATGGACCGGCGACGTGGTGGCCTACGGCTTCGAGGCGGATGGCTCGGTGTCGTCGAGCGCGACCTGGAAAGCCTCCGAGCAGATTCCTGCTGCCGCGTCGCGCAAGATCTACACATGGAAGGATGGCAGTGGCACCGCGTTCAGTGGCGGGACCATCGAAGGGCTCGTCGGTTCGACGGATCTGCTCAACTATGTTCGCGGCGTCCAGTCCAAGGAAGTGTCCAACGGCGGCGCCTTCAGGGATCGCGCATCGATACTGGGTGACATCGTGAACTCCTCGCCGATTGTCGTCGGCAAGCCGATAAATCGTGGCTACGAGCGCTACTCCTGGGCTGGAGCGTCGAGCTACCAGAGCTATCGCGAAGCCAAGGCGACGCGCACGCAGATGGTCTATGTGGGGGCCAACGATGGCATGTTGCATGGCTTCGACGCGAAGACCGGCGTCGAGAAGTTCGCCTTCATTCCCTCCGAGTTGCTGTCCAGTCTCAAGGACCTGGCGGGTACGGAATATGCCCACCGCTTCTACGTGGATGGCGAGTTGCAGGTGGCCGACGTCTATATCGGTGGTGCCTGGAAGAGCGTTCTCATCGGCGCGACAGGGCGTGGGGGCACCTCGATGTTCGCGATCGACGTTACCGACCCGTCGTCGCTGGGCGCCGGCAGCATCATGTGGGAGTTCAGCAATGCGGCGATGGGCAACGTGCTTTCAAAGCCGACCGTGCTGCGTCTGAACAATGGCAAGTGGGCTGTCGCCGTTGGCAACGGTTACAACAGCAGTGGCGACAAGGCTCAGTTGCTGCTCATCGATATCGCAACGGGAAATCTCGAGAAGGTCATCGATACCGGCAAGAGCGGCTCCAACGGTCTTGCCGGCATCGGCAGCCTCGACAACAACTTCGACGGCAACGCCGATTATCTCTACGCAGGCGATATCCTCGGGAATCTCTGGAAGTTCGACGTGAGCAGCACGTCCTCGGCAAGCTGGAAGATCGGCTACTCGAGCAAGCCGCTTTTCACCGCGGTCAATGCCTCGGGAGAGGTGGAGCCGATCACCGCGACGCCGACGCTCGGTATCCACCCCAGCACCTTCGAGCCCTGGGTGTTCTTCGGCACCGGCAAATACATCTCGAGCGGCGATCCGTCAACGACCGGCGTTCAGACATGGTATGGATTGCGCGACGTCGAAACGATTTCATCGCGCGCCAAGCTGGTGCAACGCAAGATCGTGGCCGAAGGCACGGATGCTCTGGGCTCCTATCGCCTGATGTCGCGGCAGGGGGATTCGGTGGCGGGTGAGTCGCTCGTCGATTCGAGCGGCAAATTCGTCAAGAACGGCTGGTATGTCGATCTGCTCTCGCCGGGCAGCACCGGTACCGGCGAGCGGATGTTCAGTGCCAACTGGTGGCTCGACGGATTGCTGTTCGGCGCTTCGCTGATTCCCTCGGGCGATGCCTGCTCGTCCGGTGCGACCGGCTGGGTGATGGCGATGGATCCGTGGAGCGGTGGTCGGCCGGAGGAGAACGTGTTCGACAACAGCGAAGACGGCAAACTCACCGACGCCGACCTCAATGCAGTCGATGATCCGACTGCATACGGCGGCTACAGCAAGATCGGACGCAATGGCTGGCAGATCGGGAACGGAACCCAGATGTACGGCCAGGCGACAGGCGATGGGACCGTGAAGACCACCGGTAGCGACGCGGGTGGCAATCTTGCCGAAGGGCCCGAACAGTTCCTCGGCGACCGTGGTCGACTTTCGTGGCGTGAATTCCTGGGGGAATGAACATGAAGCTTGATGCATGCGTACTACTGGTGGCCCTGATGGCAGGGTCGATGAGCCTTCCCGCGGGGGCACAGGAGTTGCCGCCGGGATTCTCGCTGGGCCACTACGAAACCGAGGGAGCAGTCAATCGGGTCGACGCCGCGGGCTCGACGGTGTGGATCGCCGGCAAGGCCTACCGGGTGACCGCGCAAACGCGCATCTATTCCGGCAACCATGGGGATCTCAAGGCCGTCGGGCGGCTTGCGGACGTCCCGCTGGGGGGCACCGCGGGCTTTCAGTTGAACGAGAACGGGACCCTGGAAACGCTCTGGTTCAGGCCGAAGGAAACGAGATGAAGCGCTCGCGTGGTTCTTTCAGTGCCGGCCTGCCGGCCTCGAGCGGGGGGATGACGCTGATCGAGCTCATGATCGTTGTTGCAATCATGGGGATTCTCGCGGCGATCGCCTATCCATCCTATACGCAGTACGTGATCGATTCGCGGCGCGGTCTCGCGCAGGGTTGCATTCTGGAAAACGCCCAGTTCCTGGAGCGCAACTACACCCTCAACATGACGTATGTGGTTGGACTCCCGGCGACCCTGCAGTGCGTGACGGACCTGAACGGTTTTTACACCTTTGCCTTCGGCGCGGGCGAGCCGACCGCCTCGACCTACTCGCTGCAGGCGCAGCCGAAGGGCACCCAGGCGACCGGCGACAAGAAGTGTGGTTGCACGCTCACCTACAACCAGCAAGCTTCGAAAGGCGTTGGCGGAGGATGCGGCAAGGCGGTCAGTGCCTGCTGGTGATCGGTCGTCGCGGCGACCCAACACCGGTCCGTATCGACAATGAAAAACGCCCCGCATCGCGGGGCGTTTGCGTTCCGAGGCGGCGCGCTCGGCGCGCCGCTGGAGAGTCGATCAGAGCTTGCGACTCTGCATGAAGCGGTCGAAGTTTCCTTCGGTGACGCTCTGCCACAGCACCTGATCCTTCTGGAATGCGGTCATGTGGTCGTGGATCTTCTTGAAGGTCGGGTTCTCCTTGCCGACCTCGGCATACACCTCTTGGGCGGCCTTGAAACAGGCCTCCATGACGGGCAGCGGGAAGGGGCGAAGCTTGGCGCCGCCGGCAACGAGCCGCTTGAGCGCGGCCGGGTTCTTCGCATCGTACTTCGACATCATGTCGATGTCGGCTTCGGCTGCCGCTGCGATGACGATCGCCTGATACTCCTTGGGCAGACCGTCCCACAGCTTCTTGTTGATATAGAGCGAGAGGTTGGGACCGCCTTCCCACCAGCCCGGATAGTAGTAGAACGGCGCGACCTTGTTGAAGCCGAGCTTCTCGTCATCGTAGGGGCCGACCCATTCCGCGGCGTCGATGGTGCCCTTCTCGAGCGACTGATAGATGTCGCCGCCCGGAATCTGCTGGGGCACCGTGCCGAGCTTGGCCAACACCTTGCCGGCAAAGCCCCCGACCCGGAACTTGAGGCCATCGAGATCCTTGACGGTCTTGATTTCCTTGCGGAACCAGCCGCCCATCTGTGCCCCGGTGTTGCCCATCGGGAAGTTGGTGATGTTGTGCGTGGCGAAGAACTCCCGCAGCAACTCCAGGCCGCCGCCGTGCTTGGTCCATGCCGCGAACTGGCGGAAGTTGAGGCCGAAGGGAACGGCGCAGTCCAGTGCGAAGGTGGGATCCTTTCCGAAGGTGTAGTAGCTGGCAGTGTGGCCGCACTCGACGGTGCCGTCCTTGACCGAATCCATCACCGAGAATGCCGGCACGATTTCACCACCGGCAAAAGGACGGATCTCGAACTTGCCGCCGGTCGCTTCGCTGACCCGCTTGGTGAATACGTCGGCTGCACCATAGATGGTGTCCAGGCTCTTCGGAAAGCTGGAGGCCAGGCGCCACTTGATGGTGGGCAGGTCAGCGGCAAGGGCCGCCTTCGACAGGGTGGCCATCGATGCCCCGGCTGCAACGCTGACACCGGCCTTCTTTAGGAATGAACGACGCTCCATAACTCTCCTCGCTATGTTTGTTGTAAATCGACTGGGGGACGATAGCCGAGTGCCGAATGCGCTAGCTATTGGGGTTTTCCCAATCGCCGGCCCGATTTGCGGACGCCGGAGGATCCTTCGGCGTGCAAAAGGTCTCGAAAAGGTAAAAAAACGCTTCAGGGAACCCGCCGAGCTCCCGAAAACGTTTCAGCTGCCCGCGAGCTTCATGCGGTCGACGAGAATCGAGCCGCTCTGTTTCGACCCGCGGGAGAATACGTCGTTGCCCGATTCGACGATGCCCTTGAACATCTCTGCGAGGTTGCCGGCGATGGTGATCTCCTCGACCGGGTGCACGATCTTGCCGTTCTCGACCCAGAAACCGGCCGCGCCGCGTGAGTAGTCGCCCGTGACGTAGTTTACGCCGTGGCCCAGGACCTCGGTCAGCAGCAATCCACGATCCATCAGCTTGAGCATGCCCTCGAAATCGCGGTCTCCGGGTGCGAGGAGCAGGTTGTGGGCGCCCCCGGCGTTTCCGGTGGTGGTCATGCCGAGCTTGCGTGCCGAATAACAGCCAAGGAAATAACCCTGCAGCACACCGTCCCTGACCACGTCCCGGTCATGGGTGGCCACCCCGTCGTCATCGAACGGGCTGGAGCCGAAGCCCTTGGGCAGGTGAGGCCGCTCACGGATCTGCACGACGGGCGAGAAGATCTGCTTGCCGAGACTGTCGAGCAGGAAGGATGCCTTGCGGTAAAGCGCGCCACCGCTGGTCGCGGAAACGAAGTTGCCGAGCAGCGATGCCGCCAGCGGTGCCTCGAACAGCACCGGCACTTCGCAGGTCTTGATCTTGCGCGAACCGAGGCGCGCTTCGGCACGCCGCGCGGCCATGCGTCCGATCTCTTCGGCCGACATCAGCTCGCGCGGGTCGCGGCGGCTGTCGTACCAGTCGTCGCGCTGCATGCCGTCTGACTCGCCGGCGATCACCGAGCAGGAGAGCGAGTGGCGCGAAGTGGCAAAGCCGCCCATGAATCCCAGGCTGTTTGCGGACACGAACTGTGACTGCTGGGTCGAGGCGTTCGCGCCCTCGGAGTTGGTGATCCTGCTGCTGGTGTCGAACGCAGCCTGCTCGCAATTGCGGGCGAGCTCGATCGCGGCCTCGACGTCGAGCTGCCATGGATGAAACAGGTCCAGGTCGGGAAACTCGGTCGCCAGCAGTTCCTTCTCGGCGAGCGCGGCGCATGGATCCGGGGCGGTGAATCGGGCGATCGAAAGCGCCGCGTCGACCGTGGCCCTGAGCGCGGCGGTCGAGAAATCGGAGGTCGACGCATAGCCGCGCTGCTGCCCGATATAGACGCTCACGCCGATACCCTTGTCGCGGTTGTATTCGATGGTGTCGACCTCGCCCTTGCGCACCGAGACGGTCTGCCCGAACCCTTCGGAGACGTCGGTTTCGCAGGCTGACGCGCCGCCTTCACGGGCAAACCTGAGGATGTCGCTGGCAATTTCGCGCAGCGCTTCCGGAGCGAAGCTGAAACCTTTGTCTGACATGGCGTTCGGGCTGGTTGAGGCGAAGGGCTATAATCTTACCCTTTCCACCCTGCAGCCGCTTCAACATGGACGACCAAGAGCTTTCCGAAGATCAACTGCCGAGCAAGACGCAGCGCAAGAAGGAGATGCATGCCCTGCAGGAGCTCGGGGAGGCGCTGATCGGCCTCTCCAGGGAGCAGTTGCGCAGGATGCCGATCCCCGAAGCGCTGCTCGCCGCGGTGCTCGAGGCCCAGCGCATCACCAGCCACGGGGCACGGCGTCGACAAACGCAGTTCGTCGGACGCCTGATGCGCAGCGTCGATCCGCAGCCCATCCACGATGCGCTCGACGCGCTCGCCGGCAATTCGCGCGAGGAGACGGCGCGCCAGCATCGTCTCGAGCGCCTGCGCGAGAAACTCATCGAGGATGAGAAGGTGTTGCACGAAATTGCCGAAACCTGGCCGGGCGCCGACCTCCAGCGCCTCAAGGTGCTGCGCCGCAATGCCTTGAAGGAGCGTGAGCAGGGCAAGCCGCCGCGCGCGTTTCGCGAATTGTTCCGGGAGTTGAAGGCGCTCGAGAGCGGCAACGGCCGCGACGAGGCGTGGATCGAAACGTCGCAGGAGCAGGAAGATGAGTGATGAAACCCTGAAGCTGGGGCTCGTGTCGGTCAGCGACCGCGCCTCGGGTGGCGTTTATGAAGACAAGGGCATTCCTGCCCTGCGTGACTGGTGCAGTGCCGCGCTCAGTTCTCCGTGGGTGGGGGTGGAGCGGCTGATTCCCGACGACCGGGCGACGATCGAGCGGACCCTGATCGAGCTTTGCGACGAGCAGGGCTGCCAGTTGCTGCTGACCTCCGGCGGTACCGGACCAGCACCGCGCGATCTCACCCCGGAAGCGACCATGGCCGTGGCGGATCGCCTGATGCCGGGCTTCGGCGAACAGATGCGGCAGATCTCGCTGCACTTCGTGCCGACGGCCATCCTGTCCCGCCAGGTCGGCGCCATCCGCGGACGCTGCCTGATCCTCAACCTGCCCGGCCAGCCGAAATCGATCCGCGAGACGCTCGAGGGCGTGCGCGATGGCGAGGGCAAGGTCGTCGTACCGGGAATCTTCGCCGCGGTACCCTATTGCATCGACCTCATCGGCGGCCCCTATATCGAGACCGACGAATCCGTGGTCAAGGCGTTTCGCCCGAAATCGGCGCTGCGCAAGAAGGATTGAGCGGGCCGGCCTGCGAGATCGATCGGCTTGTGGGCGACCGGCCGGCTATTTCGCGATGATCCTTATGACCTTCCCGGGTCCGGGTTGACGCAGATAGGCACCGGCCAATTGCCGCTCGCGTTCCTGGTTGCGCCACCAGGCGCGCATGCCCAGCAACAGCGCGAGAATGAGCGTGTAGACGATCGGCCAGACGGGATCCTTCTCTGTCATCCACCACAGGTGCACCACGGCCATGATCGCGATCGCGTAAATCGAGCGGTGCAGGCTCTGCCATTGTCGGCCGCCAAGCCGCCTGACCATGTAGGCGTTTGAAGTCAGGGCGAGGGGGGTCATCAACGCGAAGGCGGCGAAGCCGACGGCAATGAACGGCCGCTCGATGATGTCCAGGGCAATCGCCGTGAAGTCGAAGGACTGGTCGAGCCACACGTAGGTGAAGAGGTGCGCGCAGCCGTAGGCGAAGGCGAAAAGGCCCAGCATGCGTCGCAGTCGCAGCAGCCAATGCAGCCCCGAGATCCGTCGCAGCGGCGTCATCGCGAGAGTGAAGAGGAGCATGCGCAGCGTCCATTCGCCGCTCGCTCGGGCGATCGTTTCGATCGGGTCCTCGCCCAGCACGCCGTTGTAGGCATCCCGGCAGAGCAATGCCGCGGGGATCAGGCAGATGACGAACAGTGCCGCCTTGACGGCCGCTATCGTCGCAGCGGAGGGCGCGGAGAGTGTGCTTGAGGTTCGGGTCATTTCATCCCTGGGCAAAGGTTTGTGGCGTGTCGGAAGGCAGTCGTCATCGGGCTGGCCGCAGGTGCGGATTCTACAACGCGGCATTCGCTGTCGCGGCGAGACGGCGCGGGCCATCGCTCGATGCGCCGGCCGGAGCGGCAGGGCGCCGTTCGCCTGGTGGCCTCGCGCCCCGTGCCTGTGGGCCCGCGCTGGCAGCGCGTCGGGCCGGGGATTCGTCCCCGCTCCCGTCTGCATTGTCAGCGCTCACGCGCGCGGGTTGCGATCGGCTAGAATGCGCAGGATATCAATCAATACATTTCGATCGCGCAAGCCTATGTCCGCCTCAATGAAGATCCACATCGACGACGTCCGCATCAAGGAAATCAAGGAGCTCGTGCCGCCGGCGCACGTGCTGCGTGAGTTCCCGGCCACTCCACGTTCCGCGGAGGTCGCGTTCGAGGCGCGCTCGGCGATTCATCGCATTCTGTTCGGCGCGGACGACAGGTTGCTGGTCATCATCGGCCCTTGCTCGATCCACGACACCGACGCGGCCATGGAGTACGCGCGCAAACTCAAGGCCGAAGCGGATCGTCTCGCGGAAGACCTCCTGGTGGTGATGCGGGTTTACTTCGAAAAACCGCGCACCACGGTGGGCTGGAAGGGGCTCATCAACGACCCCTACCTCGACAACAGCTTCCGCATCAACGAAGGGGTGCGCCTCGCCCGCAAGGTGCTTTGGGAAATCAACGAGCTGGGGCTGCCGGCAGGAACCGAGTTCCTCGACATGATCACGCCGCAGTACATCGCCGACCTGATCAGCTGGGGGGCGATCGGCGCCCGCACCACCGAGAGCCAGGTGCACCGTGAGCTCGCGTCCGGCCTTTCGTGTCCGGTCGGCTTCAAGAACGGCACCGATGGCAACGTCAAGATCGCGGTGGATGCGATCAAGGCGGCCCAGGCACCGCACCATTTTCTGTCGGTTACCAAGGCGGGCCATTCGGCCATCGTGTCGACCCGCGGCAACGAGGACTGCCATGTCATCCTGCGCGGTGGCAAGGGGCCCAACTACGACGCCGAGAGCGTCGCTGCTGTTTGCAAGGACCTCGCCGCCTTCGGTGTGCCGGGCAAGGTGATGATCGATTTCTCGCATGCCAACAGCTCGAAGAAGTACCAGTTGCAGGTGGAAGTGGCCCGCAACGTCGCCGGTCAACTGGCGGCGGGGGACGATCGCATCATCGGCGTGATGGTGGAGTCGCATCTCAAGGAGGGCCGGCAGGACCTCAAGCCCGGCATCGAGCTCGAGTACGGCAAGAGCATCACCGATGCCTGCATCGGCTGGGAAGACAGCGTGACGGTCCTCGATACCCTGGCCGAGGCGGTGCGTGCTCGACGGGTGAAACGCGCCGCCCAGGGAGACTGAGGGCGCCGCGGCGATGAAAGTGGCAGCGCACGTCGCCGCGCTGGTCCTGCTTGCATCTGCCGGCGCCGGGCCGGTACAGGCGCAGTCGCCCCCGGCGGTCGCGCCCCCCTCGCGCCTCACCCGCCTGGTGCCGGCCGAAGCCGTCGAGGGGCAGGCGGCGAAGCAGTTCGATCAGCTCAAGCAGGCGGCTGCCCGCAAGGGCGCGCTGGTCGCGCCGGGCGATCCCCGTTTGCGGCGCCTGCGCACGATCTCGCAGCGCATCATCCCGCAGGCACTGCAGTTCAATGCGCGTGCGCGGCAATGGCAGTGGGAGGTGGTGCTGATCGACTCGAAGGAGATCAACGCATTCTGCATGCCAGGCGGCAAGATCGCCTTTTACACCGGGATACTCGAGCGCCTGCGGCTCGACGAGAACGAGATCGCCGCGGTGATGGGGCATGAGATCGCCCACGCGCTGCAGGAGCATGCCCGCGAACGCATTGCCAAGAGCCAGCTGACCCAGTTGGGCGCCAGCCTGCTCGGGGAACTGCTGGGCGGCGGCCGCTATTCCGACCTGTTTTCGGTGGGCGGCAACCTGCTCACGCTGCGGTTCTCGCGGGATGACGAAAGCGAGGCCGACATCGTCGGCCTGGAGCTCTCCGCGCGAGCGGGCTTCGATCCCCGTGCGGGCGTTTCGCTGTGGCGCAAGATGAGCGCAGCGAGCGCCGGCGGCCCACCGCAATGGCTGTCGACGCATCCAAGCGGCAAGAACCGGATTGCCGAGATGCAGAAGCATCTGCCACGCGTCATGCCGATCTACAGGCAGGCCAGTGGGCGCGGATGACAGGCCCGCGCGGGGCGATCCCGACGCGCGCAAGATCATTCACTGCGACTGCGATTGCTTCTATGCCGCGATCGAGATGCGTGACGAGCCCGCGCTGCGTGGACGCCCGCTGGCGGTGGGTGGGCGGGCCGAAAGCCGGGGGGTGATCGCCACCTGCAATTACGAAGCGCGTGCCTTTGGCGTGCATTCGGCGATGTCCACCGCGAGGGCCTTGAAGCTGTGCCCGCAACTGGTTCTGCTGCCACCCGATTTCGAGCGCTATCGCGCAGCGTCGCGTCAGATCCTCGACATCTATCGCGACTACACGACGCTGGTCGAACCCTTGTCGCTCGACGAAGCCTACCTCGACGTCACGGGCATCGAGCGCTGTCGCGGCAGCGCTACGCTGATGGCGGCGGAGATTCGCGCACGCATCCACGCCGAGGTGGGGATCACCGCCTCGGCCGGAATTGCGCCGAACAAGTTCATCGCCAAGGTGGCCAGCGACTGGAACAAACCCGACGGGCAGTTCGTGGTGCGCCCCGAGCAGGTCGACGCGTTCGTCGCAGCCTTGCCGGTCGGCAAGCTGTTCGGCGTGGGGCGGGTCACCGCCGCACGCATGAGGCGCCTTGGAATCGAGACCTGTGCCGACCTCAGAAGCTGGTCGCTGGCCGAGCTCACCCATCGTTTCGGGAGCTTCGGGGCGCGGTTGCATCGACTGTGCAGGGGAATCGACGAGCGTCCGGTGGCGCCCGATCGGCCCCGAAAATCCCTGTCGGTCGAAACGACCTACGTGAGCGATCTGCCGGATGCAGCGGCGTGCCGCGAGGCGCTCGATCCGCTGATCGATGATCTGGTGGCCCGACTCGGCCGACTTCGGGAGGGGGCGCCGATCGTCAAGCTGTTCGTCAAGATCCGGTTCGACGATTTCTCGCACACCTCGGCAGAGTGTGTGTCGGCCGCCCCGGATACGGCGATATGGCAGTCCCTGCTTGCCACGGCGGTGGCTCGCAAGGCTCGCGGGGTGCGACTGCTCGGTGTCGGTGTGCGTTTTGCCGAGCCGGAGCAATCGAGCGGCGGGCTTCAGGTTTCGCTGTTTCCCGAAGCACCCTGAGGACCCGCACGTCGTCGATGTCGAGCGCAGGAAAGCCGTATCGCAGTGGGCCTCCTCGGCGGGCTGGCGAGCGGCCGGGGCCTGCCTTCAATCGGCGTCGAGGTCCGGAAGCGCGAGCTGCGACACGATCACCGTAATCGCGGCGCCGGTGATCTCGACCCGGTCACCGATGAGCTGGCAGCCGACACTGCCGCCACGAAGCGAGCATTGGAAAGCGTCCAGTCGGCGCTTGCCGAGCCGCTCGGCCCAGAACGGCGCCAGCGCACAGTGCGCCGAGCCGGTCACCGGATCTTCCGGAATGCCTTTCGCGGGCGCAAAGAAGCGGCTCACGAAATCACAGCCGTTGCCCTGTGCGGTCGCGATAATGCCCCACTCGGGAAGCCGCGCCAGCGCAGCCATGTCCGGCCGAAGGCTGCGAACGGACGCTTCGCTGTCGAAGACGGCAAGGTAGTAGTCGCGGCAGAGCCACAGCTCGCGCGGCGCGAGACCGAGCGCCGCGGTGATGCTGGCGTCGTCCCGCAGGCGTACTGATGGCCACGCGGGTAGGTCGATGAGCAGCAGATCGCCCTGCATCCGCGCGCTGAGTCTCCCGCTGCGGGTCTGGAATGCGACTTCGGGCTGGTCCCAGTTCATGTGGCGAAACAACACGTGGGCACTCGCCAGGGTGGCATGGCCGCAAAGATCGACTTCGCTCGAGGGCGTGAACCAGCGCAGCTCGAAATGCCCCCTTGCCGGCACGAAGAACGCCGTCTCCGACAGGTTGTTCTCGTTTGCGATCGACTGCATCAAGGCGTCCGGCAGCCACGCCGGGAGTGGACACACGGCTGCCGGATTGCCCTTGAAGGGTGCGTCGGCAAACGCGTCAACCTGGTACTGCAGGAGCTGCATCGGGGGGTGGTCCAAGTGATTCAGGCGTTCTTGCCCTTCTGCCACAGCACGTCGCCACGGCCGCCGGCACGATTCAGGACCCGGCCGAGCACGAACAGCAGGTCCGAGAGGCGGTTGAGGTATTGGCGGGGGCCGTCGTTTACCGACTCCTCCAGAGCCAGCGCCACCACCGCGCGCTCGGCCCGGCGGCAAACGGTGCGGGCGTGGTGGGCGAGGGCCGCGGCGCGGGTGCCGCCCGGCAGGATGAAATCCTTGAGCGGCTCGAGATCCTCGTTGAAGGCGTCGAGTTCGGATTCCAGTTTGTCGACCTGATGACCGCTGATCATCTGCATGCCGGGGATGCAGATCTCGCCACCGAGATCGAAGAGGTCGTGCTGGACGTCGGTGAGCAAGGTCCGCACCGCCTCGGGAAGCTCCTCGCAAAGCAGCAGGCCGACCACGGCGTTGAGCTCGTCGACCTCGCCAAGGCTGTGGATGCGCAGGCTGTTCTTGGAGACCCTGTTGCCATCGCCAAGGCCGGTGGTGCCAGCATCGCCGGTGCGGGTGTAGATCTTCGAAAGTCGGTGTCCCATGGTCTCTTCCTTGTGAATACCGGTCGATTATAGGCGAAGTGCCGGAGTCCGCCGGTCGTGCCGGCCGCAGCGTGTGCTCATGCTAAAATCCGGGCCTCGCCCGCAGCCGACGGGCACTCACGCCGAGCGCTACGACGACGCCATGAAATCCGCCGAAATCCGCGAAAAATTCCTTAAGTTCTTTGAATCCAAGGGCCACCAGATCGTTGCTTCCAGCTCCCTGGTTCCTCACGAAGATCCCACCCTGCTGTTCACCAATGCGGGAATGAACCAGTTCAAGGACGTCTTCCTCGGTTTCGACAAGCGCGCTTACAGCCGGGCCACCACCTCCCAGAAGTGCGTGCGGGCGGGCGGCAAGCACAACGACCTCGAGAACGTCGGCTACACCGCGCGCCATCACACCTTCTTCGAGATGCTCGGCAACTTCAGCTTCGGCGACTATTTCAAGCGTGACGCGATCGGCTATGCCTGGGAGCTCCTTACCGAGGTCTTCAAGCTGCCCAAGGACAAGCTGTGGGTGACCGTGTATGCCGAGGACGACGAGGCATTCGACATCTGGACCGGCGAGATGGGCGTGCCGGCGGAGCGGGTGATCCGCATCGGCGACAACAAGGGCGCCCGCTACGCTTCGGACAACTTCTGGATGATGGGCGACACCGGTCCCTGCGGTCCGTGCACCGAGATCTTCTACGACCACGGGCCGGAAATCTGGGGTGGCCCGCCGGGATCGCCGGAAGAGGACGGCGACCGCTACATCGAGATCTGGAACAACGTCTTCATGCAGTTCAACCGCGACGAGGCCGGCGTGATGCATCCGCTGCCCAAGCCCTCGGTCGATACCGGCATGGGCCTCGAACGCATCTCCGCGGTGCTGCAACATGTGCACAGCAACTATGAGATCGACCTCTTCCAGAACCTGATCCGTGCCGCCGCGCGCGAGACGGCCTGCGAAGACCTCGACAGCCCCAGCCTGAAGGTGCTGGCGGACCACATCCGCGCCTGCTCCTTCCTGCTTGTGGACGGCGTGATCCCCGGCAACGAGGGGCGCGGTTACGTGCTGCGCCGGATCATCCGCCGCGCGATTCGCCACGGCTACAAGCTTGGCGCGCGTGCCGCCTTCTTCCACCGGCTGGTGCCCGACCTGGTGGCGGAGATGGGCGCCGCCTATCCGGAACTGAGCGCGGCACAGGTCAAGGTGATGGACATCCTCAGGCAGGAAGAGGAGCGCTTCTTCGGGACCATCGAAAACGGCATGGCCATCCTCGAGGGCGAACTGGCGGCGATGAAAAAGTCCGGCAGCACGGTTTTCGACGGCGAGACGGCCTTCAAGCTGCACGACACCTTCGGCTTTCCGCTCGACCTTACCGCCGACGTGTGTCGCGAACGCGAGGTGAGCGTCGACGAGGGGGCGTTCGACGCCGCCATGGCGCGCCAGAAGGAGCAGGCCCGCGCGGCCGGCAAGTTCAAGATGGCGGCGAACCTCGAGTACGAGGGCCCGGGCACCAGGTTCCGCGGCTACGAGGCGCTCGAGGCGAGCGGCAATATCCTGGCACTCTACAAGGACGGGGTGCCGGTCAATGAGCTGGCCGAGGGCGAGATGGGGGTGGTGGTGCTCGACGACACGCCTTTCTACGCCGAGTCCGGTGGCCAGGTCGGCGATCGTGGCGAGCTGCGCTCCAGTCATGGCATCTTCGCGGTCGAGGATACCCAGAAGATCCAGGCCGCGGTGTTCGGCCACCACGGGGTGGTCACCACGGGCAAGCTCACGCTCGGCAACGGCGTGCAGGCAAGGGTGGATGTGGAGGCGCGCGCGGCCACCGCACGCAACCATTCGGTTACGCACATCATGCACAAGGCTCTGCGCGAAGTTCTCGGCGAGCATGTGCAGCAGAAGGGTTCGCTGGTCGACCCGGACAAGACCCGTTTCGACTTCGCGCATACGCAGCCGATGAGCCCGGCCGAGATCCGTGAGGTCGAGCGGCGGGTGAACGCCGAGATCCTCGCCAATGTGCCGACCGCCGCCGAGGTGATGCCGCTCGAGGCCGCGCAGCAGTCGGGTGCGGTGATGCTGTTCGGCGAAAAGTACGCGGACGAAGTCAGGGTGCTCTCCATCGGCAGCTCCAAGGAGCTGTGTGGCGGCACGCACGTGGCGCGCACCGGCGATATCGGCCTGTTCAAGATCACCACCGAGGGCGGCGTGGCCGCTGGCGTGCGTCGTGTCGAGGCGGTGACCGGGGAGAATGCGTTGGCCCTCGTACAGCAACGTGAGGACCTGCTCGATGCGATCACCGCGACGCTCAAGGCCCAGCCGGGCGAGGTGTTGGCCAGGGTGGGGCAGGTGGTGGATCATGCGCGTTCGCTCGAGAAGGAGCTGGCCCGCCTCAAGTCCAGGCTGGCCGCCAGCCAGGGGGACGACCTTGCTGCGCAAGCCGTCGATGTAAACGGCGCAAAAGTGCTCGCCGCCATGCTGGAAGGGGCCGATGTGGCGACCCTGCGCGAGACCATGGACAAGCTCAAGGACAAGCTGCGCTCGGCGGTGCTCCTGCTGGCTGCCGTGAAAGATGGCAAGGTGAGCCTGATCGCCGGCGTCACCGCTGACCTTACCGCCAGGGCCAAGGCAGGGGAGCTGGTGAACTTCGTCGCCCAGCAAGTCGGCGGCAAGGGCGGCGGCAGGCCGGATATGGCACAGGCCGGCGGCACCCAGCCGGAAAACCTGCCGACGGCGCTGCTGAGTGTCAAGACCTGGGCCGAAGGCAAGCTCTGAGGCGCCGGATCGCCGCGCCCCTCGTGCCTGCACTGCTGATCGGCGGGCTGGCATTTTGCGCTGAGGGCGCGGTGATCGAAGCGATCGCCGCCGATGGGCATGCAGTGCGGCGCTGTTGCCCGACGTCGCTGGACGCTGTGCGAGGCCGCGCGGCAGGCTCAAGCAGCGCGGATTGCCGATCGCTACGATGTGAACAGCTCGCGGCCCAAGGACGCGCGGGGCGGATGGTTGGGCTGCTGCCAAACCATGTCCGGCGATGCGTAATGCAAGCGCGGCTCGATCAACCCCGGGAGGTGCGCAGATGCAATGCGGGGACCGTTCGCGGCTGCGCCGGCTGAACTGCGCCCGAGGCCGCCGCGAGCCTCCCGCGGCCCCGCATGCGGCAGCCCTCGTGCTTGGCGCGCCAGGGCTCAGCGACGCTTCGGCCGGCGCCCTGCGCTCTTCGAGTCCTTCTCCAGCGCATCGATCATGCGCAGGGTTTCGAGTGTTTCGTCCTGCCACCTTTCACCAAGGCCAAGGGCCCGTTGGGCGAGCTTGCGGGCGGCGACGGTCCTGCCCTGTCTCGCGAGGACGTAGGCGAGATTGTTGAGCACTGCGCCGTCCTCGGGATGGCGCCGCGAGGCTGTCTCGAAAGCCCGCCGCGCGCCTTCGAGATCGCCCGATCGATAGGCGGTGTTGCCGAGCCCGATGGCCAGCGGGAGGTTGTCGGGCCATCGCCGCAGGGCAGCTTCATAGGCCTGGTAGGCGGCCCTTGGATCCGCCACCCGGGCAAAGGCGAGCGTCGCCTCCTCACCCGATTGCTCGCTGACGCTGTGCGCGACCCGGCCCGGCGGCATCGTCACGAAGGCCCAGCGTTCGCTGCGGTTCCAGGTGTGCATGAAGGTGTCGAGGCTCATCACCTGTCGCTCCATGGTGCCAGATCTCAGCATGACTTCAGCGCGGTCGAGGTCATAGCCGATCGCAACTGCGTAGTGCCAGGATGGTATCCATGAGAGCCCAAGATTGAGGAGCACCAACACCGGGTTGCCGGCTTCCAGTTCCTCCAGCAGTGCCTCGAGCCGGTTCGGAATGACGAATGCCAGGGTGCCGTTGCGTCGTGCGGCGGCGAGCATCTCGATCTGCAGGCTGCCCTTGCGGGCCGGAACATAAACCTGGTCGGTGAGTTTTTCGGGTGCTACGTCGACGCCGCTTGCGCCCAACACGGTGGCCAGGGCTGCCGGCCCGCACTGGTATTTCTCCTGCGGGTGGAAGGGCGTGTCGGTGAGTTCAACATGCCGGGCCAGCGTCGTCGATTGCAATGCCGGCCGCACCCCGGGTGCGGCGCAGCCCGCGATCAGGCCGGCAAGCGCGGCCGCGGCGAGGCCGCGGCGCAGCGCCCGGCGCACGAGCGCCGTGTTCAGCGGACCGAGCGGGTGAAGGGGAAGATCTTGGTGAATCCGAGGATATCGGTTACCAGGAGCACAAAGAAGACCAGCAGGATGGCGCCGAGAACATCGCCTCCGGCCGGTGCAGACTCCATCTGCAGCGCCAGTTGCTGGGCTTCCTGCGGGCTCAGCGAGGCCGCGCGTTCGGCGGCCAGTGCCGGATCGACGCCCTGCCGGACCAGCTCGGCCTGTACGTCCGGGCGAGCCAGGAATTCCTGCACCCTGGCCTGTGCGTCCTGTGCGGCAGGTTGTTCCGCGCGTGCACGGGCAACGTCTTCTGCGCCGATCAATGCGGCCGAGGCGCTGTGGGCGAAGCCTGTCAGGGCGATGGACAGGGCGAGGTAAAGGTGTGCAGTGCGCTTGAGCATGATGGTCATCTCCCGGAGAGTGCTGTTGTGAGGCGTCAACGCCTATCCATCATAGCGATCGACGCGGGCGGCGTCACCGTAAAAGTTCGGTATCGGGTGTTGCAGGAAATCGTCATGGAAATCCCTGCGCCGCGGCCGCTCAAGAATGCCCCGGCGCAGGATGTGTGAGCTCAGAAGGGCAGGCTCACGCCCGGCCACACGGCCTCGATCGCGCGCCGGAAGTCGGCCTGGATGCGCGCGATCGCCTCCTCGCTATCGGCCTCGAAGCGCAGCACCACCACGGGCGTGGTGTTCGATGGGCGGGCCAGGCCGAATCCGTCGGCGTATTCGACCCGCACTCCGTCGAGGGTGAGGATGCTCTCGGCACCTTCGAAAGTGGCTTCGGCCTTGAGCTTGTCGACCAGCGCAAAGGGCTCGCCTTCGTTCATCTTGATGTTGAGCTCGGGCGTGCTGATCGCGTCCGGCAGCGCCTTGAGCACGGCGCTGGCGTCAGCACTGCGCGACAGGATCTCGAGCAGCCGGGCAGCCGTGTAGAGGCCGTCGTCGAAACCGTACCAGCGCTCCTTGAAGAACACGTGGCCGCTCATCTCGCCGGCCAGCGGCGCGCCCGTTTCCTTGAGTTTGGCCTTGACCAGGGCATGCCCGGTATTCCACATCAGGGGTTCGCCGCCGCGCTCGC
This sequence comes from Zoogloeaceae bacterium, assembly GCA_024235595.1. Lineage (GTDB taxonomy): Bacteria > Pseudomonadota > Gammaproteobacteria > Burkholderiales > Rhodocyclaceae > Cognatazoarcus. The sequence continues at coordinate 251,081 of JACKMC010000004.1, read as the reverse complement.
GAATCCAGCCGGCGAGGTTGCGGGTACATTTGACGTCGTAGATGATCTGCCCGCCGGGCACCCGGGAGAGGACGTCTTCGGCAAACAGCATGAGCTGGCGGTCGGGGTAGATGATTTCTCCGTCCTTGGTGACGACACCGAGCCTGTCGCCGTCGCCGTCGAAGGCGAGCCCGATCTCTGCGTCGGTTTCGCGCAGCGCGCGGATCACGTCCTGCAGATTCTCGGGCTTTGACGGATCGGGGTGGTGGTTCGGGAAATTGCCGTCCACATCGCAGTAGAGCTCGACGAGCTCGCAGCCGAGCCTGCGGAAGAGCGCCGGCGCCACCGCACCCGCGACGCCGTTGCCGCAGTCCATGACCACCTTCATCGGGCGTGCCAGCCTGACGTCCGAGACGACTCGTTCGATGTAGGCGGGAATCACGTCGGCGGTGCTGATCCTTCCCTCGCCGTGGGTCAGGTCGCCGTCGGCGATGCGCCGGCGCAGGTCCTGGATCATCGGGCCGTAGAGGGTCTGGCCGCCCAGTACCATCTTGAGCCCGTTGTAATCCGGGGGGTTATGGCTGCCGGTGACCGATACACAGGAATCCGCGCCAAGCTGGTAGGCCGCGAAATAGGTCAGCGGCGTGGGTACGCAGCCGATGTCGATGACGTCGACCCCGGCGGCACGAATCCCCTTGGCCAGCGCGCCGGACAGTTCGGGGCCCGACAGGCGTCCGTCGCGGCCGACGGCGATGGCTTGTTGATTGCGGGCCCGCGCTTCGGAGCCCAGGGCATGGCCGATCGCCTCGACCGCGCTCGCGGTGAGCGTGGTGTCGACGATTCCGCGGATATCGTAGGCCTTGAAGATCTCGGCCGCGGGGAGGGGGTATCTGCGCATGCTCATGTGGGTTCCGTGTAGTTCGGTCAGTACCCATTATTGCAAAGCAGCATCAGATTGTCTCGTCGGCGGCGGCCGGTTCGCGTGGGCACGTCACGGTCGACGCCGAGATGGCGCGAAAATGCGCCAGCAGACGCGCTGGCAGCCATTGCAGGTGGCCCGGCCATGCGCCGCTCAGGAATCCCACATGCCCGCCACCGTGGGGCGTTTCGAACTGGATTGCCGCAGACAGCTCGGATGCGCTTGGCAGCGCGGGTGGTGGCACGAAGGGATCGTTGCGGGCATTTATCAGCAGGGTCGGAACCGTGATGTGTCGCAACCAGGGTTTGCTCGAGGCGCGGCTCCAGTAGTCGTCCGCGTCCCGAAAACCGTGCAGCGGCCCGGTATATACCGTGTCGAACTCGTACAGGGTGCTCGCATCCTGCACCGCCTGGGGCGCGCATGGCCCGCCGACGCTCGCCAGCTTCGCCAGCGCCTTGGCCTTGAGCGTGTTGAGGAAGTTGCGCGTATAGACGCGGTTGAAACCCGCGCCAAGGGCGTGCCCGGAGACATTGAGGTCGAGTGGCGGACAGATCGCCGCAGCCGCGTGGATCACGCTCGCGGCGCCGTCGCCTTGCTCTCCGAGCCACTTGAGCAGCGCGTTGCCGCCCAGCGAGACGCCGGCGGCGAAGCGTGGCACATCGGGGTGGCGCGCCGCGATTCGCCGCAGAATCCAGTCGATCTCATCGCTGTCTCCGGAATGGTAGGCGCGGGCGAGGAGGTTGGGTTCGCCCGAACAGCCACGGAAGTGGGGAACGACGCCGTTCCAGCCCGCGCGTTCGAGTTCGCGCATCAGGGCGCGCGCGTAGTGGGACTGGCTGGAGCCTTCGAGTCCGTGGAAAAGCACCACCAGCGGAGCCCCTGGACGACGCTGCAACCAGTCGAGATCGATGAAATCCTTGTCCGGAGTGTCCCAGCGCTCGCGCCGGTAGGCGGGAAGCCGGCCCTTGCGGGTCAGCGGAAAGATCGTCTGCAGATGCGCGCCAGGTAGCCAGCCCGGTGCCCGATAGCTGGGCACATCGTGCCCCTCGGCGTCAGTGCAGCGTGTGCGGCGCATCGTCGCGAGCTGGCGGCGCGCTCATCGGCATTGGCGAGGCGTGGTGCAGCACCATGCGCCAGCCCTGGGGGCCGGAGGCGTAGATGTTTGTTGCCAGCACGACATTCGGCGCCTGGCCTGCGATGTCTTCGACGCTGAGCTCCTCGATGAGGTTGCGGACGATGAACATCGGGCTTTCCTGGACCAGCAGATCGGTCAGCCGGATCCGCAACCGGGTACCGCTTGCGAAGAGCTGCCGCCAGGCGTCACGAATCGCGGGCAGTCCGTGCAGGCGAGGTCCGCCGGGATGGATGCAGACAGGTTCGTCGTCCTCTGCCCAGACGGCCATCATCGCTTCGAGATCGGCGCGCGCCAGGGCGTCGTAAAAGGCTACCTCGACCTCCTCGGCGGAGGAGAAGAATGGCGCTGTGATCATTGGCTTGCATCATCCCGGAAAGAAGTCGGCCGACGCAGTGTCTGCGCCGGCCGACAGGTTGAATCGTGCCGCGGCGGTGCAGGCTCAGTGGTGCCCCTTCGGGCGCTCACCGGTGAACACGTAGTGTGCGCTGCAGTACGGGCACACCGCCTCACCTTCCTTGAGCACATCGAGGAATACCCGCGGATGTCGCGCCCACAGCGGTGCGTCGGGCAGCGGGCAGTGCAGGGGCAGGTCCTTTGCGGTGACGGCAATGGGCTGGTCTTTGGTTTGCGTGTCGGTCATGGTGTATTCGCTCAGATGAAGGAGAGCCAGTGTTCGAACTCGGGCGCGCGACCATTGACGATATCGAAGAAGCGGGTCTGCAGCTTCTCGGTGATCGGGCCGCGGCTGCCGCTGCCGATGACGCGATTGTCGAGTTCGCGAATCGGGGTGACTTCCGCGGCGGTGCCGGTGAAGAAGGCTTCGTCGGCAATGTAGATGTCGTCGCGGGTGAGACGGCGCGACTGCACTTCGAGACCGAACTCGCGTGCCACCTGGATGACGGAGTCGCGCGTGATGCCGGTCAGCGCAGAGGCGATCTCGGGTTCGTAGATCTTGCCGTCCTTGATGACGAAGAGGTTCTCACCGGCGCCTTCGGCAACGAAGCCCTGGGTATCGAGCAGGAGTGCCTCGTCATAGCCGTCCTGGGTTGCTTCGAGATTGGCGAGGATGGAGTTCGCATAGGTGGTGGCGACCTTGGCGCGCGGCATGGTGACGTTTACGTGGTGGCGGGCGAAGGACGAAGTCCGCACACGGATGCCGTTCTTGAGTCCGTCCTCACCGAGGTAGGCGCCCCAGGGCCAGGCCGCGATGGCCACATGGACGGTGGAGCCGCGCGTCGAGATTCCCATCTTTTCCGAACCGTAGAAGGCGATCGGCCGCAGGTAGCAGGATTCGAGCTTGTTGGCGCGAACCACCTCGAGTTGCGCTTCCATCAACTGCTCGATGGAGTAGGGCAGGTTCATGAGGTAGATCTTGCCGGAATTGATCAGCCGCTGGGTGTGCTCGCGAAGACGGAAGATCGCCGTGCCCTTGACGGTGTTGTATGCCCTCACGCCTTCGAACACCGACAGCCCGTAGTGCAGTGAATGGGTCAGCACATGGGTGGTGGCATCGCGCCACGGCACCATTTTGCCGTCGTACCAGATGAAGCCGTCGCGGTCGGCCATGGACATGATGAAATCTCCAGCGTTGCGTTTGATCGAGAGCGGTGATTCTAGCGGATTTGCCAATCTGCAGAAACGGGCGCCTGTTGACTGCAGCGGTTAGAATGCCGGCCATGGAACGAACCTGGAAACCAAACGTTACCGTGGCGGCGGTGGTCGAACGGGGTGGGCGCTTCCTGCTGGTCGAGGAAGAGACCATGGATGGGCTGCGTTTCAACCAACCTGCGGGGCATCTCGAGCCTGGCGAGTCGCTGATCGACGCGGCCACGCGGGAGACCCTCGAGGAGACCGCATACGGCTTCGCGCCGCGGGCGCTGGTCGGCATCTATCAGTGGCCGAGGCCCGACGGCGAGGTGACCTATCTGCGCTTCGCCTTCTGCGGCGAGGTGGGCATGTGCGATGCGGAGCGAGAACTCGATGCCGGGATCGTGCGCGCGACGTGGATGACGCTCGACGAGATCCGTGCTTCGCGGGCGCGTCATCGCAGCCCGCTGGTCCTGCAGTGCATCGAGGACTTCCTGGCCGGACGTCGCTTCGGCCTGGAGTTGCTGCGTCACTATCAGACCTAGACATGTTCAGAATTGCGTTCTGCCTCGGTTTGCTGCTCACGCTGCCCGCGCATGCCGCCGAGGTGGCGATCTGTTTCAATTACGGTTGCCAGAGCGAGGCGAAGATCAGTTTTGCCGAACCACTGATCGAGCAATTGGTGACCCATGTACAGGAGGCCGACAACGCCCAGGAGGAGCGCCTGCGCCTTGCCGAGGTGGTAGGGCAGCTCTACCGCGAAGCGGGCAGGCAGTCGCCGATCAAGGCGGACCGCAAGGGCGACTACCTTGACGAAGGTGTCTACGGCAAGATGGACTGCATCGACCATTCGGAGTCCACCACCCGCCTGCTGGCCATGTTGGAGGCTCATGGCGCGATGCGCTTCAACCGCCTGATCGGCCAGAAACGCCGCAGTTTTCTCATCTTCCAGCATTTTTCCGCAGCGCTCGAGGAGCGCGAAGTGCCGCTCGCGCGAAAATCCAGGGGCGAGCCGGTGCCCGATTACGTGCCCTATCTGCTGGTATTGTGCGACTGTGATGGGCTGATCGACAAAGCGGTATCAAACGAAGAACGGACACCGGCTGCAGGCGGGCGCGACGTGGTCTTGCCGCGTTTCGTGGTCGACAGCTGGTTCGTGGAACATGGCGAAGCGGCGGTGGTCTTGCCGCTCGACGCCTGGCTCGAGGGAGAAGGACCGAATGTCCAGTAGCAAGGATCCGAATGGTATGACCGTGGTCGTCGGCATGTCCGGTGGCGTCGATTCATCGGTGGCGGCGCTGCTGCTCAAGCAGCAAGGCTACAAGGTGGTCGGCCTGTTCATGAAGAACTGGGAGGATGATGACGATTCGGAGTATTGCTCCACCCGCCAGGATCTCGTCGATGTGGCCTCGGTGGCCGACGTGCTCGGCATCGATCTCGAGGTGGTCAACTTTTCGAAGGAGTACAAGGATCGGGTGTTCGCCGATTTCCTGGCCGAGTACGAAGCCGGACGCACGCCCAACCCCGATATCCTCTGCAACAGCGAGATCAAGTTTCGCTGTTTTCTCGATCACGCGATGCAGCTCGGCGCGGACAAGATCGCCACCGGCCACTATGCACAGGTGCGGGAGTGGTCCAACGATGGCCGCATCGATTTCCAGTTGATGAAGGCCGAGGACGGGACCAAGGACCAGAGCTATTTTCTTTATCGGCTCAATCAGGCGCAGCTGGCGAAGACCTTGTTTCCGCTCGGTAAGCTCTACAAGCGCGAGGTACGCAAGATCGCTGCGGCGGCGGGCCTGCATATCCACGACAAGAAGGACTCGACGGGAATCTGTTTCATCGGCGAGCGGCCCTTCCGTGAATTTCTGATGCGCTACCTGCCGACCCGGCCCGGCGAGATCCGAAGCCTCGACGACGACAAGGTGCTGGGTGAGCACCAGGGACTGATGTACCACACCATCGGCCAGCGCAAGGGACTGCACATCGGCGGCATCAAGGGTAACCAGGACGACGCCGGCGAGCACGATGCATGGTACGTGGCGAAAAAGGACGTTGGCGCAAACGTGCTCTACGTCGTGCAGGGTCACGATCATGCGGCACTGCTTCGCGATCGTCTGACGGCGACGCAGCTCTCCTGGATCTCGGGCCGCGATCCGCGTACGCACTGGGTCTATACCGCGAAACCGCGCTACCGCACGCCCGACATGCCGTGCGAGATCGACAGTCTTGCAGGCGATCGCGCGGAGATCGCCTTTGCCGAGCCGCAGTGGGCACTCACCCCGGGGCAGAGCGTGGTTGTCTATGAGTCGAAGGTATGTCTGGGCGGCGGCGTGATCGACCTGTGAAGGCTTGTGCTTTGTAAGCGAAAGCAAGGGCCGCCATGGCTCGTTGCTGGTCCGGATCGCGGCGGCTTCGAAAAAACGCATACGGAACATGTGCCTGCCGCGATCCTGTCGCGGCCTGGCGGCGCCACGACTGCGCATCCTGTAACAGCTTGAACTCGGCCGGGCCCCTGGCGGCCTGCATACTGCGCGTCGATTCGATAATGCGGAGCAAGGTATGCGCAGGTCTGCGGGAGTTTTTTTGGTGTGGTGCGTGCTGAGCACCGCTGCAACGGCGGGTGATCTCGGCTCCGCGCTTGGCGGTGGTCTGGGGGCAGCTGCCGGCGCGGCGGTGGGGCAGTCGCTGGGGGGCAGGGACGCGGCCATTCTCGGCGGTGCCGTTGGCGGCGCGGTCGGTGCGGCTGCCGGAAGCGATGGACGGGGCAAGAACGGTGCAATGCTGGGCGGCGCAATCGGCGGCGCGGGTGGGGCTGCAGTAGGCGGCACGGCGGGTGCGGCAATCGGTGCTGCTGCAGGTGCCGTGGTCGGCAAGAACGTATCCGCCACGGATAGCGCCCGCGGGCAGGCGCGCGTGTCGAAGCGCAAGGGCATGAAACTGCGCCGTGTCGCCAGGCACGATACCCATGCTCACAGGCACGCCCGACACTACAAACGTTCGGGCTATCGGCACGACGACTGATCCGCGTTTCCTGCCCCTGCGCGAAGCGGGGTAACGGCGGCGCCAGTCGTGCCGGTGCGAAAACGCGGGCTGGCCATGTTGCTGCGAAACGGTGCCGAAAGGCGCCGTTTGCGATTCTGGGGCAGGCTTGCGAGCCGACCGCCGCTCAGGCCCGGGTGCAGTCGCTGGCGAGCGGCTTGTTGCGTCGTCCGTCGAGCAGGACGCTCTTCCAGGGAAGGTCGATCCACACCAGTCCGCTGCCGGCATCCTCGTACCGCGGCAGACCGGAGTAGGAATGATTGCGGTCGAGCACGTACATGCCGCCACTCCAGCCTATGCGTACGTGATTTTCGTCGTCGCGGTCGCGCATCACCTCGACCTTCTTGCCGAGGTCGCAGCGGTATGTGCCGCTTGCCAGGTCGAAGCTGAGCTGCTGGTCGCCGCTGGCGCGTGGCAGTTCCGGCGTGGGCGGTTTCTCGGCAATGGGTGCCGGAGGCGCGGTCGTGCACGCCGCAAGCAGGGCCGCGGCCGACGACAGGGCAAAAAGGCGAGGAGACATGTTTCTTGGTCCAGGCAAAGGGTCTGAAGTCGTCATTCTAGTCCCAGCGGCCGTCGCTCGCCCGATGCGGTACATCTCTTTACGAACTGCTGGCCGGCGCTTCGCTGGGGCGCCAGGCGAGCATCTCGATGACTGCAGTCGCGCCGAGGTGAGAGATGCGGGCTAAGGCGCCTTCTGATTGGGTGGCACGAGCTGCAGTTCCTTGGGCAGGGGAAAGGTGATCTTCTCCGGCACACCCTCGAGCGGTCTCACCGACGCGCCGCCGAGGCGCTTGAGTCGTTCGATGACCGCCTCGACAAGCACCTCCGGCGCCGATGCGCCGGCCGTGACGCCGATGCGGCGCTTGCCCTCGATCCATGCCGGATCGATGCCGTCGGCGTTGTCCACGAGGTAGGCCGGAACTCCGCGCAATTCGGCGACTTCCCTGAGCCGGTTGGAGTTCGAGCTGTTGCGCGAGCCAACCACAAAGACCACGTCCGCCAGGGGGGCCATGAACTTGACCGCATCCTGGCGGTTCTGCGTGGCATAGCAGATATCGTCCTTCTTCGGGCCGACGATGGCCGGAAAGCGCTTGCGCAGTGCATCGACGATCGCCGCGGCATCATCCATCGACAGGGTGGTCTGCGTCACATAGGCCAGCAGCTCGGGATTGGCGACCTGCAGCGCGTCGACGTCGGCGACGGTCTCGGCGAGGTGAATGCCATCCTTGGCCTGTCCCATGGTGCCTTCGACTTCGGGATGGCCCTTGTGGCCGATCATCACGATATCCCGTCCCTGTTCGCGCATGCGCGCGACTTCGAGGTGGACCTTGGTGACGAGCGGACAGGTGGCGTCGAAAACCTGCAGTCCCCTGGCCACGGCCTCGGCACGGACCGCCTGCGACACGCCGTGGGCGCTGAAGATCACGGTGTTTCCGGGCGGCACGTCGGCGAGATCCTCGATGAACACCGCACCTTTGGCGCGCAGCCCATCGACCACGAACTTGTTGTGCACCACTTCATGGCGCACGTAGATCGGCGCGCCGAAGCGCACCAGGGCACGTTCGACGATCTCGATGGCGCGCTCGACCCCGGCGCAGAAGCCGCGCGGGTTGGCGAGCAGGATTTCCTTGTCGTTCATTGCTGGCTCCGTCGGCATGCCGGGCTCACAGGATGCCGATTATTTCGACGTCCAGGCGGATGGACTTGCCCGCGAGCGGGTGGTTGAAGTCGATCACTGCGATCTCGTCGTCGACCTCGCGGACCAGCCCCTGGTAGCGGGAGCCATCCGGTGCGGTGAACTCCATGATGCTCATCGGCTCGATCTCGCTCTCCATCATGTCGGCGCGGCGCACGCGCTCGACCAGCTCCGGCTTGTGAGTGCCGAAGGCCTGTGCGGGCTCAAGCAGGAAACTCTGGAACGTGCCCACCTCCATGCCGGTGAGGCAGGCCTCGAGGCTGGGCAGGATCTCGCCCGCACCAAGTTGGAGGGTCGCCGGGGTGCCGGCGAAGGTGTCGATCACCGAGGGTCCGCCCTCGATCGCGATACGATAGTTCAGGGTAACCAGACTGTTGGGAAGGACGGTCGGTGTCACGATTTTTTCTCCTGGGGCGATGCGCCGCGCTGTCCCTTGAGCTGACCCGTCAGCATCAGGATTACGCCCAGCGTGATGGCGGAATCGGCGAGATTGAATGCCGGCCAGCCGTAGCGTCCGACGTGGAAATAAAGAAAATCGACCACCGCACCGAAGACGAAGCGGTCGATCACGTTGCCGAGAGCACCGCCGATGATCAGCGCAAACGCTGTCGGCAGCAGGGTCTCATCCTGGTGGTGGCGCAGCAGGGTAAGCAGCCAGGCGCAGATGGCGAAGGCCAGCACGATGAAGAACCAGCGCTGCCAGCCCGAGTGGTCGGCCAGAAAGCTGAACGCCGCCCCCGGATTGAACACCAGTACCAGGTCGAAAAAACCGGTGACCGGCACGCTGTCGCCGAAATCGAGGACGGCCATGACCCAGTGCTTGCTGCCCTGATCCAGAATTGCGACAAGGGTGGCCAGCGCCAGCCAGCCGGCGAGGCGCGGTGTCATCGGCACGCCTCGCTGCGGTTCGATCGATCAGGCATGGATGCGGTTCTCGCCTTCGTCGAAGAGATTGCTGCAGCATCGCGCGCAGATCGTCGGGTGTTCCGCATTGGCGCCCACGTCCGGTGTGTAGTGCCAGCAACGTTCACACTTGGCATGCTCGCTGGCGGTGGCAAGGATGCCCTCGTCCGCGGCCGCGGCGACCAGCGTGAGATCGGCGCTGGAGGTCATGAGCACGAATTTGAGGTCGCCGCCGAGCGAAGCGAGCGCGGCGTGCTTGTCCTCGGTCATCGCCAGCGTGAGCGTGGCCTGCAGCGACGAGCCCACCTTGCCCGCGGTACGAAGGCCTTCGATGACCTTGAGCGCATCGGCCCGGGCGCCGCGGATGATCTCCCAGCGCGCGCTCAGGCCTTCCTCGCCGGGCTGCTCGGGCAGCGCGTGGAAAGTGTGCAGCATCACGCTTTCGTCGGCGTCCTGTCCGTTCAGCAAGCTCCACACTTCTTCGGCGGTGAACGACAGCACCGGTGCCATCAGGCGCACCAGGGTCTGGGTGATGTGCCACAGCGCGGTCTGCGCCGAGCGGCGGGCATGGCTGTCGGCTTTGCTCGTGTAAAGCCGATCCTTGAGAATGTCGAGGTAAAATGCGCCGAGATCCTCGGAGCAGAAGATCTGCAGCGCCTGCACCACGCGGTGGAACTCGAACTTCGCGTAGTCGCCCTCGGCCTGCTGTGCCATCTCGCGGGTGAAGGCCAGCGCGTAGCGGTCGATGTCGAGCCACTCGTCGAGCGGCACCGCGTCCCTGGCGATGTCGAAGTCGGCGGTGTTGGCGAGCAGGAAACGCAGCGTGTTGCGGATGCGGCGGTAGGCCTCAACCACACGGTCGAGGATCTCCTTCGACATCGCAAGCTCGCCGGAATAATCCGTGCTGGCGACCCACAGGCGCAGGATCTCGGCGCCAAACTTGCTGGAAACCTCCTGCGGCAGAATGGTGTTGCCGAGCGACTTGCTCATCTTCCGGCCCTTCTCGTCCACAGTGAAACCGTGGGTCAGCAGGGCCTTGTAGGGTGGATGTCCGTCGATCGCGCAACCGGTCAGCAACGAGGAATGGAACCAGCCGCGATGCTGGTCGGAGCCCTCGAGGTAAAGGTCGGCGCGCGGCCCTTCCGCATGGCCGTCCGGATGCGAGCCGCGTAGCACATGCCAGTGGGTGGTGCCGGAATCGAACCACACGTCCAGGGTGTCGCTGATCTTGTCGTAGTCGGCGGCCTCCTCGCCGACGAGCTCGGCTGCGTCGAGCCTGAACCACGCTTCGATGCCTTCCTTCTCGACGCGTTTCGCGACCGCCTCCATCAGCTCCACCGTTCGCGGATGCAGTTCGCCGGTCTCCTTGTGAAGCAGGAAGGGAATCGGCACGCCCCAGTTGCGCTGCCTTGAAATGCACCAGTCGGGACGGTTGGCGATCATCGAATGCAATCGCGACTGGCCCCAGGCCGGGAAGAAGCGTGTCGCCTCGACGCCCTTGAGCGCCCGCTCGCGCAGCGTCGGGCCTTGGCTGGGCTTGCGGTCCATGCCGACGAACCACTGCGCGGTGGCGCGATAGATCACCGGCGTCTTGTGCCGCCAGCAATGCATGTAGCTGTGACTGATCGCCTCGTGCGAGAGCAGCGCGCCGACTTCGCCAAGCTTGTCCACGATCTGCGGGTTTGCCTTCCAGATCATCAGCCCGCCGAAGTAGGGCAGGTCGCTGACGAAGTGGCCGCTGCCCATCACCGGCGCGATGATCTCGTCGTTGCTGCGTCCGTATGCATGCCAGGCATTGAAATCGTCCACGCCGTGGGCGGGGGCCGAGTGCACGATCCCGGTGCCGGCGTCGAGGCCGACATACTCGGCCAGGTAGACGGGCGAGACACGGTCGAAGAAGGGGTGACGGAACTCGATGCGATCGAGAGCCTGGCCGGCGCAGGTGGCGATCACCTTGCCTTCGAGCTTGTAGCGGGCGAGGCAGCTTTCGACCAGATCCATGGCCAGTACCAGCAGGCGCTCTCCGGTGTCGACCAGTGCGTATTCGTACTCGGGGTGGATGTTGAGCGCCTGGTTGGCGGGGATCGTCCACGGTGTGGTGGTCCAGATCACCGCGGCTGCCGGCTTGTCGAGGGCAGCCAGGCCGAAGGCTTGGGCGAGCCGCGCCGACTCATAGACCGGGAAGGCGACGTCGATCGCGGGCGACTTCTTGTCGGCATACTCGACCTCGGCCTCGGCCAGCGCCGAACCGCAGTCGAAGCACCAGTTTACCGGCTTCAGGCCCTTGAAGACGTAGCCAGCCTTGACCATTTCGGCCAACGCGCGGATCTCGTTGGCTTCGTTGGCAAAGTTCATCGTCTTGTATGGGTTGTCCCAGTCGCCAAGGACGCCGAGGCGGACGAAATCCTTGAGTTGCCCCTCGATCTGCTCGGCCGCGTAGGCGCGACACAGTTCGCGCACCTTGTCGCCCGACAGGTTCTTGCCGTGGGTCACCTCCACTTTGTGCTCGATCGGCAGGCCATGGCAGTCCCAGCCCGGAACGTAGGGCGCGTCGAAGCCGGCCATGGTGCGCGAACGCACGATGATGTCCTTGAGGATCTTGTTCAGCGCATGGCCCAGATGGAGGCTGCCGTTGGCGTATGGAGGGCCGTCGTGGAGGATGAACTTGGGCCGGCCGGCCGAGGCCTTGCGGATCTTCTGGTAGAGCTTTCGCTGTTGCCAGTCGGCGATCCAGCCCGGTTCGCGCTTGGCGAGGTCGCCTCGCATCGGGAACGGCGTGTCGGGCAGGTTGAGGGTCTTGCGATAGTCAGCCATGGGGAAAGTCTTCGGACGATTGATTCAGTTTGGGTTGGCGGCGAACCACTCGCGGGCGAGCGTGGCGTCGCGGGCAATCTGGGCCTTGAGCGCGGTGAGCCCGTCGAACTTCATCTCGGCACGCAGCTTGTGCACAAAGCTGATCCGCAGATGCGCGCCGTAGCAGTCTTCGTTCCAGTCGAAGATGTTTACTTCCAGCATCGGTTTGCCGGAATCGCTGACCGACGGGCGCACGCCGACGTTGGCGACACCGCGGCGCGGTTCGCTACCGAGGCCTTCGATGGTCACCACGTATACACCCGACAGCGGCGTGCGACGATGCTTCAACTGGATATTGGCGGTCGGGAAGCCGATGGTACGGCCGATCCTGTTGCCCCGGACGACACGACCGGCGATGCTGTATGGGCGGCCGAGCAGCGTCGCCGCGTCATCGATGCGCCCCTCCTCGAGCGCCGCCCGCACCGCCGAGCTCGAAACCCGCTCGCCGTCGAGCTCGAGTGTCGGCATTGCCTCGACGCCGAAGCGCAGCAGTTTCCCGGCTTGCTGAAGCATCGCGAAATCGCCCTTGCGCTGCTTGCCGAAGCGGAAATCGTCACCGACCATGAGGTGGCGTACGCCAAGGCCGCGCGACAGGACGTCCTCGATGAACTGCTCGGCGGTATGGGCGGCGAACGCTGCATTGAAGCGCGCCACGAAGACGCAGTCGACGCCGCAGGCATCGAGCAGCAGCAGCTTCTCGCGCAGGGAGGTGAGCCGTGGCGGTGCCTGTTCGGGTGCGAAATACTCGCGCGGATGCGGTTCGAAGGTCAGCACGGTGGCGGGCAGTGCCAGGGCGCGGGCCTTGTCGGTGAGCAGGCGCAAGAGCGCACGATGGCCAAGGTGCACGCCGTCGAAATTGCCGATGGTGAGAACCGAGGACTGCCTTGCCCGTTCAGGAATGCCGCGAAAGACCTGCATGACCGCCTGTTAAAAAGGCGCAATTATACGGGCAAAATGCACATCCGGCGGTGCGCCGATCGGCCCGTCGCCGAGTTGGCGGTGATGGACCGATCTGGAGGTTCGCGCATTTGCAAAAGGGGCGCGTTCGATTGCGAGGGGACGCGGCGGCACGCGCCCGGCTGGGGCTGCGCGCGCCGCCACCGGCTTGGACACGGCTCAGTCGAGCAAGGCCAGCTTCGAGCGCGCGGTGGGCGGGTTTCGCGAGAAATAACGCTTGATGCCTCGGATGATGGCCTGCGCCATCTTCTCCTGATAGGCATCGTCGTTGAGCCGCGCCTCCTCTTCGGGATTGCTGATGAAGGCGGTCTCGACCAGGATCGAGGGGATGTCCGGCGCCTTGAGGACCGCAAAACCCGCCTGCTCGACGTCGGACTTGTGCAGCCGGTTGATGCCGCCGATCTCGTTCAGCACCGCGCGGCCGACCTTGAGACTGTCGTTGATCGCCGCTGTCTGGGAGAGGTCGAGCAGGGTGCGGGCGAGATGACCGTCGCCGCCGGTCAGGCGCACGCCGCCGATCAGGTCGGCGTCGTTTTCCTTCTTGGCGAGCCAGCGCGCCGCCGCGCTCGAGGCGCCCCGTTCCGACAGAACGAACACCGAACTGCCGCGCGCATCGGGCCGAATGAAGGCGTCGGCGTGTATCGATACGAACAGGTCGGCCTGCACCCGGCGCGCCTTGTTCACCCGGTGATGCAGCGGAACGAAATAATCGCCGTCGCGGGTGAGCATGGCGCGCATGCTCGGTTCGGCATCGATGCGTGCCTTGAGCCGGCGCGCGATCTCGAGGGTGACGTTCTTTTCATAGCTGCCGCGGTGCCCCACCGCGCCCGGGTCTTCGCCGCCGTGGCCAGGGTCGAGGGCAACCGTGATGAGGCGGCGGATCCGTGGCTCGTCGCGATCGGCAGGTGAGGTGCGGATATTGTCGTCGGGCCTCTCGGCCACCGTGCTGGTGCTGGCGCCACGGTCCGGCGTCGGCGCGTTACCCGCCGCCGCTTCGTTCGGGGTGCTCTTTTCGATCAGCGCCAGCAGGGGATCGATCGGCGTGGCGGGGTAAAGGTCGACCACCAGTCGATGACCATAGTCGCCGATCGGATTGAGCGTGAATATCTGCGGGTCGATTTCCTGCTTCAGCTCGACCACCACCCGCACCACGCCGGGGCGATTGCGCCCGGCGCGGATGAGCTTGATGTAGGGGTCCTGCGGGCTGACGCGGTCACCGAGGTTGCGCACCAGGCTGTTGAACTCGACGCCCTCGAGATCGAGCACCAAACGCTCCGGGTTCTTCACGATCTGCTGGGTGAAGCGCAGCTCGGCGCCACCCTCGAGGGTAATCCGGGTGTAGTCGTCGGCGGGCCAGACCCGTACCGCGAGAATGCTGGCATCGGCGGCCCGCCCGACCGGGCTGACCAGCATCGCCAGCACCGCCCCCGAGCTTCGAATGAACGCGCGACGTCCGCGCTTGCCGGACTCCGGCGTCGTTTCCGGATGGTTCAGCCCTCCGGTGAGCTCATCCCCAGTATGCATTTGCGTCCCGTCTCCGTCAGTGCGCGCAAGCACGCGTGGCGACCCTGAGCGGCCATTTCCAGCCGGATTTCGAGGTCCGGGGCAGGAATATGTGGCGCCGCGTGCTGCGGCCATTCGACCAAACACACGCCTTGTCTGGCGAAGTACTCGTCGAGGCCTGCTTCAAGATACTCATCAGGATGGGTGAACCGATAAAAATCAAAGTGATATAAGTGTATTCTAGAATCTACATAAGGTTCAACAAGTGTGTACGTGGGACTTTTCACATTTCCGTGAAATCCGAGTGCCCGCAGCAAGCCTCTGGCGAGGGTGGTTTTCCCGGCGCCGAGGTCCCCGCAAAGATAAATGGTCATGCCCGGCTGCAACGTGGGGGCGAGTGCAGAGCCCAGGGCCATGGTCGCCGCTTCGTCCTCCAGCGCAAGTTCGGTTGCGTTCCCGGTATCATCCAGCGGATGGAAAACAAGCTGCATTCGATTGGCTCCGGCAAGGAAAGCGCCAGGGATGCGCTGGCGGCGCTGCGTCATGAAATCAGCGTTTGGGGAAGCGAGCTCGGCTTCGACGCGGTGCGCGTCGCCGACGTTGATCTGTCCTCCGCCGAAGCGGGTCTGCAAGCGTGGCTGCAGGCCGGATTTCACGGCGAGATGGATTATATGGGCAAACACGGGACCAAGCGGACCCGCCCCGCGGAGCTCGTACCCAATACCTGTCGGGTGATCAGCGCGAGGATGTCATACCTTCCGGATGCCGCCGATGCGCTTGAGAATCTGCGCGACGGCAGCCGTGCCTATGTGTCGCGCTATGCGCTTGGACGCGACTACCACAAGGTGCTGCGTGCCCGCCTGCAGCAGCTCGCCAGCCGCATCGCTGCATCGAGTCCTCACGGATACCGCGTGTTCGTGGATTCGGCGCCGGTGATGGAGGTCGAGCTGGCCGGCCGTGCGGGACTCGGCTGGCGAGGCAAGCACAGCTTGCTGATCGACCGCAGCGTGGGTTCGATGTTCTTTCTCGGCGAGATCTACACCGATCTGCCGTTGGCGGTCGACGCGCCGGTGCAGGAGCATTGCGGTTCGTGCCGCGCCTGCCTCGACGCCTGTCCCACCGGCGCGATCGTGGCGCCTTACCGGGTCGACGCCCGCCTGTGCATTTCCTATCTCACCATCGAACTGCGCGGGGCGATTCCCGTGCCCTTGCGCAAGATGCTGGGCAACCGGGTTTATGGCTGCGACGACTGCCAGCTGGTATGTCCCTGGAACCGCTTTGCGCGCTTGAGCAAGGAGGGGGATTTTGCGGTGCGCAACGGACTCGACCAGGCGACGCTGGCGGAGCTGTTCCATTGGAGCGAGGCCGATTTCAACGAACGCATGGCCGGCAGTGCGATCTATCGGGTCGGTTACGAGCGCTGGCTGCGCAATCTGGCGGTCGGCCTGGGCAATGCGCAGCCCTCGGCGAGTGTGCTTGGTGCGCTTGGGTCGCGGCGCGAGGACCGTTCGGAGCTGGTGCGCGACCACGTGGTCTGGGCGCTGTCCGAGCACATGGGGCGATGATGACGTCGGGATCGCTGCCGCTGGTGGACACAGTTGTTGTCAATTAGCGTTCTCGAATATATTGATCGAAATCTATCAATCGTTGAATATCCGGGATCGGCTAGCGAAAATTGGGTATCCTTTCTGTCACCGCTGGAGAAACGCACCGCTCATGAGCCTTACCGACTCCCGTCACAACGATATATCGGACTGGCAGCAGGCCCTGGCGGAGGTTACCGTCATGGAGAGCCTTCGCCTGCAGGCGATGTGCATCGAACAAGACGAGATCGAAGGCATCCAGGACTTTGCGGAGCGCAAGGACAAATTCCAGATCAAGTTGCTATCGGGCAACCAGCAGGAAAAACGCGAGACCAGCCTGCTCATCGAGAAGCGTTATGCCTGGCGTGGCTACAACAGCGTTGCCAGTCTCGACCAGCTCCCCAATCGCATGACGCTGAACGCCGAACTTTTCGGCAACATCTATGCGACGCTCACGGTCAATATTGACTCCCCCGCGGGCCTGTCAGTAGATGAAACGTATCCGGACGAGGTCGCCGATTTCCGCCGCAGGGGAAAGCGAATCTGCGAATTCGGCAAATTCGCGGTCGAGCCATCGGTGCGCTCCAAGCGACTGCTGGCCACGCTCTTCCACATGCTCTACCTGTATGCCTATCGCGTCCAGGGGTGTACCGACATCCTCATCGAGATCAACCCGCGCCACCGCTTCTTCTATCAGCGCTATCTCGAATTCCGCAAGATCGCGACCGAACGCAGTTGCGAGCGGGTGGGGGCGCCCGCGCTGCTGATGCATATCTCCTGCGAATACGTTCGCGATCGCCTCGCAGAGCTCGCAGGCCGGTGGCGTGAGCTGCCGGACGAAAAATCCATCTACAAGTACGGATTTCCACGTGAGCAGGAAGATTCCCTGATCCTGCGTCTCATCCAGGAAGGCACGGTTCCCGATGCCGAGGATGCGATCGAGGCGGACCACGCGTCGATGGTCTACTGAGCGCGCTGCCGCTTGCGCGCGCTGCGGTCCAACCCGCAATCATCACACCGCTACCGCTGAGCCCACCGATGCACGCGCTTCGCGCCGGTGCACGAAATAAGGGCTAGAATCCGCGCCTTGCCATCACCTCGTCAAGCCATGTCCTCCAGGCGCAAGCTGCCAATTGGTGTTTTCGATTCCGGTGTCGGTGGCCTGACCGTGGTGCGTGCGCTGATGGAAAGGCTACCGTTCGAGGACATCGTCTACTTCGGAGACACCGCACGGGTGCCGTACGGCATCAAGTCGATTCCGACAATCGAGCATTTCACCGGGCAGATCACCGACTTCCTGCTCGATCGGGGTGTAAAGATGCTGGTCGTCGCCTGCAACACCATGGCTGCGGTCGCCGCCCACGTGGTCAAGTCACGGGCCGGTGATATTCCGGTGCTCGACGTGATCGATGCAGGCGCCGGAGCGGCGGTGGCGGCGTCTCGCAGCGGAACGATCGGCGTGATCGGCACGCCGACCACGGTCAACTCCAACGCCTATGCGCGGCGCATGCACGCGATCGATCCCGACATCCGGGTATTTTCACAGGCCTGCCCACTGTTCGTGCCATTGGTGGAAGAAGGCTGGCTGGAACATGAAGTGACGCGCCTGACTGCGCGCGAATACCTCAAGCCCGTGCTGGCCGAGGAAGTGGATACGCTGGTGCTCGGGTGTACCCACTATCCATTGCTCAAGCCCTTGCTGCAGGATGTCTCCGGGCCGGACATTCGCCTGGTCGACTCGGCCATCACCACGGCGGAGTTGGCCGCCGCGCGTCTTGCCAGCCTCGAACTGGCGAATCCGGGCCACGCGCCGGCCCACTACGCATTCCATGTCACCGATATCCCGCTGCGCTTCCAGACGATTGGCGAGCGCTTCCTCGGGCGCTCGCTGTCACACCTGAGCAAGGTTGACTGGTAGCGCAGTGCCTCAGGCCGGGCCGGTCGCCACCGGACGTCCGCGATCCGCGCACCATTCGCTCCATGAGCCGGGATAGAGCCGCGAGCCGCAGAGCCCTGCGGCTTCCATCGCCAGCAGGTTCAGGCACGCCGTGACGCCCGAACCGCACTGGTGGACCACCTTCGTCGCCTGGCGGCCGCCGAGGATCCTGCCGAATTCTTCGCGCAGCGCGGCAGCCTCCTTGAAGCAGCCGTCATCGCGCAGGTTGTTGCGGAAGAAGTGATTCACGGCGCCCGGGATATGTCCGCCGACCGGATCCAGGGTTTCGTTCTCGCCGCGAAACCGGTCCGGGCTTCGTGCGTCGATGAGCAGGACTTCCCCGCCGGCAAGTCCCGCCTGCAGCGCGTCGGCGTCGACCGCGCCTTTCTGCACGCGAGCGTCGAATCTCCGCGGCGTCGGGGTGGGGATCTCGGCCGTCAGGACCTTGGCGGTCCGGCACCAGGCCTGGTAGCCTCCGTCGAGCACGGCCACCCGCTCGTGCCCGAGCCAGCGCAGCAGCCACCACAATCGCGCCGCGTACATCCCGCCCGCATCGTCGTAGGCAACCACCTGGGTCCCGTCGTCGATACCCCACGCCCCGAATCTGGCCGCGAGCAGTTGCGGGTCGGGCAGGGGGTGGCGGCCGTTGCGGCCGTTCGGCGGCGAAGAAAGATCCTCGTCCAGATGTGCGAAAACGGCGCCCGGGAGATGCCCGTCCTCATAGGCGGCCCGACCGAAGCGGGTGTTTGCAAGGTCGTGCCGGCAGTCCACGATCCGCCAGTTGGGATCGTCGAGATGGCCGGCAAGCGCGGTGGCGCTGATCAGCGTCGAAAACGATGTACTCACCGGACGGTCTCGGTCTCGATACCGAGCCAGTTGCGCGCCGCCATTTCGTCGTCGAACACCTGGACGTCGGCCTTGACGAAGATCTGCGATACCCAGGCGCTCCAGGTGACCCACTGGTCGGTGGTGAGGATCGCGATGCGATTGAAGTCGTTGGCATGCTTGCGCGAGAACTGGATCTCCTCCCAGGCCACGTCGACGGTGAAACCGACCATGTCGCGCAAATCCATGAGCAGGTTCACCTTGCCCTCGAACTGGATCTTGTAATTGACCTGTTCTTCGAATTCCTTGTAGTCGGCAAGGGAGAACTCCCCGAAAACCGCGATGGCGACGACATTGGGTGCTTGCGTGATGGTGATCATCTCTACCTCCGGAGTTTCGATCAGGTCTGCGACCTACTATAGCCCTGCCGCATGAAGCCTTCAATCTGGTGAGCCGCACGCGGCCATCTACGGTTCGATGTCGCGAGGCTCCGCGCAGGACGGGCTATCGGTGCAGGCTGTGCTACGAGCGTCTGGCGCCCGCGGAGTTCAGTCCGGCTTGCCTGGCGCGACCGCGGTGAGCCATTCCCTGTGGCTCGGATCCGAACCCTTCACGCAGGCGAAGAAGCGCGACTGCAGCTCCCGCGTGAGCGGGCCGGGCCGGCCGTCGCCGATGCGCCGCCTGTCGAGCTCCACGACCGGGGTGATCTCCGCCGCTGTGCCGCTGAAGAACACCTCGTCGGCGATGTAGAGCTCGTCGCGCGTGATCCGCCGCGAAACGATCTCATAGCCAGCCTCGCGGGCCAGGCAATGAATGGTTCGCCGGGTGATGCCGTCGAGCGCCGAGGTGATCCCGGGTTCGTGAATGATGCCGCGCTTGACCAGGAACACGTTCTCGCCCGGGCCCTCGGCGACGAAACCATCGGTGTCGAGCAGCAAGGCTTCGTCATAGCCATCGCTGCGAGCCTCTCGGCAGGCGAGGATCGAGTTGGTGTAGGTCGACACGGACTTCGCGCGGCACATCTGGACGTTCACATGGTGGCGTGCGAAGCTCGAGACCTTGACGCGGATGCCCTTGTCGATGCCGTCCTCGCCCAGATAGGCGCCCCATGGCCAGGCGGCGATCATCACATGGGTGGCCGCACCCAGCGGGTCGACCCCGGCCTTTTCGGCGCCGAGGAAGACCAGCGGGCGGATGTAGCCCGAGCGCAACTCGTTGCGATGGACGAGCTCGCAGCACACGCGCTCGAGCGTGTCGCGGTCGAAGGGCATGTCGAGCCCGAGAATGAGTGCGGACTCGAAGAGCCGCTCGATGTGTTCCTCGAGCCTGAAGATCGCGGGCCCGGACAGGGTGTCGTAGGCCCTGATCCCTTCAAAGCAGCCCAGCCCGTAATGCAGCGTGTGTGTCATCGGATGGATCCTGGCTGCACGCCACGGCGTCCATTCACCATCCAGCCAGATCCATCCATCGCGGTTTTCCATGCTCATCAGAAGCTCCTGTCGATACGTTCTGTAAAGGAGGTAGTCGACCGCCTCGGCGGGGCGCCGGCGGCCTTACCATGCGTGCAAGGGATGGATACACGCCGGGCCCCGTTGCCGCCGGCCGTATAGGGCTGCGGCATCCTCTGGCCTGGTTGGGCGGCGGATAGAGGGGGCGTTCCGGTTTGCTCAGAATGCAACGCGGCTGCGGCGTGCTCAAACGAATCCCGAGCGGCAATTGATGAAATGCGTTCACCTGTCCGGTGGCCACCAAGTGCCCCCGAGGTTTCAAGCCTGCTGCCAATCGGCTATCGTTTGCGCAGAACAAGCCGGTGACGGCGAGGAGATGATATGGACTATCTGCTGGCCCTCGACCAGGGCACGACAAGTTCACGTGCGATCGTTTTCGATGCGCGCGCTGGTGTTTGCGGCGAGGCGCAGCGGGAGTTCAAGCAGTCTTTTCCGCGCCCCGGTTGGGTCGAGCATGATCCGATGGCGATCTGGCACTCTCAACTCGAGTGCGCCCGCGAGGCGGTCTACGAGTCCGATGCGGGGGGGCCGCAGCTGCGCGGCATCGGCATCACCAACCAGCGGGAGACCACCGTTCTGTGGGATCGAAAAAGCGGGCACCCGCTGGCGCCGGCGATCGTCTGGCAGGATCGCCGTACTGCGGCGCATTGCGAGAAGCTGCGTCGGGCGGGGCACGAAGATTCGGTGCGCGCGCTCACCGGGCTGGAACTCGACGCCTACTTTTCGGCGACCAAGCTCGCCTGGTTGCTCGACAAGCTGCCCGGGGCACGAAAACGTGCCGAGCGTGGCGAACTCGCTTTCGGTACGGTCGACAGCTGGCTGGTGTGGCAACTCAGCGGCGGTGCGCTCCATGTCACCGATCCGAGCAACGCCTCGCGCACCCTGCTGTTCGACATCCACAAGCAGTGCTGGGACGACACCCTGCTCGAGCTTTTCGACATTCCCCGCCAGGTGTTGCCGGAAATCGTCGACACCTCGGGGCCGATCGGCCACACCGAGCCCTCGCTCTTCGGCGCGCGGATACCGATCGGCGGCATCGTGGGCGACCAGCAGGCGGCGACCTTCGGGCAGGTCTGCGTGTCCCCGGGAATGGCCAAGAACACCTACGGGACCGGCTGCTTTCTGACCCTCAATACCGGCTTGCAGGCCGTGGTGTCGCGCAACCGCCTGCTCACTACCATCGGCTGGCGTCGCGGATCGACGACGCAGTATCTGCTCGAAGGAAGCGTTTTTTCTGCCGGCGCAGTCGTGCAGTGGCTGCGCGACGGTCTTGGCTTCATACGCACCGCAGCAGAAGTGGAAGAGCTTGCGGCGAGCGTTCCGGACAATGGGCAGGTCGTCATGGTGCCGGCCTTTACCGGCTTGGGTGCACCACATTGGGATCCGCATGCGCGCGGAACCCTGATGGGCATGACGCGGGGCACGACGGCCGCGCACATTGCGCGCGCAGCGCTGGAGTCGGTGGCATTGCAAACGGTAGACCTCGTCGAGGCGATGGTGGCCGACAGCGGACAGCCGCTCACCGAATTGCGGGTGGATGGCGGCATGACGCGAAACGATCTGCTGATGCAGATGCAGGCGGATCTGCTCGGGGTGCCGGTGGTACGTCCCCGCCAGACCGAAACGACGGCGCTGGGCGCGGCTTTCTTCGCGGGCCTGGCGGCGGGCGTCTGGGCCGACGAGGCCGAACTCGCCCGTCACTGGGAAGCCGAGCGGGTGTTCGAGCCGGTGATGTCGGCGGATCGGCGCGGCGCCATGCTGAGGCGCTGGCACGAGGCGGTGGCACGTACCCGGGGTTGGGATGTTCCTGAATGATCCCGGCGAGTTGTCCCGCGAGGCGCTGATCGCCCGGCTCGAGGCGCAGCCCGATTGGGATGTGATCGTGATCGGCGGTGGCGCAACAGGCCTGGGTTGTGCGCTCGATGCGGCCAGCCGGGGCTATCGCACCGCGCTGCTCGAGGCCCATGATTTCGCGAAAGGAACGAGCTCGCGCTCGACCAAGCTGGTGCACGGCGGAGTCCGCTATCTTGCCCAGGGTCGTGTCGGCCTGGTCCATGAGGCCTTGCTGGAGCGCTGGCGGCTGTCGCGCAATGCGCCGGCACTGGTGAGACGGCAACGTTTCGTGGTGCCGGTATATCGCCTGCGCGACAAGCTCAAGCTCGGTGCGGGTCTCGCAGCCTATGACATGCTCGCCGGCAGCCATGGCTTCGGTCGCGCCCGGCTGCTGGATGCGGCCCAGACCCTCGCCGTCTTGCCGACGGTGCGAAGTGCGGGGCTGAAGGGTGGCATCGCCTACTTCGATGGGCAGTTCGACGATGCCGGGCTGGCCATCGCACTGGCCCGCAGCACCGTCGCCGCCGGGGGGCTGGTATTGAACTACATGCCGGTCACCGGGCTGCTGCACGACTCGGGCAAGGTGGCGGGCGTGACCGCGCAGGATGCGGAGGGTGGCCGCAGCTTCACGCTGTCGGCGCGGGTGGTGATCAATGCCACCGGCGTCTGGGCCGATGCGCTGCGCAGGATGGATGAGCCGGGTTGTGCGTCGATGCTCTCGCCGAGCCAGGGCGTGCATCTGGTGGTCGGCGCGCAGTGGCTGCCTGGAGGTGACGCCTTGCTGGTGCCGGAGACCGAGGATGGTAGGGTGCTTTTCATGATCCCCTGGCAGGGCAAGGTGCTGCTCGGCACCACCGATACCCCCCGCGCGGATGTCCCGGTCGAGCCGCGGCCCTTGCCCGGGGAGATCGATTTCATCCTCCGCACGGCGGCCTCCTGTCTCTCGCGGGCCCCCGGCCGCCGCGATGTGTTGAGCGTCTTCGCAGGCCTTCGGCCACTCATCTCTGCGGCACCGGGCGAGCCCACCGGCCGGCTTTCGCGCGAGCACGTCATCCGCACTTCCCCGAGCGGCCTGGTGACCATCGGTGGCGGCAAGTGGACCACCTACAGGCGAATGGCCGAAGAGGTGATCGACCGTGCGGTGAAGCTCGCGGGGTTGGCGTCGCGGCCCTGCGAGACCGCCGAGCTGCGCCTGGTGATGCCCAGGGCCACGGCTGGGGCAAGCGCCCCACTTCATCCGCGGCTCGATATCGACCGCGCGCGCGTCGAGACGGCCGTGCGCTTCGAGTTCGCCCGCAACCTGGAGGATGTGCTTGCGAGGCGCCATCGCGGGCTGTTCCTGGACGCCGGGGCCGCGCTCGAGGTGGCGCCCGAGGTGGCGGCGATCCTGGCCGCCACGCTTGGCCATGATGCGGCCTGGGCGCACGCGCAATGCGATCGATTCGGCGTGCTCGCGCAGGCCTACCGCATCGAAGCGCAAGCTGAGTGACAGCGCAGGAGGCGTCCGTGCGCTTGCCGGGCGCTATTGTTCCGCGCGCCCGCCCCGGGTAGAGTGGTGCGTCCCAATGACGCAGCGCAACAACCACGCTTGTGACCGATCTGCTGGCCATCATTCTCTTTTCGCTGTCGGTGACCGGGCCGATCTTCGTGCTCCTTGGGCTGGGCATCCTGCTGATGCGGATCGGCCTGCTCAATGACGCGTTCATTGACGTCGGTTCGCGCCTGGTGTTTTCGCTCGGATTGCCCGCCTTGCTGTTCCTGAGCATCAGCAAGACCAGCATCGGGGCCTCCTCCAATCTCGCGCTGGTGGGTTATGGCCTGAGCATGACCTTGGTGGTCTTCGTTCTGCTCGAGTACCTGGCGACCAGATACGTGTCGCCAGCCGAGGACCGCGGGGTGGTGGTGCAGGGCGCTTACCGCTCGAACATGGGAATCATCGGTCTGGCGCTCTGCGCGAACGCGTACGGCGAGCAAGGCCTCATCGTCGCGTCGCTTTACGTGGGGCTGGTGACGATCCTCTTCAACGTGCTGGCGGTGATTACGCTGAGCCGCTCGCTGCAACGCAGGCAGGGCATCGGCCGGATGCTCAAGGGCATCGCCCGCAACCCGCTGATCATCGGCATCCTGTTGGCCATGCCGGTATCGATCGGTGACATCGAGTTGCCGACCGTGGTGCTGCGCTCGGTGCAGTACGTCGCCGACCTGACCTTGCCGCTGGCGCTGATCTGCACCGGCGCGTCACTCAATTTCAAGACCTTCCAGGCCGAGATCCGCAACACGCTGCTCAGCAGCGGTCTCAAGCTGGTGGTGGTGCCGGTGGTCTTCTCGGTCGGTGGCATCCTGCTTGGCTTCCGGGGTATCGAACTGGGCGTGCTGCTGTTGATGTCCTCCGCCCCCACCGCCGCGGCGAGCTATGTGATGGTGCGCGCGATGGGTGCCAATGCGCCCCTTGCGGCGAACATCATCGTCCTCACGACGCTGGGTTCGCTGGTGACGACGAGTCTGGGGATCGTCCTGCTGCGCTCGCTGGGCCTGATGTGAGCGAAGCCGGTGCGCCAGGCGCGGGCCGGCGCGCGGCCTGCTGCAGCCACTCGACGAAGGTGCGCAAGCATGGCTGCTGCGCCGCAGCGGGCGACATCACGGCGTAGAAGCCGCGTCCCGGGCAGCGGATCGCAAACGGATGCACTAGGGTGCCGCCGGCGAGGAAGGCCCGTGCGGGCAGTCCCACGCTCATGGCAATGCCGGCCCCTGCGGCTGCCGCTTCGAGCATCATCATTGCATCGTCGAAGACCGGCCCGCTGTCGGGTTCCGGCCAGTCCAGTCCGGCCGCCTCGAACCAGGGACGCCAGGGCAGCAACGGGTGACGCAGCAGGCGCATGCCCGCGAGCGCAGCCGGCTCGGGCGGATTGCCGAGGCGGGCGGCGATCCCGGGCGCGCAGACCGGGGCGAGCTCTTCGTTGCTGAGCTTGCGGGCGACAAGGCCTTGCCAGGGCGGCCCGCCGTAGCGCAGCCCGATCTCGGCACTGCCGTCGAGAAGCGGCTCGAGGCTGGTCGATACGGAAATCGCGAATTCGAGTTGCGGATGCCCCTGCTGATATTCGGCGAGCCGGGCGACCAGCCACTTCGAGCCGATCGCCGGCGCCACGCTGATCTTGAGCAGCCTTGCTTCGCCGCCGGCCGATCGGCCGAGCGCACGCGTGGCTTCCTCGATGAGCGCCAGGCCGGCGCGTATCTGTGCGTGATAGCGTGCGCCGGCGTCGGTCAGCGCGATTCGCCGCTTGGCCCGACTGAACAGGGCCTGGCCAAGCGAATCCTCGAGCGTCCTGATACGGTGGCTGATCGCGGAAGGCGTGAGCCTGAGCTCTTCGGCTGCCCGCACGAAGCTGCCAAGCCGGGCGGCCGCATCGAAGGCGATCAGGTTGGGCAGTGGCGGTAGCCTGGACATGGGAATCGTGCTCGCTGTTTGGAGGGACGGCTCGAGGCCGGGCAGTGCGGCGGCATGCCGCCGTTTGCCTTGGTCGGGCGCGATCGGCTATGTTGGTAGCCCGTCGCGTCGCACGCGCACTGGAGGCTCTCATGTACACGCTTTACTGCGGCAACAAGAATTACTCCTCGTGGTCCTTGCGGGCATGGCTGCTGCTGACGCATTTCGGCATCCCCTTCGAGGAGCGCATGGTCGAAGTGACCGGGCGCGGGGTCAGCGATGCGCATCGCCCATATTCCGGCAATGGGCTCGTGCCCTGCCTGCATGACGATGGTTTCCAGGTGTGGGAGTCGCTGGCGATTGCCGAGTACCTTGCCGAGCGCTACCCGCAGATCTGGCCCGAGCATGGGCAGGCGCGCGCCCGGGCCCGCAGCATCGCCGCCGAGATGCATGCCGGATTCGGTGCGCTGCGCGGCGCCTATCCGATGAACATCAAGCTGCGCCTCGCGGGGCGCCCCGCGAGCGCCGCGGTGCAGGCCGATATCGACCGCATCGTGGCCATCTGGCACGACGCCCGCGAGCGGTTCGGACAGCACGGGCCCTGGCTCTTCGGCCGCTTCTCGGCCGCCGACGCGATGTATGCGCCCGTGGTGTGGCGCTTCATCACCTACAACGTTCCCTTGCCCGAGGGCGCGGCAGCCTATCGCGATGCAATGCTCGAATTGCCCGCGATGAGATCGTGGCAGGCGGGCGCGCTTGCCGAGCGCAGCTGCATCGAGGCGTGCGATTCGCTTGCTGCCGAGCATGGCGGCC
Organism: Zoogloeaceae bacterium; assembly: GCA_024235595.1. Classification (GTDB taxonomy): domain Bacteria; phylum Pseudomonadota; class Gammaproteobacteria; order Burkholderiales; family Rhodocyclaceae; genus Cognatazoarcus. Next base: position 224,585 of record JACKMC010000004.1, on the reverse strand, counting down.
CCCGCTGAGGCGAACGCGGGTCGGCCCTACCAGCGGGGGGGCAGCTTCTTGAGCAGGATCACGCGATGGTGCTCGATCTCGATGTAGCCGCCGGTGACCAGGTCGCGCAGGATGCGGTTCACCATCTCGCGCGATGCGCCCACCAGGTTGGCAATCTCCTGCTGGGTGAGCCGTTGCTCGATGACGTGATGATCGCCCTGTTCCTGGGCGAGCGAGGAAAACAGCCGTGAGATCCGTCCGAAGACATCCACGAGGGCGAGCGCTCGTACGCTGTCGGTCAGCGAGCGGATGCGAGAAACCAGGTTCCTGACCACGGTGTGCATCACCTTCGGGTCGTTCTCGATGAGTTCCAGGAAGGCCTGTTGCGACAGTTGCAGCAGCTCGCCCCGTTCCAGGGCGATCACCGAGGCGGATCGTGGGGCGTCGTCGAGCAGCGCGAGTTCGCCGAAATAATCCCCTTCGCCGAGCAGCGAGAGCGTGATCTCGCGGCCGTTTTCGTCCATCAGGAAGGCCTTCAGGGTTCCCGACTGGACGATGAACAGTCCATGAGGTTCATCGCCCTCGCTGACTACGATCGTACCCGGCAGAACGGCCCGAATGCGGCTATTCTGGCGGAGGGCTTCGAGCTGGGACTCGTTCAGGCCGGCGAAGATGTCCACCCTGTCCAGATATGTGTCTGAGGCCATCGTCTTTCCCCTGAGTCTGTTCGTTCTTGAAGGTGTGCCTGTTTGTTCCGCCTGACCAACCGCTACCTGTTGATTTTGGCAAGCGTCGCAATCACGCTCCTGGTCGGCCTGTCGCCGCTGACCGAGCTCGAATCGGGGCCCGGTATCAGATTCCTGTACGCGATGCGCGGCATGCGCACGCCGCCGAGCGATGTTCTCATTGTATCGCTGGATTCCCGCGCGGCCAGCGCCCTCGGCCTGCCGCGTCGAATCACCGAATGGTCGCGCGCGAACCATGCGGCCCTGGTCGACGGGCTCGCCGCGAGTGGCGCGGCCGCGATCGGCTTCGACGTGCTGTTCGAGCGTGCGCGCGACCCAGTCGGCGACGCCGCCTTTGCGCGGGCCTTGCGGCGGGCCGGCACGGTGGTGCTCGCAGAGGCGGTTTCACGCCAGAAAATCGTCGACTCGGCGGGTCGCGAGGTGGCAAGCATCGAACATCGCACCTTGCCGCTGAGCCTGTTCGGCGAGGCGGCCCATGGAACGGCGCCCTTCATCCTGCCGAAAAGCGACGAAGGGGTATTCGAGTACTGGACCCATCTGCCGGGCGCCGGGAATCGGCCGTCGATGCCTTTGGCGCTCGCCAAGTTGCTGCCCGAAGACGCGAGATCCGGCGTACAGGCCCTCCGCGCGGCGCCGGTCTCGCACCGTCTTGCGCTCAATCTGTATGGCCCGCTCGGGCGCATTCCCACCCTCTCCTACGATCAGGCGCTCAAGGTGCTCGAGGATCCGCTCGAGGCAAGACGGCGATTTGCCGGAAAGGCGATCATCGTCGGACTCTCGGAACCCAACCAGAGCCTTCAGGCCGACGCCTATCGCACGCCCTACAGCGGCCCGGACGGCGTCGATGTGAGTGGCGTCGAGCTGTGTGCGACTGCGCTTGCGAATCTGCTGGATGCATCCTATCTGCGGCGTCCGGGGCCGATCGTCGAGCTGGCAGGGCTGCTTGCGTGGTCAGTGGTGCTGATGCTCGCCTGGTTGTGCCTGGCGCCGCGCATGGCGATGTTCGCAACGCTGCTCGCCTTGGGGGTCTACGCGCTGGGGGCGGTATCTGCCTTCGGCTCCGCGCATCTGTGGGTGCCGGTAGTGCTTCCACTGGTGATCATTCCGGGCGTAGTGGTCGGCCTCGGCCTTGGCGCGCACTACCGCCGAGTGCGGATTCGGCAGGCCGACCTGGAGCGCGCAATGGAGCATGGGCTGTCGCGCCAGGCCTTCGAGCGACTGGAGGGCGTGCTGGGCGGCATGAGCGCCGGCCGGACGGTATTCGCGGTGTGCATGTGCAGCGACATCGAGGGCTATACGACGATTTCGGAGGCGCTTTCGCCGAAAGCGACGCGCGATGTGCTCAACCGTTATCTCGAGATGTTCATTCCGCGGATCGAGGCCAGCGGGGGCTACGTCGCCGATATCGTCGGCGATTCGGTGATGTCGGTGTGGCTGGCGGACGCATCCCCCAGCGGGGCCCGGGACGGCGCCCTGCGGGCGACGCTCGAGCTGGATGCTTGCATGAACGGTGACAAGCACGAACCAGGCGCATTGCCGACCCGCTTCGGCCTGCATTTCGGCCAGGTCTTCCTCGGGGAGGTGGGGTCCGACAAGCGCCGCGAGATCCGCGCAGTAGGGGATATCGTCAACACCGCAAGTCGCGTTCAGACGGCGAACAAGCTCTTTGGCACATGGATACTGGCTTCTGAAGGCGCGCTGCCCGAGCATCGTTCCGACATTGCGCGCTTTGCAGGTCGATTCGTGCTGAAAGGGAAGCGGCAGTCGCTGGCGCTCTACCAGCTTTCATCCAATCCTGCGGCGCTGGTGTGCGCGCCCGAGTTCGAGCACGGATTGGCGGCCTTCGTGAGCGGAGACTTCGATACCGCGGTCTCCTTTTTCGAGCGCGTGCTTGCATCGCGGCCCGAGGATGGAATCTGCGCCTATTACCTCGGCCTCAGTCGCCAGCTGGTGCGCTCCGGCGCCGGTCCCGAGTGGGATGGGAGCGTGGTGCTGAGCAGCAAATGAGCATGCATCCGGGATTCAATTCGGCTGACCATGAACTGGGTCACATTTTTACATTGATTTTGACCTTTGTGCGCTGCGTCAGGGATAGCATCCTGTCACTGCCATGGAATGTCGATCGCATTGATCGGCCGGCCACCCGCAGATCTGGAGGCATCAGCAATGAGCGGTTCGAGTTTCAGTGAAAAATCAGTTGGTTATTCCACGCGTACGGCACCCCGCGAGGTGGACGGCGCATGCGGTGCTCATCTAATGATGCATTGTGGCCTGTCGGTCGTTGCCTCGAGGGCCAGCAGATGGCCCGAGATTCCTTCCGGGATGATCGACCTGTTGTGCCATGACGGCGATCTGGACGTTTTCTTCGAGGACTGACGCCTTTTCGTTTGACCCCGAAGCGTCCAGGTGGCAATTAACTGCTTGGCCCGGTAACAGTTTGTGATAGTTTTCGGGCATGTTGCCATGCAGAGTGAAAACCATGCAGGCAGGCGCGGGGCGGTTGTCACGATGCGTTCCCGTCGGTTGCCTCGCCGGATTTGAGCCTGGCCCGCGGGACCATTGCGTTCGAATGATCGGAGTGGGGCCGACCTGTCCTCGATCCGGCAACTTCAGCAATGGGGGCGTGCCGTGATACGCAATCAAACGGACTATCGACAGATCGCTCTAGCGACAGTTCTGCTGTTGGGGTCGCTACGAGCCCTTGCGGCCTGCGAACTGCCTGTCGGGCAGATCGTTTCCGTGCAGGGGCAGGTGGAAGTGCGGAGCGCCGATTCCGATCTCTGGATTCCAGCTTCGGCGACGCATCGACTCTGTGCGGGCGACCGGGTCTTGGCACGAGCACTGGCGCGTGCCGCAATCGTCCTCGACGACGACGTGCTCGTCAGACTCGACCAGAATTCGACACTCACGATCATGCCGCCCGCGCAACGGGCCGACTCCGAGCTCGGACTGCGCGAAGGTGCGCTGCATGTCATCAGCCGCTTCCGCAAGCGCTTCGGGGTACAGACCCCCTTCGTCAATGCGCTCGTCGATGGCACCGAATTCACGGTGATCCAGGACAGTGTGCAGGGCCGGGTGGTGGTCGCCGAGGGCAGGGTGCGGGTGCACAACCGGGCAGGAGAGCTCCTGCTGCTGGCGGGACAGTCGGCGGCGGCGGGCGAGGCCGGAGCACCGTCTCCAATCGAGGTTCGGCCGATCGATGCGATTCGGTGGGCGATTCACTACCCGCCCGTGATCCGTCTGTCCGATGCGCAGCTCGGCGCCCTCGCGCCTGCACTTGCGGCGCGCGCCCGCTCGGCCCTTGCGCTGGATGTGGACGGCCAAACCACCGCTGCGCTGGACGCCCTCGGCGATGGCGAGGCCTTGCGCGAGGTGGCGGCGTTGCGCGCCCTGCGCGCCTCCATGTTGCTCTCCGTGGGGCGTGTCGACCAGGCGCGTCCGCTGCTGGAGAATGTGCCTGCCGGCGCGGATGGTGCCGCGCTGCACGCGCTCCGGGCGATCGTGAGGCTCACCGAGAACGCTTTCGGTGAGGCGAAGGAAGAGGCCATGTCGGCCGTCACGGCCGATCGCGACCTCGCAGCAGGCTGGATTGCCCTGAGCTACGCGAGGCAGGCCGAGCGCGATCCGCAGGGTGCGCTGGAGGCTGCCGCGGCGGCATGTCTGGCCGCGCCCGGCGATGCACTTGCCTGGGCGCGTCGGGCCGAACTGGCGCTTGCCCTGTCGAGGATCGAGGAGGGCCGGCAGCATGCCGCGAGAGCCGTGAGTCTCGAGCCCCGGGTGCCGCGCGGCAACGCCTTGCTGGGATTCGCGCAGCTGCTTGCGGGCGATCTGCAGGCCGCAAGCGCCCGCTTCGACGATGCCTTGCGGATCGACGCCAACGAACCCCTTGCGCATCTTGGCCGGGGGCTGGCCCTGATCCGCGCGGGCAGCCTCGCGCCGGGACGGCGCGAGCTCGAGATCGCCGTGATCCTCGACCCCTCCAATGCCGAACTGCGCAGCACGCTTGGCCGCGCCTACCTCGAGGAGGCACGCGGCAAGGTCGCGAGCGACCAGTTCGAGCTTGCCAAACGACTCGATCCGGCGTCGCCGACCCCATGGTATTACGGGGCTTTCGGCAAGTTGCGGGCGAATGATCCAATCGGCGCGATTGCCGACGGGCAGCGCGCAATCGAACTGAACGACAATCGCGCTGTGCTGCGATCGGACAGCCTGCTCGATTCGGATCGGGCGGCACGCAATGCGGATCTCGGTCGGGCATACCAGCAACTTGGCTTCGAAGCCTCACTCGCCCAAGCGGCGCGGGACTCGCTTGCCGATGATCCGGCGAACAGCGCGGCCCACCGGTTGATGGCCGATGCCTACGGTGAGCAGAACGGCTTCGAGTCGGCGCGACTCTCGGAGTTGTTGCAGGCGCGCCTGCGGGCACCGCTGGGTGGACGGCCACTGGATGCGTATCGGCTGGTCCCGGCACTGCCGGTGCTGGACGGGCCGCGGGCGCTCTCGCCGGAAGAGACCAGCGCCTTGTTCGCAACCGGCGCCCATCATTTTTCTGCCAGTGTGCTCGCGGGCTCGCAGGACACCCGCGGCTTGAGCTTCACCGCATCGAGCGCATCCGAGAAGGCGCAGGTTTCGGCCAGCGCCTACGATCTGCGTAGCGATGGCTTTGGCGAGGCGGCCGATGTGGCAATTTCCGGCCAGAAACTCGACGTGCAACTGGCCACATCCCCTTCGACCGCCATCCTTGCGGAACTCAGTCATAGCGACCGAAGTGGATCGAACCTTGCGCAGCGCTTGTTCGCCGATGCCGGGGATCCAGACCGAGATATCGTCACGCGGCGCGATAGCGGCAGGTTGAGCCTCAGGTATGGGCCTTCCGCCGACGAAGAGTGGTTGCTGAGTGCGGCTGTCAGTCATGTAGACAAGCGCCAGCGAGCCACGAGTTCCGGCAGTCTTCCGTTTCCGCCATTCGCATACAAGTACACCCGGAATGACGGAAACGATGTGGATTTTCACGATCTTGGCTTGCAATATAGCCGTATCTCGAGCACGTCGAGCCTGCAACTAGGTGCCAGCGCGTACCGCTCCGATGATCGAATGTCCCTGACCGAAACGATTGATCCACTTATTCTTCCGCTTGATCCTCCGAGTGCATCGCGGCGCACCGTGAAGCATGACAGCGGCTTTGTAAATTGGGATCTTCGCGTGGACAAGCGGCTTTCCGTTCTGCTGGGGGCTGAATATCAAAGTTATGAGGACTCGCTTGTCGCCCCTGTGGAGCGCATGAATGCAAAGCTTGGTATCGCTTATAGACCGGTCGTTGGTACGCAGTTTCGTGCAGCTATTTTTCAATCGATGAAGGGCGACTATTGGCGTGAGGAGACGCTTGAGCCGACCCGCTTCAATGGCTTCGATCAAAGTTTCGATGATCTTAGCGGTACCACCTCCACCCGGGTTGCAGTCGCGGCCCAGCGGCGATTCGCGGGCGGGGCGTTGGTCGGCGCTGAGTGGTCGCGCCGTAGTTTGAGCGTCCCGAATCTGGGCTGCAATTCGCAGTGTCGGTCGGGTTGGCGTGAACTGCGTCATAAAGTGTTTGCCGAGGTCCCACTTGGTTCGCGCGCTGCGCTTGCAGCCCGTTGGCAATATGAATCGCTTGAACGCGAGAATCTTCCTGCGCCGACGACGGTTCTCACCGTCCCGGTGCAGCTGCACACTGAGTTGCTTCCGCTGAGCTTATGGGTGAGCTTGACGTCGAAAATCACCGGAACCGTCGAGGCCACTCGTCTGCGACAGAAGGGCGCTGTCTTTAGCGCCGGCCTGCTCGATGAGCGCCAGACTTCGGTATGGCTGACGAATCTGAAGTTCAGATATCAGGACGGGCTCGCCCGCTGGTACATTGAGGCCGCCCTCCGAAACATCTTCGACCAGAAGTTCGCATATCAAAACACGGATTTCCGGGATGAGGCGCGTACTCCACAGTTTTATCCGGAGCGCTCGATTTACCTCAGAATCGGAATGAGTTTCTGATCTGCATGACGGAGGGCGAAGGTAGTTCGCCACGGCTCTGGCAACATTCGTTCTGCATTAAAACGGGAGACCAAGGACATGAGAAAGGCACTCATCACCTCACGCAGCGCAGGGCGCATTGCCCTTGTATTGCCGTTCGCCCTCGCGCTCGGGGCCTGTCAGCATATGAGACCTCCACACGGTGAAGCTTCCAATGGGGCCCAACTGGCAGCGCAGTTTATCAAGCCGGTCGATGGCAAGCTAGGCATCATCGTGGGGGCAGACGGTGAACTTACAGTCGTCGATCTGAACGGGAATATTGTTCCGGAGTGCAGGCTGTCCGGTATCGATCATTCCGATGGGAAAGAAGCTCGGCAGGCGGCCACGGATCTACCGACCTGTCGCGGTACCATCGGGACGACGATCAAGAAGGTGACTCCGATTTCGGTTACCAATCACACCGGATCGAACTGCTTCACGATCAGTGGAGTCAGTTCGGGTACCGCGTGGTATCGCACCTTCTGCTACTGAGCGGCGTAGCCGCTCAGCTGGTCGCAGCCGCGCCAACCTTTTGAGGGGCGAGGCGTGACTTGGGCGTTTGATGCCCGCGATCGACGACCTGCATCTCGGTTGCGCCTGCCGCGCCGCCCAGCACGATCACCCGGTCGGCACTGGCAATGGTCTCGGGCCGATGGGCGACGATCACGCGGGTGAGGGCGAGGCATTTGACTGATTCGTTGATCGCCTTTTCGCGGGCCACGTCGAGGTGGCTGGTGGCCTCGTCGAGGAACAGTATCCGGGGCTGCTTGTAGAGCGCCCGGGCGAGCAGGATGCGTTGTTTCTGGCCGCCCGAGAGAACCGTGCCCATATCGCCGACGAGGGTGTTGTACTGCATCGACATGGCGACGATGTCTTCGTGGATGGCCGCCAGCCGGGCGCACTCCTCGACCCTTTCGTGGTCGATGCGAGGGTCGAAGAAGCTGATGTTTTCGGCGACCGAGCCGGCGAAAAGCTGGTCGTCCTGCATCACGCTCGCAACGGCACTGCGGTAGTTTGCCAGGCCGATGCGGCCAAGCGGCATGCCGTCGATCTCGATCTGGCCCTCGCTCGGTTCGAGAAGGCCCAGCAGCAGCTTCATCAGCGTGGTCTTGCCGCAGCCGGACGGGCCGACGATGGCGACCGACTCTCCGGCCGCGATGCTGAAATTCAGCGCGCTCAATACATCCGGGTCCGCAGCGCCGTAGCGGTAGCTGAGGTTCCGCACCCTGATGGCGCCGGTAATGGGCTTTGCGGTGCTTTCCGGGTTGGCCGCCGCCGGTTCGGTCTCGGTCAGTGCGATGTCTCCAATGCGCTCGGCATGCAGGCCGAGCATGCGCAGTTCGAGACCTTTCTCGATGAGTGCGGCGGTGCGTTGCACGAACTGGGTCTTGTAGGATACGAAGGCGAACAGCATGCCGACCGAAAAGCCGACGCCCAGCCCGGTATCGAGGACCAGCAGCGCACCCAGCCAGATGGTGAGCACGTTCTCGATACCGAAAAGGATGCCGTTCAGCGCCTTGTATAGAATCGCCAGGCGCTGCGTGCGGATGCCGGCGTTGAACTGCGCCACCGCGAGGTTCTGCCACGCCGAGAGCCTTGGTACCTCGTGGCCGAACAGCCGGATGCTCTGCATGCCCCGGACCGTCTCGAGGAAATGGCTTTGCTGGCGGGCTCCACGCACGATGTGCTCTTCGGTTGCCAGGCGCAAGGGGCGATAGAGCAGCAGCCTCAGTATGCCGTACAGCGCGGCGGCGGTCACCGCGATCAGGGTGAGCTTGACGCTGTAGAAGAGCATCATGCCAAGTGTCAGCAACACCATCACGCCGTCGATGAGCGCCTCGAGCACGCCATTGGTGAGGGTGCGCTGGATCTCGCTCACCGACTCGAAGCGCGAGACGATGTCTCCCATGTGGCGCTTTTCGAACCACGCCATCGGCAGGCGGATGAGATGGCGAAAGAGATTGGACTGCAGTTGCAGGTTGAGTGAGGTTCCCAGCACCATCAGGACCCAGGCACGCAGGGCGGTAACGCCCGCCTGGATCAGCGCCAGTAGCAGGAACGCTGCGCCCAGTACCGTGACGAGGTCGCGGTCCTGCGAGACCAGGGCCTGATCGACCACCCACTGCATGAAGAAGGGCCCGATCAACATGAACAGTTGCAGCACCAGCGCGAGCAGCAGCACCTGTGCAGCGGCACCGCCCAGGCCCGGCAGGCGTCCGATGAGTTTCGTGATGCGAACCCGTCGCTTCTCGGTGCGTGGCTGGAACTCGGTCGAGGGGCTCAGCTCGAGCGCCACGCCGGTGAAGTGGCGGGAGAATTCGGACAAGGGGATGTCGCGCTGCCCGCTTGCAGGATCGTTGATCGAGACGCGCTCGCCGCGCACCCGGGTGAGGACGACGAAGTGATTGAAGTCCCAGTGCAGTACGCACGGCAGCTTCAACTGCGTGAGATGCTCGAGGTCCAGCCTGAGCGGGCGGGGCACCAGGTCGAGCTGGCCCGCGAGGCGCATGAGGTCGGCCAGCGTCGAGCCTCGCAGCGAGATCGCGTGACGCGCGCGCAAGGTGGCGAGGTCGATCTGGTGGCCGTGATGGCCTGCAACCATTGCGAGGCAGGTGAGGCCGCATTCGGCCGCCTCGGACTGGAGCATCACGGGTGTCGAGCGCTGTGTGGAGAAGTCGAGTTTCATGTCGGGCCTCATACGCGTCCGGCGACGGACAGAAGTGGATCGAACACCCACTCGATCAGTCGCCTGCTGTCGATGCGGACATCCGCGTCGAGCGCCATGCCCGACTGCAGCGCCATGTTCTGGCCATAGGCCTTTACGGCCTGGGCCGGCAGCCTTACGGTCACCATGTACACCGGCTCCTGCACCTGCACCGGCAGCTTCGCCTCGCCGGGCTGGATGACGGTGCGCCCGACTTCGCTGACGACGCCCAGGTGGTGACCGAAGCGTTGGTATGGAAAGGCCTGGTAGCGCAGTGCGACCTGCTGCTCGGAATGGATGAAGCCCGCCGCACGGGTCGGCACCAGCAAGCGTGCTTCGAGCGACGCGCCGGCAGGCAGAATGGACAGCAGCGGCGCGTCGGGTGCAACCGTCTGGCCCCGTTCGGCGAGCACCGTGGTCACCGTGCCGTCGGCTGGCGCCGTCAGCACGACTTCGCGCCTGGCATCGCCTTCGGTGAGTTGCTGCTCGATCTCGGAGATCTGGCGGCCGAGCGCGGCGCCGTTGTTGGCGCGACGAAGGGCGGAGGTCTCGAGGTCGGTGCGGGCGCTGTCGATTTCCCGCTCGAGCCCGGCAATGACGCGCTCGACGCCGGCCAGTTGCGCGCGCTGGTCGAGCAGTTCTTCCAGTTTCTGCTGCACCGTGGCCTCCGACACGAATCGCGCTTCGAGCAACTGCCGATTGCGCGCCACGGTGCGCTCTGCGCTGGCCACCCGGCTGCGCTGGATGGCGAGTTGGGCGCGCGCCTGCGCGAGCTCCGAACCAAGGCCGCGAATCCGGTCCTCGATGCCTCTTGACATGATCCCGTCGATCTCGGCCTGCTTTGCCAGTTCCCGACGGAGACTGTCGCGTCTGGCACGCAGTTCGTGCAGCATGGCTGCCTGGGTCGCGGCGCTTGAGCTGCTGGCGCGCTCGCTGGAGACGACCATCAGGGTATCGCCGCGCTTCACCGACTGTCCTTCGGCGACCCGCGATTCGACCACGGTGCCGGATTGCGGCGTATAGACCTTGATCATTCCCAGCGTCGGCGCGAGATAGCCGCTTACGTGCTCCTTGCGCGTGTACTGGCCCCACCACGCAAAGGCGATCAGCGCCACGGCCACCGCGCAGGCGCAGGTGACCAGAAGGCGGACGCCCGGACGGTGGGCGATCAGGACGTCGCCATGGAAGGTGTCGTTCTGCGCCTCAAGCGCTTCCGTCCTGAACAAGGGGTGTGGATCGGGTGATCGGGACATGATGATTTCCTCGTGCGGGTGGCGGCTTCGTCCGGGCGCCGGTGAGACTTCGAGGCGCCCGGATCAGGCATTGCTATTTGCCGGGAGGCGGATCCTTGCGGACATGGGGGCCGCAGTGGGCGCATCCGCCGAGCAGCAGCGCCGCGCCGATCACCAGCAGGGGGAGCAGGCCGCCGCTGACCTGACGCAGTTGTTCCGGGGAGAGGGTTTGCATGATGAAGTCCTTTGCTTGAGGGAGCGTTCAGGGGCAGATGCCGCCTTCCTCGCAGCGCTCCAGGGCGTTGACATGGCGACGCATCGCCTCGCTGGTTGCCGAGTGAAAGAGCGCGCCATTCACGGCAGAGTAGATTGCGAGCAGCCCTGCGCTGACAAGCTCGAGCTGCGATCCCGTGAGCAGAGCCGGTTTGTTGCTTGCCTTGGTGTCCATGAAAGTCTCCGGATTTGAGCGGATACGTCCCGTCGACCGAGTTTCGACGCGTCGCTGGAACGTGTCTTCAGCTTAGGGGGGGCAAGCGCTGAGTCGAATAGGGCGCGTCACTGCTGCGCAGTGATCGAAATCACAGATTCGCCAGTCATGTGTCGATGTTCGGCAGGGCCTCGGCACGGGTCGGGATGTGCCTGCCGGGCAAGAAGCGTTTGCGCAATCGATGCCCTGCCCTGGGCGTTCACCATGCCTTTCGATGTGGGGACGGGGGCATGGAAGAATGGCAGATTCCTGATCGCCTTGCGGCAGAGCCGGACCGGCGGGATCGGCGCTCGGCGCAGAACCGTGTCGGTGGGGGAATCGCGCGAGATGCGGGCCGGCCCCGATCCGAACTCGGTCGATCTGTTCGGATTCGGGGGCGATCAGGCGACGGTGGGGTCGGCGGCCGTTCGCATGGCAGGGGAAGGCGCGTAGTCGACAGTGACGACCTGGGGGCAGCGGCGACACGCACTTGCGCCTTCCTGCTGCCACCAGCGACAGGAGGCCCGGATCGCACAGCGCGGCAGTTTCTCGAAAACCACCGGCGCCAGACGGACCGTCTTTTCGGCCAGTCGACAGCTGTTTCGGTGCTCATCGAAGTGTCCGCAGCCGCCTTTCGCACACGGCGCGGCAAATCGAAAGACTTCGGCGGGCGTCACCGGTCCGGCAAGGCCCAGCAAGGCCGGCGTGACCGGCTGGGTCTGGTCGAGATAGGCCGTTTCCGGCCTGTCCGGGGTGCCACCGACAACCGCGAAGAGCCTTGCATCGTCCCAGTCGTGCTGGGCGCTTGGGCACAGCGTCTCGGTAGTGGTGGACATGACGGCGTCCTCAGAAAAGTACCGGGACGGTCGTCTTGCCGCCAAGCGGATCGTTGGGATAACGGATCGGACCGAAGATGCCGCCTGCAACGATGGGGAACGCGAGTTTCGACATCACGGCGCCACCCGAGACCTGTGCGAGTTCGGCTTCGCTCAGTTCGTTCATGGCCTGCCTCGCTGCCATGGCACGCTCAAGACCTTGGCGGGCCACAGCCTCGAGTTCGTTGGCGGTGATGTGTTGCGGTTTGGCGAGTCGATTGCTTTTCATGATGATCTCCGTCTAGGTGCGCAAGAAGGGGTTTGGTCGCAGCCTGCGGGGGGCGGGCCACGAAACTACGGTAAGGCCCCGCGGCGAGCGGCTCGACGTCACATGGCACTTGGCTTGAGTGATGCAGTGCACTCTCGTTGGCGTGCAATGTCCCGCAGCGTGACGCCGCCGGCCCCGTGATCAGCCTCCGGGGGGCGTGGTTGGCTTCCTGCCTGCGCTGCCGTGGGCGGTGCAGCTTTGGCAGCCGGCAAGCAGGAGAGCCGCGCCGCCGAGCAGAAGAAGGCCGATGAGGCCACCGCTGACCTGTTCCGTGTCCGACGGGGACAACTCGATCGGCATCGCCTGGTGGGCGGTGCGGCGTATGGTTGGCTGGGTGCTCATGATTGATCTCCTTTGCGTAACGTGGGGAAACGACAGCCGGCAAGGCGTGCCGAGGGAATCGCCCCCGCCCGCTTCGGACTGTCACGAACAGATTCACGCAAATCGGATACGGATACAGCCGTCGTGGTCACAGCCAAGGTGTGGCTTGCGTCACATGAATGGAACACTCTGCACGAACGGGGCCGTTCAGGATCCCCCGCACGCACGCATAAACGAACTCGTCCGAGCGACTGCAAAAAAGAAAACGCCTCCCGTTTGGGAGGCGTTCGAGCTCTTTTCCGACCGTGGCAATCAAGATTGCCACGGGAGTGGGCAAGGTCTTAGTGGAACTGCTCTTCTTCCGTCGAGCCGGTGAGGGCTTTCACGGAGGAGGAGCCGCCCTGGATCACGGTGGTCACATCGTCGAAGTAGCCGGCACCGACTTCCTGCTGGTGCGACACGAAGGTGTAGCCTTGTTCGCGTGCAGCGAATTCGGGCTCCTGCACCATTTCGGTGTAGTGCTTCATGCCTTCGCCACCGGCGTAGGCGTGCGCGAACTGGAAGGTGTTGTACCAGTTGATATGGATACCGGCCAGGGTGATGAACTGGTACTTGTATCCCAGTGCGGCCAGGTCGTCCTGGAAGCTGGCGATCTGCTTGTCGTCGAGGTTCTTCTTCCAGTTGAAGGAAGGCGAGCAGTTGTACGACAGCAGCTTGCCCGGACATGCAGCTTGAACCGCCTGGGCGAATTCGCGGGCGAAGCCGATGTCGGGCACACCGGTTTCGCACCAAACCAGGTCGGCATACGGTGCATACGCCACGCCGCGGCTGATGGCCTGTTCGAGACCGTTCTTGACGCGGTAGAAGCCTTCCTGGGTGCGCTCGCCGGTGACGAAGGGACGGTCGTTCTCGTCGCAGTCGCTGGTCAGCAGGTTCGCAGCTTCGGCATCGGTACGCGCCAGAACGATGGTGGGCACGCCCATCACGTCGGCCGCGAAACGTGCAGCGATCAGCTTCTCGACCGCTTCGCGGGTCGGCACCAGCACCTTGCCACCCATGTGGCCGCATTTCTTCACGGCAGCCAGCTGGTCTTCAAAGTGAACACCGGCGGCACCGGCGGTGATCATGTTCTTCATCAGTTCGAAAGCGTTCAGCACGCCGCCGAAACCGGCTTCCGCATCGGCAACGATGGGCAGGAAGTAGTCGATGAATTCCTTGTCGCCCGGATTGATGCCGCGACCCCATTGAATCTCGTCGGCGCGCTTGAAGGTGTTGTTGATGCGGCGAACCATCGTCGGTACCGAGTCATAGGCGTAGAGCGACTGGTCCGGGTACATGGTTTCGGAAGTGTTGCCGTCGGCGGCAACCTGCCAGCCGGACAGATACACGGCCTCGAGGCCGGCCTTGGCCTGCTGCATGGCCTGGCCGGCAGTGATGGCGCCAAACGCGTTGACATAGCCCTTCTTCGCACCACCGTTGACCTTCGCCCACAGCTTCTCGGCGCCATTCTTCGCCAGGGTGTACTCGGGCTGCAGGCTGCCGCGCAGACGAACGACGTCGGCGGCGCTGTAGCCGCGCTTGACGAGCTTCCAGCGGGGATTCTCAGCCCAGTCCTTTTCGAGGGCGGCGATTTGTTGTTCGCGGGTCATGGTCATGGTTTTTCCTTGACGAGTTACGAGGGAGAAGGGGTGTCACCAGGATGTGGCCGATTGCTCGGTCAGATCCTGCCGGGCTCCCAGGACATTGCTGAGGGCATCCGGCATAGGAAAGAGTATAGGTAATATCTTGCAGGGCAGCAATAGGTCTTATATAAGATATAAGAAACAATTTTATTCTTTAAAAACATCGTGTTGGAGCGTTTGTTTCACAATCTGAAAGGTGTTTTCTGAAAATGAAATCATTCTGTGTTGCGATGCGGTCTTGCCGTCCTGGAAGCTGGCTTGAATTACGGCTCAGAGCAAGGCCTCGGCGCTCGTCAGGATGCCGTCATGGTCGGCATACAGGTACTCCCCGGGAACGAAGGTCAGGCCTGCGAAACGCACCGGAATGTCACGCTCGCCAATGCCCTTCTTGACGCTCTTTCTCGGGTGCGTCGCGAGCGCCATGACCCCGATCTCCATCTGCCCGATTTCGTGGGAATCACGGATGCAGCCATACACCACGACCCCCGCCCAGCCGTTCTTTACCCCGAGCAGCGCCAACTGGTCGCCGACCATGGCGCAGCGAAGCGAGCCGCCGGCATCGACCACCAGAACCCGACCTTCGCCCGGGCTCTCCAGCGCAGTCCGTACCAGGGAGTTGTCTTCAAAGGCCTTCAAGGTACTGATTGGGCCGCCAAAGGCTGCGAGCCCGCCGAAATTGCGCAGCCCGATCGGGTCTGCGACACGCACCTTTTCTTCGTGTTGATCACAAAGGTCTGCGGTCTGAATGGTCATGCTGGATCTTCCTCGTAGGTTTGTGAAAGGAGTCGATTGCAACTGGCGGAACGCCTTCAAGGGAAATTGTCGCAGGAACACATTTTACGTGCGCTGAAATGAAACCGACCGCAACGCCGATCGGATCCGTCGGGCAGAAGGCGCGATCCCGCCCGCGGCAAGATGACCGAACACGAGAAATCGGTGCGCAAGATGGCGGCGCGCCTGCGCCTGGCAGGGAGAAACCGCCCATAGGCATGAAAGAAAAAGGCAGCCCGCAGGCTGCCTTGGATGAGTGGCGGCAGGGAGGGTCAGGCCGTAGTCGTTTCCTCTTCCTTCTCGAAGACCAGTTGGACCTTGTCATCGTCGTCGAGATCGATCGTTACCCGCCCGCCATTGGACAGCCGCCCGAACAGCAACTCGTCCGCCAGCGCCGAGCGGATCGTGTCCTGGATCAGCCGGGCCATCGGTCGCGCGCCCATCTGCGGGTCGAAGCCGTGCTCCGCAAGCCAGGCCTTCAGCGCGTCGGTGAATGTGGCCTCGACTTTCTTCTCGTGCAATTGTGCCTCCAACTGCATGAGGAACTTGTCGACGACCTTGAGAATGACTTCGTGCCCAAGTGGTGCGAACGAAATGATTCCGTCGAGGCGGTTGCGGAATTCCGGTGAGAACATCCGCTTGATGTCGGCCATCTCGTCGCCGCTCTCCCGCTTTGCCGAAAAGCCGATGACCGCTTTTTGCATCGACTCCGCACCGGCGTTCGTGGTCATGACCAGAATGACGTTGCGGAAGTCCGCCTGGCGACCATTGTTGTCGGTCAGCTTGCCGTGGTCCATGACCTGCAGAAGGATGTTGTAGATGTCCGGATGAGCCTTCTCGATCTCATCGAGCAGCAGCACGCAATGAGGTTTCTTGTTGATCGCTTCGGTGAGCAGGCCGCCCTGGTCGAAGCCGACATAGCCCGGCGGTGCGCCGATGAGGCGACTGACCGCATGGCGTTCCATGTACTCGGACATGTCGAAGCGTTCGAGCTCGATCCCCAGCGTATATGCAAGCTGACGCGCGACCTCGGTCTTGCCAACGCCGGTTGGCCCGCTGAACAGGAAGCAACCGATCGGTTTCTGGGGATTGCCGAGACCAGAACGGGACATCTTGATCGCTTTTGCCAGCACATCGATCGCGGGGTCCTGGCCGAACACCACATTCTTCAGATCGCGGTGGAGATTGCGCAAGGCGTTCTTGTCGTCGGACGAAACGCTGCGCGGCGGGATGCGTGCGATCTTCGCCACGATCTCCTCGATCTCGCCCTTTCCGATCGTTTTCTTCTGTCTCGATTTCGGCAAGATGCGCTGGGCGGCACCTGCCTCGTCGATCACGTCGATCGCCTTGTCGGGCAGGTGGCGGTCGTTGATGTATCTTGCAGACAGTTCGGCTGCGGAACTGAGCGCCGCGGCAGAGTACTTGATGCCGTGATGCTCCTCGAAGCGGCTCTTGAGCCCTTTGAGGATCTCGACGGTTTCGGCGACCGATGGCTCGATGACATCGATCTTCTGGAAGCGCCTCGAGAGGGCGTGATCCTTTTCGAAGATCTGCCGGAATTCGGTATAGGTCGTCGCGCCGATGCACTTGAGCTGTCCACTCGAGAGCGCCGGCTTGAGCAGGTTCGAAGCATCGAGGGTTCCGCCCGAGGCGGCACCCGCACCGATGAGGGTGTGGATCTCGTCGATGAAGAGCACTGCGTTGGCGTGCTCGACAAGTTGCTTGAGCACGGCCTTGAGGCGTTGCTCGAAGTCGCCACGGTACTTGGTGCCCGCTAGCAGGGCGCCCATGTCGAGCGCGTAGACCTGCGCATCCGCGAGAATCTCCGGAACACGGCCTTCGATAATGCGCCGCGCCAAACCTTCTGCGATTGCCGTCTTGCCCACCCCCGCCTCGCCAACCAGCAGGGGATTGTTCTTGCGCCGGCGACAGAGGGTCTGGATGACGCGTTCGACTTCCTTCTCACGGCCGATCAGCGGGTCGATCTTGCCCACCAGCGCGAGCTGGTTGAGATTCTGGGTGTAGTTTTCAAGGGCGCCGCCTGGACCCTGAACCTCTTGCTCTCCCTCGGCTTGCTCACCGTCTGGTCGCGCCGCGCCCGGGGTCGGCGGTTGGGCCGCCTTGGTGACGCCGTGCGAAATGAAGTTCACCACGTCGAGGCGGGAAATGCCCTGTCGCTGCAGAAAATAAACAGCGTGCGAGTCCTTTTCGCCGAAGATGGCGACCAGCACGTTGGCACCGGTAACTTCTTTCTTGCCCGAAGACTGCACGTGCAGGATGGCCCGCTGGATTACCCGCTGGAAGCCGAGCGTGGGCTGGGTGTCTATTTCCTCTTCGCCCTCGACCTTCGGCGTGTGGTCGCTGATGAACGTGGCTAGCTCACGACGAAGTTCCTCGATGTTCGCTGCACATGCGCGCAGAACCTCCGCTGCGGAAGGATTGTCGAGGAGGGCGAGCAACAGGTGCTCCACGGTGATGAATTCGTGCCGCTTCTGGCGCGCTTCCACGAACGCCATGTGGAGACTGACTTCAAGCTCTTGAGCGATCATTCCTAGTTTTCCTCCATGACGCACGCGAGGGGGTGCTGGTGTTGCCTCGCAAAAGCCACTACCTGTTCCACCTTCGTGGCTGCCAGGTCCTTGGGGTAGGTGCCACACACCCCCATCCCTTCTTTATGGACTTTGAGCATGATTCGCGTTGCTTGTTCTCTGTCCTTGCTGAAAAATTTCTGCAGAACCACGATCACGAAATCCATCGGTGTGAAATCGTCATTCAGCAACATGACTTTGTACATCGGCGGCGGCTTGACCTTCGAGCGCTCGGCCTCAAGCAGGAATTCGTCTTGTTTACGGGTTGCCATGAGATTCATTCTAACCAAGTGCGAAGAGAGTGCAACACACGCGCCGATCGACCCAATGTGTTGTTTTTGCCACCTTCGCCGAAGAAATCGATATTGCGCTGCGATTTTCGTTCAACTACATGACAGATAAGGCCATTTCTGAGAATTGCAAGCTGCTGGGCTGATTCGCATAGGTGAATTGCTGCGATGCGGCAGAAAAATCGTGCGAACAGGCGTTGACGGGGCGTATTCAAGTCAGTAAAAACTCAGGCGTGCCTTGTTCGACGGGCGGATCGACGCGCTCTCCTGTGACTCATTTCCGGGTTCGATGGAGTTTTGCTGTGTTCCGCGCGGCGAGAGTGGTGCAATCCGGTCGGGGAGACCGGTCAGACATGCGTTTAATTGAAGGAATGAGCAATATGGCAACTGGCACTGTTAAGTGGTTCAACGACTCGAAGGGCTTCGGCTTCATCACCCCGGACGATGGTAGCGAGGACTTGTTCGCGCACTTCTCCGCCATCACCATGAGTGGCTTCAAGTCGCTCAAAGAGGGCGAGAAAGTCAGCTTCGAGGTTACCCAGGGTCCGAAAGGCAAACAGGCTTCCAACATCCAGAAGGCCTGACGCTCACGGCGGAGCCAGGCTCCGCTGGGTACTAAAACCGCCGCGTCAAACCGGCGGTTTTTTGTTGTTCCGAGCGCAAAGGCTCTTCATTCGCACGGCTGGCCGAAGCGACATGAATAAAAAAGCCCGCTTCTTGCGAGGCGGGCTTTTCTGCTGCCGGACGGGACGGCGGGAATTACTTCAGCTTCACTTCCTTGTACGCGACGTGTTTGCGCACGACCGGATCGTACTTCATGAACTCGAGCTTTCCGGGTGTGGTGCGCTTGTTCTTGGAAGTCGTGTAGAAGTGCCCGGTTCCGGCTGTGGATTCGAGCTTGATTTTTTCGCGGGCGCCTTTGGCCATGTCAGTCTCCGATTACAGAGTTCGCTCAGACCTTGTCGCCGCGGGCGCGCAACTCGGCCAACACGATGTCAATGCCCTTCTTGTCGATCGTACGCAGGCCTGCGTTTGACACGCGCAGGTGCACCCAGCGGTTTTGAGCTTCGCTCCAGAACTTGCGGTACTGCAGGTTCGGCAGGAAGCGGCGCTTGGTTCTATTGTTGGCATGGGAAACATTGTTCCCGACCATCGGTGCCTTTCCGGTAACTTGGCAAACGCGAGCCATCTTCTGCTCCAGGGAATTCGGTAAGTCGAAAAGCCGCTGATTATACGGGATGCTTTGGGGAAAGCTCAAGTCCTTGATTGCATTTAGGTGACTTCGACGACGGCCCGGCAATCGGATGGGGCTTCCGAAGGACCCGCAGCCCGGACTCGACAGTCGCGGCGAGGCTCGAAGGCCGGCCCGCGAGGCGATTGGATATTCGCTCAGAGGAGGCCCATGCGAGCGAAGGATAGCGGGTCGATGTTGCCCGCGACAATGAAATGGTCGAGGACTTGGACGTCGACCGTCGCCAGTGCCTGCTTGAGGCTGACCGTGAGGTTACGGTCGGCGGCGCTCGGTTCGGCTGCGCCGGAGGGGTGGTTGTGTGCGAGGATCACCGCTGCCGCGTTCGCTTTCAGCGTGAGCTTGACCACTTCGCGCGGATAGACGCTGGTCTGCGTGAGCGTGCCGCGGAACAACTCGACCGCGTCGATCAACTGGTGCCGGGCGTTCAGTAGGAGCACCATGAACACTTCATGCTCGAGGTGGGCGAGGTTCAGTCGCAGCCACTCGCTGACTGCGGTTGGGGAATCGAAGAGCGACCCGTTCGACAGTTCTTCGCGCAGTGCCCGGCGGGCCAGTTCGGTGGCGGCCTGCAATTGGGCGTACTTTGCCAGGCCCATGCCTGGGAAGGCCGCGAATTCCTCGGCGGAGGCACTGCAAAGGCGGGTCAGGGTACCAAACCGCTGCAACAGGTCTCTGGCCAGGTCCACCGCACTCTTGCCCTTGATGCCGACGCGCAGGAACAGGGCAAGGATCTCGGCATCGCTGAGGTTGCGCGCGCCCGTCTTGAGGAGCTTTTCGCGCGGCCGCTCGCTCGCCGGCCAATCCGTGATCGCCATGGCGTGTAGAATCCTTCACGACTTGAAGTGAGTGGATTCTAATTGCATTTTGAGGACAATGGCATGAATTATCTGGTGGGGCGAAAGATCGTCCTTGGGGTGACCGGCGGCGTCGCTGCCTACAAGGCGGCAGAGCTGACGCGCCTTTTGGGCAAGGAAGGGGCGGACGTGCACGTCGTGCTTTCCGAGAGTGGGGCGAAGTTCGTTTCGGCGGTCACCTTCCAGGCCTTGTCCGGCAACACGGTATGGAGTGACCTTTGGGATCCTCGCATGCCGAACAACATGGCGCACATCGATCTGACCCGCGATGCGGACCTGATCCTCGTCGCCCCGGCCACTGCCGATTTCATGGCGCGTGTGGCGACCGGACTCGCGAATGATCTGCTGACGACGCTGTGCCTCGCCCGCGAGGTGCCCTTGCTGCTCGCGCCGGCGATGAACAGGCAGATGTGGGAGAGTCCTCCGACTGCACGCAACGCGGCGCAACTGGTGGCGGACGGGGTGCGGCTCCTGGGGCCCGCGTCGGGCGAGCAGGCGTGTGGTGAAGTCGGGTTCGGCCGTATGCTCGAAGCCGACGAACTGCTCGAGGAAGTGATCGCCTTCCTGCAGCCGAAGAGACTCGCCGGGCGGCGTGTGGTGCTGACCGCGGGGCCGACTTTCGAGGCGATCGACCCGGTGCGCGGTATCACCAATTCGAGCTCCGGAAAGATGGGTTTCGCTCTCGCGCGGGCCTGCGTTCATGCGGGGGCGGAGGTGGTGCTGGTGAGCGGCCCGGTGGCGATCCCGGTGCCGCGCGGCGTGCGGCAGATTCCGGTGCACTCTGCGCTCGAAATGCGGTCGGCGGTTTTCGGTGAGATCGGCGCGGCCGATATCTTCATCGGCGTTGCCGCGGTCGCCGACTATCGACCGGCGAACGCGGCGGAGCACAAGATCAAGAAGTCCGGCAACGAGATGCTCATCAGCTTGACGCCCAACCCGGACATCCTCGCGGAAGTTGCGGCGCTCGAAAAGGGTCCGTTCTGCGTAGGTTTCGCTGCAGAGAGCCGCAATCTCGACGAGTATGCCGAGTCCAAGCGGCAGGCCAAGAAATTGCCGCTCCTGGTCGGGAACCTGGTCCAGCACGGCCTGGGCGGCGACGACAACCAGGTGATTCTGTACGATGACGACGGCAGGCATCCGCTGCCGCGGGCATCGAAAGCGGCGCTTGCCGAGCGGATCGTCACGCACCTGGCCACACTGCTGAACAGAGACGGAATTCCGGAGTGAACAATGCGCAACATTGATGTCAGGATCCTCGACAAGCGCCTGAAGGATCACCTGCCGGCCTATGCAACCGCCGGTGCGGCAGGCCTCGATCTGCGAGCCTGCGTGGACGCGCCGGCGCTGTTGCACCCTGGCGAAACGCTGCTGGTGCCAACCGGCATCGCGGTTCACCTGGCGGATCCCGGCATCGCGGCCATGGTGCTGCCGCGCTCGGGCCTGGGGCACAAGCATGGAATCGTGCTCGGCAATCTCGTCGGCTTGATCGATTCCGATTACCAGGGGCAGATATTCGTCTCGGTATGGAACCGCGGCCGCAGCTCCTTCACCCTTGAACCCATGGAGCGGATTGCCCAGTTGGTGGTGGTGCCGGTGGTGCAGGTCGCCTTCAACGTGGTCGATGAGTTCGTATCGAGCGATCGGGGAGAGGGCGGCTTCGGCAGCACCGGAAAGCATTGATGGCGAACCACGAGGGAATTCCGACGGGGGTCCATGTGGTGCTTCGCCGTGGCGACGAGATCCTGCTCATGAGGCGGCAATCGACCGGGTTCTTCGATGGGCTGTTCAGCCTCCCCGGTGGGCACGTCGAGCCGGGCGAGCGGGTCGTAGACGCCGCATGCAGGGAGATGCGCGAGGAGGTCGGTGTCGAACTCCACGAGGCCTCGCTGCGCTGGTTGGGCGTGGTACACCGTCTCTCCGACAGCAACCGGATCGATTTCTTTTTCGAAGCCCGGGAATGGTCGGGGGTGCCCGAGATCTGCGAGCCGCTGAAGTGCGATCGTCTCGACTGGTTCGATGTGGCGGCCTTGCCGGATGCAACCGTGCCTTACGTGCGGGCGGCGCTCGAGGCAGGAAGGGAGCGGCCGTGGATGATGGAGACGGGCTGGCGAGTCCTTTAGTGCATTAGAGAAATCTGATAGTCTCGCCTGCGAGATTCGTGATCCGGAGGCGAGCGATGAAGTGCACGGTGCTTACCGCGGTAATGCTTTCGGGCCTGGTTGAGATCGCGATTGCGGCTTCGCCGGCCTATCCAGAGGTGGATCTTGTCCGCGCCGAAGAGATCGTCTCGGGCAGGTGCTTCCTTTGCCACGGCATGGAGGGGGAGAGCTCCACTTCGCTCTACCCGAGGCTTGCAGGCCAGCACTACCAGTATGTTGCGAAGCAACTGGCGGACTTCAAGGCCGGACGGCGCCAGAGCGATACCATGCAGAGCATGGCGGCCGAGCTGTCCGAAGCCGAGATGCTCGCGCTTGGCGTGTTCTTCGAGATGAAGCCCGCGGTCGCCTCGCCCGTCGGCGACGCCGATCTGGCCGCCGTGGGCAAGTTCGTCTTCTTTCGTGGAAACGAATACTCGGGTGTCGCCGCCTGCGCCACTTGCCACGGCCAGAAGGCCTATGGGACGGCCCAATTGCCGCGCCTGGCCGGCCAGGGCGCAAGATATCTCGAGAACCAGCTCAAGTCATTCAACCGCCGCGAGCGCACCAACGACAATGCCGTCATGCACTCGATCGCGTCCCGGCTTACCGAGCTCGAGGTCAAGGCGGTTGCGGCATTCATCAGCTCGATGCGGTAGTCGCGCGACGGGTCAGGCGAGCATGTCAGCCCAGATGTTCTTCGCCCAGCCGGTTGCGAACTTGGCTTCGAGTTCGTTGGCCGCGGGCGAGAGCCCGCCGGCTCCCTCGACCGGCAGGAAGGTTTTCCTCGTGGCGTCGTATTGATGAACCGATGCCACATGAACGACGTTCTTTGGATCGACGAAGCTGTAGCAGGTGTTCATCACCACGGGTTCGGTGCTGGGTGCCTCGCCTGCCAGCAGATTCAGAATCGCCGCGACAGCCACCTTTGCCTGCTGATTGGCCATGTGGCCTGATTTCGGCATCGTCGGGGCCGGGAAGAGGGCGTCTCCGAGCACGTGCACGCGCTCGACGCCCTTGGCCTCCATGGTGAGCCAATCGACATCCACCCAGCGGTCGTTGATCAAGGGCACATCCAGCATCCCGGTGACCCCTCCGGCGCGCTGCGGCGGAATCACGTTGAGCACGTCGGCCTTCACGTCCTCGAAGTCGAGCATGGCGGTGCGGCTCCCGGCGTCGACCGAGCGGAGTTCACTGTTTGGACGGTAGTCGAGGATATTCTTGTAATGGCTTTCGAAAGCCTTGCTGAAAAGCGCTTTCTTCGACTGGATCTCGCCGTTGGCGTCGAGTACGATCACCTTCGAGCGCGGCTTGTGCGCCTTGAGGTAACTGGCGACCATGCAGGCTCGCTCGTAAGGGCCCGGCGGGCAGCGGAAAGGCGCCTTGGGGATATGCATTGCGAACACGCCGCCATCCGGCATGGCCTCGAGCTGGCTGCGCAACAGCGAGGTTTGCGGGCCGGCCTTCCAGGCGTGAGGGATGCGCTCCAGATTGCCTGCCAGGCCCTCGATCCTGTCGACCATGAAGTCGATGCCCGGTGCAAGGATGAGGCGGTCGTAGGCAAGGTCCCCATTCGCTTTCAGACGGATACGGTTGGCCGCCGCGTCCACCGCGACCACCTCGTCCTGGATCACGCGCACGCCATGTCGGTCGCGCAAGTTGTCGTAAGAAACCGTGATCTCGCTCATCTGCTTGAGGCCGCCGATCACCAGGTTGGACATCGGGCAGGAAACGAATTCGGGATTTCTTTCGACCAGTGTCACGTCGATGCCTGCATTGCTCCACATGCGCAGGTACTTTGCCGCAGTGGCACCGCCAAAGCCCCCGCCAACCACCACGACGTGCCCCCGCGCCTTCGAGCCACCCGGCATCGCGCGCGCGGGAAGGGCCAATGCGCCGCCGGCGGCAAGCGCCGCGTTCCTCAAAAACTCGCGCCTGTTCAGCATCGTTTCGTCCCCCCTAGTTTTGAGCCGCGTAGTACGTGGCGATCATGTCCAGTTGCGCGTCGGTGTAGCCGCTGGCGATCTGCTTCATGATGGTTGCGGGCTTTTCCCCGGAACGAAATTCCTGCAGCTTCCTGAGAATCTTTTCCTTCGGCTCGCCGGCAAGACTCTCGTTTGCCCCGACGCTCTTGCCATTCGTGCCGTGGCAATTGGCGCAGGTTGCGGCGAGGTTGCGGGCCAGATTCGGATCCTGGGCGTGTGCTGCGGTTACTGCGGCGCAGGCGAGCACAAGCAAGCATGTTCTGTATCTCACGTCTCCTCCTTCGGGGCTCCAGTGTCCGGATCCAGTCTAATGACAAGCATCTGTGTGCGTCCACCCCTATTTTCCCGTAAATATCGCTAATTGACGTCATGATAGCGACGCTTTCGACGATGTTTGTGAGACGGTTCGTGGTGCGCCGCACAAATATTAGTAGTTGACCATATACGTTTATGGTTATAGCGTTATTCCACGGGATGTGGCGAGAGGTGAAGATGGATGAACTCAACAAGGTGTTCGAGAACGTTGCTGAGTACTTCGGCCTGCTCTCCGAACCAACCAGATTGAAGATCCTGCACTGTCTTTGCCGAGGTGAGAAGCCGGTCAATGAGGTCGTTGAGGCTTTGGGGCTGACGCAAGCCAACACCTCGCGTCACCTGAATCTTCTGTATCGCGCTGGCGTGGTCGATCGCCGCAGGAGTGGCAGCCAGGTCTTCTATCGCATCGTCGATCCGAATTTTGTCGATCTGTGCCGGACGGTCTGTGTGACGGTGGCGAGCAGGACAAGCGCCATGCCGGCCGGCAGCGAATCGCTGCTCAGGCTCGAAAATGATCTGAAGATTCATCGCTAGGCGGTAGGGAACGGAGTTTGTCGTCAATAAGAACGAGGGAGACTGTTGCATGGGTTTTCAAGACGAGCGTCCAGGTCGGCTCAGGCGTGCGCCCGAGAACTTCCTGACGAATGAAGAGATTCAGGCGGTACAGGCCGGGCGGCGCAGCTTCATGCGCAAGGCCTTTGTTGCTGCAAGCGCGGCGATGGGCGCCCCGGTGCTCGCTCGTGCGGCGAGCGGCGATTCGGCAATCATGAACCTGCCGCCCTGGTCGACCAGCCTCGGGCAACCTGTTGCCGCACGCCCCTACGGGCTTCCCTCCAGGTACGAAAGCAATCTGGTGCGTCGCGAGTCACCGGGCCTCACACGGGTCGGGGGCTCGTCGGTATCTTTCGCGCCTCTGCAGGGCTTGTTCGGGATCATCACGCCTTCGGGCCTGCATTTCGAGCGTCACCATCAGGGCTGGCACGACGTTGACCCCGGCAAGCATCGCCTGATGATCAATGGACTGGTAAAGACCCAGGCGGTGTTCACCATGGACGATCTGCTTCGCCTGCCTGCGGTGTCACGCATTCACTTCATCGAGTGTGGCGCCAACACCGGCATGGAGTGGGGCAACGTGGCGGTTCCCACGGTGCAGTACAGCCATGGCATGCTTTCGTGCTCGGAGTTCACCGGCGTCCCCCTGCGTGACCTGCTCGAGCAGTGCGGCGCCGATTTCAAGAAGGGGCGGTACGTGCTCGCCGAGGGTGCCGACGGCTCGTCGATGACGCGCACGATTCCGATGGAACTCATCGAGTCGGGCGAGGTGTTGGTTGCGTACGGCCAGAACGGCGAAATGCTGCGACCCGAGAACGGTTATCCGCTTCGCCTCGTGGTACCCGGCGTGCAAGGTGTTTCCTGGGTCAAGTGGTTGCGCCGGATCGAGGTCGGCGACAAACCCTGGGGTGCCAAGGATGAGGCGGTCCACTACGTGGACCTCATGCCCGACGGAACGCACCGTCAGTATTCCTCGACCCAGGAAGCCAAATCGGTCATTACCTCTCCGTCAGGTGGGCAAATCCTCCTTGCCAAGGGTTTCTACAACATCACCGGCCTCGCCTGGTCCGGTCGGGGAAAGATCAAGCAGGTCGACGTGTCGATCGATGGCGGGATCAACTGGCGCCGTGCGCGGCTGGAATTGCCGGTGCTCTCCAAGGCGCTCACCCGCTTCAACGTCGATTGGGTATGGGACGGAAAACCCGCGATCCTGCAGTCGCGTGCGATGGATGAAAGCGGCTATGTGCAGCCTTCCTATGGGCAATTGCGTGCGGTGAGGGGGTCGAAGTCGATTTATCACAACAACGCCATCCAGTCGTGGAAAGTGCTCGAGAGCGGGGAGGTGGGCAATGTCCAGGTTCTCTAAGGCAGTTGTCGCCGCGCTGCTGGCAGGCTGTGCATTGGGCGCACATGCCCTTGATCGCTACCCCGGACTCGGCAGGGTTGCCACGCCCGATGAAGTCAGGGCCTGGGACATCGACATCCGTCCGGATTTCGTGGGCCTGCCCAAGGGCTCGGGCAGCGTGGACGACGGCGCCGATATCTTCGAGACCAAGTGCGCATCGTGTCATGGCTCTTTTGGCGAGTCGAACGAGGTGTTTACGCCGCTTGTCGGCGGCACGACTCGCGAAGACGTCAAGACGGGGCGCGTCAAGGCGCTGGTGACGGGATCTTTCCCGCAGCGCACCACCTTCATGAAAGTGCCGACGATCTCGACGCTGTTCGATTACATTCAGCGCGCCATGCCGTGGACAGAGCCGAAATCGCTGAAACCCGACGAGGTCTATGCGATCCTCGCATACCTGCTCAACCTCGCCGACGTTGTTCCGGCGGGTTTCGTTCTCAGCGATGAGAATATCCGTGATGTGCAGAACCTCATGCCCAACCGAAACGGCATGAGTTCGGATCACGGGCTGTGGCCGGGCCGCGGCATGGGCAACGGAGGCAAGCCCGATGTCAGCAATGTAGCCTGCATGAAAAATTGCAAGAAAGAGGTGGAACTGACCTCGAGTCTGCCCGAGTACGCGCAGGACGCCCATGGCAACCTCGCGGATCAGAACCGGCTTGTCGGCGGAGTGCGGGGCAAGCAGACTGTTGCCCCATCGGAAGCGAATGCCACCGCAGGGGCGGCGCCCACGCCGGCAGCCGAAGCGACGGCGCTGGCCGGCGAGAAGGGCTGCATGGCCTGTCATGGTGTCGCCAACAGGATTGTCGGGCCGTCGTACCGGGACGTCGCCGCAAGGTATGAGGGGCAGGCCGATGCCGAGGGCACATTGATCGCCAAGGTGAAGGCGGGTGGCCAGGGCGTTTGGGGCGCGATCCCGATGCCGGCCCAGGGCCACGTGAAGGACGAGGAGATCCGCAAACTCGTCCAGTGGATTTTGTCAGGCGCGAAAGCGCAATAGCAGCAACTCGTCAACAAGGAGACTGGGATGGATCAACTACGAAGGAACACGCTGAAGGCCGGCAGTGGCCTGAGTCTGTTCAGCCTGTTGGTTGCGGCCGGCATGGTGAAGCCGGGCGTGGCCGAAGCCGCATGGAGCAAGGCCGCGTTCGAGGCCAAGAAGATGGATGCGGCGCTTTCTGCGCTGGGCGCAGGCAGCCCTGCCGAAAGTGCCGAAGTGCAACTGACTGCGCCGGACATCGCCGAAAACGGCGCGGTCGTGCCGGTGGGCGTTGTCAGCAATCTGCCCGATACCGAGGAAGTGGCGATTCTCGTCGAGAAGAACCCGAACATGCTCGCTGCACGGTTCATGTTGCCGGCGGGTACGGAAGCGGCAGTGCAGACGCGCATCAAGATGGGGCAGACTTCCGACGTCTATGCGGTCGTCAAGGCCGGCGGCAAATACTACATGGCCAAGAAAGAGATCAAGGTCACGCTCGGCGGCTGCGGCGGTTGAGCGATTCAGGACTAACGAGGAGAGACTCAGATGGGTAACCCGATGCGAATTCGCGCTGCCGCGAGCGATGGCGTGACTGAAGTAAAAGTGTTGATGAATCACGAGATGGAGACCGGGCAACGCAAGGATTCGTCCGGCAACCTCATTCCGGCGCACTTCATTACCGAGCTGAACGCGAAGCACGGCGACAAGGTCGTTCTGCAGGCCGAGTTCGGGCCTTCGGTGTCGAAGAACCCCTTCCTGTCGTTCAAGTTCAAGGGCGGCGCCAAGGGCGAAAAGGTTGTGATCAGTTGGGTGGACAACAAGGGCGACAGCCGCTCGGACGAAGCAACCATCGGTTGATCGCGCCCCCGCGGGCGGGGAGCAGTCTGACTGATGTGCTCGTGTCGATGTCGGAACAGCATTCCGGCTTGAGCACCATGCAACGGAATCCGTGGAGGAGAGACGATGAAAACAAGACCAATGATGCTTGCCCTGGCGGTCGCGGCGGCAATTGCGGCACCGGCAGCAATGGCCGAAGGATCGACTGCGGACGGTATCGCCCAGTACCGTGCAATGCTCGCCGAAGGCAATCCGGCCGAGCTGTGGGAACTCGCTGGCGAGGATATCTGGAAGGAGAAGGCGGGCCCGAAACAGGCCTCGCTCGAGCAGTGCGATCTGGGCAAGGGGCCCGGCGTGGTCAAGGGCGCGAGCGCGGCCTTGCCCCGATATTTCAAGGACACCGACCGGGTGCAGGATCTTGAATCCCGGCTTATGACCTGCATGCAGACCCTTCAGGGCATCAGCCCCGACAACTTCGTAAAGGGCAAGTGGGGTAAGGGCGAGATGGAGAAGATGGAGCAGATCGTCGCCTATGTCGTCGGGCAGTCGCGCGACATGAAGATCAACGTCGACATGAGCTCGCCGCAGATGAAGAAGATGTATGCGCTTGGCAAGAAGGCCTTCTTCTATCGCGCCGGGCCGATGGATTTCGCCTGTTCGACCTGCCACGGCGAAGACGGCAAGCGCATCCGCCTGCAGGACCTGCCCAACCTCACCAAGCATGAGGGCGCCGCCGCGGGGTGGGGGTCATGGCCCGCCTATCGGGTGTCCAACGGACAGTTCTGGACCATGCAGCACCGCCTCAACGACTGCTATCGGCAGCAGCGCTTCCCCGAGCCCATCTACGGCTCGGACGTTACCATCGCGTTGTCGGTCTATATGGCAAAGACAGCGAACGGTGGCACGGTGATGACCCCTGGAATCAAGCGCTGAGGAGACCACGATGAACAAATACCTGATGATCGCCCCGCTGGCGCTGGGCATCCACCTTGCGACCGCGGCCGACGACATGACTGCCGAGTTCAAGCAGATGATGGATGGCTCCTTCGAGAGCTCCGGCATTGCCGATAAGCATCGCTTGTATCAGCTCGACTTCCAGGCCGTCTGCTCGAGCGACAGGATGCCGTCGGCGGAGCGGCTGAAGGCGATCGAAGCCGAGCAGATGAAAACCATCCGCTGGCCTTCGGACGGCAAGTACACCGGCGACTGGAAGTCCGGCGAGAAGATCGCCATCAGCGGTCGCGGTCTTACCTGGAGCGACAAGGCCGATACCACCAACGGCGGAGGTTGCTATAACTGCCACCAACTCAGCCACACAGAGATCTCCTACGGCACGATCGGGCCAAGCCTGCTCAACTACGGGAAGCTGCGGGGCAATTCGGAAGAGATGGTGAAGTACACCTGGGGCAAGATCTGGAATGCCAAGGCCTATAGTGCCTGCAGCAACATGCCCCGCAACGGTGATGCCGAGATCCTGACCGAGGCGCAGATCAAGGACGTCATGGCCTATCTGTTCGATCCGGAGTCACCGGTGAACAAACCCTGATCTCACGATCCATTGCCCGGCCAGCACTGGCGGCCGGGCATTTTTTCGTCTCGAGGATGGAAACATGAGCATGAATCGTCGCGAATTTTTGCAGGTTCTGGCGGTCGCGGCCGCTGGCGGAATGAGCTTGTCGAGCGATTTCGCGCGGGCCGAGAGGAGCGCCGCAGCGATGTACGAGTTGCCGCGCTTCGGCAACGTGAGCCTGCTTCACATGACCGACTGCCACGCCCAGCTGCTGCCGATCCATTTTCGTGAGCCGGATGTTAACCTGGGTGTGGCCGACATGATGGGGCGAGCGCCGCACCTCGTTGGCGAAACTTTCCTGAAGCACTTCGGAATCCGCCCCGGCAGCATCGATGCCCACGCCTTCACCTACCTGGACTTCGCCCAGGCGGCCCGAACCTATGGCAAGGTCGGCGGCTTTGCGCATCTGGCGACGCTGGTCAAACAGATGAAGGCAAGCCGGCCGGGCGCGCTGTTGCTCGATGGCGGCGACACCTGGCAGGGTTCGGGCACGGCGCTGTGGAGCAAGGCCCAGGACATGGTGGACGCCTGCAAGCTGCTTGGCGTGGACATCATGACCCTGCACTGGGAGTCCACCTACGGCGCCGAGCGGGTCAAGGAGATCGAGGGCAAGGACTTCAAGGACCACATCGACATCGTGGCGCAGAACGTCAAGACCACGGACTTCGAGGACCCGGTCTTCAAGCCCTACGTGATCCGCAAGATCAACGATGTGCCGGTGGCGATCATCGGCCAGGCCTTCCCCTACACACCGATCGCCAACCCGCGCTACTTCACGCCCGAATGGAGCTTCGGCATCCAGGACGAGCGGATGCAGGAGATGGTGGACGAGGCCCGCGGCAAGGGCGCACAGGTCATCGTGGTGTTGTCGCACAACGGCATGGATGTGGACATCAAGATGGCCTCGCGGGTGACCGGCATCGACGTGATCTTCGGCGGCCACACCCACGACGGCATGCCGGCGCCGACCATCGTCGAGAACGCGAGCGGCAAGACCCTGGTGACGAACGCGGGCTCCAACGGCAAGTTTCTTGCGGTCATGGACCTCGACGTGCGCGACGGCAAGGTGCAGGACTTCCGCTACAAGCTGCTGCCGGTGTTCTCCAACCTGCTGCCGGCCGATCCACAGATGGCAGCCTACATCGAAAAGGTGCGATCCCCCTATCTCGACAAGCTCGGCGAAAAACTCGCGGTCACCGAGGGGCTGCTCTATCGGCGCGGCAACTTCAATGGTTCCTGGGACCAGCTCATCCTGGATGCGCTGATGGCCGAGAAGGATGCGGAAATCGCCTTTTCACCGGGATTCCGCTGGGGTACGTCCTTGCTCCCGGGCGACACCATCACCATGGAATTGCTGCTCGACCAGACTGCAATCACCTACCCCTACACAACGGTCACCGAGATGAAGGGCAGCCTCATCAAGACCATCCTCGAAGACGTCTGCGACAACCTCTTCAATCCCGACCCGTACTATCAGCAAGGCGGGGACATGGTCCGCGTGGGGGGGCTGCAGTATGACTGCGATCCCTTGGCGGGCATGGGCAAGCGTATCGACAACATGAGCCTGGGCGGCAAGCCCATCGATCCCGGGAAGACCTACAAGGTGGCGGGCTGGGCGCCGGTCGCGGAAGAGGCGCGCGATGCGGGCGGCGAGCCGGTCTGGGATGTGGTGGCGCGCTACCTTCGCGCGCAGAAGGTGATCAGCCAGCGCAAGCTCAACCAGCCGCAACTGAAAGGCATGAAAGGCAACCCGGGCATGGCCTGATCATCGCCCCGGCCTCGAGGGCGCGAAACGCGTCCCCGGTAACCGGGCGCGTTTCAGCCTGGCCTCGCCGCGTCCCCCTGGGGCGACCCGTCGGGACCCCCGAACTGATTGCAAAAGCGCAGTTCCTGGGGATAGGGATAGAAATCCTCGATGTGGCCGGCACGAATCTGCTCCTGGGCGCGCTGCCAGAATCTCGGGTCGAGAAGATCCCGGTGGTGTTTCAGAAACGCCTTTCTGATACGCGGCTGACCGAGCAGGAAGGTCGCAAACTCTTCGGGAAATACGTCCATCGGGCCAGCGCTGTACCAGGGCTCGCTCGACATCTCCATTTCCTCATAGGGCGCCGGCGGAATCGCCCGGAAATTCATGTCGGTCATGTACTCGATTTCGTCGTAGTCGTAGAACACCACCCGGCCATAGCGGGTCACGCCGAAATTCTTCCACAACATGTCGCCGGGAAAGATGTTCGCCATCGCAAGTTCGCGGATCGCATTGCCGTATTCCCTGACCGCGTGCTCGGTCTTCTCCTCGCTGGCGTGGTCGAGATAGATGTTGAGCGGCGTCATTCGGCGCTCGATGTAGAAATGCTTGATGATCAGCGATTCACCATCGATCTCGAAGGAGGAGGGCGCAAGTTCGCGCATCTCCTGCAAAAGCTCCGGGTGAAAGCGCGACAGCGGCAAGGCGCCGTACGAGAACTCCAGCGTGTCCGCCATGCGACCGACCCGATCCACCTGCTTCACCATCACGTATTTGCGCTTGACGGTTTCCCGGTCCATGTTCTTCGATGCGCCGAACACGTCCTTGATGATCTTGAAGACATAGGGATACGAAGGCAGCGTGAACACCAGCATCACCAATCCGCGGATGCCCGGCGCGACGATGAACTGGTCGTTGGAGTGACGAAGGTGGGCGAGGAGGTCGCGGAAGAAGCCGGTCTTGCCCTGCTTGCCGAGCCCGAGCATGGTGTAGAGCTCGCTGCGGGGCTTGTTCGGCATGATGCTGCGCAGGAACTGCACATAGCCCGAGGGCACCTCCATATCCACCAGGAAATAGGCACGCGATAGCGAGAACAGCAGGGATATCCGCCATGCGTCGAAGAGGATGGTGTCGACAAAGAGCATGGCGCGTTCGGAATGTCGGACGGCGAGCGCGAAGGGGTATTCCTGGTACCCGTTGATCGCCTTGCCGATGATGTAGGCAGTCTTGTTGCGGTAGAAGGCCGAATAGAGCACCTGTATCTGGCAATTCACTTCCATGACCGGCCATTCGCCGAGCGTCTGTCGTATGGCACGCATGACGAAGTCGACGTCGCGATCCAGATCCTCGAATGCACGCTCCCAGTCGAAGTCCTCGATCACCGTCTTGATGGTCTCGCGCAGGCCGCGGTCCTGCGGGTAGTAGCTGCTGTATACCGGCGGGAAGGAGTCGATGAACTCGGTCGACATGGCCGGCCGCGCAAACAGGTAGTCGTTGTTGAAGTAGCTCCGGTGAAGGATCTTGGTGGTCACCGAATTGAAAAAGGTCTCGGCGAGTTCGGGTTGCTTGTGCTTGATGAGCATGCCGATGTATTGCAGCTTGACGCGCTGCCAGGTGGCGTCGTCGAGCGCATCGGCATCGAACTCCTGGCGCAGGCGATCGCCGGTCTCGTTGACGCGGTCGTCGTAGAACTGCACCCGCTCCCGTACCGCCGCGAGCTGTCCCTGCCAGTCTGCGGCCTCGAAGCTCTCCTTGGCCCGCCGGCTGGTCTCGCGGAAGATCCGGTAGTGCTTGTTGAAGCCCTCGATGAGCGCCTGGGCAATCGACTGCGCGACTCCCTGCTCGCTTCGGCTGACGTCCATGGATTACCTCATCCGATCATCTTTGCGGCCGTCATCCCAAGCTGGAAGCGGTCCGGCGGTGCTCGAAATACTAGCATTCGGGGCTTCCCGGGCCATACTTCAGGCGTGGGATGTCTCTCGCCGCAGTGCGCTCGCGCGCTATCGAAAGATTTCTTATTCGGCGATAATTTCCGCACTGGGGCGAACCTTGCCGGCCACCACGCCGCCCAAGCGGCGCGACGAAATGCCGCAGGCGCCAAAGCTGCCTTTCATCGCCTCAGCGGGGCTGCAGGTCAGCCCTCTGTCATGCACACATATCGAGGGAGTAGGAATGAGCGCTTCTCACATCACGGTTCCCGCGGGTGGTCAGAAGATCGTCCCGGGCCAAGCAACGCCGAACAACCCGATTATTCCGTTCATCGAAGGCGACGGCATCGGTGTCGACATCACGCCGGTGATGATCAAGGTCATCGACGCCGCGGTTGCCAAGGCCTATGGCGGCGAGAAGAAGATCCACTGGATGGAGGTCTATGCGGGCGAGAAATCGACCCGCGTCTACGGACCGGACGAGTGGCTTCCCAAGGAGACCTTCGATGCCCTGCGCGAGTATTCGGTGTCGATCAAGGGGCCCATGACCACCCCGGTCGGTGGCGGTATCCGCTCGCTCAACGTCGCCCTGCGCCAGGAGCTCGATCTCTATCAGTGCGTGCGCCCGGTGCGATATTTTTCCGGCGTCCCCTCGCCGCTCAAGCGTCCCGAGCTTATCGACATGGTGATCTTCCGCGAGAACACCGAAGACATCTACGCCGGCATCGAGTGGCAGTCCGAGTCCGATGGCGCGAAGAAAGTCATCAAGTTCCTGACCGAGGAGATGGGTGTCAAGAAGATCCGGTTCCCCGAGACCTCGGCAATCGGCATCAAGCCGGTATCGAAGGAGGGCACCGAGCGCCTGACCCGCGCGGCGCTGCAGTACGCGGTCGACAACGACCGCAAGAGCGTGACCATTGTCCACAAGGGCAATATCATGAAATTCACCGAGGGCGGCTTTCGCGACTTCAGCTACGCGCTCGCCAAACGTGAATTCGGCGCGGTCGAAATGGACGGTGGGCCGTGGTGCAAGTTCAAGAACCCGAAGACCGGCAACGAGATCGTGGTCAAGGACGTGATCGCCGACGCCTTCCTGCAGCAGATCCTGCTGCGTCCGGCCGAGTACGACGTGATCACCACCCTGAACCTGAACGGCGACTACATTTCGGACGCCCTGGCCGCCCAGGTCGGCGGCATCGGTATCGCGCCGGGCGCCAATATCTCCGACAAGTACGCCTGCTTCGAGGCGACCCACGGCACCGCTCCGAAATACGCGGGGCTCGACAAGGTCAATCCGGGATCACTGATTCTCTCGGCCGAGATGATGCTGCGCCACATGGGCTGGACGCAGGCCGCCGATCTGGTCATCAGCTCGATGGAGAAGGCCATCGGCGACAAGCTCGTGACCTATGATTTCGCGCGTCTCATGGAAGGCGCGACCGAGGTCAGTTGCTCCGAATTCGGCGACACGATGATCGAGCGCATGTAGGCGCGCAGCGCGGTCAGGCGCGGCGATCTACGCCAAGGCCCCCGCTCGCGGGGGCCTTGGCTCTCTTGCGCCAGGCAAGCCCCTCAGCAGTGGCGCACTACGAGCACCGACACCTCGACCTTGCGCAGCAGTTTCTCGGCAACACTGCCAAGCAGCATCCGCTGGATGCCCCGGCGGCCGTGGGAGCCGACGATCAGCAGGTCGGCATCGCTCCTGGCGACGTGGGCGGCGACCTGGTCCGCGGCATGCAACGAATCCGAACTGAGCAACTTGCTCTTCGGAGTGAGCCCTGCATCGGAAGCCACCTTGACGGCCTTGGCAAGCGTCTCCTTGCCCTCGAGCAGGACCGCCTTGAGTGCCGCACCCTTGTCGATGAGCGTGGTCTCGCGGATGTGCGAAAAAATCGATTCATCGACTGCGTGAACGATCTCCAGGGCGGCGCCGCTCGCCTTGCAGATTTCAATGGCCTTCTCCAGGGCCTTGGCCGACGTCGGACTGTCGTCGATGGAGATCAGAATGTGCTGGTACATGGCTTGCCTCATGGACGGTTCGAAACACTTCGCTATTCGCTCGGCACACTATCACTGCCTGACGCGCTGCGGCATCGGCGTTTTCCCCAAGGCTCGCGGATCCGCGTCGGTGATGCGCTCTGCTATGCTCGCATCGTGCCGGATCCGACCGGCCGATGGTAAAGGAGCGATTGCGTGGCCACCCAGCTTAGAGTGGATGTGATCTCCGATGTGGTGTGCCCATGGTGCTACCTCGGAAAGCGGCGTCTCGAGGACGCACTCATGCAGCTTGCGTCGGCGCGGCCGGATGTCGAGCCGGTGCTGCGCTGGTTTCCGTTCTTCCTGAACCCGGATACGCCGCCTGGGGGAGAGCCCTATCGGCCCTTCCTGGAGCGCAAGTTCGGCGGGGTCGCGGCGGTGGATTCGATGCACGCCCGATTGGCCGAAGTGGGTGCCCAGTCGGGGGTCGCCTTCAACTTCGATGCCATGACGGTGCGCCCCAACACCCTCGCTGCCCATCGCCTCATCCATCGCGCGCAGCAACTGGAGCTGTCGACCGGTGTCCTGGTCGATGAGCTCTTCAGGGCGCACTTCGTGGATGGCTTGAATATCGGCGATCCGGATACCCTCGACGCGATCGCAGCGGCGATCGGCATGCATGACACGCGTGACTGGCTCGCCGGCGACGAGGCGATCGATGCGGTGAGGGGGCTCGACGAGAAGGTCCGCTCGCTCGGTGTCAGCGGTGTGCCGTTTTTCATCCTCAACGGATCGATTGCGATTTCGGGGGCGCAGCCCGTAGCGGTCCTGCTCGAGGCCCTCGAGCGCAGCCTCGCAGCGGAACCCGGTTCGTGAACGTTCGGCATGCTGCCTGGCGTCTTGAGCCGGACGAGGACCTGCGGCGCGGGCTTGAGGCACGGCTCGGTGGCGAAGACTATGCAGCAGGGTGGGTCGTGGCGGTGGTGGGCAGCCTGTGCGAGGCCAGGCTGCGCTATGCGGACCAGCCCGAGTCCACGCTGGTGGGCGGTCCGCTGGAGCTGGTGTCGCTGTCGGGCACGCTCTCGCCGGACGGTGTGCATCTACATGCCTCGGTGGCCGACCAAAGCGGACGGATGCGCGGCGGCCACCTCGGCTATGGATGCAGGGTGCGCACCACGGTAGAGATCGTCTGCGCGTTGTCGTCCGCTCCCGGGCTCGTTTTCAGGCGCGTCCACGATGAGCGGACCGGCTTCAGGGAATTGCGGATCGGCGACGCTTGAGCCTGCGCTGCGACGGGCCGCGCCAGCTTTGCCGCACCGCACCCGCACGGCATTTCACGTTTCGTCGCCGCAGCGCGATCGTGCCCGCGCAGTGGCCAGCCCGCACAGTCCCGGGACTCGCTGACCTCGGGCCTGGGCGGACTGCCTCACGGAGCGGTGTGTGGTGATTCGTCGCGTGCCCGCCTGTAAGCTGGGCGTATGGAATCGGCCGCTATAATCATTCGTTGGCATCGGCTGGGGGTAGGAGATGCGTACGCGTTCGATCGGTCACCGTCTGGTGGCGCTGTTTGCATTGGGGTGCATGTTGTTCAATACGCCGCTGCTGGGGATCTTCGATCGTCCGGTTGCGGTATGGGGCATCCCGCTGCTCTATGCCTATGTATTCGCCGCCTGGCTGATTCTGATCGCCGCGATTGCCTGGATAAGCGAGGGCCGCTGAGGTGCTCTCTGCCGGGATCCTGTTCGGGGTTGCGCTGCTCTACCTGGGCCTGTTGTTCGGCGTCGCGTATTTTGGCGATCGCTGCGCCGAACGGGGCCGCTCGATCGCGGATTCGCCGCTGGTCTACTCCCTTTCGCTGGCGGTCTACTGCACCGCCTGGACCTACTATGGCAGCGTTGGGCGGGCTGCCTCCAGTGGCGTCGGGTTCCTGCCGGTGTACCTCGGCCCCACCCTGGGCATGGCGCTGGCCTGGCTGGTGCTGCTGCGCATGGTGCGCATCAGCAAGGCCTACCGCATCACCTCGATTGCCGATTTCATCGCCTCGCGCTACGGCAAGAGCCAGTTGCTCGGCGGGGCAGTGTCGCTGATTGCGCTCGTCGGTACCGTCCCCTATATCGCCCTGCAACTCAAGGCGGTGGCGAGCAGCTTCAATCTTCTGGTTGCCAATCCGGACGAGCACCTTGGCCTGCTCAGTGATACCGCGCTCTATACGGCCCTGCTGCTGGCACTGTTCTCGATCCTCTTCGGCACCCGGCACCTGGATGCAACCGAACGCCACGAAGGAATGGTCACCGCCATCGCCTTCGAATCGATCGTCAAGCTGTGCGCATTCTTGGCCGTCGGCCTGTATGTGACCTTCGTCATGTACGACGGCTTCGGCGACATCTTCAGCCGCGTCGACGGGCGGCCCGAGCTCGCCAGCCTGATGCGCCTCGGAGGCGACGGCGCAATGGGCTACGGAAGCTGGTTCGCGCTTACGCTGTTGTCGATGCTGTCGGTGATTTTCCTGCCGCGCCAGTTTCAGATGACGGTGGTCGAAAACGTGAACGAGCGCCATCTGCGGCGCGCGGCGTGGCTCTTTCCGGCCTACCTGCTGTTGATCAACCTGTTCGTGCTGCCCATCGCCCTCGGCGGCCTGCTCTATTTCGGCGACAGCGGCGTCGACCCGGACACCTTCGTGCTCACCTTGCCCCTGGCCGGCCATCTCGACGCGCTGGCGCTGCTGGTGTTCGTCGGCGGTCTGTCGGCCGCCACGGGGATGGTGATCGTCGAATCGATCGCGGTGTCGACCATGGTCTGCAACGACCTCGTGATGCCGCTGCTGCTGCGGCGCAGGGGCTGGGCGCAGGGAGCAGGGACGGACCTGAGCCGCCTTCCCCTGCAGATCAGGCGGTGGTCGATTGCCGGTATCCTGCTGCTCGGCTATCTCTACTACCGCCTTGCGGGCGAAGCCTACGCGCTTGTGAGTATCGGCCTCATCAGCTTCGCCGCGGTGGCGCAGTTCGCACCCGCGATGCTCGGCGGCATGTTCTGGCGGGGCGGCTCGCGCAGCGGTGCGCTTGCCGGGCTGGCGGCGGGATTCGCGATCTGGATCTATTGCCTGTTGCTGCCCTCGTTCGCCAAGTCGGGCTGGCTCGGCAGCGATTTCCTCGAGTTCGGGCCGCTCGCCATCGGGCTGCTGCGCCCCGAGCAGTTCCTCGGGCTGGAGGGGCTAGACCCGATCAGCCATGCGCTGTTCTGGAGCCTGTTCTTCAACATCGGCTGCTACCTGCTGTTTTCGTTCATCTTCCCGCCCGGCGCACGTGAGGCTTCGCAGGCCTCCATGTATGTCGACGTGATGAGCCGCGACCCCAACTCGCTGGCGGTGTTCTGGCGTCCGGGGGTCGGGGTCGGGCAGCTCCTGCCGCTGGTGACACGCTTCCTGGGGGCCGAGCGAGCCGTCGCTGCGTTCGAGGCCTACGCGCGACGCCGGGGTGTCTCGAAGGTCGAGGAGCTGGCGGCGGATGCCGATCTGGTGCATTTTTCCGAGACGCTGCTGGCCGGCGCGATCGGCGGGGCGTCGGCGCACGTGGTGGTGTCGTCGGCGGTCGAAGCGGAGCCGCTCGGTCTCGACGAGGTAATGGACATTCTCGACGAAGCGTCGCAGGTTCGTGCCTACTCCCACCAGCTCGAGGAGAAGTCGCGCGCGCTGGAAGCGGCCACCGGCGAGTTGCGGGCCGCCAACGAGCGCTTGAAGGAACTCGACCGGCTGAAGGACGATTTCATGTCCTCGGTGACCCATGAGCTGCGCACGCCGCTCACCTCGATCAGGGCATTCTCCGAGATGTTGCGTGACGACCCCAGGATCGAGCTGGAACAGCGCCGCCGCTTTCTTGGAATCATCGTCGCCGAAACGGAGCGCCTCACACGGCTGGTCAACCAGGTGCTCGACCTGGCGAAGATCGAATCCGGCCATGCCGAGTGGCACAACGCCGAAGTGGACATGGTCGAGGTGATACGCAACGCAGTGGACGCGACCGGGCAGTTGTTTGCGGGCAAGGGCATATCGGTCGATGTTTCGCTGCCGGAGCAGGTCAGTCCCTTGTGGGCCGATCGTGATCGTCTCATCCAGGTGATGATGAACCTGCTCTCGAACGCGGCAAAGTTCGTCGGCAAATCGGGCGGGCATGTTCGTGTCGGCCTGACCGAGAGCGTGGGCGAGTCGCTGACGGTGGAAGTGGCGGATAATGGACCCGGTATCCTGACGAACGAGCAGGCGACGGTCTTCGAGAAGTTCAGACAGGTGGGCGACATGCGGGCCAAGCCCGCGGGTACCGGCCTAGGGCTTCCGATCAGCCGTCAGATCGTGGAGCATTTCGGTGGCCGGATGTGGGTGGAAAGTGTCCCGGGAGAGGGCGCGACTTTCTACTTCAGATTGCCGCTGGCGCGATCAGGTGGCTAGTTACAGAGTCTTCAGTTGCGTTCAAAATAAGCATACAAAGGGGGGACGGTCATGACCAAGAAGATCCTGATTGCCGACGATGAGGTCAACATTGTGATCTCGCTGGAGTTCCTGATGAAGCGGGAGGGCTTCGAGGTGGTGATTGCCTCGGATGGCGAAGAGGCGATTGCCAAGATCCTGGAGGAAAAGCCGGATCTGGTGTTGCTCGATGTCATGATGCCGCGCAAGACCGGATTCGAGGTGTGCCAGGAGGTCCGCTCCAACCCGGAACTGCAGGACCTCAAGATCCTCATGCTCACTGCCAAGGGTCGCGATACCGAAGTCGCCAAGGGGATGGCCCTGGGCGCCGACGAGTACATGACCAAGCCGTTTTCCACACATGAACTCGTCGAGCGGGTAAAGGGTCTGTTGGGGCTTGCCGCATGAGCCCGAAGGCCCGGTTGCCCATCGCCCTCGCGCTTTCCGTTTTCTTTGTCGTCCTCCTCCTCGCAGGTTCGGCCTATTTCGTCTGGCAGGATCTGGACCAGCTCGAGCAGGCGATCGTCCGGCCGATCCTTGCCTCGCGCAGCGGTCTCATGGTTGCCGCCATGGTGCTCGCCTGCTCGGTCGTGGTGATGGTCGTCAAGTCGCTGTACGACGGACTCTATGCGGTACCCGGCAAGGTGGCCGAAGATGCCCAGCTGATGCTGGCCACCGAGCCTTCAAAGCGGCTCGAACCCGTCGGCAGTGCCGATCTTCGCGCCTTGTCGCGCACCGTCAATGCGTTTGCCGACCAGCGCGACTCGCTTCGCAAGGATGTCGAGCTCCGGGTCCAGCAAGCCAAGCAGTCGATCGAAGAAGAGAAGAACAGGCTTGCGGCGCTGATGTCCGAGCTGACCCAGAGCGTCGTGGTGTGCAACCTCGACGGTCGCATCCTGCTGTACAACAACCGGGCAAAGCTGCAGTTCAAGGCAATGTCGGATGCGCCCCAGGTGGCGGGCGGCGGCGAGCTCATCGGCCTTGGGCGATCCATCTACACGGTGCTCGAGCGCAATCTCATCGTCCATGCGCTCGAGAGCCTGCAGCACCGCCTGCGCAAGAGTGCGGCCCAGCCGGTGACGAATTTCGTTACCACCACCCGGGCCGGGCAGTTGCTCAGGGTGCAGATGGCGCCCGTGCTCAATGCCCGGGAGGAGGGCGAACGTGCCCTCACCGGCTTCATTCTCATGCTGGACAACATCACCCGCACCTTCGAGAGCGAGACCCGGCGCGATCAACTGCTGCACAGTATTACCGAAGGCAACAGGGCCGCCCTTGCCAACGTCCGGGCCGCCGCCGAAATGCTCGACTACGACGATCTCGAGCCCGCCCTGCGGCTTCGCTTCAGGAAGGTGATCAAGGA
Source organism: Zoogloeaceae bacterium (assembly GCA_024235595.1). Taxonomy (GTDB): domain Bacteria; phylum Pseudomonadota; class Gammaproteobacteria; order Burkholderiales; family Rhodocyclaceae; genus Cognatazoarcus. The sequence continues at coordinate 183,266 of JACKMC010000004.1, read as the reverse complement.
CGAAGTCAATGCGATGAGCAAGCGCATCGACGAGGCCGCGACGGCGTTTACCGATACCGTGAAGACCCGCTGGCCGCTCGAGGAGATGCTCGCCACCGACCTCATCGCGGCAGTCCGGAAGCAACTCGAGAGCCGCGCCGGCGTGCCGGTGAAATTGGAAGACGTCGATGAGACCCTGTGGGTCAGGGTCGACAGCTTTTCGATGCTCACGGCGGTCACCTATCTGGGCAGCCGTCTCGCAGAAGAGTTCGGGGTTCGCGAGGTGCGGCTGCGCCTCACCGGGGCCGGGCGTATGGCGCATCTGGACCTGATCTGGTCGGGCCAGGCGATGAGCTCCGAGACCGTGATGAGCTGGGAACTCGAGCCGATGCGCATTGGCGACGAGAGCAGTCCCCTTACCGTGCGCGACGTCATCGAGCGCCACGACGGCGAAATCTGGCTCGAGCGCGAAAAGACGAAGCACCGGGCGTTCTTCCGAATCCTGCTGCCAACGGCGGCGCCCCAGCAAGAGGTGGAGAACGAAGCCGAGACCTATCTGCGCGGCGAGAGCCGACCCGAGTACTACGACTTCGATCTGTTCTCGGTTTCCGAAAAGGGACATGCGCTCGACGACCGCCTGCTTACCGAGCTGACGTTTACGATCTTCGATACCGAAACCACAGGTCTCAACCCCTCCGAAGGCGACGAGATCATCCAGATCGGCGCAACGCGCATCGTCAATGGCAAGTTGCGCCGCAGCGAGTCGTTCGAGCAGCTCGTCGATCCCTGCCGGCGTCTCGCCCCGGAATCTGCGCAGATCCACGGTATCACCGCGGAGATGCTGGTTGGCCAGCCAAAGATCGGTGAAGTGCTCCCGGCCTTCCACGCCTTCGCGGCCGATACGGTGCTGGTGGCACACAACGCCGCGTTCGACATGCGATTCCTGCAACTGAAGGAAGCCGCGACGGGCCTCAAGTTCGACCAGCCGGTGCTCGACACCCTGCTGCTCTCGGCAGTCATCCATCCCAACCAGGAATCCCATCGCCTCGAGGCCATCGCCGAGCGCATGGGGGTGCACATCATCGGCCGGCATACCGCGCTGGGCGATGCGATCGTCACCGGAGAGGTGTTCCTGAAGATCATCCCGCTGCTTGCGGAGAAGGGCATTCGCACCATGCGTGAGGCCCGCGAGGCGGCCGAAAAAACCTACTACGCCCGAATCAAGTACTGAACGTGATGGCGACGGATTCGCGCATCGGGCCTGCTGGTGCGCGAATCCGATGACAGAGCGTGTATCCTGACGCGCAGTGCAAATCCTGAGCGTGTAGTCCGCAGATGAGTCCGTTCGAAAGCCGCCTGCGCCGCAATTACCTGATCTATACCGCGGGCTTCATCGGCTTCGTCTCACTTCTGGCCGTGGGCGAATCCTTCGGCCTGTCGCAGAGAGTCATCGGGCACGTTTTTCTGTTCGCGACGATCGCCATCTATGCGGGCATCGGGGTGACGAGCCGAACCGCCGACGTGTCCGAATACTACGTTGCGGGGCGGCGCGTTCCTGCGGTGTTCAATGGCATGGCCGTGGCGGCGGACTGGATGAGCGCCGCATCCTTCATCGGCCTTGCCGGCACGCTCTACTACAGTGGCTTCGAAGGCCTCGCCTTCGTCACCGGGTGGACCGGCGGCTACGTCCTCGTCGCGCTGCTGCTTGCTCCCTATCTTCGCAAGTTCGGTCGCTACACCATCCCGGACTTCTTCGGCGCCCGCTACGAGGGCAATTTCGCGCGCACGGTGGCGGTCGGAGCGACGATTCTCACCAGCTTCGTCTATGTCGTCGCCCAGATCTACGGCGTGGGTCTCATCACCAGCCGCTTTGTCGGGGTCGAGTTCGAGATCGGTCTCTTTGTCGGCCTGGCGGGAATCCTGGTGTGCTCGTTCCTGGGTGGCATGCGAGCGGTGACCTGGACCCAGGTTGCGCAATACGTGATCCTCATCTTCGCCTACATGGTGCCGGTGGTGATCCTGTCGTACAAGATCACGCAGGTACCGGTGCCGCAGGCATCCTATGGGATCGTGCTGAAACAGCTCGGCGAAAAGGAGCTCGAGCTGTTCAGCGATCCGCGTGAAGTCAGCGCGCGCACGCAGTACCGGTTCCGTGCCCAGGAATACGCGCAAAAGATCGCCAACCTGCCGCTGTCGCTCGACGTCGAGCGGCACTCGCTGGTCGAGGAATTGAACACCCTGCGCCTCGGAGGCGCCTCCGCGCGCGAGGTCGCCGGGGCCGAGCGTGCGCTGCGCGATGCGCCGAAAACCGAGGAAGAGGCCCGCGTGAAGTGGGAGCTGACGCGCCAGGAGAGCCTTCAGAAATCCACCATCCCGTATCGCCATGCCGAAGCTTTCCCCGGCGCAACGCCGGAAGCGTCGAACGTGTCGCGGAACAACTTCATCGCGCTCGCGTTCGTGCTGATGATGGGCACCGCAGCCCTGCCGCACCTGCTGACGCGCTACTACACTACGCCTGGCGTGCGCGAAGCGCGCCGCTCGGTTTTCTGGTCGTTGTTCTTCATCTTCCTGCTCTATGTCACCGCGCCGGCCTACGCCGTGTTCGCCAAGTGGGAGGTCTATTCCAATCTCATCGGATCGAACATCTCCACGCTGCCGGCCTGGGTCGCCTACTGGGGCAAGGTCGGGCTGGTCAAGATCGAGGATATCAACGGCGATGGACTGCTGCAGCTTGCCGAACTGAGCCTCAATACCGATGTGATCGTGCTTGCCACGCCGGAGATCGCCGGGCTGCCCTACGTCGTGTCCGGGCTGGTGGCAGCGGGGGGGCTCGCGGCAGCCCTGTCGACCGCAGACGGACTGCTGCTCACGATTTCAAACGCGCTGTCGCACGATCTCTACTACAAGATGGTGAACCCCTACGCGTCGACACAGCGCCGCCTCGTGGTCGCGAAATCGCAACTGCTGATCGTCTCGATGGTCGCCGCCTGGGTGGCGTCCTTGCGGCCGGACAACATCCTCTTCATGGTCGGACTGGCATTTTCGATCGCCGCCTCGGCTTTCTTTCCCGCGCTGGTGCTGGGAATCTTCTGGAAGCGCGCGAACAAATGGGGAGCGATAGCGGGCATGCTCGCAGGATTCACCGTAACGATCCTGTACGTCGCACGCACCCACCCCTTCCTCGGTGGGTCGATGGAGAACGCCTGGTTCTCGATCAACCCGATATCCGCAGGCGCCTTCGGCGTGCCCGTCGGGTTCCTGACGATCATCCTGGTTAGCCTGTTGACCCCGGCGCCACCAAAGTCGGTGCAGGACCTGGTCGACTACATGCGCTTCCCGAACATGCCCGCGCCCGAACACGAAGCAGACTGAGGCCCGCAGGGCACCGCATCGCCTGCGGGGAGCCAAAGAAAGGGTTTCATTCCTGAACGGGTTTGCTATAATCCGCGCCTCGCACGGAGAGGTGGATGAGCGGTTTAAGTCGCACGCCTGGAAAGCGTGTTTGGGATAATATCCCAACGCGGGTTCGAATCCCGCCCTCTCCGCCAGCACCGCCTGAGGCCGTATTCTGAAGTCAAATCAACGACTTGAAGAATGTGGCCTGTTGCTTGTCTGCCACCTGAATTCAACACTCAAAGCAAGCGCGGCAGAAGGTACGAAGCCTTGCCTTCTTTGGTCCCCAGTGGCTTGCCGCGAAGCGTCAAGCGCGGCAGAGAGCCGCTTGCGGAAAACTGAGGTGGCTGGGCGGATTCACGCCGGCAGGTCCTCCAGCCCAAAGCCGTTTCTCAAGCCCTTGCCGACCAGTTGAACCGCCCGCCGCATGTCCCGGGTCTGCAGTAGTTCGCGGGTTTCCTGCTCGTCGAGATGGGTGTGCAGTGCACCGGAGATGTTCGCGCGAGCCGCCGCGAGGCGCGCATGCAGGTCGTCGAGGGCTTGCTCGGTGGCTCGGGCCTTCGGCGGGAGGCCGAATTGTGCGCTGGCCTGCTGCAATTCGGCGAGTTTGGGCGTGGCCTTGCGCTGCCATTCGGCGGTCAATTCCTCCGGCCGCGCGCCGGCCGGTGCGAGCAGCGCCTGGCACAGCACTTCGGCGGCGCCGCCGAAGCCCCCCAACGGATAGAGTGGCGCGCCCGATTCGAGCGTGACCAGTGCCTCTTCGAAAATGCCCGGCAGAAAACCGGTATAGCCCTGGACCTTGCCGCCGAGAATCACCCGCGCGGCGATCGGCGGCACCCGCTCGGGGCGCGGTCGGTCGGGGATGGTGATTTCGCTACCCTGCGCGGCGATCCTTCGCATCGCGCTCAAGGTCAGCGCGATGTTCAGCAGCCGCCGGGCCGGGTCGTCGGACCCGGCGCTGTCGGGCGAGCGATCGGGTTCGGGAATGCCCGCCTGTTGCTGGTCGATACGGACAATGCGGCAGCAATTGATCCATTGGGCTTCGATGTGGGGCGTGATCTCCAGGTAGCTCGGCCACGGGCAATGGTTGTAGAGCCGGCCAATGCGCTGTTCGGGCTCGGCGGCGAATTCGCTGTCCTGCTGTTCGGCGCTGATCAGCCGCAGCAGGTCGAAAGTGAAATTGTCCTCGGCCTCCTTCCAGTGGCCCCCGTAGGCAAGATTGGTGCCCTGGCGCAGCAGCGGGCGGGCCAGGCGGATCAGCAGCTCACGCAGATGCTCGAGCCCCAGGCCACGTGCCAGCAGGTGGTCGCGCTGGTAGGAAATCGACAGCCCGATCAGGGGTGCCTCGGTGGTGGATCTGCTGGAGCGATACTTGGCGGTATTCATGATTCAGCCTGGTCGAAACTTCGGAATGTAAGTTGCGGAAAAGACTCGTCGAGGATCTCGAGCTCCAGTCCGGTCAGTCCCCGGCCGGGATAGAACACCCGCAGTTGCTCGGTAGCGCTTCTGATCCGGGGGATGTGCAGCAAGGTGGTCGGATCCGGCACCCAGTTGAGGATCACGCAATCGGCTTCGTCCGGCATGGTCCTGCCCAGGCCTCGATGAAACGCGGCCAGCAATGCATCCCGCAGGACGGTGGTGACAATGTGCTCCTCCTGGTCGGCTACCTCATCAGACCAGCGGATCAGCGGCGCATTCCCGAATTCCGGTATCCCGCCCGAGTGGGCGCCGGATTCGAGCGCATCGACCACCACCACCGGGCTCAACTGCCAGCGCCCGGCGAGCCCCACGCCCGGCGCCTCCTGGCGTGGTCTGCGAAACAGGGAAATCTCGCGTCGGCACCATGGTCGGGATGCGTAGCGCGTGCTGCGCACGGCGATCAGCGCAGCGGTATCGGCGCCTTGCAGCGCACCCTCCAGAACGCGGCTGAATCCGGAGCCGTAGGGTATGTCGTTCTCGTCGTAGAAAGCGGCAAGCTGCGTCTTGCCGTAGATGTAGTCGCGTATCCTCAGCGCCGGGTGTACGCCGTCCGCCTTGGCGTGGCTCAGAAAGATGGTCAGCTTCGGCGCGTCGCCAGCAACGCCGGCGTGCGCTGCGGAGCGGCTGAGCAGCAGCCGGTTCAGTGTTTCGGTGAGTTGCTTCAAGAGCGAACGTGCGACGCCTTCGAGGTCCGCCTTCGGGTCGCCCGTCGGGCGCAGGAAGTTCAGATCCCGCAGCCGCTCCGGCACGTTGTAGGCGGTAGAGTCCAGCGCCACCGGCAACAGCTCCCGCGTGCCGGTGCCGGGGGTCAGCACCAGCGTATTGAGCCAGTGTCGCCAGCCCGCATCGGCGATCATGTTGTCGTCGATCAGCAATATCGCGATCTGCAGGCGTCGCGGTTGCGACCCGGCGGGCGCAGCGGGTGCGGGCGGCCCGCCCGGACGATGCTCTCCCGGCAACGGCGGAGGCAGCCCGCCGGGCGGTGCCTCCGGCGCAGGCAGGCTGCGATAGAAAACCTCGGGCCCAAGGCCGTTCCCCGGCCGAAGCCATTGATAAATGCGGCGCGCCAATGTCTCGCCAAACGGGCAGGCCGGGTGCCAGATGACGAAGACTTCGGGAATCGTTGGCATCACCGTGGGCATCGCAGGATTTCCGGATAGAGGGTGGTGCTTCGTTCAGGCCGAAGATCCAGCGGCACTTCCCACGCGATCGCCCTGGCAGTCGACGGGTGGTGGCCGCCGCGGCGGTCGCTACACGCCCGGGCGAGGCCCTGGACTCCGGCCGGCGGCGCAATGGCCGGCGATTGAGGTAGGGCCCAGCGGTGCGGCTGCCCCCGCCGTCGTACCGGCAAAGGCCGGTACCCAGATCGGGCTTTGAAGCTGGACGTACGCTCGAACATGGCGATACCGGACACCGAAGGGTTCGCCGGCTGAGCATGCTTTCCCTCACAGGCGGCGCATCGCATCAGGGTGGCTCTCATGAGCGCAGCGCGCGGGCCGGCACGAATGCCGGCGCAGCTTGCTTGTTGAGGAATCGCGAAGCGACGACCTCGAGGTTCGCCTTCTTCACCGCCTCGCCACGGCCCAGCGTCACCAGGCGGCGAATCGTCTCCACATCGGCCTTGTCGAGCGAAAACTCACCCTCCCTCGCGGTGACGTTGATGCGATGCAGCCGCCCGCCCAGCAGCAGCCCTGCCTGCGCCACGGCGCTCTGCACCTGGGCCTCGAACATCAATTCGACCAGCCCGGCGTTCCACTGCGCGATGCCGGAGCCGGCGTGCTCTGCGATGTTGAACGGCGTGGAGGTGGTGCCGATGCTCAGCACGTCGATCTCTTCGAGCTTTGCACCGAGAAAGGCTACCGCCTCGGTGATGCCGACCATCACCGGGCAGTTCGCCCACACGCCGCCGTCAACGTAGCTGGCATTCGCGTGGTCCGGAAACGGCGCGGCGGCGAAGTAGGTGGGTGCGGCCGAGGTGGCAAGGGCCACGTCCACCGCAGGCGCCTCGATGTCGTAGCGAAAGCGCTCGTGGTGGGCCGTCTTCATGAGGAAGACGCGGCCGCCGATCGCGTCATAGGTGGGGATCACCAGCCGGCATTTCGATTCACCGAAACGGCGCTTGCCCAGGACCTTGCCAAGCGCCGCCCTGAGCACCTCGTGCGAGTGCTTCGGCCCGAAAAGCTGCCGCAGTCTGCCTTCCACCCGCTGCACCAGGCTGGTGCCCGGAAAGATCGTCGGCCCCTCGCGCTCGTAGAAATCACAGATCGTCCGCGCCGGGAGGCCCAGCCCCAGGCCGATGGCAATGATGCCGCCGGTCGATGTGCCGGTGATGAGGTCGAAGTGATCGACCGCCGCGCAGCCCGTGTCCTCTTCCAGCGCGGCCAGCACCGAGGCCGTGAACGCGCCCTTGATGCCGCCGCCATCGAGGCTGAGGATTCGAAACATCGGGGCCGCCTCCGGTGAGACACCGCATTCCGCAAGCACTGCGGCGTGGTCCATAATGCTGTGAGTATAGGCAGCGTGGTGGGCCGCATCCAGCCGCAATCACGGGCGACCAGAGAGGGGATCGATGCCGCACGACATCTTCATCTGCTATTCGCGCAGCGACCGCGAGACCGCCGACAAGCTGGTCGGGCGGCTGCGCGCCGTGGGCTGGTCGGTTTTCCAGGATGTGAACACCCACATCGGTCGCCGCTGGCACAAGGAGATCGAGCGGGAGCTGCACGCAGCCCGTGCGGTGGTGGTGCTGTGGTCGGCCGTCTCGCGCGACAGCGATTTCGTCCTCGAAGAGGCCGAGTATGGCAAACGCAAGGACATCCTCTTTCCGGTTTTCATCGAGCGGGTGGAATATCCCTACGGCTTCGGTCGCATCCAGACCGCCGATCTGGTGGACTGGGGTGGCGAGGACGGGCATCCGGGCTTCAGCCAACTCATCGAGGCCTTGACCTCGCAACTCGGCGACACCGGGCCAGCGCAGGCCTCGCCTCCAGCCATGCCGGAGCCGGTGCCCGAATTTCCGCGGCCCGGGACGACCTTCCGCGACCGACTCAGGGACGGCGGCGAGGGGCCGCTGATGGTGGTGATTCCGGCCGGCAGCTTCCTGATGGGCTCGCCGCCGGATGAGCCCGAGGGTGCTGCGGACGAGGGGCCGCAGCACCCAGTCCGTATTGCACGGCCCTTTGCAATGGGCGTACATGCGGTGACCTTCGACGACTATGACCGCTTCGCCGCCGCCACCGGCGCGGCCCTTCCCGAAGACGAGGGATGGGGCCGCGCCAGCCGCCCGGTGATCAATGTAAGTTGGGACGATGCCCGGGCCTACTGCGCCTGGCTTACCCGACAGAGCGGCAAGTCCTATCGCCTGCCAAGCGAGGCAGAGTGGGAATATGCGTGCAGGGCCGGAACGACCACGCCGTTTCATTTCGGTGCGCGCTTGAGCACTGAGCAGGCCAATTTTGACGGCAACTACAGCTACAACGGCTCAGCCGAGGGCGAGTATCGCGAACAAACGATACCGGTGGGCTCATTCCCGCCCAACGCCTTTGGCCTGTATGACATGCACGGGAATGTCTGGGAATGGTGTCAGGACGCGTGGCATGAAAGCTACGATGGCGCACCGCAGGGCGGTTCTGCGTGGGAGTCTGAAGCGGTTGATTCCCGGATGCTGCGCGGCGGGTCGTGGTACGACTATCCGTGGAGCTGCCGCGCCGCCGACCGCAGCTTCTTCTTCCCGCCCGACTTCCGTGACTCCAACATCGGCTTTCGGGTGTGTCGTGGTTCGCCCATCGAGCCGCCGGACACTGGACCGCCGAAAAGCTGACCACTGGGCGCCGCGCAGCGGCGCCGTTTTGCCAAACAACCGAGCCCACCGATGCAAACACACAGATGACGCAACCCACCTCGAAGCAGATCTTCCTCAGCTACAGCCGCACCGATCTCGCCGCGGCCGATGTGCTGCGCGCCGCGCTCGAGCAGGCTGGCTTCGAGGTCTTCAAGGACGATGCCTCGATTCGCGGTGGCGAACGCTGGCTGACGCGCTTGCAGCAGGCGGTGGCGGGTTGTGCGGCCTTTGTGGTGCTGGTCGGCCGCGACGGCGTGCGCCGCTGGGTCGGGGCAGAGGTCGAGGTGGCGCTGGTGCGGCATCTGTCGCCGCAGCGCGATGGCGAGCGCCTGCCGATCTTTCCGCTGCTGCTGGGCGACACCGCGCCCGAGGCGCTGCCGCCGTTTCTGGCGCTGTTCCAGGCCACCGGCTGGTCGGCCGTCGAACCGCTGCCGCAGCAAGTCATCGACGATCTGCGCGCCGGCGTCAGCCGGTTTCATCCGTCGGCGCCATTCGAGGGCTGCCCCTTCCTCGGTCTGAACGCTTTCGGCCGCAAGGACGCCCGGCTGTTCTTCGGCCGCCGCGCCGAGACGCTCGAGGCGCTGGCCTGCCTCGGCGACCAGCAAGAGGGCGACCCGGAAAACCTGTCGCTGGCGGCTGGCGGGCAGTATCGCCGCTGGCTGCAGATCGAGGGCAACAGCGGCAACGGCAAATCTTCTCTGGTACAGGCCGGCATGCTGCCAATGATCGAGCAGGGGGCATTGTGGGCGCGCACCGGCTTCGAACTCTGGACCCTCATCGGCCCGATGATGCCGGGCCGGGATCCGCTGGCGATGCTGGCCGAAAAGCTGGCGCAGGCCTTGGGCGGCGAGATGGCGGAGCTGCGCGAGCGCCTCGCGGCGCCCGGCGATCACGCGCTGTCCGACTGGCTGCGCACCCGCAAGCAGGACGGCGTCGCCTTCCTGCTGGTAGTCGACCAGTTCGAGGAGTTGTTCACCCTCGCCGAGGAGCAGCCCCGCCAGCGCTTCGACGCGCTGCTGGCCCATGCGCTGCAGGACCCGGACTGCCCGCTGTTCGCCGTCAGCACGGTGCGCGCCGATTTTCTCGACCGCTTCGAGGCGCTGCCGCGCCTGCAGGCCATCTACAACAGCCACTGCCGGCGCTACTTCCTGCCGACCATCTCGGCGAGGGGGCTGCGCGACTGCATCGAGCAGCCGGCGCGACTTGCCGGGCTCAATGTCGATGAGGTGCTGGTGCCGCTGCTCGACCAGGCCCACGACGAAGCCGGCGCGCTGCCGCTGGTGGAGAACGCGCTGTTCGTGCTGTGGAACAAGCGGGCCGGGGACCGGCTGTCCGGTCAGTACCTGCATGACGCCGGCGGCCTCGCCGGCATGCTCAGCAGCCAGGCCGACGCGCTGCTGGCACGCATCGAACGCGAGCTCGGCGCCAAGGCGCGCAAGGGCGCGCTGGAGTTGCTGCTGGGCCTGACCCGCATCAACGACGAGGGGCGCCACACGCGCCAGCGTATCAGCCGGGACGGGGCGGTGATGGTGGCTGGCGCGGGCGACGACAAAGTTGGGGAGCGCATCGTGCAACTGCTCTCCGGCGAGCGCCGGGCCGACGCGCCGGGCGGCAGCGGCGTGCTGCGGCTGGTCACCGTCACTGCGGACCAGGAGCTGGACCTGATCCACGAAACCCTGATCCGCACCCGCGGCAAGGATGCGCAGACCGGCAAACCGCTCCCCTACTGGCCTGCGCTGCACGACTACATCGAGGCCAACCGCGACCGCGACCTGCAGCGCCAGCAGCTTGCGCTGCAGGCCAGGCGCTGGCGCGACAGCGGCGGATTCGGCCGCTGGCAGAACCGCGCCGGCTGGGGGGAATTGGTGCGCTTCCGGCGGCTGCCGCTGGCCCGCGGCAGCCTGGAGGCGCGCTTCCTGCGCTGGAGCGGCCGCGTCGCCGCGATCGAGGGTGGCCTGCTGCTGGTACTGCTGGGCTGCGTTGGGGTGCTGCTTGAAGGGCTGTGGTGGATAGCACGGAATGAAGATCAGACTAAGTTCCCGCTAAGCTACGCGGTGCATCACGCGCTATGGCGTCTGGGCCGCGGGCCTGTGCCCGAATTCGTCGACATTGCGCCGCGCTCCTTCACGATGGGCTGCAAGCCCGGGCGGGACGACGTCGAAGGTGCTTCCTGTACCGAGACCGATCGTGCTCACCGGGTAACGCTCACCCGGCCTTACGCCCTGGGCAGGTATGAGGTGAGCTTTGTCGAGTACGACTATTACGTGTGGGACATGAAACGCAAGGGCAAGGGCGAGGACATCGACTATCCACCGGACGCTGGGGGGCGGGAGGACAGGCCGGTCATCAACGTGAGTTGGGACGATGCCAAGGCCTATGCGGCCTGGCTCAGCCACCGGCTCGGTCTGCGTGGCGACGAGGTGGTCCGCCTGCCGACCGAGGCCGAGTGGGAATTTGCTGCGCGGGCGAATACCGACACCGCATATTGGTGGGGTCGGGACTTCGATCGCGGCAAGGCGGTCTGCGGTGGTGGTGACCGAACTCTTCCGATCGGCAGCGGCACGTCGCGGGCAAACCCTTGGGGCCTGCAGGACATGCTGGGCAACGTATTCGAGTGGACGGAAGACTGGTACGCCTCTTACCAAGAGGCGGATGTTACTGATCCGGTCGGGCCGCCGGCCGGAGGGTCCCGGGTGCTGCGCGGCGGGTCGTGGCTCAGCGGTCCGGGGAGCTGCCGCGCCGCCTACCGCAACGGCCTCCCGCCCGGCGTCCGTAACTACGGCATCGGCTTTCGGGTGTGTCGTGGTTCCCCCATCGAACCGCTGGCCACGGCGCCGCTGGACGCTGGACCGCTGCAGCGCTGACCCCTGGGCGCCGCGCAGCGGCGCCGCAATTCATTTTTCCCTGGCCCGAATTGCCTCCATCATTTCGTCCGACGCCAGCGCCGGACTGGCGTGTCCCCTGGCCGGAGCACGAATGGCGCCAGCATGTGGCGGCGCAGGCCCCAGCTGTCGGCGTGCGCCGCATGGGCGATCCAGCCGCGCACCGAGGCGTCGAATTCTCCGAACGAGATCTCGCCGCTCTGGTAGGCCTCGTAGCGCGCACGAAAGTGGCGGCTGGCATGTCGAACCTTGCGCGCCTTGAGGCGGCGATGATCCGGAAACACCAGCATGCCCAGCCATGGGGTGCCGGCGGCGGTGGGGCTCACCTGGGTGCTGCGCTCGTGCATGGTCAGGCGCAAGTCCGCGAGGCGTTCCCGGATGGCTGTCTTCCACCGCCACAGCGTGGCCTTGTCGTGTGCGAAGAGTGCAAAATCATCCACGTAGCGCAGGTAGGCGCGGCAGCCCAGCTCGCGCTTCACGAAGAGGTCGAAGGGGTGGAGGTAGCAGTTGGACCAGAACTGCGAGCTCAGATTGCCGATAGGCAGTCCGCGCGGGCGGCAGGCGGCGAGCAGATCGTCGTCCGCAAACCAGACCATGTCGTATTCGTCGTTGAGGGCGTCGGCACCGCCGTCGAGGATCGCGCCGACCAGCGCCATGATGTCGGGCTCGGGAATCTTGCGGCGCAGTCCCTTGAGCAGGATCGCGTGGTCGATCGAGGCAAAGTGCTGGCGGATATCGGCGCGCAGCACGTAAGGGTATTGCCGCGAGAAGTGCTGCAGGCGCGCGACGGCGCGATGGGTGCCCTTGCCGAGGCGGTTGGCGTAGCTGTCCGGAATGAAGACCCGTTCGAATCGTGCTTCGATGGTGGCGCAAAGTGCGTGATGGACGATACGGTCGCGAAAGCGGGCAGCGCTGATGCGGCGGCGCTTGGGCTCGTGGATCACGAAATGGGTGTAGGGCCCCGGCCGGTATTCGCCGAGCAGCAGCTCGCGCTGCAACTCGAGCAGGCGGTCGGCATGCCGGTGGTCGAAGGCCGCCACCGCGGGGCGGCGGCGTTTGCCGCACGACGCGCGCTGGAAGGCGCGCAGCAGGCTTGCCCAACTGCACATATCCTCGAAAGCCGGACTATGCAAGGGAGGGGCCAATGGCACAGGAGCTGCTCTTGATGACGCGCTTGTTCGACCTGCTGGCCTGGCTGCTCCCAAAGGCGGAATCATTTCCCCGGCCATACCGCAGCACGGTGACGCTGCGCATGATGAACGCTGCGCTGGATTGCCAGGAGGCGGTGTTTGCCGCCCGCAGCGCACGCGGCGCCCGGCGGCTCATTGCGCTGGAAGCAGCCGACAGTGCGCTCGACCGGCTGCGCCTGTACTTGCGTCTGGCGCACCGCTGGGCTTGGCTCAGCGATGGCCAGTATGCCCACGTCAGCGCACTGGTGGCGGAGGTCGGCAAGTTGCTGGGCGGCTGGATCAGGCAGAGCGTGTCATAAACGGGGTGGGCGCCACGGGAGCGAATCCAGGTGGCGCCCGGTTTTGCTATGCGCCCGACGGGCTCGACGCCCGTGCGGACGGGACTGGCCTGCGCCATCGATCCACCCCCCGGCCTCGGCCGGCAAACCGTGGTCGGCCGGCAATTCCGTTGTTCGGCGTGGGAACCTACCCGCGCTACCGGGGCGCTGACGATGTGGGAACCACGACACACCCGAAAGCCGATGTTGTTGTTACGGTTGTCGGGCGGGTTGTTGTTGCGGTTGGCGGCGCGGCAGTTCCTCGGATTGTTGTTCCACGACCCGCCGCGCAGCACCCGGGACCGGTCTCAGGCCGCCCCGCAGGCCGAAGCCTGCGAATGCAGTATGGTCGCGCGCCGGGGCGGGCGCAAAAAAATCTGCGGCGCCGCTGCGCGGCGCCCAGTGGATCAGCGCTGCGGCGGCCCAGTGTTCAGCGGTGCCGTGGCCAGCAGTTCGATGGGGGAACCACGACACACCCGAAAGCCGATGTGGTTGAGACGGAAGCCGGGCGGGAGGAGGTCGCGGTAGGCGGCGCGGCAGTCCCCCGGAACGTTGTACCACGACCCGCCGCGCAGCACCCGGGACGCCTCGCCATCGAGCCCGGTCCGATCCGGCTGTTCGTATTCGTTGAGGCACCATTCCCAGACATTGCCTGCCAGGTCCAGCACCGGCCAGGGCGTCGGCACACCGAGCGGATACATGCCCACCGCCGTGGTCCTGCCGATGCCGGCCTCATTCGCATTCGCGCGGGCCGGGTTCCACTCGGCGCCCCATGGGTATTCCCGGGCGGCGCCACCACCCTGGGCGACCCACTGCCACTCCCATTCCGTGGGTAGCCGGATCTGTTCGCCATCGCCGAGCGCCAGTCGGCGGCCGAGCCAGCGGCAGAAGGCCATCGCGTCGTACCACGAGACGTTGATCGCCGGGTGGTTCATGAATCCCCACAGGGTTTCGCCCGGCGCTTCGGGGCGCTCTCCCAGGCCGGTCCAGTTTTCCGGGTCATTGAAGCCGTCCTTGGCCTGCACGAACGCAAGATATTGATGCCAGGTGACCGGGTAGCGCGCGATGCGAAACGGCGCGACGGCGAAGGTCTCGTGCACGTCGGTCTCGAGCGTGACCGAACCTGCCGGAATGTCGATCCATTCAATGTCCGGAATCCCATCGGCGTCGACCCAGACGCCGCGCCGCGGATCGCGGATCTGGTCGAGCCGCCGGCCGATGTCTTCGCGGCGCGTGTGGGGGGTGTCGTCACGCGCGAGTTCGTCGAGCATGCGCAGCGGCTCGGGCTGCAGGAAGCGCTTGAGGCGTTCCTCGAGATGGGGCTCGAGGGCGCGCCAGGCGTGGATGCCGGGGTCGGTAAAATCTCCATCCGCTTCGGGGTCGAGCTGTTTCAGGGCCAGCATTGCCTGCAGCGCTGCCCGCTGGCGCTCCCAGCCCCATTGCAGGTAGTGCCCAGGGGCAGGGCCCGAGCCGGGTCGGGCGTTGAAACTGGCCCGTGCCCATTCGGCCGCAGCGTGCTCGGCCTGGCGGCGAATGGCGAGCTTTTCGCCATAGCGTTCGCACCATTGCTGCAGACGCGGCCAGTGCAGCAGCAGGGTCTCGTGGGCCAGCTCCACATGCTCGGGGTCGGGATCGGTGAGGAAGCCCTGGCTGCGCAGCGCGTCGAGCAGCGAAGCCGCAGTGGGGTCGGTACGCAGCGGGGCGCTGAGCGCGGTTCGCCGGGTGGGCAGCTCGTCGATGACCGTGGCCAGCTCGGCGAACAGCCTGTCGCTGGCGGCCTGCAGCGCCGGGTCGGCGTCGATGGCCTGGTCGATCGGCGCGGCGGCCGTTTCGACGATGCGCCTGAGGCCGCCCATGGCGCGGTAAGCGTCGAGCGTGAGGCCGCTTTGATCCCTGCCTGCGGCAAACAGCTTCTCCAGCGTCAGCGCCAGCAGCGGCAGCGCGCCCGCCATTTCCCGCGCGGCGGACAAGAGCGCCGCCAGCAGTTCGGGCTGCACCGCGACGCCGGCTTCGTCGGCCGGGCCCTCGATGATCTTGCGCAGCCGCCCGTCGTCCCTGATCGGGTCGAGTACGAGCAGCGAGGCTTCGAAAGCTTCGCTGCCCAGCCACTCCATGAGTTGCGGCATGAACTCGCTGCGCAGCGTCAGCACCAGCTTCAGACCCTTGCCCTGGCGGATGGCGTCGATGAGGCCGCGGAAGCTGGTGGCGCGCTCCGGCGGGCTCTGGGTGAACAGCTCCTCGAACTGGTCGCAGAAGAGCAGCAGCGGCTGGCCGAGCTGGGTCAGTTCATTGCCGATAGTCTGGCTGGGGTTGGCCTCGAGGGTCTCGCGCAGACGCTGCGCACGCGGCTTGCCGAGCGAGAGCTTCTCCTCGGGCAGCTTGCGGTCGATCGCCTCGGCCATCTGGCGCAGCGGATCGGCCTGCGGCTTGAAGCGCAGGTAGTCGGCGCCCGGCGTGGTCGCGAGCAGCGCCGGCACCACGCCGGCGGCCACCAGCGAGGACTTGCCGGTGCCCGAGCCGCCGACCACGCTGACGAAGCCGGTCTGCTCCAGCCTGGCAAGCACCCGCGCGGTGTCGGCCTCGCGGCCGAAGAAGAAGGCGTGCTGTTCCGGCGTGAAGGCCGCCAGGCCGGGGTAGGGGTTGGGGATGCGGGCAGCGGGTTGCCCTGCGGCGGGTGGTGCTGCGTCTTCGTTGAGTGCAGGCACCGCCAGCGGCGGCAGCCGGCGCAGCGTGCCAGTAACGGGTGCCGGCGTTGCCGGCTGGCCGGTAAGCAGCCGGTAGAGGTCCTCGTATTCGTCATCGAGGCGAAACGTGCGGTAGTCCTTGAGCGGCAAGGGAATGCTGGCCTCGTCCTCGCCGGGCGGCAGCACCGGCACGAAATGCTTGTTGCTGAACTTGTGGTCATAGAGCTTCTGGGTGATGTGCTGGGATTCCCAGCGCACGCCGCGGCCGGTATCGGCCGGCGCCTTGCCTTCGAAGCGCTGCAGATACTCCGCCGTGCATATCACCAGCACCCAGTCGGCCGCTTCGATCCGCTCGCTCATCCACGTGCGCCAGCCGCGCTCGGGCCAGTCGCAGAAGCGGTCGATGACCGGCTCGATGCCCCAGGCGGCGAGCTTGTGCGCAAGCGCCAATACCCAGGCGGAATGCTCGTCGCTTTCCTGTGCGTAGCTGATGAATACACGGGGTGGGCTATCCCGCATGTTCCGGGCTCCTGGTGGCGTTTTCTCTTTTGCATGATAGGTTTTCTCGCGGTGACCGGATAGCGCGGATCGCATGGCGGGCGAGGTGGGGGCTTGCACCTGCGGCGCCTGGCAGCGGGCGCTCTGGGCGCTGCCACGATTCCCCTTGACACAGGTCGGCTGCGCATCTTGATTGCATAGTGACGCGCGCGGGCGTGAGCGGCGCGAGTTGCGACCCGGTTATCCGCTTGAGGAGTGCTGCAATGGCTTACGACATATTTCTCTCTCATTCATCGGAGGATGGCGAGCTTGTCGAGCGGACCCGTTCCGAGCTTGCCGGGCTGGGCTATTCGGTATTCCTCGATTCGGAGGCGCTGCCGCAGGTGAGGCCCGAGGCGGTGACGAAGGACACCGCCCAGGCATTGCGCGATGCGATGCGCGAGTGCGGCTCGCTGCTCTACCTGATCTCGGAGAAGTCTGCCGCTTCGCGCTGGATGCCCTGGGAGCTGGGCTTCTTCGACGGCTTTTGCGGGCGGGTGTTCATCTATCCGGCTGACGGCAACGCGGCGCGCCACGCCCGGGGCCGGGAGTACCTGAAGATCTACCCGATGGTGCCGCTGCGGGGGCGCGAGGAGTTCCTCCGGAAATACGTTCCGAAGTCGAGCGTGCCTGGCGTGGCGCCCGTCGCAAAGCTGTTCCCGCACGCCGTGGTGCCCTGGCCGCTGCCTGCCATGGAGGCTGCACGGGCGCCGCTCTTCGACTATGCGCAGCAGGAGGCGACAGCCATGCATGGGCCGCGCCTGCTGCGCGAGACTCAGCAGTCGCTGTTCGATCCGCTGGGCGGGCTGCGCATTGCGGCCGAAATGACGCAGGCCGTCTGGCGCCTGTGGGGCCTGATGCCAGCGCCGCGACGGCCCGGCGAGAAGGAGGGGCGGTGGCGCGAGTGAAGCGTTGTGAAATCCTGGCCGCGACCTCGCGGCTTATCGAGACGGGGGCCGCCATGATTCAGGAGCATCGTAGATGGACTTTCTCGTAGCCCTCGACATTCTGCTGGGCCTGTCTCTTGTGTATCTGATCTTCGCGCTGGTGGTCACGTCCCTCAACGAATTCATTGCGGCCTTCCTGAGCAGCCGGGCGAGGTGGTTGCGACGGGGAATTGCGAGCCTTCTGTCTCCCGAACCAAAAGAGCTGAACATGACAGACGCCGACTCGGTTCTCGCCTCACCCTATCTTGCGTACATGGGCACGCCGGGGATGCAGAAAACTTTCAAGGCAAGCTACGTCTCGGCCTGGACCCTGATGCAGGGCGTGCTCTCGAAGGTCGAGGGTTTCAAGGAAGACGCCTTTGCCAAGGTCGGCGAGATCCGCGGCCTGGCCGAAAGGCTTCCGGAGAAGTCTCCCATTCGCAGTGTCCTCATCGATCTTTGCGCGCGTGCAAACGGAGATCTCGCGAGGTTCCAGGCTTTGCTCGATGCGTGGTTCGGGACCTTCGAGGATCAACTCACCGCCTGGTACAGGCAGAAGACCCAGTATGTGCTCGTGGGCCTGTCGATTCTCGTCGCCGTCGCGATGAACGTCGATACCGTGGATATCGTGCGGCAACTGTCGGCCGATCCGAACGTGCGAAAGGCCGTGGTACTGGAGGCGATGGCGGCCGCGAACAGGGAATCGATCGAGGCTCATGTGGACTTCAGTCCGCGGGACAAGGCGAGGGATGCGTTCGAGGAGGCCGCGTCAGCGCTGAAGAGGGCGAGCGAAGCCTTGGCGGCTTGTGCGCGAGTTGATGGCGGCAATGCCAAGGAGCAGCCTGCTCAGGGCTGCAATCTCGCTGAACTCGAGAAAAACCATGACGCGGCTGCACGCAATCACGATGAGCGGCGCGCCGAGCTGCGAATCCAGCAGCATGCACTGGATCAGCGCATCACCGGGCGTGCTGACGCACTGGCGAATACCGGATTGCGGATAGGTTGGAGCGGCGACCAGCTTTCGGCATGGATCGATGGATTCCTTTCACTGTCGGGAATCAGCAAATCCATGGGTTTGTTGCTCTCGGCCTTTGCCATTGCGCTGGGCGCGCCGTTCTGGTTCAACATCCTGAAATCGGTTGCGTCGGTGCGATCGGTTGGCGCCAATGCGGCCGAGAAAAAGGACGCTGCAGGAAAGTAATCGGACAGGGCGCGAGTTCACGGATCGCACGCCTTGGTGTCGCTGGCTTGCTCGACGCATCCTTTTCCGCCGCTGCGAACGCTTTCTGCACTACCGTCTGGCCTTGCGCAAGGCTGGCATCGACGAGGTTGGCGAAATCGCGGCAAGGCTAGGCGGGAATCGGCCCGGTCGGCTCTCGGGTCGTGCTCGCCCTGGCCGGAGATCGGCGCCATGCGCGCTCGATGCAGCAGTTGCTCGAGGGGCGTCGTTGCGCGGCCCACACCGTGGGCCGGCGCGCAGCGCGGGGGCCGTCAACGACTGGCTGGCGCAGCGAGCATCGCTTCGAACTCAGGCGCGGGGACCGCCTTGCTGAACAGGAATCCCTGGAAGGCGTCGCAGCCGTGCTCGCGCAGGAAGTCGAGCTGATCGCGCGTTTCGACGCCTTCGGCCACCACCTCCATGTCGAGGCTGTGGGCCAGCGCGAGGATGGCGCGAACGATCGCGGCGCTGTCGCTGCTGGTCGCCACATCGATGAGAAAGCTGCGGTCGATCTTGAGTTCGTCGATCGGTAGCGTACGAAGGTAGGACAGCGACGAATAGCCGGTTCCGAAATCGTCGATCGACATGTGCAGGCCCAGCGCCCTGAGTTCGTTCAGCATCCGGGTCGCCTGCTCCTGTTCGGTCATGAGCAGGGACTCGGTGACCTCGATCTTGATCCGGCTGGCCGCCACCCCGAATCGTGACAACGCATCGCGCACCTGCTCGACGAAGCCCGGGTGGCGAAACTGCTGCACCGAAACGTTGACCGCGAGCATGCCTGCGTCGAGCCCCTTCGACGACCATTCGGCGAGTTGTCGGCAGGCCTCTTCGAGGACGTGGCGCCCCATCTCCAGGATCAGGCCGGTTTCCTCGGCGAGCGGAATGAACTCGACCGGCGAAATGAATCCGCGCTGCGGGTGGAGCCAGCGCATCAGGCACTCCGCGCCAATCACCGTTTCGGTGGCGACGTCGTATTTCGGCTGGTAATAAAGCTGCAGCTCGTGGCGTTCGATGGCATGTCTGAGCTCGGTTTCGAGGTCCAGGCGCTTCTGCGCCCGAGCGTTGAGCTCGGGAGCATAGAAGCAGAACGCGCCTTCCGGGTTTGGCTGGTCGGTTCGCAATGAGCGCACCGCGATGCCGGCATTGCCCTGGATCCTGTTGAGTTCAATATCTTCGCCTGGAAAGGTGGCGATGCCGATGTTGATGGCAAGATAAAGATCCTGGCCGCGCAGGCGGAAGGGCTCGGCCATGCTCTGGAGCAGGCTGCGTGCGATGCGGGCGAGGTCTTCGGGCCTGTGATTGCCGGTGACCAGCAAAGAGAACTCGTCGCCACTGAGCCGGCCAAGCTCGGCGATGCTGTCGGTCTGGGAGAGCACGCTGGCGATACTGCCGTCGTGCAGCACCGAGGCCAGCCGGCGCGCCACGTGTTGCAGCAACTCATCGGCCACTGCCGGGCCGAGGGCCTCGTTGAGCCGCCGGAAACGGTGGATGTCGATATGCAGCAGCGCACCAGATTGTCCAAGCCGCCCGCTCTGCTCGATCGCCCACTCGAGGTTGTCGGTCAGCATCTGCCGGTTGGGCAGGCCGGTGAGGCGATCGAAATAGGTGAGACGGTCCTGGTAGGCCTTGGCGTTGAGGGTGTTGCGAACCCGCAGCACGAGTTCGCTTTCGTCCACCGGTTTGGCCAGGAAGTCGGTGGCGCCCATCTCCAGCGCCTTCAGACGGGTTGGCGCATCGGACGAGGAGGTCAGCACCACCACCGGCAGATGCTCGAAGCGTTCGTTGCTGCGAATGTACTCGAGGATCTCGAAGCCGTTCACGTAGGGCATCATGAGATCGAGCAGCACGATGTCCGGGCGCTCGCGCTCGAGCGTGGGAATCGCCTCGCGCGCGTCCGAAGTCAGCACGAAACGCTGGTAGCCGGCGTCTTCGAGGAAGATCTGCAGGGTGTCGAGGGTGATCGATTCGTCATCGACCAGCATGATGGTGGCCTGGCGCCGCACCACGTTGTCGCCGCCAGCCGCTTTGGGTGGGGCGACCCGGTCGATCTCTTCGATGCCAATCTGTTGGTTCATTTTTCCTGCGGCCGTGAGGCTTCCGGCGATGATTCGTCTCCTTTGGTAACGGCCCCGAGCACGCCGACTTGAGGCTTTTCCATTACTCGCCGGCGAGCGTTTCAACCCCGGCGGTGTCAGCGCTTTCCCGTCGTGTGGGCAATGCCATGCGGTGCGCAAGATCCCTTATCTCGGCCACCCGCGCTTCACAGCGCGCCGCGTCGTGCGTATTTGCCGCCTCTTCGAGTTCATCTGCGGGCTCGGTAAAGGCATCGAAGCCGACCGTGCCGGCTGCCCCCTTGAGCCAGTGACCGAGACTTGCCAGCTCGGCGAAGTCCTTGGCGGCCTGTGCCGCCTCGATCAGGGCCATCTGGCCCTGCATGCGGGCGACGAACTTGCCGATCACCGGCTGCAGCCGTCGGTCGCCCGCCAGGCGGGAAACGACCGGGCCACCTGCAGCGGCCGACGCCGCCGGCGTCTGAATTCGTGGCTTCGACGCCAGGGGGGGCGTGGCCTGGGGCGCCGGCTTCGTCGGCACTGGAGCGTGTTCGCCGGGCGCCACGATTCGTTGCGCCAGATTCACTATGGTCGCCACGTGTCGGGAGCAGGCATCGGTATCTGCGGCGCGGGCGGCATCCTCGAGGTCGGCCGCTGGCTCGGTGAAATCGTCGAAGCCGACCGTGCCGCCGGCCCCTTTGAGCCAGTGCGCCAGTTCGCGCAGCTCTTCATGGCGACCGGCTTGCAGGGCGGCTTCGAAGAGCGGCAATTGCTTGCCCATGCGCTCGACAAAACGCCCGATCACGCCGTGCATGCGTGGCTTGCCCGCTAGGCGCGACGCGATCGGGCTCGAACCGCCTGCGGGTCTTGCTGCGCTCTTTGCGGACACCGGCGGCAGGGCTGGCAGCGCGCTTTCCTGGTGGCCGCCGATGATGCTCGCGACGGTGGCCAGCAGGGCATCGATGTCGACCGGTTTGGTGAGGTAGGCGGTGCATCCCACGCCGATCACTTCCTGTTCGAAGCCGCGCATGGCGTTGGCGGTGAGGGCCACGATCGGCGTCTCGAATCCCGCCTCGCGTAGCGTTCGGGTGGCGGTGAAACCGTCCATCACGGGCATCTGCATGTCCATCAGGATCAGGTCGTAACTTCCCGACTGCGCCATGTCGACAGCGACCTGGCCGTTCTCGGCCTGATCCGGGGCGAGCCCGAACTCGCCCAGCACGGTGGCCACCAGTTCGCGGTTTTCCGCGCCGTCGTCGACCACCAGGATCCGCGCCGTGGCGGGCATCACCCAACGTGCCGCTTCGGCGCTGGCCTCGACTTCGATGCTGCCCGCGAGGGCGGTCTCGTCGAGCATCCGGACGCCCTCGAGCGCGCCGGTGGAAACTGTGGCGCTGAAGGTGCTGCCCTCGCCCGGGGTGCCGCTGGCGACGATGTCGCCGCCCAGCGCCCGAGCGAACTTGCGGCTGATGGTGAGGCCCAGGCCGGTGCCGCCGAAGCGGCGATGGACGCTGCTGTCGGCCTGTACGAAGGGCTCGAAGATCAGTGCCGCCTTGTCCGGGGCGATGCCGATGCCGGTGTCGCGCACGTCGAAGCGCAGCAGCGCCGGATCGTTCGAAGCGTCGAGCGAAAGGGTCACGGTCACGCTGCCGTGCTCGGTGAACTTGATCGCGTTGCCGATCAGGTTGGTGAGCACCTGGCGGATCCGCGGCGCGTCGGTGTGCACCGTCTCGGGAATGCGGCCCTGGACACGCAGCGCGAGCGCAAGCCCCTTCTCGTCGGCCTTGACGCTCATCGCCCTGACGACCTGGTGTGCGAGTTTGTAGGGCGAGCAGGCAAGGGTTTCTATCTCGAGTTGCCCCGACTCGACCTTGGACAGGTCGAGGATGTCGTTGATGAGAGCCAGCAGGTGGGTGCCACTGGCATGGATGGTATCGAGGTGACGCCCTGCATCGCGGTCGTCCCGCGTATAGCCCCGGCGCAGCAGCTCGGTGAAGCCGAGGATGGCGTTCATCGGGGTGCGGATCTCGTGGCTCATGTTTGCCAGGAAGTCGCTCTTTGCCTGGTTGGCCGCATCGGCGGCGTTCTTGGCCTTTTCGAGCTCGATGCTGTTCTCCTCGATCTCGGTGATGTCGTCCACGCTGACCAGCACGCCGCCCGCTTTGCCGTCGCCGCCGAGCACCGGCGCACAGTTGATCTGGAAGGTGCGCAAGCGCGCCTCGGAGTCGAGCATGTGCAGGGTGTGGTTGACCTGCGCTTCGCCGTCCCTGAGAGCCCGCGTCCAGGGCAGTTGAGCGGTATCCAGCGGGCCACCGTCGGGCGAAGCCCATGGCAGCGAGGTGGCGCGAAGCCCCACCAGCGCCGTGGCGCTTTCGCCAACGAACTCGGCAAACGCACGGTTTGCGAGCACGACGGTCTGTTTGCGGTCGAGCACCAGCAAGCCCTCGGTCAAGGTGTCGAGTGCATTGCGAACCCGGCTCGGCACCGCTCCGGACGGGTCGAGATGCAGCAGGACCTTGCGCAGATAGGCGTAGAAGACCGCCAGGCAGGCCAGGAAGACGAAGCCCACGAGGCGGGTGAGCGGGTTGTCGATCAGGGCCAGCAAGCCACTGCCGACGATGGGGCGGAAGCGCAGTTCGAGTTGCCCCCAGGTCTTGTCGCCGGCGAGAATGGGCACCTGGATCTGCACGTCGGTCGACGGATCCGAGCTGTCCAGGGTCCATTTGCCGGCGTGGGAACCAACCTCGACAGCCAGTTCGCCGTAGCTTGTGCGCAGCGCAGCGGAGAGAATCTCGTCGTTGCGCTTGACCAGCAAGCGCAGCGCCGGCGCCAGCCACTGAACCTCGCCGTGCGAGGCCATCTCAGCCGAGCTTGCGGCGATCGATTCCGCCAGCATGACCCGCCCTTCGCGGACCGCCGCGGCCCGGTCGGGAATCAGGCCCACGAAGGCCGCAACGAGCAGTACGCTCACCACGAGGAATGCGAGGCCGAGGGAGATGTGCGCCTTGGCACTGAGTTTGCGCATCATCGCGGCGCTCCTTGTGCTGAGGCCGCGGATGTTGCGCTGCCCTCCGACGCCAAAGCCTTGGGTTTGGCGGGCGTGGCCTTGTCCGCGCTGACCATCGATTCGAGCGAGTCGTCATCATCGCTTCCCCTGGATTTCACATTGCCGAGGATCGGCAGCGGATCGAGCAGGCGCCAGGCAGGCATGCTGGTGAGCAGGCTGCTGACCAGCACCCCGCCGCGGATCAGCCAGGCAACGTAGCCGATCGTGAGGCTGGTGCCGGTGGCGATGGCCACCGCGACCTCCTGCCGGGTGCTGCGGCTCTCGTCGTTGACCGTGTCGCGCAATTGACTGAAGACCTGTTCGAGACGGGCTTCGCGCATGCTGCGGCTTATCTCGCTTTCGGCGATTGGCGCGCCCGAAACCTCCGTCGGCGCATAGAGCTGGCTGAGCACCTCGGTCGTCCCGAGGTGAATCGGCGCGATCTCGACACGGCCGATAGTGGTCGTGCCGACCTCGTCGGGTGTGCGCGCGGCGCTGCTCGCCTGGAACGCCGGTGGCACGCCGGCCAGCACCGCATCCGAAAGCGGCGTCGCAGAAATCTGTGGGGCGGTTTCCTGCGCCAGCGCCGGGGCTGCGACGGCTTCCCCGGCCGGTTCGTCCGCCGACGAATCGCTCGCTGGCGAGGACGCTTCGGAGGGCGCGGCCGAAACCGCCTCGGGAGGCGCGACAGTGCTGGCGAAGACTTCCACGGCCATGCTCACCGTTTCGCTGCCGTCGCTCACCTCGATGACGATGCGGGCGATCCCCGGAACGCCGGTGTAGCCGGCCTGCACCGTGAGGCTGCGCTCGGCGCCAGCGCCGGAGAGCTGAATGGCGCTGTCCGGCAGCACCGCCTGATTGGTCGAATAGGCGCGCACGGAAAGATCGGATGCTTCGGTTTCTTCGTCGCCGAGGTTCAGCACCAGCGGCCCGAAGCCTTCGCCGGAGCGCACGATCTGCCTGCCCGGGCCGCTCAGGGTGGGTGCATCGTTCACCGCGCCGACATCGAAACTGATCGTCCGTATCGTCGGGTCGAGATCGACACCGCCATTGGCCACCCCGCCATCGTCGCGGACCTGAAAGCCGAAGCTCGCGTAGGCGCTGCCATTTGCGTTGGCCGCGGGCGAGAAGCT
The DNA here is from genome assembly GCA_024235595.1 of Zoogloeaceae bacterium. Classification (GTDB taxonomy): domain Bacteria; phylum Pseudomonadota; class Gammaproteobacteria; order Burkholderiales; family Rhodocyclaceae; genus Cognatazoarcus. The sequence continues at coordinate 158,589 of JACKMC010000004.1, read as the reverse complement.
GAGCTTGCCCTGGGTGAGCTCGGCGATGCCGACGAACTCGCCCACCGCGATACTGCGGCCGTCGAGCCTGAGGCTTCCCGCGCTCGGCAAGCTCGAAATCCTGATCGCGAGCAAGGCGTTCGACGGGCTGTCGTCGGGATCGCTGAAACCGAAATCGGCGGCGACGAAGGTGTGGCGGCCATCTTCGAGCAAGCTGATGGTCCTGCTGGTGCCCATCGGCGCATCGTTGACGCGCGCATAGCTGATCGTCGCCGCGGACGGTGCCGAGGGCGTGCCGCTGCTGTCGGTGACGGTGAGCGTATAGGACGGCGCGGCCTCGTTGCCGTCGTGGGTGAAGATCACGTTGCCGGCATCGACCTGTGCCTGGGTGAAGCTCGAGATCGCCACCGTGGGGGCGGTGGCTAGAGCGAAGAAGCCGCCGCCGAGGCCCGACACCGAATAGCTCAGTGCTGCCGGGCCGCTCTCGACGTCGGTGGCGTGCAGCATGGTGTTGTCCAGCGTCACGGTCGCGCCTTCGGCGATGGTGAGGGTGTTGATTGCGATCTCGGGCGCATCATTGACCGCGGTGACGTCGATGGTGATCGTGTTGGGCGTGGCGTCGAGATCGACGCCGCCATTGGCGGTGCCGCCGTTGTCCCGCACCTGGAAGCTGAAGCCCGCGTAGCCCGCGCCGTTGGCGTTGGCGGCGGGGGCGAAGCGCAGCTTGCCGGCGGCGATGTCGGCGGCGCTGACGAAGTCGCCGGCGCTCACCGCGGCGCCGTCGAGTCTCAGCGCGCCGGCGCCGGGCAGGGTGCCGATCTTCACCGCCAGCAGGGCGTTGGCCGGGCTGTCGCTGGGGTCGCTGAAGCCGAAGTCGGCGGCGGTGAAGGTGTAGCTGGCATCCTCGAGCACGGTGACGGTCCTGTTGGCGCCTGCCGGGGCGTCGTTGACCGACGTGACGTCGATGGTGATCGTGTTCGGCGTGGCGTCGAGATCGACGCCGCCATTGGCGGTGCCGCCGTTGTCCCGCACCTGGAAGCTGAAGCCCGCGTAGCCCGCGCCGTTGGCGTTGGCGGCGGGGGCGAAGCGCAGCTTGCCGGCGGCGATGTCGGCGGCGCTGACGAAGTCGCCGGCGCTCACCGCGGCGCCGTCGAGTCTCAGCGTGCCGGCGCCGGGCAGGGCGCCGATCTTCACCGCCAGCAAGGCGTTGGCCGGGCTGTCACTGGGGTCGGAGAAGCCGAAGTCGGCGGTGGTGAAGGTGTAGCTGGCGTCCTCGAGCACGGTGACGGTCCTGTTGGCGCCGGCCGGGGCGTCATTGACCGCGGTGACGTCGATGGTGATCGTTCGGCGTGGATCGAGATCGACGCCGCATTGGCGGTGCGCGTGTCCGCACCTGGAAGCTGAAGCCCGCTGCCCGCGCCGTTGGCGTTGGCGCGGGGCGAAGGCAGCTTGCCGGCGGCGATGTCGCGGCGCTGACGAAGTCGCGGCGTACGCGCGTCAGTCTCAGCGCGCGGCCCGGCAGGCGATCTTCACCGCCAGCAGGGCGTTGGCCGGGCTGTCACTGGGGTCGGAGAAGCCGAAGTCGGCGGTGGTGAAGGTGTAGCTGGCGTCCTCGAGCACGGTGACGGTCCTGTTGGCGCCGGCCGGGGCGTCATTGACCGCGGTGACGTCGATGGTGAGGGTGTTCGGCGTGGGATCGAGATCGACGCCGCCATTGGCGGTGCCGCCGTTGTCCTGTACCTGGAAGCTGAAGCTCGCATGGCCCGCGCCGTTGGCGTTGGCCGCGGGGGCGAAGCGCAGCTTGCCGGCGGCGATGTCGGCGGCGCTGACGAAGTCGCCGGCGCTCACCGCGGCGCCGTCGAGTCTCAGCGTGCCGGCGCCGGGCAGGGCGCCGATCTTCACCGCCAGCAGGGCGTTGGCCGGGCTGTCGCTGGGGTCGGAGAAGCCGAAGTCGGCGGTGGTGAAGGTGTAGCTGGCGTCCTCGAGCACGGTGACGGTCCTGTTGGCGCCGGCCGGGGCGTCGTTGACCGACGTGACGTCGATGGTGAGGGTGTTCGGCGTGGGGTCGAGATCGACGCCGCCATTGGCGGTGCCGCCGTTGTCCCGCACCTGGAAGCTGAAGCTCGCGTAGCCCGCGCCGTTGGCGTTGGCCGCGGGGGCGAAGCGCAGCTTGCCGGCGGCGATGTCGGCGGCGCTGACGAAGTCGCCGGCGCTCACCGCGGCGCCGTCGAGTCTCAGCGTGCCGGCGCCGGGCAGGGTGGTGATCTTCACCGCCAGCAGGGCGCTGGCCGGGCTGTCGCTGGGGTCGGAGAAGCCGAAGTCGGCGGTGGTGAAGGTGTAGCTGGCATCCTCGAGCACGGTGACGGTCCTGTCGGCACCAGCCGGGGCGTCGTTGACCGCAATGACGCTCGTCGCCGCGCTGACGACGGCGGCGCTGTACGGCGTGCTGGCGCCGAAGCCCGCGACGTTGAGCATGGCCCCGCTGGTCACGGTGGTCGAGTTGTCGATCAGCCGCACCGACAGGCTGTTCGGTGTGCCGTTGTAATTCGTGGCTGGCTGGAAGCGCAAAAAGTCGGTGGCGCGAAGTGCGACCGCTTTGGTGTCCGAGATGAACCCGAAGTTCGACCAGTTGGCACCGCCATCGATCGAATATTGCCAACGCCCCTCGGCAAGGTCGACCGCCTGCCCGCGCACGGCGACGCCGGCGAACTGGTTCTGTGCCGGGTTGCCGGCATCCGTCGGGTCACTGAAATTGGCGAAGAACAGGCTCGCCACGGTGGCGCCGCCGGGTGACACGGTATCTTCATTGACCGCAGCGAGCACCGCCGATCCACTGGCCTGCGGCGCGTCGTTGACGGCGGTGCCGGTGACGTTCTTGCTGCCGGTCAGCGGGGCGGCGACACCGTCGCTGACACTGGTGGCGATGTTGAAGCTGGCGTTGTAGTCGGCCGTGGGCGTGAACGTGAGCCCCGCGAGCAGCGTATTGACGTCGGCGATCGCGCCGCTGGCGCTCCACACGCCGGTGCCGGCGTCATAGGTCGAGGTCACGGCCCCGGAGGTGGCGGTGTTGAGGCTGCCGGCGCCAGGCACGGACAGCGTCAGCGTGGCGGTGACGGTCGCGCTGTCGACGTCGCTGATGGCGATGTCGGTCAGGTCCAGCGGGCTGTCTTCGGTGTAGCTCTCGGCGGCGCCGAGGTTGCTGGCCACCGGAGCGTCGTTGACCGCGGTGATGCCGACCGTCGTGCTGCCGGTTGCACTGAGCGCCCCTCCCGTACCCTGCGCACCCGTATTGCCGTCATTGAAGGTCCAGTTGATCTGCACCGAAGCCGGAGGCGAATCGCTGTTGTTGGCATAGGTGAGGGCCTGCAGTGCCGCGTTGACCAGGGCTTGCGTGGCATTGCCGTTGAAGGTCAGCATCAGCGTGCCGCTGGAGTTGCTGGTAACCATGCCGATGGTGGTGCCCGACACCACCAGGTTGCCGCTCTCCGTCAGGGCCGAAAGCAAGCCGGAGTTGCCAAATACGTCCTCGGCGCTTGCGCCGCCGCTACGGGCAAGCGTCAGGGTTGCGCCGGCGTAGTTCGCGCCGACTAGATCTGGGTCCAGGATCCTGACATCGCTGTCGAGCACCACGGCGGCGCCGTTTTCGACGTAGGTCGGTGCGCCGTTGAGCGTATTCACGCCGTCGAAGCGGGTGTCCAGCGTGCCGCCACTGGTGTAGCGGATCACGGCGAGGTCGTTGTTGCTGCCGTTGCTGCTGGTACCGACCAGGATGATGCCACCGTCGGATTGCAAGGCCGCGCTGTAGGCGATGTCGCTCACCCCGTCGACGCTTGTGGTGACGATCCCGCCCGAGCCAAAACCGGTGTCGAGACTCCCATCCGTGTTGTAGCGCAGGGCAAGGACGACCGATCCGATGTTTTTGTGGTACCCGCTGACCAGCAGCTTGCCGTCAGGCTGGACCGTGATGTCGTAGCCGTAGGCCTGGAAACCCGCGCCGCCAAGGTCGGTAGAGACGTAGCCGACGCCGCCGAACGTGCTGTCCAGCATCCCGCTGCTGTCCCAGCGCACGACAACGATATCTCGGGTCGCATTCTGAAAGCCGGTCTGCACGATCTTGCCGTCGGCCTGCAGCGCAATGCCAAACCCGACATCGCGGCTACCGGGGCCATCGGTGTCGGCCACGGCGTAGCCGGTTCCGCCGCCGAAGCTGGTGTCCACGCTCCCGTTGGCATTGAAGCGGGCGACCGTGAAAACGTCGTTTCCGCCGCCGGCCGCCGGGCCATAGCCGCCCATGACGATCTTGCCGTCGGATTGAACGACCACGTTGTATCCGTAGTCTGCGCCACCGGCGGCGAAATCGGCGGCGACGATGCCGTTGGTGCCAAAACCGGTGTCCAGGGTGCCGTTCGCGTTGTACCTGACCAGCGCGAAATCCGTGCCGCCCGGCGCACCCGTTGCATGGCCCGAGAGGAGGATCTTGCCGTCAGCCTGTATGACGAGCCCGTAGCTCTCGTCCGTGCCCGAAAACAGATCGGTGGTCACCAGGCCACCGGTGCCGAATCCGGTGTCCGCACTGCCGTCGCCGTTGTAGCGCGCGACGGCGAAGTCGCCCTTGCTGGTGCCCGACACGACGATCTTGCCGTCCGACTGGACTTCGACCGCACGGGCGACATCGCTTGTGCCGCCGAAGTCGGTGATGACGATGCCGTCACCGCCTCCGAAGCTCGAATCCCGCGTGCCGTCGGCGTTGTAGCGCTGGAGGAGGAAATCGTTGTCGCTGCCGTTGTAGGTGTAGCCTGCGACCAGGATTTTTCCGTCGCTTTGCACTGTCACCGCGCGGGCGCCGTCGGCGCCTCCACCGTCCCAGGTGGCGATGCCGTCGCCAGCAGTGTTGAACGTCGGCGCGTCATTGACGGCGGTCACGCTGAGCGATGCGGAGTTGGCGACCTGCACCGTGCCGTCATCGACCTCGAAGCTGAAGCTCACCGGGCCGCTCCAGTCAGTCTCCGGCGTGAAGATCCAGCTATCGATACCCGAGCTTGAGAGCGTGCCATTGCCGCTGACGAGGGCGAGGTTTTCCACGCTCAGCGCATCGCCATCGATGTCGCCAGCACCGGCGAGCAGCTCGGCGGCGGTGATGGTGCGGCTGCGGTCTTCGGCGATGCTGCCGAGCGCGATCGGGCTGACCGTCGGGGCGTCGTTGACCGGGCGCACGGTCAGGGTGACGGTGTCCGAGTCGAGGCTGAATGCATCGCCGGCGGTGGTGTCTGGCCGATCGCCAGTTGCCCACGCCGAGCGGTCCCACGCCTCGAAACTCAAGGCGGGCGCGCTGCCGTTGTAGTTGGAATTGGGTTCGAAGGCGATTCGATTGCCATCCTCGGCAGCGAGGAGTAGGGCGTTATCCGGCGCGACCGTACCGAGCAGGCTCCAGGAAGCGCCGTCGTCGGTGCTCCAGTACCAGCTGCCGTTGGTGGCATCGGCGCTGATGATGGCAATGCCGGTGAGGCCCGCCGCATCAGGGTCGAGAACGTTCTCCAGGCCGCCCGACCCGGAGAGGCTGACCAGCGCACTCACGGGCGCGCCAACGGCCCCGACCGGTACGCCGGCATCTTCGTTGAGCGAGTAGCTGGCAAGGCCGGTGACGGTCAGCGCGGGCCGGTCGTTGAGGTTCGTGAATGTGATGTTTGCGTCCTGCGTCGCAGAACTGGCGCTGCCGTCCGAAACCGAAACCGTGTAGGCGGGCTTTACCTCCTCGCCACCGTGGCGAAATTCTATGCGGCCCTTGTCGATGTCATCCTGCGTGAAATCGGTGACCACTGCGGCGCTGACGGTATTGTAGAAATATCCGCCAGCCAGCGAGCCGATCGAAAAGCGCAGCTTGGTGCGATCGCTTTCATCAACATCGCTGCTGTCCAGATTCGCCACGCCGAGCGTCACGCTCGCGCCTTCGGCGATATCGAGACTGTTGGCGACAAGCTTTGGTGCGTCATTGACCGGCTGCACAATGATATCCGCCGTTTCGATAGCGGCGCTGAAGGCATTGCCCGCGAGCGTGTCCTGTCCGCTAGCGCCGTTTGCACCCGAGCTCTGGTCCCAGGCTTTGAAGCTGATCGCGCTTGACACGGTGCCGTAGTCGTTCGGCGTGGTCGGTTGGTAATAGAGCCGGGTGAGACTGTCGGCCGCCAGCAGCAGCGCGCTGTCTGGCGAAGGACTGGCGCTGATCTCGATCCAGGTGGTGCCACCGTTGGTGCTGTAGGACCACTTGCCGGCCGGTGCGTTGATGCCGACGATGGCGATGCCGGTCTGTGCGCCCGTGTCGGTATCGGTCACGTTCTCGGGACCGATACCGGAGCTGGCGAACGACACCAGACCGCTCGCCAGAAAACCCACCGCGCCAAGCGGCGCGGGAGCGTCTTCCGACGTAAGGATGGTGATGGCCCGGGCAGTGTCGAGCGTCGGTCGGTTATTGCTGGATACGATCTGCAGGTCGACGGTGGCCGTCTCCGCGCTGAAGGCGCTGGCGCCACCGCCCGGGGTCGGATTGGCGCTGCCGCCGTTGCTGCCTGTGGTGCGATCCCAGGCGTGGAAGCTCAGTGCATCGGTAAGCGTCCCTGCGGTGCCGCTTGCGTTGAAATAGAGCCGGGTGCCGGCGTCGGCTGCCAGCAGGCGTGCCTCGCCGGCAGGCAGGCCTGCGAGGTCGAGCGCCCTCCAGTTGGCGCCGTCATCGAAGCTGAACCACCAGTCTCCCCGCGAATCGTCGGCGGCCGTGACGGCGATGCCGGTAACCGCGTCACTGTCCGCATCGCTGACGTTCTGCGCGCCGCTGCCCGCCGCAGTGAAGCTCACCAGGGTGCTGATTCGTACGCCAACCGCGCCCGCCGGCACGCCGTTGCCCTGCAGCACCGTGATGTCGGGCGCGCCGGTGCCCAGCGACGGCGCGTCGTTTACCGAGGTGACGTCCAGCGACGCGGTGCCCGTCGTCGTGGCTTTGCCATCACTGATTTCATACTCGAAGCTCACCGCGCCGCTCCAGTCCGCACCGGGCGTGAAGGTCCAGCTATCGATGCCCGAGCTGGAGAGCGTGCCATTGCCGCTGGCGAGCACCAGGGAGCCGACGGTGAGGGTGTCGCCATCGGTATCGCTAGCGTTGGCGAGCAGCTGCGCCGCGGTGATGGTGCGGGCGCTGTCCTCGGCGATGTTGCCGAGTGTGACCTCGCTGGTGTCTGGCGCACGATTGACCGCGAGCACCTCGAGTGCGAGCGTATCGGTCGCGACGCTGAAGGCCGTGCCGGTCCTGATGTCCTGCTGGCCGCCGTTGCTGCCGGTCGTGAGATCCCAGGCCTTGAAGGTCAAGGCTGCCGAGCTTGTGCCGCTGTAGCTTCCGTTGGGCGCGAACGCGATCCGCATGCCGGACGCTGCGCTGAGCAGGCGGGCCCCGCCGAAAGCGCTGGTGGCGGAGACCTCGCCAAGCGGATTCCACGAAACGCCATCGTCGACGCTCCAGTACCAGTTGCCGTTGGTCTTGTCGGCACTCGTGATGGCAATGCCTACCAGCGCGCCTGCGTCGGGGTCGGTTACGTTCTCAGGGCCGCTACCCGATCCCTTGAGACTCACGAGTTTGGGAATCTCGATGCCGACAGCGCCCACCGGCGTGCCGGCACCGGCATCCTGATCGAGCGTATAGGTCACGCCACCGGCTTCCAGCACCGGCGCGTTGTTGGCGGCTACGGCCTCGGGCCATGTAAAAGTCTTGCCGCTGATGTCGTTATCCGATCCGCCGCTGCGTTCGCCGGACCACACGACGACCAGCTGGCCCGCGTCATTGAGTGCGATATCGGGGGTTTGCTGGTCACCCGATGTGTAGGTATTGGCAAGGATCTCACTACCCGCGCTGCCACCGCCCGCCAGAAAACTGCGCAGCACGGTGGTCTCGCCGCTGCCATCTTGTCGGTCGGATTCCCAGGCGACGACGAAGTCACCGCTTGCGTTCATCGAGATCCGCGGTCGTTCCTGATCGTTGTCGGTAAAGGTGTTGGCGGTGCTGACCGTCCCCTGCAGGGCACCACTGGCATCGAAACGTTGTAGTTGAACTGCAGAGTGGCCGAGGTCGACGCCGTTTTCGGCCCAAACCACGGCAAAATTGCCGCTGGCGTCAATCGCCACTGCAGGGTCGCTTGCGTTGCCGCGAATGACGGATTGGACGTCGATGACACTGCCTGCGGTGGCGTTGGCATCAAAGGTCCGCGCCCGGATGATGCTGCCCGCGCCACCGTCGTGCCAGGTGATGACGAAACGCCCATCGGCGGCAAGTGCGACGTCAGGGGTGTCCTGAGTGCCATCAGTCATGGAATTGATGTTGAAGACATCGCCGTTGGCAGAGCCATCTCTTTTGAAGCGTCGGGCGAACACACCATCGCTATCGCCTGGCCCCTTGCCGCTCCATGTGACGACGAAATCGCCCGACGCGTTCATCGCCACGCGGGGGGCTTCCTGGTCGCCGGAGGTGGCGGTGGAGTTTCCCTCGGTGACGCGAAACTCCGAACCGATTATGGCGCCGGCGGAGTTGAAGAGGCCGGCATAGATGTCCTGAGTACCCATTTGCGAGCTGACCCAGGTGACTACGAACAGGCTACTGCCATCGCTTGCGATATCGGGTGACGTGGCCGTTCCGGATACGCTGACCGCGAAGTCTCTGCGCACTGCGGTCCCCGAAGCGTCAAAGATGCTTCCTCCGATGGCTTTATTAAAAAGAATAACATCGGCCGACCAGACGCTCATCCAGTTGCCGTTGTCGAGCATCGCCACCTTCGGTGCGAATTGTTCACCAAGGGTGACGCCGCTGACGTTGAGATCGGCGCTGACCGCCGTGACGCCCAGGCTGCCCTGCCAGTTCTTGCTGGCGAGCGTCGCCGCTTCGATGTGCCCGCTTTGCTGCTCGAGCACCCAGTTGCCGCCCCGTGCCGCGGCGCCCGTGAGGTCGGTGCTGGCCGCCACGTCGGCGCCGGTGAGCGCCGCCAGGTTCTGGACGAAAGCCTGGCCGGCGCTGCTGCCGGCGACATCGCAGCCGTACAGCAGGATGTCGGCGTCGGCGCCGAGGGCGCGCCCCCACGCGGCGATGCGGTCGGCCTGCTCGTCGAGCGTGCGCTGGTCAAGCATGCCGTTGCCCAGTTGCAGCTCACCCGCGGCGCCGTGCGAGAGGATGTGCACCGCGCCGAGATTGCTGCGCCCGGCCAGCGCCTGGCCGATCTGTTCGATGCCGTCGCGCGATGAATCGAGCTGCACCACCTCGAGCGCCGGATTGGCGGCGCGAAGTTCGTTCAGCAAGGTGTCGGCATCATCCACGGCGCCGTCGATGATGAGGAGCTCGCCGCCGCTCTGCTGCGCGGTCGCGCGATCGAGCCAGGTGCTGGTGTCGCTGTCGAGCACGCGCGTCTCGGCGCCCGGCAGGGCGGCGTCTGCGCCGAGGCCTACCGGCATCAGGTCGGCCGAATAGAGCAGGCGCGGTTCCAGCTTCTCGGCCAGCGGGCGCGGCGGCAGGGCGCTCGCGGCGCCGGCCGGGCGAAAGCTTCGGGTGAGGCGCGAAAGGAGCTTGAGCATCGCCGGGCGGCCCTACATCTGTTTGCGCAGTGCGCTCTGGCCGCGCCGCGGCTTGCCGACCGACAGCGTGGTATCGAGCATCAGTGCAGGCAGTCGATCTTCGATGGCTGCCTTCGGGCCCGGGCCCGAGGGCCTGCCGGCGGCGTGCTGGGCGGCCCTGAAGCGGGCCTTGCAGCGCAGCCCGGCGGGAATCGCGTAGTCGGGGTTGGGCAGCTCGAGGCGCGCGCGGAAGGTGTTGCTGGCGGCGTCGAGGACGCGGTCTACGCGGGTGACCTTGGCGCTGAGTTCGCCAAGCCCGGGCAGGTCGGGCAGGATTTCGGCCTCCATGCCGCGGCTGACGCTACCGTAGAGGGTGTTCGGCAGCACCACTTCGACGCGCAGTGGGTGGAGTTTCGCGATGCGAAGCAGCGGGCGGTCTTCGATGCGCTCGCCCACCGTCAGGTAGCGGTCGGTCACCACGCCGTCGAACGGGCTCAGCAGCACGCGATCGCCGAGGCGGGCTTCGGCAAGCTCGAGTTCGCGTTGCGAGACCTTTTGCAGGTCGTGGGCCTGCTGCAGTTTCTGCTTGGCGATGCGCATCTCCGCGCTGGCCTGCTCGACGGCCTGCACCGAAACGAAATTGCGCTCGTGCAGGTCGCGTGCGCGGCGGTAGCGGTCCTCGGCGAGGTCGAGGCTGGCGCGCGCCGCCTGGATCTCGGCCTCGATCTCGACACGGCTGCGGGCGACCCCGATCTGGGCGCGCTCGACGAGGTCGCGCAGCGTCGCGAGCACCTGGCCGCGGCGCACCGTATCGCCACGCTCGACCTGGATGGCGGCGATGATTCCGGTGACCGGGCTGCCGATCTCGGCGACCTGATCGGCCTCCACCAGGCAACCCAGCGGTTCGCCGGGCGGCGCGGCGCCGAGGCTGAGGCTGAATCCGCAGAGCAGGGCAATGGCGAGTGTCTTGATTGTATTCATGGCTTAGAGTCCGGGGCCCCGAAAGGTGCTTCGGCGGTGCTGGGTTTGTTCGGCGCGCAGCATGGCGGCGCGAAGGCGCTGATGGTGTGCGGCGTGGCGGTGTTGGGCGAGGCGCAGCACCGCCGCCGGCAGCCAGGCGGGCAGCCTCTCGAGCTGGCCGGCGAGCAGGCGCCTGAGCGGGCGCGGCAGCCAGGTGTCGATGCCCTCGGCGTCGAGGGCGCGGAAATTCTCGGCACTGCCGGGGTCACCCTGGCGGGCGCAGCGGCCGATCAATTGCCGGTCGGTGCGGGTGGTGCTGTTGTGCTGGCAATTGATGACATGCAGGCCGCCGGCGCTGCGCACCGATTCGGCGAGCCGGATGTCGGTGCCGCGACCGGCCATGCGGGTGGAGATGGTGATGCGCGCGCTTTGTCCCGCGGCCGCCACGACGCTCGCCTCTTCGGCATCCTGCAATGCGTCCAGGACCTGATGGGCGATGCCCCTGCCGCGCAGATGCTCGGAGAGCGCGCGCGAGTCGCGGATCGAGTCGGTGCCGATCAGCACCGCGCGACCCGACGCGGCGAGATCAAGGGCGCGGCTGGCGCAGGCGCACCACATCGATTCGCGACTGCGGAACACCCTCGGCTTGGAGAGCATGCGTCGCAAGGGGGCATGGGTTGGCAGCGCGACCGTGTCGCGGCCATAGACGGCCGCCAGCTCGCCCGCGCATTCGCGCAAGGTGCCGCTCACGCCGCACAGGTGCAGGTAGCGCGGGAAGAAGCGCTGGTAGGTGATCTGCGCCGCGGTACGGTTCTCGGTGCCCAGTGCGCAGCCCTCCTTGAGTTCGATGAAGCGGTGCAGTTCGCGCGACCAGGCGCGCTTGTCGGCGATGCGCCCGGTGTGGGCATCGACGATCTGCACCCGACCGTCCTTGACCACGTAGTGGCGATCGCGCTGGTAAACATGCAGCGCCACCAGCGCCTGGCGCAGGCGCGCCTCGCGCGGCCGGGCATCGCCGCCAAGCTCCGCCGCGGCGGCACGGCCGGCGTCGGTGAGCTCGATCGACTCCTCGCCCGCGAGGTGCTCGAAGTGGCGCCCGGGCACGAGGCTGCGGGCGAGGCCGAGCACGCGGCCGAGCGCGTTCGCATCGAGCCGGCGCGAATCGGGCCGGGCCAGGATCAGCGGCAAGCGCGCTTCGTCGATCAGCACGCTGTCGGCCTCGTCGACGATGGCCATGCACAGGCCTTGCAGCAACCGCTGCCCGGCCCGGGGCGCTTCGGTGAAGCTGCGCACCGTATCGGCCAGCGGATCGGGCTCGAAGGGCAGCAGCACGCTGTCACGCAGGTAGTCGAAGACCAGCTCGCGGGCGGTCACGTAGGTGATGCCGGCGCGGTAGGCGCCGCGGCGCGCGGCGACATCGTCGGCCTCGCACACGGTGCCGACGCGCAGCCCGAGCGCCGCAAAGAGCGGCGCCATGTCGGCGGCATCGCGTCGCACGAGGTAGTCGTTGGCGGTCACGACATGCACCGGCGTGCCGGCAAGGGCCGCGCTGGCTGCCGCGAGGGCCACCGCGAGGGTCTTGCCTTCGCCGGTTGCCAGCTCGGCGAAGGCGCCGCACAGCAGCGCGCTTGCCGCCGCCAGTTGCACCGGATGGGCCGCCAGGCCGAGCTCGCGTGAAGCGGTGTGGGCCACCAGCGCCAGCGCTTCTTCGCGCCGCGCGGCGTCAAGGCCGTGACGACGCAGCGCGCGGCCCACCCCGGCGGAGGTCGCGATGTTTCCGCCATCGTCGATGCGGGCCTGGATGCGCTTCGCCACGGCAAGATGCGCCGCCGCCCCGGCTGCCAGCAGGCGCTTGAGCTGGCGCCGGGCCGCTTCGATCGCATCGGGGAGGGCCTCGTGGCCGTGTAGCTGGGGATAGCGCCCGTAGCGGATCCCCGGTGCCGGGGCGTGGGTGCGATTGACCAGCGGCAGTTGCAACAGCGTCATCTCATGCTCCCGGGCCGAATTGCAGCAGCAGTTGCCTGCCGCTGCGCAGCCACTGCGCGGCGAGCGGTTCCGCCGGGTGGGCGAAGCGGACCCGGGCACGTTCGCCGATCCATGTCGGGACAGGGGCATCGAGGGCCACTTCGACATCGAAGAAAGCCGTTTCGGTGCGCAGTCCGTCGCGATCGTCCGCGATCGTCTTGAGCGGGCCGCCGAAGCGCTCGCTGAGCGCCGCACTCGGCAACAGGTGGCTTGCACCCGCCGCCGCGCGCACGACATGCGCGGGCAGGCTGCGCTGCGGCAGGCTGGCCAGGCGCACGCTCACGGCCTCGCTGGCAAGGCGCACCCGCGCGGCATCCTCGTGGGGCACGATGGCGTGCATCGTCACCGCGCCGGGCTGCAGCACATGGCCGAGCGTGTGGCCGCGGGGCAGATAGGTCCCGGGCAGGTCGTCCTGGTGGGCGATGGCGAGTTCGCCGTCGGCGCCGGCCCTTACATCGAGGGCGGCGATGCGGGTCTCGAGCTCGGCGAGCTCCGACTCGGTGCTGCGGATCTGCTGGGCAAGATCGCCCAGTTCGTGCGGGTCGCGCAGCAGCGCGTCGAAGCGGCGCGTTTCAAGCGCGGCCAGCCGGCTCCTGGCTTCCTCGGCTTCGGCCCGCAAGGCCGGGTCCTCGAGCCGGGCGATCAGTTCTCCGGCGTGTACCGCGTCGCCATCACGGGCGAGCAGCTCGGCTACGAAGCCGCCGCTTTGCGCGGTGAGGCGCGATTGTTCGGGCAGGGTGGTGACGGCCGGCACCGTGGTTGCGGAAGGCAGGGGCAGGGCCAGCACGAGCAGCGCCAGCGCCGCGGCGGTGGCGAGCAGGCGCGTGCGCGCGGGCGAGCGCGCACGCCCGGCGTCGGGCGCGACCCAGGCGGCGATCGCGCGCTTGAGTGGCAGCACCGCGAGCGTGACGATCAACAGCAGTGCGACCGCGACGCCCAGCAGCGGCGAGATGCCGCCGAGCCAGCCGGCAATCCGGTAGCCGATCAGTGCCTGGAAACACCATGAACCGGGGGCATACAGGGCCAGCCATTTTGCCTCGCCCGGCGCGGTGTCGAGCAGTGGAATCGATGCCCCGAACAGATGCCGTCCGATGCGCGCATGCCACCAGCGCTGGCTGCGCGAGGCGAGATTGGGCAAGTCGATGAGGTCGGCAAGCACGTAGTAGCCGTCGAAACGCAGCAGCGGGTTGCCATTGAACAGCAGTGACGAGATCGCGCCGATGAAGAACGTGGTCAGGGCAAGGTCGCGCAGCAGTCCCGGGGCGACCGCCAGCCATACCCAGAACGCAGCCGCGGCGATCAAGAGTTCGGTCATCACCCCGGCAGCGCTGACGACGATTCGCTGGCGGCGCTCGAATGCATTGGCCGCGCTGGCGTCCACGAAGGGCACCGGGACGAGAACCAGCAGCGTGATTCCTGCATTGCCGACCACGCCATGCCATTTTCGGATCGCCAGTCCGTGGGCGATTTCATGGACGCATTTCATGAGGGGGTACACCACCCAGGCCATGACCACGAATCGCGGCGAGCCGACGGCCCCGCCGATGGCCTCGCCGAGCGCCGGCCATTCGCTTGCCGCGGCCAGCGCGCTGACCAGGATTGTGCCCAGCCACAGGATCATGGCCGGCGTGGTGAACAGCCATACGGCCCAGGGCGCGATGCGATCGAGCAGGCGGCCCGGGTTGAAGAGTTCGATGCGCATTGCCAGCGGACTGAGCGCGGCGAGCTTCCGCCTGCGCTCGATCCGGCGGGTTTCCTGGATCCGGGTCGGCAGATCGGGCAGCACGTCGGCCTTGAGAAAGCCTGCCTCGCTGAGCTGGGCCAGGAGCTCGAGGGTTTCGGGCTGGCTGGGGGCCGCGTCTCCATGGCGCGCCACCAGTCGATGCCACAGGCCGTCCAGCTCATGCACTCCGTCGAGCATCCCGACGAGAAGCCATGCGCCGGCGTTGAGGCGCAGTTGCTGGCGCGAGCCGGGACCCGAGAGGATATGCCAGACGCGCCCCCGCGAGTACTGGCGGCGGTGTTGCAGGCTGCCGAGCAGCGCCGGCCGCAGGTGGCCGAACTCATGCCAACGCGGGCTGTAGAGTTCGCCGCTCACAGGCCGGTCCTCGCCCACAGTTCGAGTCCTAGCCATGCTCGGACGCGCCGCGTCATCTGGCCCAGCAAGGCCTCGCTGCCGGCCTCGATGCGCGCATAGCCACGCATGCCGGGCTGCGCCGCGGCCGGCGGAGCCTGCAATTCGGCTTCCACGGCGACGAAATGCCGTCCCTCGCGTTCGGTGGTGACCGGCATGATTCGCTTCACTTCGAAAGCGATGCCGCGCTCGGGAAGGGCCGCGAGGGCCAGTTCACCGCGGGCCCCGCGGGCGAGCAGGCCGATGTCGCGCTCGTCCACCTCGATCATCAGGCGGTAGCGTGAGCGCGGCGCAACCACCAGCAAGACCTCGCCGCGTGCCACCGGGGTGCCTTGCGCCTGATCCAGGTCGCCGGTGAGTACGATGCTGTCCATCGGTGCGCGCAACAGGCTGCGCTCGAGCTGATGATCGATGAGCGCGATGCGCGCGTCCGCTTCTTCCGCGCGGGCATCGGAGACCACCATCTGGCTGCGATCCGCCTGGCTTTGTGCGGCAGCGAATGCATTGCGGTACTGGGCCAGTTCGCTCTCGAGGCGACGCCGCTCGAGCCTCAGGTCGCGATCCGCCAGCTGGAGCAGGACCTCGCCCTCGCGCACCGCGTCGCCGGGTCGCACGAAGGCTTTCTCGATGTAGCCGTCGGCCGGTGCGACCAGGGCGCGCTGGATCTCGCCCTCGATACGCGCTTCGGCCGTGACGGTGCGGTCCGCCGGGATCAGCAGGCCGGCGAGTAGCGCACCGCCGGCGAGGATCGCGAGCGTGCGGCGAAAGCGGCTCTCATCATTGCGAACCGGGGACAGCGAATGGCGGAGGCGTTCGAGCAGGGGCGCTTCGGCGCGCTGGCGCAGGGCCAGCAGCGGGCCCGCGAGGACAGCGACCTGTTCCAGGGCCTCACGGGTCGACGCGGTGAGGCTGGTCTCGCCGCTGGCCGATACCAGCAGCGCGCCGATCAGCGCGTCGTCGGCCATCAGCGGTACGCTGCAAAGCTGCGCGCCGGTCGCACTCGCGAGCTTGTGGTGAGCATGGGTGACATGCAGTTCGTCGTCGCCGGCCGCAGCAGGCACGACGATCGTCGCCGCCTGGTCCATGGCCTCTTCCATGGCCGCGCTGACCGCCGGGTCCTCGAGCTCGCGGCGGCTGTTGCCGGCGCCATGGGCCTGGGCGACGAGGCGTGCCGTGCCGCCCTCGAGCAGTCCGAGGTAGGCATTTTGCAGCACCAGCGCGGCGCACAGCTCGTTGCAGAGCGCTGCAGCCGCCTCGTTCAGGGTGTGTGCCGATACCAGCCTGGCCTGGGTGCGAAGGGCGAGGGCGAGTTGGGCGTGCGGCGATGAGTCTATGGCGTTCATCCTGGCTGATCGGGCCGAATCCATGCGGGGGTCGTTGTGTACTACGGCATCGGGTGGGGCCGACTTGAGCGAAAACCGGGAGCTGGCGTGGCGCTTCGTGACAAGGTTCATGCTGCCGCTCCCCGGGGCTCTCCCAGGGTTTGCTAGAATTCGCGTTTGTCATTTTTCTGGAGCCGCGACATGGAACTGTCAGCGCTGCTGTCTCCACTCCCGGCCGGCGGGATCTGCGGGCATGACCTGAGTTTTTCGCCGGATTTCGACGAAATCGCCGAGGCGCGCCGCGCGGACGATCCGACTCTCGAACAGGGGGAGTGGCGAAGCGCCCTGAAGGAGGCCGACTGGGCGCTGGTGGCGCGCCGATGCGAAGCCCTGCTGGCCCAGCGCAGCAAGGACCTGCGCATCGCCGGGTGGCTCGCCGAGGCGTGGACCCACAGCCACGGAATCGCTGGCCTGGGGCGCGGCCTGTCCTTGCTCGAAGCCTTGTGTGCGAGGTTCTGGGACGGGCTTCATCCACTCCCGGACGACGACGATTTCGAGCTAAGGAGCGGCGCCCTGGCGTGGGTTGCGGGCCGCGCGCCGGGCTGGCTCCGTCGCTGCCCGTTGACCGATTCGGTGCACGGCCGCTTCAGCCTCGCCGATCTCGAAGCGATGCGGGCCCGTACGCGGCAGGCCGAACGATCCGCGTTGCAGGGCGATGCGCTGCCTGGCGCGGATGCGGGGATCGAGCGCTTCGACGCCGCCCGTGCTGCCACGCCGCGGGGGTCTTTCGAGGCCGGAGCGAGCGCCGTGAGCGATTGCCTTGCCACCCTCGATGCGCTCGAAGCGCTGCTCGAGGCGCGGCTGGGCGCGGAGGCGCCCGGTTGGTCGGCGACCCGTGACACCCTGCAGACGCTTGCGCAGACCTTTGACGCTTTCGCGGGACGGCAGGCACAGCCGCCCACGCCGTGTTCCGGCGAAGCGCGAGGCGAGGGGCCGGGGAGCGCCGCGGAGCGGACGGCGAATACCGCTACGGCCGGCGCCATGACGCGCGATGAGGCGATCCGCCAACTGCGCGAAGTCGCACGTTTCTTCCGCGCCACCGAGCCGCACAGCCCGGTGGCCTATCTGGCCGAGAAGGCCGCGCGCTGGGGCGAAATGCCGCTGCACGAGTGGCTGCGCAGCGTGGTGCGCGATGGCGGCGAGCTCGCCCATATCGAGCAATTGCTGGGGCTCGAGGCGGCGGCGCCGACAAGCGACTGAGCCGCGCCGCGGTCCGCCATGCGGCGGGCCCGGTCAGTGCACTACGCGCAATTCGATGCGCCTGTTGCGGGCGCGGCCTGCCTCGGTGGCATTGTCGGCAAGCGGCCGGTCCGGCCCCGCCCCGAGCGTGCCGAGGCGCTCGGCGGCGATGCCCTGGCGGATCAGGTATGTCCGCACCGCGTCGGCGCGGGCGAGGCTGAGCGCCACATTGGCGAGTCGTTCGCCGCTGCTGTCGGTGTGGCCGATGATCTGGATGCGGCTCGCGTCGAGGGTGCGAATGATCCCGGCCAGTTCATCGAGCAGCTCGACGCCTTGTGGGGTGAGGGTGGCGCTGCCGCTGCGAAATTCCACGATCCGCCTCGCCAGCACCTCGTCGAGGCTTGCCTGGGCATTGTTGCCGACGCGCAAGGTGCTGCGCACGGTATAGGCGGGGCTCAGGGCGGTGGCGATATCGCTGACCAGGGCCTGGCGCTGGGCCTCGTTGGCGACGGTGCCGCTGATGGCGACGCGGGTGCCGTCTATTTCGAGACGACCGTCGCGGACCTGCCTGAGCGTGTCGTCGAGCGCGGCGCTGATCCGGTCGGTCCATCCGGGGGGCGGGATCACGCCGCCAACCTCGAGCCGATCGATCACCCGCTGGTGGCCGTAGATGCTTCGCAGCTTGCCGAGGATCGCGGCGCGCGCCGCTTCATCGGGCACGGTGCCGCTGGCGACCACGGCGCTGCCGGTTTCGCCGGGTGGGTCGGCGGCAGCGACCGCCGCCTGCGCCATGAGCAAGGCGCATGTTGCCAGGGCGAGGCGCCCTTGCAAGAACGTGTTCATCGTCATTCTCCGAGCAGTACTTCGCGAAAGGTGGCGACGGCGCGCTCGAGCGGCAGTGCGGGTTGCGACAGATAGCTCGACAGCTTGGCCAGTCCGTAGTCCGCGCCGATCCGCTCTTCGACCCATTGCGGGTCGTCGATGCGGATATTGTGTGGCTCGATGGCGTGCGGATCGAAGACGCTCACCAGGCTCGGGGCCGAGGCCCCCTGGAAACCGATCACCATGCGCGAGCGGCCTTCGACCGGTGCCAGCAGAATCTGCAGCTCGATGTTGGTTCGGCGCAGGAAACCGCCGATCAGATGCAGCCACAGCGTCGCCACGCTATCGCGCAGCGCGGGCTCGGCGGGGAGCGGCAGGTCGAGCCCGCGCCCGATCACCGCAGCCGGCGTGGTGGCAAGCGGTTGCAGCAGCAGGCCGAGGGCGATCACCAGCCGCCGCAGGTCCACCCGCTGGCCCGCTGCGCTCAATCGCGTTTCGAGCTCGCCGCAGCGTTCGCCGGCGAGAAAGTCGCCGATCGCGCTGCGCCCGGCGGCGCTGGTGTCGACCGCGACCGGCTGTCCGGTCAGCGCTTCGAGCGACGCCGTCGCGTTCGTGGCGCGAGCGGCCTCGCGAACGCCATGGTCCAGCCGCGCCCATGTTTCGGAGAGGCGTCGCGGTGCGTTGGAGAGAAAGCCGAGCGGGTCCTCGTTGTCGATGCCGATCGCGGCGATGAAGGGGAAGCGCCGCTGCGAGGCGTCGCGGCTGGGCATCAGGTGGCCGGCGATGGACAGCCGCGAGCGGGCGCCGAGGAAGGCGAAGTCGATGCCGGGCTGGGCGTCGTAGCGTTGTTTCCAGCGTGGGTTCTCGCACAACAGCTCCATCGTGCGGGACAGCCAACGGTCGAGCGGCGCGAGCAGTCCCGCGTCGCCGCTGCTGCGCACGAAGTCGCCGCGCGAGGGCAGTTTTCCGAAGAAGGCCGGGTGGCGGCCGAGGATTGCCTCGCTCATTGCCCGACCTCGCTGCGCGCCAGTTGCCGCGGGTCGAGTTGCGGGCCGGCGATGCGCTCGGGCAGGCGGGCGCCGCCGAGTCCCGGCCGGGTCGGCGTCTCCTCGTCGTTGGCGCGGCTCTCGGGGCTGCTGATGATGCGCAGCGCGAGGCTCACGGTGAGGGATTCGGCACTCCATGACATCTCGAAGCTGCCGTCCGGCAGGCGCTTGCGCCGGGCACCGCTGATGAGCCGCTCGAGGCCGAAGCGCCCCGGAAGATTCACCACCTCGACGGTCTTGCCGGCGAAAGTGGTGGCGGTGATGCGTGCGCCGGGCGTTCCGCCTTCGTTCGGCCACACGAAGTTGGCCCATTGCGGCGGGGTGTTGCGATAGCGCAGCTTCTGGCCGTCGATCTCGACGGTGTATTCGGCGGTGCCGGGCACAGGGCGGGGTTGAAGCTGGAACACGGTTTTTCCGGATGTCTCGCCGGCCTTGCCCTCGCGCGCGTCGGCGCCACCCGCGAGCGGCGCCACCCAGGGCCCGACCCCGGTGACGAAGGCGGGGTTGAGCCTCACCCCGAGATCGCCCCAGGTGCGCGGCGTGACGAGATCGCCGCGGCGTATCACCAACGGCCCCACCGCGGTGTCGAGGTAGCTGGCAATGGCGCCTTGCGGGCCGAAGATCTTGCCGATCTCGGCCGGCGTGGCCTCGATGCGGGCCCCGGCGCTGAAGGGATATTTCGCCGCCAGGTTGCGGATGAAGGGTTCACGCACCTGGGCCTGCCAGATCTTGTTGAGCTCGGTTTCGGTGGGCTCGACCAGCGCATTGAAGGTCTGCAGCAGGGGTCTCACCAGCAAGGGCCTGACGACGACGCGCTGTGCATCGTTCATGCCGGCGAGCATCTGCTCGTCGACGAAGCGCAGGGTTGCGGCGAGTTCGGAGCCGCCTCCCCCGATGGTCTGCTGCATGAGCTGTCGTGCGCCGGGGCCAGGATCGCCCTGGTTGCGCAACTGGTTGAGCCGACCGCGCAGGGCCGAGAGCTGCTTCAGATAGGTGTCGAGCAGCGCCGGGCCGCTGTCGCGCTGCATGGTGAGACGCGAGATGCCGGCGAAGGCCTCGCCGACCGGCCCCATCTGCACCGCCGCGGGCGGCGTGGCGAGGTTCACGTCCACCTCCACGCGGCTCGGCGCGAGGCGCAGGACCGAGCGCTTGAACCACTCGACGAAGCCTTGCCGGCCACGCTCCAGCCCGGCATTGAACTTGCCGGGGCTGTCCCAGGAGGTCTGTTCGTCGATGCTGCGAAGCAGCGCCACAATCGGCGAGCGCTGCGGGTCGCCGAGGGTGTTGATCCGCTCGACCGCATCATCGAAGTTCTCGAAGGGGGTGATGGCGATTCCCTGCATGAAGCCCTTCCAGGCGTTCGCATAGTCGGTCTTGTAGCTGGCGACGAGCTGCTTGCGGATCTGCTCGGGGCTGCCCTCGAGCGAGAGGTCGTCGCGACTTGAGATGTCGAGCACCCAGTCGGCGCTTTGCAGCGATTCGTTCGCGGCGCGACGGATCTGTGGCTCGACGTGCTCGCGCCACGCTCGCAGGGTGAAGGCGCCGGAGACGGCCTGGCTGCCGCTGACGAGCCCGGCGCCGTCCTTGCCGACGATGCTCGCCACGGTGACCGGCGCGAAACGCGTCGAGGCGCGTGCCTTGATCTGCGCATAGACGCGCTCCTGGGCCGGCATTCCACGCACCACCTTGCGCAGGTTCTGGCGCGTCAGGTCGACGATCGCGAGATTGGGCCTGATCCTTGGCCAGTCGGCATCGGCCGCGTGGGAGAGATGGAAGGACAGCAGCCGCCCGGCGAGCCGGATCATCTGCTCGCGCGGCATGGTGCCGCGATTGTCGTCGAGCCAGCCGCGCCAGAAGCGCGTGAGCTGATCATTGAGGTGACCGAGCTCCGCGTGCTCGGGGGCACCCAGCATGAGGTAGGTCTTGAGCGCGTTGTAGGCATCGTCCACCCGGCGCGGCGAGGCTTCGCGGTAGGGCATGGGCGCGAGCGCCGGGGCGGGGCGCTGCGGGGCGCCGGCGTCCTGCGCCGAGAGCGCTTCGGGGCTGCGATTGACCTCCTCGAGGAAGGCCTCGAGATTGCGGCTCACCGGCTCCAGCAGCACGATCTCGATGCCGGAAAAATACTCGCGTCGCAGCCGGGCCTCGATGCGCTTGCCCTGGTAGAGCCCGAGACCGACTGCCAGCGGGCGCTCGTGCCCGAATCGTTCGAGCTGCTCGAGTCGGTCCTGCAGGATCTCCAGCGCCTCGAGACGCGACTGCAGGTCGTCGCGCCCGCGCTGCAGGTCCACCGCCTTGTCGAGGTCGGCTTCGACATTGGCCAGCAGTTGCCGGTTGCCGAGGTAGGACCAGGTCCAGCCCGCCAGGGCGGTGCCGAGCAGGGCCATCGACAGCGCAAAGGCCGCCAGTCGCAACCGCTGCTTGCGGCGACTGGTCTGGCGCCTGACCAGGTTGCGGTCCGCAAAGACCACGCGCGCGAACAGATCCTTGAGAAAGAAGCCGTGGCGCGAGGCGACGCGGGTGTTCTGCAGGCCGGCGCCGGTGAGGCCGAAGCGCTGTTCGATGCGCGCTTCGGCATTGCTGCGGGTTTCGCCCTCCTGCAGGGCGCTGGTGAAATAGAAACCGCGGAAGACCGGTTTGAACTGGAAGGGGTTGTCTTCGAACAGCGTCGCCACGAAGGCCCGCAGGGCCGGCTTGAGCGCTGCGAACTCGAGCGGAAAGGCGAGCAGGCCGGGCGGCATGGTGGTGCCGCGGGCGATCGACATCTGCGCCACGCTCATCTCCCGGAGCCCCTGGTAGAGCTCGTCGAAGTGCCGCTCGAAGCGCTCGATGGCGTCATTGCCGCGCTGTGGATCGAAGGGCAGCGATGCGCCCCACACGCGGTTGCGTTCGTTGCCGTCGGCGTCCTGGAAGAACTCGCTGAAGCCGGTGATCAGATCCGCCTTGGTGAACATGAGGTACACCGGCGCGAAGACCTCGAGTCGCTCGGTGAGCTCCTGGACGCGCTGTCGCAGCTTCTTGGCGAGGGTGATGGCGAACTCGGGCGGATTGGCCGCCAGCTCGGCGATGCTCGCGGCAACCACGATGCCGTTGATCGGCGCGCGCGGGCGATGTCTGCGCAGCAGGTCGAGGAAGCCCAGCCATTCGCTGCGGTCCTCTTCGTGGATGGCGTAGCGGCCCGCGGTGTCGAGCAGGATTCCTTCGGTGGTGAAGAACCAGTCGCAGTTGCGCGTGCCGCCCACGCCCTGGATCACCGAGCCGTGCTGGTCGGCGAAGGGAAAGGTGAGGCCCGAGTTGACCACCGCCGAACTCTTGCCGGCCGCCGGGTTGCCGATCAGCATGTACCACGGCAGTTCGTAGAGCGCGGCGCGGCCGGAGCGCTCGCCAAGACGTGAGCTGCGGATGGTCCTGATCGCCCCGTTCAGGCGTTGGCGCAATGCGGCGATCTCGGGCTGTCTGGCGGATGCCGCGCGGGCTTCGGCACGCGCCGCCTGTTCGTCGAGAACCGCATCGAGGCGATCTGCGGCGCGACGGGCCTGGCGCCGCCGCCATAGCCATGTGGCGAGCCATGTGAGCAGCAGCACACCGCTGGCCAGCGCCGCCCAGTAGAGGGCGAGTTCGAGGGTTTGTGCGCCGAGGAAGAACAGGGCCGCCAGCGCTGCGATGCCGATCAGGGACAGGGTGCGTGAATCGAAGAGAATGGATCGAAGACGGGACATGGCTGGCGTAGGCGTTTCAGGTGATCGGCGGCTCGGCGACCGGCGTCAGCACCAGGGCGGAGCGCTCGAGGGCGTGCTGGGCAAGCAGGCACAGCACCGGGCTATTGCGCTCGCGGGCCGTCTCGCCGGCGAGGATGATGCAGAGCAGGGCCGCGACGATGCCGGTGTCGCCGCAGCTCGTTGCCACCGCAAAGACATCGTGCGTGGGGTCGAGATGGTCGAAATCGGCACCCAGCGCGGCGAAGAGTTCGCTGCTGCGCGTCGCGCGGTGATCGATGTCGCTCACCACGGTGTCGATGCGCAGGGGCTCGGTGGCGGTGCTTTCAAGGGCATTCGCGAGCACCGCCGAAAGCACGCCGCTGTGCGTGCGGCCCGGGGCATCGGCTGATTGGCTCCTGTTTTCGCAGCGCGGGGCGGACATCATCGCAAGCGCTTGCTGCGCGCCGCCACTTTCGCCACAGGGGGTGAGCAGCAAGGCGGCGCTCGCTTCGCCCGGAACGCGGCCATGCTGATGCACGGGGCTGAACAGCCGGCCCGACGCGCCCCACCCCAGGAGGGTGTCCTCGCCCAGGAATGACTCGGTGGCCAAGACCAGCAGGCGCTCGCCGGGCGCGATCTGCGCGGCCTGGAAGGCGAGTTGCCGTGCGAGCTCGTTGGCCGAGCGCACCGGCAGGATCTGCGGCTCGGGAAGTGCCAGCGCCGGGTCGTCGCTGCGGCCGCGCAGCCAGGTTGCGAGCAGCGCATGGGCGGGAGCGGGCCAGCCTTGGGGAACGAACCACAGCACCCGGCCCACCGGCGCGGCCTCGCCAGATCCCGGGTGATCGGGGGCCAGCAGTGCGTCGAGGCTCTCCCCAAGCAGCAGCTCCAGCGCTGCGAGGGCGCGCAGCATGGCCGGGTCGCCGAGCGGCGCGAGCTGCAAGGATCCGGCAAGTTCGTCCACCTCGCAGCGAAGCGCATCGCAGGCGAGTCCGTCGATGCGTGCCGCGAACACCGGGAAGCCCTCAACGTCCCTGAATTCGGGGTCCGGCGCGGGGCGCTTGCCTGCGGCCAGCGCCTTGCGCAGCTGCGCCGCGTCGTCGCCGGCGGCGGTGCGCAGGAAACCCGCACGCAGCGCGAGCCGCGTCTGTGAACTCCGGCTCGGTGCCGGCGGTGCCGACGGCGGCGCGTCGACGCGAGCCGGTGCGATCGCGGCTTGCCTCAAGCCGTCGATGAAGCGCTTGAGGAGCACGAAGCCGCCGACCAGCGCCAGCGGCAGGGCGGCCATGTAGAGGACCATGTCGTGCGTGCTGGGGGTGCGCTCCTCGTCGGCCCACCAGGCAAGCACGAGCGCCCACACCAGGACGCAGGCGAGCAGGAGCAGGGTGCCGGTGCGAAAGAGGCGTGCGGAAAGTGGCATTTCGGTGCTTCAGTCGGTGGTCAGTGCCTGGCTGGCGATCAGCATTGCGCCGCAGGCGGTCCTGTCGCCGTGGCGGGCCGCGGGCCGACCGTCGATCAGGGCGCCCGGATCGCCGGAGACGATGACGCTCACGCGTCCATGGCCCTTGCGGGGGCAGCTGACCTTGTCGCCGACCCGCGCGATGCCGCGGCCGTTGCAGTCGGAGCTTGCCGAGGCGCTGATCACGGTGCCGCCGTGGCTGGTCTTGTCGCCGAGCAGGATCAAGGGTCTGGTCATGGATTCGTCGTCATGAGGTGTGTGGCGCGCGCCCGAGCACCCCGGGCCGACGCAGCTCGACATGGCCGAGGTCGCGCATCTTCCAGCGGCCGCCCCAGGTCAGGCCCAGCGCTTCGGAAAGTTCGCCATAGAGCCGATAGCCGCGTGCCGCCCAGGGGTCGCGTGCGTCGATGACGATCCTGCCCTTGGCGACGAAGGCGATATCGGCGGCCAGCCCGTACTGGTGGTAGCTCATCATCGCCCCCGCCCGTGTGACCTGCGGCCCGAGGCTTGCCAGGCGGTCCTGGCGCGCCGGGCTGCGATAGCCCTCGAGGAGGATCAGCTCGTAGCCGTGCCGCTCGCGCATCAGGCGGATCACCGTCAGCAGGCGTTGCCGGAAGGTGCCGTCGAGCAACTGCCAGTCACGGCTTGCGCTGGCGGGCTCCGGCAGGAGCCGTTCGACCTCGCGGGTGACGAACACCGCCGGGGGCAGCGGCAAGGGAGGAGTGAGCTGTTCGCCCGCCAGCAAGGCCTCGATGTGTCGATCGCCCGCACGGCCGTATTCGCTGAACCACAGATCCGGCACGCCAGCGCCCAGCGCGACGAGCAGCGGCGGGAGGACGACGAGCGCACTCGCCAGCAACAGCCGCCCGCGATGTTCTCCGCTGCGCCGGCAGGCCAGCCGCGCCGCTGGAAGGAGCGCGCGAAGCGTCTGCCGCATGCCCCTGCCGCAATACCGCTCGAGGGCCGAGTAGCGCCTCGCGCCATATTGCCCCGCCATCGCGATGCGCGCACCGAGCGCCTGGCGGAGCCTTGGGAAGGCAAGCAGCGCCAGTGCCGCCAAGGCACCGAGGAAGTATCCGGTGATCAGCAGCGGCATGGCCCCGGGGGGTCGAAAAAGAATCTGGATGTCATGCGACGCTCTGGTCTAGAATCGCGAAAAACCCGAATGGTACGACAAATGAATGTGCGAATGTCATTTTTGTTGGATCCGGCGAGGCGCCTGGAATGAGGCGTGGGGAGATCCGCGGGCCGAGCCTGTTCTCCTCGTCGGTCGACGGCCGGGATGGCGCCGGCGAGGGCATCCTCGCGGCGCTTGCGGCGGGGCCGCATCATCGCCATGGGCCGCGCAGCAGTCGTCGATACTGGTTGCTCGCCGGTGTCGCGACGGTGCTCGCCATTGCAGTACTGGCGCAGCCTGCGCGGCAGGACGTGGATGGCGGCGCACTCGCGGCACGGCCTGTGCCGCCCGCGCCGCGAGCGCCTGCCAGCATGGCTTCCGTGGCGGCGCCGCTGCCGCCGGAGCCGGCGCATGCGGCGGACGCCGCGCCAGCGAGAATCATCGATCTTGCGAAGGAGGCAGGGCCGCCAGCGCTCAAGGCTCGGCCCGACAGGGGCGCGGCGTCGCCACCAGCCGAAGCGGCGCCGCCGCCGCAGGCGGGCGCTTCGGCCGCGCAACAGCATGCGCCGCTGCGGGCCCGGCCACGGGCCTCGCCGTTGCGGATTGCCCCGGCGGCCCCGGGCCGGCCGCCGGCGGGACGAAATCGTACGGCCCCGGAAGTGGAGGACCGGGATGTCCGTGTGCTGGCGGCGCTGATGCGGGGAGGGCAATCCTCGGACCATGCCGAACCGCCCGGCGAGCGCGCGCTGAGGGAATGCGGCGTACTGGCGCCGTCCGACCGGGAGGCCTGCGTGGCCTCGCTGTGCGCCCGGGGAAGGGCGCCACTGGCAAGCTGCGAAGGCTTCGCCCGCGGACCGCTCAGGGCCCGGTCGACGCCGCCCTGAAGGGGCTGCCGCGCTGCGCGCGTTTGCGCGCGTGGCTCATCGCGGCACGATGCGGGCCTTTCAGGGGATCAGCACCGCAGCACCCTGGAGCTGGCCGCTGCGCAAGCGCGCGAGCGCGGTGTTGGCTTCGGCCAGCGCGAAACGGGTGATCGTCGTCCTTACCGGCACCCGAGGGGCGATCTCGAGGAATTCCTCGCCGTCCCTGCGCGTCAGGTTGGCGACCGAAACGATGCGCCGTTCGCCCCACAGGATGTCGTAGGGGAAGGCCGGGATGTCGGACATGTGGATGCCGGCGCAGACCACGGTCCCGCCCTTGCACATGACGCGCAGCGCAGCCGGGACCAGCGCACCGACGGGGGCGAAGATCAGCGCCGCGTCGATGGCCTGCGGTGGTGCCTGGTCGGCGTCGCCGGCCCAGCCCGCACCGAGCTGGCGCGCGAAGCCCTGGCTCTCGAGGTCGCCGCTGCGGGTGAAGGCGAACACCTCGCGACCCTGCCACAGCGCGACCTGGGTGATGATATGGGCCGCTGCGCCGAAGCCGTAGATGCCAAGCCGCCGGGCGTTTCCGGCCATGACGAGCGCGCGATAGCCGATCAGGCCCGCACACAGCAGCGGTGCCAGCGCAGCGGCATCGGCGTGCTCGGGCAGGGCGAAGCAGTAGCGTTCGTCGGCAAGCGCGTATTCGGCGTAGCCGCCGTTGAGCTGGTAGCCGGTGAATCGTGCCTCGTCGCAGAGGTTCTCGTGTCCGTGCTCGCAGTAGCGGCAGTGGCCGCAGGTCCAGCCCAGCCATGGCACCCCCACCCGCTGGCCGGCATCGAAACCGGAAACGCCAGCGCCCGTGGCCACGACCCGGCCGACGATTTCGTGCCCTGGCACGATCGGCAGGGCCGGGTCAGGCAGTTCGCCGTCGATGAGGTGCAGGTCGGTGCGGCACACGCCGCAGGCTTCCACCTTGAGCAGGACCTGCCCGGCGCCGGGTTGCGGGATCGGCAGCTCGCAACTTTCGAGCTCCCTGCCGGGCCGCGAAAGACGCATCGCGCGCATTGTGTCGTGAGTCATGTTTTTTCCCCGATTTACGTCCGTTCGAGCGATTTCGCCTTGAGGAGGGGCCCCGCTTGGGCTATTCGTTCACAAATACCTCGCTGAAGACGGTGGTTCCCAAACAAGAAGAAGTACCCACAGGAGAGAGACCATGCACCTTCCATCTGCCGAAAGCCTTGGTAGTGTTCGCGGATCGAGTCGGATAAAATCGCTCGCACGTCAGGGAGAACCCATGCTGCGAAGCGGTGACCGCGCCCCCCAATTCTCGTTGCCCGATGCAGACATGGAGATTTTCGACTTCGCGTCGGTGCTCGGCAAGCTGAATGTGGTGCTCTATTTCTACCCCCGCGACAACACCCCCGGATGTACCCGGCAGGCGACCGATTTCAGCGATCACAAGGAAGACTTCGATCGTCTCGACTGCGTCATCATTGGAGTGAGCCCCGACGATTGCCTGACCCACGCCGAGTTCAGGGACGAGCACGGGCTGGCGATCAACCTGCTCTCGGATGAAGACGGCGAGGTTTGCCGCCTTTATGATGTGCTCAAGGTCAGGGATGTCGATGGCCTGCGCCGCGCGGGAGTGGTGCGATCGACGTTCGTGATCGACCGTGAAGGAATCATCCGGTCGGCCCTCTATGACGTATCACCCAAGGGCCATGCGGCCGAAGTATTCGAACTCGTAAAGCAACTTGAAACAAGGAAGCTCAATGCAAATCGCTAAGAACACCGTCGTGACGCTGAAATACACCGTGCGTGATCCGGACGGCAACATGATCGACGACGGTCAGCATCCGCTGGTCTACCTGCACGGCGGCTACGACGGGATCTTCCCGAAGCTCGAGGAGGAGCTTCACGGCAAGAATCAGGGCGACAAGCTCGAGGTCAAGCTCCAGCCGGACGATGCCTTCGGCGATTACGACGAGGAACTGGTGCTGGTCGAAGAGGCCTCGCTGTTCCCCGAGAACATCGAAGTGGGGATGTCGTTCGAGCGGGTCACCGACGATGGCGAAGAAGAGATCGTCTATCGCATCACCGACGTTGCCGAAGGCAAGGTCGTGGTCGATGGCAACCACCCCCTGGCGGGCATCGCGCTGCTGTTCGACGTCACCGTGGCCGAAGTGCGCCCGGCGACCGCCGAGGAGGTAACGCATGGCCATGTACACGGCGCGGGTGGCCATCACCACTGAGCGCCTGCCGGGGTGCCCGGGTGGCACCGCGCCATGCAGCAATGACATCGGGCCGCCGCAGCGCGGCCCGTTCGCCGTTCGAGATCCCGAATCTGCCCGATGACAATCCTTGAAGAATTCCCGCACCCGGTGGCGAGCGCGACCGAGCTGCTCGCCGTGCGCGGGCTGAAAGTCACCCTGCATGCCCGCGAAGCGGCGCTGCGGCCGGTCGATGGCGTGTCCTTCTCGGTGCGCTCGGGCGAGACCTTCGCATTGCTGGGCGAGTCCGGCTGCGGCAAGTCGATGACCGCGCTGGCGCTCATGCGCCTGTTGCCGCTGTCGGGCCGTATCGCTGGCGGCGAGGTGCGATTCGTCGGCCAGGATCTGCTCGCGCGGCCCGAATCGGCAATGCGGGAGGTGCGCGGCGGGCAGATCGCGATGATCTTCCAGGAGCCATCGACCAGCCTCAATCCGGTGATGACGGTCTTCGACCAGATCGCCGAGGTGCTGGTCCTGCATCGCGGCCTGCGTGGTGAGTCGGCCCGCAAGGAGGCGCTGCGCCTGCTCGCCGCGGTCGGCATCCCCGATCCCGAGGAGCGTCTCGCCACCTATCCCTTCGAATTGTCGGGCGGCATGAAGCAGCGGGTGATGATTGCCATGGCGCTTGCCGGCGAGCCGCAGTTGCTCATCGCCGACGAGCCGACCACCGCGCTCGACGTCACCATCCAGGCTCAGGTCCTGGAGGTGCTGGTGCGCCTGCAGGCCGAGCGGGGCATGGGGATGTTGCTGATCACCCACGATCTCGGGGTGGTCTCGAAGATGGCGCACCAGGTCGGTGTGATGTATGCGGGTGAATTGGTCGAGACCGGTGACCGTGCGCATTTTTTCGCCGCGCCGCTGCACCCCTATTCGCGCAAGCTCTTCGCCGCGCTGCCTTCCGAGGCGCTGCGCGGCCGTGCCCTGGAGACCTTGCTGGGCACCGTGCCGCCGCTGGATCGCGAGTTCGTGGGCTGTCGCTTTGCCGATCGTTGCCCTTCGGTGATGGCACGTTGCCGCAACGAAGCGCCGGCGTGGCATCGCATCGACGGCCAGCAGGTGCGTTGCCACCTATTCGATGGCCAGCGCTCGGAGTGGGTGCGGGCCGCGCCGGCGGAGTTGGTGGCGGCGCCCCCCGGCGATGCTCGAGGGCCGGTGCTGCAGACTCGTGACCTCGAGGTGCATTTTCCGATCCGCAAGGGCTTGTTCAAGCGCGTGGTCGGCCATGTGCGCGCGGTCGACAGAGTCTCGCTTTCGCTCGCGGCGGGCCGTACGCTCGCGCTGGTGGGCGAGTCGGGCTGTGGCAAGACCACCGTGGGCAAGGCGATCCTGCAGCTCGTGCGCCCGACGGGAGGTTCGGTGCAGTTTGGCGGGCACCAGCTCGCGGGACTCTCCTCACAGGCCATGAACGAGCACCGCAAGGGCTTGCAGATGGTTTTCCAGGACCCGTTCGCCTCGCTCAATCCGCGCATGCGCATCGGCGACATCCTGCTCGAAGGCATGGCGGCGCTGAAGGTCGGTCCCGACCTTGCCGCGCGCCACGCACGGATCGATGAACTGCTGCAGCGGGTCGGGCTGGATGCGGCGATGCGCAGCCGCTTTCCGCATGAATTCTCCGGTGGCCAGCGCCAGCGCATCGCGATCGCCCGCGCGCTCGCGGTTGCGCCCCGGGTGATCGTCTGCGACGAGCCCACCAGCGCGCTCGACGTGTCGGTGCAGGCACAGATTCTCAACCTGCTGCGCGAGTTGCAGGCCGAGCTGGGCCTGTCCTACCTGTTCATCACCCACAACCTCGCGGTGGTCGACTACCTCGCGCACGATGTCGCGGTGATGTACCTGGGCCGTATCGTCGAAGCGGGGCCGGCGGAGCAACTGCTGCGCGGACCCGCCCATCCCTACACCCGTGCCCTGCTGGCCGCGGTGCCGCGACTCGACGGCGAGCACATCAGCGCGCCACGGGCCGGCGGCGAGATCCCCTCGCCGATCAATCCGCCCAGGGGCTGCCACTTTCACCCGCGCTGCCCGCTGGCGCGGGACATCTGCCGCAGCGAGTATCCCGCCGCGAGCGTGCTGGGCGAGGCGCACGTGGTGCATTGCCACGCGGTGCGCGAGGGCTGGGGCGAGGTGGCACGGGCCGGCTGAGCGTGTCACCGGCGCAGTGCGCCCGGCTCGGGCGGACGCAAAAAAGCCCGGCCTGGGGTCGGGCTTCGATTGCCTGGTGGGCGGTACTGGGATCGAACCAGTGACCCCTGCCGTGTGAAGGCAGTGCTCTACCGCTGAGCTAACCGCCCGTCCTGCGACGGATTTGCTTCTTGGCGTGGTGGGCGGTACTGGGATCGAACCAGTGACCCCTGCCGTGTGAAGGCAGTGCTCTACCGCTGAGCTAACCGCCCGCGCGAAGAAGAGGCCGGATTTTAATGAGGCGTGCCGGTGCGAGTCAAGGCATAACGCACGCGCGAGTGGGTGGGGCGCGCCGATTGACGTAAAATGCGCATCTTTCGCGTTCCCGACCCCGCACCCCATGGCCACTCAGATTCGTACCCGTTTCGCACCCAGCCCGACCGGCTTCCTGCATATCGGCGGTGCCCGCACCGCGCTGTTCTCGTGGGCGTTTGCCCGCCGGCATGGCGGAAAGTTCATCCTGCGTGTCGAGGACACCGACGTCGCACGCTCCACGCCGGAGGCGGTGCAGGCGATTCTCGACGGCATGAAGTGGCTCGAACTGGAGTGGGACGAAGGCCCGTTCTACCAGATGCAGCGCATGGATCGCTACAAGGAGGTGATCGGGCAGATGCTGGCCTCGGGCGCGGCCTATCATTGTTACACCACGCCCGAAGAGCTCGACGCGCTGCGCGAGGCGCAGCGGGCGCGCGGCGAGAAGCCGCGCTATGACGGGCGCTGGCGTCCCGAGCCCGGCAAGCTGTTGCCGACGCCGCCGGCAGGCGTCAAGCCGGTGGTGCGCTTCCGCAATCCGGTCGAGGGTTCGGTGCACTGGCTGGACCTGGTGAAGGGCCGGATCGAGTTCGCCAACAGCGAACTGGACGACCTCATCATCGCCCGCCCCGACGGCACCCCGACCTACAATTTCTGCGTGGTGGTGGACGACTGGGACATGCAGATCACCCATGTGATCCGCGGCGACGACCATGTGAACAACACCCCGCGCCAGATCAACATCCTGCGCGCGCTCAATGCCGACGTGCCGCAGTACGCGCATTTGTCGATGATCCTGGGTGACGACGGCCAGAAGCTCTCCAAGCGCCATGGGGCGGTGAGCGTGATGCAGTATTCGGACGACGGCTACCTGCCGGACGCGGTCATCAACTATCTGGCCCGGCTGGGCTGGAGCCACGGCGACGACGAGATCTTCTCGCGCGACCAGCTCATCGAGTGGTTCGACCTGAATCACATCACGCCCTCGGCGGCCCAGTTCAACACCGAAAAGCTCAACTGGCTCAACGCCCACTACATCAGGCAGACGCCGGACGCGGTGCTGGCCGCCGATGTCGCCAGCCGGCTCGCGCAGCGTGGCGTGAACCCCGAGCAGGGGCCGGCGCTGGAGGCGGTGATCGCGCTCTACAAGGACCGCATCGCGACCCTGGTGGAGCTGGCCGATGCGGTCGAGCCGGTGTATCTCGACATCCGCCCTGCGGATGAACTGCTGACCCAGCACATGAACGAGGCCTCGAAGGCCGCACTGGCAGACCTGGTCGGCAGCTTCGCTGCCTGCGAGTGGAGCCGCGAGGCGATCAGCGCGGCGATCAAGTCGGTGATGAAGAGTCACGGCCTGAAGATGCCCCAGGTGGCGATTCCGCTGCGCGTGTTGCTGCTTGGCATGACCCAGACGCCGGCCATCGACGCGCTGGTCGAAGTGATGGGGCGAGAACTGGTGACGCGGCGGGTCAGCGCCTACCTGTGAGCCACCCGCTGCGCGCCTCCCCGCAGGCGGGCGCCCGCCGCTGAAGAGACGACGGTCGCGGCGGCCGGGGCTGCAGCTCCCGCCCGCTGCTGGCGAGATCCGTCAGAAGCGTGCCGCGCCGCTCGACGGGTAGGGCGCGGGCTGATCGGCCTGCGGCGCTACCAGTTGCCCGTCGCGGATCGCCACGCGGTCGCCCTCGCGCCACATCGGCGCATCCTTGACCGTTACCACCCGGTGTTCGCCATTGTCCATGCGCACCGAGATGTCGTAGCGCGTCACCGTGCGGGTGTTCTTCTCGACCTGATGGCCGGCGATGCCGCCGAGCACCGCGCCGCCGATGGTGGCGAGATCCTTGCCGGTGCCCTTGCCCATCTGGTTGCCGATGACACCGCCGAGCACGCCGCCGGCGATCGCGCCGATGCCGGAGCCTTCGCCGCGCGCCTGGATCGGCCGGATGGCTTCGACATGGCCGCAATCGAGACATTGCGCCGCGGGAAGAGGCGGGGAGAGGGGCTCATCGTAGCCGACCCGAGCGGGCGCGGGCTCGCTGCGGACCGTGGTGGCCGCAGGTCGTGGCTGTTGCGCCTGTTTCGAGGGCGCGGGAGCCGTGACCTTCTCGGCAATCGGTTTCTTTGCCGGCACGGCGGCAGCTTGCGGCTCGACAGCCGCGACAGTCTCGGCAAGCGGTTGCTGGCTCTCGCTGCCAGGCGCTGCGGGTTCGGCTGGCGCGATGACGGCTGCGGTGGGCGGCGCGCTTTCCGGTGCAGCCTTTTCGCTTGCCGTGGCGGGCGCCGAAGCCGGGAACAGCCCGGTCATCGAGGCGATGCCCAGCAGGCTTGCCGCAGTGACCGAGATCGCGGCGATCCACAGCATCGGATGCATGCGCTGGCCGGTGACTTGGGTACTCATTGTTGGTGCTCCTGAAAGATACTGAGCACATTAACGGCTGAGCGCCGTTCGCGAGCACCGCTGCAATCAAGGCTTACAAATCGGGGACAGTTCGATGGGCTCGGTCTTGCGCGCCGGGATCAGTCATCGCTGCGCATCTGGCGGGCCGGTTTCAGCAGGTAGCGGGCCGGATCGACCGCGTCGACCAGATCCCGCTCGAGCGGCAGCGCATCGCCGTCGAGCAGGCTGGCCAGCAGTTCGCCGGCGAGGCTGCTCCACACCAGGCCGCGCGCGCCGAAACCGGACACCGCGAAGAGGCCCGGGTGGCGGGGCAGGTGCTCGAGCAGGGTGGCGCCGGCGGGTTTTTCGCCGGTGGGAACGGCGCCGATCATCGGCAGCCGGTCCGGCGAGGCGGGCCGGAAGCCGACCCGGCCGGAGAGCGAGGCCGGATCGAGGCCGACGGCGAAGCCGGGGAGGATGAAGTCGAGCTTGGCGAGGTTGTCGCGGTGCTCGTCCAGGCGAAGTTCGGGGTCGTCGTCATCGACCAGGAAGGTCGCGCCAGCGCAGCGCAGGCCGTCGATCTCGGGGCTCACGTAGCCGAGCCGGCAGACCACCACGCGGGGGGCGCTGCCGGGCGCGGCAGGCAGGTGCGAGACCTGGCCGCGGGCGCTTCTTACCGGCAGCGGCGCGGCCTCGTCGATGGCGCGGATGCCGACTCCGTTGGCGAGGATCGCGAGCGGCGCGCTGGCGATGCTGCTGCCGTCGGCGGCGAGGGCATGCCATTGTCCGTCCCGTCTTTCCAGGCGGGCTAGCGTGCGGCCGAAATGGCCGCGGATGCGTGCATCGAAGGCGCGCAGGTTGGCTTCGCACAGGCTCGGTGGCTCGACCCAGCCGCCGCCCGGAAACCACCAGCCACCCAGCGGCAGGGGCCAGCCCGAGATCGCCGAAGCTTCCTCGTTGCTCACGAAGCGCAGATGTTCGGACGGCGGTTGCTGCGTCTCGACCACTTGCCGCTGCCGCGTTTCGTGCGCGGGGTCGCGCGCCAGGTGCAGCACGCCGCAGGCGTCCCAGCGCGCGGCGCAGCCACTTGCCGCGAGCGCTTCGAGGTGGCGGCGGCCGTACAGGCTGCCTGCCCGGGTGAGGCGGGCGAGGCGGTTGTCGTCGAGGCTTGGCAGCGGCCGCAGCACGCCGGCGAGGTTGCCCGAGGCGCCCTGGCCCGGCCGCTCGGCGCTGTCGATGATGTCGATTTTCCAGCCGCGCGCGGCGAGCCGGTTGGCGCTCGCGCTGCCGGCAAGGCCGGCGCCGATCACCAGCGCGTGTTTTTCGCGAGGACTTTCCTGCGGCTTGACGCGTCCGCGGTAGTGGCCGCGCAGCATCTGCCGCTTGCCGGCGAATCCCGGAGCCCTCTCGACCGCGAAGCCCGCGTGGCCGAGGGCTTCGCGCACCTTGCCCGAAACCGACCAGGTGGCGAGCGTGGTTTCGGTCTTGCACAGTCGCGCCAGCAGGTGGCAGATACGCGGTGTCCACAGTTCGGGGTTGCGGGCTGGCGAAAAGCCGTCGAGGAAAAGCGCGTCAGCCTGTGCGTCGAGTTGCGTCAGGCCGTCGCTGGCGTCGCCGAAGAAGAGCGTCAGGCACACCCGCTCGTCGTCGAGATGCAGCCGATGCATGCCGGGTGTGAGCGCCGGCCAGCGTGCCAGCAGATCACCTGACTGTTCGGCGAAATGCGGCCAGCGCGCGTGCAACTCGCGCAAGTCATGCGCGCGGAAGGGGTGCTTTTCGAACGAGATGAAGTGCAGCCGGGCGCTTCGCGTGGCGTCGCCGCGCCACGCCGCCCAGGTGGCGAGGAAGTTCAGGCCGAGGCCGAAACCGGTCTCGACGATGACGAAACGGGCACGGCCCTGCCAGCGTTCCGGCAGGCCGTTGCCGGCGAGAAAGACATGCTGTGCCTGGCCCAGCCCGCCGTCGTGCGAGTGATAGACGTCGCCGTACTGTTCCGACCACGGTGTGCCGTCGGCGCCGATGGCGGGCGTTGCGGGTTGTATTCGGGTGTACATCGTCCGGTGCGGCCGCGCGCCGCGGCTAGTGGAGGACCTTCGGGAGCATGTCGTCGGGCTCGCCGGCCGCGGCCGTGGGGGCATCATAGTCGAGCGTGAGGTCCCAGTCGGCCACCTTGACCGCTGCGCGCAGCATCGAACAGAAGACCTCGGTGAGGTTCTTGTCGAGGTCCAGCACCAGGCTGCGTTCGCGGGGCTCGCGCAGTACGAGGCGGCAACGGCCCGCGCTTGGCGCCTCGATCTGGCATTCGGC
Source organism: Zoogloeaceae bacterium (assembly GCA_024235595.1). Lineage (GTDB taxonomy): Bacteria > Pseudomonadota > Gammaproteobacteria > Burkholderiales > Rhodocyclaceae > Cognatazoarcus. The sequence goes on along the minus strand of JACKMC010000004.1, from coordinate 122,974 downwards.
CACCAACAGCGGCGAGCTGCCCAGCGGGCGGGTGAGCTTGTCGTCCTTGAAGGGCTCGCTGAAGGTGCCGTCGTTCTTGCGGGCCTGGTCGGCTGCAGGACCCCCGCTCGACGGCATGGCCCCGCCGAGGTGGCCGTTCAGCACCCGCATCAGGTGAGGCCAGATCTCGCGCACGAAGCGCCGCGTGAGATGAGCGCGAATCTCTTCGTTGGCAGTGGTCGCGACGCGCAGCACGAGGCGATCCTGTACCGCATCGAAGGCGATCTGCAATTGGTGAATGCTCAAACCGGCTCCTGTGGAAGTGTACAGCCCGGCAGCGGCGCCGGTCCCTGCCTGCCACTCATTCGGGACGCATCTGCGGGAACAGGATCACGTCGCGAATCGCCGGGCTGTCGGTCAGCAGCATGACCAGGCGGTCGATGCCGATGCCGCAACCGCCGGTCGGCGGGAGGCCGTATTCGAGCGCGCGCACGTAGTCGGCGTCGTAGTACATGGCCTCCTCGTCGCCGGCTTCCTTGGCGTCGGCCTGTGCCTGGAAGCGCGCGGCCTGGTCTTCGGGGTCGTTGAGCTCGGAGAAGCCGTTGGCGATCTCGCGGCCGACGATGAACAGCTCGAAGCGCTCGGTGATCTCGGGATTGCTGTCCGAGGCGCGGGCCAGCGGGCTGACCTCGACCGGGTAGTCGACGATGAAAGTCGGGTTCCACAGCTCGGCTTCGGTGGTCTCTTCGAACATCAGCAGTTGCAGCGTGCCAAGACCGGTGTCGGGCTTGAGTTCGACCTTCAGCGCGGCGAGCTTCTCGCGCAGCCAGGCGGCGTCACCCAGTTGCTCCACGGTGTAGCCGGGGTGATGCTCGCGGATCGCTTCGACCATGGTGAGACGGGCGAAGGGCCTCGACAGGTCGAGCTCGCGGCCCTGATAGCTGAACACCTCGGTGCCGAGCGCCTCGCGGGCGGCATGGCGCAGCAGGCCTTCGGTGAAGTTCATCAGCGTCCGGTAGTTCGCATACGCCTCGTAGAACTCCATCATCGTGAATTCGGGGTTGTGCCGCGGGCTGAGGCCTTCGTTGCGGAAGTTGCGGTTGACCTCGAAGACCTTCTCGAAGCCGCCCACCACCAGCCGCTTGAGGTAGAGCTCGGGCGCGATGCGCAGGAACAGTTCCATGTCCAGCGCGTTGTGGTGGGTGACGAAGGGCTTGGCCGAGGCGCCGCCCGGAATCGGGTGCATCATCGGCGTCTCGACCTCGAGGAAGCCGTGGCCGGTCATGTAGTTGCGGATCGACTGCACCAGGCGGCTGCGCGCCACGAAGGTGAAGCGGGACTCCTCGTTCATGATCAGGTCGAGGTAGCGCTGGCGGTACTTGGTTTCCTGGTCGGTCAGGCCGTGAAATTTCTCCGGCAGCGGGCGCAGGCTCTTGGTCAGCAGGCGTGCTTCGCTGCAGTTGACCGTGAGTTCGCCGACCTTCGTCTTGAACAGCTTGCCGACCGCGCCAACGATGTCGCCGAGATCCCACTGCTTGAGCGCTTCGAGGGTTTCCTCGCCCGCGTCGTTCTTCGAGACGTAGAGCTGGATGCGGCCGGAGAGATCCTGGATGGTCAGGAAGGCGGCCTTGCCCATTACCCGCTTGAGCATCACGCGACCCGCGACCCGCACTTCGACCGGACTTTCCTCGAGTTCTTCGCGGGTCTTTTCGCCGTAGAGTTCATCGAGCTTGCCGGCGGTGTTCTCGCGCGAGAAATCGTTCGGATAGGCGTGGCCGCTCTTGCGCCATTCTGCGAGTTTGGCGCGGCGCTCGGCAATCAGCTGGTTCTCGTCCTGAACGGGCGGGTTTGTGCTTTCGGACATGGATGGGCTCTTCAATCAAGGACAATCGTGGCAACCCCGCGTCACCGGCGGGTTCAGAGGCAGGCGCGCAGGCCGTGCCGCAAGACCGCGAATTTTGACACAAGCGCTCGAATTCGTCCCGCCTTGTCGAACCGCTCAGATGAAGAGTTCGTCGATGTCCGCCTGGATGCTGCTGTGATCCGGAGCCGGGACCAGCTTGAGCAGGCCCTGCATGACCAGCTCGTCGAAGCTGTCGACCCGGTTGCGGCCGTGCTCCTTGGCGTAGTAGAGCGCCGCGTCAGCCCTGCCGAGGAGTTCGGCCGGCGTATAGGCGGGGTCGATGCGGGTGTAACCGACCGAGCAGGTGACTTGCCCGACCTGGGGAAAATCGTAGCGCTCGATCGATCGCCTGAAACGCTCGAAGACGCCGCGCACATGGTCTTCGCGCACATGGCGGATCATCACCACGAACTCCTCGCCGCCAAAGCGGAAGAGCTTGTCCTGCGCCCTGAAGCAGCTGCGCATGCGTTCGGCAAAGAGCAGCAGGACCTCGTCCCCGAAAAGGTGGCCGAAGCTGTCGTTGATGCGCTTGAAATGATCGATGTCGAACACCGCCAGCCAGCATGGAAGAGACTGGTCGTCACTGGCCTGGCGTCGATCGTCCGAGTTCCGTTCGGCCTTCTCGGCGACCGCGATCAACTGTTCGAAATTGGTATCGAAGGTCTTGCGGTTGAGCAGTCGGGTCAGGGTGTCGAGATTGGCGTATTCCCACGCCTGCTGGTTGTTCTCGAAACACTGCATGACGACCGCGGCGGCCTTGAGCAGCGCCCGTTCGGGGCGCTTCATGGCGTGCACCTCGAGCAACCAGCGCGCTTCGCCCAGCGGGCCGATGGCAAAGACGACGCGAACCTCGTCGCTCTCGCGGGCAAGGGCATAGGTCGTCGGCGAGGAGAGTGCCTCGCCAAGCAGCGGGTCGCAGCCAAGATTGAGTTCGTCGCCGCCCGAGATATCTTCCCAGTTGGGGTTGCCGTCGTTGTCGAGGCCCCAGCCGAGCAGCGTGAGGACGAGGCCGCTGGCGGAGAATCGAACCCGGTACAGCAGCACCGAATAGGCCCCGAGCGCGCGCTGCACGCCGAGCGCAAGACTTTGCCTCGCTTCGGCCGGGTTCTGCAGGCGAGACAACTCCTCGGCGCAGTCGAGCAGGCAGATGAGGTTGGTCTGGTCGTTGGTCGGCATTCGGATCTATCGGCGCTTGGGACAGGGCATGGCTTTATTGACGTCGGTGGCGGCTTAACGGCGATAGTTGCGAAAAACTGAAGAGCGCCCACCGCAGCTCAATCGAACAATCCCTCCTGCTCGCCTTTTTCGCCGTGCTCAGCAATCCACTGCGCGAGCTCGGCCAACTCAGGGCGTTCGTGCAGCAGCGGTGCGATGGCATCCAGTCGTTCGCGGTCTCGTTGTGAAATGTCCCGCCGGTGCCCGAGACCCTCAAGCTCTGTTGCGCTCATCCTCCAGGGCGACCATTCGAGGCCTGCCGCGGACCACAGTGCTCCTGCCTGAAGTGCAATCGCGATGCCGTCCGGGTCGGGATCGCAAGCGATCATTGCCGCTGCGGGGGCGAGCTTGAGGAACCGGCTCATGGCATCGCGCCACCACGACGGGGGATACCCGGGTAGCCAGACCACTGCATCGTCCACAGGACGAGAGGTGACGACTTTCTCGAAGGCCGTGCGATTTTCAAGAAGCCGCCATTGTCGCGGAGGCGATTGAATTGCCTCGATCGAGGCAAGCGTGGCGGCCGGCAGGCCAATGAAACCGGGGATGGCCGCAAGGTCCAGCGTGCCGTGCGGCCATACCAGGCTGCAATGCGCCGCGATCAGCAGCAGCGGTGAATGCACCGCGATACCGAGCGATGCAAGATCGAGCTGCTCCTCGAGCCAGCGCCACTCGGCCGGTGTAATCCCCTTGGTACTGCCGCGACTGAACAGGGCGAAGTCGCGACGCGTGGCGTGGCCACGGTTGCGCCCCGCGTCATGCCATTTCTGAAGTGCGTCGAGCAGCTCGAGGCGCGCCAGCGCAGTCCTCGGGGATGTGCCGTCCAGCCCCTGGCGGGCGACGTCGAGCGCGGGATGCGCGTATTCGATAGCGCGTCTTTCGGCGAGCTCATTGGCCGCTTCGTCCGGTTCCGGAATTCCGAGCTCTCGGCGAAGCCGTGACGGATCGGTGAAGCGAACCGCCTCGCGCTGCCAACCATGGGGAGCGCGCCTTTCCTTCAATTCGAGTTCGCCGTGCTGCATGAGCACCTGGAACAGCGGCTCGACCGCATTGGCGGGAACCTTGTTGCCACGGGTATAGAGGCTTTCCCACTTCATGAAGGTGGTGGCCCTGGCCTTGCGAAGCCAGCCGCGGAGGACTTGCTGCCACGGCGCAGGCAGGACGCCGGGCTTGAGCGTCGGCGCATCGAGCGCGCGACGCAGGCGCTTGCCCTTGAGGGTGGCGCGCAAGGGATCGCTCAGCCAGAGGCTGCTGATGCCCGCTTCATCGGCAGCGCTCCAGGTGCCGAAACGCGTCATGCTGCGCTGTCGCGCTGTATGACCCCTATCGGCGGCGCCCAGGCGTCGCCGGGTTTCTTCTTGCGAGTCACCAGGGTGAGTTGCGAAGGCTCGAAGATGTTGGCGTTGTGGGTCACCGGGGTGGTGATCAGGTACTGCGCGCGGGTGGCACGCAGGAAGCTGCCGACGCGGTCGATGTTGGCGACGTCGAGGTGGGCGAAGGGTTCGTCGATGAAGACGAAACCGCCGGGGCGTGCATCGTCCATCAGCAGCCCGATCAGCAGCACCAGCGACTTCATGACCTGTTGGCCGCCCGAGGCCTCGCCGTCGTTGAGGCCGACCGCGCCCTTGCGGTCGAAATCGAATCGTACCTCCAGGCCTGCGTGGCCCAGCGAGAGATCGTCGTTTTCGAGGTGGGGAGCGGGGCAATCCACGTCCACGCCGGCCAGCTCGCCGAGCGCCTTTAGGTTGCGTCCGTATTGGCGAATCGTGGCGCGCAGCTTGGCGATGTAGGCGGCCCGGGCATCCGTGGTGAGGCGGCGGGTGGTGTTGCAATAGCCCTCGCGTTCGGAATAGTCGCGTTCGCGCTGGCGGACATCGGCGGTGACCCGGTCGCGCAGGGTCAGCACCGCCGCGTCGGTCACCCACTCGCCTTCGTCGATGCGGCTGCGCAGGCGCTCGAGCTCGCGTCGCGCGCCATGGGCGCCGCCGTAGCGCTCGTCGAGCTGGGCCAGCTCCTGCGGGTCGCGCCAGTGTGCCGGCATGCCGTGACGCCGCTGGCGCAGCTTGCGGATGCGCTCGGCCTGGGCATGGCGACGGGGTGCGTTGTCGTGCTCGATCTCGGCGAGGCGCTGCTCCACGCCGCGAAGGTCACGGTTGCGCCGTTCGATCTCGATGTCCATGCCATTGATGCGGCTCGAGATTTTGTCGAGCGCGGTCTTGGTTTCGAGCCGCCCGGCGATCGCGTCGGTGAGCCGTTGCCTGGCGTCGGCCAGTGCCGCCTCGGCGTCCGCGTATTCGGCGGCCTTGGCGGCCAGCAACTGGCCCGCCTGCAGGCCCATGAGCCTTTGGCGCAGCGCCGTGAGCCGGGCCTTGGCGGTCTCGAGTTGCGGATTCAGGCGTTTGCGTTCGGCGTCCAGGCGGGCGATGTCCGTCTCCAGCGCGTCGATGCGCGCCTGGCGGGCGAGCTCGCCGAAATGAAAATCCTGCGGTCGCCCCAGATGGCGGGCGCCGCGGTGTTCGCGGTGATAGCAATCGCGGGTGATCCACTCGATGTCGCGTGGCTGCTCGCGTGCGGCCTCCGCGCTGTCGACGCGGCGGATGCGGTTGAGCAGCGTCGCCAGCCAGCGCGGCACCGGTGCCGAGAAGCGCACGACTTCGGCGAGGCTTGCGGCCTTGGGCGGTGGCGCCTCCTCGCGTTCGGGAACGATGAAGTGGCGAAAGCGCTCGCGCTCGCCCAGCGACCAGGCCGCGTGGCGATCGCTGTCGCGTGCCAGCAGGACGATGTGCCGATACGGGCGGAGCACCGCTTCGAGCGCCGCCTGCCAGGCGGGGTCGGTCACCTCGACGATCTCGGCGAGGCCCTGGTGGGCGATGCCCGCGGCCTCGAGCTGCTGGCGGAAAGCGTTCACCACCGGGTCGGGCGGCGGGCCGCGCCGGCTGCGTGCGCCGCGCAACTGTTCGCTGCGTTCCTCGAATTCGGCCAGCAGCCGGCGCTCGTCGCGACGCAGGGCATCGAGGCGCTTCTCGACCTCCTCGTGCTCGCGCTCGAGCTGCACCGCGTCGGCGCCATGTTCGGCGGCGAGCTGGACCCGCAGCGCCTCGCGCTCGGCCAACAGCTTCTCGATATCGCGCAGCCCATCGTGCGCCAGGAGGTGAGCCTGGTCGGCCTCGAGGTCCTGGCGGCGCAGCGTCGAGCGCCTGTTCTCGGCTTGCTCGCGCTCCTGCCTGACCACCGCCAGCCGATCGCGCGCCGCGCGCTGTTCGGTGCGGCGCGCCTGGCGTTCGACGGCGAGACGGGCGAGCTCGATGCGCTCGGCGCTCACTGCGCTGGCCAGCTCGGTCGCCTCGAGCCGCGGCACGATCTCCGCCTCGAGCGCCGATGCCTCGTCCGAGAGCTGCTTCCATTCGAGGAAGCGGTCGGCCTCGAGGCGCTTTGCATCGGCCTGGGCGCGCAGTCGGTCGAGGTCCACCGCGAGGTCGGCGAGTTCGCGCTCGGCGTTGATCTGCTCCTCGCGTGCGGTGGCGTAGTTGTCCAGCACCTCCTTGTCGCCGAACACGTCGAACACCAGCTCGAGCAGCGCCTTGGGCGAATATTCGCAGAGCTTGTCGGTGTCGCCCTGCTCGAGCGCCAGCACCTTGGCGATGGCCGGGGTAAGACCGCCCCAGGCGAGGCGGCTCTGGTAGTCGCGCAGGCCGAGCCAGTCGTTGGCCTCCTCGAGCGTTTCGATCGGCAGGTCGCCGTCCGCGATGGTGTAGTCGCGCATCCATTCGCCACCGCCGCGGCGAATGCGACAGGCCAGCGTGACCTCGTCCTGCAGGCAGGGAAAGAAGGGCCGCTTGCCGGTGTTGCCGGGGCGGTTGGCGACCACCGCGCGGATCCACGCAAAGCTGCGGTCGGCGCGGCGCACATAGCGGCGAAAATCGCGCCTGCCCGAGCAGCGCAGCGCGAACAGGGTGCGCAGCGCGTCCAGCAGCGTGGTCTTGCCCGAGCCGTTGGGGCCGACGATGGTGATGATCTGGCTGTCCAGCGGCAGCGTGAAGCGGCGCCAGAAGTCCCAATGAACCAGTTCGATCTGCTTGATGTGGAACATCAGGCCTGTTCCTCTTCGTCGTCTGCGTCGGGCAGCGTGTCGGCCAGCTCGAAGGCGTTCGCTTCGGGGACCGGGTGGCCCGCCGCGGCGAGCACCTCGGACAGCGTGCCGTGGATGATGCGGTCGGCCATCAGGCGGTAGTCGAGGGCCACGTCGAGCAGCGGTCCCTCGCCGATGACGCCGTTGCGCCGCTCGATGAAACCCAGCCGGGCGAGCTTGCCGAGCGCGAAGTTGCGGACCTTGGTCTTGCCGCCCAGCACAGGACCGAAGTCGGCGATCAGCGACGCTTCCGAGAGGCCACCCGATACCGCGCTGCCGTGCGGCATGGGTTTTTCTGCGCCGAACATGTCGCCCTGGCCGTCATCCACGAGTTCCTGGCGGCTCACCTGGCGTTCGCGCTTGGGCAGCACGATGAGCGACCAGATCACCACCAGCAGGGCCACCTCGTCGCGCGTCAGGCCCATGTTCGAGGCGGCGTACTCGCGGCCAGCGCCGAACACCGGTTCGGCCATGTCGGCCTGCAGCGCCACCGCCACATGCGCGGCGTAGGGATTGTCGAGCAGCCGCAGGCCGACCTCGCCGAGGCGCCGCTCGAGCTCGTTGCGAAAGGTCTCGTCCACCAGCGCGCGGCGCACCAGCGCGTCGCTGCGGGGCAGCCAGCGGCCGGCCAGCAGGCGTGCGGTCAGGGTTCTGAGTTCGTGTTCCATCAGGGCCTGTCCTCCCGGGTGTTGTCGTGCTCGGCGGCGGTGTTGGCAGCGGCGCGCGGCCGCACATGTCCTTCGCTCATGGCGGCGATCCCGTCCTCGTTCACCGGCTGCAGGCGCTCGCCGAACTCGACGTCCAGCGGCAGGCGCATGAAATCGCCGACCGCGCCGTCGGCCGGCCCGCCGCGTTCGCCGTCGGCGAGCAGGGCGAGCAGCGAGAGCCGGTAGGATGCCGGCGCGAAGCCGCCGCCGCTCACCACCTGGTAGAGCGGCGCGTGGTCGGCGATGGTGCCGAGCCGCCGGGTGAAGTGTTCGAGCAGACGCAGGTCTTCCTGCTCGACGGCGGCGTCCAGCGGTGCCCGCTCGGGCGCTGGCAGGGCCTGCTCGGTGTCGGCTGCGCGGACTTCCTCCGAGAGCACGCTCTCGGCCCGGTCGAGCAACTCGTGACCGCCGGCCAGCAGCGGCAGCTCGGGGCCGTGTCCAAGCGCGCCCAGGGCCAGCGCGGCGAGCTGCTCGGCGTCGCGGCGCCGCAGCCAGGCGGCGACGTCCGAGGAGGAGATGCCCGATGCGCCGAGGGTGACGCGTTGCGACTCGATCTTGTTCAGCGCCCGCTGGAAGGCCGCGTCGACCCGTGCCAGCCGCGACTGCGCCAGTGCGACCCGCTGCGCGAGACGGGCCAGGTCGAAGCTGCCTTCGGGGTCGCTGAGCAGGGCGCGCACGATCTCGGTGCCGCGCTCGATCCAGCGCAGGTTCGCGGCCAGCCGACGGCGCGAATCGAGAATGCGGAACTCCGAGCCGGAGGCGATCGCCTCCTCGAAGTGCCAGCTCAGGTCGTTGAGCTTGGAGAGCAGATGGCCGAGCGCCTCCGGGGTGATGCTGCCGACCGCCTGCAGGCCCGCAAGCTGGGCGGTGAGGAAGCCCAGCTCGGCGTCTTCTTCGGTGGCGAAGCGCAGCAGCATGGCGATCGAGGCCACGGCATTGCGGCCCAGGTCGGAGAGGTGATAGAGCCCGTCTTCGGCAAAGGTCAGGAGATCGTTGTCGCGCAGGCGCTTGAGCACCGTCTCGAGCTTGACCGGGTCGACATAGGTGAAGCGCGCCCGCAGGGCTTCGGGGTTCCAGCGCGGCGCGTCGGCCTCCTGGCCGATCTCGCGCAGCACCAGCAGGCGCAGCATGACCTCGGCCTCGGAGCCGCGGAACAAGGTGATGAAGGCGCTCACCAGCGGACGTGCGTTCATCAGGGTGGCCAGTTCGGGCACATCGTCGGCGTCGATGCCCGCGGCAAGGATCTCGTCGAGGTTCGTTTCGCTCATGGACAGGCGCTACCGTCTATCGGTGGGTTCGAGCGCTGCGTCGCGGTAGGCGGGCAGGGCGGCGATGCGCGACTCGATGCGGTCCGCCATCTCGCGGTAGGCCGGCGCATCGGTGCTGCCGAAGCGCTGGCGAAAGCTCGCCGCCGAGAGGCCTTCGGGCAGATCGGCGGCGTGCGGCATGAGGTCCTTGTCGACGGGTGCGCTGGCGAGCAGCCGGCGCAGCCAGTCGGGATCAGTGCTGGCGAGTTCGCCGAAGCGGGTACCGGAGCGGTCGGCGGCGAGGTCGCCGAACGAGAATCCGCTGCCGCCCTGGGAATCGGCGAGCTCCTTGTAGAGCCCGATCGCATCGGCGAGGGGCTCGCCCGCCCATGCTGCGATCGCCGCCGAGACGATGAAATGCTGCGCCCAGTCGACACGCCCGTGGAGGCTCAGCTCAGCGGGTGGGACCTGCGGCCAGGTGGCCGCCTCGGGGATCACGGCGTCGAGCTTCTTGTTGGCCAGTCGCGCGGCCAGCACCAAGAGCGTCGCGCGTGCCGCTTCGCGCCCGGCTTCGGCCTCGAGCAATGGCCTAAGCACCAGCGGCAGCGGGGCGCGGCGCAGTTGCGGATGGAACTCGAGCAGCGTGGCGAGGCGCGACTGCGCATCCTTGAGTGCCGCGCGCGAGGCCGAATCGCTCGCCGCTTCGCGGGCCTTGTCGAGCAGTTCGGGTTGCCACGCGTAGGTCAGCACCGCGCGGCGCGGGGCCAGGCTCACCCGCTGCACGGTGCGTTCGACGAGGGTGAGCTCCTCACCGTAGCCGGCGAGTCGCAGCAGCGGCCGGTAAAGCGCAGCGAGCAGGGCGCCGGGTACGGGCAGTCGCCCAATGTGCGCCGTCCGGGGCTCGAGGCGGCCTTGCGGCGCGGCGAGCTCGAGGCCCAGGTTGAGGTAGCGGCCGAGGTGGCGGGTGACAAGGCCGTCGGGCAAGCGCAGGCTGACCTGCAGCTTCGCCAGGTCCCTGGCGAGCGTCAGCCGCGAGCGTCCCGTGGAGCGGCGGCTGATGCCGTAATTGATCAATTCGTCGAGATCGCTGGCCGCCATCGCGACGTTGCGAACCTGATCGCGCGCCAGTGTGCGCGGATCGTGATAGCGCAGCAGCCAGCGTGCCCGCGCCACCACCCAGGGCGATACCTTGTCCGGCCGTTCCACCGATGGCGCCGCGTCGAGCGCGAGCGCCGCCAGGCCGCCCAGCGCAAGCGTGCCTGCCGAGAGCATCACGACGAGCCAGGCGAGGAAACTGCGCATCTGCAAACCGATCCGCGCTCAGCGCGGATCAGACGCCCTGCTTGAGGCTCGCCTGGATGAAGTCGTCCAGGTCGCCGTCGAGCACCGCCTGGGTATTGCCGACCTCGTAGTTGGTCCGCAAGTCCTTGATGCGCGACTGGTCGAGCACATAGGAGCGGATCTGGTGACCCCAGCCGATATCGCTCTTCGAGTCCTCGAGCTTCTGCTGTTCCGACTGGCGCTTGCGCAGCTCCATCTCGTAGAGCCGCGCACGCAACATCGACCAGGCTTCGTCGCGGTTGCGGTGCTGGGAACGGTCGTTCTGGCACTGCACCACGATGCCGCTGGGGATGTGGGTGAGGCGCACCGCCGAGTCGGTCTTGTTGATGTGCTGGCCACCCGCACCCGAGGCGCGGTAGGTGTCGGTGCGCACGTCGGCCGGATTGATGTCGATGTCGATCGAATCGTCCACCTCGGGGAACACGAACACCGAGCAGAAGCTGGTGTGGCGACGCGCGTTGGAGTCGAATGGCGATTTGCGCACCAGGCGATGGATGCCGGTCTCGGTGCGCAGGAAGCCGTAGGCGTATTCGCCATCCACCTTGATGGTGCAGCTCTTGATGCCGGCGACTTCGCGTTCGGACTCCTCGAGCAGTTCGACCTTGAAGTCGCGGCGCTCGCAGTAGCGCAGGTACATGCGCTCGAGCATGCCCGCCCAGTCCTGGGCCTCGGTGCCGCCGGCGCCGGCCTGGATCTCGATGAAGCAGGGGTTGGGGTCCATCGGGTTGGCGAACATGCGGCGAAATTCGAGCTCGCCGATCTTCTTTTCGAGTGCCGCGAGGTCGGTCTCGACCGCCACCATGGTGTCCTCGTCGTCCTCCATCTCCGCCAGCTCGAACAGCTCCTTGAGATCGTCGGACATGCGGTCGGCGTCCTGCAACGCCACCACTACGGATTCGAGCGCCTTTTTCTCCTTGCCCAGCTCCTGGGCGCGGGCGGCGTCATTCCACACCGCCGGATCTTCCAGCGCGCGGACTACTTCTTCGAGTTTGGCCTGCTTTTCAGGGTAGTCAAAGATACCTCCGGAGTTCGAGCCCGCGACGCTTGAGGTCAGCGAGGGCCTCGGAGATGGTGTTGATGCGTTCGGCTTCCATGCTGCGCTCCAGAATTCGACTAAACCGCGCATTATAGCGACAAGCCGGGGCCGCCGGCAGCGAGATGGTGGTCGGCCGGGGCTGTCCGAATGCGTCGCGGTGGCTGTCGAATCCCTCCGCCGGGCCAACGACGCCAGGGGCTCAGGCTGTTCCAGGTCCGGCGCAATGGCGAGCGCCGCATCACGCAATTCATGCTCGAGTCGGCGGGCAGGCGCGGCGACATCGAAATGGCCTGGACAGCACCACCTGGGAGCAGGCGGGCATCGCCCGGCGACAAGGCGCGGCAGCGTCACATCGCAAGCATGACACGCAGCGATCACCCCGCTTCAGGCTTGAGTCGCTAGACTTGGCGAATCGATAACCGGTGCAGCGACGACATGGCAATCATCCAGCTCTCCTGTGGTCTGCTCGTCATCAACGAGCGCGACGAGTTGCTCATCGGCCACTCCACCGGCAGTCGCCACTGGGATCTGCCCAAAGGCCTCATCGACGCAGGCGAAACCCCGCTTGCCTGCGCGCTCAGGGAGGGGCGTGAGGAGTTCGGACTCGGCTACGGCGCCGATCGACTCGTCGACCTCGGGCGCCATGCCTACTACCGCGGAAAGGACCTGCACCTGTTTGCGGTAGGCACCACCACCCGCGAAACGGCGGTGGAACGCTGCAGCTGTACGAGCTACTTCGAGCTTCGGCCCGGCGGCCGGCCCGTGCCGGAGATAGATCGCTTCGCATGGGCGGACGACGAGCGATTGCGGGCCCTGCTGGCGCGGAACATGCGCAGGTTGCTCCTCGACGAGGGCTTGCTCACGCTGGCGCGCGCGCGCCGGAGCGGCCCATCGCTTGCGGCGGGGCGAGGAGCCGATACGTAGCTCACGCGGCTGCGGGCAGGGCTGTGTTGGTGAACTCCCGCGCGTCGGGGCAGTCTCTCCACTTTCACGGCAACAAGGTCCGACTCATGATTCGTCTGAACCGACTCAGCATGCACTACACGCTGGGCAGCACCCGCATCGACATCCTTCGCGAGGTGGATCTCCATATCCGCGCGGGTGAGCGGGTTGCGATCGCGGGCCCGTCGGGTACCGGCAAGACGTCGCTGCTGCTTCTGCTCGCCGGCCTGGAACGGCCTGCCTCGGGCTCGGTGGTGTTCGACGGTCGCTCGCTCGATGGGCTCGACCGCGACCAGCTTGCCGACCTGCGCCGTGATCACCTCGGCATCGTGTTCCAGTCCTTTCACCTGGTACCCAGCCTCAGCGCGCTCGATAACGCCGCGCTGCCGCTGGAGATTGCCGGGCGGCGCGACGCGCGTGAGCGTGCGCGGGCGATGCTCGACAAGGTCGGGCTGGGCGCGCGGCTGGATCATTACCCGGGCCAGCTCTCCGGTGGCGAGCAGCAGCGGGTGGCGATCGCCCGCGCCCTGGTGCACGCCCCCAAGGTGGTGCTGGCCGACGAGCCGACCGGCAATCTCGATGGCCACACCGGGGCGGACATCGGCGAGTTGCTGCTGCACCTGAACGCCGAGACCAACACTACGCTGGTGCTGGTGACCCACGACATGGGCTTTGCCGCCCGCTGCGATCGCCTGCTGCGGCTCGCCGACGGGCGGCTCAGCGAGACCAAGCCAGCCCCGGAGCGCGGCGATGCGCAACCTGCTTAGCCTCGCCTGGCGCGACCTGCGCGGCGGCGGGCGCACGCTGTGGGTGTTCTGCGCCTGCCTCACCCTGGGCGTGGCCCTGATCGCGGCCAGCGGCGGCCTCTACCGGCAGGTCAGCGCGAGCCTGCTGGCCGACACCCGGGCGCTCTTCGGCGGCGACCTCGAGGTGCGTGTGCGGGCCCCGCTCGCCGAGGACATGCTCGAATGGATGCGGGCGCGCGGCGCGGTTTCGCGCCTGATCGAGTTCCGCACCATGCTGATCACCGACACAGGCGAGGCGCAGCTGGTCGAGCTGCAAAGCGTCGACGACGCCTATCCCTTGTACGGCACGCTGCGCTTCGCGCCCGAGCTCGCCTTGGCCGAAGCGACCGCCGAGCGCGATGGGCGCCACGGTGTGGTACTCGACCGCGTGCTGGCCGAGCGACTGGCCGTGAAGCCGGGGGACCGGATCGAGCTCGGCGATGCGAGCCTGGAGGTGCGCGCCCTGATCGTGCGCCAGCCCGACCGCAGCCTGCGTGCGGACTGGAGCGGCCCGCCGGTGCTGATCTCGGCCGCGGCCCTTGACGCCACCGGTCTGCTGCGGCCCGGCAGCCGGCCGGCCTACCGCTACCGCGTGCGTGCCGAAGAGCCGGATGCCTGGCGAGCCGCCTTCTTCGACGCCTTTCCGGACAGCGAGGCGGAAGTGCGCACCTTCCTCGAGCGCAACGCGCGCCTCGGGGAAGTGCTCGGGCAGATCGGCTCGGGCGTGCTGCTGATCGGCTTCAGCGCGCTGTTCATCGGTGGGCTGGGCGTGTTCAACAGCGTGCAGGCCTACCTTCAGGGCAAGCTCGGCACGCTGGCCACGCTGCGCGCGCTCGGCCTGCGCGACGGCCGGCTCGCGGCGGTCTACCTGCTGCAGATCCTGATCCTGGGCGGCGCGTCGGCCGTGTTCGGGGCCTTGCTCGGCGGTGTGCTGGCACTGGTCGGTAGTGGCTTGGTGGCCGAACGCTTGCCGCTCAGCGGCGATTGGGCGATGCTCGTCGCCCCGCTGGCGATGGCGGCGCTGTTCGGCGTGGTGATCGCACTGCTGTTCGCCTTGCCGGCGCTTGGGCGCGCGCTTACGGTGAACCCAGCGGCGCTGTTTCGCGGCGTGCTCGGCGTCGTCACCCACACGCCAGCACGGGCATGGTGGCTGACGGCGGGCTGTGGCCTCGTCGCCGCCGCGCTGTTGCTGGTGGCGATGCCCGACCCCTTGTTCGGCCTCGCCTTCATCGGGGCCTTGCTGCTGGTGCTGGCGCTGCTCGAGGGCGGCGTGCGGTTGCTGCGCACGCTGGCACGCCGCCTCGCCGGGCATCCCGCGCTGGCGGGACGCTTCGCGCTGCGCATCGCGCTGTCCGGCCTGTACCGGCCGGACTCGCCGCTGCGGCCCACGCTGCTGTCGCTGGGCTCGGCGCTGACCTTGCTGGTGGCCTCGACGCTGGTGGTCCATGCCTTGCTGCTGACGATCGAGGAGACCGTTCCCGAGCGCGCACCGGCGCTGGTCTTCTACGACATCGGTGCGGCCCAGAAGGACGACTTTCGCACCCTCGTCGCAGCCTCGCCGAGCCTCAGCCAGCTCGATCTCGCACCGCTGGTGCTGGGCCGCCTGGCCGGCGTCGGCGACGAGTCGCTGCGCGACAGCGCGGACTTCCGGCGCCGCCTCGAAGCCAGCGACGAGCACAAGATGAGCACACTGCAGAACAACTTCGACCAGGTCGTCGTTACGCGCGGCAGCTGGTGGCCGGACGATTACCGCGGTCCCGCGCTGGTGGCCATGGAGGACCGCGAAGCCGACCAGCTCGGGCTGAAGGTCGGCGACAGCCTGCACTTCGAGATCATGGGCGAGCGGGTGAGCGCGAAGCTGGCCGCGATCTATGCACAGAAGCGCTTCCAGTCGCGCCTGTGGCTGGAGGCGATGTTCTCCGACGGCGTGCTCGATCCCTACATCACGCGCTACGTGGGCATGGCCTACATGGACGCGGGCGAGGCCGTCGCCGCCCAGAACCGGATCGCCGCTGCCCAGCCGAACGTCGTCACGGTGCGCACCGCGATGCTGCTCGACGAGGCCCGCGCCATCCTCGAGCGGGCCGCCGCGGCCCTGAGCGCGGTCGGCGGGGTCACCCTGCTGGCAAGCCTGCTGGTGCTGGTGAGCGTGGTGGCGGCGAGCCGGGTACGACAGATCTACCTCGCAACGCTGCTGCACACGCTGGGGGCGCGGGTCGGTGCGATCCGTACCTCGCTGTATCTGGAGTACCTGCTGCTGGCGCTTGTCACCACGGCCTTTGCAACTGCGGTCGGCAGTGCGTTGGCAGGGCTGTTGCTGCACTACCGCTTGGGGCTCGACACCGCGCTGGGCTGGTGGGTCGGCGGCCTGGTGGCGGCGGTCGTGAGCGTTGGTGCGCTGGGCCTCGGGGCGCATCACCTCATGCGCCAGCTCCGCCTGTCGCCCGCGGCGCTGTTGCGCGGCTTTGGCAGCTAGGGCGGGGCGGGTCGGGTTTCTCGAGGACGACAAGTCGCGGCAGGGCACGAGCCGGGTATGTCAATGCTGCGTGCCCGGGGCCCCCCCTGCTGCCGGCAGCCTCACCAAGGCCTCGGCGAGCGATCGGTCGGGGCTGCGCAACAGCAGGCGACCGCTGTTCGCGAGGCAGCGAAGTCGCCACGCGAAAAACACGTCGCCGAGGAACTCGTCGCACTCCCACTGGGCCTCGCCGATCGCCTGGCTGGCCGCTTGCCACTGGTCGTCGCACTGGCTGAGCAGCAGCGCATCGTAGTAGTCGTCGCCGTGGTGGGTGATGCGGCCCCGGCTCCAGCGCCGCACGCCCGACGGGACCGCACGGTTGTGCTGCCATTCGCCCGCCAGCCGGGCGATCTCCTCGCGATCGAGCGGGTGGGCGCGGGCAAGCAGCCCCGCGAGTTCCCCGGCTTCGAACTGGCTCGGCGTGCGCCGCCCGGCGGACGCTGTCGCGGGATCGACGGCATGGACGAGGTGCAGGTCCGCCTCCTGCGGGGGCAACATCGCGCACAGCCGCTGCAGCCACAAGCGCGACGAACTGTGCGCGCCGCCCCACGCAACCACGCTGCCCCGGCGCGCGGCCTCGGCCGCCTGCGCATAGCGCGCCTCTTCTTCTTCGAATTCGGCGCGCGCGGGTGGTGTGTCGGGAAGCAGCCTGGCCCAGTAGGCTGCGCGGCTTGCGGGGCCGTCGGCAGTGCCCAGCGTCGCGAGTGGCCCAAGGCAGTAGATGTCCCTGAAGCACAGGACGCTTGCCGGTACGAGCATGCCCGTGGTCATTGCCTCGCCCAGTACTCCCGCGGCGACGTCGCCAAGGACCAGGTGGAGCGCGTAGTGTGTCATCGTCCGTCTTCCCGGGTGGGGCCGAAGCGGGCGCGCAAGCTCGCGAGGCTTCGGCACGCAGGCGAAGAAACGGCGGGGCATCGTGCCCCGCCGCGATGCTTCGGAGGCGCCTGTCGTCAGGCCTTGACGACCGCGGCGATCGCGTCGGCTACGTAGTCGATGTTCTTCGAATTGAGCGCGGCGACGCAGATGCGTCCGGTCGACACCGCGTAGATCCCGAACTCGCTCTTCAGCCGTTCGACCTGTTCCGCGGCAAGGCCGGTATAGGAGAACATGCCACGCTGCTTGCCGATGAAGGAGAAGTCCTGCGCGACGCCGCGGCTGGCGAGCTTCTCGACCAGGCCGCTGCGCATGGCGCGGATGCGATCGCGCATGCCGGCAAGTTCGTCTTCCCACATCTGGCGCAACTCGGCCGAGTTCAGCACCGCCGCCACCACCGCGCCGCCGTGGATCGGCGGGTTGGAGTAATTGGTGCGGATGACGCGCTTGACCTGGGACATGACGCGGGCCGCTTCGTCCTTGCCGGAGGTCACGATGGAGAGCGCGCCAACGCGCTCGCCATACAGCGAGAAGGACTTGGAGAAGGAGCTCGAGACGAAGAACTGCAGGCCGGATGCGGTAAAGGCGCGGATCGCGACCGCGTCCGCCTCGATGCCGTCGGCGAAGCCCTGGTAGGCCATGTCGAGGAAGGGCACGAGGCCGCGCGAGCGGCAGGCGTCGACGACTTCGTTCCACTGGGCATCGGAGAGGTCGGCGCCGGTGGGGTTGTGGCAGCAGGCGTGCAGCACGATGATCGAGCCAGCCGGCAGGCTTTCCAGCTTTGCCTTCATGGCGGCGAAGTTCACGCCGCGGGTGCTCGCGTCGTAGTAGGGGTAGGCGTCGACCTGGAAACCGGCGGATTCGAAGATGCCGCGGTGGTTTTCCCAGCTCGGATCGGAAATATAGACGACCGCATCGGGGCGCAGGCGCTTCAGGTAGTCGGCGCCGACCTTCAGCGCGCCGGTGCCGCCAAGGGCCTGGATGGTCACTACCTGGCCATTGGCGAGCAGCGCCGAATCCTTGCCGAAGAGCAGGTTCTGCACGCCGCTGTCGTAGGCGGCGTTGCCTTCGATGGGCTGGTAGCCGCGCGGCGGCTGTGCTTCTAGGCGGGCTTTTTCTGCGCTGCGAACCGCTGCGAGCAGCGGGATCTTGCCGTTGTCGTCGTAGTAGACGCCGACGCCGAGATTGACCTTGTTGCTGCGGGTATCCGCTGCAAAGGCCTCGTTGAGGCCGAGGATCGGATCGCGTGGTGCCATCTCGACAGCGGAGAAGATCGAACTGGACATGGATGCTCCTGGTGTGCCGTAGTGCTGAGGTTGGTGGACTCGATTGCGGAGACGCCCGGAGGGCGATCCGGAACGGCCGGTAGTCTAGCACGCAGCGGGGAATCAACGGGGCTTCGACCCGGTGTCTCCATGAGGAATATAATCGTAGGTTTGCGGCTCGCCTGGCGAGGGCGAGCGTGCTGGAGTCGGGGTTCATGGTGGAAGCGCCTTGCTGCGGGTTTTCGGTGGTTTGTCTGTGTGCGGACTGGTGCGGCACTTGTCGCGACTATCGGCCGCATTTCGACGCACTGGCGGGCGAATTCAGCGACGGACGTTTTGTCTGGTACGACATCGAGGACGACGCCGAGCGTGTCGGCCACATCGATGTCGAGACCTTTCCGACGCTGCTCATCGAGCGTGCCGGCCATGTCGTCTACCTCGGCCCGGTATTGCCCGATGCCGGCCATGCACGGCGGCTCATCGCCTCCTTCGCGGCGCTCGCCGTCGATGCCGCGGGCCAGTACGCCAACTCCAGCGCGGAGCGTGTCCAGTGGCAGGAGCTGCTTGAGCCGCTGCAACCGGTCTCGCCGAAGGACTGAGGACGAATGGACGAAACCAAGATTGTCACCTTTCCGGGCAGCCCGTTTCGCCTGCATCAACCGTTTCCGCCCGCCGGCGATCAGCCCGAGGCGATCCGGCTGCTGGTCGAGGGTATCGACGACGGCCTGATGTTCCAGACCCTGCTGGGGGTGACCGGCTCGGGCAAGACCTACACCATGGCCAACGTGATCGCACGCTGTGGCCGCCCGGCGCTGGTGCTGGCGCACAACAAGACGCTGGCCGCGCAGCTCTACGCGGAGTTCCGGGAGTTCCTGCCGGAGAATGCGGTTGAGTATTTCGTTTCCTACTACGATTACTATCAACCCGAGGCCTATGTGCCCTCGCGCGACCTCTTCATCGAGAAGGACTCCTCGATCAACGAGCACATCGAACAGATGCGCCTGTCGGCGACCAAGAGCCTCATGGAGCGGCGCGATGTGGTGATCGTGGCGAGCGTGTCGTGCATCTACGGCATCGGCGACCCGGTGGACTATCACAGCATGGTGCTGCATCTGCGCGAGGGCGAGAAAGTGGCCCATCGCGAGCTGATCCAGCGCCTGGTGGCGATGCAGTACACCCGCGCCGACCTGGATTTTCGCCGCGGCACCTTCAGGGTGCGGGGCGACGTGGTCGATGTGTTTCCGGCCGAGAACGCCGAGCTCGCGGTGCGGGTGGAGATGTTCGACGACGAGATCGAGCACCTGACCCTGTTCGATCCGCTGACCGGGCACCTCAAGCAGAAGCTGGTGCGCTTTACCGTGTATCCGTCGAGTCACTACGTGACGCCGCGGGCGACCGTGCTGGAGGCCATCGAACGCATCAAGGAGGAGCTGCGCGAGCGCATCGGGCACTACCAGCGCAGCGGCAAGCTGGTGGAGGCGCAGCGCATCGAGCAGCGCACCCGCTTCGACCTCGAGATGCTCAACGAGCTGGGTTTCTGCAAGGGCATCGAGAACTACTCCCGCCATCTCTCGGGACGCGGCCAGGGCGAGCCGCCGCCGACCCTGATCGACTACCTGCCGTCAGATGGACTGATGTTCATCGACGAGTCGCATGTCTCGATCGGTCAGGTCGGCGCGATGTACAAGGGCGACCGTTCGCGCAAGGAGAACCTCGTCGAGTACGGCTTCAGGCTGCCTTCCGCGATGGATAACCGACCGCTCAAGTTCGACGAGTTCGAGCGCCTGCTGCCGCAGACGATCTTCGTCTCGGCGACCCCCGCGAGCTACGAGAAGGAGCATCAGGGGCAGGTGGTGGAGCAATTGGTGCGCCCCACCGGCTTGATCGACCCGGTGATCGAGATTCGCCCCGCAATTACGCAGGTCGACGATCTGCTCGGGGAGCTCAAGCGGCGGATCGGCGCGGGTGAGCGGGTACTGGTGACGGTGCTGACCAAGCGGCTGGCCGAAGACCTCACGGATTATCTTGCGGAGAATGGAATCCGAGTGCGCTACCTGCATTCCGATATCGATACCGTCGAGCGGGTGGAGATCATCCGCGATCTGCGCCTCGGCGAGTTCGACGTGCTGGTCGGCATCAACCTGCTGCGCGAGGGCCTGGATATCCCCGAGGTGTCGCTGGTGGCGATCCTGGACGCGGACAAGGAAGGCTTCCTGCGTTCCGAACGCTCGCTGATCCAGACGATCGGCCGCGCGGCGCGTCACATCAATGGCACGGCGATCCTCTACGCCGATCGCGTCACCGATTCGATGCGTGCGGCGATCGGCGAGACCGAGCGGCGGCGCGAGAAGCAGATCGCCCACAATCTCGCCAACGGAATCGTTCCCAGGACGGTGACCAAGCGCATCAAGGACATCATCGACGGCGTCTATAACGAATCCGAGGATGAAACCGCCGCCGCGCGCGCAAGCAAGTCCGCGGTCGATTACGCTGCGATGGATGAGAAGTCGCTGGCGAAGGCGATCAAGAAGCTCGAAAAGGAGATGCAGGAATCGGCTCGCAATCTTGAGTTCGAAAAGGCGGCCGCTGCCCGGGACGAACTCTTCAGGCTGAGAAGGTTGGCGTTCGGCGCGGACCAGCACGGCGATGTTTGAGCGCTGGCTGAGACGGAACCGGGACACGGGAGGAGAACGCACGGCGATGCACAGGATTCTGTTCGTTTGTTCGGGCAATATCTGCCGCTCGCCCACCGCCGAGGGCGTTGCGCGATACTGGATCGAGGCATACGGCCTTTCGCAAGTGGTTGCGGTGGACTCGGCCGGGACTCATGGCTACCACGTCGGCGAGGCGCCGGACCCGAGGGCCCGGCAGGCCGCCGCGCGGCGCGGCTACGACCTCTCGAGGCTGCGGGCCCGCAAGCTGGTGGCGGCGGACTATGAAGCCTTCGACCTGCTTGTGGCGATGGACGAAGGGCATCTGCAGATCATGCGCAGGCAGTGTCCGGCCGAGCTTGCTGGCAAGCTTGCCCGCCTGATGGATTTCGCGGAGCAGCCTCCCTCGGCTGAAGTGCCCGACCCCTACTATGGCGGCGAGGCAGGGTTCGACGTGGTGCTGGATCTTTGCGAGGCCGGCGTAAAGGGCTTGCTCGAGCGCTACAGGGCCGAACCCGGTCCGGGCTGATCGCCTCCCCGGAAGCGACATGAAAAAGGCCAGCCTCGCGGCTGGCCTTTTCTCTGGCAGGTCGCCCTGCGGACCTACTTGGTGCCGGTCTGAACCTGTTGCAGTTCTTCGGTTTCGACGGTGGGGCGCGGGCGCGGACGCCGTCCGAGCTTGGGCGCGGCCTCGGCTTCGACGGGGGCCACGGTCGCGAGCTTGTCGGGATTGGTCTCGACCATCTGCAGGCCGATCTCCTCCAGCGGCGCGCCGAGGTCGATCATCTGCTGAACCGGACTGGCAACAGGCTGGGCGGCCTTTGCGGTGACGGGTTCTTCTGCGACCGGCGCTTCCGACGGTACCCTGTCCGCCACGAGCGCCGGCGTTTCAGCGACCTCCTCGGTCGGGGCCGGCGTTTCTGCGGCTTCGGTGGCTTCGGTCGCGGCAGGCTCGCTCACCGCTTCGCTTTGCGGCGAGGGCGGGCTCTCGAGCTGCGCTGCAGCAGGCGCGGCCGGCTCCATCGGGGCGGTCGCGGTGGGCGGTGCAACAGGGGCCTCGGCGACGGGCGTCGGCTCGGTGACGGTGCCTGCAGGCTGCGCTACCGGTTCGGCCGCGACAGGTACAGGGGCGGGAGCCGGCTGGGCCTCGATTGCGGGGGCGGCGATCTCCTCGAGCGGACCTGCCGGCACCGGCAGGGGCGCGGATTCTGCCGCCGCTGCGCTGGCGGGCGCCTCTTGCTCGGGCGTCGCCGTTGCGACGACGACTTCGGCGGCGGCTGCCGCCCCTCCGACCAGGGTGGCTGCCGCGACCGGCGCGGCGCTGCCGGCTTCCTGGCTGTCGGTGGAAGTTTCGGTGTTATTGCTCTCTTCGGTGCGGCGATCGCCGCGACGCCCGCGACGGCTGCGGCGGCTGCGCGACGGTGCCGTGCCTTCGGCCGTCTGTTCCACCGGCGCCGCAGCAGCGACGTTGCCGGCGTCGTCCGAGGTTGCCGCGAGCGGCAGCGTGGCTTGCTGCTCCTCGGCCTGCTTCTGCGCCGCATCCTTCTTCTGGCGCGGTTCGCGCGGCGGGCGGGGCTGACGCGGTTCGCGGGCCTGGTTCTGGCCTTCGGCCTTTTCCTCGTTACGCTCGCCGCCCTTGCGGCGGTTGCCACGTTCTTCACCGCGCTCGTTGCGGTTGCGTGCCTGTTTCTCGGCATCGCGCTCACCGCGCTCCGGCCGCTCGGCGCGCTCCTGACGATCACCCTGCGCGTCATCGCGCTGGCCATCGCGGCGCTTGCGACCACCGCGGCCGCCTTCGCGGCGCGAGTCGCTGCGGCCGTTGCGGCCTTCACGACGTGCCGGTTCGGCCGGCTTGGGCTCGGGAGCCGGTGCTGCGACTTCCTGTGCTTCGCCGCGGAACCATGAGAACAGTCTCGAGATGATGCCCTTCGCCGGCGCCTGGATGGCGGCGACCGGCACTTCGGCAGGCTGGGTCTGTGCCTCGACGACCGGCGCGGGCTGTCCCGGGGAGATTCCCTTGACTGCAGCCTCCTGGCGCTGCGGTTGGACTTCGTTGCGGGCCGAGGGCGGCGTATAGCCTTGCTCGGCCGGCTTGGCGGCCATCTGGTAGCTCGGCAGGGTCGTCTCTTCGGCGTTCAACTGGTCGTGACGCAGACGGATGATCTCGTGCTGCGGCGTCTCGAGATAACGGTTTGGGATGACGACGATCGAGACCTTGTGGCGCATCTCGATGCGCGCGATGTCGACGCGCTTTTCATTGAGCAGGAAGGTGGCGACGTCGACCGGTACCTGGCAATGAACCGCCCCGGTGTTGTCCTTCATCGCCTCTTCTTCGATGATGCGCACGATGTGCAGGGCGGAGGACTCGGTGCTGCGGATGTGGCCGGTGCCGTTGCAGCGCGGGCAGGTGATGTAGCTGGTTTCGGCGAGCGCCGGGCGCAGCCGCTGGCGCGACAGCTCGAGCAGGCCGAAGCGGCTGATCTTGCCGGTCTGGACGCGAGCACGATCATGGCGCAGCGCATCGCGCAGGCGGTTCTCGACTTCGCGCTGGTTCTTCTGCGACTCCATGTCGATGAAGTCGATGACGATCAGCCCGCCGAGGTCGCGCAGGCGAAGCTGGCGGGCGATCTCGTCGGCGGCCTCCTGGTTGGTGCGCAGGGCGGTCTCTTCGATGTCGGCGCCGCGGGTGGCGCGGCCCGAGTTCACGTCGACCGACACGAGTGCCTCGGTGTGGTCGATCACCACCGCGCCGCCGGAGGGCAGGGTGACCTGCCGCGAGTAGGCGGATTCGATCTGGTGCTCGATCTGGAAGCGCGAGAACAGCGGCACGTCGTCGTGGTAGCGCTTGACCCGGTTGACGTTCTGCGGCATCACGTGGGCCATGAACTGGCGTGCCTGCTCGTACACGTCGTCGGTGTCGATCAGGATCTCGCCGATGTCGGGCTGGAAGTAGTCGCGGATCGCACGAATAACGAGGCTGCCTTCCTGGTAGATCAGGAATGCGCCCGGCTGGGTGTTGGCGGCCCCTTCGATGGCCAGCCACAGCTGCATCAGGTAGTTGAGGTCCCACTGCAGCTCTTCGCTGTTGCGACCGATCGCTGCGGTGCGGGCGATCAGGCTCATGCCGTTCGGCACCTCGAGCTGATCCATGACATCGCGAAGCTCGGCCCGCTCGTCGCCCTCGACGCGGCGCGAAACGCCACCGCCACGCGGGTTGTTGGGCATCAGCACCAGATAGCGACCGGCGAGAGAGATGTAGGTCGTCAGCGCCGCGCCCTTGGTGCCGCGCTCGTCCTTCTCGACCTGGACGATCAGCTCCTGGCCTTCCTTGAGTGCGTCCTGGATGCGTGGTCGCCCCTCGCCGTTGCTGCCGGCGGCGAAATACGACTTCGAGATTTCCTTGAAGGGCAGAAAGCCGTGGCGCTCGGCGCCATAATCGACGAAAGCTGCTTCGAGGCTGGGTTCGATGCGGGTGATGACCGCCTTGTAAATGTTGCTCTTGCGTTCTTCTTTGGTGGCCGATTCGATATCGAGGTCGATCAATTTCTGACCGTCAACGATTCCAACGCGGAGTTCCTCGGCCTGCGTTGCATTGAAAAGCATGCGCTTCATCTGGATCTGTCTCCCGCGTATACACGGGCAGGACAAACCGCGCACCATCGTGCAGACGGGGATATCAGCTTGTTGTGGGTTTGCTCATCCGGAGTCTTGATTGCTTTACGAGGGGTGGCTGTCTGTTTTTCAAAGCGTCCCGCCTGAAGGGCCGGACGAAGAGTTCCTGCGTGTGTGTCGTACGCGCAAATAAAACCAACGTGATCAAAAGGGTGTCTGTTGCGGTACCATCGCAACCTTTTTGCGGCTGCGGCAGACCGTTGATCGTTCGGGAGCTCTCCTGTGGGCTCGTGACTGTCCACCCGAAACCGCGTTTGTGCGGCAAGAATGTCAGCCCTTACCGGGTCGATCAGTTCAGAAGTATAGGGCAGGATGAAGGACTTAGGCAAAACGCTTGAAGTGCGACGTGAGAAGGTGGACGAAGCTTCGGCCGGCCAGCGCATCGACAATTTCCTCATGCGCCTTCTCAAGGGCGTTCCGAAGAGCCACATCTACCGCATCCTGCGCAGCGGTGAGGTGCGGGTGAACGGCGGTCGAATCGCCCAGACCTATCGCCTGCAGGAGGGCGACGAGGTGCGCGTGCCGCCGGTCAGGGTGGCGAATCGCGAGGGCCCGGCGGTACCGGTCGGCTCGCCCTTCACCGTGGTCTACGAGGACGATGCGCTGCTGGTGGTCGACAAGCCGGCAGGTTTGGCGGTTCATGGTGGCAGCGGCGTGAGTTTCGGCCTCATCGAGCAGTTGCGCCGGCAACGCCCGGAGGCGCGATTCCTCGAGCTGGTGCATCGTCTCGATCGCGAGACCTCGGGCCTGCTGATCGTCGCCCGCAAGCGCTCGGCGCTGACCGTGCTGCACGACCAGATGCGCGAGGGCCGGGTCAACAAGCGATATCAGACCCTGGTTGCGGGGCGCTGGATGAATCCGACGCAACACGTCAAGGATCCGCTCTTGAAGTATCTGACGCCCGAGGGCGAGCGGCGGGTGCGGGTCGACCGCGAAGGCAAGCCAGCCCACAGTGTGGTCAGGCTGCTGCGCCGGTGGGAAAGATTCAGTCTGCTCGAGGTGGAACTGAAGACCGGCAGAACCCATCAGATCCGGGTGCATCTGGCAAATCTCGGTTTCCCGCTCACCGGGGACGACAAATATGGCGACTTCGCTCTCAACAAGCAGCTTCAGCGCGACGGGCTCAAGCGAATGTTCCTGCACGCGTGGCATTTGCGCTTCCGCCATCCCCTGACCGATGCGCAGATCGAATTGACAGCGCCGCTGCCGGATGAGCTGACGGGATATCTGGCGGCAGTGGAGCAAACCCAGGAGCGTGACTATGGCTAAGCGGTACCCTTGTCTGGTGTTCGACTGGGATGGCACGATCCTCGATTCGGCCGCGGCGATCGTCGAAGGAATCAAACTCGCAAGCCGTGACCTCGGCCTGCCCGAGCCCAGCGACGAGCGCGCCCGGCATGTGATCGGCCTCGGCCTGCAGGATGCGCTCAGCTACGCCGTGCCGGAGTTGTCCCCTGCCGACTACCCACACATGGTGGAACGGTATCGCCACCATTATCTGTCGCGGGATCACGAGCTGACTCTGTTCGACGGGATCCCGGAGATGATCGCCGAGCTGGCCGGGCGCGGTCATCTGCTTGCAGTGGCGACCGGGAAAAGCCGCCGTGGCCTTGATCGGGCGCTGGCCTACAGCGGGCTGGGTGTCCATTTCCATGCCACCCGATGCGCGGACGAGTGCTTTTCCAAGCCCAATCCGGCGATGCTCTACGAACTCATGGACGAACTCGGCGTGCAGCCGTCCGAGGTGCTGATGATTGGCGATACGACCCACGATCTGCAGATGGCGGGCAACGCCGGGGTCGATGCGCTGGCTGTCAGTTTCGGCGCTCATCCCAAGGCGATGCTGGAGGCCGAGGCCCCGGTGGCATGCATCGATACGCCGGGTCTGCTCAGCGCATGGCTGCTCGCGAACGCCTGATCTGCGCATCGACCGCGCTGCGCGAAGGCGGAGACGGCGTGCGCTTCGAGGTCGGTTCCGGGGTGGCGAGGCGGGCTGCCTTCGTCGTTCGCTTCGAAGGCCTGCCGCGGGCCTATCTCAACGAGTGCGCCCACGTGCCGACTGAGCTCGACTGGCTGGAAGGGCAGTTCTTCGATGAGCAGAAGCGGCTGCTGGTCTGTGCGACGCATGGTGCGATGTACGACCCCGCCTCGGGGCGCTGTATCGCCGGTCCGTGCCGCGGCGCTTCATTGCGGTGTCTCGCAGTCGAGGAGCGAGAAGGGGGCGTGTTTCTGCTCGAAGACTGATCTCGTCCGTGCCTGCAGGGGGTGTCAGTCGGCCAGTATCAGGAAAATCGTCGGTCGCTTGGTGATGGCCGGCCGGTCGCGCCGGCGCCAGGCGGCGACCGTATCGGTCCCGATCCATTCGTTCGCGGTTGACAGGTCGCAGGCGACGCACAGGCGGGTGCGCCCGTCGCAGTTCGCCAGCAAGGCATCGAACATGCGGTCGTTGCGGTAAGGGGTTTCGATGAACAGTTGTGTCTGGTCCTGGCGGCGGGATTCGGCTTCAAGCTCGCGCAGACGCTTGGCGCGCTCCTTCTCATCGACCGGCAGATAGCCATGGAAGGCGAAGCGCTGGCCGTTCAGCCCCGATCCCATCAGCGCCAGCAGCAGCGAGGATGGACCGGTGAGCGGCGCAACGCGGATGCCGTGGCGATGCGCGGCGCCGACGAGGAGTGCACCGGGGTCGGCGACAGCCGGGCAGCCCGCCTCCGACATCAGGCCGAGATCCTCGCCCCCAAGCAGCGGCGCAAGCAGCGTCTCGAGATCTTCCGCGCCTGGCGAGGCCGGGAGCTCCCGGATGTCCAGTTCGCGCATCGGCAGCGGGTGTTCGAGGCGCTTCAGTTCCGCGCGTGCGGTTTTCGCGTTCTCGACGACGAAGTGGCTGAGCCTGCAGGCCAGCTCGCGGACCCGGGCGGGGTGGGTGAGTGCCCAATCGCTTTCGCCCAGGCTTGCCGGTATGAGAAACAAGGTCCCGCTATGTCCGTCGGTGTTCATGGAAGCTGGATTCCCTCGTTGCGAAGCATTGACGACAGGGCGATCAGGGGCAAGCCGATGAGTGCGTTCGGATCGTCGCCGCGAAGCGCATCGAGCAAGGTGATCCCCAAACCCTCGACCTTGGCGCTGCCTGCGCAGTCGAGCGGCAGCTCCCGACGCACATAGCGCTCGATCTCTTCGTCCGACAGCATGCGTAGCCGCACCCGGGTCGGCACGGCGCGCTGCTGCGCGACCCCTGTGGCGGTGTTCAGCAGGCACAGGGCGGTGTGAAAGGTGACTTCCTTGCCGCGCATCGCGGTGAGTTGGGAAATCGCCCGCTCGATGCTGCCCGGCTTGCCGAAGCGATGCTCGCCGATGTGGGCGACCTGATCGCTGCCGATGATCAGCGCATCCGAAAAGCGATGCGCGACGGCACGGGCTTTCTCGAGTGCAAGTCGTTCTGCAGTTCGCGCCGGCGCTTCGCCGGGAAGCGCTGTTTCGTCGATATCCGGACTTGCGAGCTCGAACGGGATGCCGAAGCGTTCGAGAAGCTGACGGCGGTAGGCCGAGGTTGAGGCGAGAACCAGCTGCATGGGGAATGGGCCTGCGAAAGGCGCGATAGCGCTTTGACTTGCAAAGCCGAAAATAATATCATCCGCGCCTTATGTCGCAAGAAAGCCTGAATATCGAGCCGCAAGCGTTTGCGCGGGATCACGGAAAACGCGCTGGTGAGCTTGCGGTTTCGGCGTTCGAGCGCCTTTCGGACTTGCTTGCGGGCGACGAGGGGTCCGTTCGCTTCGAGGTTTCCGGACGGCTGGATGGGGAAAGGCAGATGTGGCTCTCGGTGCACCTTGAGGGGTCACTGCAGCTCGCTTGCCAGCGTTGCCTCGAGCCGGTCGCCTGGCATTTCGATTTCGACAGTCGGCTGATGCTGGTCCCCGAGGGGCGGGCGTTGCCGGACGAAACGCTGGAAGAAGACGATTGGGATCCGATTCCGGTCGGGTCGAGGCTCGATTTGATTGCATTGTTTGAGGATGAGGTGATGCTGGCGATGCCGGTGGCACCGCGTCACGAAAGTTGTGAGGCGCCGTCGAGGGTCGATGGCGACGAAAGGATTACGCCCTTCGCTGCGCTTGCGAAACTTCGCAGTCGTGGGGCGTGAAGCAATTAGTTTTGAAGGAGTTTTTCCATGGCCGTTCAACAGAACAAGAAATCCCCGTCGAAGCGCGGCATGCATCGCGCCCACGACTTCCTGACCAACCCGCCGGTAGCCGTCGAGCCGACGACCGGCGAGGTGCACCTGCGTCACCACATCAGCCCGAGCGGTTTCTATCGTGGCAAGAAGGTCGTGAAGACCAAGGGCGAGTAATCGCCTCCGCGGATACGGCGCGGCGCCTCCGGCGCACGCGCCGTTTTTGTGTCTACCCAATGACTTTCGACTGAAATGGCGCTGACGAACATTACGCTCGCGATCGATTGCATGGGCGGGGATCATGGCGTCGAGGTGACGATTCCGGCGGTTGCGTCCTTCTTGCGCACCGATGCCGGGGTGAGCGCGATCCTTGTCGGCCTTCCCGACGCGCTCGAGCCTCACCGCGGTGCCCTGGTCGCCGAATTCGGCGAGCGCATCCGCTTGCGGGCGGTTTCCGAAGTCGTCGGCATGGCCGAAGCGCCTGCGAGCGCCATGCGCGGCAAGAAGGACTCCTCGATGCGGGTGGCGATCGACCTGGTCAAGTCGGGCGACGCCCAGGCAGCCGTTTCGGCCGGCAATACCGGCGCCTTGATGGCGATCTCGAGGTTCGTCCTCAAGACCCTGCCGGGCATCGATCGCCCCGCGATTGCATCGATCCTGCCGACCATCAAGGGCCACTGCCATGTGCTCGACCTCGGTGCCAATGTCGATTGCACCGCCGAGCACTTGCTGCAGTTCGGCATCATGGGCGCAATGCTGGTTGCCTCCGTCGAACATATCGAGCGGCCTTCCGTTGGCTTGCTCAATATTGGCGAGGAAGAGATCAAGGGCAACGAAGTGGTGAAGGATGCCGCCGAGTTGCTCCGGCGAAGCGGTTTGAACTTCTACGGCAACGTCGAGGGGACCGACATCTACAAGGGCACCACGGACGTGGTCGTCTGCGACGGATTCGTCGGCAATGTTGCGCTCAAGACCTCCGAAGGCCTCGCCCAGATGCTCGCCACCTTTCTTCGCGAGGAGTTCAGTCGCAACTGGATGACGAAGCTCATGGCGCTGGTGGCACTTCCCGCGCTCAAGCGCTTCAAGCACCGCGTCGATCACCGCCGCTACAATGGCGCGAGCCTGCTGGGGCTGCGCGGCGTGGTGGTGAAGAGCCACGGGTCTGCGGATGCCTACGCCTTCGAGCGGGCGGTGTGGCGCGCTGCCGAGGAGGCCCGCAATTGCCTCATCGAGCGAATAAGCGAAAGAATGGCCCTTCGGGAGAACGCTGCATGATTTACGCACGCATCGCCGGCACCGGCAGTTACCTGCCTGGCCAGCCAGTGACCAATGCCGACCTCGTCGCCCGGGGCATCGATACCTCGGATGAATGGGTCGTCGGGCGAACCGGAATCCATGCCCGGCATCTCGCCGAGGCCGGGGTCAGCGCGTCGGATCTCGCCTACGAGGCGGCGTTGCGTGCCATCGATGCCGCCGCTGTGCAGGCCGACGAGATCGATCTGATCATCGTCGCGACATCGACGCCCGACTACATCTTTCCGAGCACCGCGGCGTTGCTGCAGTCGAAACTCGGCGTCCGCAACAATGGCGCGGCATTCGACGTGCAGGCGGTCTGCAGTGGCTTTGTGTATGCGCTGAGCATCGCCGAGAAGTTCATCCGCTCGGGCAGTCACCGAAAGGCGCTCGTCGTCGGCTCCGAGATCTTTTCCAGGATACTGGACTGGTCGGACCGTGGTACCTGCGTGCTTTTCGGTGATGGCGCCGGCGCCGTCGTGCTCGAGGCGGCGGACGAACCGGGCCTGCTCGCCAGCGCGCTGCATGCCGACGGCTCCTACAATCCCATCCTGTGCGTTCCGGGAGGTGTTGCCGGTGGTGCGGTGACGGGCGACCCGTTCCTGCGCATGGACGGCCAGGCGGTTTTCAAGTTCGCGGTCCGGGTGCTCGGCGAAGTGGCCGGCGAGGTGCTCGACGAGGCAGGGTTGACGTCCGAGGACGTTGACTGGCTGATTCCCCACCAGGCCAATGTACGCATCATCCAGGCAACGGCGAAGCGCCTTGGCCTGCCGATGGAAAGGGTGATCACCACGGTCGGCGAGCATGGCAACACCTCGGCGGCATCGATTCCCCTGGCGCTCGACAAGGCGGTTCGCGATGGTCGTGTGCAGCGGGGCCACAGGCTCGTCCTCGAGGGAGTGGGCGGGGGCTTTACCTGGGGTGCGGTGCTGCTGGCGTTCTGAAGATCGGTCGCGGAACAATCACAACGAACACGAAAAGAGAAAAAGGGGGCGCAATGGCGTTTGCACTCGTATTTCCCGGTCAGGGATCCCAGTCGGTCGGCATGATGGCTGCCTATGGCGAGTCCGCGGTGATCCGCGATACCTTCGTCGAAGCCTCGGAGGCGCTGGGCGAAGATCTCTGGCAGATGGCGACCGAAGGTCCGACCGAGCGCCTGGCGATGACGGTAAACACCCAACCCTTGATGCTGACCGCGGGCGTCGCGGTCTATCGCGCATGGTGCGCGGCGGGCGGCCCGCAGCCTGCGGTGATGGCGGGGCACAGCCTCGGCGAATACAGTGCGCTGGTGGCCGCAGGGGTTCTCGCCTTCGCGGATGCGGTGCCGCTGGTGCGGTTTCGCGCCCAGGCGATGCAGGAAGCCGTGCCAAAGGGCGAAGGCGCGATGGCGGCACTGCTGGGCCTGGATGTGGATACGGTGCGCGAGGCCTGTGCCGAAGCCGCTGCGGGCGAGGTCGTCGAGGCGGCCAATCTGAATGCGCCCGGGCAGATCGTGATCGCCGGTTCTGCCGCCGCAGTGCAGCGTGCCGTGGAGATCGCCAAGGCGAAGGGCGCCAAGCGGGCGGTGCTGCTGCCGGTCAGCGCGCCATTCCACTGTGCCTTGATGCGCCCGGCCGCAGAGCGCTTGCAGGAGCGTCTTTCGGGCATCGTTTTCTCGAAACCGCAGATCCCCGTCCTGAACAACGTGGACGTGGCGACCTATGACGACACCGATCGCATTCGCGATGCGCTTGTCCGGCAAGCGTTTTCTCCGGTACGCTGGATAGAGACCGTCCAGGCAATTGCTGCGCGTGGTGTCGGGCAAGTATACGAGTGCGGGCCGGGCAAGGTGCTTGCAGGCATGAGCAAGCGAATCGAATCGGGTCTCGTCGGTGCCGCCATTGCGGATGCCGACGGATTGCAACAGGCCATCGCTGCCACGGGAGCTTGATGATGCAAGGACAACTCGAAGGTCGGGTCGCGCTGGTGACCGGCGCCAGTCGCGGCATTGGCCGTGCGGTGGCGCTGGAACTCGCGCGCCAGGGCGCCAGGGTGATTGGTACGGCAACGTCCGAGGCCGGCGCTGCGCAGATCGGCGCAGCCTTCAAGGATGCAGGCCTCGAGGGTTCGGGCGAGGTCCTGAACGTCACCGATGCGGCCGCCTGCGAGGCGCTGCTCGCGCGGATCGAGAAGGGCTTCGGTGCCGTCTCGATCCTGGTGAACAATGCCGGCATCACCCGCGACAACCTTGCCATGCGGATGAAGGACGACGAATGGGATGCGGTGATCGACACCAATCTCAAATCCGTGTTTCGCATGTCGCGGCTGGTGATGCGCGGCATGATGAAGGCGCGCGGCGGACGGATCATCAATATCACGTCGGTGGTGGCGAGCTCGGGGAACCCCGGCCAGGCCAACTATGCGGCTGCCAAGGCGGGCGTCGCCGGAATGACGCGGGCGTTGGCCCGGGAGCTCGGCAGTCGCAATATCACCGTCAATTGCGTAGCCCCCGGATTCATCGATACCGACATGACGAAAGCCCTCTCCGACGCCAGTCGCGAGAGCCTGGTCGGACAGATTGCGCTCGGGCGCCTCGGCCAGCCGGAGGAGATCGCTGCCGCGGTTGCCTTCCTCGCCTCGCCCGGCGCCGGCTACATTACTGGAAACACGCTGCACGTAAATGGTGGCATGTACATGGCGTAAGCCTCGCCGCGATAGCGGTTTGCGGGCTTTTTTCGTAGAATACGCCGGCTTTTATCACACACCCGCTTAACTCAGGGAAGGAGCTTTTCATGGAAAACATCGAACAACGCGTCAAGAAAATCGTCGCGGAGCAGCTCGGTGTTAACGAGTCGGAAATCAAGAACGAGTCCTCGTTCGTTGATGATCTTGGTGCAGATTCGCTCGATACGGTGGAACTGGTGATGGCGCTCGAAGAAGAATTCGAGTGCGAGATTCCGGATGACGAAGCCGAGAAGATCACCAGCGTGCAGCAGGCGATCGACTACGTCACTGCCCATCTGAAGAAGTAATCTCTGTTACTTCCCGGCTTCTGCCCCGGGCCCGTTTGCCGAATCCGCCGCTTCCGGCGGTGGCGCGGGCCCTTACCGTATTGGGCGGTCGCTGGATTCCCTTGTACCTAGAACCATACGGAGTTGCCCGTGTCGCGTCGTAGAGTCGTGGTCACCGGACTTGGTGCTGTGTCGCCGGTCGGTAATAGCGTCCCCGAAGCCTGGGACAATCTGCTTGCCGGAAAAAGTGGCATTGGACCCATTACGCGTTTCGATGCGTCCGCTTTTTCTGCGCGAATCGCCGGTGAAGTGAGGGATTTCGATATCACCAGCTACATCTCGGCCAAGGAGGCTCGCCGGATGGATGTGTTCATCCATTTCGGCATGGCCGCGGGTATTCAGGCCATCCGGGATTCGGGTATCGAGGTGACCGATGCAAACGCGCATCGCATCGGCGTGAATATCGGTTCGGGGATCGGCGGTCTGCCGATGATCGAGGGGACTCACCACGATTTTCTCGGTGGCGGCCCGCGCAAGATCTCGCCGTTCTTCATCCCCAGTACCATCATCAACATGATCTCGGGCAACCTTTCGATCATGTATGGCATGAAGGGGCCGAATATCGCTGTCGTCACCGCCTGCACCACCGGCCTGCATGCCATCGGGCTTGGCGCGCGGATGATCGAATATGGCGACGCCGACATGATGGTCTGTGGCGGGGCCGAATCAACGGTTACCCCGCTGGCGATCGGCGGCTTCGCATCGGCCAAGGCCCTGTCCACGCGGAACGACGATCCGGCAACCGCCAGCCGTCCCTGGGATACCGGCCGCGATGGTTTCGTGCTGGGTGAAGGGGCCGGCGTGCTGGTGCTCGAAGAGTACGAACATGCGGTCAAGCGCGGCGCCCGCATCTACGCTGAGCTGTCGGGATTCGGGATGAGCGGCGACGCCTACCACATGACCGCTCCGGACACCGATGGGCCGCGGCGCAGCATGGTCAACGCCCTGCAGAACGCCGGCATCAATCCCGACGAGGTGCATTATCTGAACGCTCATGGCACCTCGACTCCGTTGGGCGACAAGAACGAAACCGAGGCGATCAAGCTCGCTTTCGGCACTGACATTGCCAAGGGGCTCGTCGTCAATTCGACCAAGTCGATGACCGGCCACCTGCTGGGCGGCGCCGGCGGGCTCGAATCGGTGTTCACCGTGCTCGCGGTCCATCATCAGGTGTCTCCGCCGACCATCAACATCTTCGAACAGGATCCCGAGTGCGATCTCGACTACTGTGCGAACGAGGCTCGGCAGATGAAGATCGATGTGGCATTGAAGAACAACTTCGGATTCGGTGGGACCAACGGGACCTTGGTTTTCCGTCGAATCTGATCCTGGTCGAGCCGAGCCGCCGGTGTTCTTTCCGGTTCGCCTCTCGCTGAAGCCG
Organism: Zoogloeaceae bacterium; assembly: GCA_024235595.1. Taxonomy (GTDB): domain Bacteria; phylum Pseudomonadota; class Gammaproteobacteria; order Burkholderiales; family Rhodocyclaceae; genus Cognatazoarcus. The sequence continues at coordinate 88,825 of JACKMC010000004.1, read as the reverse complement.
TCCCGTCGTCTCGCAAACCTGGTGTTTGCGATCCATGGCGTGACGGCTTTGTCCTTTCTCGGGTCAAGCCTCTCGCCCGGTTTGATAGTCGCCGCGATCGCCGCCCTCGCAGCGAGCCTCCTGCAGGCGCTGCGGGTGGTGGCGCAGCCTCGGCCAAGAGATCTGGCCCTCGACGAATCAGGACAGCTTCGCCATGGCGCGGGCGCCGAGCTTGGCGGACCATGCCCGGTGCTTGGGCGCTGCCGCGACCTGGGCTGGGCCGTGTGGCTGTCGTGGCGCGACGAGAGTGGCCTGCGCCGACATCTGATGCTGTTGCCCGATATGCTGGATGATCGCGAAAACTGGCGCCGGCTGCGCATCTGGTTGCGTCACAAGGCGCCGAAGGCCACGGGCGCCTCACGAATCCGTTCGGCCGATCCGGGCTAGGCGCTGCCTTGTTGACAGCCGCGCTGCGCGCCGGCGAGCGGTGCTCGCTTCGACGGGGCCGTCAGGCCCCGTAGCTTGGGCGCTTCTGGTCGGGCTTGGGCGGTGGTGTTGTTTTCAGCCCTTGTTGCGGCGATAGGTGGCAGGCCTCAGGACGGTGCTTGCCGCCTTGGCGAGCACTTCGGGGTAGTCGCGGCTGAAATGCAGACCACGGCTTTCCTTGCGGCGCATTGCGCTGCGAACGATCAGTTCGGCAGTCACGACCAGGTTGCGCAGCTCGATGAGGTCGTTGGTGACGGTAAAGTTGGCGTAGTACTCGTCGATCTCGCGGGACAAGACCCTGATGCGGTGCTGCGCGCGTTCGAGTCGCTTGCTGGTGCGGACGATGCCGACGTAGTCCCACATGAAGCGCCGGAGTTCATCCCAGTTGTGGGAGATGACGATCTGCTCGTCCGCATCGGTGACGCGACTCTCGTCCCAGCTCGGCAGCACCGGCAGTGCACGATCCGCGTGGGCAAGGATGTCCCGGGCGGCCGCTTCACCAAAGACCACGCATTCGAGCAGCGAATTGCTTGCCAGGCGATTTGCGCCGTGCAGGCCGGTGCCGGCGGTCTCGCCGACCGCGTACAGACCCTTGAGGTCCGTTCGTGCGCGCAGGTCCGTCATCACGCCGCCGCAGGTGTAGTGCGCCGCCGGCACGACCGGAATCGGCTCGCGGGTGATATCGATGCCCAGTTCCAGGCAGCGACCATGGATGGTGGGGAAATGCTCGAGCAGGAAATCGGCCGGTTTGTCGCTGATGTCGAGGAAGACGCAGTCCAGACCGTGTTTCTTCATCTCGAAATCGATCGCGCGGGCGACGATGTCGCGCGGAGCGAGTTCGGCGCGTGGATCGTGATCGGGCATGAAGCGATATCCGTCGGGCAGCCGCAGGATTCCGCCTTCGCCCCGCACGGCTTCGCTGATCAGAAAGGATTTCGCCTGGGGATGGTAGAGACAGGTTGGGTGAAACTGGATGAACTCCATGTTCGTGACCCTGCAGCCTGCGCGCCAGGCCATCGCGATCCCGTCTCCCGTCGCGGTGTCCGGATTCGTGGTGTAGAGGTAGACCTTGCCCGAGCCCCCGGTGGCGAGCACGGTGTGGCGCGCCGCGAAGCTGATCACATGGTCGTTTTCGATGTCCAGCACGTAGGCGCCCAGGCAGCCTTCCTCGGGCCTGCCGATCTTGTCGCCGACGATCAGGTCGACCGCAATGTGGTTTTCGAAGACCGAAATGTTGGGGTGGGCGAGGACTTGCTCGCCAAGCGTCTGCTGGACTGCGGCACCGGTCGCGTCGGCGGCGTGGATGATGCGCCGGTGCGAGTGTCCGCCTTCGCGGGTGAGGTGGTAGCCAATCGCCGTCGCGTCGTCCTTCGAAAAGGGAACCCCTTTCGAGATCAGCCACTCGATGGCCTCGCGACCATGTTCGACGACGAACCGGGTTGCTTCGGTGTCGCACAGGCCGGCGCCGGCCGTGTGCGTGTCCCGCTCGTGATCGTCAAGACTGTCGGCGGGGTCGAGTACCGCCGCGATACCACCCTGCGCCCAGGCGCTGGCACCATCCGAGAGCCCGCGCTTGGTGACCAGTGCCACCTTGAGAGTATCGGCAAGACGCAATGCCACCGATTGTCCGGCCAGGCCACTGCCGAGAATGAGGACGTCGAATTGGATCACGGGAGTGGGGCGGCGAGCGGCGCTGGTAAAGGATCGGAGTCTAATCAAAGTCTGACGCAGGTCAACTTGAACACAGCAAGCAGCAATAACCACACCGGCACCTGAACTAATTGCGCGAGTGCGAGTCACTATCTCCGAATTCCGCTTTGGCGGGCATGGTTCGGGTTGGTTATACTTGGCGCGCCCTGAGATGTCTCCGGGCTATATCAACATCAGGTAATAGTCACCCGCCCATGAGCGATCGCGAAATTGATCAGCAACTTGTCGAACGCGCCCAGCGCGGCGACAAGCAGGCGTTCGGTCTGCTGGTATCGAAATACCAGCGGAAGCTGATGCGTCTGTTGTCTAGACTGGTTCGCGATTCGGCGGAAGTCGAGGATGTTGCGCAGGAGACCTTCATCAAGGCCTATCGTGCGTTGCCTTCGTTTCGTGGAGATAGTGCTTTTTATACCTGGTTGTATCGCATCGGTATCAACACTGCGAAGAATTTCCTGGTTTCACAAGGTCGTCGGGCCCCAACGTCGACCGGTTTTGATTCTGAAGAGGCGGAGACCTTTGAAGAAGGTGAACAGCTAAGGGACAACAACACGCCTGAACGGCTTTTGTTGTCGAAACAGATTGCGGAAACAGTGGACACTGCGATGGAATCCTTGCCCGAAGAGTTGCGCACGGCAATCATGCTTCGTGAACTCGAAGGGTTGAGCTATGAGGAAATCGCGAATGTCATGGAGTGTCCGATCGGGACTGTGCGCTCGCGCATTTTCCGGGCACGCGAAGCAATTTCCGAAAAGCTGCGGCCGTTGCTCGAAACGGCGCCGGACAAGCGGTGGTAATGATGAACGAAAATATTTCTGCGTTGTTGGATGATGAACTGGAGCCGCAAGTAGCGGAAGGCCTGCTCGATCGAATGCGTCGCGACGAGGGGCTTCGTGGCAAGTGGAGCACCTTCTGCGTTGTCGGCGACGCACTTCGCGGACAGTCCGGTCCGGCGGATGATTTTACCGCCCGGATCATGTCGGCGATCGACACCGAACCGACGGTGCTCTCGCCGGTGAACAGCGACCGCGCCAGCAGGTCGCGTGATGGCATCGCCCAGCGCACGATGCCCTTGGTGGCTTCCGTGATGGGGGTGGCCGCGGTTGGCTGGATTGCATACTCGCTCAACGCGGGCGGCGAGCCGGTTGCAGGCCAGGCGCTGGCGATTGCTCGCGCACCCGTTGTGGCCGCGGTTTCAATGCCGGTGCGTGCAGACGACCGTTTGAGTGTGAGCGACTCGCATCGCGAATACGTTTTTGTCCACCAGGCGCTTTCCGGAAGCGGTCCGATGCCGGGAGTCACACAGTATGTGCGCACCGTCGCGGAACAGCCTGCGGATGCGGCTCAATGAGGCAGTTGCTGGCAGCGGCGCTGTTCTTGTTCGGGGCGTTTTTCGCCCACGCAGACCAGATTTCGGATCCGCTTGCTTGGCTTGGACGGATTGCCACGGCGGGCAAGCAGCTCAATTACGCGGGTTTGGTGGTGTATCACTCGGGTGATCGCGGAGAGACGTCGCGAATCTCGCACATGGTGGTCGGCGGCGAAGAGTTCGAAAAGCTCGAGACCCTCGATGGCAGTCCGCGCGAAGTCATCCGTACCCGTGACGAGGTGAAATGTTTCCTGCCGGGGCAACGTACCTTGATTGTCGATCAGCCTCAGGGGCGACGATCGTTTCCATCGCGACTGACCTCCTCGTATGCAAGCCTCGCCGAGTCATATCGCGTCCGCGCGGGCGAAGTGTCGCGGGTGGCCGGACTGGAGGCGCAGCAGATCGTCCTCGAGCCCAAGGACGATCTGCGCTTCGGGCACGTACTGTGGGCCGACACCAAGTCGGGTTTGCTGCTCAAGGCGAAGATGGTCAACAGCGCGGGCAAGAGCATCGAGCAGTTTGCATTCAGCGAGATCAACATCGGCGCCGAGTTTGAAGAATCGGAGTTCCGCAGCCGCTTCGGCGACGCGAACGGGTGGCGGGTGATCAACGCCCGCGGCACCGAGCTCTCGGACGACCGGCTGGGCTGGTCCTTCCGCAACGCCTTGCCGGGCTACAAGATGACGAGCGCGGTACGACGCAAGATCGGGCCGAATCGTGGTGACGTTACGCATATCGTGTTTTCGGATGGGCTGGCCGCGCTTTCTGTCTTCATCGAGGAGATTTCGGACAAGGATTCAAGCGCCGTCGGCCCGGCTACATCGGGACCGGTCAATATCTTCAAGCGGCGCGTCGGCAAGCATTTGGTCACGGTGCTCGGGGAGGTTCCCGCCAAGGCGCTGCAGTTGCTCGCAGATGGCGCCGAGGCAGTGCAGTGATCGAGGCCCGCGCTCAGGTTGTTGATCTTCGCGGCGACCGTGTGCGTGTTCGCGTCGATGCGGGACGGGGCGGCTGCGGCCGCTGCAACGAGCCCGGTGGCTGCGGCGGGGCCCGCCTGAGCGAGCTGTTCGGGCCGAACCGCAACGAATTCGAGATCGAGAACACCATCGGCGCACTGCGCGGCGAAGAAGTGGTACTGTGCATTGCCGAAGATGCATCGCTCAAGGCGGCCCTCGTAGGCTATGGTCTGCCGGTGGTATGCGTGATTGCCGGCGCCGCAGTGGGTACCGCATTGGCGGGGAGCGGCTCGCAAGACGCCTGGGCCCTGTTCGGAGCGCTCGCCGGCGTGGCGCTGGCAATGTTCGGTGGAAGGCGCTTGCGGCGTCGTGAAGGCTGGAACAGCAAGCTGGAAATGCATCGCGCCGCCGATCGAAAAATGTGTTCGCATTGAGGCGGGGATATGTCGGCTCGGTGGCTGAATCGTTGGCTGGTAACGTTCGTGCTGCTCACATCTGCGAGCCTGGCGAGCGCGCGCGATCTTCCTGATTTCTCTGCGCTGGTCGATGCCAACGGCCGGGCAGTGGTGAACATCTCGGCGCAACGCGACCCCGTTGCCGATGAGGTGCCGCTGCGGCCGAACCTGATTCCCGGTCGGCCGGGCCGTATCGATCGAATGCCTCCGGGCCACGGTGCGCAACCTGAAGAGGACGACGGGGATCCGGCTGTCGGCACTGGCTTCATCATCGACCCCGCCGGCTACATCCTCACCAACGCGCATGTGGTCAATCGTGCCGACCAGATCATCGTTCGAATGTCCGACAAACGGGAATTTCGGGCGCATCTGGTGGGTAGCGACAAGCGTACCGACGTGGCCTTGCTGAAGATCGATGCGAGCGGGCTGCCGGTCGTACGAACCGGCGATCCATCGAAACTCAAGGTCGGCGATTGGGTTCTCGCGATCGGATCTCCGTTCGGCTTCGAGCAGTCGGTGACCGCAGGTATCGTGAGCGCCAAGGGACGTTCCTTGCCCGACGAGAGCTACACGCCCTTCATCCAGACGGATGTGGCAATCAATCCCGGAAATTCAGGGGGGCCGCTGTTCAATCTGAACGGTGAAGTGGTCGGCATCAACGCCCAGATATTCAGCCGAACCGGCGGGTTCATGGGCCTGTCTTTTGCGATTCCCATCGACGTGGCGCTGGCGGTCCAGCAGCAACTACGCGAGTCCGGCAAGGTCAGCCGCGGAAAAATCGGCGTCCTGATCCAGGAGGTTTCCAAGGAAATTGCCGAGGCCTTCGGTCTCGCCGGGCCCAGTGGCGCCTTGGTCAGCATGGTCGAGAATGGCTCTCCGGCGCAGCGGGCGGGGATTCGCCAGGGCGACGTGCTGGTGAGCTTCAATGGCCAGAAGGTGGAGACCTCGTCCGACCTGCCACGCATCGTGGGAGCGACCGCGCCCGGCGCAAGCGTCCCGGTGCGGTACTGGCGCGGGCTAAGCATGCAGGAAGCCCAGGTACGGGTCGGCTTGATGGACGAGGAAATCGAGCCGCCACAGCGGACGGTGCGCGCTGCGCGCAGCGGAAGTCTGTTCGATCGACTCGGCCTTGCGGTCGGTGAGGCGACTGCGATGCAGCGCCTGGATCTCAAGATCAGCGGTGGCGTGGTGGTGCGAAGATCGCGAGGTCCGGCGGCGCTTGCGGAGATCGAACCCGGTGATGTGATCGAGGCCGTGGTGCTGCGGGGCAAGCGTATCGGTGTCGAGAGTGTGAGCCAGTTCAGGCGGCTGATTGAGCCGCTCGAAGCCGGCCAGGGCCTCTCCTTGCTGGTGCGCCGCGGCGAAATTTCGAGCTTTGTGGGTTTGCGGGTGGATGGCTGATGGCTGCGCTGAGAGTGCTGATTCACGAATGGTGTCATCTGTGCCACGACCTGCTCACCGATCTGGCTCCTGTGGCAAGGGAACTGGAATTGTCGGTCGAGGTGGTGGATCTTGCCGGCGAGCCCGAACTCGAGGCGCGCTGGGGCGAGTTCGTGCCGGTTGTCATGGCAGGCGACAAGGCCTTGTGTCATTACCACCTGGATGCTGATGCTGTTCGTGCCCATTTCCGGAATTTCCGCTAAAATCCGCGACTTACACAGGCGATCGAGGGTGCCGAATGGCACCCTTTTTAATTGGGCAACATGGAACACATCCGAAACTTTTCCATCATCGCGCACATCGACCATGGCAAGTCGACTTTGGCGGACCGCTTGATTCAATTCTGCGGTGGCCTCTCGGATCGCGAGATGGAAGCGCAAGTGCTCGATTCGATGGATCTCGAACGCGAACGCGGCATCACCATCAAGGCGCAGACGGCCTCGCTGCAGTACAAGGCGCGCGACGGCAGGATCTACAACCTCAACCTGATCGATACGCCGGGACACGTCGACTTCTCGTATGAGGTCTCCCGCTCGCTGGCCGCGTGTGAAGGTGCGCTGCTGGTTGTCGATGCCTCGCAGGGGGTAGAGGCGCAGACGGTTGCCAACTGCTACACCGCGATCGAACAGGAAGTGGAGGTGGTGCCGGTCCTCAACAAGATCGATCTGCCGGCCGCGGAGCCCGACAACGCGCGCAGCGAGATCGAGGACGTGATCGGCATCGACGCCTCGAATGCAATCCTCTGTTCGGCCAAGACCGGCCTCGGGGTGCCCGAAATACTGGAGGCCATCGTCGAGCGGATCCCGGCTCCAAAGGGCAGCCCCGACGGCCCGCTGAAGGCGCTGATCATCGATTCCTGGTTCGATAACTATGTCGGCGTGGTGATGCTCGTGCGAGTGGTCGACGGCGAGCTGCGGCCGAAGGATCGAATCCTGCTGATGTCGACCGGAATGCAGTATCCCTGTGACGAGGTCGGCGTTTTCGCGCCCAAGGCTGTGGCGCGCGACGCGCTGCGGGCGGGCGAGGTCGGGTTCATCATCTCGGGAATCAAGGAATTGGACGCAGCCAAGGTGGGCGATACGGTGACCACCGGCGCACGCCCCGCGGCTGAAGCGCTCGAAGGCTTCAAGGAGATCAAGCCCCAGGTGTTTGCGGGCCTGTATCCAGTCGAGTCGAGCGAGTTCGAACAACTGCGCGAATCCCTCGACAAGCTCAAGCTCAACGACGCATCGCTGCAGTTCGAGCCGGAAGTCTCGCAGGCGCTGGGATTCGGATTCCGCTGCGGCTTCCTCGGTCTTCTGCACATGGACATCGTGCAGGAGCGCCTGGAGCGCGAGTTCGACATGGAACTCATCACCACGGCGCCGACGGTGGTGTACGAGGTGTTGCAGAAGGACGGTACGATCATTCGCGTCGAGAACCCCTCGAAACTGCCCGATCTGTCGAAGATCGAGGAAATCCGCGAGCCCATCATTACCGCCACGATCTTCCTCCCGCAAGAGTATGTCGGCCCGGTGATCACGCTGTGCAACCTCAAGCGTGGCATGCAGGTCGACATGCGTTACCACGGACGCCAGGTGCAGCTTGTGTACGACCTGCCGATGACCGAAGTGGTGATGGATTTCTTCGATCGGCTCAAGTCGGTTTCACGCGGCTATGCTTCGCTCGACTACGAGTTCAAGGAATATCGCGCGGGTGATCTGGTAAAGCTGGATGTGCTGGTCAGCGGCGAGAAGGTCGATGCCTTGTCGACCATCGTTCACCGCGCCAGCGCGCAGTATCGCGGCAGGGAACTCGCCTCGCGCCTGCGTGCCCTGATTCCGCGGCAGATGTTCGATGTGCCGGTGCAGGCGGCGATCGGTTCCACGATCGTCTCGCGGGAGACCATCAAGGCCCTGCGAAAGAACGTGCTCGCCAAGTGCTACGGGGGCGACATCTCCCGCAAGAAGAAGCTGCTGGAGAAGCAGAAAGAGGGCAAGCGTCGCATGAAACAGGTCGGCAACGTGGAAATTCCACAGGAAGCCTTCCTCGCCGTATTGCGGACCGACGAGGGCAAGTAGGCCCGGCCTGCGCCGTTTCCGATCAGGAGTTGTTGTGAATTTTGCGTTGATTCTTTTCGTCCTGCTGGTGATTACCTGCGTGTTGTGGGTTGCCGACCGCTTCTTTGCCAGAGAGCGCCGCGCGCCGGGCGCGCCATCGCCCTGGTGGGTCGAGTGGGGTGCAAGTTTCTTTCCCGTGATCCTGGTGGTTTTCTTCCTTCGGTCCTTTATCGTCGAGCCGTTCAAGATTCCCTCAGGCTCGATGATCCCGACCTTGCTGGTGGGCGACTTCATCCTGGTGAACAAATTCGACTACGGTATCCGTCTGCCGGTCATCAACAAGAAGATCATCGAGCTTGGCGAGCCGCAACGCGGCGACGTGATGGTGTTCCGGTACCCGCCCGACCCCTCCATGGACTACATCAAGCGTGTCGTTGGGGTTCCGGGCGATCGCGTCGAGTACATCGACAAGCGATTGACCATCAACGGTGTGCTGGTCGAAACGAGCAAGCAGGACGACTACCTGAATACCGATCGCCTTCACTTTTCGCCGCGATACACGGAGAAGCTGGGCGGTGTCGAACACTCGATCCTGATCGAGGACGATGCGCCGGCCTATGTGCCGCAAGTGCTGGATTTCCCGGGACGCGACGCATGCACCTATACGCGTTCGGGCGTACGCTGTACGGTACCCGCGGGACATTATTTCATGATGGGCGACAATCGTGACGCGAGCAGCGACAGTCGCGTCTGGGGCTTCGTGCCGGAACAGAATATCGTCGGCAAGGCGTTCTTTATCTGGTTCAATTTCGATAACCTGAAACGCATCGGCAGTTTTCACTAAAGGGAGTGTGGTGAATGAACAAGCAGCGCGGCCTGAGTCTTATCGGCGTCCTGTTGATTGGTGCGATCCTCGGTTTTCTCTTCCTCGTAGGACTGCGGACGGTGCCGGCGGTGACCGAGTATCTGGCGATCAAGCGAGCGATCACGGCCGTGGCGACCGAGGCGGGCGGCGAGTCTTCGGTGACCGAATTGCGGCGAGATTTCGACAAGCGCGCCAATGTCGAGGACATAAGGACTGTTCAGGGCGCCGATCTCGACATCACCAAGGTTGGTGGCAAGGTCGAAATCGCCGTGCAATACACGCGCAAGATCCCGCTGGTGGCGAACGTCAGTCTGTTGATCGATTTTGATGCTGCGAGCGAGCGCTAGGGCACACGGGCGGGATGAACAACGAGCAACTGCAGAAGGCGATCGGCTACTCTTTCGAGCGCCCCGAACTCCTTCAACAGGCATTGACCCACCGAAGCTTCGGCACGCCTCACAACGAAAGGCTCGAATTTCTGGGTGACAGCATCCTCAACTGTTCGATCGCCATCGAGTTGTTCGAGCGCTACGAAAAGTTGCGCGAGGGTGAGATGTCGCGACTGCGGGCAACGCTGGTGAGGCAGGAGGCCCTGCATCAGGTCGCGGTTGCCCTGAAGCTGGGCGAGTGCCTGCACCTTGGTGAGGGCGAACTCAAGAGTGGCGGCTATCGGCGCCCCTCGATCCTTGCCGATGCACTCGAAGCGCTTTTCGCGGCGGTATTCCTGGATGGTGGCCTGGAGGCCGCGCGGGCGGTGATCTCCCGGCTCTATCGCCCGATGCTCGACGGCCTGGACAACCGCGCGGTGCTCAAGGATCCCAAGACTGCGCTGCAGGAGTGGCTGCAGGGGCGTCGCAAGCCGCTTCCCCGCTACGAGCTTGCGCAAGTGCGGGGTGAGGCACATGCGCAGGAATTTGAGGTGAGTTGCGTTGTCGACAATCCGACGCTGAAGACCGTCGGCGTCGGTCCCAGTCGGCGGGCTGCCGAACAACAGGCGGCACAGGCTGCGCTGCAGAGGCTGCAAGGAAAATGAGCGAATCAATCGAAAAACCCAACCCCGACGACTTTCACTGTGGCTTCATTGCCATCGTCGGGCGCCCGAACGTGGGCAAGTCGACGCTGCTCAACCGCTTGGTCGGGCAGAAGATCAGCATCGTTTCGCGCAAGGCGCAAACGACTCGCCACCGCATAACGGGGGTATTGACCCAGGACGATGCGCAGTACGTGTTCGTCGATACGCCCGGCTTCCAGACTCGCCACAGCAACGCCCTCAATCGCACCATGAACCGCACGGTGACGCAGGTGCTGGCCGATGTCGATCTGGTTTTCATGGTGATCGAGGCCGGGCGCTTCGACGGTGCGGATCGGCAGGTCGTGGATCTGCTGCCGCCCGATGCCAAGGTGGTGCTGGTGATCAACAAGGTGGACCAGCTCGCCGACAAGTCGAAGCTGCTGCCCTTCATCGACGAGATGCAGAAGGTCCGTGCCTTTACCGAGATCGTCCCGCTGAGTGCCGAGAAGGGCACCAACGTCGGCGAACTGCTCAAGACCGCGCGCCAGTACCTGCCCCAGGGCGTGCCGATGTTCGCCGCAGACGACATTACCGACCGCAGCGAGCGCTTCATGGCGGCCGAGTTCTTGCGTGAGAAGCTGTTCCGCCTGCTCGGTGACGAGCTGCCCTACGGCATTGCGGTCGAGATCGAGAAGTTCGAGATCGAGGGGCGCTTGCGGCGGATCCATGCCGCAGTGATCGTCGACAAGGCTGGCCACAAGGGGATCGTGATCGGCAAGGGCGGCGAGCAGCTCAAGCGCATCGCCTCCGAAGCGCGCCAGGAGCTCGAACAGCTCTTCGATGGCAAGGTCTTTCTCGAGGTGTGGGTCAAGGTCAAGAGCGGCTGGTCCGACGACCAGCGCGCATTGAAGAGCCTTGGGTACGAGTAACACCGTTCGTACGTGAGCTCCCGACAGCGCGTCGAACTGCAGTCAGGTTTCGTTCTCCATACCCATCCCTGGCGGGAGACGAGCCTGATCGTCGAATTGTTTTCCCGGGATCATGGCCGGGTGCCGATGGTTGCCAAGGGCGCGCGTCGGCCCGCGTCGGCGTTGCGTGGCGTATTGATGGCCTTTCAGCCGCTGCTCGTCGATTGGTCGGGCGGCGGCGAGGTCAAGACGCTGGCGCGGGCCGAGTGGCAGGGCGGCCAGCCGCTGCTTGGCGGACGGGCACTGCTGTGTGGCTACTATCTCAACGAATTGCTGATCCGCCTGCTGCCGCGCGAAGATCCACACCCCGCGCTGTTCGAGCACTATCGCGAGGCCTTGCGGCGGCTTTCGGCGGGCGACGATGCGCAGCGCGTGCTGCGCCGCTTCGAACTCGCATTGCTGCAGGAGCTTGGATACGGAATCGACCTCGCGACCGAGGCGGAATCGGGCCAGCCGGTAATGGCAGATGGGCGCTATGTCTTTATAATCGAGCGCGGAGTGAGCCGGCTCGAGGGCGATGCCGGCGATCTGCAGGTCCTGTCCGGCAGGACCCTTCTGGCGCTGGCTGCGGGCGATTTCTCCGCCGCCGAAACATTGTCTCAGGGCAAGTCGCTGCTGCGACGGCTCATCAATCACTACCTTGGCGGTCAGCCGCTGCAGTCGCGCCGGGTGTTTACGGAGTTAATGGAGCTGTGATCGAACTCGGCGTCAACATTGACCACGTCGCCACGCTACGCCAGGCACGCCTCACCTTCGAGCCCGACCCGGTATGGGCTGCTGTCGAGGCGCACCTGGGCGGTGCGGATGGCATTACCGTCCATCTGCGCGAGGATCGTCGGCACATCCACGATGAGGACGTGCGCAAACTGCGCGACCTGACCCAGGTGAAGCTCAACCTCGAGATGGCGGCAACGCCCGAGATGGTGGACATCGCCTGCGCCTTGCGCCCGGAGATGGCAATGCTGGTTCCGGAGGGCCGACACGAAGTCACTACCGAAGGCGGTCTCGACGTGGCGGCGCAGGAAGCGCGGCTCAGGGGCGTTGTAGAGCGTCTCGGCGATGCCGGCATCGTGGTGAGCGCGTTCATCGACGCCGAACTCGCGCAGGTCGAGGCGGCGGCGCGCATTGGCGTTCGTGTCTGCGAAATCCACACCGGCCCCTACGCGCATGCTTTTCACGCCGCCGGCCGCGACGCCCGCAGCCCGTCGGTACTCGCCGAGATCGACAAGATTGCCGCCGCCGGCAGCGCAATCGTCGGCCTGGGGATGCGCTTCAACGCCGGGCACGCCTTGAACTTCTACAACGTGCAGCCGATCGCCCGCCTGCCTGCGGTGCGCGAGCTGCACATCGGCCATGCGATCGTCAGCCGCGCGGTGTTCACCGGGCTGCGCGAGTCGGTGCGCGAGATGAAGCGCCTGATGCGCGAAGCCGCCGCGAGCGGCGCCTGAGGGCGCAGGCATGCTGCACGGCATCGGCGCAGACCTCGTCGAGGTATGTCGCGTCGAGGCGAGCCTCGCGCGCATGGGGCAGGGCTTTGCGTGGCGCATCCTGGCCGAGTCGGAGCGGCCGGAGTTCCTCTGTGCAAGAGAGCCTGCGCGCTTTCTCGCCAAGCGATTCGCCGCCAAGGAGGCGTTTGGCAAGGCGCTGGGATGCGGCGTTCGCGCGCCGGCCACGCTGCACGCGATCGGCGTCAGCCACGATGCGCTCGGGCGCCCCGAATTCGCCTATTTCAAGGCACTCGAGGACTATATGCGCAGTGCAGCGTTGAGCGCTCATTTGAGTATCAGTGACGAGCGTCACTATGTGATGGCATTTGCCGTGATCGAGAGAACATGAACCTCAAGTCTTCCGAACTGTTGCCCGGCCCGGTCATGCTCGACGTCGCGGGCCTTGCCTTGAGCGCCGACGAGCGGGAGTTGCTTCGTCATCCTCTCGTCGGTGGCGTGATTCTCTTCGCACGCAATTTCGAGAGTCCGGAGCAACTCGCCGCGCTGACCGCCGAAATCCACGCCCAACGTTCGCCCGAGCTGGTCGTCGCCGTGGATCAGGAGGGCGGCCGGGTGCAACGCTTCAGGAACGGATTCACCCGCCTGCCGGCGATGCGTCGCTTCGGCGAGCTTTGGCGCGAGCATCCTGGCCGGGCCGCCCAGGCGGCACGCGAAACCGGCTTCCTGTTGGCTGCCGAGCTGCGTGCCCGTGGCGTGGATCTGAGCTTTACGCCGGTGCTCGACCTCGACTACGGCGTCAGCACGGTGATTGGCGATCGCGCCTTCGACCGCGACCCGCGCGTCACTGCGGCGCTGGCGGAAGCGCTTGCCGAGGGTCTTGCCGAAGCCGGCATGGGCTGCGTCGGCAAGCACTTCCCGGGTCATGGCTATGTGACGGCGGATTCGCACACTGAAGTTCCGACCGACGAGCGCGATTTCGAGTCGATCTGGCTCGCGGATATTCAACCCTATCGTGCCCGCGTCGGAGGACGTCTCTCAGGGGTGATGCCGGCGCATGTCACCTACAGTGCGGTCGATCCCAATCCGGCAGGTTTCTCGCGCTTCTGGTTGCAGGAGGTGCTTCGCGCCAGGCTCGGCTTCGAGGGGGTGATCTTCAGCGACGACCTCACCATGGAGGGCGCGACAGTGGTGGGTGACATCATCGCCCGGGCGAGCGCGGCGCACGAGGCCGGCTGCGACATGGTGCTGGTTTGCAACCGGCCGGACCTCGCGGTGCAATTGCTGGACGGATGGCGGCCGAGCGTCGACGCGGCGAGTCGGGTGCGTATCTCGCGTTTGCGCGAGCCCACGCGTCATGCCCCGGCGATCGATCTCACCGCGGACGGCCGCTACCTTGCCGCCTGCGATACCGTTACGCAACTCCTGCCGCCTGTGGCCTAGGACGCGCAATTGGGCGCGACCTCCGGATTCGATGCCAAGGCGTTTCTCAAAGGCGTGCCCGAGCAGCCCGGCGTCTATCGCATGATCGGCGACGGCGATCTGGTGCTCTACGTCGGCAAGGCCAAGAACCTCAAACGCCGGGTTTCTTCGTATTTCCAGCGCACCCAGCCGAGTCCGCGCATCGCGATCATGATCTCGCAGGTGGTGCGCGTCGACATCACGCCGACGCGCTCCGAAGCCGAAGCGCTGTTGCTCGAGAACAATCTCATCAAGAGCCTGGCGCCCAAGTACAACATCCTGTTTCGTGACGACAAGTCCTATCCCTATATCTGCCTTACCGGTGACGAATTCCCGCGGCTTGCGTTTCATCGCGGCGCCTTTCGTCGGGGGGCACGGTATTTCGGCCCCTTCCCGAGCAGTTGGGCGGTGCGCGAGAGCATCCATCTGCTGCAGAAGATCTTTCAGCTTCGTACCTGCGAGAACAGCGTATTCCAGAACCGTTCGCGCCCCTGCCTGCTGCATCAGATCCATCGTTGCACCGCACCGTGCGTAGGGGAGATCGACGAGGCCCACTACGCACTCGATGTCCGCCTTACTGCGCTTTTTCTCGACGGACGTGCCAGCGAGGTGATCGACAAGCTTACCGAAAAGATGCAGCAGGCCGCCGACAACCTCGAATTCGAGAAGGCGGCGGCCAGCCGCGACCAGATTCGTTCGCTGCAGAAGGTCTTGCATCGGCAGTATGTCGATAGCGGCAAGGACGAGAACGTGGACATCCTTGGCGTGGTCGAGGAGGCGGGCGTGGTGTGCGTGAACCTTGCCATGATCCGCGGCGGCCGACACCTCGGAGATCGCCCGCTGTTCCCGAGCAACGCTTCCGGCTGCTCGGCCGAGGACGTATTGTTGGCTTTCGTCGAACAGCATTACCTCGATCACCCGGTCCCCGCGAAGGTGCTCGTCGGTCCCGCTTGCGATGCGGTGCGGATGGCGCTGGAGGAGATCCTCGAGCAAGCACCGGCCGTCGTCGCGCCGCGCTACGCGGCGGAGAAAGCGTGGATGGAGATGGCCGAAGGCAATGCGCGCCTGGCGCTGGCGAATCGCGCAAGGGATTCCGGCCGCGCCGAACTGCGTCTGGAGGCGCTGCGCGAGGCCCTGCGGATGGAAGACCTTCCGATGCGCATCGAATGCTTCGACATCAGCCATACCATGGGCGAGGCCGCCGTCGCCTCCTGCGTGGTGAGTGAAGGCGGCGCAATGAAGAAGTCCGAGTATCGCCGCTACAATATCGCCGGCATCACGCCGGGCGACGACTACGCCGCGATGCGCCAGGCGCTGACACGCCGATACGAGAAGGTCGCGATGGGCGAGGGCGTGCGACCGGATCTGGTGCTCATCGATGGTGGGCGCGGGCAACTCGGTATCGCGGTGGAAGTCATGGCGGAGCTTGGACTCGAGTCGATCCCGCTGGTCGGGGTGGCCAAGGGCGAAGGGCGAAAACCTGGCCTGGAGACGCTGTTCTTCGCCGACGGACGAGCCGCGGCGAACCTCGCGACCGACCAACCCGCGCTTCACCTGGTGCAGGAGATCCGCGACGAAGCCCACCGATTTGCGATCACCGGCCACCGCGCGAGGCGCGCCAAGGCGCGCGGCAGCTCGAAACTCGAGGACATCCCGGGGGTCGGTCCCAGCCGCCGCCGCGGCCTGCTCGGCGCATTCGGAGGACTCGATGGCGTGCGCGCGGCGACCGTGGATGATCTCTGCCGCGTCGAGGGGATCAGCCGAAAGCTTGCCGAACAGATATACAATGCGTTGCATTGACGGCGGTTTCGCCGTGTTCGGCCTGCTGGCACATTCATGCTCTTCAACATCCCCAATTCACTTACCTGGGCGCGCATTGCGCTGATACCGATCTTCGTCGGCGTCTACTACCTTCCTGATTCATGGCTTTCGGTAGGGGAGCGTAATTTCATCGCCGCGGTGATCTTCATCGTTGCCGCGGTGACGGACTGGTTCGACGGCTATCTCGCCCGTACGCTCAAACAGACCTCTGCGTTCGGCGCGTTTCTGGACCCGGTTGCCGACAAGCTGATGGTGGCCGCGGCGCTCATCATGCTGGTTCAACTCGCCCGCATCGATGCCATCCTGGCGGTGATCATCATCGGCCGCGAGATCACGATTTCGGCCTTGCGCGAGTGGATGGCGAAGCTTGGCGAGGCGTCGAGCGTTGCCGTCGCCTTCGTCGGCAAACTCAAGACCGCTGCGCAGATGACGGCGATTCCACTGTTGCTATACAATGCGCAGCTCTTCGGTTTCGAGGTTCGTCCGTTGGGAACCATCCTGGTGTGGATTGCAGCGGCGCTCACCCTGTGGTCCATGGGCTACTATCTGCGCAAGGCCGCGCCGAGATTCCGGGAGGATTGACCTTCAAAAAGGAGGTTGACGAACAAGGGGTGCGTTTCTATAATGCGCGTCTCTTTTGCGGGAATAGCTCAGTTGGTAGAGCGCAACCTTGCCAAGGTTGAGGTCGCGAGTTCGAGCCTCGTTTCCCGCTCCAGACCCGAAATTGGGGAAGTGTCGAAAGATGCTTCCCCAATTTTTTGTCGACGGTGCCCGGTTCGCCTCTGCACGCCATCGCGATAGACCGGTCTCGAGCCCGGCCGCCTCGCAGGTGGTATCGTGCTGTGCTGTTCCGTGCGGAAGATCAAACCATGCCTTCTGAGCTGCCCGGATTCTCCATGCCGGCCGATCCCGGCCGGGATTGGGTCCTGCCTGACTACCAGGGGCGATCGATTCTCAACCTGGTCGAGTCGCTGGCGCGTCTGCTCGGTGCCGCGCCACAGGCAGACGTGATGCCGCTGCGCGATGGGCTATCGCTCGACGGCGAGCGACCCGGGAAGATCGTGCTGCTGATCCTCGATGGGCTGGGCGACGCCTACCTTCGTACCCGTGGCGGTGGCAGCAGACTGCTCGCTGCGCGTCGGGGCAGCCTGACCTCCGTTTTTCCGTCCACCACCGCGAGCGCGGTAACGACGTTTCTCACCGGCCTCGCGCCGGCCGTTCATGGTCTCAACGGCTGGGTCACGCGCGATCACCTGGGCGAGCTGATCCTGCCCTTGCCGATGGTCGCCGAAGCCGATGGGCGTGCCCTCGTGGGACCGTTTCACCGTCGTCGCCTGTTTCCCTACCGCACGCTATTCCAACGCTTGGCCGGCGAGAGTGTGGTGGTTACGCCCTCATGGCTGATCGATTCAACCTACAGTCGGCGCCATAATCGTGGTGCAAAGGTGCTCGGCTACGAGCGACTCGACGAACTCGATGCGACGATTGCGGCCGCGCTCTCGGGTTGCGGCCGCGGCGCCCTGGTGCACGCCTACTATCCCGGCTTCGACAGCCTGGCGCACGATGCCGGTATCGGTTCGGAAGCGCTCGCCGCCAAGTTCGCGCGCATCGACGCGATGTTCGGTCGCCTGGCCGACAGCCTTGCGGATTCCGGCGTCGCGGTGGTTGTCAGCGCCGACCACGGGTTGATCGATGCGCCGCTTGCCGAGCTTTGCCTGCTTGGCGCCCATCCCGAGATCGCGGCGATGCTCTCTCAACCGCTGTGGGGAGAACGCAGGGCGGCGTGGTGTGTGTTGAGGGAGGGCGCCCGGGACGAATTCGGTGCTGCACTCGTCGATGTGTTCGGCGAGCGCATCGACGTCCTCGATGCGGCCAGGGTCGGGCAACTCGGCCTGTTGGGGCCGGGACACCCGCACCGGGACATCGAAGCGAGGATCGGCGACTTGCTCTTGCTGCCGCGCGGCGCGGGAACCCTCGTCAACGAGATGCACTTGCAATCGCTTCATCCGATGGCTGCCGTCCATGGCGGCCTCTCGGCGACCGAAATGGAGGTGCCGCTGATCGTCCTCGCCAACTGACATACGATGGGAACAATCGCTTAACCGGTGCGTCACGCGAGCCGGCTAGGGTGTTCATCAGGACACACTTGAACCCAGAAACCGCGGCAGACCGCTCGTGCATCCGGGTATCGATCTGAAACTCTGAAGTTTCCTGGCTTCGACGACGATCGCCCATCGGATGAATGCGTTACGCGCCTGCGCGTCCAACTGCGGTTTCGACGTTGAATGGAGCGGGAGCATGAATCGCTGGATCGGCTTGTTCGACAACTGGCTCGGCAGGTGGACGACGCTGCCGATCGAAGAGATCGGAGCCCTGTGCTTCGTTCCCGATCTCGGCAAGCCGGCTGACTCCGTGGAGCGCACCGCTGCTGGCCTGGAGGCTCAGTGAAGAGGGTCTTCGGTGGGCGGAACCGGCAGTACGCCGATTCCCTCTTCGAGTAGCTCCTCGAGCTCGGCGCGAGAGGCCTGGCCGCGCAGGCTGCGCTCCTCGGCCTCGCCGTTGTGCACCCGCCTGACTTCGGCCGCGAACTGCTTGCCGACGTCTTCGGCACTGGCCGCGAGGTCGCGCAAGGCCTGAAGAATCTGTCGCCGGCTGGGCAGGGGCGCCTGTGCCGGATGCCCGGCCGTGCTCTCGGTATCGCTGATGGGGGGACGCGCGCCGGAGTTGAGGTAAGGTGCCGAAGGCTTGCGCACGACGTTGTGCGAGCCGCACACCGGGCAACTGACCAGGCCTTGCTCTTTCTGGGCCTTGAATTCATTCGACGAACGAAACCATCCCTCGAAGGGGTGTGCCTGTTCACATACGAGGTTGATCACGATCACGATCTGATTGCTTCTGGCGGATTGAAGGGACGCAGCAGGCATCCAGCCACGCAGTTGTGGCGACCCCTGCCTTCATGGTGCAAAGATATGACCAAAGCCGCCTGGCGTCCACTCGATGGTGCCGTTGCGCTCCGGATCGGGATATCGATCGCCATGATCGTAATCCCGCAGACGGCGAGGAAAGCGGCTGAAACGACGAATCCGCGAGAATCGTGCGGTCCGGGAAGATGGCTGGGCGGCCGGGTTGGGTTTGCCGAGCCTTGGCGGGACGAGGCGTGATCGCCAGCGGTAGTGGCCAGTCCCCGAAGAGGCGCCGTTGCCAAACAAGCCGTTCAGCAGGTGGTAGTCGTCCGCCTCGACATCTTTCAGAATGCCTCAGTGCACAGCGTCGATCTCGTGGTGATAGGGCAAGTGCCGGAGCGTCGCCGTGGCGGCGGCGGTCTCGAGCGGTTGCCGGCCGCTGCGAGTTTCGTGGTCCGCGCACTGTGCGCTCGCATCGAGCGGCGTTTCATGCTCCGTTTGGGGCGCGCTTCAGTCGAGTCTCCGGGTGAGGGCAGAAAGGCAGGAGACGTCCGGGGTGGCGTGGTTGCTGTGGTCATTCGCGAGCCGTGCCAGCGCTACAAGGCCGATGCGCCGGCTTGAATGGCACGCCGGGGGGCGGCGCAGGCGGCAGGCTCACCTGTGCAATGGCAGGGCGTCATGCACATCGACCGATGGGCGAACGCCGGCGCTAACATGGGCCGGTCTGGCGTCCTGGTGTCCTTCGACATGAAGCCCGCGCATTTCCGGGAAACGTCTCATCCTCGCGATGGGCTCTGGCACCGATATCTGCTGCAGCGCCAACACCAAGACCACCATCCGCGCGGTTATGCGAAGGGCAAATGCGCCAGGGGGTGGCTGAACCTGCACGATCCGGATCAGGACAGCGCCCACGTCATCGCAAGCGCGGCGGTAGAGGCGTACCTGCCGGTGCAAGAGGGCGTCTGGCGGCTCAGCGAGACCACCTGAGCGATCAATGAAGAAATGGCCGTCCGGTCGATCAATTTTCTGCATGAGCTCGGTGCGAACTCGCTTCGTATCGTCGTGTCCCAAGGCTTCGAACAGCGATTAGATGCCGCGCTTGCTTCCCGCGCGTCGCAGCGTAGTTCGGCCATGCAGGCTTGAAATCGTTGTGCGCACATGAACCAAACACCATGGTGGTGCTCTATTGCGTAGATGCCATGTGTTCGTCAGGCGAGGCATGCAGGGGAGTTTGTCGCGATACGACCGGACGGCGCTCTCAACGGCGTCCCTTGAGCCTGTTGTGGTTCTTGCTGCAGGAACGAGGCTTCGCCGAGCGAGAACCCAGGGCATGCGGGGATCGCCTGCGGCGGCGATGAAAGAGCATTCATGCAGGGTTCATTGGTCGTGAAGATGGAAGGATGCGCCTTGGCATAAGTGCTTTCGATCTCTGGCCGCAGACTGCGTCGAGCTCGCCTTGTTCGAATGTATCGGCTCGGTTACGCTGCATTTGTATAGCATTTGTCTCGTTAATTCAGGAGGTACTCGTCATGAAGACCCGATTTCGCAATAGCTCTCGCGCGCTGTTGGCAAGCGCTTGCGGCCTGCTCTTGTCCACTGGGGCAGTGGCTGCGTCCGGTTACAACATCACCCCCGAGCAGATAGGGCTCATAAAGGCCGGCATGAACCAGGGCGAAGTCCTGAAGGCCGTGGGCGAGCCTGTCGATACGAGATCCTATGGCAACCAGCCTGGACCGACCTGGGTCTATCGCCTGCTCGCGCAAGGTGACCGGACTGTCGACGTCGACTTCGATTCCTCTGGCCGGGTGGTCTCGTCGAGCATCCGGCTGGACTACACAGGCGATACCAGCTACGACCGGTAACAGCCCTTCCGGACTTCCTGCAGTTACTCCCTGGCGGGTCTATCGACGACGCATGCCTTGGCCCGGCTGGGCGGACAGCCTGCGACGGCGGTGCGCCGGATCCCGGAGAGACCCTGGCGCCCCGATTGCCTGCGGTTGGGACAAGGCGTGTGCGATGCCAGGCGCCTGGGCCTGGAGTCCATCACCGGTCACAGGTTGGAGAACGGATGGTCGACAGTTCCCGCGCTTAAGGGCGAGTGAGCCGCGGTATCCGCTCCATCTAGCATTCGTCCGCCTGCCGTTTCAGGGTCTGCTCGAAGAATCCATCGCACGTCTTCACGATCGGCGAACGCGGAGAGTACTTGTGGGCGCCGCTGCCGTCCCTTGACGGCCGCCCCCCCAAAGCTCGGCGCGGGCTCTGACCCCGGCCTTGCCGACGTCGTCTCTGGACTAGCCGAGACACTCACGGGCTCGTTCAGATTGCTGAGTTGTTGGCCGCGTTCAGGCTGAGCGCAAGAGGCAATTGTCCGGCCAGTCCTGCCGAGATCCGTCCTCGTCGAGCAAACGTCAATCAGGCTGCCAGGCGACACCGTAAATTGACCCCCTGGGGGATAGATCTGAGCGTCGCTTGACACAGGACTTGGCCCGGTCGCACTTGAGCCTCGGTTCTCGAACGACGCGGACTTCACCCGCCTGAGGCGAGGCTCGACGGGTTCTGCGATCAGCCGCGCTGCGATTGCACTCCTCGCCCAAGGCGTTTCGTGACGGGATCAAGAACCGGCGCATCCGTGTTCGCTTGAAACTGGTATGGTAGTATGGCAGTATGCGTTTGAGAACATCATCGGTTTCAGTTCATGACGCGTCAGCCCCACAGCCATTCCGTTACACGGATCGACCCTGCCGTCGGCGCGGCGCAATTGAGCGAGGCGCTCGGGGACTTCGAGTTCGACCCCAGGCAGTCGTATGCGGATCAGGTGCACGTGCTGCTGCGCGATGCAATCGTCCGCGGCTTGCTGCCCCCCGGCACGCCATTGTCGGAAGCGGCAATCTCCTCGGTGGTGGGGGTCAGCCGCACGCCGGTGCGCGAAGCGCTTCGAATGCTGATGCAGGAATCCCTGGTCAATGTATTCCCGCAGGCCGGCACGCTGGTTTCGCCGGTACGGCTCGGCCTGCTGCACGAAGGCCGCTTTGTCAGGCGCGCGCTCGAGTGCGAGAACCTCGTCGAGTTGGTGAAGGTGGTCACGCCGGAGCAGATTGCCGAACTGGAAGACTTGCTCGCGCGCCAGCGCCAGGTGCTCGACGCCGGCCGTCCGAACGAGTTCTTTGCCCTCGACGAGGCGCTGCATCGCCGCCTGCTCGAATTCATGGGCAGGGAGCGCATCTGGACGTTGCTGCAAGCGGTCAAGCTGCATCACGACCGGGTCCGCTGGCTCTTCGTCGCACACGACTCCGAACGGGCCTACCTCGAGCACTGCGCGATCGTCGCCTGTCTTGCAGCGCGTGACTTGGCCGGGCTGTTGCAAGCGATGCAGGCTCATGTGAATTCCGTCGAGAGCCGCCTCGATGGCCTGCGCAGCAGCGCGCCCGATGGCTACCTCACCGATTGAACGCCTCCTGAGTGGATCCCCTTACCAACATGCAGATCAAGCACGCGTACACCGTCGTCACCAGTCCGGGGCGCAACTTCGTGACCCTCAAGATCGTCACCGACGAGGGCGTATACGGCATCGGCGATGCCACCCTCAACGGCCGCGAGCTGGCGGTGAATGCCTATCTCGAGGAGCACGTCATACCGTGCCTGATCGGACGGGATCCGCGCAACATCGAGGACATCTGGCAATACCTCTACCGGGGCGCCTATTGGCGTCGCGGCCCTGTGACCATGACCGCCATCGCGGCCGTCGATATGGCGCTGTGGGACATCAAGGGCAAGCTCGCCGGCATGCCGGTGCACCAGTTGCTCGGCGGCAGGAGCCGCGACGGCGTGATGGTGTATGGCCATGCAAATGGTCGTGACCATGGCGAGGCGATCGAGGCAGTCGGCCGATACATCGAGATGGGCTACAAGGCGATCCGCGTACAGTCGGGCGTGCCCGGTCTCGACAAGGCCTATGGCGTCGGCAAGGGAGACCTCTACTACGAACCGGCCGACAAGGGCCTGCCCGACGAAGAGGTGTGGGACACGCCCCTGTACCTGCGCCACACGCCGGAGTTGTTCCGCAAGGTCCGTGATGCCTACGGCTACGATCACCACCTGCTGCACGACGGCCACCACCGCATGACACCGATCGAGGCTGCTCGGCTGGGGCGCGATCTCGAGCCCTTCCGGCTGTTCTGGCTGGAGGACGCCACGCCGGCCGAGAACCAGGAGGCCTTCCGCCTGATCCGCAGCCACACCACCACGCCGCTGGCTGTCGGCGAGATCTTCAGCAGCCTTTGGGACTGCAAGGACCTGATCCAGAACCAGCTGATCGACTATATCCGGGCGACCATCGTGCACGCCGGCGGCATCACCCACCTGCGCCGGATCGCCGATTTCGCCGCGCTGCACCAGGTACGCACCGGCTGCCACGGTGCCACCGACCTGTCTCCGGTGAGCATGGCGGCGGCCGTGAACTTCGGTCTGTGGGTGCCCAATTTCGGCATCCAGGAATACATGCGCCACACCGAGGCGACCGACGAGGTCTTTCCCCACAACTACCGCTTCGTGAACGGCTTCATGGAGATGGACGAGGTGCCGGGCCTGGGCGTCGACCTCGACGAAACCAAGGCCGCCAGATATCCGTATCAACGCGCCTATCTGCCGGTTGCGCGATTGCGCGATGGCACCGTGTGGAACTGGTAGGGGAAACGCGCGATGAACGATCACCCGTACCTGCCCGCCGCGAATCGCTACGACGTCATGCAATATCGGCGCGTCGGGCGCAGCGGCCTGATGCTGCCGGCCCTCTCGTTGGGCCTGTGGCAGAACTTCGGTGCCGACACTGATCCCGCCGCCGCGCGGGCCTTGTTGCTGCGGGCGTTCGACCTCGGCATCACCCATTTCGATCTGGCCAACAACTACGGCCCGCCGCCGGGTGCGGCCGAGGCCCTGCTGGGCGAGGTGCTGGCCTCCGAGCTCGCCGCCCACCGAGATGAACTGATCATCTCCACCAAGGCCGGCTACCGCATGTGGCCGGGCCCGTATGGCGCCGGCGGCAGCCGCAAGAGCCTGCTGGCGAGCCTCGATCAAAGCCTCAAGCGGATGCGGATCGACCATGTCGATATCTTCTACTCGCACCGTTTCGATCCGGATACCCCGCTCGAAGAAACGATGGGGGCGCTGGCATCCGCGGTGAAGCAGGGCAAGGCCCTGTACGCCGGCGTGTCTTCCTATTCGGTGCGCAAGACGCGCGAGGCCTCGGCGCTGCTCGGGCAGATGGGCGTGCCCTGCGTGATCCATCAGCCCTCCTATTCGATGCTCAATCGCTGGATCGAGCACGGCTTGCTGGACACGCTGGAGACCGAAGGCATCGGCTGCATCGTTTTCTCGCCGCTGGCGCAGGGGCTATTGACCGGCAATTAACCCGGCAATCAAATAGATATTGATATAATTCTGGCATGAAAAAAATCGACGCCAGAAAGCTCCCGCCCGAAGCCCTCGAACACATCCGTCGGCAGGCGTTTGTGCTTCGCAAACAAGGTTACACGTGGGGACACATTGCCGAAGTCTGTGGCGTTCATGTCGGGACTGTCCTCAAATGGGCGCGGCGCGCGCAAGCCGATAGCGTCGATACGGTGATCAAGGGCGGGCAACGCGGCCGCCGGCACGGATCGGGACGAACGCTGACGCTGGTTCAAGAGGAGCAATTGCGCTTGAAGATCATCGGCTCGAACCCCGGCCAACTCCTGCTCGAATTCGCACTGTGGAATCGCCGCGCGGTCATGCTTGCCATCAAGCAGTTCTTCGGTATCGACATGCCCATCCGCACCGTGGGCGAGTACCTGCGGCGCTGGGGTTTCACGCCGCAGCGGCCGGTCAAACGTGCGCTCGAGCAGGATCCGGCCCGCCTCAAGGCGTGGCTCGGGGACGAATATCCGAAGATCGTGGCACGCGCAAAGGCTGAGGATGCCGAGATCTACTGGGGTGACGAGACCGCCATTCGCCAAGACTCGCACTGGGTTCGGGGCTACTCGATGGCAGGCTTGACGCCCGAACTTCGGCTGCCGGCCGGTCGCCATGGATCGACATCGATGATCTCGGCGATTACCAACCAGGGATTGGTGCGTTTCTCCTTCTTCGAGGGCGCCATCGATGCCGAGCGCTTCATCGTCTTCTTGAAGGATCTGATTCAGGACGCCCAGCGCAAGGTGTTCCTGATCGTCGACAACCTGCGCGTGCATCGTGCCAACCGCGTGCGCGAGTGGGTCGCGGAGAACGCCGATAAGATCGAGCTGTTCTACCTCCCGCCGTATGCACCCGAACTCAATCCCGATGAGTACCTGAACCGGGATCTGAAGACGACGATACGCTCCGGGCCGATTGCCACGACTGCCGCCGCACTTCTTGAGAAGGCGCGCATGTGCATGGAACGCATTGCAGCGATGCCGGATCGAGTGCGGGCTTATTTCAGCCATGAGTATGTTCGGTACGCTCAGTAAATTAGCTATTTGATTGCCGGGTTAATAACAGGGGTCCTATGGGGTGCCTGTTAGTCTTAATCCCTTTGAGATCAGGGCAGGTGTTCGGACATAGGAGCATCACCATGTTCAGTGCCATCAAGTCTTAATCCCTTTGAGATCAGGGCAGGTGTTCGGACACCTACAGCGAGCAGGATGGTATTGCGATGCTCAACGGTCTTAATCCCTTTGAGATCAGGGCAGGTGTTCGGACGCCGCATGAGCGCCGTAATGAGTCAAGAGGACCGTCTTAATCCCTTTGAGATCAGGGCAGGTGTTCGGACCGAAATAGGAGAAGACCATGACCCACCAAGAACGTCTTAATCCCTTTGAGATCAGGGCAGGTGTTCGGACAGGGCCGCGCCGCCGCCATCGCGGTGCTCAATGTCTTAATCCCTTTGAGATCAGGGCAGGTGTTCGGACGGAAGTCCCGCGTTGGGACGGCGGCGAGGTACGCGTCTTAATCCCTTTGAGATCAGGGCAGGTGTTCGGACGGGAGTCGAGCGCAGTACCGTTTAGCGCTAATACGTCTTAATCCCTTTGAGATCAGGGCAGGTGTTCGGACTGATGGAGCGGCTGGAGGCGATGGCATGAAAGCGTCTTAATCCCTTTGAGATCAGGGCAGGTGTTCGGACGGCGCACCGGCCGTCGAAGTACCCCGGCGAACCTGTCTTAATCCCTTTGAGATCAGGGCAGGTGTTCGGACGCCCTGATCTGCCGGGCGGCTCTCGAAGCCGAGTCTTAATCCCTTTGAGATCAGGGCAGGTGTTCGGACGGCAGCTCTGGCGGAGCTTACCGACGAAGAACGGTCTTAATCCCTTTGAGATCAGGGCAGGTGTTCGGACGCAAGGACTGGCACAAATCCGACGTAAAGGCCGCGTCTTAATCCCTTTGAGATCAGGGCAGGTGTTCGGACGATTAGCACCAAGTGGGGAGTCGCCGACGGTGTCTTAATCCCTTTGAGATCAGGGCAGGTGTTCGGACCCCAGAGGCTTGCCCAGATTGGTGAGGTTATAAGCGTCTTAATCCCTTTGAGATCAGGGCAGGTGTTCGGACGATGCGCTGGCCCGGCGGGATGGTGCCTTGATGCGGTCTTAATCCCTTTGAGATCAGGGCAGGTGTTCGGACCGACAAGCTGAGCGACCTGGGCCGCGAGCTGAAGCGTCTTAATCCCTTTGAGATCAGGGCAGGTGTTCGGACGGCTGGAGAGCTGGCTGAATGACTATGCTGTCTTAATCCCTTTGAGATCAGGGCAGGTGTTCGGACCCAGGATGACGAGGAGCCCAGCTGGGCGCCGAACGTCTTAATCCCTTTGAGATCAGGGCAGGTGTTCGGACTTCCGTTTAGCGCTAATACCTCGATCGCTAAGGCGTCTTAATCCCTTTGAGATCAGGGCAGGTGTTCGGACGATTACCGGGGTTGAGCTCTCGCATGAGCTCGGTCTTAATCCCTTTGAGATCAGGGCAGGTGTTCGGACGAAATGACGTGTGCGAGCGGTGCGGGGTGAGCGTCTTAATCCCTTTGAGATCAGGGCAGGTGTTCGGACCAACAAAGTAGCGGGGTTGCGAACGATTCGCGTCTTAATCCCTTTGAGATCAGGGCAGGTGTTCGGACGGCCGACCTGCGAGGGGTCGACCTGCGAAGGGCGTCTTAATCCCTTTGAGATCAGGGCAGGTGTTCGGACTAGGCAAATAAGTTAAACTTGTCGCAACAGTTTGTCTTAATCCCTTTGAGATCAGGGCAGGTGTTCGGACTGCAGGCTCTGAAAAATTCTTTCCATTCAGTCCCTTGCAACAGGGGTTCCCAAGATTTTGCGATGTGCCAAAGCCAAGTGTCAAAATCCGGTCGCTCGCCGGTGTCCGAATGTGCATGCTATCACCGTCCGACCGCGCGAAGAAGGGTGTCCAGGGTCGTGTCGGCTTCCGAGAAGATGTAGGCGTCGCCCGGAATGCCGCCGCGGCCGAGGGTGTCGATGCTGAGGTGTTCCGGCAGTTGGTAGGCACGCACGTCGTCGGTCGCGGGGTCGATGCGGGCTTCGATTTGCGCGATCAGTCGCCCCATGCTCGCGGCGCTGCCTTCGTAGTGGAACACCGAATACTGCACCGGCACCGCGTGCTTGCGCAGAAAGCGGTGCAGTCGCATGAGGCGTTTGGGGTTGGTGATGTCGTAGGTGATGAGCCAGGCCCGCGGCGTGTTCAGCGCCATGCGTCTATCTCCCGCGCTACATGACGCCTGAGGTCGGAGAGGTGGGTGTCGAGCCGGCCCTCGCGACGGTGTGCCCAGGCTTCAAAGAGCCGCAGCGAGACCGCCATGCTGTCGGCTGAAGCTGGCAGCGCGCCGCAATCCAGGTTGAGCTCGGCCCATAGCAGACCCGCGAGCTCGGCGGCCAGATCCATCGCCACGCCCCCGCAACCCCAATAGCGCGACTGCAGGCCGCCGCGGTTGAGGTGCCCCGCGGCCAGTGCTTCACACCACCCCTCGGCTGCGGGTTCGAAACAGACCGGTACGTGTCCGCCATAGACGAACTCGCGCTTGAGCACCTGGAAGCGCACCGGGTCTAGCTCCGCGCCCCGGGTTGCGGCGTGCATCGCCCACTGGGTGAGGGTTTCGAGGCGGCGGCGGGTGAGCCAGTTGTCGAAACGCTTGTGCCAGTCCGGCAGTTCCAGATAGAGATCGAGCGTGGCGTCGAGCGGTTCCGGGGTGTGGATGCGCGGCTGCGAATTGCCAAGGGCGCGGCCGTGGCCGTCGAGCCAGGTGATCGGCACCGTGTGCGCCAGGCACGCGCACAGCGCCTCTCCCGTCCAGGTGGTGTGCCGGTTGCAGATGACTCGGGCAAGGCGTGCGAGCGGAAAGCGCTGCACGGGGGCGCCCGCGCGCTTCACCGTCAATGCTTCATGGCAGGTGTCCACCTGCATCGGGCTGCTGGCAACCAGGTAGAGCGGCTTGCGCGGCAGCGCGCCCAGGCTGGCTGCATGGGGGCGATCGTGGATTGCGCCAGTGTGCACGGTCATGCTCAGAACGATTCGTCTTCAGTGCTGGCAAGCAGCGGTTCGCCCGCCTTGCGCAAGCTGCGGGCCAGCGCGGCGCAGCGCAGTCTGAGCCAGCGGCGGTGCGCCGGGGAGAATTTCTCCCAGGCGGCATAGAAGCGGCCGCGCCCGGCCTTGCCGAGCAGGCAGCCGCCCTTTTCGGAGCTGAAGTGCTCGGGGCGCAGCGTGCGGCCCGCGAATTGCTGCCATACCCAGGCGTCGATATGCGGACGCAGCGGTTCGATGAGATCGCTGGCCAGTGACTCGCGGCCGAATGCCGGGCGGTGATAGAAGCCGAGCAAGGGATCGAGGCCGCTGCAGTGCGCCGCCCGCACCGCGTCGAAGTGCAGCAGCGTGTAACCCAGCGAGAGGCAGGCATTGACCGGGTCGCGCGGCGGGCGGCGATTGCGGCCGGTGAAGTCGAGCTCGCTGGCGAACAGCGTGCAGAAGCCGTGAAAATAGGCACGCGCGGCGCTGCCCTCGACGCCGCGCAGGGTGGCGCAGTCCTGCGCGGGCGCAGCACCGAGCCGGGTCAGCGCCGCGTCGAGCTGCGCCGCCGCATCGAACAGCGGCTTGCGCAGGTCCGGCCGCTGGCCGAGGGCCGTGTCGAGGAGTCGGCGCTGGCGGCGGATCTTGGTGATCACGAGGTCGCGGGCCCAGCCGGCGCAGAACGCCGCATCGGCCACATGCTGGCACTGGGCCAGCCGGATGGCGGCATCGTTGTGGGCCGGGCCGAGCACGATCGCCACCTGCCGGCTGGCCCGCGGGCTGAGCAGCAGGGTGGCCACGCCGGCCTCGGCCAGCTTGATCAGCGTGCCGGTGTCGAGCCGCGTGCGTGCGCCCTGCAGCACCACGCGCTCGAGCAGCTTGATCGGCACGGTGGCGCTGCGAGTGCCCGCCTCGTAGATCGCCAGTGCGCCGTCGATGTGGCGGACTTCAAGCTCGGCGCGGTCTAGAAACAGCGTGGCCATGCGATTACCCCAGGTAGAAATAGTCGGGATCGGCGGGCTGAGCGGCCACACCGAGCGCGTAGGTGCGCGAACGTGGATCGAGCCGCAGCAGAAAGAAGCGGTCGGCCTCCTCGTCGAGAATGAGTGCCATCGCATGCAGCAGTTCATGGCGCTCTGAAGGGGTCAGGAAGATCTCGTGCACCGACTTCTGCCCGCCAGTGGCGTAGCCGCGCACCAATGCCAGCGCGGCCCTGAGTCGCCGCGGCGCCGCCACGTCATACGCAGCCAGATAGAAGTCCCGCTGGGTCATTGCCGCCTCCGTTGTTCGTGGGGTGTGCACACAGTGTGCCCGGCCCGGGATCGGCGATCAGCCGCCGCAAGCTTGCGGTCCGCAGGCCGCCCATGGACGGGACGGGGCGGGCCGTCGCTCGTCGGACTGGCACCGGCGCTGGCAGTCGTGCCCCGTGACGCGTCCTGTATTCAGGGACGCATCCGGGCCGCAAGCTTGCCGCCGGCGTCGATTCCCCGTGACCGCTCGCAGAATCGGTCCGTCTTCGATTTTCTGGCGGATGGTGATGAACAGCCCGGTCCTGATTCTTGCGAGTTCCCGCAAATACGGCGGCGTGTGCCTGGCCGGCAAGACCCTGGATACCGGTCTTGCCCGCTGGGTGCGGCCGGTGAGCCGGGCTGCGGGGCAGGCCTGGCCTCAGGCACGCCTGTGTCGGGTTGCCGGCAGCGTGCCGCAAGCGGGCGATGTGATCGAGCTGCCGCTGGGCGCTGCGTGTCCCGAGGGTCACCAGCAGGAGAACCGGCATGTCGGCCCGGGCCGGTGGCGATACTGCGGCAGCCTGGAGGTCGGTCAGGTGCGGCCCTTCGAGGATTTTCCCGAGGCACTGTGGCCCGCCGGCTTCAGCAGCGTTCACGGCTTGAACGACCGGGTGCCCGCGCACCTCGCCCATCTTGGGTGCAATTCATCGCTGGCCCTGGTCAGGCCGCAGCAATTGCAGTTTCAGCTCGGCATGCACGACACCAGGGCGGTGCTGCGCGCCGGCTTCCATTATCGGGGCACCGACTATCTGCTCCGGGTGACCGACGAAGCGGCCAGCGCGCGGTGGACCGCTCGGCTGCTCGAGGGGCACGACGGACATGCCGAGGCCCTGCTATGCCTCAGCCTGGGGCTGCCGTTCCACGATTACTGCTACAAACTGGTCGCCGGTATCATCGAAGCTGGCGCGCAAGGAAGAGCATGAACACGATCTTTACCATTGGCCATTCCGACCATTCGCTCGACGAATTCCTGAACCTGCTCGTTCAGCACCGGATCAGCGCGCTGGCCGATGTGCGCTCCGTGCCCTTCTCGCAGCGCCAGCCCCAGTATTCCAAGCCTGCGCTCGCCGAAGCGCTGGCGTGCAGAGGCATTGCCTACGTGTATCTCGGCGAGCAACTGGGGGGGCGATCATCGGCGCGGATGCGCGGTGAGATGAGGGCAGGCGGCTATGCTGCAATGGCTGCGACCGATACGTTCGGCGAGGGGATCAAGCGCGTGCTGCACGGCAGCCTGCGCCATCGGATCGCCCTGATGTGCGCCGAGCGCGATCCCCTCGACTGCCATCGCGCGCTATTGGTGGGCCGCGCCCTGAATGCCGGCGGGGCCGCAGTCGATCATGTCCTGAGTGACGGCCGCACCGAGAGCCACGCCAGGCTGGAGCAGCGACTGCTGGCGGCGGCCGGCCACGAAGGCGGTGGTGGGGATCTGTTCGCCTCTGCCGACGAGCTGCTCGACCTTGCCTACCTTCGGCAGGAGAGGCGGGTCAGCCTCGTGCCTGGCGAAGAGACTTCGTCATGATGGCCACGTTGTTTACGATCGGCTTCACCCGCAAGGGCGCAGAACGCTTTTTCGGGCTGCTCGAGGAAGCAGGGGTGCGGCTGCTGCTCGACATTCGCGCCCGACCAGGCTCCCAGTTGGCCGGCTTTGCACGCGGCCCCGATCTGCAGTGGTTGCTCAAACGCCTGTGCGATATCGATTATCTTGCGGTGCCGGCGCTGGCCCCCGGACCGGGACTGCTCGATGCCTATCGCAAGGCTGAGCTGGATTGGCCGGGATACGAGCGCCGCTACCTGGCAGAGCTGCAGCCGGCCGACATCGCCGCGCAGCTGGCGGGCATCCCGCTCGACCGCGCCTGCCTGCTGTGCGCCGAAGAGGGCGCCGACCACTGCCACCGCCGGCTTGCTGCCGAGTGGTTGAATCAGGCTGATCCCGCACTGCATATTCGCCATCTGCGCTAGGCGCGGGCGGCTTGCGGCGCATCCCGCCTGCGCATCGGGCCGACTAACGTCGGCTGGTCGGCGGGACTTGATCCCTTTGATATCAGGGCATGTGTTCGGACCCCAAGGCTGAAAAGATGATCGCAGACGCGATCGGGTCTTAATCCCTTTGATATCAGGGCATGTGTTCGGACCTGGCTGAACTCCTCGTCAGGGGGCGGGAATGAGTCTTAATCCCTTTGATATCAGGGCATGTGTTCGGACGACCTCCCGTTCGCAGAGGTACCTCCGCGGCGGGTCTTAATCCCTTTGATATCAGGGCATGTGTTCGGACCTCACAAATCACTCACAGTGCGCGACTTGCGCAGTCTTAATCCCTTTGATATCAGGGCATGTGTTCGGACGATAAGCCGCGTTGATCTGGCCGAGGCCGTACTGTCTTAACAGGCTGTCGATAAAGCATAGAACCCAGACCCAGCGCGGGTTCTGAGTGATTTATAATTACTTTTTCATAGCCTTTTCCGATATCGAGATGCGTGGAATTGATCGAAAGCAGCAATCCCTTTTCAGCTATATCAGCATCGAAGATCGAATTGCTGTGGATCATCCTTTGCGCCGCATGAAACAACTCACCGATATCGTGCTGGCCACGATGTCGCCCCAATTCGACGAGATTTACGCCGAAGGTGGGCGTCCTTCGATTGCGCCGGAACGCTTGCTGCGGGCGCTGCTTATCCAGTGCCTGTTTTCGATCCGCTCGGAGCGCGCCCTGATCCAGCATATCGACTTCAATATGATGTACCGCTGGTTCGTCGGCCTGAGCTTGGATGAGCCGATTTGGGACCATTCGACCTTCAGCGCCAATCGCGACCGTCTGCTCAAGGAAAGCATCATGCGGCGTTTCTTCGATGGCGTTCTGGGTATCGCGGAGTGGGCCGATCTGGTGTCGGACGAGCACTTCAGCGTGGACGGCTCGCTGCTGCGCGCATGGGCCTCGCACAAGAACATGGCGGCGCGTGATGGATCCGATGAGCCGCCGGGGCCGGATCAGGGGCGCAACCCTGAGGTCGACTTCCGGGGCAAAAAGCGCTCGAACAAGACGCACGTTTCGCGCACCGACCCCATGGCGCTGCTGGCGACCAAGACGCCCGGCGTGGCCTACCTGAGTTACACCACGCATGCGCTCGGGGAGAACCGAAACGGCTTGGTGGTCGATGTCCATACGACACAGGCGACCGGCACGGCCGAGCGGGAAGCGGCACTCGTGATGCTCAAGCGCCGTGTCGAACGCGGCGGTAAGGGCTACACGCCGACGGTCGCGGCTGATCGGGGTTATGACGTAGCCGAATTCATTGAACAGGTGCAGCGGCACGACATCGTGCCGCACGTTGCGGCGAAATTTAGAGACAGTGCCGTGCCTGAAAACATCAAGGCGAGCGCCGGATACGCGGTCAGCCTGCGACGCCGCAAGATGATCGAAGAGGCCTTCGGATGGGTAAAGGAAATCGGAATGCTCGGGCGCATCAAGCTGCGCGGACTGGACAAAGTTCGGGCACATGCCCTGCTCAATTTCGCTGCATACAACCTGACGCGCATGAATAACCTGGTCGCCAATCGGGCAGCACTTTCGGCTTGAACGCGGCAATGCGGGCACTGGCCTTGAGGCAGTCCTCGGATTGCACGGTTCAAGCTTCAGCGATGAGGCGACGTAGGTAGTACTGAACACAGGGATTGATCCAAGCCTCGATTCGGGTCGCCCAAGCGCCGCAGGCGTGGGGCGATTTTTCAACAGCCTGTTAATCCCTTTGATATCAGGGCATGTGTTCGGACGGCTTGTAATGCCTACGTGGCGGCTCTCGATGCTGTCTTAATCCCTTTGATATCAGGGCATGTGTTCGGACCTTCATCAACTTCTGGGCCAAGCGCCCGGATGGCGTCTTAATCCCTTTGATATCAGGGCATGTGTTCGGACGGGGACTGCGGTGCAGATGAGCGTGGCGGCCAGTCTTAATCCCTTTGATATCAGGGCATGTGTTCGGACAGCTCCGCCTGAGCGGGCTGGAGCATGAAGAGTGTCTTAATCCCTTTGATATCAGGGCATGTGTTCGGACGTGCGTATGAGGTTGATACGATTCCGACGGTCCGTCTTAATCCCTTTGATATCAGGGCATGTGTTCGGACGCTGGCGACATGACCGCAAGGCACGAAACGATGGTCTTAATCCCTTTGATATCAGGGCATGTGTTCGGACCCTGAACGAGAGCGGAATCAGCCGTCGCGGCCACGTCTTAATCCCTTTGATATCAGGGCATGTGTTCGGACGATTGCCGATGTGCTGGGTCTTTCGCCGTGGGGTCTTAATCCCTTTGATATCAGGGCATGTGTTCGGACCGGCCGCGTCATTACCTATAGGCAAGCCGATAGGTCTTAATCCCTTTGATATCAGGGCATGTGTTCGGACGACGCCCAACCGCATGCTCGTCGAGCTCGCCGGTCTTAATCCCTTTGATATCAGGGCATGTGTTCGGACTTCGGGATTTACACAGTGCTGCGGAATGCCACGTCTTAATCCCTTTGATATCAGGGCATGTGTTCGGACGGCCTTGGGTTCGAATATGCGCCAAACGAGAAGTCTTAATCCCTTTGATATCAGGGCATGTGTTCGGACGGGCGGCTGACAAAAACCGAACGCCCGGCCAAGGTCTTAATCCCTTTGATATCAGGGCATGTGTTCGGACTTGCCCCATGGGAAATCTGGCCCAGCCGGTGTCTTAATCCCTTTGATATCAGGGCATGTGTTCGGACCGGTGGGAGGACGAGGATTTTGACCCGGAATCGTGTCTTAATCCCTTTGATATCAGGGCATGTGTTCGGACGCGGCTCGGGCGATGCCTGGTACCTGCTCGACACGTCTTAATCCCTTTGATATCAGGGCATGTGTTCGGACCTACCGGGAGCGCGGAGACGGGGCAAGAGGCCGAAGTCTTAATCCCTTTGATATCAGGGCATGTGTTCGGACGATGAAGAATGCTCGCGTTTGAGCGCCCAAATCGTCTTAATCCCTTTGATATCAGGGCATGTGTTCGGACGACTTTGAACTTCATCCGCGACACCTTCGATCAAGGTCTTAATCCCTTTGATATCAGGGCATGTGTTCGGACGGAGCGCCCGGCTTTATAATCAATTAGCAGCGGTCTTAATCCCTTTGATATCAGGGCATGTGTTCGGACCGATCCTGCCGTTCGCAGGCAATGAAACCGGTCTTAATCCCTTTGATATCAGGGCATGTGTTCGGACTACCTAAAGTTGGGGGGCTTGTTATGGTAGGAGTCTTAATCCCTTTGATATCAGGGCATGTGTTCGGACTTAACGAGCAAGTCAAGCTCGGCCTCACCGTGGCCGTCTTAATCCCTTTGATATCAGGGCATGTGTTCGGACCGGCAGTCTGGCTGTATATGGGGTGGGCGCTGGAGTCTTAATCCCTTTGATATCAGGGCATGTGTTCGGACCTCCTCTACCCTCGCAAATTATTCTGCCGCCTTGTCTTAATCCCTTTGATATCAGGGCATGTGTTCGGACGCATGATGCGCACCAACAACATTATCGACGATGAGTCTTAATCCCTTTGATATCAGGGCATGTGTTCGGACTCCGGTTGCCGTGCTATACGACCGCATCAACGAGTCTTAATCCCTTTGATATCAGGGCATGTGTTCGGACCTTGCTGCGCTCGATCAGTATGTGCGCGCAAACTAGTCTTAATCCCTTTGATATCAGGGCATGTGTTCGGACCGCGCCCAAATCCGCGCCCAAATCCGCGCCCAAAGTCTTAATCCCTTTGATATCAGGGCATGTGTTCGGACGCCTCCTCGGTCTTCGTCGTCAGTAATGAGATGTCTTAATCCCTTTGATATCAGGGCATGTGTTCGGACTCCGGCTCCGCGAAATCCTGTTCGGCGTCGGCATGTCTTAATCCCTTTGATATCAGGGCATGTGTTCGGACTGCGCGTCTCAAAAAACCGTTTGTTTTCAATGTGCTGCGAAGGGGTTTGCCAAGAAAAAGCTTGTGCTCGGAGCTGACTCGAAAAAAGCACGAAAGATGCCGCGCCGCGCGCTGCCGTTTCTTGAAGGAGGTGGTTGCGTGTCACTGACATGGAGTCTGGATCTCATAGCGTCCCATGCCCATTGTGGCATTTTTGCCTACATGCAGCCATTGCCCGAGCCACAGCCAGGGAAAGAGCCGGGACAGGTCGCCTTCCAGCGTCCACTCGCCCAGCACGCCGCCGAGCGTCATCTCGCGCTGTTGGCGACTCGAGAAGCGGGACCAGTCCTGCCAGTGCAGGGCGCTGCGCTGGCGCAACGCCTCGGCCTCGCGCACGAGTTCGCTGACGTCCCGAACGAGGCGTGTCTCGCCGGCATGAAACTCGAACAGCAGGCTGGCGCGGCGCAGGAGGTCTGCAAGGAGCTTTCTCGGAGAAAGTGCTTCCGGCCGTATCGGTCGGCCCTGCTGCTGCAGACGAAGTGGGGTGCGAAGCTGCAGGGTGATCGAATCGATCCCGCCAGATTCCGGTAGGGCGAGGGTCGCCGCGTGAGCCGCGATACGCGCATCGCCGTGTTGCCAGAGCGGAATGAAGGTCGTTTGGCCGGCGGCGCCGTCCTGCATTTCGATGGCCTCGAGCCGGCCGCGCGAGCGCTCGCGCCCAAGGCCGCCTTCGAGGGCGCGTTGCAGGGCCAGACTCACCAGCGGCAATTGCGCTGCTGCATGGCCGATCAGCACCATCGAAAACTGCAGCGCTTCGCCCCTGTCGATGAGGCGTTCGCCGAAGGCGGGGGGCTCGATGACGTAGGGGTTGGGCACCTTGCTGAAGCGTTGCATGGCGTGATGCTCGGGCGCCGGGGTTTCGAAGATGGCTGGATAGGGGCAGGTCGCGAGCAGCGGGCAAGCGCTGCAGTCGGGCTCACCGGTCATGCAGGCGAGCTTGCGCAGGGCGGCGCCGAACTGGCCGCGCAACAGCGAGCCGGCATATTCGGGCAGGCGCAAGGGTTCGACCATGCGAAAGGTGAAGCGGTAGCGGGCAAGGGGGAGTGTGGTGGGCATCGGAGTTCAGGGCTTCATCCACTTTTTCATGAAATCGACGAACTGCTTGACCTCTTCCGCAGCGAGGATGTCGACCCCGTAGTCACGGGCGCGCTGGCGAATGTCGTCGTGCACCGGCCGTGCCGAGAGCAGCAGTTTTTGGCTCATCGCACCGCCGACCTGATCTGCGAGTTGCGCGAGCTTGTAGATGTAGCTCACATCCTTGGCGTCATTCTTTCCGAACCCGCTGGTCTTGCATTCGATTGCGAGCAATCGGTTGCGGTGGGCGACGAGGGCATCGAACTCGTTTTCGACATTGGTGCCATACGACATGGTCTTTAGATTGATGGCCCAATCGCGTGGGCCGATGCCTTTGAGCTTGGTCCACACGTACTCTTCGAGCCACCCGCCACGGAAGTAGCTTGCCGCGTCGCGGTTGGCGAAGACGATGGTCTCGCCACCGTCCCAGTGGATCAGTTCGTTCTTGCGGGCATCGTCGAGCAGCGCGGCGTTGTCGCCGCGGGGCTTGAACCTGAAACTCTGCCGCGGATCGAAGACGTCGCTCTGATCGTTCAGCGCCAGGTCGGCAAGAACGTTGAGCGTGCCGAAGAACTTGCCGTACTTGTCTGCCTCGTCGCCCATTCGACGGGTGAGTGTGGCGCGGCGGTCGGCTTCGATCTGCCAGTAGGGGTCGGAATTGCTTGCGCTGGTGCGGCGATAGCCCTGAGCGCGAAGGATGTCGTCGATCACCAGCATATCGTCCATGGGCTGCATCGCCGGCGTGGGTTTGAGCCAGTCGAGGCGATCCTTGCGGGTCTCGGCATAGAGCAGGTGGAGGTCGTCGGCGAGCGCGCCGAGATTTTCGGCCAGCGCGAGCGTCATGAGCTTGTGTCCGCCGGTTGCATTGAACACCAGCGGCTCGGCGCCCAGTTCGAGGGCGATCGCCTCGGCCGACGCGGAGACCTCCTCCGGCGTGCTGTCGTCGAACGGCAGTCGCCTCACGAGTACATCGTGTTCTTCGAGCGCGCGCTTGAGGTTGACCGCCGCGTCCCGCATCGCGGGTGTTTCGAGAATCAGCACCTCGCGGGCCCGGAGCTGAAGGCAGGGAATGAGATTGGCGAGATTCTGGCCGGTGGCGATGCAAAGATGACGAGCGGGTCGCTTCATTGGACGTTGGTTCCTGTACTGCGGACTTCTTCAACCCTATAGGCTTCGAGTCGCGCCCCGAAGGCTTCGAGCTCGTCGGCCGAGAGTTCCTTTCCCCGTGCGTTCTCGGGCATGTCGAGCGAGAGGTTGAGGTAACGGGCGCCCGAACCACAGACGCGCGCCGCGAGATGCACCGGCAGGATACCGATCACCGTGTCGCCGGGTTGGATCTGCTGCGGATCGAGATGGGCAAGGTATGCATCCACCGCGAGACCTCGGCGCGCCGCCCACGCGACGGCGCCCGGATGCCGGCTCACGAAGTAGGTCGTCATGTGCTCAGGCCTCGCCTCGCAATGCCGCCAGCTTGAGCTTCTTGCGCGCGTCCTTCGCATCGTAGCGATCGATCACCTGTGGCAGCCAGGTCGCGAGCGCCTCGGCAAGCTGCAACCGGTCGGCGGACGACCAGCTGCCATCGTCTGCCAACGCGATCTTACTCAGGCGCAGCGCCTCGGCGTAGAGACCGCTGCCGGGCGTGAACGGGTCTTTGCGGTCCTGGGCGAGCTTGGATTCACAGGCGGTGACGAACTCCTTCACGGACCGGCCTTGCGGCGTGAGCTTGTCGAGCTCTGCCTGGTATGCCTTGCGTTGCTCGGCTTCGGCGCGATCGCGGGCGTCGTCCGCAGCCTGTTTGAGGATTGCCTTGTCCTGCCCCAGCCGGCCATAGCCGACCGCGGTCTTGGCGCCAAAACCCAGCCATTCGCCGGCGTGTTCGACGGCTGCGCCGAGCAGCGCACGCCATTTGTCCGCGAGACCGGCCAGCTGCGGCGGGATGTAGGCGGGTCTGAGCTCGATGTGGAGCGTGCAGGTAGCGCCTGCCGCAACGGCGAGGAAAGGAATCGGGTTGGGTTGTTCGTTGGCGTGCGGGGTGCCATTGGACTGCAGGTAGTCGCGATGATGCGGGGTCATGATCTCGACCGCGAGCAGGCTCTTGCCCTTGGCGGGCAGAAAGAAGAGATCCCAGAACACGAGCGCGCCGCGGCGTGCCTGTTCGTCGCGCAGGGGATCCTCTTCGCCCGGCCCGAAAAGGGCATCGATGACCGGCTGGTCCCAACCCGCGCAATCGCCCCACTCGCCGCCGGCGAGCTCTTCGGCGGCGCGCCGGAGGACGCCCTTGAGGCCACTGCCGGCGAGGTAGGGCAGACCGTGCGGGTTGAGGAAGGCGAAGCCGTTCTCGAGCGGGTGTTCATTGCCCAGTCCGGTGGCGAGCGGGGCGAACAGGCGGGCAGGGTGGCTGAACACCTGTTGCCCAAGGGCTGCGGCCTGCTCCTGTTGTCGCGCGCAGATTGCCGCAAGGGCATCCTTGCTGTGTTGCGGGAAGGCGTTGGCGACACTCTCGAAGGCCGGGCTCTTGTTGGACGGCTTGCGCCAGTCGGGCTCCCAGGCGTCGAAGTAGAGCCCGAAGCGGTGGCCCGGCGGACAGTCGTCGAAACGCGTGCCGAGATAGGCGGGAATTGCGGTAACCATGTGCGTCGTCCTCAGAGCGCGGCCGCGAACTGCCGGATCCAGCGCAGGATCAGCAGCGATTCGTCGGTTGCGCGGCGATACTCGGCAGGCGTGGCTCGGAGGAGCGCCTCCATCATGTTCTGGAAGCCGGGATCCTGTCCATTGCCGCCGGCGCGTTTGCCGACCCAGCGGCGCAACTGCCGTGCGAGTGCCTTGTGATGCTCCTTGCCCTTGTCCTCGAAAAAAACGAGGGTCTGCATGAGGCCGTTGTTCATGATCAGCGCCGGCGCGGCCTTGGCGAGGTTGCGGTATTCATCGCCAGCGGCGGCGTTGCCTTCCTTGGCGCACTCCCAGGCGAACTGGGCGCGCTGCTGCTCGAGCGTTGCGGGGGCGGATTTGGTCGAGGTGTTCATGGCGGGTCTCCTCCGGTCAGGCGCCGGCGCCGCGCAGCACGCGGGCCATGACCAGACCGCGGCCGGTGGTGGCGTCGCCGCCGACCTGCAGCAATTCGCCATCGATGGCACCGGTAACGTGCGCAAGCACCGCGGCGGCTTCGGTTTCGGCATGGCCGCTGCGCTCGCGGCTGGTCATCAGGCTGCCCAGCATCAGTGACTCGGGGGGCAGGTTTTCGGTGTAGAAGAGGCCGCCATCGCTGGCTGTGCCGGTTGCGTTGTCGATGCGCACGTGTGGCTCGACGACGGTGGCGTTCTTCGCAAACCAGGAGAAGTCCTCGTCGGAAAGGAGCACCAGGTCGCTGGCGAACTTGTCGCGGAAGAATGCGCTGGCTTCGCCCGCTGGCAGCGCGTTGTCGGCAAGCCAGCGCGCGACCGCGGCGAGCTTGTCGGATTCGGGGTTGGCCTCGGCGGCGAATTCGAATGCTTCGAGGTGGAGCCTCGTGTCGTCGGCGAGCAGCCGCGCATTGGCGACGCGCGCAGCGCCCGGGCCCACGCCCTGCGGGGCTTCGGGCATGCCGGAAACGCCGAGTTGCCCGAGCAGGCGCGCGACCCGTGCGAGGGCGAACGCGCTGGTGGCATAGACGTAGCCTTGCTTGACCGAGCGAACCGGGAAGGCGACGAGCTGGGCATCGCCGAGGCTTACGGCACCCGCATGAAGTGCACTTTGCGAACTCGGTCCGAACAGGCGGTCGAGCAGGGTTTCGCTCTTCGGGCCCTCGCTCCAGCCGGGGAGTGCATGAAAGCGGTGCCGGATCGCACCCTTGAGGCCGGAGCCGGCGAACACCGGGTGCTCGCTGTGGCGCTCGCGGGCGATGGGGTTGTCGATCAGGCCGAATGCCTGGCCGGTGCCCATGTGGACCGGGCTGGTGGCATAGAGAAACAGGGCTGCATGAGCTTGAAACATGTCGGATGTCCTTTATGAAGTCGTGTACTTATCGTGCGGTTCAGC
Source organism: Zoogloeaceae bacterium (assembly GCA_024235595.1). Lineage (GTDB taxonomy): Bacteria > Pseudomonadota > Gammaproteobacteria > Burkholderiales > Rhodocyclaceae > Cognatazoarcus. The sequence goes on along the minus strand of JACKMC010000004.1, from coordinate 48,048 downwards.
GCCACTCGGCGAGCAGACAGTTGTTGAAGCCTTCGGCGCGGCGAGCGGCATCGTCGAGCGCGAGACCGTCGCGCTGCAGGACGGCGAGCGCCCTGGGGTCGCCCTGGAAGTCGTCGAGCCAATAGACGCTGCCCGCGGGCGCTGCCCGCAGCGCGGGTTTCGGCATGCCGCGCGCCACATCCCAACCGGAGAGGGTCTCAAGACGGGGCACGGCGGCGCAGGCCAGCCTTGCCGAAGCGCCTTGGAAGTGCCAGCGTCCGTTGGCGTCGGTGCCGGCGAGCTTCCAGCCATCGCCAAAAATGCCAGGGCTGGTGAGCATGATGCGAAACCGGCCCGCGCGGCCCAGCGCCACAGGATCGAGCTCAGGAAGCGCCGCCGTGCAGCGCCGAACGCTGGCGGCGTGGCCGTCGCCACCAAAGCGAAGGCTGCCCGCGGTGGGCAGTGTGCCGCGGTCCACGCCTTGGACACGGGCGACAAAACCTATGCTGGGTTTGAGCGCAATGGCCTCGCTGGTGTAGAGCTGGCCCTTGACGACGGTGTTCTGGCCGGGCGCGAGCGCGATGCCGAGCCGGCTGTCGAGTGTCCATAGCTCTGCCGAAGTCAGCCACTCGCCCGGCGCTGGCGAACGACCGGCTTGCCAGGCTGCGATACCGGCTGCAGTGAGCCACAGCCCGGTGCGCGCTTTGCCGAGGCGGGGCTGGGCGAGTACCGGGATCAGTGGCAGGGGATAGCTGCTCGCCACCGTGGCAGGCATCGCTTGCGGACGCAGTGCGGCGGGGCGGCCGGCGTCGTCGACCACGAGGTCGGCAGGCATGGGCAGCAGCGCCTCGGCGATGGATGACGTTTCGCGCGCGAGCCCGAAATGGGCAATGCGAAAACTGCCCGGCGCTTGCACCGAGCCCAGACAGGCTTCGAGCGCTTGGCCGAGCGTGGCGCGACCGGCCGCGAATTCCGCGGGCGAGACGCCGGCGTCGACCAGCATGCGGCTGCGCAGCGCCCCGGCCGCGACCGAGGGCCAGGGCGGCATCAGCGCTTCGCCGTGACTGGCTGCATCGGCGAAGAGTTTGTTGCCGCGCAGCACGAGCACATCGAGCGGTTCGATGAACACGGAGTCGGTGAGGTTTGCGGGCATTTTTCAGCGTTCCTTTTTACTGCGACCTTCGCGGGCCAGGAATTCGGCCACGGCGAGCAGGTCGCGCAGGGTTTCGGCCGGTTGAGTATCTTGCAGGCGAGGCGCCAGCGCGACTGCGGCAAGCTTGCGGGCCAGAATGTCGCCCTCTGCCTTGGCACCCTGGCGATTGAACTGATAAGCCAGGCTGGCGGTGAGCAGCGCCTGTAGATCGCCGACGGGCATGTGCGCCCGGGAGGGCAGACTAGGCAGCCAGTCCTGGGTGAGATAGGCGGCCTTGCGCGACGTGTCGGCGGCGAAGGTGTTCTGCAGCTCGGCAAGGAGCTGCATCGGCGAGTCCTCGAGGGTGGGGGCGTCCGAGAGGTTCCACGGCAGGGTGAGTTCCGTGGCGCCGCCACTGCGCTTGAGCAGGGTGATGTCGAAGGCATTGCGCCCGCCTTTGTTCTTGGCGCGGCGTTCGGATCTGCGCAGCTCGCGCAGCACGGCACCGAGCGGCGCGGTATGGTGCGCGATGACTGCGCCAGCGCTGGCTGTGGCCTGCTCACCCATGAGCCGGATAAGCCGGTCACCGAGCACCGCGTGACCGCCGCCCAGGCTCAGTCCGTCGAGATCGAGCGAGAGCGCGTTGCTCAGCGCTTTGGGCATCGGCAAGCCACCGTAGGCCGCCCGCAGCAGGGTCAGGCAGGCCAGGAGGTCATCCACCGACACCAGCGCCATTACGTCATCGCCGCCGGCGTAGATGAGCTTGCCCTTGCAGCGGTTCTCGACAATGTCCTGGGCGAGATGAAGCGCAAAGCCATTGAGCGCGCTCGAGATCGCCATGTGGCGGCTCGGCGAGACGGCCCGTGGGGCGTCGAGGTAAGCTTGGTGCTCGGGCCGGGTGAAATGCGCTTTCATCCGCTCGCCGATCTGCGGGTGGAAGGTTCGCCGCGTGGCGACCTGAAAACGCGGGTCGGTGCCCGAGATCCAGGCGCCCATGCTGTCGCCATCGAGCAGGATGAGTGCATAGTAGGCTTCGGGCTTTTTGCCGAGCAGCTTTTCAACCAGTCGAGCGTTCTCGCTGTGCACCTCGGGGTCGTCGCTGGCGTCCTTGTCCAGCAAGGCCGGCAAGGCGCGGGCCAGGCGGCGGGTGTCGGCATCGAAATCCTGCGCGCGAAATATCTGCCTGACCAGGCTGCGCGGCAGGGCGACATTGCCGATGTCGGGCGCAGCGGCCTTTTCGAGCAGCCGCTTGCCGGCGTCGCCGAAGGGGGCGCCGGTCTCGAGCCAGTGTTCGAGCGAGGTGGCGATTGCCAGCGTGTGGGTCGAGATGACGAAGCGCTGGGTCTTGACCTCGACGCTTGCCAGTTCGCGCTTGACGAACCATGTCGGCCAGAGCCGCTTGAGCATTGCCAGCGCCGAAAGGTGTTCGCCCTTGCGGCTGATGCCGGGACGATTCCGGGTGGCAAGATTCCACAGGGTATTCGCATCCTTGCGCGCGCCTTTGGGCAGCGTCAGTTGGGCGCGCTCGTGGGTGAGCCATTCGGCCTCACCTGTAAGGTCGCAGCGGTAGCCTTCTTCGCCCCCGTCCGCGCGCTGCGGGGCTGCGCGTACCGACTTGGCACTGGCTGCAACGCGATCGAGGAGTTCGTAGATGGCGGGGTAGAGCACGCCGGGGTTGGGACGGTAGAAGCGGGTGCCCTCGAGATCGAGCGGCCGCGAAAGGCGTTTCCATGTTTCCGAGGCGAGAAAGCCGCCGGTGGAGCCCGCTCCGGTGCTGAAAAAGGGCGCACTGACCGCGGCCAGTTCGCGGGTATCCGGCGCTTCGCCCGTGCGCTCCTCAATCAGCGGTGTGAACGGCACTGCCGCCCAGTGCACCTCGGGAAAGCCATCGAGTTGCGCCCTGAGTTGCTCGCGGCATGCCAGCTCGGGCGAATCGGGGATGCCCGCGGCCTCGAGAAGCTCGGTGAGCATTCCCGAAGCCGTGTCGCGCACGAAGGCGCGCACTGCGCTGGTGACCGCCTCGGCGAGCTCGGTTGCCTCGGCGGCAGGGACCACGGCCACGAACTTGTTGGGCAGGGCGGCGGCAAAGAGCGGATTCGCATCGGTCTTTTGTACGGCCCACTCGCAGTCCATGAAGCGCTTCGGGTTGAGCCCCATTTCGTCGCGCAGCCACAGGTCGACCTGGGGTACGCCGCGGAGCTGGGGAAAGAGTACCGCGTCGGGTCCGAGTCGCTCGCAGATGACCCGCATTGCTTCCCATGCCAGCCGTGAGAGCAGGTGCGAGCCGGCCCACAGGTCGGAGGTGGTGCGCGCCTGGGCGATGAAATCCTGAACCGGGCCGAAGCTCATGGTGAGCAGCGCGGGGTTTGCGTCTGGGTCACCCTCGAAGGCGCTGGCGAATGCCGAGGTCAGGTCGAGGTGGGTCCAGATGGTGTGATCTGGAATGCGTGTGTCGGCAGGCAGCAGCTGCCAGAGCATGCGCAGTCCGTCGGCATCGATCTCCGGGCCGAAGCGCCAGAAGGCGAGTGCCGTCTTCTTCGCGTCCGGCTCGCCCTGTGCGTCGGCCTCGATCAGGCTCTTGAAATGTGCGCTCGAGGCTAGCTTGATATGTGCCGGGTCGATGTCGAGCCTGCCGGTCTTGCCGAGGTCGAATGCTGCGCCCGACAGGGGATGGATGAGCACCGGCTGCTGCTCGAAGCGCACCTGCGTCCAGGCGGCGTAGGGGCCGTCAGCCGTATCGCGCGGGAACTGCGGGCGATCGGCCGCGCTCGCCCAGTGGTCGGCGCGCTGCACGCTCGCTGCCATCGGCTTGGGAAGTCCGTTGGGGAAGAGCGCCTCGCGAAGTTCGCGCACGGTGCCGCCTTCGTGGCCGGCAGGGTCGCGAAGAAGCACGAGTGCCTTCTCGGCGGGGTCGTGCGTCCAGGCGGCGAGCTTTGCGAGCCAGATGTCTTGGGTCGGTTCGGTCATGGTTTCTCTTCTGGGTCAGGCGAGGCGGGCGAGGCCGGGGTTGGCATCGAGCAAGCGGTGCACGCGCTGCCAGGTATCGAGCAGGTCGATGCCCTCGAACGAAAGGGTTGGTTTGCAGGGGGTGTGGTAGATCACCACGCGGATGGCTTTCCCGTCGGGCTCGCCATGCAGCTTGAAACGAAGGGAATTGGCGAGGCGACCCTTGTTCTGCCCCTCCCAGCCGGGAACCTTGTGGTTGGTGACCGGGTAGGCAAGCACATGACGCGGTTGCGGCTCGCGGTGCGGTTGCCCGCCGACAAAGCCGAGCTCGGTGCGAAACGCGATCTTGGCCTCGGCGAGGAATTTCATCGCATCGCGCCAGTTGGCGAAGCTGCGCCGGCCTTGCCAGACCAGCGGGCCGAGGGCGTCGGAGCCAATGGCGTGAGGCCAATCGAGCTTCAGACATTGCGCCAGTGGATGAAGGCAGCCTGTTTCCGCAAGTGTCGCCACGCACAGTTCCGCGACCGGTGGGGTGTCATCCTGGGCTTCCCATGAGAGTGACCCCCAGCCGTTGCGGCTGCGTCCCCCGATGGTGCCGAACCAGTGGGCGAGGGTGACGGTCGTTGCAAGCGCCTGTGCGTCGCTCTCGGGGCCCGCGAGCTTGAGGGTGTTGAGCTCGCCGGCCTGCAAGGCTGCACCGTTCTTGAGGTTGGTGCCCTGCTGGAACACCAGCGGCCCATAGCCGAGGTAGAGCTCCGCACCGACGGCGCGTTCTTTTCCAGTGTTGCGATCCTTCACCTCGGGATGGGCGACCCTCGCTTCTCCCGCTTCCCACTGCGTGAGCGTGCCTTCGTTCCAGTGCGCCAGCGCGAACCGGACCCGGCTCTGCCGACTGCCATCCTGGGTGTCGTCGGCGGCGGTACCGAAAAGCGATGCTTCTTCCCGTTTGATTCGTCCTGCCTGATGGGCGGCTGCAGGCGCGACCGCAATGCGCCACCATTCCCTCGTCAATGCTTTGAGCGGCGGCGTGCGCCACACACCTTTCTGATCGGCACCGCCCAGAAAGGCGGGGGAGATCAGTCGGAGTTGATAGGTATATTTGAACATCCGTTGTCCTTGTCAATGCATTCAGCGGTGTGGCATCGCCTTGGCTCTCGTGCGCCAATATGCAGGCGGAGTGGGAGTCTAGTCCATCGGGATACCTTTTCGGTATTAGCGCAAGCTTGCGGTGCTCCCGGTTTTGAGGAGGGTCACCGCGTCGGGCGGCAGGGCCAGCCGGTACTGCTTGCGTCGGCCACCGCCGTCATCGATGAGATAGGGGCTGGCGTCGGTGCCCAGATGCTGCCTGAGCAGACGGCGCAGCTTCGACAGGCGCGGCGAGAAGAAAGCGCCGTCCATCCCGGCCTTGAGGGTTCGCTCGGTGGGGCCGAGGTCGCCCATCGGGCCCAGGATCAAGCGAAGTTCGCGCAGGTAGCGCGCTGCCCAATCCGGGTCGGGCGCCTCCTTGGGTGGAGCGGCGAGGGCCGGTTCAGCATGGATGGCACGACGGGCGAAGACGGTCAGCAGGGCGAGCTCGGCGGGTGGGAGGTTGAATTCACGGCCAGCCGCCCGAACCAGGCGTGCCTCCAGATCGATCTCGAGCGTTGCCGGCCCGAGGCTGCCGCGGGCGGCATTTACCGTCGCCGCGAAGCTTGCGGTGCCGGCAAGTAGCTCGGCCGGCAGCCCATGGCGGAGGCTCACAAAGGGAATGTCGGCGAGCGTGACGACGGCTTCGCGTGTATCGGCGAGGGTCTTGTGGCCCTCCCTGCCAACCTCTATCACGCAGGAGTGCGGGGTGGGATAGAAAAAATTCCAGCTTGATTCGAAGGGTTCCGATACCAGCACGTGTGAAAGCCGATCCTGGTCGCGCCCGAAGAGCGAGAGGGCATAGCCAAGGAAGAAGCCCATGGTCTTGCGGCCACCGGCAATCGAAACATGCACCGCGGCCTGCTGGTCGGCGGTGAATGCGCGAACCGCCTCGGTGATGAAGTCCGCGCAGCGCAGGTTATCCTCGGGCGTGCGGATGTCGGCGATCGGCTTGCCCTCGGCGTCGCGCAGCACGTGGATGTGTGTACTGTCGAAGGCGATCTCGGGCAGCGCGTAGTCGTCGCGAATGCGCTTGAACCATCCACGATCTGCGGAAAGCAGCGAGAGGCGTGCGCGTTCTGCGCCTTCTGCAGTGGTGATCAGGTGGATCTCGGTGGGCACAAAGGGCTGTTGCGCCGAGACGGCGAGCGCATGGAGCGTCTCGGTGACCACCTGTGGCGACAGCCCGGTGACTGCCAGCAGGATGCGGCGCGGAAATGAGTGTGGCTGGGTGCGTGTCATGGTGAGGATAGGAGGTTTGCTTGAGTGCTGCGATTAGACATCACGCTCGCGGCGGCTCACGCATGCGGCAAGCTTGCGGCCTGCCGGCGAGCGTGCCGCGACATCGCCGATCGATCCGCCGCGATCTTCTGGCGCACGCCACGGCCGAGGTCCGCCCGGGCATTGAGCCGGCAGCGCCACAGGGGTTGATTGATAGCACTCTGGCATTTCAAAAGTTTCGCTGTGCCGCGACGGGCATGGCAAGGCAATTCCGCACGACGTTGTGCGACTTCCGCGATTCGGCACACCGTCTCTCTCCGAACCGTCGAGAGTCCATTGGAAGGTTTCGCCGTCCGCCGGGCTGTATCAGCGCCCCGGCGTGCGGCAGATGGCGTGCGATGGGCAGGCGTGTCGCGGCCTTATTTGGAGGCGGTGCGCAGAAAGGCCGGGATCTCGTGGTTCCCCAAGCCTTCGCCGGTGGCGCAAACGGCTGGCCATTGGCAGGCTCGCGTCCCCGCCAGAAGCTTGACCATCTTCGCGCCAAGGGCGCGCCCGTCAGCAGCCGGCGAGAACGGGGCAAGCAGGCGGGCACAGCTCTTTGCTGCAGATGTCGTGGCATCGGGCTGCGCCAAGACAGCGAGCAACTCCACGAACAGTTTGATGACGTCGGATTCACTCGCACCTTCTTCGACCAGCCGTTCCAGATTCTTCACGAGCTCGGGCGGCACGCCAAGTTCGCGCAATTCGGCGAGGCTGGCCGGCAGGCCCATGATCCCGGCACCGGCACACATCGCCTCGATCTGTTGCAGGAATGCCTCCGGCGTGGTGGCAGCTTCACGGTGGAGAGTTGCAGGCGCTTTGGAAAAAACCGCAGAATCATCGAACTCGAATGCGCACTCACGTATGGATTCGCTACGGCTCTCGAGGCATGCTGCGAGCGGGGCGCTTCTCATTACTGCTGGCACTTCGTCGAGCGCCCGTCTTGGACTGGCTAGAATGACCGAGCCCATGCCGGCGTGTCCTGCAGCCATCATCTGCGGGGTGACCTGGAGGCGCGGCACGCCCGCGGTGCGTTCGTCCGCTGCCCGCTCGAGGACGACGATGTAATCGGTCTCGTCGGTGACCAGTTGGTGTTGCAAGGCCCAGGCGGCCCGTGCCTTCGCCGCCATGCGCGGCAGCCTTGCCGCAGCGGCAACGCGCAGCAGGGTGTCGGCCAGCCGGGGGAGGGGCGCGAGGGGGACGTCGAAGGTCTCGACGCTGCCATCCGAATACTGCAGTCGGGCGCTGGCTACCGATGCCGCCTCGGGCAGGGCCGCATGCAGGGTGAAGGCGTCGCCCGCAAACACGGCCCGCACCGGGCGAACCTCCCAGTCGGGGCGCACTCCCCAGTCGAGCGAGAAGTCGACGATGCGCGGCTGGCGCATGCGGGCGAGGTGCGCGGCGATGCGGCCGGGCATGTCTTCATTGGGCGCCACCAGTTCGCAGGCGCCGCCGGTTTCGTCGGCCAGGTTTCGCACCATGTCCTCGGCAACCGCCGAGCCGATACCGACCGTAAACAGACGGATGCCGCGGGCCGAGACTTCGCGGGTGATCCTGTCGAGCGACCAGACCTCGCCGTCGGTCAGCAGCAGAATGTCGGCCTCGCGGCCCTCCGGAATGAGCGCCATCGCGGCGCGCAGGGCGCCCGCCAATTCGGTGCCGCCCATGTCGCCTGCATTGCGAACAAACTCGATGGCCGCCGAGACCTTGCCGGCGCTTGCCCTGGTGAGCTTTTGCTCGAAGCAGCGGGCCCTGTTGCCAAAGACCACCACGCCGAAGGCGTCCTCGCGATTCAGGCAGCCCAGGGCTTCGATCACGCCCGCCGTGGCAAGACGCATGCTGTCGCCCGCCATCGAGCCCGAGCAGTCGAGCACGATGACGATGTCGCGTCCGCTGCGGTGATCCTCGCGGGCGGGGGGCAGAAAGCTCACCGCCGCGATCGCCCCGTCCTCTGCAAGCGGCGCGCAAACGCCGAGGCTCTGTTCGGCGACGGGCTGGATCTCGAGGATGAAATCCCGGTCCATGGTTGCCGCCTTGACGGTGATGCAGGTTTCGCCCTCACTCGCCTTGCTGCTGATGCGGTGGCTTGGAGAACCGACGCGGGCGCCGGCCAGCGCACCGCACAAGTGCACCTGCGCCTCGAACGCGTATTCCACCATGAGGCTGGTCTGCGGACGCTGCCAGGGCTCGAAGCCTTCGGGCTCGCCGTAACGGGGCGCCAGGGTGGTCGGCAGCCGATAGCGCAGGCAGCCGGCCGCCAGGGTGAGTGGCTCGGCATAGCTGAGGTGGATGGTGACCGACTCGCCGGGCAGCACATTGCCGAGCGCTGCACTGTAGAGACCATCGGCCAGCATCGTGAGGCGAAAGGCACTGTCGCCGGCCTCCACGGCTTGCTCATAGCGGGCCTCCGCGTCGCTGCGGGCGACCACCTGGCCAGCGAGCCTGCGCTCGCCCAGCGCCACCTCGAAGCCCAGCAGCACGGCATCGACCGGTAGCGCGAAGGTGTAGGCGATCTCCAGCGTCTCGCCGGTGTCGTTCAGGTAGTGCTGATCGAGGCGGGTCTCTGCCAGCAACCCGGCCAGCCGGGCCGAAACCGCGGCGCCACGAAACGCGATCGCGCTGCCGTCGGTGCCAAAAAGTCCAATGCGTTCAGTCATCATTTTTGTCCTTGCGGATATCGTCGTATGCCGCCATCACGCGGCGAAACAGTTCGCGCACAGCCTCCGGGCCGAGGCCTGCCCGGCCGGGTTCGATCGCCACCTCCACACCATCGTCGACCACCAGCCGGCTCCACACCTCGACCGAACCGCGACCGCGTGGCCGCGGCGGAATCGCGTCCTCATCGGGCGCCTCGATCAGCTCGCGGATCCGCTCGAGCGACAGGCCGGCGTGCTGCCACTTGCGAATCAGCAGCAGCCGCTCGAGGTGCCTCGGGCCGTAACGCGCGCCCTTGGCAATGCCGTCCGGGCGGTCCACCAGGCCCAGCTGGATGTAGTAACGCACCGTGCGCTTGGGTAGCTCCACAAGTGCGGCGAGTTCATCGAGAGAGTAGGTGTCGGTCATCTGCTTCGGAGTGACTGTGCGTGACAGCAATATAGATCACCATGGCTGGCAAATACAAGTGGCAGATAAAAATTCCGAGAACGCAGCCGGAACATGCTCGAAGCGCTTGACAGCGATCCGCGGCGAGGGCGATACTCACTTCGCGCCGATTTGAAGTACCAGCTTGCGGGCGCCTTACAAATGCAGCTAAAGCGGGAAGCAAGAGGCCCGTTTTGGCGCGAAGGCGCAAGGCGGGCTTCTTGCTTTTTTTGCGTGCGCACGCCACGCCGGACCGTTGTCGGCCGGTGTTCAGGATTGCTGAAGGATTACAGAGTAGGGCTGCAACCGCCGGATTTAAAGGCAACTTGCCGGGGCGGACTACAAATACCGGCTAAAGCGTCGTCGCTCCTTCCACAGGGTCGGCCGCGCCGGATCAATGTGGACAACAAGGAGCTTGAGACATGATCAATACCGATTCCAGCCACACCACGTTCTGCCGCTTCGCACGTGCGGAAGTCTTGGGGAAGTTCGTCGCCCAACCGCCGGAGGTGCGCCGGGGGCTGACGTCCACCGACCTTGAGGGCGGGGTGGTCGAACGCGTACTTGCCACCAGTAAGCGCCACTTCGGCCTCGGCGATGGACCAACAGGGCGGCGATCGCGCAGCCGGTAGAACTGTTGCTCAAGAAGTAATATGGGCGGGGTGGCTAGCAAACGGCGGCGCTGCAGTGTGGAATTTCGCGAACTCCCCGAGGCACACTCCTGGATCACGGTCACGTGACAAGGGGAATCGTGACATTCGATGATCCGGAAGCGAGCGAGATACGCGTCACGTATTTTTCCCGGGAGGGCGACTATGCTCCCTAAACCTGTATGACGTTCGCTTCGCGATCAAAAAGGATAGGAAGTGAGCCAATTGCGGGGCACACCAGTGGCTCTAGTGAAGCAGGCAAGGTTCGAACTCCGGTTGCCCGATATGGGATTGGGCAGGACTGAGTTCGACGATATCCTGGTTGAGTTCCTTGTGCCCTTTTCCGAGTTCTGGGCGATCATTCTGAAAATCACGGGAAGAGTCTCAGCAGTCGGCAAGACCAATGCCCGCCGTAGACCTGCAGGGTGTCGGCGGACACCCTCTCCGCCACGAACCAAACACATAAGCGCCTTTCGGGGCGCTTTTTTGTTGTGCGCCCACGAGGTCGCCCAATGCAGTACGGCCTGCGGTTCTGCCCTTCGCTGCGGCGGTTGGGTGAGACGTGTCAAGCTTGTTCGCCCGCACTGCCTTGCGCGAGGCGGTGGGTGATCGAATGGGGCCTTGCCCCGGAGATCCCGGCCAAGGGCGCGACGGCCATGTGCCGCGGCGGGCAGCAGGAGCCGCGCACGGGACATCGGCCCCGCCGAAGAGCATGTCGGGCCGTTTTGCCCGCCGATTTCATGGTGTGCCCGCGCGATCGGCGCATACTGGACGCTTGGCGGTGAAGCGTCGAGGCGGCGCCGCGATCCGCGGCGTGGTCCGCTCCTTTCCGGTGCGTGCGCATTTTGCTGCGCCGCCGGGTTCCCTGACTTCACGAGGCAGGCATGGCAAACGAAGAATTCACCCTCGAAATGGCCCGGGCGTTCCATGAATGCATGGCAACGATCATCGACGAAGTGCAGCAGGGAATCTGGCAGGCGGGGCAGCATGAACTGCTGGGCTACGATACCGACGTTGGATTCGGGCAGCAGCGGGGCCTGCAGACCTTGGTGTTGAAGACTTCGCATCGATCGAGTTACCTGCGCCTGCACTGGGACACCATCATGGGCGACACCAAGGAAGAGCTGGCTCGGGTGGACGATGCCGTGAGGCAGGCGATCAACGCCCTGTCTTGATGCAGCGTCCCCTTGGACCTTCGCGGCGGAGTGCACTGGTGAGCGGAGCTGGCGGTGAGCGCCCCACCTGGCCGATGTCCGCGGCGCTTGTCGTTAGCTGCGAACACGGTGGCAATGCAATTCCTGCCGAATATTCCGGGTTTTTCGCCGATCAGCAGGCCCTGCTCGCCACCCACAGGGGCTACGATGCAGGTGCCTTGGCGATGGCGCGTTCGTTGGCGACCGTGTTCGCGGCACCGCTGGTGTTCTCCGAGATCAGCCGCCTGCTCGTCGACCTGAACCGCTCGAAGGGTCATCCGGGGCTGCATTTCGATGCGATCCGACGAGCGCCGGCGAGACTGCGCGAAGAAATTCTGGCAACCTATTACGAGCCGTATCGCGCCGAGGCGGAGCGTCTCGTGATGAGCGCGGTCGCCGCTGGCAAGCGAGTGGTGCACGTCTCCTCGCACAGCTTTACACCCGATCTCGACGGCAGGGTTCGGACTGCCGATGTCGGCCTGCTCTATGATCCGGCCCGCGCCGAGGAACGCGCTTTGTGCGCGCGCTGGAAAATGGCGCTTGGCGAAGTCGCGCCGGCGTTGGTGGTGCGCCGCAACTATCCCTATGCGGGAAAGGGGGACGGGCTCACCGCGTGGTTTCGCAAGCGCTTGCCGCCGGCGCACTATGTGGGTGTGGAGCTCGAGCTCAACCAGAAACTTGTGGCTGGCCCCGAGAGCGCCTGGTGCGCGCTGCGCGATGTAATTGCCGAATCCCTGCGAATGACGATCGCGGTTGACACCTTGCGGTCGGTTCCATGACCGCCCTGATTCCGCACATCCAATCAATCCGCGCGAGACGCCCTGTGTGGGGGGTATCGCAGAGTCCAAGGAGTTATCCATGAAGATCCGCATCGGTTACGAACTGGTCTACGAGTGTCCGCAGCCAACCCCGATGATCCTGTGCCTGAACGTGCATTTCAGCCGGATCTCGGACATGCTCGTACCGGATCACCTCATTGCCAGTCCGTCGGTACCGATCTCGGTGTACCGCGACACCTTCGGCAACTGGTGCTCTCGCATCGTGGCGCCCGCGGGGCAGGTGCGGCTGTCCACCGATGCGCTGGTCTACGATTCGGGTCTGCCGGACGTGATCGTGCCCGGGGCGCGCCAGACCCCGGTGGAGCAACTTCCCTCGGATACGCTGCTCTACCTTCTCGGTAGCCGCTACTGCGAAACCGATCGGCTGTCGGAGGTCGCCTGGCAGCTGTTCGACAAGGCGCCGACGGGTTGGGGGCGTGTGCAGGCGATCTGCGATTTCGTGAATCGGCACATCACCTTCGGCTACGAGCATGCCCGGCCGACCAAGACCGCGTGGGACGCCTACAACGACCGCACCGGAGTATGTCGCGACTTCGCGCACCTGGCGATCACCTTCTGTCGCTGCATGAACATCCCTGCGCGCTATTGCACCGGCTACCTTGGTGATATCGGCATGGCACCACCTTACGGCCCGATGGATTTCGCGGGCTGGTTCGAAGCCTATCTCGACGGGCAGTGGTACACCTTCGATCCCCGCAACAACATGCCTCGCATCGGGCGGGTACTGATCGCGCAGGGTCGCGATGCCGCGGACGTGGCAATCAGCAACACCTTCGGGCCGAACGTCCTCAAGAGTTTCATGGTGCGCACCGAGGAGGTGAGCTGATCGTCGCGTTGCGGCGAGCCGTTTCGGCTCGGGCGAGGGGCCGGGACAGTGTTGCCAAGGTGAGTTCAATTGCCCGATGTCCCTTTGCTGGCGCCCGACGTGGGCGCGAATGAACCTGTAATTCATGGAATCGGCGCAGTAGGCGGCTGCAAGCGGTTCTACAATCGAAGCCATGTCCCGACTCGCCTCCCTTGCTTCTCGCGCACTTGCGATCTTCGTGGTCCTTTGGCTGGGCCTGGCCCAGGCCCGGGCGGAGCGAAGCGAAGTGCGCATCGGCGTGCTGGCATACCAGGGCGAGGTGGCGGCCGCCGAGGATTGGACGCCGCTGGCGGCTGCGCTCGAGCTGGCCCTGCCCGGTCGCCAATTCGTGCTGCGTTACTTCGGTCTTCAGGAATTGTGGCAGGCGGTGGCCGATCAGCAGGTCGATTTCGTCATCACGCATGGCGGCCAGTACGTCGCGCTGGAGAGTCGGTTCGGCGCGAGCCGCATCGCCACGCTTGAAGATCCCCGCTTCGCATCTCCTGGCAAGGCGCTGGGGTCGGCCGTGGTGGTGCGGGCGGAGCGGCAGGACATCGTGAATCTGGCCGATCTCGCGGGGAAGCGCCTGGCGGCGGTGGCGCCGGACGCCTTCGGTGGATACCTGGCGGCCCTGCGGGAACTCGATGAAGTCGGTGTCGGGCCCGGCGACCTCGCGACGATCGATTTCACGGGCTTCCCGATGCAGAAGGCCTTGCAGGAGCTCACCGAGGGGCGCGTGGATGCAGCGGTGTTGCGGGCCTGCATGCTCGAGGAACTGGCGGCCGCCGGCAGCATCGACGCCACCGCCTTTCGTGTGCTGTCGTCGCGCGCGGAGAATGGATTTCCCTGCCAGCTGTCGTCGCGGCTGTATCCCGACTGGCCTTTCGTCAGCCTGCACCATACCGACCGGGCGCTGGCCAAGGAGGTTGCCACGGCCTTGCTGGGGATGGCGCCGCTGCCGGACGGCGTCGCGTGGACCGTGCCGGCGGACTACCAGGATGTGCATGCCCTTTACCGGGAGTTGAAGATAGGTCCCTACGCCTATTTGCGCGACACCACCCTGCTGGCCTGGCTGAAGCGACTGTGGTGGGTGTTCGTGGGGCTGTTCTTGATCTTCGCTGCGGGGGTCGTGCATGCGGTACGTGTCGAGCATCAGGTGGCGGCGCGAACCGAGGCATTGCGCAAGGCGCTGGCCGAGCGCGATGCTGCGCAGGCACGCATCCAGGCCCAGCAACAGGAGGCCGAGCATCTTTCGCGGCTGTCGATCCTCGGCGAACTGTCCAGCACCCTTGCACATGAACTGACCCAGCCGCTCGCCAGCATTGCAAACTTTGCCCACAGCATGGTGCGCCGGCTCGACAGCGGGCGCTACACGCCGGAGCTGCTGGCCGGGGCGAGTCGCGACATCGCCAGTGAAGCAGAGCGGGCCGGCGGCATCGTGCAACGCATCCGCAGCTTTTCCAAGAAGCGCGTGGCGATCCGCCAGGACTGTGCGCCGGATGAACTGGTCGACGAAGCGGTGGCGCTCTTCTGCAGCATGCTGGCCCCGCCGCCCGAATTCAAGATCGTGAGCGATCTGCCACCGGCCACCCTGATCGAGGGCGATCCCCTGCAACTGCAACAGGTGCTGCTGAATCTCTTCAAGAACGCGTGGGATGCGATGCAGGCGCTACCGTCCGCGCAGCGGCGTATCGACCTTGAGATCCGTCGGTACGACAGCCGGTGCACGATCCGTGTTCGCGACTACGGTTGCGGCCTCGACGATGCGCAGATGGCGAGCCTGTTCGAGGCGTTCTTCACCACCAAGCCGGATGGACTCGGGCTTGGTTTGTCGATCTGCAAGAGTATTATCGAGGCACATGCCGGTCGCCTCGTGGCTTCGCGTCCCGACAAGGGCCCCGGCATGTGTTTCACAGTCCATCTGCCAGCCCATGAACGCACCGCTTGAGCCGCCGCTCATCCATGTCGTCGACGATGACGCCATGTTGCGACGTTCCATCGTCTTCCTGCTCGATTCGATGGGCTGGGAGGCGCGTGCGTACGCTTCTGCCGAAGCCTTCCTGGCCGAATCGGCACCCGACCGGCCGGGTTGCCTGGTGCTCGACATCCGAATGCCCACGATGAGCGGCCTGGAACTGCAGCAGGCCTTGTCGCAGCGCGGCTGCGAATTGCCGATCATCTTCATCACCGGTCATGGAGAAGTCTCCCTGGCGGTGCAGGCGATGAAGTGGGGCGCCTGCGATTTCATCGAGAAACCATTCCGCGACCAGGTCCTGCTCGATGCGGTGGCGCAGGCGGTCAGGAAAAGCCAGGCGCAGGCCAGTGAGGGGCGTCGCCGCGACGAGGCCCGACAGATGCTCGAAGGCTTGTCGCCGCGCGAGCGCGAAGTGGCGCGGCTGCTTGCACGCGGCCTGCCCAACAAGCTGGTTGCACGGGAGCTCGATATCTCCGAAAAGACGGTGCACGTTCACCGCCAGCATGTGATGGACAAGGCTGGCATAAGAAGCGCTGCCGAGCTCGCGCGCCTGATGCTCGAGATCGACCCCCGCGCCCTCGACTGAAAGGGGGCTGCCGTCATCGCGCCCCCCTTCGCCGGCCCGCGCAGCGCTGCGGGGCTCGCTGCGCGGGGTTTCAGGCCAAGCTCAGCCGCGCCGGCAGGCCGTTGCGCACCGACGCGCCGGAGACCGTGTCCACCCACACCGAGCGGCCGGGATAGGTCGGGTCGGCGAGGCCCAGGTCGTTAATGTTGATCCCTGCGGCGAGTTGTTGCTTTTGAGGTTGCTGCCGTTCACCGATGAGGTGGGCGCGGGCGCCGAGCTCGCGGTGACCGTAGCCGTGCTCGACCGCGATCACACCCGGCATTACGCCGGGTGATACCAGCACCGTGCATCTGCGCTTGCCACCCGGGGTTTCGAGCCATACCGCCTGGCCAGTGTGCAGATCCATGCCGAGGGCATCCGCAGTGTTGATGATGACCGGGTTCTCCGGATGGATGTTGCGCAGGCGGGTCGCGATGCTGTAGGAATTCTGCAGTGGCGACTTGAAGCTGATTGCCAGCATGGGCCACGCGTTTTCCGGATAGTGGCTGCGCATGCTGGTTCCGTCGGCGAAGGCGGGCTCCAGCCAGATCGGGCTACCATTGAAGCGCTTGCCGGTGAGGCTGTTCCTGGCGCCACCAACGTTGTCGTTGTAGATGTGCAGGGCATCCTTGAAGCGCCAGCTCATCCATTCCGGATGTTCCGCATCCTGCGCCTGTGCATGTGCTTGATAGCGACCGCCGCGGGTGTACAGGAAAGCGACCTTGCGCCATTCGTCCGGCGACAGCGTGTTTTCGAGCCGCTCGCGGATGCGGCTGACGCCTGAAGCCTCGATGTCCTCGTCGCTTGCGTCGGGTACCGGCGCCTTCCCCTGGTAGGCAACGTTGGCGCCGCCGCGCAAAAACCAGTCCTCGGCGCAGTCGAGCGCATGCAGCTTGCCTTCGGCGTCGGCAATGGCGTTTGCGCCGAAGCCGGGCAGTCCGATTGATTTCGACACCGCGATCAGGAAGGCCTCGATGCCGATGCGCTGTCCGTCGGCGGTCTTGTCCATGCGCGGTTCGATGACCGGCCAGCGGGCGGTCGTCATCCTCGTCGGTACGCCGTTCCATGGTGCGGTCCAGCCCCAGCTCTCGTACAGCATCGAATCGGGCACGATGTAGTCCGCGTAGGCGTTGCTTTCGTTGATCAGCGGGTCGACCGAGACGATCAGCGGCAGCTTGCGCGGATCGGCGAAGTCCTCGCCAAGCTGAGCGCGCAGGCCGGGGATTCCGTACATCGGGTTGACGCTCCACATGATCAGCGCCTTGAGCCGGTACGGGTAGCCCTCCATCGCGCCGGTGAGCCACTGGGTGGTGAGACCGGGGGCGTTGGGGAACCAGGGTGCCTGGGCAGGGAAGGGTTTGCCGGCGGCTTTCTTGAATGCGAACTCGCTGGTCTTCTCGTAAGGCACGTTGCGCCCGAGCGGGATGCCCCCCGGCTTGATCTGTCCCTCGAAGCTCGCGAGCCTGTAGCGTGGCCCATCGCCGTCGTGGCGAAAGGTGCCGCCATTGATTGCCAGGCCGCCTTTCCAGTTGACGTTGCCGATCAGCAGGTTCAGGGCGACCACCCCGAACGCGTTGTAGAAACCGGATCCGGACATCATGCCGCCGTGTCCCGTTATCGCGGCGCGGCGGCCGTGACTGGTGAATTTGTCGGCGAGGGCCACGATGGTGTCTGCGGGCACGCCGCAGTCGGCCGCATATTGGGCAATTTCCATGCGCATTGCGTTGGCCTTGAGCTGCATGTAGGCCGTTTGCACTGCGACCGGCCGGCCGTCGAGTTCG
Organism: Zoogloeaceae bacterium; assembly: GCA_024235595.1. Lineage (GTDB taxonomy): Bacteria > Pseudomonadota > Gammaproteobacteria > Burkholderiales > Rhodocyclaceae > Cognatazoarcus. The sequence continues at coordinate 30,639 of JACKMC010000004.1, read as the reverse complement.
ATGCTGGCGTCGATGAGCTCCAATGGCGCGGTGCCGCTGGCGAGGTCGGCTTGCAGCGGCTGACCGTCGGCGCCCATCACGAAATAGGGGTCGTCGTCCTTGTAGCGCAGCTCCGGCGCGATCGCCATGCCGAGATCCGAGCCGCGCACGAAGCGGCCCTCGCGCGGATGGCCCGGCTCGCTGACGAGAAGCCAGGAGGCATTGGTGAATGAGGGCTCGCCGGCTGCCTCGGCCGCCTTGAGGTTCGGGTTGGCGAGGTAGGTGGTGTTGACCCGCCGGTTCTCGATCATCCAGCGCATCATGCCCATCATCAGGGCGCCATCGGTGCCCGGGCGGATCGGTATCCAGCGGCCGCGGTCACGCGACGCACGGTTGTCGGCGTTGGAAAGCAGCGGGTCAACCACCACGTATTCGAGCTTGCCGAGCGCACGCTCCTTGGCAAGCAGCGCGCCGGTGCGCTTGAACGGATTGCCGGCGTTGCCCGGAGCGGTGCCGATGAAGATCGCGAATTCGACGTTCTCGAGGTCGGGGCGGCCGTGTGGCATCTTCTTGAGGTCGCCGAATACCGCGCCCGAGCCGGAGCGCCAGGCGCCGCCGCAGTACGAGCCGTGGCGCACGAAGTTGATCGAGCCGTAGGCCTGCTGGATGAAGCGACGGGCGATGCTGTCGCGGCCGTCGTTCACGCTGGTCATGAGGGCCACCTGGTTGACCTGGGGGCCCAACTCGGGCGCGTTGGGATCGATCGGAGTCTCCAGCGAGCGCAGGGCACGCAGGCCATCCACATGCCCTTCGCCGAAGAGGTCGCCGCCTTCGACGATCTCCTTGACCAGTTGCTCGAAGGAGATGGGTTCCCATTTGCCGGAGTTTCGCGGACCGACGCGTTTCATCGGGCTCAGTACGCGAAATGGCGAATCGATCTGGCTGATCACCGCGTTGCCCCGCCCGCAGGCGGTGGCGCGACCGTCGAGGCCTTTGTCGCCGAAGCGCGAAAGGGCGACGAAGCTCTCGCGCACCGATACGCCTTGCGGCAGTTCGGGGTTTGCGGACAGCGGGTTGTAGGGGTTGCCGGAGACGCGCAGCACCTTGCCGGTGCGCTTGTCGATTCGCACCCGCACGCCGCACTGGGTGGTGCAGCCGAGGCACCCGGTGTAGCTCACCTGCTGGTCCGGGTTGAGCGCCAGTTCGCCGGTGAGCGTATCGACCTTGAATTCGGGTGCCGGCGCGTCACCGTAGAAGCGGCTCGGTGGAGCATCCTTGCCCAGCACCTTGTCCCACATGCGATAGGCGGTCTGCGAAAAACCGGCGGCAAAGGCGGTGAGGCCGCCGGCGGCAATGATCTTGCGACGTACGTTTTCCATGGCGGCTCTCCTCAAGTCATTTGGCTGTCCCGGGCATCACCCCAGGGGAACAGGCTGGTCAATGCAATGAACACGAATACCCACAGGCCCGCCGTACCAAACAGGCCCAGCCAACCGTCCTGGCCGAGGGGCAAGTGGTAGGCGTGGAAGCCGGCGCCGACCTTGGGGATCTCCTGGCCACCGATGAACAGGGTCCAGCGCATCATCCAGGCGCTGTGCATGGCGAGCAGGCCGGTGAGCAAACCGTGCCCGGAGCGCAGCAGCGCCAGCGCCAGGGTCAGCAAGGTGGCCGCTGCCGCCCATGCCGCGGTGAGCCGCCATTCGGGCGAGCCTGAAACCTCGGCCAGCGCCCGGACGTGGCTCGGGGAGAGCTCGAACAAGCCCAGCGCCAGCCAGATCGCACCGACTGCCAGCGCAGCGAACTGGCTTGCGGCAAGCGCCTGGTTGAGGAGGCGAGTGTCCGCGACGCGGACGATCCCCATCGCGCGCTCGAGGACCAGAACCAGCCCGATCGCGCCGGCCACCGCAGTGACGAGCAACTGCAACGGTACCAGCGGCGAGTTCCACAGCGGCCGCGCCGCCACCACCATGACTTCCATGCCGGTATAGAGCGCCACCAGCGTCGCACCGAGCCCGGTCAGGCCCGCCGCCGCGCGAATTGCGCCCGTGCTGCTCAGGCCACCGTAAGCCACTCGTCGATACAGTGGTGCCCAGCGCCCGCCACGGTCGGCCAGCCGCTGGAAGTCAGGTCTCGTCACGAGCCATGCGTACAGCATCAGGCCGCCGAGATACAGGGGGATGAAGAACGAACCCCAGGCCATCCAGGATGTGGCGTTCATGTATAGGTAGAAGTGGTAGAAGCGCCCCGGTTGGTGCAGGTCGGAAAGCAGCGCCACAGGCGCGGTGAGTCCGCAGACCAGGGCGCCCAGCAGCGCTAGGCGGGAGGCGTTGCGCCACTTCGATCGACCGAAGGCGAGGCCGGGCAGGGAGAGCAGAAAGGCGCCGACCGACAACCCGATGAGGAAGAAGTACTGCACCGCCCAGGGCAGCCAGGCCACTTCGCGCGGCATGTTGATGACTTCGACGATATGAGTTTGCATGATCAGGCTCCGTGCGCCGTGGGCCGCCAGAGGTTGGCCTCACCGTCAATCCTGCCGACGAACTCGTCCTCGAGGCCGATGTAGAAAACGTTCGGATGGGTACCGGCCTCGGGCTTCAGGGTCTTCAACTCGTCCTTGTGCAAGGCCATCAGGCGGTTGATCTCGCTGTGCGGATCGTTCAGATCACCGAATAGCCTCGCGCCGCCCACGCAGGTCTCGACGCAGGCGGGCAGCAGTCCGGCCTGCAGGCGGTGGGTGCAGAAGGTGCATTTGTCGGCCTTGCCGGTTTCGTGGTTTATGAAGCGCGCGTCGTAGGGGCAGGCCTGAACGCAATAGGCGCAGCCCACGCAGCGCTCCGCATTCACGACGACCTCACCGTCCGGTTGCTTGAAGGTGGCGCCAACCGGACACACGGGGACACAGGGCGGGTTCGAGCAGTGGTTGCAAAGGCGCGGCAGCATGAAGGTGCCAATCTCCTTCTTGCCCTCGCGAAGCTGCTCGACCGCGTAAGTGGAAACGATGGTGCGGAAATTGTCTTCTGGCACTGCGTTTTCCATGAAGCAACTGACCGTGCAGGCCTGGCAGCCGATGCAGCGGCGAATGTCCACCAGCATCGCCCAGTGATGCCGGGCGCCCGGCGCCTGCGCACCCAGACTTGGGACCGCCGCGCCTGCGGTGACCACCGGCAGTGCCTTGAGAAAACTCCGCCGAGCGGCAGAGCAGGTGTCTTCGTTCATGGCCTTTCTCCAGCATGTGAACCGATGCGGCCAGTCTACGCAGCGGTGGCAATGGGAGAAATTGGAAGCATGGTGCAGTCGAATAGGTACTTTCGTGTATTGACCCCAGCGCAAGCGCGCCGCGTGTGAGGCTCACCGTGTGAGCCTGTTGCCCCCGATACTTGTGGCTCGGCCAGAGGAGGGGCTCATGCGATACCTCAAGAATATCGACGCCGCGATTGCGGTGCTGTGCGGCGCGGCAGGGCTGATTGCGCTCTTGCTGATTCCCGGCTGAGCGCGGGCGCAGCATGGCATGCTGGTTTTCCGTGAGGCCGTTTCAAGGGGAGGAGCGGGTGTCGCGTCACGAGCGGTTCTACAGGATCGACCAGTTGCTGAACCAGCACGGGGTGGTGTCGTTCGAGACGCTGCAGGCCGCTCTCGAGGTGTCGCGGGCCACACTGAAGCGCGACCTGCAGTTCCTGCGCGACCGCTTTCATGCGCCGATCGTCTACGACCGGGACGCGGGCGGCTACCGTTTCGAGCGTGGCGGCCAGTCGGCCGGCCCGCACTACGAGCTGCCGGGCCTGTGGTTCTCGGCGAGGGAGATTCATGCGCTGCTGACCATGCACCAGTTGCTTGCCAACCTCGATACCGGCGGGCTGCTCGGCCCGCACATCAAACCCCTGTTGTCGCGGCTCGACGTGCTGCTGGGCAGCGCGAACGATGCGAGCGAGCAGATTCAGCGGCGCATCCGCCTGCTGACCGTCGGCGCTCGCGAGTTCCAGCTCGACGCCTTCGAGCTCGTCGGCTCGGCCTTGCTGCGGCGCAGACTCCTGGCGATCGACTATCACGCCCGTGGCACCGACGCGCTGACGCAGCGTACCGTCTCGCCCCAGCGCCTGGTGCACTACCGGCACAACTGGTATCTCGATGCCTAGTGCCACAAGCGCGACGGTCTGCGGAGCTTCGCGGTGGACGCGATCCGGCGCGCCGAAATCGCGGAACAACCCTGTATCGATGTCGATGAGGCCGAGCTCGACGCTGCGCTGGGGGAGAACTACGGCATCTTCAAGGCCGGCGGCCAGCGTTGGGCCACGCTGCGCTTCAGCCCCTTCCAGGCGCGCTGGGTTGCCGCCGAGCGCTGGCACCCGAAGCAGCGCGGCACACTCCTTGCCGACGGCCGCTACGAGCTCGAGCTGCCCTATGCAGTCGATACCGAACTCGTCATGGATATCCTGCGCCATGGCGAGCATTGCGAGGTGGTCGGCCCGCCCGAGCTTCGTGCGCGGGTCAAGGCAGCCCTCGCAAGCGCACTGGCCCGCTATCGTGATTGAGCAAACGGGGTGGCCGGTGGCGCCCGGCAATTGCGATGCCAACGTCCCGCAGGTAGGCTTGCGGCCTCATGAGATCACGCCCGATGTGACCGGGCGCGCCATTTGGAGCCGTGCTTGAAATTCATCCATGCCGCCGACATCCACCTCGACAGCCCGCTGGTCGGGCTGGCGGCCTATCCCGATGCGCCGGTCGAGATGCTGCGCACCGCCACCCGCGACGCCTTCGTCAAGCTCATCGACGAAGCGATCGCCGAGGCGGTCGATTTCATGGTGATCGCTGGCGACCTCTACGACGGAAACTGGAAGGACTACAACACCGGCCATTTCTTCTGCCGCGAGATGGGACGTCTGGAGCGGGCGCGAATCCCGGTCTTCCTGCTGTTCGGCAACCACGACGCCGAAAGCGAAATGACCCGCCGGCTTACGCTGCCGTCCAACGTCCGGGTTTTCGACGCGCGCAAGCCGACCAGCTTCCAGCTCGAGCCGCTCAGGGTGGCGCTTCACGGGCGCAGCTTCAAGGAGGCCGCGACCACCGAGAACCTCGCGGTGGGCTACCCGCCGGCCGAGCCAGGGTGGTTCAACATCGGGGTGCTGCATACCGCGCTGGAGGGTAACGCGGCGCATGCCGGCTACGCCCCGTGCTCGCTCGCCGAGCTGGCGGCCCGTGGCTACCAGTACTGGGCACTGGGGCATGTGCATGAATTCGCGATCCTCTCGGAGGCCCCCTGGGTGGTCTTCCCGGGTAACCTGCAGGGCCGCCATGCGCGCGAGACCGGACCCCGCGGTGCGGTGCTGGTAAGCGTCGAGGATGGAGAAGTGATCGCTGTCGAGCGGCTCATCGTCGATGTGCTGCGATGGCAGCACCTGCGCGTGAACCTTGGCGGCGCGACGGACTTCGAGGCGGTGGTGCGACGCATCGGGCAGGGCATCGACGGACTTCTCGCGCAGTTGCCGAACCACCAGCCCGTAGCCTTGCGGCTCACCCTGGAAGGCGCGACCGCTGCGCACGGGGCGCTCTTCGGCGACGCTGCGCGCCTCCGTGCGGAGGTGATCGGCCAGGCGCTGGCGCGCGGCGGGGACCGGCTGTGGATCGAGAAGCTGCGGCTCGATACCCGCCCGCCAGAAGGTGCGGGAAAGGCCCGCGCGGAAGCGATCGACGACCTCGCCCGGGTGCTCGCCGAGGCGCCGCACGACGCCGCCTTGCTGGCCTCGCTCGGCGAGCAGCTGCGGGCCTTTGCCGACAAGGTGCCGGCCGAGCTCCTGGAGGCGGTGCCGGAGCTGGCCGCGGTGCGGGAGGGAAGGTTCGATGCGCTGCTCGAGGAGGTCTCGGCGGGTCTGCTGGCGCGCCTGCAGGACGACGGGGACGCGCAATGAGGATTGCCCGGCTCGATCTCACGCGCTTCGGCAAGTTCACCGATCGTTCGGTGCCGTTTCCTCACGCGGAGCGTGACTTCCACCTGGTGGTCGGCCCCAACGAGGCCGGCAAGTCCACGCTGCGCAATGCGATCCTCGATCTGCTGTTCGGCATCGAGACCCGCTCGCCCTACAATTTTGTGCATCCCTACCCCGAGTTGCGGCTCGGCGCGCGACTGGAGCAGGGCGGCACCGCGCTCGAGCTGGTGCGCAGCAAGGGCCGCAGCAAGACCCTGCAATCGCCCTCTGGCGAGGCCCTGGCGGACGATGCGCTGTCGCCCCTGCTGGGCGGCGTCGAACGCAGCTTCTTCGAGCAGATGTTCGGCCTCAGCCACGATCGGCTGGTGCATGGCGGCCGCGCGATTCTCGATGCCTCGAATGACGTCGGTCGAATCCTGTTCCAGTCCGCGGCCGGCATCGGCAGCCTGGGCGAGATCCGCGATGCGCTCGACAAGGAGGCCGACAGCCTGTGGGCCCCGCGCGCGAGCAAGCAACGCGACTACTATCAGGCGCTCGACGCCATGAAGGAGGCCGAGCGCTCGCTCAAGGAAGCGACCGTGCGCACGCGCGAGTGGGACGCCGCCCGCCGTGAGGTGGCGGATGTCGAAGCCCGGCTCGAAACCGCGCGCAGCGGTTGGCAGGCGCTCGAGGCGCGGCGGGCAAGGCTCGACCGGATCCGTCGGATCGCGCCGCAGCTCGCCAGCCTGCGCAGCAACGACGCGGCGCTGGCCGAGCTTGGCACCGTGCCGCCGTTCCCGCACGACGCTGGACGGCTGCTCACCGAGGCGCGCAGAACCCTCGTCGAGGGACGGGCCGCGCTGGCGCTGATCGGGCAACAGGCGCAGGCGCTGGACGCAAGGCTCGCCGCCATCCAGCCCGACGCCGCGCTGCTGGCGCTCGCCGATGAAGTGGCCGCGCTGGCCGAACGACGGCTCCAGCTTCGCAATCACCCGGCCGATATCGACAAGCGCCGTGGCGAGATCGAGACCCGCTGGCAGGCCTTGCAGCAGCAGGCCGCTCAACTGGGCTGGCCGGATGAGGACGAGGCCGGCCTTGCGGAGCGCGTGCCGGGGGCGCTCGCCCGGGCCGCGCTGGCCGGGCTGGCGAGGCGCTGGCCATTGCTCGAGCAGCAGCAGTTCGCCGCGCGTTCGGCCCTGGAGGAGCGCGACGCCGAGATTCGCGATACCGAAAGCGCGATTGCCGCGCAGCAAGCGGTCGAGCTGCCCGAAGGCCTCGCCGACGCGCTGGCTGCGGCGCAGGCACTGGGTGACATCGACGAGCAGCTCGGGGCACTGCGCCGCGCCGAACAGCGGGCCGCCCGCGAGCTCGACGGCGCGCGGGCGCTGCTCGGGCCCTGGGAGCTGGCGCCGGAGGCCTTGCGGGCGTTGGTGCTGCCGGGGGCCGAGGAAATCGCAGCGCTGCGCCAGCAGTCCCAGGACCTGATTCGACGCGAACAGGGGGGCACGGAACGCCTCGAGACATTGGAGGCCGAGCTCGCCGAAGCCTCGCTCGCCGAGCGCCAGTTCGCGCGCGCCCGCAAGCCGGTGACCGGTGCCGAACTCGCCGACGCGCGAGCGCGGCGCGATCGAAGCTGGGCCGCGATTCGGGATGGTGAGGTGCCCCCGCAGGCGGGCGCCAAGGGCTTCGAGGCGCTGATCGTCGACGCCGACGCGCTTGCCGACCAGCGTTACGACAAGGCCCAGGATGCCGCCGAGATGCAAGCCTTGACCGATCGCCGCGAGCGGCTCGAGGCCCAAAGTGCCGAGGCCCGCCGGCGTCTCGCCGAAGCGCGTTCGGCCGGCGAAGCCTTCGAGGCGCAATGGGGCGCGCGCATGAGCGCGCTCGGGCTGGCCGGAATGTCCTTGGCGCAACTGGGTGAATGGCGGCAGGCCCGCGACGGCGTGCTTCGCGGCATCGATGCGCTGGCGGAGGCGAGCGCGGCGCGCGGCCGGCTCGAGGCGCGCATCGAGGCGGCGCGAGAGGGGCTCGCCCGTTGCCTCGCGGGGGACGAGCCGCTGCCGCGCCTGATGCGCCGCGCCGCCGAGTTGCTCGACGAGGCCATCGACAGCCGGGAGCACCGGCGGGCGCTGGCCGAGCGCCTTGGCCGTGCACAGCAGGCCCGTGAGACGGGGCTGCGCAGGCTCGCCGAGGCCAGCGCCGCGGCCGAGGCATGGCAGTCCGAGTGGCTCGCTGCGCTGGGCCAGGCGGGCCTGCCAGGCGATTGCGCGGTATCGGTGGCCGAATCGGCGCTGTCGCTGTGCGCGCAGATAGAAGAGGGGCTGTCGCGAATCCGCGAGCTGCGGCGCAGCCGTATCGAAACCATGCAGCGCGACCTGCGCCAGCACGCCGGGCAGGCCGCGGCGCTGGTGGCAAGATGCGCGCCCGATCTCGCCGGTGAGTCGCCCGAGACCATGGTGCTGGCGCTGGAGCAGCGGTTGCGTGCCGCACAGGAGGCCGAGCGCGAGCAGCGCAGGCTGCGCGACGAGCGGGCAGCCTGCGCGCAGCAGATCGACGCGAATACACTGGCGCTGGCGAGCGCGCAGGCGACCCTGGCGCCACTGCTGCGCGTCGCCGGGGTGGCCGATGAAGCCGAACTCGATCCGCTCATCGAGCGCGCACAGCGTGCCCGCCACTTGCAGGGGGCGCGCGAGGCGGCCATGGATGCGATCCACGATGCCGGCGACGGCCTCGTGCTGGCGCAACTCGCCGCGGAATGCGATGCCTGCGAGCTGGCCAGCCTGCCCGGCGAGCTCGAGGCGCTGCGGGTGGAAACCGACGCGGCGGTAGCGGAGCAGCGTCGCCTTGGCGGCTTGCTGGCCGACGCCCGGCGCAATCTGGAACGCATCAGCGGCGAAGCCGACGCTGCGCGGGCCGAGGGCCGCAGGCAGGAGGCGCTGGCGGCGATGGCGGCGGTTGCCGAGCGCTACCTGCGCGTCGCCACTGCCGAGCGCCTGTTGCGCTGGGCCATCGAACGTTACCGCGAGGCCCGCCAGGGACCGATGCTGGAGCGCGCGGGTGGCTTGTTCTCGTCGCTGACGCTGAGCGGCTTCAGCCGGCTGGTGGTGGACTACGAGCACACCCCGCCCAGCCTCAATGGCCTGCGCAGCGACAACAGCCTGGTGCCCATCGAAGGCATGAGCGATGGCACCCGCGACCAGCTCTATCTCGCGCTGCGCCTGGCGGCGCTCGAGCTGCATCTCGATCATGCCCCGGCGATGCCCTTCATCGCCGACGACCTGGTCATCAACTACGACGACGAGCGCTCGCGGGCCGCGCTGGCCGCGCTGGGCGAGCTGTCGCGGCGCACGCAGGTGATCTTCCTTTCCCACCACGGTCATCTTGTCGAGGTCGCGCGCGAGGTGTTCGGCGAGAACTTGAACGTGGTGCGGATGTGAGCGCCCAGGGCATGCCTGGTGAGGATCTGCATCCCGGGCTGATCCCGGTCCATGGCAATCAGGCCGAATCCCTGCGCGATCTGCTGGTGGCGTGGATGAAACAGTATCCGCTGGCGCCGCTCGAGCGCGAGACAGTGCTGGTGCAAAGCAATGGCATTGCGCAGTGGCTCAAGCTCTCGCTCGCCGCCGACGAGGCCGAGGGTGGCTGCGGGATTGCCGCGGGGCTGGATTTCCTGCTGCCGTCGCGATTCCTGTGGCAGGTGTACCGCGCGGTGCTGGGCCGCGAGGCGGTGCCGGAGACTTCGCCGTTCGACGAATCGCGCCTGACATGGCGACTGATGCGCTTGTTGCCGGTACTGCTCGCCGAGCCGGTGTTCCAGCCGCTCGAACGCTTCCTGGCCGAGGACGCCGATCTGCGCAAGCGTTACCAGTTGTCGGTGCGGCTCGCCGATCTCTTTGACCAGTACCAGGTCTATCGGGCCGACTGGCTGGCCGCCTGGGCGGCCGGCGAGGACGTGCTCATCGATGCCCGCGGCATGCCACGCCCGCTGCCCGAGGATCAGCGCTGGCAGGGGGCGCTGTGGCGCCACTTGCGCGACGACGTGGCCGCCGGCGAGGGTGGGCTGGTGCTCGAGGGCGGGCGTTCCGAAGTGCATCGCGCATTTCTCGAGCGCGCCACGGCGCTGGCGCATGCGCCGCGTCCGCCGGGATTGCCGCGGCGGGTGCTGGTCTTCGGCATCAGCTCGCTGCCACGCCAGTCGCTCGAAGTGCTGGCTGCGATGGCGCAGTGGTCGCAGGTGCTGATGTGCGTACACAACCCGTGTCGTCACTTCTGGGCCGATATCGTCTCCGGTCAGGACCTGCTGCGCCGCCGCCGGCCGCACCAGCTGCCCAAGGCGGGGCGGCCCGAGGTGTTGTCCGAGGACCAATTGCACCTGCATGCCCATCCGCTGCTTGCCGCCTGGGGCAAGCAGGGGCGCGACTACATCGCCTTGCTCGAGGAGCACGACGATGCGCTCGTGCGCGCCGCCTGCGGGGAGCGCTTCGGCGCACTCGGCGAGCGCATCGATCTATTCGTGGACAAGGCCGGCGAGACCTTGCTGGAACAATTGCAGCAGGACATCCTCGAGCTCGTGCCGCTGGCGGAGATCCGCGAGCGCGCCGCGACCATCGACCCCGAAAGGGATGCCTCGCTGCGCTTTCACATTGCCCACAGCCGCCAGCGCGAGGTGGAGATCCTTCACGACCAGTTGCTGGCCGCCTTCAACGCCGACGCCGGCCTGCGCCCGCGCGACGTCATCGTGATGGTGCCCGACATCGATGCCTACGCGCCGCACATCGAGGCGGTGTTCGGCCTGCTGCCGGCGGACGACCCGCGGTACATCCCCTTCAGCCTGGCCGACCGCGGCCGTCGCGGCTTCGATCCGCTGATCAACGCGCTCGAAACCCTGCTCGGCCTGCCCCAGTCGCGGCTCGCGGTGAGCGATGTGCTGGACCTGCTCGAGGTGCCGGCGCTGCGCCGCCGTTTCGGCATCGAGGACGACGACCTTCCAGTGCTGCACCGCTGGATTCGCGGGGCCAACATCCGCTGGGGCCTGAACGGCGCGCACCGTGCCGCGCTCGGTCTTCCGCCGGGCGAGGATGCGGCGCAGAACTCCTGGCTGTTCGGTCTGCGCCGCATGCTGCTCGGCTACGCCGCGGGACAGGACGCTCCCGCCTGGCAGGGGATCGAACCGTACGACGAGATCGGCGGGCTCGACGCCGCCCGGCTGGGTCCGCTGGCCGACTTGCTGGTCCGCCTGGAACGCACCTGGCAAGAGCTGCGCACGCCCGCGGCGCCGGCGCGGTGGGGCGAGCGGTTGCGCCGGTTGCTCGGCGACTGGTTCGCGCCCGAGGCGGCGGGCGATGCCTACACGGTGACGCAACTCGAGGCGGCGATCGAGAGCTGGCTCGAGGCGTGCGCCGAAGTGGAACTCGACGAGGCCCTGCCGCTGTCGGTGGTGTCCGAGGCCTTGCTGTCGGCGCTCGATGGCGGAGGGCTGTCGCAGCGCTTCTTCGCCGGCGCGGTGACCTTCGCCACGCTGATGCCGATGCGCGCGATTCCCTTCCGCATGGTGTGCCTGCTGGGCATGAACGATGGCGATTACCCGCGCAGCAGGCCGCCACTGGATTTCGACCTGATGGGCCGCGACTACCGGCCGGGTGACCGCTCGCGCCGCGAGGACGACCGCTATCTTTTCCTCGAGGCGCTGCTGTCGGCCCGCGAACGCCTGCACATCTCATGGGTAGGGCGCAGCATCCACGACAACTCCGACCGTCCGCCCTCGGTGCTGGTGGGGCAGCTGCGCGACCATCTCGCCGCAGGCTGGCAGTGTGCGGGCGGTGGCCGGCTGCTCGACGCGCTGAGCGTGGCCCACCCGCTGCAGCCTTTCAGCCCGGCCTGTTTTCCGCCCCAGGGCAGCGGCTCAGCACGCTTCAGCTATGCCCGCGAATGGCTTGCGGCTGAAGTCGAAACCGTCGCCGAGGCGCCGCTGGCCCCGCCCGAGCGGGAGGAGCCACTGTCGCTCGTCGAGCTGGCGGATTTTCTGAAGGAGCCGGTGCGGGCCTTCTTCCGCCAGCGGCTGAAGGTGTCGTTCGAGCGCGAATCGCTCGAGAGCGAGGACGTCGAGCCCTTCGCGCTCGATCCGTTGCAGGCCTGGGCCTTGCAGGACGAGCTGATCAAGGCGCAGCTCGTGGCCGTGGAGCAGGGCGGCGAACTTGCCACGGCGCGCGAAGCGGCGCTCGCGGCAATTCGTCGCCGCGGCGAGATTGCCAGCGGCGCCTTCGGGCTGTGCGCTGCAGCAACTCTGGCCGAGCCGATGGAGGGTTTGTTTGCGGAATACCTCGAAGCCTGCGGTGACTGGCCCCGGCAGGTGGACGAGGTGGTCGAGTTGCGGCTCGCCTTCGACACCGGCGACGCTCGTCTCGAGCTCGCCGACTGGCTCGATGGCCTGCGCCTCGCTGCCGACGGCGAGGCCCGGGCTGTGATCGCGATCGAGCCGAGTGCGCTGGTGGATGGCAAGGGCAGCTATCGCGGCGAGAAGCTCACCGCCTACTGGCTGCGCCACCTTGCCTGGCAGTGTGCGGCGGGGCCGGTGAGCGGCGTGGTGCTGAGCAAGAAGGGGGCGGTAAGGTTCGAGCCGGTCGCGGCGGCCGAAGCCGAGGCCTTGCTGGCCGGCATGGTCGAAGCCTGGCTCGGCGGCATGTGTCGCCCGCTGCCGCTCGCCACCCGCACGGCCTTCGCCTGGCTGCGAAATGGCGACGGCGAGGCGAGGACCGCCTATGAGGGCGGCTTCAATCATGTCGGCGAGCGCGACCGCAGCGCCTATCTGCTGCGCACCTGGCCGGACTATGAGGCGCTGGTTGCCGACGGGGGTTTCTACGAGCTGGCCGGCAAGCTTTTCGGGCCGCTGCAGCAGGCGATGCACGTCGCCAGGGAGAAGCGCGAATGAGGGCAGGGCAGCGGGAACAGGTGGTCGCACTGGATGCGCTCGGATTCCCCCTCAATGGTAGCCGCTTGATCGAGGCGAGCGCAGGGACGGGCAAGACCTTCACCATCGCCGCCCTGTATGTGCGACTGGTGCTGGGCCATGGCGGGGAGTCGGCGTTCGGCCGGCCGCTGGTGCCGCCGGAGATCCTTGTGGTGACCTTTACCGAGGCCGCCACCAAGGAGCTTCGCGACCGCATCCGCCGGCGCCTCGCGCAGGCTGCCGAAGTGTTCCAGTCCGATCCTTGCGCGGTACCGGAGACGGATGAATTTCTCGCCGCGCTGAGCAACGCCTACCCTTTCGAGGCCTGGCCGGGCTGCGCACGCAAGCTGCAGCTGGCCGCCGAGTGGATGGACGAGGCGGCGGTGTCCACGATCCACGGTTGGTGCAACCGCATGTTGCGCGAGCATGCTTTCGACAGCGCCAGCCTGTTCTCGCAGAAGCTCGAGACCGACCAGAGCGAACTCTTCGCCGAGGTGGTGCGCGACTACTGGCGCATCTTCTACGCCGGCTTGCCGGTGGCTGGCGCGCTCGAGGTGTCGAAGTGGTGGAATGGGCCGGAAGCGCTGCAAAAGGCCATCGACGGGCTTACGCAGCATGCAGGCGCACTTGCTGTCGCCGACGAGCCCGCAGCGCTGCTGGCTGAAACACTGCACGCGCGTGCAGCCCGCCTCGCTGAGCTCAAGGCCGGCTGGGATCGCTGGGCGAACGAGCTGGAGGCGCTGTTCGATGCCGCCGTGACGGCGAAGCAGGTGGACGGGCGCAAGCTCCAGGCGCGCTACTACAGGCCGTGGTTCGCGGCGCTGCGCGACTGGGCCGGCGATGCGAGCCTGATCAGCCCTGCCCTGAGCGCGAGCGCATGGGCGCGGCTCGGCGCGCAAGGCATCGAGGAGGCCTTCAAGGGCAAGCCCCCGGCGCACCCGGCGATGTCTGCGCTCACGGGCCTCGCCGAGGCCCTCGCGGCGCTGCCGGATTGCCGTATCGAGCTCGTTCGCCATGCGGCCCGCTGGGTCGCGGCGCGCTTCGAGCAGGAAACCCGTCGCCGCGCCGAGATGGGCTTCAACGACCTGCTCACGCGGCTCGATGCGGTGCTTGCAGGGCCGAACGGCGAGCGCCTTGCGGAACGCATCCGGGACCAGTTTCCGGTGGCGCTGATCGACGAGTTCCAGGACACCGACCCGGTGCAGTACCGGATCTTCGAGGCGATCTACCGGGTGCGCGAGAACCGTGCCGATACCGCGCTGGTGCTGATCGGCGACCCCAAGCAGGCGATCTACGCCTTTCGCGGCGCGGACATCCACACCTATCTCGCCGCGCGTCGCGACTGCGCGGGCCGCCTGTATACGCTCAAGCGCAATTACCGCTCGAGCCATGCGATGGTGGCGGCGGTCAATCGGGTCTTCGGCTTGGCGGAAGCGCGAGCGGCGGGCGAGGGGGCCTTCCTGTTCCGCCGCGGCGAAGAAAATCCGGTGCCCTTCATCGAGGTCGAGGCCGAGGGATGCCGGGACAGCCTCCTGATCGGCGGTGCGCAGCAAGCGGCGCTCACCGTGTGGCACCTGCCGGCGGTGGCTGACAAGCCGCTCTCGAAGGGGGCCTACCGTACCGGCATGGCCGCTGTCTGCGCGGGCGAGATGGTGCGTTTGCTCAATGCCGGCCAGTCTGGCGAGGCCGGTTTCGTCGCCGAGGATGGGCGTTTCGAGCCGCTGCGGCCAAGGGACCTGGCGGTGCTGGTGGCCGGGCGCACCGAGGCGGACGCGATTCGTGAGGCGCTGGCGGCGCGTGGGGTGCGCAGCGTGTATCTGTCGGACAGGGATTCGGTCTTTGCCACCGCGGCGGCCGAGGCCCTCATCCACTGGCTCGCCGCCTGCGCCGAGCCCGACGATCCACGCCTCTTGCGGGCGGCACTCGCCACCGCCCTGCTCGGACTTCGCTGGCGCGAGCTCGAGGCGCTCAATCGCGACGAGCTCGCCTGGGAGGCACGGGTGATGCAGTTCCGCGCCTATCGCGAGATCTGGCGCAAACAGGGCGTGCTGCCGATGCTGCGTCGCCTGATGAACGATTTCGGGCTTCCTGCGCGGCTGCTCGCGGCTGCAACCGGCCCTGGAGGTGGCGAGCGAGTGCTCACCGACTTGCTTCATCTCGCCGAGTTGCTTCAGCAGGCGGCGGCGCAGCTCGATGGCGAGCACGCGCTGATCCGCTACCTCGCGGAGCAGTGCGCCGATCCTGCCAGTGGCAATGGCGAGGCACGTCAGATCCGGCTCGAGAGCGATGCCGACCTGGTGCAGGTGGTCACGGTTCACAAGTCGAAGGGGCTCGAATACCCGCTCGTGTTCCTGCCCTTTGCTGCGGCCTTCCGTCCGCTGGAGGCGAGCGACTGTCCGATCGCGCTGCAACTGGAGGACGGTCGCCGCGAACTGTTGCTCTCGGCCGACGAGCGTCAGCTTGCGCTCGCCGACCGCGAGCGGCTCGGCGAGGACCTCAGAAAATTCTACGTTGCGCTGACCCGTGCGCGCTACGCTACCTGGCTCGGCCTTGCGCCGCTCAAGGGTCTGGCGGCGAGCGCGCCGGGCTATCTGCTTGGCGGTGGCGAGGAGATCGGCGCGGCGGAGCTGGCCGCGCGGCTTGCCACGCTGGCCGATGCGAGGGCTTCGATCGTCGTCGGCGAGGCACCGGCTGCCAGCTCTGTCCCTTATGCGCCGCGCGACGGGGCGGGCGGCCCCGGCATGGCGCGCATGCCGCAACGGGCGGTGCGCGAGCATTGGTGGATCGCCAGCTATTCGGCGCTGCGCCGGGCTGGCTCGGAGCAGCCCAGGGAAGCGCCGGAGACCGCCCGCGAGGACACCTTCCGTGAAGATCTGCACCGCCAGCCGCCGCTCGTTGTGCCGCCGTCGAGCACGGGCCTGCATGGCTTTCCACGTGGTGCCGAGGTCGGCACCTTCCTGCACGATCTGCTCGAATGGGCTGCCGGCACCGGCTTCGCCGCGCTCGCCGCACGGCCCGCGTGGTTGCGCGACACCGTCGCCAGGCGCTGCGCACGGCGCGGCTGGGATGCCTGGATCGAGCCCTTGGCCGAGTGGATGACGGATTTCATCGGCCGCGAGTTCGCGTTGCCCGATGCCGATGTGCGTTTTTCGCTTGCCGGACTTACCGGTGTGGTCGCCGAGATGGAATTCTGGATCGCCGCGGGCAACGTCGATACCCTGGCGCTCGACCGGCTGGTGTGCGCGCACACGCTCGGTGGCGCCGCGCGGCCGCCGCTCGCGGCGGATCGGCTAAACGGCATGCTGAAGGGCTTCATCGACCTGTTGCTGGAGCACGAAGGGCGCTACTACGTCGTCGACTACAAGTCGAACTGGCTGGGTCCCGACGATGCCGCCTACAACTGCGAGGCGATGCGTCAAGCGGTGCTCGAGGCGCGCTACGAGCTGCAGTACGTGCTCTACCTGCTGGCCCTGCATCGACTGCTGCGGGTGCGTCTGCCCGGCTACGATTACGAACACCACATCGGCGGGGCGGTGTACCTGTTCCTGCGCGGCAGCGGCAGTCTGCGCCAGGGCGTGCATTTCGAACGCCCCCCAAGACTGCTCATCGAGGCGCTCGATGCGCTCTTTGCCGGGCAGGCGGTCGAAGGAGAAGCGGCATGATGCCCTGTCTCGCCCCTGCCGCGGGAACCAACGAAGCTCGTCGGGCGGCGATCGAGGCGCTGATCTCGCGTTGGGCGGCACGCGGTTGGCTGCGGAGCCTGGATGCGGCCTTTGCAGGTTTCCTGTGGCGCGAGGTGGCCGCTGCCGACCCCTTGCTCATCCTCGCCGCTGCGCTCGCCAGCCACCAGCTGGGACGCGGCCATGTCTGTCTCGATCTGGCCGCCACGCTCGCGGATCCCGCCTTTGCGCTGTCGCTGCCGCCCGAGGGCGACGCGGATGCGCTCGCCGCTGCCGACCTGCCGCGAGAGGTGCTTGCCGGGCTTACCCTCGAGGCCTGGCTTGCGGCGCTCGATTGTCCGGTGCTGGTTGGCGATGGCGCCGGTGACACGCCCTTGGTGCTGACCGGTGGCCGGCTTTACCTGCGGCGATACTGGCGCTACGAGCAGGCGGTGCGCAGTGGCATCGAAACCCGGCTCGCGGTGAGCGCCGCGGATGACATATCGCCCGAGTCGCTGCGCCCGACGATCGAGGTGCTCTTTCCCAGCGGCGCGGATGGCGCGGTCGATTGGCAGAAGCTCGCTTGCGCCATCGCGGCGCGCAACCGTTTTGCGGTGATCACCGGCGGACCCGGCACCGGCAAGACCACTACCGTGGTGCGGCTGCTGGGGCTGTTGCAGGCACAGGCCCTGGACGGGGGCGGGCGAGCCCTGCGGATCCGGCTCGCGGCGCCGACCGGCAAGGCTGCGGCGCGACTGGGCGAGTCGATTGCCGGCGCCGTGAAGGATCTTGGCCTCGACGCATTGCCGGGCGCACAGTCGGTGCGCGCGGCGATCCCCACTACGGTCGGCACGCTCCACCGGCTGCTCGGCAGCCGGCCGGACTCTCGCCGCTTTCGGCACCGCGCCGGCAACCCCTTGTCGGTCGATGTGCTGGTGATCGACGAAGCCTCGATGGTGGACCTCGAGATGATGGCGGCGGTGCTCGCGGCGCTGCCGGCCCAGGCGCGGCTGATCCTGCTCGGAGACAAGGATCAGCTCGCCTCGGTCGAGGCTGGGGCGGTGCTCGGCGAGCTTTGCCGTCGCGCGGACAAGGGGCATTTCAAGCCGGCGACCTGCGAGTGGTTGCGGCGCGCCACCGGCACCGCCGTCGCCGCGGAATTGATTGACGATGAGGGGCGCGCGCTCGATCAGGCGGTGGTGATGTTGCGCCGCAGCTACCGCTTCGGATCGCAAAGTGGCATCGGCCGGCTGGCTGCGGCGGTGAACGCGGGCGTGTTTGCGGCGGTCGAGCGGGTTCGCGCCGAAGCACACCAGGACCTTGTCTTCGTCTCCGTCGGCGGGGCGTCCGATGCGCCGTTCCACGCTCTCGTGGTGGATGGCCACACGACGGGCCTGGCGACGGATGATCGCAAGGGCTACCGGCACTATCTCGAGCTCATGGCCCGCGATCGGCCCGCGGCGCACGCCGAGGCGGGTCAGGTCGACGCCTGGGCGCGCAAGGTGCTGGCCGCGCATGCTGCGTTCCAGGTGCTGTGCGCGGTGCGGCGCGGACGCTGGGGCGTGGATGGGCTGAACCGCTCGATTGCCGAGGCGCTCGTTGCCGAGGGCCTGATCCTGCCGGCGCGCGAGTGGTACCCGGGCCGCCCGGTGCTGGTCACCCGGAACGACTATGGACTCGGCTTGATGAACGGGGATATCGGCATTGCCTTGCCGCTGCCTGCGGCCGGAGATGGCGCCCCGAACCTGCGGGTCGCGTTTCCTGCGGCTGACGGAGCAGCGGGAGTGAAATGGGTGTTGCCGAGTCGCCTGCAATCGGTGGAGACGGTTTTTGCACTCACGGTGCACAAGTCGCAGGGCTCGGAGTTTGCGCATGTGGCGATGGTGCTGCCGGACCGGCCGAATCCGATCCTGACCCGGGAGCTGCTGTATACCGCAATCACTCGCGCCCGGCGCTGCTTCACGCTCGTCAGTGGCGGCCCTGCGGCGGTGGAACGCACAGCGGTGGAGCGGCGGGTGCTGCGTGCCTCCGGGCTGATGGGCGAGGCCGAGACCACCGAGCGGGAGCGGCCTCGCCCGCTGCGCGGCTGACGCGGGCGCTGCGCGGGATTTCGCCGCGCAGCGCCCGTCCCGGACGGGAAATGCGAAGCGTGAGGCGCTGCTTCTGGGGTCTCACGAAGAGGTCAGGTCACCGGCATCAAAAAGGCAGGTCGCGCTCCATCGCGGTGCGCGGCTCGTTCTCCTGCACCCGGATGTGGCTTGCGCATCGTGCGCTTCTGTCAGAATTGCGGTGTCCTCGCGACGCATGGCTTTGGATGCCGGGTGGCATGAAAATTGATTGCATAGCTCCGATCGATGTTCATCGCGCGATTCGGCCCGGTGATAACCAGCTTTTTTGAATGCGGGCGCACATCGGCGCCAGGGAACCTTGAGATGATGAATACGAAGCGCGGCCCCGATCACGATACGCTTGCGGCGCTGCGCGATCTGGACGCCCGCATAGACGCACTGGGCGCCGCAATCTGGGTGGGCGCGGAGCCCACGTTCACAGATCGCTGCTCCGAGTCGGCCGAGTGGCTTCACATGGCCCTCGGCGGTGAAAAGGAGACACGCGCCAGCGAGTTGTTGCGCGATTATTCGAAGACGATCCCGGGTTGTGCCGTGCTCAGGACACTCGGTCGCCAGTACCCCGGTGAAGAGCGCGCGCGCTGGAGTTTCGGCGTCTACTCCCGCCGTGACGGTGCGCCGGTGTGGCAGGGGCCGCCGGATCCCTGGCTGTCGAGCTCGCCCTGTGCGGGGGTCGATCTGGAGGTGCTTCGCCGTTGCCTGCTCGAAGCCGCGCAAGTACAGGGCTGGAAGGCCGAAGGCTGCGACCAGGTGGGTGACACGACCCTGCGCTTGCTCATCCACGTGGACATCGAAGGGCGCACGCCCGCAGCGCTTCCCGCGGAATTGCTCGGCCGGCCGTCCGTTCACTCGGGTCCGATCCCCCCCGAGGGTTTGCGCGACGAGCTCGCCGAGGCCGGCACGCTGTTGCTGCTCCTCGAGCTGCTTCCGGAAGAGCAGGGCGGCTGGCCGGTGATCGAGTTGCCAGCGGTCACGGACCCCGTCCGCTACTGCGAGCTGTTGCGGGTGCTGGGCAAGGCTTCGGCCGCCGCGGGACTGGCCGGGGTGGTGTTGTGCGGCCATCCGCCACCGGTCGATGGAAGCGTGAGCTGGACCAGCGTGACCCCCGACCCCGCAGTGATCGAGGCAAATCTTGCTCCAGCCAGCAGCCTCGATGCTTTCTACCTGAGTAACGCGGCGCTGTTTGCCGCGGCGGAGGATCTCGGCCTGTGTCCCTATCGGCTCCACTACAACGGAGGCGAGGCCGACTCGGGCGGTGGTGGCCAGCTGACCCTCGGTGGCCCGTCGGCCGAGCTCAGCCCGTTTTTCGTCGAGCCGCATCTGTTGCCGAGGCTGGTTCGCTACTTCAACCGCCACCCTTCGCTGTCGTACTGGCAGGCGCCCGATTCGATCGGTAGCGGTAGCCAGGCGCCGCGAGCCGACGAGGGGCCGCAGGAGCGCCGGGTCGAACTCGATCTGGCGCTCGAGCAGCTCGAACGCGAAGCTTCGCCCACGCCCGAATTCATCTGGGCGAGCCTCGCCCCGTTCCTGGCCGATTCGGCCGGCAACAGCCACCGCAGCGAACTGAATATCGAGAAGCTGTGGAATCCCTACCTCGGGGCGCGTGGGCTCGCCGGGCTGGTCGAATTTCGTGCCTTTCGCATGGCCCAGGATGCCGCGATGCTCTCTGCCGAAGCCGCACTGCTGCGTGCGGTGGTTGCGCGTCTGATGCATGCTCCGTATGACGAGCCGCTCATCGACTGGGGCTCTCAGCTCCACAACCGTTTCGCGCTACCCTGGTATCTGGCCCAGGATCTGCGGGCGGTGCTGGCCGATCTCGAGCGTCATGGCCTGGGTCTGGGCGCGCATCTCGAAGCCCTGCTGCTCGACGATTCGCGGCGCGAGCTGTGCAGCCTGGAATGGGCGGGACTGTCGATCCGGGTCGTGGCGGCGCAGGAATTCTGGCCGCTGATCGGCGATGTCACGACCCAGCAACCATCGGACTCGCGGCTGGTCGATGCCAGTACTCAACGTATCGAACTGCGTGTCAGCGCCAGCGACCCGGCGCAGCTCGCCGACCTTGCGCTGCAGGTCAATGGCTACAAGGTGCCGCTGCGGACCGAATGTGATGGCCCGCTGTCGGTGGGCCTGGCAGGCGTGCGCTATCGCAGCTTCATTCCGCTTCACGGCTTGCATCCGAACTTGCCCGCGATGGACCGGATCGAGCTCTTGCTGACCCACGAACGTCTGCTCGAAGCCTTGCAGCTTACTGTCTTCAACTGGCAACCACAGGGCGAAGCCTATGCGGGCTTGCCCGAGGATCGGGAGGAGGCGCGCCGGCGCCGCGCCGAGCGTGTCGTCGTTGCGCAGGTCGACGTTTTCGGGCTCCCCACGCCGTACAGCGCGAGGGCTCAGGCGTACGGCGATTACTGCTTCGACCTGCGTCGCGTCTAGCCCCCATTTCTCATCCCGCCCCGGCGACGGCCGCTGAAACGCTCGCCGTCGCCGGGGGACGTGCTGCTGCGGCCCTGCCATAGGCCGTGTCGGCGGTGCCTGTGTCTGTGTGCCGCACCACGAGGGCGTCCGGGAGGGATGTGCGCCGGCCGTTGTGTGGTTCCGGTCGAACCAGGGTGTCGCACGCCGCAGGCGCGCTATGACCGGATGATTCCAGCAAAGCGGGATCTGCAGGAAAGAGGCCCAAGCCGCGAATTTTATTTGCGAATACGAATGGTTCGCATTACTATCCAGCCTCTTTGAGGAGGAAGTGCATGCAGATCGGTTTCGGCAGGATTCGTTTGATCCTTGCAACTGTGGCCCTGGCTACCGCTGGCACGGCCGTGCGGGCCGAGCGTCCGATGTCTGTGGACGATGCGGGAACACTGACGCGGGGCGATGCCAAGCTGGAGTTTGGCTGGAGCAAGGACGACGAGACCAGGGGCTTCGAAGGCGCGGTGGGCTATGGCCCGATCGATAACGTCGAGGTGGAAGTCTCCTTCGCACGCGCCCGCGATGGCAGCGTCTCCCCAAGCGCCTCGCTTCGGGCACTTGGGGCTGCCATCAAATGGGTTCCTTTGCAAGCCGAGACCGGTTTGTCCGCAGGGCTCAAGTACGAGTATGGCAATGAGCATGCGGTGGGGGATTCGTCTGCTCACGTCCAATCCTTGCTCGGTCTGGCGAGCTGGGCTTTTGCCGGCGGGCCGCTGCTCCATCTGAATGTTGGCCGGGAATGGGCTCGTGAAGAGGGCTCGGGCAGCGCAGCGAATACCTGGGGCATTGGTTTCGATCTGCCCTTCACGGAAGCCCTTCATGGCACCGTCGAGAGCTATGGTGCCGAAAACTCGTCTCCCGATCGTGCCGTCGGCCTGCGCTACGAGTTGCGCGATGGCCTGAAGTTTTCGGGTGCGATCGGCCGTGGCAATGATCGAAGCTTCGCGAATCTGGGGGTGGCCTGGGAGTTTTGAGTGCGGGCCGCTCCAGGCGGCGGCCGAGTCGATTGTCGGAGAAGTGACAGATGCGTTCAGTTAAATGGTTTTCAGGTTTCGTTCTGGCCGCGGGGGTGTCGTTCGCGGCCCTCGCCGCGCCAGCCGTAACACCAGGCGATGTGCTCGTCCAGTACGGCGAGATCGTTCATGCGGCCTACGCCGACACACTTGATGGCGCAAAACGATTGCAGAAGGCGGTGGACGAATTCGTCGTCGCACCCAGCGAGAAAGGGTTGACCGATGCGCGTCTCGCGTGGCTGGCAGGGCGCGAGTGGTACGGCCAGACCGAGGCGTTTCGCTTCTATGGTGGCCCGATCGATGGCGAAGGCGGACCCGAGGGCCGGATAAACGGCTGGCCCATGGACGAGGCCTATGTGGATGGCGTTGAAGGCCATCCACACAGCGGGATCGTCAATGACCGCGCGGTTGCGATCGATGCGCCAACGCTCGCCGAGCTCAACGAGAAGGATGGTGAGGAGAACATTGCAACCGGGTGGCATGCGATCGAGTTCCTGTTGTGGGGCCAGGACCGGCGATCCGACGGGCCGGGCAATCGCGCCTACACGGAATTCCTCGATGGGCAGGCGGCGAATGCCGACAGGCGTCGCGCATACCTGAAGGTGGTCACCGATTTGCTGGTCAGCGACCTGAGCATGCTGGAGGCCGCATGGGCGCCGTCAGCGCAGAACTACCGCAGCCGCTTCGTCGCCCGGCCGGAAAATCTGCCGAGAATCGTTTCGGCCCTGGGAATCCTCAGCCGAGGCGAACTGGCCGGTGAGCGGATCGAGGTGGCCCTGGATTCGCAAAGCCAGGAGGATGAGCATTCGTGTTTCTCGGACAATACCCATCGCGATGTGGTGAACAATGCGCTCGGGATCCGCAACGTGTGGCGCGGCGAGTACCTGCGTGCCGACGGCACCCGCCTCACCGGTCCGTCCCTGCGGGATCTCGTCGCTGGCCGCGACAAGGCGGTTGCGGCGAGGTTGGACGTGCAGATGGATGCCGCGGTGAGCGCGGCGGAGGCGATTCCGGCGCCCTTCGATCAGGCGATCCTGGTTGGCAGCAACGGTCGCAAGGCGGTCGAAGCGACGGTTGCCGCGCTCAAGACCCAAACGGGGGGGCTGCTCGAGGCTGCCCAGGCACTGGGAATCAAGCGCCTCACCACCACAGTGCCCGAGTGATCTTCATGGCTGAGGCGTTTGTACCGGTTGAAAGTGGCCATGCCGGCACTTGCCGGGCTCCTCGCGCTCACGCTGCAACAGCGTGGAATGGATGCGATGATGTTAAGTAGAATTGCGGTGCTGGGTGTCGCCCTGGCGAGCGCTGGGCTGGTGGCGGCGGCGCGGCTTGAAACGACTGCGCCCTACGAACCTGGCGAAGAGTTTGCGGGCGGCGAGACTACCGTCGGCGACGAAGGTGTGAACGCGTTCTCGCATCCGGCGGCCAATCTTTCGATCGATCGGCAGAGCGCGTTTTTCATCGGCAACTCGTTCTTCAAGAAGAACTGGGTGGAGGCGCCGGCCTCGACGACCGGCCGCGACGGGTTGGGACCGCATTTCATCGCCCGCGCATGTGCGAGTTGCCATACCCTGGATGGACGTGGCGCACCGCCAAGGGTCGAGAATGCGCAGAACGTCGAAGCGCCGGTGGGGCTGTTGATGCGGCTCTCGGTGCCGGGGGACGGCGGCCGGGCCGGTGCTGTGGGCGAGCCGAGCTATGGCGGCCAGCTCAACAATGCGGCGGTGGCGGGCGTGCACGCCGAGGCTCGCGTCGAAATTCGCTACGACGCGGTCCCCGGACGATTCGCCGATGGCACGGAATTCGTCCTGCGCAAGCCGGTCTATGGTTTCGATGCGCTGGCCTACGGTGCCATGGATTCGGCCGTCATGGTGTCGCCCCGGATCGCGCCGCAGGTCATCGGGCTCGGATTGCTGGAGGCGATTCCGGAGGAAAGCCTGCTCGCGATCGCGCAGCGCCAGGCTCGGCAAGGCGAGGGCATCTCCGGCAGGCCGAACCGGGTCTGGGACCAGTTTCGGCAGGCCTGGGTCATTGGCCGCTTCGGCTGGAAGGCGAATGTCGGCAGCGTTGCACATCAGACAGCGAGCGCGTTCAACGGCGACATGGGCATTACCTCCACTCGGTTTCCGCGTGAAGAATGCACCCCCGCGCAGACCGACTGCCTTGAACGCCTGGCGCAGGAGGCGGCGTGGCGTGCGCAGCGCGGTGAAACCTCCGTCGATATCGACGAGCGCGCGCTCGCCCGAACGATCTTCTACACCACCACACTGGCAGTACCTGCCCGGCGCGATGTACGCGATCCGCAGGTGCTGCGGGGCAAACAGCTGTTTCACGAGGCGCAGTGCGCTTCCTGCCATGTCCCGCGCCACCTCACCGGCCAGCTCGAAGCGTTTCCGGAGCTGTCGGGACAGACGATTTTCCCTTATACGGATCTGCTGCTGCATGACATGGGCGCCGGTCTTGCCGACGGTCGTCCCGATTTCGCGGCCAACGGTCAGGAGTGGCGGACCCCACCCCTTTGGGGGATCGGGCTGATTCCCGCGGTGAACGGCCATGAATTTCTGCTTCACGATGGCCGTGCCCGCAACATCATGGAGGCGATTCTGTGGCACGGTGGCGAAGCCGAGCAATCGAAAGGCCGAGTGCTGAACATGCCCGAGGCCGACCGCAAGGCCCTGGTTCGCTTTGTGAGGTCCCTGTGATGTGGCGTCCAACGATGCTTGTCGCGCTCATCGCTGCGGTGCTTAGTCCACTTGCCCGGGCCGAGCCGCCCGCGCCCATCGTCGCGCCATCGCAGTGGATGGCTACCCTGGCACGCGCCTATCTGGCGCCGCGTTACGAAAGCCTTGCGGGTGAGGCGCGCGATCTGGCCGCGAGCGCGGCGCGAGTTTGCGCTTCGCCGGGTGCGGAGGCGCTGCAAGCGGCTCGCAGCGACTGGAAGCGAACCGCGCTTTCGCTGCGACGGGTGTCGCCCCTGCCTTTCGGTCCGGTGCTGGAGAGCAGGATGCTGCGGAAGATCGATTTCTGGCCCACCCGCGCGGCGCAGATCGAAGCCTCCATCGTCAAGTTTGGCGCCGCGGAGGTCAGGCTCGATAGGGTCGGGGTGACGGCCAAGGGCCTGCCCGCGCTCGAATACCTGCTTTTCGACCCGCTTCGGGCAGGCATCAACGAGGATGCGGCCGCATGTGCCTACGCCTCCTGGGTGGCCAGGGAGCTCTCGGAAGCGGTCGCGCCAGTTTCGAAGGAGTGGATGAACTGGGCCGATTCCCTTGCCGATGCAGAGCCGGAGGTGGAAAAGCAGTTGCTCGTTGATGGCGTGAACATACTCATCGGAAGTGTCGAGGTGTTGCGCACCAAGTTTCTCGAGAAACCGCTCCAGAGCAGCAGCCCGACGCCGGCCTTCGATGCGTGGCGCAGCGGCGAGAGCGTCGCCTCGATGCAAGCTTCGTTCGACGCCCTGCGCGTCGGGTTGCTGGGCCGGGACGTCGTGCCAGGGCTGGTTGCGGTGCTGCAGGGGCGCGGCTTGCTCACGCTTGCGGAGGGGCTCGAGCGACTTGTCGGCGCGAGCGCGCGCGCGTTCAGCACCTTGCCGTCCGACCTGGGTGCCGCAGATGGGCGCGCAAGCGCGGCCAAGGCGGCAACCGAGTTGGCGAAGCTGCAGTATTTTCTTGCCGAGGATGTGGCCACCAAGTTGAAGGTCGCAGTGGGATTCGGGGAAAGCGATGGGGACTGATTTCGTTGCGCGTCGGCGCCAGTTGCTCGCTGCACTGCCTGCGGGGCTGATTCTCGCGGCGCTACCGGCCCGGGCGACGGTGGCACGGCGCGAGCCCTCGCTACTGACCTGCTGGAGCGACTCGCTGACCCGCCCTCGTGTGTTCAGGGCCGGCTTGCTCGGCATGGCGTCGCGGGCGCTGGACTTGCCGGCGCGCGGTCACGATGTCTTCTGGCATCCGTCAGCCGATGGCTCGGCGGTCGTTGTCGCCCGACGTCCCGGCCAGTTCATGTTCCGCTGGGATGTGGCATCCGGACGTTTGCTGGCGCGATTCGATACTGATGACAGCGTAAGGCTCGAGGGCCACATCACCTTCGACCAGGCCGGTGAGCGGATTTTTGCGAGCGAGACGGATCTCATCAGCGGGGACGGGCAGGTCGGCGTCTATGACGCCTCGAGCCTCGAACGCCTTGACGCCTGGCCCTCAGGTGGCATCGGACCACACGCGCTCAAGGCGCTGGAAAGCGGGCGTCTCGCCGTTGCCAACGGCGGCATTCTTACCTTGCCCGAGACGGGACGCGTGAAACGCAATCTTGCCACAATGGACTCGTCGCTTGCCTTGATCGATCCGTTGTCGGGCGCGGTGACCGAGCAGTTCCGCCTGCCCGACCGATACATGAGCATCCGTCACCTGGCCGAAGCGCGCACGGGTGAGATTGCAGTTGCGCTGCAGAACGAGGGCGGGCCCTTGCGGCCACTGTTCGCGCTTCTCGTCGGTGGCAGCCTTCGTTATGGACGCTGCGGGGCGGCGCAGCTGAAGCGCTGTGGCACTTATGCAGGCGATATTGCGTGCCTGGATTCGGGCTTCGCAGTGAGTTGCTCGAGCGCAGGCGTCACCGCCCTTTGGGGCAAGGACGGCGTACTTCAGGGGATCGTCCCCACGCCAAGCGTTTGCGCGCTGGTGGACAACGGGAGGGAGGTGGTGGCAACCGCGGACAAGGGATACGTGTGGTTGGTGTCGGCCAGGCATCCTGACTCGACCGGAATCTGGCGGCATCCGCTGGCGCTGGACAATCACGCAGTGTCGGGGCAGCGGTAGGAATCCACGGCACTACGATTTCTACCAATGCGCGATCGATCTGATGCAGATACCGAGGTGCCCGTTGTATCCTGTATGCTGCACTGCAGCGCATGTTGGCCATGAGCGTGCCCGCAAGCTTGCAGTGTGGCGTGGTGGTATCGTTGCTGCCCGTCAATTTCCCCCGGAGCTGATTCCATGACTACAGAAAACCAGAACTTCGACGAATTCTACGGCTACGCCTTTGAGGATCTCGTGCTGGGTATGTCGGCCGCCTACGGTCACACCGTGACGGACGCGGATATCCTGCTGTTTGCGGGCGTTTCGGGCGATACGAACCCGGTGCACCTCAACGACGAGTTGGCCAGTGCATCGATGTTCAAGGGCCGCATTGCCCATGGCATGCTGTCCGCCAGCTATATTTCCACCGTCTTCGGCACCAAGCTCCCCGGCCCCGGCTGCATTTACCTTTCGCAGACCCTCAAGTTCAAGGCCCCCGTCAAGGTCGGCGATACGGTCATTGCCCGCGTGACGGTCAAGGAACTCATGCCCGAGAAGCGCAAGGCCAAGTTCGACACCGTGTGCACCGTCGGCGGCAAGGTCGTGCTCGAGGGCGAGGCCGACATCATGGTTCCGGCCAGGGACTGAAGCCTTTTTGTACATGTCCGGGTCGGCGCCGCGAGGAGGCGATCCGGACAGATTGCATGTGACCTCGGTTCTGCATTAGACTACCCGGCTTTCCTTGCTCCACCGGAACGCATGCCGGGGAGCTTTCCGTGCAACGCAAAACCACAAGGGGATTACATGCGCCACTACGAAATCGTTTTCATCGTTCATCCGGACCAGTCCGAACAGGTTCCGGCAATGGTCGACCGCTACAAATCGCTCGTCACCTCGCGTGAAGGGCAGGTCCATCGTCTTGAGGACTGGGGCCGCCGCCAGCTTGCCTACCCGATCCAGAAGATCCACAAAGCCCACTACGTCCTGATGAACATCGAGTGCGACGGCGAAACGCTGGCAGAACTCGAGCATGCGTTCAAGTTCAACGATGCAGTGCTGCGCCACCTCACCGTCAAGATGAAGAAGGCAGTTTCCACGCCTTCGCCGATGATGAAGGAAGAAAAGGCCAAGTCGCTCACGACGGCAAGCACCGAAGAACAAAAATCGGACGCTGAACAACCCGCCGCCTGAACGCTCGATTGGTCGGGCAAAACCAACTGCTTCTGTCCGGACAGCTAGTCGAGCTTGAGCCACGCAGACTGACTCCCGCCGGCGTGCCGGTCGTTGCAGGAATCCTGCGACACGAGTCTCGACAGCTCGAATCCGGTCTTGATCGCGATGTCCTGTGTGAGGTGCCAGTCGTTGCAGTTGGCGACATGGCGAAGATGCTCGAGATCGTGAAGCCCGGAACGAAGATTGTGGTCAATGGATTTGTTGCAGCCAGAAACAAGCGAAGTCGCACGCTGGTTCTGCACATACAAACACTGAGTATTTTGGAAGGAAACGAAAATGGCTTTCAAACCGAAACGTCGTGATGATCGTGGTGGCCGCGGTGGCCTCTTCAAGCGCCGCAAGTTCTGCCGCTTTACGGCTGAGAAGATTGAGGAAATCGATTACAAGGATGTCGATCTGCTCAAGGACTTCGTCACCGAAAACGCGAAGATCATGCCGGCGCGTATCACCGGTACCAAGGCTGGCTATCAGCGCCAACTGACGACCGCTATCAAGCGTGCGCGTTTTCTGGCTCTGATGCCCTACACCGATCTGCACCTGTAAGAGAGGACCGAACAATGCAAATCATTCTTCTCGACAAGGTGGCAAACCTCGGTGGCCTCGGCGATGTAGTGAAGGTAAAGGACGGCTATGCCCGCAATTACCTGATTCCTCAGGGCATGGCCAAGCGTGCGACGAGTTCGAACATGGCCGAGTTCGAGGCACGTCGTGCCGAGCTCGAGCGCATTCAGGCCGAGAAACTCGCCGCCGCGCAAGAACTGGGTGGCAAGCTTGAAGGCTTGATGGTTCAGATCACCCGCAAGGCGGGCATGGACGGTCGTCTTTTCGGCTCGGTCTCCAATGCCGATGTTGCCGAAGCGCTGGAAGCCCAGGGTTTCAGCCTCGACAAGGCCCAGGTGCGCATGCCCGAGGGTCCGATCAAGGCCGTTGGAGATACCGCAGTGCCGGTTTCGCTGCACTCCGACGTAACGGTCGAGATCACCGTATCGGTACTCGGCGAGCAGTAAGCGCAATTAGCTATTGCCAAAGAGGCTGCCGATGGGCAGCCTTTTTGTTTTGTGCTTCAAGATTCCGAACTTCTCAGACTCCAAATTCATGTCCACTCCCCGTCGTCCAGCTAATGCAGCGAGCGATCCACAGCTCGCAGCCCTGAAACTGCCGCCGCATTCGATCGAGGCCGAGCAGTCACTGATTGGCGGCTTGATGCTCGATAATACGGTGTGGGATCGCGTCGCAGACCTGATCTCGGAGGTCGATTTCTATCGTGACGATCACCGCCGCGTTTTCAAGCACATCTCTCGCTTGATCGAACTTGGAAAACCCGCTGACGTGGTGACCGTGTTCGAGTCGTTGGAGAAGAATGGCGAAGCCGAGCAGGCCGGTGGTCTTGCCTATCTTGGGGAAATCGCGAACAGCACCCCCTCGGCCGCGAACATCCGGCGCTACGCCGAAATCGTTCGCGAGCGAGCCATCCTGCGCAAACTCGTCTCAGTGGGCGACGACATTGCATCGAGTGCGCTGACACCATCGGGCAAGGACGCTAAAACCCTCCTCGACGAAGCGGAAGCCAAGGTCTTCGAGATCGCGGAAGCGGGGGCGCGCAGTACTGGTGGCTTTGTTCCCATCCAGCCGATACTCGGGCAGGTGGTGGACCGCATCCAGGAACTCTACGACCGCGACAATCCCTCGCAGATCACGGGTATCCCTACCGGGCTGGTCGATCTCGACGCCAAGACCTCCGGTCTGCAGGCGACGGACATGATCATCGTCGCGGGGCGCCCGGGTATGGGGAAGACGACGCTGGCACTCAATATTGCCGAGCATGTCGCGATCGAGGCCCACTTGCCGGTCGCGATCTTTTCAATGGAGATGCCCGGAACGCAGTTGGCGATGCGTTTCCTTGCCTCGGTGGGGCGGCTCGACCAGCATCGGATCAGGACCGGTCAGCTCAATGACGACGAATGGCAGCGCCTCACATACGCACTCGGAAAGCTTCACGACGCGCCGATTCACATTGACGAAACGCCAGGCTTGAATCCCACGGACCTTCGGGCCCGGGCGCGCAGACTCTATCGACAGTGCGGCAAGCTCGGTCTGATCGTCATCGACTACCTTCAGCTGATGACTTCACTCAAGCAGAGCGACAACCGCGCAGCGGAGTTGTCCGAGATATCCCGTTCGGTAAAGTCGCTTGCCAAGGAACTTCATGTGCCGATCATGGCGCTGTCGCAGCTCAATCGAAGCCTCGAGCAGCGTCCCAACAAGCGCCCGGTGATGTCGGATCTGCGTGAATCCGGCGCCATCGAGCAGGACGCGGACATCATCATGTTCATCTACCGCGACGAGATCTATAACCCGGACTCGCCTGACAAGGGCACTGCCGAACTGATCATCGGCAAGCACCGAAATGGCCCAACGGGCGCCCTGCGCTTGACCTTCATCGGTGAGAGCACACGCTTCGAAAACTACACCGGCGGCGGGGCTGTATTCAGTGATGACTGAGAGGCTCGAGCTATTTTTTGGCAGA
>JACKMC010000003.1 GCA_024235595.1 Zoogloeaceae bacterium | reverse complement strand
GGCTGCAAGCTGGTCGACGATACCGGCATGACGATGAACGAGGTCGTGGCGGACGTCCAGCGACTCTCGGGGCTGCTTTCCGGGATTGCCGACGCTTGCCGACAGCAGAGCAGCGGAATCGCGCAGCTTACCCATGCGGTGGGGGAGATGGACTGCACGATGCAGCGGAACAAGACCCTGCTCGAGCAGTCCTCGGGGGCTGCGCAGCGGCTGCGCGAGCAGTCGGAAGCGCTGTGCGCCAGAGCGTCGGCTTTCAGGCTCGCAGGCCATGAAGGCCTGGACAAACCCATCGATGGGCTCGATTTCGACGCCGCGATCGACAGCCACCTGCAATGGAAGCAGACGCTTGGCCGCTTCCTTGCCGGCAGGGCGGAACGCCCCGATCCCGCGATCGTCGGCCGCGATGACCGGTGCGCGCTTGGGTGCTGGTTGCATGGCGCGGGCGGCACGCTCGGAGCCGACCCGATCTATGCGAGCCTGCGCCGTTGTCACAGCGACTTTCATCGCACTGCGGCCGAGGTCGTGCGACGTTTCGAGCGTGGCGATCGCAGCGCTGCCAACACATTGTTGTTGCAGGAGTTTTCTAAGCTGTCGGAAAGAACCGTCGAGGAGTTGCGGCGACTCAAACTGCGCTATGGAAGCGGTACCGCCAAGCCCGTCCAGCCCGCCGGGCCGGCTCGCGCGGCGGCAGCCTCTCGCCATGAGCCCGGTTCTGGCCGCCGTGCCGGTGCCCTGGGGAAGCTTGAACGCACGTCAGGCGTCGGGCTGGCGGCCCATGGCCAGTGGGAAGCGTTTTGAAGGCCCGAACGAACAACAACCGGGCATGGCAAGCCCCGGAGCATTCATGAAGATCAACCTGCCGGTGACCAGCACGGAGCGCGAGGTCGGCGAGTCGCAGAGCATCGTCTCCAAGACCGATCTCAAGGGCGTGATCACCTATGCCAATCGCGACTTCGTCGAGATCAGCGGCTTCAGCGAGAGCGAACTGCTCGGCCATGCGCATAACATCGTGCGCCATCCCGACATGCCGCAGGAGGCCTTCGAGGACCTGTGGCGCAGCCTCAAGGCGGGCCGTTCGTGGGTCGGTCACGTCAAGAATCGCTGCAAGAACGGCGACTTCTACTGGGTCGAGGCGCATATATCGCCGCTGTGCGAGAACGGTGTCGTGGTCGGCTACATGTCAGTGCGCCGGCGCGCGGATCGCGACACGGTCGCAGCGGTGGAGCGTGCATATCGGCGAATACGCGAGGGCAAGGGGCAGGGGCTGAGCATTCGCGAGGGCCAGGTGGTGCGCTCCGGGCTCGCGGCGGCTGCGCTTCGCGGTCTGCGCAACCTCGGGGTGCGCGGGGCGCTTGCCCTGAGCATGGGCCTGCTGGTGGCGCTGATGGTATTGATCGGCGGCGTGGCGCTGCTGGCTCTCTCCGACACCAGCAGACAGCTCGAAACCTTCGTCGCCAGGCGCTTCGAGCCGACCGTCGAGATCGCCGAACTGGTCAAGCGCATCTCGGAGGCGCGCGCGGAGGTCATGCTCGCGCTGCAGCACGATCCGGCCAACCCCTTCAGCGTGATGCATCAACACAGCACGGCCACCCACATCGAGCGTGCCCGCGGCTTGCTCGCGCAGGCCGACGGCTACTGGAACCGCTTCGAGTCGGGGCAGCCAGGGCTCGATCAGCAACACCGGATGCTGCGCGATCGATTGGCGCAGATGCTCGACGATCTGCGTCACAACGGCTTCGGGCCGGCGCTGCTGTCACTTGCCGGCGCGGAGTTCGACGATGCGAATCGCACCCTGCTGACGATGATCAATCCGGCCATGGCCGACACCCTCGCCGCCGCCAGCCAGCTCCAGGAGCACCAGATCGAGCAGGCCAACGCCCAGTATGCGGGAGCACTGGCACAGTATCGGACCGTGAGGGCGGAGGTGATCGCCTCCGTGCTGCTGGCCGGGCTCTTTGCGATCGTCATGAGCTTGGTGCTGGCGCGGCGGATACTCCATCCGCTGGGGCGGGTTCGCGAGGTCTTTGCCGCCCTCGCCGAGTGGCGCTTCGACAGCCATATCGACACTTCGCGTGGCGACGATCTTGGGCGTCTGATGCAGTCCCTCGAGTCAATGCAGGTGCGCATGGGCTTCGAGTCCGCCGAACAGCGGCGTGTCGCGGATGAGGGCGCGCGTATTCTGCAAGCGCTCGACGCGGTGAGCACCTGCGTGCGGATTGCCGACAACGATGGGGTCGTGATCTACGCCAACAAGGCCCTGCGGGCGACCCTGGCGCGAGACGAGGCGGTGATCCGCAAGCGGATCCCCGACTTCTCCGCGGCCACCTTCGTGGGCTCGTCGATCGGCGTGTTCTACGACGATCCACGGGCTGCCGTCGAGCGTCTTGCACGTCTTCCGGCGCCGGAAAGCTCGGAGATCGAGATCGGCGAACGACTGTATGCGCTGACCACCAGCCCGATCTTTGACGCCGCGGCCAATCGGCTCGGCTCGGTCGGAGTATGGCGCGACCGTACCGATGAAGCCGCTGCCGAGCGCGAAATCACCGCGCTGGTCGAGGCGGCCTCGAACGGGGACTTTGGCCAGCGGCTCGCGCTTGCCGGTCGATCAGGCTTCTTCCTGCAGCTCGCCGAAGGGATGAATGCGCTCATGGACACGGTCTCCAGCGGTCTGTCGGATATCGCGAACGTACTCAACGCGGTCGCCCGCGGTGACCTGACCGAGAAGATATCCTCGGATCACAAGGGGACCTTCGCGCATCTGCGCGAGGACACCAACACTTCCGTCGAACGCTTGCGAGAGCTGGTGCTGAGCATCAAGGCGGGGGCCGATGCCATCGACCTCGCGGCGCGGGAGATCGCTGCCGGCAACGCTGATCTGTCGGCCCGCACCGAGCAGCAGGCGAGCTCGCTGGAAGAGACCGCAAGCTCGATGGAGGAGATCAACGCGGCGGTGAAGAACAACGCCGATAACGCGCTCGAAGCCCGCACCCTGGCGCTCGAATCGAACGAGGTGGCCCAGCGGGGCGGCGAGATGATGCGCCACGTGGTCGCCACCATGGGTGAGATCCAGGCCGCCGCGCGCAAGATTTCGGACATCATCGGCGTCATCGATTCGATCGCCTTCCAGACCAATATCCTTGCGCTCAATGCTGCCGTGGAAGCTGCGCGGGCTGGCGAGCAGGGGCGCGGATTCGGAGTCGTGGCGGCCGAGGTACGCAGCCTCGCGCAGCGCAGCGCGCAGGCCGCGAAGGAGATCAAGGAGTTGATCGCGGACTCTGTCGAGCGTGTCGAGGGAGGCGCCGGGCTGGTCGACCGGGCCGGTCTCACCATGGGCGAGATGGTGGCCAATTTCCAGCGTCTGTCAGGCTTCGTATCCAGTATCGCGGAGGCCAGCGGTGAGCAAAGTCTCGGTATCGCGCAGGTCGCGCAGGCGGTCGGCCAGATGGACGAAGTGACCCAGCAGAACGCCGCGCTGGTTGAGCAGGCCGCGGCCGCGGCCGAGAGCCTGGAGGGACAGGCGCATGCCCTGGTGCTGTCGGTGTCGATGTTCAACATCGGCGACCGGGAACTGCCTGGCGGGCAACGTCTGGAGGCGCCCCTGAGGCCTGTGCCGGCTACGTCCAAGGTGGCGCCGCTACCGCTGCGGGAGCGCAATCTGCGGGGTGTTCGCTCGCCGCTTCCCAAGGTCCGAGTGGGCAAGGGCACGGTCTTCGGTGAGGATGACTGGGAGGAGTTTTGAGCGTGGACAACCGCATTCCGCGCAGACCAGCGCGTCCTTTCGGCAGCGCGTCCGCCGAGACCGATGTCGGGGGCAATCGCCACAGCGCCGCTACCTCGCCCGCCACGGCGGCGAGCCGGGAGTTGCGGCGGGCCGCCTTGCACATGGGCACGCCGTGCGACCGTGAGTTCGTATTCACCGGCGCCGATTTCGAGCGTATCCGCAAGCTTATCCATGAGCACGCGGGCATCGCGCTTTCCAGCGCCAAGCAGGACATGGTCTATAGCCGGTTGGCGCGGCGCCTGCGGGCCACCGGCGTGCACAGTTTCGGCGAATATCTGCAGCGCCTCGAGCACGACCGGAGCGAGTGGGAGATCTTCGTCAATTCGCTGACTACCAATCTCACCTCGTTCTTTCGCGAGGCGCATCACTTCGAGATCCTGGCCAGGCACATGAAGCGCGCTACATCGCGCGGCCCGTACCGCATCTGGTGCGCGGCCGCCTCGACCGGCGAAGAGGCGTACTCGCTCGCCATGACGGCATGCGAAGCCTTCGGGTCGATGACGCCGCCGGTGGAGATCCTCGCCAGCGATATCGACACCACTGTGCTCGCGCATGGGCAAAAAGGGATCTACTCACTCGAGCGCATCGAGCGGCTCACACCGGAGCGCGTCCGGAAATTCATGCTCAAGGGGACCGCCAGCCAGGCGGGCTTCGCCCGCGTAGCGCCGGAGCTGCAACGCCTGGTTCGCTTTCAGCGGATCAACCTGCTCGAGCAGAACTGGCCGCTGCGCCAGCCGCTGGATGCGATCTTCTGCCGCAATGTGATGATCTATTTCGACAAACCAACCCAATATGGCATTTTGCGACGCTTCGTGCCGCTGTTGCATCCGGACGGGCTGATGTTCGCCGGTCACTCGGAGAGTTTCATGCATGCCGCCGACCTGTTCCGTTCGCTGGGCCGAACCGTCTACGAGCGCGCCGATGCCCGGGCAGGATAAGGCCGCCGCGCCCGGGCAACTTGCCGGAAACCAATACTTCGACCGCATTTTTGGCTGCGAAGCCGTGAAGGTCTTGCCGGGCGAGTATTTCGCAAGCGACCGGGGCATGGTGCTGGTCACGGTGCTGGGTTCCTGTGTGGCTGCCTGTATCCGCGATCCCGAGCGACGCATCGGCGGGATGAATCATTTCATGTTGCCGCAGAGCGCGAACGGCGAGTCGGCGCTGCCGTCAGCGTCGGCGCGCTATGGTGCGCATGCAATGCAATTGCTGCTGGAGCGGCTCGTCCAGCTCGGCGCGCGTCGCGATAAGCTGGAGGCCAAGGTGTTTGGCGGCGGAAGGGTCATGGCCTCACTGGCATCGAGCCAGGTTGGCGATCACAATGCACGGTTCGTGCTTCGTTTTCTCGCCAGCGAGGGTATTCGCCTTGCCGCCCAGGACCTGGGCGACATCTATCCGCGCAAGGTGTACTTTTTCCCCGTCGAGGGAAGGGTGCTGGTGAAGAAGCTGATCTCGATGCAGAACGATACCGTGGCGAGTCGCGAGCGCGAGTATGAAGCGCGATTGCGCCTGGAGCCGGCGTCCAGCGATTTCGACGCCCCCAGCCTGGGGCAGCGATCATGACGATTCGGGTGCTGATCTGCGACGATTCCGCCGTGATGCGGGGACTGCTGACGCAGATCATAGATTCCGACCCGCGGCTCGAAGTGGTTGGCGTGGCGGCCGATCCGCTGGTGGCACGGGACTTGATCAAATCGCTTGACCCCGATGTGCTGACCTTGGATGTCGAGATGCCGCGCATGGGCGGGATCGAGTTTCTTGAGCGCCTGATGCGTCTGCGCCCGATGCCGGTGGTAATGATTTCGAGTTTCACCGAGCGTGGTTCGGAGGCAACCCTGCGCGCGCTCGAACTCGGGGCGGTCGATTTCCTCGCCAAGCCTGGCTCTTCCTTGCAGATCGGCGAACAGGCGCGCGAGATCCGTGAAAAGATCATTGCCGCCTTTCATGCCCGCAAGCGACTTGCAATGCACATGCCGGCACGGCCGGAGGCCAGCGCCGGGGGCGTGAGGGGCTCTGCGTTGCCGGAGCGCGTGCTGCGCGAAAAGGTCGTCCTCATAGGTGCCTCGACGGGCGGGACCGAGGCGATCAAGGAGGTGCTGTCGCGCCTTCCCGAGGCCTGCCCGCCCTTGATGCTGGTCCAGCACATGCCGGAGATGTTCACTGCGTCCTTCGCCCGCCGGATGGACAGCCTTTGCGCCCTGCGTGTCAAGGAGGCCGAGCACGGCGAGCGGCTCATGGCAGGCACTGCTTACATCGCGCCGGGCCACTCGCACCTAAAGTTGGGGCGCCTCGGGACCGTAATGCAGTGTGAGCTGTCCGCGACCCCGCCGGTAAACCGGCATCGTCCTTCGGTCGATGTGCTGTTCGCGTCGGCGGCGCCCTTGCTTGGCGCGAATGCGCTGGGGGTGTTGCTGACGGGTATGGGAAAGGATGGCGCGCAAGGCCTGTTGAGTTTGCGCAAGCGCGGTGCGTGGACGCTGGCACAGGATCAGGAGAGTTCGGTAGTGTGGGGCATGCCGCGCGAAGCGGCGGCCATCGGGGCCGCGTGCGAGATTGCATCGCTGGGCGATATTTCTGCTCGCATCATGGTTCGCCTGGCCAGGACGACGTCGCTGTCGGGGTGAATGGCTGGCTGACCCGCAGCGGTCAGGCAAAGTAAAGCGATTTGTTTCATGAAGAGGATTGGTGACATGGATACGGTTGTCGAGAAAGTGGGTGATTCGGCCCTGATGCGGCTCAGCGGGCGATTCGATTTCAACGCGCATCGCAATTTCAGAGAAGCGGTGGACAAGGCATTGTCATTGCCCGAGGTCACCTCGATCGGGGTTGATCTGGCCGAAGTGACCTACCTTGACAGTTCCGCGCTGGGGATGCTGCTGATGCTGCGCGACAAGGGGCGTGCGGGGAACCGGGCGATCAACCTGCTTCGTGCCGGTGGGAGCGTCAAGCAGGTCCTCGAGATTGCCAACTTCGCGAAGCTTTTCAACATCGTGGATTGAGACTCCGCCTCAGGGAAATTCGGCGCCGCCCTTTCTGCGGGCATGTCGGGGGCGGCCGTTCCATTCAAGGAATGCCGGTGCTTGCCGATAGCGGTGAACATCGCAGGGCGTGTCCGTCGCGACATTGACGGAGTGGGGCGCCTGCTGCTCGTCTGGAGGGCGAATCAATGAAGTTGGTGCCGGTCATCGGAATCGGATTGTTGGCGGGTCTGGGTGCCGCGGGCGCTGCACTGGCGGCAGACGCGACCGCAGGTGCGGCGCTTGCGATCGGTGCCCTGCTGGTTGCTGTAACGGTGTCGATCGCCACCCTGTTTTGTTCGAAGGTGTTGTTCGTCGCCGAAGTGCGCCTGCTTTGCGAGCATGTCGAAGCCATGCGCATGAGCGGGGATCTTTCGCAGCGCCTTCCGGTGAATCGGGGGGGGCTGGGCGCCCTGGCCCACAGCTTCAACCAGCTTGTCGAGAACTTCCAGGGGATCGTTGGCAAGGTCATTTTCGATGCCCGGCGGGTCGCTTCGGCCGCGGAGCAGCTCTCCGAGCATGCGCGCCACGTGGCCGAAGGCTCGACCCAGCAGCGCCGCGCCGCCGACGGCACGATGCGAGCGCTTGACGAGATGAGTGCGGGGGTTTCGTCGGTGTCGCGACATTCGGAGTTGACCGCCGAGAATGCACGTCGGGCGCAGTGCCTGTCGGATGAAGGCGTGACAGTGGTTGCCGAAGCATCCGAGCAGATCAGGCGAATCGCCTCTTCCGTGAGCGTGTCGGCGGGTCTGATCGGCGCGCTCGGTGACCGCTCGAAGGATATCAGCGGGATCGTGCAGGTGATTCGCGGGATTGCGGATCAGACCAATCTGCTGGCGCTCAATGCGGCCATCGAGGCGGCGCGCGCGGGCGAGCAGGGCCGGGGTTTTGCCGTTGTCGCCGACGAGGTGCGCAAGCTGGCGGAGCGCACTTCGGGTGCGACCGGCGAGATCGGCAAGCTCATCGATGCGATCCAGGGTGAGACCGCCGGCGCCGTGGAGGCGATCCAGGCGGGCAGCGACACGGCGCGAAGTGGCGCGGCACTGGCCGATCGCGCGTCGAGTTCGCTTGGCGACATCAACACGGGTGCCCGACAGACCATGGACAACGTGGCCTGCATGGCGACGGCCATCGAGCAGCAGAGCCGCGAGGCCGAGGCGGTTTCCGAGCACGTTCGCCAGATCATCGACATGGTCGGCCGGAACTCGCGGGAGGCGGAGAGTACGCTCGCCGAGGCCCAGGGCCTGAAGAGTCTCGCCGCGAACCTGCACGAGATCAGCAACGTATTTCGCCTTGGCGTGGCGGGCGAGGGCGCGATCGCGCTGCATGAGCGCATGCCCGAGATGGCCCAGAAGGCGGCCTTGGCGATCGGCAAGTTGCTCGAAGAAGCTGTCGCGCGGGGCCAGACCGACCTGTCGCGACTGTTCAGCGACCGCTACGAGCCGATCGCCAACACCCGCCCGCAGAAACACTCGACCGCCTTCGATGCGCTTACCGACCAGCTCTTTCCAAAGGTGCAGGAGCCGTTGCTGGAGAACAACCCGCACGTCGTCTATGCGATCGGTTGTGATCGGCGTGGCTATGTGCCGACCCACAACAAGTGTTTCAGCAAGGCGCTCACCGGCGACTACGATACCGACTTCGTCGGCAACAGGACCAAGCGCATCTTCGACGATCCGGTCGGCAGGAAATGCGGCAGCCATGAACTGCCCTTCCTGATCCAGACCTATCGCCGCGATACCGGCGAGATCATGCACGACATCTCATCCCCCGTTTATGTTTCCGGGCGCCATTGGGGCGGATTCCGGATCGGTTACCGGGCGTAGGCTCCCCTCCCTTCTTCCTGCGTCCGTTTTCGACCCGCCCAGTGCGGGTCGCTTTGTGTTTGCCACGCCCTCATCGCCCAACCAGGGTTGCGGCCACCGCTACGCGGGTCCTGCGGCGTGGCTCGTGGCAGTGCCGGCTACCCCTCTTGCGCGCCTTGCGCCTTGCGCCTTGCGCCGTGCGACGCGCCACGGCGGCCGACGGGCTTCATCGCTTCGCGCGGGTTCCGAGCATTCGGGTTGTGGGCGTGCGTCGTGCGTCTGCCCTGGGGGGTGGAAAAACTTTTCAAGTCGATCGGTACCCTGCCGTTAATTCCTCCAGATCAAGTTTCGGGGTCGCTGCCATGCCTTGCCAGCGCTTGCCGACGGAGAGATTGAATGTCCGACCTGCTCAAGAACATCGATGCGCGAACCCGCCTGGCGGGCACCAACAAACTGGAGATCCTTCTCTTCTCCCTGGGTATCAATGCGCGTACCGGGCGTCGTGAGACTTTCGGCATCAACGTGTTCAAGGTGCGCGAGGTCATGCGCACGCCGAACATCACCGCTGCGCCCGATATGCCGTCGGCTGTCGAGGGTATGGTCAGCCTGCGCGGAGCGCTGGTCCCAGTGGTCGACCTGGGGCGCTACGCGGGCATGGCGTGCGACTCGGCGCGCGAGATCATGATCGTCACCGAGTACAACGGGCACACCCAGGGTTTCCTGGTCGAGGCCGTGGACACCATCCTGCGGCTCGATTGGGCGCAGATGCGCGTACCGCCCGACATGATGACCGCTAACCTGGGCGGACTCGTCACCGCCGTGACCGAGCTTGGCGACAATCGCCTGGTCATGATGCTCGACGTCGAGAAGGTGCTCGCCGAGACCACTCGCCATGACGACGAGCATCTTTTCCTGAGCATCGAGCCGCTGCGGGACAAGGATGTGACGGTGGTGTACGCGGATGACTCGTCGGTCGCCCGCAAGCAGATCGAGCGCACCCTGAAGGTTCTCGGCGCACGTTCCGTAGCAGCGGTGAATGGCCGCGCTGCATGGGATGAACTGCAGCGAATTGCCAAGCTCGCCGAGAACTCCGGCCGCAGGGTACGCGACATGGTGCAGTTGATCCTCACCGACGTCGAGATGCCCGAAATGGATGGCTACATCCTGACCAAGCTGGTCAAGTCCGATCCGCGCTTCGAAGGGATCCCGGTGATCATGCATTCGTCACTGTCCGGGATGTCGAACCAGCAACTCGGCCGCTCGGTGGGGGTTGATGAATATGTTCCAAAATTTGAACCACAGCGGCTCGCCGAGACGCTGCGCCGCCGGATCGCCGGCGCGTCGGTCGACGCTGCAGTGTGAGTTGCCAAGAGAGAAGAAAGATGGAACGCGCCGACAACACCCTTCTCGATGCGGTTGATGGCCGCACCCAGCTGGTGGGCTCCAACCGTATGGAGATACTGCTGTTTTCACTCGGTACCTGCGAGACATTCGGGATCAACGTATTCAAGGTGAGAGAGGTCTCCAGGACCCCCTTCATCACCAAGTCGCCAAACATGCCGACCGGCGTCGAGGGCCTGATCTCGTTGCGTGGCAACGTTATCCCGGTGCTGTCGCTCGGCAAGATCCTGATGCTGGACAACGGCTCCGGCGAACTGGGCGGCTCGATGATGGTGACCGAGTACAGCAAGCGGACACTCGGCTTCCTGGTGCACGAAGTCGACCGGATCATCCGCGTCGACTGGGACCGTGTGCGCTCGCCGGACAATGTCTCGGGCGACGCGCACAACTACATAACCGCGATCACCGAATTGCCCGACGGCAAGCTGGTATCCATCCTCGATGTCGAGACCGTGCTCGCCAACACCTTCGGCGAGGCGGCGATCGGTCATATCGAACCACTCGGTGCGGAGCGCACCGTAAACGTGTTCTTCGTCGATGATTCTGCGGTCGCGCGCCGCAAGATCGCCGAGGTACTCGACAAGCTTGGCGTGCAGCACAAGCATGCGGTCAACGGTCTCGAGGCATGGACGCGGCTCGAAGGCATGGCCAGCCATGCACAGCAGACCGGCCGTGACCTCAAGCAGGAGCTCGACCTGATCCTTGCCGACGCAGAGATGCCCGAAATGGACGGCTATGTGCTGACCCGAAACATCAAGAACGACGCCCGCTTCGATGGCATTCCCGTAGTGATGCATTCGTCGCTGTCGTCCCAGGCGAACCGTGCCATGGGCAAGCGGGTTGGCGTGGATGGCTATATTGCAAAATTCGACGCCGACGTGCTTGCCGACACGCTGCGGCCGATGCTGTCGAAGCCCGCTAAGGGCTGACCCCCGGAGATAGAAGATGGCGGATCCGAAGATGAAATTCCTGATCGTTGATGATTTTTCCACCATGCGCCGGATCGTGCGCAACCTGCTCAAGGAGCTTGGCTTTGCGAACGTGGACGAAGCCGAGGACGGGCTTGCCGCGCTGCAGAAGCTCAATTCCGCACATTTCGATTTCGTCGTGACCGACTGGAACATGCCCAACATGGACGGCCTCATGCTGCTGCAGTCGATCCGCGCGACGCCGCATCTCAAGCACTTGCCGGTTCTCATGATC
This sequence comes from Zoogloeaceae bacterium, assembly GCA_024235595.1. Lineage (GTDB taxonomy): Bacteria > Pseudomonadota > Gammaproteobacteria > Burkholderiales > Rhodocyclaceae > Cognatazoarcus. The sequence continues at coordinate 336,443 of JACKMC010000003.1, read as the reverse complement.
ACCGCCGAAGCCAAGAAGGAGAACATCATCGCGGCGGCCCAGGCCGGCGCCAGCGGCTATATCGTCAAGCCGTTTACTGCGGCGACGATGGCCGAGAAGCTCGAGAAGATTTTCGAGAAGATGGGCCAGAAGGCTGCCTGACAGCGGGCCGATCAAACAACTTATGGGGGAGCCGGGAAATGGCAAAGCGGCTGAAATTCGATGAGTCCGGTGATAGCGACGACCTGCAGGCGCTGTTCGACAGCATCGCCTCCAGCCCTGTGAAGCCGCGGCTGGAAGTGATCAATGACGCCACCGACGCGGGCGATGACGACGAGTTGCAGGCCTTGTTCGATTCGGTAGCGGCGGAGTTCGGCGATGCGCCGGGCCAGGCCGAGCTGCCAGCACAAGCGGCGGAGGCGACCGCAGCGGCTGCCGAAGCGCCTTCCGAGAGCGGAAACGGAGCGGTCTTCAACCGCATCGGGCAGATGACGCGCCAGCTCCACGACACCCTGCGCGAGCTGGGATACGACCAGGCCCTGCAACAGGCAGCCGAGTCGATCCCGGACGCCCGCCAGCGCCTTGGCTACATCTCGCAGATGACCGAGCAGGCCGCCAGCCGGGTGCTCAATGCCACCGATATCGCCAAGCCGATCCAGGAACGAATCGAGGCGCGTGCCGCGACGCTGCACCAGCGCTGGGAGCTGTTGTTCGCCAACCGTCTGTCGACGGAAGAGTTCAAGGTCCTTGCGTCGGAGACCCGTTCATTCCTCGGCGAGGCGGTAGACGACAGTCGCGCCACGAATACGCAGCTGACCGAGATCATGATGGCGCAGGATTTCCAGGACCTCACCGGCCAGGTGATCAAGCGGGTCATCGACCTGGCGCAACGGCTCGAGAGCCAGTTGCTCGAGGTGCTGATCGAATCGATGCCGCCCGAGCGCAAGAACGAAAGCGCCTCCGGGCTGCTGAACGGACCGGTGATCAATGCCGATGGCCGTGACGACGTGGTCAGCAGTCAGGAGCAGGTGGACGATCTGCTCGAGAGCCTCGGGTTCTGACAGGGCGGGTGCACAAGTTCGCAATACAGCACGGCCCGCGCCCCGCGGGGCGATCGTGGCATGGGAGTATTCAACAATGAGCGATTTCGCCGGAATGGAAGAGCTGCTGCAGGACTTCCTGGTCGAAGCCGGGGACCTGCTGTCCGGGGTCGATAACAAGCTGGTGGATCTTGAGCGAACGCCATCCGATCGGGGGCTGCTCAACGACATCTTCCGTGGCTTTCACACCATCAAGGGCGGTGCCGGATTCCTCAACGCCACGGAGCTCGTGACCCTGTGCCATCTCACCGAGAATCTATTCGATAAGCTGCGTAACGGCGAACTCGAGATCACGCCCGAGGCCATGGACGTGATTCTTGCCGCCACCGGGGTCGTGCGCGAGATGTTCGGCAGCCTCGAAGCGGGGAGCCAGCCGGCGCCCGCGGAGGCCGAATTGATCGACAGGCTGAAACGGGCGATCGCCGGGGAGCTGGAAAGGGCATCGGACGATGAAGGTGGGGAGCGGGCCACGGCGGCGAATTTCGGCGAGTTGCTCGATGCCGGCAGCGGACCCGACTGGGACCAGCTCCATGCCGTCGTCTCCGGCACCGCCCTTGCGCCTGCAGCGGAGAAGCCACCCCTCGAGATGCAGATGCATGCCGACGTGGCGGGCAAGACGCCCGAGCAGATCATCCAGGCGGCGGTGGGACGCCGTGCCTCCGACAAACCCGGCTACACGGGCCCTGTCGGTCGTCGCGATGCGGAGAAGAGCCGCGAGAATTCCATCCGCGTCGATACCACGCGACTCGATCAGGTGCTCAATCTGTCGGGCGAGATCGGGCTGACGAAGAACCGCCTCAATGCCCTGCGCAGCGACATCCTGAACGGCAAGACAGATACCGAAACCGTCCATGCCCTCGATGTAGCGGTGAGTCAGCTCGACCTGCTGGTATCCGACCTGCAGAACGCAGTCATGAAGACCAGGATGCAGCCGATCGGGCGCCTGTTCCAGAAGTACCCGCGCATCGCGCGGGACCTCGCCCGCAGCTTGGGCAAGGACGTGGAGCTGGTCCTCGCCGGCGAGGATACCGAGATCGACAAGACCATGATCGAGGATCTTTCCGATCCGATCATTCACCTGATTCGCAATGCGGTCGACCACGGCGTCGAGGACGGCGCGGAGCGAACTGCCAACGGCAAGCCGCTCAAATCCGAGGTGCGCCTGGAGGCACGCCAGGAGGGCGATCATATCGTCATCCTGATCGCCGACGACGGTCGCGGCATGAACGCTGAACGGCTGCGCGCCAAGGCACTCGAGAAAGGCCTCATCACCGATGAGGAAGCCAACACCATGGACGAGCGCCAGAGCTTCAACCTGGTGTTCCTGCCGGGCTTCTCCATGGCGAGCCAGGTGTCGGACGTCTCGGGTCGCGGGGTGGGCATGGATGTGGTCCGTACCAACATCCAGAAACTCAACGGCACCATCGATATTCGCTCGACCCTAGGCAAGGGCACGACATTCGTGATCAACCTGCCCCTGACCCTCGCGATTCTGCCGGTGCTGCTGGTCAGAGTGGGGGATCAGCCGCTGGCGGTGCCCCTGTCGATGGTCCGCGAGATCCTGCCGATCACCGCCGGGCAGGTGCAGGAGGTCGGTGGTCGCGCCACCATGGTGGTGCGTGGCGAAGTGCTGCCGATCCTGCCGCTGGCAACCATGCTTGGCTGGGAGATCGACCGGACGCCCGAGTATGGCGTGCTGATGCAGACCGCCGAGCAGAGCTTCATTCTCGCGATCGACAGCTTTGCCGGGCGCGAGGATGCGGTGATCAAGTCGCTGGACGACTTCCGTCCAAAGGGCGTGGCCGGCGTCACGACGCTGTCCAATGGCCAGATCGTGCTGATTCTCGACATGAAGGAACTGCTCCAGTCCCAGGCCTCGCGGCGCGGCCTGCCGCGCAGCCGCCTGATCGGCAGTGTCCAACTGGCCGCCTGAACCCCACCCGACGCATTTCACGCCATTGCAGCTCGAAAGCGACTCCAGTCACAAACCGTGACCGGAGTCGCTTGTCCGCGCAGGCTGTTCTGCCCTAGGATGCTCCGCACGAGTCCAGCAGGATCCATAGGGGCCGGTTTGGCCGATCGTCTGTGCAGGGGCGCAATGGCAGAAGGGGCGCGATTTTGGGGGAGTTCGACTTCGATCACTGGTGCGAGCTGGCCTTACGCGAGCCAGAGCGCTACTACCGGGAGCGCGAGCGGGTCATTTCCGCATTCATCGACGCGCATCCTGAGGACACGGCACGCAAGCTGCGCGAATTGCAGGCCCATGTCGATGCCACCCGAGCGGTCGCTGGCGCACCGTTGCAGGCAGCGCGTCAGCTGCTCGGCCTGATCGACGAACGACTCGAGGCGATGCGCGATCGCATGCTCGAATTGCAGGCCGAAAACGACCGGATCGCGGCGGCGCTGCGCCGCCTGTCCTGAAGGCTTTGGGCCGGGCGTGCGCGTCGGATGCGATTGCGGCTGCATTCGCCATACCCATTGCGAGCGGTACAGGATCGTGCCTGCGTCCTCACGCATCTGCCTCGGCTGCGGGCATGAGGTCGCGCGGGCCATGCCGCGGCCGCTTGCGCCGGGCGAGAAAAGGCCCGCCGGCCCGGATCGGACCGTGGGCGGGCTTGCTTGCCTCAGAAAGGAAAATCAGGCAGTTGTCTCGAGCAGGGTGCTGAATGCCTGCTCGAACTGAATCAGTCCGTCCTGCTTGAGTGTTTCGCCGACCGCGTTCATGTCGATCCCCAGCGCCTCGAGCTGCGCGAATTGCGATTCCGCACGCGACAGGTCCTTGGTGATCGTGTCCGCGACCTTGCCGTGGTCGCGAAGCGCGGCAAGTGTCGCATCGGGCAGGGTGTTGACCGTGTGCTTGCCGATCAGCGGTTCGACGTATAGCAGGTCGTCGTAGGCGGGATTCTTGGTGCCGGTGCTGGCCCACAGCAGTTGCTGCGGGCGCGCGCCGGCGCCGAGCAGCTCGGCGAATTCCGGTCCCTCGAAGCGGCTGAGATAGCGCTGGTAGGCAAGCTTGGCCAGCGCCACCGCACTGTAGCCGCGCAGCGCCAGGGCGTCGCCGCCGAGGGCTTCGAGCTGCTTGTCGACCAGAGTGTCGACCCGGCTCAGGAACACGCTGGCGACCGACTTGACGGTGGTGATGTCACCGCCCGACTGGCGCAAGTGCTCCAGGCCGCGGATATAGGCGTGGCCGACCGCATCGACGTCCGCGAGCGAGAACATCAGCGTCACGTTGATGCTGATCCCTTCGCCAATGAGCGTGCGGATCGCCTTGATACCGGCTTCGGTCGCAGGGATCTTGATCAACACGTTGGGACGATCGACTGCCCCGCGCAGGCGTCGTGCGGCAACGACGGTGGCAGCCTGGTCGTTGGCCAACTCGGGTGAAACCTCGAGGCTCACGTAGCCGGCATCGCCGCGCGAGCGGTCGAAGACCGGGGCAAGCAGGTCGCAGGCGCGCTGCACGTCGCTGACCGCGAGCGTTTCGTAACGTGCCTCGGCTGTCATCTCCCTGCCCTTGAGCACTTCGAGCTCTTCGGCATAGTAGCGACCTGCGGTGATCGCCTTTTGGAAGATGGCCGGGTTCGTGGTGACCCCGGCCAGACCATCCTCGGCGACCAGCCGGGCCAGTTCGCCGTCATTGATGAGAGTGCGGGAGAGGTTGTCCAGCCAGATCTGCTGGCCGCGCTTGCGGATTTCGAGAAGAGGATTCATGGCGATGCGATGGACTACTGGAAACGACCATTGTGCATCGAAACACGTGACAGACGAAAGTTGGGATGCATCGCGATGTGTCGCATTGCACTCGCGTGTGCCCCCCGGCGCAGGGGGCAGCCCGCTCAGCCGCGCGCAACCGCGGTGCTTCGCCAGTCCCCCGGCAAAGCGCTGCTCCAGCCAAGGCGCTCGAGAAGTAGCGCAAAGTCGTCCGACAGCGGTGCGGTCAGGGTGATCGGAGCCTTGCTGAAGGGGTGCTCGAGGCGCATCTCGACGCAGGCCAGGAGCAGTCGGTGGCTGCCCAGGGATTGTTGGAAACGACGGTTGTGCACGCCCTTGCCAAAACTCGAATCGCCGATGATGGGGTGGGCGATATGCTTCATGTGGCGCCGCAGTTGGTGGCGGCGTCCGGTCCTGGGCACAGGCTCGAGCAGCGCGTAGCGACTCGACGGGTAGCGATCGATCGCCCACGGAAGCTCTATCGTGGCGAGCCGGGTGAAGTCGGTGAGTGCCGGCTGTGGCGCGTCGGCAAGCGCATGTGGGCGTCGCTCGGCCTCGTCGCGCCGACGACTCAACGGGTGATCGATGCGGCCGACCGCCTCGGGATGGCCGCGCACCACCGCCACATAGCGCTTGCGCACCGCCTGTTCCTCGAACTGGCGGGAGAGCGTGGCGGCGGTGGCCCTGTCCAGTGCGAACAGAAGGACGCCCGAGGTGCCCTTGTCGAGGCGGTGGACCGGATACACATGCTGGCCGATCTGATCGCGCAGCAGTTGCACTGCGAAACGTGTCTCGTGGCGATCGAGTTCGCTGCGGTGTACCAGGAGGCCCGCGGGTTTGTCGATTGCGATCAGGTGCTCGTCATGCAAGAGGATCGGTAGCATGTCTGGCGGCTCGCCCGGGGAACGTTTCGGGGGCCTGGGTTCAGGCGAACCCCTCGAACAACTGGACCTTCACCACCGCGCCTGCTTCGATGTCGGCTGACGCTTCGGGCAGCACGATGAAGCAGTTCGCTTCCGACATCGAGCGCAGCACGCCGGAGCCCTGGGCGCCAGTGGGGACGACCTTCCAGCCTTCACCGCCTCGCTGCAGGCTGGCGCGGATGAATTCGCGGCGGCCCGGCAGCTTGCGGATACGGCCGGTGCATTCGGCCTCGAGCAGGGGCCGTTCGGGCAGGGGTGTCACGCCCATGAGTGCGAGCAGCGCGTCGAGCACGAACTGGTAGTAGGTCACCATTACGGCGACCGGATTGCCGGGCAGGCCGAACAGCAGGGTATTGCCGATCTTGCCGAAGGCCATCGGGCGGCCCGGCTTGATGTTGATCTTCCAGAACGCGACGTCGCCGAGCTTGAGCAACAGCGCCTTGATGAAGTCGGCCTCGCCGACCGAGACCCCTCCGCTGGTGAGGATCACGTCGGCGCTCGCGGCGGCATCGAGCAGGGCGCCTTCGAGCGCCGCCGGCTGGTCGGGGATCACGCCCATGTCGAGCAGTTCGCAATCCAGTTGTCGCAGCACCCCGAAGAGGATGTAGCGGTTGCTGTCGTAGATCTGCCCGGGTGCGAGGGGGCTGCCGATCGAGGCGATCTCGTCCCCGGTGGAGAAGAACGCGACCCTGAGCCTGCGATAGACCTTGACCTCGGCAATGCCGAGCGATGCGATCAGGCCCAGTTCGGCCGCGCCGAGTCGCTTGCCGAGGGGAAGCGCCACCGCGCCCTGCGCCAGGTCCTCGCCCGCGCGACGGATATTCTGGCCGAGCCGCTGGCCTGGCGGAATGATCACCTCGGCGCCCTCTGCACGCGCAAGCTCCTGCACGACGATGCAATCCGCGCCGCGCGGCAACACCGCACCGGTCATGATTCTCACCGCCTGCCCCTTGCCTACGAGTCCGGAGAAGGGCACCCCGGCGAAGGCGCTGCCCACCACGGCAAGGCGGCTGTCGCCTTGCGCAGCCAGGTCCATTGCGCGCAGGGCATAGCCGTCCATGGCCGAGTTGTCGTGGGCCGGCACATTGAACGGCGCGACCAGGTCTTCGGCCAATACCCGGCCGAGTGCATCGCGGACCGGAACCTTGATCCAACCGTCGATCGGCGAGACCGCCTCGAGGATTGCCTTTTGCGCCTCGTCAACCGACAGCGAAGGGCGCCCGGATGATTGTGCCGCAGCGGAGTTTGCCTGCATGTCTTTCGATTCCTGAAGTGTGGTTCCGATACCGCCTGCCCGGCTTCGGAACGGGTGCTCTGCGATTCGACGTTCGCGACAGCGATAAATATCACAGATTGTGTGCCTGCTGGCGCGGCAGGCCCTGAGAAACGGCGCTTGACCATTGACAATCGATTGCCCGCGGGTATTCTGGAGCAACGCTTTCGTGTGCGGCAAGCGCGGTATCTGCTGCCATCGCGGACGAAGGGAGAACAAGCGGGCGATCAATGCAGGTGCGACTGTACCGAGGGTCCGTCAGAGACCATGAGCCCGATCCTGACGACACTAGAGGAGGAAATGGTTCATGTGGAAATCCCTGCACATCGATCCGGTCAAGTGCACTGGTTGCCTGCAGTGCGAAATGGCCTGCTCGTACGAGCACACTGGCGTCATCAATCCCGCCAAGTCCCGCATCAAGATCTTCGATTTCGAACACGAGGGGCGCAAAGTGCCCTATACCTGCACGCAGTGCACCGAGGCATGGTGCCTGAATGCCTGTCCGGTCGACGCCATTCGGGTCGATCTGGCGACTGGTGCGAAGATCGTGCTCGATGATGTCTGCGTCGGCTGCAAGGTGTGCACGATCGCGTGCCCATTCGGCACCATCAACTACAACCAGGAAACCGGCAAGGTCCAGAAGTGCGACCTTTGCGGCGACAACCCGGCCTGCGCGACAGCCTGTCCCACTGGTGCGATCACATATGTGGACGCCGACTGGACGGGCCTCGACCGGATGCGCCAGTGGGCCGCCAAGGCGAACACTGCCGTCGCTGCTGAATAGGAGGACGCGAAAATGGGATGGAACAGAAAGGTCCTGCGTGTGAATCTGACCGCCGGTACCTGCAAGGACGAGCCGCTCAACATGGAATGGGCGAACGATTACCTGGGCTCCCGGGGGCTTGCCACGAAATACCTGGTGGAGGAGATCGATCCCAAGGTCGATCCGCTCTCGCCGGACAACAAGATGATCATGTCGACCGGCCCATTGACCGGCACCATGGCATCGACCGGCGGCCGCTATACGGTGGTGACGAAGGGTCCGCTTACCGGTGCCATCGCGTGCTCGAATTCGGGGGGCTTTTTCGGCGCCGAAATGAAGTTCGCCGGCTGGGACATGATCATCTTCGAAGGCAGGTCACCGAAGCCGGTCTATCTATTCGTCGAGAACGACAAGGCCGAACTGCGCGACGCCTCGCATCTGTGGGGCAAGACCTGCTGGGAGACCGAGGAGACCATCAAGCACGATCATCACGATCCCCAGATCCGGATTTCATCGATCGGGCGGGCCGGTGAGAACCAGGTGCTGTTCGCCTGCGTGGTCAACGACCTGCACCGTGCGGCCGGGCGTTCGGGCGTTGGCGCGGTGATGGGTTCGAAGAACCTCAAGGCGGTGGCGCTGCGCGGCACCAAGGGGGTCTCGGGGATCAATGATTTCGCCGAGTTCATGAAGGTCACCACCGAGAAGAAGAAGGTGCTGGCCGACAATGCCGTCACCGGCCAGGGGCTGCCGACCTATGGCACCCAGGTGTTGATGAACGTGATCAATGAAATGGGGGCCTTGCCGACGCGCAACCACCGCGACGTCGCCTTCGAGGACGCGTCGAAGATCTCGGCCGAAGCGATGCATGAGAAGCGCGAGACCGATGGCAAGGCGCAACTCATCACCAACGCCGCCTGCTTCGGATGCACGATTGCCTGTGGCCGCATTTCGGCAATCGACAAGACCCACTTCACGGTGGTGAACAGTCCCAAGTACTGGGGCGCCTCCGGTGGCCTGGAGTACGAGGCCGCCTGGGCGCTCGGCGCCGCCAACGGCGTGGGCGACATCGAGGCGCTGCAGTACGCGAACCTGCTGTGCAACGAAGACGGGATGGACCCGATTTCGTTCGGTGCGACGGTGGGCGCGGTGATGGAACTCTATGAGATGAGGGTGTTGACCAAGGAGCAGATTGGCGTCGAAGCGCCCTTCGGCTCGGCTGCGGCGCTCGCTCGATTCACCGAGATGACGGCGCGCGGCGAAGGTTTCGGGAAGGAAATCGGCCTGGGTTCGAAACGGCTGTGCGAAAAGTACGGCCACCCCGAGCTGTCGATGAGCGTCAAGGGGCAGGAATTTCCGGCCTACGACGCGCGCGGCATCCAGGGCATGGGGCTCACCTACGCCACCTCCAACCGGGGCGCTTGTCATCTGCGGTCGTACACGGTCGCTTCCGAGGTGCTGGGTATTCCGGTCAAGACCGATCCGCTGGTCACCGAGGGCAAGCCCGAGCTGGTCAAGGCCTTCCAGGATGCAACTGCGGTATTCGACGCCGCCGGCATCTGCGTGTTCACCTCGTTTGCATGGACGCTTGCGGACGTGCAACCGCAGATCGATGCAGCCTGCGAGGGTGACTGGAGCATGGAGAAGCTCAATGAAGTGGGCGAGCGAATCTGGACCATGGAGCGGCAGTTCAACCTCGCCGCCGGCTTCACCCGCAAGGATGACGACCTGCCTGCGCGACTCAAGACCGAAGCCGCCAAGGTTGGTCCCGCCAAGGGCCTGGTAAGTGGAATCGACAAGATGATTCCGGAGTATTACGAGGTCAGGGGGTGGACACCCGAGGGCGTTCCGACCGAGGAGACGCTAGCCCGACTAGGGCTCTGATTCCCTCGATCCAAAGCTTGCGCCGGGGCCCGCCCGCCAGTGCCATGGCTGGCGGGTCCGAGTACGCGCCCCCGCGCGTCGGCGACTGCCTGCCATGACGGAGAAACCCGAATGAGACACGTGATTATCGGTAACGGCCCCGCGGGTGTCGTTGCGGCCGAAACGCTGCGCCGCGCGGATCCCGCAAGTGAAATCCTGTTGGCGGGCTGCGAGAACGAGCCACCTTACTCGCGGATGGCGATTCCCTATCTGCTCGAGGGCAATATTGACGAGGCGGGCACTTATCTGCGCAAGCGGCCCGACCACTATTCATCGCAGCGAATCTCGACGCATGAAGGACGGGTGGTGTCGGTGGATACCGAGGCGCGCACGCTGCTGTTCAAGGACGGCAGCTCGACCACTTACGACAGATTGCTGGTCGCGTCGGGCTCCCATCCGGTACGTCCGCCCATTCCGGGTATCGACCGTCCCCAGACCCAGACCTGCTGGACGCTCGAGGATGCGAGGGCGATCGCGGCGCTGACCAAACCGGGCAGCCGGGTGCTGCAACTCGGTGCCGGTTTCATCGGCTGCATCATCATGGAGGCGCTGGCGGCGCGCGGTGTCGAGCTCACCGTGGTCGAGATGGGCGACCGCATGGTGCCGCGCATGATGACCCCGAAGGCGGGCAACATGATCCGCGAGTGGGTCGAATCCAAGGGCATCCGTGTACGCACCAGCGCGGGTGTCGAACGTATCGACGATGGCACCGGCGATGCGCCCCTGTCGGTCAGGCTCTCAACCGGCGAGTGCTTGCCCTGCGACGTGGTCATCGTCGCGGCGGGCGTCGCGCCGAACATCGGCTTTCTCGAGGGCTCACCGGTGCACGTTGCCAAGGGTGTGCTGGTTGACGACAGGATGCAGACTTCGGTCCCGGGCATTTATGCGGCAGGAGATGTGGCCGAGGCGCCCGACCTGTTCACCGGGGCGCACCTGGTATCGGCAATTCAGCCCAACGCAGTCGACCAGGCGCGTGTCGCGGCGATCAACATGGCGGGTGGCGACGCCCGCATGCCGGGGGTGCTGGCAATCAACGTTCTCGATACCCTGGGCCTCATTTCCTCCTCGTTCGGCCAATGGTGGGGTGGCGAAGGCACGCAGGGGGTGGAGCGGGTGGACGAGGCTGGCTTCCGCTATATCAGCCTGCAGTTCCGTGACGACGTGCTCGTCGGCGCGACCTCGATCGGCTTGACCGATCACGTCGGGGCGCTCCGCGGGCTGATCCAGGGGCAACTGCATCTCGGCGTGTGGCGGGATCGACTGCTGGCCAATCCCTTCGCCTTCTTCGAGGCCTATGTTGCGAACACTCAGCCGGTGGCGCTGAGCCGGGCGGCATGAAGATCCGCTTCAAGCTTTTCGCTGGTCTTACGGAGCTGTTGCCACCCAATCGCAAGAGCAACGTGGTCGAACTCGATGTCGACGACGGGACGACCATTCAACAGATGATCGATGTCTACCGGATTCCGCCCCGCAACGCCCATCTGGTGTTGCTGAACGGGCTCTACATTGCGCCGGAGGCACGCGCCTCGAGCCCGCTGTCGGATGGCGACGAGCTCGCAATCTGGCCACCCGTGGCGGGAGGCTGAACCCGTCAATGCAGGCGCGCAGCGAGGCAACGCCGATGCGTTTCGAGCGAGAAATCGGCTCGACGCGCGCAGAGTTCGTGCGGGCACTTGGGCTGGCGCATCCGCGCGGTTTCGAACATCCCGCCGAAAACGTCTTCCGGGTCAGCGAAGGCGATGTCGTGCTCGACATCTCCCTGTCCGAAGCGGCGCCGCGACGCATCGGGCTGTTCGTCATACCGGTACTGAATGCGGTGTATGAGTTCCGTGAGGGCGACGTTGCCGATTGTGCTGCGCTGCTCGGGCGGCTCGACCTCGCGATGCAGCGGGGAGGCGGCTGATTGTCGATCGGCGGGATTGGTGCGGCCTTTTCCGAGGCACTCTCGCTGATAGCGGCTTTCGATCACCAGGTGCTCGAGATTGCGCTGCTGTCGCTGCAGGTCAGCGGCCTCGCGGTTGCGATCGGCCTGCTGATCGGTCTGCCGGCGGGCGCCTGCCTGGCTGTGGGACGTTTTCCCGGCAAGCAGACGCTGGCCATCGTGGCAAACGGCTTCATGGGGCTGCCTTCGGTCGTCGTCGGCGTCGTCGTATACCTGCTTTTGTCGCGCTCGGGGCCCTTCGGCGAGCTTGGCTTGCTATATACGCCGACCGCCATGGTGATTGCCCAGGTCGTGCTCGTCGTGCCTCTCATGGCGGCGATCTCGAGACAGGTCGTGGAGGACGCCTGGCGCGAGTACGCGGAAGAGTTCGCGGCGATGAGATTCAACTGGCGGCAGTCGGTGCGCACGCTGCTCTACGACTGCCGCTATTCCCTGTTCGTGGCCGTGCTGGCCGGGCTGGGGCGGGCAATGTCGGAAGTCGGGGCGGTGATGATCGTAGGCGGTAATATCGACCGCTCGACGCGAGTCATGACGACATCGATTGCGCTCGAAACCAGCAAGGGCGATCTGCCGCTCGCGATTGCCCTGGGGCTGGTGCTGATCGCCCTTATCCTGTTGCTCAACGGCCTGGCTTTCTCTGTTCGTAACTGGGCCATGCGGCGCTTCGACTGATGTCCATGTTTCCCATCTCGGCTTCCGACCTGCGTTTCGTACCCAATGGCCATGCGGTCCTGCAAGGGCTCGACCTGACCCTAGGGGGCGAGGGCATCTCGGTGGTGCTCGGTCCGAACGGGGCTGGCAAGAGCGTGTTGCTCAGAATCCTCTGCGGCCTGCTCGTGCCGTCGGGCGGGCAGCTGCGCTGGGGCGTGCAGCAGGATTGCCCGGCCGGGGTTGCGATGGTGTTCCAGCAGCCGATCATGCTGCGCGCCGCGGTGATCGAAAACGCGGCACTGGGCCTGATTCCGCTCGGAGTGGGCCGTGCCGAGCGGCAGGCGAGCGCCTGGGCGATGCTCGAACGCGTGGGTCTCGCCGATCGGGCAAAGGACAGCGCCCGGCAGCTTTCGGGTGGCGAGCGGCAGCGTCTGGCGCTGGCGCGCGCCTGGCTGACGAGGCCGCGCCTGCTGCTGCTCGACGAGCCCACCGCAAGCCTCGACCCGTCGGGCGCAGAGATGGTCGAGCGGATCATTCGCGAGATCCGCACCGAGGGTTGCAAAATCGTTATGACAACGCACAATCTAGGGCAGGCGACCCGGCTTGCCGACGATGTGGTGTTCATGGCAAATGGCCGGGTGCGCGAGCATGTCCCGGTCGGTGAATTTTTTCGGCGACCCGCCTCGGAGGAAGCGAGGCTTTTCATACAAGGAGAACTCCCGTGGCAAATGGCATTCTGAAGCGACTGTTCGTCGCAAGCGCATTTTCGCTGGCAGCGCTGGGCGCGGTCGCGGCGGATTCGATCACGCTGGCATCGACCACTTCAACCGAGCAGTCCGGGCTTTTCGGACATATCCTGCCGATCTTCGAGAAGAAGACGGGCATCACCGTCAAGGTCGTGGCGCTCGGCACCGGTCAGGCTCTCGACGTCGGCCGGCGAGGCGATGCGGATGCCTTGCTGGTTCATGACCGAGCCAAGGAAGACGCCTTCGTCGCCGAAGGCTATGGCGCATATCGCAAGAACGTGATGTACAACGACTTCGTGATGGTCGGCCCCACTGACGATCCGGCCGCGATCAAGTCCGCAAGCGACGCGGGCGATGCCTTCAAGAAGATTGCCAGCAGCGCGGCGACCTTCGTGTCGCGCGGCGACCGCAGCGGCACGCACTCCGCCGAGCAGCGCTTCTGGAAGTCGGTGGATGTGACGCCGTCGGGCCGGGATTGGTACAAGGAGGCCGGCGCGGGCATGGGGCCGACCCTCAACATGGCCGCCGGCATGGGCGCCTACACGCTTACCGACCGTGGCACCTGGGCCAACTTCAAGAACCGCCAGGGCCTGGCGATTCTCTACTCGGGCGACGCCAAACTCTTCAACCCCTACGGCGCCATCCTGGTCAACCCGGAGCGTCATCCGCATGTCAAGAAGGCCCTCGCCGAAACCTTCATCGACTGGCTTACCTCGGACGAAGGCGCGGCGGCGATCGCGTCCTACAAACTGGGTGGCGAGCAACTCTTCTTCCCGATGAAGTAGGCGGACGAGCGCGGGCAAAAGAAAAGGCATCCCTGCGGATGCCTTTTTCAACTGTCCTTCAGCGAAGGACTGCGCCGGATTCAGCTCAAGCGAAGTTGGCCGCAGCGAAATCCCAGTTGGCGAGATTGTTCAGGAAGGTCTCGACGAACTTCGGGCGGGCATTGCGGTAGTCGATGTAATAGGCATGCTCCCATACGTCGATGCACAGCAGGGCCTTGTCACCGGTGGTCAGCGGCGTGCCGGCGGCACCCATGTTGACGATGTCGACCGAGCCATCGGATTTCTTCACCAGCCAGGTCCAGCCGGAACCGAAGTTGCCGACGGCCGAGGCTTGGAAGGCCTTCTTGAATTCGTCGAAGGAACCCCACTTGGCGTTGATGGCATCGGCCAGCGCGCCGCTCGGAGCGCCACCGCCATTGGGCTTCATGGAACTCCAGAAGAAGGTGTGGTTCCAGACCTGGGCGGAGTTGTTGTAGATGCCGCCGGCCGGGGCCTTCTTGACGATCGCCTCGAGGTCGAGGTTCTCGTACTCGGTACCTTTGATCAGGTTGTTGAGATTGGTAACGTAAGCCTGATGGTGCTTGCCGTAGTGGAACTCGAGCGTTTCTTCCGAAATATGGGGAGCAAGCGCGGTTTTCGCATAGGGCAGGGCGGGAAGGGTGTGTTCCATCTGGTTCTCCTGGGTTTGTTTTCGATCAGAGCCCGACGATTCTAGTCGGGATTGGGTGGCCATGACAATTACGGTGCCATTGCAAGCGCATTGCTCAGGACCTTTCGGAGCCGCTCGCAGGGTGGCTGGCTGTCACGATGGCCTCGAGATGGCCTCGCGAGACCCTGACCTCGAGCGCCTCGCCCGGTCCGATCAGCGCCGCATCGCGGATGACCTTTCCGTTTGCGTCGCGCACGATGCCATAGCCGCGTGCGAGCACCGAGGCCGGGTTGAGGTGGGCGAGACTCGAGGCGATGGCGTCGATGCGTTCCTGTCTGCGGCGCAGCAGTTGCGCTGCTGCCCGGGCCATGCGGGCATCGAGCTGGCCGAGATGGTCCTTCATGAGGCGCGCGTCGGGGCGCCTGGCGGTGAGCCTTGTGCGCAGATTGTCGAGCATTCGAGCGCGGCGCTCCATGCCCGCGTCGGCCGCCCGGTGCAGGCGCGCGCTCAGGTTCTCGAGGCGATCTCCTGCGCGAACCAGACATTCACGGGGATGAACGAGATGGATCGCGGTGCGATCGAGGCGTTGCGCTGCGTTTTCGAGCCGGCGCGCGATGGCACGCCCGAGTCGCGCGGCGAGCTGGTCGAGGCGCTGCGCGATCGCATGGTAGCCCGCTGTGGCGAGTTCGGCAGCAGCCGTCGGCGTGGCGGCGCGCAGGTCGGCGACGAAGTCGGCGATGGTGAAATCGGTTTCGTGGCCGACGCCGGAGATCACGGGAACGGGGCAGGCGCGGATGGCACGGGCCAGGGCTTCGTCATTGAAGGACCACAGGTCCTCGAGACTGCCCCCGCCGCGCACCAGCAGCAGCACCTCGATGCCATCCTGCACGGCCCTGCTGCCTGCGGTCTCGATCGCCTTGCGCAGCGCGCCTGGCGCCTCCTGACCCTGTACCTGGGCCGGATAGATCGTCACCGCGAGATGTGGCGCTCGCCGGCGAATGGCTGCCAGCACGTCCTTGAGGGCCGCCGCCTGCAGTGAGGTGACAAGTCCCAGGCCCCGCGGATAGGTCGGCAAGGGCCGCTTGCCGTCCGTGCTGAAGAGGCCTTCGCGTTCGAGCCGGTCGCGCAGTTGCACAAAGGCTTCGAACAGGTTGCCCACGCCGGCCCGGCGGACCGTCTCGACGCTGAGCTGGTAGTCCCCGCGAGCCTCATAGAGCGTAGGCAAGGCCCTGACCTCGACTTTCTGTCCATGCGCCAGCTGGAAGGGCAATAGTTGGGCCTTGCTGCGCCAGAGCGTGCAGCGCACCTGCGCCTGTTCGTCCTTGAGGGTGAAATAGATGTGCCCGGAGGCCGCGCGGGTGAGATTCGAGATTTCGCCGGCGACCCAATGCAGCGGAATTGCGGACTCCAGGGCGCGGCGTGCGAGGGCGTTGAGCTCGGAAACGGAGATCGTCTCTCGGTGGCGGGCTGCAGGAGTTTCGCTGTCGAAGCGCATCTCGCCATTCTAGCGGCAAGACGCCACCGATGCAGGCTGGCAGTCCGTGGTTTCTTGAGCCTGCGTGAAAGCCCGGACTTGGCCCTGGCGCCCCGAGAGAGCGTTGCATCCACAGCGTTCGTTGCTTGTCAAGCTGCCGTGTCGAAAAGCGATCGAATGAAGAAAAATAGCGTAAGCGATTGAATAATAATAAGAAAAATATTGCCTCATTTTTGACCTAGGGACCGGATTCCCTTGATTTCCGGTACTTCCGGGCACTTCATTGGACTTGATCCACAAAGTTATCCACAGGATTTGTGGATTGCTTTGGATTCCCTCGTGCAATTGCGATGGTGCGGGAACTTGCAGAATGCGACGTGGCAAGGATAGAGTCCTGCGTTTGGCAATCCGGGAGTGTTTGGCGTGTTCGCAATCATCGAGGCTGCAGGATGGCCGATCTGGCCGCTGTTGTTTGCATCAGTCATTGCTGTGGCGCTGATCATCGAACGCTCAATCACCTTGCGGCGTGCCAAGATCGTTCCGCCCGGCCTGCTCGAGAAGATCGTGGCCGAATATCGTCAGAAAGGGGTTACGGGTGACATGGTCAATCGCGTTGCGGCCCACTCGCCGCTGGGCCGCGTACTTGCGGCTGGCTTGAGAAGTGTCAAGAGCCCGCGCGAGGTGATGAAGGAGTCGATCGAGGAGGCGGGTCGGGCCGTCGTTCACGACATGGAACGCTTTCTGACCACGCTCGGCACCATCGCCTCGATCAGTCCGCTGATGGGACTGTTCGGCACCATCGTCGGCATGATCGAGATCTTCGGCTCGCAAGGGCCTTCGGGCGGCAGCCCGCAACAACTCGCCCATGGCATCTCGATCGCTCTCTACAACACCGGATTCGGGTTGATGATCGCCATCCCGAGCATGATCTTCTGGCGCCATTTTCGCGCCCTGGTCAATGCGTTCGTGATCGACATGGAGCAACAGGCCGTCAAGCTGGTCGAGGTGGTCCATGGCGAGCGGCGCAACTGATCGACGGATGCCGCGATGAGATTCCAGTCCAATCGCCGCCAGGAAGAGCCCGAGATCAATCTGATTCCGCTGATCGACGTGCTGCTGGTGATCATCATCTTCCTGATGCTGACGACCACCTATTCTCGCTTCGCCGGGCTCGAGATCAACCTGCCCAGTTCAGCCGCGGAGGCAACCGAGAGCGAGCCCAACGAGGTGAACGTGGCGGTCACCGCAAGCGGGGACGTGCTCATCGACAAGCGTCCCGTGGGTGCGCGCGATGTCGCTTCGATCGCGGCTGCGCTCGGCAGGGCGGCGGGCGCCGCCGCCAAGTCGCCGGTCGTGATCATCAGCGCCGACGCCAAGGCCACGCATCAGAGCGTCATCGACGTGATGCAGGCCGCGCAGCAGGCGGGGCTTGAGCAGATTTCCTTCGCCACGCAGACCGCAAAGCGATAGGCGCTGACAGTGGCGGGCAGCGCACCGGAGTTCTGGCAGGCGCGCGGCTTGAGGGCTCGTCTGCTGCTGCCCCTGTCGTCGCTCTTCGCTGCGCTCTCCTTCCTTCGACGACTGCTGTACCGCGCTGGCATACTGACGGTGCATCGTGCGCCGCGGCCGGTGGTCGTGGTCGGCAACATCGCTGTCGGTGGCAGCGGCAAGACCCCCGTGGTGGCGTGGTTGTGCCAGCGGTTTCGCGAGGCGGGGCATGAGCCTGGGATCCTGAGCCGTGGTTACGGCGGGCAACTCGAGGGTGTCGCGCAGGTGCCTGTCGAGAGTGCGGACCCGCTTGTCTATGGCGACGAGCCCGTGTTGCTGGCGGCGCTCACGAAAGCGCCGGTCTTCGTCGGCCGTGACCGCGTCGCGGCGGCGCGGGCGCTGGTCGCGGCCTGTCCGGAGTGCACCGTGCTTATCAGCGACGATGGCCTGCAGCATTACGCAATGGCACGGGCGGTGGAGGTGATCGTGCTCGATCAGGCGGTGCTCGGTAACCGCTACCGACTTCCTTCCGGCCCGCTGCGCGAGGGGCCGGAGCGGCTGGCCGAGGCCGATCTGGTTTTGCGTCATGGCCCCATGGACGAACGCTTGCGTCACGCCTGCGGGAAGATCGCTGTATTCGCGATGACGCTGCTTCCGTCCGATCTGTATGCGCTGGATGGCTCGGCACGGCATCTCGAGCTTGCCCGGCTGCGTGGGAAGAGGGTGCATGCAGTGGCCGGAATCGGCCGCCCCGAGCGTTTTTTCGACACCTTGCGCGAGGCGGGGCTCGAGCCGATATGCCATGCCTTTCCCGACCACCACCGCTTCGAGGCAGGCGATCTGCGTTTCGACGATGCATATCCGGTGCTGATGACGGCCAAGGATGCGGTAAAATGCGCGTCTTTCGCGCCGCCCGATGCATGGGTCTTGCCGGTCGCGGCACAGATCGATCCAGGCGCATTCAGAATCGTGATGGAGAAGCTCGGTCATGGACAGTCGTCTGCTTGAAATACTGGTTTGCCCGCTGTGCAAGGGCCCGCTCGAATATCGCAAGAGCGCCCAGGAGCTCGTCTGCAAGCCATGCCGGCTTGCCTATCCGGTGCGTGACGGCATCCCGGTGATGCTCGATGACGAGGCGCGGCAGATGCCCGCAACCGAGGATTGATGCCTTGGCGGCCTTCAAGATCGTGATCCCCGCGCGCTATGCCTCGAGCCGCTTGCCCGGCAAGCCGCTCGCCGACATCTGCGGCAAGCCGATGGTGGTGCGGGTGCTCGAGCGGGTGCGGGGTGCAGGTGCCGACGAAGTCTGCGTCGCAACCGACCACGAGGGCGTTGCCGAGGCGGTCCGCGGTGCCGGCGGGTCGGTGGTGCTGACGCGCGCCGATCACCCGAGCGGCACCGACCGTCTCGCCGAAGTCGTGGCCAAACTGGGCTGGGACGACGAGACCCTGGTGGTGAATGTACAGGGCGACGAACCGCTCATCGACCCGGCGCTGGTGGGCAAGGTCGCCCAGGTGCTGGCGGACGACGTCGAGGCGTCGATTGCCACCGCGAGCCATCCGATCGACGATCCGGATGAGATATTCAATCCCAACGTCGTCAAGGTGGTGTGCGACCGGCAGGAGCATGCGCTCTATTTTTCCCGCGCCAGCATCCCCTGGGCGCGAGACGCCTTCGCCGACGGCGCAAGGAGTCTTCCGGCAGGGTTTGCGATGCAGCGCCATGTCGGCCTGTATGCCTATCGCGCCGCGTTCCTGCGCCGCTATGCCGATCTCGAGCCATCGCCGATCGAGCACTGGGAAGCGCTCGAGCAGTTGCGGGCGCTGTGGCATGGCTACCGCATCCGGGTGCTGACGATCGATGGCGCTCCGCCTGCAGGTGTCGATACGCAGGCGGATCTCGAGCGGGTGCGCAAGGTGTTTGACCGTATGATTGATTGCGGTTAACTTGCCGCTGAAGTTTTTCATAAATGCGGCCCGTTCAAGGATGCCGCGAATATCGGGAGGGTATATGCGACTGATTCTGTTGGGACCGCCGGGAGCCGGCAAGGGAACCCAGGCCAACTTCATCAAGGAGAAGTTCGGCATTCCGCAGATTTCCACCGGCGACATGCTGCGTGCCGCGGTCAAGGCCGGAACGCCGCTCGGCATCGAGGCCAAGAAGGTCATGGATGCGGGCGGGCTGGTGTCGGACGACATCATCATCGGGCTGGTCAAGGATCGTCTGCTGCAGGACGATTGCAAGTCGGGCTACATGTTCGACGGATTCCCGCGCACCATCCCGCAGGCCGAAGCGATGAAGGCGGCCGGCGTACCGATCGACTATGTGCTCGAGATCGACGTACCGGACGGCGACATCGTCGAGCGCATGGGTGGTCGTCGTGTGCACGTTGCCTCGGGTCGGACCTACCATGTCAAGTTCAACCCGCCCAAGGTGGAAGGCAAGGACGACGTGACCGGCGAGGACTTGATCCAGCGCGACGACGATCGCGAGGAAACGGTCAAGAAGCGCCTCGAGGTCTACCATGCCCAGACCAAGCCGCTGGTTGCCTATTACTCCGATTGGGCAGCGACCGGCGATCCCAAGGCGCCGAAGTGCCGTCGCATTGCGGGCCAGGGGTCGGTCGAGGAAATCACCGCACGGGCGTTCGAAGCACTGAAGTAAGCGGACCCCGCCTCGCGCGGCAACAGGGGTGTGCCAGGAGACGATTCGTTTCGAGGCGCACCCTTTTCATTTCAAGGCGGGACAAAGGCCATGCGACCCCCAAACGCCCTGTATGCCCAGTCCGGTGGAGTCACGGCCGTCATCAATGCATCTGCATGTGGCGTGATCGAGGCCGCCCGGCGCCATCCGGATCGGATCGCCACGGTCATCGCTGCGCGCAACGGCATCCTTGGCGTGCTCTCCGAGACCCTGGTCGATACCAGCGACTATCGTACCGATCAACTCATCGGGATGCGCAACACACCGGGCGGCATCTTCGGTTCGTGCCGCTTCGACCTCGATGACGAACACGACAACCCGGCACAGTATCAGCGGATATTCGACGTGCTGGCCGCGCACCGGATCGGTTTCCTGTTCTACAACGGTGGCAACGGATCGATGCACACGGCCCGGCAACTGGCCGAGTCGGCGCAGCGACGTGCCTATCCCCTGACGGTGGTCGGGGTGCCGAAGACCGTGGACAACGATATTCTGGAAACCGATTGCTGCCCGGGCTACGGCTCGGCGATCAAATACCTCGCGACCTCGATGCGGGAAGCGGCGATCGATCTTGCGTCGATGAGAAGCCGCAGGGGGCGGGTGTTCGTGCTCGAGGTGATGGGTCGCAATGCCGGCTGGCTGGCAGCCGGCTGCGGCCTGGCGGCAGATCGGCACGATGCGGCGCCGCATGTGGTGCTGCTCCCCGAGGTGGCGTTCGACGAGGCGAAGGTGCTTGCGGCCGTGAAGGGCTGCGTGGAGCGTCTGGGTTTCTGCGCGATCGCCGTGGCCGAGGGCATTCGCGGCCCCGATGGAAGGCCGCTGGCGCAGGTGGCAACCGATTCGGCAGGTTACGTGCAACTTGGCGGCGCCGGCGCGGTGGTGGCGGCGAGAATCTCTGCCAGCCTGGGCTACAAGGTCCATCATGCGATCGGCGATTACCTGCAACGCGCTGCGCGTCATCTGGCATCGGCAACAGATGATGCCCAGGCGCATGCGGTCGGGGTATTTGCAGTCGAGGCGGCGCTGAGCGGCGAGAGCGGGGTTTGCACCGCTATCCGCCGGACGTCCTCACGTCCCTATTGCTGGCATGTCGATACCGTGCCGCTGGAGCGCGTTGCGAATCTCGAGAGAACGCTGCCGCGGGAGTTCGTGCGCGAGGACGGGCTGCATGTGAGTGAAGCCTTCCGAACCTGGGCGCTGCCGCTCATCAGCGGCGAGTGCCTACCGGGTTTTCGCGATGGATTGCCGCGGTACTGGCAGCCGCGATTGAGCGAAATGCCGCGGCGGCTGCCCGCATACTCGTGCTGATCCGTTCGGCTCGCGGTGGTCGCTCGAGCCCTGCAAGCAGCTAAGCCCTTACCGCCGGGTTCAGCGAATAGGTCGCGGTGATCGAGGCCTGGTCGAGGATGTGTCCGGCAATCGCCTCGCGCAGCGATTGGCCGCTGGGCGTCCCCGCGACATCGACCTGGGCGACGTCGAGTGCGTAGAGCGTGAACACGTAACGATGGACGACCTCGTCGTTCCATGGGGGGCAGGGACCGTCATAGCCGTAGTAGTCGCCGCTCATTTGCTCGTCTGCCGCGAACCAGCCGGTGAAATCGTTGATGCCCTGCAGCGCGCCTCGCGGTGCGGCCGGACCCGGTTTGCCCCGCGGGGTGACGCCGTCGCTGAACTCTCCTTCGCCGATCGGTGCCGTGTCGTGGGGCAGGTTGAAGAGGGCCCAGTGGAAGAAGTCGACTCTCGGCAAGCTCGCCGGAACACTTCGTCCTTCCTGGTTTACGTCGTCGCCGCGACTGGGAACGTCGGGATCATGGCAGATGAGCGCGAGCGATCTGGTACCGCTCGGCAGGTCCGACCACGCGAAATGCGGATTGCGGTTTGGAGCAAGGCTGACGTGTCCTTCGGTCGCGGGATTGCAGAACGCAAAGCGGTCGGGAATTCGGTCGCCATCCTTGAAGCTCTCGCTGCTCAATTTCATGCCTGCCTCCACTTGGCTCGCAACCCGGAATCGGGTTGCCGTCAGCGAGGATTGTAGCGCGGGCTAGCTCACGGCTCTTCGGCGGAAATCGGCAGGCCTGAAGCCGAGCGCGAACAGCGCCGCAAAATACGCCACGATGCCCATCCCGACGACGCCCGACAGGCGCAGCACACGTGCCATGCCGGCACCGGCGGTCCAGCTCTCGGCGCTGCCGGCAGCGAACCACAGACTTGCGCCGAGGACCACCAGCGCAGCTGCCAGCTTGGCAAGGAAGGTGCCCCAGCCGGGTTGCGGCGAATAGATCCCTTTGGCGCGCAGTCCGCGGTAGAGCATGAGCGCATTCAGGCAGGATGCCAGGCCGATCGACAGCGCAAGTCCGGCATGCTGCAAGGGCAGCACGAAGGCGAGGTTCATGAGCTGCGTCGCGATCAGCGTGATGATGGCGATCTTTACCGGGGTGCGGATGTCCTGCCGCGCGTAGAAGCCCGGGGCGAGCACCTTGACGAGGATAAGGCCGGTCAGGCCGATGCTGTATGCGATCAATGCATCACGGGTGTGCATCACGTCCGCGGCTTCGAACGCGCCATAGTGAAACAGCGTCGAAACGAGTGGAATCGCAAGTATTGCCAGCGCCAGGGCGGCGGGAAGGGTCAGCATGAGGGTGAGCCGCAGGCCCCAGTCGAGCAGCGATGAAAATTCTTCGCCGCGGTCGTCCGCATGCAGTTTGGACAGGCTGGGCAGCAGGATCGTGCCCAGCGCGACGCCGAGCATTCCGGCTGGAAACTCCATCAGGCGGTCTGCGTAATAAAGCCACGACACGCTTCCACTCGGCAGGAAGGATGCGAACACGGTATTGATGAGCAGCGAGATCTGGCTCACCGAGACGCCCAGCGTGGCCGGCGCCATGAGCTTGAGAATGCGATTGACGCCGGGGTCGCGCAAGGTGAAGTCGAACTTCGGCAACATTCCGATGCGTCGCAGCGGAACGATCTGAAGAGACAGTTGTAGCACGCCGCCGATGAATACCGCCCACGCCAGCGCGGCTATCGGCGGGTCGAAGTACGGTGCAGCGAAGAGCGCCATCGCGATAAAGGAGAGATTGAGCAGTACCGGCGTGAAGGCGGGAATGGCGAACCGGCTCCAGGTGTTCAATATCCCACCCGAGAGCGCGACCAGCGACATGAAGAGGATGTAGGGAAAGGTGATGCGCGTCAGTTCGACAGTCAGCGCAAACTTGTCCGCGTCTTGGGAGAAGCCGGGGGCCGAGACATAGATGATCAGTGGCGAGGCGAAGATGCCGAGCAGCGACACGAGCAGCACCACAAGGCCGAGGATGGTCGCAACCCGGTTCACCAGGGTGTGGGCTTCGACCTCGCCGCGACGATTCTTGTACTCGGCGAGGATGGGCACGAATGCCTGCGAGAAGGCGCCTTCGGCAAACAGCCTGCGCAACAGGTTGGGAAGGCGGAAGGCAACGAAAAAGGCGTCGGTGACGAGGCCTGCGCCGAACGCGCGTGCAATCACGAAATCGCGCACGAAGCCCAGGATCCTGGAGAGCAGCGTCATGCCGCTGACGGTTGCCAGAGCGCGCAGTAGATTCATGGACTTGTTGCGTTCATATTCGATAGTGAAGGCCGCGGATGATACCGGATGCGGTAGCGAGCGGAATCAATGCCGCCAAAATGTAAGGGCTCTACCTGCGGGGCGACGATTTTTGTTGCCAACAATGCCCGGGCTGGCTAGAATCGCGGGTTTCGTAAACCAAACAACGGAATTTTTCGACATGGCCAATTCGGCACAAGCACGCAAACGCGCGCGTCAAGCCTTCATGGCGCGCGCCCACAATGCCAGCTTGCGTTCGCGCCTGCGTACCGCGATCAAGGCAGTGCGCAAGGCCGTCGCAGCGGGTGACAAATCTGCCGCTCAGCAGGTTTTTCAGACCTCGACCAGCACGATCGACAGCATCGCTGACAAGAAAATCATTCACAAGAACAAGGCCGCTCGCCACAAGAGCCGCCTGTCTGCGGCGATCAAGGGCATGGCTGCCTGATCCCAGGACCTGCAGCATAGAACGCAACGGCGACCTTCCGGTCGCCGTTTTTCATTGCCGGTCCCGCTTGCCGTGGGCCAGGGAGGCTGTGCTTGGCACATCTAAACCGCAGTCGAAGCGGGGTCGAGGTAATCGACCTGAAGATTGTTGTCTTTCGCGAAATTGACCAGAAAGTTGTAGGCCAGCGCTTCAACGTCGTGGAGGCGGGCGTCTACCACCACGGTCTTGTCGCCCTTGAGCGAGCAGCCGGGGCGAACATAGGGTGAATACATCATGCGGTTGTCCGAGCCGAAAGCCGACATGACTCCGCAGAGCCGGTCCGCCCAGTCGCTAGGCCTGAATTTCTTGCCTTCATTGGTGACACCGACGATGACAAAGCTCTGGATTCTAGGTTTCATTTTCCGAGCCACGAGGCTGTATGCGGGAAATTGGATGCTTGCGTGCGTGTCGTCGCCGGTTCGAAGGTGGTCAGCTTGTCGGTGACCTTGCCCAGGCGGCCGCGCTGCCGAATGGTATCAGAAAAAGGGCGTTTCGCATTACGCTGAGCTACACCACAGGATGAATTCGGACGCCGTGCGGTGAGCTGCTCCCTGGTTTTGCAGAGGGGCTCAAACTATACATGCGGGGCCGCTTTCGCTTACCATTACGGGTCAATTTAACGCCGACGGCGGCTTGTGCCGCCGTCTGCTTTTCATGGATGAGTCCCGTTCTACGGGCTCGCTGGCTGCCTCCAGGAGAAGTGATGCCGCACCTGATGAATACGTATGGGCGTTTGCCAGTCGCCTTCGAGCGAGGCGAGGGGGTTTGGCTTTTCGACGAAGGCGGCAAGGCCTACCTCGATGCACTCGCCGGCATTGCCGTGTCGACCCTGGGGCACAATCATCCGCGTCTGGTGGAGGCGATTGCCAAGCAGGCCGCGAACGTCATTCATACCTCGAACATCTATCGCATCCCGCTGCAGGAAGCACTGGGCGATCGGCTTGCTGCACTGGCGCAGATGGACCAGGTGTTCTTCTGCAACTCGGGCTGCGAGGCGAACGAGGCATCGATCAAGCTCGCCCGTCTATATGGTCATCACAAGGGCATCGACCAGCCTGCGATCATCGTCATGGATCAGTCGTTCCACGGTCGAACCCTGGCGACCCTGTCCGCAACCGGAAACCGCAAGGTCCAGGTCGGCTTCGAGCCGCTGGTGACCGGTTTCGTCCGCGTCCCCTTCGACGATCTCGAAGCGATCAACAAGGTCGCCGAAAGCAACCCGAATGTCGTCGCCGTGCTGCTCGAGCCCATTCAGGGTGAAGGTGGCGTTCACGTCGCGCATGCTGACTATCTGCGTGCGGTTCGCGAACTGTGCACCCGCCACGGCTGGCTGATGATGCTGGACGAGGTGCAATGCGGGATCGGTAGAACGGGTGCCTGGTTCGCCCATCAGCAGGTCGGCATTCGCCCCGACGTGATGTCGCTGGCCAAGGGTCTTGGTTCCGGCGTGCCGATCGGCGCGTGTCTTGCGGCGGGTCCGGCGGTCGACGTCTTCAAGCCCGGCAATCATGGGTCGACGTTCGGCGGTAATCCGCTTGCCTGTGCAGCGGGCCTCGCAACCCTGGAAGTGCTGGAGAGTGAGGGCCTGCTCGAGCGCGCCGCGAAAGTCGGCGAATACATCCGCCGGGGATTCGCCGCCGCATTCGAAGGGCTGAGCGGTGTCCGTGATATCCGTGGCCAGGGGCTGATGATAGGCATCGAACTCGATCGGCCGTGCGGCGAACTGGTCGGCCAGGCGCTTTCCGCGGGCCTGCTGATCAACGTGACGGCGGAACGCGTCGTGCGACTGCTGCCGCCGCTCGTATTCACAGAGGCTGATTCGGATGTGCTGATCGAGCGGCTCGTGCCGCTGATTCGTGCCCACCTGGGCGCCTGAAGAACTTAGAAGGTCGGAATGAACCCACCACGCCACTATCTCCAGTTCAAGGACTTTTCCGCGCCGGAGTACGCCTACCTGTTCGAGCGCGTCCGCCGCATCAAGGAGAAATTCAAGCGCTACGAGCCTTACCACCCCTTGTTCGATCGTTCGCTGGTGATGATCTTCGAAAAGGCCAGTACCCGTACTCGCCTGTCTTTCGAAGCCGGCATGCAGCAACTCGGCGGCGCCGCGATCTACCTGAATACCCGCGACTCGCAGCTGGGGCGCGGTGAGCCTGTCGAAGACGCTGCGCAAGTGATTTCGCGCATGACCGACATCGTCATGATCCGCACCTTCGAACAGGAGATCATCGAGCGCTTCGCAGCGAATTCGCGGGTGCCGGTGATCAATGGTCTGACCAACGAGTACCACCCCTGTCAGATCCTGGCGGACATCGTCACCTTCATCGAACACCGTGGTTCGATCAAGGGCAAGACCATCGCCTGGATCGGCGATTCGAACAACATGTGCAACACCTGGCTGCAGGCGGCCGAAGTGCTCGGGTTCAATGTCCATGTGTCGACGCCGCCGGGCTACGAAGTGGAGCCGGAGCGGGCGGGCCTTTACGGTACCGACAATTTCGAGCAGTTCGCCGATCCGATGGACGCCTGCAGAGGGGCCGATCTGGTTACCACCGATGTGTGGACCTCAATGGGTTTCGAGGCGGAAAACGAGGCCCGCATGAAGGCCTTTGCCGATTGGCAGGTCGACGAGGAAATGATGGCCGTTGCGCGACCCGACGCGCTGTTCATGCATTGCCTGCCGGCGCATCGCGGTGAGGAGGTCTCGGCCGGTGTGATCGATGGCGCCAACAGCGTGGTCTGGGATGAGGCCGAGAACAGGCTTCACGCGCAAAAGGCCTTGCTGGAGTTCCTGCTGCTCGGGCGGGTGGATGACTAGCAGCCTGCATGGCGCGACCCTGATCGTACTGCTGCTATTGGCGGGGCAGGCAGGCGCTGCCGAGAACGACGAGGATGTACGGCAGTTCGCCAAGATGCCGGCGGAGTCAATCGCTTTGATGCGCGCCGACATGCGGGCGCATACTCTCGCGATTGCGGAAGTTTCCGGTCTGCTGGCGGAAGGGGACTTCAATGCCGCTGCCGTGGCGGCCGACGCTGGGCTTGGATTCGGGGCGATGGGGCAGATGCGTGGCAATCCGAACGCGCCTGGCCGACACATGCCGGCCCCGATGCATCGAATGGGAATTGCCATGCACGATGCTGCGAACTCCTGGTCGGAGGCGATTCGCAGCGGTGATGCAAGGCGGATTTTTGCAGGATATCAGGCGGTAGTGAGCGCCTGTGCCTCCTGTCACATGGCTTACCGGGTGCGTTGAACCCGGCAAACTGATATCTGGATGGTAGTGAAGAAATGAGCGACGTCAAAAAGGTGGTTCTGGCTTATTCCGGCGGTCTCGACACTTCAGTGATCCTGAAGTGGCTGCAGGATACCTATCAATGCGAGGTGGTGACCTTCACCGCCGATCTGGGGCAGGGCGAGGAACTCGAGCCGGCGCGCACCAAGGCGCTGAAATTCGGAATCAAGCCCGAGCACATCTACATCGACGATTTGCGTGAAGAGTTCGTGCGCGACTTCGTGTTTCCGATGTTCCGCGCGAACACGGTCTATGAAGGGGAGTATCTGCTCGGCACGTCGATTGCGCGCCCGCTGATTTCAAAGCGCCAGATCGAGATTGCGCGCGAGACCGGCGCGGATGCCGTTTCGCATGGTGCCACCGGAAAGGGCAACGACCAGGTGCGCTTCGAACTCGGCTACTACGCACTGATGCCGGGGGTGAAAGTGATCGCTCCGTGGCGCGAATGGGATCTGCTCTCGCGCGAGAAGCTGCTCGCCTATGCTGAAAAGCACGGCATCCCCATCGAGATGAAGCACAAGCAGGGCGGTTCTCCGTACTCGATGGATGCGAACCTGCTGCACATTTCCTTTGAGGGCCGTCACCTCGAGGACCCCGCCGCGGAGGCCGAAGAGTCGATGTGGCGGTGGACGGTCTCGCCCGAGGCGGCTCCGGACGCTGCCGAATACATCGACCTCGAGTTCGAGAAGGGCGATCTGGTTGCCATTGATGGAACGCGCATGAAGGCGCACGAGTTGCTCGCCAAACTCAACGAATTGGGGGGCAAGCACGGTATCGGACGCCTCGATCTGGTGGAAAACCGCTACGTCGGTATGAAATCCCGCGGCTGCTATGAAACCCCGGGCGGCACCATCCTGCTGCGTGCTCATCGCGCGATCGAGTCGATCACGCTCGACCGCGAAGTGGCTCACCTCAAGGACGACCTCATGCCGCGCTATGCCAGCACCATCTACAACGGGTACTGGTGGGCGCCCGAGCGTCTAGCGATGCAGGCGCTGATCGACCAGACCCAAGCGACGGTGAACGGCTGGGTCCGCCTCAAGCTCTACAAGGGCAACGTGATCGTGGTTGGCCGCGACTCCAAGACCGATTCGCTGTTCGATCCGACGATCGCGACCTTCGAGGACGACGCGGGCGCTTACGACCAAAAGGATGCGCATGGCTTCATCCGCCTCAACGCGCTTCGCATGCGAATTGCCGCGAACGCCAGAATGAAGCGCGGCTGAGGAATATAGAGTGGCACCGGAACCGCTGATCTTCGGCCTGACTGTCGCCGAGTTCGAGGATATCTCGCTCAAGGTGTGTTTCACCGGCCTGATCGCGTACATGGTGTTCATCATCGGCCATCTCGCCTGGGAATCGAAGGCCGGGAAATACGGTGCGATCTGGATGTTCGTCGGACTCGGGCTCGGATTTCTCGGTTTCATCTCCAAGGAAATCATCATCAAGTTTCTCGGCATCGACTGAGTGCGTGCGAAGGATATATCTGCAATGAGCAACAGCTTCGATGGCGTTTCGGTGGACAAGGCCGCAAACGTCTATTTCGATGGCAAGTGCATCAGCCACAATCTCATCCTGGCCGATGGCAGTCGCAAGTCGGTGGGGGTTGTCCTGCCCGCCAGCCTGACCTTCAAGACTGGCGCGCCGGAGGTCATGGAGGCGGTGGGAGGCAGCTGTCGTGTCCGTCTCGAAGGCGCTGCGGAATGGCGAACCTGCACGGCCGGTGAGTCGTTCCAGGTGCCGGCGAATTCGAGCTTCGATATTGTGGTGGAAGGCGAGCCTTTCCACTACGTATGCCATTACGGCTGAGCCCGCGCTTGCGCCTTACCGTGCCCGTTCGCCGGGCGCAGCCTTGAACCGGAACGGAATTTGCCATGCCATCATTCGACATCACTTCAGAAGTGGATCTTGTCAGCCTGCGCAATGCGGTCGAGAGTGCCAATCGCAAGATCGGCGGGCGCTACGACTTCAAGGGCTCCGACTGCCGTGTAGAGCAGGGTGAGAAGCTGCTGACGCTGTTCGCCGACACCGAATTCCAGCTCGAGCAGATGAAGGGCATCCTGCTGCCCGAGATGACCTCGAAGAAGATCGACATTCGCTGCCTCGAGTACCGGGATATCCAGAAGGTTGGCGGCAACAAGGTCAAGCAGGAGCTCGTCGTGAGGGTTGGCGTGGAGCAGGATCTGGCAAAGACCATCGTTAAATTGCTCAAGGATAGCAAGCTCAAGGTCCAGGCTAGCATCCAGGGCGATGCGGTGCGGGTGAGCGGCGCCAAGCGCGATCTGCTGCAGGAGTGCATCGCACTGGTTCGCAAGGACGTCACCGAGTATCCTCTTCAGTTCGGCAACTTCAGGGATTGAGGTCGAGCATGTCGATATCTTCGGTGTCAACGGCAGCCGCCAGCGCTGCCCGGCTGGATACCTTGAGCGGACAGGCCGCGCTGCAGACGTTGCGCAAGGCCCTCGACATCCAGGCCGCGACGGCGCTTCAGCTGCTGCAGTCCGTGCCTGTGCCGGTGCCGCCATCGCAGGCAGGCCAGCAGCTTGGCGGCAACGTCGATACCTACGCCTGAAAGGCGTCGCCCCCGCTTGTCGGCGAGCATTTCGCGTCACCCCGCGCACGACTTGCAGCGGGTGGTGTTGTGCGCGCTGCTTGCCGCAGCGTTTCTTCTCGTGCCCGGTGCGCGCCTTCTGGCTGCGGATGTCGTTGTTGCCGGGGTCTTCCCAGGCAAGGCCGTTCTCATGATCGATGGCGCCGCTCCGAGGACCCTGGCAATAGGAGAATCCCGGGCGGGTGTGCGGCTGATTGCCGTCGACGGTGATCGTGTCACCTTCCAGGCCGAGGGGCGACGGGCGACCCTGCGGGTCGGCGAACGGGTCGCGCGACACGGGAACGAGTCTGTGCGCGGGCGGTCTCTTACGGTGTCCGCCGATTCACGCGGGCACTTCTTCCTCGACGGCCGCGTCAATCTCGCGGCGGTGAGATTTCTGGTCGATACCGGGGCCTCGCTGGTTTCGCTGGGTCGGGCAGATGCCCAGCGAGCGGGCCTCGATTACAGGTCGGGGCGACAGGTCAGGACCCAGACGGCGAATGGGTCGGCGAGGGTCTGGCTGGTGCGGATCGATGAGCTCAAACTGGGTGAACTCGTGTTTCGTGGCGTCGAGGCAGCAGTCCATGAAGGCGATCTGCCTTTTGCGCTTCTCGGCATGAGTGCCCTGAACCGCATGGAGATCTCGCGGCAAAGTACGGTGCTTACCCTCAAACAGCGATATTGATGAACCAGGATTCCGCATCTGACGTCGATTCACCGTGGTGCGACCCGAGCAGCATCCGGGCATTGTTCTCCGCGCCACGGCAAGTCGCACCGGTAAGAGAGGCCAGTGTGCCGCGGCAATTGCGCCCTGCTGCAGTTCTTGTGCCGCTGGTGGCTCGCGATGGCGGCATCACGGTCCTGTTCACCAAGCGTACCGATCATCTTCATCACCATCCTGGGCAGATCAGTTTTCCGGGTGGCCGCGTCGAAGCCCACGACGAGAGTCCGGTGGTAGCGGCCCTGCGCGAGACCACGGAAGAGATCGGTCTCGATGCCGGGCAGGTCGAACTGCTGGGTCGCCTGCCCGACTACCAGACCGGCACCGGTTTCAATATCACGCCGGTGGTGGGATTGGTGGCGCCGCCTTTCGAATTGCGGCTGGACGAATTCGAGGTGGCCGAGGCCTTCGAGGTACCTCTTGGGTTCCTCATGGATCGCCGCAATCAGCGTCTGCACAGCATTGTCATCGAGGGGCAGCGTCGGCAGTATTTCGCCATACCCTATGGTCGGCACTATATCTGGGGGGCGACCGCCGGCATGCTCGTAACCTTGCGGCATTTCCTGAGAGGCGAGGAGGATGGGCCTTTATCGGAGGACTGACGTGGCGAATGTGATATTGTGCTCGCCTGCTCGCTGCCTTTTGACCCAAGTGATTGCATGACCCTTCTTGCTCTGATAGTCGCGTTGCTCGTGGAGCAGATCAAGCCCCTGCCTGTCGACCGGTTCGTCGTTGGGCCGTTGCGCAAGGTTTCGGCGGCGATGGTCGAGCGTTTCAACGATGGACATCACCGCAACGGTCGAATTGCCTGGGTCCTGGTCATCATAGCGTTGACGCTGGCTAGCGCCTTTGCATATTTTCTGCTCTGGCACCTGCACCCGGTCCTCGCGCTCCTTTTCAATATCTCGGTGCTCTACCTGACCATGGGTTTCAGGCAGGAGAGCCACTTCTTCACCGACGTCCATCTGGCCTTGCGCATGGGCGAACTCGATCGGGCGAGGCAGCTTCTCGGCGAATGGCGGGGCGGTAGCTACTCCGATGCCAGTTCGAGCGAAGTCGCGCGCCTCGCGATCGAACGGGCCCTGATTGGAGCCCATCGAAACGTTTTTGGCGTATGCTTTTGGTTCATCCTGTTGCCGGGCCCGAGTGGGGCTTTGCTTTACAGGCTGGCCAGGTTCTTTGCCGAGGAGTGGGGCCGGCGCCGTGATGCGGAATTCGGCGACTTCGGTGCGTTTGCCCGGCGCGCGTTCGAGTGGCTGGACTGGCTTCCCACAAGGGTTACCGCCGTCGCATTTTCGATAGCGGGGGACTTCGAGGACGCGATTTTCTGCTGGCGGACCCAGTCGCTTCAGTGGCCGGATCACACCGACGGAATTCTCATCGCGAGTGGCGCAGGAGCGCTCGGAGTGCGTCTGGGCATGCCTGTGCACGAGTCGGGCGAGGTCCTCGACCGGCCCGAGATGGGCGTAGGTGATGAGGCAGACGCGGATTTCATGCAGGCGACGGTAGGACTCGTATGGCGATCCCTGCTGCTGTGCCTGCTGTTGCTGGTCCTGCTTGTGATTGCAGGCTGGGTCGGCCGTTAATGTGCTTTCATGGAGGGAGTGTAGATGGCAAATCGTGAAGTGGTGGTTCTGAGTGCGGTGCGTTCGCCAATCGGTGGCTTCGGTGGGTCCCTGGCTGATTTCGAAGCCAGCGAGCTCGCAGGTATCGTGATGAAGGAATCGGTCGTCCGTTCCGGCGTCGATCCCCAGTTGATCAATTATGTGACCGTCGGCAATTGCATCCCCACCGATGCCCGCTACGCTTACGTCTCGCGGGTTGCGTCTATCCAGGCAGGCCTGTCGATGGAGTCGGTGGCGATGCAGGTGAGTCGCCTGTGCTCGTCGGGTCTGCAGGGTATCGTGACCACTGCGCAGAATATTCTGCTCGGTGATGCCGATTACGGTATCGGTGGTGGCGTCGAAGTGATGTCCAAGGGTGCCTACATGCTGCCGGCGCTGCGTACCGGCGCGCGAATGGGCGATACCAAGGCCTTCGACAGCATGGTTGCGGTGCTCACCGACCCGTTCGGTGTCGGGCACATGGGTATCACCGCCGAAAACCTCGCCGCCAAGCATGGCTTCACCCGTGAAGAGCAGGACGCGTTCGCGGTCGAGTCCCAGCGTCGCGCGGCCATTGCAATCGACGAGGGTCGTTTCAAGTCGCAGATCGTGCCGATCGTGAAGCAGACCCGCAAGGGCGAAGTCGTGTTCGATACCGATGAGCACCTCAAGCGCGGAACGACGATGGAGACGCTGGCCAAGATGAGGCCCGCGTTCAAGAAGGATGGCACCGTGACCGCCGGCAATGCCTCGGGCATCAATGATGGTGCCGCGTTCTTCGTCCTGGCCGACAGCGAAGTCGCCGCCAAGGCTGGCCACAAGCCGATGGCCCGCCTGGTGTCCTACGCGATTGCCGGTGTGCCCAACGAGATCATGGGCGAGGGACCGATCCCGGCCACCCGTCTGGCGCTCAAGAAAGGCGGCCTGACGCTCGACCAGATGGACGTCATCGAGTCGAACGAAGCCTTTGCTGCCCAGGCACTCACTGTCGCCAAGGTTCTTGGACTCGATCCGGCGAAGACCAACCCCAATGGCGGCGCCATCGCGCTCGGCCACCCGGTCGGCTGCTCGGGTGCATTCATTGCCACCAAGGCGCTCTACGAGTTGCAGCGTATCGGCGGCAAATACGCCCTGGTGACGATGTGCATTGGTGGCGGTCAGGGTATTGCGGCGATCTTCGAACGCCTCTGATCCCAACGCTTCATTGCAGCGGAACCCCGCCTCGAGCGGGGTTTTTTTTGCCTGCGATTCCCTGTACTGCGGATGTCGGGATCCCTCCCGTGTGGCACCAATAAGAGCCAGAAGGCGCGCCATATGCACTGTCGTGGTGCGATATGCCTGCGTCGGTCACCGCAAGGCCCGGGCAGCAGGGGAATATCACTTGGCACGCTTCTCGCTGTATGCAGAACACGATGAAACTGTTCTGTAACCGAGCGGCTCTATGACCATCACCAAGTTCTACAACGAGATGGCCGACGCGCAGGGGGAGATTCGCCCGCAATATGGCGAATTTGCCGCGTGGCTGTCCAGCATGCCCGATGACCGCCTTGCCCGGAAGCGGGCGGAGGCCGACACCCTGTTCCATCGGTTCGGGATCACCTTCGCCGTCTATGGGGAGGATACGGGCGTCGAACGACTGATTCCCTTCGACATCATTCCACGCATCATCACGGCTGCCGAGTGGAGCACCATGAGCGCCGGCCTGAGCCAGCGAGTGCAGGCCCTGAACGCCTTTGTGCATGACGTATATCACGATCAGGCGATCATCAAGGCGGGCCGGATTCCCGCCGAGGATGTGCTCAACAATGCGCAGTACCGACCCGAGATGCAGGGCGTCGAGGTGGCGCAGAACGTCTATGCACACATCGCCGGCGTTGACGTCGTGAGGGCC
Organism: Zoogloeaceae bacterium; assembly: GCA_024235595.1. Lineage (GTDB taxonomy): Bacteria > Pseudomonadota > Gammaproteobacteria > Burkholderiales > Rhodocyclaceae > Cognatazoarcus. The sequence continues at coordinate 302,167 of JACKMC010000003.1, read as the reverse complement.
GGCGAGGGCGAGTTCTATGTGCTTGAGGACAACCTCAGGGTTCCCTCCGGCGTGTCGTACATGCTGGAGGACCGGCGCATGATGATGCGGCTCTTTCCCGAGGTCTTCTCGAGAAACCGCGTTGCGCCGGTGGATCATTATCCCAACCTGCTGCTCGACACCCTGCGCAGCGTCGCGCCAATGGCCCTCGATGATCCGACGGTCGTGGTGATGACGCCCGGGGCCTACAACAGCGCCTATTTCGAACACGCATTCCTGGCCCAGCAGATGGGTGTGGAACTGGTTGAAGGGCAAGATCTTTTCGTCAAGGATGAGCAGGTGTTCATGCGTACGACGCGCGGTCCGAAGCGGGTTGACGTGATCTATCGCCGCATCGACGACGACTTTCTCGATCCGCTTGCATTCCGCAAGGATTCGATGCTCGGCGTAGCGGGCCTGCTGTCGGCCTACCGTGCCGGCAAGGTGACGCTGTGCAATGCGATCGGCAGCGGCGTGGCCGACGACAAGTCGATCTACCCCCATGTGCCCGAGATGATCCGCTTCTATCTGGGCGAGGAACCGATCTTGAACAACGTCCCGACCTATCGGTGCAGGGACGCCAGCGAACTCTCCTACGTGCTGGCCAATCTCGGCGAGCTCGTGGTCAAGGAGGTGCATGGCGCCGGTGGCTATGGAATGCTCGTCGGCCCGACCTCGTCGAAGCAGGAGATCGAGGCCTTCAGGGCTCGCCTGGTGGAGTCTCCGGAGCGTTACATCGCGCAGCCGACCCTTGCACTTTCTGCCTGTCCCACCTTTGTCGAGTCGGGTGTCGCGCCGCGCCATATAGACCTGCGGCCCTTCGTGCTGTCGGGCAAGGAAGTGCGCATGGCTCCGGGCGGCTTGACTCGCGTCGCCCTGCGCGAAGGGTCCCTGGTGGTCAATTCGTCCCAGGGTGGTGGCACCAAGGACACATGGGTGCTGGAGGCCTGAGGAAAAAACATGCTGAGCCGAACTGCCGATCATCTTTTCTGGATGGCCCGTTACATGGAAAGGGCCGAGAACCTCGCACGCATGCTCGAGGTGAACTATCGCATGGCCCTGCTCCCGCAGTCGCGCGCGGAGGCCGACGATCAATGGGTGGCGCTGCTGAAGATCATGTCGCTCGACGAGCACTTCCGAGAGCGCCACGGAGCGGTAACGCCCGATGCGGTGTTGCGCTACATGATCTTCGACGACGCCAACCCCTCGAGCATCCGAAGCTGCCTGCGCGCCACCCGCGAGAATGCGCATGCGGTGCGCGGTACGCTGACCAGCGAACTGTGGGAGACCACCAATGCCTGCTGGCTCAAGATGCGCAGCTTTACGCCCGTGGCGATGGAAGAGACCGGCATCGATGCCTTCTTCGAGTGGGTGAAGTATCGCTCGCACCTGTCGCGGGGCGTCACCATCGGCACCATGCTGCAGGACGAATCGCTGCGCTTCATTCGCCTGGGCACTTTCCTGGAGCGGGCCGACAATACCGCACGAATTCTCGATGTCAAATACCAGACCCTGGTGTCGGAAGACGAGGGCGAGGGCGGGTCGGCGGATTACTATCGCTGGAGCGCCTTGCTGCACTCGGTTTCCGCGTTCGAGGTGTATCGCAAGGTCTATCGGGACATGATCACGCCGCTGCAGGTTGCCGAGCTGTTGATCCTCGACGTCGACATGCCGCGGTCGCTGGCGCGTTGCCTCAAGGAAGTGGCGGCGAACATCGCGGCGGTCGGTAACGGGCGCTCCGCTGAAACCCGGCGGCGTGCCGGGCAACTGGAAGCGTCGCTTCGGTTCGGGCGTATCGAGGATGTCATGGCTCGTGGGCTTCACACCTTCCTGGATGAGTTCATGGACAGCATCTACGATCTCGGCGGCCGCATCGCGGACGATTTCCTGATCCCGACCAACCATTGAGCAGACACGCTGGCCTCGTGGGGATCGCCTCCGCAGGCCTCTGCCTGCGGGGGCAGCGAGGTTTCGGCCGGAATCTCTTCAGCGTCGGGCGCGGGCGCAGGCTCGATCAAGGGGCCGCTTTGGGCGAGCTGTCCTACCAGCCCTGAGAAAGGCGTTTCGCCTCTTCGAGTTCGCTGCGGAACTGTCGGTAGTGGGCCCAGCGTCGCGAGTCTATCTGCCCGGCCGCCACTGCGTGCAAGAGGGCGCAGCCCGGTTCTGCATCATGCCGGCAATCCCGGAAGCGGCACGTTCCGATGAAGGGTCTGAACTCGCGGAAGGAATTCAGCAGTTGCCCTTGGTCGAGGTGCGCCAGACCAAAGGTCTGCAGGCCCGGACAATCGATGAGCTGGCTGCTTTTGTCCAAACGGTACATGCGGGCAAAGGTAGTGGTGTGTTTGCCGCTGTCGAGGGATTCCGAGATCTCCCTTGTCGCGGCCTTCGCTTCGGGAACGAGGGCATTGGTGAGGGTCGACTTGCCCATGCCGGACTGCCCCACGAGGACGCTGCAATGCCCAAGCAGGCGCCCGCGAAAGGCTTCCACGTCGGCATGCGCAGACAGCTCGAGGATGTCGTAACCGAGGCTGGAAAAACAGGCCAGGGCTTCGCGGGCCGCAGCCAGGCGGTTGTGCAGATCGGTCTTGTTGAGGACGATCAGGCTCGCGATATCCTCGCTTTCGGCTGCACAGATGCAGCGCGACAGCAGTTCGTCGCTGAAGCTGGGTTCAGTGGCAACGACCAGCACCAGTTGGGTCACGTTGGCTGCGATCAGCTTCTGTTTCCATGCGTCCGACCGGTAGAGCAGGCTGTGGCGTTCGAGGTGGTTCTTGATGACGCCCACGCCGTCTCCGCTACGTTCGACATGAACCCGGTCTCCGCAGGCAAGATTGCTGCGCTTGCCGCGCGGAAAACAAAGCAGCCGCTCACCGCCTGTGAGTTCCACCTCGTACTGGCGCCCGAAAGCGGCGACGACCTGCCCGGATAGCGTGCTCAAAGGGTCAGGTCCAGTGCGCCGGCGCCAGCCCGACGATTCGGTTGAACTACTTGAATTTGTAGAATTCCTTGTTCAGGTAGCCAGCGACGTCGAGTTCCTCTTCGGGGAACCAGCCCAACTTGAGCATCGTGACACAGGTCGTTACCTGCTGCGACAGGGCCGATGGCGACTTGATCTTGTGGTTGCTGCGCAGGTACATCATTGCCCCATTGCCATCGAACTTCTCGGCATGGCAGGCGACGCAGTGCTCGGCATGCAGCTTTTCACCCATCTCGACGTTGGCGCCTTCAAAGGGCGCGGCAAATGCCGAGGCGCTGATCCACAGTGCGAGAAAGGTGCCTGAGCGTATGGTCTTGTGCATGATCGTCTCCTAGGGCGAGGCTTGAGCCTGCAATCGTGCCACACGCAGCGCAGCAGGGGGGTGAGAGTCGTAAAAGCGCGAATAGACCGGATCGGGCGTCAGCGTCGATGCGTTGTCGCGGTACAGTTTGACCAGCGCGCTGACGAGGTCGCCAGCCGAGGTCTGGCGCGAAGCATAGGCATCCGCCTCGTATTCGTGAACGCGAGACCAGAAGCTCATCAGCGGCCCGAGCGGAAACATGAATACCGGCATCGTCAAGGCGAACAGGGCCAGCGCAGAGGCCATGTCGATGCTGCTCATGCCCAGGCCCGCAAAGAACCACGGCTGGGTCGCGAGCCACCCCAGAAGGGCGAGAAGCAACAGGCTCATCAGCGACATCACGGCGAGGCGCTTCCAGACATGCCGATGGCGGAAGTGCCCGAGTTCATGTGCAAGCACCGCCTCGATTTCGGATGGCGCGAGTTTCTCGAGCAGGGTGTCGAAAAAGACGATTCGCTTGCTTGCGCCAAATCCGGTGAAGTAGGCGTTGCCGTGCGCCGAACGGCGCGATCCGTCCATCACGAAAAGGCCGCTCACTCGAAATCCGCATCGCGTGAGCAGCGATTCGACGCGCTGACGCAGTTCGGGATTCTCGAGAGGTGCGAACTTGTTGAACAGCGGTGCGATGAAAGTCGGCCAGATCAGGAGGACAAGCAGGTTGAAGAGCAGCCAGAAACCCCACACGTGGAGCCACCACATGGCCCCCATGCGCGTCATCAGCCACAGGACGGCGGCAATCACCGGAATGCCGACCAGCGCCGCCAGCAGTGCTTCCTTGAGGGTGTCGGAAACGAGCAGGCCGAACGTCATGCGGTTGAAGCCGAAGCGCGCCTCGATACCGAAAGTGCGATACAACGTGAAGGGCAGGTCGATGAGCCAGCCGAGCACGGCGACGGCTGCAAGAAATGCCGTGCCGTGGGAGATGCTTCCCGGCGCGCCAAGCACCCCGAGACCATCATGAATCGCCTGCAGGACACCGCCCAGCGTGAGCAGGAGCAGCCATCCGGCCGATACGAGAAGGTCGACGAGACCGAAACGTACCCGCGCAACAGTGTAGTCCGCCGCGCGCTGGTGCGCACTGCGGTCGATGCGCTCGGCAAAAGCGGGCGGGACGGCATCGCGATGATTGCGCACATGTGATATCTGGCGCACGGCGAGCCAGAATCGCACCATCACCGTCAAGGCGAGGGCAGCGACAAAGATCATGCTGAATTCGGATGAGCTCATTTGTGTGGTGAAAGTGTCGCAATGGGTGAAGTCAGGGATTGCGGAACCCAGTTGTGACAAAATGCGGCTTTAATTGTTCGCGGCGATTATGGCACAGGATCAGAACCACCTTATCTGGCTGGACATGGAAATGACCGGCCTTGAACCCGACAGCGACCGGATCATCGAAATCGCGATCGTCATTACCGACAGCAAGCTCGAAACCGTGGCCGAAGCGCCGGTGATAGCGGTTCATCAGCCCCAGGCCGTACTTGACGGCATGGACGAATGGAACCGGAACACCCACGGACGCTCGGGGCTTATCGAGCGCGTTCGTGCCTCGAGTGTCGGCGAGGCCGAGGCCGAGGCGCAGATGCTTGCCTTTTTGCAGGCCCATGTGCCGGCCCGCACTTCGCCCATGTGCGGTAACTCGATCTGCCAGGACCGGCGCTTCCTGGCTCGCTACATGCCGAAGCTCGAGGCGTGGTTCCACTACCGCAACCTCGACGTATCGACGCTGAAGGAGCTTGCCAAGCGCTGGCGCCCGGAGGTGCATAAGGGAGTCGAGAAGAAGGGCCGTCACGAGGCGCTTGCCGATATCCAGGAGTCGATCCAGGAGCTGCGTCACTACCGCGACACCTTCCTGCGTCTCGATTGAATTCCCTTGCCGCCGAGCCAGGGGCAAGGTGAAGCCGCTGAGCCCGCCTCGGCGGCGGCCCATCAACTGCGGCGATACATCCTGAATATCTCGAACTGCCGGCTGCCTCCGCGGCGGTATTCCCATACTTCCTTCCAGCCTGCGTGCTCAAGGGCTCCAACGCTGGCGGCCGACTGTCCGTAAGTGAGCAGCACCTTGCAGTCGGTGTGGCCGTCCCGCGTGACGCGTGTTCTCAAGCCTGCGAAATACAGCATCGAGCTGCGTTGCGAGGGTCCCAGCCCAAGGCTCGCCACGCAGTCGCGGTCTTCGTCGCGAAGTGCAAGAGCGATTGTCTCGCCCGCGTTGCGATAGCTCTTGCCGTAATCGAACCAGGGCTGCAACAGGCTCACTGCCAAACACCACATGGCTGTCATGCCCACTGCCCATGTCAGCGGTGCATCGCGACCCGCTGGCCGTCTAAGCAGCAGATACGCGATCCATACGAGACACACCAGCGAGCCGACAACCAGTGCCGGCACGGACGGCACCAGCTCGAACGCGGGTGCGAGCTTGCGAAAATGGCGCGCCAGGCCGGGTGGCCAATCGAAGATCATGGCGCTCCAGCTGCAGATCAGGAGCAAGCCGAAGAAGGAGAAGGTCATGACCGCAAACCAATCGAACGCGGCCGCTCCCCCCCGCCTGAGGGACGGGATCGCCTGCGCGGCGAGCAGCGCGAGCGGGACGATGAGCGGCATCACCCGGGCGGGGCTGGGACTGCCGAAGGTAAGCAGATGCAGCATCCCGAGGACCAGGGCAAGCAGTGGTATGGCGAGCGCGGGTTCGCTCATGCGCTTGCGGGCCCGCCACAACTGCCAGAGGGCAAGCGGCCACAGCGGCCATACGAACCAGGCCAGCAGTTTCACCCAATCACGCAACGCCGATGCTTCGTGGTTTGGTGGCGAGAAGCTGGCTAGCTCGATCGCAAGCCAGGATCGCATGGCCGCGGGGGCCATCAAGGCGAGCGGAATCAGCCAGCCGGCCGCGATCAAAGTGGCGACGGCCAGTGAGCTCATGACCTGGACGTTACGGGGTTGGGCGTTGGTGCTGCGGGCCAGCAGCGTGCCCAGGCTCAGGGGCAGGCACAGCAGGGCCCCGTCGATGCCCGCCGCGAGGATTGCGGCACCGGCGCCAAGCCCGCATACCAGGCCAGCGCCGCGTTTTCCCCGGGAGATTCCGAGCGCCCCGGCAAGTGTCCATGCCTGGGCCGCCATGAGCGCGAGCATCGGCTGGTTCTCGTGAGCGTGAATCACGAGGCCCAGGCAGCCGAGTGTCAGCAGCACCGACCCGGGTGCACTCTCTTCACTTCCGAAGGACTGGCTTGCCCGCCAAAGGCCCAGCAGCGTCAGGGCCGAGAACAAGGCGGCGCTCAAGCGTACTGCATCGTGAACCGGGATGAGACTGCCGAGGCTGCCTGCCAGAAGCGCCCCGAGCCAGTAGTAGAGTGGACCGAAGTCCGGCAATACGGTCCCGCCGATGCTGGGAAACAGCAGGCTGCGACCGTCGAGCATTTCGAGCACGGGTCCAAGGTGCGCCGCGTCCGCACCACGCCACGGATCGTGGCCGATGGTACCGGTAAGCAGGTAGATCGCGGCGAGCAGGGCGAGTGCAGCGAATGAGTTTCTGCGCATGTTTGCTTGGCGGCTTGTGTTTTATCGTTCTGCCGAGAGTCTATCCGCTTCTGCTGCCGGCTTGCGCCAATTGCGGCGGACAACAAAAAAGGCAGCCGTGGCTGCCTCTTCTGTTTCGCTACGACCGGAATTAGCCGAGACGTTGCACGTTGCCGTACTTCTGGCGGAAGCGCTCAACGCGACCAGCGGTATCAACGATACGCTGCTTACCGGTGTAGAACGGATGGCAAGCGGAGCAAACTTCGACGTTGATGCTGGGCTTGCCAATTGTGGAGCGCGTCTTGAACGCATTGCCGCAGCTGCAAACAACATCGACTTCGGCGTATTTCGGATGGATTTCGGCTTTCATGTGTGTTCCCCGGCTGCGGACGGTGAATGTGGCCGTCCAATAAAAGGCGGGATTATGTACTCAGCAATCCAGAAGAGCAAGTCGACAGTCCGGGCGGGAGCGTATTTGTTGCATTGCATGAACTGACTGTTCCGCAGGGGCCGATTCCGTCTGCATTCGGGTAAACTTCTCCGCGGCTTTTTGGGCTGGCCGGACTTGGCCGAACAACAACACCAGCAAGAGAAGGGAGTGTCATGGAAGACCAGGATCAGGAAAGCAGGTTTGGCGCGATCGCAGGTGTCGTGATTGCATTGGTCGTTGCGCTTGGCGCTGTACTGTTCGCCGCCATCGGCAGCGGTGGAAGTGGTGGCGCGAGCAGCGCAGCAGTCGAAACGCCGGCCGTCATTGAAGTTTCGCTGGGTGCAATCCGCATCTCGTTTGCGGATGGCAAGATGGTGCTCGAAGGCCAGGTGCCCGACGAGAACACCCGCCGCCGGGTGCTCACCAAGGCGCAACTCTTCTTCGGTATTGAAAACGTCACCGACAATCTGCAGATCGTTGCGGATGCGCCGCGGCTGTGGTGGAAGGCCAAGCCCCTCGATGTATTCTCCCGCTTGCGCGGCCTGCCGGTGTTCGAGTTGGTGCTTGCCGATGGAGATCGGGCGACGCTCGCAGGACGGGTCGGCTCGGACAGCGCAGGCAGCGAGATCGCTGCATGGCTTTCCGCCAACCTGGTTGATGGCCTCAAACTCGAAAACAGGCTTGAAGTCGATGCCGCGCTTGCAGGCAGCGCTTCGCAGGGTGACCCTTCGGTCCTGCTGAACGAGACGATCGAGTTCGCCACCGGAAGTGCCGAAGTGCCTGAAGCGGCGCGGGCGCGACTCAACCTGATTGCACAGGTGCTCGCCGAAGATGGCCGCAGTGTCAAGGTTCTGGGCCATACCGACAACGTCGGCGATGCGGAGTCCAACCGCGTGCTGTCCCGCCAGCGAGCGGAGTCCGTCGCTGCCTATCTGGTCGCGCATGGCGTGGATGCAGGCAAGCTGACGGCCGATGGTGCAGGCCAGGATAAGCCGGTCGCCGATAACGGAACGCCTGAAGGACGCCAGCGCAATCGACGCATCGAGTTCGTCGAATAGTTCAGGCGCCTGGCAATGCTCGAACGGGGCGGCCTTGGCCGCCCCGTTGCATTTGGCGTCACAGCCGCCCCGCGGCCTCGTTGGCCGAATTGGGCTTGCCAATCGCGTGCGCAGTCGATAGCTCTGCTGGCAAGGAATTGCCCCGGTGCGTCGTGACTGCCAGGCATCGGCAAGATCGCGATGGCGTGCACCGGCCCCTCGAGCGGCCAGGTAAGGGTGCAGGGGTGTCGCCGGGAGTGTTTTTTCCGATCAGGCCCACGGGAATGTCGCAGCCCAATGATCGAATCGTTCGCATCTCCAGTACAATCGCGCCCCTGTTGAGGAAACCGGGAATCGTTGTCCAATGAAGCTGCTGCTCGCCCCGATGGAAGGGCTTGCCGATGATGTGTTGCGGCAAGTGCTCACACGTGCTGGCGGCTACGATTGGGCCGTCACCGAGTTCGCACGCGTCACCGGAACCTGTCTTCCACCGCGCTTTTGGCGGCGTCTCAGCCCCGAGCTGTTGCGCGGGGGCGTGACCGCCGCCGGTACCCCGGTGAGGGTTCAGCTGCTTGGCTCGGACCCGCGGATGATGGCAGAAAATGCGGCCCGGCTGGGCGATCTCAAGCCCCCCGGGGTGGACCTCAACTTCGGTTGTCCCGCACCGATCGTCAATCGACATCGAGGCGGTGCGGTGTTGCTTGACGAGCCCGAGCTGCTGTTTCGGATCAGCGCGGCAGTGCGGGGAGCTCTGCCGGACGGCATTCCCTTCAGCGCCAAGATGCGGCTCGGCGTGGATGACCCGGGGACGGCGCTCGAGTGCGCACAGGCCCTGGCCGAAGGTGGCGTCGAGTTGCTGGTGGTGCATGCGCGTACCAAGGCGGACGGCTACCGTCCGCCCGCCCATTGGGAATGGGTGGCGCGCATCGCCGAGACGGTGCCGATTCCGGTGGTTGCCAATGGTGAGGTGTGGACCTCGGAAGACTGGGCAAACTGCCGCAGCGTCTCCGGTGTGACGGACGTGATGCTCGGCCGCGGCGCGGTTGCCGACCCCTTCCTGGCGCGGCGGATCAAGTCGGGTGCCGCGCCCGACCACGCCGCGGAGTGGCCGGAACTGCTGTCCTTGCTCGGCGAGTTCTGGGAGAGGGCAAGCGCCAAGCTCGAAGCGCGCCATGTACCTGGCCGACTCAAACAGTGGCTCAACATGCTGCGACGCAACTTCGCCGCCGCCGAGCTTCTTTACCGTGATCTGCGTGCCCTGCGCTGCGCGGTCCAGATCGAGGCCGTGCTGCGTCGCCACGGCGTGCCGCTACGGTACATGGCAGCCTGAGGAGGCGCGATGAGCTACGCCAATTCGAAGATTCCGGAGAGCGCGCAGAGCGGTGTTCACGAGGGGCTCGCGGAGCGGGTCGCGCGCCACGCTGCCGCACCCTTCCGCAAGCCCTACGCCGACTATAACCGCACGGCGCTGGCGGAGAGCCTGCACGGCTGGAACGGCCGCGATCCGGTCATCCTCGATGCGGGCTGCGGTGTGGGGCATTCGACGATTCAGCTGGCGCGCGAAAACCCGGGGCACTGGGTCATCGGCGTCGATCAGTCGGCCGACCGCCTGGCGCGCAGAAAGCCTTATCCCGAGGCCTTGCTGCCCACCAACATGGTGCTGGTACGCGCCGATCTGGTGGATTACTGGCGGTTGCTGTGCGACGCGGGTGTGCGCCTAGAGCGGCATTACATCCTCTATCCGAATCCGTGGCCCAAGATCGGCCACCTCGGGCGAAGGTGGCATGCCCACCCGGTTTTTCCGTATCTGCCGAGGCTGGGGGGGCGGCTCGAATGCCGCACCAACTGGCAGGTGTATATTGAGGAATTCGCGACCGCTCTGGAATTGTTGCAGGGATGCCGGGTGAAGTGGCAAACATTCCATGCCGAGCGGCCGATTTCGCCGTTCGAGCGCAAATACCGGGACTCGGGACAGACGCTGTACCGATTGACGATCGATTTCGATCCAGCTTCGGCAGCGGGAGCTGCCGATCCGTTTTTTCCCCCTACACACGGGACAGGCAATGACTGAGGAATTTGCGCAGCAGGTGCGCTTGAGCGACGACGAGTTCAGCGAACTCGAGGAAATGCTGGTGTCGGACGATGTGCCAGCCGATTGCATGAACCTCGAGATGCTGGACGGCTATCTTGCGGCGGTCATCGCAGGGCCGGTAGTGCAGGCGCCGGCTGACTGGCTGGCTGCAGTGTGGTCGGCCGACGCCGACGAGGCGAGTTTCGGCTCTGCAAGTGCCGCACGCTCGGCGCTCGCCATGGTGCTGCGCTACCACAACGAGATCGCCGCGACCATCGCCCTGGGCGAGGACGGTTGGGATCCCTTCTGCTATTCGCCGGAGGGAAAGGACGCGCCGCCGCTCGGCGACGAATGGATTGCCGGCTTCGAGCAAGGCCTCGAGACCTGGCCTGCGGACTGGCGCGAGCGCTTGACCGAGGACGACGCCGAAATTGCCGATGGCTTGATCGAGCGTGCGTTCGCACCGTGGGCATCCGACGAAGAGGAGGGCGACCTCGAAGTCCGCCTGGGGTGGCTCGCGGAATCGGCGCAGGCGGTACGCGGGCTCTATGCCCACTGGCGGGAGCTCGGTCTGCCCGCACCGCTGCCCGTAAGTGTGGATGCGCCCGGTACTTCGCAATCCGGTGGGCCGGGTCGGAACGATCCCTGTCCCTGTGGAAGCGGGAAAAAGTACAAGAAGTGCTGTGGCGCACCCATTTGAAGTACTGAAGCAGCTTGCGCGCGCCCGACATTGAGCGGCGCGCGCTGGGCTTTGCGGCAAATTCTGATTCGCTGCCGCTTCGGCGTGCATGCATTTGGGCAAAAATATCGTCTAGTGCGCTGAACTGTAAGAGAAAAATTCTTCACTTGATTTTGCTTTCGGAGCGGCTAGAATCCGCCCGCCGCGTTCGTTGGCCCGCATCCGATCCGCCATCCGCTCAAGCGCAAAGCGCCAGCTGGCCAGTCGGTGTGATCCGTCGATCGGGTGGTGCCGGCGCCGCCGGTACCTCGTGCGAATCTGCGTGCGTGCCCGAGATGAGTGACCCCAATCCCTGCGTAAGTTGCGGTATTTGCTGTACCCATTTCCGAATTTCCTTCTACTGGGCCGAGGCCGACGATGCGCCGGGCGGCTTCGTGCCCGCCGCAATGACGGAGAAGCTCAGCCCCCACCTGCGCTGCATGCAGGGCAGCAACAGCGAACCGCGTCGCTGCGTGGCGCTCAGCGGCGAGCTTGGCAGGTCGGTGAGCTGCACGATCTACGACAAGCGCCCGACGCCGTGCCGTGAATTTCCGGTGTTCTTCGACGACGGTAGCCCGAATCCGAAGTGCGACGAGTTGCGTGCCCGGATCGGCCTGCCGCCACTCGATCCACTCAGGTTTCCGCAGGCGGCCTGAGCGGGACGGCCCGGGCTTCAGCGCGGAGCGGTGACCGCCTTGAGTATGTTCAGGGGTCCGGTCTGCGTCACCACTTCAAGTTGGGACTGCTCGGGAACGAACAACAACCCGGCATAGCCCAGGGAGTTGATCGACATCCGCTGCCACGATTCGCGGCTTCGCCTCACGACCAGCATCCAGCGCCGGGTCAGCAGCAGGTTATAGGGCGGAAGCGGGTTGTCTTCGGAATCGATGCCGAGGTCCGCGCACAGGCGGCTGAAGCACGCGTGCAGCAGGCTGCCGGCATCCGCGCCAGCACGCTCCAGGTCGTCGTCGAAGCGGCAGAAAGCATGGCCGAAGGGCAGGGCAGGCACCGGGTTGAGGGTGGCCCGCGGATCTGCGCCGGCAAGCGCAACCGCGACCGGAACGCTTGTCGCGTCATCTGGACGGGCCGGAATCCACTGCAGGTGCTTGTGATGCTGGCTGGCGCCGGCGTCGCGCCCGCCATTGCAAAAGCCCATTCCGCCAAGACGCATGATGATGGACCACAGTGCCGCGAAGTCGCTGCCGGTGAGTGGGGCGGTCTGTGGTGCGTATTCCCGCGTGATGACCAAGAGGTGGCGGTCCATCACCGGAAACTTGTTCAGCAAGGCCACGTGGGCCGGACCCAGCGCGCTCACTTCAAGCGCCGGGTCATGGGGCAGGAAGGGATTGTAGTCGGGGCGCCGGCCGCTGTCGGTTACGGTCTTGAGACGTTTGCGGGCCAGCGCAGGGACCCAGCGTACGACGAAAGGGATGCCTTGGTCCTCGATCGTCAGCTGCTCGGTTGCGATCGGCTGAAGTGCCCCCGAGGCCAGTGCGCTGCGGATGCATATGGTGATGCTGAGGTCGAGTTGCTGGGCAGAGGCGGTCATGGCACAAAGGTGAAGGCTCTGGGAGAATGCCGGGGTCCGGCGCGAACAGCGGCCATTGTATTACGCACCCTGCCCATATCGGAGTTCCCTGATGGCGATCGTCTTTGCCGTGCGCGGCGACTACATCCAGCTCGATCAACTGCTCAAGGCCTGTGGCCTGGTGATCACCGGGGGCGAAGCGCATCAGGTGGTCGACGCCGGGGCGGTGAAGGTCGACGGCAAGGTCGAGACGCGCAAGCGAGCGAAGCTGCGAGCGGGCCAGCGGGTTCGCCTGGCCGATCAGGAGGTGCGTCTGGTGTCCGACGAGCGCAGTGCCGACTGAGCGTGCTTTCCCTTCAGGCCGCGCGCCGGCTGGCCAGCTTTTCCCACACCCAGCCGCCAGGCATGTCCTTGCCGGTCAGCACATAGTCGAGCGTGTTGGGGTTCTCGAGCGTCAGGGCGAGGGCTCCGCGTGCTTCCCGGCGGCCGACAACCAGTAGCTGATCGCCGGCTCGAAGCTCGCTGTCGGACTCGGGCAGCAGGATCGCCTTGTCGTCGGTTCGGATTATGTAGAGCACCTCGCACTCAAGTGCATGGGCGCGGTTCGAGGGGTCCCTCAGCAAGGCTTCAAGGGTGATCTTGGGGCCTGCCGGCATCATCTTGCGAAACAGCGCGGGAGCATGTTCGGAATTGATCCTTACGCTCCAGATGGTCGGCACATTCCAGCCGAAGCGGCCGGTGAGGCGGTCGACCACGCTGCGCGACCAGGCTTCGTCACTGTGCTTGATCTGTTCGAGGAACGGTACCAGCAGCGGGGTGGTGAGGATCGCCAGGCATTCGTGGGCCACGATGCGGCTCGATACCACCCTGAGGTCACTCGGAAACGCATCGAAGAGCGGCGCATTGGAATAGTGGTTCTGCCGCAGGATGACGAACACGTCGGGGCGCAGGTGCCGTGCGGTGACGGCGATCGACAGGTTGTTCACGTCGTCGCCGACGCAGGCGATGATGCCGCTGGCCTGTTCGACTCCCGCGGCCCTTAGCGCCGGCCCGCAGGTGGCGTCGCCACGAATCCACTCGCCGACGAAATCGTCCGGTGGGCTGCCCTGGTCGATGACGGTTACTTCAACGCCTTCGGCGCGCAGTGACTGGGTCAGGATGCGCCCGAAGTTGCCATAGCCGCACAGCAGCCAGCGCCCATGCGGGGGATCGCGGTGCGGCTTCACGGTGATGCCGGGTTCGCCGGTCAGCCACTCGAGGAAATGAAAGGCAGCGGGGGCATGCAACGCCAGTTCGAGGTATTCCCCGAACTTCTGCAGCGGGTTGATGATGTGGCTGGTGCCGAAGGATGCCATGTTGGCAGAAGTTTCGGTCGATTCGGAGCGGCACAGTGCGGGCAGCTTGGGTGCCAGCAAGCGCGCGGCGATGGCGATCGAGAGGTTCACGATGTCGTCGTTGGTGAGTGCCATCACCCCCCGGCAGTTGGGGTTGGTGAGTCCGGCGAGCCTGAGGATCTCCGGATGGCGCGCATCGGCGACCAGGGTCGGGATGTCGGCGTGATAGGCCTGCAGCTCCAGTTCGCCAGCCTTGATTTCATCGACTTCGACGACAACCACCCGCATGCCCATGCGGTCGAGCGCACGGATCAGCCGGCTGCCGGTCTCGCCGTAGCCACAGACCAGGAAAAAGGGTTCCTGCAGGCGCCTGACCGCGCGCGCGAAGCGCTCGATACGCAAGGCGTGTCGAAAGTTCTTGTCCTGGAAAAGGCCGAACAGGGTGCCGAGCGTATATGCCCAGCCGACCACCGACATGTAGATGCACATCGTCGCCCACATCCGCTGTTGTTCGCTGAAGGCGTTGGGCACCTCGCCAAAACCGATCGTGGTGGCGGTGTAGCTGATGAAATAGAAGGCATGAAAGAAACTCATCCGCGCCGGATTGCCGTGCTCGTCGAAGCCCGGGACGATAGTGAGCCCGAGCACCGAGATTGCAAAAATGACGATCAGCAGGATCAGCGGCGCACGCATGCGCCGCAGCATCAGGAAAAGGGTGCCGTGATGCGTGCCCGGTATCATCGACGCTGCATGATGGTTTCGGCGATCAGGATGATCACCGAGACGACGTTGGCAAATAGCGCTCCGCCTGAGAGCGAGACGATCTTCGAGGTCAGGTCCGCCGACAGGGCTGCGCCGGCAACGGTGGTGCCATAGCCCCACACCACCGCCGCGGCGAGCAGCTGGAGGTCGGCAACAAGGCTGGTGGACAGGTGGATCGCGCCGATCTGGGTGCGGTCACCGAACTTGAGCACCGTCGCGATCAGGTTCACCACGATCGCGGCAAAGAGCTCGTAGACATCGTGGTGAACCGGGTTGTCGAGATCGCCGATGAAGAAACCGAAATTGAGCGTCGCGGCGAGGACGATGAAGAAGCCGAAGATGACCTTTTCGAGGTTCATGTTTTTTCGATCCCTGGGTGGAGGTCCGATTATAGGGGGCTCGGTCGCCGCTTGGGCATCACTGCCGCAACGAACGGGCCGGCTCGTTCAGGATGAGTGCAGCGTTCCGTCGCGGTAATACCAGCGGCCCTTTTCGAAATCGAAGCGGCTGACCTCATGAAGGCGGAAGGCTCTGCCGCCGACCCGATAACGGGCCACGAACTCGACCTCGGCATGCGTTTCGCCGACTGGGCAATGGCGCAGCACCTTGAGCCCGATCCACTTGGCGCGGGGCTCCCCGGGGGCGGGCTCGAGGCTGTGCGGGCGGGTGTCGGGATGCCAGCTGGCGAGCAGGTAGGCGCGATCGTCGAGCGCATAGGCACTGTAGCGGGAGCGCATCAGATGCTCGGCATCGGGCGGGATTTGCCCGCCACTGATGAAGCGACCGCAGCAGGCATCGAAGCTGGCACCCGATTCACAAGGGCAAGGTCTGGTTTTCGGCATGTCACGATTCTAGCCCGCATTTTGCATGCCATCACGGCTGGGGCCAGCCTCGATACAGTGCCGTCGCCGCCTGCACCGCAGCGCGGCGGCCGCCAGGTGCCCAGCGTCGCGCCGGAGCGTGAAATGCAGGCTCGCGCGACCGGCCCTGTGGGACGGCCTCGACGCCACCGCTCAAAGTGGTGGCAGCGCAGGCCAGTCGTGGTCCGGTCCGTTCAGGTTCCCAGCAAGGCGAACCAGGCGGTCGATTCCTCGCACAGGGATTCCATCCGCGACGCCAGCTCGTCGTGGTCGAGGCCGATCGCCCCGCTCAAGTCGAGTGGCAGTGCGCTGAGGCTCTCGACAGCGCAGCTACCCGCCACTAGCGCGCTGGCAAGTGTTTCGGCAAGCGAGAGTATGGCCGCGAGGCGATCGTCCGGCAGGTGCTCGAGCGGGGCGCCGTAGTGTTCGATCGCACCCCCGATCGAAGCAGGAAGTCCCCACTCACGCGCCAGCGCGCCTCCGAGAGTGGCGTGATCCAGCCCCAAGACTGCCTGTTCGGCCTGCCTGCGGGGTTCCCCGGTGGCGACCACGGCGTCGATCGTGCGGTACAGCTCGGGCTCGATCGAGCGCAGCAGAAGCTGGCCGATACCGTGCATCAGGCCCGCCACGAAACACTCTTCCGGGCGTGTCTCGACGAGTGTCCCGATTGCCCGCGCGAGGCAGGCAGTCTGCAGATTGTGGCGCCAGAATGCGACATGATCGAAGCCGGGCAGGTTTGGGCTCATCATCGCGGCGCCGGACGCGATCACCAGGGTGCGCAAGCGGTTGAAACCCAGCACCATGACCGCATCATGGATACTGCCGATCCTCCGGCCGCGACAGAATTGTGCCGAATTGGCCATCCTGAGTACCTTGCCGGCGATCACCGGGTCGAGCGCGACTCTCGATGAGATGGCATCGACATCGATGTCGCTGCGGTCGAAACTGCCGAGCAGTTCATGAACCACCGCGGGAATTGTCGGTAGCAGGTAGGCCTGCTCGAGTGCGTCGTCGAGTTCCAAGGGTGATTGTCCGTGCCAGTCGTTGTGCCATGCTATCGGCAGTGGCAACGAAAACTGAAGGGGGTTTGCCTGGCGACGCTTTGTGGCCGATTGAGGGCTATCGGACTATCACCGGGCTCCCGACCTCGATAGCCCCGCCATGGATGATGGTGGCAAGCATTCCGCCGTGTCCGCGCAGCGCGTTGTAGCCACCCGGACCGAGTGTTTCCTCCATCCGCGAGCAGGGTGCGCAGGGCCCGCCGACGAGAACCACGGCCGTGCCGATGCGCACCTCGAGCGCCTGTGAGCGCCACAGAGGCCTGAGGGCGAGCAGGTTGATGCCGGAGATGACGAGGTTTCGTCTCAGCCTGCCGGGGTCGACCGCGCCCGAGCCGAGCAGGGCCGCGATCACTGCGAGATGTTCGTGCTGTATGAGGCTCAATTGCCGCGAGCCGCCGCGGCTGCGGTCGCCCTCGAGCCCCCGGCCGGCGATGGCATCCACCCGGCTGCGGGCGAGGCACTCCACGCGCCGGCCCGGTCGCACGAAGATGGCCTCGACACGGCCAGCGCGCGCAAACCGTGCGCTCACTTCCTGGATGGCGGCCTGATCAGTTGCCGCCATCGGGAAAAGGGCAGGCCCTGCTATTCATCAAGCAGCGCTCGCAGGACATAGGGGAGAATGCCCCCGTGGCGGTAGTACTCGACCTCGATCGGCGTGTCGATGCGGCACAGGACCGGCACTTCTTCGGTGCGCCCGTCACGGCGATGAATCACCAGCTTGAGGTCTTGCTGAGGCTGCAGCGTACCTTCGGCGCCGGGGATGTCGAACTGCTCGTCACCGCTCAGGCCCAGCGATTGCCAGCTGTCTTCGCCCTTGAATTGCAGCGGCAGCACGCCCATGCCGACAAGATTGGAGCGGTGAATGCGCTCGAAGCTGCGCGCCACGACGGCGCGCACGCCCAGCAACAGAGTGCCCTTGGCGGCCCAGTCGCGCGATGAGCCGGTGCCATATTCTTCACCCGCAAAGACCATGGTCGGGATCTGCTGTTGCTGGTATGCGCTGGCCGCATCGAAGACGCTGACCCGCTTGCCGTCGAGCAGCGTAAAGCCGCCTTCGATACGCGAGCCATCGCTGTCGGGCGGGAGCATGAGATTCTTGACCCGCACGTTGGCGAAGGTGCCGCGAATCATCACCTCGTGATTGCCGCGACGGGAGCCGTAGCTGTTGAAGTCCTTGCGCTCGACGCCTTTGCCGATGAGCCATTTGCCGGCGGGAGTCTGCTCGCCGAACGAGCCGGCCGGCGAGATATGGTCGGTGGTGACCGAATCTCCCAGCATCAGCAAGGCTCTGGCGCCGCTTATCGAAGGCTGTGGCCGCGGCTCCATCGAGAAGCCTTCAAAGAACGGAGGGCAAGCAATGTAGGTCGAGGTCGGCCATTGGTAGACATCGCCGGACGGGGCATCGATGCCGTTCCATAGTTCGTTGTCGTTGCCAAAGTCCGCATAGAGCCTGCGGAAGGTGGCCGGGTCGGCCGCGTAAGGCATGACCGCGGCGATCTCGTCCGAGCTTGGCCACAGGTCGCGCAGGAACACCGGCTTGCCATCGCTGCCCATTCCCAGCGGCTCGTTCTCGAGATCGATGTTTGCCCGGCCGGCAATCGCGAATGCGACCACCAGCGGCGGCGAGGCGAGAAAGTTCGCCCGGATGTTCGGGTGGATGCGCGCCTCGAAATTGCGGTTTCCGGAGAGCACTGCCGCGACGACGAGATCGTGTTTGGAAATCGTTTCGTTGAATTCGCGCGCCAGGTCTCCGGAATTGCCGATGCAGGTGGTGCAGCCATATCCGGCCAGCGCGAAGCCCAATTGCGCGAGCGGCTCGAGCAGCCCCGCCTTTTCAAGGTAGTGGGTGACGACGCGCGAGCCCGGTGCAAGCGAGGTCTTGATATGCGGCTTGACCCGAAGTCCCTGCGCGACCGCTTTCTGCGCCAGAAGCCCGGCTGCAATCATGACTGCCGGGTTGGAGGTGTTGGTGCACGAGGTAATCGCTGCGATGAGGACGTCGCCATTGCCCAAGTCCACGCCTTCGATGCCGCTGTCGAAGCGTTTTCCGAGGGCCTCGGAACTCTGATTGAAGCCGCTCTCCGAGGCGGGGGCCGAGAACGTTGCTTCGAAGGCGGAGCGCATTGCCGGCAGCGCGATGCGGTCCTGCGGACGTTTGGGGCCGGCCAGCGAGGCGACGATGGAACCCAGATCCAGGCTGAGCTCTCTCGTATAGTCGATTTCGCCCTTGCGCGGGATGCCGAAAAGATTCTGGGCGCGGAAATATCCCTCGAAGAGCTCACAGGCCTGGTCGCTGCGACCGGTATTGCGCATGTAGGTGACGGTGTTCTCGTCGACCGGGAAGAAACCCATCGTCGCGCCATATTCCGGCGCCATGTTGGCGATTGTGGCGCGGTCGGTGACGGTCAGGCTGGCCGTGCCTTCGCCGAAGAATTCGACGAACTTGCCGACCACCTTTTCACGCCGCAGCATCTCGGTGACAGCCAGCACCAGGTCGGTTGCGGTGATTCCTTCGGCGAGCCGGCCGGTGAGTTCCACGCCGATGACGTCTGGTGTCAGCAGGAAGACCGGCTGTCCGAGCATTGCAGCTTCGGCCTCGATGCCGCCAACCCCCCAGCCGACGACTCCGACACTGTTGATCATGGTGGTATGGGAGTCCGTTCCGACCAGGGTGTCTGGAAACAGCAACTCGCCATTCGAGCGAATGCCCTGAAACAGGTGTTCCAGATTCACCTGGTGTACGATTCCAATGCCCGGAGGCACGACCTTGAAGGTGTCGAAGGCCTGCATGCCCCATTTGAGGAACTCGTACCGCTCACGATTTCGAGTGAACTCGATCTCCATGTTCTGGCGCAGCGCTTGCGGGGTGCCGTAATGATCTACCTGCACGGAGTGATCGACCACCAGATCGACCGGCACCATCGGTTCGATGCGCTTGGGCGCGTGGCCGAGGTCGGCGGCGACATTGCGCATCGCGGCGAGGTCGCACAGCAAGGGCACGCCGGTGAAGTCCTGCAATACGACGCGCGCCACCACGAAGGGAATTTCCTCGCTGCGCTGCGCTGTAGGTTGCCAATTGGCGAGCTGCGCGACATGCTCGGCGGTGATGCGCTTGCCGTCCATGTTGCGCAGCACCGATTCAAGGACGATCCGCATCGACACCGGCAGGCGCGCGACTCGCGGAAAGGTTGTCGCCAACGCAGGCAGGCTGCAGTAACGATATGGCGTGCCATCCTGCAGGATCAGAGTACGGGTGCAATCGTTGAGATCGGTCATGGTGCCCTCCCTATTGCCGCAAGTGTAACTATATCGGATTGGCCTCGCCGGGCAGAGGTTCCCGCCGTCATGCAATTCCGCTCCCGCGCCACCGCAGGGCAGGCCGCAGTGGCGCCGTGCGAGGGTCGCGCGCACGCCGGAGACTCGTCGAGGTGGCGTGGCGGTGCTACGGCTGCCATCGGGGCGGATCGTGGCCTATACTCTCACTCGCCGCGTGGAAAGCACAGCAATCCGCGACCGGCACATCGACGAAGCAGGTGTGTGAAGGTTCGGTTTCCTGACGCAAGGCCAGTGCAGGGGCCTCGCGGTCACTCTTGCTCCGGCTTTTTATTGTGCGATTGCACAACTTCGGCGCGGTAACATGTATCATATATAAGACTTGGTCGCGTGCTCGGCACGCGACAGGTTTTTAGAGTGGCGCGGACGGCCCTCGATGGCCGGCAGCGCGTGTGTTTGGGTCGAAAAACCATTGAGGAAGAACTACCATGCTTGAAGCCTATCGCCAGCATGTTGCAGAGCGCGCCGCGCTCGGCATTCCGCCGCTGCCCCTTTCCAAGCAGCAGGCAGAAGAACTGGTCCAGCTCCTGAAGAACCCGCCCGCTGGCGAGGAGTCCTTCCTCGTCGAACTGCTTACATATCGCGTTCCCGCCGGCGTCGATGACGCGGCCAAGGTCAAGGCAGGATTCCTGGCCGAGGTTGCCAAGGGCGAAGAGAAGTGCGCGCTGGTTTCCCGTATCAAGGCAACGGAACTGCTCGGTACCATGCTGGGCGGGTTCAACATCAAGCCGCTGATCGACCTGATCGACGATGCCGAGGTGGGCTCGGTCGCAGCCGAGGGGCTCAAGAAAACCCTGTTGATGTTCGACTTCTTCCACGACGTGAAGGAACTCGCCGACAAGGGCAGCGCCAACGCCAAGGCAGTGATGCAGTCGTGGGCCGACGGCGAGTGGTTCACCAGCCGCCCCGAAGTTCCGGCCTCGATGAAAGTCACGGTTTTCAAGGTCACCGGCGAAACCAACACCGACGACCTGTCGCCGGCGCCGGATGCGTGGTCCCGCCCCGACATTCCGCTGCACGCGCTGGCCATGCTCAAGAACCCCCGTTCGGGTATCACTCCGGAAGAGCCCGGTGTTCGTGGCCCGATCAAGTTCATCGAGGACATGCGTGCCAAGGGCAACCTGGTGGCCTACGTCGGTGATGTGGTCGGTACCGGATCGTCGCGCAAGTCCGCCACCAACTCGGTGCTGTGGTTCACCGGCGAAGACATCCCCTTCGTGCCGAACAAGCGTTTCGGCGGCGTGTGCCTGGGCTCCAAGATCGCTCCGATCTTCTTCAATACCATGGAAGATGCCGGTGCACTGCCGATCGAGATCGACGTCTCGGCCATGGATATGGGCGACGAGGTTGAACTGAAGGTCGACCAGGCCACGGCCGTGGTCACTGCCTTCAAGAATGGCGAGAAGATCGCCGAAGCCGCTCTCAAGACCCCGGTCATCCTCGACGAAGTCCGTGCCGGTGGCCGTATTCCGCTGATCATCGGCCGTGGCCTCACCGCCAAGGCGCGCGAGGCGCTGGGTTTGCCCGCATCCACCCTGTTCCGCCTGCCGCAGGACCCCGCCGACAGTGGCAAGGGCTTCTCGCTGGCGCAGAAGATGGTCGGTCGCGCGTGCGGCCTGCCGGAAGGCAAGGGCGTTCGCCCGGGCACCTACTGCGAGCCGAAGATGACCACCGTCGGCTCCCAGGATACGACCGGTCCCATGACCCGCGACGAACTCAAGGATCTGGCCTGTCTCGGTTTTTCCGCCGACCTGGTGATGCAGTCCTTCTGCCACACCTCGGCCTACCCGAAGCTGGTCGACGTCAAGACCCACAAGGAACTGCCAAGCTTCATCTCCACCCGCGGCGGCGTGTCGCTGCGCCCGGGTGACGGCGTGATCCACTCCTGGCTCAACCGTCTGCTGCTGCCCGACACCGTGGGTACCGGTGGCGACAGCCACACCCGTTTCCCGATCGGCATCTCCTTCCCGGCCGGCTCCGGCCTGGTGGCCTTTGCCGCTGCCACCGGCGTGATGCCGCTGGACATGCCCGAATCGGTGCTGGTGCGCTTCAAGGGCAAGATGCAGCCCGGCGTCACCCTGCGTGACCTCGTCAATGCCATTCCGCTCTACGCCATCAAGGCCGGCCTGCTGACGGTCGAGAAGAAGGGCAAGAAGAACATCTTCTCCGGCCGCATTCTCGAAATCGAGGGACTGCCGGAGCTCAAGGTCGAGCAGGCCTTCGAGCTCTCCGACGCCTCGGCCGAGCGCTCCGCCGCGGGTTGCACGGTGCATCTCGACAAGGCCCCGATCGTCGAGTACATGAACTCGAACATCACCCTGATGAAGTGGATGATCGCCAACGGCTACGAGGATGCCCGCACCCTGGGCCGTCGCATCAAGGCCATGGAAGAGTGGATCGCTACCGGCGAGCTGCTCAAGGGCGATGCCGACGCCGAGTACGCCGCAGTCATCGACATCGATCTGGCCGACATCAAGGAGCCGATCGTTGCCTGCCCGAACGACCCGGACGACGTCAAGCTGCTGTCCGAAGTCGCCGGTGCCAAAATCGACGAAGTGTTCATCGGTTCGTGCATGACCAACATCGGTCACTTCCGCGCCGCAGCCAGCGTGCTCGAGGGCAAGTCGGACATCCCGACCCGCCTGTGGGTGGCACCGCCGACCAAGATGGACGCCATGATCCTCAACGAGGAAGGCTACTACTCGACGCTCGGCAAATCCGGTGCCCGCATGGAGCCCCCGGGCTGCTCGCTGTGCATGGGCAACCAGGCGCAGATCCGCAAGGGTTCGACCGCCATGTCGACCTCCACGCGTAACTTTCCCAACCGCCTCGGTATCGACACCCAGGTCTATCTCGGTTCGGCCGAGCTGGCCGCGGTGTGCGCCCTGACCGGCAAGATCCCGACGGTTGCCGAGTACCAGGCGCAGGTCCAGTCGCTCGGTGCCAAGGCCGGCGAGGTCTATCGCTACATGAACTTCGACCAGATCGAAGCTTTCAAGGAAGTCGCAGACACGGTCGAAGTCTGATCCTGTAGCACCGCTATTGGGCAAGGGCGGCGGATCTTCGGATCCGCCGCTTTTTTTCGTCTCGCCGGTGCACAGGGTATGCTTCGGGTGTGGTGGAGTCGATGGAACGCGTTGCCGCAATGCGGGGCTCATTTCCTGCGCGGGCCGCCGCTACGCGAACGACGAGGGCGAAAGATGAAGACCGTGTTTCGAGTGATCGTGGTCCTGCTGCTGCTTGCGGGCCTGGCCTATTTCTTCCTGCAGGGTGAGGCGCCGCCCCCGCCGCAGGTGCCGCCACTCCAGCCTCAGGCGCAGCTACCTGCCGCGCCGGAGCCGATCGCGCCGGCCGCACCGCCGATCCAGTTTCCGGTCGAGCAGATCGTACCCGAGCAGATGGAAGAAGCCTTGGCGAAAGAGGGGGAGGCCGCGCCCGATGCCGATGCGCTGGCTTCGCAGGCGCTGGCCGCGGCGGCGCCAGGCGGCCTGATCGCCGATGTCATGCTGCTGCCCGACCTGGTGCGGCGAATCGTGGTCACCGTCGATAACCTCCCGCGCGAGAAGGTCGCCCGCAAGCTGGCGCCGGTGCGTGCAGCTCGCGGTCCCTTCATCGTGGCGGGCGAGGAAGGTGCGCGCCGCATCGGCGATGACAACGTCACACGTTATCTTCCGTTCGTGAAGTTCGCCGAGGCCGTGGATCTGTCGACCCTGGTCAAGGGCTACGTCAGGCTCTATCCGTTCTTCCAGCAGGCCTACCGGGATCTCGGCTATCCCAACGGCTACTTCAACGACCGGCTCGTGGCCGTCATCGACCACCTGCTGGCCGCGCCGCAGCCCGCAGGCCCGATCGAACTGGTGCAGCCGAAGGTGCTGTACCGGTTTGCCGATCCCGGGCTGGAATCGCTCTCCGCGGGGCAGAAGATCATGATCCGCATGGGCAGCGATAACGCGGCTCGAGTCAAGGCCCGGCTCGCAGCCTTGCGTCGCCTGTTGGCGGGCGAGGGGTTGCGTTAGGCCGCCTTTCGCACCCCAGCACGGCCGCGATCGCCGATATGTTCGGCGTGGCGCGACGTACTTCAGCGGCCTGGCTGGACCTCGTGCCGGTGTGAGAAATGCGGATTGTCGTCCAGCTCAAGGGCGGATCCTGTAAAAGGCAAGTAGTTGACTTCGATGGTCGGATATAATCACGCCATGAATCTGCCGCCGCCCCTGATCGCTTCGTGCGCCACTGCCCCTGTCAAGCCCGCTCCCTTCCTGCCGATGTCTCGAGCCGAAATGGACGCACTGGGCTGGGATGCATGCGATGTGATCCTCGTCACCGGCGACGCCTACATCGATCACCCCAGCTTCGGCATGGCACTGGTGGGGCGGTTGCTGGAGTCGCAGGGTTTTCGGGTCGGCGTCATCAGCCAGCCGGACTGGACATCGGCTGAAGCTTTCCGGGCGCTGGGCCGGCCACGGCTCTATTTTGGCGTGACGGCGGGCAACATGGATTCGATGATCAACCGCTACACCGCCGATCGAAAGATCCGCTCGGACGACGCCTATACCGCCAATGCCGAGGCCAACCGCCGACCCGACCGGGCGGTGGTGGTGTACTCGCAGCGGGTACGCGAGGCCTATCCCGGTGTGAACGTGGTGATCGGCAGCATCGAGGCAAGCCTGCGGCGGATCGCCCATTACGATTACTGGTCGGACAAGGTGCGCCGCTCGGTGTTGCCTGATTCGAAAGCGGACATCCTGCTCTTTGGCAACGCCGAGCGGGCGCTGGTGGCGCTGACCCAGCGGCTCGCTGCCGGCGAGCCGATTGCGCAGATCCGCGATTTGCGGGGCACCGCCTTCATGGTCAAGCGGGGCTGGTTGCCCGGCGAGGACTGGACGCTGCAGGATTCGACCGAGGTGGACCGACCTGGGCGAATCGACGCCCATCCCGACCCCTATGCGATGGAGCCGCAGAGCAGCAAGCCCAATGCGGATGGCAGCCAGGCGATCCGCATCGTTTCGCTCGCCGAACGCATCGCCTCGCGAAAATCCGCCCGCGAACGCAGCGCGATCCGGCTGCCGTCATACGAGCAGGTCAAGGACGATCCAGTACTTTACGCGCATGCCTCGCGGGTGTTGCACCTGGAATCCAACCCCGGAAACGCCCGCGCGTTGGTGCAGGCTCACGGGGAGCGCGATGTGTGGCTCAATCCGCCGCCGATTCCGCTCGAGACCGCCGACATGGACTACGTCTATGGCCTCGCCTACGCGCGCCAGCCACACCCTTCGTACGGCAATGCGCACATCCCGGCCTGGGAGATGATCCGCTTTTCGATCAACATCATGCGCGGCTGTTTCGGCGGCTGCACCTTCTGTTCGATCACCGAGCACGAGGGGCGCATCATCCAGAGCCGCTCCGAAGCCTCCATCCTGCGCGAGATCGAGGAGATCCGCGACCGCACGCCGGGTTTCACGGGGCATATCACCGACCTTGGCGGGCCGACCGCCAACATGTACCGGATGGCCTGCAAGGATCCCGAGATCGAACATTCGTGCCGGCGCCTGTCCTGCGTCTATCCCGGAATCTGCGAGAACCTCGGCACCGACCACGGACCCTTGATCAAGCTCTACCGCAAGGCCCGCGAAATCCCGGGGGTGAAGCGGATCTCGATCGGCTCCGGGCTGCGCTACGATCTGGCGGTGCGCTCGCCCGAGTATGTGAAGGAACTGGTCACCCACCATGTGAGCGGGCTGCTCAAGATCGCGCCCGAGCATACCGAGGACGGTCCGCTGTCGCGGATGATGAAGCCGGGCATCGGCAGCTACGAGCGCTTCAAGGAAATGTTCGAGAAGTTCTCGAAGGAAGCAGGCAAGAAGCAGCACCTGATTCCATACTTCATCGCCGCCCATCCGGGAACCACCGACGAAGACATGCTGAATCTTGCGCTCTGGCTCAAGCGCAACAACTTCCGGCTCGATCAGGTCCAGACTTTCCTGCCCACTCCGATGGCGCTGGCCACCACCATGTACCACAGTGGCAAGAACCCGCTCAAGAAAGTGGGGCGTGACTCCGAAGCGGTCGATACCGTTCGGGCGGGCAGGATCCGGCGGCTTCACAAGGCCTTCCTGCGCTACCACGATCCCGACAACTGGCCGATCCTGCGCGAAGCGCTTGAGCGCATGGGGCGACGCGAGCTGATTGGCAACAGTCCCGATCACTTGGTGCCGCGCTTCCAGCCGGGCGTGGTCACCGCGCAAGCTGCGCCTGGTCCGAAACAAGCTCAAGCGGCTCGCGGGCAGCGGAGTGCCATCTCGGCGGGCTCGCCCGGAACCGGCCGCGCATCGAAGGGTTTTGGCAAATCCGTCAAGCCGGGCAGGGGCGGCCGGGCGGCTACGCCCGCTTCGAGATCGCGCGGGCGCTGAGCTCGGCGGGGCAGCGCGTCGCTTTTCGTATAAGCTGCGTAGCAGTCTGAATACTGCGTGAATTCCGAGGGCCGATGAGTTCCGGTTTGCTATCGACACTGCTGAACGGCGACAACTGGCTGCTCGTTTTCTCGGCTTGTGCCTATGCATTGGCGATTCCCAGCGCGATCCGGGCGGTGCTCGTGACGCGCACCTCGCAGGGGGCCATGGGCTGGGTGATCGCGCTGATTGCCATGCCCGTGGTGTCGCTGCCCCTCTACTGGGTGTTCGGCCGCACCAAGTTCCAGGGCTATGTCAATCGTCGCGCGCAGATCGACGAACTGGCATTGCGCGAGTCGGAGCATCTGCAAGCCCTCCAGCAGTTCGATTCCGAACCGCGGCCCGGTGTTCAGGGGCTGCACGAGATTGCCAGCAAGCTTTCCGGGACCGGGTTCCTTGGTGGCAATTGCCTCGAACTGCTGGTTGAGGGGAAGGCGACCTTCGACAGCATCGTGACGGAGATCTCGGGCGCCGAGCGCTACATCCTCGTGCAGTACTACATCTTTCGCGCCGACAATGTCGGTCGGCGCGTCGCCGACGCACTCATCGAGCGGGCGAGGGCTGGCGTCAAGGTGAGCTTTCTCTTCGATCCCATTGGTTCCAGCCTTCCAAGAAGCTTCATCGAAGAACTGCGCGACGTCGGAATTCGATGCAGTCCGTTCGACACCACGCGTGGCAAGGGCAATCGTTTCCAGGTCAATTTTCGCAATCACCGCAAGATCGTTGTTGTCGATGGCCGGGTCGCTTTCGTGGGCGGCCTCAACGTCGGTGACGACTATCTCGGCCTCGATCCAGAGGTGGGTCGATGGCGGGATGCGCATGTCCGCGTCCAGGGGCCTGCGGCGGTGATGGCGGCAGTGGCATTCGTCAAGGACTGGTACTGGGCGAGACGAAAGCTGCCGCGCATGGATTTTGAACTGCCCCAGCCTTGCGGCGCTGCGCGGGCCCTCTTGTGGCACACCGGACCGGCCGACGATCAGCCGGAATGCACGGTCTCGCTGCTGTCGTCGTTCAATGCGGCGCGCAAGCGCATCTGGATCGCGAATCCCTATTTCGTGCCGACCGACCCCGTCCAGCAGGCCTTGCGACTCGCAATCCTGCGTGGCGTCGAGGTTCGCGTGGTGGTGCCGGAGAAGGGGGACAACCGCTTGATCCGCAAGGCCTCATTGCTTTACCAGGCGGAACTGCTGCGCGCCGGGGGGAGGGTGTTCCGTTTTTCGAACGGCTTCCTTCACACCAAGGCCTTCGTCGTGGACGACCTGCTGGCCTGCGTTGGTACCGTCAATCTCGACCACCGCTCGATCCTCATAAATTTCGAGATCGCCGTGTTCTCGGACGACGCCGGCTTTGTCGGCTCCGTTGCCGCAATGCTCGAAGACGACTTTGCGGAGAGCCGCGAGATGAGTCTTGCCGAAGTGAACCGGCGCAGCATCTGGCACCGCTTCGTCACGCGGGCCGCCAACATGCTGGCGCCGATCCTTTGAGCATCGAACGGGCGCCAGCAGGCGGCCCGTTCGGAGGGCCGAAGCCTCAGAAGAACGCGTCGACGGTCGCCTCGCTGCGTTCCATGACGCTCAAGGCCGAACCCACGAGAAGCGGATCCGCCGTGCAGGCGACCGCCTGGTCCTTGTCCGGATAGTCGAGCATGGACAGGAAGTGGCGCATGCAGTTGAGGCGTGCGCGCTTCTTGTCGTCGGACTTGATGACGACCCAGGGCGCGTCGGCGGTGTCGGTATGGAAGAACATCGCTTTCTTCGCCGCAGTATATTCATCCCACATGTCGAGTGACTTGATGTCGATCGGCGACAGCTTCCAGTGCTTGAGCGGATCATCGCGCCTCGAGATGAAACGCCGCAGTTGCTCCTCGCGGCTGACGGAGAACCAGAACTTGAACAGGCGAATGCCGGAATTGACCAGCATGCGTTCGAGTTGCGGCGCCTGGCGCATGAATTCGAGATACTCCTGCGCGGTACAGAATCCCATCACCCGCTCGACGCCGGCGCGGTTGTACCAGGAGCGATCGAAGAACACCATCTCGCCGGCGGTCGGCAGGTTGGTGAGGTAGCGCTGGAAGTACCATTGCTTGCGTTCCACGTCCGAGGGCTTCTCCAAGGCCACCACGCGGGCACCGCGCGGGTTGAGATGTTCCATGAAGCGCTTGATGGTGCCGCCCTTGCCGGCTGCGTCGCGTCCTTCAAAGAGCACCACGATCTTCTGCCCGGACTGCTTGACCCAGCTCTGAACCTTGAGCAGTTCGATCTGCAGCTCCTGCTTGGTGTTCTCGTACTCCTTGCGGCTGAGCCGCTCGGTGTAGGGATAGTCCGCAGGCAAGGGCGCCTTGCCACTGTCTTCCCACGAACCATGTGGCGCCTCGGCGATCTTCAGTGCCGTTGGCGCGTGACTGATCGCGAGGATCTCGGCCGCAGCATCGTCATGCTGTTTCGGCGTGGCTCGGCTGTCGTACACTTGTGGGGTATCGTCGTCGCTGAGCGAAGCGGCGGAATCGTTATCGCCGGTCATCGCAGACGGGTCGGTCTCCTCGGCCACGCTCTTTACGGCAGCGGTACGGCGTCGGGGGTTGTTGGTTTCTGCCATGTCGTATCCTCCGTTTGGGTAAAACATTCAGTGTGCGCGTGAGGGAAGTACTGTTTGTGATCGAGGTCAAAGAACCGTCATTTGTCGCAATGCCAACTGCGTTCGGGACTGTCCAGTGTCGAGATCTGGATTCGGCCGCGACACGCGTTTGAATGGAGGTCTGCATGTATCAGAACCACTGGTTCGAGGATTTTTCGGTTGGCGCGCGTTTCGTGAGCCAGGGTTGCACCGTCACCGAGAGTGCGATCATCGATTTCGCGTTCCGTTACGATCCACAGCCATTTCATCTCGATGCCGGTGCCGCGGCGAGGTCGCCCTACGGAGGGCTGATCGCAAGCGGATTCCAGACGATCGCGCTGTGCTTCCGGCTTTTCATCCAGAGCGGCATCATCATCGAATCGAGCATCGGCTCGCCGGGCCTGGACGAACTTCGCTGGCTTGCGCCGGTGCGTCCGGAAGATACGCTGCACACCGAGGTCGAGGTGCTGGAGCTCAAGCCCTCACGCTCCAAGCCCGATCGCGGCATCGTCCGGATGCGCTATGAGGCAATCAATCAGCGTGGCGAGAAGGTCTTGAGCTTCATTGCCAATCATTTGCTGCTCAAGCGACCCGCATGAGCGCTCTTCCTGTTCAGTGACGGGTCGCGAGGTACACGCCGGCGGCGATCAAGATGCTGCCGGCGCCGCGATTGAGCCTGCGCACGGCTCGCGGGGTCCGGAGCCGGGTCGAGGCCCATGCCGCGCAGCCTGCGATGAGCATCAGGCCGAGCATCAGGGCAAGCACCGTGAGCAGCGAGGCCACCGCCATGTCGCCTGCGGTCAGCTTCGTCAGATCCATGAAGGTCGGTAGAAAGGCAATGTAGAACAGGATGACCTTTGGATTCGAGGCGGAGATGAGGAAGCCCTGGACGAAGCTGGCCAGCCAGCCCCCGCGGATCGCCTGGGGGGGCGTGCCATCGATGTTCGGGCGGGTAGCGAACATCTTCCAGCCGAGGTAGAGCAGGTAGGCGGCGCCGAGAACGCGAATTGCGAAAAACAGCTCGCTCCAGTGCTGTGCCACAGCGGCAAGCCCGAGGCTGGCAAGGATCAGATAGAGCGCATCGCTGATGGTCATGCCGAAGGCCAGTGCGGTACACGAAGGTGCCCCGAAAATCATCGCGCGGGCCACAATCGCGAATACGCCTGGCCCCGGCGTAATCCCGAAAATGAAGATCGCCAGGAAGAAGGTGATGCCTCCCTCGATGCTCATGACGGGCTTCCAGCAGGCGGCGCGATTCAGGTGTCAGCGTTGGCGAGGTCGATGTCGACCATGAGGTCGGCTGAGATGCGCTCGAGATCGCTCTGCAGGGCGGCGCTGTCGAAACCGGGGCTCGCCAGCAGCTCCGCTTCGGCCTTGAACAGGGTTTCCGCGGACATCGGGGCGCTGGCGGTTCCGGTAACGAGCTTCTCGACGTTGATCGCGTGGCGGGCGAGCACGGTGGTCACTTCACGAACGATCCCGATGCGGTCATGGCCGACCAGTTGCAGGGTGAATCTTGCGCCGACACTCTTTGCGGTTTCGGGGCCGCTGGCCTCCACGATGACGCGCAGGTCCGGCAGATCGGCAAGAGCCTGCCTGAGCCGGGCGGCCTGCTCATCCGCTACCTCGACCCGGACGATGCCCGCGAATTTGCCTGCCAGTCGTGACATCGACGATTCCAGCCAGTTGCCTTCATGTTTGCTGATGGTCGAAGCCAGTTTTTCGACGAGGCCGTGGCGGTCATCGCCAATCACGGTGAGAACGAGAGATTGGGTCATGTTCGATCCTTTGAGAGACCATCAATCATAATGCGAATGTGCCCGGGCCGGCAGGGGGCTGCAAGCGCCGCACCTCGAGGCAAGTCGATGAAGTGAGCTCCTTCTGCCTGCCGGGCGCGTTTCGCGGATCGTCGCTGCGCCGTCGCAGCGCTTTTGCGATGCGGCAGCGCCGCCACGGCCATCAGGGTTTATAGTGCCGGCCTGGCAACCGATGGCGCTTCGACGATGAAGGACGATGACCTCAAGGAGCTTGGCAGACTGGTGTGTGCATTTCGCGATGAGCGCGACTGGGCCCAGTTTCACTCGCTCCGCAACCTGATTGCTTCGGTTAATCTCGAGGCCGCCGAATTGCTCGAACTCACCCAGTGGCAGTCGGATGCCGAGATCGATGCGCTGCCGTCGCAGCCTTCGTCCCGCGAGGCCCTGGCGGACGAATGTGCGGACATCCTGCTTTACTTGTTGCTGATCGCCGATCGCACCGGCATCGACCTGGCGACCGCCGCGCGGCACAAGCTGGCGAAGAACGCAGCGAAATACCCTGTCGCGGCAAGCCGTGGCTCGCGCGAGAAATACAACCGCCTGAAGCACGCCGCCCGCTCGGCGGACAAGGACTGAGATGGCACTGCGCGCTACGATATTCAAGGGCTCCTTGAGTGTTTCCGACCTCGATCGGCACTACTATGCCGAGCACGGACTGACCCTGGCCCGGCACCCCTCCGAGACCGACGAGCGGATGATGGTCCGGTTGCTGGCCTTTGCGCTGTATGCGGACGAGCGGCTGGAGTTCGGCCGGGGGCTCTCGAGCGAAGACGAGCCGGCCTTGTGGCTCAGGGACTATGGCGGCGAGATCCGCTTGTGGATCGAGGTCGGTCTGCCGGACGAGCGCGTCCTGCGCAAGGCCTCGGGGCGCGCCGAGCGGGTGGTGCTGCTCGCTTACGGCGGTCGGGCGGCGGAGGTGTGGTGGCAGAATCAGCGCACTGCGCTCGAACGGCTGGACAATCTCACCGTACTCGCGGTGCCGCAGGACGCCTCGCGCGGCCTGGCCGGGATGGCCGAGCGCGGGATGCAGTTGCAGGTGACCGTCCAGGATGGCGAACTGTGGTTCTCGTCGGGAGAGGCGGCTGTCCAGGTGAGTTTCGATCGACTAAAGGGCTGAGGCGCCGACAAGTGACGTTCAGCTCTTGAGCCGCCCGACGGCCCATACCGCAGCCTCGACGCGCGAACGGAAGTTGAGCTTGCGCAGGATATGCTTGACGTGCACCTTGACCGTGCCCTCGGCAATATCGAGCTCGCGCGCGATCAGCTTGTTGCTCAGGCCGCTGGCGACATGCTCGAGAATTCGCAGTTCCTGTTCGGTAAGGCCCGCATCAGTGGTGTTTTCCGGCCGCGACTCGCCGCGCAGGGCATTGGCCAGCAGATGAGTAAGGCTCTCCGAGACCACGACCTTGCCATGCGCTGCCGATTCGAGGCTGTCGATCATCTGTTCCGGCTCCATGTCCTTGAGCAGGTAGCCGTCCGCGCCGGCGCGCAGTGAAGCGACGAGGTCGTCGCTGTGGTCCGAGACCGTGACCATGATTACCCGCGTGTCGGTCTCGCTCGCCTTCACCGCCTTGAGGACCTCGAGGCCGCTGATATCGCGCATGTTCAGATCGAGCAACATGAGGTCGGGCTGAAGCGCTTTCTGTAGCTCGATTCCCTCGCTGCCGCCGGACGCCTCGCCGATCAGCTCGAGACTCGGGATCGTCTGGATCAACTGGGTGAGTCCGCGACGAAACAGCGGGTGGTCGTCAACGATGAGAACGGTGTGTCGGGTTTCAGACATGGTCGGCCTGCGCTTCGGCAGCAGTCGCTACGGTTGGGAATCTCAGCGTTACGCGCGTTCCCCCGCCTTCGCGTGGAGCGACATTCACGCTGCCGCCAAGGGTGCGCGCGCGTTCCTTCATGATGGACGTGCCATGGTGGCCACCAAGTTCGCCTGTCGAAGCAAATGGCCCGACACCATCGTCTTCTATTATCGCGACCACTTCGTTGGGGTCACGGTATTCGATCACGATCCGTGCATGGCTTGCCCGTGCGTGACGCGTCATGTTCGACAAGGCCTCGCGCACCACGTGCAGCGAGTGAATTTCCTGGTTGGGCGTCAGATGGCAGCCCTCCAGCCTGGTCTCCAGGCTGATTGGCACACCGCTGCGCGCCCGGTATTCATCGACGGTGACGTTGAGCAGATTCAGGAAATCGCCCTCCATGCCCAGACGAAAGGTCGACAGCAGTTCCCGCAACTGTCGATAGGCGGAGTTGATCCCTTCGCGCAGGTCATTCAGCACCACCTGTGCTTGCGCGCTGCGCTCGGGGTCGCTGAGCAAGGGTTGCAGCAGGCTCGCCTGGATCTTCATGTAGGAAAGCGACTGTGCAAGCGAATCGTGAAGTTCGCGGGCAATCGTCGAACGCTCTTCCTGCAGGGCAACCAGGCGATCGCGTTCGGACTGGAACGAGATCCCGAGGGCGATCCCGATATGGCGTGCCACCGCCTCCAGCAGCATTTCCTGCCATGGTTCGAGTTCCTGGTGCGCCTCGAGAAGCACGCGAAGCACTCCGTAGCGCCGGTCTGCATCCACCAGCGGGAGCTGGCGGAGCCGGGCGGAGACGCCATTCGGGCGCACCACCTTAAGCAGCGGCGTGCTTTCCTTGTCGGTCACCGGCACCTTCGCCTCGAGCTTCCTGCGTCGAGGCACAATGGACGCCTGTCCGTCGAATTCAGGGCACTTCAGGCACGCAGCGATGCTTCGGTCCTCACAATCACCGATTGTCGAGGTGACAATGGACGCTGTGCCTTGGTGCTTCGGCAATTGGCACAACATGCTTCCCGACAGCCCGAGGACCTCTTCTAGGTCGTCGAGCACCTTGCGGTAGCTTTCGGGACGATTCGAAGCATTGTAAAGGTGGGAAATCGAGTCGTAGAGCAGCTTGAGCGAGCGGTTGCTGCGACTGAGCTCGGCGGTCTTTGCCTCCACCTGATGCTCCATCCTGTTGTACAGGCTGGCCAGTTGTGTCGACATGAGATCGAAGGACCTGGCGAGATATCCGAGTTCGTCGCTGGCCGTGTAGCCGATCGGCGAAGTGAAATCGCCGCGCGCCACGCGGCCGGCACCGGCAATGAGTTGCTCCATCGGCAGCGCAACGCGGCGGCGAAGCAGGATCAGCGTCGGCACTACCAGGATCAGGATGAGCGCCAGCGATGCGGCGAGGGTCAGCCGTAGATGACGGATTCGGTCCTCCGTGTCGGTTTCAAGGTGCCTGACCAGGTCGTCGATGTAAATGACGAGCTGATCGATCTCGGCGAGGAGGCTGGTTGCTTCGGCGAGGGTGGTGCCGGGCTTGCTGGCGTAGGCGAGAAGGTGTGGCTTGACCTGGGTCTGCCACGAGGTGGCAATCTGCTCGAAGGTCGCAGTCATTTCATCGGAGGCGGTCCGTTCGATTGCCTCACGCAGGGTATTCGACTGCAGCGCGACATCGAACGCTCCGATGGCCTCGCGCAGCTTCTCCTGCCCTTGTGCCGCGGTGGCGGTCAACGCGAGATTGACCAACCTGTGGCTGACCCGGCGCAGGCTCCCTGCTTCGTTGATCGACACACCGCTGCCCTGGATGCGTTCGGCGATTCGCTCGGAGGTGCCGATCACGATCACGCCGATCGTCGCGATTCCGGCGATGGCCATGGATGTTCTACTGACGATCGAATGGCGCCAGTCGGGCGCCGGGCGGGTAGGCATGCGGTATCTCGTTGATGATTGCCTGATTCTCGCCCATTCGGGCGCGCAACACACAGACCAGGCCAGAATATTCGGAATACCACCTTCGCCTTGACGAGGGTAATTGCCTTGCCTGTGCGAATGCAAAGGGCTGATGAAACAAGTGCTTGCAAGTCAGGCTGCATACCTCCATGGAGGTAATCCGACTGATTTTGTCGACAACTGTGCCCCTTCACGCGCGCGCGGATGTTCTTACACTGCGAGCATAAATCGAGTTGCAACCTTGGGAGCGCAAAGAAGTCATGTGTCCGCAAAGCAAAGATCATGTTCGACATGTTCTCTCGGGGCTGGACCAATTCGCCTCGCTGGATTCGGAAACACTTCATGAACTCGAGTCGGGCGCCAGTCTCTACCGGATCTCCCGCGGCGAAATGTTGTTCCACAAGGGCGACACGCCCGACGGGATGCACCTGGTCATTGATGGCGAAATAAAGCTGTTTTTCCTTTCCGCCAGCGGCACCGAGAAACTGATCAGTACCATCAGGGACGGCGAGAGCTTTGGCGAGGAGTGTGTGCTGCTGGCGGGAAGCAGGCGATTCTCGGCGCAGAGCACCCGAGATACCGTGGGCCTGCGCTTGCGCAGGCAGGTCCTCGACGAGGCCATGGCAGCCGACAGCGCGCTCGCCCGTGTGCTTCTCTGCAGCCTGAGCACGCGCATGGATGCCTTGATGGAGAGCATGGAGAACTGCGTGCAGCGCAACAGCACCCAGCGGGTTGCGCACTACCTGGTTCAGCAGACGCCGAACTCATCGGACCACTACGAGTTGCAGCTGGCATCGAACAAGCAAGAGATCGCCGCCCAGTTGAACGTGACCCCCGAAACCTTTTCGCGCGTGCTCGGACGGCTCACGCGCGACGGGCTGATTCGTTCGCAGGGGCGTTGTATCGAAGTCATGGACCGCCACCTGCTGCGCGCCTGCGCCGGCTGAGGGTGCCAGCGCAGGAGGGTCTGCGGCCGTTTGTTCTCCACCAGGCGCCACCCGCAGTGGGCCATCGACGACCGCCTGGCTGACGGCGATGAGGTCTTGATCCGCCGGGTCGAGTTCCGGCCCCTGTTTCGCGACAGATCGATACCGGCCTGTCGCAGCCTCCGCTTGATCCGTGAGGCGCCCGCCTGAAGAGCTCGTGGCATATGAGCACGCTCGCAAGGCGGCGCGCAACCGGGTCTTCTTGCCGGACGCCGAGCTACTCGCTTCCCACCCAATCCGTTGCAGATGCCTGCCATCGACGGGCTCGCCCTTTCTGCGGTGCTATGATCGGCCGCAAACAGAGGAGCCTCAATGAGAATCGGAACACCACTGTCGCCAAACGCCCTGCGCGTGATGCTGCTGGGCGCAGGCGAAATCGGCAAGGAAGTGATCATTGCCTTGCAACGCCTGGGTGTCGAGGTCATCGCGGTAGACCGTTATGTCGATGCGCCGGGACACCAGGTCGCTCATCGTGCCCATGTGATTTCGATGAGCGATCCAATCGCGCTGCGTGCATTGATCGAAGCCGAGCGCCCGCATCTGGTGGTGCCCGAAATCGAGGCGATCGCGACCGAGGTGCTGCTGGAGGTCGAGGCCGAGGGGCTGGTGGAGGTCATCCCCACCGCCCGCGCCGCTCTGCTCACCATGGACAGGGAAGGCATTCGCCGTCTGGTTGCCGAGACCCTTGGAGTGCCGACATCACCGTTTCGTTTTGCGGACAGCGAGGACGAGCTTCGGGCCTCGATCGAGCGGGAAATCGGCTATCCCTGCCTGGTCAAGCCGGTCATGTCTTCGTCGGGAAAGGGTCAGTCGCTGCTCGAGGGGCCGGACGACATCGCAAAGGCATGGGCCCATGCCTCAGCCGGCAGTCGGGTGGATCGGGGGCGGGTCATCGTCGAGGGTTTCATCGATTTCGAGTACGAGATCACTCTGCTTACCGTGCGTGCAAATGACGGGGCCGGGAAGATCGCCACCTATTTCTGCGAACCAGTGGGACATCGGCAGCTTGGCGGCGACTATGTCGAGTCCTGGCAGCCGCAGGCGATGAGTGTTCGCGCCCGTCGGCGTGCTGAAGAAATCGCGGCCATGGTTACCGGCAATCTGGGCGGGCGCGGATTGTTCGGCGTGGAGTTGTTCGTTCGCGGTGACGAGGTGTGGTTCTCGGAGATCAGCCCGCGCCCGCACGATACGGGCCTGGTCACGCTGTGCTCGCAGCGCTTCTCGGAATTCGAGCTTCACGCCCGTGCGATTCTCGGCCTGCCAGTGGATGTGTGCTTGCGTGAGCCGGGCGCCTCGGCGGTGATTTACGGAGGTGTCGACGGCACGGCCATCGCCTTCGAGGGCGTGGCCGAGGCGCTTGCCGTGCCCCGCAGCGATCTGCGGCTTTTCGGCAAGCCGGAGGCCTTCGCACGGCGGCGGATGGGCGTAGCTGTTGCGAATGCGGACGACGTTGCCGAAGCCCGCCGGCGGGCCAGCCTGGCGGCAAGCCTTGTACGACCCGTTCGAGACTGAGTGCCAGCCATGAAAATCGTTCGTCGGGTGTTCGTGTCGGGCGTGCTCCTCGTCGTCGGCGTGGGCGGGTGTGCGTCTTTCGGCAACGAGGCTCAGAACCGGCGCGTGCTGGGCGTGATCGTGGACCAGCTCGTCCTTGTCGATGGCGCAGCCGGCAAGGGGGTGAGCGTCGGCGTTGGCGCAGCCGGGGGGTCGGGTGGAGGCAGCGTGTTCGGGCTTGGTGTCAGCGTGGATCTCGGGCAGGTGTTTGGAGGCGGTGAGCGGCGGGTCACGACCGAGTACCGCGTGCGACTCGACGACGGACGGATGGTGTCGGTGCGCGACGCTGGAGAAGCGCTCGAAAATGGTCGTTGTGTTGCGCTGACGCTCGACCACCGTGAGGTGGCACGGTCGATCAGACCTGCGGTGGGTTGCAAGCTTGAGTAGCGTGTGCACGCTGAATATGTTGCATTTGCACGTTTGATGTTTAAAATGTGCAAAACGATCACCGGAGGCATCCATGTCAAGCCTACAGGCACGCAAGCCCGATGCGGCGGCAGTCCTTTCCACCGCCCTGCTCAATGCAGGCAAGGAAATGGGGTTGTCCCAGAGTGAGCTCGGCGCGGTTATCGGTCGGGACCGCACCGCTTTCAGCCGTCGTGCGGGGATCGATCCGGCCAGCAAGGCCGGTGAGCTCGCGCTCTTGCTGATCCGCGCCTACCGTAGCCTGTTCGCGCTGGTGGGTGGCGACGCGGGTCAGATGCGTCACTGGATGCATACCCGCAACCTGCACACTGGCGGGGTGCCCGCCGAGCAGGTCCGCAGCGTGACCGGGCTATCGCGCGTGGTCGAGTATCTCGATGCAATCCGGGGCAAGATCTGAGTACGATCTGGGCTGCCTGCGCCGAGCGTGCGGTGCAGCAGGCTCTGGGCGGTGAGTTCCGCCGTATCGTCGAATCCCAGGAGCAGGTGGCGACCAACAGGCTGGTCTCGTCCCTCGAGGAGCAGGCCCTGCTCGAATCATTGCTCGAGTCGAGTAAGCCACCGGTGCCTGGCGGCTGCGAAAAGCTGCACTATCTGTTGAGCACGCCCTTCCGCTATCCGCCGCTGCGCCATGGTTCCCGCTTTGGATCCAGCTTCGAGCCCAGCCTGCTCTATGCCTCGCGCAGCAGCGACACCGTGCTTGCCGAAGCCGCATACTACCGACTGGTGTTCTGGCAAGGCATGGCGGTGGCTCCAGCGTCGGGCCTGACGACCCAGCACACCCTGTTCGGTGGGCGGTTCAAAACGGAGCGAGGGCTGCGGTTGCAGAAGCCGCCCTTCGATTCCTTCAGGAGCCTGCTGGCCCACCCCTCGAACTATCTGGAAACACAGGCGCTCGGAACCGCGATGCGAGGCGCAGGTGTCGAGGCATTCGAGTTCCGCTCGGCCCGGGATCCGGGCGGCGGCACGAATCTGGCCATTTTTACACCGGTGGCGCTGTCGGCACCGCGACCGGTATTCGCCGAAGCCTGGCTTTGCGAGACCTCGTCCACGGGTGTGGTTTTCTACAGTCAGGGCAGCAGGCAGATCCTGAACCATCCGATCGAGATATTTCTTGTCGATGGGCGTTTGCCCATGCCCGCAGTCTGACGGGCATTTGGTGGTTCGCATGGCGGTCGTGCAAAGGCAGCGGCCGCAAGCACGGGGCGGAGGAGGGCAGTCGAGTTCGAGGATTGATCGGCTGGTGCCCGGGATGGGCAAGGTTGGAGCAGGCTGTGCCGCGAGCGCTTGCGTCCGGGCGGCATCGCGGCGGCGATGTCAGGGTATTCGTTCTCACGTCATCGCGCGCGAACGGCCTCGTCGAGCGAGTAAACGCAAAAACGCGGCTTTCGCCGCGTTTCTCAAATCATTCGCGAGTGCTGATTACAGCGGGCGAATGTTCGAAGCTTGCATACCCTTGGGGCCCTGCTTGACTTCGAATTCGACGCGCTGGTTTTCAGCCAGGGTCTTGAAGCCGCTGCTCTGGATTTCGCGGAAGTGCGCGAAAAGGTCGTCACCGCCCTGATCGGGGGTGATGAAGCCGAAGCCCTTGGAATCGTTGAACCATTTTACGGTACCGGTTTGAGTGCTCATTATTTGCGTTCCATTAAATAAAATTAAGGCAATTCGCCTAGGTGCAGGAACGATCAAGACGCGTTACTGGGGGATTCAAACTGGAGCGATAAAACGACCCAACCGCTGGAAACACACCGCAATGACTTACCACTTGATACGACCGCGCCAACAAGATACACGTTTTTCCGAAACGGTGGGATTTTTATTGTCGTCGCGGGCTTCGGGTTCCGGCGTGGCGCCTGCCATCAAGCCCGGCGAGCCCTCGCGGACGGCGAAGCGCATGCCGGTATCGATGCTGCGTTCGCCACGACCGCGGGGCGTATTTCCAGCAGATGCCCTGCGATATCGCTGAAACTGATGGGATAATCGCGCCTTACGGACTCTTGCAGGCTAGAAATGGCAATCCAGTGGTTTCCCGGTCACATGACTTCTGCGCGGCGCAAAGCCGCAGAGACGATGGCCATGGTCGACGTGGTGATCGAGGTGCTCGACGCGCGAATTCCCGAAGCGAGTTGCAACCCGATGATCGAGGATCTGCGACGCCATCGTCAGCGGCCCTGCCTGAAGGTCCTGAACAAGGCCGACCTTGCCGACCCGGCCGTGACGGAGGCCTGGCTGGACCATTACAATCACCAGCCAGGTGTCAAGGCCGTGGCGCTGTCGTGCAAGAAGCCCGGTGATGCGACGCGCGTCCCTTCGCTCTGCCAGTCGCTGGCGCCGCATCGTGACGACGGAACCAAGCCGTTGCGGATGATGATCATGGGGATTCCGAACGTCGGCAAATCGACCCTGATGAACGCATTGCTCAAGCGTCGGGTCGCCAAGGTCGGCGACGAACCCGCCGTCACCAAGCAACAACAGCGTTTCGATCTGAGCCCACGCATGGCATTGATCGATACGCCGGGCATGATGTGGCCAAAGATCGAGCACGACAGTGACGGCTACATGCTCGCCGCAAGCCATGCGATCGGCCGCAACGCTGTGATCGACGAGGAGGTTGCGGTCGAGCTGGGCGCCATTCTGCTGATGCGCTATGCACCGCAGCTTGCCAAGCGCTATGGTTTCTCCACCGAGGCAATGGACGGCCCTGCGCTCGTCGAGGCCATTGCCGCGCGCCGTGGCTGCAGGATCAAGGGTGGTGGGCTGGATCTCGAAAAGGCTGCGCTGATCCTGCTCAACGACTACCGCAGCGGTGCGATTGGACGGATCAGTCTGGAGACGCCCGAAACCCGTCGGCAAATGCTCGATGAACATGTGCGAAGTGTCTCTGCGGCGAAAGATTCACCACCGCAGCACAGCGGTTGATGGCGTAAATTCCGCGTCGAAAGCCGCGCAGGGCAGCCTCTGCAGTCTGCAACCGCCCCGAATACATGCCCTTTCGGCGAGGACCCGCATCCGGATCGGCAACCGCGCCTGCATCGCGACGTTCACGGGCAGGGCCCGGGAACGCGGGCCGGTCAATTCTCCAGCCTGAAACCGACCTTCAGCTTGACCTGGTGGTGGGCAAGCTTGCCGTTCTCGATGTGGCCACGGATTTCGGTGACTTCGTACCAGTCCATGTGGCGGACCGATGCGGCCGCGGTTTCGATGGCGTTGCGGATCGCATCATCGACGCCGAGTGGCGATGAGCCGACGAGTTCGACGAGCTTGTAGACATGGCTGGACATTTGCGTGGCCTCGTTAAGGGGGTTCAGTCAGTATAGGTTGCCGCTTCAGAATTTCTCGTCGCGCCTCAAGTAACGCCACTGTCCGACCGGCAACTGGCCGAGCGACACGCTGCCGATGCGCACGCGCTTGAGCCCCACGACCTTGAGGCCCACCAACTCGCACATGCGGCGAATCTGGCGCTTGCGCCCCTCGCGCAGGACGAAGCGAAGTTGATCCTCGTTTTGCCACGACACCCGCGCCGGCTTGAGCGTGACGCCGTCGAGACTGAGGCCGTGGTTGAGCAGCTTGAGGTCTTCGGGCGACAGCTCGCCCTCGACCCGCACCAGGTATTCCTTCTCGACAGTCGAATTCTCGCCGATCAGCCAGCGTGCGACGCGCCCGTCCTGGGTGAGAACCAGCAGCCCCGTCGAGTCGATATCGAGTCGCCCCGCGGGTGCCAGGCGCCGCGCATGCGCCGGCTTGAAATTGATCGGATTGCGGTCCTCGCTCCAGCGGTTCTCGGGCAGGACCAGCACCGAGGCGGGCTCGTATCCGTCTTCGGCCTGGCCGGAAACATAGCCGATGGGCTTGTTGATCAGGATGGTGACGAGCTCTGCCTGGCTGCTCATCGCATCGTCGTGGATCTCGATGAAGGCGTCGGCCCGCACCCTCGTGCCGAGCGTGTCGATCACCTCGCCGTCGACCCGCACCCAACCGTTTTCAATCCAGTCGTCGGCTTCCCTGCGTGAGCAGATGCCGCGTTCGCTGAGTACCTTGGAAAGCCTCGGCAGGTCGGAATCATTGCGGTTGGCCGCCTGCGCAGGCGCTTCGCGGCGATTTGCGCCGGAGCGCTCGCCTTGCGGGTTCCCTTCGCTGCGGCGAGGCGCGCGAGGCGATTCCGCATCACGCCGTGGCGGACGAGCAGGGCGATCGTCGCGTCTCTCGTCGCGACGCTCGGGCCGCGGCCCGCGTCTGTCATCGTCGGCAGTGGCGCGGCGCGGGCGATCGTCGGCGCGGTCGTCGCGCCCGGGGCCCGTTCGGGGACCGGCAGGGCGGCGAACACGTGTATGCTCGACCTCGTCCGTTCGTTCGGGTCGCGCCGGGGGTGGCTTGCGCACCTGCGAACCTCCGCGGATCGGACGCCGGCTCGGTTTGCGGGCGTCGGCGTCGGAGGCCTCCGCGGCGGATTTTTTTGGGAGTTTCAGGGTCTTGCGCGACATGATCAGTTGTTGCCTCGATGCGAGGCGTGCACTTTACGTCAGAACGCCGCGCGCTCGTAGCTCAAAAGACGCGGGCCCGATCGAGTGCCGGCAGCAAATTACCCGATCTGCTGGCGCATGAAGGCGGGTGACGAGGCATGAGCGAATTCTCGGCGACGGGGCGAAGATGCGTGTGTTGCAATCGCTGGGCGGGTGCTCGCAGCCCTGGTTCGCAACCCGATCACGTATTGGTCGAGGACGATG
Organism: Zoogloeaceae bacterium; assembly: GCA_024235595.1. GTDB lineage: Bacteria > Pseudomonadota > Gammaproteobacteria > Burkholderiales > Rhodocyclaceae > Cognatazoarcus. Next base: position 259,858 of record JACKMC010000003.1, on the reverse strand, counting down.
CGGCCAAGGGCCTGTGTACCGAAGGGCCCTGGCATGGAACGCCGCGCGGCGTTCGCAATGCGTGCGGCCAGTGGGTTCGCTGGGTCGTGCTCGACGAACCTCCCCCGGCCGCCGCTGCGGGCGAAACTCAGCCGCGCAGCCGCGCGTCGAGCTGATCCACCACTTCGGCCCAGTCCGCGTCCTCGCGGATCTCTTCGCGCAGGAAGGTCGCCTGGGCGTCCGACCAGAACGGCGCGTCGGCGAGCTGGATGTCCGAGGCAAGCGGCGCATGCGCTGCGATGAAGTTGTCGATGGCTGCTGTGTCCGAAGGCAGACCAAGCTGGGCGAAGAGGTTGTTTATCGTGTGGATCGGCGTTTCCATTTCGACTCCTTTGCGAGGTTTGGTGGAACTGGAGCGGCTTGCAGGTGCCTCGCTGACCATGCAGCGGGCTCGGGCTTGGCGCGTTTCGGGTAAAGCGGACGATGCGCTCGCCAGGCGGTGAGGGCTGCCGATGAGCGCACCTTCAGGATGGCGGCATCGCCATGGCGAGCATATCTGCCCGGCCCTCTCTGAACCTGGCGTCATCGAAGGATACCAGTTGCAACCGGACGATGAGCACATGGTGTCGTGGCTTTCGCGTCGAGCGGTCTGCCTCCGCTCGAGCTGGCGCCACGACCGAATGCCGTGTCGTGATGTCGGGGGCTGGATGCATTCAAACGTGCGAGCCGGCCGACCGGGTTTCGCATGCTTTGCCATAATGGCCCCGCCGGATGGGTCCGCGCAGGCGCGCATCTGCTCGACCGGCAAGGGCATCACCCATTCATTCTCGCTGAAGGTCAAACAGTTCATGCAAAAGCTATTCGTAATCTTGCTGCTCGCAAACTTTGCGGCGTTTCCCGCCGCGGCTGAGGACATCGGCTCCGTGAACACCGAATGGAAACTCACCGGTTCGCACAAGCTGGTGGTCGAGGCCATCGATGATCCGAAGGTCGAGGGGGTGGCCTGCTATGTGGCGAAACCCGAGCGCGGTGGCGTGGCGGGCGCCTTTGGCGTGGCGGAAGAGGTATCGGATGTGTCCATCGCCTGTCGCCAGGTCGGTCCGATTCGCTTCAAGGAGCCGGTGCCGCTCCAGGAGGACGCATTCAACGAGCGGCGATCGCTGATCTTCAAAACGCTGCACGTGGTCAGGATGGTCGATGTGTCGCGCAACACGCTGGTCTACCTGACCTATTCGGACCGGATCATCTCCGGCAGCGCAAAGAATTCGGTCACTGCGGTGACCGTGGACCGTTCGATGCCGATTCCCGTCAAGCGCTAGCTGCTCGCGATCGCGGGATTTTGCGACCCGCCCGGGCCGCTACATGCCGGTGTAGCGGCCCGGGCGGTGATTGACCGCGATGACGAGGTTTACCGCGACTGCGCCGAGGACCGAGATCATTACCGCCATCGGGGGCACGATGAAGATCGACAGGCCGACGATCACGCAGTCTGCGGCCATCTGTACCGTGCCGGCCCGCCAGCCGCGGGTCTGCTGGAGATAGAGTGCCAGCACCCCGAGACCACCCAGGCTCGCGCGATGTCGGATCAGCATCAGCAATCCGGTACCGGCGAGCAGCCCGCCCATCACGGCCGCGAAATAGGGATTGATCTCGCCGATGTGGATCAGGCTTGGCAGCCACTCGCTATAGACCGAGAGCAGCACTACCGCGACGAAGGTCTTTGAGGTGAAGGTCCAGCCCAGGGCGCGAACTGCGAAGACGTAGAACGGAAGATTGACGACGAAGAAAACGAAACCGAACGGGAAGCCGCCGAGATAGTGGATGAGAAACGCGAGCCCTGCGGTGCCACCGGTGAACAGGCCTGCCTGTCGGAACAGCACGACGGCCATGGCGACGAACAGGCTGCCGAAAAGCAGGGCCTGGATATCCTCGAAGATCGAGTGTTCCGCTTTTTGCGGTTCGGGTAGGGGCATGTCGGGATTCCGGTCCTGCAAAGCATGCAGATTCTCGCCGAAGCGCGGCGCGAGCGAACTGTGCAGTGTAAAAAGGTGGGCGATCTTCGGTCGGTCGGGCCCGGTGGGGCTGATGTGCGGGCAGCGGTCGATCGGTGCTTCCGGGCTAGAATCGGGGTCTTTTCTTGAATCTTCAGTACGGACACTCTGATGAGCACCCTGCAAAGCCTATACCAAACCCGTTACGGCAATCCGCATGCACAGCCTGCCGCGGTCAGCACGCCGACCATCGAATTATTGCTGCAGCACCGCTCGGTGCGTGCCTATGCGAAGGATCGCGCCGTCAGCGAGGATCAGCTCGAGGCCATGATCGCTGCAGCCCAATCGGCCGCGAGTTCGTCCAACCTGCAGGCGTGGAGCGTCGTTGCGGTCCGCGATGAAGCCCGCAAGGCACGTCTTGCGGAGTTGGCGGGCAAGCAAAGACATATCGTCGATGCGCCGCTGCAGTTGGTGTGGCTCGCGGATCTGGCACGTCTGGAGCATGTTGCGAAGTCGGTGGATCGACCCTTCGCGGCCCTGGACTACACCGAGATGCTGATGGTCGGTGTCATCGACGCATCCCTGGCCGCACAGAACGCCGCGATCGCCGCGGAGTCGATGGGTTTGTCCATGGTCTATATCGGCGGCATGCGCAACAAGCCCGAAGAGGTGGCCGAGGTGCTGGGCCTGCCGCCTCGAGTCGTTGCGGTGTTCGGCATGTGTATCGGCTACGAAGACGATTCGAAGCCGGCCAGCATCAAGCCGCGGCCGCCCCAGCCCGTGGTGCTGCATCGCGAAACCTACCAGCTCTCCGCCCAGGAAGAGGGCATCGCAGCCTATAACCAGGCGATGGCGCGCTTCTACGAGGAGCAGGGCATGAATGTGCATGGCAGTTGGGCCGACCATTCGGCCAAACGCGTCGCTGGCCCCGAGACCTTGTCGGGCCGCGACCGTCTTGTCGAAGCGCTCGCCAACCGCGGCTTCCCGCTCAAGTGAGCGACGACATCAATAGCTGCGGAGGCAGGGAAGACACCGTGTCGCGTCTCGATGCAGTTGAAGCGAAGCTCGTGTTCGCCGAGGATCTGCTGGAGACGCTCAATCTCACCGTATATCGGCAGCAGCAGCAGATCGAGCGCCTGCACCAGCAGCTGGGGCGGCTCGCGGAGCAGTTGGCCGGCAACACGACGCCTGCCGAGGCCCGCAATCTCAAGGACGAGATCCCGCCCCACTACTGATCCGGGTGTCGATGTTCGGAGTCATTCGCATGGTGCCAGATGCGTGCCTGGCGAAGGCCGCCCGCACTTCTCGTGCGTAGCGGCACTCGGGCGTGGTTTCCGGCCTCCGGGCTGCGCCCAACCGACATGCGGGGGCTTGCGGCGGACGACCTGCGGGCTTGCGCGATCGTGTGGCCACTGGATTGGGGAAACCGTTCTCGTCGTGCCTGCGCGGCCGCTACCCAGAGCGGCCTTGAAGCCGCAGGTACGGTCGATCATGGCGATGCCGCAAGCGCTGCGGCGATGGGGCGGGCGAGCAGGGCGCGGGGTGCGCGCCGGGTATGGTTCAGGATCCGGGTGCGACCGGTGGCGCCGAAGCTGCCGCGTCGAGTGGCGCGCGCAAGGTCTCGAAGTTTACCGGCGCAACGTATTGCATCAGCTCCTTGCCCGTCGTGCTGAGGATGATATCGAGGCCCTTGGCCGGGTAGAGCAGATGTTCGACCCCGTCGCTGCCGCGCACGCGCTCAGCGGGTTCGCCGAAGCGCGTGACGATGGTTTGCTCGTCGAGATTGATCGACGGGATGAAGCCGACCGCGCGAACCTTCATGGTCAGTGCGCGGGCGAGGTCGTCGGGGTGGAGCGCCGACTTGCGGGTGGTGCTCTCCATGAACTCGGTCTTGGTGGCGCGCGCTATCATCGCTTCGAGAGTTGCCTCGTCGATCTGTGCCGTCAGCACCAGCTTTCCGGTCACCGGCCCGGAGATGATGGAGCCGTAGTAGGCTTCGAGCGCGCCCCGCTCGCCCGGTGCGGTAATGATCGCGATCTCGATGTCCTGGCCGAGCGCCTGCATCGCGTCGCCGAGCGTGCTCTCGCCGAGGGTCAGGCCGAAGACGCGGCTGTGCCCTTCGTCCGTGGTGACGATCTCCCACGGCGGCGTTTCAGTCGTCGCGATTCCTCCCGGGCCGCCGGGCTTGAATACCAGTGGCGCGGCGAGGACGGCGAGGGCGAGCGCAACGACAGCGAGGACAGTTCTCATGGCACAGCGGCGGTTGGGCGACGTTGAAAGCGACATTGTGCAGGATCGCGGCCAAACAGGCACCGCTTGACGCGCTCTCCGGGCCGGACCCGAAGAGGGGATCGCAGTTGCGCTCAGGGCAGCGTAATCACCAGCCTCGGCACCGCCGCGGATTCGCTGATGACCGCCTCGTAGGCGCCAAGCGCTTTCTCCACCTCTGCGCCGAGATGACCGTTCAACCAGGAAAATGCGCCGAGCGCGGTGAGCGCGGTGAGCGTCGCGAGAATCCACAATGGAAGCTCCCGTCCGAGCTCGTGGCTGATGCGGTCCGGGAGCGGCCAATGCGGTGCGAAACCCTGGCGCTTGCCCCTGATATGCGCTATCTGTTCGCCGAGTTGGGTGGCCAGATAGCCGAGCTTTTCGGTCCCTTCGAGCAGATAGCGCCCCTTGAAACCGAGCAGCAGGCACATGTGAAAGACCTCGAGTACCTCCACGTTGTCAGCGCGGCCCCGGAGCTGTTCGAGTTTTTCGAAGAATCGGTCGCCGGCGAGAAGTTCGCCGAACAGCTCGAGCTGCAGTGGCTGGCGTTCCCATTCACCGCGAACCGAGAATGCCGAGCCAAGAATGACTTCGTCCACGGTCGCGCAAAGCGCGTACTTGGCGCCGTAGATCGCCTCGGGATCGTGTCCGAGGCGCCGCGCGTCCCGCTCGAAGCCGTCGAGAAAGGCCTTGAAGCGACCGGCAAGCCCCGCCGCGGTGTCGGGGACGTGTCGGTTCTTGAGCAGGAAGACGAGGTAGAAACCGTCGTAAAGCAGATCGCACAAGCTTGGCGGTTGTTGCAGCGCGTCCGTTTTCGGGGCGGTCGAGCATGCGAGCAGGGATGGATCTGTACTCATGCGATCACCGCGATCAGCTCGAGCGCGATGCCCTCGAATCCTGCCGGAACGTGGATGCTTATGCTGCGCGCCTTGAGCATGCGCTCGTAGAGTGCGCCATGCGGGTCGAGCTCGAAATAGCTCACTCGTGGACGCACCGGTACCGCCGCCGGCACCTGCGGCGCATGGTTGATGCGTACCCCGCCCATCGCTGAGAGCACGAGCTTGTCGACGTCGTCGGGTGCGCCGACCTTGATCCTCAAGGGCACGGCATCGATGAGCTCCGCAGCCGACAGCCGGGCCGAAATGCCGAGGTAGAAGCGGGTGGCGGCGTCGATCCTGTCCGAATCGAGGCGCCCGGAGTACAGCCCGGGTTTCGGTTCGCTCAAGGCAATGGCCACATAACGGGTCGAGATCACCGTGTCGAGCAGATCGCGGATGATGTTGTCCAGCGCAGCGAAGGCCGGTCCCGGGTGGCCGTGGTCGTAGCTTGGCAGGCTGTCGAGGGTGTGGTGCTTGGAGAAGGTCATGAGCCCCCCGGCGAGCCTCAGCATCTCCTGGAAGAGGCGTTCCGGGTGAAGCCTGGGATTGGCATGCAGGTGGGCGAGGGCCGCCGCCGCGGCACTGGCGGTGTGAAGCAGCCAGAACGAAGCGATGTCGCCAGAGCGGTACTCGATGAGGTTGCGTGCGGGTTCGCGATGAAAGCCGTAGAGCGCGTTTACCTTGGCCTGGAGAGCTTCGAGCATCCGCTGCAGGTGGCCCTTGAGGGAGGGCGATGCGTCGATCGATAGGCAGGGTGGAACGAAATCCGGATCGACCTCGCAGGCACCCGAGACGGTTCGGCGCAGCCGCAACAAGGGTAGCTGAATAGATTGCTCGGCGACCGCGCCCTGTGCCCTGAGGCGCGCCTGCTTGCGAAGGGTGAGCAGTTCCGCCGGGGCTGCATCCGAGAACATGTCGGTGCCTTCGGCTACGTGGGTCACGAAACGGGTATTGCCGGCACCGTTGGGCGATTCGCAGTTGCCGCCGAAGCTGCGGATCGGGTTGATGGCCAGGTCCACGACGCAGTCCGCCTTGCCGGGCGCCAGTTCGTCGATGGTCGCTTCGATGGGCAGCAGGTCCATGTCCGGCGCGTTGTAGCGCTCACCGTCAGGCAGGCGAACGTCGATCCGCCGGAGGCGAAGTACGCCGCTGCGCAGCGCGTCACGGTCGATGTCGAGTTCGCTGACCCCGTAAGCGAAGGGTTGCGCGGCGAACAACAGCTCGCGTTGTCGGGCCTCGTGGTAGGCATCCTGTTGCTGGAAGTGCTGCGGTCTGAGGAAAAGACCTTCGCCCCAGAGAATCTTGGCGTGGCTCATATTGCTTCTATCCGGAAAAATTCTTCACGGTGGGATGGGTGGCGGATGGGGGGCGGGTGGCTTCGTCACAACGCACGCCCGCGAGGCTGATCGCGCGGCGTCCGATCTCGGTGCCGCTCAGACTGCCGCTACCGACAGTCATCGCGCAGCCGTGAAAGCCCAGCGAGATACCGGTCTCGATCGATGCGGAGGCATCGAAGGCGTAACGCCAGCGGTTAGGCGCGGGCGCGCGAAACATCGCCACCACGGCGATGTTCTGCGTGCCCTCGAGCAGTGCTTCGTCGAGGGTACGACGGGCCCCAGGGGTGAGAGTGAGTTCGCGCACCGAGAGCAGGTCCTGGCCGAGGGTTTCGCGTTCACGTAGCGGATCGAGCAAGGCGTCGGCATGGACGCGCGAGAACGACTGGACGCTGCGTAGTTGGTACACCTTTATGAGCAACGCGAGTGAGCGGCCGCCCTCGGTGGTGTTGAGCGATTCCGAAGCATTGAGCGCGATGCGGATGCGGCGCGTGTCGGCCTCGCGCGCGGCCGGATTCAGGCCAGCGGCTTCCAGACCGGCTGCAAGCGCAGAGCTGGCAATGCCGACGACGCCCGCGGTGGTGCATCCGCCCGAGGCGATGATGAGCGATGCGGTTGCGATCAGGCGCGCTGGGCACGTGAGCGCGGAGAGTGCAGCGCGACGTGTAGAAAATGCGAAAGGCATGAGACGGCGGTTATGAAAATTGGGTTTGTCATTCGAGAAATCCCAATGTACTATGCGCGGCAATCTTTAACAATGCCAAACGCATATTTGCGCAAGGCTGGAGCCTGCCCGGGTGAATACGTTCAGGATATCGATGATTCTGCTTGCCGCCGCGCTGTCGGCAGCGTGCGCCACCAAACCAGTGCAACTTAGCGATCGGGAGTTCGACGAAAAGCTCGCCGAAACCGAACTGAAGGCCGATGCACTGGGCAAGGAAGGCAAGCTCAATGAAGCGAGCGCAAGCCTCAAGGGGCTCGCCGCCCTGAACACCGCCCGCAAGGAGCCCTGGTTGCGCCTCGCCAGGTTGCATTTCGAGGGGGGCAACTATGGCGAAGCGATCACTGCCGCCGACGAGGTGCTGCAGCGTGATCCGGCCGACCTCTCTGCCAAGAGCATTCGAGCGGTCAGCGGTCTGCGGGTCGCCACCCGCTCGCTGGAGGATATCCAGCAGGACCAGACCCTCGCAGGCGCCGCCCGGCCGGACGCGCGCAGGCTCGCGATGTTGCTGCGCGCGACGCTCGGCGAAGACGTGCTGGTGCCTCCGGTCGTGGTCGTCGAGCCACCGCCGGAGCCGGAAGTTCGCAAGCCTGTGCGCAAACGCCGTGTGCGCCGTGCCCGGCCAGCGCGACCGGCCTCGCCCACGCCCACGCCAGCCGCACAGCTTGCTCCGGCGAGCGGCAATCCCTTCGGTGTTCTGCAATAGGCGGTCCGCCTTCCACCCAACCAACGGAGACTCCCGTGTCCAGAAAAGACAGTGTTCAGAAGCGATTGCAGCGCGTCCGGCCGCCCCGGGTGCAACTCACTTACGACGTCGAGGTGGGCGATGCCATCGAGCAGAAGGAATTGCCGTTCGTGGTCGGGGTGGTCGGCGATTTCGCGGGTGAGAGCCTGCAGCCACAGGCCAAGGTCCGCGATCGCAAGTTCGTGGGCCTCGATCTGGACAATTTCGACGACGTCATGGCGGGCGTGGCGCCGCGGGCCGCATTTCGGGTGAAGAATCGCCTCTCCGAGGCCGATGGCGAGCTTGCGGTGGATCTCACCTTCGAGGCCTTTGAGGATTTCCGTCCCGAGGCGGTAGTGTCCAAGGTCGAACCGTTGCGCAAACTGATGGAGGCGCGTTCGCGGCTTGCGGACCTGCGCAACAAGCTGGCCGGAAACGAGCGCCTCGAGGATCTGCTCGGCGAGGTGCTGCATAACACCGATCAGCTCGTCGCGATGGGGCGGCGTCGATCCACCGAAGCTCAGGAGGACGAGCAATGAGCGCGCAGCACGCCCTGCAGGAGGAGACCCAGGCGGTGCTCGAAGGTGGCAGCCTTCTGGACCGTATCATCGATGAGAGCCGCATCGCCCGTTCGAGCGCCGAACATGAGCGGGCCAGGGATCTCATCGGGGAACTGGTCGAGCAGGTCCTCGAGGGCGAACTGGTGCCCAGCGAGAATCTCTCCGCAAGCCTCGATGCGCGCGTTGCGGAGCTCGATGCGCTGATCTCGGCACAGCTCAGCGAGATCCTGCACGCACCTGAGTTCCAGCGCCTGGAGAGCGCATGGAGCGGCCTGCATTACCTGTGCAGGCAAACCTCCACCGGCGAGAATCTCAAGATCAGGCTGCTCAATGCCGGCAAGCGTGAATTGCTCAAGGACTTCAGGCGGGCGATCGACTTCGATCAGAGTGCCTTGTTCAAGAAGGTTTACGAAGAGGAGTTCGGCACTTTCGGGGGCTCGCCCTTCGGTGCATTGATTGGCGAGTTCACACTCACGCGCCAACCCGAGGACATGTATTTCGTCGAGCAGATGTCGCACATCGCGGCCGCTGCCCACGCGCCGTTCATTACTGCGGCATCGCCGGAGCTGCTTGGACTCGAGAGCTTTACCGAGCTTGGCCGTCCGCGCGATCTGAACAAGGTCTTCGACACCGTCGAGTATGCCAAGTGGAAATCATTTCGCGAGTCCGAGGATGCCCGCTACGTAGGGATCGCGCTGCCGCGCTTTCTCGGCCGCCTGCCTTACAACCCGGTCGACGGCATCGTCGTCGAGGGTTTCAATTTCGTCGAGGAGGTGGACGGCAGCGATCACGACAAGTATCTGTGGTGCAACGCCGCGTTTGCGCTCGGCGCACGCCTCACCAGCGCCTTCGAGCAATACGGCTGGTGCGCGGCGATTCGCGGGGTCGAAGGGGGCGGCTTGGTCGAAGATCTGCCGACCCACACTTTCCGCACCGATGACGGCGAGCTGGCGCTCAAGTGCCCGACCGAGGTGTCGGTCACCGACAGGCGCGAGAAGGAGCTCAACGATCTCGGGTTCATTGCGCTGGTGCACTGCAAGAACACCGACTATGCGGCCTTCTTCGGCGCGCAGTCCGCCCAGAAGCCGCGGCGTTACGACAGCGATGCGGCCAACGCCAACTCGGCCCTTTCGAGCCAGCTCCAGTACATCTTCGCGGTGTGCCGGATTGCGCACTACATGAAGGCGATGATGCGCGACAAGGTCGGCAGTTTCGCCTCGGCGAGCAATGTCGAATCCTACCTGCAGCGCTGGGTCGACCAGTACGTCACGGCCGACGATTCCGCATCGCAGGAAACCAAGGCGCAGTTTCCCTTGCGCGAAGCATCGGTCGAGGTCGCGGAGATTGCGGGGCGGCCCGGCGTTTATCGGGCGGTCTCCTTCATCCGACCGCATTTCCAGCTCGACGAACTCTCGGTTTCGCTGCGGCTCGTCGCCGAACTTCCCCAGGGCACCAAGGCTTGATTGACCACACAGGAGCAGACAGGCAATGAAGGACATCTACATCGAATTCAAGGGCAGCGACATCAAGGGCGATTCCCGCGACCAGAAGCACAAGGACACCGTCGAGGTGTACTCATGGAGTCACCTGATCCGTCAGCCCAAGTCGGCGACCGCCTCGAGCTCTGGTGGGCACACCGCCGAGCGCTGCGAACATGCCGAGATGGTGTTCACCAAGGACATCGACGGCGCAAGCCCCAAGCTCTGGCAGGCCTGCTCATCCGGTATCGTGGTCAATGACGTCGTGGTGTATTTCTATCGCGCTTTCGGTGGCAAGAACAACACCGGCAGTCCGAGCAGCAGCCAGAACCGTCACCAGTACCTGAGAATCGAGCTCAAGAACGCGATCGTTGCGTCGGTGGCGCCGACCGTCTCGAGCGAGGGCATCCCGCAGGAGACCTTCACCCTCAAGTACTCGGCAGTGAAGTGGACCTACGACGAGCTCAATATCGATGGCAGCAAGTCAGGAAAGGTGAATATCCAGGGTGCCTGGAACCTCGCCAAGAACACCGCCAACCTGACCTGATCGACCTCTGCGATCGGTGCGCCTCGCCATCTTCGGCCGGTCGCGCCCGAGCCACGCCATGCCCGCATTTGACGGCTTCGAGCCGAGCCTCCTGGACAAGCTCTTCGACACCGCACCGGCCTCGCCGGTGCAGCGCCGCAATGGGATCGAGACCCTGAAGGATTCGGTCGCGAGCGATCTCGAAGCCTTGTTGAATGCCCGGGCGACCCTCGCCGCCGGCGTGCTCGATGGCTTTGCGCTGGTGGCCTCGTCGGTCGCAGGCTTCGGACTTTGCGACTTCGCGGGCCTGAGCCTGGATAGTGTGGCGGACCGCAAACGCATCTGCGACGGCATCCGCCAAGCGATCGCGGCACATGAGCCGCGGCTGCAGGACGTCCGCGTGACGCTGCGCCTCGATCGACGCGCCATCAACGCACTGTTCTTCGACATCGCGGCCATCCTCGTGGTGCGTCCGGCGCGCGAGCCGGTGAGCTTCGACGCGATGCTGCAGCCAACCACGCTACGCTATTCGGTGAATCGTACTCGGGGCCGACGCGGCCGAGCCGGCGCACTCGTGCGGGCCGCCTGAAGATGAAGGAAATGCTGCCCTACTACGAGCGGGAGCTGGCTTTCCTGCGTCGACATTCCCGTGAATTCGCAGAGCGCTATCCCAGGCTCGCCTCGAGCCTGCTGCTCAATGGCGAGCGCAGCGAGGACCCGCATGTCGAGCGCATGATCGAATCGTTCGCCTTGCTGGCGGCGCGGGTGAACAAGAAGATCGAGGACGGCTACCCGGAGTTTACCGAGGCGCTGCTGAACGTCCTGTATCCGCACTACCTGCGCCCGTTCCCGTCGTGTTCGATTGCGCAGTTCGAGGGTGCTGGCGGCGCTTCCGCGCTCTCGGCGCCGTTGCGCGTGCCCCGGCACAGCGAGCTCAGGTCGCCACCGGTGAAGGGGCTTTCGTGCCGCTTCCGCACAGCCTGGGACGTCCATATCCTGCCCGTTTCCATCCACGCCGTGCGCTTCGAGCCGGCCGCCGCGATCCCGCCTTCGGCGGCTTTGCCGGCGGCCGCCTCCGGGGTGCTGTCGATCTCGCTGCGGGCGGCCGGCGCCGGCTTCGACTGGCGCAGCCTGCCCGACGGGTCGCTGCGGCTCTTCATCGATGCCGAAGCCTCGCTTGCCGCGGCGTTGCGTGATTGCCTGTTCATGCGCTGCATCGGGGCGTACGTGGTCGGAGACGACGCCAAGCGCTGGCAGCCGCTGCCGGGTGAGGTCGTCGGCGAAGCCGGTTTCGGCGACGACGAGGCCCTGCTGGATTTTCCTGCGATCGCCCATCCGGCGTATCGGCAGCTCACCGAATACTTCGCTTTCCCCGAAAAATTCAACTTCTTCGAGCTGCGTCCCGGCGCGCTGCCCAGCCCGCTCCAGGCGGTGCGGCAACTCGAGATCAAGCTCGTGGTCGGAGGGCAGCAGGGCGCGCAGCAGGCCGACCGGCTGCTGCAGGATGTGTCGCGCATTAACCTGCGCCTTTCCTGTGCACCGGTGGTCAATCTTTTCGCGCAGCGCGGCGAGCCGATCCGGATCACACATCGACAGACCGATTATTCGGTGGTCGCCGATGCCCGCAATGCTTTCGGCTACGAGGTCTACTCGATCGATCGCGTGAGCCGGGTACGCAAGACCCCGCAGGGCGAAACGACGACCGAGTTCCGGCCCTTCTTCTCGCTGCGACACGGTGAGCCGCGCGACGGCCAGGGACGCTACTGGAGCGCGCGTCGTGACGCCATGATCGCGGAACGCAGCCCGGGCTACGAGACGCGGATCGCGCTGGTCGATAGCGACCTCGATCCGCCAGCCGCGGCGGCCGATACGCTCAGCCTGAACCTCACTTGCACCAATCGCGATCTTCCGTCGCGCCTCGCCATCGGCATGCCTGGCGGCGATCTCTCACTCGACGCCGGCACCGCGGTACGCCAGGTAAGCCTTCTGCGCACCCCGAGCCCGCCACGGCGTTTCGACAACGGACCGGCCAGCCAGTGGCGCCTGATCTCGCAGCTCTCGCTCAACCAACTGTCCCTGAGCGGAAGCGGCCTGTCCGCCTTCAAGGAGATGCTGCGTCTCTACGACATAACCGGGTCGGCGGTCAGCCGCCGGCAGATCGATGGCATCGTGGCGATCGACCGCACGGAGCGCACGATGTGGCTCCCCGGCAAGCCCTTCGCGAGCTTCGTGCGCGGGTACGAGGTTCGGCTGCAAGTCGATGAGGAGCATTTCGTGGGCAGCGGCCTCGACCTCTTCGCGCGGGTAATCGACCGCTTCCTGGCTCTCCATGTTCATCTCAACAGCTTCGTCCAACTGGTGCTGATTTCGTCGCGCAGTGGCGAGGAGCTGTTGCGCTGCGCGCCGCGAAGCGGTGACGCCATCGTGGCATGAAGGCGCAACTGCTACAGCAGCCGCAGCGCTTCGAGTTCTTCCAGGCGGTGCGCCTGATCGAACGCGAACTCAAGGCGCAGGGGCGGCCGGCGGCGGATGGCGACTTGGCGGTGTCGGACGGGATACGCTTTCGAAACAGCCTTTCGCTGGCGTTTCCGGCTTCGCAGATCGAAGCGTTGAGGCGGGTCGATGGCGATGACGCTGCAGAGGCCGGGCATTTCGAGCTCACCCCAAGCTTCATGGGTTTGCTTGGACTGTCCGGCGTACTTCCGGCGCACTACACCGAACGCGTCGCCGCCCACGAATCGCAGACACGGGATGACGCACCGCGCGCCTTCCTCGACCTCTTCTCCAATCGCCTGGTCGGGCTGTTCTACCTGGCGTGGAAGAAGCACCGGCTGCCGATGCAATACGAATCGGATCGGCGCGAGGGTTTCATCGCTCCGCTGCTCTCGCTCGTGGGGCTCGGTTTCGGCTCGCTGCGCGAGCGCCTGGGCGGCGGCGAAGCCGGCGTCGATGATGAATCGGTGGCACATCTGGCGGGGCTTCTGGCTCATCGACCGGCCTCGGCAGCGACACTGCAGGCCGTGCTTGCATCGTATTTCGGCGTGCCGGTTCGAATAGGGCAGTTCGTTGGCCACTGGTATGCGCTCGATGCGGCGCGGCGCGGCGCGCTGGGCCGTGGCAACTGCAGACTTGGGCATGATGCGCTGCTCGGAGAGCGGGTGTGGCAACGCGACCTTCGTATCCAGATCCGCCTCGGCCCGCTCGCTCGCACCGCGTACCGGCGTTTCCTGCCCGGCGGCAGCGGCTCCCGGGCGCTTGCCAGAGTGCTGCGCCTCGCCAGCTCGGGACCGCTCGAATATGAGCTGCGTCCGATGCTGCAGGCGGCCGAGGTGACGCCTGCGCGGCTGGACGGCACCGATGGCGCGCGCCTCGGGCAAGACAGCTTCCTGTGTACCCGGACCATGGACCGCGACCGCGACGATGCGGCCTTCCTGCTCGATCCGACCCACTGACGCACTCCGATGACGCAAATTCCACTCAAGACCCTGATCGGCAAGCTGAATCCCCAGTGCAGGCTCGCCGCCGAGCGAGCGGCAAGCCTGTGCATGGCGCGCGGACATTTCGAAGTCGAGATCGAACACCTGATGCTGGCCTTGCTCGAGCAGTTCGATTCCGACTTCGGGGTGATCCTCGCACGCCACCACATCGCCGCAACGGCGCTTGCGGCCGATATCGAGCGGGAGTTGCTGGCCCTGGCCACCGGCAACACCCGTACCCCGGTATTCTCGTCGCGGCTTCCGAGGCTCTTCGAGCAGGCCTGGCTGCTTGCCTCCCTGGATTCGCGAAGCCGCCAGATCCGTTCGGCGCATCTGCTGCTCGCGCTGTTGACCGTGCCGGAGCTTGCGCAGCTCGCGGCCCGCGCCTCGTCGCATTTCGCGGCGATCAGGCTTGAGCAGCTCAAGCACGATCTCGATACGGCGACGCTGGGCTCGGTCGAGCAGGCCGCGGTGGGTCGGCGCGACGGCGATCGCGACGATTGCGAAGCGGCGCCTGTGGCGCCTGCAGGCCCGAATTCGAGCCCTGCTCTCGAGCGGTTTACCACAAATCTCACCAGGCAGGCACGTGAAGGGCGCATCGACCCGGTGATTGGCCGCGATGCGGAAATCCGCCAGTGCATCGACATCCTCATGCGGCGGCGCCAGAACAACCCCATTCTCACCGGCGAGCCGGGGGTGGGAAAGACCGCGGTGGTCGAGGGGCTGGCGCGGCGCATCGCCGCGGGCGAAGTTCCGCCGCCGCTGCGCGAGGTCGAGCTGCATGTTCTCGACATCGGCCTGCTGCAGGCCGGGGCGAGCGTGAGGGGCGAATTCGAGAGCCGCCTCAGGAAGCTCATCGATGAGGTCAGGCAGAGCGCCCGCCCGGTGATCCTCTTCATCGATGAAGCCCACACCATCATCGGCGCGGGTGGACAGTCCGGCCAGGGCGACGCCGCCAACCTGCTCAAGCCTGCGCTGGCGCGGGGCGAGCTGCGCACCATCGCGGCCACCACCTGGGCCGAGTACAAGAAATACTTCGAGAAGGATGCCGCGCTGGCGAGGCGCTTCCAGCTCATCAAGGTGGAAGAGCCGGACGAGCTGCTCGCAGCGGCCATGCTGCGCGGCATTGTTCCGCTCATGGAGAGCCACTTCGGCGTGCGGGTGCTGGACGAGGCGGTGACCGAAGCGGTGCGGCTGTCGCATCGCTACATCACCGAGCGACAACTGCCGGACAAGGCCATCAGCGTGCTCGATACCGCCTGTGCCCGGGTCGCGCTCGCTCAAAGCAGTCTTCCCGCGCGTATCGACGATGCGCAGATGCGCCTCCAGGGCCTGCGCAGCGAAGTCACCGCGCTGGAGCGCGAGGCGAACTGCGGCGCGGCACACGGTGAGCGGCTCGCTGCGCTCGCCGGCGAGATCGCGCAGATCGATGCGGCGCTGGCCGAAGACCACGCACGGCATCGGCGCGAGTGCGAGATGGTGGCCGAGATCAGCGCGCTGCGGGCGGGTGTCGAGTCGGCCGGTGCGGCGTCGCCCAGGGCCACGCTCGAAGCCTTGGTGAACGAACTCAGGGCGATCCAGGGCGACGCACCGATGGTGCCGGCCCAGGTCGATGGCCACGCAATTGCCGAGATCGTGGCGTCATGGACCGGGGTGCCGCTGGGACGCATGGTGAAGGACGAGATCGACACCGTGCTGCGCCTGGTGCCGCTGCTCAAGGAGCGGGTCATCGGCCAGGACCACGCCCTCGACGCAGTGGCCCAGCGGGTGCGTACCGCGCGCGCCCATCTCGAGGATCCCCACAAGCCCAAGGGAGTGTTCCTGTTCGTCGGCCCGTCCGGCGTAGGCAAGACCGAAACCGCGCTTGCGCTGGCCGAGGTGCTGTATGGCGGCGAGCGCAAGCTCATCACCATCAACATGAGCGAGTACCAGGAGGCCCACAGTGTTTCCGGCCTCAAGGGCTCGCCACCGGGCTACGTGGGCTTCGGCGAGGGCGGCGTGCTCACCGAGGCGGTGCGCCGCAATCCCTACAGCGTGGTGTTGCTCGACGAGGTGGAAAAAGCGCATCCGGATGTGCTCGAACTGTTCTTCCAGGTTTTCGACAAGGGCCGGCTCGACGATGCCGAAGGCCGCGAGATCGATTTTCGCAACACCGTGATCATCCTCACCAGCAACGTCGGCTCCAGCCAGATCATGCAGGCGTGCCTCAGTGAGGGCGTATTCGCCCGCCCCGACCCGGAGGCGCTGGGCGAGGCGCTGCGGCCGGTGCTCTACAAGCAGTTCAAGCCCGCCTTTCTCGGGCGCATGAAGGTGGTGCCGTACTTTCCGGTAGACGACGACACCCTGGTCGAGATCATCCGCCTCAAGCTCGGGCGCATCGGCAGGCGCATCCGCAGCAATCACCGTGCCGACTTCGGCTGGTCGGCCGCACTGGAAGATGCGGTGCTGGCGCGCTGCACCGAGGTGGATTCCGGCGCTCGCAACGTCGATCACATCCTCAACGGCACGCTGCTGCCCACCATGGCGGAAACCGTGCTCGGCCACATGTCCGAGGGTCGCGAGATCGGTCGTATCCGCGTCGGCGCCAACAAGCGCGGCGAGTTCACCTATCGGGTGAGCTGAAGAGGATTGATCGAGACCATGACCATGCGCCGACTCCACGACCGCGAACACGCCCAGTATCTCGAAGGCGGCCACAGCTACCTCGACGGCCAGCCGGTCCGGCTGTGGTTCGGGCTACTCATTCGGGCCGAGGTGAGCGTGACAGGCGAGGGGCCCCGCCCGGCTGGCAGCGTATTCGACGCCTCCGCGCAGGTGCGCTGCGGCCTCGACGGCGGTGTGCTTCAGCGCCGGATCGAATTGCAGGTGAGCGAATGATCGACCCGGCGTTGCTTCCCGGCGACTCGCTCTGGCGGCAGACCAATCGCCTGCTGCGGCTCCACACGCCCCTCGGCGAGGACGTACTGCTGGCCGAGGGTTTCGAGGCAGTCGAGTGCCTCGGCCCGGTGGACGAGCACGCCGGCTTTCGTATCGAGCTGACCGCGCTGTCCGCCGACGCGACGATCGATCTTGCCGCACTGCTCGGCCAAGCGGTCCGCGTCGACCTCCTCACCAGCCTCTCGCGCAGCTGGCGCCGGCCTTTCCACGGTCATTGCACGCGAGTGAGCCGGCTCGGTGCGAATGGCGGCTTTGCGCGCTACCGCCTGCAGATCGAGCCATGGCTCGCGTTTCTCGGGCAGGGTCGTGACAGCTACATCTTTCAGGACAGGACGGTCTTCGAGATCATCGACGAGCTCTTTGGCGACTGGGTCGGCAAGGGCCGGCTCGATCCTGCCTGGCGCTGGGAGATTGCAGACCGCAGCGTCTATCCGCGACGCTCCATCACCACCCAGTTTCAGGAAAGCGACCTTGCCTTCGTGCGCCGCCTGCTGACCGAGGAGGGACTGTTCTGCTGGTTCGAGCATGAAGCGGGCGAGGACGAAAGACTCGGCCGGCACAGCCTGGTGATCGCCGACCATGCGAGCGCATTCGGCGAGAACATGCAGCCCGAGTTCCGCTACACTCAACCCGGCGCCACGCTCCCGGAAGACAGCCTCGATCGGTGGTGCATCGAAAGGCAGCTCGCGACTGGCAGGCTCGCAGCCGCAAGCTGGGACTACCGTAGCCGCGGCAGCCGGCCACAGGCCGAGCGCTCGCGGGTCGCCGCTGCGGGCCTTGCCGAAACACTCGTCGAGTTCGACGATCCGGGCCAGTACGCCTGGGAAAGCCCGGAACAGGGCGCGCGCCTGCTCGCCTGCCGCCAGCAGGCGCGGGATGCTCGGATGCTGCAGTTCGAGGCCGAAGGCACGATTCGCACCGCCGCCCCGGCCACGCGCTTCGTCTTGCGCGACCACGTCGACGCAGGCCCCGTGGGCGAGTCGCGCGAGTTCTGCATCGTGAGTGTCCGCCATCGGGCCCACAACAACCTCGGCGACGTCCGGGTGGCGGCCGAGCCACCGCCCGCCGGAGACACGTCTGCCGGCACACGCCCGCTTTACCGCAACCAGCTCGTCATCGTCCCCGGCGATCTGCCATGGCGGCCGACCCTTGAGGACGACCACGGCCGCAGGACCCATCCGCGACCTACGGTGCGCGGCACCCTGACGGCTGTGGTGGTCGGATCCGGCGCGCCCACCCATACCGACCGCGACCACCGGGTACGGGTGCAGTTTCCCTGGCAGCGCGGCAGCAGGAGCGCGAGCGGCATGGCCCACCCGGGCGACCGCGACAACGCGCCGGCCTCCGATTCGCTCGGGACCTGGGTGCGGGTGATGAGCCCGATAGCCGGCGCCAACTGGGGCGGGGTCTTTGTGCCGCGTCCCGGCCAGGAAGTCGTGGTTGCCTTCATGCATGGCAACATTGACCGTCCAGTGGTGATCGGCGCGGTGTATAACGGCCAGGGGCAGCACGATGCAGCCGGCAACCGCATGGCCGGCGGCGCCATGCGGGCCAGTGCCAATGCCCCGGCCTGGTTCGCGGGGCAGCACGCCGAAGCGCATCGACATGGCGCCAGCCTCTCGGGATTCAAGAGCCAGCAGCTATCGACCAGCCGTAGCGGGCAGGGCGGCTACAATCAGCTCGTCTTCGACGACAGCCCAGGCCAGGCCCGCATCGAGCTCGGCAGCACCCAATACGCCAGCCGCCTGCAGCTCGGCCACCTCAAGCAGCAGGCCGACAACGCCCGCCTCGCCGAGCGCGGTCACGGTGCCGAACTTACCACCCGTGCGGCCGCGGCGCTGCGCGCGGGATACGGCTTGCTGCTGAGCACCGATGCCCGCCCCGGCGCTGCGGGCACGTCGCTGGACAGCCGCGAGGCGATCGCGCAGACGGAGCAGGCAAGGGCCCTGGTCGAAAAGCTGGCCGAGCTGGCGGCCCGCCACGGCGCCGCCCTCGCGGGGGACCCGACGGCCGCAAAGCTGTCGGTAAGCGAAGGCCTGGGCAAGGCGATCGAGACGATGGCGGCGACCGAAACCCGTGGTGCGCCGCCGGCTTCGTCGCGCAACATCGAGGAGGAGCCCGGCACGCGCTTCATCGCCACCGGCGGCGGCGAGGGCACGGTACCCGCCTGGAGCGCGCCGCGCATTCAATACACAGCCCCCGCCGGCATCGTCCAGGTGACGCCCGCCGATGTCGTCCTGGTTGCGGGACAGTCGATGAGCCTCGCCGCGGGGCAGGATCTGAATCTCGTTGCCCAGGCGAGTCAAGGCCTCGCAGCCAGGGACGGCATCGCACTGTTCTGCCGCGGCAAAGCCAGCCACGAGCAAAAGCCGAATGCGGAAACGGGAATCCACCTCCACGCCGCGCGCGGCAAGGTCCTGGTGCAGGCCCAGACCGGTGAGCTTCGCGCTGCCGCCGAAAAGCGGGTGGCCGTCACGAGTAGCGAGGCAGGCATCCACATCAGCGCCAAGCGCAACCTGCTGGCGACGGCGAGCGGTGCGTCCCTCAGGATAGCGGGCGGCAACATCGAGCTGCATGCACCGGGGCCGGTGAAGTTGAAGGCGAGCATGAAAAACCTGACCGGGCCGCAGGCAAGTTCGAGCAGTGCGAGCTTGCCCAGGGTCGGCGAGCTCAAGCTGTGCGAAATGAAATCGATTCAGGCGGCGAGCCGTTCCGGCGCGCTGGTGCCGCTTTCCTGACGCGCCGGTGGCCATGCTTCTTCACCGCCTGCCCACCGAACACAGTTTCGCCTTGCTGGACCAGTTGAGCGTCGACGATCTGCCGGCCGAAATCCATGCCGACCCGGTGATTCCGCGTGGTTTGGAGAATGCGTCGCATCTCATGCCCTTGATGATCGACCTGCGGGCGCTGGCGGAAGTGCAGCACAGCGCGCTTGTCGATTGGCTGGAGGCCTCATTGCAGCGCTGCGGAGAATCACCGATCGCTTGCTGGCTGAAAACGCAGGCCAGCCCAACGCGGATCCGGTCGCATCTGGCCGCACGGCTGGTGGTACGCTCCGGCAATGGCGAGCGCTGCTTGCTCCGCTACTACGACCCCAAGGTCTTTGCCCACCTGCGCTGGATATTGAACGCCGCCCAGCTTGGCGAGCTGTTTGGTCCGGTCTCCGGCTGGACCTACTGGCTCGATGGCGGCTGGCGCCTCGCCAGCCCAGCGCCGCGTGCTGCCGGGCGCGCCCCGGCCATCGATGCGCAGCAAGGTGAGCAGCTGCGCCGTGTGGCCGCGATCAACGCGCTGCTGGCCGAACTGCCTGCCAGCCCTGACGCGGATGCCTTCGAGCGCAGCGCCCGCCGGTTATCCGGCTACATCGCCCGCGCACAGCGCTACGGCTGGCGCGACGAGCGGGACTGGTTGAGTTTTGGCCGCCTGTGCCTTGCCTGCCACCCCGACTTCGATGCCCATCCCGAGATCCGCCGCCTCATCGAGCGCCTGGCGGATGACGAGATCGGTTTCGCCGACGCCGCCGCGCTTCTCGAAGCGGCCTCCCTGAAAGAAATTGCCGACGAACTGAACGCCGCTTCAACAAACCATATGAGTACCGGCCGATGAGCGATCACCCTAGCTGCGAGTTCTGCGAGAAGAAAGGCCTGCCGATCATGCCGGTCCGCTTTGCCATCGCGCCCGCCGACGCCCGAGCGCCCAGGGCGTATGGCAACATGCTGCCCACCGGTTGTGGTGACAAGGCCATCGAGCTTGGCGAAACCGCCCACTACACGACGCGCATCCTGCGCAGCGGCTATCTCTACATGTACAACGAGGCGCTAAAGCGCTGGTCCAGTTGGTTTGTGACCGAGGGCGCCTACTTCATGCCCTTCGAGGTTCGCCAAAGCCTCTCGCCCGCGTTGCTCAAGGGCAGGGAACCCTGCAGCCGCCAGGGCCACCGCGAGATCGCATCGTGCATCACCATTACCAGCCCGAAGCTGGCAAGCGACGTGTGGCTGGCTTTCTCCGACGTTCAATGGACGCCCGCGGTGCTCGACAAGCACGGCGACGCCGCCTACCGCAGCCGCCACATGCGCAGGATCGATGTGCCCAAACTGCTCCAGAGCCTGCCGGCCGGCGAGCCGCTCAAGCGCATCACCACGCTGGCCGACAGCGTGGCCGAGTACGCGGCCAGCAGTGACAGGAAAGCCTTCGAGTTCAGCCCCGTAGCCTGGCAAGCGCGCAGCGACCGTACCCAGAGTGTGGTCGACGCCGCCGAAGCACTGAACCCCGGCAAGGGGGTGATCGTCGCCCTCAACGATGCGTCCGGCATGACGATGGAGCTGGCTGCGCTGATGCACCATCGGCTCGAAACCTTCATCAACGCCGAGGACATCAAGCACCCGTTGGCCACCTATGGAGCAATCGAGGCCATCGAAGAAGGCGTGCGCCTGCAGGCAAAGGAGCGCGAAGAAGATGCCGCCGAGGCGCTTGCCGGCGAGTTTGTCGTGCAGCCTGACCTCGGCATGCTCTTTCCCGCCTACCGCGACCGCAAGTCCGCACAGGCGGAACGGATCGCGACGGTCAGCGAAGCCGAACTCAAGCGCGTCGGCGATCGAGCCTGGCAGGAATACACAAGGAAGTTCGACGAGCCGGCGATGAAAGGGTGGAAAGCCGCCTTCGACGCGAAGATGCAGGCACACGATGCCAGATACATCGCACCGCTTGCCGAGGCCTACGTGTCGTGGATGAAGTCCCAGGTCATGGCCGACACCTTCGCCTGCCACTATGACGATGCCGATATCGACAGCGGCGTGGCCTACGCCGTGACATTGTCGCTGTGCATCGGCGGCACCCAGGACAAGGCGGTCTGTTTCGATCTGTTTACGGACTGGCTGCGGGGCGAGGTCACCGACAAGACCAACCTGGTGCTGCGCGCACTCGTCTTGAACCAGGAAAAGACCGCCAGGGAAATCGCCGATGCCTTGAAGGTGAGCGTGGACTGGCGCGACTTTCCGCTCGATGACATCAGCGACGCGTTCTCCCAATCGACCAGGAGCGTGCTGCACGGACTTCCCGATGTCGTCGGCCGCGGCCTCATCGCGCCGCTGATGGGGGCGTTCGCCAAGTTGTTGGGCGAAGCCCACGACGGCAAGGTTCGCAGTGCGCTGGTGGCTGTGGGGCTCTACACCCAGAAGCCATTCGTGGTCGTTGAGGTGACCGGTGGCAAGAGGGCGTTCAGGGCGATGCTGATTCGTGAGCTCACACGTCTTTCAGGGCAGCTGCCAAGCAGGCGCCAGATGCAACGCGCGGTGTCCAGCGAGCTGCGGCGCATGCGCGCCGAAGGTATCGCGCTGGACGGCACCGAGAAGAAGCGCTTTCTGCTCATGGTCGATGCCGAGAAGGTCAAGGCCATGCCGGCCGGCCTCAACGCCCCACAACGCGCCGCCTGGATGGCGAAGAGCATTCTCAAACCCGAGCAGGTCGAGGCACTGCAGCTCGCCGACTGGCAACGGCGGGTGCGCAATCCGACCGCGGTGATCAAGGGACTGCTCAAGGGAGACGTGCCATACATCGGGGCACTTATCACCGCCGCACTTCAATATGTCATGCTCCAGAAACTCATCGAGGATAATGACGGCGCAATGAAGCACGAGAAGAGCGAAACGCAGATGCGAATGCGAGCGGGCGTGATGGCGCTGGGTGGAACCATCGCCGAACTCACGGGCATGGGGATGGAGAAGATTGTGCGGGTGGTGCCGAGGTATGCGAGAGGGGTAACGCAGATCTTGACGGTATGGTTTCGAGTCGTTGGGCGAAGCGCTGGGGTTGGTGGAGCATTGATAATGGCTGGGTGGGATATCGATCATGCGATAACGGCCAAACGTGAAGGCCGTCTCGGCCTGATGTGGGCCTATGGCGCATCTACGGTTCTTGGCTTGGCGGTGCTGATTGTTCTTCCAGCCGGATGGACCGGCGTCGGATTGATTCTCGTCGGATTGTTGATTGGTGTGTCCGTCCTTATCGAGTATTACAAACCAAACAAGGTCCATGAATGGCTTGAGCGTTGTGTGTGGGGCGTGGGCAATGGTTCAGAGTATCGGACCGTTGGCGAGTCCATGAGAGAACTTGAAGTCGCGATACAAGGATAGCGAATGCAGTACACCGGTCTCTTGAAGAGGTACGCCATCAATCGGCCCGTAACGTGCCAGGAAGGCG
This sequence comes from Zoogloeaceae bacterium, assembly GCA_024235595.1. Lineage (GTDB taxonomy): Bacteria > Pseudomonadota > Gammaproteobacteria > Burkholderiales > Rhodocyclaceae > Cognatazoarcus. The sequence continues at coordinate 236,788 of JACKMC010000003.1, read as the reverse complement.
ACCGTTATTTGAAGCAAGACGTTCGGCTTGCGGTGGAGCCTGCGTACGAACTAAGTGTCATAAGGATAAATTCCACCTATATGGAGTTGGTGGACAAATTCTTTAGCTGGAAAGGGTTCTGGAGCACTACGGTGATCGCCGCGATGGTCATTCTTGGCGGAGGTTTCGGAATGCTATCGATCGAGCTTGCTCTCGATGCCATGAAATCTCCGAAGGATTGGCAACTTTGGCTTCATTCGCTGGGAATCGGGTTGATTGCCGTTATTGGCTCTATCGCACTTTTTATTTTGCTTCGAAAAGAGGCCTTCGCCTACACCCATTACCCCATCCGCCTGAACCGCAGAACCCGCATGGTGCATGTGTTCCGCTTGAACGGCACCGTGCTCACGGTGCCATGGGATGAAGTCTTCTTTTGCATTGCAGCGCTGCCGCAAGGCGACTGGGAAATTCAGGGGCATGTGCTCGACGCCGATGGCGTCACGGTCAAGGAAACCTTCCCGCTGAGCTACTACACTCCGACCTCCGGCCTGCCGGTGCTCGAGCGCTATTGGGAGTTCGTGCGTCGCTACATGGAGGAGGGGCCCGAGGACGCTGCGCACCGCGTCGAATTCTTCATGCCAGTGGCCGATCGCAGGGAGAGCATCGCCAACGGGTTTCACCGTATGCATGCGGAGCTTGGTGGGAACTTCATCATGACGGTGATTGGCGCAGCGCTGGCGCTCATGCTCGTTCCGGGTCGCTGGATCGCGATGCAGACGAGCAAGGTTCCGAGGTGGCCGCAGGAGATCGAAGAGGCTTGCCGTATCGAACCCGGAGATCCCTGGGTGCGCGATGCGACGACGGTGACCCCGAGCGCAAACTGAGCATTTGGTCGGACACACGGCAGCTCAATCGGAAGGAGCCTTCAGAAGTCACTCCGTCCCCGGATTCCACAAATTGTCAGCGGCGATGCCGGCGGCCCCTTTCGTAGCCGCCCCTGACGTCGCGACCCCAATCCCGGTCACCGTCATAGCGATAGCCGTAACTGTCGGAGTCGTATCGATATCCGTAACCGTCCCGGTAGCGATGGTCCAGGGGCAGGACCACGCAGCCGCCGAGCAGGGTGGCGATGAAGATCACAATGATGGCGCGCGTCATGGTCGTTCCTTTTAATTGATCGACACCGATTCAACGCTTGATGGCCGTGCTTGTTGGCGCCGGATTGTAAGCCCATGTTTTTTGGTGCTGTGAGCCGAAGTGGTTCACCGGCCGGGGGGCGTGGGGGAAAATCCCAAGGACCGCACCCGACTGCTCGCGCAACCGCAACTGGATGTGCCGCAGGGATCTAACCGGGTGGGCCCTGCGCCCGGTCCTTCTGCAACGACCCCAGGCTTTCCAAGAGCAGAGATCGTGTCCGGAGTCGTTCAGCTCGTCGCGGCAGCGATGAAGGTGTCGGGCATTTGCAGCGCAATGATCTCGCCCTTGGCAGTGGCAAGGCCGTCGGCGAAGACGGTAACGTCGACCACGACCTTGCGGCCCTTTATTTCTTTCACCTGCCCTCGAATTTCGAGCTCGGGGCCGAGCGGTGTAGGCCTGAGATAAGTCACCTGCAGTGATCCGGTGACAAAGCGGAACGGCGGTTGACTGTCCATGGATCTGTTTTCGGAGCGATACATTGCCGCTGCGGCCGTACCCGTGCCATGGCAGTCGATAAGCGAGGCCAGCAACCCGCCGTAGACGAACCCGGGCATCGCAGTGTGTTCGGGCTTTGGCTTGAAGCGGGTGACGGTCTCCTCTCCGTCCCAAAAGGTCTTGATCTGATGGCCATGCTCATTGTTGCGGCCGCAGCCGTAGCAATGAGCGAGTTGTTCGGGGTAGTAGTCCTGAAATGCTTTCATGTTGTGATCTCACGACGTTTGGTGGCATGCCGATGCTATGCGCAATCGGCTCACGATGTATTGCGGCTCGGCACAAACCGCATGCAAATTTCCCCATGGGATAAGTTTGTTGTCCGCAAGCGCCGCACCAATGACAGATCGGGGTGCTGCACGTCGATCAACGAAGCCGTAGATTCATCTCGCCACTCGACGGCGCCGTTCTTTGCCGAGACTGGCAGATGTATGCCAGATACTGCCAATTGTGACGGACCAAGCGGCGGCCGCAGCCCGCCTGGTCGGAGAGAATCGCCAGCAACCGGGTCCGCGCAGGCTGGCACGTGATTTGCTGTTTCTTTCATCGAAAGGCTGGGTGCGTTGTCGCGTTTTGGTCGGTCGTTTCGACAACGCCGGTGTGGCATGCTCATCCCGACTTCCGTTCGCAACATTCATTGCGGGGTTGAGGCTGACGTGTCCGCCTGCGCCGACCGAGCCTGACCGATCTGTCGATCGAATCTGCCACGGCCACCGCACGCCAATCGTCCAGGGCGGCACGGATTCCCCTCAGGCTCGCTCCACGGAGAAGTTCATCATGAAGGTCGCAGTTACCAGTCAGAATTTTCGCTCGGTCACCTCGCATGCAGGAAAGGCTCGGCGCCTCCTCGTCTTCGAGATCGGAGACTCCGATCCACCGCGTGAGGTCGGCCGCCTCGACCTGCCGAAGGAAATGTCGTTCCACGAGTTTTGCGGGGTCCAGCATCCGATCGACGGTGTGGCCGCGCTGATCACGGGCGGCGCGGGTGGGGGATTCCTCGCTCGCATGGCCGAGCGGGGCATCGAAGTCATCGTTACCGGCGAAGCGGATCCCCTTCAAGCCGTCATCGATTACACACATGGCGTGGTCAAGCCGACCTTGGTCGTCGATCACGCACATCACAGCGATTGAATTGTGGTTCGCGACAGTTTGGGCGAGTCGCGCGGCATGAGAAAGACAGGCGCGTGCGTGCCGGTATTTTCGGTGATCGTGCTGGCCCTGGTGCGCTGGCTTCGGAGCCTCTGAGCGGATTGAGGCGGTTCACGCGCGAGGAAAGGGGGAACAAATGATGGATGGCGGCGGATTCTGGCTCCCGTTCGGCACCAGCCTGCTGGCTGCCCTCGTGACTTTGCTCGGTATCCACACCATCCGACGCTTCACGACCTGGGGGCAACGGAACACGACCTACTTCATCTGCTTTGCGGCGGGCGTGTTGATTGCTGCGTCCTTCCTGCACATCATCCCGAAATCCCTGTCGATGAATGCCGCTGCGCCCACGTGGCTGTTGGTGGGTTTCCTCGCCTTGCATCTGTTCAATCGATTCGTCACCGCCTTTGTCTGCGAACGCAATCCGGAAAGCAAGGATTATGCAATCGGCGTGATTCCGCTGCTGGGCATCGGATTTCATTCGTTCCTCGACGGTTTCATCTACTCCATTGCGTTCAATGTCGACATCCTCACCGGCTCGTTGGCGACGCTGGGCATGGTGTTGCATGAGTTCCCGGAGGGGATCATTACTTATCTGCTGCTGCTGCGCGCCGGCTTCGACGGACGCAAGGCCTTGCTGCTCGCTGCGTTTGCCGCGGCTGCGACGACGCCACTGGGCATGGCGGTCTCCTATCCCTTCGTCAGCGCGGTGGACCCGCAAGTGCTCGGTATGCTGCTGGCGCTTTCCGCCGGGGCGCTCGTCTATGTCGGCGCGACCCATCTGCTCCCTCGTGCCGAAAGAGAGCCGAAGCGGTTCAGCCTGCTCGCCCTCGGAGGCGGCGTTCTCGTGGCGCTCATCATCGTCGTCTCGAAGGCCTGAGCCGAATAGAGCCTTCGCGGAAGCTCAGGCCGGGAAGGGCACTGGTGACCGCGGCATGAAACGAGGTGTGATTGGGCTTACTTGAGCTGCGTCAAAGTATTAGTGGATGCTGATATATGAATATGCAAATAAGTCGCATTAGCATTGATTCCAACCGAGGAGCCCATCATGGATCACCAGATCGTCGTCATCTTTCATCTGCTGTGCGCAGTGCTTTTCGTCGGCGCTGTCGCCATGGAGGTCTTGATCCTCGAGCCGGTACGCAAGCGCATCGGGGAGGAGTTGTTTCAACGTGTCGAGTTCTACCTCTTTCGCGGCATCCGTCGCACCTATCCGTTCGCCGTGATTCCGCTCTATATCACAGGGTTCTACATGTACTTCGGGTACGTCGAGAGCTTTGGCGGATTCGACGCTTTCATCGGCACCTCCTTCGGCGTGCTGCTGACCGTCAAGATGGCCTTGGCACTGGGCTTGCTCACCATTTTCGCCACATCGCCCTTCGTCTTCATGAAGCACCGCAGCCGAAGCGCCGTTGGTCACTTCAAGCACTTCCTGATCGTCACGGGCGGACCTGAGGACTTCCGCATAGACCGCTTCGAAGCGGTTCACTACCTCGCCCTGGGGCTTGGCGTTGGCATCGTACTGCTCGCGAAGCTCATGTTCATGCTCTGATGCGAGGGGGCATTGCGCAGACGAGCATGCCCTGGTCCGGTGTGGATTGCCTGCGGATGCCGGAGGGCTGTTCTGCAGTCGGGTGCCACGATGGAAAGTTCGCGGCATGCGTTGGGAATCGCACTGGCGAGCCAGACAAGAGACCTATGGATGGCGCGACGCGGCACAGCCGCCCGTTCTCGCAGTCCAGGGGGTGTCGTTGTCGCCAGAGCACCATTCTGAGTGCCCGCAGTGTTTCACACACGCGCCGATAAAGCCAATCCCTCTCGACATGCTCATCGACGCCAAATCTGCATGCCTGCCGCGCGGAAAACCCCCAATTTCTTGGCGATCCGCGTGCCAACTATGCCGCGTAAGATTTCAAACTTCAGTTGGCCTGATCAACAACACATACTCGGAAGTAAAGCCAACCAAATTTCTGCTCAGCTGACCTCGACCGGCACGGCTCCATTTGGCAATCTGGTTCTCCTTTGAAAACAATCTGCGCCACCGCACGGTTCGGAGTATGGAATGCTACGGCGCCTCGGCGGCCCAAGATGGTTTGCACGCCTCGAGCGCCTTCAGAAAACTGTAGGTGGCGTAGTTGAGCGTGGCGCTGGGAGCGGTGACGACGCTGACACTGCGGATGATGCGGTTGTTTTCGAGGGATAGAAATCGCAGCCGCCCGGTGCTGTCGGAGCGCAACAGCAGTTCGGGAAGCAGAGTGACACCAAGGCCCTGCGCGACGAGCGCGAGGAGGGAACTGGTATTGCGCACGCTGATCTTGGCGTTTTCGCGGATCATTCGAAATTCGGCGGCATCGATCGCGCGCACGATGCCGCTGTTGATGAAGGTCTGGCCTTCCAGATCGCTCCAGCGCACGGGCCGCTTCAAATCGCAGAGAGGATTGTCGGCGGCACATACCACACCGAATACATCGGAGTAGAGAAACGCCTGTGACAGGTCGGGAGTGTTCGACGGAACGCTGGCGATGCCGATGTCGACTTCGCCCGCCGACACGGCTTGCAGGACGCTTTGCGAGTCCATGTCGCGGACATCGAGGTGAAAGTTCGGGTGCTGCTCATGGAATGTCTTGAGCAACGGTGGAAGCAGCGAAATGGCAATCGACGGCACCGAGGCCACGCGCACCAGCCCAGTTTCCGCCTTGGCGTAACGGCTGATCGCCTCGATCGTATTGTCGAAGTGCGCCAGTTCGCGTTGCGCTTGCTGCAGCACGAAACGCCCTAGCGGGCTGAGCTGGTTCTTGCGATCACCCTCGAACAACGTGCCGCCGACTTCCTCTTCGAGTTGTTTGAGCGATATTGACACTGCGGCCGGTGTGCGGTGCACGCGGCTGGCGGCTTCGACCAGGTTCTGGCTGGTGGCGACGGCGACGAAGAACTGAAGTTGAGCAATCTTTATCGCCATGGTTGGATCACTTGCGCAAGAAACGGATTTAAGAAAAATTTAAACAAAACAAAAAATTACTCGATTGCCTTAAGTTCACGGCGACTCATAATCACACCACAGGCCAATCAATACAAGGCCATTCGCAGTGTTTGATTCAGGAGGAGCCCCGTGGAAAACATCAATCAGAACTACATCGCCGGTGAGTGGGTGAACGGCGAAAGCGAGATCGAGAACATCAACCCATCCGATACGCGCGACTGCATCGGCATGTATGCGCAAGCTTCGACGGTGCAACTCGATCGCGCGATCGAAGCCGCCCGCGGGGCCCAAAAAGCGTGGGCACGCAAGGGTATCGAGCACCGCTACAAGGTGCTGATGGCGATCGGCCAGGAACTCATGAGCCGATCCGCCGAGATCGGCAAGGAACTGGCCCGCGAAGAAGGCAAGCCGCAGGCCGAGGGCGTGGGCGAGGTCTATCGCGCCGGTCAATTTTTTACCTACTACGCCGCTGAAACCCTGCGCCAGGTCGGTGATACCGCAGATTCGGTGCGCGACGGCATCGAGATCGATGTGCGGCGCGAGCCGATCGGCGTGGTCGCCATCATATCGCCGTGGAATTTCCCGATTGCCACCGCCTCGTGGAAGATCGCCCCGGCGCTCGCTTTCGGTAACGCGGTGGTGTGGAAGCCGGCCAACCTGACGCCGGCCAGCGCAGTGATTCTGGCCGAAATCATTTCGCGCCAGGACATCCCCAAGGGCTTGTTCAACCTCGTCATGGGTTCGGGTTCGCGCGTCGGCCAGGCCTTGATCGAGAGCCCGGGCATCAACGCGATTTCGTTCACCGGCTCGGTCCCCGTGGGCAAGGGTATTGCGTCGGCGGCGGTGCAGAACCTCACCAAGGTGCAACTCGAAATGGGTTCGAAGAATGCGCTCGTGGTAATGGACGATGCCGACCTCGATCTGGCGGTGACCTGCGCCGTCGGCGGCGCTTTTGGCGGCACCGGGCAGAAATGCACGGCCTCCTCGCGCCTGATCGTGCACGACAAAATCCATGACGCTTTCGTCGAAAAAATGATCGTCGCAACACGTGCATTGAAAGTCGGCCATGCGCTCGAAGCAGGCACGCAGCTCGGTCCGGTCGCCAGTGAGGCGCAGCTGAGAAGCAATCTTTCATGGCTCGACGTTGCAGCCGAAGAAGGCTGCGAGCGTGTCGCCGGGGGTGAGCGGCTCGAACTCGCTACGCCGGGTTACTACATGGCGCCGACGCTGTTCATCGGCTCGCGCAATGACATGCGCGTCAATCGCGAAGAACTCTTTGCGCCCATGGCCTGCGTCATCAAGACCGGCAGCTACGAGGAAGCGCTGGCGCAGGTCAATGACACCCGCTTCGGCCTCACTGCCGGCATCATGACCGGCTCGCTGTCGCGCGCAACGCATTTCCGCCGCAACGCGCGTGTCGGTTGCGTGATGGTCAATCTGCCGACCGCTGGCACCGACTACCACGTGCCCTTCGGCGGTCGCGGCGATTCCAGTTACGGCCCGCGCGAGCAGGGCGGCTACGCGGTCGAGTTCTACACCCATGTAAAGACCGGTTACATCGCCGCGGGAGCCCCGGCATGAGCACCTTCGAAGAATTCACCGGCACCGGCCCGCGAATCGACGCGTTGCAGTACGGCAACTGGTCGGAGAAAATCTTCCGCCAGATGCGTGAGGGCGGGGTCGATGCCGTCCATGTGACGATCGCCTACCACGAGATGTTCCGTGAGACGGTCGCCAACATCGAGACGTGGAACCGCATGTTCGAGCGCTTCCCCGACCTCATCTTCCATGGCAAGTGGGCAAGCGACGTCGCGCTGGCGCGCCGCACCGGGCGCACCGCGATTTTCTTCGGCTTCCAGAATCCGTCGCCCATCGAGGACGACATCGGCCTGGTCGAGATCGTCCATGCGCTGGGCGCGCGCTTCATGCAATTGACCTACAACAACCAGTCCTTGCTGGCGACGGGTTGTTACGAAGCCGAAGACCCGGGTCTGACGCGCATGGGCAAGCAGGTGATTCGCGAGATGAACCGCGTCGGCCTGGTGGTGGACATGTCGCATTCGGCCGAGCGTTCGACGCTCGAAGCGGTCGAGCATTCCGAGCGCCCGATCGTCGTTACCCATGCCAACCCCAGCTTCTGGCATGCCGCGCTGCGCAACAAGTCCAACGACGTGCTCAAGGCATTGGGGCGGAGCAGCGGCATGTTCGGTTTCTCGCTCTATCCGCATCACCTCAAGGATAAAAGCGAATGCACGCTGGAGAGCTTTTGCGAGATGGTCGCGCGTACCGCAGAGATGGTAGGAGTCGATTGCCTCGGGCTCGGTTCCGACCTCTGTCAGGATCAGCCGGACAGCGTGGTGGACTGGATGCGCGCCGGGCGCTGGACCAAGGAAGTGGACTACGGCGAAGGGTCTGCGACACATCGCGCCTTCCCTGAACAGCCGTCCTGGTTCCGCGACAACCGCGACTTCGGAAACATCTCCGAGGGCTTGCGCGCTAGGGGTTTTTCGGCCGAAGAGGTCGGAAAGATCATGGGCGGCAATTGGCTGCGTTTTTTTGAAGAGAATTTTATTCCTAGCTGATCCTGCCCACGTAACGCTGCGGCCAAAGAAGCCGCGCGTGCATTGAGGAGACAAAAATGAGTCAAGCAGATTCCAACGACCTGCCGGTCGGATCTCATATCGAGTGGCCGATATTCATCATGACGGCCAGTTTCATCATCGCCTTCTGCGTTTGGGCACTCGCCGACATCGACAGCCTGTCGGCCGCGGTGGACTGGGGTTTTTCTGCGTCGGCGCGATTCTTCGGACTCTACTGGCAGCTTCTGCTGCTGGGTACCTTCCTGATCGGCCTCGCGATCTGCGTGTTGCCTGGCGCGGCAGCCCGGATGGGCGGCCGCGAGGTGCCGGAGTTCAACTACTTTCAGTGGAGCTCGATGATCATGTGCACGCTGCTGGCCGGCGGCGGCGTGTTCTGGGCCGCGGGCGAGCCGATGGCGCATTTCTTGTCGCCTCCGCCGTATTTCGAGGGCGTTGCTGGCAAGTCCGCCGATGCGGTGGCACCCGCGCTGGCGCAAGCCTTCATGCACTGGGGTTTTCTGGCATGGGCGATTTTAGGTGCACTGACCACTATTATGCTCATGTACTACCACTACGAAAAAGGGCTGCCGCTTGCCCCGCGTACCTTGCTCTATCCGGTATTCGGTGATCGCGCCATCAACGGTCCGATCGGCTGGATCGCTGATGCGAGCTGCATCATTGCAGTGGTGGCTGGCACAGTCGGCCCGATCGGCTTCCTTGGCCTGCAGGTTTCGTTTGGCCTCAATGCGCTGTTCGGCATTCCGGACGTATTCGTCACCCAGGCGCTGGTGATTGTGGGGCTGGTAACGATCTATACGCTCTCTGCGGTGAGCGGTATCAACCGCGGCATCCAGTTGCTCAGCAGCATCAATATCGTGCTGGCCGCGGTGCTGCTTGTGTTCATTCTAGTCGCCGGTCCGACCGGCTTCATCTTCAGCAACTACTTTAACGGTCTGGGCACCTATTTGAGCGATTTCTTCGGCATGGCGCTGTATCGCGGCGACGCCGGCATCTTCGGTGATCCGGGCTGGTTGGGTTGGTGGACGGTATTTTTTTGGGGCTGGTTCCTCGGCTATGGGCCGCTCATGGCGATGTTCATCGCACGTGTTAGCCGCGGTCGTTCGATCCGCTCGATCATCATCATGCTGTCGATCGTCGCGCCGATCGTGACCACCTTCTGGTTCACCATCGTCGGCGGCACCGGCCTGGGCATGGAGATCGCCAACCCGGACTCGGTGGCCAGGGCGTTTGAAGGATTCAACTTGCCGGCCGCGCTGTTGTCGATCACTCAAAACCTGCCGCTCGGCTTCCTCATCTCGGCGCTGTTCCTGATTCTCACCACCATCTTCGTGGCCACCACCGGCGACTCGATGACCTACGTGATCTCGGTGGCAATGTCGAACCAGGATCGCTCAGCGGTAGGCGTCCGTGTGTTCTGGGGTCTGGCAATGGGCGCCATGGCCATGATCCTGATTTACACCGGTTCGGGCGGCATCGGCAAGTTGCAAAGCTTCATTGTGGTTACGGCCGTGCCGGTGTCGCTGATCCTGCTGCCTTCGCTGTGGGACGCGGCGCGCATCACGCTGCTGAAAGGTCGCGAGGGCAGGCCGCTCGACCGCCCGGTGCAATCGTCGTCGCGCGCCTGAAGCACTCTGTGCTGAACTTCAAGAATCCGGAGATTGTCATGCAGCATAGCCACGGTTCACAACATCCTGACGTACACCGGCGCCACCCGGAAACCGTCATGAAGCTCGCCCGTATCGGTGCGTTTCACCAGTCGAGACTCTCCTTCATGCGCCAACTGTTGCGCCGCATGAAGCGCGAAAACTGGGTGTTCGAACGTCCGGCGTGGACTATCGAAAGCACCGGCGTGGGGCGTGCGGTGTACACCGCGACTGGGCCGGCGCGCTGCTACAGCCTGGTCGCCTTCGCTCACGATCTCGACCCGTCGATGCGCTCCGACCGCGTTATCGCCACCGCCTGGGACGCGACCTTCACGCTGTTCGACGGCGTCCCCACCGAGGCCGATCTAGACCGCCTCGAGGCCAACGTACCCAAGCAGGAGGCGGGCAGGATTTCTAGCCAGGAGCTATGCCTGGCGCGCGCCAACCGCTCGGTACGGCTGTTCGATCATGTCGTCGAAGCGCTCGCCGAGGGCCGCCAGCCAGACATGAATTTCGTCGAGGAAGTTGGCTATTTGATGCGCACCACCGCGGTATACGGCAGCGGCAAATTCGGCGCATCCGATCGCGACCGGGTTGCCGAACGAGAAGAACTGTCGGCACCATTTCAGGCCGAGATGCTTACCGTCTTCCTGATCCGGGCATTCACGCTGGATCTGGTCGAACATCTCGCCCGGACGCGCGCGCCGCAAAGCGCGGTGGCGATCGAGCCGCACAATCGCCGGCGTTTCGGCGTAGGCAACTCCACCGGGCTGGGCATGGCGCCGTTCCTCATGAACCACCCGGTGCTGCTCAACAACTGGGTGATGGCGCGTGAGACTGCGTTGCAGCGAGTGCGCTCGGTGCGTGTCCCGACGCCCGACGAAATCGACGTGTTCCGCGACTTCGTCGAGCGTGCCGCGAACGATGCCGGGCACTGGCATTCCGGTCATGAATTGCAGGTGAAGCGCATCAAACAATTGCGGCAGGATTTCGTCCTTCTGCGCGACAAGATCGCCGAAGGATTGGCCGCCGAGTATCCGTGGGATGCGCTCTATCGCTGGAGCGAATCGACGTTGTCGCTGGAAGGGCAGGAACAGTTGGTGTCGCTGTTGCTCGAACCTTATGGCGCGCTCGTCGATGAGCTGGGTGACACCATGCGCGCGGATGAACAAAGCGCCTTCCCGATTCATGGCGAGATGAAAATCGCGGCGCTGCGCGACATTCTCGACACGCACGGTCAGTGGGTGTCCGAGATCGACTTTGCCGAGGAACGCAATCGCGCGCTGTTCTGGTATGTGTCGGAAGAAAAGCTCGAGCCGCGCATCGGCCAGCGCTTTACCGAGCCGGGCCAGGAACTCGAGCAACCGCTGGCGGTGGCGCGCGATGTCTATCTTTTGCAGGAGGCGCTCAAGTCGGCCGGCGGCAACGAGACCGTGGCGGCCTTTTTGCTGCGCCATCCGGAGCACCGCCACATCGTGCGCCGGGTGCAACTGGCACCGCAGTATCCCTACGCCGACATTCAGGACAACCTGATCGGCCAGGAAATGCTGCCGATCGACCTGCTTCGCTGCAAGTTGTCGTTCTTCGGCGCCATCCGTTTCGACCCGCGTTCGGATCGCTGGGTGCGCATCAACATGTACAAGAACGCGCCGTTCCCGCACGAGCTCGATCGCCATCCCGCGGATGACTGGTCGTATCCGCGTCTCACTCAACAGGAGCAAAAGTCGTGAATCTGTCGTTGAACGAAATCGAAGCCCTGTGCAAGAAAGCGGCGCGTGGTGCTGGGATGTCCTGGGGTCTGGCCGAAGAGGCCGCCAAGGCCGCTCGCTGGCTGTCGGCGCAAGGCATGGAAGGGCCGGCATTGCTGGCCGCGCAATTGCGTCTCAATGATGGCACGGACTACGCGCAGCTCGCGCCACGGATCGAAGCAGACCGTTGGTCGTCCGCCGGACGATCGATGTGTCCGCTAATTGCGGGGGCGACCTTGAGCGATCATGCGCAGTTGATCACGGGGGGCTCCGCGATTGTGCTTGAAGCGGTCTCATGTCCGGTCTTGCTTGCGCCGTTCGCCAGCCGCCTGGCGAGCAGTCGTGGCGAAGCAGTGGCCTTGTCGTGGCCAGGTTGCCATCTTTACTTCGATGCCGCAGGGACCATGTTCTGTGGCCCGGCGAGCGATCCCTCCGCCGGTGATGTTGTCGCAGTTACCTGTGAGATCAGTCCAGCGCAGGTGAACAGTAGCGTCGTGAAAGGACCGGCACCGGCGGTGGCCGAGGCGGTGTTGAGTTACCTCACCGGACTTGCCTCCCGTACCTACGTGCCGGCCACGGAGGCCTCGCGCGCTCAAGGTGCAGGCTCCACCCTAAGCGACAACGACTGACACACTGTCTTCAGCAAGGAATCCGAATCATCATGACTCATCAAATTCAGAGAATTGGCGGCAGCCAACGCTTCAGCCAGGTCGTCACCCACAACCACACGGTCTATCTGGCCGGCCAGGTCTCGCAATTGGCGGACGGCGATATCACCGCTCAATCCGAAGACGTCTTCGCCAAGATCGACGCGCTGCTCGAGCAGGCTGGCAGCGACAAGAACCATATGCTGTCCGCCCAGATCTGGTTGGCCGACATGGATGATTACGATGCCATGAATGCGGCCTGGGATGCGTGGCTGAGCGGCGTTGGTGCTCCGGTGCGCGCCTGTGTCGAGTCGCCAATGGCAAAGAAGAACTATCGCGTCGAGATCATGGTGATCGCCGCCGTGCGGTCGTAGCCTGGCAGACTAGCGTGGCCACCTCTCTCGTCAGGGGTGGCGGCAAGAAGTCGTTTGATCGTGATGCTCGCCTTGCGCTACCTGATCAGCTTCAACAGGGTGAGTGCGATGTGGCGGACCAGCGCCGGTTATGTGCGACATGCCCGGTTCGGCCGCGGACAAGAGTCTTTGGCTATATGGCGAGCACATGTCGAGCGACAGTCCTTCAACCAGGCCCGTGTCATCCCATGGAAAATCCCCGAACAGCGCCTCCGCCTGAGCGGTGTGCACCGGCCTTCCAAGACGTTCGGCGGGGCGGCCGTCGTCCGGCTAGGTACTCAGCAAAGTTGTAGGAAGCGCTCCCGCTTGTAGGATTTGTCCCTGGCTTGGGCGTTCCTAATCTCTTTGTCCGTCAGCATCTCGCAACCTTGCGGGTAGATTGCCCGGGCTAAGGCGCACAGTACCCAATCTACCCGGAGATCTACCCGCAAATTGACTCGCTATCGATGCATTTCGTTGGACGCGGGCGGATCAAGAAATCCACGAAATGCTTGATAGGACGGCCTTGTCCAGACAACCCCGGTTGGGCAAGGGTCAGTACTTGGTGCCCGGAGCGGGAATCGAACCCGCATGCCTCGCGGCGAGGGATTTTAAGTCCCTTGTGTCTACCGATTTCACCATCCGGGCGCTAAGGCGGCGGTCAGCGGTTCTGGTCCGCCAGCACGATATTGACCTCGAGGACTTCGTAGTTGCCCTGCTTTTCGAGCTGGACGTTGATGTCTTCGGGGTTGACCTTGACGTACTTCGAGATGACCTGGATGAGTTCCTTCTGCAGGTCGGGCAGGAAGTCGGGCGTGCTGCCGCCGGTGTGCTCTCGGGCGATGATGAGCTGCAGGCGTTCCCTTGCGATGGACGCGGTCTTTTTCTTCTTTTCTCCGAACAGCAGGGTCAGTAGGGACATGCTCACTTGCCTCCGAACAGGCGCTTGAGGAGGCCGGGTTTCTCATAGCCGGTGAAGCGCAGTGGCACGTCTTCGCCCAGGAAGCGGGAGACCACGTCGGCATAGGCTTCGGCTACGTCGGTGCCCTTGAGGTGGATCGCCGGGGTACCCTGGTTGGAGGCGTGGAGCACGTTCTCGGACTCGGGGATGACGCCGATGAGCGGAATGCGCAGCAGCTCCTGGATGTCCTTGTAGGAGAGCATTTCGCCTTCTTCGACGCGCTTGGCCGAGTAGCGGGTGACCAGCAGGTGCTCCTTGACCGGCTCGTTGCCCTCCTGGGCGCGGCGCGATTTGGACTGGATGATGCCGAGGATGCGGTCCGAGTCGCGCACCGAGGAGACTTCGGGGTTGGAGACTACCACCGCCTCGTCGGCAAATGTGAGCGCCATCACGGCGCCGCGCTCGAGGCCGGCGGGGGAGTCGCACACCACGTAGTCGAAGCCCATGTGCTCGAGCTCCTTGAGCACCTTTTCGACGCCTTCTTCGGTGAGCGCGTCCTTGTCGCGGGTCTGCGAGGCGGGCAGCACGAAGAGGTTCTCGCAGTGTTTGTCCTTGATCAGGGTCTGGCTGAGCTTGGCTTCGCCATTGACGACGTTGATGAGGTCGTACACCACGCGCCGCTCGCAGCCCATGATCAGGTCGAGGTTGCGCAGGCCGACGTCGAAGTCGATGACCGCTGTCTTGAAGCCTCGCAGGGCCAGGCCCGAGGAGAATGCGGCGCTGGTAGTGGTTTTGCCCACACCACCCTTGCCTGAGGTTACGACGATTACGCGAGTCACGATTTTCCCTTTCTGGAAGTCTTGATTGTTGCGGGTCAGCTCAGTGAAATGGGCTCGACCACGAGATTCTGTTTGTCGCCTTCCTCATCGAGCCGCACCTGCGCAGCCTTTCCGGCCACGGATTCGGGAATGCCCCGTTCGAAGGTGCGGAATACGCCGGCCACCGAGATCAGTTCGGGGCCGAAGTTCATGCTGAAGATGCGCGCCGCCACGTTGCCGCGTGCACCGGCAAGCGCGCGACCGCGCAGCGGGCCGTAGCAGTGGATGCTGCCGTCGGCAATCACCTCGGCGCCGTGGCTCACTCCGGCCAGCAGCACAAGGTCGGTATCGCGGGCGTAGATTTGCTGCCCGGAGCGCAGCGGACGTTCAATGACCATGGTGTTCGCGGCGGCTGCCGGCGCCGCGGCGACCGGTTGCGGCTGCTGCGCCGGCTGGGCGGCCTGGCGGGGCGGGGGCGGTGCCTCGGGGACGCCGCCCTCGCTTTCTTCGCCGCTCAGCAGCGCGAGGCCAGCCTGGCGCGCGGACGCGGCATAGTGCTCGGGCAGGTTGCGCACGGCCACCGGTTGCAGCTGGTAGCGTCGCAGCATGCTCAGCAGCGAGGTCCAGTCGATGCGGTCAGGGGCGACGGCGAGGTGCCGGAAATCGAGCACGGTGGTCTCGCCGCTGAAGAAATCGGGCATTCCGCCGAGCATCACATGCAGGGCGTCGGCGAGCTTCATGGCGTCGGTTTCGCGCAGGAATGCGTTCATGACGGAGAGCTTGCCGCCTTTGAATTCAACGAGTTTGGATGACGGCGACGCTTCAGGCATGGTGATCGGCTTGGTCCGGCAAATCGGGAAGTCTACTTTTCGCAGCGTGCAAGGGCAAGCGCCGCATCTCAATGCAGGGTCGGGGCGCCGCCCTCGGGGTCGAAGAGCCTGAGGGCCTGTTCTTCGTCGAACACATACTCGTGATTCGAGAGGTCGTCGCGGATGCGCACCTCGCCGTGCTCTGCGAGGATTGCCTCGACTTCGCCGCGGCCGAGGCCGCGCAGCATGTCGGCGATCTTGTCGCGGTCTTCGGGCCAGTCGTGACGCACGATCCTGGGTTCGAAGACGCGAACAGTCTCTTCATGAAAGAGCCGCGTGAGCAGTGTTTCGGTGTCCAGGCCGAGCAGCTCCGCCTGCTTGACCGTATCAGCAAGCTGTTGCACCCGCTCCCAGCCATCGGCATCGGCCTGATCGGCGCCCGGCATTTTCTGCAGAAACAGGCAGGCGGCACTGTGTTCGCCAGCAGCCAGCAGGAGTCGGGTGGGCTGCTGCTCGGACTGATGCAGGTAGTGCTCGAAAATCTCCGCCAGGGTCTCGCCCTTGATCGGGACGAAGCTCTGGTAGGGCTGGTCGAGCGCCTCGATGTCGAGCGTGAGCATGAGGTGGCCGTCGCCCACCAGCGCCGGCACGCTGGCGGCCGCCGGCTGGCCCTCGGACTTGGCGTAGCCGCGCATGTTGAGGGTTTCGTCGCAGTCGATCACCATCAGGCTGACCGGGCCGCGGCCCTGCAGCTGAAAGGTGAGCCGGCCGGCCTGCTTGAGGTTGCCGGCGATCACCGCGGTGGTGGCGGCCATCTGGCCAATGAGTTCGCGCACCGGTTCCGGGTAGTCGCGGCCGCGCTGCATCGCCTGCCAGACGCTGCCCAGGTGCACGAAGGCGCCGCGAATATCGAGTTCGTCGAGCAGGAAACGCTGCACGTAGCTGTCGGGCGAGGCGCTCATGGCGCCGCCCCGGGCTTGAGGAAACTGGTGTAATTGGCCCGGTCGAAGCCGACCAGCAATTGCCCGGCGGCGGTTTCGATGACCGGCCGGCGGATCAGGCTGGGGTTGTCGACCATCAGCTTGACGGCGGCGCTCTGCGTTTGCAGGTCCTGTTGCTCGGGGGTGAGCTTGCGCCAGGTGGTGCCGCGGGTGTTCACCAGGCTCCGCCAGCCGCAGGCCTTGCTCCACTCGTGCAGCTTGGCTGAGCTGATGCCGGCCTTCTTGTAGTCGTGAAAAGTGTAGGCGACGCTGTGCTCGTCGAGCCAGGCGAAGGCCTTCTTCATGGTGTCGCAGTTCTTGATGCCGTAAATCGTGTTCATCGCTCTTTTCCGCGGGAATTCCGCCATTTTACCGCTTCAGCGCGCGGGCCAGTGCATCGGCCATGCTGCCCGCCGGGGCGGGGCGCGATTCGGGCTTGTGCGTGCGCTGCGCTGCGCGGGAATCGCGCTTCGGTGGCTGGCCCTCGCCGGCGCGGGGCGGCTCGTCGCTCATGCGCATGGTGAGCGCGATGCGCTTGCGCGGCAGGTCCACCTCGAGCACCTTGACCTTGACCACGTCGCCAGCCTTGACCACTTCTCGCGGGTCCTTGACGAAGCGGTTGGAGAGGGCCGAGATATGCACCAGGCCGTCCTGATGCACGCCGATATCGACGAAGGCGCCGAAGTTGGTGACGTTGGTGACCACCCCTTCGAGCATCATCCCCGGCGTGAGGTCCTTGAGACCTTCGACGCCGTCGCGGAAGGTCGCGGTCTTGAATTCCGGCCGAGGGTCGCGGCCCGGTTTTTCCAGTTCCTTGAGGATGTCCTGCACGGTGGGCAGGCCAAAGCGCTCGTCGGTGTATTTGGCGGCGTCGAGCTGCTTGAGCCTGTTGGCGTCGGCGATCAGTTCGCGCGCGCTCTTTTGCACATCGGCGAGGATGCGCTCGACGACCGGGTAGGCCTCGGGGTGCACCGCGGACGCGTCGAGCGGATTGTCGCCGTTCATGATGCGCAGGAAGCCCGCCGCCTGCTCGAAGGTCTTGTCGCCGAGGCGGGGCACCTTGAGGAGCGCCTTGCGGCTGGTGAAGGCGCCGTTGGCGTCGCGATGGGCGACGATGTTGCTGGCAAGGGTGGCGTTGAGACCGGAGATGCGGGTCAGCAGCGGCACCGAGGCGGTGTTCACGTCCACCCCCACCGCGTTCACGCAGTCCTCCACCACTGCATCGAGGCTCCTGGCGAGTCGCGACTGGTTGAGGTCGTGCTGATACTGGCCGACACCGATCGACTTGGGGTCGATCTTGACCAGTTCGGCGAGCGGATCCTGCAGGCGCCGGGCGATCGACACCGCGCCGCGCAGGCTCACGTCGAGCGCCGGAAACTCGCGCGCCGCCAGCTCCGACGCCGAATACACCGAGGCGCCGGCCTCGGAGACCACGATCTTGGTCATGTGCAGCTCGGGCAAGGCCTTGACCAGCTCCAGCGCGAGCTTGTCGGTCTCGCGCGAGGCGGTGCCGTTGCCGATGGCGATGAGCTCCACCTCGTGGCGCCGGGCCAGGCTGGCCAGCGTGGACAGCGCACCGTTCCAGTCACGTCGGGGCTCGTGCGGATAGATGGTGGCGGTGTCGAGGAGCTTGCCTGTGGCGTCGACCACCGCCACCTTGACGCCGGTGCGCAGGCCCGGGTCGAGGCCCATGGTGGCGCGCGGGCCGGCTGGTGCGGCGAGCAGCAGATCCTTGAGGTTGGAGGCGAAGACGCGGATCGCCTCTTCCTCGGCGCGCTCGCGCAGCGCCGACATCATCTCCAGCTCGAGGTGCAGCGAAATCTTGACGCTCCAGGCCCAGCGCACCGTCTCGCGCAGCCAGGCGTCGCCCGGGCGACCTTGGTCGCGGACCTTGAAGCGCGCAGCGATGCGCATCTCGCAGGGCGACGGCCCGGTCGTCCGGGAGCCGTCGGTGGGGTCGGAGTCCAGGCCGAGCTGCAGCCGCAGCACGCCTTCGTTACGTCCGCGCAGCAGTGCCAGGGCGCGGTGCGAGGGCATCGACACGATGGGCTCGCGAAAATCGAACCAGTCGCGAAACTTAGCGCCTTCGTCCTGCTTGCCATCGACCACGCTCGCGACGACGATGCCGTGATCGCTCAGGAACTCGCGGAGCTGGCCAAGCAGGGTGGCGTCCTCGGCGAAATGCTCCATGAGGATCTGGCGCGCGCCGTCGAGCACGGCCTTGGTGTCGCCGAAGCCGGCCTCGCCATTGAGGTAGTTGGCAGCTTCGACCTCCGGGCTGAGCTGCGGATCGGCGAGCAGGGCTTCGGCCAGCGGCGCGATGCCGGCTTCGCGGGCGATCTGCGCCTTGGTGCGGCGCTTCTGCTTGTAGGGCAGGTAGAGGTCTTCGAGACGCTGCTTGGTCTCGGCATTCTCGATGGTTTCGCGCAGCTCGGCGGTAAGCTTGCCTTGTTCTTCGATGCTCGTGAGCACAGTCGCGCGGCGCTCCTCGAGTTCGCGCAGATAGCCGAGGCGCTCCTCGAGGTTGCGCAACTGGGTGTCGTCGAGGGCGCCGGTCACTTCCTTGCGGTAGCGGGCGATGAACGGCACGGTCGCGCCTTCATCTAGCAGCCGGACGGCCGCGAGGATCTGGCGCGAAGCGACGCCGAGCTCATCGGCGATGCGTTGTTCGATTGTTGGCAGCATGGTGGATCCGGTGGTGCTGAAAAAAGGCCCTGATGGTGCCTGCACATAGACTGGCTACGCAAGCACTTGCGAAAGGTCTAGACTTTACGGGCTTCACGCGGCGCGATGATGCGCGTTTGTTGCCGAGTTGGACGGGTGAGTCGATGAAAAAATTGTTAGCTTCCGTGGCGATGGTCGTATTCGCCGTAGTCAGCCTCGGGGCCGGCGTCGTGGCCGAAGCCGCGCAGAAGCGGTCAGAGTCTGGGAAAACGGCGACCAAGACGTCGCTGAAG
Source organism: Zoogloeaceae bacterium (assembly GCA_024235595.1). Lineage (GTDB taxonomy): Bacteria > Pseudomonadota > Gammaproteobacteria > Burkholderiales > Rhodocyclaceae > Cognatazoarcus. Next base: position 217,499 of record JACKMC010000003.1, on the reverse strand, counting down.
AAGTCGGCAACCAGGAAATCGCCGGCCAGGAAATCCTCGTTCAGCAAGTCGCCCTCGCGGAAGAAGGCGGCCGCATCGCGGCTCGCGACGTCGAAGCGCAAGGCCGTCGTTTCCAGCAAGACGATCGCGAAAAAGCGTGCGACCAAGCGCCGTGCATCGGCGCGGGCAAAGCGCCGCGTGGCGAGCGCACCGCGGCTCGCCAAATTGCCCAAGGCACGTTCCGCCCCTGGGGCATTGTCGCTGCCGCGCCTGCCCGAATCCGGTTCGGATGAGCGTGTGCTCGCGGCGCGCGCCTATGCAATGGATGGCGCGACCTTCTACCAGGGTGGCAAGCGCATCCGCGTAAAGGGCATCGACGCCAGGGCTCGGGACGTGAGCACCGAGCACGCCAAGCAGCGGCTTCAGCGATTGCTCGATTCGGGGCGGCTGCAGGTCGAGCCGGTGGCCGCCGATCCGGCCGGCAACATGTTGTCGGTGGTCAAGGTAAACGGTCGCGATGTCGCTGACATGGTGCATGTGAACTAGGGGCCGGCACCGGCTCAGCGGTTCAGCAGGGCCGCGAGGCGGCTGCGGTAGTCGCGAAGAAGCGGCGAATCCGCAGGCATCAGACTGAACACCTGGATCATGGCCTTGCGGCCGGCGTCATCCTTGAAGCCGCGATCCTGACGCACGATTTCAAGCAGGTTTTCGAGCGCCGGCTCGAAGGCGCCGCGCTCCGCCGCAAGGCTCGCGAGGGCGAGGCGCGCGTCGAGGTCATTGCCGTCGGCCTCGATACGTGCCTTCAAGGTCTCTTCGTCGGACGACTCGGCGCGGGTGGCCGCGAGACCGAGTCGTGCTTCGAGCGTTCGGGTGCGATCCTCGTCCTTCGCCCGGTAGATGATCTCTTTGAGCAGTCGGTCCGCTTCGTCGAGCTCTCCAACGTCGATCAGCAGTTCGATGAGATCGAGGCGTGCGGCCTCGAAGCGAGGATCGGTGTCGATGGCCTTGAGCAGCATCGCGCGGGCGCTGTCGAGATCGCCGCGTTGCCTTGCCGCGAACGCCTCGAGGCGCAGGGGCTCCGCTTCGGAGGGCAGGACACGGGCGATGAATTCGCGTAGTGCAGCTTCGGGCAACGCCCCGGTAAAGCCGTCGACCACGGCCCCGTCCACGAAGGCCCTGACGTCGGGAATTCCACGAATGCCGAAGCGTGCGGCGAGTTCCTGTTGCTGCTCGGTATCGACCTTGGCGACGAGTATCCGACCCTCGAACTCGTCGGCGAGTTTTTCGAGCAGTGGCTTGAGCGCACGGCAGGGTGCACACCATTCGGCCCAGAAGTCGACCAACACCGGGGTGTTCTTCGAGGCCTCGATGACCTTTTGTTCGAAATCGGCTGCGGTGACGTCGAAGGCGAAGCGGCTCATGGCGTGGATTCTCCTGTTGCGGTAACCCAATCCACTTTGGGGTGCGATCGCCGCAGTTCAAGTCATGAGACTGCAAACAGGCTCTGCCGCCCCCACCAGCTCTCGCCGGCGGGCAGTTCGGTGGGCCGGGTGGTGGCCGCCTCGACGCACAGCATGTGCCGGAAATCGAGCGGTGCCATGTCCTTGAGCGCGGCGCATTTCTCTACCCAGGGATTCCACACCACGACGTCCGGAAAACCTTCCATGCGGATCGCGAGTTCGCGCCTGCCGTCGCGCAGCGTCAGCGGCCGCGTGGCGTTGCGATAGATGCGATCGATTTCGTCGGCGACTTGAAGCGCCTCTGCGGACTCGCGGCCTTCACGATTGTCGTGCGCGCTGTCGCGATAGCTCAGGCCGTACAGGCCCTCCAGCGCAACCTCCTCGACCTCGCGCACCGCGAGGTAGCTGTGCAGGGCGCCGGTGAATACGAAACTGCCATGGCCGGTGTTTTCGATCTCCAGTTCGAGAACGAGGCGGCCGCTCTCGATGAGGATCGTGAGTTCGCAGTTGAAGGCATACGGCCAGATCGCGTAGCTGTCGTCATCGTCGCTCACGCGCAGGGTCACCATCGCGTAGTCGCCGTCGCCACGCGTCTCCTTGACTTCCCAGCGCCGGGTTCGCAGCAGGCCGTGCTTGGGCAGCTTGCCAAGGCTCGCGAACTGCGGGAAGCACACCGGTACGCCGCCACGGATCGGTGTCGTGCCGTCGAGGATGGCCCGGGGGCTCATGAACAGCCGCTCGTCGCCGCTGCTGGGCTGCCAGGACAGGACCTGGCCACCCAGCAGGCTGACGGTGGCGCTGGCGCCTCCTTGGGTGACGAGTCTGACCGCCGGCAGGCCCAGATGCTCCAAATGTTGAATCGCGGCACTCATCTGTCCATCCAATGACTTGAAAGGGGCAATGATAGCTGCCCTGGCGCGATGTCAGTGAGCCTCGGGGTGACGGAAGCAGGTAGTGAGGTGGTCGTTGACCATGCCGATGGCCTGCATGTAGGCATAACAGATGGTGCTGCCGACAAACTTGAAGCCGCGGCGCTGTAGCGCTCGGCTGAGGGCATCGGATCGCTCGGTGCGCGCCGGCACCTCCGCCAGTGATTTAGGGCTGTTGACGATGGGGGCGCCATCGACAAAGCGCCAGAGAAAATCATCGAAGCTGCCGAATTCCCGTTGAATCGCGAGAAAGGCCTTGGCATTGCCGACCGTGGCCGCGATCTTCGCGCGATTTCGCACGATCGCGGGGTTCTCGCGCAGCCGCTCCTGCTCCCTTTCATCGAGTTGGGCCACACGAGCGGGGTCGAAATCTGCAAAGGCCTCGCGATAGCCCTCGCGCTTGCGCAGGATGGTGATCCACGACAGCCCGGCCTGCGCGCCCTCGAGCACCAGGAACTCGAAAAGCCGCCGGTCCTCATGCACCGGCACCCCCCATTCGAGATCGTGGTAGCGAACATAGAGGGGGTCCTCGCCGCACCAGCCACAGCGTGCGGGTGTCGGCGTGCGGGCGGCGCGCAGGGCGTCGACCAGCAGCACCAGCTCGCTGCGGGTGTGTTCGGGCAGCGCGCGCCAGTCCAGATCGTCGAGTGCGCCCTGGATGGCATAGGCGAGATTGATCGAAGGGTTGATCCCTGCGGCCAGCAGCCGCTCGAAACAGCCCGCCACGCCCATCGCGCGCAGTGTCTCGACACTGTCGACGCCCACCTGCGCCAGCCACTGTGCGGAGCGCGGTCCGAGGTTGCGCAATCGGGTGAGTTGCTGGCCGTGCCGGTGTGCGGTCATGGGCAATCCTTTGCTCGAATGGCGGGTGTGAATCTCGCTGCCATTCTAGTGCTTCGCCGCACAAGCCAAGCACCGGCGGCACCTCAGGCCCAGCAGTCTGCGGCATCGACATGGAAACGGCCGCCCAGGGCGGCCGTCGCGGTGGTCCGAAGGGCCGGGTCAGTCCTGCAGCGTGAGCACACCGAGTTTGACGGAGTTGTCCTCGGGGTCGTTCGAAAGCACGAATCCGAGGCCCTTGACGAACTTGAGCATGCGTTCGTTGTTGGACAGGAATACCCCGTTCATGTAGCCCAGGCCGCGATCACGTGCGGTCTCGATGAGTACGCCCATGAGGCGGCGCGCGAGGCCCTTCTTCTGCCAGTCGTCGGCGACCACGATCGCGAACTCGCAGGACTCGCCGTCCGGATTCACCGCGTAGCGACAGACGCCAACCTCGTATTCCTTGCCGTCTTCCTCGATGACCGCGACGAAGGCCATCTCGCGGTCATAGTCGATCTGCGTCAGGCGCGTGACCATCGCGGGAGGCAGCTCGCGCATGGTGTTCATGAAGCGGTAATACTTGGTCTCCGGCGACAGCTTGCGCACGAACTCCACCTCCAGCTCGGCGTCTTCGGGTTTGATCGGCCGAATCACCACCTTTAGGCCGTCGGGCTGGGTCCACTCGGTGGTCAGCTGGGACGGGTAAGGGTGGATCGCCATGTGGGCGTAGCGGTCCGCGGCGGGCGAGACGTTGTCCACGACGATCTGGCAATCGACCGCTACCGCGCCGTTTTCGTCGACGATCAGCGGGTTGATGTTGATGGTCTGGATCCATGGCAGTTCGCAGACCATCTCCGAAACGCGCAGCAGCACGAATTCCAGCGATTCCATGTTGATCGGCGGCATGCTGCGGAACTCCCCGAGCAACGAGGCGATGCGCGTCGAGCGGATCAGGTCGCGGGCGAGGAAGGGGTTGAGGGGGGGCAGCGCAACCGCGCGGTCCTTGTGCACCTCTACCCGGGTTCCGCCTTCGCCGAAGGTGATGACCGGACCGAACACCGGGTCGCGGGTGACGCCGACCATGAGCTCGCGACCGTTGGGTTTGAGCACCATGGGTTCGATCGCGACCCCGTTCACCGAAGCTTCGGGGAAAGTCTTCTTCACGCCCTCGAGAATTTCCTGATAGGCGCTGCGCACTGCGGCGAGGCTCGTCAGGTTGAGGCGAACGCCGCCCGAGTCGGATTTGTGGATGATGTTCGGCGAATCGATCTTCATTACCACCGGCAGGCCGATTTCTTCTGCCAGCACCATGGCCTCGGTGGCCGAGCGCGCGACCACGGTCTGCGCAATCGGAATGCGGAAAGCGGCCAGCAGAGCCTTGGATTCCATCTCGTTGAGTGCCTTGCGGCGCTCGGCGAGGGCAGTCTCGATGACCAGGCGGGCGCTCTCGATGGACGGCGGCCGCAGGCCGGAGAGCGATGCAGGCGTCTGCATCAGCAGCTTCTGGTTGCGGTAGTAGGCGGAGATATGACTGAACAGTTCGACCGCGGGTTCCGGTGTACGGAAGGTCGGGATGCCGGCCTCTTCGAACTTGCGACGTCCAAGGCGGACGAGATCTTCGCCCATCCAGCAGGTGACGACGGGTTTGTCGGCGTTCTTCTCGAGATCGATGAGCGCTTCGGCTACCGCGGTCGGGTCGATGATCGCCTGTGGCGTGAGCATCACCAGCATGCCGTCGACGTTGGGATCCTCGAGTACTGCGGCAATGGTCTTCTTGTAGCGTTCGGCATTGGCGTCGCCGAGGATGTCGACCGGGTTGCCGCGCGACCATGCGGCGGGGAGAAACTCGTTAAGCTTTGCAATGGTCCCGTCGGACAGTTCGGCAAGCGGGATGCGCAGATCGGCGCAGCGGTCGGCTGCCATGACGCCCGGCCCGCCGCCGTTGGTGACGATGGCGAGGCGGTTGCCGCGCGGACGGAAACGCGCGAACAAGGCATTGGCGGCCGCGTACATCTGGCCCATGGTGTAGAGGCGAATCACGCCCGCGCGACGCAGCGCCGCGTCGAACACGGCATCCTCGCCCACCATGGCGCCGGTGTGCGAAAGGGCGGCAGCGCCGCCGGCCGGATGACGTCCGACCTTGATGAGCAGTACCGGCTTGACGCGCGCCGCGCCGCGCAGGGCGCTCATGAAGCGTCGTGCGTCACGGATGCCTTCAACGTACAGGAAGATGCTTTCGGTACGCGGATCGGAGATCATGTACTCGAGAATCTCGCCGAAATCGATGTCGCGTGACGAGCCAAGCGAGACAACGTTGGAGAAGCCAACGTTATTGGGTTTCGCCCAGTCGAGGATCGCGGTGCAAAGGGCGCCGGACTGGGATATCAGGCCGATCGAGCCCTTGAGTGCGGAGCCATGGGCGAAGGTCGCGTTGAGGCCGAGTTCGGGGCGGATGATGCCAAGGCAATTGGGGCCGAGGAGGCGAATCCGGTGGCGCCTGGCCGCCTCAGTGGTCGCCCGCTCGAGGGCTGCGCCGCGCGGGCCGCTCTCCGAGAAGCCGGACGACAGCACGATCGCGGCCTTGACACCGGCCCGGCCGCAGCCATCCATGATCGCCGGAATGGTTTCGGCACGGGTCGAGATCACCACCAGGTCAAGACGATGGGGGACTTCTTCGACCGATCGGTAGCACGGCACGTCGAAGACCTTGTCGTGCTTGGGATTGATGGCGAACAGCTTGCCCTTGAAGCCCGCTTCGAGCATGTTGCGGATCAGCACGCCACCGATCGAGTCCGGCCGTTCGCTGGCGCCGATGATGCCCACTGCGCGGGGCTCGAAGAGTGGGGTGAGGTAGTGTTTTTCCTTCATTTTATGGCCTCTCGGGCATCGGGCGGGGTGCTGCCGAACCTGGGGGTTCGGGTTTCCCGCGCGCCTGCAGCGCGGAGCCAGTGCCCTAGCTATATTTAGTGTTCAAAGATTATATTGCGCTGCACAACCCAAAGTTTGACATAGATCACGGGCGAATGGCGAAACCTTCCATCGATGACACAAACGTTCGTTAGTTGAGCGTGAAATAGAAGCGAGCCCCGTTTGCGGGCATTGATTCCGCCCATGTTTCGCCCCCGTGACGCTGGATGATCCGCTGTACGGTTGCCAGGCCGATCCCCGAACCTTCGTACTCGTTCTGGCCGTGAAGGCGCTGGAAAGGCTGGAACAGCTTGGCAGCGTGGTCCATGTCGAAACCGATGCCGTTGTCGGCCACGCAGTAGGCGAGGACGTCCTTGCGACGCTCGGCGAGAAAGCGGATCTTGGCATGAGGCTTGTCGGCGGTGAACTTCCAGGCGTTGCGCAAGAGGTTCTCGAGTACCACCTGAATCAGAATGCGGTCGGCCTGGGCCACCAGGCCCGGCGTGACCTCGAGGTCGATGGATCGCAACGGTGTCTCGGCGCGAAGCTCCTCGGCGATTTGCAAGGTCAGCTGACTCAGGTCGACCGTCTCCTTGCGCAATGTCTGCCGGGTCAATCGCGCCAGCTCGAGCAGGTCGTCGATGAGGTTCGCCATGCGGTTGCTCGCGGCCCTGATCCGCCTCAGGTACTGGCAGCCGGTGACATCGAGCAGCGTGCCGAAATCCTCCTCCAGCACATGGGCAAAGCCGTCGATCGCGCGCAGCGGGGCCCGCAGGTCGTGTGAAACCGAATAGGAGAACGCCTCGAGTTCGCGGTTGGATGCCTCGAGTTCGGCGGTACGCACCCGGACCCGGCTTTCGAGTTCCTGGTTGAGGTTCTTGAGGGTGAGTTCGGCGATCTTGCGCGACGAGATATCGTCGAGCGAGCCCCGGATGCCGCCGCCGCCGGGCTCGTTGGTGTCGACCTGGCGGGCCGTGGCCTCGATCCAGCGGATCTCGCCGTTGGCGGTACGAAGGCGAAACTCCGCCTCGCAGGGTTCGCCGCGGCTGCCCTGCATGTTGGCGATCCGCCGGGTCAGCTTTTCGCGATCGTCCGGATGCAGGAACTCGAGCAGCGGGCTGCCCATGGACTCCTCGACGCCGAACCCGGAGACGCTCTCCCAGGCCTTGCTGAGGAAGTTGAAGCGTCCCCGATGATCGAGCTGGAAGATGACTTCATTGACCGATTCGACCACGTCGCGGTAGCGGGCATCGCTCTCGCGCAAGGATTTCTCGGCCTCCAGTCGATCGCGGATGTCGCGCAGCACGCACAGCACCGCGGGCCCGTCTTCGAGCATCACGCTGACCTCGGTGGATTCGGCCTGCACCGGCGCGCTGTCCAGCCGCCGGTACGAGAACACCTGCAGCGGGGTGGCGGTTCCGTCTCCGGCCGCAGCCTGCAGTTCCGCGACACGCATCGAGATCTTGGGTTTGTCTTCGTCCATGACCAATTCGAGCACCGAGCGGCCCAGCAGATTGCGCTCCTCTCCCGCGCCGAGGAGCCGCACACAGGCCGGGTTTGCAAGAATCAGCCGGCCCTCGCGATGCAGGAAAATACCGTCCGGCGAGAGGTCCACCAGACGCCTGTACAGCAGCTCGCTGGCGTGCAGCGCGCGCATCGCCGCGACCCGCTCGGTGATGTTCTCGAACACGAACAGGAATACGTCCGGCGCACCGACGCGATCGCGCAGCAGCGTTGCATGCAGACGCACCCAGCGATCCTTCCCGTCTCGGTGGAGCAGCCGCATCTCGATCAGAAAGTTGTTTCCCTCGCCGGAGGTCAGCTGCGCCATCGCGTCCCTGCAGGCGGTGCGGTCGGCGGGATGGGTGATGGATTCGAAGGAGCGCTCGAGCAGCGGTTGCCGGCGGTAACCGAGCAATGCGCAAAGGGTGTTGTTCACCTCGACCCAGCCCCCCCCGGGGTCGATGCTGGCAATGCCCACGGGGGCGTTCTCGAAGCTGGCCCGGTAGCGCGCTTCGCTCTCGGCGAGCGCCTTGCCGATCTCGCGCTCGGCCGTGATTTCCCTGACCACGCCGCGGTAGCCGCAAAAGCCGTGCACCGGATCGATCAGCGGCCGGCCCGAGATCGCGAAGCAGCCTGCGTCCGGGCGGTCGCCGCTGATCTCGAACTCGAAGCCCGAGAACGCCTGGTGCGAGGCGAGCCGCCGCTGAACCGATTTCCACCCGGGGACGGCGGCGCCATCGACCAGTATGCCGTTCAGGGTGCGCCCCAGCCAGGCTTCATGGATCTGCGGCCCGCGCCGCGCGCCATCGGTGGCGATCTCGGTGAAGCGCAGGTCGGCGTCCTGCTCCCAGTACCAATCTGAACAGAGCGACACGAGGTCACGGAAGCGCTCCTCGCTGGCCTTGAGCGAGCGGGCCGCTTCGATGCGTTCGGTAACGTCCCGCCCGATTCCGCGGTAACCGAGCAGCCTGCCTTGGCGGTCGAATACGGGACGGCCGGTAAGCTCCAGGTGGCGCAGCGCACCGTCGAGGTCGATACGGTCGACGGTGCACGAGAATTCCTGATGCCGTTCCAGTGTTTTCCTGAATTCCTGCCAGAAGGATTGCGGAAGATTCTGGTGCGGCACGTCCCAGAAGCGGTGGCCGAGGTAGTCGGCCGGATCCAGCCGCACCCGCGTTCGGATGCCTTCACTGATGTGGGTATAGCGATGGGCGGAGTCGGATTCCCAGGACCAGTCCGCCGATTGGTCGATGAGATCCAGCAGTTTGCGATGGTCTCCCTGGTTTCGCCGCGAAGCCTGACGGATCTGGTTCTGCACGCTGCTGCGTCCTGTTCGCAAGAGATGAATGCAGAAATATCCCAGCAGGGCGATGATGGCGATGGCGAGGCCGCCGGCGACCGGCAGCACGCGAATGACGCCGGGAAGTCGCTCTGGATCGATGGGGGCGGCGATCGCCCAAGTGTCGTTCGAGACGCTCACCGTGGCTCGGACCTCATGCGCGCCGGGCGGGCTTGTCGCGGGCACGATTCGTAGCGGCAGGGCATCCGCTTGTTCCGGCAACAGCCGTTCTGCCGAGACGCTGGCGATGCGGCCCCGGCCGATGTTGATGAACAGTGCGGCGGCATTGGCGCTGAAGCGTAGCGGCGGGTCGGTATTGTCGCCGAGCCCGTCCGAGGGCGAACGGGGCAGGGGCGAGGCTGGCAGGCCGATGCTTCGCAGCCGCTCGACGATCTGTTCGGGCGGGACGCCGGATTGACGAAGCTGGCCGAGATCCTGGCCGATCGTCGCCAGGCTCAGGGACAGGTCGGCGCTAGCCGCGCGCGCACTCACGGTGGCGCGTTCCGCCGCGTACCGGGTGATCTCCTGGTCCAGCCAGCGGGCGCAGGTGAACGCCAGTACGAGACCTGTCGCGAGCACGGTCAGGGTGACCGATCGGCGGGCAATGAATCGGGTGTTGTCAGACGTACCGCTCATCGTTCATATGGTCTGGAAACGCCTATCGACCGATTGCCAGTAGCGCGGTCGGGGGAACGAGGCACACGCGCAGTGGATCATGACCGCCAGATCGACCGGCTTGGTGCCAGGCGAGGTGGCTTGACCGATACCTTGCGTCCGCGTGCGCTCCGATACGATGGCCGAGATGATACCTCGGGCATGGCATCTTCGGTGCAGCGCTGCATCTGCGCTCATCGTTCGCGGTATTCTGTGGCTCCGATCCATTTCCTTCCGCAGCCCTATCCAATGTCCGCCAGCCAATCCCATCCAGCCCCGTCTGCCTGGGTGACCCGTTTCGCGCCATTGATCAATGCGGGCGGCGAAGTGCTCGACTATGCCTGCGGCAGCGGCCGTCACGCGCGCTGGCTGGCGCAGCGAGGATTTCACGTCGAGGCGGTGGACCGGGACGCCAGCGCGCTTGAGTCGTTGCAGGGTGTGCCTCGCATCGACACCCGCCGGGCCGATCTCGAGTCTGGCCAGTGGCCCTACGCGGGGCGGCGCTTCGATGGCGTGATCGTCACCAACTACCTGTTTCGTCCCCGTCTGGAGATGTTGCTGGCGCTGCTCGGTCCGGGCGGGGTGCTGATCTACGAAACCTTCATGCTCGGCAACGAGGCATTCGGACGCCCGAGCAATCCCGAATTCCTGTTGCGGGCGCACGAGCTGCTCGAGCGAGTCGCCGGGGCCTTCAGCGTCGTGGCCTTCGAGCAGGGCCAGGTCGCGGTGCCCAGAGCCGCCGTGGTCCAGCGAATCTGTGCGGTGAAGGGCAGCGTCGGCACCTCGTTGCCGTTGTGAGGCGAACGATCCCGGAGATCCGGGTCGGCGTGTTGCGAGCGCGGTCATTCGGGTGCCCGGCAAGGCGCCAGCCTTGCCCGCACTGGCGCGCAACCGCCTATCCCCGGGGCTCTGCTGCAAGGATGTCGATGGCGAGCCGATCAATGCCGACCGGCGACAGGTCACTGGTCTCGAAACGCGTTGCCTGTGCAAAGCGGGTGTAGTTTCGATTCTGCGAGCGTCGGTAGAGCGGGTCGTAGTGCAGGTCGATGAACTCCGCGAAGAGCGTCGCGAGCTCATGGTCGGCGGCAAGCTGCTGCCAGCGGGCGAGGGTTTCATTGCTCTGCAGGCTCTTGAGGCAGCCGATCTTGTATTGCAGATCGGGTACATCGTCCCCCAGGTATGCATAGTCCCGGAGCAGGAATTCGATTCTCGCCTCGCGGCTCGCCTCGATCGTGACGCAGGCGGCATCGCGCATCATCGCGATGAGCGGGTCGGCAATCTGGATCCTGCCGATTTTCTTGCTTTCGGCTTCCAGGTAAACCGGCCTTGTCGGGTCGATCTCTCGAAGTCGCGACCACAGGCAGGAGTCGAACCACTTCTGGCTCGGCTGAGGGCGTCCGGGCAGCGCGCCGAGGACCGAGCCCTTGTGCACCGCGAGGTCCTCGAGATCGATGATCTGCGCACCCCTGCGGGCGAGCGCCTCGAGCACCCGGGTCTTGGCACTGCCGGTTGCGCCGCAGACTATCCGGATATCCAGGGCGGCCGCCATCTGCGCGATTTGCTCGACGGCGAAGCGCCGATAGCTCTTGTAGCCGCCCTCGAGCTGGCAGGCGTCCCAGCCGATCATTCGCAGCCAGGAGGTGAATGCGCCGCTGCGCTGGCCGCCCCGCCAGCAGGTGACCAATGGCCGCCAGTTGCGCGGCTTGTGCTGAAAGCTGTTCAGCAGGTGGCGGGCAAGGTTCTCGGCCACCAGGGCACCGCCGAGCTTGCGTGCCTCGAACGGCGAAACCTGTTTGTAGAGCGTACCGATCGTCACCCGCTGCTGGTTGTCGAGAACCGGACAATTGATCGAACCCGGGATATGGTCCTCTTCGAACTCGGCGGGCGAGCGAACGTCCACGATTTCGTCAAATTCGTCCAGTTGTGCTACGGTCGCGACGCCTTTTTTCATTATGTTTTCACTTCAGAACGCTTCTAATCGAGGAATGGCCTGCGGGCCGCATGCTGGCATGGACGCAATCAAACTCACACAATTCTCACATGGCGGCGGATGCGGCTGCAAAATCGCCCCGTCGATCCTTGCCGAGCTGCTGTCCAGGGCGCCGGCCGGCATCGTGCCGGCGGCGCTGATGGTCGGCACCGAGACCGCGGACGACGCCGCAGTCTACAAGCTCAATGACGAACAAGCGATCGTCGCTACGACCGATTTCTTCACTCCCATCGTCGATGACCCCTACGATTTCGGGCGTATTGCCGCCACCAACGCGATCTCGGATGTGTACGCAATGGGCGCCCAGCCGATCATGGCGCTGGCGATCGTCGGCATGCCGCTCGACAAGCTGCCCCACGAGGTCATCGGGCGGATCCTCGAAGGCGGGGCCTCGGTGTGTCGCGATGCCGGTATTCCGATTGCCGGCGGTCATTCGATCGATGTGCTCGAGCCGATCTACGGGCTGGTGGCGATGGGGGTGGTGCACCCTTCGCGGGTGAAGCGCAACTCGGAGGCGAGAGCGGGTGACGTGCTGGTTCTAGGCAAGCCGCTCGGCGTGGGTATCCTGAGCGCGGCGCTCAAGAAGGGCGTCCTCGATGCCGCTGGCTATGCAGAGATGATTCGCCACACCACCAAGCTCAATACGCCGGGCCCGCGGCTTGCGGCGATGCAGCAGGTGCATGCCATCACCGATGTCACCGGTTTCGGCATCGCAGGCCATTTGCTGGAAATCTGCCGCGGCTCGCGGCTGCGTGCGCGACTGCGCTTCGACGACCTGCCGGTGATCGAGTCGGCCCTTGGCTTTGTGCGCGAAGGCATCTCGACCGGCGCGTCGACCCGCAACTGGGCAGGATACGGGGAGGAGGTCGCGCTATCGCCCGACGCGCCGGTGTGGCAGCAAAAACTGCTAACCGACCCGCAGACCAGCGGTGGACTGCTGGTTTCGTGTTCGGCGGAGGCGGTCCGGGCGGTGCTCGAGGTTTTCCACAACGAAGGATTCGAGGGTGCGGCCGTGATCGGAGAATTCATCGACGGCCCGGCCGGGCTGGAGGTCGTCTGACGCGGCGGCAGGAGGCGACTATTTGCGCAGCAGCGGCTTGAGCGCCGGCCAAACGTTGTCGAGCAGGTTGAACTGGGCCTCCGCTACCGGGTGGATGCCATCGGCCTGGAACAGGGCCGGCTCGGTAGCGATGCCTTCCAGCAGGAAAGGAACCAGCGGCACCTTGCTGGCGGCGGCAACTTCGTCGAAGGTATTCTGGAACTTCGTGGTGTAAGCCGGGCCATAGTTCGGTGGCAGGCGCATGCCGACCAGTACCACCTTGGCGCCGGCCTCGCGGGAGGCGTCGATCATGGCGGTGAGATTGTCGCCCATCATCTTCAATGGCAGGCCTCTCAAGCCGTCGTTGGCACCCAGCGCGATGACCACCACAGCGGGTTTGTGGCGCGCGAGCGCAGCCGGGAGGCGCGAACGTCCGCCCGCGCTGGTCTCGCCACTGATGCTGGCGTTGACGACGGTTGCGTCGAGGCCGAGCTTTTCGAGGCGTGATTGGAGCAGAGCGGGCCAGGATTCGCTGGCCTTGATGCCGTAGCCGGCCGAAAGGCTGTCTCCCCAAACCAGGATGCCGGTCGCGTTTGCGGCGCTGGCGAGCAGCAGGAAAAAGAGTAGAAAAATGGATCGCAGCAACATCGAATTCTCCGTTCCGGTCATGGAAGTCACGCATCTGGCCAAGCAGGTCGAACTGGCGGGCGGGGCGGCGCCACTGCATATTCTGCAGGATGTGAGCTTCAAGGTTGGGGCGGGTGAGTCGATTGCAATCGTCGGCGCCTCCGGATCCGGGAAATCGACCCTGCTCGGCCTGCTCGCCGGGCTGGATCGACCGAGCAGTGGCAGCGTGCTGATCCGAGGCACCGACATCTTCCTGCTCGATGAAGATCAGCGTGCGGCACTCAGGGGCGAGACGATCGGCTTCGTGTTTCAGTCCTTCCAGTTGCTGCCGGCCCTCAACGCGCTCGAGAACGTGATGTTGCCGCTCGAACTGGCCGGCGCCCCGGCTGCACAGGCGACGGCGCACGAGTGGCTGGAGCGGGTGGGCTTGTCGGACCGCCTCAATCACTATCCCAAGCATCTGTCGGGAGGCGAGCAACAGCGCGTGGCCCTGGCGCGTGCGTTTGCACCGGCGCCGGCATTGTTGCTGGCCGACGAGCCGACCGGTAATCTGGATGCTGCGACCGGCAAGGCAATCATCGACCTGCTGTTCGCGCTGAACGTCGAGCGGGGCACGACGCTGGTCCTGGTCACCCACGACGAGGCGCTTGCGAGCCGCTGCGACAGGCAGTTCCGGATGTCCGGGGGAAGACTCCGGGAAGAGGTGCCGGACTCGCGTCCCGCCTGAGCCCGGTGTCGCCGGTCCGCCAGCACGGTGGCCCGTATGCGGGTAATGGAAGTGCAGATTGAAAGGCAAATCGAACTTGCGACCGACCGATGCTGCTCAGCCGAGCCCGCGTTCGCGAGGTGATCTCTTCCTGACCTTTACCTGGCTGGCGCTGCAGGGATTCGGTGGGGTGCTCGCGGTCGCCCAGCGCGAGCTCGTAGACCGCAAGCGCTGGCTGACGCGCGACGAATACCTGGACATCTATTCCGTCGCACAGATTCTGCCCGGTCCCAATGTCGTCAATTTCTCGCTCATGTTCGGGGACCGCTTCTTCGGCCTCTCCGGCGCGATGGCATCGCTCGCGGGCATGCTGCTGATGCCGATCATCCTGGTTCTCGCGTTGGCCGCGGTCTACAACCAGTTCTCGGCGATTCCGGAGGTCGCGGGGGCCTTGCGCGGCATGGGGGCGGTCGCCGCAGGCCTCATGGTGGCGATGGCGGCCAAGCTGCTCGGTGCCTTGCGCAGCAATCCGATGGGAGCGGGCATTTGCGCGGCGCTCCTGTTAGCCAGTTTCGTGGCAGTTGCCGTGCTGCGCCTGCCTCTCGTGTGGGTGGTGCTGGGCCTCGGTGTGAGTGCTTGGGGTGCGGCCCGCTGGTGCATTGCGCGTAAGGAGGTCGATGCATGAGCGGGGCGGCAGCCGGTGTCGATCTGCTGGAACTGTTCCTGCGCTTCCTGGCCCTTTCGATGCTGTCGGTCGGCGGGGCGGTGTCGGTTGCGCCCGAAATGCATCGCTACCTCGTCGAGCAGCGCCACTGGCTGACCGACGGCCAGTTTACGGGGTCGATTGCACTCGCCCAGGCGGCCCCTGGCCCCAATGTGCTGTTCGTCCCGATCCTCGGCTACCAGGTAGCTGGGCTTGCCGGCGCCGTGGTCGCGATGGTCGGCATCCTGCTGCCGTCGACGGTGCTCTCGCTGTGGGCCGGGCGCTGGGGCGGAAAACACCGCGATACCCCGGCAGTACGCGCATTTACCGCGGGGCTCGCACCGATCTCGGTCGGGCTCATCGCCGCCACCGCATGGGTGCTCATGCTGCCATTCTTCGGCAATCCCGAGCACCGGTTCGGCGCGCTGGCGCTCATGGCCGCTACGGTGGTCGTATTGCTGCGCAGCAAGATCAGCCCGATCTGGCTCATCGCGGTCGGCGCCCTGGCGGGCGGCCTCGGGTTCGCCTGAAGACGGGTGACCCGCGGCGGTCGGGAACCATAAGGCAAAAAAACCGGGTCGATGACCCGGTGGTGGCGATGAAGGCTTAACGCGCGATCGGTTTGTAGCGAATGCGCCGGGGTTTGGCGCCGTCCTCTCCGAGCCGCTTTTTCTTGTCTTCTTCGTATTCCTGGTAGTTGCCGGCGTAGAAGGTCCATTGCGAGTCACCTTCGGCAGCCAGGATGTGGGTGCAGATGCGATCGAGGAACCAGCGATCGTGAGAGATCACCAAGGCGCAGCCGGCGAACTCTAGCAGCGCATCTTCGAGGGCCCGCAGGGTTTCCACATCGAGGTCGTTCGAGGGCTCGTCGAGCAGCAGGACGTTGCCGCCCTCGATCAATGTCTTGGCCAGGTGCAGACGGCCGCGCTCGCCACCCGAGAGGTTGCCGACGATTTTCTGTTGGTCGCCGCCCTTGAAATTGAAGCGGCCGATGTAGGCACGGCTGGGCATCTCGAAGCGGCCCACCGTGAGCACGTCGGCGCCGTCGGAAATCGCCTCGAAAACGGTCTTGTCGTTCGCCAGGCCCTCGCGGCTTTGGTCTACCGCGGCAATCTGCACCGTGGAGCCGATCTCCACCTCGCCGGAGTCCGGGGTGTCGCGACCTTCGATCATCCTGAACAAGGTCGATTTGCCCGCGCCGTTGGGGCCAATCACACCGACGATGGCGCCCGGTGGAATGCTGAAGCTGACCTTGTCCATGAGCAGCTTGTTGCCGAAGGCTTTCGATACCTCCTTGAATTCGATGACCTTGTCGCCG
Source organism: Zoogloeaceae bacterium (assembly GCA_024235595.1). Lineage (GTDB taxonomy): Bacteria > Pseudomonadota > Gammaproteobacteria > Burkholderiales > Rhodocyclaceae > Cognatazoarcus. Next base: position 201,523 of record JACKMC010000003.1, on the reverse strand, counting down.
AGGCGCTCGCCGGGCGGAATGAAGATTTCCTGGGTTTCGTTGCGGCGCTGGTATTCGACGCTCGACATCTCGTCGTAGCGGGCGAGGCGGGCCTTCGATTTCGCCTGGCGAGCCTTGGGGTTGGAGCGCGCCCATTCCAGCTCGGTCTTCATCGCCTTCATGTGCGCGGCTTCCTGCTTGGCTTCCTGCGCCAGGCGATCGCCCTTTTGCTCCAGCCATGAGGAGTAATTGCCTTTCCAGGGAATGCCGTGGCCGCGATCGAGTTCCAGGATCCATTCAGCCGCGTTGTCGAGGAAGTAGCGATCATGGGTGACGGCGACCACCGTTCCAGGGAAACGGGTCAGGAACTGTTCCAACCAGTCCACCGATTCAGCGTCCAGGTGGTTGGTGGGCTCGTCCAGCAAGAGCATGTCTGGCCTCGACAGCAACAGCTTGCAAAGCGCCACCCGGCGCTTCTCGCCGCCGGACAACTGGCCGATGACCGCGTCCCACGGCGCGAGGCGCAGGGCGTCGGCGGCGATCTCCATCTGCGTCTCGATGTCGGCGCCGGCCGTGGCGAGGATGTTCTCGTATCGGGCCTGTTCCTCGGCGAGCTTGTCGAAATCCGCATCCGGCTCGGCGTAGGCGGCATAGACCGCCTCGAGCTTCTGGCGCGCCTCCATGATTTCGCCAAGCCCGGATTCGACTTCTTCCCTGACCGTCTTGGCCGGATCGAGCTCGGGCTCCTGGGGCAGGTAGCCGATACGTTGTCCGGCCAGGTGCTGGACCTCGCCATCGAACTCCTTGTCGACGCCGGCCATGATGCGCAATACCGTTGATTTTCCCGAGCCATTGAGACCCAGCAGGCCGATCTTGGCGCCGGGGAAGAAGGAGAGCGAAATATCCTTGATGATTTGCCGCTTAGGCGGCACGACCTTGCTCACGCGGAGCATGGACATTACGTATTGAGCCATTTGGGAGTTGTGTCTTTGTCAAAACAGGCCGCAAGCTTACTCCAGCAGCGGCTGCGTGCAAGCCCGACGTTCAGCCGCTGCCATGCAGCCTGCCGCCTGCATACTTACTTTCATTCACGCTTGTTCAATGCCCCACACGCGATCGCACGGATAACCCGGTTTCAGTGTCGATCTGCATCGGCAAGCCATTGGCGCGGGTCGACGCAAGCCGCTGCGGCGTGCTCGGCCGGGCCCGGCGGCCTCATTGGCGCATGCCTTGGTGCTGCGTCGTGACGAGGGTCTCAGCCGCAGTGGGCGAGCAGCGCCGGTTGCTCTTCCGCAGGCAGGAAATAGGGGTAGAGGCTCTTCTCGCCGGGCTCGCGAAATCCCGCGTGGCGCGCAATCATTGCGTCGGCGTGGGCGAGATCGATGTGCATCAACACCGCCGCCGCATTCACGCGTGGGCAGATCGTTTCGTCGCCGATCCGCGAGAATCCCAACATTCGGGCGTAAAAGGCGGAATGGCGGGGGTGTACCTCGATGATCGCGTCGGTCATGCGCCGGATCTGTCGACTATGGATATGGCCGAGCTGGAACAGTGCCGCAAGGATCTGCTTCGAGCCGGTGCTCGCATCGATCGCAAGCCGGGTGATTTCGCAGATCCGAGCCCCCCGGCTTCGCAGAGCGTTGATCTGCTCAGCGTAGCGGGCCTCGGCAAGCAGTCCCTCGGCATGATCGAAGCCGAGGGTCATGGTGCCGAAGACCTGCTCTTCCGTGCCTGCCGTGATCACGAGTCGATTGGGGTCGATGTGGTCGTCACGGTGCGCTGAAATATTGAGGCCGCGGCGCGAATACATGCGTTCGACGAGGTGACCGGCAGCGTGGTGTCCGCCGCCATGGCTCGCGAGCGTAAAGGCGCCGTGGTGGGCGCTCCTGCCGGTCTTGTGCTTAGGGACGTTCGCGTTGTGAGGCATTTTGTGTTGATAGAACGCCTCGCGACTACGTTGACGCGTAATGGTCTTGCCATGATGGGCCGAGTTATGAACGTGCGATCCACTTGAGTTCATGTTGATGGTTCCGCAAAAATGACTGAATGGTACGAAAGCGCCACGCACAGTTAGAAGGATCCCGCCGCTCGGGCCGGGACCTGCCTTCGATCGTCTCGGCCCCGCCGGGCATCGCGCGCCGCGCAATGCCGCGAGCGGGCTGATCATGAATCAGTTGTTCGAGCTGACCACCACCGGCTTGACCCTTGCGGCTTCGCTTTCACCGTGGGCCAGGGATTTCACGTCGCCGGAAACTTCGCCACCTTCCTCGATGAGGATCTTTCCGTATCGGATGGTGCCGCTTACGCGCCCCGTGGCGTGAATGATGAGTTGCTGGCGGGCCGTGAGTTCACCGTCGAAACGGCCATAGATTTCGGCGATGTCGATGCCGACCTTGCCCGCGAAAGAGCCTTGTTCCGCGATCCTGATCACGCGACTGTCCATGGTCGCTTCGACGCGACCTTCCACCACCAGGGTGTCGCAATCGAGGATCTCCGCGCCCTTGAGCTTGACGTCCGGGCCGACGATTAGGCGGCTGGCGGGCTCCTGGTCGCTCTCGGGGGCCGCTGCCGGAGTGCCCTTGGCGATCGGCTGGGCCTCGCGCGAGGCCGATTGCGCTGATGCGGTGCTGCCCGAGGTGCCGCTTGCCGACAGCGGTGATGTCGCCGTTCCCGTACCTGTACCCAGCGAGCCTCCGGTCGGGCTCGACGGGGTGGTGGCGGTATTGCTTGTGAGCGACGATTTGCGCTCGGCGAGATTCTCTTGATGTTTCGTGAAGAGGTTTTGCTTGTTGAACATTTGGGCTCCTCAGCTGTGTGTTCCTGACCGGAGAAGAGGCGGCCGCCTCCCCGGGGTGCAGATAAGCAATTGCAATGCCAGGTTTTGGAATGCCTTTGCAAACATGGGTTTGGGTGCAGTGCAGCGAAGATCCCCCTTTGCCTTTGGGGTAGAACTGTCGCTGTGTGGCGACATGGGAATTGCAGAAAATCGACAAGTTCATGATTAAAAACAACAAGTTCATGTCGCTATTTGGCGACGCTTACCTCCTGGCTGCGGTGAAGCGTGAAAAACGCCCTTGTTTCTGGTTGCGAAAGAGGGATTGGCTTTCATTTCCTTACTTTCCTGCCGACTCCGCATTCCCTACACTCGCGAGCCTGACCCCCGCCGCAGTCCAGACCCCGAGAATGTCGCGCATTTCCTTCCGGCAACTGTTGTTGCTCGCCTTCGTCCTGATTGCCCTGGTGCTCAGCGGTGCCGCAATCCAGGGCCTTCGCATGCTCGAAAACTTCGCGGGTCAGAGCCACCGTGCCGCTCAGAACGCCCTGCAGCTTACCGCGGCAATCCAGTTGATTGGCGAGCGATCGGTGGATATCGAACGCAGCGCCCGTCAGTACCTGGTGCTGGAGGATGCGGCCTTGCTCGAGCGCCTTGGCAGGGCAAAACGCGAGGCTCTCGAAGCCGTGAAGCAGCTCGAGGGCCTCGAAATGCCCAACTTCGCAACGACACTGGCCTCATGGCGTCGCACCGCCGACGACCTCGTTGCGGTGTTGGGCGAGCCGGCTGACGCTGAACGGGTGGGCAATGCGCTCTCGCGATTGAGCGCGCTGAACGAATTGCTCGCCCTGCAGGGGCGACGCGCGATGGAGGTGCACAACCGTGATCTCCTTGTCGAATTGGAGAACAACCGCGTACTGCTGGGCTGGCAGGTGGCGGCGGCGATTGTCGGCAGCCTGATCCTTGCGCTGCTCTTCGGGCGTTGGCTGGTGCGCCCGGTCGCGCGGCTCGAACGTGCCATCGAGGGTCTGGGGGAGAGCCGCTTCGATCGTTCGATCGATATTTTGGGCCCCGCTGACCTCAGGCGGATCGGCCGGCGGCTGGACTGGCTGCGTCAGCGGCTCGCGGATCTCGAGGCGGATCGCTTGAGAGTGCTGCGCCATGTTTCGCACGAACTCAAGACGCCGCTTGCCGCCTTGCGGGAGGGCGTGGCGCTGCTCGAGGATCGGGTGGCGGGACCGCTTTCCGAGGCGCAGGTGGAGATCGTCAAGATATTGCAGCAGAACAGCCTTACGCTGCAGGCGCGCATCGAGGCACTGTTGGGTTATAACGCCGCGGCGTTCGATGCGCGTCGCCTTCGCCGGCAGGTGTTCAGCCCGCGGGCGCTGGTCGAGCAGGTGGTCCGCGAGCAGTCGCTGCAGTGGCGCTCGCGTGACGCCGGTGTCCAAGTGGCGGGCAGCGCTCCACCGATTCAGGCGGATCCCGAGAAACTTGGTATCGTGATCGGAAATCTGCTCTCCAACGCGATCGGATTCACCCCCGCGGGCGGCAAGATCCGCTTCTTGGTGAGCCGGGAAGATGCGGTGCTCGCCATCGAATGCCTCGATGACGGGCCCGGCGTGGCTGTGGCTGACGCAGAGCGTATTTTCGACCCGTTCTATCAGGGCACGCGACGGCCGGCGAGGGCAGGTTCGGGCAGCGGGATCGGGCTGTCCATCGTTCGCGAGCTCGTAGTTGCGCATGGCGGCCAGGTCAAGTTGATGCCGAGTGAGCGCGGCGCACGTTTCAGAATCGAAGTACCCTATGAAAATTGAATCAAGCTTCCCCTTAATCGTGTGCCTGATCCTGGCCGGCTGCAGCGGGCCTGCGTCCAGATCCGACAACGATGCGTCTCTGCCGGCAAACATACCCAAGCCGCGGCCGACCCGCGTCGAGGCAGTCTCGGTGCGTCAGGCCGAAGACCTGAGCCTGCGCGCACTGCTGGCGTTTTACCAGAGCAGCCAGAAGCTCTCCGCAAGCGAGCAGGCGAGGCTCAGAAGCAAGTTGGCGGCGCAAGCCCAGGACGCGCCGATGCTGGTCCAGCAGGCGATCCTGTTGGGCAATGATGGCGGCAACGTCGAACTCGGGAAGGCCTTGGGCTTGCTCGAATCCGTTCAACGATCCGTCGATGCCGATGCCATTGCCCTGCAGCCGCTGGTGCGCGTGCTTGTCGATCAATATGCTGAGCGCCTCAAGCTGGGCGTGCAGGCGGACAAGCTCGGTCAGATCGCGCGCGAAAGCCAGCGGCGGGCGGAGCAGTTGCAAGAGAAGCTCGATGCGCTTGCCGCCATCGAACGCAGCCTGCCGACCCGCCCGGTCACGCCATTGCCATCGATGAGTCCGGAGAAGACGCAATGACGATTGGCGAACTGATCCCGGTCGATGGCGCGCACCTGCTGGTGGTCGACGACGATGCAGACCTGCTGCGGTTGCTGTCGATGCGTCTTACCGCCAATGGATACCGCGTGACAACCGCTGACAGCGCCGAAGCTGCGCTTGCCCGCCTGGCGGCCGAGCGCCCCGATCTGGTGATCAGCGATGTAAGGCTGCCGGATCGTGACGGTCTCGCGCTGTTCGACGAGATCCGCCGCCAGCACGCCTCGCTGCCCGTAATTCTGCTGACCGCGCACGGCAGCATCCCGGACGCCGTCGAAGCGACATCCAAGGGGGTGTACGGCTATCTGACCAAGCCTTTCGACAGCCGTGTTCTGTTGGACAAGGTCCAGCAAGCGCTGAATCTCGGATCGGCCGGCAGTACCACGCCGGTGCGTCATGCAGACGACAGCTGGCGCAGCGCCATCGTCAGCCGAAGCAGTCGAATGGCGGAACTGCTCGAGGAAACGCGCATGGTCGCAAGCTCGGATGCCAGCATCCTGATCCGCGGCGAGAGCGGGTCGGGCAAGGAGCTGCTGGCGCGCGCGATTCACCTCGCCAGTCCGCGTGGTGCCGCGCCTTTCGTGGCGATCAACTGCGGGGCGATTCCGGAGCAGCTGCTCGAGTCGGAACTGTTCGGCCATATCAAGGGCGCGTTTACCGGAGCGTCAAGCTCGCATGACGGCCTGTTTCAGGCGGCCGACGGCGGTACGCTGTTCCTTGACGAGATCGGCGACATGCCGCTCCCGCTGCAGGTAAAGTTGTTGCGAGTATTGCAGGAGCGGGCGGTGCGCCCTGTCGGTTCGACACGGGCGGTGCCGATCGACGTCCGGATTCTCTCGGCCACCCATCGCGATCTCGACCTCGCAATGGCCGAGGGGCAATTCCGCGAGGATCTGTACTATCGACTCAACGTGGTCTCGCTGAGCCTGCCGCAGCTCGCCGAGCGTCGCGAGGATATTCCGCTGCTGGCCAGTCATTTCCTGCAGCAGCTTGCCGACAAGTATCGCAAGTCGGTAAACGGATTTGCGCCCGAGGCGATGGAGGCGCTGGTCACCGCGCCCTGGCCCGGCAACGTGCGCCAGCTCTACAACGTGGTCGAGCAGGTGTGTGCGCTCACCACCACGCCGCTGATCCCGCTATCGCTGGTGCTGCGGGCATTGCGGCTTCCCAGCATGGAGGCGCTCACCTACGCGGATGCGAAACAGCGATTTGAGCGCAACTATCTGATTCAGCTTCTGAAACTCACCGATGGCAATGTCTCGGACGCAGCCCGTCTGGCGGATCGAAACCGGACCGAGTTCTACCGCCTGCTGCAGAAGCATGAACTCACACCGGCGCTGTTTCGCTCGAGCAGCGAAGGTGTTGGGCCTCAGCGACAGGAATAGTCAAGCAAATTCAAGGACTTGGCTGTGAGGTGCGGTTCGGTGTCTGGCCAAGGCGACACTCGGGATGCAGGCCGAGTGGCGTTCTTGCTCGGTAAGTTACTGATTAATCGAATGAGTTTTTAACTGGCACGATCCTCGCAGAGGATTGCTGCGGCCTCCAGGGGTCTGCAGCAATCGACAAGAATACGAGGAGCCGGACATGAACAATCAAAAAATCATCGCAGCGCTGTTGTCACTTTCTGCCGTCGCGTTTGGGCTTCCATCGGCCTTTGCGGCGGAGGATTCCGCCACTCCGATCGCCCAGGCGGGCGTTGCCGCGACCGACGCGGCGATCAACGGAAAAGTCTCTGCGGTACTGATGTCGGACCCCTCGTTGACGGGCTCCAAGATCCGCGTCAACACCACCCATCGCGTGGTGAGCCTGCAGGGGACCGTCGAGGCCGAAGCGGCAGGCCTGCGGGCGATCGAGCTCGCCTCGAGCGTCGAAGGGGTGGAGCGCGTCGTGAGTGTGCTGTCGCTCGCGACGCGCTGACCGCATCTTGCCATCGCGCGGCTTCGGCTATTCAGGCCGCAAGTTGCAGCTTTGCGAGGTGCGCGTAAAGGCCTTGCCGGTCGAGCAACTGCGCGTGGGTCCCGGTTTCGATGATCCGACCGTGCTCCATCACGACGATGCGATCGGCCTTCTGGACCGTCGCAAGGCGGTGGGCGATGACCAGGGTGGTGCGCCCGCGCATCAAGGTCTCCAGCGCCGCCTGGACCATGCGCTCGCTCTCGGCGTCGAGTGCCGAGGTGGCTTCGTCGAGCAGCAGGATGGGTCGGTCTGCGAGGATCGCGCGGGCGATCGCGATGCGCTGGCGCTGCCCTCCGGACAGGCGCACGCCGCGTTCGCCCAGGTTGGTGTGATAGCCCTCCGGCAGGCGGGCGATGAATTCGGCCGCGAAGGCGGCCTCGCAGGCCTTTCGCACCGCATCCTGGTCCGCGTGCGGGCAGGCATAGCGCACGTTCTCGAGCACGCTGCTGGCAAAGATCACCGGCTCCTGGGGCACCAGCGCCAGCGAGGCGCGCACAGCCTGTGGGTCGGCGTCGGAGAGTGATACGCCATCGAGTTTCAGGGTCCCGGTCTGCGGATCGTAGAACCGCAGCAGGAGCTGGAAGACGGTGGTCTTGCCGGCGCCCGAGGGGCCGACCAGCGCCACGGTCTCGCCGGGACCGACCTCCAGGCTGAATTCGTCCAGGGCAGCGGTGTCGGGCCGCGCCGGGTAGCGGAAGGTGACCGCCTCGAGGCTTAGCGCTCCGCGTTGCGGACGCGGCAAAGCCAGCGGATTCGCGGGTGCGCGGATCTCCGGCTGTGCGCCGAGCAGCTCCATCAGACGTTCGGTGGCGCCCGCCGCACGCTGCAGGTCTCCCCACACCTCGGACAAGGCACCGACACTGCCCGCCACCAGCGCAGCGTAGAAGACGAAGGCCGACAACTCGCCAGCGCTGATCTTTCCGTCCAGTACATCGTGGCCGCCGATCCACAGGATGAAGGCGATCGCGCCGAACACCAGCACCAGCACCGCCACCACCAACAGGGCACGGTTGCGAATCCGCTCGACCGAGGTGGCAAAGCCGCGCTCGACCAGCGATGCGAAGTCCTTGCGGTCCGCGTCCTCGTGCCCGTAAGCCTGGACCACGCGGATCTCGTGGATGGTTTCGTCGATGCGGTTCCCGAGGTCCGCCACCCGGTCCTGGCTCTCGCGGGCGAGTTTTCTGACCCGGCGCCCGAAAAGGATGATCGGCACGATCACCAGCGGCACGCCGGCGAGCGTCAGCAACGTGAGCTTGAGGCTGGTGGTGAACAGCATTGCGAGGCCGCCGACCAGCAGCAAGGCGTTGCGCAGCGCGATCGACAGGCCCGAGCCGATCACGTTTTCGATCTGCGTGGTGTCCGAGGTCAGCCGCGAGATGACCTCGCCGGTGCGCCCCGCCTCGAACCATGAGGGAGGCAGGCTCAGAAGGTGATCGAAGACCCGGCGGCGCAGATCGGCCGTGACCCGTTCGCCGAGCCATGACACGTTGTAGAAGCGCACATAGGTGGCCGCCGCGAGCAGGGCGATGGTGGCAAACATGGCCAGCAGGGTACGATCGAGCCAGTCTGGGTCGCCCGCGGAAAAGCCCTTGTCGATGACCGCTCGCAGGCCTTGGCCGACGCCGAGCATTGCGCCCGCGGCAACGATCAGCGCGACGGCGGCGAGCACGACCCTCGGCCGGTGCGGGTGCAGCAGCTTGAAAAAAAGCCGGAACTGGCGGGGCAGGGCGGGCGAGGCGGGGCTGGAGCTCATGCGCGCATTCTATCCTGCCCTTGTCGGCTCACCGGGGCTGCGCTCAGCGCCAGGTGCGTGGCGGCATCAGCCACTCGCCGCCGAAAACACCCCAGGGCGGGCCACCGCAGGCGTGCGTGGGTGGGGACTTTGCCGCAACGCCTTATACTGCAGTGCAATGTACTGACCTGACGAGCGATTTGATGAACGCGCTGCCCCTTACTGCCGGTACCACCTTGCTCATGGTGCTTCTCATGTTCGGAACGACTTTCATGGTCGGTAAGGCGCGCCATCGATTCGGGATCATGGCGCCGTCCGTGAGCGGCCATCCGCAATTCGAGCGGGCCTACCGGGTGCAGATGAATACCCTCGAATGGGCGGTCATGACGCTGCCCTGCCTGTGGGTGTTCGGGGCGTATGTGAGCGACTTCTACGCCATGTTGCTCGGCCTGATGTGGATCCTTGGCCGGGTGCTCTACGCCATCGGCTATTACCGCGATCCGGGCGAGCGGGCCAGGGGCTTCGTGATTGCCGCGCTCGCCTTCGCTGCACTCGGGCTCGGCGGAGCCGCCGGCGTGATCGTGACCCTGGCGAGAGCAGCGGGATGAGGATCGTGGTGCTGGGCGCCGGACTTGCGGGCGTAAGCGCGGTTCATGCCCTGTTGCGCGATGGCCATCAGGTGCAGGTGCTCGAGCGCGCCGCCGCGGCGGCGGCGGAAACGAGTTTCGCGAACGCCGGCCTGGTGTCGCCAGGCCATGCGTTCAGCTGGGCCTCGCCGTCGGCGCCGATGGCGATGTTGCGCTCCCTGTTCAAGCAGGATCAGGCCCTGAGAGTGCGGTCCAGCCTCGATCCGGCGTTCTGGCGCTGGGGTCTGAGCTTTCTGGCCAATTGCACTCAGCGACGTTGGGTGGAGAACTCCCGTCGCCTGGTGAGACTGGCGAAATATTCGCAACAGAGCCTGTCGGAGGTGGTGACACAGACCGGCATCGATCATGCCGCGACGCGGCGCGGCATACTCTATCTTTATGCCGACCAAAACGCATTGGCTGCGGCACGCCAGCAGAGCGAACTGCTGCTCGCCGAAGGGGTCGAGGTCGTTGCGCTGTCCACGGCCGAGGCGCTCGACCTCGAGCCGCAGCTCGCTGCCTGGCAGGAACGCACTGCGGGCGCACTCTACTGCCCCGGCGACGAGAGCGGTGACGCCTGGCGTTTCACCACCGGACTCGCCGCGTGGTGTGCGGCGCGGGGCGCCGAGTTCAATTACGGGGCGACGATCGAAGCGCTGCGTGCTCGCGGCAATCGCATCGTGGCGGTGCAGACCGACCGTGGCGAGATCGCCGCCGATGCCTTCGTGGTCTCAGTGGGCAGTCATGCGCCTGCGCTGCTGCGACCGCTCGGCTACCGGGTCCCGATCTATCCGGTGCGCGGCAATTCGGTGACCTTTCCGATCAGGGAGGGCGATCGGCCACCGCGGATCGCGGGCGTTGACGACGGCACCCTGACCGCGTGGTCGCGGCTTGGCGAGCGACTGCGGCTGACCTCTACCGCGGAGTTTTCGGGCTATGCGAACCTCTTGCCGGCCAAGGATGTCGAGGTGCTCGTCGCGCGTGCGCGCGCCATGTTTCCAAACGGCGCGGATTTCGACCAGGCTTCGCCGTGGTCCTGCCTGCGGCCGATGACTCCCACGGGTACGCCGATCATCGGGCGTACCCGGCACGACAACCTGTATGTGCATATCGGCCATGGCGCGATGGGCTGGACGACCGCGAGCGGCACCGCGCAGATGCTGGCCGATGTCGTTGCGGGGCGAAATCCGGTTCATCCGATGGCGGGCCTCGATGCGGGCCTGATTCTGTAAGAAATGACCCGTGCCCTGCTTCAGTCGGCCAACATGCTGGTCAGGATGGCGAGGCCGAGCGCGAGTTGCTTGCGGTTCGCCGCAGCGCCGATCGAGATCCTGACCGCTTCAGGCCCGGCCATGCGCGCGATTGCGAAGACACTTCGCGGCACGATCGCCACGCCGCGGGCGCGGGCGCGCTCGGCAAGTTCGTCGGCCCGTCGACGCTGCAGGTTCAGCCATACATGGGGGCAGTACGGGCCGCCGTGCCAGTCGAGGCCGGCGAGCCGCTCGCGCACGATCTCATGCCGAGCGGCCAGTTCGCGGCGTTGTCGCGCGAGACGCTTTTGCGCGGTGCCGTCGCTGAGCCAGCGCGCGGCAATCGTCGCCGCCAGCGGCGAGACATACCAGCTTGTGCGGTGTTCGGCCTCGGCAAGCCGTTCCCGCAGCCGCGACGGCAGCATCAGGTAACCGATGCGCAGACCCGGGGCGACGGTCTTGGAAAGCCCGGTAACGTAGCACACCCGCTCGGGGGCGAGCACGGCGAGCGGCGGCGGCGCGTCGGTAGGGAGCAAGCCATACACATCCTCTTCGACGATGATTGCGTCGTGACGGCGGGCAATGGCGACGATCCGTTCGCGGCGCGCGAGGCTCATGCTCGCGGTGGTGGGATTCTGCAGGGTTGGAGAAAGCACCACGGCCCGTCCCGACGCGTGGCGACATGCCGCTTCGAATGCCGCGGGCGTTACCCCTTCGGCATCCATCGCAAGTGGCTCCAGAGTCAGCCTGCGATGGCGGGCGATCGCCTTGAGTCCGGGATAGGAGAGCGCTTCGGCGGCAATGCCCTCATGGCCCTCGAACAAGGAGAGCGCGGTGTCCATGGCGTGCTGCGCGCCGGCACACACCACAATTGCTGACGGTTCGACCGAGATGCCCCGCTGCCCGAGCCAGTTGGCGGCCGCGCTGCGATGCACCAGCCAGTCGCCGGGGGTGTGGTAGTGCAGCAGGGTCGCGGCTTCGCCGCTCGATAACGCAGCGATGGCGGTGACCAGCTCGCTGTCGCGCGCTTCACGCGGCGGGGTGTTGGTGGACAGGTCGATGAGGTCGGCGGCGGGGCGGCTGTCGAAGGCGAACAAGGCGGCTTCGGCCGAGCGCGCAAGGACGAAGGTACCACGACCGGTCTCGCCATCGACCAAGCGCCGGCGTGCCGCTTCACGATAGGCGCGGGTGACGGTGCTGACGTTTACGCCCAGCAAGTCTGCGAGCAGGCGGTGGGTGGGGAGCCGCTCGCCGGGGCGCAGCTGCCCCTGGCGAATCGCGCGAGCGATTTCGTCGGCGATCGAAAGATAGACGGCTTGCGCGGGGTCGAGTTGGGGCAGCCACATTGTCATGCACACAATTAGTCGGATTGTGCATACAAAATAGCCGCCAGGATTCCCGCACGCCAGTGCTTTCACACCGGAGCAATATCATGCACTTCGATCTCGAGAGCCTTGAACGCCACGCTGCCGAGGTGCACCGTGTCCTGCCAGCTACGCCTCAGCTCAGCTGGCCGCTGCTCAACGAACGCCTGAGGACCGAGGTCTGGGTGAAGCACGAGAACCACACCTGCGTCGGCGCCTTCAAGATTCGCGGCGGCCTCAGCTATTTTGCCGAACTGCGGCGCAGCCAGCCCGAGGTGCAGCATGTGGTCGCGGCAACCCGCGGCAACCACGGCCAATCGGTTGCCTTTGCCGCACGTCGAAACGGGATCGCCGCGACGATCGTTGTGCCTCATGGAAACAGCCGCGGCAAGAACGCCGCGATGCGCGCATTGGGGGCCCAGGTGATCGAGCACGGCGACGATCTGCAGGCGGCCCGCGAGCATGCGGCAGTGCTTTCAGCCGAGCTGGGGCTGCACCGGGTGTCCTCCTTCGACTCTGCCCTGGTCGGCGGGGTGGCGAGCTATTGCCTCGAGTTCTTTCGTGGCGCGCCGAGTCTCGACGTAGCGTATGTGCCGGTGGGTCTCGGCTCGGGCATCTGCGCGATGATTGCGGCTCGTGATGCACTCGGCCTCGCCACCGAGATCGTCGGGGTGGTGTCGGCGCATGCGCCAGCCTATGCCATGTCCTTCGAGGCGGGGCGCGTGCTTGCCCACCCCGCCAGCACTCGCCTGGCGGACGGCCTGGCCTGCAGCACGCCCGAGCCTGCGGCGCTGGCGATGATCCTGGCCGGTGCGAGTCGCATCGTGCGGGTCAGCGACGACGAGGTGGCGGACGCCATGTGCGCACTCTTCGAGGACACCCACAACGTGGCGGAGGGTGCGGGTGCAGCGTCGCTTGCGGCTGCAATGCAGGAGCGCGGGAATCTCGCGGGACAGCGCGTCGGCGTCGTGCTCAGCGGTGGAAACGTAGACCGGGCGGCCTTTTCGGAGGTGCTCGGTGCTTGCCGGTTGGCCGCATGAGCCGGCCCGGCGTGGGTGCAGTCACGGGGTGAACACAGCGTCGAGGCCCGCGTCGCATGATTGGTACGCGGGCGATTTGATGCCACTATAGCGCTCCTTGCCGGACCGCCTGCGGTGCAGGCGGTCGGTGCGTTTTAAGCCCTGACATTTGCTCCGAGACGACCTGCTGCGGGAGGTCGTCGACGGTGCCCGAGAAGTAGCAATGACCCGTTCGATCACGAAATTTGCCTGGCGATGGCTGCCGGCCCTTGCCGGGGCGCTTTCCTGCGCCATCTCGCAGGCCGCACCGCCATTGCCCGCACTCGGCGCGCAGACCGACGAGATCACGGTTTCCGGCCTCTCTTCGGGCGGCTACATGGCAGTTCAGTACCAGGTTGCGCATTCGAGCTCGGTGGCCGGCGCGGGAGTGATCGCCGGTGGGCCCTACGAATGCGCTGCCGGCTCGACCTGGGCGGCGCTGACGCGCTGCATGAGCCCCAATAGCTGGTGGGCACCGGTACCGCAGACGCGTGAGTTGCAGGCGCATATCGAGCGTCGCGCCTCGGCCGGACTGATCGACCCGCCCGCAGATCTCCAGCATGACAAGGTATGGGTTTTCTCGGGCGGCAAGGACGAGACCCTGGCTCGCGCGGTCGTGGATGCGCTGGTGGCGAGCTATGGCCGCTGGATTCCACCGGATTCGCTGCGTTACGTGAAGCTGGCCGAGGCGGGGCATGCGATGGTGTCGGTCGCGGCCCAGGATGCAAATGCCTGCGCGACCAGCGAGCCCCCCTACCTCAACCGCTGTGGAGATTTCGACGCGGCAGGCGAACTGCTGGCCTTTCTGGTGGGACCGATGGCGGCGCGGCAGAGCCCGCCGCAGGGCGAATTGCTCGAGTTCGACCAGGGCGCGGCGATCGGCGGAAAGCCCGCGGATATCGGACTCGCCGACAGCGGCTACCTTTTCGTGCCGAGTGACTGTGCGAGCGGGACCTGTCGGGTCCATGTTGCCTTTCACGGCTGCCGCCAGAGCGCCGACCAGATCGGCACCGCATTCGTTACCGGGGCGGGCTACAACGAATGGGCGTCGGCCAATCGCCTGATCGTGCTCTACCCGCAGACGGTGCCACGCTACGGTTGGGGGGCGGGAAGTTCGAAATGGGTGTTCAACCCGCGGGCCTGCTGGGATTGGTGGGGGTATACGGATCCCGAGTATGCGACGCGCGATGGCGTGCAGATCCGGGCCGTGCGGGCCATGGTGAAGGCCCTCGGCCGTCGCCAGTAAGCCGTTTCCAAGTGCTTGCCAGGGTTGCTTGCGATTGCGTCGTCCGCCGAGCCACCTGGTGCGTTGAAGCCATCGAAGGTGGCATCGACATTGCCACAAGTATTTTTTCGAGGTGCGTCCTGTGAAAGTGTTGTTGGTCGAAGACGATCCCGAGCTTGCCCAAGGGGTGGCGCGCTTTTTGCGCGGGCAGGGTGACGAAATCGTACACCTTGCCGACGGCATGCAGGCCGATCAGCTACTGCAGACCGATGCGTTCGACTTTGCGCTCATCGATGTCGGATTGCCCGGTCTCGGTGGCTACGAGATCGTGCGAAGGATTCGCAATCGCGGCCAGGGCTTGCCCGTCATCCTGATTACTGCCCGCGATGCGCTGGACGACCGCATCTACGGGCTGGATGTGGGCGCCGACGACTACCTGCCCAAACCCTTCCAGCTTGCCGAGCTGACGGCCCGCATGCGCGCCGTTTTGCGTCGGGGCGGGCGCAGCGAGCCCCGCAATGTGCTGTCCTTCGGCCCCCTGAACCTCGATCTCGAAGGGCGGCTCGCATCGCTGGACCGGCAGCCGATGGCGCTTACGGCGCGCGAATGGGACCTGCTCGAGGCGCTGGTCGCTGCGGACGGGCGAACGGTGCCCAAGGAGAAGCTCCAGGCCGAGGCGAGCGGCAATGCGGTCGAGGTCTATGTGTCGCGCCTGCGACCGCGGCTGGAAGCCGCTGGATTGAAGATCCGCACCGTGCGGGGCTTCGGCTACAGGCTCGAGAGCACGGTCTGCGGCAAGGGCGATGCAGACTAGTCTGCAGCGCAAGCTGCTGGCCGCGTTCGCCGCACCGACGCTCGTCGCGACGTTGTGCGGTGGCTGGCTGGCCTACAGCGTCGCCGGCCGGGTCGTCACCTCGGCCTATGACCAGAGCCTGCTCAACCTCGCCAATGGCGTGGCCAACCGGGTGCGGCTCGAGCCCTTCGGACTGCAGGTTTCGCTGCCCTTCGAGGCCGAAGCGGTGCTTCGTACCGACACCGTGGACCGCATCTATTTTCGTGTGCGCGACGATCACGGCCGGCTGGTTTCGGGTGACACCGACCTGCCACCCGCCGAGGTTCGCTTTCCGACCATGCAGCCGTACTTTTTCCATGCCCAGTTTCGTGGCGAACCGATTCGCGGCGTGCGCCTGCACCAGCAGTTGGATGCGGTCGGATTCTATGTGACGGTGGCGGAGACGCTCGGCAAGCGCGAGAAGGCGGTACATACCTTGCTGTGGGGATTCGGGGTGGCGATGCTGCTGGTGTTGAGCGCCATCGGCCTGGCCTCGCGTTGGGCCATCCAGCGTGGCCTGTCGCCATTGAGTACGCTCGAACGCGATCTTTCGCGACGTTCGGTACAAGATCTGTCGCCAGTGGATCCGTCGACGGTGCCGGTCGAGATTCGGCAGCTGGTGGCGGCCCTGAATACGCTTTTCGCGGGCCTCGAGAGCGCTGGACACCAGCAGCGCCGCTTCTTGCAGGAGGCGGCGCATCAACTGCGCACCCCGCTCGCGGGCCTTCAGCTTCAACTTGAGCTGCTCGAGGCTACGCCCGACGATGCGAGTCTGCGAACCACGCTTCACAACTCGGTACAGCGGGTGATCCGCCTTGCAAACCAGCTTCTGACGCTGGCGCGGGCGGAGTCGGGGGCGCTGCTGCTGGTGCATCATGCCTCGGTCGACATGGCCGAACTCATCGACGAGATGCTCGACGACTGGTTGCGCAGCGCTGATAGCCGCGGGATCGACTTCGGCGTCGAGCGCGAGCGCGCTGTGCTCGCGGGCGACCCGACACTGCTGCGCGAGCTGCTGGCAAACCTGGTCGACAACGCGATCAAGTACACGCCGGATGGCGGGGAAGTGACACTGACCTGCAGGCTCGATGGCACCCGGGTGCTGATCCGGGTGGCCGACAGCGGCCCGGGAATTCCCGCGAGCGAGCGCGAGAGGATATTCGAGCGCTTCTACCGCAGCCCGGCGGCGCGAGGCACGGGCAGTGGGCTAGGGCTGTCCATCGCCAGCGAGATCGTTACTGCGCACGGCGGTACGATCACGGTCCTCGACAGAGGCGCGTCGGGCGGCACGGTGTTATTGCTCGATCTGCCGGCGATGAGTGCGACGGCCCAATAGAAAACGGCGACACCCAGGGTGTCGCCGCGCGCAGTCTTGTCGGGCAGCCCCCGGAGGGGCTTTCCGCGCCGACGCCTGCTCAGTGACCCGATGCGCCGGCTGCGCCGATGCCGGTCTCGGAACGCACCTTCTGGGCGAGGTAACCTGCCCGGTCTTCCTTGGCGCGAGCACTGTTGTCGAGGGTCGAGAACAGCCAGATGCCGAGAAAGCCTGCGGTCATCGAGAAGAGTGCGGGCGAGGCGTAGGGGAATACCGGGACGTCCGCCATGTGCAGCACATCGACCCATACCGACTTCGACAGGATCGTCAGCACTACGGCAGTGGCGAGGCCGATGAAGCCGCCAATCGCTGCGCCGTAGGTGGTGCAGTTCTTCCACAGCACCGACATGAACAGCACCGGGAAGTTGGCAGAGGCGGCGATTGCGAAAGCCAGCGACACCATGAAGGCGATGTTCTGCTTCTCGAAAGCGATGCCCAGCACCACGGCAATCACGCCCAGCGCGAGCGTGGTGATCCGCGAGACCTTGAGCTCGTCGGCGGAGCTGGCCTTGCCCTTCTTGAATACCGTGGCGTAGAGGTCGTGTGACACTGCCGAGGCACCGGAAAGCGTCAGGCCTGCGACCACGGCAAGAATGGTGGCGAAGGCGACCGCCGAGATGAAGCCCAGGAAGACGTTGCCGCCGACCGCATCCGCGAGGTGGATTGCCGCCATGTTGCCGCCGCCGCGCAGCTTGCCGAGACCCTCGAGGAAATCGGGGTTGGTGAGCACGAAACAGATGGCGCCAAAGCCGATGATGAAGGTCAGCACATAGAAGTAGCCGATCCAGGTCGTGGCCCAGAACACCGACTTGCGCGCTTCCTTGGCATCCGGCACGGTGAAGAACCGCATCAGGATGTGGGGCAGGCCGGCGGTACCGAACATCAGCGCCATGCCGAAGGAGATTGCCGAGATCGGATCGGTGATGAACTTGCCCGGGCCCATGATCGACAGGCCCTGAGTGGCGGCCAGGCTGCTGACCTCGACACCCTTGGTCGCCGCTTCCTCGATGAGCTTGGCGTCCTGAGCTGCGAGCATGGTCTTGATCTCGACGGCCTTGGCGAACATCGCCTCGGGGCTGAAGCCGAATTTTGCCAGCACCATTACCGCCATGAAGGTTGCCCCGGCGAGCAGCAGGCAGGCCTTGATGATCTGCACCCAGGTGGTGGCGGTCATGCCACCGAAGAGCACGTACACCATCATCAGCGCGCCGACGATGACCACCGCCATCCAGTACTCGAGGCCGAACAGCAGCTTGATCAACTGGCCGGCACCGACCATCTGGGCGATGAGGTAGAAGGCCACCACCACCAGCGTGCCGGAGGCTGCGAAGGCGCGAATCGGCGTTTGCCCGAAACGGTAGGCGGCGACGTCGGCGAAAGTGAACTTGCCGAGGTTGCGCAGCCGTTCGGCCATCAGGAAGGTGATGACCGGCCAGCCGACAAGAAAGCCGATCGAGTAGATCAGGCCGTCGTAGCCGTTGGCCATGACTGCCGCCGAGATACCCAGGAAGGAGGCCGCGGACATGTAGTCGCCCGCAATCGCCATGCCGTTCTGGAAGCCGGTGATGCCGCCGCCGGCCGTATAGAAGTCGGCCGCCGACTTGGTCTTGGCGGCCGCAGCCTTGGTGATGAACAGTGTTGCCATGACGAAGACGGCGAACATCGAGATCGCGGTCCAGTTGGTTGGCTGTTTCTGCAGTTCGCCGAGATCGCCGCCGGCGGCGAGTGCGCCGAAGGACAGCAGCAGCAGCGCAAGGGCCCCGGCGTTACGTGTGATGCGCCCGATCATGAACGGGTCTCCTCGATGATTTCCTTGGTCAGCGCGTCGAACTCGGTGTTTGCGCGCTGCACATAGATGCCGGTGATGACGATCGTGAACACGATCACGCCCAGGCCCACCGGGATGCCGACCGTCATTACCCCGGCGCCGAGAGGTTGCGCCAGCAACTCCTTGTCGAAGGCGATGATGCCGATGTAGCCGTAGTACACGATCATCATGATCGCGGTGAGCAGCCACCCGAAGCCGGAGCGGGTTGCCACGAGTTTCTGGTATTTCGGGTTTGCGGCAATCGCAGCCGCTGTTTCCTTCTGCATGTTCCCCTCCTGGATTTCGCCGACCGGATGCGGAACGATCCGGGGCCCCGCAAAGCTAGGCCAGACGGCTTACGCGTCGCTTACGAAAAACGACAAAACATGCGAAAAAACAAGAGCTTACTGTATTGTTAGGAAATTCTTAATGAATTCTTTCAAGGAAGCTCGCGCGACTGCGACGAGCCGCCTCAGGTGGCATGAAGCCTGGACCTTGCCGGCGCAGCGCTTCGTCTCGAGGCCGCGGCTGATATTTGTCGAGCGCGATCGGCGCGGACGTGGCAACATTTTGCCCCCCGCTCCACGGAAGTGACGTGTGTCGAAGGTAGTGCCGGATCCCAGAGAAGTGCTTGGCCTCGAGCCCGATGATGGCGCGGCGGCGATTCGTCGCGCGTTTCGGCGGCTGGCGATGAGGTGGCATCCGGATCGCAATGGAGATCCGGCCGCGCTTGAGCAGTTCCGCAGGATACGGGCGGCCTACGAAAGCCTGATCGAGCTCGAAGACGAGTCTGTCGCCCAAGAGGCGGCCAGGCAGCCGCGCGGGGCGGACCGGCGCGACGAGCTTTGGCTGTCAATCGAGGAGGCGGCACGCGGCTGCGAAAAGGCGTATCGGCTGCTCAGTGCCCAATGCTGCGGTGACTGTGAGGGATCAGGCTGGATCGAGCTCGCACGTTCGCGCATGTGCACCGTATGCAGCGGCAGCGGCCGGGTGCGTGGAGGCGGGCGGCATCTCGAGAACTGCACGGCTTGTGACGGACGGGGATTCAGCACGCGGGCCCAGTGCGAGATGTGCAAGGGTTCGGGCGAGGTCTCGGGTGAGCAGAGCGTGTCGGTGCATGTGCGTCCAGGGCTGCTCGATGGCGACCAGTTGCGTCTGCGCGGCCTGGGCGAGGCGCCTGCGGGCGAGGGTGAGGGCGAGCCGGGCGATCTGCTGTTGACGGTGCGCCTTCGCGTGCATCCGGTATTTCGCATGCAGCGACGCGAACTGCATGTCGAGCTGCCGGTGCCGGCGTTCACGCTACTGACAGGTGGCAAGGTGGCAGTGCCGTTGCCTGTGGGTGAAGAGATCGTTAGCTTGCCGGCCGGCGAGGCCGTGGCCCATGAGTTGCGCCTCGCCGGACGCGGCTTTCCGGGGCGGGGTGGCGAGCCCGCTGGCGATGCAGTGGTCAGCATCCGCCCGGTGCTGCCGGGCGCGCTCACACCGGAGCAACGGAAGATGCTGGCACGACTCGAGAAACAGTTCGAAAAGGAAATCGCGACCCACTACCCGGAAATCGCCGGATTTCGGGCCGCCCTCGACGCAGCCTCGGATTGAGGCGCTCAGCGCTCGACGAAGGCCCGTTCGATCACGTAGTCACCCGGTTCGCCGATCCGCGGCGAGATCTGGAAACCACGCTGGTCAAGCATCTCGCAGCAGTCCTTGAGCATTGCGGGGCTGCCGCAGATCATCGCGCGGTCCTGGGCCGGATCGAATGGCGGCAGCCCGATGTCCGCGAACAGTTTGCCACTTGCGACCAGGTCGGTGATGCGGCCCCGGTTGCGGAACGGCTCGCGAGTCACCGTCGGGTAGTAGATCAGCTTGTCGGCGACTTCGGAACCGAAGAATTCGTTCTTCGGCAGATGCTCGGTGATGAAGCCGGTGTAGGCAAGCTCCGAGACATGACGCACGCCATGGATCAGGACGATCTTGTCGAAGCGTTCGTATGCTTCCGGGTCCTGGATCACGCTCATGAAGGGTGCCAGTCCGGTGCCGGTGGAAAGCAGGTAGAGGTGCTTGCCGGGACGCAGGTCGTGCAGCACCAGGGTGCCGGTGGGCTTCTTGCTGACGACGATCGGGTCGCCCTCGCGCAGATGCTGCAAGCGCGAGGTAAGTGGGCCGTTCTGCACCTTGATGCTGAAGAATTCGAGATGCTCTTCGTAGTTGGGGCTGGCGATGCTGTAGGCGCGAGTGAGCGGACGTCCTTCGACTTCAAGCCCGATCATCACGAACTGGCCGTTCTCGAAACGCAGGCCTGGATTGCGGGTGGTCTTGAAGCTGAACAAGGTGTCGTTCCAATGATGGACTTCGACGACGCGTTCGGTGGAAAGATTGCTCATGGCGGTTTCCGAGGTGATCTTATATAGCCGCCGACTCTAAAGAATGGACTTCAACCTGTAAAATGGGTAATTTGGATCATCGATATCGATCTGGTAGATAAGGACGATGCGTTACACCCTCAGACAGCTCGAGGTCTTTGTCGCGATCGCACGGCTTGAGAATGTCTCCGCCGCCGGACGCCAGCTCGCCATGTCCCAGTCCGCGACCAGCACCGCACTTGCCGAGCTCGAGCGGCAATTCGATGTGAAGCTGTTCGACAGGATCGGAAAATCGTTGCGCCTCAACGAGTTCGGCCGTGAGCTTCTGCCGCGCGCGATCGAGCTGCTCGACCGGGCCGGCGAATTCGAGGAGCGGCTTCAGGGCCGCGAGGGCTTCGGTGCCTTGAGGATCGGCGCCACGCTGACCATCGGGAACTACCTCGCCACGCTGATCGTTGTCAGCTTTCTTCAGCGGCATGCGCAGAGCCGGGTTGCGCTCGAGGTCCATAACACCTCGATGATCATCCAGCGGGTGGCGCGCCATGAGCTCGACCTTGGCCTGATCGAGGGCAGCTGCAGGCACCCGGACCTCGAGCTCGAGCCGTGGGTGGAGGATGAGCTGGTGGTGTTCTGCGCGCCGACCCATCCACTGGCTGCGCGCGGGCCGGTCTCGGTCGACGAGCTGGTGAGCGAGTCGTGGATCCTGCGCGAGACCGGATCGGGCACGCGCGAGACCTTCGAGCGGGCCATGCGACACCACCACGGCAAGCTCGACATCAAGCTCGAGCTCGAGCATACCGAGGCGATCAAACGCTCGGTCGAGGTCGGGCTGGGGATCGGTTGCATCTCGCGCCTGGCACTGCGCGAAGCCTTCAGGCGCGGCAGTCTCGTTCCCATCGAGACGCCGGAACTCGACCTGCGGCGCACCTTCCATTTCCTGTGGCACCGCGAAAAATATCACTCCGCGGCGATGCAGGCGTTTCTCGGGCAGTGCCGGGAGATGACCAAAGGCGTGTCGCGTGCCGAACGGATCGAGCTGCCCTTCATTCCCTGAGGTGCGAGGGGGAGGGGCCTGCAAGCGCGCGGCCTGCAGCCCTTCGCGCTCAGTTTTCGTAGGCGTCCATGGGGACGCAGGAGCAGAACAGGTTGCGGTCGCCGTAAACGTCGTCGATGCGATTTACGCTCGGCCAGAACTTGTTCTCGGCCACCCAGGGCAGCGGGAAGACAGCCTGCTGGCGGCTGTAGGCACGGTCCCAGTCCGCGATCAGGTCCGCCTGGCTGTGCGGTGCGTTCTTGAGCGGGTTGTCGTCTGCAGGCAAGGTGCCGTTCTCGATCTGCCGGATCTCGTTGCGGATCGCGATCATCGCCCCGATGAAGCGGTCCATCTCACCCAGGTCTTCCGATTCCGTCGGTTCGACCATCATCGTGCCGGCCACCGGGAAGGACATCGTTGGCGCGTGGAATCCGTAGTCCATCAGCCGCTTCGCGATGTCGACCTCGGTGATGCCGCAACTGGCCTTGATCGGGCGAATGTCGAGGATGCACTCGTGCGCGACCCGACCGCGCGCCCCGGTATACAGGACCGGGTAGTGGTCGGCGAGCCGGGCGGCGATGTAGTTGGCATTCAGGATCGCGGTCTCGGTGGCGCGCTTCAGGCCTTCGCCACCCATCATCGCAATGTACATCCAGCTGATCGGGAGGATCGATGCCGATCCGAACGGGGCAGCGGAAACCGCCCCCTGGCCCTTGTTCCTGCGTCCCTCGCCGCCAGTGCCGACGAGCACGTGATCTGCCATGAAGGGCTCGAGATGGGCTGCCAGGCCGATCGGCCCCATGCCCGGGCCGCCACCGCCATGGGGGATGCAGAAGGTCTTGTGCAGGTTCATGTGGCTTACGTCGGCGCCGATGCTGGCCGGCGAGGTGAGCCCGACCTGGGCGTTGAGGTTGGCGCCGTCCATGTAGACCTGGCCGCCGTTGGCATGAACGATGGTGCAGATCTCGCGAATGTCTTCCTCGAACACGCCGTGGGTGGACGGATAGGTGATCATCAGGGCGGCGAGCCGCTCCTGGTGCTGTTCCGCCTTGTCCCTGAGGTCGGAGACATCGACGTTGCCGTTTTCGTCGCAGGCCACCACGATCACGTCCATGCCGCACATCTGCGCGGTGGCCGGGTTGGTGCCGTGGGCCGACTTCGGAATCAGGCAGACATTGCGATGGTTCTCGCCGCGGCTGGCATGGTAGCGGCGGATCGCCACCAGGCCGGCATATTCGCCCTGGGCGCCCGAGTTGGGCTGCATGCAGATGGCGTCGAAGCCGGTCACGGCCTTGAGGTAGTTGGCGAGGCCGGTGATCATCTCGAGGTAGCCTTCGGTCTGGCTGGCCGGCGCGAAAGGGTGCACATCGGCGAATTCGGGCCAGGTGACCGGGATCATCTCGCTTGTTGCGTTGAGCTTCATGGTGCATGAGCCGAGCGAAATCATCGAATGGTCGAGTGCGAGATCGCGGTTCTGCAGCTTCTTTAGGTAGCGCAGCATCTCGTGTTCGGTGTGATGGCTGTTGAACACCGGATGGGAGAGGATCGCGTCGCTGCGCAGCAGGGTGTCGGGCAGCGCGGGCTTGGCGGCAAGCTTGCCGTCCAGGTCATCGACGTTGGCATTGACCTTGCTGATGAGCTTGATCAGCCGGGCGATGTCGTCACGGGTGCATTTTTCATCGATCGACAGGGAGAGGATGCCGTTGCCGGCAAGCCAGAGGTTGTAGCCGGCGTTCTGCACGTCCTGGTAGATCGCCTGGCAGAGGGCGCCCAGCTTGATCTGGATGGTGTCGAAGTAGCACTTGGTAAGGACCTGCACATCGGCCCGCTGCAGGCCTTCGACGAGAATCGCGGTGAGGCGGTGGATACGGTTGGCGATGGTCCTCAGTCCGGTGGGGCCATGATAGACCGCATACATGCCGGCCATGTTGGCCAGCAGCACCTGCGAGGTGCAGATGTTGGAATTGGCCTTTTCGCGACGGATGTGTTGCTCGCGTGTTTGCAGCGTCATGCGCAGTGCGGCCTTGCCGCGGGTGTCCTTGGAGACGCCGATGATACGCCCCGGCATCGAGCGCACATTGGCTTCCCGGGTGGCGAAGAAGGCGGCGTGAGGGCCCCCGAAACCGAGTGGTACACCGAAGCGCTGGGCCGAGCCGAGTGCGATGTCCGCGCCCATCGCGCCTGGCGACTTGAGCAGCACCAGGGCCATCAGGTCGGTCGCCACCGCGACGACGGCGCCGCGTCCCTTGAGCGCGGCGATGACCTCGCTTAAGTCGGTGACCTCGCCGCGCGCATTGGGGTATTGCAGCAGCGCCCCGAAGACCTCGTGCTGGCCCGCATCGGCGGCCTTGCCGAGCACCACTTCAAAGCCGAAATAGCCGGCCCGGGTACGGATGACATCGATGGTCTGCGGGAAAGCGTCTTCATCGACGAAGAATGCATTCGATTTCGACTTGCTCACCCGGCGGGCCATCGCCATCGCTTCGGCGGCGGCCGTGGCTTCGTCCAGCAGCGAAGCGTTGGCCAGTTCGAGGCCGGTGAGGTCGACCACCATCTGCTGGTAGTTGAGCAATGCCTCGAGACGGCCCTGGGCGATCTCCGCCTGATAGGGTGTGTAGGCGGTGTACCAGCCCGGGTTCTCCATCACGTTGCGGAGGATGACCTTGGGCGTGATGGTGTCGTAGTAGCCCATGCCGATGAGCGAGCGCAAGACCTTGTTCTTCGCCGCGATCTGCTTGAGTTCAGCGAGTGCCTCGTGTTCGGGCTTCGCGCCCGCGATCGGCAGCGGCGTATCGAGGCGGATGCTTTTCGGCACGGTCTCGTCGATCAGGGTATCCAGGTTGGGGACGCCGATGGCAGCCAGCATGGTGGCGATTTCGTCGGCGTTGGGTCCGATGTGACGGGCGACGAAATCATCGCGCTGTTCGAGGGCGGAGAGGGGCGCGTTGGTCATGGTGTGGGCAGCAATCTCAGGCATGGCGGGTGGGGGCGGAATTCTCGTGGCAAGGCTGGGCCGCCCGACGGATGCCGGACGGCCGCTGCGGCGCGTATCAGGCGGCGTCGACCACGGCCTGGTAGCCGGCGGCATCGAGCAGCACGGACAGATCGCTGCCCGCGGCGGGCTTGAGCTTGAACAGCCATGCCGCGTAGGCGTCGGCGTTGACCGCCTCCGGGGCGTCCACCGCCTCCTGGTTGAAGCCGATCACTTCTCCGGCGACCGGCGCATAGATGTCCGATGCGGCCTTGACCGATTCGATCACTGCGCAGGCCTCGCCTGCCGCGAGGCTGCGGCCCTCTTCGGGCAGTTCGAGGAAGACGACGTCGCCGAGGGCTTCCTGCGCATGGTCGGTCACGCCGATGGTCAGACTGCCGTCTGCTTCGGCGCGGATCCATTCATGGGACTTGGTGTACTTGAGGTCGGCGGGGATGTTGCTCATCGTAGGGCTCCGGATTGAAAACGGGTGAGGAAGGAAAGCGGATTCTGAACGAGGTGGCTCGGCGCGCCTGTCAAGCTGCCAGCACCTTGCCGTTGCGGGCGAAGGGCAGTTTCACGGTGTGCGCAGCCACCCGCTTGCCACGGATCTCGACCTCGACCGCCTCGCCTGCGCTGGTGCCGAGCGGCAGGCGGGCAAAGGCGATGGATTTTTCCAGGGTGGGTGAAAAGCTGCCGCTCGAGGTTTCGCCTTCGCCGGCACTGGTGAATACCTTCATGTGGGCGCGAAGGACGCCCTTGTCGTCGAGAATCAGGCCGAGCATCTCCTGGGCCTGGGGCTTGGCGAGCAGCGCCGCCTTGCCAACGAAGTCGCGCCCGGAGTCCTTGAAATCCACCGTCCACGCCAGCCCGGCATCGAGCGGCGAAACCGTATCGTCCATGTCTTGACCATAGAGGTTCATGCCGGCCTCCAGACGCAAGGTGTCGCGGGCGCCAAGGCCGCAGGGCGCAACACCAGTCGCCGAAAGCGCAGTCCAGATTTCGGCCGCACGGTTCGCGGGCAGGGTGAGTTCGAAGCCGTCTTCGCCGGTGTAGCCGGTACGGGCGATCAGGATCTCGTCAAACCAGGCAGCCTGGAAGGGCTTGAGTTCGGCGCTCACCGCTTCGCTGCCGGGCAACGCAGACCAGGTCTTGCTGCGGGCGTTGGGACCCTGCACCGCGATCATCGCGAGGTCCCGGCGGGATTCAAGGGTGAGGTTCGCGCCGGTATCGGCGATATTGCGCCGCATCCACGACAAGTCCTTGTCGGCAGTGCCCGCGTTGACCACGATGCGGTACTGCTGTTCATCGAAGAAGTACACGATCAGATCGTCGATCACGCCACCTTGCGGATTGAGCATGCACGAGTAAAGCGCCTTGCCCGACGTGCGCAGTTTCGAAACGTCGTTGGCGAGCAGGCCGCGAAGCCATCGTTCGGCGTCCGCGCCTTCGACGTCCACGGCAAGCATGTGCGAGACGTCGAACATGCCGGCATCGCGGCGCACCGCGTGGTGTTCCTCGATCTGCGAGCCGTAGTTGACCGGCATGTCCCAGCCGGCGAAATCGACCATCCGCGCTCCGGCGGCAACGTGTGTGGCGTGAAGTGGGGTCTGCTTGGCCATGCGGGGGCTCCTCGGCTCAGGTCTCAGTGTAGGCAACATTGACGGGGGCGCGGCAGCCAATCGGCCACGACCCCGTCTGTCCCTTTTACCTGAGAGATTGCAGCCGCGCTCGGTGAGCGTTGCCGCGTGCCCCTTCGGTGGATGTGCCAGCGCGTCTCGCGCCCACATCGCTCTCCAGAGTTTCGATTCGTCTCGCGGTCCTGTTTGCCTGAGCGGTTCCGGGGGTTACGCCTTCGGCGACTCATCTTGCGCAGCGTGAGAGCTGCGGCGGGAGTGCTCTCCCGCGAGACCGGCGGACGATAGCATCGGGCGGGATTGCCCGCAAGGGGTTGCTGGCAAGCTGTGTTTCTCGTCCCGCCAAGGCTGCGGCCAGCGGGACGCTCGCCCCAGCGCGATCCGGGCCCGCGCTCCGGCTCGATTTCATGGCGGCCACACCATCGTCGCGCCACCGTGCCACCGCAAGCTGGCGTCTCGAAGCCCTCGCGTCACGCCAGCGCAGGAAATGCGGGCTAGAATCGCGTCATGAAGCCTTCCAGAAGTCGATTCATCGAGGTGCGGGGTGTGCCGATCCATTTGCGCGAGTGGGGCGAGGAGAGCGCGCCGCTGCTGTTGCTGTTGCATGGATGGATGGATGTGTCGGCCACCTTCCAGTTTCTGGTCGATGCGTTTTCCGCCGAATGGCATGTGGTGGCCCCCGATTGGCGTGGTTTCGGCAAATCCGGCCATGCCGGAGATGCCTACTGGTTCCCGGACTATCTGGCCGATCTCGACCGCATCGTCGATACGCTGTCGCCCGAGGCGCCGGTGCGACTGCTTGGGCACAGCATGGGCGGGAACGTGGCCTGCATGTATGCGGGCGTGCGCCCCGCGCGGGTCTCTTCGGTGGTGTCGCTGGACGGCTTCGGGCTCGCCGACCGCGAGCCCGCCGAAGCGCCGGGCCGATTCGAAAAGTGGCTCAAGGAGCTTGGCGCACCGGTCGGGTTTCGGCGCTATTCGAACCTCGAAGAGTTCGCCTCGCGCCTGCAAAGAGACAATCCTCGCCTCGATCGAGGGCAGGCGATTTTTCTGGCGGAGCATCTTGGCGAGGTCGCGACGGATGGCACCGTAGGCCACGCTGCGGATCCTGCGCACCGGCGGGTCAACCCGGTGCTCTATCGACGGGCCGAGACCCTCGCCTGTTGGCGCAGGGTCAGTGCGCGGGTGTTGTGGCTGGTGCCGCACGACCCCGTGTTGCGACGCAAGTTGGGTGTGCGCGATGACGATCATCGGCAGGCAAAGGCGTGCTTTCGGGATTTTCGCGAAATCGTCATCGCCGATTCAGGTCACAACCTTCATCATGACCAGCCATTGGCCGTCGCTCGCGCAGTGGAGGATTTTCTCCTCGTCGGGCAGCCGGTCTCGCCAGGAGAGGTCTGAATGAAGCCCTTCAACGCCGATCTGCACAGCCATTCCACGGTTTCGGATGGGTGGCTCACGCCCACTGAACTGGTGCATCGCGCCGTGGCAAACGGGGTGGAGTTGCTTGCGCTGACCGATCACGACGAGACCGGTGGCCTGGCCGAAGCGGCCGAGGCCGCTTCCAGGCTCGGCATGATGCTGTTGCCAGGGGTGGAGATTTCGGTGACCTGGCGCGGCGATACCGTGCATATCGTCGGGCTGGGCATCGATCCCGCCAATCCGCGGTTGCTCACCGGGCTCGAGGCGCTGCGCTTGGGGCGCGACGAGCGCGCCAGGCGCATGTCGGCGGAGCTCGATAGAGCCGGCATCCATGGTGCGTTCGAGGGCGCCCGCCGCTTCGCGCGAAATCCGGCGCTGGTCAGCCGTGCCCATTTTGCCCGCCATATCGTGTCCACGGGGCTGATGGCCGACGTGCAGACGGTCTTTCGTTACTATCTCGCGAAGGGCAAGCCGGGCTACGTCGAGCACGAATGGGCGTCGCTCGCCGATGCGGTGGGCTGGATTCGCGCCGCGGGCGGCGTTGCGGTCATCGCTCACCCCGGCAGGTATCGCCTCGACGGCGGGGAACTGGAAACGCTCATCGAAGAGTTCATCGCGCTCGGCGGCGAGGCGATGGAGGTGGTCTCGGGTTGCCCGCTCGACGGTGAAGTCGAGCGCATCGCGACGCTTGCGAGACGCCATGGGCTGCTGGCCTCGCGCGCCTCCGATTTTCATGGCCCGGACGAGAGTCCGGCCGATATTGGCGGCAGTGAAGCCTTGCCGCCCGACCTTGAACCCGTATGGACCCGCTTTGCCGTGGAGCAGCGCGGAACCTATTCATTGAAGACCCGGTAAATGGCACAGTTTTTCAGCATCCACAGCGAACAACCGCAGCCGCGCCTCATAAGGCAGGCCGCCGAAATCATTCGCAGCGGAGGCCTCGCGGCGCTGCCCACGGATTCGGCCTATGCGCTGGCCGGGCATACCGGCGATGCATCCTTGCTCGAGCGCATCAGGCGGATCCGGGGCGTCGGAGAGCGCCATCACTTCACCCTGCTGGTGCGCGATCTCTCCGAGATCGCCACCTACGCGCGGGTGGACAATGCCCAGTACCGTCTGCTCAAGGCAACGACTCCTGGTCCCTACACCTTCATTCTGGAGGGGACCAAGGAGTTGCCGCGCAGGGTACTGCACCCGAAACGCAAGACCATCGGCTTGCGGGTGCCCGAGCATCCGCTGATCAGCGCGCTGCTGGTCGAACTCAACGAGCCGCTCCTCAGCTCGACCCTGCTGCTGCCCGACGAGGATTTGCCGCTCACCGACCCGGAAGAGATCCGCGATCGCCTGGGCAAGCAGCTCGACCTGGTCATCGAGGCCGGCTATTGCGGTGCCGAGGCGACTTCGGTGATCGATCTGACTTCCGGCGTACCCGAGCTTGTGCGGGCCGGGCGCGGCTCGCTCGAACCATTCGGACTGTCTGCCGACTGAGGCGGGGCGGAGCGTCTGCTAGAATGCGAGGCTTTTCCGGGATCTTCCGAAGCATTTGATGGAACAATTGATATCCACCCTGGCGATCTGGGCGATCCCGGTGCTCTTCGCCATTACCCTGCACGAGGCTGCGCACGGCTATGTGGCGCGCCATTTCGGCGACCCCACCGCCGAGCAGGCGGGGCGGATCACGCTCAATCCGCTCAGTCATATCGATCCGGTCGGTACCTTGCTGGTGCCGGGCCTGATCCTCGCTGTGAGCTCGTTGTTCGGTGGGGGAATGCTGTTCGGCTGGGCCAAGCCGGTGCCGGTGAGCTTCGGCAGGCTGCGCCGGCCCAAGGCGGACATGCTGTGGGTCGCGGCGGCGGGGCCGTTCGCGAACCTGCTGATGGCGATAGGCTGGGCCCTGATGTTCGGCATTGCGCTGCGCATGGGCGATACGGCCTACCGTATCCCGGCAATGAAGATGGCCGACGCGGGGGTGCAGATCAACGCCATCCTGATGTTCCTCAACCTCATTCCGGTGCCGCCGCTCGACGGCGGACGGATTGCGGTCAGTCTGTTGCCGAACCGCTTGGCGATCAGCTTCGCCAAGCTCGAGCCGTACGGCTTTCCAATTCTTCTGGTGCTGCTGTTTACCGGCATGCTCGAGGCGGTGCTCGGGCCCCTGGTGGCCCTGTTCCGCTATTCTCTTGACCTTGTTTTCGGAATTTAGACATCCTCATGTACGCAGAACGCGTTCTCTCCGGCATGCGGCCAACCGGCCGTCTCCATCTCGGCCACTATCATGGCGTCCTCAAGAATTGGGTAAAACTGCAGGCGGAGTATCCCTGCCTGTTCTTCGTTGCCGACTGGCATGCACTGACCACCGCATACGATGACCCGCGGGTGATCGAGGAAAGCGTCTGGGACATGCTGGTGGATTGGCTGGCTGCGGGCGTGGATCCTGCGCAGGCGACCTTGTTCATCCAGTCCCGGGTGCCCGAGCACGCCGAACTGCATCTGCTGCTTTCGATGATGTGCCCGCTTGGTTGGCTGGAACGCGTGCCGACCTACAAGGACCAGCAGGAAAAGCTCAGCGACAAGGATCTATCGACCTACGGTTTCCTCGGCTATCCGCTGTTGCAGTCTGCCGACATCCTGATCTATCGCGCCGACAAGGTTCCGGTGGGTGAGGACCAGGTGCCCCATGTGGAATTCACCCGCGAGGTGGCGAGGCGCTTCAACCACCTGTACGGACGGGAGCCCGGCTTTGAGGAGAAAGCGCGCGAAGCGGTGCGCAAGCTCGGCTCCAAGCGGGCCAAGCTCTATGAGGAGTTGCGTACCCGATTCCTGCAGGACGGGGAGGAGACGGCGCTCGAACAGGCGCACGCGCTTCTCGAGGAGACCCAGAACCTCAGCCTGGGCGACCGCGAACGCCTCTACGGGCACCTGGCGGGCGGCGGCAAGATGATCCTCGCGGAGCCGGACGCATTGCTTACCGAGGCGGCGAAGATGCCCGGCCTTGACGGCACCAAGATGTCAAAGTCCTATGGCAACACGATTTTCTTGCGTGAAGAGGCGGAATCCATTACCAAGAAGATTCGCACCATGCAGACCGATCCTGCACGTGTGAGGCGCACCGATCCGGGCGATCCGGACAAATGTCCGGTATGGCAGTTCCACCAGATTTACAGCGACGATGCGACCCGCGCGTGGGTGCAGGAGGGCTGCCGAAGCGCGGGGATCGGCTGCCTGGACTGCAAGCAACCGGTGCTCGAAGCGATTCTCAAGGAACAGGCCGACATGCGCGAGCGCGCTCAGCCCTACGTGGAAGATCCCACCCTGGTGCGCAACATCATTGCCGATGGTGGCGAGCGGGCGCGCAAGCTGGCGCAGGAGACGATGCGCGACGTCCGCGAGGCCATGGGGCTCGATTACGGTTGATCCGGGCCCGCCGGTTAAGCCTGGCCCGCGATTGACGATGTGCCGCGAATGAATTTGCCCCTTGAGCTCGTCCCGGTTGAAACGCCCGCCCAACTGGCGGCGGTGGCGCGCCTGTACGGCGAGCCGCTGATGGAGTTTCCAAAGGATCTCTACATTCCGCCCGGTGCGCTGGAGATCATTCTCGATGCCTTCGAGGGGCCGCTGGATCTGCTGCTCTACCTGATCCGCAAGGCCAACCTCAATGTCCTCGACATTCCGATGGCGCCGCTCACGGCGCAGTACCTCGTCTATGTCGAGGCAATGCGATCGAGCAATCTCGAGCTGGCTGCGGAGTATCTTCTCATGGCGGCCATGCTGCTGGAGATCAAGTCCCGCCTGCTGTTGCCGCGGCCCGCAGCCGAGAGCGAGGACGACGGCGTCGACCCGCGTGCGGAACTGGTGCGGCGCCTGCTGGAGTACGAACAGACCAAGCTCGCGGCGGCCAAGCTGGACGCGATGCCGCGTGTCGAGCGCGATTTCGAATGGATCAGTGTGTATGTCGCCGAAAAGGTCGTGGAGCGCCAACCCGAGGTCAGCCTGCACGACCTCCAGCATGCCTGGCTGCGCATGGTGCGCAAGGCCCGGCTCACCCAGCATCACCGCGTGAATCGCGAAGAGCTGTCGGTGCGCGAGCACATGATCTCGATCATGCGCAGGCTTCAGGGCGGCGAGTTTGTCGCTTTCGATACGCTTTTCGACAGCGCCCTGGGCGTTCCCGCGTTGGTGGTGGGCTTTCTTGCCGTGCTGGAACTGGTCAAGGAGCGGCTGGTTGCCTGCACCCAGAACGAGCCGTTCGCGCCTATTTACGTGAAACTGACCGATGCAGACCCCGAATTCGCCTGAATCCTTCAAGCTGATCCTCGAAACCGCGTTGTTCGCCGCACAGACACCGCTTTCCGTGGCCCGCTTGAGGCAGTTGTTCGAGGAGGACCCGGGCGCCGACCTGGTGCGCCGCCTGCTGGAGGAGTTGCGCGAAATGTGGTCTGATCGCGGCATCGAGCTCGTGCAGGTGGCAGGCGGCTGGCGTTTTCGCACCCGCCCCGAATACCAGGCCTATCTCGATCGTCTCAAGGATGAGCGACCGCCCCGGTATTCCCGAGCGGTGCTCGAAACACTGGCAATCATTGCTTATCGCCAGCCGGTGACGCGTGGTGACATCGAAGAAATTCGCGGTGTCGCGGTGTCAACAAACGTCATCAAGACCCTCGAGTCGCGTGGCTGGGTAGACGTCGTCGGTCACCGCGACCAGCCGGGGCGACCAGCGCTTCTGGCAACGACGCGGCGATTTCTCGATGATCTCGGCTTGCTGAGCCTGACCGAGCTGCCGCCGCTAACCGAAATTGAAAGGATCATGGATCTTGTCGAATTACCGCAAATCGAGTCGCCCGAGGCCGGCGACACCGAGACCCCCGAAGGCTGAGGAGCTGCGCCATGGTCCAGGGCCGGCGGCCGCACCGAAGCGCCGTGGCGGCGCTGGCGCCGATGCCGAGCCCGAGCGGCTGCAGAAGGTGCTGGCACAGACCGGGGTCGCTTCCCGCCGCGAGGTGGAGGAGATGATCGGTGCCGGGCGCATCTCGGTGAATGGCGAGATCGCGACCATCGGCCAGAAGATCGGTCCGCTCGACCGTGTCCGCGTCAATGGCAAGCTGGTCAATCTGCAGTTCGCGATCAAGGTGCCGCGGGTACTGGTCTATCACAAGCCCGATGGCGAGATCGTATCGCGCGATGATCCGGAAGGGCGGGTTTCCGTCTTCGACCGCCTGCCGGTGTTGCGCAGGGGGCGCTGGATCGCCGTCGGACGGCTGGATGTGAACACCTCGGGCCTGCTGCTTTTCACCAATGATGGCGAACTGGCGAACAGGCTGATGCACCCGCGCTACGAGCTGGAGCGTGAATACGCTGCGCGTCTGCTGGGTTCGCTCGACGAGTCGCAGATCGAGCTGCTGAAGAACGGCATCCAGCTCGAGGACGGAATCGCCCGCTTCAATGAGATCAGCGATGCAGGCGGCGAAGGCGTAAACCACTGGTATCACGTGACGATTTCCGAGGGTCGCAATCGCGAGGTGCGGCGCATGTTCGAGGCGGTTGGATTGACGGTTAGCCGACTGATGCGTCTGAGATATGGCCCGGTTCGCCTGCCGGCGAGGCTCAAGCGCGGCATGTGGCAGGAAATGGACGTTCGCGAAGCCTGTGCGCTGGCGGGCATCCCGGTCCCGCAGAGCGCGATTGCACGCGAAAGAAAGAGTCGATGAGTTTGCGCCACCCATAGGGCACTGCTATACTCCACCGGCTTTGATGGCCCGATTGCCGTCGAGGCACGTTTTTCCGGTTGAGTACAACAGGAATGGGCGTCAAGCCCATTTTTTTATTTGTGGGTTCCATTATGGATCTGGTCGGATTGGTCGAGCAGGTGGTGGGCGGCCTCGGATACGAGCTCGTCGACCTGGAGACATCGCCGAAAGGGCGTCTGATGCGGGTGTTCATCGACATCGAGCGCGGAATAACCGTGGACGACTGCGCTACCGTGAGCAACCAGCTCACGCGGGTTTTCGAAGTCGAGAATGTCGATTACGACCGCCTCGAGGTGTCTTCGCCGGGCCTGGATCGCCCACTAAAGAAGGAATCTGATTTCGAGCGCTTCAAGGGCGAGCAGGTACAGCTCCGGACCCGGCTGCCGATCGGCAATCAGAGAAATTTCAGCGGCGTGCTCGAAGGCTTGAGGGATGGCATGGTGGTCCTGAACACGGATGCCGGTGAGCGATCCTTTCCCTTCGACGAGGTTGAGAAAGCCCGCCTTGTTCCCCAGTTTTAAGCATACGGATGTGGAGACCTGAACAATGAGCCGCGAAATTCTGCTGCTTGTGGACGCACTGGCGCGCGAAAAGAACGTTGCGAAGGACATTGTCTTCGCAGCGCTCGAGTCCGCACTCGCATCCGCTACGAAAAAGCGCATCCATGACGACGCCGACGTGCGTGTGACGATCGATCGCGAGACGGGCGACTACGAATCCTATCGTCGCTGGAGGGTCCTGCCCGACGAAGAGGTGACCAACGATGAGGCCGAGATCGGCCTCATCGACGCTCGCGAGGAAGTCGGTGACGTCCAGGTGGACGATTACGTCGAAGAGCCGCTGGAGCCGATCGATTTCGGACGCATAGGTGCCCAGGCAGCGAAACAGGTCATCCTGCAGAAGATCCGCGATGCCGAGCGCGAGCAGATCCTCAACGATTTCCTGGAACGCAAGGAGCACCTTGTGTCCGGGAGCATCAAGCGCATGGAGCGGGGCAACGCGGTCATCGAAGTGGGCAGGATGGAAGCCATTTTGCCGCGCGACCAGATGATTCCTCGCGAGAATCTGCGGGTTGGCGACCGTGTCAAGGCCTTCCTCCTGCGTATCGACCGCAGTGCCAGGGGGCCGCAGCTGATTCTCTCGCGCACCTCGCCCGAATTCCTGGTGAAGCTGTTCGATCTCGAAGTCCCGGAGATCGAGGATGGTCTCCTCGAGATCAAGGCCTGTGCCCGTGATCCGGGGCTGCGCGCCAAGATCGGCGTGAAATCGAACGATCCGCGCGTGGATCCGATCGGCACCTGTGTCGGCCTGCGCGGCTCGCGGGTGACCGCGGTGCGTAACGAGATCGGTGGCGAAAATATCGATATCGTGCTGTGGGCGGCCGACCCGGCCCAGTTCGTGATTGCTGCCCTGCAGCCCGCCGAAGTGACCTCCATCGTGGTGGACGAGGAGGCGCACAGCATGGATGTGGTGGTTGACGAGAACAATCTCGCGATCGCGATCGGCCGTAACGGCCAGAACGTAAAACTCGCCTCGGAGCTCACCGGCTGGGCGATCAACCTGATGACGGTCGAAGAGTCCGCGCAGCGTTCCGAGCAGGAGCACGCTGACGTGCGCGGCCTGTTCATGGAAAAACTGGATGTCGATGAGGAAGTGGCCGACATCCTCATCGACGAGGGTTTCTCGTCCATCGAGGAAGTGGCTTACGTTCCGCTTGCGGAGATGCTTGAGATCGAGGCCTTCGACGAAGATACGGTCAACGAGTTGCGCAATCGCGCCCGGAACGTACTTTTGACCGAGGCAATCGTCACGGAAGAGCAACTTGAAAACGTCTCGGAAGATCTGCTCTCCCTTGATGGAATGGATAAACAACTGGCCGCCAGCCTTGCACAGCACGATGTGCGCACGCGCGACGATCTTGCCGATCTGGCAGTCGACGAGCTGGTTGAAATGGCCGGTATCGACGAAGAGCGCGCTACGGCACTGATTACCGTTGCCCGTGCGCACTGGTTCGAGCAATGACGGAGGGAGCAGTATGGACCAAATGAGCGTTACCCAGTTTGCCGGCGAACTCAAGATGCCGGCCTCCGCGCTGCTTGAGCAACTCCAGAAGGCTGGTGTCGACAAGAACAACGCCAGCGACCTGCTCAGCGAGCAGGACAAGGCGCGTCTGCTCGAGTACTTGCGTCGCGCGCACGGCGAGAGCCAGGGCAAATCGAAGATCACCCTGACGCGCAAGCAGACCTCGGAGATCAAGGCGACCGACTCCACTGGTCGCGCCCGGACCGTGCAGGTCGAGGTGCGCAAGAAGCGTGTTTTCGTGAAGCGCGATGAACTGCTCGCGGATGCGGCCCAGTCGAGCGACGAAGAGGTCGTCGAGCAGGCGCTTGAGGACGCAGTGACGACCCAATCGGCCGTGGTGGCAGAACCCGAGCCCCAGCGGCCTGTCGAGCCCGAGCCCGAGCCCGAAGTCGTGGTAGCGCCGGTGGTCCAGGCCCCGGCCGAGCCAGAGCCAGAGCCCGAAACTGTTGTGGCACTCGAGCCCGAGGCGCCCGTGGTCGAACCCGAGCCCGAGGCAAAGCCGGCCGAGGCCGCGCCGTCGCCAAACGCGAATTCCGAGCCGGCGTCGGTCGAGAGTGCGGCGCCCAAGACGCTTGCGGACGTGCTTGGCCAGGAGGAACTGGAAGCGCGTCGTCGTGAAGCCGAACGTGGTGCAGCGCTGGCTGCACGCCAGGCTGCGGACAAGCTGGCGAAGCAAGAGCGCGAACTGCGGGCCCGGGCGGCAGCCGAAGCGCGCCGTGCCGACGAGGAGCGAAAGGCCCGCGAAGCTGCCGAGGAGAAGGCCAAGGCAACATCGGGTACGCTGCACAAGCCTGCGAAGACCGAGGAAAAGGGGGTGCGCAAGGATGCCAAGCGTGCACCGACCAAGACCGAGGATACCAGCAGGCGTCGTGGTGGGCTGAAAACCAAGACCAGTGACACCGGTGGCGCCTGGAAGGGTGGGCCGCGTGGTGGCAGTGGACGAAATCAGCGTGGCGGCAGCGCTGGCCAGGACCGCCAGGCGTTCCAGGCTCCATCGGAGCCGATCGCGCGCGAGGTGCATGTGCCGGAAACGATTTCGGTCGGCGACCTTGCCCACAAGATGGCAGTCAAGGCGACCGAAGTGATCAAGACCCTGATGAAAATGGGATCGATGGTCACCATCAACCAGGTGCTTGACCAGGAAACCGCGATGATCGTGGTCGAGGAGATGGGTCACATCGCCCACGCAGCGAAGCTGGACGATCCGGACGCCTTCCTCGTGGAAAGCGAAGAACACAAGGATGTTGCAGTCGAACCGCGTGCCCCGGTGGTGACCGTGATGGGCCACGTCGACCACGGCAAGACGTCGCTGCTCGACTACATCCGCACGGCGAAGGTCGCCGCGGGTGAGGTCGGCGGCATCACCCAGCACATCGGCGCATATCACGTGCAAACGGATCGTGGCATGGTGACATTCCTCGACACCCCCGGTCACGAGGCATTTACGGCAATGCGTGCCCGCGGTGCCAAGGCGACCGATATCGTGATTCTCGTGGTTGCCGCCGACGATGGCGTGATGCCTCAGACACGTGAAGCGATTCACCATGCGCACGCCGCGAATGTGCCGCTGGTGGTTGCGGTGAACAAGATCGACAAGCCCGATGCGAACCTCGAACGCGTCAAGCAGGAACTGATCGCCGAGAACGTGCTGCCTGAAGAGTATGGTGGCGACGTGATGTTCGTGCCGGTGTCCGCCAAGACCGGCCAGGGTGTGGATGCCCTGCTCGAGGCGATCCTACTGCAGGCCGAGGTGCTGGAATTGACTGCGCCGAAAGAGACGCCGGCGAAGGGCTTGGTTATCGAGGCGCGTCTCGACAAGGGTCGCGGCCCGGTTGCCTCCTTGCTGGTGCTGTCGGGTACCCTGCGCAAGGGCGACGTGCTGCTCGTCGGGGCGACGTTTGGCCGGGTGCGGGCGATGCTCGACGAGAACGGAAAGCCGATCGAGGAAGCAGGGCCGTCCATTCCTGTTGAGATTCTCGGCCTTTCGGATGTTCCGGGCGCTGGCGACGAAGTGCTGGGCCTCGCCGACGAGCGCAAGGCGCGGGAGATCGCGCTGTTTCGCCAGGGCAAGTTCCGCGACGTCAAGCTCGCCAAGCAGCAGGCCTCGAAGCTGGAGACGATGTTCGAACAGATGTCCGAGGGCGAGGTCAAGTCGCTGCCGCTCATCATCAAGGCCGACGTGCAGGGTTCGCAAGAGGCCTTGGTCCAGTCCCTGCTCAAGCTCTCAACCGACGAAGTGAAGGTCAATGTCATCCACTCGGCGGTTGGCGCGATCAGCGAATCCGATATCAACCTCGCACAGGCTTCGGGCGCGGTGCTGATCGGTTTCAACGTGCGTGCCGAGGCCGGCGCACGCAAGCTTGCGGAGACCTTCGGGGTCGATATCCGTTACTACAACATCATCTACGACGCTGTGGATGAGGTGCGCTCGGCGCTCTCCGGTATGCTCTCGCCCGAGAAACGCGAAGAAATCATCGGCCTCGTCGAGATCCGTCAGGTCTTCCATGTTTCGAAGGTCGGTTCGATCGCCGGTTGTTACGTGCTCGAAGGGCTGGTCAAGCGCGGATCGCAGGTTCGCTTGCTGCGCAACCACACCGTCATCCATACCGGTGAGCTGGAATCACTGAAGCGATTCAAGGACGACGTCAAGGAAGTGCGTTCGAACTTCGAATGCGGCCTCACACTTCGCAACTTCAACGATATCCAGGAAGGCGACCAGCTCGAAGTCTTCGAAATCCGCGAAGTCGCAAGGTCTCTCTAAGCGATGCCAAAGGAGTTCTCCCGCAGCCAGCGCGTTGCCGAACAGATCCGGCGCGAGCTGGCCGAGCTGATCAGGCTCGAGTTGAAGGATCCACGGGTCGGCATGATCTCGATCACCGAGGTTCAGGTGACGCCGGATTATGCCCACGCCAAGGTTTACTTCAGCTCGATGGGCGGTGAGGAAGGCCTTGCCGAGGTGATGGCAGGGCTGCAGCGCTCGAGCGGTTTTTTGCGCCGCGAGCTCGGCAAGCGGATTCGCATCCATACCTTGCCACAGCTTCATTTCGAGTACGACAAGTCGATCGAGCAGGGCGCGCGACTGACCCGGCTGATCGACGAGGCGGTGCGTTCCGACCAACACGACGACGAGACCTGAGTCGCGCCATGAACCAGCGACGTCGGCCTGCGCGCCGGCCTGTGAATGGCGTGCTTATGCTTGACAAGCCCTATGGCATGTCCTCGAACGACGCGCTGCAGAAGGCGCGCCGCCTGCTGAATGCGGCAAAGGCGGGACACACCGGCACGCTCGATCCGATGGCGACCGGCCTGTTGCCGCTGACCTTCGGTGAGGCAACCAAGTTCTCGCAGACCCTGCTCGA
Organism: Zoogloeaceae bacterium; assembly: GCA_024235595.1. Taxonomy (GTDB): domain Bacteria; phylum Pseudomonadota; class Gammaproteobacteria; order Burkholderiales; family Rhodocyclaceae; genus Cognatazoarcus. The sequence continues at coordinate 162,526 of JACKMC010000003.1, read as the reverse complement.
TGCCGACAAGGGCTATGTCGCAGATGTCCGTCTGGGCCTCAGGACCACCACTGGCGATGCCGAGGGCGAGGTGCTCGAGACGCTTCCCGTTGCGGTGGATGCGGTCGGGATCGAGCGGGCCTGTGCGTCCTTCGTCGGCGAAATCGATCAGGTTCCGCCGATGTATTCGGCACTCAAGCGGGACGGTAAGCCCTTGTACGAGTACGCGCGTGCCGGTATCGAACTCGAGCGCAGTGCGCGCCGCGTGACCATCCATGACCTGAAGGTCGTCTCGACGACGAGCGATGGCTTCGTCATGGAGGTTCGCTGCAGCAAGGGCACCTACATTCGAACTCTGGCCGAGGATATCGGTCGTGTTCTGGGGTGCGGTGCGCATCTTCGCGGCTTGCGACGCATTTCGATCGGTCCGTACGAAGCGAAGGCAGCAATTACCTTCGAGGCGCTCGAAATGGCAGACGAGGCCGGACGGGACGCCTTGCTCGCCCCGGTCGATGCCTTGCTGGCCGACTTGCCGATCGAACGGCTGGATGATATCGAATCAGGAATATTGCTCAATGGCGGCAAGCTGACACGCGCGGCAGCCGGCAGTGGGCGTTGTAGGGCATACGGGCCGGATGGTTTCGTCGGTCTTGCCGAATTGCGCGCGGACGGTTTCATGGTCCCTTTGCGGCTGGTTTCGACGCAAGCTCGGGAAGAAAAAGCATGATCTTTCTTGAGCTTGCGCGGACAGCGCAGGTATAATCCGCGTTTTCTGAAATGCAGAAACAACTGAGTAAAGAGTAAACAAGCACATGGCTCTCGAATCCGCACAAAAAACGCAAATCGTTGCCGATTTCCAGCGCGCTCAGGGCGACACCGGTTCTCCCGAAGTCCAGGTCGCGCTCTTGACCGCACGTATCAACGGCTTGACCGGGCACTTCAAGTCGCACGCCAAGGATCACCACTCCCGCCGTGGTCTGCTCAAGATGGTCAGCCAGCGTCGCAAACTGCTGGACTATCTGAAGCGGACCAACGCCGACAGCTATCGTGGCCTGATCGAGCGTCTGGGTCTTCGTAAGTAAAGTCTGGCGACTTGGCATGCCCTTGCTGCAATTTGCGGGCAGGTCATTCAGTCAAGCCGGCGCGAGCCTTGCAGGGCCGCGCCGGCTTTGTTTTTGGTCGGTCTGATCCACTCGGATCGATATCCGGCCGGTGCAGCCACCTAGTGCTGCACATCAGCTAATGAGAGGAAATCCCTTTGCCTAAAGCTATTCAAAAATCATTTCAGTACGGCGCTCACACAGTCATCATGGAAACCGGCGAGATCGCTCGCCAGGCACATGGTGCCGTCCTGGTAAACGTCGATGATACCGTCGTGCTCGCCACCGTCGTTGCGGCCAAGGAAGCGCGCGCGGGCCAGGACTTCTTCCCGCTGACCGTTGACTATGTCGAGAAGGTCTATGCGGCAGGCCGCATCCCGGGTGGCTTCTTCAAGCGCGAAGGACGCCCTACCGAGAAGGAGATCCTTACCTGCCGTCTTATCGATCGCCCGATTCGTCCGCTCTTTCCGGAAGGCTTCTACAACGAAGTGCAGGTCATCGTGCAGGTGATGTCGCTGAATCCCGAAGTGGATTCGGACATTCCGGCGATGATCGGTGCCTCGGCGGCCCTGGCAATCTCGGGGATTCCCTTCAGCGGGCCGATCGGTGCCTGCCGCGTCGGTTACGACAATGGCGAATACATTCTCAACCCGACCGCCACGCAGCTGCAGACCAGCAAACTGAATCTGATCGTCGCCGGTACCGAGGTCGGTGTGCTGATGGTGGAATCGGAGGCTCAGGAACTCGCCGAAGACGTGATGCTTGGCGGCGTGGTGTTCGGTCATCAGCAGATGCAGGCCGCGATCCAGGCCATCAACGAACTGGTCGAAGTGGCGGGCAAGCCCGAGTGGGACTGGCAAGCGCCAGCCAAGGACGAAGCGCTGATCGCGCGCGTCAAGGAACTGGCTGCTTCGCAGATCGCCGATGCCTTCAAGCTGACCAGCAAACAGGAGCGTACCCAGCGCCTGAACGAGATCCGCAAGGCCGTTCGCAATGCGGTCAGCGAGGGTGTGGAGATCCCGCCGTCCGACAACGAGCTCAAGAACATCCTCTTTGACATCGAAGCCGAGGTGGTGCGCAGCCGCATCCTCAATGGCGAGCCGCGTATCGACGGCCGCGACACGCGCACCGTTCGTCCGATCGACATCCGCGTCGGCGTGCTGCCCCGCACCCACGGCTCGGCCCTGTTCACCCGTGGCGAAACGCAGGCCATCGTGGTGACCACGCTCGGCACCGGCCGCGACGAGCAGATCATCGACGCACTGGCCGGCGAATACCGCGACCGTTTCCTGCTGCACTACAACTTCCCGCCGTTCTCGACCGGCGAGGCGGGGCGTTTCGGTTCGCCCAAGCGTCGCGAGATCGGTCATGGGCGTCTTGCCAAGCGCTCGCTGGCGGCTGTGCTGCCGGCCCCGCAGGATTTCTCGTACACCATCCGTGTGGTCTCCGAGATCACCGAATCGAACGGCTCCAGCTCGATGGCATCGGTGTGCGGCGGTTCGCTGGCGATGATGGATGCGGGCGTGCCGCTCAAGAGCGCCGTTGCCGGTATCGCCATGGGCTTGATCAAGGACGGTGGTCGCTTTGCAGTGCTGACCGACATCCTTGGTGACGAGGATCACCTCGGCGACATGGACTTCAAGGTCGCGGGTACCGAAGACGGGGTGACCGGTCTGCAGATGGACCTCAAGATCGACAGCATCAGCCCGAGCGTGATGAAGATCGCGCTGGAGCAGGCCAAGGAAGGCCGCCTGCATATCCTCCAGCTCATGAAGGACGCGCTTGCCGAAGGACGTGGCGAAGTGTCGGACTACGCACCGCGCATGCTGACCATGAAGATCAATCCCGAGAAGATCCGCGACGTGATCGGCAAGGGCGGGGCGGTTATCCGCGGTCTGCAGGAAGAGACGGGCACGGTCATCGAGATCGAGGACGACGGCTCGATCACGATTTCGTCGGTGAGTTCGGAAGGCGCACAGGCAGCCAAGGCGAAGATCGAAGAGATTACCGCGGAAGTCGAGGTCGGTCGCGTCTATGAAGGCACCGTACTGCGTATTCTCGACTTCGGTGCGATCGTCAGCGTGCTGCCCGGCCGCGACGGCCTGCTGCACGTCTCGCAGATCGCCAACGAGCGCGTGAACAACGTTTCCGACTATCTCAAGGAAGGCCAGGTCGTTCGCGTAAAGGTGCTCGAGACCGACGAGAAGGGTCGGATCCGCCTCAGCATGAAGGCGCTGATCGAAGGCAACGCAAGCACCTGAAGCAGCCAAGAGGCGATATGCAAAAGGGACGCCTCGGCGTCCCTTTTATTCGTTGCATCATTGCCGCTACAGCGTTACCGCCGAAGCCTGCCCGCGGGCTCTGCGGGCCCGCGCTGCGCCTACTTCGCGACCTGGCGTTCGCGAATCTCCTCGAGGGTCTTGCAGTCGATGCACATCGTGGCCGTAGGACGTGCTTCAAGGCGCTTCAGGCCGATTTCCACGCCGCAGCTGTCGCAGTAACCGTACTCACCTTCATTGATACGGTTGAGGGTCTCGTCGATCTTCTTGATGAGCTTGCGCTCGCGATCCCGGTTGCGCAGTTCGAGCGCAATGTCGGATTCCTGGCTGGCGCGATCATTCGGATCGGCGAAAACCGTTGCCTCATCCTGCATCGTATGGACCGTACGCTCGATATCACCAACCAGCTCCTGCTTGAGTGTTTCGAGGATGTCACGGAAGTGTGCGAGCTGCTTCTCGCTCATGTACTCCTCTCCCTTCGCAGGTACATAGGGGGGGAATTGTTTGTGCAGAGTCTCTTCGGCCATGAGAGCAACTTCCGGTGGGTAAAAGAGTGGCTTTAATAGCAGAAAAACCGGTCTGCTAGCAAGTGCTAAGCCATGCTTGGCCACTCATCACGCGACCGATCAAATACGTTTGACGCTGGGTCGGGCTGTGTGTATTATTCGCGGCTCTCGGGGTGTAGCGCAGTCCGGTAGCGCGCTTGCTTTGGGAGCAAGATGTCGGGGGTTCGAATCCCTCCACCCCGACCAGAGCTGCCCCTCGAGTTGCCCGCGGAATTGTCTGCCCGTAGCTCAACTGGATAGAGCACCGGCCTTCTAAGCCGGGGGTTACAGGTTCGATTCCTGTCGGGCAGGCCAAGTGTCTTCGGAGCGACGACTTTCTTCGGCGCTCAGTGGTAGTGGCGGCATTAGCTCAGTTGGTAGAGCACTGGATTGTGGCTCCAGTTGTCACCGGTTCGATCCCGGTATGTCGCCCCAAATAAAACAGCAACGGCGCCCCTGGGGCGCCGTTGCTGTTTGTGCGCTCGAGACCTGAACTGCGGCAATGGGCTCGCACCGGCATGAGATCCTTTGAGAACTGGGGTGGGCGGATCGCGGACTGGAGCCTTCGTGCCTCTCGACGACTGGATACCCCCGGGGCTTCAGCGCAACTCGAACGCTTCCTGATGGAATCGGCATCTCAATCCGCTCGACCGCAGTCCCGTCTTGAGTGACTCGATGAGGCCCATGGGCCCGCAGAACCAGATCTCCAGGCTACTCTTGTGATGGCTCGCGAGGAGGGTGGCATCAAGCGGCGGGTCACGGTCGCTGCTGATCACGCTCAGCTCGATCGCAGAAATGCCCGCGCAGGCGGATTCGAGACGGGGCACGAACGGGTCTTTATCGCGATTGCGAACGCAATAGTACAGATGTGCGCGAGGCGCCTTGGCCGGCTGCCTTGCGAGCGCCTCCAGCCAGGCAAGGAAAGGGGTCACGCCGATGCCGGCGGCGACCCAGATCTGCTCGGATGTATTGCTACGGCGAGGAATGTCGAAGCACCCATATGGCCCTTCGACCTCGATCGGCTGTCCCACGCGGAGTTTCGCGGCCAGATCCGTGGTGTAGTCGCCGAGCCCCTTGATCTCGAACGTGATCGTGCGATCCGATTGTGGCGCATTGGCAATCGTGAAGGGATGTGCGCCTTCGCCCCGCGAGAAGGTCACGAAGGCGAATTGACCTGGCCTGTGTGCAGGCCAGGCGGAATCCAGCTTGCAGTCGACCTCGGTGAGATCGGGCGAGAGGGTACCGAGGCTTGCGATATGCCCGGCATGTCGTCTGGAGCGACCGACCCTGCCCGCGAGGACATGAATGCTGGCGAAAGTGCCGGCGGCAAGGAGTGCCGCCAACAAGATCCCGACAGGTTCCTGCCAGTACGCCAGCGGGGCAAGCGCCAGGGCGTGGAATGCGAGCGTCAGATAGATGATCGGCATGAGCCTGTGGAGGGTGCGCCAAACATTGAAGGGGAATCGCTTCCAGAGCGTGATTGCAAGCATTGCGATGGCAGCATAGATCGCCCATTCGCCGAGGTCTTTCGCGAGGTCCCGGAGGATGTCGAGGAAGCCGCCGAGATGCTCCTTGGGAAGCCTGCCGGAGCGGCCGACGAGCGCCTTGATGAGATCGCCCGACATCTCGACGAGCCAGTGCGCGGCGGCAAACGCCACCGCGAGAATGCCCGCCCACTTGTGCGTCCGGTAGACCTTGTCCATGCCATTGAATGCCTTTTCCAGTGGGGCGGGTCGTGTTGCCAGCACCATGGCGAGCGACATCAGCGCGATCGACAAGAGGCCGCTCAGATAGAGCGCGTCCTCGCGCAGCACCCAGAGGCTGTACGGCGCGGGGGTGGGGTTGGCACCTCGTGCCTGGGCCCAGCACAGCGTAACGAGCACGACGAAGCCGCCAAGGAGGGTTTTCATCTTCATCTCCGACTCGCGTTTCAGTCGTCCTCGAAATAACCCTTCGAAGCATCGACATGACAGGCGGTGCAGTTGGCCTTCGAGCCGACATCCTTGCTTTTCCATTCACGTGGTGATATCTCGCGATGCTCGGAGACCCACTTTGGCAATTCGGTTATTCGAAGTGGCGGGTTCGCTTGATCGATGCCGCGCATCAATTTTCGGGCATGGCGGGAGCCTGCGCCGTCAGCCGCGTTGTCGGTGAGGTAGCGGGTGATATGCGCCGTGGCGGCAGGGTCCAGGCTCGCGTCGTCGCCAAAGTGGTCGGCGAGACCGCCCATGATCCGTTGCCAGGAGCGCGCCGGCAGCAGGGCCGCAGGGAAGGCCATGTGGCAGCTGCCGCATTCATCCTGCGTGAGCTTGTCGGTCACCGGGGGATAGTAATGTCCGCTGCCCGCTTGGGCCCGGTCGAGCAGCAGGGCCGAGAAGAAGATCAGGAAGAGTGCCGCGGCAACGGGACGGATCGTAAGCACCATGGTTTTTCTCCAGTTGGATCGGTTGTCGCTATTGCGAGATCATGTAGGCGAGCCAGTCGCCCTTTTCGGCGGGCGTGCATGCCCGGCCAAGTACTTCGTTGCAGTTTCGACGAAACCATTTCTCCACTTTGGCTGCGTCGGTGTAGCGTGTCGGGGTAGCCGATACGGCCATCGGCTCGATTGATTTTCCGGTCGGCGTGCGCCCCGCATTGCGAGGCTTGTCGCCGTGGCACTGCGAACAGGAGGGCGTGTCCGGCTTTCCCGTGGTGTGTCGGGCCAGGTGCAATTCCTGGCCACGGGTGGCGGAGAATGAGGTAAAACCGGGGTCGTTTGCCCTGGCGTCCTTCGCGTAGCGATCGAGCAGGTCTTCGCGAGGACCTGCCTGTACCGCCGAAGCCATGGCGGCGCCGAGAAGCAGCAATAGCATGCTCGAAAGGGTCTTCATGATTTCATCCTTGTTGGGTGTTCTGGATTCCTGTTGGCCCGCTTTGTCCAGGCGTGGCCCCATGATCGGCCGCGATGGCTGAACCCGAACTGAAGTCTTCGTTCATGCGCGGTTCAGCTTCACCGCGTTAAAAAGACGCTTCCCTGCGCCACAGATGAGGTAGCCATGGTTCGCAAATTCTTTCTGTTTCCGATGGCTCTGGCTGGCTTGGCCCTGTCCTTGCCCGCAGCTGCCGACGACGATGATCATGAGCGTGCCCGCGAGGCGCTCGAGGCGGGTGAGGTGTTGCCCTTGACGGCGATACTCGAACGTCTCGGTTCGCGCTACCCGGGCGATGTCCTGGAGGTCGAACTCGAGCACAACGATGGGCGCTGGTTATATGAAATCAAGCTATTGCAGCCTGGAGGCAAGCTGCTCAAGCTTGAAGTCGATGCACGGGACGCGCGCGTCATCGAGCGCAGGAGCCGCGCCGGGTCGGAGCGGAAGGCGGGACACGAGGAGCGCAGATGAGGGTGCTGGTCGTTGAAGACGAACCCACGCTGGCCAGGCAGCTCTTCGATGCCTTGAGCGAAGCGGGCTATGCAGTGGATACCGCGGACAATGGACGGGATGCCCTGCATCTTGGTGAGGAGGAGTCCTTCGATGCGGTCGTGCTTGACCTGGGACTGCCGCTGATGGACGGTCTGAGCGTCCTCGGCAGGTGGCGTTCGGGGGGGATGAAGGCGCCCGTCCTGATCCTTACCGCACGAGATGCCTGGCATCAGAAGGTTGCCGGTATCGATGCGGGGGCCGACGATTACCTCACCAAGCCCTTTCACATCGAAGAGCTGCTCGCGCGAGTGCGGGCGCTGATTCGGCGCGCTGGCGGGCACGCCAGCGCGCTGCTCGAATGCGGTCCGCTGGTGCTCGACAGCAGGGCGGGGCGACTCAGTGTGGAAGGGTTCACGGTACCGCTCACCAGTCACGAACTGAGAGTCCTGAGCTACCTCATGCATCACCAGGGTGAGGTCGTGTCGCGGACCGAACTTACGGAGCACATCTATGCGCAGGACTTCGACCGTGACTCGAACACGATCGAGGTCTTCGTGGCTCGCCTGCGCAAGAAATTGCCCGAGGGGCTGATCGAAACCGTGCGCGGCCTTGGCTACCGGCTCCGCGCACCATCATGAAAAGATTGTCGATCGCCGCCGGCTCGCTTCGATTGCGATTGTTGTTGGGGAGCCTGTTGTGGATCCTCGTCGCACTGTGGCTTGCGGGTCTTGCCCTGACGGACATGTTTCGCGAACATGTCAGCCGCCGCTTCGAAGCCGAACTCGATGCCCACTTGAATCAGCTCACCGCGGCATTCGAAGTGCTGCCCGACGGTTCAGGGCGACTCGCCTTGCCGTTGAGCGACCCGCGCTTCGCGAGACCGTATTCCGGGCTCTACTGGCAGGTCGATGCGGCTGGTTCCGCCGCAAGGCAGGGCGTCCTGCGCTCGCGATCCCTGTGGGACAGCGTGCTGACAGTCCCGGTCGACACCCCTGCCGATGGAGAACTGCATGTGCATTCGGTGAGTGGGCCGGGTGGCGCCGGACTGCTGATGCTCGAGCGGATGATCAGCGTGGAGGGGCCGAGGCCGGAACGTTTCCGGCTCATCGTTGCCGCTGACGTGCGTGGTATGAACGAGCCTGTCGGCGCATTCTCGAGGATGTTGACGATCTCCTTGATCGTTATCGGAATCGGCCTGTTTGCCGCCGCGTTGCTGCAGATCTGGGTCGGCCTGGCGCCGCTCGGAAGCATGCGTGCCGCGCTGGCCGGAGTCCGGGAAGGCCAGTCGAGGCGCCTCTCGGGCAGCTATCCCGCCGAGATCCAGCCGCTCGTAGACGAGCTCAATTCGCTGCTCGCGCATGACGAGGAACTGGTGACGAGGGCCCGAACCCAGGCGGGGAACCTCGCTCACGCGGTGAAGACGCCACTCACGATAATCGCCAACGCGGCGGCACGCGACACCGGGCCATTGGCGAGCCTGGTCACGGAACAGGTGGCGGACGCACGACGCCAGGTCGATTATCACCTGGCGCGCGCGCGCGCTGCGGCAGCCGCGAGGATGATCGGTGCCAGCACGCCGGTTCGAGCTGCGCTCGAAGGGCTGAAGCGGGTCCTCAGCCGCGCTCATGCGGATCGTGAGTTGTCCATTGATCTCGATGCCGTTTCGCCCGGCCTTGTTTTTCGTGGTGAGGAACAGGACTTCCACGAGATGCTGGGAAACCTGCTCGACAACGCCTGCAAGTGGGCCCGGCACAGGGTCAGCGTCACCGCGACACAGACCGGCAAGCGCATGCTGCTGGTAATCGAGGACGACGGACCCGGTGTCGCGCCCGATGCCCGCGATCGTGTGCTTGGCAGGGGTGTGAGGGCCGACGAGCAGGTGCCCGGTTCGGGGCTCGGACTGTCGATCGTGGCCGATCTTGCGGAGCGCTATGGCGGTGAGTTGCAACTTGGGGATGCCTCACTGGGGGGACTTGGAGTGAGGCTGGCGTTGCCGGCGGCCTGAGCCGTGCTAGGGACGACGCGGGTCGCTTGCCGCGCACCGCCTCAAGCGCTGCCGCGCTGAGGTGAATACGCAGGCCGTGAGGGAGCGGATTGTTGCAGTTCAGGGAAGGCTGTCATATTACTGTCACGGGCGCGCTTTAAGCTGCGGGCTTCTCGATTCGACAAAGTTGCCGAGTCGATCCAAAGCCCTAAAGTTTCAGGAGAAACAAATGCTGAAAGCCGTGAGTCGCTCTCTTATCGTCGTGACAGCGGGTGTGGCGCTGTTCACCACTGCTCATGCCGCCGACATCACCGGCGCCGGCGCGACCTTCCCTGCCCCGCTCTACGCCAAGTGGGCTGACGCCTACCAGAAGGCGACCAGCACCAAGGTCAATTACCAGTCCATCGGTTCCGGCGGTGGTATCAAGCAGATCACTGCAAAGACCGTTGATTTCGGCGCCTCGGACAAGCCACTCACGCCGGCCGAACTCGACAAGGGCGGCATGGTCCAGTTCCCGACCGTGATCGGCGGTGTGGTCCCGGTGGTGAACGTAGAAGGACTCAAGCCGGGCCAACTCAAGCTGACAGGCGCGGTGCTCGCCAACATCTACCTCGGCAAGATCAACAAGTGGAATGACCCGGCGCTCGTCGCCCTGAACCCGGGACTCAAGCTTCCCGACCAGGATATCGGCGTGGTCCGTCGCGCAGATGGTTCGGGCACGACCTTCATTTTCACCAACTACCTCTCCAAGGTCAGTGACGAGTGGAAGGAGAAGGTCGGTGAAGGCTCGTCCGTGCAGTGGCCGCTGGGCCTCGGCGGCAAGGGTAACGAAGGCGTATCGGCGTTCGTTCAGCGCCTGCCGGGCTCGATCGGTTACGTGGAATACTCCTACGCGCTGCAGAACAAGATGCCGCACGCGCAGATGAAGAACAAGGATGGCGTGTTTGTACAGCCCGAGCAGGACGCCTTCAAGGCCGCTGCCGCCGGTGCCGACTGGTCCAACGCCTTCTACGAGATCATTACCGAGCAGCCGGGCAAGGCGACCTGGCCGATCAGCGGTGCGACCTTCATCCTGATGCACAAGGAACAGGCAAAACCGGCCAACGCCGCTGAGGTGCTCAAGTTCTTCGAGTGGGCCTACGCCAACGGTGACGCGATGGCATCGGAACTGCACTACGTGCCGCTGCCCAAGGCGACCGTCGACCAGATCAAGGCTTCATGGGGCCAAATCAAGGACGCCTCCGGCAAGCCGGTTCTCGGCAAGTGATCCTGCTTTGCGGATTGAAGGGGCCGGGGTTGACCCCCGGCTTTTTTATGTTACATAGAGGCAGACTCCAATGACTGTTGAGGCTACTGCAGCTCACGCCCGGGAACCGATGCCAGCCAAGCCGAAACCAAGCCGAATGCTTGCAAGCCTGATGTTCGAAGGAATGTCGACGGGTTTCGCGATCTTGGCGCTGCTGCTGCTGGCGGGCATCATCGTGGCGCTGACAATCGCGTCCTGGCCAAGCATCAGGGCGTTCGGGCTGGATTTCCTTACATCCTCCGAGTGGAATCCGCCCGCCGAACGATTCGGCGCCCTGATTCCCATCTACGGCACGGTGGTCAGTTCTCTCATCGCCCTGATCATCGCGGTTCCGGTTAGCTTCGGCATCGCGCTCTTCCTGACCGAGCTCTCGCCCACCTGGTTGCGCCGTCCGCTCGGCACCGCCATCGAGTTGCTGGCCGCCGTCCCCAGTATCGTATTCGGCATGTGGGGTCTGTTGGTCTTCGCGCCGATCTTTGCCAAGTACGTGCAGCCGGCGCTGGCGGCGACGCTCGGCAAGCTGCCTTTGATCGGCGCGCTCTTCAACGGGCCGCCATTGGGGATCGGCCTGCTGAGCGCGGGTTTCATCCTTGCCATCATGATCATTCCCTACATCGCCTCGGTGATGCGGGACGTCTTCGAAGTGACGCCGGTGATGCTCAAGGAGTCTGCATACGGACTGGGTTGCACCACCTGGGAGGTCATGTACCGCGTCGTACTGCCCTATACCAAGACCGGTGTGGTGGGCGGCGTGATGCTCGGTCTGGGGCGCGCGCTGGGCGAGACCATGGCGGTGACCTTCGTGATCGGTAACAGCAACTTTCTCTCCTCCGCATCGCTGTTCATGCCCGGCAACAGCATTACCTCCGCGCTGGCCAACGAATTTGCCGAAGCGGGCCCGGGACTGCACACCTCGGCGCTGATGGAGCTCGGCCTGGTGCTTTTCGTGATCACCCTCATCGTGCTCGCCTGCTCGAAGCTGCTGCTTGCAAGGCTGTCCAGCCACGAAGGAGGGCGTTGATCATGGATCTCAAGACACGACGCAAGCTCACCAACAAGATCGCGCTGACGCTGTCAATCGGCACCATGGCATTCGGCCTGTTCTGGCTGGCCTGGATCCTGTGGACGGTGCTTGAACTGGGGATCGGCGGTCTCAGCCTGAGCCTGTTTACGGAAATGACCCCGCCGCCGGGGGCTGAGAACGGCGGCCTGCTGAACGCCATTGTGGGCAGCCTGATCCTCGTTGGCACGGGTACCGCGATCGGTGCCCCGATCGGGATCCTGGCCGGCGTCTACCTCGCGGAATACGGTCGCACTACGATCTTTGGCAAGGTGACCCGTTTTGTTAACGACCTGCTGCTGTCCGCGCCATCGATCGTGATCGGTCTGTTCGTGTATGCGCTCATCGTCGCCAATACCGGAAAGTTTTCCGCTTTCTCCGGTGCATTGGCGCTGGCGCTGCTGGTGATTCCGATCGTGATCCGCACGACCGAGAACATGCTGATGCTGGTGCCCGGAACACTGCGCGAAGCGGCCTTCGCGCTGGGTGCGCCGAAGCACGTGGTTATCACCCGGGTGACACTGCGCGCGGCACGTTCCGGCGTGGTCACCGGTGTGCTCCTCGCGGTGGCGCGGATTGCCGGCGAAACCGCGCCGCTCTTGTTTACCTCGCTTTCGAACCAGTTCTGGAGCGTGTCGATGAGCGAGCCGATCGCGAGCTTGCCGGTCACCATCTTCCAGTTCGCGATGAGTCCGTTCGAAGACTGGCAGCGCCTGGCCTGGGCAGGGGTGCTGTTGATCACGCTCGGCGTGCTTGGTCTGAACATCATCGCTCGCGTGGCCCTGCGCTCCGAAAAACTCAGCTGATACGAGCCCATCATGGAAAATACCGACAAAGTCATTACTGGGCCCGCCCAGATCGCGTTTCGCAATTTCAACTTCTACTACGGCGATTTCCACGCGCTGAAGAATGTGAATTTCGAGATGGAAAAGCACAAGGTTACAGCCTTTATCGGCCCCTCCGGTTGTGGAAAATCGACCCTGCTGCGAACCATCAACCGCATGTACGACCTTTACCCGCATCAGCGTGCCGAGGGCGAGATCCTGCTCAACGGCGAGAACCTCCTCGACCCGAAGGTGGACGTGACCAGCCTGCGGGCGCGCGTCGGCATGGTGTTCCAGAAGCCGACGCCCTTCCCGATGTCGATCTACGACAATATTTCGTTCGGCGTGGGGCTGCACGAGAAGCTCAATCGTACCGAGATGGACGAGCGCGTGGAGTGGGCGTTACGCAAGGCGGCGCTGTGGGGCGAAATCAAGGACAAGCTGAACCAGAGTGGCATGAGCCTTTCGGGCGGACAGCAGCAGCGCCTCTGCATTGCCCGTGGTATTGCGGTCAAGCCCGAGGTGGTGCTGCTCGACGAGCCCACCTCGGCGCTCGATCCGATTTCGACCGCACGGATCGAGGAATTGATCGACGAGCTGAAAGAGGACTTCACGATCGTGATCGTGACCCACAACATGCAGCAGGCAGCCCGGATTTCGGACTATACCGCGTACATGTACCTGGGGGAGCTGATCGAATTCGGCGACACCGACCAGATCTTCATGAAGCCAAAACAGAAGGCGACGGAAGAATACATCACCGGCCGCTTCGGATAGGCCATCCCCACTTCACCCACATCGAAGCCGCCAGTCATGGCGGTTTTTTCATTAAGGAACAAAGGTGTGCGGTGGCGCCAGGGATGCGGGCACCTGCAAACAAGAACGCCAGGCGCCTGCAAGAGCAGGGGACTGGCGTTCAACAGCGCTCAGCGGCGAGGGAATCACCAGAGCTTTTCGAGCGCCCTCAGTGCATCGCGACGCGACAACTGGCCGATGAGGCGCCCTTCGGCGACGACTGGATAGCAGCGGTAGGGGTTCGTCAGGAAAAGCTCGATGACGTCGGTCAGTGGCGAGCTCGCGGTAATGGTCTTGATGTTACGGCTCATGAACTGGCTGACGGGGCCACCGCGCTCTTCGTAGTAAGAGGCGTTCAAGGCGGCCTTGAGGCAGTCCTTCTCCGACAGAAAACCAACGACCTTGCCTGTGTCGTCGATTACGGGGGCACCGCTGAGACGATGTTCGAGGAGCTTGTGCACTGCGTCCAGAACCTCGGTGTCCGCCTTGAACGCGAGCGGGTCACGGGTCATGTAGTCCTTGACCACGAGCGATTGCAACATGCTTACTCCTTTGCCTCGGCAGCTGCCTGCATGCGGGCGAGTCGTTTCGGGCAGGGTTTGTCGCAGCCGCCTTCGCATTCGAGTCCGACTGCACCGAGACCCCCACAGCTGCCGCCGATCGGCTTGCGGCCGGCGATTACGCCAATTGCCATCGCCAGCACCACGAGCCCGAAGACCGCGAACGTTATGAGAAAGGTACTCATCATTCTTCCCCTCGAAAAACGGGCCGATCAGCCACCGAAGTCGTCGAGCAGGATGTTCTCCCGCTCCACACCAAGATCCAGCAGCATGTTGATCACTGCGGAGTTCATCATCGGAGGACCGCACATGTAGAACTCGCAGTCTTCCGGTGCCGGGTGATCCTTGAGGTAGTTCTCGTAGAGAACGTTGTGAATGAAACCCGTGTAGCCGGTCCAGTTGTCCTCGGGCAGGGGGTCGGAGAGCGCAAGATGCCACGTGAAGTTAGGGTTCTCGGCCTGAAGCTTGTCGTATTCGTCGACGTAGAAGGCTTCGCGCATCGAGCGTGCGCCGTACCAGAAGGTGATCTTGCGTTTGCTGTGCAACCGCTTGAGCTGATCGAAGATGTGCGAGCGCATCGGCGCCATCCCGGCACCGCCGCCGATGAAGACCATCTCGTTGTCAGTGTCGCGGGCGAAGAATTCGCCGAAGGGGCCGTACACGGTGACCTTGTCGCCCGGCTTGAGGTTGAATACCCAGGAGGACATCTGGCCGGGTGGAATGTCGTCGCGCGAGGGCGGGGGAGAGGCGATCCGGATGTTGAACTTGACGATGCCTTCTTCTTCCGGATAGTTGGCCATCGAATAGGCACGGATCACCGTCTCATCGACCTTGGAGACGAAACGCCACATGTTGAATTTGTCCCAGTCGCCATGGAACTTGGGATCGATCTCGAAATCCTTGTAGTTCACCACATGCGGCGGGCATTCGAGCTGCACGTAGCCGCCGGCACGGAAATCGACGCTTTCCCCTTCGGGCAGGCGCAGCGTGAGCTCCTTGATGAAGGTGGCGACGTTGGGGTTGGACTCGACGGTGCATTCCCATTTCTTGACGCCGAAAACCTCTTCGGGGACCTCGATCTTCATGTCCTGCTTGACCGGAGTCTGGCAGGACAGGCGCCAGCCTTGGCGAGCCTGGCGCTTGGTGAAGTGGGATTCCTCGGTGGGCAGCATCTCGCCACCGCCCGATTCGACCACGCACTTGCACTGAGCGCAGGTGCCGCCGCCGCCGCAGGCCGAGGACAGGAAGATGTCGTTCGCCGCGAGCGTCTGCAATAGCTTGCCGCCCGCCGGTACCGTGATGTTGCGCTCGTTGTTGATGTTGATCGTGACATCGCCGCTGGAGACGAGGCGGGCGCGGGCCATCAGGATGAATACCACCAGCGAAAGCACGATGGCGGTGAACATGCCGATGGCGAGGATGATTTCCTGACTGTTCATGTTCGTGTTCCGTCCTTACAGCTGAACGCCCGAGAAGGACATGAAGCCCAGCGACATCAGGCCGATGGTAATGAAGGTAATGCCCAGGCCTTGCAGGCCGTCGGGCACATCGCTGTATTTGAGCTTCTCGCGAATGCCCGCGAGCAGCGCGATTGCCAGCGCCCAGGAGGCGCCTGAGCCGATACCGTAGACGGTGCTTTCGGCAAGGTTGTAGTCGCGCTCCACCATGAACAGCGTGCCGCCCATGATCGCGCAATTGACGGTGATCAGCGGCAGGAACACCCCGAGCGCGTTGTAGAGCGCGGGCACATACTTGTCGAGGAGCATCTCGAGAATCTGCACGATGGCCGCGATCACGCCGATGTACGAGAGCAGACCGAGAAACGAAAGATCGACATCGGGCAGGCCGGCCCATGCGAGCGCGCCGTCACGCAGGAGATACGTGTAGATCAGGTTGTTGGCCGGAACGGTGACGGTCTGGACCACGATCACGGCGATGCCGAGGCCGATCGCGGTCTCCACCTTCTTCGAGATGGCGATGAAGGTGCACATGCCGAGGAAGAAGGCCAGCGCCATGTTTTCGATGAACACCGCGCGGACGAAGAGGCTGATGTAATGTTCCATCTCAGTACGCCTCCTGCTCGGACACCTGCGGCGCCATCCTGAAGCTAGGCTCTTCGACCTGTTCGGTCTTCCAGCTGCGCAGCGCCCAGATGAAGAGCCCGATCAGGAAGAAGGCCGAGGGCGGCAGCAGCAGCAGGCCATTGGGCAGGTACCAGCCGCCGTCCTTGGTCAGTGGCAGGATCTCGATGCCGAACAGCTTGCCGGCGCCGAACAGCTCGCGCACGATGCCGAGCGCGATCAGCATTGCGCTGTAGCCCAGGCCGTTGCCGATTCCGTCCATGAAGGACAGGAAGGGTGGATTCTGCATCGCGAAGGCCTCGGCGCGGCCCATGACGATGCAGTTGGTGATGATCAGGCCGACGAACACCGAAAGCTGCTTCGACAGGCTGAAGGCGTAGGCCTTGAGGAGCTGATCCACCACGATCACCAGCGAGGCGATGATGACCATCTGCACGATCATGCGGATCGAGCTCGGGATCTGGCTTCGGATCATCGAGATGAAGAGGTTGGAGAAACCCGTCACCAGCGTCAGCGCGATCGACATCACCATCGCCGTCTGCAGGTTCGAGGTCACCGCGAGCGCGGAACAGATGCCGAGAATCTGCAGGCCGATCGGGTTGTTGTGAAAGATCGGGTTGAGCAGAACTTCCTTCACTGTGGGTTGAGACATGATCAGGCCCCCTGCGTGCGTAGTTTTGCGAGATACGGACCGAAGCCCTGTTCACCGAGCCAGAACTGGACGAGACGATCGACGCCCTTGCTGGTGAGGGTGGCGCCGGCGAGGGCATCCACCTGGTGGATCGCAGCGGGGCTCGACGGATCGACTCCACCCTTGACGACCTGGATTATGGGTTTGCCGCTTTCGTCGAAGAGGGTCTTGCCCGGCCATTGCGCCTTCCACTTCGGATTATCGACTTCGCCGCCCAGGCCCGGGGTTTCGGCATGCTGATAGAAGCCCAGACCCACCACGGTGTTGAGATCGCTCTTGATGGCGATGAAGCCGTGCAGGGTCGACCACAGGCCGTATCCGCGAATTGGCAGGATCAGAGACTCGAGCTTGCCGTCCTTCTCGACGGTATAAACCGTCGTGAAGCGCTCGCGCCGCTTGATCAGCGCGGGATCCTCGTCACCCGGCAGTGCTTCGGAGAGCTTGGGGTCCCTGGCGGCCTTGAGTGGATCGAAGGTGGTGGGATTGAACTTGTCGGTGTATTCGCCAGTGTCGAGATCAACGACCTTGGCGGCGATGCGCTCGGCGAACAGGGACTTGACCTCGCGCGCGCTCATCTTGCCGCTGGCCAGCCCGGCAATCGACAGGATGCTGCGTTGCTTGTCGAGCAGCCGATTCTCGATCTGCACCGGCTTGAGCGAGACCGCTGCGCCTGCCACGAAGACCGAGCTCACCAGGCTCACGGCCAGCGCCACGAGCAGGGTGCGGGTGGTAGATTCCTTATTGGACATTTCGCGCCAGCCTCCGCTTGATGTTTGCCTGCACCACAAAGTGGTCGATCAGGGGGGCACACAGGTTGCCGAACAGAATGGCCAGCATCATCCCTTCAGGGAAGGCGGGGTTCACCACCCGGATCAGCACCACCATGATCCCAATGAAGGCGCCGAACACCCACTTGCCGGTATTCGTCATGGAGGCGGAGACCGGGTCGGTCGCCATGAACATCATGCCGAAGGCGAACCCGCCCACGACCAGATGCCAGTGCCAGGGCATCGCGAACATCGGGTTGGTGTCGGAGCCGATGGCGTTGAGCAGCAGGCTCATCGCGATCATGCCGAGCATCACGCCGGAGACGATGCGCCACGACGCGATCTTCATGAAGACCAGGATCCCGCCGCCAATCAGGATCGCCAGGGTGCTGGTCTCGCCGACGGAACCGTGAATCGTGCCCATGAAGGCACTCATCCAGCTCACCCCGTTGCTCATGACCTGCTCGATACCGCCGGCGGCCGCGTTGGCAAGAGGCGTCGCGCCGGTGTAGCCATCGACGGCGGTCCACACTGCATCACCCGACATCTGCGCCGGATAGGCGAAGAACATGAAGGCGCGCCCGGTCAGCGCCGGGTTGAGGAAGTTCTTGCCGGTTCCACCGAACACTTCCTTGCCGATCACCACGCCAAAACTGATGCCCAGGGCAACCTGCCACAGCGGCACGGAAGGTGGGCAGGTGAGGGCGAAGAGCACCGAAGTGACGAAGAAACCCTCGTTGACCTCGTGGCGGCGAATCGACGCGAAAAGCACCTCCCAGGCTCCGCCGACCACGAAGGTGACCAGGTAGATCGGCAGAAAGTAGGCCGCACCATGGATGAAGTTATCCCACAGGCTCTTGGGGTCGAAGCCCGCGAACAACTGAATGAGGCCCATCTGCCAATCCTGCTGGGCGGCCAGAAGGTCGGCATTGCCCGCGAGGATGGTATTGGCCTGGTAGCCCACGTTCCACATGCCGAAGAACATGGCCGGGAAGGTGCATAACCAGACGGTGATCATCATCCGCTTGAGATCGATGCCATCGCGCACATGGGCGGTGGTGCGGGTGACGAGGCGGGGCCGGTAGAAGAACGTATCGACCGCTTCGTAAAGGGCATACCACTTTTCGTGCTTGCCGCCCTTCTCGAAGTGTTGTTCCAGACTATCCAGGTATGAACGAAGTGTCATGCTCAACCTTCCTTCTCGATGCGGGCCAGGTTTTCCCGCAGGATGGGGCCATATTCGTATTTACCGGCGCACACATAGGTGCATAGCGCCAGGTCTTCCTCGTCGAGTTCGAGCGCGCCGAGTTTCTGGGCCATCTCGGTGTCGCCGACGATGAGGTAGCGCAGCAACTGGGTGGGCAGGATGTCCAGCGGCATGACCTCTTCGTAGTTGCCGGTGGGCACCATGGCGCGCGGACTGCCATTGGTGGTGGTGGTGAAGTCCAGCAGTCGGCCGGCGTTGAGCTTCGAGGTAAAGATGTTCATCACCGAGTGCTTGTTCGCGCCGGCACGCAGGTAATGCATGAACTCGCGCTCTTCGCCTTCGAGCAGACACGATACCTGCTGGTGATAACGGCCCAGATAGCCGAAAACGTCGCGGGCGGTGCGGCCGCCGAACACGGAGCCAGAGATGGTCCGGGTAGTGCCGGGTTTGAGTTCTCCTTC
The DNA here is from genome assembly GCA_024235595.1 of Zoogloeaceae bacterium. Taxonomy (GTDB): domain Bacteria; phylum Pseudomonadota; class Gammaproteobacteria; order Burkholderiales; family Rhodocyclaceae; genus Cognatazoarcus. The sequence continues at coordinate 143,486 of JACKMC010000003.1, read as the reverse complement.
GGTGAGTTGCCCGAGGTGTGCTCCCAGCCGTGTGCGAAGCAGGCGGGGCCGCGTCACCTGCGGGCCGGCAAGCGAAATCACCCGTTCGGTCCATGGACGACCCGTGGTGAACAGCTTGCCGATGGCGATTACGTCCTGGCTGTTCAGGTACCACACCTGGCGATGCGCCCCGACCGGTTCAAGGAAGTGGATGTGGGTGCCGGGCAGGCCGGCCGGATGAGGGCCGTCGAACTGCGCCTGGGCAACGCGCGCGGCATCTGCGCCGGCAGGCAGGCTGACGCCGGGGCGGGTGCACACCCACACCTTGCCTGCGGTCAGCGTCGAAAGTACCGCCAGGCCGCTGGCGAAGGCTTCAGGATGTTCGGCGAGAAGCAAGGCCGGATCCGCGGCAAGTGGATTGGTGTCAGCCGCGGTAACGAAGATCGCCGCCGGTCGAGTGGTAGGGTCCGGCAACTTGCTGAAGGGGCGGGTGCGCAATGCGGTCCACATCCCCGAGGCACATAGCTGCTCGACGACCTTCTCGGCCGGCAGTGCGCCGAGGGCCGAGGCATCATGAGCCTCGAACTGCTCGGACGCCTCGCTCTCGTCGAGCCGGATGACGACCGATTGCAGGACCCGGCGTGCGCCGCGGTTGATCGCGACGATTTCGCCCGCTCCCGGTGCGGTGACCACGACTCCTGGAAGCTTCTTGTGTTCGAAGAGCGCCTGTCCCAAACGGACGCGGTCTCCTTCGGCAACACGCATGGTCGGTTTGAGGTCGATGTAGTCCACCCCGAGTACGGCAACGTGCTGCACGGCTGGCGCATCATGAATGCGCTGTTCCGGCACGCCGCTGATGGGCAGATCGAGTCCTTTCTTGAGCTTTATTAGCATGGAAGCGATGACCTATCCGAACAGACAATCACACGCGGTAATCTCTCCGACCTCCCCAGTCGAAGATATGACTCCGCGGCAGCGGCGGATTCTACCGTCGATAGGCCGCCGATTCCAGAGTTTCCGACATCCACGCGTAAGCATGCGGTCCGCAGGCGAGCATCGAATGGCGGGGTGACATCGTTCGATGGTCGCCACCGCGGAGCCTTGCGGCAGGACGTTTGCATGGCAGGGAGGGGCGAGGTGGAGCGGCTGCCGGGCGCTCGGAACTTGGGGCGCGGGCGCCGCATGCGGGTTATACTCGCGCCCTTTTTTCAGGGGGGCGTCACCATGTGGTTCAAGAATCTCGTGCTTTATCGACTCCCCGCGCCGTGGCCCGCCGACCCCGACTCCGTGGCCGAGAAGCTTGCACGATTTCCGCTGCAGCGCTGTGGCGGGGCCGAGCGGGAGACGCGGGGCTGGATTTCGCCGCGAAACGACGAACGCCTGCTTCATGTGGTCGGCGGACAGTGGCTGCTGGCGCTCGGGCAGGAACAGAAACTGCTGCCTTCGTCGGTGGTGAACCAGTTCGTCAAGGACAAGGCGCTGGAGATCGAGGATCAGCAGGGCTACAAGCTCGGGCGCAAGCAGTCGAAGGAACTCAAGGAGCGGGTGGTCGAAGAGTTGTTGCCGCGCGCTTTCGTGAGGCGGCATACCTCGTGGTTGTGGATCGACCCGGCGAACGGCTGGCTGGTGGTCGATGCTTCCTCGCCGAATCGCGCGGACGAGGTGCTGGAATTGCTGCGCGAGACGCTCGACGAGCTTCCGGTAAGGCGACTCGATACGGAAACTTCGCCTGGCAGCGCCATGACCGAATGGGTCCTGTCGGGTGAGGCGCCCGCCGGTTTTACCGTTGATCGGGACCTCGAGTTGCGCGCGCCGGACGAAGAAAAGGCGACGGTGCGCTATGTCCGTCACGCCCTCGAAGGAGACGAGGTCAGCGCCCACATCGCCGCAGGCAAGCGCGCCACGCGGCTGGCGCTGACTTGGGGCGAGCGGATCTCGTTCGTGCTTACCGACGTGCTGCAGGTAAAGCGACTGGCCTTCCTCGATGTGCTCAAGGAACAACTCGACCAGGTCGTAGACGGCCCTGACGCCGAGTTCGACGCGTCCTTCGCGCTGATGACGGGCGAGTTGGCGAGGCTGTTGCCGGATCTCGTATCCGCGCTTGGCGGGGAGCGCCTGCCCGTAGCCTGACGACATCGATCCGGGCAGCTTTCTGGCAGCTCTGTTAGGCTGCGAGGGGCTTTCCGGGGCAGGCGCTGCCGGGAATGGCCGCAGACGCGACATCGTGGAGGGGCAGGCTTTTTCGGGTTGCGCTGCACAATCGAAAATTTTGGTGTTTCTTGATTTACACCGCGGATTCGCCTTGCGCTTCGGTGCTAGAATCCGCGGCCTTGATTGACTAACCACACTGCAAAGGAAGAATCACATGAACAAGGGCGAATTCGTTGACGCGCTGGCCGAACGTCTTGATGTTTCTCGTGCCCAGGCTGAGCGCTCCCTCGGGGCGGTGCTCGAGATCATCGAATCCGAACTGGCTGCTGGCGGTAAAGTCGCACTGACCGGTTTCGGTTCTTTTGAAGTGGCCGAGCGTGCCGCTCGCACCGGTCGTAACCCGCAGACGGGTGCGACCATCAAGATTGCAGCGAGCCGCGCTCCCAAGTTCAGCGCTGGTGCCGCATTGAAGGCCGCAATCAACAAGTAAGGTTCCCCCTCGGGCCGGCCGCTGCCGGCACTTGGCAAGAAAGCCCGTGATCGCCGATTCCGGGCTTTTTTCCGTTTACCGGGTCGGGTGGCCTCGCCTTGCCGGCGCCCGGCCCGCGTCCTTTTGCCGGCTCAGGGCCGGTGGCGCGGCTCAGTTGGGGGACTGAGAGGTGGCCGCAATCCGCGCGCGCGATTCGGCGGCGGTGATGGCCACAGGCGCGGCGATCTCCGGCAGCTTCTGGGTCATGCCCCAGTCCACAAGCTGGAGCCGGCCGTCGGTGTGCTCGACGATGCCGGTGCAACTGTCGACCCAGTCGCCACAATTGACGTAGGTGAGTCCATCCACCTGCTTGATTGCCGCGGCATGGATGTGGCCGCAGATCACCCCATCGACCTCGCGTTCCCTCACGGCGCGGATGACCGAGTCTTCGAAGTCGTAGATGAAGCTCACCGCCGACTTGACCTTGCGTTTCGCGTAGCCGGCCAGCGACCAGTAGCCCGGACGTCCGAGATGGCGGCGAACGAAGGAAAGCCAGGTGTTGATACGAACCAGCGCGTTGTAGGCGATATCGCCGAGCACCGCCACCCACCGGTGATAACGGGTGACCTGGTCGAATTCGTCGCCATGGATGAGCAGGAAGCTGCGCCCGTCGGCAGTGGTGTGTACATGGTCGTAGCTGAGCTCGATATCGCCGAAGGCGGTACCCACGTACTCGCGCAGCGCCTCGTCATGATTCCCCGGGACGAGCACCACCCGGGTGCCCTTGCGCGCCGCTCGCAGCACTTTCTGCACCACGGTGTTCTGGGTGGGCGTCCAGTGGATGCTGCGGTTCATCGCCCAGAAGTCGATGATGTCGCCGACTAGAAAGAGATTCTCCGCTTCATAGTGGCGCAGAAAATCGAGCAATCGCTGGGCCTGGCAGCCGCGGGTGCCGAGGTGAACGTCGGAGATGAAGATCGAGCGTACCTGCTCCATGCGATGGCCGGGTCATGAGGATGAGCGAAAGCCTAGCGCCCTCCCGTGACAACGCAATGACGCGCTTGCGCGCGTGCTAGGCGAAGCAGCCGGCGGCGTGTCCGGACGACCAGGCCCACTGGAAGTTGTAGCCGCCGAGGTGGCCGGTGACGTCGACGACCTCGCCGATGAAGAAGAGTCCCGGCAACTCACGCGCTTCCATGGTCTTGGACGACAGTGCGCGGGTATCGACCCCGCCGAGCGTGACCTCCGCTTTTGCGTAACCCTGGGTACCGGAGGGATGAAGCGGCCAGCCATTGAGCAGGGTGGCGATATGGGCGATGGTCTTTGCCGACATCCGGTTGAGCGGCCCCGAGCAGTCGTGAAGTTCGCACCAGGCCTGGGCGAAGCGCTTCGGTAGCCATTCGCTCAGGATGTTGGGTAGCAGGCTGCGGTTGGTGCGATGCGCTTCCAGCACTGCCTGCGCGTCGCTGCCGGGCAGCAGATCGAGGCGCACCGGTTCGCGGCCGCCCGCGGCGTCGGCCTGATGCTGCCAGTAACTCGAAACCTGCAGAATCGCGGGGCCCGAGAGCCCTCGGTGGGTCACCAGCGCCTTCTCGCGGAAACGTCCGCCGCCGCAGCTCGCGATGGTGTCGAAGGAAGCCCCCGAGAGCGGCGCGAGGCGGGCCAGGGTCTCGGGCGGCAGGGTCAGCGGGACCAGCGCGGGGCGCGGTGCCAAGACGGGGATCGCAAATTGCTCGGCTAGCCGGTAGCCCAGCGGCGAGGCGCCGATCTTGGGAATCGACAGCCCGCCGCTGGCCACCACCAGGCTATCGGCGCGAAATCTTCCGCGGTCGGTGTCGAGCATGAAGCGTCCCTCGGGGTCGCGGCTCACAGTGCCGAGACGGCAGGGCATGGCCCATTCCACGGCCCCGGCAGCGCACTCGGCGAGCAACATGTCGATGATCTGTTGCGAGCTGTCATCGCAGAACAGCTGGCCCAGCGTCTTCTCGTGGTAGGCGATGCCGTGGCGCTCGACCAGCTCGATGAAATCGCGAGAGCCATAGCGGGACAGCGCGGAACGGCAGAAGTGCGGGTTGGAAGAGAGGAAATTGGCGGCCGTGACCTCGAGGTTGGTGAAATTGCAGCGGCCGCCACCCGAAATTCGGATCTTCTCGGCCAGCTTGTCGGCGTGATCGAGCAACAGCACCCGTCGCCCGCGCTGCCCGGCGACCGCTGCGCACATCATGCCCGCAGCGCCGGCGCCAACGACGATTACCTGATAGTCACGCTCGGACATTTGGCTCGATCTGCAAAAAATGGTGGAGGATAGACCCAGGCTGGCCCTGCGGCAATCGCGCGGGCGGGCGCCATGCCATACTGCAGACCCTCTGATCAACACAGGTTTGCCATGGTGGACACGGACTCGGGGGCACCGGCGTCAGCGCCGAATGCCGCAGGCGTTTGGAAGAAGCGGCTGCTGATTGCGCTCGCCTGCGTTGCGGCCTACGCGCTCCTCGGGTTCCTGGCGGCACCGGCGCTGCTGCGCTGGCAGGGTGAAATCCAGCTCGCCGAGTTGTTGAAGCGCGAGGTGAGGATCGAGCGCGTGGCGATCAATCCGTTCACCCTGACGCTCGATATCGGCGGCTTCCATGTGCGCCCGACAGGATCGGATCGCGACGATGCCGGTTTCGAGCAGTTCCACGCCAATCTCGAACTCGAGTCGCTGATCCGCGGCGGTCCGGTGCTCAAGGAGATCAGGCTTGCCGCCCCGCAGTTCCGCCTGGTGTTGCTGGACAGCGAGCGCAACAACTGGACGGACGTGATCGAGCGACTCGCTTCAGGTCCCGACGAAGAGGCTGGAGGAACGCATTTCGCGATCAACAACATCCAGCTCGTTGACGGACGTGTCGAGCTCGATGACCAGGTGCGGGGCGTTCTGCACAAGGTGGAGAACCTGTCGATCGGACTCCCGTTTGTTTCCAACCTGCCCTCGAAGGTCAGCATTTTCGTTGAGCCGCTGCTCTCTGCGGTGATCGATGGTGCGCGCTTTGAAGTGACCGGACGGTCGATTCCTTTCAGTGAGACCAAGGAGACCGTGCTCGATTTCCAGTTCCGGGATCTGGAGCTGGCGAGATATCTTTCCTACCTGCCGTTCGAGCCACGATTCAAGGTGAACGCAGGCAAGCTCGGATCGACGCTGGAGGTCAGGTTTTCGCAACCGGATTCGGGTTCGGCAAAGCTGTCGGTGTCAGGCGGGCTTGAGATCGCCGGGCTGGACCTCCGGAATTCGGCGGGGCAGGGCCTGCTGGCCATCGGGGCGCTGGAGCTGGATATCGAAGAACTCGCGCCACTCGAGCGTCGCTTTGCATTGCGATCGCTACGCCTCGATGAACCTGTGATCGAGGTTCGACGCGATACCTCGGGGCGGATCGGATTGCTCGATCTCGCGCCGGAGCCTGCCGTCAAGGGAGCCGAGCCGCCGGCAGAAACAGAGCCGGGGCCGGTGATCGACTTCCGGCTTGCCGAGCTGCGCGTCGCAAGGGGCCGCATCGGATTCAGCGACCGGGTACCGGCAAGACCCTTCGATATCCGGCTCGACGGCCTGAATATCGAGGCGAGTGCGCTGAGCCTTGAGAAAGGTGCAGCGGCACCCTTCAAGCTCGCGCTTGCGGCCGAGGGCGGATTGGAGCTCAACGTGGACGGCTCGGTGGTACCGGCCGATGGCAGCCTCGATCTGCAAGTGGGCCTGAAGGGCGCCGAGCTGCAACGCTTCGCGCCGTATTACGGCGATGCGATTCACGGCGGGCAGGTGGACAAGGGGCTGCTGGACGCCGCGCTGCGCTTGCGGCTCCCCGAGGCCGATCTGGATCGAATGACCGTCACCGAGGGCGTGCTCGGCATCAGGGATTTCGCCCTCGGTGTGGAGGGTGCAAAAAGCGCCCCGATCGACATTGCGAGCCTGGAGGCGTCGGCGCTTACGGTGGACATGGCCGCCAGGAAAGTCATCGTGGGGCGGCTGGTCTCGCGCAAGGCGCGCATCGAAGCGGTGCGCTTGCGCGACGGAAGTATCGATCTGGCCGCATTGTTCGACGGCGCTGACAAGGACGCCGCGCCCGCCGCGTCGGACGCGCAGGCACCCTGGCTGGTCGAAAACGGCCGTCTCGAGCTGGCCGACTGGACGATCAGGATGGAGGACCGGACAAGCGCGCCGCACAGCCAGATGCTTGCCAGCAAGGTGGCCTTGAGTGTGGACGGCTTGTCGAGCCGCGCGGACGCTCCGCTCAAGGTCTCGCTCGACGGCAGGATCAATCGGCGGGGACAGTTGCGGGTGAGCGGTACGCTGGTGCCCGCGCCCTTCGCCGCCGACCTCAAGCTCGATCTCGGTGGTGTCGACCTGCTGCCTTTGCAGCAATTCCTCACCGAGAAGACCAATGTGCTCATCACCCATGGCGCGCTCGCGGCCCGCGGGCGGCTCAAGCTGGCCAGCGGCCGACGTGGAGAGCTGCGCGGCGGCTACACCGGCCGCGCCGCCGTTACCGATTTCTCTTCGGTGGACCGGCTCAATTCGACCGATTTCGTTCGTTGGGGCGAATTCGGCTTCGAGGACGTGGATCTCAAGCTGCTGCCGTTTGCCGTATCCGTGGGCGAGGTCAGGCTGAAGAATTTCTATTCGCGGCTGATCCTCGATTCGGCTGGCAAGCTCAATCTCAGGGAGATCGCAGCGGGTGATGCCGAAGCCACCGAGGCCGCCGCGTCGCAACAGGCCCCCGCCCAGTCGAGCGAACCGCCGCCGATACGGATCGACCGGGTGGTATTCGAAGGTGGAAACGTCGCCTTCAGCGACCGCTTCATCCGCCCCAACTACGACGCCAACCTGACCGGCCTCGGTGGCACGCTCGAGGGTCTCTCCTCGGAATCGACGAGCCTTGCGCGGCTCGATCTGAAGGGGCAGGTGGACGGGGCTGCGCCGGTATCGATCGGTGGCGCGTTCAATCCCTTCCGCGAGGACAGGGCGCTCGACATCGAGGCCGAAGTGAAGGGCTTCGATCTTTCTGCGGTGTCCGCATACTCCGGAAAGTACGTGGGCTACGGCATCCGCAAAGGAAAACTGTCGGCGAAGCTCAACTACAAGATCGAGGATCGCAAGCTCTCGGCGTCGAACAATATCTTCCTCGACCAGCTGACGTTCGGCGATCCAGTGGAGAGCCCCGACGCCATCAAGGCCCCGGTCCTGCTAGCGGTCGCGCTGCTCAAGAACGGTCGCGGCGAGATCAACCTCGACCTGCCGGTCAGCGGCACCCTCGACGATCCGCAGTTCAGCATCGGCGGCTTGGTGTTCCGGGCAATCATGAATCTGCTCGGCAAGGCGATTACCGCGCCTTTCGCACTGCTCGGTTCGATGTTTGGCGGCGGCGAAGAGCTTGCCTGGCTCGAGTTCGACGCAGGCAGGGCAGGCATCACCGAGACGGGCACCGGCAAGCTCGAGACCCTCGCCAAGGCACTGAAGAGCAGGCCAGCACTGAAGCTCGAGATCACGCCGCGGGTCGATCCGCAGCAAGACCTGCCAGGGTTGCGCAAGGTGTTTCTGGAGCGGCAGCTGAAGACGGTGAAACTCAAGCGCCTCAGCGATGCCGGTGAGGTGGTCCCGCCACAGGATGAGATCCTCGTCGAGCCAAGCGAGTATGCCGAGCTCCTGACGGAGGTCTACAAGGCGGCGAAGTTCGAGCGGCCTCGCAACTTCATCGGCTTGCTCAAGGATCAACCGGTCCCGGAAATGGAGCGCATGCTGCTCGAGCATTTCGAGCCCGGGGATGAAGCCTTGCTCCAGCTCGCCAAGCAGCGCGCCGACGCGGTAAGGGCATGGCTGATCGAGGCCGGCGGTATCGAGGCCGAGCGCCTGTTCGTCGTGGGCGGATCCGCGGAGGTGGCGGGCGAGAAGGGCGGCGAACTTGCCGCGCGGGTCGATTTTTCGCTTAAATAGCGCGGGGTGCGCCTACGGCGGGCTTTGCACGTCGTGGCGAGACAAGAGGTTTTCGGGAGGAGAAGGGCATGGAGCGATTGTCACCGCAGCGCCGCACGCAGGCGCTGGAGCTGTTGTCCGCATGGTCGCTGGTGGAGGGCCGCGATGCGATCACGCGATCCCTGCGCTTCAAGGATTTCAACGCTGCCTTCGGATTCATGGCCCGCGTCGCGCTCGCGGCCGAGAAGCTCGACCATCACCCCGAGTGGTGCAATGTCTACAACCGGGTCGACATCACCTTGTCGACCCACGACGCAGGCGGCCTCACCGAACTGGACGTGACGCTTGCGCGGCAAATCGACGCCCTGGCGGCTTGAGGCGTGGTCGGCGCGTGTGGCTGTGTCGAGCCTCATGCAGGTGCTATGCTGCGCGCTTGGTCAGGGAAGCCTCAGGCAATGGCGGTGACACCGAAGCGAAGAACGCGTGAACGAATCGTTGAAGTCGGTTTGCGGCTCTTCAATGATTTCGGCGAACCCAATGTCACGACCAGCCTGATTGCGGCGGAGCTCGGGATCAGCCCGGGCAATCTCTACTATCACTTCCGCAACAAGGAAGAGATCGTGACCGCGCTGTTCGTCGCGTTCGAGGAGGAGATGGCGAGCCTTCTGCTCGAGTCGCAACGCGGCCGGCCTGCGGTAGAGGACGTATGGCTGCAGATACGCGGGCTGTTCGACTTGATCTGGCGCTACCAGTTTCTTTACCGGGACCTGAACGACATCCTCAGCCGCAATCGGACCGTCGAACTCCAGTTCAAGCGGATCCTGCAGCTCTCGGTGCGGGCCGCGATGACGGCTTGCGATGCGCTTATCGCTGCCGGTGAGATGCAAGCTTCACGAATCGAACGGGACGCCTTGGCGGATAATATCGTTGTTGTTGCAAGTTACTGGATGTCCTACGAATATGTTCGAAACCCTCGCGAGCGTTTGAGTGAGATCGCGGGGCGGCGGGGTGCCTTCCAGGTGCTCGCGCTTGCCGGTCCCTATCTCAGAGGGCGATCGAGGGAGCTGTTTGAAAAACTCGCGGAAAAGTATCTCGCTGACTGATCAGCCGAGAACAAGACGAGAATACTGTCAGGAGAACAGCATGCCCCAGTGGAAGCCATTTCCATATGGCGACCGGGCCTATCGCTACGCGGGTGACGCCCTCGAAGCGGCGTGGCCGCGTCTGCATCGATCCGATCATGAACCCTTCCCTTCCATACAGGCGGTCGAGGTACGGCTCCATTGTTCTACCGGGTTGCCGCACACCGGCCAAAGTTCGAGACGAATTGCCGAGAGCTTGCGGGAGGCATGGCGCTCTTTCCACGCAGGAGACTTCGCCGCCGCGGTCGAGCAGGGACTGTCAGTCGGGCCGATCGGCCAGGTGGTGGCGGGACGGGCAGCAATCACCTACGCGATGTATCTCGAACCCGAGCTGGAGGCGCGCCTCGACATTCTGCAGGATGTCGTGCTGCGCGGCGAAGCGGTGTGCCGCATGGCACCCGAGTGGCCCAATGCGTGGTACGTCCATGCGCTGGCGCTTGGACGCTACGCACAAGGTGTTTCGGTGATGAAGTCGCTGGCCTCGGGCATGGGCACCAAGGTGCGCCAGAGCCTCGAACATGTGCTGGCGCGTGAACCGCAGCATGCCGATGCCCATATCGCGCTGGGTCTGTTCCAGGCGGAACTCATCAACAAACTCGGAAGCGTGGCCGCGGGGCTGACACACGGCGCCCGCAAGGAAACTGCGATCGGCCACTTCGATACCGCGATCCAGCTGGTGCCGGAATCGGCCATCGCGCGCATCGAGTACGCAAATGCGCTTGGCTTGATGTGCGGAAGGACGTCAGCGGGCGATGCCGCCCGGCTCATCGAGCAGGCGGCGGCATGTCCTGCGGTCGATGCGCGACAGCGCCTTGAAGTGGAGCTTGCGCGCAGCGAAATGCTGTCGGAAGCCTGATTCGCGGCGCGTCGCTCAGATCTGCGCTTCGACCTTTCGCTCGAACCAGTCGAGCCGCTCGCGCAGCGTCACGACTTCGCCGACGATCAACAGGGCCGGGGGTGAGATTCCCGCCGCCTTCGCGGCTTCGGGCAGATCCACAAGGGTCGACGTCAGCGAACGCTGAGTTCGGGTGGTGCCGTCCTGGACGAGGGCGGCCGGCGTGAGCGGCGACAGTCCGTGGCCGATCAACTCGCCGCAGATGCCCGGCAGCGCGCCGACGCCCATGTAGATCACGACCGTCTGTCTCGGACGCGCGAGCGCGCTCCAGTCGAGCTGGGTGCTTCCGTCCTTGAAGTGACCGGTCGCGAACACCACCGACTGGGCATGATCGCGGTGGGTCAGCGGGATGCCCGAGTAGGCCGCCACGCCACAGGCCGCAGTGATGCCCGGCACGACCTCGAAATCGATGCCCGCCTCGACGAGCTCCTCGAGCTCCTCACCGCCTCGGCCGAAGACGAAGGGATCGCCGCCCTTGAGTCTTACCACCCGCTTGCCTTCCCTGGCGAGCGAAACCAGCAGGCGGTTGATCTCGTCCTGCGGCAAGGTGTGGTTGCCCGCTTCCTTGCCGACATAGATGCGTTCTGCCTCGGGACGGGTGATCTCGAGAATGTCGGCTGCGACCAGATGATCGTACACCAGCGCATCGGCGCAACTGATGAGACGCACTGCCCGTACCGTCAGCAGCTCCGGATCGCCGGGCCCTGCACCCACCAGCGCAACCGAACCGCGACCCGGCTGCGAGCTGCGCTTGTCGGACGGGGTTGCTGCCATGCGCGGTGGTGTGGTGATGGGCAGCAAATCCTTCAGTCGGGCGAGAAGACCTGGTATGCCGGCATCGATGGTGGCGCTTGCGTGCAAGCCTGCGGCTGAACGTTGCATGTCGGGTCCCCGGACGATGTTGTTTGCTTGTGGCCGACTGTAGCGGAAGCAGGCGCCAGAAAAGATTGATGGCAGTCAAGGAACCACACAAGGCTTAGGGACATTCTGCCAACCCAGCGGAAACATGCCCGCTATCGGGAATTTCTAAAAGGGAGACCGACTATGAGTATCCGTAAAAGATGGCTGACCGGTGCCTTCGTGCTGGCCAGCCTGCCGCTGGCAGTCAGCCAGGCCTTCGCCGCAGACCCGGAACCGCAACACAAGGACCTGCCGTCAGCCGAGATCAAGTATCAGGCCGGTGGATCACCGCTGGGCGATGTCGAGATGTATCAGGACATCAACCCCAAGGCGCCGGCAATGTCCAAGGCCGAGTTCGACCAGGCACGCAAGATCTACTTCCAGCGCTGCGCGGGTTGCCACGGCGTGCTGCGCAAGGGCGCCACTGGCAAGCCGCTGACACCCGACAAGACCCTGGCCAACGGCACCGAATATCTCAAGGTCTTCATCAAGTACGGTTCGCCGGCCGGCATGCCGAACTGGGGCACCTCGGGTGAGCTCACCGATGCCGAAGTCGACCTCATGGCCCGCTACATCCAGCAGACGCCTCCGCAGCCGCCCGAATTCGGCATGGCGCAGATGAAGGAAACCTGGAACGTCATCATTCCGCCGGAGAAGCGTCCGACGAAGAAGATGAACGACTACAACATCACCAACATCTTCTCCACCACGCTGCGCGATACCGGCGAAGTGGCGCTGATCGACGGCGACACCAAGAAGATCATCAACGTCGTCAAGACTGGCTATGCGGTGCATATCTCGCGCACCTCGGCCTCGGGTCGCTACCTGTTCGTGATCGGCCGTGACGCCAAGATCAACATGATCGACCTGTGGATGGAAAAACCCGACAACGTCGCCGAGATCCGTATCGGCCTGGAAGCGCGTTCGGTCGATACCTCCAAGTACAAGGGCTACGAGGACAAACTGGCGATCGCCGGTGCCTACTGGCCGCCCCAGTACGTGATCATGAATGGCGACACGCTCGAACCGCTCAAGATCATGGCGACCCGTGGCATGACGGTGGGCGACCAGGAATATCACCCCGAGCCGCGCGTCGCCTCCATCGTGGCCTCGCACTTCAAGCCCGAGTTCGTGGTGAACGTGAAGGAGACGGGCAAGACCCTGATGGTCGATTACTCGGACATCAACGCCATTTCGGTGAAGGAGATCCCGGTCGCGAAGTTCCTCCACGATGGCGGTTTCGACAGCACCAAGCGCTACTTCATGGTCGCGGCCAACCAGTCCAACCAGATCGGCGCCATCGACGTGAAGGAAGGCAAGCTTGCCGGCCTGATCGATGTGGGCAAGATCCCGCACCCGGGACGCGGCGCCAACTTCGTGCATCCGAAATATGGCCCGGTGTGGGCCACGGGTCACCTCGGCGACGATTCCATCGCCCTGATCGGCACCGATCCGGTCAAGCACAAGCAGTACGCCTGGAAGATGGTGGATACGCTCAAGAGCCAGGGCGGCGGTTCGCTCTTCATCAAGACCCATCCGAAATCCAAGCACCTGTATGTGGATAACCCCCTGAACCCGGATCCGAAGGTCAGCCAGTCGGTCGCGGTGTACGACATCTCCAACCTGCAGGCCGGTTTCAAGGTGCTGCCGATTGGCGAGTGGGCAGGCCTCAAGGACGATGGCGCCAAGCGCGTGGTCCAGCCCGAGTACAACAAGGCGGGTGACGAGATGTGGATCTCGGTGTGGTCGGCCAAGGACAAGGAATCGGCGATCGTGGTCGTCGATGACAAGACCCTGGAGCTGAAGACGGTGATCAAGGATCCGCGCATCGTTACCCCGACCGGTCACTTCAACGTCTATAACACCCAGCACGACGTGTATTGATCCGACAGACTCGAGTTGAGAGTCGCAGTGGCCACCCCTCGGGGTGGCCACTTTTTTGTCCGCCCATCCCGCTGGCCATACTCAAGCAGGCGTCCGGATGGTGGAGACGGACCGCCAGGCGCTGCGAGGTGATATCAGTGAGGCTTGACGGTCATCAAGGCTGCAGCGGGGCGCGCCGACTACCTTGTCGCCATCGTGGTTTTTAGTGGAGCGGGGCAATGAAACGCCACTCACCGATCGTGATTCATGTGCTGGTGCTGCTTGGTGTGGCGGTGCTTGCGTTGGGCACCGCGCAGGCCGGCGAGGCTCCGACGCCCTCGCCCGAGCGGGAGCGCGAACTGGTCCGCATGGTGCGCCAGGACTGCGGCTCCTGCCATGGCATGACCTTCAAGGGCGGACTCGGCCCCGCGCTGCTCCCGGCCGACCTGGTCGGCAAGCCCGCGGAATCGCTGGTGGCGGTGGTCCTCGATGGCCGTCCTGGTACGCCGATGCCAGGCTGGCGACCGTTCATGAGCGAAGACGAAGCGCAGTGGATCGTCGGTCGCCTGCAGCAGGGCTTCCCGCCGGTACACATCGAATCCGGAAAGGGGAGTTGACGATGCGGTTTCCCGCAATCTCGGTAGCCAGCTTCCTTCCCGCGATCTTGGGAGCGTTGATCCTGGCAGGGTGTGCCCACCAGGGCGAGCTGCGCGGCACCGCCGATCTCGGCGTGGTGATCGAGCGGGCGAGCGGCAAGGTGGCGGTGGTCAACACCTCCAGCCGCAGCGTTCTTGGCGAGGTCGATGGCCTCGGCGATCTCTCTCACGCCCACGTAACGTATTCCCGAGACGGACGCTACGCTTTCGTCTTCGGCCGCGACGGCGGGCTCACCAAGGTCGACCTGCTGACCCGCAAGATCACCCGCAGGGTGATTCAGGCCGGCAACTCGATCGGTGGATCGATCTCGCAGGATGGTCGGCTGGTGGTCGCGCAGAACTACGAGCCCGGCGGCATCAAGGCCTTCGACGCCGAAACCCTCGAGCTGGTATCGGAAATTCCCGCGGAGTACGCGCCGGGCAAGTTTTCGCGAGTGGTCGGGCTGGCCGACGTGCCGGGCAAGAAGTTCGTCTATGCGCTCTTCGATGCGGGCGAGATCTGGGTGAGCGATTTTTCCAATCCACGCAAGCCAAGCACCGTGCGCTACCCGGCCGGCAAGCAACCTTACGACGGCCTCGTGACTCCCGATGGTCGCTACTTCCTGGCGGGATTGTTCGGAGAGGACGGGGTTGCGCTGCTGGACTTGTGGCAGGCAAACAAAGGCGTGCGCCGCATCCTTGATGGCTATGGCCGCGGCGAGGAGAAGCTCCCGGTCTACAAGATGCCGCATCTTCGCGGCTGGGCGATTGCGGGTGACAGGGCCTATCTTCCCGCGGTCGGTCGGCACGAGGTGCTGGTCGTGGATACCCGCAGCTGGAAGGAGGTAGGCCGGATCGCGGTGAAGGGCCAGCCGGTGTTCGTGATGGCGCGTCCCGACGGTCGCCAGGTGTGGGTGAACTTCGCCTTTCCGGACAACGGCTGGGTCAATGTGATCGATACCCTCGAGTCGAAGGTGATCCGAACGCTCGAACCTGGCAAGGCGGTGCTGCACATGGAGTTCACTCCGCGCGGCGAGGAGGTGTGGCTCTCGGCGCGTGACGACAACCGGGTCCGCATCATCGACCCGATGGATTTCAGCACCGTCAAGGACCTGACGCTGCCGGCGCCCTCGGGCATCTTCTTCACCCACCGCGCCCAGCGCATCGGCTTCTGAGGCCCGCGAATGGCATGCGTATCCGATACTCCGCTGGCGCTCGATACCAAGGGCATCGACTTTCGACTGCTCAATGCCTACCAGCGCGACCTGCCGCTGACCGAACGGCCATACGCCGAGATCGGCCGGCGCGAGGGGTATCCTGCGGGCATGATCGTCGAGCGCCTGAGGCTGCTGACAGGACGTGGCGCGATCAGTCGCGTCGGCGCCGTGTTCGCGCCGCGGCGCATCGGTGCCAGCACGCTTGCGGCGCTCGCCGTGCCGGTCGATAGGCTCGATGAGGTGGCGCAGGTGGTGAACGCGCGTGCCGAGGTCAATCACAACTATCTGCGCGAGAACGACTGGAACATGTGGTTCGTCGCCAGCGCCGCCAATGATGCGGCGCTAGGGCGATTGCTCGCCGAGGTGTCGTCGCAGACCGGGTGCCCGCTCATCTCCTTGCCCCTGCTCGAGGAGTTCCATATCGACCTGGGCTTCGATCTTGCTGATGGGAGCAAAGCGAGCTCGACCCATCGCGACGTCGAAGGAGAGCGCGCGATCGAGCTCTCTGACCGCGACCGGAGGCTCGTCGCGGCACTCGCCCCGGGGCTGCCGCTCGTCGATCGACCCTTCGCGATGCTGGCCGATCGCTGCGGGCAGTCGGAGCAGACGGTCATCCGGTGCATCGAAGGCTGGCTCGACGAGGGCCTGATCAAACGCATGGGGGTCGTGGTGCGCCACCATGAACTCGGTTTTCGCGCCAATGCGATGTGTGTCTGGGATGTGCCCGACGAATCCGCACATGCACTGGGGATGAAACTGGCTGGCGAGAAAGGCGTAAGCCTCTGCTACCGGCGGCGGCGCGCGTTGCCCGAATGGCGCTTCAACCTCTTCTGCATGATCCACGGCCGTTCGCGAAGCGAGGTCGAGGCGAGAATCGCGCACCTGCAAAGGGTACACAAGCTCGACTCCTACCCCCACGCCTGCCTCTTTTCGACGCATCGCTTCAAGCAGTGCGGTGCGCGCTACTCCGAACGGCGCGAGGCATGAGCGGCGAAAGACAACTTCCGGCCGCGCTCGACGAACTCGACCGGCGCATCATCAATGCCCTGCAGGGTGAGTTCCCGCTCAGCGAAGAACCCTATCGCGAGGTCGCCGATGCGCTCGGGATCGACCAGCAGCTCTTGCTCGATCGCCTCTCGAGGATGCTCGAGGAGCGCGTGCTTACGCGCTTCGGGCCGATGTTCCAGATTGAGCGCATGGGCGGGCGCTTCGTGCTCGCGGCACTCGCGGCACCCGAAGAGCGGTTCGAGGAAGTCGCGCGCCAGGTCAATGGTTTTGCGGAGGTTGCGCACAACTACCGTCGCGAGCATCGGCTCAACATGTGGTTCGTGCTTGCCACCGAGCAGCCGGGAGACATCGAACGGGTGTGCAGGCGGATCGAACTGGAGACGGGATTGCCGGTGTTCGCGTTCCCCAAGCTGAAGGAATACTTCGTCGAGATGAGATTGCGGGCATGAAACAGGATTCAGGCGTGCAGGCCCTCGACGCGCTGGACAGGCGCCTGGTGGTGGCGACGCAAAAAGGTCTGCCGCTGGTGCCGCGTCCCTACGACGTCATCGCAGCGGAACTGGGCGTGACAGCGGCCGAAGTGTGCATGCGCCTCGCCGCAATGCTCGAGCGCGGGATCATCCGGCGTATCGGTGCGGTGCCCAATCACTATGCCATCGGCTATACCGAAAACGGCATGTCGGTGTGGAACGTCGACGATGCGGCAATCGATGAACTCGGCGCGCAGGTCGGCTCGCTGAGCTTCGTTACCCACTGCTATCACCGGCCACGCCACCTGCCGGATTGGCCGTACAACCTCTTTGCGATGCTGCACGGTCGAGACAGGCAGGCGGTGATGGAGGAGGTGGCGCAGATCCGCGAGATGCTGGGCGATCGCTGCCATGGGCATGACGTGCTGTTTTCGAGCAGGATTCTCAAGAAGACCGGCTTGCGCATCCGCGATTGAGACCTGCTGCTCCTGGCCTACCCAGGGTGGGAGGCCGTCCCTTCGTCGAAACGGCGGTGAATCGCCTCTACTTCTTCGCGACAGCGCAGCACCGCAGCCACGCATTCGCGGTCGAGCTTGCTCCCCGACATTCGGGCTACTTCCTCCAGCGCTTCGGCCATCGGCCATGAGCGCTTGTAGCGGCGTCGGCAGCACAAGGCATCGAGCACATCGGCCGTCGCCACGATGCGCGCCTCGAGTGGAATCGCATCGGCCGCCAGTCCTTGCGGGTAGCCGCTTCCGTCGAGGTACTCATGATGGTGCGCGACGATGTTTCGCAACAGCTCGAGCTGCGGCAGACGGCTCAAGCCGAAGTCCGCGATCATCCGGTCGATCATGTCGAGGCCTAGCGCGACATGGCCGTCCATGACCTGCTTTTCCTCCTCCGAGAGGCTCGAGGGCTTGAGCAGGATGCAGTCTGGCACACCGACCTTGCCGATGTCGTGCAGCGGCGCGAAGAGAAAGACATGCTCGACGAACTCGTCGTCAAGACCCCTGGCCGCCGCGATCTCCCTGGCGATGAGGCGTGCATAGTGCGCCATGCGATCCAGGTGCGCGCCGGTCTCGATGTCGCGCAGATGCGCCAGGTTGCGTGCCAGCTGCAGCCCCCCGACAAACATCTGCACCGAGCTCAGCTCCTGGGCGACCATCGTCGATAGCAGCTCGGCGTAGATTCCAATCTCCTCGACGTCCGGCGCGCCGAATGCATCCACGGTCGCCGAATCGAATAGCAGCACCCCGAAGAAGGTGCCATCGAGGGTGATCGGATGGGCCACGCTCGATGCAAAGGCCTGACAGAGCCGTTCGGCGTTGGTGGACGTGGCCGCTGGCCGCTGGGCCAGCAATCCGCCTGTGCCGCTGCGCACGAGTGCCGCCAGGGCTGGCCAGTCGGCGAGCGGGAAACCGCTCCCGAGCGATTGCAGTTCGTCGTGATCCGAATCGACGAGGTTGCGCAGGCAGCCCCTGCGCGAATCGTAAAGTGCAAGCGCAATGCGTTCGATGGCTGGCTGGCGTCTGCCGATGCGCTGGCGCAGTTGGCGAAATTTCGCCGAGATGGATGCCGCGTTCAGGATGCCGGCCTGCCGCGCGAGCCTGTCGGCCAGTCGGTGCCAGCTTTGGTTCGCGGCGAGACGGGGTGCGTCCAAGTCGATTCTTCTTCGAGCTGCTCGGGAGCACGGATGATCGCTCCAACCGGCAGGCGCTGCCAAGGGTTCCTTACCCTTGACGGTCATCAATGCGCGTGGGTCACGGGCCGAACAGAATGCTTCAACCCCAAAAGGCAGCCAAGCGAGGTCCAAGGTGTTCCGTATCTCCCAGTACATGCAGGAAATAGCCAACCCGACACCGCTCGGTGCCGTACGCAAGCCACCCGGCCCGGTGGTGATCTGGAACCTGATTCGACGTTGCAACCTGACCTGCAAGCATTGCTACTCGATTTCGGCGGACAAGGACTTTGCGGGTGAGCTGTCGACCGACGAAGTCTACGAGGTCATGGACGACCTCAAGCGTTTTCATGTGCCGGTGCTGATCCTGT
This sequence comes from Zoogloeaceae bacterium, assembly GCA_024235595.1. GTDB lineage: Bacteria > Pseudomonadota > Gammaproteobacteria > Burkholderiales > Rhodocyclaceae > Cognatazoarcus. The sequence goes on along the minus strand of JACKMC010000003.1, from coordinate 124,770 downwards.
CGGGCGGCGAGCCGCTGCTGCGACCGGATATCTTCGAAGTCGCGAAGCGCGCCAAGCAGATGGGCTTCTATGTCGGCCTGTCCTCCAACGGGACCTTGATCACCGAGGAAAACATCGAGCAGATCGCTGAAGTCGATTTCAACTATGTCGGCATCAGCCTCGACGGTATCCGTGAAACCCATGACCGCTTCCGGCGCATGGAAGGCGCCTTCGAGAAATCGCTCGCGGGGATGCGCCTTTGCCGCGACCTCGGTCTCAAGATCGGCGCGCGCTTCACCATGACCCAGGACAACGCCCACGATCTGCCAGCTCTGCTCAAGCTGGTGGAGGATGAAGGGATCGACCGTTTCTACTTTTCGCACTTGAACTATGCCGGTCGTGGCAACAAGAACCGCAAGACCGACGCGCATCATCAGCTCACCCGGGATGCGATGGATCTCCTCTTCGATACCTGCTGGGAGTACCAGCAGCGCGGGCTGCACAAGGAGTTCACCACCGGCAACAATGATGCCGACGGCGTCTATTTCCTGTTCTGGGTGCAGCGTCGCTTTCCCGAGATGGCGAGCCATGTGGCGGCCAAGCTGGCGCAATGGGGCGGAAATTCGAGTGGCGTGAATGTGGCCAATATCGACAACCTGGGCAATGTCCACCCCGATACCATGTGGTGGCACTACAACCTGGGCAACGTCCGCGACCGGCGCTTCTCGGATATCTGGCAGGATTGCAGCGACCCGCTCATGAATGGCCTCAAGCAGCAGCCGCGTAGCGTCGGCGGGCGATGCGGCGAATGCACCTATTTTGCGATCTGCAACGGCAACACCCGGGTGCGCGCGCAGCAACTCACCGGCGATCCCTGGCAGGAAGATCCGGGCTGCTATCTCGACGACGACGAAATCGGCGCCAGCGGCACTGCGCCGCGCGTGAAGGTCACCCCCTGGATACCGATTCGCCGGAGCGCCTGAGAATGCGGCTGTTCGAGCGTGCGAAGGGCAACATTGGCCGCGTGGCACTTCACTGCCTGGTGCTGGTCGCATTGACCGGACTCTCCTTGACGGCTGCGGCGGCCGACGCGCCGGCGCTCTTCCAACAGCACTGCGCGAGTTGTCATGGTGCGAACCGGGTCGGGGCAATGGGTCCGGCGCTGTTGCCGGAGAGCCTCTCGCGCCTGCGAAAGGCCGAGGCACGACAAGTCATCGTCGACGGCCGCGAAGCGACTCAGATGCCGCCTTTTGGCGCGGTGTTGGGAGCCGAAGAGATCGATGCGCTGGCCAGCTATATCTATACGCCCGTGCTGCCGGTCCCGTCCTGGAGCGAAGCCGACATCCGGTCTTCACGCGTCGAGCTGCACGCGCCGGGTTCCCTGCCGGACAAGCCGGTCTTCGATGCCGATGCGATGAATCTTTTCCTGGTGGTGGAGGCGGGCGATCACCATGTGAGCGTACTCGACGGCGACAAGATGGAGCGGATCCATCGCTTTCCGTCGCGCTTTGCGCTGCACGGTGGACCCAAGTTCAGCCCTGACGGGCGCTATGTCTTCTTCGGTTCGCGTGACGGTTGGGTGACCAAGTACGACCTCTGGAATTTCGAGGTCGTCAGCGAGGTCAGGGCGGGCATCAATACCCGCAACGTGGCGGTGTCGTCGGACGGGAAGATCGTTGCCGTCGCGAACTATCTCCCGAGAACAATCGTGCTGTTCGATTCGCAGCTTCAGCTACTCAAGGTGATCGACGCCGCCAACCTGGCCGGCGACGTCTCCTCGCGGGTCTCGGCGGTCTATGATGCGGCGCCACGCAAGAGCTTTGTCGCGGCGATGAAGGACATTCCGGAGATTTGGGAGATATCCTACGATCCCGATGCAAAGCCCATCTTCGACGGCTATGTGCACGACTACAAGATGGGCGAAGGCGTGGCGCTCGCGGGCTATCTCAACCCCCGTCGCACGGTGCTCGAAGCGCCGCTGGACGATTTCTTCTTCAATCAGAAATACGACACCGTGATGGGGGCCTCGCGCGATGGCAAGGGGCAGGTGGTGAATCTCGACGTCCGTCGCAAGATCGCCGATCTCGACATTCCCGGCATGCCGCACCTGGGGTCTGGCATCACCTGGGAGTGGCACGGCCACAGGGTACTCGGGACGCCCAATCTGAAGGAAGGCCTGATCAGCATCATCGACCTCGAAACCTGGAAGACGGTGAAGACCATTCGCACGCTGGGTCCCGGTTTCTTCATGCGCAGTCACGAAGACAGCCCGTACGCATGGACCGACTCGATGATGAGTCCGAGCGCGCGCGATACCCTGCAGGTGATCGACAAGCAGACCCTCGAGGTGGTCGCACAGCTGCGCCCCGAGCCCGGCAAGACCTTGGCGCACGTGGAGTTCGACCGCGATGGCCGCTACGCGATCGCCAGTCTCATGGAGAAGGACGGTGCGCTGATCTTCTACGATGCAAAGTCGCTGAAGGAAATCAAGCGCCTGCCGGCTTCCCGACCGGTCGGGAAATACAACCTCTACAACAAGATCAACCGTTCCGAGGGTACCAGCCACTGATGGCCCTCGCGGGGCGCAGGCGCTGGAGGTCCCGGCCGGGAGAGTGTCGGACGCGGGTCTGATCTGCTTCGCCGGCGCGATTGCGGCCCGTCTCCGGACCGTTTCGACCTGCCTAGCGCCACGACGTGGCCAAGAGCCGGCTGAGAACCCGTACTCGTTCGGCCGTTCGGCTGGCGACGGGCAGGCAAATCCGGCAGAGTCCTAGCGCTTGGGCTTCTTCTTGCCGACGGCCGGTTTTGCAGCGGCCTTGCTGGTGGTTTTCGGGGCGGCCTTGCTGCCCGATTTCCGGCCGGAGGATCCGGAACCCTTCGCGCTGCGTGAGCCACTCGATTTTGCCGCCGAAGACGCTTTCGAGCCCGCAGGCTTCACTGTCTTGTAGATCACTTTCTTGCGCCCGTGCTTGTCCCTGACGATCACGCGCTTCTTGATCAAGGGCGCTGCAGCGGATGCAGCGCTCGACAGCGCGTTGTCAGGCAACAGGCGCGCAGCGGCGAGGGCACCGTCGGGGTCGCCGGCGACCGGCACCAGTACTGCCTGTCCCTCAACCAGCCGTGTTCCCGCGGGCAGGCCGTTTACTTCGCGCAGCTGCCCGGCGCTCAGGCCAAAACGCTCTGCCACACGCTCCACGGTATCGGTGGCATCGACGTGATAGGTACGCCATTTCGCCGCGCCATCGGCCTCGGCGGCAAAGTTTGCGGCAAACACGTCCGCCTTGTCGGCGGGGACCACGAGGGGTTGGGTGCCGGCCGGGATGACAGGGCGCTTGAAACCGGGGTTCAAGGCGACGAATTCGTCGAGCGGCGTTTCCGCGAGTCGCGCCGCGGTCGCGAGGTCGAGACCGGCAGGGCTCTCGACCGTGGCGAAATAGGGTCGGTTGGCGACGTAGGGCAGGCTGACGTTGAACAGTTCGGGCTGGGCGACGATGTTCTTGAGCGCCTGCAGCTTGGGCACATAGTTGCGGGTCTCGGCCGGCATCTGGAGATAGGCGTACTCGGTCGGCAAACCGGCGGCGCGGTTTTTCTCGATTGCACGCGCGACCGAACCTTCTCCCCAATTGTAGGAGGCGAGCGCGAGCTGCCAGTCGCCGTGCATCTCATAGATCGTCTGCAGATAGTCGAGGGCCGCCGAAGTGGACGCGACGACATCGCGGCGTTCGTCTACCCACCAGTTCTGCTCGAGATTGAAGTGCTTGCCGGTAGAGGGGATGAACTGCCACAGGCCCGAGGCGTGGGCGCGCGAATAGGCCATCGGGTTGAACGCGCTTTCCACCATCGGCAGCAAGGCGAGTTCGGTCGGCATGCCCCGGCTTTCGAGCTCGTTTACGATATGGAAGAGATAGCGTCGGCCCCGCTCGAAAACCCGTTTGAGGTATGCGGGCCGGTTGAGATAGAACACCTGCTGCTCGGTGACCAGGTCCGAATTGAGATCCGGCATGCCGAAGCCGCGGCGAATGCGGTCCCATACATCGATGGCGTCGTAGGTGAGGTCGACGGTGGCGACCCGCGAGGGAAGTTGGGGCAGATCGAGCTGCGCCGGCGACGACACCGTCAGACCACCCTCCCCATCCGAGCCGGTCGTGAGCCCTTCCGCAGCGGCAAACTGCGATACAAACCCCTGAAGCAGCAGCCCGATCAACAGGAAAACCAGTTTGCACCAAGGATGCTGCGATACGGACATGGATTCGGGCCGACTTAAACCGTGGATTCTATCGATCGCCCGGTGGCCGGGTCAAACGAGTGCGCGGGGCGCCGATGTTGCGGTGGCGTCACGGGTCCTGCAGGTAGATGCGCTTTATACCGATGCTTGTGTCAAAAGTGGTGGCGGATTGGGTTACCCTGCAGCAGTCGTTCGTTTGGGCCCGCATCAGACCCCGCATCCAAAGCAATGAAAGCCCTTGTAATCGAAGATACCGTCACCAGTGCAACCCTGGTCTGCCATCAGCTGCGCAAGATGGGGCTCGAGCCGACCCACGCCAGGGATGGCGAGAAGGGTATCGACGCGTTCAAGGCAAACCGGCCTGATCTGGTGCTGCTCGACATCATCATGCCGGGCATGAACGGTTTCGAAGTAGCCCGGCGTATTCGCCAGCTCGAACGCGATGGAGAATGGACGCCGATCATCTTCCTCACCGCGCGCACCTCCGACGAGGATCTGCAACGCGGGATCGAGGTCGGTGGCGACGACTACCTGGTCAAGCCCGTTTCTGAAGCGGTGCTCGGTGCGAAGGTCAGGGCCATGCAGCGTATTGCCCAGATGCGCTACTCGCTGCTGGTGCTCACCCGCAAGCTCGATGACGCCAACAACGAATTGCGCCGCCTGTCCTCGGTCGATGGGCTGACCGGCATCGCCAATCGGCGTGAGCTCGACGAGACCCTGTTGCGGGAGTGGCGCCGGGGGGTGCGCTCGGCGCGGCCCCTGAGTGTGCTGCTCGCCGACGTCGATTATTTCAAGCAGTTCAACGATGGCTACGGCCACCAGGTCGGTGACGAGTGCCTCAAGGCTGTGGCGCGCAGCATGAAAGGGGAACTCAAGCGCCCATCCGATCTGCTGGCCCGGTTTGGTGGCGAGGAGTTCCTCGTGGTTCTGCCGGAAACCGATATCGAAGGCGCAGCCGCGGTCGCCGAGAGCCTGCGCGCGGCGGTCGAGGCAATGGCCATTACCCATCGCCATGCGCCGGTGCCGGGCGTGGTCACCATCAGTGTGGGGGTTGCGAGCCTCGTTCCGGATCGCGAGCACTGCGAGACCACTCTCATCGAGGCCGCGGACCAGGCCCTTTACGCGGCGAAGCGGGACGGCCGAAACCGGGTTTCGGTGCGATTGCCGGGCCTCGGTTCCGCATTTGCCCAACCCTGAGTCAGGCCCGGTTCTTCCACTCCCGCAGTGCGGCGAAGACTTCGGGCGCGTTGTTCAGGGGGTGTCCCGCCTGCTCGCTGGCGGTGGTTCGAATGGCTGGTTCGCTGCAACGCAGGAAAGGGTTGATCTGCCGCTCCCGGCCGACGGAACTCGGAAGCGTGGGTCGGCCCGCGTCTCGCAGGCGCTCGCATTCGGCCAGGAAGGCTTCGCGTGCCGCATTCGCAGGCTCTGCCAATCGCGCAAAACGAAGGTTCGGGAGCGTGTACTCGTGTGCGCAATAGACCTGCGTCTCGGCAGGCAGCGCGGCAAGCCGCTCGAGCGAGGCATGGAGCTGGGCCGGGGTGCCCTCGAAGATCCTTCCGCAGCCGCCGCAGAACAGCGTATCGCCACAGAACAGGTGCCCTGGTGTGTAGTAGGCAATGTGGCCGAGGGTGTGTCCCGGTACAGCGATCACTTCGAATGCCAGGCCCAACTCCTCGATGCTCACGTGGTCGCGATCGTCGAGCGGTCGGTCGACGCCCGCGATGGCTTCGCGGCGCGGACCGTAGACCGGCACCGGGTACTCGGCCAGCAGGGCCGGGAGGCCGCCGACATGGTCCGCGTGATGGTGGGTGATGAGCACTGCGGCGAGGCGCAACGCGTTGTTCTGCAGGTACTCGAGCACCGGTGCGGCGTCGCCCGGATCGACCACGACCGCGTGCCGGCCTTCACGAATCAGCCAGATGTAGTTATCGGAAAAGGCGGGAAGGGGGATAATCTGCATCCTGTGGATTTTCGATGAATTGAGGTCGATGTCAATGCCCGAGGCCGGGCTGTGGCTGGAAAGTCCGGCTGGCCGCTATCTGTTCGAATGGGAATGCGCCCGTGTGGATCACGTTGTGGCCGACATCTTCGGCTTCAACGCGGTGCAGGTTGGGCTGCCCGGCTTCGACTTCCTGCGCGACAATCGGATGCCGCGGCGGATGCGCTGCGACGCCGGGCTTGCGCAGAACTTGTCGTTGCGCTGCCAGCCGTGGGCACTGCCGTTTGCCTCGGCCAGCATCGACCTGGTGGTGCTGCCGCATGTGCTCGAGTTCTCCGCGCACCCGCATCAGGTGCTGCGCGAAGTCGAGCGGGTGTTGGTCCCCGAGGGCAGTGTCGTCATCGCGGGACTGAACCCGCTGAGTCTGTGGGGCCTGCGGCGGCTCGCCGCGAGACGCACGGGTGCGATGCCATGGCAGGGACAGTATCTCTCGGTGCGACGGCTCAAGGATTGGCTGGCCTTGCTCGGCATGGAAACCCAGACCGCGGGCTTCGGCTGCTACGCGCCGCCGATGCGGGACGAAAAATGGTTGCGTCGCCTGGCCTTCATGGACAGGGCGGGGAGCCGCTGGTGGGCGTATGCCGGCGGGGCCTATGTGATCCAGGCGGTGAAGCGGGTGCAGGGCATGCGCCTCATCATGCCGAACTGGCGCGACCGGCGGGCTACCTCGAAGGCCTTGACGCCGGTGGTGCAGCGTCATCAAAAGGAAAATGCAAAGCGTGAGTGAGCAGGACAGAGTGGATATCTACACCGACGGGGCATGCAGCGGGAACCCCGGGCCGGGCGGCTGGGGCGCGATCCTGCGTGCAGCGGGCCAGGAGAAGGAGATCTGGGGTGGCGAGCCGGCGACGACCAACAACCGCATGGAGATGATGGCCGTCATCAAGGCCTTGCAGTTGCTGAAGCGGCCCGCAAGGGCGCGCGTCTTTACCGACAGCCAATATGTGCAAAAGGGCATCTCGGAGTGGATCAAGGGCTGGAAGGCGAGAGGCTGGATGACCGCCGGCAAGACACCGGTCAAGAACGCCGATCTGTGGAAGGCGCTCGACAGCGTCGCGCAGTTGCACGAGGTCGAGTGGCTGTGGGTAAAGGGGCATGCCGGCCATCCCGAAAACGAGCGCGCCGATGAACTCGCACGTCGCGGCGCGGATGAAGCGCGCAAGCGCGGCAAGACAGTGGAGGCATGAGAGGCATGTCCGAAACACGGCAGATCGTGCTGGATACCGAGACCACGGGTCTTGAATGGCGCAATGGCGACCGGGTGATCGAGATCGGGTGCGTCGAACTGCTCAACCGCAACCTCACCGGGCGGCACTACCACGTCTTCGTCAATCCCGAGCGCGAGGTGGATCCGGGAGCGATGGCGGTGCACGGCATCAGCAACGAATTTCTTGCCGACAAACCGCGCTTCAGGGAAATCGCCGACGAGTTCGAAGCCTTCGTCCGGGGGGCGGAGCTGATCATCCATAACGCGAATTTCGACGTCGGCTTCCTCAACAACGAACTCTCGCTGATAGGCCGCCAGCCGATCGGTGTGCTGTGCGAAGGGGTGATCGATACCTTGCGCATGGCCAAGGAGCAGAATCCGGGCAAGAAGGCCTCGCTCGACGCGTTGTGCGACCGCTTCGAGATCAACAACAAGCACCGCACCCTGCACGGCGCACTGCTCGATGCCGAACTGCTGGCCGACGTTTACCTGGCAATGACGCGCGGCCAGGAAAGCCTGATGATGGCGCTCGACGACGAAGCGGCCGATTCGGGTGACGAGACGGCGAGCGCGGCACTCGTCGAGCGGCCGCCGCTCAGAATATTGCGAGCGAGCGAGCTTGAACTGCAGGCACACGCCGAGGTGCTGGACGAAATCGCCAAGTCCAGCAAGGGACAGTGCCTGTGGCTGGCGCAGGAGCCGGCTGCGCCAGCCTGAGCGCTCAAGGCGCGAGGCGCGTCGCGACTTCCTCGGCGATCGCCAGCGAGGCGGTGAGTCCGGGCGACTCGATGCCGAAGAGGTTGATCCAGCCGGGGATGCCGTGCGCTTCGGGGCCGTCGATGCGAAAGTCGGCGGCCGCCTCGTTTGGTCCCGATATTTTCGGCCGCACACCAGCGTAGCCCGCTACCAGGCGACCGTCGCCGAGGCCCGGCCAGTAGCGGCGGATGGATGCCTCGAAGGCGTGGATTTTCGCATCGCTGACGTGATAGTCGGGTTCGGTGAGCCATTCGACGTCGGGGCCGAAGCGGGCCTGGCCGGCGAGGTCCAGGGTGAGGTGAACGCCCAGTCCTCCGGGTTCCGGAAGCGGATAGATGAGGTGCGAAAAAGGCGACTTGCCCTGCAGCACGAAGTAGCTGCCCTTGGCGAAGCGGGCATCGGGCAGGCTGGTGTGCGCAAAACCTCGAATGCCGCGTGCCAGTGGCACGGCACCCAGCCCGGCGGCGTTGATGACGGTGCGCGTGCGCACCGAACACGGCTCGGCGCCGCCGAGTTCGAGGACCAGCCCGGCGCTGTCCGCGGCGCCACCGATGACCGGCGTTCTGAGCGCCAGCAGCGCACCTGAGGATTGCGCGTCGCCGAGCAGCGCAAGCATCAGCGCGTGGCTGTCGATGATGCCGGTCGAGGTGGAGTGCAGGGCAGCGACGCCGTTCAGCGCAGGTTCGAGCGCAGCGAGCGCGGCCGCCTCGAGGTGCGCGAGTTCCGAGACTCCGCAGCGCCTGGCATTGTCTTCGATTGCCTGAAGGCGCGTGACCTCCGCCGCGGTGGTGGCGACGATGAGCTTGCCACAGCGATCGTGGGGCACCGAGCGCTCGGCACAGTAGCGGTAAAGCAGCGCCTTGCCACGAATGCACAGCTTGGCCTTGAGGGAACCCGACGGGTAGTAGAGGCCGGCGTGGATGACTTCGCTGTTGCGGCTGCTGATGCCCTCCCCGAAGCGAGCCTCGGCTTCGATGATCAAGACCTCGCGCCCTGCCGCAGCCAGCGCTGCCGCGCAGGCGAGGCCCACCACGCCGGCACCGATCACCACACAGTCGAGCTTCTCCACGATCATAGCCTCAGGGTGGAGCGGCTCAGGGTCCCGGACTGCTCGAGCCGCGCCAGCGTGGCCGCGAGGTCCAGACCGCTGCGCTCGCAAAGGTCGGCGGCGCGCTCGCGAAGGATGGGAAGAGTCAGCTCGACCGATTCGCCCTTCGCCGCGAAGGCCACCACATTGCCGCTGTCGCACGATGGAAAGGCGACGGCCCGCCCGTCGAAAGCCTGGGTGATTCGCTCCAGACTGCCCTCGAAGCCGCGGCTGCGGCCGAACAGGTTCACCGTCATCAGGCCCCGCGGGCCAAGCCGCGCCCAGCAGGCCTGGTAGAAGGGCAGGGTGTCGAGCGCGCCGGCGCGGGCGTTGCGGTCGTAGCCGTCGACGAGGATCAGGTCGAAGCTGCGCCGGGTATCCATGATGTAGTCAGCGGCGTCGGCGAAGACGAACTGCAGCCGCTCGTCCTCGGGCGGAACGTTGAAGAACTGGCTTGCCGCCGCATGCACCTTGCGATCGATCTCGACCACCACGCTGCGGCTCCGTGGCAGGTGGCGATGGACGAACTTGGTGAGCGAGCCCGCCCCGAGGCCGATCAACAGCACCGAGCGCGGCCAGGTCTCGCTGTCGTGGAAGAGCAGTCCGGACATCATTTCGCGCGTATAGGCGAGCTCGAGCGCATAGGGCTGGCGAATCCGCATCGCACCCTGAACCCATTCGGAGCCGAAATGCAGGTATCGCACGCCGGCCTGTTCGCTGATATCGATGCTGCTCATGGCAGTGCGGTCCCGTCGGCAGGTGTTGGATAGGGATGGGCGGAGAATCGCAACAAGGGGCTCTCGTGAGGCCGAACCGAGACCTGCACCCAGCCCATGAAGGGATGCCCATGGGTTTCGATGCGGGTCACGCGCGAGGCGCGGGCCGAAGGCCTTGCATTCACTGGCGCCAGCTCGATGCTTTGCTTGTGGGTGTCGCCGTGGACCAGCACCACCTGTCCGGGAAAGCTGCGCGAGGCCTCGTCGAGCTGTTGCAGAAAGGTGGTGTAGCCGTTTTCCCGCTTGCCGTTCCGGTAGTGCTCCAGCCGCGGATTGCCATGGATGAACACCACCACGGCGCCGAGCCGCGCCGCGAGCGCCTCCTTGAAGCCCGCCGCGAGCCATGCGAGGTTTGCGCGCTCGCGGGTGCGAAAGGCATGCTGTGCGCTGCCAGCCTGGCGAGGTCGCAGAGCGTTGTTGCCGCCGACAATGTGGATGGTGAGGAAAAGGACCGGGCCGTGCTGCCAGCGCTGGTTCTCGACGAAATCCTCGAAACCCGGTTCGGCGCTTTGGCGCGCCACGGGAAACGTCTGCCTGCCCAGCGACTGCGGAGAAGCGAAGAACAGCCTGCGCAGTGCCTCGAGGCGCTCGAGCGGTTCGAAGCCGCCGGCCGCCTTGCGGTGGCAATCCGCCCATTCGTTGTCGCCCGGCGTGTAGATGAGTGGCAACGGCGAGCCGTCGAGCAGCCGCTGCGCCTCCTGCAGCGTGGCATCGTCGCAGCGCGCACTGCCCGCCTTGATGTCGCCGACGTGCACCACGAAGCGGTTGGCGCCGCGCTCGATTTCGCTCAGCAGCGCTGGCAGCTGCCGACGTTCGAACGCGTTGTAGGGCAGGTCGCCGATGATGGCGAAGTCGTAAGGCTCGTCAGCGGCGCACGAAACCCGGCCGACCGTGAGCGCCAGCACGAGCCCGATGAGCAGGCGCAATCTCATCCCTGCAGGCGCTTCAGGGCGTAGAGCTGCTCGAGTGCTTCGCGCGGGCTCAGGGTGTCGGGGTCGATCGCGCGCAGCGCGGCTATCGCGGCATGCAGCGGCGCCGGCTCGTCCTCTTCGGCTTGGCCGACAAAGAAATCGGCCTGCGGCCCGGCGTTTACCTCGCGATTCTCAAGGGCCCGCAGGCGGCGCTTCGCGTCGCGCACCACGTTCGAGGGTATGCCCGCCAGGGCGGCGACCTCGATGCCGTAGCTCTGGCTCGCGGGGCCGTCTTCGACGGCATGCAGGAAAACGATGCGGTGGCCGTGCTCCACCGCGTCGAGATGTACGTTGGCGCACTCGGGATAGTCGACGTTGAGGCGGGTGAGCTCGAAATAGTGCGTGGCGAACAAGGTGTTGCAGCGGTTCTTCTCGAGCAGCTGGCGGGCGATCGCAAAGGCGAGTGCCAGCCCGTCGAAGGTCGAGGTACCGCGCCCGATCTCGTCCATCAGCACCAGACTGTGCGCTGTCGCGCCATGCAGGATCGCCGCAGCCTCGGTCATTTCGACCATGAAGGTCGAGCGCCCCGAGGCGAGGTCGTCGGAAGCGCCGATGCGGGTGAAAATGGCGTCCATCGGGCCTATCCGGGCAGCGTCGGCAGGGACGAAGCTGCCCGCGTGCGCGAGCAGCGCGATCAGCGCGACCTGGCGCATGAAGGTTGATTTGCCGCCCATGTTGGGGCCTGTGATCAGCAGCATCCGCCTTGTGGGTCCGAGAACGCAGTCGTTGGCGATGAAATCTTCCACCTGTCGTTCCACCACCGGGTGGCGGCCACGGCGGATCTCCATTCCCGGCTGGTCCGAAAAGATCGGTTGGCAATAGTTGTAGCGCAGTGCAACGTCGGCAAGCGCGGCCAGTGCATCGAGCTGGGCGAGCGCACGGGCGATCCGCTGCAGGCCCGGGATATGAGCGCCGAGGCTGTCGAGAAGCGCTTCGAAAAGCAGCTTCTCGCGCGCCAGGGAGCGCTCCTGTGCCGACAAGGCCTTGTCTTCGAAGGCCTTGAGCTCGGGGGTGATATAGCGTTCGGCGTTCTTCAGGGTCTGACGGCGACGGTAGTCGTCCGGTACCCGGTCGCTGTTGGCGATACTGACCTCGATGTAGAAGCCATGCACCTTGTTGAATTCCACCTTGAGGTTGGCAATGCCGCTGCGTTCGCGTTCGCGCCTCTCCAGGTCGAGCAGAAAGGTTCCGCAGTTGCGCTGAATATCGCGCAACTCATCGAGCTCCGCGTCGAAGCCGTCGGCGATCACGCCGCCGTCGCGCACCGCGTTGGCGGGTTCGTCGGCAACCGCGGCGACCAGCAGCTCGGTCAATTCGGCAGGCGTCTCGAGCGCGGCGCCGAGTTCGGCCAGCAGGCGGCTCGCCGGATCGACCAGCGACTCGCGCAGCGCAGGCAGCCGCAGCAGGCTGTTGCGCAGCGCCGAGAGATCACGGGGTCGGGCGTTGCGAAGCGCAACGCGCGCACTGATGCGCTCGACGTCGGCGATGCCGCGCAAGCCCTGCTGGATGGCCTCGCCGGCACCGTCGCCGGCACTGCCGATCAGTTCCGCAATCGCGGCGTGCCGGGCGGCCGCGTCGTCACGATTGCGCAGCGGGTGATGCAGGGCGTGCCGCAGCCAGCGCGAGCCCATGCTGGTGGCACAGCGATCCAGCAAGGAGAACAGGGTCGGCGCAGGTTCGCCTCGGAGTGTTTCGGAGAGCTCGAGGTTGCGCCGGGTGGCCGCGTCGAGGCGAACGAAGTGGTCTTCGCGTTCGACCCGGATCGTGGTGATGTGTGCGAGGCTCTGCCGCTGGGTCGATTTGGCGTAATCGTAGAGTGCGGCCGCGGCGCCGAGCGCAACCGGCATCTGCTCGACACCGAAGCCGGCCAGGTCGCGCGTCGAAAAATGGGTGGTGAGCAGCTTCTCGCCGGTGTCGGCATCGAACTGCCAGTCAGCGAGGCGTCGTGCGCCGCACGCGAGCTGGTCGAGGAGCGGCACCTTGAGCCCCTCCGGCAGCAACACCTCGGCTGGGCGCAGGCGCTCGAACTGGCTCGCGAGCTGCTCCGGCTCGGTCTGCATCAGGCGCAGGTCGCCGTTGGCGAGATTGAGCCAGGCCAGGCCGAGCACGCCGCGATGCAGATTCGCCGACAGCAGCAGCGCGTCGCGTCGCTCGTCGAGCAGCGCGCTGTCGGTGAGGGTTCCGGGCGTGACGATGCGGCTCACCGCCCGCTCGACCGGCCCCTTGGTGCTTGCCGGATCGCCGACCTGCTCGGCGATGACCACCGATTCGCCCATCCTGACCAGGCGGGCGAGGTACTGCTCGACCGCGTGAAACGGGACGCCGGCCATCTTGATCGGGCGTCCCGCGGATTTTCCACGGGTCGTCAGGGTGATGTCGAGCAGACGTGCGGCACGCTCGGCATCGTCGAAGAACAGCTCGTAGAAATCGCCCATCCTGTAGAACAGCAGGAGGTCCGGGTAGTCAGCCTTGATGCCCAGATACTGCTGCATCATGGGCGTGTGTTGTTCGAGTTCGTGCGCTTCGAGGCTCATCGGCTGCAATCGCGTAGCGGGCAGCGCCGCTGCCCGGGAATCTCAAGCCCTTCAGGCCGCGATGGTGGCGGGAAGGTGGCTGCGGATGATGGGCAGGACCTGGGTGAATATCTTGGGCGTCCCCGCGACGAGGTTGCCTGTGGCGAGAAAGTCGGATTCACCCGCCAGATCCGAGATCAGGCCGCCCGCTTCGGTGACCAGCAAGGTACCGGCGGCAATGTCCCACGGCGCAAGGCCGAGTTCCCAGAACGCGTCGTAGCGGCCGGCCGCGAGGTAGGCGAGGTCGAGCGCCGCGGAGCCTGGGCGGCGGATGCCGGCGGTCTTCTGGGTCAGCTCGCGAAACATGCCGATGTAGGCTTCGACATTGTCCATCTGGCGAAACGGGAAGCCGGTGCCGACCAACGCCTCGTTCAAACGGGTGCGGCGTGTTACGCGGATACGGCGATCGTTGAGAAAGGCGCCGCGGCCCTTGCTGGCGGTAAACAATTCGTTTCGCACCACATCATAGACAACCGCCTGCTCGACCACGCCGTTCTTCGCAAGCGCGATCGAAACCGCGTACTGAGGAAAGCCATGGATGAAGTTGGTGGTGCCGTCGAGCGGGTCGATGATCCACTGGTACTCGCTCTCGGGGCCGGTCTCGCCGCTCTCTTCTGCTAGAATCCCGTGCGCCGGATAGGCCTCGCGCAGGACCTCGCAGATCGCCGCTTCCGCTGCGCGATCGACTTCGGTTACGAAGTCGTTGGGGCTTTTGGTTTCAACCTTGATGAGATCGAGTTCGAGCGACGCCCGGTTGATGATGTTGGCTGCTCGGCGAGCGGCCTTGATGGCGATATTGAGCGTCGGATGCATTGATTGTGGTCTCGGCTGAGGCTGTCCAGGTGGATTGCCTGAAAAATACGTAGAACTCGGCATTTTAATATGAACACGGCTCAAACGCTCGATCGAATCCGGATCGTGTTGTCCTGCACCAGCCATCCGGGCAATATCGGCGCGGCGGCACGCGCAATGAAGACCATGGGCCTCCGGCGCTTGGTGCTTGTAAGTCCACTGCACTTTCCCGATCCGGTGGCCGAGGCGAGGGCCTCGGGAGCAGGAGATGTTCTCGCCCGGGCGCAGGTCGTCGGGTCCATGCGCGAGGCGCTCGCAGGCACGGTCTTCGCTGCAGCCATGACCGCGCGCAGGCGCGAGCTGGCACTTCCGCCCAAGAGCGCGAGAGACGCGGCAGGGGTGGTGATGTCCTACGCGCAAAGCGGTGAGGTTGCGCTGGTCTTCGGAAACGAGACCAGCGGTTTGTCGAACGAGGACGTGGCGTTGTGCCAGATGCCGGTCATGATCCCGACAAATCCCGAGTACTCCTCGCTAAATCTTGGCGCCGCCGTGCAGATCCTCTGCTACGAGCTGCGAATGCATTGCGAGTCCGAACTCGCGATCGAGCCGCCCGAGGCGGTGCCTGCGAGTTTCGAGGAGGTGGAGCGCTTTCACGAGCACCTCGAGAGCGTCATGGCCAACAGCGGCTTTTTCGACCCGGCCAACCCCAAGCGGCTGCTGCAGCGTGTGCGACGGCTTTTCGGGCGGATCCGGCTCGAGAAGGAGGAGGTCGGAATCCTCAGGGGCTTTCTCGCTGCGGTGGATCGAAAACCTGATTAAAATCGTCGGAATTTCCAAGCCGCCGCTTTGTGGCGGCAACCCATTACGGAGAAGAAATGTTCAGCCGCCTGCGTGAAGACATGGCCAGTGTCCTCGAGCGTGACCCGGCCGCGCGCTCCTCGCTGGAGGTGCTCACCTGCTATCCGGGCGTTCACGCGCTGTTGATTCATCGTCTGGCGCATTGCGCATGGCGCAACAGCTTGTTCTGGCTGGGCCGCTTCCTGAGCCACATCGGCCGCTTTCTGACCGGCATCGAGATCCACCCCGGAGCGAAGATTGGCCGACGCGTGTTCATCGACCACGGCATGGGGGTGGTGATCGGTGAAACCGCTGAAATTGGCGATGATTGCACGATCTATCAGGGCGTGACCCTGGGCGGAACCTCGCTCTATCGCGGAACCAAGCGTCATCCGACCCTCGGAAAGGGGGTGGTTATCGGCGCCGGTGCACAGGTCCTCGGCGGATTCGAAGTGGGTGACGGCGCGAAGGTGGGGTCGAATGCGGTGGTCGTCAAGCCGGTGCCGGCGGGCGCGACGGCGGTCGGAAACCCGGCGAGAGTGCTGGACTCCACGCAGAACGATGCGCGAGCGCAAAAAGCCGAGCAGATGGGTTTCTCGGCCTATGGCGTCACACGCGACAACGACGACCCGCTGGCGAAGGCCTTGCACGGCCTTCTCGACCATGCGGTAGATACTGATCGAAGGATGGAGGCCCTGCTCGCACGGCTCGCGGCAGCGGGTATCAGGATCGACGAAATGCCGGCCGACGACGCGAATTTCGACCCTCAGAAGCTTGGCCGGATGGTCGATTGAATAGTTGATCGTTTTTGTCGGGAACTGTATAGTCGACCGAATCGATTGGGTATTGGCGACGGGGGTCGAAATGCGATTGACTACCAAGGGAAGATTTGCAGTAACTGCAATGATCGATCTTGCAATGCGGGCGGGTGACGGGCCGGTGACACTGGCTGGAATCGCCGAACGCCAGCGTATCTCGCTTTCATACCTGGAGCAGCTCTTCGGCAAGTTGCGGCGCCATGAGCTCGTCTCGAGCGTGCGCGGTCCAGGAGGCGGCTACTGCCTGGCCAAGCCTCTTGCGCAAGTGACGGTGGCCGACATCATCGTTGCGGTCGACGAGCCGCTCGATGCGACGCAGTGTGGCGGCAAGCAGAATTGTCACGACCAGCATCGCTGCATGACCCACGATCTGTGGACCAACCTGAACAACAAGATGTACGAATACCTGCATTCGGTCAGCCTCGACGATCTTGTTTCTCAGCAAACGCAGAAGGTCGACGAGCACGTGGTGATCGACCGTCGTGTGACGCCGCTCGGCGGGCGCCGGCCCGCGGTGAGCGTCTGAGCAGGCCTGTCATGTTCGCGCCCGTCTATCTCGATCACAACGCGACCACGCCGATCGATCCGCTGGTGCTGGAGGCGATGCTGCCCTTCCTGCGTGAGCGGTTCGGCAACGCCTCCAGTCGTCACGAGTACGGCCGAAGGGCGCGCCAGGCGATCGATGAGGCGCGTCAGCGGGTCGCCGAAGCGGTCAATGCCCATCCTACGGAAGTCGTTTTTACCAGTGGTGGCTCGGAAGCGAACAACCTGTTCATCAAGGGCGCCGCCGCGACACGGAAACCGGGCTTGATTGGGGTGAGTGCGGTGGAGCACCCCTGCGTGGCAGCGCCTGCCCGACAGCTTCGCAAGCAGGGCTGGGAACTCAGGGCCCTTGGCGTCGACGAGCAGGGGCGCATCGAGCTGGCGGGATTCGAGCAGTTTGCGAGCGAGCGCCCCGTATTCGCCTCGATCATGCTTGCCAACAACGAATGCGGCGCAATCCAGGATGTGCCGGGCTTCGCCGCTCGCATGAAGCAGGTCGGCGCCTGGTTGCACACCGACGCAGTGCAGGCCTTTGGCAAGGTGCCGGTCGATTTCAGGGCGCTCGGGGTCAATGCGATGACGCTCTCGTCGCACAAGGTCTACGGCCCGATCGGTGCCGGCGCATTGGTGCTCGACAAGCGCGTGGAGCTCGAGCCGCTGATCGCCGGGGGTGGCCAGGAGCGCGCTTTGCGCTCCGGGACGGAGAACGTCGCTGCGATCGTGGGTTTCGGCAAGGCATGCGAACTGGCGGCAGGAAGGATGAGCGCCGACAGCGAACGCATCGAACGGCTGCGCGCGCGCCTCGAGCGAGGCCTCGTGGGGCAGGGCGTGAGGGTCTTTGCGGCTCAGGTCGAGCGCTTGCCGGGGACGAGTTTCTTCTCGGTGGCGGGAATCGACGGCGAGACTTTGGTGGGTAAGCTCGATCGAGCGGGCTTCGCCGTAGCGAGTGGGTCCGCCTGTTCGAGTGCGAACCCGGAACCCTCGCGCACGCTAATGGCGATGGGGGTCGATGAAACGACTGCGCGCGGTGCGATCCGCGTGAGCATTGGAAGAACGAACAACGAACAGGAAGTTGATGATTTTCTGGCCACTTTTGCTCAGATAGTCGATCAGCTCGGACGACTTGCGGCCGTATCGGCTTGAACTTAGAACTGAACGCAGTATGCGCGACGGAGAATGCAGATGTTGAAGTTCCCCATCTATCTTGACTACTCGGCGACGACCCCGGTCGACCCGCGCGTGGCGGAAAAGATGATCCCCTTTCTTTGCGAGCACTTCGGAAACCCGGCGTCACGCAGCCACGCGTACGGCTGGGAGGCAGAGAAAGCCGTAGAGGACGCACGTGCCGAAGTGGCGGCGCTGGTCAATGCCGATGCCAAGGAGATCATCTGGACATCCGGGGCAACCGAGTCGAACAACCTTGCCATCAAGGGCGCTGCGCATTTCTACAAGGGCAAGGGCAAGCATGTCCTCACCCTAAAGACCGAACACAAGGCCGTGCTCGACACGGTGCGTGAGCTCGAGCGCCAAGGTTTCGAAGCGACCTATCTGGATGTGAAGGAAGACGGCCTTGTCGACCTCGATGTGCTCAGGGCCGCGATCCGGCCGGACACCGTGGTGGTCTCGATCATGTTCGTAAACAATGAGATCGGCGTGGTCCAGCCGATCGCCGAGATTGGCGAGATCTGTCGAGAGCGAGGCGTGGTGTTCCACGTCGACGCGGCCCAGGCGACCGGCAAGGTCGACATCGATCTGCAGCAGCTCAAGGTAGACCTGATGTCGTTTTCGGCCCACAAGACGTATGGCCCCAAGGGCATCGGTGCGCTCTATGTGCGGCGCAAGCCGCGCGTCCGGCTCGAGGCGCAGATGCACGGTGGCGGCCATGAACGTGGCCTGCGCTCGGGCACGCTGGCGGCCCATCAGATCGTCGGCATGGGTGAGGCTTTTCGCCTTGCCCGCGAAGAGATGGCGGCCGAGAACGAGCGGGTGCGCAAGCTGCGCGACCGGCTCCGCGACGGCTTCAAGGACATGGAAGCGGTTTATGTGAACGGCGATCTCGAGAACCGCGTACCGCACAACCTGAACATCTCGTTTGCCTATGTCGAAGGCGAATCGCTGATCATGGCGATCAAGGATGTGGCGGTATCGTCGGGCTCGGCCTGCACTTCGGCTTCGCTTGAGCCTTCCTACGTGCTTCGTGCGCTGGGCCGCAACGACGAACTCGCGCACAGCTCGATCCGCTTCTCGATCGGCCGCTTCACGACCGAAGAGGAGATCGACTACACCATCGATCTGCTGCGCCGCAAGATCGACAAGCTGCGCGAACTCTCGCCCCTTTGGGAAATGGTTCAGGAAGGCGTGGATCTAAACACTGTGCAGTGGGCAGCCCACTGATATCGAGCAGGAGGAATAAAATGGCATATAGCGACAAGGTTTTGGATCACTACGAGAATCCGCGCAACGTAGGTGGATTCGGCAAGGAAGAGGAGGGCGTGGGCACCGGGATGGTCGGCGCGCCTGCATGTGGTGACGTGATGAAGCTGCAGATCAAGGTCGGCAAGGATGGGGTGATCGAAGACGCCAAGTTCAAGACCTATGGCTGCGGTTCGGCAATCGCCTCGAGTTCGCTGGTGACCGAGTGGGTCAAGGGCAAGACCGTCGACCAGGCACTGGACATCAAGAACACCCAGATCGCCGAAGAACTGGCGCTGCCGCCGGTGAAGATCCACTGCTCGATTCTTGCAGAAGATGCGATCAAGGCGGCAGTGGCCGACTACAAGAAGAAGCACACGGACTAGAGGAAAGTACCATGGCTGTCACTCTCAGTGAACGTGCTGCAAAGCATGTTTCGAATTTCATCGGCAAGCGCGGCAAGGGCGTCGGAATCCGTCTTGGCGTCAGAACGTCGGGATGTTCCGGCATGGCGTACAAGCTCGAATTCGCTGATGAGGCGCTCGAGGAAGACCTGGTGTTCGAGAGTCACGGCGTCAAGGTTCTGGTCGATCCCAAGAGCCTGCCCTACCTCGACGGCACCGAGCTCGATTTCGTGCGCGAAGGCTTGAACGAGGGCTTCCAATTCAACAATCCGAACGTCAAGGACGCATGCGGCTGCGGCGAAAGCTTCAACGTCTGATCGCAGCTCGCCCGGATCTGGAGCCGGAATGTCGATAGATCTTCAGCAGGACTTCTTCGCCCTGTTCGGTTTGCCTCGTGTGTATCCGATCGACCTTGCCAAGCTCGAGCAAGCCTACCTCGATCTGCAGTCCCGGGTTCACCCGGACCGCCATGCCCACCGGTCGGACGCCGAAAAACGGCTTGCGATGCAGTGGGCAACGCGAGTGAACGAGGCCTACCGGACATTGCGGGCGCCCCTGTCCCGGGCGCAGTACCTGCTCGAGTTGCGGGGCGTGGATGCCGCGCTCGAAACGAATACCGCGATGTCGCCCGCCTTCCTCATGGAGCAGATGGAGTGGCGAGAGGCCGTGGAAGAGGCTCGCGATGCGGGCGACTGTGCCGGACTCGACCACCTTCTGCTGCGGCTGCGAAAGCACGCCTCGGAGATTCACGATGAGCTTGCCGAACATCTGTCCGCTTCCGGTGACGCCGAAGCGGCGGCCGAAACGGTGCGTCGGCTGATGTTCATTCGAAAGCTGGAATCCGAAATAGACGATGCCCTCGAGGCACTGGAACCCTGATGGCTTTGCTTCAAATCTCGGAACCCGGGATGTCGACCCAGCCCCACCAGCACAGACTGGCAGTGGGGATCGACCTGGGTACCACCAATTCGCTCGTCGCGACGGTGCGCAACAGCATTGCGGTATGCCTCAACGACGAGAGCGGAACGGCCATGTTGCCGTCCGTGGTGCGATATCTTGCGGACGGAAGCGTCGAGGTCGGTGCGCGTGCGCAAGCTGCGCAGACACGCGACCCACGCAACACGATCGTTTCGGTCAAACGTTTCATGGGGCGCGGCGTCGCCGACGTGGCGCATGTCGAGTCGATGCCCTACGATTTCGTCGATGCGCCGGGCATGGTCCGCCTGCGAACCGTCCAGGGCACCAAAAGCCCGGTCGAGATCTCCGCGGAGATCCTCGGTAGCCTGCGCAAGCGGGCCGAGGCGAGCCTGGGCGGGCCTCTCGCCGGGGCGGTGATTACGGTTCCTGCGTACTTCGACGACGCACAGCGCCAGGCCACCAAGGATGCGGCGGAGCTCGCGGGACTCACGATTCTTCGGTTGCTGAACGAACCCACCGCGGCCGCAATCGCCTATGGCCTGGAGAACGCCTCCGAGGGCGTCTATGCAGTGTACGATCTTGGCGGCGGCACCTTCGACATCTCGATCCTGCGCCTCAGCCGGGGCGTGTTCGAAGTGCTGTCCACGAATGGCGACGCATCATTGGGCGGTGACGATTTCGACCAGCGCCTGTATTGCTGGGTGATCGATCGTTCACACATCGCCCCGCCATGCGACGAGGACGTGCGGCGCCTGTTGATGAAGGCGCGCGAGGCCAAGGAGGTGCTCTCGCGCTACGACGAGGCGCCGATCGTCGCCAGGCTGTCCAGCGGCGAGCAGGTGGACCTCACGATCAGCCGCGCCGAATTCGACGAGATCACACGCCCGCTGGTGTCAAAGACCCTGGCCCCTGTGCGCAAGGCGCTTCGCGATGCAGGGTTGCGCGCGGAGGATATCAAGGGCGTGGTGATGGTCGGCGGTGCGACCCGCATGCCACAGGTACAGCGGGCGGTTGGCGAATACTTCGGGCAAGAGCCGCTCACCAATCTCGACCCGGACAAGGTCGTTGCCCTGGGGGCCGCGATGCAAGCCAACGTGCTGGCCGGCAATCGCTCGGTCGAGCACGACTGGCTGCTGCTGGATGTGATTCCGCTCTCGCTCGGCCTCGAGACCATGGGTGGCCTCGTCGAGAAGGTGATCGCCCGCAACTCCACGATCCCGGTTGCGCGAGGGCAGGAGTTCACGACTTTCAAGGACGGCCAGACGGCGATGGCC
Source organism: Zoogloeaceae bacterium (assembly GCA_024235595.1). Taxonomy (GTDB): domain Bacteria; phylum Pseudomonadota; class Gammaproteobacteria; order Burkholderiales; family Rhodocyclaceae; genus Cognatazoarcus. The sequence goes on along the minus strand of JACKMC010000003.1, from coordinate 103,199 downwards.
TTTCATGTCCTGCAGGGCGAGCGCGAGCTCGTCAGCGATTGCCGTTCGCTGGCCCGCTTCGAGCTACGGGGAATTCCACCAATGGTGGCTGGCGCCGCACGCATTCGCGTGACCTTCCAGGTCGATGCGGATGGGCTCTTGTCGGTGTCGGCGCGCGAGCTATCTTCCGGCGTCGAGGCCAACGTGATCGTCAAGCCTTCCTACGGACTGAGCGACCAGGAAGTTGCGGAAATGCTCAAGTCCGGATTCGAGCATGCTTCGGAAGACATGCAGCGGCGCGCGCTGCGCGAGCAGCAGGTCGAGGCCGAGCGACTGCTGGAAGCTACCGCGCAGGCCCTTGCCACGGATGGCGATCTGCTCGACGAAGCCGCTCGCGCGGCGATCGATGCGGCCGTTGCTGCGCTCAGCCAAGCGGTCGGGGCTGGAACCCTGGCCGAAGTGAAAAAGACGCTCGATGCGCTTTCGCGCGCAACCGGGAATTTCGCTGCGCTGCGAATGGACAAGGGGATACGTTCGGCGCTGACCGGGCAGAAGATCGACCAGTTAGAGGTTTGAGTATTGATGACGCAGCTTATCGTATTGCCGCACGAGGAATTGTGCCCGGAAGGCGCCGTGATCGAGGCCGAGCAGGGCATCTCGATTTGCGACAGCCTGCTTGCCAACGGAATCGACATCGAGCATGCGTGCGAGAAATCCTGCGCCTGCACGACCTGTCACGTCGTTGTTCGTGAAGGGTTCGAATCGCTTGGTGAGGCCGAAGAACTCGAGGAGGATCTGCTCGACAAGGCCTGGGGACTCGAGCCCAACTCGAGACTTTCCTGCCAGGCGCGCATCGCGGATGTGCCGCTGGTCGTGGAGATTCCGAAATACACCATCAATATGGTCAGCGAGGGCAAGCACTGATGAAATGGAATGAAGTGCAGGAGATCGCGATCCAGTTGGCCGACGCTCATCCGGAAGTGGATCCGAGCAAGCTCAATTTCGTCGATCTGATGAATTGGGTGATTGCCCTGCCCGAGTTCGACGACGACCCGGCGCGCTGCGGCGAGCGGATCCTCGAGGGTATTCAACAGGCCTGGATCGAGGAGGCGGAGTAGGACGCACACCGCGACGATGGCGACAGGCGTCCTGGCGCAGGCGGGTGGTCAACCTCCGCCGTTCGGTTCGACCGGCTCGTTGAGCGACAGCCAGTAGAGGCCGAGCTGGCCGACAGCGTGAATGAAGCGCTCGAAATCGACCGGTTTGCGAATGTAGCTGTTCGCCCCGAGGCGATAGGCTTCGCTGATGTCCTGATGCTCCTTCGAGGTCGTGAGCACCACCACGGGCAACAGCGCGGTCTTGTCCGAGGCTCGAATTCGCCGCAGCACTTCAAGGCCATCGATCCGCGGCAGCTTGAGATCGAGCAGGATGACGGCCGGCATCGAGCTCGGGTCACGATTGCTGTATGGCCCGGTGCAAAAGAGATAGTCGAGCGCTTCGACGCCGTCGCGCGCAACGACCACCGGATTCGTGATCTTGTTCTTGCTGAAGGCCCGCAGCGTCAGGGCCTCATCGTCGGGATTGTCCTCGACCAGCAGAATCGGCCGTTCGTGGGGCATATGGGTTCTCCGTCAGCACGGCACCCTTTGTGCCGTGTGGCGATCGCCAGCGTCTTGCGCCCGCCATCGCACCAATGACTCTATAGCGGGAATTCTCGCACGAGCTTGCGATTGGCGGCGGGTACTAACGCACGAACGCAGCGGTATGACGTATCAGGATCCCTGCAACTGCTCGCGTGTCAGCAGGAATACCCGATCGTCGCCGTCGCTGGTCGACAGCCAGGTCATGGGCAGGGACGGAAAGGCCGATTCGACGTAATGGCGGTTGTGGCCAACTTCCACCGCGAGGACACCCCCCGGTGTGAGATGCCTGCCAGCCTGTGAAATGAGCCTGCGCACGACATCGAGACCGTCGTCGCCGGCGCCAAGCGCCATGGCCGGCTCATGGCGGTATTCCTGTGGAATCGCCGCCATCGCGTCGCTGGTGACGTAAGGGGGGTTGCTGATGATCAGGTCGAAGCGGGCATCGGGAATCGCTTCGAACAGATCGCTGCACACCAGCTCGATCTGCTCCTCGAGCTGGTAATCCGAGACGTTCTGCTGGGCAACTTCGAGCGCCTCTTCGGAAAGGTCTACTGCGGTGATGCTGGCCGCCGGAAAGGCATGGGCCATGAGAATGGCGAGGCAGGCCGAGCCGGTGCACATGTCGAGGGCGCTGCCAATCGATGCCGGGTCCCCAATCCATGGATCCAGGCCGCCGTCGAGCAGTTCGGCAAAATATGAGCGAGGAATGATCACCCGGGGGTCGATCTTGAAGCGGAAATCGCCCAACCAGGCTTCGCCGGTCAGATAGGCGGCCGGAATACGTTCTTCGGCTCGCCGCTCGATGACCTCGAGCAGCGCCCGCCGCTCCTCGGTCGTGATGCACGCGTCCAGAAATGGCTCGAGGCGGTCGAGCGGCAAGGCCAGCGTGTGCAGCAGCAGGTAGGCAGCCTCATCGTAGCTATCGATCAGACCATGGCCACAGAAGATGCCGGCGCGGTTGAAACGAGTGACCGCAAAGCGCAGCCAGTCGCGAAGTGTCACCAGCTCGGCAAGTGGACCGATCTCATGTTCGTGTTCGTCGTCATGGTCGGCGGGGGCGTCATCGTGCTGGTGGCTCATGGTGCGCTCAGTCTGCTAGAAGAAGGTTTTCAAGGGTGCTTCGATAGATCGCCGAGAGAGGCTCCATGGCGCTCAGCGCAACATGTTCGTCAATCTTGTGAATCGAGGCGTTGACCGGGCCGAACTCCACCACCTGGTCGCAAATGGCTGCGATGAAGCGCCCGTCGGAAGTACCACCGGTGGTGGATAACTCGGTGTCGATGCCGGTGACCGTCCGAATCGCCGCGGCGATGCCATTCACGAGGGTGCCGCGCGGGGTGAGGAAGGGATTTCCCGAGAGGTTCCATTCCAGCTCGTAGTTGACGGCATTGCGGTCGAGGATGGCATGCACCTGTTTCTTGAGGCTGTCGACGGTGTGCACTGGCGCGAAGCGGAAATTGAACAGCATCTCGACGCTGCCGGGGATGACATTGCTGGCCCCGGTACCGCCGTGGATGTTCGAGACCTGCCAGCTCGTTGGCGGGAAGTACTCGCTGCCTTCGTCCCAGCGCACCGCTGCCAATTCGGCCAGCGCGGGTGCGAGCATGTGGATCGGGTTGCGGGCAAGATGCGGATAGGCGATATGGCCCTGCACGCCCTTGACCGTGAGCTTGCCCGACAGGCTGCCGCGCCGGCCATTCTTGATCATGTCGCCCAAGGTGTTGACCGACGTCGGTTCGCCGACGATGCAGTAGTCGAGCCGCTCGCCGCGGCGAGCGAGTGCCTCGACGACCTTGATGGTCCCGTCGCGGGCATCGCCTTCCTCATCGGAGGTCAGCAGCAGTGCGATCGAGCCCGGATGGCCGGGATGGGACTCGACGAAGACTTCGATGGCGGTGACAAAAGCGGCCAGCGAGGTCTTCATGTCGGCCGCGCCGCGCCCGTAGAGCATGCCGTCGCGCTCGGTGGGTTCGAACGGATCCGATTGCCACTGCTCCAGCGGACCGGTCGGGACGACATCGGTATGGCCCGCGAAGCAGAGCAGCGGAGCGCTCGTGCCACGTCGCGCCCAGAGGTTGCAGGTATCACCCGAATCGATGCGCTCGAGGGTGAAGCCGATTCTTGCGAGGCGTTCCGCGATCAGTTCGAGACAGCCCGCGTCTTCAGGCGTGACCGAGCGACGGCGGATCAGCGCGCGCGCAAGTTTCAGCGTCGGACCGGCGTTCTCGGCGTCGCCTTGGGAAAAGGGGTGTGGCATTGATTGTTCCGGCTGTGCGGCTAGCGATCCTGCTCTTCCATGTGGAGCGTGAACTCCCGGAACGAGGCGCCGTCGGGTTGGGTGGATTCAAAGTCGATGATGGGCGAGCTGGGCCGCCGCTCTTCGTGGGTCGGGGTGTCCGCGGTGAGTTGGGAGTTGTTGATGAGCCACGACAGGTTCGTCGGCGAGTCCGAATTGACCAGCGCTTCGTCGAGGGTGATGGTGCCTTCGCGATAGAGGCGGAAGAGATCCTGTTCGAAGGTCTGCGAGCCCGGTGCGAGGCTTTGCTCCATCGCCTCCTTGATCGCGTTGAGCTCACCACGCTCGACCAGTTCCGCTACATGGCGGGTGTTCATGAGGATCTCGACCGTCGGAACGCGATTTCCGTCGGGCCTGCGCACCAGGCGCTGGGAGATGATGCTCTTCAGCGCCACCGCCAAGTCGAGATAGAGCAGCGGACGATTCTCGAGGGGGAAGAAATTAACGATCCGGTTCAGCGCGTGGTAGGCATTGTTGGCGTGCAGCGTTGCAAGGCACAGATGACCCGTCTGGGCGTAGGCGAGGGCTGCCTGCATGGTCTCTCGGTCGCGGATCTCGCCGATGACGATGCAATCGGGTGCCTGGCGCATCGCATTGCGCAGCGCCTCGTGCCAACCTCGCGTGTCCATGCCGATCTCACGCTGATTGATGACCGATTTCTTGTGCCGGAAGAGGTATTCGATGGGATCTTCGACGGTCAGGATATGGCCTGTTCGGTTGCCGTTGCGATGATCGATCATCGAGGCGATGGTGGTCGACTTTCCCGATCCGGTTGCCCCCACCACCAGCACCAGACCTCGCTTTTCCATCACGATGTCGGCCAGCGTGGCCGGCAGGCCGAGCGAACTCAAGGCAGGGATGTCGCCCTGGATGAATCGGACGACAATGGCGACGCTGTTCCGTTGCCAGAAGAGATTGACCCTGAAGTTGCCCAGGTCCCTGCGTCCGAAGGAAAGGTTCATTTCCTTCGCGCTCTCGAATTGCGCGATCTGCTCCGCACCCATGAGCTCGTAGCCCATGCGTTGGATCATCGAAGGCTCCATGACCTGCTGATTGATCGGCAGCGTGGTGCCCTGAATTTTGATGTGGATCGGCGCCCCCGCACTTATGAACAGATCGGAGGCCTGTTTCTCGGCCATCAACTGGAACAGTTTGTCGAAGATCATGCTCGGGGGTCCGGATTGGGTTGGCAAGGGCGGGGCAGGCCGCGGCCCGCCCCGTGAGTTTCATGGATCAGGTACGGAGCAGCTCGTTGATGGCGGTCTTCGCACGCGTCTTGGCGTCGACCTTCTTTACGATCACCGCACAATAGAGGCTGTACTTGCCGTCCGGCGAAGGCAGATTGCCGGACACCACGACGGAGCCGGCCGGCACGCGGCCATAGTGGACCTCGCCAGTTTCGCGGTCGTATATCTTCGTGCTCTGGCCGATATAGACACCCATCGAAATGACCGAGTTTTCCTCGATCACGACCCCCTCGACCACTTCCGAGCGAGCGCCGATGAAGCAATTGTCCTCGATGATCACCGGTCCGGCCTGCACCGGTTCGAGCACGCCGCCGATGCCGACACCGCCCGAGAGGTGAACATTCTTGCCGATCTGTGCGCACGATCCAACGGTTGCCCATGTGTCGACCATCGTTCCTTCATCAACATAGGCGCCGATATTCACATACGAAGGCATGAGCACGACGTTCTTGCCGATGAAGCTACCCTTGCGGGCGACGGCCGGAGGAACGACGCGGAAGCCGCCCTGCACAAACTGCTCGTTGCCGTAATCGCCGAACTTGGTCGCGACCTTGTCGAAGTAGTTGGTGGAGCCGCCGGGCATCAGTTGATTGTCCTCGAGCCGGAACGAAATCAGCACCGCCTTCTTGATCCATTGGTTGGTGACCCAGCTGTCGTCGATTTTTTCGGCGACCCGCAAGGTGCCGGCATCCAGCCCGGCGATGACTTCCGAGACAGCCTCGCGGATCTGCGCGGGGGCGGAAGCGGGAGACAGGCTTGCGCGGTTCTCGAAAGCCTCATCGATGGTTTTCTTGAGATCTTGCATGGGGTTCGTGTCCGTTATCAGAGTTTTTGACAGAAGTCCTGAATGCGGCGTGCCGCCTCGAGGCATTCGGAAGTTTCGGCAACCAGCGCAATGCGCACAAAGCCGGCGCCAGGGTTGATGCCACCCTCTTCGCGACCGAGGTAGGTGCCGGGCAAAACCGTCACATTATATTCACCCTGAAGCCGTCGGGCGAAGTCGGTGTCGGCGATTGGTGTGCGGGCCCACAGATAGAAGCCCGCGTCCGGCAATTCGACGCCGAGGTGTGGGCTCAGCATGGGCGTCACCAGTCGGAACTTTTCGCGATAGAGCCGGCGATTCTCGGCGACATGGGCCTCGTCGTTCCAGGCCGCGATCGATGCCGCTTGCACCGATGGGCTCATCGCGCAGCCGTGATAGGTGCGATAGAGCAGGAAGCGCTGCAGGATGGTGGCGTCGCCGGCGACGAAGCCCGAGCGCATGCCCGGCACATTCGAGCGCTTGGAGAGGCTGGAGAACATCACCACGTTGCGGTAATCGTCGCGTCCGAGGCGCTTGCAGGCCTCGAGCGCCCCGAGTGGCGGATGCGCATCGTCGAAGTAGATCTCCGAATAGCATTCGTCGGCGGCGATCACGAAGGCGTGGCGATCCGACAGTTCGAACAAATGACGCCATTCCTCGAGGCCGAGGACCTTGCCGGTAGGATTGCCGGGCGAGCACACATAGACCAGCTGCACATCCTTCCAGAGTTCTTCGGAAATTGCACCGAAATCGCTGCCGAAGCCGCTGTCGGACAGGTTATTGAGGAACAGTGGTCGCCCCCCGGCAAGATAGGCCGCGCCTTCGTAGATCTGATAGAAGGGGTTCGGGCTCACGATGAGCGGATTCGGACGGCTCCGGTCGACGACGCACTGCGCAAACGCAAAAAGCGCTTCGCGCGAACCATTGACCGGGATCACCTGGGTGCCCGGATTCACCGCCCGCAGCCCGAAGCGGCGCATCAGCCAGGCCGCGATCGATTCGCGCAAGGTCTCGCTGCCGAGTGTGGTGGGATAGACCGCCAGCCCTGAGAGGTTGTTGGCGAGCGCTTCGCTGACCAGTGCAGGGGTCGCATGCCGGGGTTCGCCGATGGACAGCCTGATCGGATCAATTCCGGCCGGCGGACTCAGGCCCTCGAACAACTGTCGGAGCTTCTCGAAGGGGTAGGGGTGGAGCTTCTGGAGATCGGGATTCACGGCAGTTCCTCGGAGTCGCGGGCCGGCGTGGTCGGCCGGCAGGGCAAAAATGCTATCATAGCGGGCTGTTTGAAGGCGCTCGGATGGCGCCGCGAGTACCCGGAATTGCGCCAACTGCCAGTACCGGGAGAAACCCACGAGAGCCCAGATCGCCCCACACCGACGACCGTGCGCCTAGCAAAACTCAAACTCGCGGGATTCAAGACCTTCGTCGATCCGACGACCGTGCTGACGCCGGGCAATCTGGTCGGCGTGGTCGGGCCCAACGGCTGCGGCAAATCGAACATCATCGACGCCGTGCGTTGGGTGCTCGGCGAGACCCGAGCCTCCGCGTTGCGCGGCGAATCGATGCAGGACGTGATCTTCAATGGCTCGACCACCCGCAAGCCGGTTTCGCGTGCCAGCGTCGAGCTGGTCTTCGACAACGCCCAGGGCAAGGCTGCCGGACAGTGGTCGCAATACGCCGAGATTGCGGTCAAGCGGGTGCTCGATCGCAGCGGCGAATCAACCTATTACATCAACAACGTCCATGTTCGCCGCAAGGATGTGATCGACCTTTTCCTCGGCACCGGGCTGGGACCACGAGCCTACGCGATCATCGAACAAGGGATGATCTCGCGCATCATCGAAGCCAAGCCTGAGGAGATTCGCCACTTCCTTGAAGAAGCTGCCGGGGTGACCAAGTACCGCGAGCGACGCCGCGAGACGGAAGGCCGGCTGGTGGATGCCCGGGACAACCTCGCCCGGCTCGACGACATTCGCGCCGAGCTCGGTGGTCGGATCGTTCACCTCGCAGCGCAGGCCGAGGTGGCGGAACGTTACCGCGCGCTGCATGACGCTCATGCCGAACGCCAGAACCTGCTCTGGCTGATCAAGCGCAATGAGGCCCGTGACGAGCGCCAGCGGGTTTCCGATGCGCTCAACGAGGCGACCAGGCAGATCGAATCCGACAGCGCGCGGCTGCACGAACTCGAACAGCTCGTCGAGCGGGCGCGCGAAGCGCACTTCGCCGCATCGGAAACGGTACATGTTGCGCAAAGCGACCTCTTTTCGGTGACCGCCGAGGTCAGCCGGCTCGAGGCCGAACGACAGCATTTGCAGGACACCCGCAAGCGCCTCGAGGCCCGGCTGCTGCAACTCGAGACCGATGAGCGGCACTGGGCCTCGCGCAGCGGCGAGTTGCGCGAGGAAGCGGAACGCTGGGCCGGGCTGCACGAACACGCCGGCTTACGCGTGGCCCAGGCGGAAGCCCGTCACGAGGAGGCGGCCGGACGCCTTCCGGAAGTGGAAGAGGCGCTGCGGCAGGCTGAAGCCGGCGCGAATGCGGCGCGTCGCGAATTGGCGCAGACCGAGCAACAGCTGCGTGTCGAGGAAACCCAGCTCAACAGTGCCCGTCGCGCGCTGGATGCATTTGCGGTGCGGCGAACGCGGATCGAGCAGGAAGCCGGGGCAATCGTGGGGCCGGATCCCGCGACGCTTGCCGAGCGCGAAGCGCGCCTTGTCGGCGTCGAGGAGCTGGTCGAAGTGCTCGGCGCGCGTCAGCTCGAGCTCCAGGTGGCATTTCCGGCTGCCCAACAAGAGCTTCGGCAGGCGCTCGACGAAGAGCGCAAGGCGCAGCGCCACAGCACCGAGCTGCGCGCGCGCCACGATGCCCTGGTGCAGTTGCAGAACAAGATCCAGAACCAGGGCCAACTGGCGGAATGGCTCGGACGCCACGGTCTGGACCGCCTGTCGCCGCTTTGGCGCGAACTGTCGGTTGAGCCGGGCTGGGAGCTGGCGCTCGAGGCGGTCTTGCGTGAACGGCTCTCCGCCGTGCGTCCCGAAGGCCTGCCGGCCTTGCTTGAGGCCCTCGAGGATCCCGCGCCGAGTTCGTTCGCGTTCGTGCTTGAACCGCACGCCTCCCGCATCGAACGGATTCCCGCGCCGGCCGGCGCCAGCCCGCTCGAAGAGCTTGTCCGGTCGGGCTCGGAAGGCGTGCGCCAATCGATGGGCGGATGGCTTGCGGGCGTATTCGCGGTGGATGACATCGCCCCCTGGCTGGAGAAACGCGAATCCTTGTCCCGCCAGACGATCATCGTGTCGCGCAAGGGCCAGTTGCTCGCCGCCGATACCCTGACGCAGTACGCACCCGATGCGCGCACCCATGGTGTGATGGAGCGCCAGCGCGAGATCGAAGTGCTGGCCGACGAATTGCAGCGGAGCGGAATCGCGGCCGAGCAGGCACACGGGCGGGTTGTCGAGGCCGACGGTGCTGCGACGCGCATACAGGAGCAGCTCAACGAGTTGCGCCGCGAGTTGCAGGCTCGCCAGCAGGAGCTCCATGGCGAGCAGGTCGAAGTCCTGAAGCTCGGCCAGGCGATGCAGCGCGCCAGCGAACGGCGCGGCCAGCTGGAGCACGACCTCGCAGATCTGCTGCGCAGCGAGGAGGCCGAGCGTGAACTGCTCGCGCGCGCGCAGATCGAGCTCGAGCGATGCGCCGAACTGGCCGAACTCCAGCGCAGCCGGCTGGACTCGGCACTCAATCTTGCGCGCGACCATGAGCAACGGCTGCGCGAGGCTCGTTCAGTCGAGAGCGCGGTCGCACGCGAGCTCCAGGAGGCGCGGTTCGCGGAGCGCGAGTGCGTCGGCAAACTCGAGGATATCGCCCGCAATCGTGCGCTGGCGGAAGAACAGGTGCTCAAGCTGCGCGATGAGTTCCTTGCCCGCCAGGCGGAGCTCGAGGCAAGCGACGGCCGGGCCAGCGATGAGGCGCTGCAGCAGGCGCTGGGCTTGCGGGAATCGCGTGAAGCCGCTCTTGCGGCGTGCCGCGACGCGCTCAGCGCGGCCGCTGAGCAACTCCGGGGGCAGGAGTCGATGCGCTTGCGGACCGAGCAGTCAGTGGCTCCGATGAGGGACAAGGTCGCCGAGTTGCGGCTCAAGGTCCAGGCCTGCGAACTCGCCGAAGCGCAGCATCAGGAACGCTTGACCGAAGCCGGTGCCGATGAGCATGCGCTTGCACCGCTGCTCTCGGCCGAGCTCAAGGAAACCAGCCTGCAACGGGAGGTGGCGAGACTCGCGCGCGAGATTGCCGATCTCGGCGCGGTCAACCTTGCGGCGCTCGATGAGCTCAAGTCGGCCGAGCAGCGCAAGGCGTACCTCGACGCGCAGTACGACGATCTGATGCAGGCCATCGAAACCCTCGAGGATGCGATCCGGCGGATCGACCGCGAGACCCGGGAACAGTTGCAGCAAACCTACGATACCGTCAATCGCCAGTTCGGCAGCCTCTTTCCCCAGCTTTTTGGTGGCGGCGAGGCCAAGCTGGTGCTCACCGGTGACGAGATTCTCGATGCGGGCGTGCAAATCGTGGCGCAGCCGCCGGGCAAGAAGAACAGCAGCATCCACCTGCTCTCCGGAGGCGAGAAAGCGCTCACCGCCATCGCACTGGTATTCTCCATGTTTCAGCTCAACCCGGCGCCGTTCTGCATGCTTGACGAGGTCGATGCCCCGCTGGACGATACCAACACCGAGCGCTATGGGTCGATGGTCAAACGCATGTCTTCGCAGACACAGTTCATTTTCATCAGTCACAGCAAGATCACCATGGAGATCGCCCAGCAACTGGTCGGGGTCACGATGCAGGAGCAGGGCGTCTCGAGAGTGGTCGAGGTCGATATCGACGAAGCAATGCGGCTTGCTGAGCCGGTTGCGGCATAGGCACAAGGGAAGACAATGGCAATCAGTGAATTGCAGATGAGCCTCATCGGCGCCGGCATAGCCGCCGTCGTCGGCGTGGTGGTTTACAACAAGTGGCAGGAAGGGCGTCATCGCCGTCAGGCCGAGAAGGCCTTCCGCTCGGAGCATCCCGACGTCCTGCTGGAGCCGGGCATCGGTGAGCCATCGATCGACGACGATGAGGCCTTCGGCGAGCCGGTGGGCTCGGTCGGGGCCCGTGCGGTGAGCGAGACGTCGGGCCGTCGCAACCTGCCGCTCGACACCGACCAGCTCGCCTCGCCCGCGGACTGCATGGTGCGCATCGAGTGCATCGAACCGCTCTCCGCTTCCAGGCTGTGGGCTTCGCAGGCGAACCATCTGCAGGGAATTTCGAAACCCCTGCAGTGGTTCGGCTTCGATGACGAACGCAATCAGTGGCTTCGGCTCGACCGCCATTCGGCTAGCGCCTACCACTGGTTTGCGGCAGTGATGCAGTTGGTGGACCGTAGCGGTCCGATTGCCGCTGCTGACCTCGATCGCTTCCTCAACGGAGTGCATCGGGTCTGTGACGAGCTGATGTCGGTACCCGCGAGCATGCCGGTGCGGGTCGAGACACTTACCCGCGCCGCCGAACTCGATGCCTTCTGCGCGAGCGTCGATGTCCAGATCGGGCTCAACGTAGTGGCCGGAGAAGAGGCCTTTCCGGGGACCAAGCTGCGCGCCTTTGCGGAAGCGCAGGGTTGGATCCTGCGCGAGGACGGCGCCTATCATGCGGAGGACGCGGACGGAAACTGTGTCTTTACCATGACCAATCTCGAGCCGGCCGTGTTTGTGGCCTCCGAACTCAAGGATCTGCAGACGCGCGGCATTACCCTGCTGCTCGATGTGCCGCGCACGCCGCTGGGGCCGCAGACTTTCGATCGCATGCTCGCCTCGGCGCGCAAGATGGCGGAATCGCTGCGGGGTGAAGTGGTCGATGACAATCGCACCGCCTTCGGTGAATCCCAGGCGCAGTTGGTGCGCAGCCAGATCGAGCAATTCCAGCAACGCATGGCCGAGAGCGGCATCCCGGCGGGCGGCGAACTCGCGCGGCGACTCTTTTCGGCATGACCCCGGGGCAAGCACACGACAGGGCGGCGGCGCTGCGCGGGCTGCTCGCCCGCTACGATCATGCCTACCATGTGCTCGACAATCCCACCGTCCCCGATGCCGAGTACGATCGCCTGTTTCTCGAGCTACGGCAGATCGAGACGGACTTTCCCGAAGTGCGGACCGCAGATTCGCCCACCCAGCGCGTCGGCGGCGCACCGCGTTCCGAGTTACGCGCGGTGCGACACGACGTGCCGATGCTCTCGATCTACACCGAGACGGACAAGAGCGAGCAGGGGGCACGGGCCTTCGATGCGCGCGTTCGCAAGGCGCTTGGGCTGTCGTCCGAGGATGCCCCTGTCGAGTACGCGGTAGAGCTCAAGTTCGATGGACTGGCGATCGGGCTGCGCTATGAGAACGGGGTGCTGGTGCGCGCTGCAACGCGCGGCGATGGCGAGACTGGCGAGGACGTGACCCACAATGTGCGTACGATCCGGCAGATTCCGCTCAGGCTCTCGGGTGCGGCGCCCGCGCTGATCGAGGTCCGAGGTGAAATCTACATGCGTCGCGACGATTTCGAGAAGCTGAACCAGGCACAGCGGGAGGCGGGAGCAAAGAGCTTCGTCAACCCGCGCAATACCGCCGCCGGCGCGGTGCGCCAGCTCGACCCGGCGATAGCGGCGCGACGCCCCCTGTCCTTCTTCGCCTACGGCCTCGGCGCGCGCGCTGGCTGGTCGGTGCCCACCAGTCACAGCACGATGCTCGATGCCTTCGCGGCATTCGGCTTCCCGGTCTGCGCTCATCGCAGGGTGGTCAACGGCCCGGACGGCTTGATCGCCTTCCACGCCGAGATCGAGGCCATGCGAAATTCGCTTCCCTACGACATCGATGGCGTGGTGTACAAGGTCAATTCGCTCGCGCTGCAAGAGCAGCTTGGCTTCGTGAGCCGGGAGCCGCGCTGGGCGGTTGCTCACAAGTATCCGGCCCAGGAGGAGATCACCCGTCTGACCGGAATCGAGGTCCAGGTCGGCCGTACCGGTGCGATCACGCCGGTGGCGAGGCTCGAGCCGGTGTTCGTCGGCGGTGTGACGGTCACCAATGCGACGCTGCACAACCAGGGCGAGATCGATCGCAAGGATGTGCGCATTGGCGACTGGGTGATCGTGCGCCGGGCGGGTGACGTGATTCCCGAGGTGGTCGGCCCGGTGCTTGAGCGGCGCAGCGAAGAACTGGCCCGTTTCGACCTGCTGGCGAGCTTTCCGACCTGTCCGGTGTGCGGCTCGCACGTGGTGCGCGTCGAGGGCGAGGCCGTGGCGCGGTGCACCGGGGGGCTGTTCTGCCCGGCGCAGCGCAAGCAGGCGCTGCTTCATTTTGCTGGCCGGCGCGCGCTTGATATCGAGGGCCTCGGCGACAAGGTCGTAGACCAACTCGTCGACAACGCGATCGTCAAGACCCCCGCGGATCTCTACAAGCTCGGCGTGCTGGCGCTCGCCAACCTCGAGCGCATGGGGGAAAAATCCGCAAGCAAGCTGCTCGCCGCCATCGCCGCGAGCCGGGAGACGACGCTGGCGCGATTCATCTACGCGCTGGGGATCCGAAACGTGGGCGAAACCACGGCCAAGGACCTGGCCCGCTCCTTCGGTTCACTCGATCCGATTGTCCGCGCCGACCGTGAAGCGCTCATGCGGGTGCCGGATGTCGGCCCGGTGGTGGCCGACAGCATCGTCCAGTTCTTCGCCGAACCACACAATGTCGAGGTCATCGAACAGCTCAGGGCCGCCGGGGTGCATTGGCCCGAAGGGCCGCCACAGTCGCCACCGTCAGGGCCATTGGCCGGCAAGGTCGTTGTGCTGACCGGGACCTTGCCGACGCTCGGTCGCGATGAGGCCAAGGCCATGATCGAGGGTGCGGGTGGCAAGGTTGCGGGGTCGGTATCAAAGAGGACGAACTTCGTGGTCGCGGGTGCCGAGGCCGGCTCCAAGCTCGAAAAGGCGAAACAACTCGGCTTGAACATCCTCGATGAAGCGGGCCTGAAGGCCTTGCTCGAGGGCGCAGGCGCCGACACCGATGAACAGACACTTTCGGGACACGACCAATGAAGAGAGTAACGAAGGCGGTTTTCCCGGTGGCGGGCATGGGCAGCCGCTTCCTGCCGGCCACCAAGGCAAGCCCCAAGGAGATGATGCCGATCGTCGACAAGCCGCTTATCCAGTACGCGGTGGAGGAGGCGGTGGCCGCGGGGGTGACCGATCTGGTGTTCATCACGGGGCGCTCCAAGCGCGCGATCGAGGATCATTTCGACAAGGCCTACGAGCTTGAAACCGAACTCGAAGCGCGAGGAAAGCAGGCGCTGCTGCAGATCGTTCGCGATACCGTTCCAAGTGGCGTGAACTGCATCTATATCAGGCAGCCGGAAGCGCTCGGGCTCGGGCATGCGGTGCTGTGCGCCGCCTCGGTGATTGGCGAAAGCCCGTTTGCAGTGCTGCTTGCGGACGATCTGCTCGATGGCGAGGGCGCCGGCTCGGTGATGAAGCAGATGGTCGATGTGTACAACTACAACCGCTGTTCGGTGCTCGGGGTGATGGATGTGCCGCGCGAGCAAACCCGTCAGTACGGCATCGTCAGCAGCGAGCGTGACGAAGGTGAGGTGCGCCGCGTCACCTCCATCGTGGAAAAGCCCGACCCCGCAACGGCGCCTTCGACGCTCGCCGTGGTCGGTCGCTACATCCTCACCGGACGGATCTTCGAGCACCTGCGCAATCTCCAACCCGGTGCCGGGGGCGAGCTGCAACTCACCGACGCGATTGCATCGCTGCTTCGCGAGGAGGCGGTGCTCTCCTACCAGTTCAAAGGCACGCGCTACGACTGCGGCTCGAAGTTCGGTTACCTGAAGGCGACGGTGGAATTCGGCTTGCGGCATCCCGAGACCGGCGCTGAGTTTGCAGCCTACCTGGCGAGTCGGCAAAGCGCAGCTTGAGCACTGCTGGCGCGCAAAATGCAGGAAGGGCACGGCGTCCTCGACCCATGCCCTTCCTGACTCGGCGCGAAGCGCCTCAGATCACTCAGCGCGGGAGGCGCGCTTGCGCTCGTGCTCCTTGAGGTAGCGTTTGCGCAGGCGGATGCTCTTCGGGGTGATCTCGACCAGTTCGTCGTCGGAGATGAATTCGATCGCGGATTCCAGCGTGATCTGGATCGGCGGCACCAGGCGCACGGCCTCGTCGGTACCCGAGGCGCGCACGTTGGTAAGCTGCTTGCCCTTGATCGGATTGACCACCAGGTCGTTGTCCCGGGTGTGGATGCCGATCACCATGCCCTCGTAGAGTGCGTCGCCCGGGCTCACGAACATGCGGCCACGATCCTGCAGCTTCCACAGCGCGTAAGCCACGGCAGCGCCGTCGTCCTGCGAGATCAGCACGCCGTTGCGGCGCTCGGCCATCTGCCCGGCCATCGGGCCGTAGTCGTCGAAGACGTGGCTTGCGAGGCCGGTGCCGCGAGTCAGCGTCAGGAATTCGCCCTGGAAGCCGATCAGGCCGCGCGCCGGAATGCGGTACTCGAGGCGGGTACGGCCCTTGCCATCGGATTGCATGTCCTGCAATTCGCCGCGGCGACGGCCAAGCTCTTCCATGACGCCACCCTGGTGGTCTTCCTCGACGTCCACGGTGAGCATCTCGTAGGGCTCGCACTTGACCCCGTCGATCTCCTTGAAGACCACCCGCGGACGACCGACCGCCAGCTCGAAGCCTTCGCGACGCATGTTCTCGAGCAGGATGGTGAGGTGAAGTTCGCCACGGCCGGACACTTCGAATACGTCGGAATCGCCGGTGTAGTTCACACGCAGGGCAACGTTCTTGAGCAGTTCCTTCTCAAGGCGCTCGCGGATCTGGCGGCTGGTCACGAACTTGCCTTCGCGGCCGGCGAGCGGCGAGGTGTTGACCATGAAGTTCATGGTCAGCGTGGGTTCGTCCACCGCAATCGGCGTCATGCCCTCGGGGCGCTCGGGGTCGCAGATCGTCACCCCGATGCCGACCTGGTCGATACCTGCAATCAGCACGATGTCGCCGGCTTCGGCCATATCCGCGGCCGAGCGCTCGAGACCCTTGAAGGTCAGCACCTGGCTCACCTTGGATTTGCCGCGGTTCTCATTGCCGTACATCACCACGACTTCCTGGTTCGGCTTGATGCGACCGCGAGTGATGCGCCCGATGCCCAGCTGACCGATATAGGTGGAGTAGTCGAGCGAGCAGACCTGCACCTTCAGCGGGCCATCGGAGTCGACTTCCGGCTGCGGCACATGCTTGAGGATGGCCTCGTATAGCGCCCCCATGTCCGTACCCGGTTTGTCGGCATCGAGCATCGCATAGCCATTCAGGGCCGATGCATAGACCACCGGGAAATCGAGTTGCTCTTCGGTCGCCCCGAGCTTGTCGAAAAGATCGAAGGTGTGATTGATCACCCAGTCGGGCCGCGAGCCCGGGCGATCGATCTTGTTGATCACGACGATGGGCTTGAGGCCGAGCGCAAGCGCCTTGCGGGTCACGAAGCGGGTCTGGGGCATCGGGCCTTCGACCGCATCGACGAGCAGCAGCACGCCATCGACCATGGAAAGCACGCGCTCCACCTCGCCGCCGAAGTCGGCGTGTCCCGGGGTGTCCACGATGTTGATGTGAGTCCCGTTGTATTCGATCGCACAGTTCTTGGAGAGGATGGTGATCCCGCGCTCTTTCTCAAGATCGTTGGAGTCCATCACCCGCTCGGTCATCTGCTGGTTTTCGCGGAAGGTGCCTGACTGGCGCAGAAGCTGGTCGACAAGCGTGGTTTTGCCATGGTCGACGTGAGCGATGATGGCGATGTTTCGGATTTGGCGGGACATGGGGTCTGGAAGTGCTTGAAAAACCGAGGATAGTAGCATGTTGTGCGATACCACAGGCGCAAGCTTCGATGTTTGATGAAGGCCGCGTGATAATATTGCTCGCTGATCTGCGAGGGGTATCGAATGTTAGCTGTCATCGGCGGGAGCGGCCTTACCGAACTGGCCAACCTCACCATCACCCGCCGCGAGGTGGTACGCACGCCCTACGGCGAGCCATCCGGTGCGCTTACCTTCGGCGAGCTTTGCGGTCGTCCGGTGGCGTTTCTGGCGCGGCACGGCTATGGACACACGATCGCGCCGCACCGGGTGAACTACGCCGCAAACCTGTGGGCGCTCAGGCATGCAGGCGCCAGCAGTATCGTCGCCGTGGCATCGGTAGGCGGCATCCGGGCGGATCTGGACCCGGGCGTGTTGCTGGTACCGGACCAGATCATCGATTACACATGGGGCCGAAAGAGCACCTTCTTCGAGAGCGCCGACGAAGCGGTCCACCATATCGACTTTACCGAACCCTTCGATGCGACGGTTCGCGGGCGTCTGCTGAGCGCTGCCTCGGATGCGGGTGTGGATGTCGTCGATGGTGGCGTGTATGCGACCACGCAGGGTCCGAGGCTCGAGACCTCGGCCGAGATCGCGCGCATCGAACGCGATGGCGGCGATGTGGTAGGGATGACCGCGATGCCCGAAGCCGCGCTCGCGCGTGAGCTGGACATCCCCTATGCGGCGATCAACGTGGTCGCCAACCATGCCGCGGGCAAGGGCAGCAGTGAGAAAGCAATCAGTTTCGAGCGTATCGAGGCGTCGCTGCAGGAGTCGATGGTGCGTGTAAGGCTGGTGCTCGGCCAGCTCTGCAAGCAATGATCAGGCAGGTTCTGCGCGCCGGCAATCCAAAGCTGATGCGGCGCGCGCTGCCGGTCGAGCAATTCGACACGCCGGCCCTGCATGCACTCGTCGACGACATGATCGATACCATGCAGGCGCTCGACGGCGCGGGCCTGGCCGCGCCGCAGATCGGCATCAACCTGCGCGTCGTGATCTTCGGTTTTCGCTCCAACGAACGCTATCCGGATGCCGAACCCGTTCCCTTCACGGTGCTCGTCAATCCGCAGATCGAGCCACTCGGAGACTTGCAGGTGCTGGGCTGGGAGGGCTGTCTGTCGCTACCGGGGCTGCGCGGCGAAGTGCCGCGCTACGAGCGGATACGCTATACCGGGGTGGACCCCGAAGGGCGGTCGATCGACCGTAGCGTCGAGGGATTCCATGCGCGCGTCGTGCAGCACGAGTGCGATCATCTCGACGGGGTGCTCTACCCGATGCGGATGCGGGACTTCGCGCGCTTCGGCTTCGGAGAGGAAATCGAGCTCGCGCGCCTGGCATCGCTGCAGGGCTGATTCTGCGCGTGGTTGCCGGCACGCCTGCGATTTGCTGCCATACCGCCGCGATGCGCGATGCGCGATGCGCGGTACGCGCGGCCCTCGCTTCGCGGCGGCAACAGCAGCGGGCTATAGCTGCAATTTGTCCTGCAACTGCTGCTTCACCTTGAGCAGGATCGAATCGTTCGACAGCCCGCCGCCCGACACCAGGAAGGTGTCTTCGACGCGCTCGCCCAGGGTCGCGATCTTTGCCGAATGCAAGGAAATGCCATGCGCACCGAGCAGCTCGGCAACGTCATACAGCAGGTAGGGTCGATCGACCGCCGAAATCGACACGATATAGTTGCGACGGCCTTCGTCCGGCCGAATGTCGACTCTCGGTGTGATCGGAAAATGCCGCAGCTTGCGCGACAACCGCCCCGCCGAGGGCCGCTCGGTACCCCGCGGATTGATCAGGCGATCGGCGAGCTCGTGTTCGATAAGGCTGATCACATCGCGATAGTGGCTTGCGTCTTCCGGGTTCTGCACCATGAAACTGTCGAGCGCGTATCCGTGACGCGTGGTGTGGATCTTGGCGTCGAGAATGGTGAAGCCCAGCCGCGCGATGCTGCCGCAGATGCGCTTGAACAGATCGGGCGCATCCGGGGTGTACACCATTACCTGGATGGCGTCGCCGCTCTCGACCAGGCGCGCCTTCACCACGGCGGCAGTCGGCTCGGGGCGATGGTAGAGCTGGCGCGTGTGCCAGGCGATCTCGGCCGGTGAGTGGCGCAGGAAATAAAGCTGGTCCAGATTTTTCCAGAAGGGCTTTTCGATATCCGGCCGCAGCCCGTGGTAGCGCAGCTGGCGCCGGGCCTCGTCCACCCGGTCGTCGACACCGAGTGCCTGCTGGGGTGTTGCGCCGCGCAGCAGACGACGGGTGGCGTTGAACAGGTCTTCGAGCAGTTTTGCTTTCCAGCCGTTCCAGACCTTTGGACTGGTGCCCCGGATGTCCGCGTGCGTCAGCAGGTACAGCGCCGTGAGATGGTGCTCGTCGCCCACGACCGCTGCAAAGCGACTGATGACTTCCGGGTCGCCGATATCCTGCTTCTGTGCCACGTGGGACATGGTGAGGTGCTGGCCGACCAGCCAGACCACAAGATCGGCATCTTCCTTGTCGAGGCCGTGGGTCCTGCAGAACTGCGCGGCGTCGATCATCCCCAGGCGGGAATGGTCGCCGCCACGGCCCTTGGCGATATCGTGGAACAGCGCAGCGATATACAGCAGCCAGTGCCGGTCGAGGCCGAACATCAGGCGCGTCATGAGCGGATACTCGTGAGCGTGCTCCGCCATGGTGAAGCGCCTGAGGTTCCTCAACACCATCAGGGTGTGCTGGTCGACGGTGTAGACATGGAAGAGATCGTGCTGCATCTGGCAGAGGATCTTGTTCCACGGCGGCAGGTAGCGGCTCAGGATGCCGTACTGGTTCATCCTCCGGAATTCGGAAACGATACCCCGGCGTTGCTGCAACAGTTCCATGAACAGCGCACGGTGCTCGGGGTTGGCCCTGAATTCCGCATTGATGCGGGTGCGATTCTGCCAAAGTGCGCGCAAGGTCCGCGCCGTCATGCCCTTGAGTTCGGAGCGTTGCTGCATGATAAGGAAGCACCGCAGCAGGCAGGTGGGGTTCTCGGCAAAGACCTGGTCGTGGCGGATGTCGAGCAGTTCGCGCACGGCCTGGAAATGCTCGTCGATCACCACCGCCGGAAGTTGCCTGTCGTCGAGGAACTCTTCGGCAAAGTTGAGCAGCAGTACCGTGTTGAGCTGGGTGACCTTCTTGGCGTTGATGTAGTAGTGCTGCATGAACACTTCGGAGGCACGCTTGCCCGCCTGCGCGTTGAATCCAAGCGCTGCGGCGAGGGCTTCCTGGTGGTCGAACAGGAGCCGGTCTTCGCGACGTCCGGCGAGCAGGTGCAGGCGAATCCGCACATGCTGGAGAAAGCGCTCTACCTCCCTGAGCTCCCTGGCTTCGCTGGGGTTGATGAGCTTGTGGCGCACCAGCTCGCGCCAGCCGTGACCGAGGCCTGCGGCGATGCTGATCCACACCAGCATCTGCAGGTCGCGAAGCCCGCCGGGGCTTTCCTTGCTGTTGGGCTCGAGCGAATAAGGCGTGTCCTCGTAGCGCGTGTAGCGCTGCTCCTGTTCGGCTCGCTTGGCCTTGAAGAAGGCCGGAACCGAAAGGTTGGCCAGCAGCACCGAACGAAAGTGGTCGTACAGCGCGGCAGGCCCCGCGAGCCGTCGCGACTCGAGCATGTTGGTCTGAACCGTGATGTCCTGCGCCGACTCCTCGATGCATTCGTCCACGGTGCGCACGCTGTGTCCGATTTCCAGGCCGATGTCCCAGAGCGCGGTGATCAGACCGCTGATCTTTCCGTGCAGGATGTCGTCTTCATGTTCGGGCAGAAGGATCAGGATATCGACGTCGGAGTGCGGATACAGCTCGTTGCGTCCATAGCCGCCAGCGGCCATGAGTACCGCGGAGGGCGGCATTCCGAAGGCATTCCAGAGATCCTGCAGAACCCCGTCGACGAGCTGCGCGCGACCCTTGAGCATGGGGCCGGTAAGCGGTTTCTCGCGGTAAGCGCTGACGAGTTGTTCGGTGCCCTTGCGCAGGGCGTCGCGACCCGCCGCGATGCGTGCAGCCAGAGGAGACTTGAGACCCGCGGAGATATCGTTCATTGGCTCGGCTTCAGGCAGCGCTGCGTGAAGGCGGCGCAGGCCGCTGTGGCGCGCCGGATGAAAGCGTGAGGACCTCGAACCCCGACTCGGTGACCAGTACGGTGTGCTCCCACTGGGCTGACAGGCTGCGATCCTTGGTGACGATGGTCCAGCCGTCGGGCAATTCGGAGATGGCTGCCTTGCCCGCATTGATCATCGGTTCGATGGTGAAGATCATGCCTTGCTTGAGCTCCATCCCGGAACCGACACGACCATAGTGCAGCACCTGCGGTTCTTCATGGAACTTGCGCCCGATACCATGGCCGCAGAATTCACGTACCACCGAGAATCCGTTGCCCTCGGCGTGTTTCTGGATGGCTGCGCCGATATCGCCCAGATGAGCGCCGGGGCGCACCTGATCGATTCCGATCCACAGGCACTCGTAGGTCACCTGGCAGAGTCGTTTGGCGAGGATCGAGGCATCGCCGACGATGAACATCCGGCTGGTGTCCCCGTGATAGCCGTCGGCGATGACGGTAATGTCGAGATTGACGATATCGCCACGCTTGAGCGCCTTGTTGCCGGGGATGCCGTGGCAGACCTGATGATTGACCGAGGTGCAGATGGACTTCGGGTAGGGCGAATAGCCGGGCGGCGCGTAGTTCAGCGGCGCGGGAACCGTGCCCTGCACGTCGACCATGTAGTCATGGCAGAGCTTGTCCAGCTGTTCGGTTGTGACACCGGGCTTTACGTGAGGCTCGATGTAGTCGAGCACCTCCGAGGCGAGCCGGCAGGCGACACGCATCTTCTCGATGTCTTCCGGGGTTTTGATGGTGACACTCATAATTTCCGCTTTCGGCTGGACCAAAGGCTCAAAGCGTAGCTTATGAGCCCGTTTGCGGCAAACCGCGGGCTCGCTTGAAATGCGCAGAACACCTTGAGGCTTGCGGCAATCCAACGCTATAATCGCCGGCTTGTCTGCAATCGGTGCGGACAAATCCACACGCCCGGCGAAGCAGTCGCGAGGGTCCGGACCAGCATGGCGCTGGACGGCAACGGCTGGGCGGAGGCTTAACCCTTTGTATATTGGAGATTTTCATGTCGGTAACAATGCGTCAGATGCTCGAAGCGGGCGTTCATTTCGGCCACCAGACCCGCTTCTGGAATCCCCGCATGGCCCCTTACATCTTCGGCCAGCGCAACAAGATCCACATCGTCAACCTCGAGACCACCATGGTCAAGTACCAGGAAGCGATGGAGTACATCCGCAAACTGGCTGCCAATCGCGGCAATGTGCTGTTCGTCGGCACCAAGCGCCAGGCTCGCGAGATCCTCGCCGAAGAGGCACAGCGCGCCGGCATGCCCTACGTTGACGAGCGCTGGCTCGGCGGCATGCTGACCAACTTCAAGACGGTCAAGCAGTCGATCAAGCGCCTCAAGGAAATGGAAGCGATGGTCGAGGATGGCTCGATGGAGCGCCTCTCCAAGAAGGAAGCGCTGATGGCCTCGCGCGAGATGGAGAAGCTGCAGAAGAGCATTGGTGGCATCAAGGACATGGGTGGTCTGCCTGACGCGCTGTTCGTGATCGACGTCGGCTATCACAAGATTGCCGTTACCGAAGCCAAGAAGCTTGGGATCCCGGTCGTGGCAGTGGTCGATACCAACCACTCGCCCGAAGGCCTGGACTATGTAATTCCGGGCAACGACGACTCCAGCCGTGCAATTCGCCTGTACGCTCGTGGCGTTGCAGATGCGGTGCTGGCTGGTCGCAACCAGGTGGTGCAGGAAATCGTGGCGGCCGGCGGCGACGAGTTCGTCGAGGTCGAAGAGCAGGGGGCTGAAGGCGAAGCCTGAGCGGCAGCGACTTCTTCCGGATTACCTACCAAGATTTAGCAGGAGCAAGCATGGCGGAAATCACCGCAAGCATGGTCAAAGAGCTGCGCGAGAAAACCGACGCACCGATGATGGAATGCAAGAAGGCCCTCACCGAAGCGGTCGGTGACATGGACAAGGCGGAGGAGATCCTCCGCGTCAAGCTGGGCAACAAGGCCAGCAAGGCCGCGTCGCGCGTCACCGCTGAAGGTATCGTGGGCATCTACCTGTCGCAGGATGGCAAGCAGGCTGCAATGGTCGAGCTCAACTGCGAGACCGATTTCGTTGCCAAGAACGACGACTTCATCAATCTGGCCAGATCCGTCGCCGAACTCGTTGCCGCCGTGAAGCCGGCCGATGTGGCCGAGCTGTCCGCGGCACGACTCGGCGACAAGACGGTCGAGGAAGTGCGGGCCGAGCTGGTCGGCAAGGTCGGCGAAAACATGAGCATCCGTCGCTTCGAGTTCGTCGAGGCCAAGGGTCAGGTGTCGAGCTATGTTCACG
Organism: Zoogloeaceae bacterium; assembly: GCA_024235595.1. Taxonomy (GTDB): domain Bacteria; phylum Pseudomonadota; class Gammaproteobacteria; order Burkholderiales; family Rhodocyclaceae; genus Cognatazoarcus. The sequence goes on along the minus strand of JACKMC010000003.1, from coordinate 79,920 downwards.
CCGGCTCGAAGATCGGTGTGCTGGTCGATCTGGTCGGCGGGGACGAGGCGCTCGCCAAGGACCTCGCGATGCATATTGCCGCCAGCAAGCCGAAATCGCTCGACGCCAGCGGCGTATCGAGCGACCTGCTCGATACCGAGCGCCGTATCGCCATCGAGAAGGCGCGCGAAGCGGGCAAGCCGGAAGCGATGCTGGAAAAGATTGCCGAAGGTACGGTGCAGAAGTTCCTCAAGGATGTGACCCTGCTCGGTCAGGTCTTCGTCAAGGCTGAAGACGGCAAGCAAACCGTTGAAGCCCTGCTGAAGTCCCGCGGTGCCAGCGTCGCCGGCTTCACCCTTTATGTCGTGGGTGAGGGCATCGAGAAGAAGGTCTCCGACTTCGCTGCCGAAGTGGCTGCCCAGGCCGCTGCCGCGCAGAAGTAAGCGGGAGTCGAAACCAAGATGGCTGCTGCCTATAGACGCATTTTGCTGAAGCTCTCGGGCGAGGCGCTGATGGGCGACGACGCCTTCGGCATCAATCGCGAGGTCGTCGGGCGCATCGTCGCCGAAATCGGCGATGTGACCCGCTTGGGAGTCCAGGTCGGTGTGGTCATAGGTGGCGGCAACATCTTCCGCGGCATGGCGGGCGCCGCCTCGGGCATGGATCGCGCCACTGCCGACTACATGGGCATGCTCGCGACCGTCATGAACGCCATGGCGCTGTCGGATGCGATGCGCCTGCAGGGTATCAATAGTCGTGTGCAGTCCGCTCTCGTCATGGATCAGGTTGTCGAACCCTATATCCGTGGAAAGGCCATTCGCTATCTTGAGGATGGCAAGGTGGTGATCTTCGCGGCGGGTACCGGCAATCCCTTCTTTACCACCGACACGGCAGCGGCGCTGCGCGGCTCGGAGATCGGTGCGCAGATCGTGCTCAAGGCCACCAAGGTCGATGGGATCTACACTGCAGACCCGAAGAAGGATCCGTCCGCGACGCGTTACCAGCGTCTCAGCTTCGATGAGGCGATCAGCCAGAATCTGCAAGTCATGGACGCAACCGCGTTCGCGTTATGTCGCGACCAGCGGCTTCCAGTGAATGTATTCAGCATCTTCAAGCCCGGGGCGCTACGCAGTGTCGTCTGCGGCGAAGACGAAGGAACGCTGGTCTATTGTTGAGGAGTAGAGTGTGATCCCCGAACTCAAGAAGACGATCGAGCAGAAAATGCAGAAGTCGATCGAAGTCCTCAAGGCGGACCTCGCAAAAGTCCGCACCGGTCGTGCCCACACCGGGCTTCTCGACCATGTCCAGGTCGAGTACTACGGAAGCATGGTGCCAGTGAATCAGGTTGCCAACGTCACCCTGATCGATGCTCGCACGATCGGCGTGCAGGCGTGGGAGAAGCCGATGATGCAAAAGGTCGAAAAGGCGATTCGCGATTCGGACCTTGGCCTCAATCCCTCCAACCAGGGCGATATCATCCGCGTGCCGATGCCGGCACTGACCGAAGAGCGTCGGCGCGACCTGATCAAGGTCGTGAAGACCGAAGGCGAGAGCGCCAAGGTTGCGATCCGCAATCTGCGTCGCGATGCCAACGGCTCGCTCAAGGATGCTGCGAAGGACAAGGAGATCTCCGAGGACGAGGAGCGTCGCGCCCAGGACGACGTGCAGAAGCTGACCGACCGTTACATCGGCGAAGTGGACAAGTTGCTCGCCCAGAAAGAGCAGGAACTCCTTCAGATCTGAGCCGACCCGGCTCCAAACCAGCTCGGGGGCAAGGATGGCCAGTCTGCCGTTCAGCAGTTCTACTACGGAAATACCGCAGCTCGGAGAGATGCCCCGGCATGTTGCCATCATCATGGATGGCAACGGGCGCTGGGCCCGCAAACGGCTCATGCCCAGGGTTGCCGGGCACAGCCGCGGCGTCGAGGCCGTGCGCAACACGATTCGTTCGTGTATCGACCGTGGGATTCCCTACCTTACCCTCTTTGCCTTCAGCTCCGAGAACTGGCGTCGGCCGGCGGACGAAGTCTCGTTCCTCATGCAGCTTTTCCTGCGTTCGCTGCAGAAGGAAATCGAACGCATGCACGCCAACGATATCCGTTTCAGGGTCATTGGCGAGCTGTCGCGATTCGATGCGCCGCTGGTCAAGCTGATACGCGACGCCGAGGAAACAACGGCGAACAATACCACTCTGGTGGTGACCATTGCTGCCAACTACGGCGGCCGCTGGGACATCCTCCAGGCGGTGGAAAAGATGCTTGCTGCCAAACCGGGCAAGACCAGCAATTTTTCAGAGAGCGAACTCGCTGCCCAGCTGGCACTTTCGTACGGCCCCGAGCCCGACCTTTTCATTCGAACCGGCGGGGAGCAGCGCATCAGCAACTTTCTGCTCTGGCAGCTGGCTTACGCCGAACTCTATTTCACCAACACCTTGTGGCCCGATTTCGACGATGCCGAGCTGGCCAAGGCGATTGACTGGTACCAAGGCCGCGAGCGCAGATTCGGCAGGACCAGTGAGCAACTGACCGAGGCGTCGGGCAAAGAGGGCGCAGCGAAGAGTTCGGGCAATGCTTAGGGCGCGGGTCTTAACCGCGCTGGTGCTGGTCACGCTCTTTGCCGCTCTGCTGTTTCTTGCGTCGTCGTTTCAATGGGTGCTTTTCGCCGCCCTGGTCGCCGCGATCGGGGCCTGGGAGTGGGGCGCACTGATTCGACTCGCCGCCCCTGGCAGGACAGCGTTCGCGCTCGCCGTCGCGGCGATCGTGGTCTCTGTCTCGCCATCGGGACTGCTCGATGCCGCAGCCTGGCCGGCGCAGCTTTCCTTTGCGCTGAGTGCCCTGTTCTGGCTGCTGCTGGTACCGTTCTGGCTTCGTGGCCGATGGGCGGTGGGCGCTGCCTCAGGCATTCTCGTCGGCGTCGTGCTGCTCGTTCCGACGGCGCTCGCGCTGGTGCTGCTGCGCGAATCCGGGCCCTGGGTGTTGCTGGCAATGATGGCGGCCGTCTGGGTCGCCGATATCGGGGCTTTCTTCGTCGGTCGGCGCTTCGGGCGTGTCAAGCTCGCCCCGTCGATCAGCCCGGGCAAGAGCAGGGAAGGGGCCTATGGCGCGATCCTCGCCGTATGGGTGTATGGCGCACTGGTGCTCACCGCTGGCTTCAAGCTAAGCCCCGGGGTGGTGGGATGGCTTGCCTTCGGCGCAGTTCTCGCGCTGCTGACGGTGGTCAGCATCATGGGCGACCTCTTCGAATCGCTCGCCAAACGGCAGGCCGGGGTGAAGGACAGCGGAAAGATACTACCCGGCCATGGCGGAGTTCTCGACCGTATCGACAGCCTGACTGCCGCGCTACCCCTGGCTGCGCTGCTGCTGGCACTCATGGGCCTGTTGCGCTGACGACGCATCCACCCGAGCCCGGGCGGGCTCCCCTACACTTGACAGACTATTTGCCACGCGCATGACGACCCCAAACATGCAATCCATTACCGTTCTTGGCTCGACAGGATCAATCGGGGTTAGCACCCTCGACGTGGTCGCCCGGCATCCGGATCGATATCGGGTCTTCGCCCTGACCGCGCACCGCCAGGTCGAAACGCTGTTGGCCCAGATCCGGCTCCATCGGCCGCGCGTAGCGGTGCTTGGCTGCGCTGAGGACGCAAGCAGGTTGCAGAAGCTGTTGCGGACCGAAGGCTTGTCGTGCGATGTGCTGTCCGGGCCGGAGGCGCTCGAATCGGTCGCTTCGGCGAGCGAAGTCGATACCGTGATGGCGGCCATTGTCGGCGCCGCCGGACTCAAGCCGGCCCTTGCCGCCGCACGCGCGGGAAAGCGCGTACTGCTGGCAAACAAGGAGGCGCTGGTGATGTCCGGCGAACTCTTCATGGAGGCCGTCAGGCAGGGCGGCGCGACCCTGTTGCCGATCGACAGCGAGCACAACGCGATCTTCCAGGCCTTGCCGCTGAACTACGCGGGCGATCCCTCAGGTGCCGGCGTAAGTCGTATTCTCCTCACCGCATCGGGCGGGCCCTTCCGTACCCTGGAGCGCAGCGCGCTTGCCCACGTGACGCCCGAGCAGGCCTGCAGTCATCCCAACTGGGTGATGGGTCGCAAGATTTCGGTAGACTCGGCAACGATGATGAACAAGGGCCTCGAGGTGATCGAGGCTTATTGGCTCTTCGACGCCGCCCCGGAGCTGATCCAGGTCGTGGTTCATCCACAGAGCGTGATTCACTCGATGGTGCAGTATGTAGACGGCTCGGTGATTGCCCAGCTCGGCAATCCGGACATGAGAACGCCGATCGCCCATGCGCTTGCGTTTCCCGAGCGTGTCGACTCCGGCGTAGCGCCGCTGGATCTCTTCTCGATCGGCAAGCTGGAGTTCGAGGAACCGGATTTCGAGCGCTTCCCATGTCTTGGCCTGGCGTATCGAGCACTGCGCAGCGGCGGTACCGCGCCTGCGGTGATGAACGCGGCGAATGAGGAAGCCGTTTCGGCCTTCCTCGATCGCAGCATCGATTTTCTGCGGATATCGGGCCTCATCGACGCTGCTCTGGAACAGTTTCCGGCGACGGCGGTCTCCTCCCTCGATGAAGTGCTCGCTGCGGATGCGTCCGCAAGGGCTTTTGTCCGAAAACTGATTGCTGCCTGAAGGTGCCGTTCAATGAGCCTGCTCGATTACCTGATTCCCTTCATCGGTGCCTTGGCGATCCTGATCGTGATCCACGAATTGGGGCATTTCCTGGTGGCGCGCTGGTGCGGGGTCAAGGTGCTGCGTTTTTCTCTAGGCTTCGGCAAGGTGCTGGCAAGCGTGCGCGCGGGGCGCGATGGTACCGAATGGACCATCAGCGCATTTCCGCTCGGCGGTTATGTGAAGATGCTCGATGAGCGCGAAGGAGAGGTCGCCGAGCACGAGCTTCCGCGGGCATTCAACCGCCAGCCGGTGGGCAAGCGCTTTGCAATCGTCGCGGCGGGTCCGCTGGCGAACCTGCTCCTCGCTGTCGTTCTTTACTGGGGCCTGTTCTCGACCGGCAGCGAAGAACTGCGGCCGCGCATCGCGGCCCCGGCGGCAGCCTCACCTGCCATGTCCGCCGGGCTGATCGCCGGCGACAGCATCGAACTTGTCGATGGCGATGCGGTGCGCAGTTGGCAGGAGCTTCGCTGGCTGTTGCTCAAGCATGCCATCGATGGCGAGACCATCATGCTCGGGGTGCGCAGCGAGGGCTCGCAAACCCTGGCCGAGCGACCGATTTCGCTATCCGGCCTTTCCATCGACGAGGCCGGTGAAGACCTCGTCAAGCAGATCGGAATGGCGCCTTATCGTCCTCCCATCCCCGCCGAGATCGGCCGCGTGGCGGACGATAGTCCCGCCGCGCTGGCAGGGATCAGAAGCGGCGATCGCGTCCTTGCCATTGACGATCGTCCGGTCGGCGACTGGGTCGATCTGGTGCGAATGGTGCGTGACTCCGAAGGACGTTCGCTGGCGTTTCTGCTTGACCGCGCGGGCGAGCGAATGCTCGTCGATGTGGTGCCCAGGACCGAGGAGGTGGACGGCCAGCAAGTGGCGCGGATCGGCGTGGCAGTGAGGGATCGTCCCGAGTTGCGCGAGGCGATGTTCGTGACCGTGCGCTATGGTGCGCTCGAAGGCTTGTGGAAAGCGGTTCGCCAGACTTGGGAAACAAGCGTGTTGTCGGTGTCGGTCATCGGCAAGATGATTTTCGGCGACGTATCGTGGAAGAACATCAGCGGTCCGGTCACGATTGCCGACTATGCAGGCCAGTCGGCGCAGTTGGGCCTGTCGCACTATCTGAAGTTTCTCGCCTTGATCAGCATCAGCCTCGGCGTGCTGAACCTGCTCCCCATCCCAATCCTTGATGGTGGGCACTTGCTGTATTATATGATCGAGATCATAAAGGGTGGGCCGATCCCCGAGCGAATCATGGAAATCGGCCAACAAGTGGGTATGGCGGTCCTGCTTATGCTGATGGGCTTCGCATTCTACAACGATATCAACCGCCTAATTTCCGGCTGAACAATTCATGAAACGTAAGCTTCTTTCCGGGCTTGTAGCGGCCCTGTTTGCCGTAGCATTGCCCGCGTCCGCATTCGATCCCTTCGTTATCAAGGATATACGTGTCGAGGGGATCCAGCGAACGGAAGCTGGCACGATCTTCAACTATCTGCCGGTCAAGGTTGGAGATCGATTCACCGAGGAACAGGCGTCGGAGTCGATTCGGGCATTGTTTGCCACAGGCTTCTTCAAGGATGTACGGATCGAGACTGAAGGTGGTGTGCTGGTCGTGGTGGTCGACGAGCGTCCCGCGATTGCGCAGATCACCTTCGATGGAGTCAAGGAGTTCGACAAGGAAGCCCTCAAGAAGGGGCTTCGCGATGTCGGCCTCGCTGAATCGCGGATCTTCGATCGCGCCTTGCTCGAACAGGCAGAGCAGGAGCTGAAGCGGCAATATCTTTCGCGCGGCCTGTATTCCGCACAGATCACGACCACCACCACGCCGCTCGAGCGCAATCGCGTGGCGGTGAACTTCACCGTGGTCGAGGGTGATGTCGCCAAGATCCGTCAGATCAAGATCGTCGGTGCGAAAGCGTTCAAGGAGTCGGAGCTGATCGACCTGTTCCAGCTGACGACGCCGACCTGGTTTACCTGGTACTCCAAGAACGACCAATATTCGAAGCAGAAGCTGTCTGCCGATCTCGAAAGCCTGCGCTCGTATTACCTCAACCGGGGTTACCTGGATTTCAACGTTGACGCGACCCAGGTTTCGATCACCCCGGACAAGAAAGACATCTACATCACGATCAACGTGACCGAGGGCGAGAAGTACACGGTCTCGGGTGTCAGGCTCACGGGCGATCTCATCCTGCCCGAAGCGGAGTATGTCAAGCTGGTGACGATCCACCCGGGCGAGGTGTTCTCGCGCGAGCGGCTGACCGAAACCAACAAGGCCATCACCGACAGGCTTGGCAACGAGGGTTACGCATTCGCGAACGTCAATGCGGCGCCGGAGCTGGACAAGGAGAAGCGCACGGTATCCTTTACCATCTTCGTCGATCCGGGGCGCCGCGTATACGTGCGACGCATCAACGTGGGTGGCAATACCAAGACCCGCGATGAGGTCGTTCGGCGCGAGATGCGCCAGATGGAAGGGGCATGGTACGACGGCGAGAAGATCAATCGTTCACGCACCCGGATCGAGCGTCTTGGCTATTTCGATGAAGTCAATGTGGAGACGCCCGCCGTACCCAGCACCACCGATCAGGTCGACCTGAATTTTTCGGTCAAGGAGCGCGCGACCGGCAACCTCACGCTCGGTGCAGGTTTTTCGAGCTCCGAGAACGTGGTCCTGTCGGCCGCGATCGCCCAGCAGAACCTCTTCGGATCGGGAAATTCCGCCTCGTTGCAGATCAACACCAGCAGCACCAACCGCACTACCGCGTTGTCGTTTACCAATCCGTACTTCACGCCTGATGGCCTGAGCCTGGGCTGGGACATCTACCAGCGCAATGTCGATCCGACGTCGACCACCGTGGCCCCCTACAAGACCTCGTCGCTTGGCGGTGGAGTGAGGGTAGGGGTGCCGATCGCGGAAGACGACTCCGTATCCTTCGGCCTCGCGGTCGATCGCACCACCATCAGAACCTATACCGATGATGCCGATTACGGCGACAGCCCGCAGCAGTACCTGGATTTCTGCGAAGAATACGGCAGCAGTGCGAAATGTACCGTCTCAAGCCTGGTTGGCACGGTCGGCTGGGCGCGCGACAAGCGGGACAGCTTTCTCTACCCGCGTGCGGGCACCTATCAGCGCTTTTCGGTCGAGGCGGCCTTGCCGGTCGGCGACCTGCGCTACGGCAAGATCTCGTACCAGCATCAGCACTGGATTCCGATCGGTGCTCGCGACTATGCCCTGATGCTCAACGGCGAAGCCGGCTGGGCCCATGGCTACGGCGGTCGCACGCTGCCCTTTTACAAGAACTTCTTCGTTGGTGGTATCGGCACCGTCAGAGGCTTCGAACAGAGTTCGCTCGGTCCGACGATCACCCAGACCGACGGTTCGGTAGACAGCTTGGGCGGCAACCGCAAGCTGGTCGGTAACGCAGAATTCTATTTCCCGATCCCGGGAACCGGCAAGGAACAGGCGTTCCGCATGTCGGCCTTCCTCGACGCGGGACAGGTGTGGGGTCAGGACGAGAAGTTCAGCCTCTCCGACTTGCGCTACAGTACGGGTCTGGCATTCTCGTGGAGTTCGCCGGTCGGGCCGCTCAAGTTCAGTCTCGGCTGGCCGCTCAAGTCCGAAGAGGGCGACAAGACGCAGAAATTCCAGTTCCAGCTGGGCTCGGTGTTCTGAGGATGGCAGACATTAGCATGGAGGTTCGTGTGAAGAAACTTGTGACCAGCCTGATGGTGGGCACGGCGCTTATTGCCATTTCCGTACCAGTGTTCGCGGAAGCGAAGATCGGCTTCGTGAACTCGGATCGCGTGATGCGTGATGCCGGCCCTGCGGTAAAGGCCCAGAAGAAGCTGGAGAAGGAATTCGAAAAGCGCGACCGCGAACTGCAGGACGCGAGCAAGCAGTTGCGCAGTCTTCAGGATACGCTCGAGAAGAATGGCGTTACCATGGCCGAGTCGGATCGGCGTGCGAAGGAACGTGAGTTCAACGATCTGAACCGCGAATTCCAGCGCAAGCAACGCGAATTTCGTGAAGACCTGAACCAGCGTCGCAATGAAGAACTGGCATCGGTGCTAGAGCGCGCCAACAAGGCGATCAAGCAGATCGCGGAGAGCGAGAACTACGACATCATCTTCCAGGAGGCGGTGTACGCGAACCCTCGGATCGACATCACCGACAAGGTCTTGAAGGCGCTCGCCGACAACGGAAAGGCAGCCGACGGAAAGTAGGATGCCGGGTGAAGCGCGAGAATTTCACCTGTCGGAGATCGTAGCGAAGCTCGGGGGAAGCCTTCAGGGAGAGATCGACCCGCCGATTCGCAGGATCGCGACACTCGAGCGTGCGGGCGAGGGCGAACTTGCCTTCTTTTCCAATCCCCGCTACCGGGCGCAGCTCGTCGGCTGCGCTGCCTCGGCGCTTATCCTCTCGCCACAGGCCGCCGTACTTTGGAAGGGGCCGGCCATTCTTTGCGACGACCCCTATCTCTACTTTGCCCAGGTCGCAACGCTCTTCAGTCCCCCTGCGCTTCCGTGTCCCGGCATTCACCCCTCCGCAATGGTGGAGTGCAGCGTGCCGGATAGTGTCGAGGTCGCTGCGGGCGCGTGGATCGGTCCCAACGTGACGATTGGCCCCGACTCGATCATCGGCGCAGGTTGCAGGATCGGGGAGGGTGTGCAGATCGGCGCCGGCGCGCGCCTGATGCCCGGCGCCACGATCTATCCGGGCTGCGTGATCGGTGAGCGGGTGATCGTCCATTCCGGTGCCGTGATCGGCTCGGACGGATTCGGCTTTGCGCGCCGCACCGACGCAAGCTGGTACAAGATCCCGCAGACCGGGCGGGTGGTGATCGGCGATGATGTGGAGATCGGCGCCAACACCACCATCGACCGCGGGGCGCTCGACGACACCATCATCGCCGACGGTGTGAAGCTGGACAATCAGATCCAGATCGGCCACAACGTGCGGGTCGGCGCCCACACGGCCATTGCAGGCTGTGTCGGCATCGCGGGCAGCACCCGAATCGGCGAACGCTGCATGATCGGCGGCCAGGCCGGTATCATCGGCCACCTCGAGATCGCCAACGATGTGATTGTCTCGGCGGGCACCCTGGTGACCAAATCGATCGCCAAGAAGGGCGTTTATACGGGCAACCTGCCGGTCCAGGGCCACGCCGAGTGGGTGAAAAACTTCGCCCATCTGCGCCATCTGGATGCGATGGCAGATAAAATACGCGCCCTCGAACATCGACTGGCCGGACTGGAGAAATCGTGAGCAAAATCGAGATCCATGAGATCCTTGAATACCTTCCCCACCGCTATCCGTTCCTGCTGGTGGATCGGGTACTTGAACTGGAGGAAGGCAAGCGGGTTCTCGCGGTCAAGAACGTCACCATCAACGAGCCCTTCTTTCAGGGGCACTTTCCGAACAATCCGGTGATGCCCGGAGTGCTGATCATCGAAGCGATGGCGCAGGCGGCGGCGGTGCTCTCGTTCAAGACCATGAACGTGAAGCCGGATGCCGATTCGGTCGTCTACTTCGCGGGCATCGATGCGGCGCGCTTCAAGCGCCCGGTGCTTCCCGGAGATCAGTTGATGATGGAAGTCAGCATCGTCCGAAGCATGCGCAATATCTGGAAATATCAGGGCGTTGCCAGGGTTGACGGCGAGATTGCGGCCGAAGCCGAACTGATGTGTGCGTTGAAGAGCCGTAAATGATCCACCCGTCTGCCATCGTCCATCCGGATGCCCGCATCGGCAATGGCGTCGAGATCGGGCCCTATTCGATCATCGGTGCTGATGTCGAGATCGGGGACGAATGTCGTATCGGCCCTCATGTGGTCATCGAGGGCAATACCCGAATCGGCCGTGAAAACCGGATCTTCCAGTTCTGTTCCATCGGCGCGGCGCCACAGGACAAGAAATACGATGACGAACCGACGCGACTCGTGATCGGTGATCGCAATACCATCCGCGAATACTGCTCGTTCAATCTCGGCACTTCGCAGGATCTCGGTGTGACCACGGTCGGCGACGACAACTGGATCATGGCCTATGTGCACGTGGCCCATGACTGCGTGGTTGGCAATAACACGATCTTCGCCAATAACGCGACCCTGGCCGGCCATGTGCAGGTCGGCGACTGGGCCATCCTCGGCGGATTCACGGGTGTGCATCAGTTCGGACGGGTCGGTGCCCACGCGTTTTGCGGAGTCGGTACGGTGCTGACCCAGGATCTGCCGCCTTATGTGACCGTATCCGGGAATCCCGCCGCGCCGCATGGCATCAACAGCGAAGGGCTCAAGCGCCGTGGCTTCACGGCAGAAGACATTGCCGCGATCAAGCGCGCCTATCGGACCCTCTACCGTTCCGGGCTGTCGCTTGACGATGCACGGGCAAGGATCGCGGCGAGCGCGGAAGCGTCCGAGGCGGTAAGGCTTTTCTCGGATTTCATCGCGGATTCCGGTCGCGGCATCGTTCGCTGAGTCGATGGTCATTCGTATTGCAATGGTCGCCGGCGAGGCATCGGGCGATCTCCTCGCCAGTCACCTGATCAGGGCCTTGAGACGCCATCTGCCCGAAGTCGAGTTCTACGGTATTGGCGGACCTAAGATGCAGCGCGAGGGGTTTCGCGCAATGTGGCCGTGCGAACGACTCGCGGTGCATGGCTATGTGGACGCCTTGAAGCGCTACCGTGAACTCTCATCGATTCGCCGGGGGCTGCTGTCCGCGATGCTGAAAGACCCGCCCGATGCGTTCATCGGCGTGGATGCGCCCGACTTCAACCTCTGGCTCGAGGAACGAATGAAGAAGGCGGGGGTGCCGGCGATTCATTTCGTGAGCCCATCGATCTGGGCCTGGCGTGCGGGTCGGCTCGAGAAGATCGTCCGTTCGGTGACTCATCTGCTGTGCCTGTTTCCCTTCGAGCCGGCGCTCTACAAGGACCGCTCGATCGCCGTGAGCTACGTGGGCCACCCTTTTGCCGACGAGCTTCCGCTGCATCCGGATCGCGAGGCAATGCGCGAACAGCTTGCACTGCCTGCCGAGTTGCCGATCATCGCGCTGCTGCCCGGCAGCAGACAATCGGAGGTCAAGAACCTTGCGCCGGTCTTCATCGAGGCAGCCAAGCGCATCGTCGAACGCCGGCCCGAAGTGCGGTTCATCGTGCCGCTGGCGACGCGTGAGACACGGCAACTGTTCGAACAGGCCCTGCACGATGCGGACGCCTCCGAGCTCCCCATCCGAATGCTGTTCGGCCACGCAGTCGAGGCGATGACCGCCGCCGATGCGGTACTCGTCGCGAGCGGCACCGCCAGCCTGGAGGCAGCGCTCCTCAAACGGCCCATGGTGATCAGCTATCGCATGGGCAGTCTGCAGTATCGGCTGATGAAGCGACTGGCCTACCTGCCCTGGGTCGGTCTGCCGAACATTCTGTGTGGTGAGGAAATGGTGCCGGAGCTGCTTCAGGACGATGCAACACCCGAGCGCCTGGCGGCAGCACTCGAAGCCTGGTTCGACGATGTGGACCGGCGGCACGCCCTCGAGACCCGTTTCATGGCCTTGCACCTCGAGTTGCGCCAGGGCACCGCGGAGAAAGCCGCGAAGGCGATCCTCCCGTATCTCCCGCACCGCGCCGACGTCGCGCAGCAGACATGATCTGCGGTGTCGACGAGGCGGGACGCGGCCCGCTGTGTGGTTCGGTCGTCGCCGCGGCGGTGATACTCGACCCCGGACGCCCGATTGCGGGGCTGGCCGATTCCAAGAAGCTCAGCGAACGCCAACGCGAGCGGCTCGCCGCGCTGATCCGATCCCAGGCACTGGCCTGGTCGGTGGCGGAGGCTTGCGTCGAGGAAATCGACCGCCTCAATATTCTCCATGCCACCATGCTCGCCATGAAGCGGGCCGTCGAAGGTCTTGCGATCACGCCGCTCGAGGCCCTGGTGGACGGCAATCGCTGCCCGGCGCTTTCGATACCGGCACGGGCGATCGTCAAGGGCGATGCACTCGAGCCCGCTATCTCGGCCGCGTCGATTCTGGCCAAGACCACCAGGGACGAGCAGATGCGTTCGCTCGACCTTCGCTACCCGCAATATGGCTTTGCGGCGCACAAAGGGTATCCGACCGCCGCACACCTTGCCGCGCTGAAACGCTTTGGCCCCTTGCCGGTACATCGACGCAGCTTCGCGCCGGTGCGCGACATCGTGGCTTGCCCACCGCTGTGGGCGGAGGATGAATTCCGATGAGGCTTCACCACTTGATGTTGTTCCTGCATCTGCTTGGAGTCATCGTCTGGGTCGGCGGCATGGCCTTCGCCTGGGCCTGCCTGCGACCTGCCGCCGGGGCGCTCGCTCCGCCCGAGCGACTTGCGCTCTGGGTCGCGGTGCTGAAGCGCTTCTTTGCGATGGTCTGGGTATCGGTCGCGCTCGTCGCTTCGTCGGGGCTCACGATGCTGGTGGCGACCGGATTCGCGCGGGCGCCGCTGGCATGGCATGCGATGCTGGTGAGCGGCTCCTTGATGATCGCCGTCTTCGTATCGATCTGGTTTGGTCCGTGGCCTGCGCTGTGCGCGGCGCAGGCCGGGCAGGACTGGGCCAAGGGCGCAGCCGCGCTTGGCCGCATCAGGCAACGGGTGGCGCTCAATCTTCTGTTGGCATCGATCACGCTTGCCGTGGCAACGCTCGGACTTGCTTTTCAATCGTGATGAGGTACATCAGTTCGCGCGACAACGCGCTGGTGAAGCACCTGCATGCGCTCGCCAGCTCAGGCCGCGAGCGGCGAAAACATTCACAGACCTTGCTGGATGGCGCGCACCTGATCACTGCAGCGTGCAACGCGGGCTTCACTCCCGACACGCTGGTGGTGAGCGAATCGGGCATGGCAGGGGTCGAGATCGCGAAGCTGCTCGAACGACTTCAAGGCGTTGAACAGGTCGCCTTGCCCGATGCCTTGTTCGCTCATGCGAGTCCGGTCGACACGCCCTCCGGCTTGCTTGCGGTCATGCAGACGCCGCTCCCCGAGCCCCCGGCCAGGCTCGACGGTACGGTATTGCTGCTCGAGCGGGTTCAGGACTCGGGCAACCTCGGCACCATGCTGCGTACCGCTGCCGCGGCCGGCGTGCGCTGCGCGCTGCTCACCGAGGGCTGTGCACAGGCGTGGTCGCCGCGGGTGCTGCGCGCGGGGATGGGCGCACATTTCGCGCTGGAGATCTTCGAGCGGGTCGAAGTTGGCGAAATGGTGTCGCGTTTCCGGGGCGAGGTGCTGGCGACTGCGCTCGGCGCGGAGTCGGGCTCGCTGTTCGAACGCGATCTGCGGGGGCCGACGATGTGGCTGTTTGGTGCGGAAGGCGCCGGGCTTTCGGAAGCGGCGCTGGCGCTGGCTTCGGCACGGGTCACGATTCCCATGCCGGGCGAGGTCGAATCGCTCAACGTGGCAGCCGCGGCGGCGATCTGCCTGTTCGAACAGGTGCGTCAGGTCGCTGCCCACGACCGCACGTCGATCTCGCGGCAATGAAAACGGGCGCCTCGTGCGCCCGTTCTTCCATCGCGGCTGATGCTGCAGCGCGAATGTTTGCGATGTGGTGTGGCGGTGCAGGCTCAGCCCCTGGTGAGCCCCTTGAGCGTGCCGAAAATCGCACGAGCGCCATCGAACAGGCAGGCGCCGGAGAGTCGGTTCCGCAACTGCCGCCCTTCGGCGAGAAAGTACTCCATGTCCTGCCCGGCAGCACGATCGACCGTGCGATCTCGGCGCTGAGAGCGGATTCCGCCATCGTCGCGGCCAATGGAGGGTTTGAGGTGGGTGGCGAAATTCCACAGTGCAGCACTGCGCAAACGACGGCCCTCTTCGAAGTAGGCCGCCATGTCGCTGGTGGAGTTCTTCGATTCCGCAACTGCGCTGATAGGGCATACTTGCATCTGTCTATTCTCTCCGTCGGCGTTGAACGGCCCGAGTCCTGGGCATCCCTTTCTGACAAACGGGACTCTATGGACTTTCTTGCACTGCAGCAAGACAGCTCTCCTTAGACGCTTATAAGTCGATTGAATCGCCCCCATGCCTCGATCACTTCCCCCATTGCTCTCGCTGCGTGTCTTCGAATCGTGTGCTCGGCTGCGCAGTTTCAAACGCGCGGCCGAAGAACTTCACGTCACACCGGCAGCGGTGAGCCACCAGATCAAGGCGCTTGAGGAGCACCTCGGCGTGACCCTGTTCCGCCGTCTCATTCGCCAGGTCGAGTTGACGCCTGCGGCGGAGTTGATGCTGCCGAAGATTCGCGAGGGGCTGGACTGCTTCGCGGCGGCAGTCGATCTTGTCCGTCCCGACTCGGAAAGCGGCTCCGTGACGGTCAATCTGCCACCGTCGCTGGCCTCCCGATGGCTGATCCACCGACTACAGGATTTCTCCGAGCGCTATCCGGAGATTCAGCTCCGTGTCGGCACCAACCTGTCGACGATTGACAGCCATGATTCCAGCCTCGGTGAAGACCTGAGCGCCCTGCGCGAGGGACGTGTGGATCTGGAGGTACGCTTCGGCTCCGGCGAGTACGAGGGCTTGCGATCCTCGCTGATGTTCGAGGTGAGCTACCTGGCGGTCTGTGCCCCGGCCTTGCTTCGGGGCATGCGTCCGCTGCGCGAGCCCCGCGATCTGCGCTTCCACACTCTTATCCACGACGATACCGTGCGCGACCGTTCAGAGCGACCGAACTGGAGCGACTGGCTCGCAGCGGCGAAGGCGGAAGGTGTCGATGCCGGCAAGGGGCCTCATTTCAGCAATTCCAGCCTGGCCCTGGAGGCGGCGATGGACGGAATGGGCGTGGCGCTCGCACTGAGGCCGTTGCTCACCCACGATATTGCGGCCGGGCGGCTCGTGGTTCCGTTCGATGTGGCCGTTCCATCCGGCTATGCCTATTACGCGGTGACCACCGCTGCCGCTGCCGAGCGGATGATCGTGAAACGGTTCCGCGAGTGGCTGCTCGAAGAGTCGCGAATGCTGCTGAAGCGCGCCGATGATCTCCACTGTCCGGCGGCACGGGGCAACGGTGGCTTGAAGGCGCGCGGCAGCTGAGCCCTGGTTTCTCGGCTTTGGGTCGTAGATGCGGGCTAGAGATGCTCGAGAAGGTCGACACAGGGGCGAAACGCTGCAGCTGGCCGGCCATCCTCGAGGTGATCGATGGTGGCGAGCAGTGGGCTGTCGAGGCCTTGTTGAAGGGCGGCCATGTTCTCATCGACGCGGAGCATGTCGGGGTCGATGCGATTGGCGATCCATCCTGCGAGCGGCAGTCCGCGGGCCTTGATCGCTTCGGCGCTGAGCAGCGCGTGGTTGATGCAACCGAGCTTCATGCCGACCACGAGGATGACCGGCAAGCCCAGGTCCACCGCCAGCATGGCGGTATCGTAGCGCGCCCCGAGCGGTACGCGGAATCCCCCGACGCCTTCCACCACCACGACATCGGCCACTTCCTGCAAGGCCCGCAAAGCCGCCATGATCGGCGCGGCGGTGAGTTCGACGCCTTCGTCGGCGGCGGCGATATGGGGGGCGATGGGCGCCTTGAGGCGGAAGGGGTTGATCAGCGCGCGATCGGCGTGGATCGTGCTCGCCGCCATGAGGCGGGCGACATCCTCGTTCTCGCGTGCGCCTTCCTCGACGCCGGCCGCCACCGGCTTCATGCCGACGACCGCGAGGCCGCGCCCGGCAAGATGCTCGAGCATGGCGCAACTGGCGAAGGTCTTGCCGATTCCGGTATCGGTACCGGTCACGAAACAGGCATGTTTGATCATCGGGGTTTCGGCCTTTCAAGTACCGCAAGGATCACGTCGTAGGTGGCCGGCAGCAGTCCGTTGCCGCGGCGGCAGGCTTCGTAGGCGGCCTCGAGTTGCCGCCACTGTTGCCGGTTCAGCGGCTTGCGCGGGCCGTCGCCGAGGCTGTGTGCGCCGATTGCACGGATGTCGCGCAGCAGCCCGCGCAGCGTCGCACTCCAGGCAAAGCATTCGCGGCGCTCCAGGGCGCGGATCTCGAAACCCGCCGAGATGGCGCACTGCGCCCAGCTCTCCGGGGCGTGGAAGTCGATCACATGGCGCGCCTGGTCGACAGCCTCGAAGGCGCTTCGAAGTTCATGGAAAGTCTGCGGGCCAAGGCTTGCGAGCCAGGCGCGGCCGCCGGGTTTCAGGACGCGAACGAGTTCGGGAAAGGCACGATCCGGTGTGCTCCATTGCAGCGCGAGACTGGACCACACCCCGTCGACACAGCCGTCGGACAAGGGTATTGCCTCGAGATCGGCGCACAGGGGATAGGTATCGGGGGCGACCGCGAGACGACGGAGCATCGCGTGCGCAAAGTCCAGCGCGATGCGCTCGGCTCCGGGTGCGAGTGCGGCGAGACATTCGAGGCCGAAGCCGGTGCCGCAACCGACATCGAGGAGCAGCCCCCGCTGGTCGATGAGTCCGTGCGAGTGCGCCATCAACGAGAGGTGCCGACAGATCTCCCGCTGCACTGACGCGGCCTCGTCGTAGCTCGGCGCGGCCCCCTCGAATGCCGCGCGGATCGCCCGTTTTGCCTCGCTGCGCTCAGCCATCCAGAAAGCTCTCGATCAGCACCGCGCATTCGTGGGGACGCGACAGCAGCACTGCGTGCCCGCTATCCTGCAACACCGTGAGGCGGGCATCGGGCAGCGCATCGGCGAGCCAGCGCGCCGCCGCTTCTGGCATGAGGCCATCGTTGGCGCCATGCACTATCCGGGTTCGCACGACAAGCTCGCCAAGGCAAGGACGCAGGTCCGAGGCCGCGAGGATTCGCAACCCTTCGGCGAGCGCCGCGTCGCTCTCCGAGGAGCGGCCAGGGTGGCAGGATTCGAGCGCCGCGGCGAGCTCGCGGCGATGGCTGTCGCCCATCACCTGCAGTGCCCGGAAGCGCCGCAGGATGGCCTGCGGGTCGGTCGCAAAACCGGCGCGAAAGCGTGCCACAGTGTCTGGGTCGAGGCCATGTGGCCAGTCGGCGCAGGCGACGAAGCGCGGTGTCGCTGCGATCAGCACCAGCGCTTCGACCAGCGCGGGGTGACGCCGCGCGACTTCCATCGCCACCATCGCCCCCAGCGACCAGCCGCACAATACGACCGGCTGCGTCAGCCGCGCCGCGAGGGCGTCGGCCCAGTGCGCAAGCGTGTCCCCCGCCGCGCCTGGCGTGCCACCCACGCCGGGAAGCTCGAGCAACTGCACCGCCAGGGGCTCGCTCAAATGGGCGGCGACGGCTTCCCACACCTGCGCACGCGCGCCCCAGCCGGGTATCAGGGCAAGTGGCGCGGCGATCATTTCTGCAGTCCGTTCAGGACACTCGCGAGCCGCAGCACATCGTCGTCGGTGTGTGCGGCGCTCAGGGAGATCCGCAGTCGGGCGCTACCCGGCGGCACGGTCGGCGGGCGGATCGCGGGCACCCAGATGCCTTCGCGCCTGAGTCGCTGCGAGGCGTCGAGCGCATCCTCGTTGTCACCGATGAGGATCGGCTGGATCGGGGTGGTGGAGGGCAGCAGCTGCCAGTCCCGAAGTGCAAGGCTTCGGCGCAGAGCGCCGATCAGCGACGCCAGCCTGGTACGGCGCGCCGCGCCACCCGCGATGAGCTCGAGGCTGTGCAGCAGCGCGTGTGCCAGCGCCGGCGGAGGGGCGGTGGTGAAGATGTAGGTGCGCGCCTTTTGCATCAGCCATTCGATCACTTCGGAATTCCCGGCGACGAATGCTCCGGCCACGCCGGCCGCCTTGCCCAGCGTGCCCATGTAGATGAGTCGCCAGGACGAGAGCCCGAAATGGGCCAGGCTGCCGCGCCCGTGCGGGCCGAGCACGCCGAAGCCGTGGGCGTCGTCCACGATCAACCACGCGTCGTGACGCTCGGCAAGTTCGAGCAGCGCAGGCAGCGGCGCGAGATCGCCGTCCATGCTGAACACCGCGTCGCTGACGATCAGTTTTCGCTTCGCGCTGGAGCGCTCAAGTGCTGCCTCCAGTGCGCCCACGTCGCAGTGCGGGTAGCGCGTCAGCGCAGCGCGCGAGAGCAGCGCGCCATCGACCAGCGAGGCGTGATTCAGGCGATCGGCGAAGATCTCGTCGCCTCGCCCCGCGAATGCCGGAAGCAGGCCCAGGTTCGCCATGTAGCCGGTACCGAAGAGCAGCGCGCGCTCGGCGCCGCAAAAGCTTGCGAGCGCGCGCTCCAGGGTGTCGACCACCGCGCAGTGACCGCTCGTCAGGGCCGAGGCCCCCGAGCCGGCGCCCCATAGCCGTGCGCCCTCGGCGAGGGCCGCGGCGAGCGAGGCTTCGTTGGCAAGGCCGAGATAGTCGTTGCTGCAAAAGGCCAGCAAGGGCATCCCGTCCACCACCGGCCTGGGGCCGCAGGGGGTGTCGAGGCTGCAACGCCGGCGCCTGAGCGCCGCGGCGTCGAGCTCGACGAGTTCCGCGCGCAGTGCGTCGATGAGCATGGCAGTCAATCCAATGCCGCGGCGAGCGCAGCGTCGGCTCCATCGAGCATGTGATCGATCTGAGCGGCCTCGACCACATAGGGCGGCATGAAATAGACGGTGTTGCCGATCGGACGAAGCAGCACCCCCGCGTCGAGTGCAGCCGCAAAAAAACGCTGTGCGAAATCCGGCGCGGCGCCTTCCACGTCGAAGGCGAGGATCATGCCCTGCTGGCGCAGGTTCCGTACCGAAGGATGATCGCCCCAGCGTGCCGTCGCGCCTTTGGCAAGCAGGCGTGAGCGGATCCGGTTCGCGCTCAGCACATCGTCCTCGGCAAAGATGTCGAGGGTTGCGAGTGCGGCCCTGCAGGCAAGCGGGTTGCCGGTGTAGGAGTGCGAATGCAGGAAGGCGCGGCGGGTGTCGTCATGGTAGAAGGCGGCGTACACCTCGTCGGTCGAGAGCACCAGCGAGAGCGGCAGATAGCCGCCCGAGATCCCCTTGGACAGGCAGATGAAGTCCGGCCAGTCCTGCGCCGCGGCGATTGCCTGCTCGGAGGCGAAGAAGGTCCCGGTCCGGCCGCAGCCGACGGCGATCTCATCGGCGATCAGGTGCACCTCGAAGCGGGTGCACAGCCGCCGTGCAAGGCGCAGGTACTCGGGGTCGTACATAACCATGCCCGAGGCGCCTTGAACCAGCGGCTCGACGATCAGCGCGGCGGTGTGGCGGTGATGTCGATCGAGCCACTCCTCCAGCGACGCGGCGGCACGAACGGCCACCTCCACTGCACTCTCGCCCGGCGCCGTGAGACGCGCGTCGGGGCTGGGCACGGTCGCGGCCTGGCGAAGCAATGGCGCGTAGGCGTCGCGGAAGATGGCGACATCGGTCACCGCCAGCGCGCCAACGGTCTCGCCGTGGTAGCCACCGGCAAGACTCACGTAGCGGTTCTTCTCGGGCTTGCCCCGGTTGCGCCAGTAGTGGGCGCTCATCTTCAGCGCGATCTCCGTCGCGGAGGCACCATCGGAGGCGTAGAAGGCATGGCCGAGGCGTTGACCGGTGAGCGCGGAGAGCCGTTCCGAGAGCGCCACCACCGGTTCGTGGGTAAAGCCGGCGAGCATCGCATGATCGAGGGTCTCGAGTTGCTCGCGCAATGCGGCATTGATCCGCGGGTTGCAGTGGCCGAACAGGTTGGTCCACCAGGAGCTGATGCCGTCCAGCAGGCGCCGGCCGCGCTCGTCGATCAGCCACGGCCCCTCGCCGCGAACGATGGGCAGCAGCGGCAGATGTTCGTGCTGCTTCATCTGGGTGCAGGGGTGCCAGACGGCGGCGAGCGATCGATCGAGCAGGGTTGGACTGGTCATGGCCTGAAAGCAACTCAAAAAGCGCCCGAAATGGTGCGCGTGACCGACCGGGGTGTCAATCCAATCCGGAGACCACAGTTGGACGCGCCCAATCCGCGATCGCCGTCGAAGCCGTGGAACGTCAACGCTGCAGTTCGTAAGCGCATGCACGAGCGGTCAACAGCGCCCTTCAGGTTCAAGTGCCGCCTCATGCCGGCGCACGAACGCGCCCGCGGCGCGGATTTTGCTACCATCGGGTCATCGTCGGACGCCTGCCGCCCAATGCGTCGGCCGCGCATCGACCACCCTTCGTCAATGGACTCCCATGCTGATCGTTCTTTCCCCCGCCAAGGCGCTCGACTACGAAACCGCGCCCACTACCGATAGCTTCACCTACCCCGGTTTGATCGAGCACTCGAAGGCGCTGATCGAGATTCTTCGCGAATGCAGTCCTGCCGAGATCGCCCGGCTCATGAAGCTCTCCGACCAACTCGCAGCGCTCAACGTCGCGCGCTACGCGCAGTGGCAACCCGCATTCAGCCCGGCCAATTCCAAACAGGCAATGCTTGCCTTCGACGGCGACGTGTACGACGGGCTGGCCGCCGTGACACTCGAGCAGGGCGGGCTCGAGTGGGCGCAGCAGCATCTGAGGATCCTGTCCGGCCTGTACGGCGTGCTCAGGCCGCTCGACCTGATGCAGCCCTACCGGCTCGAAATGGGCACCCGTCTTGCCAACTCGCGCGGCGCCACCCTGTACGCCTTCTGGGGCGGGCTGATCACCGACGAGCTCAACCGGCTTCTCGAGGCGCAGGCGGCTGCAGGTGAAGAGGCGGTAGTGGTGAATCTCGCCTCGACGGAGTATTTCAAATCGGTCAGGCGCAACAAGCTGCGCGGCCGCCTCGTCACGCCCATGTTCGAAGACTGGAAGGGCGGGCGCTACAAGATCATCAGCTTCTTCGCAAAACGGGCACGCGGCCTGATGAGCCGCTATGCGATCGACCATCGTCTCGGCGAGGTCGAGGGACTCAAGGATTTCGATGCAGAGGGGTATCGATTCTCGCCCGAAGCATCGGATTCGGACACCTGGGTTTTCCGGCGGCGGATGAGCTAGTTCGGAGGAAGAATCATGCGTATCAGTTCAAACTTCGACTCGGGCGCAATCGAGGTCGTGTCGCTGGCCGATCCGGAGAACATCCGTTTGCGCTTGCGCCCGGACAACGCGGCCGAGTTCCGCCAGTGGTTCCACTACCGCGTCCAGGGGGCGGCCGGGCAGCACCTCGTGATGCGCTTCGAGAACGCCGCCGAGGCGGCGTATCCGGGCGGCTGGCCGGGCTATCGTGCGCTTGCCAGCTACGACCGGCAGAACTGGTTCCGGGTGGCCGCTACGCGCTACGAGGATGGGCAGCTGATCGTCGAACATTCGCCCGAGCGCAACAGCGTGTACTACGCGTATTTCGAACCCTATTCGCACGAGCGGCATCTCGATCTGCTGGGTCGGGTCGAGATGTCACCGTTTGCCGAGGTACGCAATCTCGGCGCCTCGGTCGAAGGCCGCGACATCGACGTGGTGGTGGTTGGTCGGCCGCGCCCGGACAAACAGCCGGTGTGGATCACCGCACGCCAGCATCCGGGTGAAACGATGGCGTCATGGTTCATCGAAGGCTTGCTGGAACGATTGCTGGATGGCGCGGATCCGGTGTCACGGCGGGTGCGCGAGTTGGCGACGCTCTACGTCGTGCCGAACATGAATCCGGACGGTGCGATCCGTGGAAACCTGCGCACGAATGCTGCCGGAGCCAATCTCAATCGCGAATGGCAATCTCCGAGCCGGGCGCGCAGCCCCGAGGTGCTGCTGGTGCGCGACGAGATGGAGCGCACCGGGGTGTCGCTGTTTCTCGACATCCACGGTGACGAGGAGTTGCCCTACGTTTTCTTCTCGACGGCCGAGGAGGTGCCCGGCTTCAGCGCGCAGGCGCTGGCACGACAGTCGAAGCTGATTGCGGCCTTCAAGCAGGCGAGCCCGGATGTTCAGACCGAGCATGGCTACCAGGCGGGGCGCTTCGGCGAGGAAATGCTTTCACTCGCATCCAAATGGGTCGCGCACCGCTTCGGCTGCGTAGCGCTCACGCTGGAGATGCCCTTCAAGGACAACGCGAACCTGCCGGACGGGGTGTCGGGCTGGAGCGCCGCGCGCAGCCGCATACTTGGAAGCGCCGCGCTGGTCGCCGTGCTCGCCCACCTGAGCGAGGGCCTCAGCCGAACAGATTGAGGATCGCGTCCAGCCCCGCGTGGGAGATCGCGTAGCTGGCGCGCACGCGAACCACGGGCTTGGCGTGATACGCCACGCCGATGGCGGCCGCTTCGAGCATCTCGAGGTCATTCGCGCCGTCGCCGGCAGCGATGGTCTGGGTGTTGAGCAATCCAATCTCGTCGCGCACCGATTCGAGCACCCGGCGCTTGGCCGCCGCGTCGACGATGTCGCCGACAATGCGACCGGTGAGGCGACCATTCTCGATTTCCAGCCGATTCGCCACCGCATGATCGAAACCAAGCCTTTCCCTCAGGCGGTCGGTAAAGTAGGTGAAGCCACCTGATACCAGCACCGTTCTGAGCCCGGCCTGGCGCAAGCCGCGCATCAACTGCTCGGCCCCTGGATTGAGCGTCAGGCGCTCTTCGTAAACCCGCGCCAGGGCGCCTTCGTCCAGCCCCTTGAGCAGGCTCACGCGACGGGTCAGGCTCTCACCGAAGGCGATCTCCCCGCGCATCGCGGCTTCGGTGATGGCCGCCACTTCGGCCTTGAGGCCCTGCATGTCGGCAATCTCGTCGATGCACTCGATGCCGATCAGCGTCGAATCCATATCGGTCACGAACAGGCCGTAGTCGCGCAGCCGACGGCCCTCGGGAACATAGGCATGGTCGAGCTGCCGGCTTTCACAGTAAGTCGCCACTTCGGCGAGCTGCTGCGCCTCGAGCAGCCGGAAGGCGCCGCCGGTGATGCGCTGGATGCCTTGTGCACCGGTCAGCTTGGCGAGTTCCTTGAGGGCACGGGTCTCGATATCCAGGCCCTGAATCACCAGGTTCATGCAGCGCGGCTCCGTCCCGGCAGAACCTCCCGCAAGACCTGGTGCGCGTTGCGGATCATCGTCGCGGTATCGTCCCAGCCGATACACGCGTCGGTCACCGAGCAGCCGTACTTGAGCTGCGCGAGATCCTTCGGAATCGCCTGGTTGCCCGGCTCGATGTTGCTCTCGATCATCATCCCGACCACCGAGCGGTTGCCTTCACGGATCTGGTTCACAACGTCCTTCATCACCAGGGGCTGGAACTCGGGTTTCTTCCACGAGTTGGCATGCGAGCAATCCACCACCACGTTTACCGGAAGCTTTGCCTTGCTGAGCGCCTGCTCGGCAAGCGAGATCGACACCGAATCGTAGTTGGGCCGACCACCGCCACCGCGCAGCACGGTGTGCCCATAGCGGTTGCCGCCGGTGCGCAGGATCGCCGATTGCCCCTTGCCGCTGATACCGAGGAAACTGTGCGGACGCGAAGCCGAGACAATGGCATTGATCGCCACTTCGAGATCGCCGTCGGTGGCGTTCTTGAAGCCGACCGGGGTCGACAGGCCGGACGACATCTCGCGGTGGGTCTGGGATTCGGAGGTGCGGGCGCCGATCGCCGTCCAGCTTATGAGGTCGCCGTAGTATTGCGGCGCGATCGGATCGAGCGCCTCGGTACCGGTCGGCAGGCCCACCTCGCACACATCCAGCAGGAAGCGCCGCGCCATCGCCATGCCTTCGTCGATACGGAAGGAATCGTCCATGTAGGGATCGTTGATGAAACCCTTCCAGCCGGTCGAGGTGCGGGGCTTCTCGAAATAGACGCGCATCACCAGCAACATGGTTTCAGCGACCTCGTCGGCAAGCGCCTTGAGGCGGCGAGCGTAATCGAGGCCGGCGACCGGGTCGTGGATGGAACACGGACCGACCACCACGAACAGGCGATTGTCCTCGCCATCGAGGATCCGTTGCAGGGCGCGGCGCCCTTCGAGCACGGTCGCCGCGGCGGCCTCGGTGATCGGTACGCTCGCCTTGATCTCCTCCGGAGAGGGCATGTGATCTACGGCGACGATGTTGAGGTTTTCGGTCTGGGCGACGGTCATGGCGATACTCCGGTGCGCGGCGGGGACCGGAATTGTAACGCAAGCCTCATGGTTGACGTTCGCGGGCGACGACCGTGCCGTGCCGCCTCGTCGACCGGGTCGATGAGGGCCGGGCCGCGCAACGGCCCGAGCCATCGGCCGCGATCAAAGCGCGCCGCTGTATTCACCTCGCGCCGGGTAGTCGTTGGCGATCGCGAAGTCGAGGCCACCCAGCAGGTCGGTGAAGTTGGGGCGGGCAAAGGGCATGGTCTGGACGGCACCATAGTAGAGCGTGCCATCGGGCCGCACCAGGAACACGCCCGGTTCCGAGAACAATGCGGGCTCCTCGATACCGATCGAAGTGGTGCCGCGGCTTGTCGAAATGTAGAGACCCCACTCGCGTGCGGCGGCGAGACCCAGGCCGTAGCCGAAACGAAGGGCACTTGCGCCAATCTTGCTGGCCATTGCCGCACCGCGATCGGCGCCGTCAGACGATACCGCGATGACCGACACGCCGCGCTTCTCGAACTCCGGCACAAGCCGTTCGAGCTCCATCAGGTACTTCGCGCAGATCGGGCAGTGCAGACCGCGATAGAACACGACCAGGGTGAAGTTCTCAGGCGTTTGCGCAGCAAGCTCGAAGCGACCGTGCGAGACGGTGTCGACACTCAGGGCGGGGACGGGTAGGCGAGGAAGAAGCATGTGTTTTCCTTGGTGGGTGATTGACAGGAGCCACTATGACGCATCTAATGCAATGATAAGTTCTAAACTGTTTGCAGAGCGTACATATGAATACCAGCCACTTCGACCGCCTCTCTGCGCTCCTGGAGGGCGCGGCACCGCGCATCGGCATCCACCACGCCGGTGCGTTGTCCAGCACCAGCGACTTTCCGGCGCGTAGCGGCAAGGCGTTGCATTTGCACCTGCTGCTACGCGGAACGATGCGTATTGCCTGGGCAGATGGGGATGCGGTCCTCGAAGGGCCGGCGATCGCGGTGTTGCGCGACGACTGCGGGCATCGGATCGAGGTGCTGCCCGTCTGCCCCGAGGTGACGCTGCTGTGCGTCGACGCCGCTTTCGAAGGGCCTGCTGCGGCCTTGCTGCTCATGGCCTTCGCCTCGCCCCGCTTGATCGCTCTCGGCGACGAGGCCCATGAACTCATGCATGTGGTGCCGCTCATCGCCGCCGAGATGGAGCAGCCGCGCTGCGGCCAGCCAGCCCTGCTCGCGCGCGCCGGAGACATCCTCTTTATCGGACTGATGCGCTATCTGGTGGCGCGGGGGCAGTCGTCCAGGGGTGTTTTCGGCGGGCTCGGCGACCCGCGTCTGGCGAGGGCCCTGGTGGCGATGCATCGCAGTCCGGCGAGCCCCTGGTCGCTGGAGAGCCTGGCCGACGAGGCGGGGCTGTCGCGAACCGCATTTGCAACGGGTTTCCGCGAGCATGTCGGCATCAGCCCGGGTGCCTACCTGGCTGCGCTGCGTCTCGACATCGCCGAGCGCGCGGTCGAGTCGGGGCAGGGACTCAAGCGCGCAGCGCAGGCCTCCGGCTACGCCAGTACCGCCGCCTTGTCGCGCGCACTGTCGCGCAAACGCCTCAAGTCACCGCCTTCAGGAGCTCCCGCACCGCGGCCACCCGCTGCTTGAGTCCGGGCACGCCGATCTTCCGTACCAGCCGGTCGGGGCCCGCCATGCGGGTATTGCGGTCCTTCTGGATGAGTTCGATGACCTTGACCGGATTGATCGGCGGGTTGGGCCCGAAGTGCACCGAGATCTGCGCCTCGGAGGCGTCCACCTTGAGCACTTCATAGGGTTTGAGCAGCAGCCGCAATCTGTGCGTTTCGATCAGGGCCTGGGTTTGCGGCGGCATCTCGCCGAAGCGATCGATGAGTTCTTCCTGCAGCTCGCGCAGTTCGTCGTCGGCATCGCAGTTGGCGAGCCGCTTGTACAGCGTGAGTCGCTCCTGCACGTCGCTGCAATAGTCGCTCGGCAGCAGCGCCGGGGTGTGCAGGTTGATCTCCGACACCACCTCGAGCGGCTGCGACAGATCGGGCTCCTTGCCGGCCTGCAGATCCTTGACCGCGCGCTTGAGCATCTCGCTGTAGAGGCTGAAGCCGATCTGCTGGATTTCGCCGCTCTGGTTCTCGCCCAGCACCTCGCCGGCGCCGCGAATCTCGAGATCGTGCATGGCGAGGAAAAAGCCAGAGCCGAGTTCCTCCATCATGGTGATCGCCTCGAGCCGCTTCTGGGCGCTGGCCGAGGGCTTGGCGTGGGCGTCGGTGAGCAGATAGGCGTAGGCCTGGTGGTGGGAGCGTCCGACCCGGCCGCGTAACTGGTGCAGTTGTGCCAGGCCGAAGCGGTCGGCCCGGTTGATGATCATGGTGTTGGCGGTCTGGCTGTCGATGCCGGTCTCGATGATGGTGGTGCATAGCAGCAGGTTGGCGCGCTGGGTGGTGAAGTCGCGCATCACGCGCTCGAGTTCGCGCTCGGGCAGCTGCCCGTGGCCGACCACGATGCGCGCTTCGGGCAACAGCTCGGCCAACTGGTTGCGGACGTTCTCGATGGTCTCGACTTCGTTGTGCAGGAAATACACCTGACCACCGCGCTTGAACTCCCGCAGCACCGCTTCGCGAATGATGCCCTTGCTGTAGCGCTGGACGAAGGTCTTGATGGCGAGGCGCTTCTGCGGCGCGGTGGCGATGATGGAGAACTCGCGCATGCCTTCGAGCGCCAGCCCGAGGGTACGGGGAATCGGGGTGGCGGTGAGGGTGAGGATATCGACCTCGCTGCGCAGCGCCTTGAGCGCCTCCTTCTGGCGCACGCCGAAGCGGTGCTCCTCGTCGATGACGACCAGGCCAAGGCGTTTGAAAACAACGTCCTTCTGCAGGAGCCGATGTGTGCCGATAATGATGTCGAGCTTGCCTTCGCCGAGTTCCTTGAGCGCCTGCGCCTGCTCTTTGGCGCTCTTGAAACGCGACAATTCGGCAATGCGTACCGGCCAGTCGGCGAAGCGGTCGGCGAAGGTCTGGTAGTGCTGTTCGGCGAGCAGGGTGGTGGGGCACAGCACCACCACCTGCTTGCCGTCCGAGACCGCGATGAAGGCTGCCCGCAGCGCCACCTCGGTCTTGCCGAAACCCACGTCGCCGCACACCAGGCGGTCCATCGGGCGACCCGACTTCATGTCGCTGACCACGGCGTCGATGGCTGCCTGCTGATCGGGTGTCTCTTCAAAGCCGAAGCCATCGGCAAAGGCTTCGAGGTCGTGCTGTCGGAAATCGAAGCGGTGTCCGGCGCGGGCGGCCCGCTGCGCATAGAGCGACAGCAGTTCGGCCGCGGTGTCGCGCACCTGCTGGGCCGCCTTGCGTTTTGTTTTCTCCCATTGCCCCGAGCCGAGCCGGTGAAGATCGACCGCCTCCGGGTCGGCGCCGGCATAGCGGGTGATGAGATGAAGCTGGGCTACCGGGACATAGAGCTTGTCGGCGCCCGAGTACTCGAGGTGCAGAAATTCGGTGTCGCCTTCGCCCAGGTCCATGTGTACCAGGCCGAGGTATCGGCCGATGCCGTGACTGGTATGCACCACCGGGTCGCCCGCGCGCAGTTCGGAGAGATCGCGCAGCCAGCCTTCGGCGGTGGCCTTGCGACCGGCGTCACGGCGGGTGCGGGCACGCGCGGTGGAGGCATAGAGCTCGGTTTCGGTGATGATCGCGACGCCGGCCGCAGGCAATACAAAGCCGCTCGAGAGCGGTCCGACGCTCAGTGCAAGGCGCTCACCGGAATCGACGAAACTTGCGAAATCCGCGGTCGCCGCCGGCTTGAGGCCGTACTCGGCAAAATACTCGGCCATGGTCTCGCGCCGGCCTGCCGACTCGGCGAGGACCAGCACCCGGCCGTCGAAGCCCTCGAGCATGTGCTTGAGCTGTTGCAGCGGATCGTTGGCCTTTCGCTCCACCGCCACTTGGGGAAGTTCGCGGGCGGCCTTGTCGGGCGCGATCTCGCGACCGATTTGCAGGCGCGGGCGGGCCTTGAGCGCGAGGAAGAAGGCTTCGTCGGTGAGAAACAGTTCGCTCGGCGCGAGCACCGGCCGGGTGCGGTCGCCGCCGAGCATCTCGTAGCGCGAGCGGGTATCGCGCCAGAAATCCGCCAGCGCGCCGGGCACGTCCTGGTGAAGGACCACCGCGACATCCTTGGGCAGATAGTCGAAGAGGGTTGCGGTTTCGTCGAAGAACAGCGGCAGGTAGTACTCGATGCCTGCCGGAGCGATGCCGTTCGAGACGTCCTTGTAGATCGATGCGCGCGACGGATCGCCCTCGAAGATCTCGCGGAAGCGCTTGCGAAAGCGGGTTCGGGCGGCGTCGTCGATCGGGAACTCGCGCGCCGGCAGCAGGCGGATCTCCCTGACCGGATAGACGGTGCGCTGGGTGTCCGGGTCGAAGGTCCTGATCGACTCGATCTCGTCGTCGAAGAGGTCGATCCGGTAGGGCAGCGTCGACCCCATCGGATAGAGGTCGATGAGGCCGCCGCGCACGCTGTATTCGCCCGGTCTCACCACTTGCGTCACATGGTCGTAGCCGGCGAGCGTCATCTGATCCCTGAAACGCTCGGCATCGAGCTTGCCTCCCTGCTTGAGAAAGAAGGTGTAGGCCGCGAGATAGGCGGGCGGGGCGAGGCGATAGAGCGCGGTGGTGGCCGGAACGATGATGACCTGCGGCTCCCCGCCGACGATCGCGTGCAGCGTGGCCAGCCTCTCGGAGACGAGATCCTGGTGGGGCGAGAAGCTGTCGTAGGGCAGGGTCTCCCAGTCGGGCAGCAGGTGTACCTTGAGGTCGGCGTCGAACCAGGCGATCTCCTCACGCAGCCGCAGCGCGTCCAGCGGATTCGCGGTGATCACCGCAATTCGATGCCCGTCCGCCGCCAGCCTTGCCAAGGCGAGCGCGTCCGCAGAACCCGCCACCGCGGGCAGATCGAGGATCTTGCCGGGTTTCGGGAGTTGCAGGCGATCGAAGGCGGGGAGGAGATGATCGAGGCGATGAGGCATGCGGCGTGCAGGGCGGTTGGACGGAAGAGGGCGGAATTATAGGGCGAAGGTGGTGGCGCCGCAGGCGGCGCGCATGCTGTCAGGCAAATGCGTCGATCGCGCTGCCCGCAGCGGGGCCCTCATCGGCGCGATATCCGGCAGCCTGCCGGGCGGCAATCTCGGCGCGGGCCTGTTGCGCCATGGCCGCGGCCTGCGCGGCGACCTGCCGGTCCTGCGCCGAGGGTTCGGCGGGTGCCAACGCCGCCGCACGGATCTGGTTTGCCTTGGCGAGCGTCTCTTCCGGCGTCGATGCGGGCGATATGTCGATCGACACCTCGCCCCCTGTCGCATAGCGCCGCCCATCCGGCCCACTCTGGAAGGTAAAGCTCGCAGCGCCCCTGACCAGGTCGCCACCTGCCGCCACATGCGCCGCCTCGTGGGTACGGACCTCGCGGTCGCGCGCCGCGAGTTCGGCGAGCAGGCGGGACTCATCGCTCAGGCTCACCAAGGCCGCGCTGGCGGTGCTCGCCGCGCCATCGCGCGAGCCGGCCTCGCGCGTGGCCTGCGGCCAGCCGCGATCTCCTGCGGTGACAGTGTAAGCGGACGCTGCTGCAGTGTTTGCGCTGATCATTCCCATGCCCCTGAGCGAAGACTAGGCGATTGGATCGCCGCGCGATAGGGGCATAGTGACTTGCAGGTGTCGGATTTCCACCGAGTCAGGGCCTGTCCTCAGGGCTCATCGTCCGCTGGTGGCAGCGGAATCGACGCGGGTAATCGCTCGCGAAGCCATTCGAGCACCGCCGCGGAGAGTTCGCGCAGTGCATCGGAAGAATGCAGCGCTGCGCCGCGCCCGGCGAGCCCGACCCAGTCGCTCGGGCCGCCAAGCAGCTTGAAGGCGGGCCGATGGTGATGCTCAGCGGCGGGATCGTCGGCGCCGACGATGAAGCGGGTGGGACACTGGATGCGCGACAGCGGCCCCGCTCCGGCGAGGTCGGGGCGCCCGGCTATGCAAACCAGGCACAGGATGCGGTCGGGGCGCTGCGACGCAGCGCGGATTGCGGCTGCAGTGGCCGTGCCTGCGGCGACGACGGCGAGCGGAAGCCGGTGCAGTTGCGGCTGGTGTTCGATCCACTCGAGTGCGGCGACGAGCCGATGGTGCATCAGCGGAACATTGAAGTGTGCGTCGGGGTCCCGCATCTCTTCATGGCGGGTTAGCAGATCGACTGACATTGAGGCATAGCGGGCACCCTCGAACACTGCCGGCAGCAGGCGAGTGAGCGGATCGCGAAGCCGGCCGGCTCCGCTGTCGAGGAAGACGACCAGGCCACGGGCGTCCGGCGCGTGCGACAACAGGCCGTCGAGCCAGACCTTTTCCGCGGCAATGCTGATCTCGGTGTGGCGAAAGACGAAGGCGGGCGGGGTTTCGCTTGGTTCCATGAAGCGATTCTAGCGTTCGCAGGACGATTGGGGTGGGCGCTCGATGCGCACCGGAATCCGCCGCGGACCGAAGGGCGTGCCGAAGGGCCCGAAGCGTCCCGCCAGGGCGTGGCCGCAATGGTTGCAGTGGCCCTCGGCATCCAGGCGGTAGTCGAGAATCGCGTACCAGTCGCGACGAATCACGGCACGATGGCAGGCCGGACAGAAGGTGGAGCCACCCTCGGTATCGTGAACATTGCCGGTGTAGACATGGTGCAGGCCTGCGTCCAGCGCGATGTTGCGTGCCCGCGTCAGCGTCGCCGGCGGTGTCGCGGCGACATCGGTGAGCTTGTAGTCGGGGTGAAAGGCGGTGAAGTGCAGCGGCACCCCGGGGCCGAGCTCGCGCAACACCCACGCCGCGAGGGCAACGAGCTCCTGGTCGGAGTCGTTTCGTCCGGGTATCAGCAAGGTCGTGATCTCGAACCACACGTCGGTTTCGTGCCGCAGGTACACCAGGGTGTCGAGCACCGGGGCGAGGTGGGCGCCGGTGAGCCGAAAATAGAAATCTTCGGTAAACGCCTTGAGGTCGACGTTGGCGGCATCGATCACGCCGTAGAAATCGCGCCGGGCCTGTGGATGGATGTAGCCTGCGGTTACCGCGACCGTCTTGATGCCCGCCGCGCGGCAGGCGAGGGCGGTATCGATCGCATATTCGGCGAAGATCACCGGGTCGTTGTAGGTGAAGGCCACGCTACGGCATCCGTTGGCCTGTGCCGTATGGGCGATGGCCTCGGGCGAGGCGCGGTCCATGAGCCGGTCCATGTCGCGTGACTTCGAGATATCCCAGTTCTGGCAGAACTTGCAGGCCAGGTTGCAGCCTGCGGTGCCGAACGAGAGTACGCTGCTGCCCGGAAAGAAGTGATTCAGCGGCTTCTTCTCGATCGGATCGATGCAGAAGCCCGAGCTGCGCCCGTAGGTGGTGAGCACCATGTGGCCATCCTGCATCCTGCGTACGAAGCAGGCGCCGCGCTGCCCCTCGTGGAGCTTGCAGTCACGCGGGCAGAGGTCGCACTGGATGCGACCATCATCGAGGCGGTGCCAGTATCGCGCCGGGTGATCGGTATCACTCAGGCGTGTTGCGTCGTCTCCTTCCATTTTTGCACCCTGTAGGTTGCAAGCATGATGTTCGGACCCCAGAAGCCGGCGGGCAGGCCGGCCTTGCGCTTGAGCGACTCCATGAAATCGACTGGATTCGGCAGCTGCTCCCACACCTGGGGCAGAAAGGTGGCGCGCTGGCAGCCGTTGAAAAGGATGACCCCGTCGCGCCCGGGCTCCAGCTTCGCCAGCGCATCGGCTTCGTCGGCGAAATCCATGAATTCGGGCTTCGTCAGCAGCGAGACCTCGATACGGATGCGTTCGAACTCCCCCTTGCTGAGCGGCGCGAAGCGCGAGTCATTGAGCGCTGCCGCGACAGCATTCTCGCGGACATCCACTTCGAGCCTGCGATGGGCATTGAGGCTGCCGATGCAGCCGCGCAGCTGGCCATCCAGAGTGAGGGTGACGAAGCACGCGCCACGTTCGGCGAGGCGCGGATGCTCGGGTGGCGCTTCGGTGGGCACGCCGAGCGCCTCGGCAATGGCCGCGCGGGCGCGGCGCAGCAACACCTGGCCGAGTTCAATGTCGGGCATGGTGCGGCTCCTCGCAGAATGCGATGCTGGCGTAGCCGACGACGCGGTTGCGATCACCGGCGGTGTCCCCGGAATTGCGCAGGTCGAGCAGATGCGGTTTGAGACCGTGTCGCTCGGCGGCCAGCAACAAACCATTGACCGGTGTCGCGCCGCACGCCTGGTCGTGATCGAGGCGGGGATCGAGACGGAGTATTTGTTCAACCGAAGCGCGATCGCACCAGTTGGCCTCACGATAGCTGTGGTAATGGGACAGGTCGGAGCTCACCACGATAAGCGTCTCCGGCCCGCCCCAAACGGCTTCGAGAAGGGCTGCAACAGCCTTCGGGTCGGCGCTTCCGATCAGTACCGGAGTGAGCGTGAAATGTTCGAGCTGGGTCTGCAGGAAGGGCAGCTGCACCTCCAGGCTGTGCTCGAGTGCGTGCGCGGCATCCGAGACGATGACCCCTGGGCGCTGCTGCAGCGCAAGCCAGTGCTCGCGGTCGACTTCGAGCGCGCCAAGCGGCGTATCGAACTGCAGCGATGCGGGCAGGGCCATGCCACGCACCGCGACGCGGTGACACGGCCCGAGCAGCACCACACGGCGTATCTGTTCGCGCGCCTGACCCAGACTCGCATAGGCATTGGCTGCGACCGCACCGGAGTATATGTAGCCGGCATGAGGGACGATCAGGGCCTTGGGCCCTATCGCTAGCGTCTCGAGCGGAAGCGCCGCGCCGAGCATCTCGACAAGCTGCATGTGCAGCGTGTTCGGGTCGGCGGGGTAGAAGCTGCCGGCAACGGCGGCCGCACGTACAGAAGCATTTGCCATGTGCTTGATCCGTGATTGTTGCAAGATTGGTAACGCTGGGCGTCTCTTCCAGTATAGCGCTGCGGTGCGGTCAGCTCATGACCCAGATCAGCCCGGGGCCACGCCCTGCCGCCTGCCGAGAGAGAAAAGTCGCAGGCCGGAGAGCGAAATCGCATCGACATCGGTGAGTCCGGACACCAGGGCGACGGCATGGGGATCCGACGCCGGCGATATCGTTGAGCCAGGCGGCACAGCAGCAAACCCCCGCGCAGATCGCGCCGGAGGTCCTCAGACCGGCCCGTGACGAGGGGCGGCGCTTGCGCTCGAGTCCGATCAGCGCCCCGATGCCCGGCGCGATCAGCCGGCTCTTGACCTGCACGGGCCCGAACTCGGGTTCGAACAGCAGGCCTGGGAACACCTCGGTGTGGCGAATTCGCTCCATTGCTGATCGTGGGGTGGCATCGTTTGAGTAGAATTGCCGTCATGTCAGAGTTCAAACCCAGGTTTTTCGCGATTGTCCCCGCCGCGGGCAGCGGCAGCCGCATGGCCTCCGAGCGGCCGAAGCAGTACCTCGAGCTGCTCGGGCGGCCCCTCATCTGGCATGCCTTGCAGACATTCTGTGACTCGCCGCAGATCGAGAAGGTGTTCGTCGTGCTCTCGGTCGGCGACGTGGAGTGGAATCGCTACGAATGGCAAGCGCTCGGTCCCAAGCTGGTACCGCTTTTCTGTGGCGGGCCCAGCCGCGCCGATAGCGTTCTCAACGGACTGCGCACGATCAGCGACCAGGTGTCGCAGTCGGATTGGCTGCTGGTGCACGATGCGGCACGGCCATGTCTCGCCAGCTGGCAACTGCAGAAGCTGATTCACGAACTCCAGCATCATGAGGTGGGCGGATTGCTGGCGGTGCCGGTTGCCGACACGCTCAAGCGGGACAATGGACACGGGCATGTCGAGGCGACCGTGTCGCGCGACCGCCTGTGGCAGGCGCAGACACCACAGATGTTCCGCTACATCATGCTGCGACGCGCCCTCGAACGTGCACGGTCGGTGACCGACGAGGCCAGTGCGATCGAGGCGGCCGGCCTTCACCCACGCCTTGTCCAGGGTGACACCACCAATCTCAAGGTCACCTATCCGCTCGATCTGCATCTGGCCGAGTGGATTCTTCGGAATCGCAATGGATGAATCGATGAAGCCTCCCTTTCGAATCGGCCAGGGCTTCGATGTACACGCTCTTGTGCCCGGGCGCGAACTGATTGTCGGCGGGGTGAGGATTCCGCACCGCGAGGGCCTGCTGGGCCATTCGGATGCCGATGTGCTGCTGCACGCGATCACCGACGCCATCCTCGGCGCTGCCGGCCTGGGCGATATCGGCCGCCATTTTCCCGACACCGATCCGGCGCTGGCAGGCGCGGACAGCCGGCGGCTGCTGCGCGAGGCAATGGCTGCGGTGCGCGCCCAGGGCTACCGGGTGGGCAATATCGACGCCACGGTGATCGCACGGGCGCCACGCATCCTGCCCCATGTGCCGGCAATGTGCGCATGCATTGCGGAGGATCTGGAGATCGCCACCGAAATGGTGAACATCAAGGGCAAGACCACCGAAAAGCTGGGCTTCACCGGCCGGGGCGAGGGCATCGCCGCGCAGGCCGTGGCGCTGTTGCTGGCGGCCGTGGGTGAAGACTGAAAGGCTGCGGGTGTTCTTCGCGCTGTGGCCCGACGCCGGGGTCGCGAAGCGGCTCGAAGCACTTGCCGGGCGGCTGCATGGCGCTTGCGGCGGGCGCCGGATGCGACGCGAGACCTTGCACCTGACCCTTGCCTTCGTTGGCGACGTGGATCGCGACAGGCTCCCCGCTCTCGAGGCGGTCGGCGACGCAGTTGGCGGGCCAGGGTTCGAGCTCCCGATCGACGCTGTCGGTTACTGGCCGCACAATCGAATCGTCTGGGCGGGCTCCACGGCATGTCCGGTGGGCGCCGCACGGTTGGCCGATGATCTGGCCCTCGCCCTGGTCTCGCGGGGCTTCGAAATCGAGAAACGCCGCTTCGTACCGCATGTAACGCTGTTGCGAAAGGCTGCGCGACCGCCGCCCGATTTCGCCATGGTGTCGCACCGCTGGCCATGCACCGAGTTCGTGTTGCTCGCCTCGGATCGCGGCGAAAGCGGTTCGAGCTATCGCCGGCTGGCATCGTGGCCGCTTGCCGAGGCTGCATCGTAGCCAGGAACTGATGCGGGGCGCCCAAGGCGCCCCGCGATGTTGCAGGTGCTCTCACACCTGCGTCACCTCCTTGCGGGAGGTGTCAGAGAAAGATGCAACTCGATAGATGGGCGACCAGCGCCGGCTCGGAAGTCTTGGTGTAGTCCTTTTCGAAACGGTCACTCACCAGTTGTGAGGTCGGTCCGTCAAGATTGGAGTTGAGCATGCCCATGAATGCCGGCGGGGCCACCAGGATGGCTCGTTCGAATTCATTGCGGCTGCGTCCCGCGTATAGCTCCTTGGCAATCTGATGGGCAAAACTTCGCGCGGCCTGCTCCTTTGGCTGGGATGCCGGTTCGTAGGAACCGTTGCCGTTGCCGGTTCCGATCTTGTCGGTAACCAGCTCCGCATTCTTTTGGCGACTCTCGGGATGGACCAGTTCCTTTACCAGCTTGAGACCCTTGTTGGGGCCCAGGTTCGCGTAGAGTTTCGCAAGGCTGGCGTTGGCAACCAGAATCCAGGTTATTGCCATTTTTCTTCCTCCTGACGGGGGTATCGAAGAGAACCGCCGGGGCGACGAACCACCCCAGCGGTTACTTCAGGGTAGGTTAGCCAGTCGAAACCCGCAAACCCGATTTTCCGGGTCCGTGCGGCGGCCCGGATCGACGCCCATTCAAAAGATCCCCATCGCTAGACCCGCGGCCATCGCCTCGCCCAGTTCCCTGCACCGTTCGAGGTCGGTTTCGCTGACCGCCTTGCGCGATATCACCGCTTCGGCCACCGACTTCCAGCCGTATCCCTTTGCAATCCGGTCGATCTCGCGCACCGCCCCGGTGCCGTCGTTTCCCGCCGAGACGAACAGTGCGTAGGGGAT
Source organism: Zoogloeaceae bacterium (assembly GCA_024235595.1). Classification (GTDB taxonomy): domain Bacteria; phylum Pseudomonadota; class Gammaproteobacteria; order Burkholderiales; family Rhodocyclaceae; genus Cognatazoarcus. The sequence goes on along the minus strand of JACKMC010000003.1, from coordinate 43,400 downwards.
TGCCTGCATTCGCCCTTCGACGGGGTAGTAGGTGCGGTCGAAGAAGTCCTTGATCGCGCCCGACATATAGCCAAAGTTCTCGGGGGTGCCGATGAGCAAGCCATCGGCGCCGAGCAGATCGGCCACCCCGGCATCGAAGGCGCGCAGGCATCGGGTCTCGGTTTCGGCAACCGCGGTTGCCCCGGCAAGCACCGCATCGGCGAGCAGACCGGTATTGCCGCTCTGGGTATGAAATACGATCAGCAGGCGTTTTCGATCGCTCATTCCCTGTTTACCTGGTGCTTCGAGAGCCAGCGCTCGCGCATCAGCCGCGCCTCGCCCTGTGCCGGGTCGACGCCAAACAGCATCGAAAGTTGCGAATAGACCTGCGGATAGTCGGATTGCAGCCGCAGCGGGGTGAGAAAGAAGGCCTCGGCGCTCACCGCAAAGAATTCTGCCGGACTTTCGCTCGCATAGGGATCGATGGCGGTGTGCTCGCCCAGGTCGATGCGCCGGCAGAAATCCTCATAGGCGGGCGCGAAGGCTGCCGCCCAGGCGGCCGGCTGCATGTCCGGCGGAAGCGCCGGCAACCCGTCGACGTCGCCGTTCAGCATATCCAGCTTGTGTGCGAATTCGTGGATGACGACGTTCACGCCGTGGGGCCGGTTGGCGACATCGAACCACGAAAGCAGAACCGGGCCATCCGAGCGCGCCTCGCCGAGCAGGGTGTCGTCGAACTCGTGGACCACGCCGTCCGGACCCATTTCGCGCCGCCGCGCGACGAAGTCGCCCGGGTAGACCACGATCCCGACCCAGCCCCGGTAGGCGTCGCCGCCCAGACGCAGCACCGGCAGGCTTGCCTGCAGCGCGATGCTCAGCATCATGCGGTCGTCCAGTGCAAGTCCGTTGGCCCCGTAGAACTCCTTGTGCTTCAGAAAGGAGAGCGCGATCTGGCGTGCGGCGTCGATTGCCTCGCGCGGCAGGAAGGCGAGAAAATCCAGCTCGCGCTCGACCGATTGCCACTGGGCTTCGTCGACGTCGACTTTCGCTGCACCTTGGTAGAGACGCTTGACCCAATCGAACATGGCAGCTCAGCTGGCAACACGTCGCGTGTTGAGAAAAATGCCGGAGAAGATCAACGCGATCCCGACATAGTGGAACCACGCCGGCCGCTCATCGAGGAATACTGCCGCCAGCAGCGTGCCGAAGACAGGCATCAGGTGAATGAACAGCGCGCCCTTGTTGGCGCCCACCAGGGCGATGCCTCGATTGTAGAAAATGTAGCCCAGAAAGCTCGGGAAGATGCCGATGTAGAGAATGCCGGCGATCGACCCCGGCGTGAGCGATATCACCAATCCGTTGGCGTGCTCGACGATCGCCGCGGGTATCAGCGCCATCAGCCCGCAGACGATGAAGGCGGCCAGCATCAGCATCGGCTCGACACCGCCGGGTCGCCACGACAGACCCACGGTATACATGGCCCAGAAAAGCACGGCCGTCAGCATCCACAGGTCGCCGCGGTTGAGCGACAGGCTCGCAAGCATGGCTGGCTCTCCGCGGCTGATGATCATCAGCACCCCGCACAGCGATATGAGCACACCGAGCGCCTCGAGCAGGGTGAGCCGCTTTCCGAAAAAAGCCCATGAAATCGCGACCGTGCAGATCGGGATAAAGGAGTTGAGCAGCGCCGCATTGGTCGCCGTGGTACCGCTCAATGCCAGGTAGGCGAAGGCGTTGTAGCAGCAGATGCCCGCCAGCCCGAGAAACAGGATCGCCGGCCAGCTCGCGCGCAGGTTTTTCCACTGCGCACGCAGATGCGGCAATGCGAAGGGCAGGGTGAGGAGCAGGGCAATGCTCCAGCGGATCGCCGCCAGCGAGAAGGGCGGCACTGCCTCGCGCAGGCCGCGGCCGGCAACCATGTTTCCGGACCAGAACAGCACAGTCAGGGTGAGCAACAGATAGGGGTGGTCAAGTAGTCGGCGCATCGGGATCAATGAACTGGCGATTGCGAGCAATGCGACGCACCCGGATCGATGGTTCGGGGATTGGCAGGGGCTCGATTATCGTCCGTGAGGCGAAAAGCGCCAATATGGGATAATCGGCGGCATGGTTTCAGTCACCCATTCCGTTTCCGAATCGAGTACCGAGGCGCAGTTCGATCTGCTCTTCGAGGGACTCTCCAGCGATGAGCGCACCCGCCTCGAAAAGGCGCTGACCCTTGTCCGCGATCTCTATCCAGGCAAGACCCTCGGCACCGGTGAAGACGTCTGGAATCACGCTCTTGGCATGGCGCTGATCGCGGCATCGCTGAAGCTCGATGCGGACACCCGGCTGGCCGCGCTGCTGTTCGCGGTGCCGCAGGAAATGGACGGCGGCCAGGAATATGTCAGCTCGCACTTCGACGTGCATGTGGGCCGTCTTGTCGATGGCTTGAGAAAGCTCAACGGATTGCGGGTCCTGACGCGGATCACCCGCACCTCCGCAGCGCCTGAAATTCGCTCCCAGACGGAGACGCTCCGCAAGATGTTGCTGGGTCTGGTCGAGGACATCCGGGTGGTGATCCTGCGCCTTGCCTCGCGCACCCAGACGCTGCGCTTTCTAACCGACAAGCCAGGCGAAAAGCGCGCGGACATCGCCCGCGAGAGTCTCGACATCTACGCACCGCTGGCCAACCGGCTCGGCGTCTGGCAACTGAAGTGGGAGCTCGAGGATCTGTCGTTCCGGTTTCTCGAACCGGAGACCTACAAGCGCATCGCGAAGATGCTCGACGAGCGCCGTGTGGAGAGGCAGAGCTTCATCGAAGAGTCGGTAGAACGCTTGCGCAAGGAAATTGCCAAGCTCGGCGTGAACGCTGAAATCTACGGTCGTCCGAAGCACATTTACAGCATCTACAACAAGATGCGCACCAAGCGGCTCGATTTTTCCCAGGTCTATGACGTGCGGGCGCTTCGCGTCCTGGTAGATGACATCAAGGACTGCTATGCCGCGCTCGGTGTGGTCCATCAGATCTGGACACCGATCCCCGACGAATATGACGACTACATTCTCAAGCCCAAGGGCAACAACTACCAGAGTCTGCATACCGCGGTGATGGCCGCGGACGGGCGGGCCCTCGAGGTCCAGATCCGCACCCGCGACATGCATCGGCATGCCGAGCTGGGCGTTGCCGCGCACTGGCGCTACAAGGAAGGGGGCGGGCCGTCGACCGGCGCCTACGACGACAAGATCGCGCTGCTTCGCAACCTGCTGTCTTGGCGCGACGAGGTGGCCGACTCCGCAGACTGGGTAGAGCAGTACAAACGTGCCTCGCTGGACGACACGATCTATGTGCTGACCCCGCAGGGGCGGGTCATCGATCTACCCCGCGGAGCCACGGCGATCGACTTCGCCTATCGGCTGCATACCGATGTCGGCCACCGCTGCCGCGGCGCCAAGGTCGATGGCCACCTGCTGCCGCTCAACAAGCCGCTCGAGAGCGGCCAGACCGTTGAGATCGTCACTGCCAAGGAAGGCGGCCCGTCGCGCGACTGGCTCAACAGCCTGCAGGGCTATGTCACCACGGGTCGTGCGCGGCAAAAGATCAAGCATTACTTCAGCGCGCAGGAAGAGGCCGAGCTGCTTTCGCGCGGCCGCAATGCCGTCGTTCGCGAGATGCAGCGCGAGGGGCGCACCCAGCTCAACATCGATGAACTCGCCACACGCCTGGGCTTCAAGAGCGCCGAGGCGATGTTCCTCGCGGCGGGGCGTGGCGAAGTCGGCTCGCGGAGCCTGCAGACAGCGCTGCGAGGCGCGCCGGTGCCGCCGACCCAACCGGCAGCTTCGCCTGCGACCTCGCGGCCGCGCAGCAGCGGTTCGACCGACCAGGTGCTGATCGTGGGCGTGGGCAAGCTCATGACCTCGCTCGGCAGATGCTGCCGTCCGGCCCCCCCGGATGCGATCGAGGGCTTCGTAACGCGGGGAAGGGGGGTCTCGATCCACCGCGTCGACTGCAACGACTTCCAGCACCTCGCGCGCCGCCATCCCGAGCGCGTGGTGAGCGCCGACTGGGGGGACGGGGCCGACAGCGGGCGTCCTACGGTCTATCCGATGGAGATCGTCGTCGAGGCACAGGACCGTCAGGGGCTGTTGAGAGACATCTCCGAGGTGCTGTCGAAGGAGAGGCTCAACGTCATCGCCGTCAATACCGTCTCAAAAGCCGGCTCGGCGCGAATGAAGTTCACCGTCGAGGTCACCGGTGTGCCGCAGTTGCAGCGGGCGATCGGCATGGTCTCCCAAGTCGACGGCGTCGCTCGGGCAAGGCGAGGCTGACGCGGGCCTTGCCCGAACCACCGGCCCTCAGCGGGCACCCAGCTCCTGCATCAGGATGGCCTGCGCCGAGCGCCGGGTGCCGCGCGGCGAACGACGCCTGTACTTGCCGTCGGGCAGCATTTCCCAAGCCTGGCAGTTATCCCCGATGTAAGGGCGCAGCCCTTCCTTGATGACCCGGCGCTTGACCTTGTTGTCGAGCAGCGGGAAGGCTACCTCGATACGGCGGAAGAAGTTGCGATCCATCCAGTCCGCGCTCGACAGATAGACCTTGTCTTCGCCATCCGCGTGGAAATGGAATATCCGATGGTGTTCGAGAAAACGCCCGACGATCGAACGCACCCGTATGTTTTCGGACAGCCCCGGCACCCCGGGACGCAGTGCGCATGGGCCACGCACGATCAGGTCAACCTGTACCCCGGCCTTGGAGGCCTCGTAGAGGGCAAGAATGGTCTCGGGTTCGAGCAGCGCGTTCATCTTCGCCATGATCTTCGCCGGCCTGCCTGCGGCAGCGATCGCTGCCTCGGCCTGGATCGCCTCGACGACATTCGCCTGCAGCGTGAACGGGGCCTGCCAGAGATGCTTGAGCGCACTGGCGGTGCCGAGGCCGGTGAGTTGCTTGAAGATCTCGGCGACGTCCGCACCCATTTCGTCGTTTGCGGTGAGCAAGCCGAAATCGGTATAGAACCGCGTCGTGCCCGGATGGTAGTTGCCGGTTCCCAAGTGGACATAGCGGCGCAGGCGATCGTCTTCGCGGCGCACAAGCATCAACAGCTTGGCATGGGTCTTGTAGCCGAACACCCCATACACGACGTGCACGCCGACATCTTCGAGCTTTGCCGCCCAGGCGATATTGGCCTCTTCGTCGAAGCGCGCCATGAGTTCGAGCACCACGGTGACTTCCTTGCCCTTTTGCGCTGCGCGCATGAGTTGCTGCATCAGCACCGAGTCGGTCCCGGTGCGATAGACCGTCATCTTGATCGCCAGGACCTGGGGGTCTTCGGCACCTGCCTTGAGCAGGTTGATGACCGGTTCGAAACTCTGGAAGGGATGATGCAGCAGGATGTCCTGTTTGCGAATGGCCTCGAAGATATCGCAGCGCTGCTCGAGAACCTTGGGCTGGCCGGGGACGAACGGCGGGAACTTGAGGTCGGGTCGGTCCACCCGGTCCGGGATCTGCATCAGGCGAACCAGGTTCACGATGCCCGGTGTGCGGTAGAGATCGCTTGGGCTGAGGTTGAACTGGTGCAGCAGAAAGTCGCTCATGCTTACCGAACAGTTGTCGGCAACCTCGAGTCGCACCCCGTCGCCGAAATGCCGCTGCTGCAATTCGCCCTTGAGCGAGGCGCGCAGGTCCTTGACCTCTTCCTCGTCGACGAACAGGTCCGAGTTACGGGTGACCCGAAACTGATAGCAGCCGAGCACGTTCATGCCGCTGAACAGATCTCCGACATGCGCGTGCAGCACCGAGGAGAGGAATACGAAGCCGTGTTCCACGCCGGTGATCTCTCGGGGCAACTCGATCACGCGAGGCAAGGCCCGTGGCGCCTGGACGATTGCCGCACCCGAGTCGCGGCCGAAGGCATCGAGCCCCTCGAGTTCCACCGCGAAGTTGAGGCTCTTGTTGAGCACGCGCGGGAAAGGATGGGCGGGATCAAGCCCGATCGGTGTGAGCACCGGCATCACGTGATCCTGGAAATAGGCCTGGATCCAGGCCTGTTGCTCGGGCGACCAGGTGCCGCGGCGAATGAAGACGATACCCTCGCGCGCGAGCGCAGGCAGGATCGAGTCGTTCAGCAGCGCGTATTGCTCGCTGATGATCTCATGCACCGCTTGGCTGACCTGCAGGAACAACTCCTTCGGGGTCAGTCCGTCGGACGCGACACGTCGGCTTCCGAGGCGGATCTGCTCCTTGATGCCGCTCACCCGGATCTCGAAGAATTCGTCGAGATTGCTCGATACGATGCAGAGGAATCTCAGCCGCTCGAGCAGCGGAACGGAAGGATCGGCGGCCTGTGACAGCACGCGTCGCTGGAAGCGCAGCAGGGACAGTTCGCGGTTGATGAACTGTACCGGGTCGATTTCCAGATTCTTGCTCGATCTATTCATGCTTCTTCCATGGTCTGGTACAACCCCCAATTATGTGACAGTCAGATCACAAACACATGACACGGTGCGCAAGAAATCATTCGGTGCGCCGCCGCGGGGGCCCACCGCGGGGTGTAGAATCCGCCCAATACATTGCCCGGAAAGTGCTTGGCACTGAGTATTCCTCAATGAACAAAGACCTGATTGCCGCCATAGATCTCGGTTCCAACAGCTTCCGCCTGCAGGTCGGACGGATCGTGAACGACCAGATCTATCCACTCGACGGGCTGAAGGAGTCGGTGAGACTCGCGGCAGGTCTGTCCATCGACAAATATCTCGACAACGCCGCACAGCAACGCGGCGTGACCGCACTGCGGCGTTTCAACGAACGGCTCGGTGGCTTTGCCGCCGACTCGGTGCGGGCGGTGGCCACCAACACGCTGCGAGTGGCGAAGAACTCGCCCGAGTTCCTGATCCGCGCGGAGACCGCACTGGGGTTCCCGATCGAGGTGATTGCAGGGCGAGAGGAAGCGCGGCTGATCTATGTCGGGGTCGCACATACGCTGCCCGATCCCCACAAACAGCAACTCGTCGTGGATATCGGCGGCGGATCGACCGAGTTCATCATCGGCAAGAGCTTCGAGCCGCTGATGCTGGAGTCCCTGTACATGGGATGTGTCGGCTTCAGCCTGCGCTACTTCCCCAATGGAACGATCGACAAGCGCGGCCTCAAGGAAGCGGAGCTGGCCGCGCGTCGCGAGTTGCAGGCGATCGCCCACCCCTATCGCCAGGTGGGCTGGGAGGAGGCGGTGGGCTCGAGCGGCAGCGCCAAGGCCTTGCTCGAGATCCTCGAACAGAACGGTCTCGCCGAGGGCGCCATCACGCTAGAGGGACTGGAGCGCCTGCGCACCATCCTGCTCAAGGCGGGCAGCCTCGATCGCCTGCAGATCGGCGGGCTCAAGGCCGACCGCTTGCCGGTGCTCTTCGGGGGCTTCGCGATCATGTCGGCGATCTTCCGCGAGTTCGGCCTCGAGCGGATGGTCTTCTCCGAAGGCGCGCTCAGGCTCGGGGTGCTCTACGATCTGCTCGGGCGATACCATCATCACGATCTGCGCGACGCGACCGTGACGGCCTTCCTGAGCCGCTACAGCGTCGATGTGCGCCACGCCACCCAGGTTGCGGATACCGCCTGCATGCTGTTCAGTCAACTGGTGCCCGAGGCCGACGATCCCGACGGCCAGGACGGGCGTTTCCTGCGCTGGGCGGCAATGCTTCACGAAAGCGGCGTTTCGGTCGCTCACTCCAGCTTTCACAAACACAGCGCCTACATCCTCGCCAATGCCGACATGCCGGGCTTTTCGCGTATGGACCAGGGACGGCTGTCGCGCATCGTGCTGGCGCATCGCGGCAAGCTGACCAAGGTCTCATCAATCGATTCGGGCAGCCCGGACTGGTTGCTGATCCTGTGTTTGCGACTTGCCGCAGTGTTGCATCGGGCACGTGACGGGCGCGGCATGCCGCCGATCGAACTCAGCAAGCAAGGCAGCAGTTTTGTCTTGAAAGCCGATCGCGACTGGCTCGACGGCTTGCCGCTGACCGTCGCCGCGCTGCACGACGAAGAACGCCTGTGGAGCAGCGTGGGCAGGGTACTCACGGTGCGCAAGGACGACAGCGGCGCGCTCGTCTCCGGTCTGGCTGCCTGAGCAAGACATGGCCGAGCTTGAGGGGCGCTCGACGCCCGGCATCGAATTCGTCGAGGGCCGCATGCGGCTTTCGGGCGAATGGACGCTGCGGCGGCTGTCGCCCGAGCTCAAGTGGATTCGAGAGCAGTTGCGCACCGCCACACCGGGCGGCTGCGACATGGGCCAGGTGACACGACTCGACAATTTCGGAGCCCAACTGTTGTGGCGTGCCTGGGGCGGACGCTTTCCCGACGACGCCGTGATCCCCCCCTCGCTGCAGGCCGTGTTCCAAAGGCTGGCCGAGATCCGGCTGGAGCCCCCGCCGAAACCCCGCAGCGAGGGCCTGTTGATGCCGGTTCTGGCGGTTGGCCGGGCAAGCCTCGCACTCGCGAATCACCTTGCGGATTTCGTTGTGCTGCTCGGACAGTTGTTGCTCGACGCGATCTTCCTTCTTCGCCATCCTTCACAGATGCCGTGGCTCGAGTTCTCTGCCAACCTTTTCAAGGTTGGTGTGCGGGCGATGCCGGTCACTGCGCTGGTCGGCTTTCTCATCGGCGTGGTGCTCTCGTACCTGTCGGCCCTGCAATTGAAGGCCTTCGGTGCCGACGTTTTCATTGTGAACATTCTCGGCCTGGGCATCGTCAGGGAGCTCGGGCCGGTACTGGTATCGGTGCTGGTCGCCGGGCGATCGGGTTCGGCGATGACCGCGCAGCTCGGCGTGATGCGCGTCACCGAAGAGATCGACGCCTTGTCGACGATGGGCATCTCACGCTATTTGAGACTGGTCGCGCCCAAGGTCGCGGCCTTGACCTTCGCGATGCCCTTGCTGGTGCTTTGGACCTCGGCGGTGGCGCTCTTCGGTGGCATGGTGTCGGCGCAGATCCAGCTCGACATCAGCTACAGCTTCTTCATCGAAACCCTGCCCCGCGTGGTGCCGCTTGCCAACCTCTACATCGCGCTCGCCAAGGGCGCGGCATTCGGGCTGCTGATCGCCCTCGTCGCGTGCCACTTCGGGTTGCGGGTCAAGCCCAATACCGAGAGCCTGTCGGCGAACACGACCGCTTCGGTGGTCAGTGCGATTACCGTGGTGATCCTCGTCGATGCGATTTTCGCGATCGCGACCAGAAACGTCGGGGTGCCGATATGAGCGGGCAGGTGGTGATCGAACTGCGCGGCTTGTCGACCCGTTTCGGGGACACCTGGGTTCACAAGGGTATCGATCTGGAGATGGAAGCAGGCCAGGTGATCGCCCTGGTCGGCGGCTCGGGCAGCGGCAAGACGACCATGCTGCGCCAGATCGTGGGCCTGCTGCGTCCCACCGAAGGCGAGGTACGACTGTTCGGCGAACCGCTTTTCGCGGGCGGCCGCCTGGAGCAGGCCGCGCGCCGGCGGCGCCTCGGCATGCTGTTCCAGCAAGGCGCGCTTTTCTCGGCTTTCAGCGTTTACGAGAACGTGGCCTTTCCCCTGCGCGAGATCGGCACGCTGACCCGCGAGGAGATCGATGATCTGGTGATGCTCAAGCTCGCGATGGTCGAATTGCGGCCCGAGCATGCCTTGCTGATGCCCGCGGAGCTGTCCGGTGGCATGATCAAACGCGTGGCGCTTGCACGCGCGTTGGCGCTGGAGCCGGAACTGCTCCTGCTGGACGAACCGACCGCCGGCCTCGACCCCGATCGGAGCGCGAGTTTCGTTCGTCTGATTCGCGAGCTGCAAGAACAGTTGGGCTTTACCGTGGTTCTCGTGACTCACGATCTGGATACCCTCGCGGCCCTGTCGAGCCGTATTGCGGTGCTCGCCGGGGGGCGGATTCTTGCGTTCGGCACTCTTGAAGAGATCATGGAAGTCGACGATCCCTTCATCGAACGCTTCTTCCTGAGCGAACGCAGCCAAAAGGCGCTCGCCAGGGGCAAGGAGATGAACTGATGGAGAACAGGGCGCATGCGCTCGCAGCGGGCTTGTTCACGCTGCTTCTGGGAGCAGCGGTGGCCGCTGCGGTATGGTGGTTTTCCGACGATTCAATGCCGGTAAACCGCTACCTGCTGGTCAGCCATGCCAACATCACCGGCCTGAACGTGCAGGCCCAGGTGCGCTTTCGCGGCATCCAGGCGGGCAAGGTTGAGAGCATCCGCATCGACCCCGACAACCCGCGCGAGATCCTGGTGCAGATCAGCCTCCGCGAGGATCTGCCTGTGACGCGTGGCACCACCGCCAGTCTCGGCTATCAGGGCGTCACCGGCCTGGCTTTCGTACAGCTCGAGGACCGGGGCGCCGATCTCGCCCCACTTGTCGCTGACGACGGCACAATGGCACGGATCGAACTCGAACCCGGGCTGCTCGACAAGGCCAGCGACGTCGCACTCGAAACCCTGAACCACATCGGCGCGGCTTCCGAAAAACTGACCCAGGTGCTCAGCGGCGACAATATCAAGCGGGTCGAGACGATTCTCGCCCAGATCGAATCGGCCAGTGGCCGCGTGGACCGCAGCCTCGAAACCTTGCCCGTCATCATGGGCAAGGTGAACCATCTGCTCGGCCCCGAGGGTCTCGGCCAGTTCAGGGCCGTCCTCGCCAATCTCGAGACGACCACCGCCCAAGCCGGGCCGGCGGTGAAGGAGTTTCGCGAACTGATCGGCAAGATCGACGAGAGCGCGGCGAACATCGATCGATTTGCCGATACCGTCGGCGATGGCCTCATGACCTCGTCGCTGCCGCGTCTCAATGCCTTGCTTCAGGAGCTCACTGCGACCTCGAGACAACTGTCGAGTCTGTTCCAGGAGTTGGAGGCATCACCGCAAATGTTGCTCCTTGGGCGAGGCAATCAGGATCCAGGACCCGGCGAACAGGGGTTTGAAGCGCCGCGCCTATTCGGCAACAAGGAAGGGGAGAGCAAATGACGATATCCGCCGCTCGCTGGGCAGCCGTTGCAGGCGCTGCCTGTCTGGTCTGCGCCTGCAGCAGCTTCGGGCGCCTGCCGACGCAGTACTCGGTTCATGATCTCGGGGCGACTACCGAGGCCCCGACGACGCTCGCCCTGCCGACAAGATCGATCCAGGTAAGGGCGCCGAGCTGGCTCGGTTCGTCCGCAATGCAATACCGGGCAGCCGATCCGGGCAGCCTCACTCGCAGGGCCTATGTCAGCAACCGCTGGGCAGCCGCGCCGGCAGAGCTGGTCGAGCTTGCATTGCAGCGTTCCCTGGCGGCGAGCAATCCGAACGGCGGTGGCTGCGTGCTGGCGGTGGAACTCGACGAGTTTATCCAGGTGTTCCCGAGCGCAACGCAAAGCTACGGCTTGATCGAAGCAAGGTTAAGATTGAGCTCGCCCCGCGATGATGCGGTTTTTGCCATCAAGCCGGTGTCGATCAAGGTCCCTGCGACCACGGCCGATGCCCGGGGCGGTGCGCAGGCGCTCAGTATTGCTACCGGTGAGCTGGCAACAAGCATTGCCGCATGGCTGCACCAACTCGACTCGGAAATGCCCGGTGTGACGACGGGTTCGGCGCGCTGTCGATAACTCGACGGTTTCATTCAAACTTGATGATGGATTCGGAAATGACTCAAAAGCCCACCTCGATCTACGACACGGGTCTGGACCGCAATACGGCGAACTACGTCCCGCTCACGCCTTTGACCTTCATCGAGCGCACCGCTTACATCTATCCGGACAGGGTTGCCCTGATTCACGGCGAGCGGCGCTTTACCTGGCTGCAGACCTATGGCCGTTGTCGCCGGCTGGCCTCCGCGCTCAAGGCGCGCGGCGTTGGCTACGGCGACACCGTGTCGGTGATCCTCAACAACACGCCCGAGATGTACGAGTGCCACTTCGGGGTACCGGCGATCGGTGCCGTGCTCAATACGATCAATACGCGGCTCGATGCGGAATCGATCGCCTTCATCCTCAATCACGCCGAGGCGAAGGTGCTGATCACCGACCGGGAGTATGCCCACGCGGTGAAGCAGGCGATTGCCACCGCCGGCCGCGAGATGCTGGTCATCGATGTCGATGATCCCGAATACCGGGGGCCTGGCGATCGGCTCGGAAGCATTGACTACGAGGCGCTGCTCGCCGAAGGCAGTCCCGATTTCATCTTCGAGCAACCCTCGGATGAATGGAATGCGATCTCGCTCAACTACACCTCGGGCACCACCGGCAACCCGAAAGGGGTGGTCTACCATCACCGCGGCGCCTACCTCAATGCGATGTCGAACATCGTGAGCTGGGGCATGGCGCCGCATTCGACCTATCTGTGGACGCTACCGATGTTCCACTGCAACGGCTGGTGCTTCGCGTGGACCATGGCCGCCAACGCGGGTACCAACGTATGCCTGCGTCGCGTAGACCCGCGGCTCATCTTCGACGCCATCCGCAACCACGAGGTTACCCACTACTGCGGCGCCCCGATCGTCCATTCGATGCTCGCCAATGCACCTGCCGAGTGGCGCAAGGGCATCAATCACAAGGTCTCGGGTCTCGTTGCCGCAGCCCCCCCTCCGGCTGCCGTGATCGAGGGGATGGCGAAGATCGGCTTCGATGTCACCCACGTCTATGGACTCACCGAAACCTACGGCCCCGCGGCGGTGTGCGCAAAGCACGAGCAATGGAATGGCCTCCCGCTCGCCGAACAGGTGGTCAAGAATGGCCGCCAGGGGGTTCGCTATCATGCGCAGGAAGCGATCACCGTGCTCGATACCGAGACCATGGAGCCGGTGCCATGGGATAACGAGACCATGGGCGAGATCATGTTCCGCGGCAATCTCGTGATGAAGGGCTACCTCAAGAATCCCAAGGCCACCGAGGAGTCCTTCCGCGGCGGCTACTATCACACCGGCGACCTTGCGGTGATGCAGCCGGACGGCTACGTGAAGATCAAGGATCGCTCCAAGGATGTGATCATATCGGGCGGCGAGAACATCTCGTCGATCGAAGTCGAGGACGTCCTTTATCGGCATCCGGCAATCATGGCGGCTGCGGTCGTCGCGGCACCCGACGAGAAGTGGGGCGAGGTGCCATGCGCGTTCCTAGAGTTGCGCGAGGGTGCGAGCGTCACGGAAGAGGAGATGAAGCAGTTCTGTCGCGAACACCTGGCCGGCTTCAAGGTACCGAAGCGGTTCATCTTCAGCGAGCTGCCGAAAACCTCGACCGGCAAGATCCAGAAGTTCGTTCTTCGCGAGCAGGCACGCTCGAGCGACTCGTTCGAGTGAAACGGCATGATGGCCAGCTCCGCCACTCGATGGGGGCTGGCTCGGATACGGCGCAGGTACCAGCACTTGCGGATGCCTGCCAGAGATGAGGAGACAAACAATGAGTGCAGCAATCCAGGCGGCGGAGGAATCGATCCTGTTGCGTCGTGACGTGCAAGGGGTTGCATACCTGACGCTGAACCGCCCGAACCAGTTCAATGCCTTGTCGATGGAGATGCTCGACGCGCTGCTCGCGGAGCTCGACCGCATCGCCGCCCAGCCCGAGATCCGCGTCGTTGTCATCGGCGGCGCCGGCAAGGCCTTTTGCGCCGGGCACGACCTCAAGGAGATGCGGGCCAATCATGTCAAGAGCTTCCAGCAGGCGCTGTTCCGTCGCTGCAGCAAGGTCATGATGCGTATCGTGGATATGCCCCAACCAGTGATCGCGCGTATTCATGGTATCGCCACCGCGGCCGGTTGCCAGCTGGTGTCGATGTGCGACCTCGCCGTCGCGGTGGACAGCGCACGTTTCGCCGTGTCCGGGATCAACGTCGGGCTGTTCTGCTCGACGCCGAGTGTCGGGCTGTCGCGAAACATGGGACGCAAGCAGGCTTTCGAGATGCTCGTGACCGGCGACTTCATCGATGCCCGGGAAGCGCGCGCACGCGGCCTGATCAACAGGGTCGTGCCGCTGGAGCAGCTCGACCAGGAGGTGGCGGCGCTGGTCGACACCATCTGCGCCAAGTCGCCGCTAGCCGTGGCGATGGGCAAGCAGATGTTCTACAAACAGCTCGAGATGGGGCTTGACGCCGCATACCAGATGGCCGGCGAGGTCATGGCCTGCAACATGATGACCGAGGATGCGGCCGAAGGCATCGACTCCTTCGTCGCAAAACGCAAACCGGAATGGAAAGGGCGGTGAAAAACAAGGGCCCGTGCGTCGCAGCGACCGGGCCTTGAGCGATGCTAATCGACACCCACTGTCATCTGGATGCAATGGAATTCGACGCGGACCGCGACGCCGTCGTGCAGCGCGCCCGCGCGTCGGGAGTCGGGCGGATCCTCGTGCCTGCGGTGGAAACAGCCGGCTTCGACCGCACTGCGGCGGTCGTACAACGCTATTCCTGCTGCCGACCCGCGTACGGTATCCATCCGCTTTACGTTGATCGTGCCCAGCCTGGGGATCTGGAGCTGCTGCGACATCGCCTCGAACTTGGCGGAGTCGTCGCGGTGGGCGAGATCGGTCTCGATTATTTCGTCGATGGCGCCGATCGCGAGCGCCAGGGCGTCTACTTTTCCGGACAACTTGAACTGGCGCGCGAGTTCGGACTGCCGGTGGTGCTGCATATCCGGCGCGCCGTCGACGACATCCTCAAATACTTGCGCCGGATCAGGGTGAGGGGAGGCATCGCCCACGCCTTCAATGGCAGCGCCCAGCAGGCGCAGCAATTCATCGAGCTCGGCTTCTGCCTTGGCTTTGGCGGCACGATGAGCTTCGAAGGCTCACGGCGGATTCGCAGGCTTGCAACCGAGTTGCCTGAAGCGGCGCTGGTGCTCGAGACCGATGCACCGGACATGGCCCCCGAGTGGGCGCGCGGGCAACGCAACGAGCCTCGCAACGTGCCCCGCTTCGCGTCCGAACTCGCCCGTCTGCGAAGCTGCGAAACGCCCGAGGTGGTCCGCTTCACCGGCGCGAACGCGCTTCGGGTGATACCGGGCCTCGCATGAATCAGGCAGGGTCGCTGAGGTCCGCCGAGGTGGGGCCTGCGATCATCGCCATGATGTCCGCTCGCAGCGTTTCGACACCCTGATCGAACTGATCGACCACCATCAGCGATTGTCCGAAGACATAGGCATAGAGAAGCAGGCTTCGGCTCGACGCCTCTCGGACCGGCAGGCCACAACGGAGGAAAAGCTCCCTGGCACATTTGAAGCGAAACGCATCGACCTCGGAGACAATGGTCGCCACCGCGGCGTCGCGCTTGGCCCAGTCGCGCACTGCCAGTTCGATGAGCATCCCCTTGCGGTTGCGGCTCGCGCTGTAGACCTCGATGAGATGCAGGATCTGCCGGGCTTCTTCCCCGGGCGCCACCCGCGTCTGCTTCGCGATATCGCGAATTCGACCGTCCCGCCAGACCTTCAGCGCTTCATTGAGGAGATCCTGGCGATCCTTGAAATGCCAGTAAAAGCTGCCCTTGGTAACACCGAGGCGTTTTGCCAGCACTTCGACCCTGAGCCCGGCGACACCTTCGGCCGCGAGAACTTCGATGGCTTCTGTGATCCAGGCATCTCGATCAAGCTGGGCGCGGGGTCTTGGGGGCATGGTTTCCATGAGGAGAAGTATTGACGGAAACTCTACCATACGCTACCGTACGCCGCCATACGCTCTGGTATGGGGAGAATCGGCGGAGCTGCGATTCTGTCAAATTGTGCGTCGAGTGACATAATGCTCGACGGGACGAACGAGCCCCGAAAATAGAGACACACAGAACTCAAGAACAGACATAGGAGCATCGCTTTGAAGATCCTGGTTCCGGTAAAGCGCGTTGTCGATTACAACGTCAAAGTGCGAGTCAAGGGCGACGGCAGCGGCGTGGATATCGCCAACGTCAAGATGAGCATGAACCCCTTCGATGAGATTGCCGTGGAAGAGGCTGTGCGGTTGAAGGAGGCCGGTGTGGCAACCGAGGTGGTCGCGGTGAGCTGCGGTCTCGCCCAGTGCCAGGAAACCCTGCGCACCGCGATGGCGATTGGAGCCGACCGCGGAATTCTGGTCGAGACCGACGCCGAGTTGCAGCCCCTTGCCGTGGCCAAGCTGCTCAAGGCCCTGTGCGACAAGGAAGAGCCGACGGTGGTGATCTGCGGCAAGCAGGCCATCGATGACGACGCCAACCAGACCGGCCAGATGCTTGCCGCACTGATGGGCTGGCCGCAAGCCACCTTCGCCTCCAAGGTTGCGCTCGCCGATGGCAAGGCGACGGTTACCCGCGAGATCGATGGTGGCCTCGAAACCCTCGAGATGAAGCTGCCGGCCGTGGTCACCACCGACCTGCGGCTCAACGAGCCGCGTTATGCAACGCTACCGAACATCATGAAGGCCAAGAAGAAGCCGCTCGAGACCCTCAAGCCCGCGGACCTTGGGGTAGACGTGACACCACGGCTGGCAACCGTCAAGGTCGCCGAACCACCCAAACGCAGCGCCGGGGTCATCGTCGCGGACGTCGCCCAACTGGTGGAAAAACTCAAAAACGAAGCGAAGGTGATCTGAATGAGCATTCTTGTCATTGCCGAACACGACAACCAGTCACTCAAAGGCGCAACCCTCAACGCAGTCGCCGCGGCGGCAAAGATCGGTGGCGAGATCCACCTGCTGGTGGCGGGCAGCGGCTGTGCCGAAGCCGCGGCGCAGGCGGCGAAGGTCGCCGGGGTCGCCAAGGTGCTGCAGGCCGACGCTGCGCACTACGATGCGCAGTTGGCGGAGAACCTCGCCGCGCTGATCGTCGCCAATGCGCCAGGCTACAGTCACATCCTTGCCCCGGCCACGACCAGCGGCAAGAACGTCATGCCGCGGGTCGCGGCGCTGCTCGATGTCGCGCAGATCTCCGACATCGTCGAGGTCGAATCCGCCGATACCTTCGTGCGGCCGATCTATGCGGGCAATGCGCTCGCCACGGTCAAAAGCGACGACTCGGTCAAGATCATCACTGTGCGCACCACCGGCTTCGACGCGGTCGCCGCCGAGGGTGGCAGCGCCTCGATCGAACCCCTTGCCGCGGGTGCTGACCTCGGCCTCGCGAAACTGGTTGGGCGCGAACTCACCAAGAGCGAACGACCCGAGCTTGGTGCGGCCGGGATCATCGTCTCGGGTGGCCGTGGCCTTGGTAGCAGCGAGAACTATCATTCGCTGCTCGAGCCGCTCGCCGACAAGCTCGGCGCGGCGCTTGGGGCAAGTCGCGCGGCGGTCGACGCGGGCTATGTGCCCAACGATTACCAGGTTGGCCAGACCGGCAAGATCGTCGCGCCGCAGGTGTATTTCGCAATCGGCATCTCGGGCGCGATCCAGCACCTCGCGGGGATGAAGGACTCGAAGGTCATCGTTGCGATCAACAAGGACGCAGAGGCACCGATCTTCCAGGTCGCCGACTACGGACTGGTTGGCGATCTTTTCCAGATCGTGCCGGAGCTGGTCTCCTCGCTCTGAGCGCACGCGGGGCCCGTCATGAACCTTCTGGCGGATTTGTTTCCGTCGACCTGGCTGGCCTCCGCCGGCGTCGGCCAGTTGCTGGTATGGGCGTGGTGCGTTCGCACCGCGCCTTGGGCGCGCCTCAAGCAACCGGCAGCCCTGAACCTGTGGTTGGGTAGCGCGGTGTTGCTCATGGTTGCCTGGACCATGAAGGCTTCGGTTCAACCCGGATTGAGCCTGCACCTCGTCGGCGCCACTGCCGCGACCTTGATGTTCGGCCCCCAGCTCGCGATCGCGTGTCTTTCGCTGGCACTTGCCGGAATCGCCTTCGACGGCGCGATTGCATGGTCGTCGTATCCGCTCAATCTGTTGATCATGGTGGTGATTCCTGTGTTCGTTGCCTATCGGCTGTTCCGCTGGGTCGATCGGCGGCTACCGAACAACTATTTTGTATACATCTTCCTCAATGCCTTTCTTGGCGCGGGCCTCTCGATCGTGGTGCTGGGCACGGTGGCAACGGCCGCGCTTGCCGCTGTCGAGGCCTATCCGGTCGCTCAGCTGAGCTCGGAGTATCTGCCTTTCTTCCTCCTGCTGGGCTTCTCGGAGGCATGGCTTACGGGGATGGCACTGACACTGATGGTGGTCTTCAAGCCCGAATGGGTCGCAACTTTTGACGACAGCCGTTACCTGGCACGTAAATGACAAGCGCCCGGTTTGCACGGGCCGCATGGATGCAATCCTAAACTGGAGCAGAACAACGATGAGTACATATACCGCACCAATCCGCGACATGCAGTTCGTCATGCGTGAGCTCGCAGGGCTCGACGAAGTCGCCAGACTGCCGGGCTGCGAGGAGATATCCGAGGACCTGGTCGATGCGATCCTCGACGAGGCAGGCAAGTTCGCCAATGGCGTGCTTGCGCCGCTCAACAGGACGGGGGACCAGCAGGGCGCTCGCTGGGAAGGCGGCGAGGTGTATACCCCTGAGGGTTGGAAGGGGGCCTACAAGCAGTTCGCCGATGCGGGCTGGACCGCGCTGGCGTGCGACCCCGAATATGGTGGGCAGGGACTTCCGAAACTGGTGTCCACCGCCGTCATGGAAATGTGGAAAGCCTCGAACATGGCATTTTCGCTGTGTCCGATGCTCACCACCGGCGCCATCGAAGCCCTCATGTTGCGCGGTACGGATGAGCAGAAGGCGCTCTACCTGACGCGCATGGTCAGCGGCGAGTGGACCGGTACGATGAACCTCACCGAACCGCAGGCCGGCTCCGACCTGGCAGCGGTGCGCGCGCGGGCGGAGCCGCAGCCCGACGGAAGCTACAAGATCTTCGGCCAGAAGATCTTCATCACCTACGGCGATCACGACATGACCGAAAACATCGTTCATCTCGTGCTGGCGCGACTGCCTGATGCGCCAGAGGGCGTCAAGGGCATTTCGCTGTTCGTGGTGCCCAAGTTCCTGACCGATGCGACCGGCAAGATCGGAGAGCGCAACGATGTGCACTGCGTATCGATCGAGCACAAGCTGGGCATTCACGCCAGCCCGACCTGCGTGCTGGCCTTCGGCGACCACGGTGGCGCGATCGGCCACCTGATCGGCGAGGCGAACCGTGGCCTCGAATACATGTTCATCATGATGAACGAGGCGCGCTTCGCGGTCGGAATGGAAGGCCTGGCGCTGTCCGAGCGCGCCTACCAGCACGCGCTTGCCTATGCCAAGGACCGGATCCAGGGTACCGAACTCGGCGTCCGTGGCGGACCGAAAGTAAGCATCATCCACCACCCGGATGTGCGACGCATGCTGATGTCGATGAAATCCCAGACCGAGGCGATGCGCGCCCTTGCCTATGTCGTGGGGGCTGCCACCGATGCCGCACATCGTCATCCGGACGAGTCGGTTCGCGAGCGCAACCGGGCCTTCGTGGATCTGATGATTCCGGTCGTCAAGGGTTGGTGCACCGAGAATTCGATCGAGATTGCCTCGACCGGCGTGCAGGTGCATGGGGGCATGGGTTTCATAGAGGAAACCGGTGCTGCCCAGCATCTGCGTGACGCCCGCATCACCACCATCTACGAAGGGACCACCGCGATCCAGGCCAACGACCTGATCGGTCGCAAGCTGGCCCGCGAAGGTGGTGCCACCGCGAAGACGGTGATCGCGGAAATGCGCACTGTCGTGGCCCAACTCGAGGACGCGGGCGATGAAGCCTTCATGGCGATGCGTACGTCGCTGCAGGACGGGGTCGATGCGCTTGCAGGGGCGGTCGACTACATTGCCGAAACCTACGGCGCGGACATCAAGGCCGCTTCGGTCGGCGCAGTGCCATTCCTCAAGCTCTTCGGCATCGTTGCCGGAGGCTGGCAAATGGCGCGCGCGGCACTGGCAGCGAAGCGCATGCTCGATGCGGGCGAGGGCGACCCGGCCTTTCTTGCGGCAAAGATCGTCACCGCGCGCTTCTACGCAGACCACGTCCTGTCACAGGCTTCGGGGCTGCGTTACACCGTAGTGAATGGTGCCAGAGGGGCGCTGGAGCTCACCGAAGAGCAGTTCTGATCGGGGTGTTGCGGCCAAAGACGGAAAAGGGCCGCGTGGCCCTTTTCCCGTTTCAGCGTCCGCTCGGAATCACTGCACTTTCGCCTCGCCGCGCAAATCCAGAAGATGCTTCTCGACCTTCTGTTGCTGCAGTCTTTGCTGAATCTGCGGTTTCACCTCTTCGAAGCTCGGTGTCTTCAGCGCGCGCACATCCTCGAGCTTGATGATGTGGTAGCCGAAATCGCTCTTCACCGGCTGAGGCGTGAACTTTCCCTTCTCGAGGCCGACCATGGCATCAGAGAAGGGCTTTACGAACATGCCTGGATTTGCCCAGCCGAGATCGCCACCGCGATCCTTGGAGCCTGGATCCTTCGATTCCTTGGCGAGATCCTCGAACTTCTCGCCGGCCTGGAGCTTGGCGATGATCGCCTTGGCCTGATCCTCGCTCTCAACCAGGATATGGCGGGCCTTGTATTCCTTTTCGCCAAGCCTCGACTTGATGTTGTCGTACTCCTTGCGAATGTCCGCGTCGGAGATCGGGTTGGCCTGGACGAAGGACTGCAGGTAGGCACGGATCAGCACAGCCTGGCGGGCCATGTCCATCTGCGCCTGAACCTCGGTGTTCTTGTCGAGACCTTTTTTCTGTGCCGCCTGCTGAAGGATCTCGCGTCGCACGAGTTCCTCCTTGACCGCGTTGCGCAGTTGCTCCGAATCCGGGGCACCCTGGGCTTTCTGTTCGGCGATCAGCGCATCCGCGCGCGCCGAAGGAATGGCGACGCCGTTGACGGTCGCAACAGTGGCCGCCATTGCAGGCAGACTCGCAACGGCAAGCAGGGCGAGCGCGAGCCGGCTGTATTTCAGCTTCATAGATATCCTTTACTGGTTTTGGGAGTGCAACTCGGCTGCGCTGCGGGCATCGATTGCGAGCGCGTGGATTTCATGCCGCATCAGCTCGCCAAGCGCCTGATAGACCAGACGGTGGCGGGCAAGGGTCGATTTGCCGGCAAATGCGTCGGCAACGATACGCAGGCGATAGTGACCACCACCGCTGCGCGCACCCGCATGGCCGGCATGACGGGCACTGTCGTCGATTATTTCAATGGAGGAGGGCGCCAGCGCTTCCAGCCGTTCGCGCATCATGGCGACGGTGCTGCTCAAGGCAGGACCTTCTTGAAAGGCTTCACGCTTGCCCGGGCATATACCCCGGCCTTGGTGTAAGGGTCTTCGGCCACCCAGGCCTGAGCCGCCTCGAGCGATTCGAAATCCGCGACGACCAGGCTACCGGTGAAGCCGGCCGGCCCGGGGTCCGGTGAATCGATGGCGGGCAAGGGGCCGGCCAACAGAAGACGCCCGTCATTCTGGAGCGCCTTGAGGCGTTCCAGATGCGCCTCGCGCACGGCCAGCCGGCCGGCGAGGCTGTCAGGCACGTCTTCGGCAATCACTGCATACCACATCAGGTTTTTTCCTCTTCCATGTAACGTGAGAGATAGACCCCCTGACCGAGAACGAACGCGAGCATCAATCCCATACCGCCGAACAGCTTGAAATTGACCCAGATCTCCTCGCTGTAGGTGTACGCGACGAAAAGGTTGATGAAACCCATGAGTGCGAAGAAACCGGCCCAGGCCATGTTGAGGCGGCTCCACACCGGGTCGGGCAGCGTCACTTGCGCCTCGAGCATCTTACGGATCAGGTTGCGCCCGAACAGCAGGCTCGACCCGCCCAGTACGCACGCAAAGAGCCAGTACAGCGCCGTCGGTTTCCACTTGATGAAGGTCGGATTGTGAAAAGCGATGGTCAGTCCGCCGAACACCGAGACGATCACGAGACTCACCCACAGCATGGTGTCAACCTTGCGGTGACGGAACCAGACCCAGGCAATCTGCCCAAGGGTCGCGAAGATCGCAACCGCGGTGGCGAGCAGAATGGGCGCCTGCTTGAGATCGATGCCACCACCCAGCAGGCTCGTCGCCAGGGCCAGCGAGGCGGTGTCGTACGCTCCGGCGACCTTGTAGGCGGCGAAGAAAAGAATGACCGGAAGCAGATCGAAAAGAAACTTCATCGCTGGATTATATCCAACTCGCGAGGGTCCGCATTTTTCAGCTGTCGGTGCGGTTGCGCATATGATCGGCCAGTCCGCCAATCGCATCGAGCAGCGCGGCGGCAAGCACCTCGTCGCGCACGCATTCGCTCATCGCCTGTGTCATGCACAGCATCCATTGATCACGTTCGCGGCTTGCGATCTCGAACGGCAGGTGTCTGGCGCGCAGCCGCGGATGGCCGAAGCGTTCGACAAAAAGGTCCGGCCCGCCCAACCAGCCGGAAAGGTACATGAACAGCTTCTCTTCTGAGCCGGACAAGTCCTGCGGATGCAACTTGCGAACGTCCCAGGCTTCCGGCAAGGTGTCCATGAGCTCGTAGAAACGCCGCACCAGCCGGCGCAATCCGGGCTCGGCGCCGATGCGCAGATAGGGTGTTTCGCGGGCTTCGGCTTCGGGGGTGTTGTCGGCAAGCATGTCGGTGAGGCTGTTCGTTTGCACTAGGCGAGCAAGAATGCAGGATAATCCGTCGAGTCTGCAACCGGCCTGTCTTCGGCTCAGGCCGGTTTCTCGTGTGGAATCCCTTTCAGCGGCATTTCCAGGACCGCACGAAGGCCGCCGCCATCGCGCTGCAGCAGGCGCAGCTCGCCGCCGTGTCCGCGCGCGATGCGGTCAACAATCGCCAGACCCAGGCCCGAGCCGCGCGCGTCCGTGCGTGCGCTTTCGAGTCGGGTGAACGGGCGCTTCAGGCGCTCCACCTCATCAGCCGGAATGCCCGGGCCGCGATCGAGAACCTCGATCCGCAAGTGTCCGCCGTCCCGTCTGAGCGCAAGGTCCACGTCCTGCCCGTGTCCTGCATAGCGGTGAGCGTTGTCGATGAGGTTCGTGATCGCGCGGCGCAGCGCAAGCGGTCTTGCCTTGATCGTGAAGTGACTGACGCCCTCAAGCGACAAGGCAAGGCCGCGACGAAGATAGTCGGCGTGGATCTCCTCCAGCAAGGCCCCGATATCGAGGTCGACGTCCGACTCGCTTTGGCCGTCACGACCGAAGTCGACGAACTGCCCGATGATGCGATCCATCTCCTCAATGTCGGTCACCATCGCCTCCCGCTCTTCATCATCGGCTGGAGACATCTCCACCCCCAGGCGCAAGCGTGCCAGCGGTGTGCGCAAATCGTGGGACACGCCTGCGAGGATGAGGCGGCGATCGGCATCGAGGCGGGCCAGATCGCCGGCCATCTGGTTGAAGGCGCGGGCCACGTCGGCGATGTCCGAGGCGCCCCGTTCGGATAAGGGTGGCGGCGTCTCGCCACGCCCGACGGCGCGCGCCGCCCCGGCGATGCCACGCAGCGGCTGGTTGATCCGCGAAACGATGAGATAGGCCGCCAGCAGCGACAAGCCGAGCGCCACCGCGGCCCAGCCGAGCCAGTCGACCGCGCGCGGCCGAACCACCCGATCGGCTGGCAGCATCACCCAGTATTCGTCACGGTCTTGCGGATCCAGCTTGAAACTTACCCAGAATCCCTCGAGTCCTTCCCACGAGGCCGCGAAGCGAGTCTGTTCGCCAAGGCTGCGTCTGATCGCCTCGGTCAGCAGGATCAAGGGCCGGCTATCCGGCAGCGGCTCGATCTCGTCCTGCTGCTCGGCCGGGTAGATGCGGATGCCCTCGAGCGCGGCAAGGTCGATGAGCAGTTCCCGTCGCCGACGCGGTTCGGCGTTGATGAGTGCGGTTCGGGTGAGGTTCACCACACTCACCACCATCTGCGCGAGATCGTTTGCCCGCGGCCCCTGTTGCAGGTGGCGGAAAATCTGGTACCACGCCGTCAGCGCAAGCACCATCACCAGCGCCACCACCAGGAAGGTCTGCCAAAGCAGCGTTCTCGGCCACACGGACCATTTTGTCGACATCAGGCGGCCTGGCCTGCGGTGCAGGGGGCTGGATGCTCAGTCGGCGTCTTTTGCACCATCCGGGACGAACACATAGCCGAAGCCCCAAACCGTCTGGATGTAACGTGGCTTCGAAGGGTCCTCTTCCACGAGCTTGCGAAGGCGTGAAACCTGCACGTCGATGGCGCGATCGAACACCTCATACTCGCGGCCGCGTGCCATCTCCATCAATTTGTCGCGCGACAGCGGCTGACGAGGATGCTGCAGCAGGACTTTCAACAAGGAGAACTCGCCGGTCGTAAGAGCCTGTTCCTCGCCGTCGCGGCTGAGCGTGCGGGTGCCGAGATTGACTTCCACCCTGCCGAAGGCCACCACCTCCTCGTCGACGCTTGGCGCGCCGGGAGGCGACTGCGGCTGGCGCCGAAGCACGGCATTGATACGGGCCACCAACTCACGCGGGTTGAAGGGCTTGGCCAGATAGTCGTCGGCGCCCATCTCGAGGCCGACGATGCGGTCTACATCGTCACCCTTCGCGGTAAGCATCACGATCGGCAGGCTGTTCTCCGCAGCGCGAAGCCGGCGACAGATCGCGAGCCCATCCTCGCCGGGCAGCATGAGATCAAGCACCATCAGATCGTAGTGCTCGCGATGAAGCGCGCGGTCCATGGCGACTGCATCGGCCACGGCCTTTACCGAAAAGCCTTGCTCGCTGAGATAGCGATTAAGGAGGTCGCGCAATCTGGCGTCGTCGTCAATCAGGAGGATTCGATAGCGATGTCTTGACATCCGGTCATCGTAGCTGGCGAGCGAGCTTCGTGCCAAGCATCTTGTCGAACTGGGCGCCGGGCCACGCGTAACGCTTCGTAAGCAGCGGCGGCACGGCTTACAAATGCTTACAGTAGCTTGCCCGTCGTGCGAATCGCCGCTACACCACGGCCGTCGGAAGCGCTAAGCTCGCTTCTAAACCCGCCTCGCCAAACTTTCGCTCCCGGAGCCTGCCCCATTGCAGCTTGCTGAATCCCGTCCGCGTCGCCTCCACCTGCCGGCCCTTGCCGCGGTGGCGATACTCGCGCTGTCGTCGTCGGCGCTCGCGCAACCCGTGGCGCGCGAAGCGGATCTCCGCGACAATGCGGTTGTCCCGCAACCGCAGAGCGAGAGCGAGCGACGCGCCGAGATCCGGCGAACGCTTGATCAGCATCCCCGCAAGGGCAGCAACAGCCGCGATGGTCGCCAGCGGCTCAGCGACGAGGAGCGTCGCAATCTACGCAAGGACATCGGCGACGCTGCCCGTGATGTTTACGAGCGGCGCAAGAACAAGAACAAGGCGAGCAAGCGCAACAACGATAGCTAGCGTGGCGCGCGAAGTGCCTGATGCACGCTTGCTTGCGGTTACAATCGGCGCATGAAGATTCTCGCCTTTGAAACCTCCGGCGAAGCAGGCAGCGTCGCATTGCGGTGCGGTCTCGAAACGCACAGTCTGGTGCTGGAAACGGGACCGGCCCAGTCGGCCACCGTGCTCCAGCGGGTCAGCAAGCTGCTGGCCGATGCCAGCTGTCGAGTTGGCGATCTTGACGGGATCGCCTTCAGCGCCGGACCCGGCGCATTTACCGGACTGAGACTTGGTTGCGGCCTGGCCCAGGGGCTGGCGATGGGGGCCGGAATCGGAGTTGTGCCGGTCGGCACGCTCGATGCGCTGGCGGCACAGGTCGTCGACGGGATCGTCGTCGCGGCAATCGACGCACGGATGGGCGAGCTCTACTGGGCCGGCTTTCATTGCCTCGGCGGCATGCCGGTCGCGAGTTGGCCACCCGGCTGCATTGCCCCCGCCGACTGGACGATTCCGGCCACGGATTCGCCGCTGATCGGCATCGGATCGGCGTTCCGGGTGCACGCCGGCGCCTTGGAAGAGGGATTGCGGGCGCGTTTTTCGACGATTCTCGATGATCGCTCGCCTGCCGCTGAAGATGTAGCCGCTCTGGCAGCGCGGCGTCTGGTCGAGCAGCCGGCGCTGGACCCTGCTCTCGCAAGCCCGATCTATGTGCGGAACAAGGTGGCAAGCACGACCGCCGAGCGACTCGCGCAGGGCGGACGGGCATGAGCCTGAGCCTGCTCGAGTTCGAGCCGATGTCGGTGGACGACCTCGACTGGGTCAGCAGTGCCGAGCAAGGTCTTCACAGTCACCCATGGACAAGAGGCAATTTCGCCGATTCGCTGGCTGCCGGCTACAGCTGCTGGTTGAGCCGCGAGTCGGGGAAACCGGTCGCCTACGGGATCCTGATGTTGGTGCTCGACGAGGCCCATCTGCTAAACATCAGCGTGAGCGCCCCGGTCCAGCATCGCGGCATCGGTGAGGCGCTGCTCGGACACCTGTTCGAGGTCGCCAGGGAGCGCGGCGCGGGCCAGATGTTTCTCGAGGTGCGCCCGTCCAACGCAGCGGCGATCGCCATGTACCGCAAGCACGGCTTCGAGGCGATCGGGCGCCGCAAGGCCTATTATCCCGGCCTCGACGGACGCGAGGATGCGATCGTGATGCGGCGGGAATTGCGATGAGCGCGACGCGCGAGTCCATGCTGCGCGAAATGGGGCTGGGCCCGCTGTGGCGCTTGCGCGGCGCCTCCCAGGAAGCGCCCAGGGCTGTCGCCGACCACACCTCCGGGGACGATTCCGAGGCGGTTCGCGAAGTAGCTGCAGCCGCCATACCGCAAACGCCGCCCACACGAGCGACGGGCGGAGCGGCTGTCCGAAGGCCTGCAGTGCCCCCCCGCATGGCCGCGAGATTGGATGCGCCTCAGCCGAGGACGCCTCCGCTCGGCGCGCGGCAGCCGCCATCGCCTGGCGGCCTGGATTGGAGCGGGCTCGAGCGGGCGATCAGCGATTGCACCGCCTGCAGTCTGTGCGAACGGCGCAAGCTCACCGTACCCGGAGTTGGTGACCGACGGCCGACCTGGCTCATGGTCGGAGAAGGTCCCGGTGCGGAAGAGGATCAGAAGGGCGAGCCCTTCGTCGGCCAGGCAGGCAGATTGCTGGATGCAATGCTCGCCTCGATCGGCGCCTCGCGCGCAGAGGGCATCTTCATCGCCAACGCAGTCAAGTGTCGACCGCCTGGCAACCGCACCCCGGCCAGCGAAGAACTCGCCGCATGCTTTCCGTTTCTCGAACGACAGATCGAGTTGCTGCAGCCGAAATTGATCATTGCGCTCGGCCGCCCCGCCGCCCAGGTGTTGCTCAAGCGCGAGATCCGGATCGCTGGGGTGAGGGGCGAAACCCACGATTACAAGGGCATCCCCTTGATCGTCACGTATCATCCTGCCTACCTGCTGCGCAACCAGGGCGACAAGGCCAAGGCCTGGGCCGACCTATGCCTCGCAAAGCGCCTCGTGCCACTTCCTGCGTAGTCGGCTGGGCGGCCCGCGCCATCCGCTTGGAATGATTTTTTACAGCCCAAACGGGCGTATTCCCTGGACTCGCGCCTACAATCGTCCGAGGCCCAGGCATCGTGGGCGACAAGATCGTCATCAATTCGAGGATTCATCATGCGTTTCAGATTTTGGGCAGTGCTCGTCGTCCTTTCGACCTTGCTGGGCGGCTGCGGCTACAACCAGATCCAGGTCAATGACGAACAGGTCAAATCCGCCTGGGCGGAAGTTCTCAACCAGTACAAGCGCCGTGCCGACCTCATCCCCAACCTGGTACAGGTCGTGCAAGGCTATGCCTCCCACGAGCGCGAGGTCCTGACCCAGGTGACGGAAGCCCGCTCGAGAGTCGGCAGCATGCAGGTCACCCCGGAGCTGCTTAACGACCCGGAAGCCCTCGCCAGGTTTCAACAAGCACAGGGACAACTCACCAGTGCGCTGTCGCGGCTGCTGGTGGTTGCGGAGAACTATCCCAACCTCAAGGCGGATGCGAATTTTCGCGACCTTCAGGCACAGCTCGAAGGCACGGAGAACAGAATCACCGTTGCCCGCGGACGCTATGTGAAGGCAGTTGAAACATACAACATCGGCGTCCGGACCTTCCCCAACAACCTCACCGCGATGATCTTCGGCTACACGCCAAAGGCGAATTTCAGCGTCGACAACGAGCAGGCCATCAGCGAACCGCCGAAAGTCGATTTCGGCGGCACGCCCACGCCGGCTGCACGTTGATCGACGGCCGATGTTCCTGACTTGCCGCGGGAAGCGCTCGACCATCGCAGCATGGGGCCGTCCGGTGTGGCTTGCCTGCGCATTGTTCTGCATGTGCGTCGGTCTTGCCCTTGCACAGCAGTTGCAACCGATCCCGGAACTTCACGAACGGGTGACGGATGTCGCGGGCGCGCTGGCGGAGGGAGAGCGAAGCGCACTGGCCGCGCGCCTCGAGGCGATTGAAGCGGAAAGCGGCAGCCAGGTCGCGGTCCTGGTCGTCGGCACGACCTTGCCGGAGCCGATCGAGGCCTACGCGATCAGGGTTGCGGATGCCTGGAAGCTGGGCCGCAAGGATGTCGACGACGGCGTCCTGATCCTGGTGGCGCTCGACGATCGGCGCATGCGTATCGAAGTGGGGCGGGGGCTGGAAGGTGCGATTCCCGATGCGATCGCCAAGCGCATCATCGCCGAGCAGATGACCCCGGCCTTCAAGCGGGGCGATTTCGCGGGCGGCATCACGGCCGCGATCGATTCGATCGGGCGGCTGATCCAGGGCGAGGAGCTGCCACCGCCATCGTCGTCCCGAGGCCGTGCGGGCGGGGGTTCGGTCGACATCGAAGAGCTCTTCGTGGTGGGAATGGTTGCAAGCATATTTCTAGGCACCATGCTAAAGGCGATGTTCGGTCGCCTGCTCGGCTCGACGGTGTCCGCGGGGCTGGTCGGTGGCGCAGCCTGGCTTGTTACCGGAACATTGCTCGCCGCCGTGATTGCCGGGGTGCTCTCGCTGATCTTCATCCTCTCGATGGGCAGCAGTGCCGGTGCATCAGGTTCGCGCGGACGAGGCGGTCCATGGATTGGCGGTGGGGGCGGCGGCGGATCGATGGGCGGCGGTTCGGGTGGCTGGTCGGGTGGCGGCGGTGGATTCGGTGGAGGAGGGGCGTCGGGCGGATGGTAAGCAAATGGAAGCGGGTTTTCGCACATCTGATCACGCCGGACTGGCTCGCGCGGCGGCATTTCCGGCCGGACGTGCTCGATGCGATCGAGAAGGCGATCGCGGAGTCCGAACTCGAGCATCGGGGAGAAATACGTTTTGCCGTCGAATCGGTGATCGAGACCCGCGAGCTGCTCGCTGGCGTGACCGCTCATCAGCGCGCACTCGATGCCTTCGCGCAGCTCGGCGTCTGGGACACCGAGGAGAACAGCGGGGTGCTGATATTCGTCCAGTTGGTGGATCGACGCGTGGAGATCATCGTCGACCGCGGCATCGCAGCCAAGGTCGATCAGCAAGAGTGGGACGCGATCTGCCGCAAGATGGAAGCCGCCTTCGCCCGTGGTGATTATGCCGAAGGCTCGATCATGGCGGTGCGCATGGCGGGAGAAATCCTGCGCAAGCACTTCCCCAGCTATCCGCGCAATCCGAACGAACTGCCGGACCGGCCCCTGCTGCTCTAGGCGGTATTTTTCGATCGCGCACGACAGCGCTCGAAGCGCAGTCAGTGCTTGATGTCTTCCAGCAGTCGAAGCGAGTCGAACTCGCGCTGGTTCGCTTCGTGCAGACGCTTGATGACGAACATCGTGACCGCGACGAAGAGGCCGAACGCGACGATCACCACGTTCACCGCGAGTCCGGACGCGATCAGCAGCGCGTAGAGACCCGTCATGATCAGGATCGACAGGTTCTCGTTGAAGTTCTGCACCGCAATCGAATGGCCGGCCCCCATGAGGATGTGGCCGCGATGCTGCAGCAGCGCGTTCATCGGTACCACGAAGAATCCGGCCAGCGCCCCGATCAGCACCATCAGCACCATTGCGAATGCGGTATTGGTGACCAGGGTCATCAACAGTACGACCACGCCCATGGCGATGCCGATAGGGATGACCCGTACCGAATTCCTGAGCGTGACCACGCGTGCCGCAAGTATCGCGCCGACCGCGACGCCCACCGCGACCACGCCCTGGAGCATCGATGCTTCGGCAAGATCGAGCCGCAGCGCATGCTCTGCCCACTTGATGACGATGAACTGCAAGGTCGCGCCGGCACCCCAGAACAGGGTCGTCACGGCAAGTGAGATCTGCCCCAGCTTGTCGCGCCAGAGCAGGCGCAGGCAGTGGTTGAAGTCATGGAACAGATAGATCGGATTGGACTTGAGCACCTTGTGGTCGACGCCGGTGTCCGGAATGTAGAAATTGAAGGCGGCGGCGATCAGGTAGATCACCCCCACGACCGCCACGCTGAATTCGAACCGGGTGTCGACCAGCGGAATTCCCAGCGCTACCAAGGGGTCGATCCAGGCTGGCTGGATGAGTGCGCCGCCCAGCATCGTTCCGAGAATGATCGCGCCGACCGTCAGGCCCTCGATCCATCCGTTGGCGACCACCAGCAGGCGGTGTGGCAGGTACTCGGTAAGAATGCCGTACTTGGCCGGCGAGTAGGCCGCCGCACCGAGGCCCACCACTGCATAGGCGAACAGCGGGTGGGCGCCGAGAAACATCATCAGGCAGCCGCCGATCTTGATCGTGTTGCTGATCAGCATCACCCGCCATTTCGGCATCGAGTCTGCAAAAGCCCCCACGAAAGCGGCCAGCGCCACGTAAGAGACGGTGAAGAAAAGTTTCAAGAGCGGTTCGTATTCCGCCGGTGCCTGAAGGTCTCGAAGCAATGCGATTGCCGCGATCAGCAGCGCATTGTCTGCCAGCGCGGAGAAGAACTGCGCGGCCATGATGATGTAGAAACCGAGCGGCATTGCGTGGGTTTGGGCCGTCGAGCGGTTGCAGAAGCGCGGTTTATAACACGAAGACCGGTTCGGCGTTGTTGAAGTAGCACAAGCCCGGTGCAGTTCTGGTGCGCAAACGTGTAAAAAGTCTGCAAGGAGGATGGGCCGCGAGCGGAATTTGTGGTGCAATCTCATTCATAAAGCAAACTTATTCGGATAGACATGGCAGACCGCAGACTCCAGGTGTTTCATGCAGTGGTGAAACACGGCTCCTTCACCCGCGCCGCTGAGCGGCTTTTCATGACGCAGCCGGCGGTGACCTTCCAGATCAAGCAGCTCGAGGAACATTTCGACACCAGGCTGCTGGAGCGCGGCCATGGCAAGCTTGGGCTTACCCCGGCGGGCGAGATCGTGTTCGATTACGCGGAGCGAATCCTCGCCCTCAACGAGGAGCTCGAATCCCGTGTCTCGGAGCTCACCGACGAACTCGCAGGCACGCTCAACATCGGCACCAGCACCACCATCGCGGCCTACTGGCTTCCGCACCTGCTCGAGGAATTCAAGCGCCTCTATCCGCGGGTGATTCCGCGGGTAATGGTCGGAAACTCCGCCTACATCGAAGGCAAGGTCGCGGATCGGGAGCTTGACCTGGGCCTCATCGAAATCGTCACCGAGAACCCCACGCTTGAACGCCGCACTGCCGGCAGGGATGAACTCCTCGTGATCTGCCAGCCGACGCACCCGCTGGCGAAGCACAGCCGGCTCGACGCCCAGACCATCGCCGAGTACCCGTTCATAACCCGCGAGCCCGGCAACGCGATTCGGGATCTCGCCGAGAGCTACTTCGAGGCAGCCGGATTCAGCCAGGAAGACCTGACCGTGGCTGCCGAGCTCGGCAGCCTCGCGGCGGTAAAGCACCTGGCCCGCGATGGGGTCGGTTTCGGCATCGCCTCGCGGGCCGCGATCCAGCGCGACCTGAGCGAGAACCTGCTCGCTGCAGTGCCGCTCGATCCGCCGCTCCATACCCCGCTCGAGGTGATCTTTCCGAAGGACCGCTTCCGCTCGCGCCTGATCGTCACCTTTGCCGATTTCGCGACAGAGACCATGCAGCAGCTCGGCGTCGAACTCGAGAAGAGAACGGCAGCAGCGCTGAAGCCCTGATGGCGAAGGCGAAATCGGTCTTTACCTGCTCCGAGTGCGGTGGGCAGACACCGCGCTGGCAGGGCCAGTGTCCGAGCTGCGATGCCTGGAACACCCTGGTCGAGGGGCCGGCGGAGCAGGGCGGCGCCGTCCGACACCGTTACGCCTCGATCGCCGGTACGTCGAGCGGACCGCGTGTGCTCGCCGAGATCCAACCGCGGGAGTCGCCGCGCATACCCAGTGGCATCGAGGAGTTCGACCGCGTCCTCGGCGGCGGACTGGTGCCAGGTGGGGTGGTCCTCATCGGCGGCGACCCGGGCATCGGCAAGTCGACCCTGTTGCTGCAGGCCCTCAGCGTCCTCGCGGCAAGGCTGCCGGCGCTGTATGTCACCGGAGAGGAATCGGCCGAACAGGTGGCGCTGCGCGCACAGCGGCTCCAGCTCACCCCCGGTGACTTGCAGATCCTTCCGGAGATCAGTCTCGAACGGATTCTCGCGGTGCTCACGCAATCGAAACCCAGGGTCGCGGTGATCGATTCGATCCAGACCGTCTACTCCGAAACCTTGCAGTCCGCACCCGGCTCGGTCGGACAGGTGCGCGAATGCGCCGCCCAGCTTACCCGGCATGCGAAACAGCAAGGGGTCACCTTGATCATGGTCGGCCATGTCACCAAGGACGGCTCACTTGCGGGTCCCAGGGTGCTCGAGCACATCGTCGACACAGTGCTTTACTTCGAGGGCGATACCCACTCCACCTTCCGCCTGGTGCGAGCCTTCAAGAACCGCTTTGGCGCGGTAAACGAGCTTGGTGTCTTCGCCATGACGGACCGCGGCCTGCGCGGCGTGAGCAATCCCTCGGCGATCTTTCTCTCCCAGCACTCGCAACAGGTTTCCGGCTCCTGCATCCTCGTGACCCAGGAAGGAACCCGGCCCCTGCTGGTGGAGATCCAGGCCCTCGTCGATTCCGCGCACAGCCCGAGCCCACGGCGCCTGTCGGTCGGTCTCGAACAGAACCGGCTCGCCATGTTGCTGGCCGTGCTGCACCGGCACGCGGGCGTAGTGTGCTTCGACCAGGACGTGTTCGTGAATGCGGTCGGGGGTGTCAAGATCACCGAACCGGCGGCCGACCTGCCGGTGCTGCTCGCCATCGTCTCCTCGCTGCGCAGCGAGCCGCTGCCGCGCCGCCTCGCCGCCTTTGGCGAGATTGGCCTTGCGGGCGAGATCCGCCCCGCGCCACGTGGCCAGGAGCGCCTGCGGGAAGCCGCCAAGCTGGGCTTCGATACCGTCCTCATTCCGGCCGCGAACGCACCGAAGCAGGATATTGCCGGCCTGCGCGTGCTCGCCGTCGAGCGTCTGGACGAGGCCTTGTCGCGCGTTCGCGAGCTCGCCGACGAAGCCTGAACATGCCCCCCGCACTCGGCGCCGCCAGCGGCCCGGGTACGAAGGTCTGGGCGTACGCCACGCCTCCCGCTGCCCGCCCGGCGGCAAGCGCGAAGCGATCTCCAAGCCGTCGATGCCAAGCGCGCCACCTCGGCCGAGGAGATGACGTGGCGTCTTGCCCTTGCCCGAGGCGATCGGTCGAGCTGTGTTCCGGCAACCGCAGCGCCCGCGGGTAAGTCTCCGATGAAATCAGATATGGCTGATCACGGTCTCGGCAGGAAGGCGTGACTTGGGGAGCAGGGCGTTGAAATCCATCTCGCTGTGGTAGCCGAGGCTGGCAAGCACCGGGCTGGTGAGGCCCTTGGCTCGCAGCTCGAGGGCCTCGTCGAGGGTCTTCGCATCGAAGCCCTCCATCGGGCAGACGTCGATCTCGAGCGAGGCTGCGCCGAGCAGCAGGGCGCCCAGAGCCAGGTAGACCTGCTTCTCCAGCCAGTGCTGGGTGTCCTTGGCGTCGAAGCGATGCAAGCCCACATAGAAGCTGCGGCTCCTGTGTTGCCCGGCCTTTGCTTCTACGGTGGCAAAGCGTGCGTCACGGTCTTCCTGCTCGAGCACCGCAGCGAGGTGCTGATCGTCCACTGCGGTACGGGCGCAGAAGACGATTACATGCGATGCGTTCAGGATCTTCGCCTCGTTGTAGCCGTAGGCAGGCTGGGTGGCGCGCGGGCGCCTTGCCCTCTTCACTGCTGGCGATGACGAAGTGCCAGGGCTGGGAATTCACCGACGAGGGTGCGTGGCGCAGCAGAGTCTCGAGTTGGGCGAAAGTCACGGCAGGTATCTTGCGCCGCGCATCGAAGGCCTTGGTGGTGTAGCGGGTGGTCGCGAGATGGTCATGGTGTGGGATTCCCTTTGCGGGATCAGAAGCCTTCGAGGACGATCTTGCCGCGCGCCTTGCCGGATTCGAGCAGGGCGTGGGCGCGCTTGAGGTTGGTCGCGTTGATCGCGCCGAAGTGTTCCCCGACGGTGGTCTGGATCACGCCGGCATCGACCAGCGCCGCGACTTCGTCGAGCAGGTGGTGCTGGGCGATCATGTCCGCGGTCTTGAACAGCGAACGGGTAAACATGAACTCCCAGTGCACGGAAACGCTCTTGGGCTTGAGCCGCAACAGGTCGAGCGGCGCCTTGGGATCGTCGATCATGGCGAGCCGGCCCTGGGGTGCAATGACCTCGACGATCTGCGCGAAGTGCGTTTCGGTGTGGTTGAGGCTGGCCACGTGGGTCACGTTCTCGAGACCGATACGCTTGAGTTCATCGGTCAGCGGCAGGCCGTGGTCTATCACATGATGCGCGCCGTGATCCTTCACCCAGGCCTTGGTCTCCGCTCGCGAGGCAGTACCGATCACGATTGCGGCGGTCAACCTTCGCGCAAGCTGGGTAAGGATGGAACCGACCCCGCCGGCGGCACCGATGATGAGCAGGCGCTGGTCAAGCGGGCGCTTGCCGGGTGCCATGCCGAGGCGGTCGAAAAGCAGCTCCCAGGCGGTGATGGCGGTCAGCGGAAGGGCGGCCGCCTGGGCGAAATCGAGGCTCTCGGGCATGCGGCCGACGATGCGCTCATCGACCAGTTGCAGTTCCGCGTTGCTGCCGGCACGGCTGATGTCGCCGGCGTACCAGACCCGATCGCCGGGCCGGAAAAGCGTCACATCCGAACCGACCGCACGGACGACCCCCGCGGCATCCCAGCCGATTACGCCCCACTCGCCCTCGGGTGGCGTCCGACCCTCGCGCACTTTGTAATCGACCGGGTTCACCGATACCGCCTTGACCTCGACCAGGAGGTCGTGACCGTGGGCGATGGGGCCTGGCAGTTCGACGTCCTGCAGCGAGGCAGGATCGCTGATCGGCAGGGGGGTTTGATATGCGACGGCTTTCATGGTGTTGTCCTTGAGCGAATTGAGTATCCGGTTGCCGCGTGCTGCATCACAAGGCCCCGGAAGGGATGTCTGGGAAAGGTACTGACACAATGATGAGCCGACTCGATCTGTAAATAAACCACGCTATCGACAACTCTCTATCAATCAGTGTTTGAAAATCACCTCAAGCTGTGGCACAAACACGATCATGAAGACCTTGAGGGATTTCGAGCTGTTTCTCCACACCGCGGACAGCGGCAGCCTTTCGGCCGCGGCGCGGCGCCTCGACATCACGCCGGCCGCGGCGAGCGTGGCCTTGAAGCGGCTGGAAGCCGAAGTAGGCGTGCCACTCTTTCTGCGCTCCACACGCAGCGTGCGCCTCACGGACGAGGGCAGGGTGTTCCTGGAGCACTGTCGGCAAGCCATGCAATTGCTGGCCGATGGACGACAGGCTGCGCTTACCGGCAGCGCGGCGTTGCGCGGGGTATTGCAGATCTCGCTGCCGTCCGACCTTGGACGCAATCTCTTGTTGCCGTGGCTGGACGAGTTTCACGCACTACACCCCCAACTCACCCTGCGCCTGTTGTTCAGCGACCGTCCCGCGGATATCTATCGCCAACCGGTGGACCTTGCGCTGCGCTATGGCAGCCTGCCCGATTCCGCGCTCGTCGCGCTGCCGGTCGCCCCGGAAAACCGTCGCATCCTGTGCGCCTCTCCGGCCTACATCGAGCGCCACGGTATGCCGCGCAGGCCCGAAGAGCTCGCGGAACACAACTGCCTTTGCTTCCTGCTCGGCGACTATGTCCACGATCGCTGGCGTTTCTTCCGCGGTGGACAGGAGCTCTCGGTGCAGGTCGCTGGCAACCGCATCTCCGACGATGGCGAGGTGGCACGTCGCTGGGCGGTGGCGGGCCAGGGCATTGCCTACAAGTCGGCGCTCGATGCGACGGAAGACCTCGCAGCCGGCCGGCTGGTTCGACTCTGTGCCCAATGGACGGGCGAACCGGTACCACTCAACCTGCTCTGTGCGGACCGTCGTCAGATCAGCCCGGTGGTGAAAGCACTGCGGGAATTCCTGTCGGAGCGATGCAAGCGCGTGCTTGCGGTACTCGAAGGCATTGAGCCGGGTTGAAGACAGGAAAGCAGGTAGGTCGGCACCGATAGCAGTTGGTAGTTCAGCTCGCCCACCGACACAGCAGACTCTTTTGTTTACATAATACATATTATGGCGCTTCAAAAAATACCAATGACTCGATGAACCGACAAACCATTCCCTTACCTGGTGGGGGGGAATATTCATTTCTGCGCTGAGTGGCAGGAATTTAGCTGCGCTAAACGCCTTGTGGGGTGCGGGTTTTCGGCTGGCGCGGGTGACCGGCGAGAAATGAACAAACCGCGCCTGGAATGCGCATCTTTGCGCAAATTCCGCGCCAGTTCTGGCGTTCGTCCGATCAGAGTGCGCAGACGTGACGACCTAATCGGCACCGTGCCGATTTTGCAGGTTGGTAATGATTTTCTGAAATCGTCTCACCATGCGAGATGCGGACGCTATTTCCGGCGGAATATGACAGCTATGCGGATGCCGCTGAGGATGCAGCAGCGGATACTCGACTAGTAGCGACCGTGCCAAACGGCGCGCAAATTACGCCGCAAGCCGAACTGCGTCGTCTACCTGCCGCTGCTCGATCCCCCCACAGCGTTTTGCTTCGCGATATAGCATGAGAGCCGCGCGCAATCGCTTTTCAGTGGACAGCGTTGCCCCGACCTTGTCGGCAGCCAGGGAGACCGCGTCAATGAGCTGTGACAACAACGCAACATCGACGCAGTGATCGAGCTTTGCCGCCGTTCCGAGCCAGTCGCGGAAGCTCGCTAGCCATTCCTGAAAGGACACGCAATCGGGGCGCGTGTTGGGGCTATCGTTGAACCAGTCCGCCTTCTCGTTTAGGTCGACGAGCTCCCTGGCAATGGCCTCAAGACGCCGTTCCTCAAGCCCTAGGAGCCATTCAAACGTGTAGAGCATCCGCGAAAACGCCCGCGAATAGGCCCAGTCATTGCCCTTTCGTGTTGCAGTAAAGACGTAATGAATGTCCACGCCTAGCTTTTCGGCGGCATCGAGATAGACGGATGCGGGGTGGCGTTCGCCTCTTTCGTAATTGAACTGTGCCGTTCGACCAACGCCACATAGTTCGGCGAATCTTGCCTGGCTCAAGCCAAGTCGCTCGCGTTCTTCCTTGAGACGCTTTCCGAAATCTTCCATTGAAAACCCCTTGACGATGCGCGCATACGGGAACACTATGCGCACTTGGGAACATTATTCCCAAGTGGGATACATCATATCAGGAGCCACCATGGAACCGAAAAAGCTCAAGACGCGCGGCGAAATCATTGAGGATTGCCGTCGCAAGGGAATTAGCATTGCCGCCCTCGCCCGGACCATCGGCATTGACCGCATGACGGTCTATCGCGTCCTTCACGATGAAAGGGCGAACAGTTACGGAAAGGCACATAAGGCCGCGGTGCTGCTCGGGATCAAAGATGGCGTCATCGTGGAGGACGAAGGCCATGCCAACGCCTGACACGGAAACCCTGCTCATGCCTTTCGAGCCGACCGCCGTGCCGGTGTGGGTCGATGCTGAAACGTTGGCCGATCTGGCAGGAATCGAAGACC
The DNA here is from genome assembly GCA_024235595.1 of Zoogloeaceae bacterium. Lineage (GTDB taxonomy): Bacteria > Pseudomonadota > Gammaproteobacteria > Burkholderiales > Rhodocyclaceae > Cognatazoarcus. Next base: position 5,589 of record JACKMC010000003.1, on the reverse strand, counting down.
GAAACGCACGCCTCGCGCTTGCCAAATGCTCCGCCGGTGGCACCTGGCGCCAGCACGCTTTGAAGGTCCGGACAAAGGACGGTGGGCCAGCAAACGCGCAAAACCCATATTTGGTGCATGTCGAGTCACTCCCCCCTGCTCTCAGAATGAAGTACATGGAGCAGGTGTCCTCACGGGTCGTTACGACTCCAATCAAGCCCGGGCCGATGGTCGACATGCCGGCGCACGTCGACATCAACGCCGTCCGGAAAATTACGGAAATGGAGTGGAAGCTGAAGATCATCGCTCCCGCGATGGACTTCAGCGAAGGCTCCCCAGCGCGGGCCGAAGCGCTGCGCGAAATCGCCCGAAAGAAGCATCTCGGGCTCGATGGCAAGCCGAAGGTTATCAGTGTCAGAACGCTGCAGAGCTGGCTAACGCGGATCAAGCGTGAAGAGAGCGTCTTCGGGCTAATGCGTAGGCCTCGCGTCGATAAGTCGGAGCGTCATCTTATCTGTCGGATTTGGGACAAAAACTGTCCTCTGGAACCAGAAACGAAGCGTCAAATCGCCCGCGAAATTGAAACCTACGTCCGCAGCATGTGGGCCGCCGGGGCACCGGGTTGGCGTGCCATCGAAGAGTATGCATCGTCCAAGCTACTGGAGCTGAGCCGTGCATCCGGTTGGTCAGCGGCCGCATACGAGCTTTGCCGCGTCGGGCGTCACTACGTCGACAAGCACAGCGAGACGAAGCTGATTGCGATCAAGGAGAAGGACTCGAAGCGTTGGTTCGATGAATTCGTGCCGCGGGCGAAGCGCAGCCGTGAGGACTACCGGCCAGGCGACATTGTTGTTGGCGACGTTCACCCGGTTGACGTGTTGGTAACGCGCACCGATGGCACGGAGGCGACATATCGGCTAATTGCTTGGCTCGACATTGCCACAGGCGACCTTTTCTGCTCCCTCGTTCTTCTCGAAGCTGGAAAGGGAATTAACCAAGCGGACACAGCCTCGTCGTTCGCGGCCATGGTGGAGTCTTGGGGCCTGCCGCGGCTGCTAATGCTGGATAACGGATCAGAGTATTCATGGGGCGAGCTGGAGCGGGGATTCAAGGAGCTTGCCGCGCTGGCGAGTTCATGGCGTCACACGCTCAATGTCTTCACACGTGAGGACGATGACGCCGTGCCCTTCCTAGATGAAGCTTCCGACGAAATCGACGGGCGCGAGAGCCCGATCTTGCGTGCCCTGCCCCACAGGCCTTGCTCGAAACCAATTGAAGGAATCTTTGCTGTGCTCGAACAAAACGTCCTGAAGCAATTTCCTGGCTGGATCGGTGGCGATCGAATGAACAAGCGAACTCACCAAATGGGCAAGGCCCCGAATCCGTTCCCGGGCACGCCGGCACAGTTTGAACAGGCGTTTCGCGTCGCCCTCGCTTACTGGCGGACCCGAGAGCGCAAGTCTCTCGGCGGACGCTCAATTGACATGGAGCGCTTGCGCTTTCAAACCGATGGGGGTCGGCTTCCGCCTTCCGTTCCGCGTGGCGCCCTCGTGTTCGCGCTCTCCGAATTACTCACCAGGCGTGCAGGAAGTTGGGGTGTTGAGGTTGCCGGAAAATGGTACCGCTCACCTGAAATCGTTAAGCGGATGGGCCAAAAGGTAACGATTCGCTACGCGAAATGGGCGCCGGAGTATGTGTTCATAGTCGATGACGCCGGCAGACCGGTCCGCGTGGACTTGCTACCGGTCGACAACTACACGGACGGATCCGGCACGAAGCACCAAGGCAAGGCGAATGCTGTGCTCAATGTCCATGTTAGGGAGCTGAAAGCAACGACCAGGAAGGTGGACATGCTCGCCGAGATGTCGCGCCATGTCGCCGCGGTCGGACTCGATGTTCCAGTCTTGAAAGGCCCCCAAATCGAGCTTGGCCGGGAAATGCAGGCCGTTACCGCCGCGGCACAGTTGCAGTCGGAAGCGCAAGAGACGGAAGTCCTCGGCTACGGCGAAGTCCTCGATCGAAGCACCGGCGAGAAGGTATCGACGATCCCGGACCACTACACGACGCGGACGGCCACCCGACACGACTACGAAGACGACGACACCGATTGGGCAGCAATTGCAGCCCGATTCGCCAAAAAGGAAGAACTCGACGAGACGGCCATCTCGCCGAGTTCTGATGACGCAGTTCAGAAGACCGGAACCGACTAAGAGCCGGAGGCTTGATGTTACTAGAAAATCCTTGCGTTGGTGGCGTTTCCAGCGATGAAAAGCAGCAAAACGCATCCTTTCCGAAGATTCAGCGCTTCATGTCTGATCAGGACTATTACGATCTGAAACGGACAGAGCGCGAATCCGAAGAAGCCACCCTCATCGACGAAGCGGAACCGCTCGTTGCCGCAATCGAAAGGCGCCTGCACCAGGAGCATCTATTCGCGCGGATACTAGTCGAGACCGCCATCCGTGAAGAAGTGCTTCGCGGGCTGCTCGATCGCCGCGCACCTTCAAAGCAGTGGCAAAGCAACTTCAATTTGGAAGCACGGCGAGACGCTCTCAAGAGGCTCGCGATGTGGTTGGACGACGACCGGAAGAGCAGGAAGGTTGCCGCCGGTCATGCCCCGACACCAACGCTGAAGGCGATATTCAGCATCATCGTCGAGGCGATGCAGGCGTCCTTGCTGGAGGTTGTGGTTGGCGGATACGGCATCGGGAAGTCCAAAGCAGCGGAGGCCGTTGTCGAGGAATTTCCTCGGTCGAAGCTGCAGCCAGGTGCCGTACTGATCGAGTTGCGAAAGGAGGACAACACCGTATCGAAATGCCTCGGCACGGTCCTGAAGCGCCTTCGTCACGACTCGCACGGGGAAGGCGGATACGGCGAAGTGTGCCGGGTCCTCCGCCCAGGTGATGTCCTCATCCTTGATGAGGCGAACTACCTTGCAGAGTGCGGCAAGGGCAGGATGGTGGACGTCATCCGCGATCTCTGGAAGGACACGGGCGCAGGCGTAGTGCTGCTGGGAAACCCAGTTATGAGCAAGGGGCGCGATGGCGGCATAGTCGGAAACGATCTCTACGGCGCATTCCTGAGCCGTGCCGAAATTCACGATTTCACGAAGGGAAACTCTCAGTCTGACGTCGAAGCCTGGATGCTCTGGAAGGGGCTCGCGGGCAAGGATCTCGCCAAGCGCTTCGTGCGGCTTGCCATTCCGCAGACGCCCGGGCAGTACGGGGGAATCCGCCGCCTGGAAAATATCTACGCGACCGTGGCCCGCAGAAACCCGGGCGTGAAGGTAACGGGTGAAATGATCACCGAGCACCTACGTGCAGCGGGGGCCAAACCATGAGCCGCAATGACCGTTACGCGCAGATCCATCTAGGTGCTGCCCGGCTCGGATGGGATGAGGAAACCCGCCGTGCCTGGATGGAGAAACTTACCGGCAAGCGCAGCAGCACAGAGTGCACCTATGCTGAACTCAAGTGCCTCTGTGAAGATTTGCGCACGCTTGGTGCCCTCGATGACGGCCGCCCAATCGGCAAAGCCGACCAGGGCGGCCGCACGCGTGGACGTCCGAGCCGTGAGCAGTGGAAGAAAATCGCTTTTCTATGCAAACAGCGGGGATGGCCCGGCGGAATCGATGACCCGGGTTTTGCGGCCTTCGCAAGGCGGATCGCCAAGGTCGACAACCCTCGATTCTTGACGGCGGACAGAATCGCGAAAGTGATCGTAGGGCTTGAGCGATGGATCGAGCACGACCAGGCGAATGACGTCTCAGCGGGCAAATCAGCGTCATCGCTTCAGCAGGCGCAGGAGGGAACGGAAGCGCCCATCGTTCGACGCTGCCTCGATTGCAGGAAGCGAATGAAACAGATCAAGAACGGTGTTGCTCTGTGCTTGCCAACGGGAAGTCCAGTCGTTCTTAAAGTGCCAAACAATTGCCAATTGTTCGAACGTGCCGCGCAGTCCCGTACAGTCACAGAATCTATAAGGAACAAGCCATGAACGCCAAATCTACATTTCCGAATCAAGACATGATCCATCGTGAGCATGCACTCAACGTTTTGGATGCGGACACAACCGCGTGTTGCCTATTCGCCCTTTCTGATCTGTTCGTGGCCTGTGATACGGAACGATTGACGGAGGATGCCGATGCAGATGCATTCTTCGCGAATATGGGAAAATTGCTTGCCGTCATTGGTGCAGACGTAAGCGAGATGGTGTATGCCGCCCGAGGGCACATTGAGAAGATATCCGTTCGTGTTTCCGATGACACGAACTGACAACGCTACAGCATAGCCTGAGCCGATCTTCTCGTTACGGCAATGGGGCGCATAAGCGCCCCGCCTTTATTCCAGCTTACGGAATCGCCCGCAGGCCACGTTACAACCCCGTTACTTTCCGTTAATACCACTGCGCCGGTAATCCCATGCAGGGGGGCACCATTAACGGCTCTACGGGCCTAGTTTGCGTTGGAGACGGTTTGTTGATCGAAGCGGGATCGCCCGCGAGACGACAGCGCCGCCCCGAACCGCTTCGGGCTTCGCCAATCAAGATGAAGTGATTCCATGCCCCCATGGAATCGATCTTAGATACTGAACTCCCCCAGGAAGAGCTATTGCCCTTCCTTTCCCCTCTTGCGCTGCGGATCGTCGATCTCATCGGATTTCAACTTGCTTCGTAAGCGTCCAACCCCACCACCTGTACGCCGCAGCTGAGGCTGTGCAGTGTTCGTGCTTTTTCAGGAGGCGCGGGCGATGGCGAAACGGCACGGTGCGGAGTACTGGCAGCGGCATCTTGAAGCATGGGACCGGAGCGATCTGACGCAACGGGAATATTGCTTGGCGAACGGATTGAGTGTCGAGTCGCTGAGGCGCTGGCGACGCAGGGCGCAAAAAGGTCTTGATGCAAAGTCGCCTCTGACGCTGGTGGCGGCCCGAGTGAGCTCTCCCGTTTCGGAAGGCGTCGTGCGCCTGCACAGTCCGGGCGGCTGGAGGATCGAGTTGCCAGTCGGGTGCGCGGGCTCGCTGGCCGATTGGCTGCGGCAACTGCCATGATGCCGATGCCGAACCAAGTCTGGCTGGTCGTAGAGGCCATCGACATGCGCGCGGGAATCGACTCATTGTCGCAGCGGATACAGAACACCTTGGGCCGCTCGCCTTGCGACGGCAGCGCCTACGCCTTCCGCAATCGACGCCACAATCGGCTCAAGCTCCTGATCTGGGATGGCACCGGTGTCTGGCTCTGCCAGCGGCGCCTGCATCAAGGTCGCTTCACCTGGCCGAGCGCCGATACAGTCGTGTGCGCCCTGACGCCAGCGCAATGGCAATGGCTGGTGAGCGGCGTCGATTGGCAGCGCCTGGACGCCGCGGCGCCGGCCCACTGGCGGGTCTGAACGGAGCCCTTGAATCGCTTGCCTGGCGCCGAACAAATATCGCTAAAGACCAATGTTTACAAGGCTTTCGTGGCGATTGACATAGTATAATTCTGGCATGGATTTACCCGCTGAACTCGCCCGCTTGAACCCGGATCCTGCGCTGCAGGAATGGATGAGCGACATGCTCGATCAGCGCCAGCGGGACGCGGCCACGATCAAGGCGGCGAACCTCAAGATCCAGG
>JACKMC010000002.1 GCA_024235595.1 Zoogloeaceae bacterium | reverse complement strand
AAAAAAAGCAGCCGCGGTGCAGAAGGACAGCGCCCAAGGCCGGAGAACCGCCAGGTGCGTGGCTGTGGGAGCGCAGATATCAAGGGCGGAACCGCTGACTTCACGGCTCGACCGTTGCGACCCGCAGCTGACTGACTGGCCACCGCCCCGAACCCGACCCGCCTTGCCGCAGCGCTCAGGCCGGCGTAAGTACGACTCGTGCAAATTTGCGCTTGCCTACCTGCAGCACGAACGGCTCACCAGCCTTGAGCAACAGATCTCTGTCGACCACCTTTTCGGCGTTCACTCGAACCCCACCCTGATCAATCATCCGTAACGCCTCGGAGGTACTGCCAGTGAGCCCGGTCTGCTTCAGCAAGACGGGCAGAGGGAACCCGGCACCGACAACAGGAAAAACAAACTCTGGCATCTCGTCCGGCATGGAGCCTTTTTGGAAGCGAGCAAGAAAGTCGCGGATCGCCTCTTCGCCCGCAGCCACACCGTGGAATCTTGCAACGAGTTCCTGGGCTAACAGAAGCTTGACGTCTCGCGGATTCGCACCCTGTGACACGCTCTGCTTCAGCGTCGCGATCTCGTTGCTCGACTTGAAGGAGAGCAGCTCATAGTAGCGCCACATCAAGTCATCGGAGATCGACATGACCTTGCCAAAGATCTCGAACGCCGGCTCATCGATGCCGATATAGTTACCGAGAGACTTGGACATCTTGTTTACGCCGTCCAGGCCCTCCAGCAACGGCATCATCAGGACGCACTGGGGCTTCTGGCCATGGTGCTTCTGTAACTCGCGGCCCATCAACAGGTTGAACCTCTGGTCGGTGCCGCCGAGTTCGACATCGGCCTTCATCGCAACGGAATCGTAGCCTTGGCAAAGCGGATAGAGAAACTCGTGAATCGCGATTGGTTGACCACCTGCATAACGCTTTGCAAAGTCATCCCGCTCGAGCATTCTTGCCACAGTTTGCTGAGCTGCGAGGCGGATCATCCCTGCGGCACCCACGCCATCCATCCACACGGAGTTGAAGCAGATTTCGGTCCTGTCCGGATCCAGAATCTTGAATATCTGCTCCTGATAGGTTCTCGCGTTCTCGAGGATCTGCTCACGCGACAACGGGGGCCGGGTGGCGTTCTTTCCTGACGGGTCTCCTATAAGACCGGTGAAGTCGCCAATAAGAAACATCACGTGATGGCCGAGATCCTGGAAATGTCGCAGCTTGTTGATCAATACGGTATGGCCAAGATGGAGGTCTGGCGCGGTCGGATCGAAGCCTGCCTTTACGCGCAGTGGCCTCCCCGCCGCCAACTTTTCCAGCATCTCGGACTCAAGCAGCAACTCTTCTGAACCGCGCTTGATAAGACTCAGCGCGTCGGCGATTTCGGTCATTCCAACTTTTCTCCATTTGGATTTTGATGGTTCGGCTTGCTTTGATAGACTTGACGAAGTTTTGCACAACGGAAATGCAATGCCGACAGCCAAGCATAGAATCTTAGCCGATATCCCCGATCTCCTCGCCCCCGGTGGGCGCCCCAGAAAGCTGCTCTTGGTCGTGCCAATCGCGACCGCCCTGTCGCTCGGAGTCGTGACAGCACTCGCCACCGTTCCCGGACAGCGACTGAACGAGGTATCGGTGCAAGAAGTTGTCGAAAGCCTTGCAGTTGCCCCGATCGCTGCGTCAGCGCAGGACAGCGACGCGTTCGTGCGTCTCGTGCGCATTCGCTCGGGCGACAGCATCTCCTCGATCTTGGACAGGCTCGGCGCTTCGGACAAGGAGGTCCTCTCTTTCATCATTGCCTCGGAAGAAGGCAAATCCGCGATCCGGGGAATGCGGGCCGGCGAACCCGTTACCGCCACCGTTACCACTGCAGGCAGGATTCTCTCGCTCGATCTGCTGACGAACGCTGGAGCGAATCGCTACAGCGTGATCAGACAGGGCGAGACCATCGTGGAATCCGCGCATGAGCGAAACACCGAAACCGCGATTCAGGTTCGTGGCGGGACGATTCGTAGCTCGCTTTTTGCAGCGACCGATGCAGCCGGGCTGTCCGACGATGTCGCAATGAAACTCGCCGAACTGTTTGGCACGGAGATCGACTTCCACACCGATCTGCGCAAGGGCGATCGATTCAGCGTAGTTTTCGAGTCAATAAGCGAAGGCGGAGTCGATATCTCGACGGGCAAGATCCTTGCCGCAGAGTTCATCAACCGAGGAAAGAGACACGCCGTAGTGCTCTTCCGGGAAGCAAGCGGTCGCGAGAGCTACTACACACCCGATGGGCGAAGTCTGCGCCAGGCATTCCTCAGATCGCCGCTCGAATTCTCCAGGGTGACATCCGGATTTGCAATGCGTTTTCACCCGATCAAGAAGATGTGGCGTCAGCACAAGGGGGTCGATTTCGGCGCGGCGACCGGAACGGCGGTCAAAGCCACGTCGGACGGAAAAGTTGACTTCGTCGGCGTTCAGCGAGGCTACGGAAACGTGATCAAGCTGACGCATCGCAACGAGATTTCCACTGTCTACGCGCATCTAAGCCGCTTTGCTTCGGGCCTGAAGAAAGGCGAGTCCGTCGAGCAGGGGGAGATCATCGGATACGTCGGACAAACCGGCTGGGCCACCGGTCCTCATCTTCACTACGAGTTCCGCTCGAAAGGCCAACCCCTGGACCCGATGTCGGCCGACCTTCCCACCGCACAACCTCTCACCAAGGCAGAGATGACACGCTTCCGGGCTCAGGTCGAACAAAATATCGATCGCCTCGCGATCCTGAATCGGTCCACTGCCGCCGACATCGCCTCGATCGACTGATCGGTCAGCAGCGCCAGCCGCGTCGATCATTGAAAAAGGGGCCTGAGGCCCCTTTTTCATTCATGCAAAGGCGTCAGACTCAGGCCGAGAACGACGATCCACAACCGCAAGTAGTGGTCGCGTTCGGATTTCGAATGACGAACTGCGCGCCTTCGAGGCCTTCGGAGTAATCGATCTCGGCGCCGACCAAGTACTGGTAGCTCATCGAATCAATGAGAAGCATCACGCCGTTCTTCTCCATCGTGGTGTCGTCTTCGTTTGCGACCTCATCGAAGGTGAAGCCGTACTGGAAGCCAGAGCACCCACCGCCACTCACGAAGACCCGGAGCTTGAGTTCGGGATTACCTTCCTCTTCGATCAACTCCTTGACCTTGTTTGCAGCACTGTCCGTAAATACGAGCGGCGCCGGCATATCTGTTGCTGTGTTCATGATATCTCCTGGTGCCAAACAGGGGAGAGCGTGAAATCGCCTGCCCGCCATTCGGCGAATGATCTATATGCTGAGGACCACATCCGGCGTGGCAAGTTCTCGCCAATCTTCGGCCCTCCTCTCGATTGGCTTGATGCGTAATCATAGCCCGTATCCACTCAGCCTGCATCGCACACAAGCAATGTGCGAGTGCGCCTTCGGGCAAACACCCGAATCGCGCCCCTGAAATGCCGATGCCCCGCGTCGCGGGGCATCGTGTATTGCACCTGCCGGAAACTCCACCGGCAGTCGGCAATCAGCGCTTCGAGAACTGCTTGCGACGACGCGCCTTGCGGAAACCAACTTTCTTGCGCTCGACTTCCCTGGCATCACGGGAGACGAATCCAGCTTTCTTCAAGGCACCCTTGAGCTCGGTATCGTAGTCGATCAGCGCACGGGTAATTCCGTGACGAACGGCCCCTGCCTGGCCCGATTCACCACCGCCGATTACGTTGACCATCACATCGAAAGTAGCTTCGTGGTTGGTCAGAGCAAGCGGCTGACGAACGACCATCCGGCCCGTTTCACGCGAGAAGAACTGATCAAGCGGCTTGCCGTTGACAACGATATTGCCCGAGCCCTGCTTGATAAAAACACGAGCAACCGCAGTTTTGCGACGACCCGTACCGTAGTTGTAAGTCACAGCCATCGATAGCTCCTGTTAAAACTCGAGAACCTTGGGCTGCTGGGCAGCGTGCGGGTGTTGAGTACCGGCGTAGCACTTCATTTTCTTCAGCATCGCATAGCCTAGCGGCCCCTTGGGCAGCATGCCCTTGACGGCCTTTTCGAGCACACGCGCAGGAAAACGCTGCTGCAGCTTGGTAAAGTTCGTTTCGTAGATACCGCCGGGGTATCCGGTGTGGCGGTAGTACTTCTTGTCTTGGGCCTTCGCGCCGGTGACGCGGATCTTTTCCACGTTCACAACGACGATATAGTCACCAGTATCGACATGGGGGGTGTACTCAGGCTTGTGCTTGCCACGAAGGCGCCGTGCAACCTCGGCAGCAAGCCGACCAAGGACTTTGTCCGCCGCATCAACGACAAACCAGTCGCGCTTGACCTCATGCGGCTTGGCAGAAAACGTTTTCATCTCGTTCCTCGAACTTGACTGGCCTCGGGTGACGGCCTCTGAACAGAAAGCGGACGATAGTACGAGAAGAAACGCACCGCTGTCAATGAGTGATTCGATCGGGTGACCACGAACGAGAAAACGCGACGGGGCACAAGACTTCCATTGCGCGACCGACCACGACTGTCGCACGAACTCGAGCGCTGGAAGCGCTTGGCAAGGCCACGATAGCGTCGCATCAACAAAAGCCCAGCCCGCCCCCTTGTGGATGTGTGCATGGCGGGACCCCGTCGGCGGCCGGGATACGATGCCGGCAAAACAGCTAAACTCTTGCGCCTCCCGGTGGAACGCGAGACCGAGGCTTTTTCCTCACCAGCAGACGTCCACCCAGAACGCTAGAATCGAAGGAGAAACGAATGGAATGCACAGTCAAATGGCTCGACGGCATGAGCTTTGTCGCCGAGACCGGCAGCGGTCATCTTCTTGCCATGGATGGCGCACCGGAGGCCGGCGGACGCAATCTTGCCCCCAGGCCAATGGAACTGCTCCTCGCCGGCACTGGCGGCTGCTCCGCCTTCGATGTCGTACTGATTCTCAAGCGTGCCCGGCAAGCCATCACCAACTGTGAAGTTCGACTCGAGGCCGAGCGCGCCGAAACCGACCCGAAGGTTTTCACCCGCATCAGATTCCACTACACGGTTTCGGGCCACAAGCTCAAACCCGATGCAGTCAAGCGGGCCATCGAGCTTTCGGCGGAGAAATACTGCTCCGCTTCGATCATGATGGGACAGACGGCGGAGTTGGTGCACGACTGGACAATCGTCGAAACGGGGCCGGACCAACCGGCCCAAGCTGCGGGCTAGAGCCAGTAGGCTGTGCGCGTCATCACGCCGGAAGCGGCGCGCATGAGCATCCTCACGGGCGCAGGCAGCTCATGCGCACCGAGCTTCACCGCAGTCTCGGCATGGCCGATTTCGTCCTGCTGCATCTGATCGAGAATCGCTCTGGATTTCTGGTCTTCGGGCGCAAGGCGCCCGAGGTGCCCCTTGAGATGGGCCTCGACCTGGCGCTCCGTTTCAGCGAGGAAGCCGAGGTTCCAGCCATCGCCCATCCTGCCGGCGATTACCCCGAGCGCAAACGAGCCGGTGTACCACAAGGGATTGAGCAGGCTCTTCCTTCCGCCCAATTCGCCAATCCGCTGCTCGGTCCACGCGAGATGTTCCGTTTCCTCCGCCGCAGCACCTTCAAGCGCTTTCTTGATGCCGGGGTCGCGCGAACTCAGCGCCTGCCCCTGATAGAGCGCCTGGGCACAGACTTCGCCACAGTGATTCACACGCATCAGGTTCGCGGCATCTCGGCGACCTGCTTCGTCGAACTCCCCTTCGGGTAAGTCACGACCCGGCACCGCGCGTGCTGTCCGGGCTGGCGCGAAGACAGTCCGCAGCGCCTTGTCGAATTCAACGATCGCCTTGTCAATCATTGCGCTACCCCTCTTTCAATAGCCGCTCATGCTGCTGCGCAGCTTGTCGAGAATTTCGCTTACAGACTGGAGTTGCACCCCGGTGTCGCACAAGTACTCCTTGGCAAGCGCCGCACGCGAGCGATTCAAGCCGCTCTCCTCAATCCTTCGCCACTTCGAGCTCCGAACCGGAACCCATGTTCCGTTTCGCGCAGCAGTCGCGTACATGCGCCACTCGGCGGTCTCACAGCGGATGCCTTCGAAGCTCGCAGTCTGTGCCCCTCGCGAGGAGCGAACGACGAGGGTGTAACGGGTAATTCCGTCCTCCCCGATCGAGATCGAGCGGCGATCAAGAAAAAAATCATTATTGGTGACTGCGCTCACGTAAAACGGCTCAAAGGCCTCGCTTTCGGGGGGAGGAGGGAACACATAGGTGCCTTCGACCCAGGGCGGAGGAGGCTCGAAGTCGTTCTCTACCAATGCATTTGCCGAACAACTCAACAGCGCCAGCATCGACGCCAACAACCAAGAACCTGATTTCAAGCCTTCACTCCCTGTATTGCCCAACCGAAAACCCATCCGCTCACTCAGCATTTCATTTCGACAATCGAAGCAAGCAAGTCCTTGAAGCGCTTGGCATGCAGCCACTCCGTCTTCGCGAGAGCTTCGAACCAAGCGGCGATTGCGTCGAACCCGTCGTCACGCGCGGCATGCGCCATGGCCGGGTAACCGTACCGAACATCGCGCGGCTCCCCCGCGGTCACGGACTGCAGACTCTCGCGGGAAGCCCCGAAAGGCCGGCCAGCGGCCCCCGCAAGACCCGAGATACTCGGAAGGTCCGAGCCCACGCAAGGCCTCATCCTCGGCCACCACCCTGAACACTGCAGCTGCATCAATCCCGCCTGCGACATTCGCCTTGTGGGCGCAACACAGCTAGCGACGGACGACCCGGCCCTCCGCAGATGCGGCCGCCGGAGTCGATTCCGGTCGACAGCCCTTCAACTGCATGTGTCGCGACTCCAAGTCCCGTTTCCGGCTGCTCGAACAGAAAGGTCCGACGCGGCGGCGCCACTCAGGCGTGCAATGCAGCCTCGATCTCGGCAAAGGTCCTCGCGACTTCGGTGGTTTGCACTGGAATGCCGAGCTGCCGAGCAATCTGCGAGGAAGAGAATATGCCCCTGACGAAGGTCGTCGCATTCCGGTCGCGCTCGATCACCAGCATATGCTGCCGTCCGCAGTGCCGCAGCATTGCAACCACGTCGCCGACTTCCGACTTCATCACGTCCGCCAGCGTTACCGCCTGAACGGCACCGATTGGCGTCATCGCATCGCGCACGGTCAGATCCTGCATCTTGAGGCCACGTTGATTGCAGAGCTGGAGCGGTCGTTCGCCCATCAGGTCGGAGGCCGTGATAAGCCCGATCATGTGGCGAGAAGCATCGACCACGAGCAAAGACCGCACTCCCCTGAGCACCATGATCTGCTGCGCTTCGGCAAGACTGGTATCGGGATCGACCGTTGCCGCTGCAATCCGTCGCAGGTCCGTCATCACCTCCACGGCCGGAGAATTTGCCGCCACCTTTCCGACCCTGCTCGCGTCGACGATCGCGCACGAGTCCCCGCCGATCCCGACGAGTTCCATTGGCATTCCGTGCTTGTGTCCCATGTTTCCCTCCCAAATTGGATGGATCGTGTAGCGGGACACCCACGCGGCCCCGCAGCCGCAGCCGGTTGCTTGATACGCACCGGCCAACGGATCAGGAATCACTGCCCTTAAAAGCTCAACTCTCCACGCTCACGCTACGGTACTCTTTTGGAAAATCCCGACAGCGCTCCCTGAATACGATCCGCGCAAGCTCGGTCAAGGCCAATTGATAGACCTGTCGCTTGAACTCGATCACGGCCTCGAGGGGCACCCAATAGTCACTCCAGCGCCAGGCGTCGAATTCAGGGTGGCTGCTCGCGCGCAGACAGACGTCGTTGTCACGCCCCACCAGTCTGAGCAGATACCAGATCTGTTTCTGCCCCCGATACGTATTGCGCCACTCGCGCCTGATCCAGTTTTTGGGAACGTCGTATCGCAACCAGCCACGCGTACGCCCGAGTATCTTCACATGCTCGGGGCGCAATCCGACTTCCTCGAATAACTCCCGGTACATGGCTTGCTCGGGAGACTCCCCGTGCTTGATGCCGCCTTGCGGGAACTGCCAGGAATGTTCGCGAATGCGTTTACCCCAGAACACCTCGTTGCGCGCGTTAACCAGAATGATGCCGACGTTCGGGCGATAGCCTTCACGGTCGAGCATGGTTAAACCTTCAAAATCATGAACTGAGATCGATTCTTTCACACTTCAGGTTGAATTGAAAGGCGCTGCCGATGCCGCTGAAGCCCAGCAAACACGCTAGAATCGAGGGCTTCGACAACGTCCCCAGCGATTCCCCAGATGCGCGCCTCCCAGTTTTTCGTTTCGACACTCAAGGAAGCCCCCTCCGACGCAGAGGTAACCAGCCAGAAGCTGATGCTGAGAGCGGGCATGATCCGAAAAGTTGCAGCAGGGATCTACAGCTACATGCCGATCGGCCTGCGCTCGATTCGCAAGGTGGAGGCGATCATTCGCGAAGAGATGAACCGCGCCGGCGCAATGGAGCTGACGATGCCCCTGGTGCAGCCGGCCGAGCTCTGGCAGGAGACCGGCCGCTGGGACATGATGGGTCCGGAGATGCTGCGCCTCAAGGATCGCCATGACCGCGATTTCGCGATGCAACCCACCTCCGAGGAAGTCGTCACCGACATTGCGCGCCAGGAGCTAAAGAGTTACCGCCAGTTGCCGAAGAACTTCTATCAGATCCAGACAAAGTTCCGCGATGAGCGGCGCCCTCGCTTCGGCGTGATGCGCGGGCGCGAGTTCACCATGAAGGACGCCTACTCCTTCGATCGCAGCGAGGAAGCCGCAGGTCGCAGCTACGAAACCATGTACGCCACCTATACCCGCATCTTCGACCGGCTCGGCCTCGCATACCGGGCGGTGGCGGCAGATACCGGAGCCATTGGCGGCGACCGCTCCCACGAGTTCCAGGTCATCGCCGACACCGGCGAGGATGCCATCGTCTACTGTCCCGATTCCGACTACGCGGCCAACATCGAGCTGGCCGAGGCCGTCGCGCTACTGCCCGCCCGCGCTTCAGCCGCGAAGCCGCTTGAAAAGACCCCCACCCCGGGCAAGGCCACCTGCGCTGATGTAGCCGAACTCCTGGGCGTACCGCTGGACACCACGGTGAAGTCGCTGGTGCTCGCTACCGACGAAGTGGACGATGAGGGCAATCCCGCCGGCAGCACCATCTGGCTGCTGCTGGTGCGCGGCGACCACGCCCTCAACGAAGTCAAGGCCGGCAAGCTCGAACCGCTGAAGGGCGGCTTCCGTTTTGCCACCGAGGCCGAAATCCACGAGCACTTCGGCTGCAGGCCTGGCTATCTCGGCCCGATCGGGCTCGCCAAGCCTGTCAAGGTGATCGCCGACCGCACCGTTGCGCTGATGGCCGACTTCATCTGCGGCGCGAATGCCGAGGATTTTCACTTCACCGGAGCGAACTGGGGGCGTGACCTGCCCGAGCCCGATCTCGTCGCGGATTTCCGCAACGTGGTCGAAGGAGACCCCTCACCCGATGGCAAGGGAAGGCTGGCGATCCAGCGGGGCATCGAAGTCGGACATGTGTTTTATCTCGGCACCAAGTACTCGAAAGCGATGAACGCAACCTTCCTCGACGAGGATGGCCGCCCCAAGCACTTCGAGATGGGCTGCTACGGCATCGGCGTGACCCGCATCCTGGGTGCCGCGATCGAGCAGAACAACGACGCCCGCGGGATCATCTGGCCGACCTCGATCGCGCCCTTCGAGGTGGTCGTGTGCCCGATTGGCTGGAGCAAGTCCGAAGCCGTGCGCAATGAAGCGAACCGGATCTACGCAGCGCTGCTCGACGCGGGCGTCGACGTGATCATCGACGATCGCGACGAACGCCCCGGTGTAATGTTCGCCGACTGGGAACTCATCGGCGTACCCCACCGCGTCACCATCGGCGATCGGGGCCTCAAGGAAGGCCTTGTCGAATACCAGGGGCGCCGGGATGCAGAGGCCGCCAAGCTCCCGGTGAGCGAGATCGCCGCGACCATCATCGATCGGCTGAAGGGTCGACGCTGATGCCGCACACCCGCACGGCAAACAAGCACTCCGCTCTGCAACGCAGCCTTTGCTGCGCCGCGGCAGCGTGGGCGCTGCTGTCTGCGGGCGTGGCTGGCGCCGGCAACCAACAGTACGAGCCCCTCGCGGCCAGTGTCCAGGCCGCGCTGCACGAAGCGGTGAGCGACGCGGCATCGCCCGAACCCGTGTTCGCCAGCGAAGCCGAGAAAGAGCGCTGGCTTGCCGCAATGTCGGCCCGGCTCGCCAAGCGAATTCCCGACCCGGACTATCGGCTCGAGTTGCTCAAGACGGTCCACTACGAAGCCACGCGGGCGGGCCTGGACCCGCAACTCGTGCTGGGCCTGGTGCAGGTCGAAAGCAACTTCCGCAAATACGCGGTTTCCAGCGCCGGCGCGCGCGGCTTCATGCAGGTCATGCCGTTCTGGACGAAGCTGCTCGGGCGCGGCGACGACAATCTGTTCCACCTGCGCACCAACCTGCGCTACGGCTGCACGATCCTGCGCCACTACCTCGATATCGAGAAGGGCAATCTGTTCCGGGCACTGGGCCGCTACAACGGCAGCCTTGGCCGCGCCGAGTATCCGAACCTGGTACGCGCCGCGTGGGAACGGAGCTGGTCGTGGCAGGCTCAGCGCCTTGCCGCGAGTGAGGCTGCCCCGCGGGCCAACTGAGCGAAGGGACGCCCTTGTTCCGCAAGCTGCGCATCCTGCTGCTGCTTTTCGTGCTCGCCACCGTCGCCGTCGGCGCCTGGCGGGCCCGGGTCACGGCCAGCGAATGGCAACGCTCGCTGATCGTCGGCATCTACCCGGTGAACGGCGACGGCAGCACGGTGTCGAACGACTATCTCGCGCGGCTCGATCAGTCTCGCTTCAAGCCGATCGAGGAATACTTCGCCGCCCAGGCCAGAGCCTACGGCGTTCAGGAACTCCGCCCGGTGATGATCACGCTCGCGCGACCGCTCGCTGCGCCGCCCCCGTTGCCGCCGCACGATGGCAATGCCCTGGCGGCGATCGCGTGGAGCCTGCAGATGCGCTACTGGGCGTGGCGCAACGACGAAATTCCGGGTCCCCGGCCCGACATCAGGATCTTCGTGCTGTTCCACGATCCGCAGGCCCACGCAGCGCTCGGACATTCGGTGGGGCTCGAGAAGGGCATGATCGGCCTGGTCAACGCCTTCGCCAGCCGTGCCGAGGACGGTGGCAACACAGTCGTCATCGCGCACGAGTTGCTGCACACGCTCGGTGCGAGCGACAAATACGACCCGTCCACACTGCAGCCGCACTTCCCCAGCGGCTATGCGGATCCGCATCAGGCGCCCGTGCTGCCCCAGCGGCGCGCGGAGATCATGGCCGGGCGCATCGCGATCAGCACCACCGAGGCCGAGATACCCCGCTCGCTCGCGGCGACCATGGTCGGACCGGGCACCGCCGCCGAGATCGGCTGGCGCGACAACTGAGGCGGCGGCCGCGACTCAATCCAGCGGCGGCAAGGTGTCGTACTTGACCTCGCGCAGCACCACCGCAGTGCGCGCGCTGGCATCCCCGGGGAATGCGAAGATCCGCTTCTGCAGGAAACCGTCGTAGGCTTTCATGTCGGGCCCCACTACCTTGAGGATGTAGTCCGCGTCGCCCGTCGTGGTCGAGTAGCACTCGATCACCTCCGGCTGGGCCAGTACCGCACGCTCGAACTCCTCCGCAGTCTGCCCGGCATGGCGCTGCAGCGTGACATGCGCGAGCAGACATTCCTTGAGCCCCAGTGCCTCGCGGTCGAGCAAAACCGTGTAGCGCCGGATCAGGTCGTTCTTTTCGATCTCCTCGAGCCGCCGCCAGCACGGCGTGGAAGATCTCCCGACGCGGTTTGCCGGATCCTGTACCGACAGCCGGGAATCCCGCCGCAGTTCCGTCAGCATGCGTCGCGCGAGCCGATCGAGCGCCATCACCCCTCCAACCAACAAATCTGAGGACAGACATCCTCATTTCTTGCCTCAGAACGGTAAACCAGAAACTTCTGGCCCCGAGCGCTCCCCTAAGCTTGAAATATCAGTACAAGAAGTGCGACGGCGTGCGACCGTCCCGACGGAGACAATGACGATGCAGGCCTCTCTCGCAGGAGTGGGCGAGCCGCGGCACCCCGCCACCTCGCTCGCCCATCCCGAATACCGACTCGCCGACAACCTCGACGCCACGCGTGGCGTGGTCTTCCTGACCGGCATTCAGGCGCTCGTGCGTCTGCCCTTGATGCAGGCGCGGCTCGATGCCGGGCGCGGACTGAACACCGCGGGTTTCATCAGCGGCTATCGCGGCTCCCCGCTGGGCGGCTACGACCAGGGTCTGTGGAAAGCACACCAGCAGCTTGCCGACGCGCGGATCGAATTCCTCCCGGCAATCAACGAGGAACTGGGAGGCACCGCAGTGCTCGGCAGCCAGCAGGTCGAATCCGACCCCGAGCGCACGGTCGATGGCGTTTTTGCGATCTGGTACGGCAAGGGGCCGGGGGTCGATCGCGCCGGCGACGCGCTCAAGCACGGCAACGCCTATGGATCGTCGCCCCACGGCGGCGTGCTGGTGGTAGCCGGCGACGACCACGGCTGCGTCTCGTCATCCATGCCACACCAGAGCGATTTCACCATGCAGGCATGGAGCATGCCTGTGCTTCATCCTGGGAACGTCGCCGAGTATCTCGAATTTGGACTCTACGGCTGGGCGATGTCGCGCTTCTCCGGTAACTGGGTCGGCTTCAAGGCCATATCCGAGGTCGTCGAGAGTGGCATGACGGTGGATCTCGATCAGGTCAGGGTCGAATTCCCGCCGCCCGACGACTTCGCCCCACCCGCCGACGGACTGCACTATCGCTGGCCCGACCTGCCCAGCCTGGCACTCGAACAGCGCCTCGCCCGCAAGCTCGACGCAGCCCGCGCCTTTGCGCGGAAGAACAGCATCGACCGCTGGATCGCGTCTGCTCCCGCGGCGGATCTGGGCATTGTCACCTGCGGCAAGGCCCACTATGACTTTCTCGAGGTGCTGCGCCGACTCGAGCTGCGGCTTTCCGATCTGGAGGCCGCGGGCATCCGCATCTACAAGGTCGGGCTGGTCTTTCCGCTCGAGCCGACGCGTATCGCGACCTTTGTCGACGGCCTCGACGAGATCCTCGTGGTGGAGGAAAAAGGCCCCGTGGTCGAGCGCCAGCTCAAGGAGCTGCTCTTCAATCGCGTCGGCAAGCGCCCGCGGGTCATCGGCAAGGCCGACGCCGACGGCGCTCCACTCCTGTCGGCGCTGGGCGAACTTCGCCCCTCGCGGATCATGCCGGTCTTCGCCGACTGGCTGGCGCGCCACAAGCCGGCCCTCGACCGACGCGAGCACGTCCGCGACTTCACCGCCCCGGAAGTCCTTTCGAATGCCGGCGACGCGGTGCGCCGGCTGCCCTACTTCTGCTCGGGCTGCCCCCACAACACCTCAACCAAGGTACCCAAAGGCTCGATTGCCCAGGCTGGCATCGGCTGCCACTTCATGGCTTCGTGGATGGACCGTTCCACCACCGGCCTGATCCAGATGGGCGGCGAAGGTGTGGACTGGGCAGCCCACGGGCGCTTCACGCGCCGCCAGCATGTCTTCCAGAACCTCGGCGACGGCACCTATTTCCACTCCGGCATTCTCGCCATCCGCCAGGCCATCGCTGCGCGCGCCAACGTCACCTACAAGATTCTCTACAACGATGCGGTGGCAATGACCGGCGGCCAGCCGGTGGACGGCGTGATCGGCGTCGAGCGCATCGCCCGCCAGGTCGAGGCGGAGGGCGTGGAGCGAGTCGCCGTGGTGTCGGACGAGCCGGAAAAATACAGGGGCCAGGGCGGGCTCTTCCCGCCGGGCACCACCTTCCACCACCGCAGCGAGATGGACGAGGTGCAGCGCACGATGCGTGCGATCAGCGGGGTCACCTGCCTGATCTACGACCAGACCTGTGCCGCCGAGAAGCGCCGCCGCCGCAAGAAGAAGGAATTCCCGGATCCCGACCGGCGCATCTTCATCAACGCCGAGGTGTGCGAGGGCTGCGGCGATTGCGGCGAGGCATCCAACTGCCTGTCGGTGCAGCCGCTCGAGACACCGCTGGGCCGCAAGCGCCAGATCGAGCAATCATCCTGCAACAAGGACTACTCCTGCGTGCAGGGCTTCTGCCCGAGCTTCGTCTCGGTGGCCGGTGCAACGCTCAAGAAGCGGGTCGGCAAGCTCGACCGCCGGCGCCTCGACGATCTCATCACGCATCTGCCAATACCGGCCGCGCAGCTGGACGAGGCCCCCTACGACATGCTGATCACCGGCGTCGGCGGCACCGGGGTGGTCACCGTCGGCGCGCTGGTGAGCATGGCGGCCCACCTCGACGGCATGGCCAGCTCGCAGCTCGACTTCATGGGCTTCGCCCAGAAAGGCGGCGCGGTGCTGGCCTTCATCCGTTGGGCAAAACGGCCCGACCTGCTCAACCAGGTGCGCATCGACACCCAGCAGGCTGACCTGCTGCTGGCCTGCGACCTGGTGGTGGGCGCCTCGGCCGACGCGCTGCAGACCGTGCGCCACGGCCGCACTCGCATCATCTCGAGCGAGCACCAGAACCCCACCGACAAGTTCGTGCGCGACCCTGACGCGAACCTCCATGCCGACGCGCTGCTCGAGAAGATGCGCTTTGCCGCGGGCAGCGAGGCCATGGAATCGATCGATGCCTACGACTTGTCGCTGCGCCTGCTCGGCGATTCCATCGGTGCCAACATCCTGCTGCTCGGCTATGCCTGGCAGCGCGCCCTGGTGCCGGTGTCGCTGGTCGCGATCGAACGTGCCATCGAGCTCAATGGCGTCGCCATCGAGATGAACCGCATGGCCTTCCACCTTGGCCGCCTCGCCGCGGAGAAGCCCGATCTGGTGCTCGAGATGGCCGACGAACCTGCAGGCAGGGCGATGACGCTCGAGGCCCTGATCGCCCATCGCGAGGCCCATCTGACCGACTACCAGGATGCCGCCTATGCCGCGCGCTACCGCAAGCTGGTGGACACGGTGCGCGCAGCCGAACGGCGGGTCGTCGGCGAGGGCGTTCCGCTCGCCCTTACCGCGGCGGTCGCCTTCGGTTACGCCAAGCTGCTCGCCTACAAGGACGAGTACGAAGTGGCCCGGCTGTTCACCGACGGCCGCTTCGCGCGGCAGCTTGGCGAGACCTTCGACGGCAATCTGCGCCTCACCTTCCACATGGCCCCGCCACTGCTCGCCCGCCAGGATGCCACGGGGCGAGCCCGCAAGATCGAACTCGGCCCCTGGCTGATGTCGGCAATGAAGCTGCTGGCGAAGGGCAGACGTTTGCGTGGAAGCTGGCTCGACGTCTTCGGCCGCAGCGCCGAGCGAGGCATGGAGCGCGAGCTGGCCGCAGCCTACCCACGGCTCATCGAGGCCCTGCTGGGGAGGCTGGATCGCGACAACCTGGCAGACGCGATCGCGCTCGCCGGGCTGCCGCGCGCGCTGCGCGGCTTCGGTCATGTCAAGCAGGCCAGCCTGCGCAAGGTGGCGGCGAGCGAAGCCCCGCTGGTGGGTAAATTCGGGCTCGAGCCGGTATTCTCGACGGCCTTGGCGAAACTCCCGCCCGCACCCCAGAATGGGGACCTCAAAGGAATCCCGGTTGTAACCGGCAAGTGAGCGAACGGCGTCGCGGCCGTCCAAGGCCTCGGGGCTTACGCAAGCAGCGCCCCACGCTTCACAACAAGGAGTGAAACCCATGAAGAAAAAAACGCTTTGTCTCGGCATCGCCCTGCTGCTTGGCGTCGCCACACAGTTTTCGGCGCATGCTGAGGGCCCGCTGAGCATGGCCAGCCGGCTCGACACGATCGTCGCAGCCAAGAAGCTCACGGTATGCACCACCGGCGACTACAAGCCCTACACCTACCTCAACCCCGATAATGGCGCCTTCGAAGGCATCGACATCGACCTGGCCAAGGACCTCGGCAAGAGCCTTGGCGCCGAGGTGGAGTTCGTCAAGACCAGCTGGCCCACGCTCATGAAGGACTACACCAGCGGAGTCTGCGACATCGCCGTTGGCGGCATCTCGGTGACCCTGGATCGCGCCCGCCAAGCCTATTACTCGGCCCCCACCGCCCGCTCGGGCAAGACCCCGATCACCCGCTGTGAAAATGTCGACAAGTTCCAGACCCTGGAGCAGATCGACCAGCCCGGGGTCACCGCGGTGGTGAACCCGGGCGGCACCAACGAGCGCTTTGCCCGCGCCAGCCTCAAGCAGGCAAAGATCGAGGTCTATAACGACAACGTCACCATTTTCGACCAGATCCTGGAGGGCAAGGTCGACCTCATGATGACCGATGCCGAAGAGACGCTACTGCAGCAGAAACTGCGGCCGGGTCTGTGTGCGGTCCATCCGGACAAACCCTTCACCTTCTCGGAAAAGGGCTTCCTGCTGCCACGCGGTGACGCGGTCTTCAAACACTACGTCGACCAGTGGGTGCACTTGACCGCCGAGAACGGCAGCCTCGAGAAGATTCGCAAGACCTGGCTGCCTTGAGCGCCCCCGGCGCAAGACAGGCCAGGGCACCGCGTGCAAGGGGTGCCGCCATGCGCAGCCCCTTCCGCGACTACTGACGACCGCGCCCCATGCCACCGCCAGGCCCCATCCCGGCACCGCCGCCCATGCCCTGGCCCCGCATCATCGGCATATCCGGCAGGTCCACCCCCTGCTCCTTCGCACGCGCCTGCATCCGGGCATGGTGCTCGAGACGGAGCTGCTCGCGCTCCTCGACCGTCCGCGCCGCACGCATGCGCTCACGGTAGGCATCGCGTTCGGCAGGCGTCATGAGCTGGTAGCCGTAGACCTGCTCGCGGACCTCTTCACGCTGTTCGTTGCGACTCGTCTCGCGCTCCGCCGACTGAGCCTTTTCATCCGCCCAAGCCACTGGCGACAGAAATGCAGCCAACGCCATAACCACACCAACGTTCTTTTGCCACATGATGATCTCCTTATCCTTCGAACTGACTCAATCGTGGTCGTAGCCTTCATGCCCGTCGTGCTTTTCCTGCATGATGGCCGGCACATCAACCGTGACCACGCCGAGGGCATAGCTCGCCCACCAGGCGATCACCGCGGCCACCAGCAGCATCGCCACGCCGCGGTGCGCACGCCCTGCGGCATCGCCCGGCCCGCCCTTCTTGTAGCCATTCACCATTGCCCGGGCGAGGTTTTCCCGATGCAGGAAGCTGCTCACCACCACCCCTGCGATGTGGATCAGCACCACCGCGAGCAAGGCGTTGGCGCAGAATTCGTGGATATCCTTGAGCCACTCGCCGCCGAGCTCGTAATACAGCGACAAGCCGGTCAGCCCGGCACCAAGCCCCAGCCCCAGCAACAACAAGATCGCAACGCTGCCCGCAGGGTTGTGCCCCACGTGATGTTCAGGCGCGGACCCGAGCAGGCTCTTGAGGTAGCGCAGCACGGCGGCGGGCGCCACCCGCAAGGCCCCAAAGCGCGCGTGGCGAGTCCCGACAAGCCCCCAGAAGAGGCGGAAGACAATCAAGCCGACGAGGGTCACACCACTCATCAGGTGGATGCCGAACCATGTTTCCGATTCGCTGGTGACATAGGCGACCAGGAAGGAGATCGCCAGCATCCAGTGAAATGCGCGGGTTGGAAAATCCCACACCAGTATCGTCCCTTCGGACCGAGCGTGATTCATGGCTGTTACCTCATGTTTGGCATCGACACGCCTATTCTCGCGCCCGCTTCCTTAACCCCACATTAATGCGCTGCGCATGCCACCGCCGGCTCGCTTCGCGGTTGCTTGACCGCCGTGGATCGGCGGCCGAAGATGGTGCGGACCAACCCCGGCCACGTCCGCCTGCATGAGCACCGCCAAGACTCCACCCCCTCCCCGTGGCAGAGGCAGCGCCCTCAAGCCAGACAGCCGCTTCGCCGAATGGCAGCGCGAGCACTTCGACGACGGATGGAGCGACGCGGACGAGCGGCTCACCGACGCACCGCAGACGATACTGAGCGAGGACAGCGCGCGCTCGGTGATCACCTTCAATCGCTCGCCCGATGTGCCCTTCGACCGCTCGATCAACCCCTACCGCGGTTGCGAGCACGGTTGCTGCTACTGTTTCGCGCGCCCGAGTCACGCCTATCTGGGCTTCTCGCCGGGCCTCGACTTCGAGACACGGCTGGTGTGCAAGCCCGACGCGGCGGCACGCCTGCGCGAGGAGCTGGCGCGACCCGGCTATCGCTGCGCACCGATCGCGCTGGGGGTGAATACCGACGCCTGGCAGCCGATCGAACGCCGACTCGGCGTGACGCGCTCGATCCTCGAAGTGCTGGCCGAAACCCGTCATCCGGTCTCGATCGTGACCAAGGGCGTGCTGATCGAGCGGGACCTCGATCTGCTCGCCGAGCTCGCCGCCGACGGCCTCGCCGAGGTGATGATCTCGGTCACGACCCTCGACAAGGCGCTGGCACGAAAGATGGAACCGCGCGCGCCGACGCCCGAACGGCGCCTCGAGATGATCGGCCGGTTGCAGGCCGCCGGCGTCCCCGTCGGGGTGCTCATGGCACCATTGATCCCGGCACTCAACGATCATGAGCTCGAACGGGTACTCGAGGCCGCCAGCGCTGCGGGTGCGCAGAAGGCCGGCTACGTACTGCTCAGGCTTCCCCATGAGCTCAGGGCGCTCTTCGCCGACTGGCTCGAAAGCCACTATCCGCAGCGCAGCGCGCGGATCCTCAACCGGTTGCGCGAGCTGCGCGGTGGTGAGCTCAACAACACCGAGTTCGGCACGCGCATGCGCGGCGAAGGCATTTTCGCCGATCTCTACGCCCAGCGTTTCAGGAATTGCGTCCGTCGCCTCGGTCTGAACCCAGGGCGAGGCAAGCTCGACTGCAGTCGCTTCGCGCCGCCGCGCCCGAACACCACGCAGATGGAGCTTTTCTGAGCACTCAGGTGGGCTTGGCAGGCGTCGTAGCCTTGGTCTTCCTGGGCATCAGGGCGTCGATAGGGCTGCGTACCGGAATCGGCGTGGACACCACCAGCGAGGTGTTCGACTGGCCGAACTGGCACAAGGTCTCGATCACCGCGGCGAGGTCTTCGACCGAGCGCGCCACCACCCGTGCGATCAGGCTGTCCTCGCCGGTGAGCCGATGCATCTCCACCACCTGTGGCTGGCCGCGGGCGATGTCCTCGAGGCGATACTGATCCCGGGTATTCAGTACGATCCGCACCAGCGCGGTGATCGGAAAACCGAGCTTGCCGTAGTCGAGCCGCAGGCTGCTGCCCAGGATCACCCCACGCTCTTCCATGCGCCGCACCCGCTCCGCCACCGTGGGTTGCGAGACCCCGAGTTCGCGTGCCAGCTCGGCAAACGGCCGTCGGGCGTTGTCCGACAGCTGCGTGAGAATTCGGTAGTCGAGCGCATCCATTTATTTTCAATCCCAAGACGCAGTTTTTCCTTGGATATTAATCCCGATCTTGCGATCTGGTGCAGTATCGCAATTCCAGTCGCGGCACTGCCCAAATAACATGGAGCCCTTGAAACACCCGTCGAGCCCACCCATGCGTACCCTCCGCCTTCCCGTCCTCGCCTGCCTGCTGGCGGTCTACCTCGTGTGGGGAACGACCTACTTCGCGATCAGTGTCGCCCTCGAAGGCTTCGCGCCGCTGTTCCAGATGGCGATCCGCTTCCTCGTCGCCGGGGCCCTGCTGATGACCTTCCAGCGCCTGCGCGGGGCGCCGCTGCCAACGGCCCGCCAGTGGCGCGACTGCGGTGCCATCGGGGCCTTGTTGCTGGGCTGCGGAATGGGCGGCGTGGCCACCGCCGAGCAGTGGATAAGCTCCGGAGCGACCACCGTGCTGATCGGCGCCCTGCCGCTTTGCGCGGCCTTGTGGTCGGGCGTTTTCGGGCGGCGCCCCGGGGCGCTGGAATGGCTGGCGGTGCTGCTCGGCAGCATCGGCGTGGTGCTGCTCACCGGCGGCGCAGAGTTCCGCGCCAGCCCGCTCGGTACCGCGGCAATCCTCTTCGCCATTACCTGCTGGTCCTTCGGCTCGCAATGGTCGCGACGCCTCGACATCCCCGCCGGCGCCAGCGGCTTCGCCGCTGAAATGCTGCTCGGCGGAACGCTGCTGCTGATCGTCAGCGCGCTCAAGGGCGAAAGCTGGGCGATCGCCGCGGACTGGCGGCCGCTGCTGGCCTGGGCCTATCTCGTGGTGTTCGGCTCGCTGATCGCGTTCTCCGCCTACATGTACCTGGTCGCCCACGTCTCGCCCGCGCTCGCCACCAGCTATGCCTACGTCAATCCGCCGGTGGCGTTGCTGGTCGGCGCATGGCTGGGTGGCGAGACGATCGCGCCCGAAACGTGGACCGCGCTGCCGCTGATTCTCGGCGCCGTGGCGCTGCTGGCCTGGGCGGCAGCGCGCACGCCGGCAGGCGAAACCGTGGCCCAGGCCCAGTCCTTCCCCGCTTCGGATCGCGCCGTGCAACCGGGCTTCGCTATCGAGAACGCGATCGATGAACCTCGATGCTCTGCGCGTTGAGCGAGCCCGGTACGAGGACGCTCGTGTGGCCTTTCTCGCCGGCTCGCGTCCGCCGAGGTGTTAGTCTGGAGGCACTTCAGGAGCCCCGCACCGTGACCCGAATCCGAATCACTCACACAACGCTCTATCGCTATCGCAGCGCCGTCAGCCTGAACCCGCACCGGCTGATGCTGCGCCCCAGGGAGAGTCGTGAACTGCAGCTCGTATCACACGCCCTGGAGGTGTCTCCCGAGGCGACGATAAGCTGGGCGCACGATGTCTCCGGCAATGCCGTCGCGACCGCGTCGTTCACCGGCAAGACCGACACCTTGCGGATCGAAAGCAAGGTCGAGCTGGATCTCACCGGCAACCCCTGGCCGATCTTCAATATTGCGGCAACTGCCCTCACCTACCCGTTCTTCTATTCGAACGATGATCGCGCCGATCTGGGCGCCCTCGCGATCCAGCAATACCTCGACCCGATGGGACGCCTGCACAAGTGGGCTCGCTCATTCGTGCGGGGCGCCGCACCCGACACGCTGGAATTGCTCAAGGCGATCAGCCACGGCGTGTCCGAAGCCTTGCAGTACGAGGTGCGCGAAAGCGAAGGAACCCAGACGCCGATCGAATCGCTCGAGCGCGGCAAGGGTTCGTGCCGCGACTTCGCAATATTGTTCGCCGAGGCGGTGCGCAGCCTCGACATGGGCGCCCGCATCGTGTCGGGCTACCTGTACGACCCGCAAAGCACCGCGACGGGTTCCGCGGGGTCCGGATCCACCCACGCGTGGGCAGAGGTCTATGTGCCCGGGGCGGGCTGGATCAACTTCGATCCAACCAACCGCAGCATCGGCGGATTCAATCTGGTTCCGGTCGCCGTGGCCCGTGACATCACGCTGCTGATGCCCGTATCGGGCAGTTATGTGGGCGCGGCCGACGCCTTCGAGGGGATGGAGGTCGAGGTCAGGGTGGGCTGATCGGCCATGCGGTCGGACGCCTCCAGCAGTCAATGGAATGCGCCGGACGGCCTGCGATCTCGTTTGCATGAAGCTGGCGACTCGCGCGCTCCGGCACTAAGCTTTGCGCGGGCCCCCAACTTCCGTCGCGCCGGTCAGTATCCCGGCCGTGATCATGCCCTGCCGACACTATTGTTCGAGGAGTTCAGTTTGATGCAGGTGGCGGGCCTCTTCCTCAACCCACGGGCGGCCCGCCACCCGTGCTGGCTCCTAGATGCCCTGTTCCGCTGCACCGCAGCGAGCCTGCTCGAGCTGGCGGCCGGCCCCCACCGAGTTCGGGCCACGCCGGCCTTCGGCCTGCTGCTGAATGGCCCCGGGTTTGGTGAAGGCTCCGATATGGGTCGGGGTGTCAAACCCGAGCTTTCGCGTCAGGCGCCGGCTGGCAAGAAGCTGCTCGAAATGGCTCTCCCGATTGCACCACGCCATTATCAGGTGACCGGATTTTCGAGTGGCGGCTTCGATGACCGCCTTTGCTGCCAGACCCTTGCCACGCAGTCGTTCGCCGAACGGCTCCGGGATCGGAAGGTGACGCAGCGCCTTTGACCAGCGGTAGGTTCAGCCGGCAGCGCACGGCGGATGCCGCTTCGCTCATCCGCCCTACTCGACCCCGGTTGAAATGACCAGCTCGACGGCCCGCAAGGGAGCGGCGCCGCGGCGAGGCCCGACCGAAACAGCTCACGCGTCTCTGCCAGCCGGGTCCGTGCTTCTTCGTCGTTCGTTCCAATCGAAATCTTCGGCGTGAGGTCCCGTTCGAAAGCCTCGAGCAGGCATCTCGGCTGATCGGGCCGACTTTGCAACTCACTGCGCCGTGGTCCACATGCTCGACCACACCGGCAAGCTGGTTGCGGGCGGACGAGCCGATCTGCTGGCCCCCGTCGCCCGCCCCGGAGTGCATCATCACCCACGGCTCCTTCACAATGGCCGTTACCGGCTTGCCGATCGCGAGTCCGAGCGCATCCACGCCGTTGAGGCTCACCACCGTACCTCGCCTGCGATGAGCGCGCTCACCGTCCCTTCAAAGACGTTCCATGCACTGATCTGCATGATGCGCTGCTGCGGCGTCGATCCGACTGCTCGCCTTTCGCCACGTCCTGGCAAACATGGTGAAGGATTCGAGGCGTGCCCGCATTCGGTCAGGAAACGCCTTTCGACTGCAAAGATAGTGCTCCTTGCGATTCGTCGGCCACATGGGGATGGACAAGGCGCCAAAATATCGTTATGTATCTCACAACATAGCGCAGGACAAGAGGCAAATGGAAAGATCCCCACCGCGCTTGCGCGGGCGTATCGAGGTCGACACCGAGTTTGGCAGTTTCCTTGGCGACACCCGGGTGCGCCTGCTCGAGGCGGTGGAGAAGTACGGCTCGATCTCGCAGGCTGCGCCAAGGGTGCCAATTTCCTACAAGGCGGCATGGGATGCCATCGATGCGATGAACAACCTCGCCGAGCAGCCGCTGGTGGTCCGCTCCGCTGGCGGTCGCAAGGGCGGCGGCACCCGGCTCACCGAGCATGGCCGGCGCACCGTAGCGCTTTACCGCGCGCTCGAGGCCGAGTACCAGGGCGCTCTCGCAACCCTCGCCGAGGGCCTTAGCGAAGGCGCGGCCGGCGATCTCGCCCACTTCCGCCAGTTGCTCAAGCGCATGTCGATGAAGACCAGTGCCCGCAACCAGTTCGCTGGCACGGTGGTGGCGCTGCGCGAAGGGCAGGTCGATTTCGAAGTGCGCCTCAGGCTCGATTCGCAGAGCGAGATCGCCGCCGTGATCACCCACGATTCTGCGGCCGCGCTCGGCCTTGCGATCGGCAGCGAACTCACCGCGCTGGTCAAGTCGTCTTCGGTGCTGGTGCTGGCCGACCCGCAACTGCGCATCAGCGCGCGCAACCAGCTATGGGGCGAGATCAGCCGTATCCACTGCGGTACGGTCAACGCCGAGGTTTCCATCGCCCTGCCGGGCGGACGCAGTGTCTGCGCGGTGATCACCCAGGAAAGCGTCGACAGTCTCGGCCTCGCCGTGGGCGGCCGAGCCTGCGCGGCCTTCAAGGCCTCTTCGGTGATCCTGTGCCAATACCTTTGAACCCGGCGCCCATCATGTTCCAGCGACTTTCCGCTTCCCTAGGCGCGCTCATCGCGGTGCTCGGTTTGGGCGCCGCACCCGCCCGCGCTGGCGAGGTGCACGTTGCCGTTGCGGCCAACTTCACCGCGCCGATGCAAAAGATCGCCGCAGCCTTCGGCGCCGATAGCGGCCACCGGGCCGTGCTGGCCTTCGGGGCCACCGGCAAGCTGTATGCGCAGATCGCCAACGGCGCCCCGTTCGAGATCTTCATGTCAGCCGACGACGAAACCCCGGCGCGCCTCGCCCGCGAAGGGCTCGCCAAGGCTCCCAGCCGCTTCACCTACGCGATCGGCAGGCTGGTGCTGTGGTCGCCCGACGAAGGCGTGGTTGATGACCGGGGCGCCGTCCTCCAGAGCGGCAGCTTCCGCCATCTTGCCGTGGCCAATCCGCGCACCGCGCCCTACGGCGCGGCGGCAATGAGCACCCTCGAGAAACTCGGTGCCCTGCCGGCTCTCGGCCCGCGGCTGGTGCAGGGCGAGAACATCACCCAGACTTTCCAGTTCGTTGCCACCGGCAACGCCGAGCTCGGCTTCGTTGCCGCATCGCAGCTGCTCAAGGACGGGAAGGCGCTGGGCGGATCGCGCTGGGATGTCCCGGCCGCATTCTACGAGCCGATCCGCCAGGATGCGGTGCTGCTGGTCAAGGGCGCCGACAATCCGGCCGCGGCTGCGCTGATCGCCTTCCTCAAGAGCGACAAGGCCCGCGCCATGATCCGCAGCTATGGCTATGAACTGCCTTGAGCGAGCCCCGGCGGTGAGCACCGGCCGGTGGCTGCCGCGCCAGTGGCCGATGGTGGTCGAGGTGTCCAACGAGACCGAAGCGCCAGCCCGGATCGAGGCCGGTGGAGCACTGCCCGATGCGCGCTTCGATGGCAGCACCGCGCTGTGTAAAGTGCGCGTTCCGTTCTCCACCTCCAAGCTGAAAACCACATGACCGCCGCCTCCCAGGACCTTGCCGCCGTCTGGCTGACACTCAAGCTGGCCAGCGTGGTCACGGTGCTGCTGCTGATCATCGGCACGCCGATCGCCTGGTGGCTGGCGCGTACCCGCTCGCGCCTCAAGGGGGCGGTCGGCGCCATCGTCGCGCTGCCGCTGGTGCTCCCGCCCACCGTCATCGGCTTCTACCTGCTGATCACCATGGGCCCGCATGGCCCGATCGGCAGGCTTACCGAAGCGCTGGGACTGGGCGTACTGCCGTTCACCTTCAGCGGTCTGGTGGTGGCCTCGGTGTTCTATTCACTGCCCTTCGTGGTGCAGCCGATCCAGAACGCCTTCGAAGCCATCGGCGAGCGCCCGCTCGAAGTGGCCTCCACGCTGCGCGCCGGCCCCTGGGACAGCTTCTGGTCGGTCGCCGTGCCGCTCGCGCGGCCCGGTTTCCTCTCCGGCGCGATCCTCGGTTTCGCCCACACCGTCGGCGAGTTCGGCGTGGTGCTCATGATCGGCGGCAACATCCCGGAGAAAACACGGGTCGTCTCGGTGCAGATCTACGATCACGTCGAGGCGCTCGCATACACCCAGGCCCACTGGCTCGCGGGCGGTATGGTGCTGTTCAGCTTCGCCGTGCTGCTCACCCTGTACACCCTCAACCCGGGCCGGCGGGCGCGCCCATGAGCGCCACCGACAGCCGCATCCGCGCACGGCTCCGGATCGCCCGCGCCGACTTCCGCCTCGACGTCGATCTCGAGTTGCCCGGCCATGGCATTACCGCGCTGTTCGGGCCCTCGGGCTCGGGCAAGACCACCTGCCTGCGGGCCATCGCCGGGCTGGAGCGCGCCGCCGACGGCTATGTGGCCCTGGGCGACGAGGTCTGGCAGGACGAATCGCGCGGCCTGTTCGTGCCGCCACACCAACGGGCGCTCGGCGTGGTGTTCCAGGAGGCGAGCCTGTTCGCGCATCTGTCGGTCCGCCGCAACCTGGAGTTCGGCCAGCGCCGTGCGCCGGCCGAACAGCAACACTTCTCGCTCCCCGAAGTGACGGAACTGCTCGGTATCGCCCCCCTGCTCGAACGCAGCCCGGAGGGCCTCTCGGGCGGCGAGCGCCAGCGTGCCGCAATCGCCCGTGCGCTGCTCGCGGGGCCACGCATCCTGCTCATGGACGAACCCCTCGCGGCGCTCGACCTGAAGCGAAAACGCGAGATCCTGCCCTACCTGGAACGACTCCATCGCGAACTGTCGATTCCGGTGATCTATGTCAGCCACGCGCCCGACGAAGTCGCGCGACTGGCGGACCACCTGGTGCTGCTCGATGCCGGCCGGGCGATCGCCAGCGGAGCGCTCAACAGCGTGCTGTCGCGCATCGACCTGCCCGCCGCCTTCGCCGACGACGCCGGGGTGGTGCTGGACACGGTGATCGACGGCCATGAAACGGACCACCTCAGCCGCCTGCGCTTTGCGGGCGGGCAGATCTGGGT
The DNA here is from genome assembly GCA_024235595.1 of Zoogloeaceae bacterium. GTDB lineage: Bacteria > Pseudomonadota > Gammaproteobacteria > Burkholderiales > Rhodocyclaceae > Cognatazoarcus. The sequence goes on along the minus strand of JACKMC010000002.1, from coordinate 401,165 downwards.
GTCGCAACGACCGGAGCCTGTCGGCACGCCACTGCGCTGCCGCATTCACGCCCGCAACGTCAGCCTCGCGCTGATCCCCCAGCACCAGACCTCGATCCTCAACTGCGTCGCGGCCACCGTCATCGACCTCGCTCCGACCACCACCCCCGGGCAGTTGCTGGTGCGCCTCGACTGCGCCGGCGAACCGCTGCTCGCGCGCATCACCGAACGTTCCGCAAGGCGGCTGGAGATCCGTGCGGGCCTCGCGCTGCGGGCGCAGATCAAGTCGGTCGCGTTGCTCGACTGAGGCGCTAGGCGGGAGGGCGACGCGGTGCGGAGGGGGCTTTCCGCCTCTGCAGCACCGAGCGCAGCCCATGACCGGCACACCAAGCTCACATTCGGCCACAGGCATGTGCTACGTTTCACTCGATGGCGACATCACGCCGCGAGGGGAAGCCCATGCAGACCGTTCAAGCCATTCGACCCGACCGCGAGGTCATGTCCCGGCAGCGCCTGCCGTACTTCATCGGCCTATCCGGGCAGACCGTGGGCGCACTCGGCCTGTCCATGCACATCGTGGTGATTCCGCCCGGGGCAAAGGCAGAGCCGCATCGCCACATCGGCTACGAGACCGGGATCTTCGTGCTCGAAGGCAGGGTGTTGACACGTTGGGGAGAGAACCTGGAAAACGAAGTGGTCAGCGAGGCGGGCGATTTTCTCTTCGTCCCGCCGGGAATTGCGCACCAGGCCGTCAATCTGAGCGCCACCGAGGCTGCGCGCGCGGTTATTGCCCGCAACGATCCCGCGGAACAGGACAAGGTGGAACCCTTCGTCCCGGCGGGTGCGGGATCCGCCTCGCGCCGCTGAGATCGCCGCACGACGCGAAGCTTTCAACAGCGCAGCGAACGTCGGATTGCCAGCCGCGGCAAGGGCTCCGCGAGCGCCCTTGTCGGGCGTGTCGCGGCCGATAGGCTCGCCATGCAAGCGCCGTTCGGGACAACTTCGATGCGATGCATCGGGGTCGAACCGGGAAACGACGGCAAATGGTGAGCGCCACCGAAGGCACGCCCCCCAGGCTGCTCCGGAGACGACCGGTTGATTTACGCCGCACCGGCCAGGCGTGGCCGCACAATACCTGCGGTGAGGGCTTCCGGGCGCAGACGAAAAATGGCCGCCGGGCGGCGACCATCATCGAGCGGCGGATTTCCCTACTTGCGGCGCAAGAAGAACTCGAAGGCCTTGTCCACCGTTTCACCCTGGGTCACCAGCTCATTGCCGGTCTGACGGGCGAAGGCCTGGAAATCCTTGACCGAGCCCGGATCGGTCGACACCACCCGCAGGATTTGCCCCGCTTCGAGTTCGGCCAGCGCCTTCTTGGCGCGCAGAATCGGCAGCGGGCAATTCAGCCCCCTTGCATCCACTTCCTTGTCGAAATCCATTCCTTGCCTTTCCTTGCGTGTAGATGTTGTCGGTCGCGTCGAGTACGCATCCCGCAGGATTCTGAGTCTATTGCCTTGCGCCGAGCTGACGCAATCCCGTTTCAGCGCGCCTCGCGTTCCTGTCGCAGGCGGGTCCGCAGTTCGCGCAGCCGCGCATCGATGGCCGACATCGTATAGAAATCGGCATCCCCTGCCCGTTGTGCGAGTTCGAGCTGTTCGACCGCCGCGGGCAGGCTTCCCTGCAGACGATAGACCTCGGCCTGAGCCCGATGCCGCCCCGCGCGACTGCCGCGGGCGAGCTCGGCCTTGGCGAGCAGGCCCCAGCGGCGATAGTCGTCGGGCGCGCTGACAATATCCTTGCGCAGCATGTCGGCCGCCTCCGCAGGTCGACCTGCCGCGATGAGTTCGTCTGCCAGCCCGTAGGCGAGCGGACGGCTGAGAGGATAGCGCTTGATGGCGTCGCGGTAATGGGCCGCCGCCGCTGCATGATCGCCGCCGGCGGCCAGCAGTTCCGCCTCCAGCGCCTCCACCATCGCCGAGGCCGGCGGGTTGCGCGCGAGCAGCGTCATGCTGGCGCGGGCCTGTTCGAGCTGTCCCATGCGCAGCAACGCCCGCGTCAGTCCGTAGCGCAGCACCGGATCGTCGGGCTTGCCCTTCAGGCGCGCTTCGAGCCCGCGCACCGCCTCGGCGGCAGAGCCCTGCAGGGCCAGCAGCTTGGCCTGGACCAGCCGGAACTCGAGCGAATCGGGCACTTGTCGATAGCCGAGTCCCTGGACACGGTTCTCCATGTCGGTGATGCGATCGGTGGTGAGCGGATGGGTGCGCAGATAGGCCGGCGCGTTGTTCTCGTAGAGCCGGCTGTTTCGCTGCAGGCGCTCGAAGAAGGCCGGCATGCCGCGTACGTCGAAGCCTGCCGCCTGCAGGGTCATGAGGCCGTTGCGGTCAGCCTCGCGTTCAAAATCGCGGGTATAGGCAAGCTGTGACTGCATGGCCGTGGCCTGGCCGGTGGCAATCGCCGCCTCGGCCGCATCGGGGCTGCTGCCCGCAGCCAGGATGGCAACGATCATCGACGCCAGCATCACCATTCCGGTACGCCCCTGGTTGCCGATCATGCGGGCAATATGCCGCTGCGTCACATGGGCGATCTCGTGGCCGAGCACCGAAGCGAGCTCGGATTCCGTGCTCGCTGCAAGGACCAGGCCGGTATGAACGCCGATGAACCCGCCCGGCAGCGCGAAGGCATTGAGTGTCGGGTCGCTCACCGCAAAGAAGCTGAAATCGACGCCACTCGCGGGAGCCGCGGCCACGAGCCGCTGGCCGAGGCTGTTGAGATAGCCCTCTACCTCCACATCGTCGAGGTAGGCAGCCTCCCGCCATCGGATCTCGCCCATCGCCTGCTCGCCGATGCGCCGCTCGGCTTGCGGCGACAGCTCGGCGGAGCCGACATCTCCGAGATCGGGCAAGCCGTCGGCGAAGGCGCGCGGAAGCAAGAGCGCGCAAAGCAGCAGGGAGGCGAGTTGTTTTTTCACGGTGCTATGATAGCCGCCCTTGCGACGCGGTTCCCCGCAGCCTTCTCCAAGCTCGCATATCCCAGCAATCGGCGCCATCGGAATTCACAATGAGCGACTCTTTCACACACTTCGATGCCGACGGAAAGGCCCATATGGTCGACGTCGGCACCAAGACGGAAACCCGTCGAATCGCCCGTGCCGCAGGCATGATCAGCATGAAGCCGGAGACCCTCGCGATGGTGCTGGCAGGCAACAGCAAGAAGGGCGACGTGATCGGCATCGCCCGCATCGCGGCAATCCAGGGTGCCAAGCGCACGGCGGAGCTGATCCCGCTGTGCCATCCGATTCCGCTCACCCGGGTCACCGTCGATTTCAGCATCGACGAGGCGGCCAGCCGCATCGCCTGCGAGGTCATCGCCGAAACGGTGGGTCGCACCGGGGTGGAGATGGAGGCGCTCACCGCGGTACAGGTCGGCCTGCTCACCATCTACGACATGTGCAAGGCGGTTGATCGCGGCATGCGCATGGACGGCATCCGGCTGCTGGAAAAGGAAGGCGGCAAATCGGGGCACTGGGTGGCCGGGGCATAGGATCCTGGCATCCAGGCGTCCCGCCTCGACCCCGGCTCTCGAGGCTGGTCCGCCGCAGGCCGCGGCCGGCACGAAGATGAAATGCGCCGCTGCCCGGTGCCGGCCTGGGCGTCACTGCAGACTGTAATATTTCAGTCCGCCGAACGCACAAGACGCGCAGCCGAAGCCATGGCTACAATCCGCGCATGAAGGCCGAAATCGAACTCAAGCTCACACTGCCGAGGCGCAGCCTCCCCGCGCTCCGCCGCCATCCGCTGGTCGCAAGCGCCCCGCGAGCCGCACCCACCGCCACCCTGCTGAACACCTACTTCGATACCCCGACGCTGCTGCTCAGCAAGCACCGGATCGCGCTGCGCACCCGCAAGCAGGGCCGCCGCTGGTTGCAAACAGTCAAGGCAGATGCAAGCAGCAGCGGCGGCCTGTCGGCCCGGCCGGAATGGGAAGGGCCATACTCGGAAGCCTTCGATTTCTCTTCGATCGACGCTGCCGAAACCCGCAAGCTGCTGGAAGGCGCCGCGGCCGAGCTGATCCCGCTCTTCACCACCGATTTCCGCCGCGAAACCCGTCGCCTCACGCCCTCACCAGGCATCAGCATGCTGATGATGATCGACCAGGGAAAAATTGCTGCCGGCGATCGCGAGACCCCGCTGTGCGAGGTCGAACTCGAACTCGAGAGCGGCCGGCCCGAGGATCTCTACCGGTTGGCGATCGCGCTCGCCGACGAGCTGCCACTGCTGCCGAACGATTCCTCCAAGGCGCAGCGCGGCCTCGAGCTGTTCCACAACCGCCCCGCCCTGCCGATGCGGGCGCAGCCTTCTCCGGTTCGCGACACCGACTCTCCGCTCGAGGCGTTTCGCAAGGTGGCGCTGGACGGCCTGCGGCAGTGGCAGGCGAATGCCCTCGGCGCTCAGCAGAGCGATGATCCGGAATGGGTTCACCAGATGCGGGTCGCGCTGCGCCGCACCCGCTCGGCGGTCAAGCTGTTCGCCCATGCCCTGCCGCAGGAGTTCGTCACGCACTGGCGTGGCGAATTGCGCGACGCCGCGAGCATGCTCGGCGAGGCACGCGACATCGACGTGCTCCATGCTGAACTGATCCAGCCGATCCTCGACGACCCGGCCAGTGCGAACAGGGTCGAAGCCCTCTCCGCGCTGGTCGGGGGCCACCGCGAGGCGGCCCGGGAGCATGTGCGCGACTGGCTCAGCAGCCATCACCAAGGCGCCCGCATGCTCCGTTTTGCCGCCGGCCTCGAGGCCCTTCAGGGCAATCCGCTGGACGCCTCGGCGAAGCTCCAGACCTTCGCCGCGCTGCGTCTCAAGCACCTCAGGAAGCGCTGCCGCGATCGCTGGGCGGACGCCAGCGGCGACAATATCGAGGCCCACCACCTGCTGCGCATCGCACTCAAGAGCCTGCGCTACGGCATCGAATTCTTCGAACCGTTATACCCACCCAAGCGGCTCAAGGCCTACCGCCGCAGGCTCAGCGCGGCGCAGAAGCGGCTCGGATATCTCAATGATGTCGCAGTCGGCCGGACCCGGCTGGCACAGTGGGCGAAGGACGATGCGCCGCTGCGCGAAGCCGTGGCCTTCGTCACGGGGTGGCACGCACCGCTCGCAAAGGCGGTACGCGATTCCATCCTCGACGACACCCGGGAGTTCCTGTGGGGCCGGAAGCCGTGGTGATCAGGCGGGCTGCCCTCGGAGGAAGCCCGGCAGCCGGATTTGCCCCGCACGCGACTCGACGTAGCGATGGAAAAGTTCGCCGGCAGCGATGCTGGAAAGCCACGCAAACACCATCCCGCCCGCGTTGAGCAGCGGCTGGGCAGGCGCAAGGCGGGCAAACAAGGCGTTGATCAGCAGGCACACCGGAAAGTGCACCAGGAATACCGAATACGAGATGCGGCCCAGCCAGGCAGTCAGCCGTGATCCCGAGCAACCGGCGCTCACGCCGTAGCCATGGGCAACTGCAAGCGAGACCGCGACGGTGGCCGCCACCAGGATGCGCAGGCGGAATTCCAGCATCAGCGCCAGCACGGCCAGTGCGCAAAGGACGCCGATCCAGATCAGGGCCTTGCCGCGCGTGCCACTCCACCATGCGAGCGCGCCGAACGCATATGAACCGAAGAAGTAGATCGCGCAATTGTCCCAGGCGGGATCACGGTTGAAATGGAACAAGGCGCCGCCTGCCAGCGCAATGACCAGCATCGGGCCGATGATCGCTGCGCGGGCTGGCGCCGTGACCACGAGGCGGACCATCCACAGAACGCTCAGCATCAGCGCAAACAGCTGGAAGTCGATCGCCACGTACCACACGCCGGCCGACAGGGCTTCGAACCCGAGCAGATCATGCAGCAACAGCAGGTGGGACATAACCTGGGCCACGCTGGGCACCCCAGGGACCGACTCATGTTCCAGCGACTGACGAACCAGCGCAGCGGCAAGCATCCCGAATGCCAGCATCACCGCATAGGGCACCACCAGCCTGAGGTATCGCCGGCCCAGTTCCTGCGCTGGCCGGCGCGGCGCGAGCACCCCGTCCGGCGCAAGGCGCATTGCGCCGAGAAAGCCGCCTATGACCAGGAAGACCTGCACCGCGACCCGACCGTACTCGCTGAACCACGAAATCGCCGATGGGGCCATTGGGAATGCGACATCGGACATCGGACCATAGAATGACAGGTGATGAAGAACGATGAGTTGCGACGCAACCGCCTTGAAGGCGTCGATCAAGACAAGACGACTGGACCTGCTGCGCATTGTGTAGGCATCCACCAGAGCCGAAGAATCGGGCCCTCGTACCGCCAGCCCGGTCGGCTGGTGCGCGGATTCTATCCATTCGGAAGCGACGCGGGGAGCGCTCGCTGTAACAAGTTGTTGGTCGCGTCGCGGTGCCAGCGCGAGCGATTGTCATGGTCTTGCAATGCTGGGGGGCTAGAGTTGCGCCCCTCTCGAGGAGGGAGACATGGACCTTTTACTATGGCGTCACGCCGAGGCGGTTGACGGCACGCCCGACCAAGCACGCGAGCTCACGGAAAGAGGCATCAAGCAGGCTCGCAGGATTGCCCACTGGCTCGCCGAACGTCGCCCGAAACGACTGCGCGTGCTGGTCAGTCCAACGATGCGCACCCGCCAGACCGCCACTGCCTTCAGTGACGATTTCGAGATCGTCTCGGCATTGGGCCCGGCAGGCAGCGTCGCCGACCTGCTCGCGGCGACCGGCTGGCCCGACGCCAGCGGTGCGGTGCTGGTGGTCGGCCATCAACCGGCGCTTGGCCGCATGGCGTCGCTGCTGCTGGCCGGTAGCGAAGCCGACTGGACGATCAAGAAGGGCGCGCTGTGGTGGTTCTCAAACCGCGTGCGCAGTGGCGAAACGCAGACGGTACTGCGTGCCGCGATACCCGCCGACCTGACGTGAGGCCATGCGTGCAAGGTCGATACGCCAGGGATTTGGCTCGGTGGAGAAAGCCAGCCCCCGCTTTCTCGCACCACCGCGCCTTCGCTTGCCGATACGCTCGCTTCGCGCCGGTGTTGGAAATGGGGGCTAGAATGCACTCGAGCGTCACGCCTAGCCTCATGACCGGAGTCGTTTCGAAAGGGCCGCGCCGTGGCCCGCCGCTTACCGCAAGGCCTTGACCACAACAGGAGACACCTTATGCCGAATCGTCATGTAGCCCAGATCATCGAGAACCAGGTAGTCACGACAGCCAAGAGCACCGACACCGTTCGTTCCGCCGCCGAGCGGATGTGTGAACGCAAGATCGGCGCGGTCCTGGTGGTGGACGGAGAAACGCTGGTGGGCATCTTCACCGAACGCGACGCGCTCAACCGGGTGATCGCGGCAAACCTGAATCCGGACACCACCCGCTTGTCAGAGGTGATGACGGCCGATCCGCAATCGATTGAGCCTGATGCGCCGTTTCGCAACGCCTTGCACCTGATGTACGAGAACGGCTATCGCCATGTGCCGGTCACCAAGGACGGCCGTCCGCTGGGCATGGTTTCGGCGCGAGATGCGCTCGGCCTCGATCTGCTCGAGTTCGAGTCGGATCTCGAGCTGCGCGAGAACATCTCCGAGATCCTGGGCTAGCCGCACCGACGGACTGGATCGGCAAGCCCGGAGGTGCGCCGAAGCTGCCCGCTTACTGGCCGCTGGAACAGCCGCAGCCTCCACCGCCACCACCGCAACCGCCCTGCTCCGCAGCGGTGCCCTGGGCCCCGCTCTCGGCACCGAGACAGATCGTGAAATCGATGACGATATTGGCCGGTTCGCGCTTGACGTAGGCGATGGAGACCTGGCTTCCGTATCGCTGCTGCAACTGCGAGAGCAGCGGCAACGGATCGTGATCGTTGACGAAACGCATGACTTCGCCGTCGCCAAGGGACTCCAGGGCGCCGAAAATCGCCGCATGGCGCAGTCGTTTGGCAACGCCACGGGCATCAAAAAGATGTACCTGTTCAAGCATCGAAAAAACCTCGTCGAAATACGGCACCTTGCCGAAGACCACATTCTCCAAGACGGCCACGGCCCGGTCCTTGAGCCAGAACAAGTGCGCGCACTACTTCTTTGATGCGCTGGGTAGAAGAACGTGGCGGGCAGCTCGCGGCGGTTCACGGCAGGCGTTCGATGATTACGGGATCCCCCTCGCACACCGTAGCAAGCTGACGGAAGTCGCCCTCGATCCGGCCGAGAACATTCACCGCCGTGGCCAGACAGCACTCATAGCCCCGCGATATCGGCTGAAGCCCGAATGGCAGCACCAACGCCCCGCCTTCGACCCAGTAGCAGATCATTCCGGGGTCGATCGTCTGGGTGGCGGTCTCATCGAGACGCGCGTTGCAGGCGAGTGCGAGTCGAAGCTCCTCACCCGAAACGACGGCTGCTTGCGCCACCGGCATTGAATCGAGCACCGCCCGGGTCGAGGGCGTGTCCCGCAGCAGCCCTTCGAGTTGCCGCTCGGGCCAGCGGATGAGTATGCGCACGGTCATCGGCGCGCAGCCATCCAAGCGCTCCGCCCGCGAGCAGGGACCGCGTCATCACACGATTCAGGCAGTCCGGACGGCGAGCACCGTGCGCAAGCCGGCACTGCAGGTTCCATTGTCGATGCCCCCTAATGAGAAAAGGCGAGTACAACGCCCAAGGCCGCGCAAGCACCCATGATTCGCAACCTCGCGGTGCTGACCCTCTTGTACTCCAAATATCGTCTATCAGGAAACACCGGGTGCCGACTTGGCGCGACGCGACTAGAATGCGCACGCCGCCATTTAAACGCATTGGCGCTGGAGCCAACAAGGCGCGCCGCCGGCGTAGCCAGGGTCCGCTCGCCCGCCACCCCGGCCTCGCGGGCAACGACCGACCAGGGCTTGCGCCAACATGGAACCATTCCGGCGAAACAGGCCGGCACAAGGTACACAATGTCATCCGATACCGCTATACGGCGCGCCTTTGCCGCCCTCGCCGTGCTTTCACTGATCTGGGGCTACAACTGGGTGGTGATGAAGGAGGTGCTGCGCTACACCGACCCCTTCGATTTCACCGCCGTGCGCACCCTGCTCGGCGCCGCCTCGCTCTTCGCGGTGATGCTGATCCGCGGTACGGACATGAAGCTGGTCGCGGCGCGCGACACGATCCTGCTCGGGCTGGTACAGACGGCCGCGTTCACCGCGCTGATCCAGACCGCGCTGGTCACCGCCGGCGCAGGCAAGACCGCGGTTCTCGTCTACGCGATGCCGTTCTGGCTCCTTCCGCTCGCGTGGCTGCTGCTCGGCGAGCGGATCCGTGGCCTGCAGTGGCCTGCCATCCTGTTCGCCGCCGCGGGCCTGATCCTGATCATCGAACCCTGGTCGCTGGGAAACAGCCGGCTCGGCACTGCGCTCGCGCTGGCCGGCGGCGTCACCTGGGCAAGCAGCGCCATCATGGTCAAGCGGCTGCGCGCGCGCCATCGGGTGGAGCTGCTGTCACTGACCGCCTGGCAGATGCTCTTCGGCGCGCTCGCCCTGACCATCGTGGCGCTCCTGCATCCGTCGCAGGCGACCCAGTTCACGCCCTACTATTTCGGCGCCCTGGCCTTCAACGCCCTGCTCGGCACCGGCCTCGCGTGGCTACTGTGGCTCTACATCCTGCAGCATCTGCCGGCTGGCGTGGCCGGACTGTCCACGCTCGTGGTCCCTGGCGTCGGGGTCGTGTCGGCATGGATTCAGCTCGGTGAGCGGCCCTCGATGCTCGAGGCCGCCGGCATGGCACTGATCGGCTGCGCACTTGCCCTGCTGAGCCTGCACAGCCTCAAACGGAATCCGCCCGCTCCGCCAACCTAGCAGTAGCGGCAGATGGCGAGATGGCTAGATGGCTTGCATCGACCGCATGCAGGGGCGCGCGATGATGGCAATGGCGAGCAGTCGCCGCGCAATGCATTCACGGGGTTTCGGCAAAGCGCCGCTGTCGCGATGCCGGCGTCGGCCAGCCGTGCAAGCGCCGCGATCACCGCGGCGTTCGATGGCCGGCTCGAGCCACGACGCAGCCTCGCCGCCTGCACCATGAGCTCACAAGCTTCAGGCCCGGCCCGCCTTTTCCAGCAGCCTTCGTGCGATGCGGTTGTGGCGCTCCACCAGCGGTGCGAGTTCGACGCCCACAAGCTGGCCCTCATCGACCACCACCTTGCCGGCGATGACCGACAGCCACGCCCGCGCGGGCGAACAGGTCACCAGCGAGGCGACCGGGTCGCCGAGTCCACCCGCATGAGCCAGGTCGTCCACCCTGAAGGCGACCAGGTCGGCCGCCATTCCCGGAGACAGATGGCCGATGTCGTCGCGCCGCAGCACCCTCGCGCCGCCCAGGGTCGCGAGCTCCAGCGCCTCGCGCGCGGAGAAGCGATCCGCGCGTGACTCGAAGCCCGGCCAGCCGACCCGCTGCAACAGCATCGCCTGGCGCGCCTCGCCGAGCATGTGGTTGCCATCGTTCGACGCCGAACCGTCGACGCCCAGCGCGACCTTGACGCCAGCATCGACCATCCGGCGCACCGGCGCGATGCCCGAAGCGAGGATCATGTTGCTGCTGGGGCAGTGACATACCCCGGTGCGCGAGCACGAGAGCTTGTGGATCTCGGGCTCGTCCGGATGCACCATGTGGGCAAACCAGACATCGTCGCCGAGCCAGCCGAGGCTCTCCATGTATTCGATCGGCCGCATGCCGAAGCGCTCCAGGCAGAAGCGGTTCTCGTCGATGGTCTCGGCCAGGTGGGTGTGAAGGTTGACCAGCGGATAGCTGCGGGCGAGCTCGGCCGACAGCTTCATCAGCTCCGGCGTCACGCTGAAGGGCGAACACGGTGCGAGGCCGATGCGCAACATCGAGTGACGGCCGGCATCGTGAAAGCGCTCGATCACCCGTTGGGAATCGGCGAGGATGTTGGGCTCGGTGTCACACACGGCGTCGGGCGGCAAGCCTCCCTGGCTCTCGCCCAGGCTCATCGAGCCGCGGGTTGGATGGAAGCGCACCCCCAGTTCCCTCGCGGCGGCGATCTCGTCGTCGAGCCTGGCGCCACCGGGGAACAGGTAAAGGTGATCGGCGACCGTCGTCGCGCCGGACAGCAGCAACTCCGCCAGCCCCAGCTTGGCGCTCACATGCACCGCTTCGGCGTCCATCTGGCCCCACACCATGTAGAGGGTCTTCAACCAGTCGAACAGCGACAGTCCTCTGGAGGTGCCGATGCTGCGGGTCAGTGTCTGGTAAAGGTGGTGGTGGCAATTCACCAGGCCCGGCATCACCACGGTGCCGCTCGCATCAATGGTTCGCGCGGGCAGTTCGCCAGCGGCGCGAAGTACCGCCTCGAGCTCCACCGTGGTGCCGACCTGTGCCACCACGCCGTCGCGTACCAGCACAGCCCCATCGGCGATCTCGCGCCGGTCCTCGTCCATGCTTAGCAGCACTGCGGCATTTCGAACCAGCAAGGTGCTCATCGAAGCGCTCCTTTCAACAAAGCAGAAGTAATTTCCATGCAACGCTCAAGCAAGCCGGCATTGCGCCGTAAATCGAAACGACAGCTTCACCGATCACGCCAATGCGCTCCATCCATTTCCGTGCCCTGCCAGGATTGATATTGGCCTGCCTGCTGCTTGCCGCAGCAACCGGTTCGCTCGCCTATCTATTCCAGCTTGGTCGCGTCGATACGCATCTGCTGCACCTGGCGCAGGTCGAGAGCGCTCATCTGCTCGACGCCTCGGCCTCCAACGGCGACCTCGACAAGGGAATGTCGCTCCTTACCCAGGGCCAGTTCCTGCTCGCCCGGATCTACGATCCGGCGGGACACCTGTTGGGCCAGGCGGTTTCGAGGCAAGCCGACCGTAGGCTGGCAAACTACGCATCCCCCACGCCGCTGCCGTTCGACCTTGAGCATGCAAGGTCCCAGCGCGTGCGGATCGATACCGTCTCGGTGCTCGAACTCAGCCTGCCGCTCGTCCGTGACGGCCACACCTGGGCCCTGCTGCAGGGCATCTACCAGGCCAGCCCGGCCAACCAGAAGGCGATCCACGACGAGATTCTCAACGGGGTCGCGCTGGTAGTGTTGGCGGTGCTCGTCACCGCGATTGTCGTCTACCGCCTCACCATCAGCCTGTATCGCCGACTCTCCCGCCCCTCGACCACCGCCCAGGCCGGCAACCTCGAAGTGCTCGAGGTGGTCGGCAACATGATCGCCTCGCGCGACGCGGAGTCGAGCGCCCACAACTACCGCGTCACGCTCTATGCGCTCAGCCTCGCTCACGAAGCCGGGCTGCCCGAGTCGGCAATGAACGGCCTGATCGCCGGCTCCTTTCTCCACGACATCGGCAAGATCACGGTCAGCGACGCCATCCTGCGCAAGCCGCAGCGCCTCTCCGAGAGCGAAGTTGGCGAGATGCGATTGCACGTGAGACGCGGCGTGGATCTGGTGAAGCGCTCGCGCTGGCTTGCGGAGGCACGCGAGATCATCGAGTTCCACCACGAGAGGTTCGACGGCAGCGGATATCCTCGCGGCGTGGGCGGCGAGCGGATCCCGCTCGCGGCCCGCATTTTCGCCATCGCGGAGGTGTTCGACGCACTGACCTCGGTACGTCCCTACAAATCGGCGGCGTCTCTGGAGGATGCACTCGAGATCATCACCCGCGAGGCGGGTCGGCATTTCGATCCCAGGCTGGTCGCGGATTTCCTGGTGATCGCCGCCGATGTTCACGGGAAGTGGCAGCATGCCGCAGAAGACGTGCTGCGGGCCGCGCTCGAGCCGCATCTGAACGCCGCCTGCGGACTTTAGCCTGCACTTTCCACACTGGGGCGCGACCTCCCAGGCAAGGCGCGGCGACGGCCCGGCCGGCAGCACGACGATGCCCGCTAAGGCCTGCATCGAACATGGCGGCACACCCCCGCCACATAGCTCTCGGCCACCGCCCGGTCGTCACCCAGCATCATCAGTGCGAACAGCCTCTCCGCAAGATTCCCGGCCTTCTCCATGCGGCGCGCCATCAAGGGGGTGGCGGCCAGATCGAGGAGCACGAAATCGGCGTCGCATCCCGGAGCCAGGTTGCCGATCCGCTGTTCGAGCTCGAGCGCCCTGGCGCTGCCCAGCGTGGCCAGGTAGAAGGCCCGCCAAGGCGACAGGTTCTGGCCCGCCATCTGTGCCACCTTGTAGGCCTCGTTGAGCGTCTGCAACATCGAGAAACTCGTGCCGCCGCCCACGTCGGTCGCGAGCCCGACCTTGACGCCGAAGGCGCCGGCCGCCTCGAGGTCGAACAGCCCGCTCCCCAGGAAGAGGTTGGAAGTGGGACAGAACGCCATCGCCGCGCCGCTTGCCGCCATGCGCTCGCGATCGGCCGCGTCCAGATGGATGCAGTGCGCGTAGATGGCCTTCGGCCGCAGCAGGCCGAAATGATCGTAGACGTCGAGATAGCTTCGCGCCCAGGGGAACAGCTCGGCCACCCAGGCAACCTCGTCCCGGTTTTCGGCGACATGCGACTGCAGGTAAACCCCCGGATGCTCTTCGAGCAGGCGTCCGGCAAGCTCGAGCTGGCGCTCGCTGGAGGTCGGGGCAAAGCGCGGCGTCACCGCGTACAAGGCCCGTCCGCGACCATGCCAGCGCTCGATCAGCGCCTTGCTGTCCCGGTAGCTCGATTCGGCGGTATCGGTCAGGAAGTCAGGCGCGTGGCGATCCATCATGACCTTGCCGGCAAGCATGCACATGTTGCGCTCGGCCGCCGCCTCGAAGATCGCGTCAACCGACTGCGGATGCACCGTGGCGAAACACAGCGCACTGGTGGTGCCGTTCCTGAGCAGCTCGTCGCAGAAGAAGCCGGCGCTCTCGCGCGCCACCGCCACATCCTCGAAACGGCGCTCGGCAGGAAAGGTGTAGGTATTGAGCCAGTCCAGCAACTGGGCGCCGTGGCTGGCGATGATGTCGGTCTGCGGGTAGTGGATGTGGGTGTCGATGAAACCCGGCATCAACAGATGGCCGCGCCGGTCGATCAGCTTCACCGCCTCTGGCAGGCCGGGCAGCAGCGCATCCGATGGCCCCAGCGCCGCCACCTTGCCATCGGCAAGGATCAGCAGGCCGTCATCGAAGTATTCGGCCGCGGCCTCGCCCGCCTCCGCCGGATCGGCAACAAAGTGCAGGATACTGGCGCGAACCGCGCTCGCGCCCGCCTTGCCTTCAGTCCTCATCACTTCCTCCTCGACGCGTTTGCCCGTCGCATCGCCGGTTCGAGCGATACGACACCGCCGGGCAGCGGCGCCGGTCACTCAAAGACATCACGAAATGCGGCTGCGGGCACAGGTCGCACCCGCAGCGAACCAGCCCGCGATCACGATGGAACCGGGCGAGCGCAGCCGGGCTGCGGCTCAGCGCTTGGGCAGGCGCGAGGACACGCCCTCGACGAAGTAGTCCATCTTGCCCAGGACGTCGTCAGCCATCACCTCGCCGGCGCCGAGGCGCTCCTTGCCGTCCTGGTCGACGACCGGCCCGCTGAAGGGGTGGAAGGTGCCGGCGCGCAGCTTCTCCTCGAGTCCGGTCACCATCGCCACGACCTCCTTGGGTACCACCGGGTTGATCGGCGAAAGCTCGATCATGCTCTCCTTGTAGCCGCCCCACACGCTGCCCGGTTTCCAGCTCCCGTCGAGCACCGACTGGGCCGTACGGGTGTAGAAACCACCCCACTGGTGGGTGGTGGCGGTGAGGTGGGCCTTGGGCCCGTATTTCGACATGTCGGAGTGGTAACCGAAGGCGTACTTGCCCTTCTCCTCGGCCGCCTGCACCACCGCGGTGGAGTCGGTGTGATGGGTCACGACATCGGCGCCCTGGGACAGCAAGGTGGTGGTGGCCTCGCGCTCCTTGCCCGGGTCGTACCAGGAGTTCACCCAGATCACCCGCACCTCGGCCTTGGGATTCACGCTGCGCGCGCCCCGGATGAAGGCGTTGATGCCTTGCAGAACCTCGGGAATCGGGAAGGCCGCGACATAGCCGAGGACGTTCGAGGTGGTCATCTTGCCGGCGATCACGCCGCACAGGTAGCGCCCCTCGTAGAAGCGGGCGTTGTAGATGCCCATGTTCTTGCCCATCTTGTAGCCGGTGGCATGCATGAACACGGTCTTGGGAAACTGCCGGGCGACCCGCTCCATGTAGTTCATGTAGCCGAAACTGGTGGCGAAGATGAGTTTGTTGCCGCTTGCGGCAAACTCGCGGATCACCCGCTCGGCGTCGGCGCCTTCGGCAACGTTCTCGACGTACTTGGTGACCACCTTGCCGGCCAGCGCAGACTCCATCTGCTTGCGGCCGAGATCGTGCTGGAAGGTCCAGCCGGCATCCCCGATCGGGCTCACATACACGTAGCCGACTTTCATCGGATCGGCGGCGAAGGCGTTTCTGATTGCGCCAGGCAGCGCGGCTGCTCCGGCGACGGCTGCAAGCGACTTGATCATGGTTCTGCGGGACGTCATCTCTACTACCTCCAGGTCGTCAATATTCGGCCACTGCCACCGGCCCATTGCTGAATTTTCGGGAGGCGCCCGGAAGATCCCCGCTCGCCTCCGAAAGCATCTAAGTATCCGCCCGATAGGGCTGGCCCAGCGACACCGGCGCATTGAGCCTGATGGTAGCGGCGTTGCGCGAGATGATCACCAGCACCACGATCGTCGCCCAGTAGGGCAGCGAAGAGAGCACCTGCGAGGGCATGTCGATCTCCATGCCCGAGCCCTGCACGAACAACTGGGCGATCATCACGCCGCCGAACAGGTAGGCCCCGACGATCACCCGCAGCGGCCGCCAGGTGGCGAACACCACCAGCGCCAGCGCGATCCAGCCACGTCCCGCCACCATACCCTCGACCCACAGCGGGGTGTAGAACACCGACAGAAAAGCGCCGCCGATGCCCGCCATGGCGCCGCCGAAGAGGGTCGCCAGGTAACGGATGCGGATCACCGGATAGCCGATCGAATGCGCCGATCCCGGGGCCTCGCCGACTGCGCGCAGCACCAGCCCGGCGCGGCTGCGGTAGAGAAACCACACCACCGCCCACATCAGCGCCCACGAGAAATACACCAGCGCCTGCTGGTTGTAGAGCGCCGGCCCGATCACCGGGATGTCGGCCAGGAAGGGCAGCCGGATGGGCGGCACCGCGGCCAGCGCGACCGATTCGAAAGGCTTGCCGACGAAGGCCGACAGACCCACGCCGAAGATCGACAGCGCCAGCCCCGAGGCGACCTGGTTGGCCATCAGCGAGAGCACCAGGATGCCGAACAGGAAGGCCATCACCATGCCCGCCCCCATGCCGGCCAGCACGCCCAGCCACGGACTGCCGGTCTCATGGGTGACCGCGAAGGCCGCCACCGCACCCATCGCCATCATGCCCTCGGCGCCGAGGTTGAGCACGCCGGATTTCTCACTCACCAGCAGTCCCAGCGCCACGATGACCAGCGGGGTGCCCGCCACCACGGTGGCAAACAGCATTGAGGTAAAAAGGTTCGCTTCCATGCCCATGGCCTCCTATTTGCCGCCCTTGAGGCGCAAGCGGTAGTGGATGAAGACGTCGGCGCCGAGCAGGAAGAACAGCAACATGCCCTGAAACACCTTGGAGATCGACGACGGCAGGTTGAGATACTGCTGGGCCTGCTCCCCGCCGAGGTAGAGCAGCGCCATGAGCAGGCTGCCGAAGAAGATCCCCACCGGATTGAGGCGACCGATGAAGGCCACGATGATGGCCGCGAAGCCGTAGTTGTTGGAGACGTGCTCGGTGAGCTGTCCCATCGGCCCGGAGACCTCCGCCATGCCGGCGATGCCCGCCGTGGCGCCACCCGCCAGCATGCCGATCCAGATCGTGCGGGTGGCCGAGAAGCCGGCGTAGCGCGCCGCCGCATCGGCCTGCCCGGCGACCCGCATCTGGAAGCCGAGGAAGCTGCGCTGCATGAAGACGTAACCGGCGGCCAGCAGCCCCAGCGCGATCACGAAGGCGAAGTTCAGCCGGGTGCCTTCGATCAGCATGGGCAGCAAGGCCGAGTCGGCAAACATCTTGCTCTGCGGAAAGTTGAAACCGTCCGGATCCTTCCACGGCCCGTGGGCCAGCCACGACACGGCCAGTTGCGCGATGTACACCAGCATCAGGGAGGTGAGGATCTCGTTGGCGTTGAAGCGGGTACGCAGCAGTGCAGGGATGGCCGCCCACAGCGCGCCTCCGACCGCCCCGGCGAGCACCATGGCGGGCAGCAGCATGGCACTCTCGCTGTCGATGAAATAGAGCGCCATGCCGCTCGCCGCCACCGCCCCCATCACATACTGGCCTTCGGCGCCGATGTTCCATACATTGGCACGGAAGCCGACCGCGAGGCCGACCGCGCAAAGCATCAGCGGGGTGGCCTTGAGCAGCAGCTCGGAGACGCCGTAGGTGTCCTTCACCGGATTCAGGAAGAACACCTTGAAGCCTTCCAGCGGGTCGGTGCCGAGCGCGGAGAACACCAGCAGTCCGCCGATCAGCGTGAGCGCCACCGCCAGCAGCGGTGACAGGTAGGCCATGAGTTGCGACGGCTCCGGCCGCGCTTCGAGCTTAAGCAGCATGACTCACCTCCTGCGCGGCCTCGGCGCCTGGCCACATGCCGCTCATCCACACGCCGATCTCCTCGACGTTGGTCTCGGCGGCGGGCTTGCTGGGCGACAGCCGCCCGTTGGCGATCACCGCGATGCGGTCGCTGATCTCGAACAACTCGTCGAGTTCCTCGGAGATCACCAGGATCGCGGTGCCACGATCGCGCAATTCGATCAAGGCCTGGCGGATGAAGGCCGCCGCGCCCACATCGACGCCCCAGGTCGGCTGCGCCACGACCAGCACCTTCGGTGACTGCATGATCTCTCGCCCCATGATGTACTTTTGCAGGTTGCCGCCCGACAGGCTCTTGGCCTCGGCGCCCGGCCCGCCGCACTTGACGTTGTAGGCGGCGATGCACTCGGCGGAGAATTTCTCCATCGCCGCGAAATCGATCAGCCCGCTCTTGAGCAGGCCCGCCCCGGTATGGGCGGTGAGCAGCGCGTTCTCGGCCAGCGACATGCGCGGCACCGCGCCGCGACCGAGCCGCTCTTCGGGCACGAAGCCCATGCCCGCGGTGCGACGCTGGTCCGGCGTCATGCGCCCGGCCTCGATGCCGCAGATCTGCACCGGAAACTTCTCCGCCAGCGGAGCCTCGCCGGAGATCGCGTACAGCAACTCCTGCTGGCCGTTGCCCGAGACACCGGCGATGCCGACGATCTCACCCGCGTGCACATCCAGGTGGATATCCCTGAGGTCGGTGCCGAAGGGGTCGTCCGAGGCATGCGAGAGGCCCGCCAGCCGAAGCCTCGTTTCACCGCCGCTCGTCGATGCCCCGTGTTCGCAGACCGGCAGGTCCTTGCCGATCATCAGCCGCGCCATCGAGGCGGGCGTCTCCTGCGAAGGGATGCAACTGCCGGTAACCTTGCCGCCGCGCAGCACCGTGGCGGTATGGCAGAGTTCCTGAATTTCATCGAGCTTGTGGCTGATGTAGAGAATCGAGCACCCCTCGGCGGCAAGCTGGCGCAGCGTCTCGAAGAGTTTGCGCACCGCCTGCGGGGTGAGCACCGAGGTGGGTTCGTCCATGATCAGCAGGCGCGGGCTCTGCAGCAGGCAGCGGATGATCTCCACCCGCTGGCGCTCGCCCACCGAAAGCGCATGCACCATCCTGCGCGGGTCCACCGGCAGGCCGTAGCGTTGCGAGACCTCCTCGATCTGCTTGGCCAGGGCCTTGAGATCCGGCTTTCCCGGCAGCGCCAGGGCAACGTTCTGGGTCACGTTGAGGGTCTCGAACAAGGAAAAGTGCTGGAACACCATGCCGATACCGAGGCTGCGGGCGTGCGCCGGACTGTCCACCTCGACGGCCTTGCCCTCCCATTCGATCTCGCCCTCGGTCTGGCGGGTGACGCCGTAGATGATCTTCATCAGGGTCGATTTGCCGGCGCCGTTTTCACCGAGCACGGCGTGGATCTCACCCGGGCGTACCGTAAGATCGATGCCGTCGTTGGCCACCACCGAAGGGTAGACCTTGCGGATGCCGCGCAGGACCAGCCGTGGCGGCCCATCGGGCGGAGCGGAAGGTGCTTGCGGGGTTGGATTCGTCATCGAGCTCTCCAGTCGGTAAGGTCAGCCAAAATCTCAAGCGTCTTGCGATCCGCAACGCGCTGCGCGGATCACGCCCGTGCGCTGTGCTGCAAGGGCCGTGACGCGCCCTCGCGCGCCTCGCGCTCCAGCAATATCTGTGCCGCCACTGCGACGGCGATCGCCGCCGGGTGCTTGTCGCGAATGCCACCCACGCCGATCGGGCACTGCATCCGCGCCAGCCTGGCCGCCTCGATGCCGCGTGCGCCCAGACGTTGCTCGAAGGCCCGGCGCTTGGTGTGAGAACCGATGAGCCCGAACCAGGAAAAGTCGTCGCGGCGCAGGATGCGCTCGGCGAGACGCTGGTCGAGCCCGTGTTCGTGGGTCATCACGACAAACCAGGCGCCTGCCGGCGCGGCATCCACTTCGTCCTCGCAGTCCTCGCTCAGCACCGCGGTCACGTTGTCGGGCAGCGTCGGCGGAAACGCCTCGGCCCGCTCGTCCACCCAGGTAATGCGGCAGGGCAAGGCGGCAAGGCTGTTCACCAGCGCCCGGCCCACATGCCCGGCGCCGAACACGAACAGATTGAAGTCCTGCGGTACCTGCGGATCGAGGAACAGCAGCGAGGCATTGCCGTCGTCGCGCTCGAACCGGCCCAGCGTGGGCGGCCCACCCGCAGCCATCTCGCGCGCCGCCGCAATGGCCCGGCGATCGAGCCCGGCCGCCCCGAGGGTGCCGAACACCGAGTCGGCGCCGACCAGCAGCTTGCCCTGTGCAGCCTGCTCATGCGCCGCGGTAACCACGACCCACGCCAGCCCGCGACCAAGCCCCTCGGCCAGCGCGTCGCGCCACGGGGCCGCCACCGGCACCGCCTCGAACAGCAGATTCACCACCCCGCCGCAGCACTGCCCGAGGCTCGCGCCGAGTGGAAAGCGTCGCACCGTCGCCGAATTGCCGGCGGCGAGCTGGTCCCGGGCAATGGCGATCGCCTTGTATTCGAGATGGCCACCGCCGATCGTGCCGAGCACCGTCGCGGCGGTGACAATCATTTTCGCGCCGGCTTCGCGCGGTGCCGAACCGCGCACCGAGGCCACCGTCACCATCACCGCGGCTTCACCGCGGTCGCGGCAGGCGAGCAGATCGTCGAGCCAGGCCGGATTCATGCCGGCTCGCCCTGTGCCGCACGCACCGCATCGACGGCGCCGAGGATGGCCTCGCCGGTTGCCGGTGCGGTGAGGGGTGGCGCAAATCGACCGTCGCCGACCGCCGCGATCGCATCGCGGATCGCAAAGAACACCGAAAACGGCAGCAGCAAGGGCGGCTCGCCGACGGCCTTCGAACGCATGATGGTGTCGACGTGGTTGGGGTTGTGGAACAGCCGGGTGTTGAACACTGGCGGGCAATCTGCCACCGCCGGGATCTTGTAGGTTGACGGGGCGTGGGTGGTCAGGCGCCCTTCGGCGTTCCACACCAGCTCCTCGGTGGTGAGCCAGCCCATGCCCTGGATGTAGGCGCCTTCGACCTGGCCGATGTCGATCGCCGGATTGATCGAGTTGCCGGCGTCGTGCAGCAGGTCCGCGCGCAGCAGCTTCCACTCGCCGCTCAGCGTATCGACCGCGACCTCGGACACCGCGGCACCGTAGGCGAAGTAGAAGAAGGGGCTGCCGGTGAGGCTGTCGCGATCCCAATGCAGGCCCGGGGTGGCGTAGAAGCCATCCGACCACAGCTGCACCCTCGCCTGGTAGGCCAGCGTCACGAGTTCGTCGAAGTCGATCTGCCAGCCCTCGCCGCTCACCCTGGCGTCGGCAAAGCGCACCGCTTCCGGGCTGCCGCCGAAGCGCTCCGCCGCCAGCACGGCGAGTCGCGCGCGCAGCCTCAGCGCGGCGTCCTCGGCCGCCTTGCCATTGAGGTCGGCGCCGGTGGACGCCGCGGTGGCCGAGGTGTTGGCGACCTTGGAGGTGTCGGCGGCAGTGGCGCGTACCCGGGAAAGCGGCACGCCGAGCGTCATCGCCACCACCTGGGCCACCTTGGTGTTGAGTCCCTGGCCCATCTCGGTGCCGCCGTGGTTCACCAGCATCGAGCCGTCGGTGTAGATGTGCACCAGCGCCCCCGCCTGGTTGAAGTGCACCACGTTGAAGCTGATGCCGAACTTGACCGGGGTGAGCGCGAGGCCCTTCTTGATGATCGGGCTGTCTGCATTCCAGCGCGCGATGGCCTCGCGGCGGGCGCGATAGTCGCTGCTTTGCTCGAGTTCGGCGACCAGCTCGTGGATCACGTTGTCGGCGACTAGCTGCCCATAGGGGGTGAGGTTGCGGTCGCTCTTGCCGTAGAAATTGGCCTTGCGCACGTCGAGCGCATCGAGCCCGAGCCGCCGCGCGATGGTGTCGAGAATGTATTCGATGGCGATCGCGCCCTGCGGACCGCCGAAGCCGCGAAAGGCCGTGTTCGACTGGGTGTTGGTGCGCGCGCACAAGGCGCTGATATCCGCATCGGAGAGGAAATAGGCGTTGTCGAAATGACACAGCGCGCGGGTCGCCACCGGACCCGAGAGGTCTGCCGAAAAACCCGCCCGCGCGATCATCTCGACGCGCACCGCGAGGATGCGGCCAGCGTCGTCGAAGCCGACCTCGTAGTCGTAGCAGAAATCATGGCGCTTGCCGGTGATCATCATGTCGTCGTCGCGGTCGAGGCGCAGCTTGACCGGACGGTTCAGCTTGCTGGCCGCCAGCGCCGCGACGCAGGCGAACAGCGCCGACTGGCTCTCCTTGCCACCGAAGCCGCCGCCCATTCGCCGCATCTCGACCAGCACCTGGTTGGCCGCCTTGTTGAGGCAGTGCGCCACCACATGCTGCATCTCGGTCGGATGCTGGGTGGAGCACCACAGTTGCAGGCAACCGTCCTCCCGCGGTGCGCAGTAGGACACCTGCCCCTCGAGGTAGAACTGCTCCTGCCCGCCGACCGACCACTGCCCCTGCAAGCGGTGCGGCGCTGCGGCCAGCCTCTCGGCGGGTTCGCCGCAGATGCGGCGCATCGGCGGCAGCACGAAGGACTCTGCGGCGCGCGCCGCACGCGGGTCCAGCACCGCTGGCAGCACCTCGTAGTCGACCACCGCCTTGCGCGCTGCCCGGCGGGCGGCGTCCACCGTGGTGGCAATCACCGCGAAGATCGGCTGGCCGACATAGAACACCTCGCCATCGGCAAGGATCGGATCGTCATGGACGATCGGACCGCAATCGTTGGGGCCTGGAATGTCCGCCGCGGTGAGCACCGCGACCACGCCCGGCACCGCCCGCACCGCCGAGAAATCGATGGCACGAATGCGCGCCCGGGCCTTGGCCGAGACGCCCAGCGCCGCGTGCAAGGTGCCTGCAAGTTCGGGAATGTCGTCCACATAGGTCGCCGCGCCGGTGACATGCAGGTGCGCGGACTCGTGCGCTGCACTCTCCCCGGGGCGTACGCTGGTGTCTGAAGATGCCATTGCGCCCTCCTCAAGCTTCGGTGAAGACGTTGACCTGCGCGGCGGCGAGCGGCGCTTCGCCGCGCGTCTCGAGCCACAGCCGGTAGAGCGCGTTCTTCGCCACCTTCATCCGGTAGGCGGCCGAGGCGCGCATGTCGGAAAGCGGGGTGTAGTCGGCGTCGAGCGCCGCCGCGGCCGCGCGCACCGCCGGCTCCTGCCAGGGCTGGCCGGTGAGCGCCGCCTCCGCTGCCGCGGCCCGCCTGGGCGTGGCGGCCATGCCGCCGTACGCGATCCGCGCCTCTGCCACCTTGCCGCCAGCGATGCGCAGCGCGAAGGCCGCGCACACCGCCGAGATGTCCTGGTCGAAACGTTTGGCGATCTTGTAGCTGCGCACCACCCAGCCGTGGCGCGAGCGTGGCACCCGCACCCGTTCGACGAATTCGCCTGGCTGCATCGCGGTCTTCTGATAATCCAGGTAGAGATCCTCGAGCGCCAGTTCGCGCCTCGCGGCACCCTTGCGCAGCACCACCGAAGCGCCCAGACAGATCAGCACCGGCATCGAATCGCCGATCGGTGAGCCGTTGGCGATATTGCCCACCAGGGTGCCGGCATTGCGCACCGGCACCGAGGCGAAGCGCCGCCACAGTTCGGCAAGCTCGGGATAGGCTCCGTCGAGCGCGGCGAAGGCATCGCTGAGCGAGACCGCGGCACCGATCTCGAAATGCGATTCGCTGAGTTCGACTGTGCCGAGCTCGGCAACCTTGCCGATGTAGATCAGCTCCGGCAGTTCGCGATGCTGCTTGGTGACCCACAGCCCGACGTCGGTGCCACCGGCGAGTATCCGCGCCGCAGGCAGGCGCTCGCGCAACTCGGCCAGCTCGACGAGCGTCAGCGGCGCATGAAAACGCCCACCGCCCGCCCGCACGACCAGCGCGGCGTCGCGACGCAAGCCCTGCAGCCTGCCGATCAGGGCCTGCTCATCGGCATCGGCGCTGGCCGCCGCGAGCGTGCCGGGCGTGCCGGCGAAACCGCTCTCGCCGACGCATTCGTACATTCGAGCGGCGGCCTCGATGATCGGCCGGTAGCCGGTGCAGCGGCACAGGTTGCCCGACAAGGCATCGGCCACGCAGGCGCGATCCGGCGCGGCGACATTCTTGAACAGCGCAAACAGCGACATCACGAAACCCGGCGTGCAGAAGCCGCACTGCGAAGCGTGGGTGTCGACCAGCGCCCGCTGCACCGGATGCAGGCTGCCGTCGCGCTGCTTCAGCGACTCGACGGTGTAGATGGCCTTGCCATCGAGGGTGGGCAGGAACTGGATGCAGGCGTTGACCGCCCGTAACTGCACCCGCTCGACGCCATCGCGGCGAACCAGTTCGCCGAGCACCACGGTGCAGGCGCCGCAATCACCCTCGGCGCAGCCTTCCTTGCTGCCGCAGCGACGCAGGTCTTCGCGCAGGAACTGCAGGATGGTACGGGTGGGCGCGGGATCGGCAACTGTGACGATCTCGTCGTCCAGGAGAAAGCGGATCACACCCTCGCCGGCGACCGGCTGCGTGCCGTTCAACATGTCTTGTCCTCTGATCGGTGGCCTGATCCGGTTCTGAGCGACCGGTTCGGTTGCGCGCTCGAGGTCTGTCGCAATGGGCTCGATGCAGGCTCGGCGCGTGGATTTAATCTGGCTTCCAAAAACAGGATTGTCAACAATTTTATTTGGCCGTATCGGATCTGCGCTTTGGATATTTCATTGAACAAACTCAATAGGAATGCTTGTTCATGGGGCATTCGCCGAAACGCACGCACCAGAATTGTGCAATTGCCGCAAATTCCGAATGGCGATTTCCCTTGACTCCGCAAACGCGATTGTCAACACTTCAATGACCCCGTGAGTGCAAGCGAGGCATGCCCATGACCGCCACGAGATCGTCCCTTCCACCCAACACAGACGCCGCCGACGGACCTGCGCGCAAGCGCGGCCGGCTCGGCCAGCAGGAGGACGAGGTCTTCGAGCGCATTCAGCAAGCCATCCTCGATCACCGCCTGCCACCCGGAACCAAGCTCAAGGAAGTACCGCTGGCGGAGACCTTCGGCGTGACCCGCGGTTTGCTGCGCAAGGTACTGACGCGTCTTGCGCACGCACGCCTGGTCGACCAGCGCCCCAATCGCGGCGCAAAGGTGGCCAGCCCCTCGATATCCGAAAGCCGCGATCTGTTCGCCGCGAGGCGCGCGATCGAGGGCGCGATCGTCGACATCGCCTGCCGGCGCATCGGCGCGCGGCAGATCAGGACGCTGCGCAAGATGATCGAGCGCGAGCAACAGGCCTATCGCAAGGACGAGGTGCGCGCCGGCCTCAAGCTGTCAATCGATTTTCACCGTGTGCTGGCCGAAATGGCCGGCAACACCGTGCTCGCCGGCTTCCTCGACGAGCTTCTGACCCGCACGCCGCTGGTGATCCTCGCCTACAAGGACACCCGGGCCACCGCCACTGGCTGCGACTGCGAGGATCACGGCGCAATCGCCGACGCGCTCGAGGCGGGCGACGCCGATGCCGCGGTGCAGATCATGCAAAAACACCTCGAAGAGCTCGAGGGCCAGCTCAATCTGCGCGAGGAAGACAGCACCACCGACCTCTCCGCGATTTTCTCCCGCTGAGCACCGCGGCGGGGGCGACAGCGCTCCCGTGCCCGGCCGCCGATGAGGCCGCCGCGCCAATCGGGTGCGTCGCCATGCCGCGACGCACCAATCAAGGGCGCGCAGCGCCCCGATCCCGCGCACGAGCTGCGCCGGCAACGGCCCAGAGCCATGGCACGACCCTTGCGAAGCCTCCTGGCACTCAAGGGAAAACCATGTCCGAAACACGTTCAACCTGCTGCTACTGCGGCGTCGGCTGCGGCGTCCTGATAAAGACCGAAGCCGGGCGCATCGCCGGCGTGCGCGGCGACCCCGACCACCCCGCCAACTTCGGCCGGCTGTGCACCAAGGGCGCCACCCTGCACCTCACCGCGGCGCCCGAAACGATCGCTGCACGCGCCCGCTATCCCGAGGTCCGTTTCAGCCGCGAGGCAGTCCGCGAACGCACCGACTGGTCCGCCGCGCTCGACCTGGCGGCGGAAAAGTTCGCCGCCATCATCGCCCGCCATGGCCCCGACGCGGTGGCCTTCTACGGCGCCGGCCAGTGGCTCACCGAGGACTACTACGTTTTCAACAAGCTGGTGAAGGGCCTCATCGGCAGCAACAACCTCGACACCAACTCACGCCTGTGCATGTCGAGCGCCGTGGCCGGCTACAAGATGACCCTGGGGGCCGACTCACCGCCCGCCAGCTACGAAGACATCGCAGCGACATCCTGCCTGTTCATCGCCGGCAGCAACACCGCCTTCGCCCACCCGATCGCCTTTCGCCGCGTCGAGGACGCGCGCAAGGCCAACCCCGAACTCAAGCTGGTGGTGGTGGACCCGCGCCGCACCGACACCGCCGAAGCCGCCGACCTGCACCTGGCGCTGCTGCCCGGCACCGACGTGGCGCTCTACAACGCCATGCTGCACGTGATGCTGTGGGAAGGCTGGATCGATCGCGACTACATCGACGCCCACACCGCCGGCTTCGAGGCGGTCAAGCGCACGGTGCGCGAGTACACCCCCGCCATGGCCTCGTCGATCTGCGGCCTCGCCAAGAAGGACATCGAACGGGCCGCCGAGTGGTTCGCCACCTCGCCGGCCACCATGTCGATGTACTGCCAGGGCCTCAACCAGTACTCCTTCGGCAGCTACAACAACGCCGCGCTGATCAACCTGCACCTGGCCACCGCGCAGATCGGCAAGCCCGGCGCCGGGCCCTTCTCGCTGACCGGCCAGCCCAACGCCATGGGCGGACGCGAAGTCGGCGGCCTCGCCAATCTGCTGTCCGGCCACCGCGACCTTGCCAATCCGAACCATCGTGCCGAAGTGGCCGCGCTGTGGGGCGTCGACAGCGTGCCCGAAGCGCCCGGCAAGAGCGCCGTCGAGCTCTTCAAGGCGCTCAAGGCGGGCGAGATCAAGGCGGTGTGGATCGCCTGCACCAACCCGGCGCAGTCGATGCCCGACCAGACCCTGGTGCACGAAGCGCTCAGAACCGCGGAATTCGTGGTGGTGCAGGAAGCCTTCGTGGGCACCGAGACCTGCGCCTTCGCCGATCTCTTGCTGCCGGCCGCCACCTGGGGCGAGAAGGACGGCACCGTGACCAACTCCGAGCGACGCATCAGCCGCGTCAGCGCGGCCGTTGCCCCGCCGGGCGAAGCCCGTCCGGACTGGGAGATCGGTGTCGATTTCGCGCGCCGGCTGGGTGAAAAACTCGGCCGCGGCGAACTTGCCCGACGCATGTTCGCCTTCGAGACGGCCGAGGCGGTATGGAACGAGCACCGCGAAACCACCCGCGGCCGCGACCTCGACATCACCGGCCTCAGCTACGCCCTGCTCGACGAACGGGGCCCGCAGCAATGGCCCTTCCCCGAGGGCGCCGCGAGCGGCAAGGTGCGCCTCTACGACGACGGCATCTATCCGACCGCCGACGGCCGCGCCAACTTCGTGGTCTGCGAGCACCGGGTCACTGCCGAATCACCCAGCAGCCGCTATCCGCTGCACCTCATCACCGGCCGGCTGCGCGACCAGTGGCATGGCATGAGCCGCACCGGCATCGTGCCGCGGCTCTACAGCCATGAGTCCGAGCCGCTGCTGCACATGCACCCCGACGACCTCGCCCGGCGCGGGCTCGAGGATGGCGACCTGGTCACCGTCAAGTCGCGCCGCGGCAGCATCGCGCTCAAGGTGCTGGCCGCCACCACGGTGCGCCCCGGCCAGTGCTTCCTGCCGATGCACTGGGGCGGCAACAGCATGGGCGGGCTGGGCATCAATGCACTCACGCCGGCGGCCTTCGACCCCAACTCCAAGCAGCCCGAACTCAAGCACGCCGCGGTGCAGGTCGCGAAATTCGATCTCAAGCCCTCGCTGGTGGCCCTGTGCCGCAGCGAAAGCGACGCCGAGGGCGGCGACTCCGCGGTCGAGACCATGGCCCGGCTGCGTCCGCTGCTGGCGGGCTTTCCCTATGCCAGCCTGACGCTGGCCGGGCGCGAAACCCCGGTGGTGGTGCTCAAGCTGCGCGGCGAGCAGATCCCCGCCGAGACCATCGCCGCCGTCGACGCGGCGCTCGGCCTCGACGACCCGACCCGGGTGCTGAGCTACCAGGACAGCCGCCGCGACGTCGCCAAGCGCGCCCTGATGCACGGCGAGACCCTCAGCGCGGTGCGCCTCGCCGGCGAGACGCGCGCCGCCGAGTGGCTCTCCGACATGATGGCGCAGGGCAAACCGGCGACCGAGCTGCGCCCCTGGCTGTTCGCGCCGCTGGCCCAGCCGCCGGTCGGCCAGAGCGCCCGCGGCAAGGTGATCTGCAACTGCTTCGATGTCTCCGAGGACGAGATCCTCACCGCCTTGAAAGGCGGCGAGAGCCTCGACGCGCTGCAGACCCGCACCAAGTGCGGCACCAACTGCGGTTCCTGCATCCCGGAGCTCAAGCGCATGGCGGACCAGCCGCAGCATTGAGCAGTGCGCGGCGAGCCAGCGGGCCCGCCGCGCACGGGGCCACGATGGCTGATCCAGGCGAGGAATCCGGAATCCCATCGGCGACGGGTCGCGCAGCCGATTGCCGGCCACAGCCCCGAGCGTGCTGAGCGACACGCCTGCGCTAGTCGTCATGCCGCCCCAGAACCGGCTGCCCGGGATTCACTCGAAGCGAGAAAGGTCGCGCGAACAACAGCGCGACCGCAAGCCCTCGATGAGCGACCCCGAACAGATCCAGCGGGTCGGTTTGCGACCGCAGCGAAGCATGCGGGCGTACCCGCGCCTTCCTGGCCACTGCCTTGACCGCGCCACTTTCGCAACCTAGCCTGAGTAGTGTGCACCCGGCGATTTCAGGCGTTCCCCGCGAACACAGGCAGGCCCGGAGAGGACCGGGACGACCGGGATCGAGCGCACCCCCGCGATGGACCCGCACTGGGTCCGGCATGGCCGGTCAAGCCTGCAGGCTGGCTTCCTGGCTGTCGTTTGCCGCTAGATATCCGCAACCTGCGAAGGAGGAAATCATGTCCAGCTGGCACATCGAAGGTCAATACATGGAGACCTGCAACTGCACCTACCTGTGTCCCTGCATTGCATCCAATCTTGCCGCGCAGCCTAGCGAAGGCGACTGCAAGGCGGCCATCGCGATGCGCATCGACACCGGACACAAGGACGGCGTCAAGCTCGACGGCCTGTCCTTCATCGTCATGCTGCATTCGCCCGCTGCCATGGACCAGGGCGACATCACCGTGGGGCTGATCGTCGACGAGCGCGCTTCCGACGCGCAGGTCGAGGCGATCAGCGCGATCGCAACCGGCGCCGCCGGCGGGCCGATGGCGAACCTGGCGCCGCTGGTGGGTCGCGTGGCGGGGGTCGAGAAACGGCCGATCTCGTTCGAGACCGACGGCATGAACTTCACGGTCAAGGCCGGCGAGCTCGTCGACCAGGCCTGCGCGGGCGTTGCCAGCGCGGTGCAGCCTGGCGAGCCGCTCTATCTGGACAATGTCGCCCACCCGGTCAATAGCCGCCTGGCGCTCGCCAAGGCCACGCGCAGCATCTTCAAGGTCTTCGGCCTCGACTGGTCGGATAGCAGCGGCACGCGCAACGGCCACTTCGCGCCCTTCGCATGGACGGCCTGAGCGGCGCTTCCGGGCACGCCAGCGGCATCGACAGGATCCTGCGCCATGACCGCGCCGTGGCGCTCGGCGGCCTGGGCGCGGTGGTCCTGCTGTCATGGCTTTATCTCTGGCACAGCGCCGCGGCAATGGATCACGCCTCGATGGCGATGGCGGCGATGCCCGCCATGGGGCGCGCCGTGGACGCTGGCGCGCTGTTTCTCACCTTCGTGATGTGGACCGTGATGATGGCCGGCATGATGCTGCCCAGCGCCGCGCCGACGATCATCCTGTACGGCAGCCTGGTGCGCAGCAACGGCGCCATCGGCAAGGTCCTGCCGGGCGTATGGACCTTCGCCGCCGGCTATGTGGCGATGTGGACCCTGTTCAGCGCGGTGGCCACGCTGCTGCAGGCGGCGCTCGAATCCGCCGCGCTGCTGACCCCGGCGATGGCGAGCGCAAGCGCCGGGCTCGGCGCGCTGGCGCTGATCGGCGCCGGGGTATACCAGCTCACCCCGTTCAAGGAGGCCTGTCTGGGCAAGTGCCGCAATCCGCTCCAGTTTCTCATGACCCGCTGGCGCCCCGGCCCCGGCGGCGCCTTCAGGATGGGGCTCGAGCACGGCGCGTGGTGCGTGGGTTGCTGCTGGGCGCTGATGCTGCTGCTGTTCGTGGCCGGCGTCATGAATCTCGCCTGGGTCGCGCTGATTGCCGCCTTCGTATTCGTCGAGAAGGTGTTTCCGGCGGCCCGCCTGGTCACGCTTGCCTCGAGCGCCGCGCTCATCGCCTCGGGGCTATGGATGCTCACGGGAATCTAGCGGTTCGCCAGGCGGCGCCGGTGGCCAGCGGGCACCCCGTCAATCTCCCGCAGGCGCCGCCGCGACCAGGCCGGTCACTCGCGCCAGAACGGTTTGCTGGCGATGTAGTTCGCCTGCGCACGGCTGATGCCGACGTCACGAAGCACCTCGTCAGCGATATCGCGCAGTTCGCGGCGCTGGCGCGCTCGCCGCTGCCATGTGCGCCAGCTGGCGGCGAGGCCGGCGCCCACATGGGCAAGGGCTACAAGCAGGCGACGCGGCTCGGCGTTGCGGTCGGCGGGCAAACGCAGTCTGTGGATCAACTGGCTCATCTCTGTCTCCTTCGGGTGTGTTGCTGATGGCTCAAGCGTGGTCCTTGCGCGCCAGCCGATCCAATCGTTTTTCGGGATCGCGGTGTTCACGAAATGTGATGGCGCCGACGCCCCGATTGCGCTTTACTGCGACTGAATCGTGGTCAGCCGGAGAACCCGTCATGGAGCTCTATCACCTCAAGACCTTCGTCACCGTGGCCGAGGAGCAGCACCTCACACGCGCCGCCGAGCGGCTGTTCACCAGCCAGCCGGCGATCAGCGCGCACATCAAGGCGCTCGAGGAAGAACTGCGCCTGACCCTCTTCGAGCGCACCCCCAAGGGCATGCAGCTCACCCCCGCGGGCGAGCAATTGCTCGAGCGCGCGCGCCACGCGCTCGCCGCGGCCGGCGATTTCGTGCTCCATGCCAGGCAGATGCAGGGCGAACTGATGGGCAGCGTGCGCATCGGCCTCAACAGCGATGCGGCCTTCTTGCGCCTGATCGAGCTACAGGCCGGTTTGCGTGCCCACCACCCGCGCCTCGAGATCGAGTTCCTGGCCGGTGCCAGCGGCACAAACCTTCCCGCGCTGCGGGTCGGCAAGCTCGACGCGGCCTTCATCAGCGGCGAATGCGACGACCCGCTGCTGGAATCTCGGGTGCTGTGCGAGGAGGAACTGGTGGTGGCGGCGCCCGAAAGCCTGCGCGAGCGCATCACCTCCTGCGACATCCCCGCGCTGGCCGGCCTTCCCTGGGTCTATACCTCGCCCGACTGCGCCCATTTCCGGGTCATGCGCAGCCTCTTCGAAGCCCACTGCTGCGAACCATCGAAGACCTTGCTGGCCAACCAGGAGGATGCATTGCGCGCGATGGTGGGCGCCGGCGTGGGGCTTGGCATCATGCGCCGCTCGGACGTCGAGTCGGCCGGCCCGCAGGCCCAGATCTACGCCCTGCCGCTGGCGCTGCCCACGGTCAGCCTGCGTTTCGCCTATCTGCGCAAGCGTGCCAATGACCCGCTGGTGCGCGCACTGGTGGCGGAACTGTCTGACGTGTGGGCGCTGGCGCCGGAGGCCCAGCAGCAGGCGGTCTGAAGGCCCGCCCTGTAGCAGTACACCGGCGTCGGCAACCCAGGCGGTCTAGCCCTGGTCCTGACCCGCTGGCGCCCGGCGGTAGGCAGCGAAAAAGTGCGGCACCGGCGGGTCCTGGTCGTCATCGTAGGCGACGAAAGCCGCTTGCCTGAGTCCGGCCCGCACGAAGCCGTCGATTTCCGCACGGTCCAGCGGCAAGGGAAACTCGCCCTCCTTTTCTCCCGCCAGCCGGCTGCGGCACGACACCAGCGCCACGCCGCCGGGCGCAACCATGCCGGCGATCGCAGCCAGGGCGCGAAGCCGATACACGCCCGGCAGGATCTGGATGGTATTGCACTCATACACCAGGTCGAAGCCCCGAACCCAGTCATGCGGCGGGTCGAAGAGGTCGGCTACCCGATAGTCGACACGGCTGTCGGGATAGCGGCCGCGGCACAGTTCGATCGCCGCCGGCGCGATGTCGAAGGCCGTCACGCGGTAAGCATGCGCGGCCAGCGCCTCGGCGTCGTCGCCCACGCCGCAGCCCACCGCGGCCGCACGCTTGCCTTCGCCCGACACGGCTTGCTCGCCGAGCCAGGCCAGCAAATACGGATTGGGCGCGAGATCGGCCCAGAACACGCCGCGGGGGTCGCCGCCGGCGTCGCTGTAGACCTTGTCGCACCAGCCGGTGGGGTCGTCGCGCTGCTGGTAGCGCGCCACCCTGTCGAGGAATTCCCTTCTCGCGTCATCGTCCATGGCATCGGCGCCGTCCGGGCGTCGCAGCCCGGCGTGACATGCAGATAGCTCTTCGACTCCGTCATCTGGCTATCGTTGCGGCCACTTCCCCTGCCACCCGGCTTCCCTACCGCTGCTGCGCGGCGCCAAGCCGCACCCATCCGGCATCGCAGCGGTAGAATCAGCGCTTGCCCACCGAAACCCGAGACCCGCGCGTGACCTCCGCTGCCGCCTGCCCCGCCCCTGCTTCGCGCCCCACGCCCTCCGCGCTCGACGCCTTCATTGCCCGCTGGGAGGGCGCCGGGGGCAGCGAGCGCGCCAACTACCAGCTCTTCCTTACCGAACTCACCGCCCTGCTCGATCTGCCCACGCCCGAGCCGGCCGGCAGCGACACCCGCGACAACGGCTACGTGTTCGAGCGCCGGGTGGACATCCGCCAGCCCGATGGCAGCGTCAGCAGCGGCTACATCGACCTCTACCGCCGCGGTGCCTTCGTCTGCGAAGCCAAGCAGACCGGCAGGACCCTCGATACCTCCGGCTGGGACAAGGCCATGCTGCGCGCCCACAACCAGGCCGACCAGTACGCCCGCGCCCTGCCCGCTGCCGAGGGCCGGCCGCCCTTCATCGTGGTCACCGACGTCGGCCGCAACATCGAGCTCTATGCCGAGTTCAGCCGCTCGGGCGCCACCTACACGCCCTACCCCGACCCGCGCAGCCACCGCATCCGCCTCGCCGATCTGCGCCGCGACGAGATCCGCGAGCGCCTGCGCGCGGTGTGGCTCGAACCGCTCAGCCTTGACCCCGCCCGCCGCTCGGCGCGCGTCACCCGCGAAATCGCCGACCGGCTGGCGCGGCTCGCCAAGTCGCTCGAAGCCGCCGGCCAGGCACCGCAGCATGTCGCCGGCTTCCTGATGCGGGCACTGTTCACCATGTTTGCCGAGGACGTCGGCCTGCTGCCGGCGCGGGCCTTCACCGAGCTGCTGCAAAGCCTCGCCGACAACCCGCGCAGCTTCGCGCCGATGGTCGAGAACCTGTGGCAGACCATGAATACCGGTGGCTTCTCGCCCATCCTGCGCAGCGAAGTGCTGCGCTTCAACGGCGGCCTGTTCACCGAATGCGCCGCCATCGCCCTCGACCGCGACCAGATCGGCCTGCTCATCGAAGCCTCCAGCGCCGACTGGCGCTACGTCGAGCCGGCCATCTTCGGCACCCTGCTGG
Source organism: Zoogloeaceae bacterium (assembly GCA_024235595.1). GTDB lineage: Bacteria > Pseudomonadota > Gammaproteobacteria > Burkholderiales > Rhodocyclaceae > Cognatazoarcus. Next base: position 367,759 of record JACKMC010000002.1, on the reverse strand, counting down.
AGCGCGCCCTCGATGCCCGCGAGCGCCACAAGCTCGGCGCCCACTACACCCCGCGCGCCTATGTCGAGCGCCTCGTGCTGCCGACCGTGATCGAACCGCTGCGCGCCGAATGGCGCGAAGTGCAGGCCGCCGCGCTCGCCTGGGAGCAGGCCGGCAAACACAAGGAGGCGGTGGCCGAGGTACAGGCCTTCCACCGCCACCTGTGCACCGTGCGGGTACTCGACCCGGCCTGCGGCAGCGGCAACTTCCTGTATGTGACGCTCGAGCACATGAAGCGCCTCGAAGGCGAAGTGCTCAACCTCCTTCACGACCTGGGCCAGTCGCAAGGCCTGCTGCAGCTCGAAGGCGTCACCGTCGACCCGCACCAGTTTCTCGGCCTCGAGATCAACCCCCGCGCCGCCCGCATCGCCGAAATGGTGCTGTGGATCGGCTACCTGCAATGGCACTTCCGCACCCACGGCAGCGTCCAGCCGCCGCAGCCCGTGCTGCATGACTTCCGCAACATCGAGAACCGCGACGCCCTCATCACCTACACCCGCCGCGAACTCGTGCGTGATGCCGCCGGCCGCCCGCTCACCCGCTGGGACGGCGTGACGACCAAGCCCAGCCCCGTTACCGGCGAGCCGGTTCCCGACGAATCCGCGCAGATCGAGCAATACCGCTATGTCGAGCCGGCAAAGGCCGCCTGGCCGCAGGCCGACTACATCGTCGGCAATCCACCCTTCATCGGTGCCGCCACCATGCGCCGAGCGCTCGGCGACGGCTACGTCGAAGCCGTGCGCGGCGCCTGGCCCGAAGTGCCCGAGTCAGCGGATTTCGTCATGCACTGGTGGCACAATGCCGCCGAGGCCGTGCGTGCCGGGCGCGTCCGGCGCTTCGGTTTCATCACCACAAACAGTATCAAACAGACCTTCAACCGCCGCGTGGTGCAGGCGCAGCTCGACGCCAAGAACCCGCTGACGCTCGCCTTCGCCATCCCCGACCACCCCTGGGTCGACGCCGCCGACGGCGCGGCAGTGCGGATCGCGATGACGGTGGGGACGGCGGATGGGGCCGACGGTCGCTTGCTCCAAGTACGGCAGGAGCAAGAGACAGGTGAAGACGAAGTGGAAGTATCTCTCGACGAGCGCGACGGAAAGCTGTTCGCCGACTTGAAGATCGGCGCGGATATCGCGGGCGCCAAACCATTGGCCGCCAATGGAGGAATCAGTTCGCCCGGCGTCAAACTTCATGGCGCGGGCTTTATCGTCACGCCCGAAGAGGCCCAGCGGCTTGGTCTCGGTTCGATCGTCGGGCTGGAGAACCACATCCGCGACTATCGTAACGGCCGGGACCTCGCCGACCGGCCGCGTGGCGTGATGGTTGTTGACCTGTTTGGCTTAGACGCGCAAGCGGTGCGACAGCGATTTCCAACGGTGTTTCAATGGGTCGTCGAGCGCGTAAAACCCGAGCGCGACCAAAACAATCGGACGACCTATCGCGACAACTGGTGGATCTTTGGCGAAGCGCGTCGGGACTGGCGCGCAATGTCGAATGGACTAGAACGATTTATCGCGACCATCGAAACGACTAAGCATCGAACGTTCCAGTTTCTCGACGCCGCGATCCTCCCGGATAACATGCTGGTGTGCGCGGCGATGGACGACGGCCATGCTCTTGGAGTCCTCTCCAGCCGCCTCCACATCGCCTGGGCACTCGCCGCTGGCGGCCGACTCGGCGTCGGCAACGACCCGCGCTACAACAAGACGCGCTGCTTCGAAACCTTCCCCTTCCCCGACGCCACCGCCGCGCAGCAAACCCGCATCGGCGAGCTCGCCGAGCAGCTCGACGCGCACCGCAAGCGCCAGCAGGCGGCGCATGCGGGGCTGACGCTGACCGGCATGTACAACGTGCTCGAAAAACTGCGCGCCGGCGAGGCCTTGAGCGCCAAGGACAAGATCATTCACGAGCAGGGCCTGGTGTCGGTGCTGCGCGAGCTGCACGACGCGCTCGACACCGCGGTGTTCGAAGCCTACGGCTGGGCCGACCTCGCTCCGGCACTGGTCGGCCGCCCCGGCGCCACCAGCCCGCTGCCCGAAAAACCCGCCGAACAGGCCGCCGCCGAAGAAGAACTGCTGACCCGGCTGGTGGCGCTCAATGCCGAGCGTGCCGCCGAGGAGGCGCGCGGCCAGATACGCTGGCTGCGTCCCGACTACCAGAACCCCGGCGCGCAGGGCGCCGCGCCGGATGCCGGCGGCCAGGACGATCTCGCCATCGCCGGCACGGCCGGCACTGCCGCAGTCGCCGAGGCGCCGGCCGGCAAGCAGGCCTGGCCGAAGAGCATGCGCGAACAGGTGGCGGCGGTACGCGCCGCGCTGGCTGCCGGCCCGCTATCCCACGAGGCCATCGCCGCGCGCTTCAAGCGCCGGCCCGCGGCGCCGGTGCTGGCGGTGCTCGACGCGCTCGAGGCGCTCGGCATGGTGAGCCGCGAGGGCGCCGACTGGCGCCTGTGAACGAGCCGCAGCCGCGCCGGCTGCCCTAAAGCTTGCGACGGAAAAACTCCACCACGCGGCGCCTCGATGCATAGGCCTGGTCCACATCTGGCGCTATCCTGACGGTCGGGATCACGCCGCTGCGGAAATAGCTGCCTTCGTTGCCGAACGGGTCCTGCGCCGTGACCGGAATCATGAGCCGGTCCCAGGCATGGTAGGCACCGGGATATTCGGTGACTTGCACGACGTTGTTGTTGCTGCCATTGAGGCCATCCGCGAGGGTGCGGCAATGGCCGGCGCCGTTGTCATAGTCGTCCTCGCTGCCGATCTGGATGAGCACCGGCGCGCCGGTCAGATGCAGCAGTTGCGAGCCGAACTCGGCAGGGGGAGGCAGGCCGGGAATCACCGCGTTGGCCCCGTAGCACACCGGGTAGTTGGCAACGTGGGCGGCGAAGTGGAGCCCCTTGCCGAAATTGGTGGCGTAGAGGGTCTCTGCCGCGGCGAGACTCACCACGCCCCCCCACGAAAAACCGAGCACGCCAATGCGGCCCGGCGCGACGTTTGGATGGGCACTGAGATAGCCGAGCGCGGCGAAGGCGTCGGCAAAGGTCAGGATGGGTGCGCGGGGCCGATTCTGCGGCCCGGTCACGCCGCGCGCCTCCCACATGTCGATTTCGAGTGTTGCCACGCCGGCCGCGTTCAAGCCACGCGCATAGAAATCACCTCGCGAATCAACGCCCGCCGAGCCGTGCAGGATGACCACCGCCGGCAACGCAGTCCCCACCACGAAACAGCGCTTGCGACGGTCGAAGCGCAGCGGCAGGCTCAGTTTCCCCTTCACGACCAGGGGTGCGGGTGGCTGCGCGCCGAGGTCGATGGAGGGAATCTCAACGAAGGCTGTCTCGGGCCTGAGGCTCTTGCGACAGTCTTCGCTTCGGGCCTGCGCAAGCAGCGAGAACAGCCCGAGGCACAGACCCGTGAGGCAGCAAAGAAGCTTCTTCGAATTCATTCGACATCTCCCTGTAATGAAGTGCTGGTCACCGATGCACTCGCCCCGCCAGAGCGCAGCCGCCTGCAGACCCTGGCAGCGGGGGGCGGTATCGCACGCCGTCGCCCCAGGCTCAGCCGTTTGGACGCGCATTTGAGCTGGCACAAGTCGGCGCTTGGGCCCGACTATACGGCCTGCAATCCACAATTCATAGAAAAATGACACATTCTCCTTTAAGGCTAGAACGACGCGCTTGCCGCACGGCAGTAGCGAAATCGCCCGGAAGCCCCCCCGCGAGCAACGTGAAACAAGGCTCGCGGCTGTGCTGTGGGGCACCGATCAGGGCGTAGCCGACACGGCCCGGGGGCGGGCCGCGCAATTGCGTCGGGCCACCGCCTGGGAGTTGGCGAGCACAGCCGTGGTGGGGAGCAAGAGACGGCCTAGGCGCGACGGCCCGAGAGATTGCCGAGCACCGCGCCGCCGACGATCAACACCCCGGCAAGCACGGTGAGCGGGCCGAGGCTCGCGCCGCCCCACAGGGCCAGCAGCAAGGTCGACAGCAGCGGGGTGAGATAGGCCAGCGCACCGATGGCGCGCGGGTCGCCATGGCGCATGGCATGGTTCCACAGGAAAAACGACGCTCCCATGGGGCCGAGCCCGAGCAGGGCGAGCCACAGCCAGTCGATCGTGCGCACCGAAACCTCGGGCTCCCACAGCCCGTGGGCGGCCAGGCACACCAGCCCCGACACCAGGCAAAACAGGCCTACCGCATCGTTGGCAAAGGGCGGCACCCGTCGCAACAGCAGCGAATAGGAGGCGAAGGTCAGGGCCGCCCCCGCAGCCCACAAGTAGCCGGCAAGATAGCGCGCATCCAAGCCAAGCCTGCCGCCGGAGACGATCAGCCCCGCGCCGACAAGGCCGCCCAGTGCGGCAACAACGTGCCCGCCGCGCAGTCGCACTCCCTTGAGCAAGACCGGCGATAGCAGCACGATCAAGGTCGGCCAGAGGTAGTTCAGCAGATTCGCCTCGACCGCCGGCGCCTTGCGAAATGCCACGAACAAGGCTGCGTGATACCCGGCCAGGCCGACCACGCCGAGCAGCAGGGTGAGCGGCGGCACTGGCCATCGGCGCATCGCATGCACACTGCACAATGACCCGAAGCACAACGCGACGCCGGTAACGAAGAGCGGCGGATAGGCTTTGAGAAACACGCTCAGCACCGCCAGGCTTGACCACAGGAAGATGGCGCCGAGGGCGGTGAGCAGCGGCGAAACGTTGGGTATCGGCGACATTCAGTGTGTTCTTCGGGGCAAGGCGCAGGATTGTAATGGAGTGCCGTCATCGCACTGCAACGCGGTGCCCCGCGCGACGGGATGCTGCGGTGCGCTTGAAGCCCGCCGTGAGCCGCGCTTGATGCCATTCGTCGAGACCTGGCCGACATCGCTCGGGCACGCCCAGCGCCGTGCGCGCCGCAGAAGCATGGCCGCACACGCTGCAAAATGGTGCGCCGCCGCACCAGCACAGTGCGCCACGCCCCCCGGCAAGGCCTTCCACGACGGCACGGTCTCGACCGAAAGGCCTGCCAATACACGCGATGCGGCAATTCGTCCGATGCTGGCACAGTGCTTGCGAGAGGATTGCCAGGACAGCAGCCCCGCCCTGTCGTGAGCGGCAACAAGCGGCGGCTCGCCAGCGAAACGAATTCGCATCGGCAGCCCGATGAAGACCAACGATGGTCTCCATTACCGGATCAACGCAGATCCCTGCAGCGGAGTGACTTTAATTCTGTTCGTGCAACGGTACGAACATTGTTGCGAGGGAAAGCATCATGCGCAAGTTGAGACTGGCAATGGTGGGCAATGGCATGGCGGGGGTCCGAACCCTCGAAGAGTTGCTGAAGATCGCGCCGGACATGTACGACATCACGGTCTTCGGCGCGGAACCCCACCCGAACTACAACCGGATCCTGCTCTCTCCCGTGCTCGCGGGCGAAATGAGCCTGCAGGACATCATCCTCAACGACCACCAGTGGTACATCGACAACGGCATCGAACTGTTGTTGAACAACAAGGTGACGAAGATCGACCGCAAGGGCAGGAAGATCTTCGCCGAGGATGGCAGCGAGCGCGAATACGACCGGCTGTTGCTGGCCACCGGCTCGACCCCCTTCATCCTGCCGGTGCCCGGCAAGGACCTGCCCGGCGTGATCGCCTACCGCGATGTGGCCGATACCGACGCGATGATCGACGCCGCGGCGAAGCACAAGCATGCGGTTGTGATCGGCGCCGGCCTGCTCGGACTCGAAGCGGCCAACGGCCTCGCGCTGCGCGGCATGGACGTGACCGTGGTGCATATCGCTGACTGGATCATGGAGCGCCAGCTCGACAAACCCGCGGCCGACATGCTGCAGAAGTCGCTCGAGAAGAAGGGCCTCAAGTTCCTGCTGCCCAAATTCACCGCCGAGCTGATTGCCGGCGAGTCGGGCCGGGTCGGCGCAGTCAAGTTCAAGGATGGCGACACCATCCCCGCCGACCTGGTGGTGATGGCGGCGGGCATCCGCCCCAACACCGCGCTGGCCGAATCCGCGGGCATTCACTGCGACCGCGGCATCTCGGTCAACGACACGATGCAGACCTACGACCCGCGCATCTACGCGGTCGGCGAATGCGCCAACCACCGTGGCATCGCCTACGGCCTGGTGGCGCCGCTGTTCGAACAGGCCAAGGTCTGCGCCAACCATCTGGCGATGTACGGCATCGGCAGCTACAAGGGTTCGGTGACCTCGACCAAGCTCAAGGTCACCGGTATCGACGTGTTCTCGGCCGGCGACTTCTCGGGCGGCGAGGGCACCGAGGACATCGTCCTCAACGATCCGGGCGCCGGCGTCTACAAGCGCGTGGTGCTCAAGGACGACAAGCTCATCGGCGCGGTCATGTATGGCGACACCAAGGATGGCGCGTGGTACTTCCAGATGCTCAAGGACGCCCAGGACATCTCCGAGATCCGCGACCACCTGCTGTTCGGTAACAGCCACCTCGGCGACACCGGCCACAAGGGCAACAGCCTCGCCTCGTCGATGCCCGACAGCGCCGAGGTGTGCGGCTGCAATGGCGTGTGCAAGGGCACCATCGTCAAGGCGATCCAGGAGCACGGCCTCTTCACCCTCGACGATGTGCGCAAGCACACCAAGGCATCGAGCTCCTGCGGCTCCTGCACCGGCCTGGTCGAGCAGATCCTCGCCTCCACCATCGGCGGCGCCTACCAGCCTGCCGACTCCCACAGCAAGGCGGTTTGCGGCTGCACCGACAGCTCGCATGGCGAGGTTCGCAAGGCAATCCGCGAGCACAAGCTGCTCTCGGTGCAGCAGGCGATCGACTTCCTGGAGTGGAAAACACCCAACGGCTGCGCTTCCTGCCGCCCGGCGCTCAACTACTACTGCATCTCGACCTGGCCGCACGAGGCCACCGACGACGCACAGAGCCGCTTCATCAACGAGCGCGCCCACGCCAATATCCAGAAGGATGGCACCTATTCGGTGGTGCCGCGCATGTGGGGCGGCCTCACCACCCCCGATGAACTGCGCGCCATTGCCAACGCGGCCGAGAAATACAAGGTGCCGACGGTCAAGGTCACCGGTGGCCAGCGCATCGACCTGCTCGGCGTGAAGAAGGAAGACCTGCCGCTGATCTGGCACGATCTCGGCGAAGCGGGCATGGTCTCGGGCCACGCCTACGGCAAGTCGATCCGTACCGTGAAGACCTGCGTCGGCGCCGAGCACTGCCGCTTCGGCACCCAGCTTTCGATGAGCCTCGGCGTCAAGCTCGAGAAGATGCTGTTCGGCATGTACAGCCCGCACAAGGTCAAGCTGGCGGTTTCCGGTTGCCCGCGCAACTGCGCCGAGGCCGGCATCAAGGACGTGGGCATCATCGGCGTCGATTCGGGCTACGAGATCCACGTCGCCGGCAACGGCGGCATCAAGACCGACGTCGCCCAGTTCTTCACCAAGTGCAAGACCGAGGCCGAAGTGATGGAGATCTCGGGCGCCTTCCTGCAGCTCTACCGCGAAGAAGGCTATTACCTCGAGCGCACCGTGCATTACATCGAGCGGGTCGGTCTGGACCATGTCAAGAAACGGGTGCTCGACGACGAAGAAAACCGCAAGGCGCTCTACGAGCGGCTGCTGTTCGCACTGCAGGACTACAAGGATCCGTGGAAGGAACACGCCGAGAAACCGGAACTGCGCCGCGCCTTCGAAGCGCTGTCGGTCTGAGGGAGAGCTGAAGATGAGCGAATGGGAAACCTGGGGTCTGGGCTCGAAGCAGCTACCCGACAACGACTACGACATCTGCGGCTCGACGAGCCCGCTTGCGCCCTGAGGAGCGGACATGGATACCACCACGGAAATGCAAACCACTTGGAAACAGCTGTGCGCCCTCGAAGAGATCCCGGTACTCGGCTCGCGAGTGGTCAAGGGAACGAAGCACGGTGACATCGCGGTATTTCGCACCAGCGACGACGATGTCTTCGCGATCCACGACAAGTGCCCGCACAAGGGCGGGCCGCTCTCGCAGGGCATCGTCCACGGCCGCAGCGTGAGCTGCCCGCTGCACAACTGGAAGATCCGCCTCGAGGACGGCAATGCGGAGGCACCGGACGTGGGCTGCAGCCGCAGTTTCGCCGCCAAGGTCGAGAACGGCACCGTCTTCCTGCAGCTCTGAGCGCGCCTCCACAACCCTGAACCCCGCTGCGCCACCCTCATCGGCCCCCTGCGATGCAGGAGCCGAGGGCGGCGTGCGGCCTGAACATCCGAATCTTTCATTTTGGAGTTGATGCGATGAGCAAAGACACCGGTTTCAACCTGCTGTCCTTCAGCGGGAAGATGAAGATCCTGCACATGAGCTGGATCGCCTTCTTCATCACCTTCTTCGTGTGGTTCAACCACGCGCCGATGCTCGGCGCGATCGCCAAGTCGCTGGGTCTCGAGCCGGGTCAGGTCAAGACCTTGCTGATCCTCAACGTGGCACTGACCATTCCGGCCCGCATCCTGATCGGCATGATCACCGACAAGTACGGCCCGCGCATCACCTACGCCGCGCTGCTGTTCATTTCCAGCGTGCCCTGCTTCATGTTCGCACTGGCCGACACCTTTACCCAGGCGGCGATCGCGCGCTTCCTGCTCGGTTTCATCGGTGCCGGCTTCGTGATCGGCATCCGCATGGTCAGCGAATGGTTCCCGGCCAATGAACTGGGCACCGCCGAGGGCATCTACGGCGGCTGGGGCAACTTCGGTTCGGCCGCCGCGGCGATGGCCCTGCCCACCCTGGCGCTGCTCTTCGGCGGCGACGACGGCTGGCGCTACGCGATCGGCCTCACCGGTGCGATGAGCCTGCTGTTCAGCGTCATCTGGTACAAGGGCGTGAGCGACACCCCCAAGGGTTCGACCTACTTCAAGCCCAAGAAGAGCGGCGGCCTCGAGGTCACCAGCAAGGGCGACTTCGTGTTCCTGCTGCTGATGAAGCTGCCGATGTATGCCGCGCTGGCGCTGCTCACCTGGAAGCTCTCGCCCGAAGGCGTGAAGATGATTTCGTCGGGCGCGGCGATGGGTATCTACCTGGGCCTGATCGGCATCTTTTTCTACGATTGCTACGGCGCCTACCAGGTCAACCACGAGATCTTCGTCAAGCCGGTGCCCGAGATGCACCGCTACAAGTTCAAGCAGGTGGCGGTCCTCAACATCCTCTACTTCGCCACCTTCGGTTCGGAACTGGCCGTGGTCTCGATGCTGCCGCTGTTCTTCGCCGAAACCTTCACCCTCGATCCGGTCTATGCGGGCCTGCTGGCCTCGGCCTACGCTTTCATGAACCTCATGTCGCGCCCCGGCGGCGGCTGGATCTCGGACCGCTTCGGCCGCAGGAAGACGCTGCTGATCCTCACCGCCGGCCTCGCCGCGGGCTACGCGCTGATGGCCATGACCAATGGCAGCTGGCCGCTATGGCTGGCGGTCGCGGTGGCGATGGCCTGCTCCTTCTTCGTCCAGGCGGGTGAAGGTGCGGTGTTCGCGGTGGTGCCGCTGATCAAGCGCCGCCTCACCGGCCAGATCGCCGGCATGACCGGCGCCTACGGCAACGTCGGCGCGGTGGTCTATCTCACGGTGTTGTCCTTCGTCAGCTACGAGATATTCTTCAGCGTGATCGCGCTGACCGCAGTCATCGGCTTCATCACCCTGCTGTTCATGGAAGAGCCGCAGGGCCACATGGCCGAGGTCAAGGACGACGGCAGCGTGGAGCTGATCCGCGTAAGCTGAGCGTCATCCCGGGACGCCACACATCACGACATGAGCCAACAGTTGCAGGTCCGCTTCGGCGGGTACTCCAGTGCGGGGGTCAAGGCGATCAACCAGGACGCCTTCACCGCCCACCTGCCCGAGGGCATCGATCGTGATCTCAAGGGCGCCGCCGCGGTGATCTGCGACGGCGTCAGCAGTGGCGAGGAATCGCAGGTGGCGAGCCAGATGGCCGCCACCGTTTTCATTACCGATTACTTCAGCACCCCGCCTACCTGGAGTACCCGCAACGCCGCGTCCAAGGTGCTGCAGGGGCTCAACAGCTGGATCCATCGCCAGAATGCGGCGCGCAATGCCCGCCAGGACAGCATGCTCACCACCTTCTCGGCGGTGATCACCAAGTCCAACACCCTGCACAGCTTCCATGTCGGCGATTCGCGCATCCATCACCTGCGCGGCCACATGTTCGAACAGATCACCCGCGACCACACCCTGACCGAAGGCGGGCGCGAGTACCTCGCCCGCGCGCTCGGCGCCGACAGCCATCTCGAGGTCGATTACCACACCCTCGACCTGGCAGTGGGCGACCGCGTCCTGCTCACCACCGACGGGGTGCACGGGGTCTTGTCGCGCGCCGCGCTGCGCGAACTGCTGGCCGGCGGCGGCGCAGACCTCGAGGCCTGTGCGCGCAGGATCGTCGACGCTGCGGCGCAGGCCGGATCCGACGACAATCTCACCGCCCTGATCGTCAGCATCGACCAGTTGCCGCTCGAGACCCTCGACGAGACGCACCGCCGCCTCACCCAACTGCCGATTCCGCCGGTGCTCGCCAGCGGCAACCGCATCGACGGCTTCGAAGTGCTGGACGTGATCTTCAGCGGCACCCGCAGCCACATGTACCTGGTCAAGGACAGCGAAAGTGGCCAGCGCTTCGTGCTCAAGGCGCCCTCCGGGAATTTCGCCGAGGACGCGGTCTATCTCGACGGCTTCATCCGCGAGGAATGGGTCGGCCAGCGCATCGACCATCCCAACGTGATGAAGACCTATCGCCCGCCGCGCGAGAAGCGCTTTCTCTACTATCTCGGCGAGCACATCGAGGGCATGAACCTGCGCGAGTGGCTGCAGGACAACCCCAAGCCGCCCCTCGACGCGGTGCGCGACATCGTGCGCCAGGCGATCGCCGGCCTGCGCGCCTTCCAGCGCGCCGACATGGTGCACCAGGACCTCAAGCCCGAGAACATCATGATCAACCGCGACGGCCGGGTGAAGCTGCTCGACTTCGGCACCGTGATGATCGCCGGCACCGACGAGATCGCCTCGCCGCTCGACAAGTCGGTGCCCCAGGGCAGCGTCAATTACGTGGCCCCCGAATACCTCATGGGCGAGGCCGGCAGCTTCCGCTCCGACCTCTTCTCGCTGGCGGTGATCACCTACGAGATGATCACCGGCGAGCTGCCCTTCGACGAGCCCGCGGTCAAGCGCGTGAGCCTCGACAACTACGGCGAGCTCGACTACATCCCGGCCAACCGCCGGCGGCACGACCTGCCGCTGTGGATCGAAGGCTGCCTGCGCAAGGCATTGCAACCAAACCCTGCCTACCGCTACGACGCCTTCTCGGAGTTCCTGCAGGATTTCACCCACCCCAACCCCCAGCTCGAGGCACACATCCGCCGCCAGCCGCTGCTGCAGAAGAATCCGCTGCGCTTCTGGAAGGTGCTGTGCGCGGTGCTGGTGGTCCTCAATCTGCTGCAGCTGGCGTGGGGCTGATCGGGCGAGTCCCTGCGCAGGGGCCCGCGGCCCTCAGCGGTAGTGACCGTGCTGCTCGAGCACCTCGATCTTGTAGCCGTCCGGGTCCTGGATGAAGAAGAAGCGCGCCAGCAATTCGTCGCCGCGCTTGAATTCCTTCACCGGCGCCGGATCATGGCCTTTCGACAGCAGTTCGGCACGAAACGCCGCGACGTCCGGCACCACGCAGGCGATGTGGCCATAGCCGGTGCCGTGGGTGTAGGGCTCTTCGTGGCCCTTGTTGAGCGTGAGCTCGATTTCGAAGTCGTTGTCCTGGTTGCGCAGGTACACCAGGCTGAAGTCGGGAAAATCGAGCCGGTGCGACGCCTCCATGCCGAGCACATCGGCATAGAAGCGCATCGACTTGTCGAGGTCCAGCACACGGATCATGCTGTGAATCACTTTGGCCATCGTCACTCCGCCATTTTGGGGTTGAAAAGGGATCGGGCCTGCCGAGCCGGACGCTTCGGCAGTCAGTGCGGGCGGTTGCCGGATTTGCCCGTCGCCGCAACCAGCGGCAGCGTGGGAGCGACCACCTCCAGCCCGTCCTCGTCATGCCGGGCCCGCTCGGCGGCGGTCAGCATGCGACGCAAAAAACGCATGCAGGTGACCCTCAGGAAGGAGGCGAAATTGGGCACCTCGCCCCGGTGGGCGAGGATCTCGTCGTGAAACGCGGCGATCAGCTGGTTGGTCGTCACCGACTCCTCCTGGGCCATCTCGGCGAGAACGTCCCACACCATGTTCTCCAGGCGAATGCTGGTAAGCACGCCGTGAATCCGGACAGTGCGGGTGCGCTGCTCGTACTGGATCGGGTCGGCCTTGACGAAGTATTCGCACATGTCGCTCTCCTCGCGGTGACGCTGGTTTCAGATTGCCTTGCGGCTCATCTGGCTGGCGATGTGATCGGCCTGCCGGATGGCGAGGGCGACGATCGTCAGGGTCGGGTTCTCCGCACCTCCGGTCGTAAACTGGCTGCCGTCGGAGATGAAGAGGTTCGGAATGTCGTGTGTCTGGCCGAATGCATTGCACACGCTGTCGGCCGCCGAGGCCCCCATGCGGCAGGTGCCCAGGTTGTGGGTCGAAGGGTACGGCGGCGTGCGGAAAGTGCGGATCGCACCCGCCGCCTGGTAGATGCGCTCTCCCTGAGTATAGGCATGATCGCGCATCGCGATGTCGTTCGGGTGGTCGTCGAAGTGCACGTTCGGCACCGGATTGCCATACTTGTCCTTGACCTTGGGGTTGAGGGTGATGCGATTGGTCTCGCGCGGCATGTCCTCACCGACGATCCACATGCCGGCCAGCTGCGTGTAGTGTTCCATCCACCAGGCGAAATCCGGCCCCCAGCCGCCGGGGTCGAGGAAGGCTGCCATGAAGGGCACACCGAGCGAGAGGGTCTCGAGTTCATAGCCGCCGACGAATCCGCGCCGGGTATCGAGGCCGGCTTCGTCTCGCACGATGCCCGCCATCGTGGTACCGCGGTACATATGGACCGGGTCCTTGAATGCGGCATAGACCGAGCCGGTCATGTGCCGCATGTAGTTGCGACCGACCTGGCCTGAAGAGTTCGCCAGGCCGTCCTTGAACATCGCGGAGGCCGACAACAGCAGCAGGCGCGGGGTTTCGATGGAGTTACCCGCCACGCAGACGATACGCGCCTTTTGCCGCTGTTCCTTGCCGTCCTTGTCGAAATAGACCACGCCGCTCACCTTGCCGGCGGCGTTGTGCTCGATGCGGGTAACGTGTGATTCGGGTCGCAGATCGAGCTTGCCGGTGGCTTCCGCCTTGGGCAGCTCGGTGTAGAGGGTGGACCACTTGGCTCCGCTCTTGCACCCCTGGAAACAGAAGCCGAGCTGCAGGCAGTGTCCGCGACCGTCCCGCGGCTGGCTGTTGATGGCCATGTTGCCGGTATGTACGTCCTTGTAGCCGAGCTTGCTCGCCCCGGCGTACATGACCTTGAAGTTGTTGTTGCCGGGCAGGCCGGGAATCCCGTGGGTACGGGTCACGCCCATCTTGTCTTCGGCCTTCGCGTACCACGGCTCGAGCTCCCGCAGCTCGAGCGGCCAGTCCATCAGATTGGCACCCTCGATGTGGCCATACTGGGTGCGGACCTTGAATTCGCGCTCCTGGAAGCGCAGCGAGGCGCCAGCCCAGTGGGTTGTCGTGCCACCCACGGTCTTGCAGATCCAGGCCGGCAGGCCGGGAAAATCCTTGGCCAGGCGAAAGCTGCCCGAGGTCGTGCGCGCATCCAGCCAGGCAAGTTGCGCGAACGACTTCCACTCGTCGTTGATGAAGCTGGCGTTGGACTGCATCGCCCCCGCTTCGAGAACCACCACCTTGATGCCCTTCTGGCACAACTCGTTCGCCAGCGTGCCGCCGCCTGCGCCCGAACCGATAATCACGACCACAGAGTCGTCGTCGAATCCAAACTTCGCCATGTCCTGTCTCCCTATTCCTGCAATGAGTGCCGTCGATCAGCCCATGTAGGGCGGGGGGCTCGCGCTCTCGGGCGGAGCCGGCAGCCATTTCAGGTCCTGGAAGCCGCGGGCGATGTAGCCGCCCTTGCTCCACGATTCGCCTGGGTAGCCGAAGGCAACCCAGGTCATCTCGTTGTCGTAGAGCGAGGTGACGCACTTGCCGCGCACGGTGGCAAAGAAGGGGGTGCCCTCGAGGGCCCTCACCGCGGCCATCTGTTTTGCCGCGCTGGCTTTCGAGAAAGCCCCGCCAGCGGCCTGATCGAGCTCGAGCACGCCCTGGCGCAACTGCTCGGCGAGCTTGGGATCGGCCCCGGCCATGGCGTCGAGATCCTTGACCAGCAAGGCATACACCGCGTCGGGCAGCGTCTCGTGGGGATACAGCGTCCGGCCGAACTTGAGCAGGGTTTCACCGCTGCGGCTATCGAGGGCCTTGAGCTCGAGCGCCCACGCCGGCGAGGGCGCGAGCATCGCCAGCGGGCTGCCGATGGCGATGGTGCCGAACAGAACTCCCGAGCCCTTCAGGAACTGGCGCCGCGTCAGCGGCAACTCGGGTCGGGCGCCACCGACCGACGGCTCGCTGGCGCCCTCCGCGGTGATGCGGATCGTTTGCATGATTGTCTCCTCTTGTCGTCAGGATCTGACCGCCCCGACCTGAACGCAGTATTTCACCGTGCGGACTGCGCGAGGTAATACGCCGCTACCTACAGCCTGGGCGATCCGCAAGGCACGGGCCGGCATGAGGCACGTGGCGCCGCAAGTCGAGCGCTCAGGCTTGCCCCGCGTGGGCGGCGTCGAGCCGCTCAATCCCGAGGCATTGCCGGACGCCGACCTCGCCGCGCACGCGGGCCGCGCCGTTCAGCGCGCCGGAGTGAGCCTGAGAATACTGCCCGCCGTTTCATCGAGCAGATACAAGGCACCCTCGGGACCCTGGCGCACATCACGGAGGCGATGCCCGATCTCGCCCAGCAGGCGCTCCTCCGCCACCACCGCATCACCATCGAGCGACAGTCGCGACAACATGCCGAACTTGAGTGAGCCGACGAAGAGACTGCCCTGCCAGTGCGGGAACAGTGCGCCGCTATAGAAAGCCATGCCCGAGGGCGCGATCGACGGCGTCCATTGGTGACGCGGCGGCGTGACGTCGGCCCGGACGGAACCCTCGCCAATGCGAAAGCCGGTTACATATTCGCGTCCGAAGGTGATGACCGGCCAGCCGTAGTTCGCTCCGGCAACATCGATATTCACCTCGTCGCCACCTTGCGGCCCGTGCTCGTGCGTCCACAGCTGTCCGCTACGCGGATGCAGCGCCGCCCCCTGGACGTTGCGATGGCCGTAGGACCAAATCTCGGGCATCACGTCCTTGCGCCCGACAAAGGGGTTGTCGGCCGGCACGCTGCCGTCGGGCCTGATCCGCACCACCTTGCCGAGATGACTGCCGAGATCCTGGGCGCTCTCGCGCCGCGAGTTTCGCTCGCCGAGGGTAACGAACAGGTTGCCGGCACGGTCGAACACCAGCCGCGAACCGAAATGATGACGGCCGTCGGGGTCCTCGTTCTGGGCGAAGATCACCTTCAGCTCATCGATGCGCTGCGCCGCCAGGTCGAGATGCGCGCGCGCCACCGCGGTGCGGGCGCCGTCGCGGGTAGGCTGCGCGAAGGAGAAGAAGATCGTCTGGTCGCGCGCGAAATCCGGGCTCAGCACCACATCCAGCAGCCCGCCCTGGCCGCGGTCGTGTACCTCCGGAACGCCGGCCAGCGGCGCCGAGACGCGTCCATCCGCGCCGACGATCCGCAGCCGGCCCGGACGCTCGCTCACCAGCATCCGCCCATCGGGCAGGAAAGCCAGCGACCATGGCGCTTCGAGTCCCTCGGCCACCACGCTGACGCTGATCGGGCCGCCCGCCGAGGCGACGGTTCGCATCGCTTGCGCGCTCGCACCCGCCGCTCCGAGGAGCAGCGCAATGGATACCCAAGCGATGAGCTGCTTCCGCATCGACATGACCTTCATACCCTTGCACCTCGCGATGGTTTCCTCATCGACCGCTCACAACAGGGTAATGTTCCGGCAAAGAGAATCGATCTCAGGGTAGAATATTAGCTGTCTCTAATGATTATCCGGCGACCGGCATGGTCATTGCAAGTCCGCAGGGAGCGCCCCATGACGAACACCATGAACATCGAGGGCTTCTTCGACGAAGCCACCAGCACCATCAGCTACATCGTGCTCGACAGCGAGAGCATGCGCTGCGCAGTGATCGACAGCGTCCTTGACTACGACCCCAAGGCCGGACGTACCGCCACCCGCGGCGCGGACCGCCTGATCGCCCGGATCAGGGAGCTCGGCGCGACCCTGGAATGGATCCTCGAGACCCACGTCCATGCCGATCACCTCTCCGCGGCACCCTATCTGCAGGCCCAGCTCGGCGGCAAGCTCGCCATCGGCGGCCACATCACCACGGTCCAGAAAGTCTTCGGCAAGCTCTTCAATGCCGGCACCGACTTCGCTCGCGATGGCAGCCAGTTCAACCGCCTCTTCGACGACGGCGAGTCATTCAGCATCGGCACCCTGGAGTGCCGTGCAATGCACACCCCCGGGCATACCCCCGCCTGCATGACCTACATCGTGTCGGACGCCACCGAAAGCGCCGCCTTCGTCGGCGATACGCTCTTCATGCCGGACTATGGAACGGCGCGCTGCGACTTTCCCGGCGGCGACGCGCGTACCCTCTACCGCTCGATCCGCAAGGTCCTGTCGCTGCCGCCGCAGACCCGCCTCTACCTGTGCCACGACTACCGTCCCGGTGGCCGCGAACTCGCCTACGTGACGACCGTTGCGGAGCAGCGTGCCAGCAACGTACACGTGCGCGACGGCATCAGCGAAGACGAATTCGCCAGCATGCGCAACGAACGGGATGCGACACTGGAAATGCCGGTGCTCATCCTGCCGTCGGTGCAGGTCAACATGCGGGCCGGTGAGTTGCCACCCGCAGAAGGCAATGGCGTTCGCTACATCAAGATCCCGCTGAACCAGCTCTGAGCGAACACTCGACTGGCGACGACACTTCAAGATGCCGATTTCCGCATTCGATCCGGCCCTGCTCGCAATCCTGCTGGGTAGCGTCGTCGGCGTGGTTCTGGCACTGACGGGTGCGGGCGGGGGCATCCTGGCCGTGCCCTTGCTGGTTTTCGGCCTTCATCTTCCGATGCAGCAAGCCGCACCGATCGGCCTGCTTGCGGTCGGCCTGGCGGCGGCGCTGGGTGCTGCACTCGGCCTGCGGGAGGGCATCGTACGCTATCGCGCGGCGACGCTGATCGGGGTCACCGGCATGCTGCTGGCACCCTTCGGGATCTGGCTCGCACAGCGCCTTCCCGATGCACCCTTGATGGTGGCGTTTTCCGGCGTACTGGCATGGACTGCGTGGCGGATGCTGCGCCAATCGAGGCACCACGACACCACGGCGTCGGTAGGCGGCGATGTCCTGCCCGCCTGCAGGGTCGCCGCAACGGACAGGCGGCTCGACTGGACTTTGCCCTGCGCGCGGGCGATGGCGCTCACCGGAGCCATATCGGGCACGCTCAGCGGCCTTCTCGGTGTCGGCGGCGGCTTCGTGATCGTCCCCGCGCTCACCAGCCACACCAACCTCGACGCACGCAGCATCCTCGCCACTTCGCTGGCCGTGATCGCCATGGTGTCGGTCGGCGGGGTATCTGCAGCGGCCCTGCAGGGGTCGATTTCCTGGCCCGTCGCGCTGCCCTTTGCCGCGGGTGCGGTCGTATCCCTGCTCGCCGGCCGGCTGGTCGCGACACGCATCGGCGGCAGGCATCTGCGCATGGCCTTCGCGCTCGTATCCCTGGCCGTTTCCACCTTGCTGCTCGCCCGCGGCCTCGGGCTCGGGCCGTTGAACCCCTGACATCTGCACGACGCCAGCGCCGGGACACACCCTGTAACTCAAGTCCTGCCGCCCTTTTCCCGTTTGAAACAGGAAGCTCGCCCGCCCCACATCGTTGCCGGCAAGGAAGAGAGAAGATCCTGGAGAACAATGAAGAGTCGAATGCCCCGCGAGCGAAGAAGCATCGTCGCCCTCCTCCATGACGAAATCACCGCCTGGCTGGTGCTGGCGATATCACTGGCGATCACTGCATTGGGCTGGTATGTGTCGGACAGCTATGTGGCGCGCCGCACCAGCGACCGCTTCAGCTTCGAAGTCAGCGACGCGGTGCAGCGCATCCGCAACCGCATGCTCGAATACGAACAGGTGCTGCGCAGCGGGGTGGCCTTCTTCGATGCCATGGAGCGTCCCGCGACGCGTACCGAATGGCGCACTTTCGTCGAGCGGATGCGGATTCAGGAACATTTCCCCGGCATCCAGGGCATCGGCTACGCGCAGATGCTAGCTCCCGGCCAACTCGCCCCGCATATCGCCTCGGTGCGGGCTGAAGGCTTCGATACCTATACGGTAAAGCCCGAGGGAAAACGCGACATTTACAGTGCGATCGTCTATCTCGAGCCCTTCGACTGGCGAAATCGCCGCGCCTTCGGTTACGACATGTACTCGAACCCGATGCGCCGCGCAGCCATGGACCACGCGCGCGATACGGGCGCGGCGGCGGTGTCCGGCAGGGTCGTGCTGGTCCAGGAAACCTCGGCGGACGTGCAGGCCGGATTCCTGGTCTACCTTCCGGTCTATCGCCCCGACACGCCGACGGACACGGTGGCCCGGCGCCGCGAAGCCCTGATCGGCTTTGTCTACAGTCCATTCCGCATGAACGACCTGATGCGCGGCATTCTCGGCAATGAGGTGGCCCAGGTGGGCTTCGAACTCTACGACGAGGGTGTGCCAGAGCGCGCAGAATCCTTGCTCTACGACAGCCGGCAGACGAGCACGTCGAAGCCCGCGAACCTCAGCGCAGATACGCAGATCCCCTTGTCCGGACGTATTTGGAACGCGCGCTTCCACAGCACCGAGTCTTTTGAGACGGCCACGCGAAGCAGCCTGCCCACCCTGATCGCGGGAGGGGGCCTGTTGATCGACCTGCTGCTCTTCTCGATCATCTGGTCGCTCGGCACTGAGCGGCGGCGGGTGCAGCGCAAGGTCCATGCGATGACGGCGGATGTCCGCGAAGCGAGCGAACGACTCGATCTCGCCCAACAGGCGGCGCAGAGCGGCACCTGGGATCTCGACCTGCAGACCGGCCGCCTGTTCTGGGACGCCCGCATGCATGAGCTCTATGACGTTGATCAAGCGGCGTTCGACGTCGACCTGGCTGCGTGGCAGGAGCGCCTGCATCCCGGCGATCGTGATCGCGTTGCAGCCGAACGGCAGAAAGCCGTCGATTCCCTGGGGCGATTCGACACCGTCTTCCGAATTCGGGATCGGCACGGCAAGCTGCGCTTCATCCAGGCTCACGCGACCGTGCATACCGACGACTCCGGCACCGCCCAGCGCCTCATCGGGGTGAACAAGGACATCACCGAGCGCTACGAATCCGAGCAGAAGCTCTCGCTCGCGGCGAGCGTCTTCGATCACGCCCGCGACGGCATCATCATTACCGATGCGGAGCGGCGCATCATCGACGTCAATCCGGCATTCACGGCGGTCACCGGCTATTCGCGCGAGGAGGTTCTCGGCAAGAACCCTGCACTGCTGCGCTCTGGCAGGCACGACGAAGACTTCTACCGCAAGATGTGGGCACAGATCGACGCGACCGGCTCCTGGCGCGGCGAGATCTGGAATCGCCGCAAGTCGGGCGAGCTTTTCGTCCAGATGGAGACGATCTCGACGATCACCGATCCGCAAGGAAACGTCTCCCGCTACATTGCGGTGTTCACCGATATCACCCGGCTCATCGAGCAGCAGGAGAAACTCGAGCGCATGGCCCATTTCGATGCCCTCACCGGCTTGCCCAACAGGGTACTGCTGGCCGACCGTATCGAGCGTGCGATGGCCTCCGCACGGCGCAACCGGACATGGCTCGCGGTGTGCTATCTCGACCTCGACGGCTTCAAACCGGTGAACGATCACTTCGGCCACGCGGCAGGAGACAGCCTGCTGGTCGAAGTTGCCGACCGACTGCGGCGCATGCTGCGTGAAAGCGACAGCGTGGCGCGCCTTGGCGGCGACGAATTCGTGATCCTGCTCGGCGAAATCGACGGTTTCCCTTCCTGCGAGAAGGCGCTCGAGCGGCTCCTCGCAGGCCTCACCGACGACTACGTGGTAGCGGAACGCGCCACCTCGAAGATCTCGGCCAGCGTCGGCGTGACGCTCTATCCCCACGACGATGTCGACGCCGACACCCTGCTGCGACACGCCGACCACGCCATGTACCTGGCAAAGGAAGGCGGCCGGGGCCGCTATCACATCTTCGATTCCGAAGAAAACCGCAACCTGCAACTCCGCCGCCAGACCCTGGCACGCATTGCTTGCGCGCTGCGCGACGAAGAGCTGACCATGTACTACCAGCCGAAAGTCAATATGCGCACTGGCGAGGTCCTCGGCGCCGAGGCGCTGCTGCGCTGGAACGATCCCGAACGCGGCCTGGTGCCGCCGCTCGAATTCCTGCCGCTGGTGGAGAACGACGATCTGTCGATCGACATCGGCGCATGGGTTCTCGGCGAAGTGTTGCGCCAGCAGTCATGCTGGCTCGCCGATGGCATCGAGATCAAGGTCAGCATCAACATCAGCGGTCGTCACCTCCAGCAGCCGGGCTTCGCCAGCGAGCTCGAGCGGCTGCTGCGGACCCATCCAGAGGTTCCGCCAACCCTCATCGAACTGGAGGTATTGGAAACCACCGCGCTCAGCGACATCGCCCGGGTATCCGAGATCATCGGCCAATGCCGCGCCCTCGGCGTGACCGTGTCGCTCGACGATTTCGGTACCGGCTATTCCTCGCTCACCTATCTGCGCCGCCTGCCCGCCGATACGCTGAAGATCGATTGCTCCTTCGTCCGCGACATGCTCGCCGACC
The DNA here is from genome assembly GCA_024235595.1 of Zoogloeaceae bacterium. GTDB lineage: Bacteria > Pseudomonadota > Gammaproteobacteria > Burkholderiales > Rhodocyclaceae > Cognatazoarcus. The sequence goes on along the minus strand of JACKMC010000002.1, from coordinate 346,793 downwards.
CTGAGGATCTTGCCATCGTCGAGGCCATCATTGGCTTGAGCGAGGCGTTCCAACGCCAGGTGATTGCCGAAGGGGTCGAAACCGAAGAGCACGGCAAGCTGCTGCTGCGCCTGGGCTGCGAACTCGGCCAGGGATACGGCATTGCGCGCCCGATGCCGGCCGCCGGGTTGCCCGAATGGGTCAGGGCCTACCGCCAGCCAGCCGGCTGGCGGCAGATCGGCGCGCGGCGCTGCCCGCGCCAGGACCTGCCGTTGCATGTCGCGAAATTTCACTATGGCAACCTTGTACAGAGCGTCATCACGGCCCTGGCGTCGGGCCAGCCGATCGCCCCCCCGCAGGCAATTCTGCTCGCGGCAAGCGAATTCAGTCACTGGTACCGCAACGAGGGGGCGGCACGCTATGGCGCGCTCGATGAGTTTCGCGCAGTCGACGAGGCCCACGCCGCACTGCACCGCTTGCTCGATGCCGTGCGACTTCCCGGTGCCGGGTGTGCCCGGCAGGACGCCGCCGTCATGGCGAAACGCCTGCGCGACAGGCTGGAGGCCCTGGAACAGCGGCTCCTGGCCCTCGAGCACAGGCTGGACCGCTCGGCGAGCGAAACCCCGGCGCGCACGCGCCACTCCCCGAGCACTGCCGAGGAGGCGATCGACCCTTAGCTCTCGGCGAGCGTTCCGTACAAGAGCGCGTCGCTGAGCGTGCCGGAAAACCGGCGATCAAGGCGTCCCGCCACGATCATCCGTGGGGCGGGAGAGGCCGCAGGCAACGCGCCAGCGGGCAGGCCATGGCCAATCGTCGGCCAGCGACTTCAAAGCGCCCGCGAGGCCTGATGGCGCTTCGCAACTCAGAAGGTCGCACGAAAGAAGCGCACCATCTCGGCAAACGCCAGATCGGTGCACTCGGGGTCGAACCGCGGTCCGAAGTCGCGCATGAAGGCGTGTTCGGCCGGATACATGCGTTGCTCGAACCGCACGCCCGCGACCTTCAGTCCGCTCTCGATCCGGGCGCGCGCTGGCGGCGGAATGTGCGGATCCTCGCTGCCCCACACCAACAGCAGCCGGCCAGCGATATCGCCGGCCTTCTCCAGTGATCCGGCATCCTCGTCGCTACCGAGCTTGCCGTCATGGACGCCCGTGGGATAGAAGCACACCGTAGCCTTCACTTGCGGCCTGAGGGCCGCTCGAAAGGCAAGGTGACCGCCGATGCAGAAGCCCGCAGCCCCGAGCCGGCCGGCGTCAACCGCGGGATCCCGCGCCAGATGCTCGAGCGCCGAGCCCGCATCGACATCGAAATCGGCCACCGCGGTGGCAACGGCGTCCGCCATCCCGCGGCTTCGCCCTTCGTCGTCGAAGGGAAACACGGCACCCTGCGGCTCGCGGCGATGATAGATCTCGGGCGCCGCTACCACGAACCCATGACCTGCGAGCCGGACGCAGGACCGCAGCATGGTGTCGGTGAGCTGGAAGATGTCCGAATAGAAGAGGATTCCCGGCCAGTTGCCGGGGACCCCGGGCCGGGCCATGAAGGTTCGCATCGAACTGCCGCCCGAGGGGATGTTCACATAGTCGGAGCTGACGATCACGGCTGAGTCTCCTTCGCAGACTGCGCTGAAGCGACAGGCTCGAATAGACACCCAACGCGCCGATTCTGCAAGCGCGCTCGCAAAGGCTCGAGCAGCGCAGCGGCGGGTATCGCGACGCACTGCCATGATGCCGACGCCCAGCGTCGAGGCCCGCGGCATGCCGGCAGGCGTGGGCGCCATCCCGTTCGCCGAGCGCCACCTTGTCGCGGATGCTGGCCCGCGATGCCTGCCCGGGCGGCCCGACATCGCGGCCGTACGCAGTGAAGAAACCCGCCCCCTTCGAACGCACGATCGGCGCGATCGGCAGGCTCGTCGACTGCCGCTATCCTGAGCATCGTGTGCGAACCTCCTGGTCGGGCGCTGTCGAAGCACCAGCCGTGCCCTTGGAGGGCTTGCCACGGCCCCGCCCGATCGCATCCCCCTTGTAAGGAATCGCGGCGGCCAGCGGTCTAGAGAAAAAACCGGAGATCCTCATGCACGCTACGCTTCCGCTGCTCGTCAGCACCGAATTCCCGCCGATTCGTCGCGCCCGCCTCGAAACGCTCCAGGTCAATCTCGGCTACCGTTGCAACCAGAGCTGCGTGCACTGCCATGTGAATGCGGGCCCCAGGCGTACCGAAGAGATGAGCGCCGACAACATCGACGCGATCATCGCCTTTCTCGGCGCCAACCGCGAGATCCGTACCCTCGATCTCACCGGCGGCGCGCCCGAGATGAATCCTCACTTCAAACGCCTGGTGCGCGCCACGCGCGCGCTCGGGGTGCGGGTGATCGACCGCTGCAATCTCACCATTCTCGAAGAGCCCGGCTTCGAGGACATGGCCGCCTTCCTCGCCGAACACCAGGTCGAGATCGTCGCGTCGCTGCCCTGCTACCAGGAGGACAACGTCGACAGGCAACGCGGCAAGGGCACCTTCGACGCCAGCATCCGCGCCCTGCACCGGCTCAACGCCCTCGGCTACGGCGACACCACGGGTTCGCTGCTTCTCAACCTGGTGTACAACCCGCAAGGTCCGGTTCTGCCGCCGCCCCAGGAATCGCTCGAGGAGGCCTACAAGGCGCACCTCGCCGATGAATTCGACGTGCGCTTCAACAACCTGTTCACGATCACCAACATGCCGATCCAGCGCTTCGGTTCGACGCTGATCTCGAAGGGCCAGTTCGAGACCTACATGTCGCTGCTCAAGAGCGCATACCAGCACAACAATCTCGACGGCGTAATGTGCCGCAATCTGCTCTCCATCGACTGGCAGGGCTTCGCCTACGACTGCGATTTCAACCAGCAGCTCGGTCTCGGCGTGATCGCCGAGCGCCCGCGGGTGCATCTGTCGGACCTCTCCGCTGCAAGCCTCGAAGGGCGCCCGATCCGCGTCGCCGACCATTGCTTCGGCTGCACGGCAGGCCAGGGGTCGAGCTGCGGCGGCGCACTCTAGGCCTCGCGGACGCCATCGCACGGACCATCCGGAGCGCCCACCGCCATGACCCAACTCTCGGACCTTCAAGGCCTCTTCTTCTGGGGCTTTCTCATCGCCTTCGGTGTCGTGATGTACCTGGTCTCGCCAAGGGTCCGCACCGAGGCGGGTTTTTTCCAGGGCCATGACGACAGTGGCCGACCGGCCTCGGAGTGGGCGCTGATGATGAGCATCTTCATCAGCTGGATCTTTGCCAAATCGGTCACCAATGCGGCCAACCTCGGTGCCGCCTACGGGGTCGTGGGCGGGCTGGCCTACGCCACTTACTGGCTCTCGATCCCGGTCGCCGGGGTCGTGATCTACCGCCTGCGCACCCGCGAGGGCGCCACCGGGCTGGTGCCCTTCCTGATCGGCAAGTACGGCCGCGCTGCAGCGCTGGCCTTCTCCGCCGCCATTCTGGTGCGACTCTTCAACGAAGTGTGGAGCAACACCGCGGTGGTGGGCGGCTACTACGGCGAATCGGGCAGCTACGGCTTCATCGCCTCGGCGCTGCTGTTCACCGCCGCGGTGCTGTTCTACAGCCTCAAGGGGGGACTGCGCAGCTCGATCTTCACCGACGTGATCCAGGCGGTTGTGTTCATGCTTGCACTGGGGATCGTGCTCGCCTGGGTGATCCCCGCCAACGAACCCTCGCGGCTGCTCGGCGAGGGCCATTTCGCGCTCGACGCCGGCGGCGACCTGCTGCTGGTGGCGCTGCTGCAGGTGGTCTCCTACCCCTTCCACGATCCGGTGCTCACCGACCGCGGCTTCATCACCCGCGAGAAGACCATGCTGAGGGCGTTCATCATTGCCGGGGGGCTGGGTTTCGCTGCGATCTTCGCCTTCAGCCTGATCGGCGTTCACGCGCGCTTGAACGGCATCCCGCTATCGAGCAACGTTCCCGCCGCGGTGGCGCGCGGGCTCGGCTATGCAGGCTTCTTCGCGATGGCGGTGGTGATGATCTCGTCAGCCGCATCGACGCTGGATTCAACCTTCTCGTCGCTCTCCAAATCGGTCGCGCGCGAGCTGCCGCTGCTGGCGGGGCGCACGCCTTCACCGCGGGCGATGAGTATCGGCGCCCTATCGATGGTGGTTTTCGCGGTGCTCGGCAACCTGCCGATGATCGCCGGCACCGACATTCTCAAGGCCACCACCATCAGCGGCACCATGGTGATCGGCCTGGCACCGGCCTTTCTGTTTTCGCGCCACGTCGGCTACTCGCCGGCTTCCTTTCATCTCTCGTTCTGGACCGGCATGCTGCTGGGCGTGCTGCTCGCGCTGCAGGGCCTGCCAGCCAGTTGGGCGATCGGCAGCGGCAAATATGCGATGCTGCTCGGCGCCAATCTTTACGGGCTGGCGCTGTGCACCGCGGCCTTCCTGCTGCCCTTGGCTTTTGCGCGGGCCAGGCCCGCAGGTGCCGGGGGTCCGGCATGAGTGCCACCGCGGGACGCGCCTGCCCGCTGCGCTACCGCTACGGCGCGGCGGCCATTGCCGCGGCCACCGAGCGGCAGGCGGAAACGCTCTACCTCATCGGCGGCCTCTACGGCAATCTCCCAGCTCTTGAAGCGGTCGTCGCGCTCACCGATGCCGAGTCCGGCCCGGTCAAGCTGTGTTTCAACGGTGACTTCAACTGGTTCGATACGGACGACCAGAGCTTTGCCGCGATCAACCGCACGGTACTCCGGCACGACGCGATCCTTGGAAACGTCGAGGCTGAACTGCAGCCCGGCACCGACGATGCGGGTTGCGGCTGCGCCTATCCCGAGATCGTGCCCCAGGAGGTGGTCGATCGTTCCAACCTCATCCACGCCCGGCTCAAGGCCACTGCCGCACGCCATCCGGAGGTTCTCGCGCAACTCGCCCGGCTGCCGATGGTGGCGCGCTACCGCGTGGCCGATACGCTCATCGGCGTGGTTCATGGCGACGCGGACTCCCTCGCCGGCTGGAGCTTCGACGTAAGTGCGCTGGATGATCCGGCAAATGCCGCGCGGATCGAACGCAGCTTCGCCGAAGCCAGGGTGGATGTATTCGCCTCCAGTCACACCTGCCTGCCCGCGCTGCGCCGTTTCGACCGGGGCCTCGTGATCAACAACGGCGCGGCCGGCATGCCCAATTTCCGTGGCATCCGGCACGGCCTGATCACCCGCATCAGCGCGCGACCTGCCCCCCACGCGACGCTCTACTGCGCCCGCATCGGCGATGTGTGGGTCGAGGCGGTGCCGCTGGCCTTCGACTACGATGACTGGATCATGCGCTTTCTCGCCAACTGGCCGCCAGGCTCGGCCGCCCACCTGTCGTATTTCGCGCGCATCACCGACAGCCCCGACTACAGCGTCGAGCGCGCCGCAGCGCGCCAAGCCGGCAGCAAGTGCGGTGTGGAGCTTTCCTGATGCAGGCTTCGTCGCGCTCGCCAACCCGGCGCTTCGCGCTGGCGCTGGCCATCGCCACCATGTCCGGCGCCAGTGCGGCAGATATTTCCTCGATCGACGTCGGTAGCACGCCACGCTGGCTCGCTGGCGATGATCGCGGCGTTTCCGCACTGCTTGCCGACGGCCGCGTCGTCAGCATCCGCGGCAAGGAGGTCGTGGCGCGGGGTGAAGGGCTGTCGCCCGATGCACCGCTGCACGACTGTGCCGGCGAGCTGCTCGGCGTCGCCTCGGACGGTGCGCTGGTATCGATCGATACAAACAACCGGGTCAGCCGGTCGGCAGCGGCGCTGCTCTCACCGCGCGGCGGTCTGGCGTGCGCATTCGCCGCGGCATGGGGCATCGCTGCCGACGGCAGATTGCTGCGCTTCGAGCGTCGCGGCAGGCAATGGGTCGCGGTCAAGCAGGCCTCGGCCGAGGCCCTGCCGGATGCGCGTATCGTCCTCAGCGACCTGGCCGGCAACGGCGCTGCCAAGCTCTTCGTGCTGGCCGAAGGCAGCGCGACCCGCTATCGCCATGGCGTGCTCGGCGATGCGGTCGAGCCTACCGCGCTGCTGATGATCGACCCCGACAGCCTCGCCATCGAGGCACGTCTCGCGCTGCCCGCACCAATGGTCTTCGAAGACCTGCTGCCCCGCCCGCTCAGCATCGCGGCACGCCCGGCGCTCGCGCTGGTCCGCGCCAGCCCGAGCGGCGGTGCGGCCTTGGTGCTGATCGGCATCGAGCGCACCAACCTCGGCATCGTCGCCAGCGGCCCCGATTTCGGTCAGTCCTCGCGCTGGCTCAACCCGCTGGTCGGCGCCAGCAGCCTCTACGCGGTGCTGACGCCTCACATCGGGGGAATGCTTTACCGCTACCAGCGCCGCGGCGACAAGCTGGCCCCGATGCCGCTCGCCACCGGGGTGTCGACCCATCGCATCGGCAGCCGTCAGCTCGAGGGCGCGGCGGTGATCGAACGGCGCGGGGGGCGCGTGCTGATACTGCTGCCCTCGCAGGCGCAGTCGCGGCTGATCGCACTCGATTGCAACGGCCGCTGCAAGACCCTGGCGAGTTACCCGCTCGCCGGCGCGACCAGCAGCAACCTGCTGGTCGCGCGCGACTTTGCATGGATCGGCGACGAGGCGGGCTTTGTCAACCGCATTGCACTGCCCCGCAACTGAGCGCGGGCTTCAGCCACCAGGGCCTTTGAGTGTCGCGACGATCATGGCGACGACATTGTCGACGATGCGATTGGCGCGCGGATCGCCATCGGCTCTGACCAGCACCACGACGATCGCAAGCGCGACCGCCAGCACCAGCAGCCGCCGCAGCGCTCGGAGCAGCCAGCTCCCGACTCGCGCCGCAAGCCCTTGCGGTGGCGCCACCTTGCGCCGCGCGAGCACATCGCGCAGAACCTCCAGCGCATCGATCCGTCCTGACCGGGGCATCTGGATCTCGCCTCGCCCGGAAAGCTTGGGCGAGAGCCTCGCCAGTTCCCCTGCCAGCTCCTTGAGTTCCTCGCGCCAGCGCCGGTCCGAGAGCACGAAGGCCTGCCGCCCGGCCAGCGGCGCAAGCGCAGGCGGCAGCGCCGCTGCCGGGGGCATCCGGGCCCCGCCGACCAGCACGGGGACCACCGCGAGGCCCCGGGCGAGTCCGGTCTCGATTTCCCGGCGCACCCAGTCCCCCGGATCATCGAGCCGGCGCCTGCCATCGGCGCCGCGCACCTCGAGCCAGTTCGGCCCGATCACCGCGAGAAGCACCGCGGCTGCGCCCAGCGTACCTTCCAGATGCTGGGCGAAATCCGTACCAACGGGAATCTCCCTGTCGCGAAAGACCCGCTCTTCGCCAAAGCATTCGGACAGATCATCCTCCAGGCGGCCGGCAAAGCCCTGGCTGTCATCGCGCCGGTAGCTGATAAATATCACGCTCATCGAAGCAGCAATCCATCTCGAATCGGTCTGTCCACACGCCCCGCGAGGCGGCCGCGACACGGTGCGCGTCACCGCGCGCTACGCAAGCATTGGCCAGAATGCCGATGCGCCGCATAATCGCAACTTTTCGTGAGCGCTCCAACTCGTCGGCACGAGCGTGCGAGAATTCGTCATCGGGCCTCAGCCCTGAAGAACATCGTCGCCTTGCACGGCAGGCAACCAACACATGAAGGCTCGACCCAGCCGCTCCTATCTCTCGCTGCGACAGGTCCTCACGGTACCATACGTTGCGCTGGTGCTGACCCTCGCGCTCATCATCGGGACGCTCTCCTATCTCGCCGGCAGCCGCGCCGTCGAGACCGTATCCGAACATCATCTGCAGGAAATCGTGGCCCGCATCGGTCAGGCGGTCGACCGTCATATCGTGGGCTCGGGCGCGGTCCTCGAAGCGGCCTTTCCCAACGGCATGCCGGCGCCCACCACGATCGCCGACGATGTGGCCAACCTGCGTACGCGCTTCTGGATCGCCACCTCGCTGCACCAGGATCCCAACAACTACGTCTATTACGGTAACCGCCTCGGCCAGTCCATCGGGCTTTACCGGCCCTCGATGCAGGAAGGCGAATTGCGGATCAAGCTCGACGCCGAGGAACACCGCACGCTGTACCGCTTTCTGGGCATCAATGGCGAGCTCAAGTTCGCATCCCGCGAAGAAAAGCTTTTCGATCCGCGCGAACGTCCCTGGTACAAGGCCGGCGAATCCACCAAGCAGCATACCTGGACGGCCGTCTATATCGATTTTCGAACCGCCGAACTGGTTGCCACCCGCGCGAGGCGGGTCGCCGCGGTCAACGGCGAGTTCGAAGGCGTGGTCGCTACCGACGTTTCGCTGCAACGGCTCAACGACTTCGTTGGGCGGCTCGACATCTCGGCCAACGGCCTTGCCTTCATCATCGAGCCCGATGGCAAGCTGATCGCCTCCTCGGCGAGCCCGAACGTGAGAAAGCTGCCCGATGGCACCAATGTGCGCCTCAGCGCCGCGGACAGTGGCAACCCGTTGCTTGAACGCACCTACGCCGAGGTCCGCGACCTGTTGCCGAAACAGGATCGCGACGAGAACGCCAGGGCGCTGACCCGAATCTTCGACGGTCCCGATGGCGAACCGATCTACGCCGCATTCGATCGCATCAAGGACGACGCAGGGCTTGAATGGATCACGGTGGTGGCGGTTCCGCGCAAGGACTTCATGCATGGCGTGACCGAGAACGTGCTCCGCACCGCGCTCGCGGCGCTGGTCGCCGCGGTACTCGCGACCCTCATCGGCATGCGGATCCTCAACTGGGTGGTGAGCGACCTCAAACGCATCACCGACGCGGCCCGCAGCGTCGGCGACGGCGACCTCGAAACACCTGTAGGGGTGATACGTCGCGACGAGATCGGCGAACTGGCAAAGAGCTTCGAGGCGATGCAATTTCGCCTGCGTACCGACCGGCTGACCGGCCTGGCCAACCGGGAAGCCGTCACTCGCGCACTCGGAAAGCGCATCGCGGACTATCACACCCGCGCCAACGCCAAGCAGTTCGCGATCCTGTTCATCGACCTCGATCAATTCAAGCAGGTCAACGATGCGCTGGGTCATCACGCTGGCGACCAGGTGCTGGTCGAAATCGCCGAGCGCCTGCACGCTGCATTGCGGGCTGCCGATCTGGTTGCCCGCTATGCCGGCGACGAGTTCGTGATCCTGCTGCACGAAGTCGAGAATACCGCCGCGGCGGAAAACGTCAGGCTCAAGATCGAGGACTTGCTGAAGGAGCCGCTCACCTCGGTTGATGCCGAATCGATCGCCGGAGTGGGCTTTGGCGGCGCCGTCGGCCTTGCAATGTTCCCCCGCGACGGCAGCGACACCGATGAATTGCTCAAGCACGCCGACCGCGATATGTACGAACGCAAGTTCGCTGCACGCAGCAGGGCGCCCTGAACAAGCGCGCCCACCCCCCCGGCGAGTGGGCTACACTGCACACGTTCTTGTTTGGGGCTGATCGAAAATGACCTCGCTTGACCAGCAGTTCGCGCGCCTGGCTGCCGATATCGAGTCCGAACTATCGAGTGGCGAGATCACCTTCCCGACGGTCTTCGAAGCCTCGTTGAGGATCAAGGAGCTCGCCGACGACCCCGAGAGCTCGCTGACGGACATTGCGCGATTGGTTCAGACCGAACCGGTGCTCTCCGCGAGGGTACTGAAGATGGCCAATTCCGTGCTGCTCAACCCATCGGGCCAAGCGATTACGGCGGTGCCGCCCGCGGTCATGCGAATCGGCCTGCTACCAGTGCGGACCCTGGCCTTCGTCACGGCATCGCGCCAGCTCTCCGACGACCTTCGCTCGAAGTCACTGCAACTGATCGCTTCGGCGCTCTGGATGCATGCCATCGACGTCGCCTCGCGTGCCTGGGCCCTGGCCAGGCGGCGCAAGCTCTGCGCGCCCGATACCGCCCTGATCGCGGGCATGTTGCGCAACATCGGTGAGTTCTACCTGATCGCGCGCCTGGCCGAATATCCCGAACTGTCGGCGGACCCCGTCCGAGTGACGGAATTCGTCTCGACCTGGCGCGGAGCTGTCGGCAGCCTGCTGCTCGAAGCCATGGGCCTGCCGACCGAACTCAGCGAAGGCATCGACGACAGCGCCCTCTATGGCAGCATCTGGCCCCCCCGGAGCCTGAACGATCTGCTGAGCATCGCCTCACTGTCCGCGGTGAGCCCCAATCCGTTCGACGATGAGCGCGAAGAGGCGAGGGCACGCCTGCTCGATGCCGCGGTCCCCGCAGGCGAGCGCGCCGAACTCGACCAGCTGCTCGCCGAGGCCGAAGACGAGCGGCGCGAGATGCTCACTACGATTTGCGGTTGAACCACGCCTCCGACCGCCAAGGCCACACCGGCAACAAGGTGGCGTCAGGCCCGCGCATCGTCTGCACCTGCGCCGGCCCCACGACGGATCTCCTCGGGAAGTCGGCGCACGATCCACGACAGCATCAACGGAACGAGCACCAGATCATCGACCAGGCCGACCGGCAGGAAATCGGGGATGAGATCGATCGGCGATACCAGGTACACACCGACCGCGACCAGTGCCGGCAGCAACCAGGCCGGCCTCGCCGGGTGGCCGATCGCGAAACGCAGGATCCGGGCCTCCGTACGAACGAGTGCGTAGAGTGCGGCAAGCTTTCTGAACATCTGATCCTTCCTCCCGTCGAGGCTTGGGTTCGGGCCGCAGTTGAGGCCACTGCCACTGCGACAGCAAGGCGCTGCGATGGTGCCCGACAAGACGTCACAATCCGATTCCGGCCCGTTCGCGCCCCTCACCATCGACGCGGTGAGCACCGCGCCCGAAAAAGAAAAACCCGGCCACAGCCGGGTTTCGGACAACCGCAACCGGTTGGATTCGCTCAGTTGCGTGCGAAGGATCCAGGGCGCGGACCGCGCTCGTCCTTGTGACGGAAGCAGATGCGCGCCTTGGACAGATCGTAGGGCGACATCTCGAGCGTCACGCGATCCCCTGCAAGAATGCGGATGCGGAACTTGCGCATCTTGCCCGACGCATAGGCCGCTACATCCATGCCGTTTTCGAGCTTAACCATGAAGCGTGCATCGCGCAGCACTTCCTGAACCACACCTTCGAACTGAACCAGGTCTTCCTTGGCCATATGTATCTCCTATCCGTCTCGTCTGCGGGAGGTTGCCAATCCCTGTCGTTCGTTCGCCACATCCCCGGGATGCAGTGCGAAGAGGCCCTCGATGCATGCCGGTGAATCACGGCAGGGCACGGGCAGGATCTACAACCATGCAAAAACAGTGCGGTCTGCGATAGATGGCAGACCTGTCATGACGGCCCGGATCATGGCCGGAACCGACAGTTGCAGGCTTGGACGCCTGCCGTTCGCGCTGCCCGCACCGGATGGCGATGGCAGCAAGTCGGGGCGCATCCTGCGCCGCAACCACTCACCCGAGAGACCCACATGTAGCCGGGCGGGTGAAACAGGCTTCGGATTTTACAGGCTTTTTGTGCGCAGCACAATGGCCAGTTTGCCCGGCGAAGGCGATGCGGCGCCCCATTGCGGGAAAACTTTCGCGCCGGATGTCAGGATTGCGGCGCCTGCGCTGTCTAGTCCTGTATCGAAACAGCACACGCTCGGGGCACGACCGGGGACGGAACGAACATGAAACCAGCAAAGCTCATCGTCGGCATCGCCATCGTCGCATTGATCTCGGCGTACTTCGCCTTCGATCTGGGTCGCTTTGCGAGCCTCGAGTACCTGAAGAGCCAACAGGCCGCGATCGAGGCGTTTCGCTCTGAGCAGCCCCTGCTGCTGGCAGGCATCTTTTTTCTCATCTATGTCGCAGTCACCGCGCTGTCGCTGCCCGGCGCCGCCATCATGACGCTGGCAGTGGGCGCAGTCTTCGGCCTGTGGTGGGGAACTCTGCTGGTCTCCTTTGCTTCGAGCGTCGGCGCCACCCTCGCCTTCCTGGTGTCCCGCTATCTGCTTCGCGACTGGGTCCAGGCACGCTTCGGCGACAAGCTCAAGGCCATCAATGCGGGCATCGAACGCGAAGGGGGTTTCTATCTCTTCGGACTTCGACTGGTGCCGGCCTTTCCCTTCTTCGTGATCAACCTCGTGATGGGCCTTACGCCGCTGCGCACCGCCACCTTCTATTGGGTCAGCCAGCTGGGAATGCTGGCTGGAACGCTGGTGTTCGTGAATGCCGGCACGCAGCTCGCGAACATCGAATCCTTGTCTGGAATTCTCTCCCCGGGACTGATTGCCTCGTTCGTGCTGCTTGGCGTGTTTCCGATCGTCGCCAAAAAACTCCTCGGCGGCTTGCGTGCCCGACGCGCCCATAGCTGATCGCCATTTTTCGACAAGAAGTGAATAACACATGAACAAGCACACCGTCTGGACCAAGCCAAGCCGCTTCGACCGCAACCTGGTGGTCATCGGCGCCGGCAGTGCCGGCCTGGTGAGCGCCTACATCGGCGCCGCAATCAAGGCCAAGGTGACACTCGTCGAACGTCACCGCATGGGTGGCGATTGCCTCAACACCGGCTGTGTTCCATCCAAGGCGCTGATTCGCTCGGCGAAACTGCTCTCCCACATGCGCCGCTCCAGGGAATTCGGCATCCGCACCGCGGATGCAGCGTTCGATTTCGCCGAAGTCATGGAGCGCGTGCAGCAGGTCATCCGCGCGATCGAGCCGCACGACTCGATCGCGCGCTACACCGGGCTCGGCGTGGAAGTCCTCGAGGGCAACGCCCGCATCGTTTCGCCGTGGTGTGTCGAGATCGAGACCGCCGGCGGCAAGCAGACTCTCACCACCCGCAGCATCATCATTGCCACCGGCGCGCGTCCCTTCGTCCCGCCGATTCCGGGAATCGAAGAAGTCGGCTACCTGAGCTCGGACGATGTCTGGGCGCTGCGCGAACTGCCGCGCAGGATGGTGGTGCTCGGTGGCGGGCCGATCGGCTGCGAGCTCACCCAGACCTTCGCCCGGTTCGGCGCCGAGGTCACGCAGGTCGAGATGATGCCGCGCCTGATGCTGCGCGAGGATCCGGAAGTCTCGGCGCTCGTCGCCGAACGCTTCCGTGCCGAAGGCGTGAATGTGCTCACCGACCACAAGGCGAAGCGCTTCGAAATCGACCGTGGGCAGAAAGTGCTGGTCGCAGAGCACCACGGAAAAGAGGTGCGCATCGGCTTCGACGCGGTGCTGGTGGCGGTGGGCCGAAGCGCCAACCTCGAGGGCTTCGGTCTCGAGGAGCTCGGCATCCCGACGGGCAAGGTGGTGGAAACCAATGACTTCCTGCAAACCCTGCACCCCAACATCTACGCCGCCGGCGACGTGGCCGGCCCCTACCAGTTCACCCACACCGCAGCCCACCAGGCCTGGTACGCCGCGGTCAATGCGCTGTTCGATCCGTTCAAGAAATTCCGCGCCGATTACTCGGTCATTCCCTGGGCGACGTTCACCGAACCCGAGGTCGCACGGGTTGGGCTGAACGAGCTGGAGGCGAAGGGAAAAGGCATTCCCCACGAAGTGACCACTTACGGCATCGACGACCTCGACCGCGCCATCGCGGACGGCGAGGCGCATGGCTTCGTCAAGGTCCTCACGGTGCCGGGAAAGGACCGCATTCTCGGCGTGACGATCGTCGGCGAGCATGCGGGCGACCTGATCGCCGAATACGTCCTGGCGATGAAGCATCGCATCGGGCTCAACAAGATCCTCGGCACCATCCACATCTATCCCACGCTGGCCGAGGCCAACAAATACGTTGCCGGCAACTGGAAGCGCGCCCATGCACCCGCCACCCTGCTCAAATGGGTCGAACGCTTCCACACCTGGCGCAGGGGCTGAGCATGCAACGTCGCGACCTCATCAAGCTCGCACTCGCCCTACCGTTGCTCGCCGCCCTTCCGGTGCGCGCCGCATTCGATCACTCGCACGCGCAATGGAATGCGCTGCTCGTCAAGCATGTAAGGCTGATCGCCGGCGGCAATGCCTCGCAGCTCGACTACGCAGGCATCAAGGCCGAGCGGGCGACACTCGACGCCTACCTCGCGCATCTGTCCGCGGTGCCGGCCGCCGAATACGGCCGCTGGTCACGCGAGCAAAAGCTGGCCTTCCTGATCAATGCCTACAACGCCTTCACCGTCGCACTGATCCTCGGCGCCTATCCCGGGCTGAAATCGATCAAGGACCTCGGCGGCTTCCTGCAATCGCCCTGGAAGAAGAAGTTCTTCAGGCTGCTCGGCGCAGAACGCAGCCTGGACGACATCGAGCACGAGGTGATTCGTGCGCCGGGCATGTTCGACGAACCGCGCATTCATGCCGCCGTGGTGTGCGCCTCGATCGGCTGTCCGATGCTTCGCAATGAGGCCTTCTTGGCGGAGCGGCTCGAGAACCAGCTCGAGGACGGAATGCGCCGCTTCATGTCGGATCGCAGCCGCAACCGCTTCGCCCCCGCGCGCGGCAGGCTCGAAGTATCGAAGATCTTCGACTGGTACGGCGAGGATTTCGGCAAGAGTCATCGCGGCTTCGATTCGCTGACAGGCACGTTCGCCCGCTACGCCGCACAGCTTGCCGACACGGCCGACGACCAGGCCCGCATTCGCCACGGCGACTACGAGCTGGTCTTTCTCGACTACGACTGGCGCCTCAACGACACCACGGGCTGATCCAAATGACCATCCGCCATGCCCTGACCCTGCTCACCGTGCTGGCCGCGACAGCCCCCGCGAGCTTCGCCGCGCAGCAATGCAGCGTGCGCTCCGCTACCGCGCTCACCCCGTTGATCGAGCTGTATACCTCCGAAGGCTGCAGTTCCTGCCCGCCTGCGGATCGCTGGCTGCGGCGGCTGCGCGCCGATGGCCTGGCGCCGCAACGCGTCACCGCCCTCGCCTTTCATGTGGACTACTGGGACTACATCGGCTGGCACGACCGCTTCGCCTCGCCCGACTTCGGCGCGCGCCAGCGAGCCGCAGTACGCCGCGCCGGCGGGCACACCGTCTACACGCCGCAAGTCATGCTCAACGGCAGCGCCTTGAGCGACTGGCGCTCGGCCCGGCTGCCGACGCAAGCCGAGGCGGCCGGGGCAAGCCTGGCCCTGTCCGGCCGGCCAGCGGCCGACGGCGGCTGGGATATCCTGCTCGAGGGCCGCAGCGAGGGCCCGGATGCGCCCCGGCTGACCCTCGCGCTGGTCCAGCACGGCCTGGCCTCGAGCATCGAGGCCGGCGAAAATCGTGGGGTGCGGCTGGAGCACGATTTCGTCGTGCGGGCGATGATCGAACGCAGCGCCGAGTCGACCACGTTTACGCTGCGCCACCACTTCAGGCCGGCAGGCGAACTGGATTTCGCCGCCGCCGCGGTGGTGGCGCTCGCCCATGACGACAATGGTAAGCTGCTGCAGAGCCTGACCCTGCCCTGGTGCCCATGAGCGCAAGCCGCCATCCCCGCCTCTCGATCGTGCTGCCGGTTGTCGACGAAGCGCAGCACATCGTCACCCGCCTCGTGGCGCTCGCGCCGCTGCGCAGGCGCGGCGTCGAAGTGATCGTCGCCGACGGCGGCAGCGCGGACGCGACCGTGGCCCTCGCCCGCCCGCTCGCCGATATCGTCATCGCCGCGCCCCGCGGACGCGGTTCGCAGATGCATGCGGGCGCGCAGGCGGCGCACGGCGAAAACCTGCTCTTCCTGCACGCCGACACGCATCTGCCCGAACACGCCGACCGGCGCATCCTCGGTGCCCTGAGTGCGTATCGCTGGGGTCGTTTCGACGTCAGCATCGAGGGTTCGCATCGCATGCTCGGGCTCATCGGCGCGATGATGAACCTGCGCTCGCGCCTGAGCGGCATCGCCACCGGCGACCAGGCCATGTTCATGAGCCGCGCGGCCTATGAAGCGGCGGGCGGTTTCCCGGACATCCCGCTGATGGAGGACATCGCCCTGTCCAGATCGCTGCGGCGTGGCGGGCGCCCGGCCTGCCTGCGCGAGCGGGTCATCACCTCGGGACGACGCTGGGAGCAACATGGCGCGCTGCGCACCGTATTGCTGATGTGGCGGCTGCGCGCGGCCTACTTCCTAGGCGCGGACCCGGCCCGGCTCGCGCGCCGCTACGGCTACCGCCCACGGCCGGAACACTGACCCATGCAGATCGCGATCTTTGCCCGCGCACCGGTTGCCGGTGCCGCCAAGACCCGATTGATCCCACGGCTCGGCGCTGCAGGTGCGGCGCGCGCGCACCGAAGCATGGTCCTTTGCGCGATCGACAATGCCCTCCGCGCGGCCCTCGGCCCAGTCACGCTGTGGACTGCGGGTGATGCCGACCATCGATTTTTTCGTGCGCTGCGGCGCAGCGGACACATCGCCCGCGTGCACCCCCAGCGGGGAGATGACCTTGGCGCGCGCATGGCACACTGCCTCGCGAGTCTTCTGCCGGCGGGACCGGTGCTGCTGATGGGCAGCGACTGCCCGGCGCTCGGCCCCCCCGAACTGCAGGCCTGCGCGCGCTCGCTCGAGGCGGGCGACGACGCGGTACTCATTCCCGCGGAGGACGGCGGCTATGTCCTCGTCGGCGCTGCCCGCGAACTGCCGCCGGACATCTTCCGCGGCATCCCCTGGGGCCAGGATTCGGTCATGGAGGCGACCCGCCAACGTCTCGCCGCACACCACCTGCGCTGGTCGGAACCCGCGCTGCTGTGGGATGTAGATCACCCGCGGGATCTCGACCGCGCCGCGGCGCTGTCCGGCCTCGCAAGCGCGCGGCCCAGGCCGCCATGAATCGTCCCGCCCGCTCGCTCCTTTCGCTCGCACTGTTGGCGCTGGCTGCAAGTGCCGGCGCGACCGGCCTGGCCCTGCCATTTTCCGGGCTCGCGCCCGGCACCCCGCCCGAAAAGTGGATACACACCACGCTGCCGAAGGTCGCCAAGGCCTCGGTCTTCGATCTGGTCGACGATGGAGGCAGCACGGTGCTGCGCATCCGCTCCGATGCGGCCGCCTCCAGCCTCAGCCAAGCGCTGTCCGTCGACCCTGGCGCCACCCCGCTGCTGAAATGGCGCTGGAAGGTCTCGTCGCCGGTGAAGGGCTCTGACCTGGGCAGCAAACACGGTGACGACTACGCGGCTCGACTCTATGTCTTTTTCGATCTTCCCGCAGAGCGCCTGTCACTGGCCGATCGCCTTGCCATCGCCGCGGCGCGCATGGTCCACGGCGCCGAGCTTCCAACGGCGGCGCTGTGCTACGTCTGGGGCACGGCGCAGGCAATCGGCACGATCGCGCCCAATCCCTATACCGACCGGGTGCGCATGATCGTGCTGCGCAGCGGCGAGCAAGGCGCCGGCCGCTGGCAAAGCGAAGAGCGCGACCTGCAGGCCGATTTCCGTGCCGCTTTCGGCGAGCCTGCCCCTCGGGTGAGCGGTGTCTCGCTGAGTGCCGACACCGACAACACCGGCGAGCGGGTCGAGGCCCGCTTCGGCGACATCCTGTTCGAGCCGTCGCGATGAAGCGCCTTGTGCTGCTCGGCGGCGGTCACGCGCATGTGCACGTCCTCGACGCGCTGCGTGCCCAGCCACGGCCGGACGTCGAAGTCACGCTGCTCTCGCCCTACCCCCGCCAGGTCTACTCGGGCATGCTGCCGGGCTGGATCGCCGGCCATTATTCGCTCGACGAGTGCGTGCTGCCACTCGACCGGCTCGCCGTCGATGCGCAAGTCCGTTTCGTGCAACAGAAAGGCATCGGCCTGGACCTTGCGGCGAAGCAACTGCAGTGCAGCGATGGCCAGACAATGGACTTCGACGTGATATCGATCGATACCGGCCCGGTCACCGATACCCGCATGGTGCCGGGCGCCGCCGAGCATGCGCTGCCGATCCGGCCGATCGAGCGCTTCATCAGCGGCTGGCAGAGATGGCTCGAGACGCTCGGCGAGGCCGGCTCACCCGCCATCGCCATCGTCGGCGGCGGCGCCGCCGGTGTCGAGCTCGCGTTGGCGATGCGATACCGGCTCGAGCTCGACCGCGCCGCGCGCCACATCCCGATCCACCTCGTCTCCTCGCAGCCCGAGCCCCTGGCCGGGATGCCCGCGGTCCTGCGAAAGGCTGTTTCGCGGCTGCTCGCCGAGCGTCGTATCGACTGGCTGGGCGGACGTCGCGCAATCCACTACAACGGTCGCACGCTGTGCCTCTCCGGCGGCGGGCGCGTGCCGGCGACGCACTGCCTGCTGGTTCCGGGGGCGGCGGCGCCGGTATGGCCGGCGACCTCGGGACTGGCTACCGATCCCTCCGGTTTCATCACGGTCCGGCCAACACTGCAGTCCACCAGCCACCCCTACGTGTTCGCCGCAGGCGACATTGCCGCCTATGCCGATCCACGCCCAAAGTCCGGCGTCTTCGCGGTGCGGGCCGGTCCGCCTCTGGCAGCCAACCTGAACCTTTTTCTCGACGGCGAGCCGCTGCAAGCCTGGAAGGCGCAACGCCGGGCGCTTTACCTCATCAGCACCGGCAAGCGCCATGCGCTCGCCGCCTGGGGGCCGTTCGCCTGGCGCGGCGACTGGGTGTGGCGCTGGAAGGACCGCATCGACCGCGATTTCGTCAAGCGCTTCACCCCGATCGAAGGCGGTTGAGCCCACAAATGGAAAAAGGGAGACCCGAGGGCCTCCCTTCCATGCGGCGCGCGAACCGTGGCCGCTCAGTCCTTGCGAAACTTCTTGCCCTTGAAGGGCGCATTTCCGTCGCTGCGCGGACCCGGCGCGGGGCTCCAGCCGCCTTCGCTGCGGCGCTGGGGGCGGTCGGACGCTGACGGGCCTTCGCGCCTTGCGGGACGGCTGTCGCCGGCCGGTTTGCGGTCGGACCAGCTGCTGCCTGCGGGTTTGCGGTCGCTCCACGAGGAGGCCGGCTTGGGTCCGCGCGGACCATCACCACCACCTTCGCGACGCGGCTTGAAATCGCTGTCGCGCTTGAAGCCCCCTTCCTTGCGGAAGCCGCCGCCCTCGCGGCGTGGGCCGCCGAACTTGTTGCCGCCATCGCGGAACGCCGGCTTCTCGCGCGTCGGCAGGGTGCCGTCGTCGGGGCTCAGGCCCAGCGGAACCTGGCGCACGCGCACCCGGCGCAGGGCCTCGAGCTTGTCGGCGGAGAGGTCGGCCGGCAGCTCGACGGTGCTGAAATCGTCGAACAGGTCGATGCGGCCGATGAAGCGGCTCTCGATATTGCCCTCGTTGGCGATCGCGCCCACCAGGTCGCGTGGCGTGACGCCCTGTTCGCGGCCGACGTTCACCTTGTAGCGCACCAGCCCGGGCGTGGAACCGGGACGCTCGGCACGCGGCGCCGGAGCGCGCGGTGCGCGCTCGAAATCGCCGCGCGGCGTAGCCTCGAAACCGCCGCGCGCCGGGGCGCTGAACTCGCGCTCGATGCGCGCTTCACGGGCCGGACGGGCGGACTCTTCGCTGTCCGCGCCCTCGACGCGCAGCGGACGCTCCTTGGTGGCCATCCAGGCCAGCGCTGCAGCGATACGACCGGCGTCGAGCTCGAGTTCGGACTCCATCTGGCCGATCAGCGACTCGAAGAAGCCGAGTTCTTCGGCTTCGACCACATCCAGCACCTGCTGCTTGAAGCGCGCGACCCGGCGGTTCGCGAGGTCGGCCTTGGTGGGCAGCGCCATGGGTGCGATCGGCTGGCGCGTGGCGCGCTCGATGAGCTTGAGCATGCGGCGCTCGCGCGGCGCGACGAAGAGGATCGCGCAGCCCTTGCGGCCGGCCCGGCCGGTGCGGCCGATACGGTGCACATAGGCTTCGGTGTCGTAGGGGATGTCGTAGTTGATGACGTGGCTCACGCGCGACACGTCGATGCCCCGGGCAGCCACGTCGGTGGCCACGATGAGGTCGATGTTGCCGGCGCGCAGTTGCTCGACGGTGCGCTCGCGCAGCGACTGCTGCAGATCGCCGTTCAGTGCTGCGGCGGAGTAACCCCGGGCGGCCAGCTTGTCGGCGAGTTCGACCGTGGAGGTCTTGGTGCGCACGAAGATGATGGCGGCGTCGAAGTCCTCTTCGGCTTCGAGGATGCGGGTCAGCGCGTCGAGCTTGTGGGTGCCGCTCACCTGCCAGTAGCGCTGCGAGATCTGCGGCACAGTGGCGGTGGTGGAGGCAATCTTGACCTCCTGCGGATCGCGCAGGTGGCGGTGCGCCACGCGACGGATCGGCTCCGGCATGGTGGCCGAGAAGAGCGCCACCTGACGTTCGCGCGGCAGCGCTTCGAGGATCTGGTCGACTGCGTCGATGAAGCCCATGCGCAGCATCTCATCGGCTTCGTCGAGCACCACCATCGACAGCGCGTCGGTGTTGAGGCTTTCGCGCTCGAGGTGATCGATCACCCGGCCCGGCGTGCCGACGATGACCTGCGGCCCGCGCGACAGCTGCTTGAGCTGCATGCCCAGGCTCTGTCCGCCGTAGATCGGCAGGATCTGGAAGCCCGGCATGAAGTGGGCGTATTTCTGGAAGGCTTCGGCGACCTGGATGGCGAGCTCGCGCGTCGGCGTGAGCACCAGCACCTGGGGCTTGTTGAGCTTGGGATCGATGCGCGCCAGCAACGGCAGCGCGAAGGCTGCGGTCTTGCCGGTACCGGTCTGGGCCTGGCCCAGCATGTCCTTGCCTTCGAGCAGCAGCGGGATACAGGCGGCCTGGATGGGGGACGGGTTTTCGTAGCCGATCGCACCGAGGGCACGCAACAGAGGCTCTGGCAGGCCGAGGTCGGTAAAGCTGGTCGGAGTGTCGGAATCGGGGGTTTGGGTTTCCATGAGGGGGATTTCCACGGTGGCGCTTCAAGCCAGCGTACAGCGGAAATCGCACACACGAGCCGGCGAAGGCGAAAAACAGCCGAGTATTGTCTCAGATTTCAAAGACTTGTGTGGCTTATTTTGCACCGCCGCAATTTCTCTTGTGGACGCGAAGCGCTCTGCTAAACCAGAATCGGAGCAGATTTCAACAGTCGACAGGGACCCCGTGGCCGAAGCCGAGATCAAGGATGGCGGAGACAGATCCAAGAGCCGCAAACGGCGCCGTCGCAGGCACAGCAGGCGCAGCTTCCTGTCGTTTTCCCGCGCCGACCGCAAGTGGCTTTGGCTGGGCGCCGCGATCCCCGTCCTGGCCGTCACCATCGGAGTCGGGCTTGCCGAACTGAACCGCGCCCCGCCTGCACCGCTGATCGACACCCGGCCGCCGGTGGCGAGCGTACCCATGGTCACCTGCCCAGGCGTGGACGAAGGCGTGGCGCCGCTGGTGCGTGCAGCGGCATGCGGTGATCGCGAAGGACTCAAGGCGGCTTTGAGCGGTGGAGCCAAACCCGACGAGACCGATTCGCGGCTGCGCTTCGCCGGGCGCACCGCCCTGCACCATGCGGCCCAGCGCAGAAGCCCCGAAATCGTCGAACAGTTGCTCGCCGCGGGCGCCTCCAGCAACGCCACGGATGCCGCCGGCAACACCCCCTTGCACCTGATCGTGCATGCTCGGCACCATCGCCACGACGATGCCGTTGCCCGCCTGCTGCTGCGAAGCGGCGCCGATGTGCATTTGCGCAATTCCCGCCACCTCACGCCGCTCGAGGAGCTGGAACTCGACCATAGCCAACTGGTATACCGCCAGGCGCTTGCCCACGTGCTCATCGGCCGCGAGCGCGAACTCGGCCCCGAGCAGTACAGCTCGGGTGACGACGCCTACGCCGGCCTCGCACTCGCAGACGGCACCTACGGCGACGCCGAACGCGCGGACGCAGACCCGGCCCAGGCACGACAGCAAACAGAGGCGATTCGCACCGCACTGCGGCTTGCGATGGCGGGTTGGGCCGAAGCCTGGAGCAAGCGCGACAGCGTCGCCTACCTTGGCCACTATGCCGAAGACTTCACCCCGCCCGACGGCCAGAGCCCCGATCTGTGGCGCGAAGCCCGCCGGGACGAGTTGCGTCGCTCCGAGAAGATCGCGCTCAGGCTCTCGAAGATGGATATCCGGATCGACGGCAACCAGGCGCAGGTGCATTTCACCCAGGACCTGGAACAGGGCGGCCAGCGCAGCAGCGAACGCCGCACCCTGGTATTCGGCAAGCGCAATGGGGAGTGGCTGATCATCTCGGAGCACAGCGGAGCGTAGCCCTCGTTTTTCGCACCTCCACCGATGCGGCCTTGCGAGCTTCGCGACTTCGGATGATGATGATGGATCGTCGACCGGACCCGAATCGTCAATGTCAACGCTCCTGCGTCGCAGCACTGTTGTCATCTTGATCGCGGCACTTGCCGCCGGAATCTGGTGGTACACCCGGCCAAAGCCGGTTTCCGTGGTGCTGGCGACGGTCGGCAAGGGTGTGGTCGAGGCGACCGTGGCCAACACCCGTGCCGGCGAGGTCGAATCCTGCAGGCGTGCCCGCCTCGCCCCGCTGCAGGGAGGCCGGATCGACTTCATCGGCGTCGAGGAAGGCGACCGGGTAAGGCAGGGCCAGGTATTGATGCGGCTCTGGAACGAAGACCAGCAGGCTCAGGAGGCGGTCTCGGATGCGCAACGTACGAGTTCGGAGAAACGCGTCGCCGAAGTATGCACGCTGGCGGCCAACGCCGCGCGCGACGCCCGGCGCCAGATGGATCTCAAGGCGCGCGGTTTCGTCTCCGCTTCGGCCGCCGAGCGCGCGCAGGCAGATGCAGATTCGCGCGCCGCGGCCTGCGCGACCGCCAGGGCCGACGTGCTATCGGCCAGCGCGCGGATCCAGGCCAACCGCGCCGAGCAGCGCCGCAGCGTGCTGCGGGCCCCTTTCGACGGCACCATCGCCAAGATCACCGGCAAGCTCGGCGAATACGCCACCCCCTCGCCTCCGGGAGTGGCCACCCCGCCGGCAATCGATCTCATCGATGAATCCTGCCTCTATGTGAGAGCCCCGATGGACGAGGTCGACGCGCCGAAGATCCAGCCCGGGCAAACCGTTCGCGTCACCATCGATGCCTTGCCCGGCAAGGTCTTTGCGGCTCGCGTCAAGCGCATCGCGCCCTATGTCGCAGCCGTCGAGAAGCAGGCGCGCACCGTCGATGTCGATGTCGATTTCGTAGCGCCCGAGGCAGCCCGGGGTCTGCTGGTGGGCTACAGCGCCGACGCCGAGGTGATCCTCGAGGTTCGCCCGGAGGTGCTCCGCGTTCCCACCGCGGCACTGCGCGAGGGCAATACCGTGTTGCGTCTGGGCAGCGACGAGGTGCTCGAAGTACGCGCGGTTCAGACCGGAATCGCCAACTGGGAGTTTACCGAAATCACCGCGGGGCTGGAGGCCGGCGACCGGATCGTCACCTCGCTCGAGCGCGAGGGCGTCGGGCCGGGCGTCGCCGCGCGGTCCGACGCCCCGGTGGCGAACGGGCGCTGAAGCGATGGCGCAGATCGAGCTGGAAGACATCGAGCGCATATTCCACCTCGGCGACACCGCTGTGCACGCCCTCAGTCATGTGAGCCTCAGCATCGAGGCCGGCGAATATGTCTCGGTGATGGGCCCATCCGGCTCGGGCAAGTCCACGCTGCTCAACCTGCTCGGCCTGCTGGATCGCCCGGACACGGGGCGCTACCGGCTGGAGGGCCGCGACGTCACCACGCTCAGCGCGGACGAACGGGCCCGGGTACG
The DNA here is from genome assembly GCA_024235595.1 of Zoogloeaceae bacterium. GTDB lineage: Bacteria > Pseudomonadota > Gammaproteobacteria > Burkholderiales > Rhodocyclaceae > Cognatazoarcus. The sequence goes on along the minus strand of JACKMC010000002.1, from coordinate 323,254 downwards.
CAGCGAGCGCATCGGCTTCATATTCCAGAGCTTTCACCTGGTGCCGCGACTCAGCGCCGCCGAGAACATCGCGCTGCCGCTGATGCTGGCCGGGGTGGTGCCGCGCGAGCGTGAATCGAAGGTCAGCAAGGCGCTCGCCGATTTCGGCCTCGAGGACCGCTCCAACCATCGTCCCGATCAACTCTCCGGCGGCCAGCGCCAGCGTGTCGCGATCGCCCGCGCGACCATCATGCAGCCGGCAGTGCTGCTCGCCGACGAGCCCACGGGCAACCTCGACCGCGCCACCGGACAGGAGGTCACCCGCCTGCTCGAGGCGCTGAACGCCAAGGGCGTGACGCTGATCGTGGTGACGCACGACCCGGTGATGGGCGACCGGGCGGCGCGACGAGTGCTGATGGTCGACGGCGCCATCGAACAGGACCTGCGCAGCAAAGAGCCCGTCGCATGACCGCCACCGACACCCTGCGCTTCGCCTGGCGGGCCGCCACCGCCTACCGGCTGCGCACCGGCCTGATGGTGCTGGCGATGGCCATCGGCGTGGCAGCAGTGGTGATCCTCACCGCGCTCGGCGACGGCGCGCGCCGCTACGTGGTGGGCGAATTCTCTGCGCTGGGCAGCAACCTGATCATCGTCCTGCCCGGCCGCACCGGCACCGGCGGGGTCAACGCCGGCAGTTTCGTTACTTCGACCCCGCGCGACCTCACCATCGAGGATGCCGCGGCGCTGCTGCGAGCGCCACTGGTCTCGCGAATCGCGCCGCTGAGCGTGGGCAACTCGGAGATCTCGTACGGCGGTCGTTTGCGCGAGGCCATGGTGGTCGGCACCAGCAGCGACTTCGTGGCCGTCCGCAAGATGTCGATCGCACAAGGTCGCTTCCTTCCTGCCCAGGACCTGCGCCGCGCCTCGGCGGTAGCGGTCATCGGCGCAAAGCTCCGCGTCGAGCTCTTCGGCGCCGAGTCGGCCGTGGGTCGCATGGTGAGGGTCGGCGACAGGCGCTTCAGGATCATCGGCGTGCTGGCCGCGGCCGGCCAGGGGCTTGGAATGAACACCGACGAACAGGTATTCGTTCCGGTGGCCGCGGCACAGGCAATGTTCGACACCAACAGCCTCTTCCGCATTCTCGTCGAAGCACGCAATCGCGACAGCATCACCACCGCCAAGCGACAGTTGCTCGAGATCCTCAAGCGACGCCACGACGGCGAGGAGGACGTGACCCTGATCACCCAGGACGCGGTGCTGGGCACCTTCGATCGCATTCTCGGGGCGCTGACCCTGAGCGTGGCGGGCATCGCCGCGATCAGCCTTGCGGTGGCGGGGGTTCTGGTGATGAACGTGATGCTGGTGGCGATCGCCCAACGCACCGACGAGATCGGCCTGCTGAAGGCCCTCGGCGCGAGCGGCCGCACCATCCGCCACGCCTTCCTCGCCGAAGCGGCCCTGCTGTCGCTGGGCGGTGCGGCGGCGGGGATCCTGCTCGGCCACGCCGGCGCATGGGCGCTGCGGCTGCTCTATCCGCTGCTGCCGGCGTGGCCGCCGGACTGGGCGGTGCTTGCGGGGGTCGGTACCGCGCTCGTCACCGGACTTCTGTTCGGGGTGCTGCCGGCTCGCCGCGCTGCGGCGCTCGATCCGGTGCACGCCCTGGCGAAGCGCTAGCGCCATGATCGTGCGCGACGTGCTGTCGCTCTCGCTGAGCGCGATCACCGCCCACCGGATGCGCAGCTTCCTGACGCTGCTCGGCATCGCCATCGGCATCGCCGCGGTCATCCTGCTGACGTCGATCGGCGAGGGCATCCACCGCTTCGTGCTGGCCGAATTCAGCCAGTTCGGCACCAACGTGATCGGCATCACCGCGGGTCGCCAGGGCACTCGCGGCGGTCCGCCGGGGCTGCCGAACACCAGCCGAGAGCTCACCCTCGAGGACGCCGCCTCGCTGCTCCGCTTGCCGGGGGTGACCGCGGTCACCCCGGTGGTGTGGGGAAACTCCGAAGTGGAAGCCCTGGGCCGCGTGCGTCGCACCACCATTTACGGAGTGGGCAGCGCGATGCAGAAGGTCTTCGCGATGCAGGTCCGCAGCGGCCGCTTCCTTCCTCCGGACGATCCCGCCAGCGCGCGCGCCTTCGCGGTGCTGGGTGCAAAGCTCAAGCACGAGCTGTTCGGCACCGCCAATCCCCTCGGCCAGCGCATCCGCATCGGCGGCGAGCGCTACCGGGTGATCGGCGTGATGGAGGAGAAAGGGCAGTTTCTCGGCACCGACCTCGACGACACCGCCTATATCCCCACCGGCCGGGCGATGGCGCTCTACAACCGCAGCGGCCTGCTCGAGATCGACGTCTCGTACCGCGAAGGCATCGCCTCCGGTGAGGTCGCCTCGGCCATCCGCAGCCGACTCAGCGCACGCCACGGTCGTGAGGACTTCACTCTCACCACCCAGGAGGACATGCTGCGCACCCTGTCGAAGATCCTCGATATCCTCACCGCGGCGGTCGGTGCGCTGGGCGGCATTTCCTTGCTCGTCGGCGGCGTCGGAATCGTCACCATCATGACCATCGCGGTCTCCGAGCGCACCGCGGAAATCGGCTTGCTGGTTGCCCTCGGCGCCCGGCGAAGCAACATCCTGCTACTGTTCCTCGGCGAGGCGATCGCGCTCGCTGCGGCGGGCGGAGTGTTTGGCCTGCTGCTAGGAGGCGCAGTGGCTGCGGCAATCCGACTCGCACTGCCCTCGCTGCCGGTGCACACACCCTGGCAGTTCGTATTCGGCGCCGAGGCCTGCGCGGTGCTCATCGGCCTCGCCGCCGGGGTGCTGCCGGCGCGGCGGGCGGCAGGCCTGGACCCGGTCGAGGCATTGCGCACGGAGTAGGTGAACGCTTGGCCCGCGATGGCACGATCTGCAAACTTGTTCCTTCGATCTTGTGGACAGCGACGGTATGAATGTACCCGCAAGTCCAGCCCCCAAGACCTGCCGGAAAGCAGGCACGCCAAGCCGATGCAGATGACGCAGACCGAAACCGAATCGCTCCAGCAGCCCTCCTTCGAAACGCTCGACGCCGTTCTCGACGTCTCACCCGGCGCAATCCTCATCATCGTCGAAGGCTTCATCGTGCGTGCCAACGCGTACGCGATCGAATTGCTGGGTTTCGATGACGCCGCGGATCTGATCGGCATGTCGGCGACCTGCTTCGTCGACCCGGTCGATGCACGGCACCTGTGCGCGCGGATCGAGCAGTTGCCCCTTGGCGAACGGCTGATCGAGCGCTGCCGGGTGCGTTGTGCCAACGGTCCGCTGGACCTCGAGATTGCCTGTGGTCGCCTGCACTTTCTGGGAAAACCAGCCGCAATCGTCGCCGCCCACGATCTTACCGAGCAGGTTCGCGACGCCCGCAGACTGGCGGCACTCGCCCAGCTCACTTCTGCGGTTTCCCACGCCACCGCCCCGGAAGAGGTCTATCACAGTGCGATGCAGGCGCTTCGCATCGGCACGAACTGCGACCGCAGTGCGATCCTGCTCATGGATGTCGATGGCCTGATGCAGTTCGTCGCCTGGGACGGGCTTTCTTCGGCCTACCGACAAAAGGTCGGCGCCCACTGCCCGTGGCGGCACGACGAAGACGCCCAACCGATGCTGGTTCCCGATACGGCCGGCGACGAGCGCCTGGCAGCTTTCCACACCCTGTTCGCGCGCGAGTCCATCGCCGCGCTGTGTTTCATTCCGATCAAGCACCGCGGCCGGCTGATCGGCAAGTTCGCGATCTACTTCCGCCAGCCACACAACTTCAACGACGACGAAATCCAGCTCGCCATCACCGCGGCCCGTCATGTCGCGCTGGCGATCGAGCGCCAGCGCGCCGAGCAGGAGCTCAAGCGGCTCAACGCCGAGCTCGAATCGCGGGTCCGCAGCCGCACCAGCGAGCTCGAGCAGGCCAACCGCGAGCTGGCCTCCTTCTCCTATTCGGTGTCCCACGATCTGCGCGCACCGCTGCGTGCCTTGAACGGCTTTGCCCATGTCCTCGTCGAGGACTATGCGGACAAGCTGGACCGCAGCGGTCGCCAACATCTCGAGCGCATCCTGTCGGCCTCGGTGCGCATCGACCAGCTCACCGTGGACCTGCTGCGGCTGGCCGACATCAACCGCTCGGTTCCCCACAACGAAGAGGTCGACATCAGCGCACTGAGCGAGCAGATCCTCGGCAGGCTCGCCGAGTCCGCGCCCGAGCGCATGCTGCACAGCCTGATCCAGCCCCGGCTGCAGGTCCTCGCCGACCGCGGACTGCTGACCGTGATGATGGAGAACCTGCTCGGCAACGCCTGGAAATACAGTGCAGGAAAGCCGGTCACCGAGATCCGGCTGAGCTGCGCGATTCACGAGAAGCAGTCGATCTACTGCATTTCGGACAACGGCGCCGGATTCGACATGCGCTACGCCGGCAAGCTGTTCAAGCCATTCGAGCGCTTGCATGGCGCCGAATTCCAAGGCAGCGGCATCGGCCTCGCCATCGTCGAACGAATCGTGCGCCGCTTCAACGGCCGCATCTGGGCCGACTCCAAGCCTGGCGAGGGCGCGTGCTTCTACTTCACGCTATGGGACGAGCCGGAATCGACGGGCCGGAACGCCGGCCACTGACACGACGCCGCAGGCCGCTCAGCGCGACTCCTTGATCATCCGATCGCCAGCCGGCTGCACGGGCCGCGCATTCATCGGATAGAGCCGGGAGAAGATCCCGATCTGCTCGGCGGAGAGCGACACCGGCTGCTTGAGGACCATCCACAGCACGCCCTCGGTGCACGGCGGCGTGGTGAGCGAGCCCATATAGGCGAAATAGCGGCGGTCCTCGGGCAGCAATTGGTTCAGGTCGATCGACACTTCGGGTGCGAAGCCGACGTTCTTTTCAAGAGGAAGGTTGTTCCACAGGGTCTGCACCAGCGGATGGTCCGAACCGCGCTGCAGCAGCACCGCCACCACGGCAAGGCGGCCGTCGAGGTCCTTATGCACCAGGTGAGCCACCATGTCGAAACCCCGGCCGTTGATGCGCTCTTCCGAGGGACGGTGGAAATGGAACTGAATCAGATCGTACTGGCGACCCATTATCCGGATGCTGCTGCCCTCGCCCACGTTTACCTGAACCGTATGCCCGTTGTCGACGATCCTGAAATAGCTCGGCATGTAGTCAAACTCGATCGGCTGCTGGTCTACCCTGATGCCGTCGCGGATATCGATCGGCGACTGCCGCTCGCCTTTCGCGCACTGCGCGAATTCAGGCTTGAGCTTCCCCCAGCTGTCGGGTCCGCCGGGGCCCGAGTAGTCCCAATGCACCTCATGATGGACCGCCGCCGGCAGGAAATCGGGCTTGGGCGCCGGATGCGCCACCGCCAGCTTGCGCGCCGGGCGTGATCGCACGGCGCGCTTGGGCGCGGTGTGCTCGACCACGGCGGGCGCAGCGGGCGGTGGTGCCGGCTGCGCGGCGGGCGGTGGTGGCGGCAGCTTGATCAGCGGCGGCCGAGGCGCAGATGGCTCGGCGTGGGTATCGGCCGCGTGCGCCTCGGGTGCGCCAGCATGTTCTTCGGAGACCATCTTTTTTTCGGGTTGGGTTTCGGTCTCGACCGGCCGATAGTCGGCATGGCGCGTCGCGCCCGGCTCCATGTCGGGATTGGCGGCGCGTCCGGCTTCGGCGGCGACCTTCTGCAACTCGTCAACCGAGGGCGGTTTGCAGACTTCGTACCACAGCCGCTCGTCGACACTTCGTGGCGCAGCGGTCATCACCTTGGGCTCGGCAACCCGCTCTTCGCGAATCAGATGCGAATCCTTGTCCAGATAGACCCGCTTGATCGTACTGAAGCTGCCATTTCGACAGTCGTAGCGGTTGAGGGCCTTGATGACCTTGTAACCCGCCTGCACCGCTTCACTGTCCGGCAGTACGATGCGGCCCCATGCGACCTTGGTACCGGGGTCCGACTGGAGGATGCTGGCGCGGTCGATCTCCGCCTGGCGTGCTTGGGATCCGGACACCGAAACCCATTCGGCAGCAAGCGAGGGGACAGCGAAACCGATCGCCAACATGAACAGCAAGGGACGCAAGCGCATGATCGAACTCCACGGGACTCGGGCGGCACGGATGCCGTATTCAAGTGAATATTCGGCCGTCACCGCGCAGACTTGAGCATGGCGAGCGTTTTTTGCCGCTGCGCGGGCGCCTGCCGCTTGCCTGCAGCCGATCGCTTGGGTAAGTTGCGGGCAATTCGCGCCAGCCATCCATCCACGGAGTAAGCATGTCTTCAAGCTCGATTCCCAACGTGCTGACCATCGCCGGCACCGACCCATCGGGCGGCGCCGGCGTGCTGGCCGACCTTAAGGCCTTTTCGGCACTCGGGGCCTATGGTTGCGCGGTGATCGCGGCCCTCACGGCGCAGAACACCCGCGCGGTGAGCGGCGTGCATACCCCGCCGGTGGACTTCCTCAAGCGCCAGATCGACACCTTGTTCGAGGATGTGCGCATCGATTCGGTCAAGCTCGGCATGCTGGGTACGGCGGACATCGTGCGCACCGTGGCCGACCGTCTGGCCCACTTCAAGCCCGCCCATGTGGTGCTCGACCCGGTGATGGTCGCGAAGAGTGGCGATCACCTGCTCGCCAAGAGCGCCGTCGCCATGCTCAAGGAGGCCCTCATGCCGCAGGCAAACATGATCACGCCGAACCTGCCGGAGGCCGGCGTTCTGCTCGAGCAACGGGCCCCCGAGTCGACCAAGGAGATGTTCCGCGCTGCCGAGCGCCTGCGCGAGCTGCTGCCGACATCGAGCGAGCGCTGGGTGCTGCTCAAGGGCGGTCACCTGCCGGGCAACGAGTTGCTCGACCTGCTCTTCGACGGTGACCGGATGATCGAGATGCGGACCATGCGCATCGACACTCCCAACACCCACGGCACCGGCTGCACGCTGTCATCGGCGATTGCCGCCCTGCTGCCCCAGCGCAGCGCCCAGCTCCAGCCGGTTGCCGCCGCGGTGCGCGATGCCCAGCACTACCTGCAGGGGGCGATCGCGGCCTCGGGTGCGCTCAAGGTCGGCACCGGCCATGGTCCGGTGCACCATTTCTACCGCCTGTGGCGGGCCTGATCACAGCCGGAAGACACGCTCCTCGCCACCGTCGACGTCGCTGCAGCTCACCGTCGAGGTCTTGAAGCGCAGGTCGATCAGCACGAGGCAGTAGTGCTTGCCCTTGCGCCAGCCCATCGACACGCTGCTGTCGTTGGAGTAGTGCAGCTCGAAATCGCCCTCGAAGGCCGGGTGATGGCTGCGCAGCCTCATCAGCGCGAGCAGCCGCTGCACCACCGGTTGCCGCGTCGCCTCGGCGGCCTCTTCAAGACTGTAGTAGTGACGGTTGATGTCGCGCAGTTCGCCGCTTTCTTCCATCAGCTCGGTGTCGTTGCTGCCGGCCAGCAGGCCGACGTAATAGACCTGCGGAACGCCCGGCGCGAAGAGCTGGATCGCGCGCGCCGCGATGTAGGCGTCGTCGTTGCGCATCAGCGCGTCGTAGAAAGTGCAGGTCAGCTGGTAGATCGCGCCGACGCTGTGCACGTTGGCGGCCGAGCCGCGCAGGATGGGGTCGGCACTGCGCTCGGAGACGTTCTGGATGAGGATCTCGATGCGCTCCCTGGGCAGGATGTCCTCGACGTCCGGAATGCAGATGCCGTCGTGGGTATCGAGCACCGTGATCTGCTGGTGCGGGCACATCCGCAGCCAGGCCTTGAGATGCCTGCTGTCGGCGTCGAGAAGCGAATACAGCACCAGCGGCGGCAAGGCAAAGGCGTAGCACCACATCTTGCGGTCCGCGATGGCGTACTGCCAGCTGGGGTGATCATGCACCTCGGGCAGCACTTCGCTGCCGAACTCGGCCGCCTTGTCACGAAACCACTCGAGGATGGACCACACCTGCGGCTCGACCAGGAAGCAGCTGGTGCCGATCTCCTTGGTGGTGTAGCCAAAGGCGTCCAGCCTGAAGAGCTTGACCCCGCGGGCCGACATGAAACGCAGGTTGTCGGCCATGAGTTCAAAGGTCTCGGTCGATCGATAATCGAGGTCGACCTGCTGCTCGGTAAAGGTGCACCACACCCGCCGCTGGCTGCCGTCGGCAAAGCTCACCGTACGGAAAGGCTCCTTCTCCTTGCGGATGTGGATCTTCGCGAGGTCGTCGGGAGTTATCTCACCGAGCGCGTCCACGTCGATGAACAGTGGTGCGAAGGGCGAGGCGGCGCCCTGGCGCAGATAGTCCCTGAACTCTGGCGACTCGTCCGAGAGGTGATTGAGCACCAGATCGAGACTCAGATCGAAGCGCGCGGCGAGGCGCTCGAGATGCTCCCAGCCGCCGAATCGCGGATCGATCTCCTGGTGGGTCAGCGGCGAGAAGCCGCCATCGGCGTTCGACGGAAAGGGCGGCAACAGATGCAGCCCGCCGATCACCTCGCCCACCGGTCCGGCCAGGAAGGACTCCAGATCGGCCAGACCCCGACCGATGCGATCCGGGTAAACAATCAGCTGCACCGCATTCCTCAAACCCATTTCCGCCCTCCGACAAGACCGTCGCCGCGCGACGAAACAGCCACAGTGTGCGGCAATGCGCGCTGGCCGGCTAGCCCGTCACGCCCTTGATTGCCGCTACCGGGCCTGCCCGCAGCGACCAGTGCGCATCTCGGCGAACAGTCTATTTACAGGCACCGCGGCGCAGCGTAAGGTTCGGCCTGCTAGGGGTGCTGGGCGATCGATCGAATTCGTCGGCCGGCTGAGAAAAACCCTTTGAACCTGTACGGGTAATGCCAACGCAGGGAAGCGCCGCCAGCCGCTCCTTGTGACCCGTATCCACGCCAGCAAGGAGAGCCAGTGAACGCCAACGAAAAATTCATCGCTTCGACCGCCCATGTGGACGAAGCGGCCATTGCCCCGCTGCCCAATTCGCGCAAGGTCTACATCGAAGGCTCGCGTCCCGACATCCGGGTGCCGATGCGCGAGATCTCGCAGGCCGACACCCCGACCGGTTTCGGCGGCGAGAAGAACCCGCCGATCTTCGTCTACGACTGCTCGGGCCCCTACTCCGACCCCGCCGCAAAGATCGACATCCGCTCGGGCCTGCCGGCGCTGCGCGCCGGCTGGATCGAGGAGCGTGGCGACACCGAGGTGCTCTCCGACCTGTCGAGCGAGTTCGGCCGCCAGCGCGCCGCCGACACCGGGCTCGATGAGCTGCGCTTTCCGGGCCTCGCCCGCAAGCCGCGCCGCGCCCGGGCCGGTGCCAACGTCACCCAGATGCACTACGCACGGCGCGGCATCATCACCCCCGAGATGGAATACATCGCGATCCGCGAGAACATGAACCGCGCCGCCTACGTCGAGTCGCTGCGCGCCACCGGCCCGCTCGGCGAAAGGATGGCCAAGCTGCTCACCCGCCAGCACCCGGGCCAGAGCTTCGGTGCCTCGATCCCCGAGACCATCACGGCCGAGTTCGTGCGCGACGAGGTCGCCCGCGGCCGCGCCATCATCCCCAACAACATCAATCACCCCGAGTCGGAGCCGATGATCATCGGCCGTAACTTCCTGGTGAAGATCAACGCCAACATCGGCAACTCGGCGCTGGGTTCGTCCATCTCTGAAGAGGTCGACAAGATGACCTGGTCGATCCGCTGGGGCGGCGACACGGTGATGGACCTGTCCACCGGCAAGAACATCCACGAGACCCGCGAGTGGATCGTGCGCAACTCGCCGGTGCCGATCGGCACGGTGCCGATCTACCAGGCGCTGGAGAAGGTGGACGGCAAGGCCGAGGACCTGACCTGGGAGATCTTCCGCGACACCCTCATCGAGCAGGCCGAGCAGGGGGTGGATTACTTCACCATCCACGCCGGCGTGTTGCTGCGCTACGTGCCGATGACCGCCAATCGCATGACCGGCATCGTCTCGCGCGGCGGCTCGATCATGGCCAAGTGGTGCCTCGCCCATCACAAGGAGAGCTTCCTCTACACCCACTTCGAGGACATCTGCGAGATCATGAAGGCCTACGACGTGGCCTTCTCGCTCGGCGACGGCCTGCGTCCGGGCTCGATCTACGACGCCAACGACGAAGCGCAGCTGGGCGAGCTCAAGACCCTCGGCGAGCTCACCCAGATCGCCTGGAAACACGACGTGCAGGTGATGATCGAGGGCCCGGGCCATGTGCCGCTGCACCTCATCAAGGAGAACATGGACCTGCAGCTCGAGCAGTGCCACGAGGCGCCCTTCTACACCCTGGGGCCGCTGACCACCGACATCGCCCCGGGCTACGACCACATCACCAGCGGCATCGGCGCGGCCACCATCGGCTGGTACGGCACCGCGATGCTGTGCTACGTGACACCCAAGGAGCACCTCGGCCTGCCCGACAAGGACGACGTCAAGGAAGGCATCATCACCTACAAGCTGGCCGCCCACGCCGCCGACCTCGCCAAGGGCCACCCGGGTGCGCAGATCCGCGACAACGCCCTCTCCAAGGCGCGTTACGAGTTCCGCTGGGACGACCAGTTCAACCTCGGCCTCGACCCGGACAAGGCCAAGAGCTTCCACGACGAGACCCTGCCCAAGGAATCGGCCAAGGTGGCGCACTTCTGCTCGATGTGCGGGCCGCACTTCTGCTCGATGAAGATCACCCAGGACGTGCGCGACTACGCCGCCAGGCAGGGCATCAAGGAGGAGGAGGCGCTGACCCAGGGCATGGAGACCAAGGCGGTGGAGTTCGTGAACAGCGGCGCCGAGATCTATCGCAAGGTGTAAGCCTTTCGAATTGCAGCGAGAACACGGACGGGCCGCATTCGCGGCCCGTTCTTTCTTGACCTTGTGCGCTCAGTGCGGGGGCGTTCGCGCAAGCTGCCGCCGCTTGCCGCCGCTCACTTTTCCTGCAGCTCATAGATATGGTCGATCAGCGCGAGGATGCGCACCCTCACGAACATCTCCATGTCGTAGGGCATGGCGAAGAAATGGCTCGCCGCGCCGACCCGGTCCTGCTGATAGTCGCGTCCCCAGACCGGCATTTCACGCTCGCCGTGACCTTTCACCAGTTGGCGGCCGTCGATTACTTCGTAGACGCGCTGGAAGGGGAACACCCCGCCGTTGCGCGCCGCCAGCCGCGTCAGATCGGCGGGAGGGACAGTCAGCATCCCGGCGATACCACCGTCGCCCTTGCCTTCGGCGCCATGGCAGACCGCACATTTGTTCTCGAACTCCTGCCTGCCGATGTCGCCGCCCTCATCCTCGCTTGCCGCGAGCGGGCCGGCAAGACCTGTCATGGCCACCGCGGCGGCCAGCATTACGATCGATCCCGCTTTCATCCGTTCTCCCCCTTGTGCACCGGTTAGGCTATCCCTGCTTCATGTATAGGGCTTACCTGGCCTGCCCACCATGCAGATCTGGCGGTTTGTTGAGCTACCGCAAGAGTCGCCGCACACCACGCAGCGGAATTCGCCCCGGCACGGCCGGCCAGGGAGGGGGTCGATGGCGTAGCATCTGGTGGTCCCGCCACCTGCGCAACCGGTCCGCCATCGAAACCCCCGTGAAGTTCGCTGCCAATCATCTTGTTCACGCTTCGGGTGGGCTCGGCTACCACCTGCGCGCCTTGCGCTACCGGCAAACGCTGTGGGCGCCGTTTCGCGCCACGCTGGCCGGCTGGATCGAGCGCTGGCAGCCGCCGTGCAGGCGGCTGCTTGTTATCGGCCCGAGCGCGGGACATACCCTGCCAGAGCGCTTGTTCGCGCGCTTCGACGAGGTGATCGCACTCGAACCCGATCCGCTGGCGCGCCTGATTCTGCGCCGCCGGCAGGCCGGCGCGCCGCTGCGCTTCGAGTCGTTCGACTGTCTCTCGACGAACGAAGGACTGGCAGCGCTGCGCGATCGCTTCGGTGGCGCGGCAGTGCTGTTCTGCAATGTGCTGGGGCAGGTCGACTGCCCCGATCCGGCCGGCTGGCGAGTGAGCCTTGCGGCGAGGCTTGGCGGCTGCCATTGGGCAAGCTGGCATGATGTGGTCTCGAGCCGCCGCCCGCCGCGGCACCTCGCGGCCCGGCAGGTCAATGCTCCGGAAGAACTCGAGGCCACGCTTGCCCGCTTCTGGGGCGGTGGCGAAGTGTCGCTGGTCGACCACCGGACCTTCCGGCTGGCGGGCCTCGAGCCGCACGCCTATGCCATCTGGCCGCTGACGCCACGCGACTATCACCTCATTGAATGGACACAGCATGGTGGCGCGCCTGCACCGGGTGCACCCGTGACCGCTGCCTGCCCCCCTCGGCGCAACGCGTAAGCTGCAGGCACCGCCCAAGACGAGGATAATCGCGGCATGAACTGCCGCCCCGGTTGCGCTGCCTGCTGCATCGCCCCCTCGATCTCCAGCCCGATTCCAGGAATGCCACACGGCAAACCTGCCGGAACACCGTGCATCCAGCTCGATGAAAAGGGCCGCTGCCGACTGTTCGGCCGCGCGGAGCGGCCTGCGGTATGCAGCAGCCTGCAGGCGCAACCCGAAATGTGCGGCGACTCGAAGCCACATGCGATGCGCTTCATCAGCGCGCTGGAAGCCGCCACACGGCCTTGATTGCGCAGACCGACGGCGGCGCGATCACCGCGTCAGGCCACGGCCGGCATGAACTTGACCGGATCGACGCGCCACTTGTCGGGCGACTCGCCCGAGACGATGCGGTCGTTCGATCCGGGTGGCCGAGCCAGGTCGATGTTCTCGGGGATGATGTAGCCGTTGCTGCGGGTGCTGAAGAAAATCCGCACCACAGGCGTGAGCACGCTCTTCTCGTTCTGCTCGATGACTACCCCGAGCCGCCCCGATTCCAGCAGCACCAGGCTGCCGACCGGATAGATGCCGATGCAACGCATGAAACCCTGCAGCAATCGCTGGTCGAAATGAGCGCTGCTCCACTCCCACATCTTGCGTAGCGCCTCGGTCGGCGCCATGCCGGTGTGGTAGCAGCGGTCGGCGGTGATGGCGTCATAGACATCGACGATGGCCGCCATGCGCGCCATGGTGCTGATCTCCTCGCCAGCGAGCTTTTTCGGATAGCCGCTGCCGTCGATGCGCTCATGGTGGTGCAGCGTGATATCCAGTGGAACCGGCCCCACCCCGGGCGTCTCGAGCAAGATCGCATGCCCGTCCCCGGGGTGGCGCCTGATCAATGCGAACTCGGCATCGGTGAGCCGGCCAGGTTTGTTCAGCACCTCGTCGGGCACCTTCATCTTGCCCACGTCGTGCAGCAGCCCGCCGATACCCGCCTGACGCAAGTCCTCGCTCTCGAGCCCGAGTGTTCGCCCAAAGGCGATCATCAGAGTACATACGCTGACCGAGTGCAAAAAAGTGTAGTCGTCCTTGTTCTTGATGCCGACGAGGCCCAGCAGGGCGCTGCCGTTGCGCAGGATGGAACCGGTCACGGCTTCGATCACCGGCTCCACGTTGTCCAGCGTGATGGCGCGGCCGAGACGCACATCCTGCATCATGCCGCGCACCACCTGGTGGGCCTGGGCATGCACCAATCGCGCGTGGCCAAGCTCGTCCTCAAGGCTGGCGCGGACAATGGGCTCCGGCTCTGCCGTGACCGCGGCCAGCATTTCCCGCTCGACTTCGACCCGTACCTCGTTGGCGCTGCGCGCCTCGACATCGTCGAGGCCCTTCGCGGTGTCGATGTACAGCTCGCGCACGCCTGCATCGCGGACCCGCTGCACATCCTCGCGCGTCTTCAGCAGAAACTGGCTGCGCCAGAACGGGTGCGACATCCAGTCCGCGCAAAGCTCATGCACGTACATGCCCGCGCGCAGTCTTTCCACCGATATCTTCTTGAGCATTTTTTCGGGCGCCACCCGTCAATGAGGAACGACGTTTTTATCGACGGGCATAGCGAAATCTTGAACACTTCGCGCGATCTTTAATGCAGCGCAACATGTCACCTCGCTATAATCGCCCACTCACAAGACAGAGACATCCGCCCCCATGGACGCCATCCTACTCGTCAAGGCCGCAGTGCTCGGCATCATCGAAGGCCTGACGGAATTTCTGCCGGTCTCTTCCACCGGCCACCTGATCATCTTCGGCGACCTCCTGAACTACACCGACGAGCAAAGCAAGGTCTTCAAGATCGTCATCCAGTTGGCGGCAATTCTCGCGGTGTGCTGGGACTATCGCGCCAAGATCGCCGAAGTGCTCGGTGGACTGGGCAGCGACCGCAATGCGCAGCGCTTCAGCTTCAACCTGATCATCGCTTTCCTGCCGGCGGCGGTTCTCGGGCTGCTGTTCTACAAGATCATCAAGGGCTACCTCTTCAATCCGCTCACCGTCGCCGGCGCACTGGTCGTGGGCGGCTTCGTGATTCTCTACATCGAGCGCAGGGCCTATCACCCGCGCCTCGAAAGCGTCGACGAAATGGGCTGGAAGGAAGCGCTCAAGGTCGGCTTCGCACAATCGCTGGCGATGTTTCCGGGGGTCTCGCGCTCCGGCGCCACGATCATGGGCGGGCTGCTGTTCGGGCTGTCGCGCAAGGCGGCCACCGAGTTCTCGTTCTTCCTCGCGATCCCCACCATGCTCGCAGCCACCGCCTACGACGTGTACAAGAACTGGGCGCTGCTGCGGATGGACGACCTGCCGGTCTTCGCGGTGGGTTTCGTGTTCTCCTTCCTCGCCGCGATGGTGGCGGTCAAGGCCTTCATCCGCTTTGTTTCCGGGCACAGCTTCGCGCCCTTCGCCTGGTACCGTATCGCCTTCGGGCTTTTCGTGCTGCTCTCCTGGCAGATGGGCTGGGTGAGCTGGAACGCGGAGTGATTGCCCACCCACGCTGAACCCCGACTAGAATCGGGGTTTTGGCGACCGCTCCCACGATCGATGATCCTCTACCTGCACGGCTTTCGCTCCGCTCCCGCATCCCACAAGGCCAGCCGCCTGCGCCAGCACATGCAGGAGCGGGGGCTGGCATCGCTGTTCTGGTGTGAACAGCTGCCGGTTTCCGCGCTCGAATCGATATCCATCATCGAGGCGCAGATCGCCCGCTGCGATACACCGCCGACCCTCGTCGGCAGTTCATTGGGCGGCTACTACGCGACCTGGCTTGCCGAGAAGCACGACCTCAAGGCGGTGCTGGTGAATCCCAGCGTGCTGTCCTACGTGTCGCTCGAGCCCTACCTCGGCGAGCAGACCAACATGTACAACGGCGAGTCCTTCGTGCTTACCCCGGCGCATCTGGACGAATTCCGGGCCATCGAGACGGCGCGGATCACCCGTCCGCAGCGCTACTGGCTGATGGTCGAGACCGGTGACGAGATCCTCGACTACCGCCGCGCGGTGGAGAAGTACGCTGGCGCCCGGCAAACGGTGCTCGAAGGCGGCGACCACAGCTTTACGCGCTGGGACGACTACCTCGACGACATCCTCGATTTCGCGCAGGTCCGGCCATGAGCACCCAGGGCTTCGACCATCGCCGCTTCAAGGCGCAGGAACGCGCGGGTTTCAACCGCATTGCCGAACACTACGACAAGGGCGCCGACCTGCGGGCCGACCTCCAGCGCGCGCTGCTCGACGAAGCGGCGCTGCAGCCGGGCGAACACGTGCTCGATCTGGCCAGCGGCCCCGGCCTGCTGGCGCGCGATGCGACGCTGCGGGTCGGCGAGCGGGGGCAAGTGGTGGCCAGCGACATTGCCGAGGCGATGCTGCAGGTGGGGCTGCGCCGGGCCGCCGAAGACGGGCTCGCCGGGCTGCTCTTCGCGGCCGCGGACGCCGAGCAGCTGCCCTTCGCCGAGGCCCGCTTCGACGCGGTGCTGCTCGGCCTCGGGCTGTTCATGTTCCCTCACCCCGAGCGCGCCCTCGCCGAGGTGCGCAGGGTCCTGCGCCCGGGTGGCCGGTTGGTGCTCTCGGTGTGGGGGCCGCGCGAGTCGGTACCGCTGATCAGCCACGCCCAGGACTGCATCGCACGGGTGCTGCCGCAACCTAGGGTTCAACGCCCCTCGGTGTTCCGCTTCGGCGACGCCGGACCGCTCGAGTTGCTGCTGCGCCAGGCCGGCTTCGGCGAGGTCGGCATCGGCGACTATCGACTGCATTGCCATTTCCACGACCACGAGGCGTACTGGCAGGCTTTCCTTTCGCTCGCGGGTGGAGCGGCCGAGGCCATCGGGCGGCTCGACCCCGAACTGCGTGCGAAACTCGCCGATGAGGTAGGCCGTGAACTGGCAGCTTGCCGCAGCGCCAACGGCTTCCATACCGACAGCCTGGTGCTGATCGCCTCGGCGCGCCGGTGAACGCCGTCCGGCGGGCCCATCAAGTCAATCGGACTCAAGCGCGCGCGATCCAGTAAAATGCGCGGTTGGAAATTTCCCGGCGGTCCAGATGTTCGTACTTTTTGAAGAGGATGGTGCCTTCAAGGCCGGCACCATCCTGGTCGACAACGAAAACTCCCTGCAGGTGGAAACCACCCACGGCAAACGCGTAAAGCTCAAGGGCAACCATGTGCTGATGCGTTTTACCGAGCCGGCAGCGTCGACCTTGCTGGACCGCGCCGAGGCCGAAGGCGAGGCGCTGGACGTCGAGTTCCTTTGGGAAGTCAGCAGCGAAGACGAATTCGGCTTCGGCGAGCTGGCCCAGGAATACTATGGCCATCCGCCGGACGCGGTGGAATCCGCGGCCATCCTGCTACGCCTGCATGCCGCCCCGATCTACTTCCACCGCAAGGGGCGCGGCCGCTTCCGCAAAGCGCCGCCGGAGATCCTGCAGGCGGCACTGGCAGGGCTGGAGAAGAAGCGCCAGCAAGCCGAATCGGTCGAGCGCATGCGCGAGGAACTGCTCGCCGGTCGACTGCCCGAGGATTTCCGGCCGATGCTCAGGCAGATCCTCTACCGCCCGGATCGCAATCGTCTCGAAGTCAAGGCGCTCGAAGCTGCGGCCGTCGACGCGGGACTCTCCGCCGCACGGCTGCTGATGCGTTGCGGCGCACTGGCATCCAGCCACGATTTCTACTACGGCCGTTTCCTCTTCGAGTACTTCCCCGAAGGCACCGACTTTCCGGCCTTCGACAGCGCCGTCATGCCCGGCGACTTGCCGCGCGCCGAGGTTGCGGCCTTCTCCATCGACGATGCCACCACCACCGAGATCGACGATGCCTTCTCGATCACGCCGCGCGAGGGTGGCGGCTGGCGGATCGGCATTCATATCGCCGCGCCGAGCCTGGGCTTCGGTCGCGGCTCCTCGCTCGACGAGATCGCCCGCAGTCGCTTGTCGACGGTGTACATGCCGGGGCGCAAGATCACCATGCTGCCGGACGAGGTGGTGGCGCAGTTCACGCTCGCCGCCGGCCGCGACTGCCCGGCGATTTCGCTCTACCTCGATGTCAGCCCGGCGCTGGCGATCCTCGGTCATGAAAGCCGGCTCGAGATGGTGCCGATCGTCGCCAACCTGCGCCATCATGACGTCGAGCCGGTGTTCAACGAAGACACCCTGATGAACGGCGGACCCGATTTCGAATGGAAACGCGAGCTGACACTGCTCTGGGACCTGGCCAATGTGCTGGAAGCGGGTCGCGGCAAGGCCTCCAGCCAACCACAGCAGATCGATTTCAGCTTCTATGTCGACTGGACGAGCGAAACCAGCGACGGGCCGGGCCTCGTCAGCATCACCCAGCGCAAGCGCGGCTCGCCGCTCGACAAGCTGGTGGCCGAGCTCATGATCCTGGCCAACAGCACCTGGGGCAAACTGCTCGGCGAGCGCGAGATTCCCGGCATCTACCGCGCCCAGAGCGGCGGCAAGGTCCGCATGACCACGGTTGCGTCGCCGCACGACGGCCTCGGCGTCGATTGCTACGCGTGGTCTAGCTCTCCGCTGCGTCGCTACGTGGATCTGGTCAACCAATGGCAGCTGATCGCCGCCCTGCGCGGCGACGAGCCGCCCTTCGCGCCCCGCTCGACCGAGCTCATGGCGACCATCCGCGACTTCGACATGACCTACGCCGCCTACTCCGAGTTTCAGCGCCAGATGGAGCGCTACTGGTGCGTGCGGTGGCTGCGGCAGAACCGTTTCGAATCGGTCGCCGCCCGTGTCATGCGCGACAACGTGGTTCGTCTCGAGGATGCGCCCTTCGTCTTCAAGGTCCCTTCGATGCCGATGCAACTGCCCGGCAGCCGGGTCAAGCTGGTGGTCGAGGACTCGGACCTCATGGACATTGAAATCAGCGCGCGTTTCGTGGCGACGCTCTCGGAGCCGACCGCGGAGGAGCTCGCCCAGGAGATGGAAAGCTGAACCGATGGTTGCCCGCTCCAAGGCCCGCAAGAACGCCCCTGCCATGACGCCCCCGCGGGCCGTCGCGCCGTCGCGCACCTCGCAGGACCGCATGATCCTGTGGGCGATGCTGGCCTCGCTGCTCATCCATGGGGTGCTGCTGTCGATCCATTTTCGCCTGCCGGAGAAACTCGCCCGGCAGAAGGACCGCGGCCTCGAGGTCATCCTGGTCAATGCCCGTCATGCCCGGGCGCCGGAGAAACCCGAGGCACTCGCCCAGGCCAACCTCGACGGTGGCGGCAACACCGACAAGAACATTCGTGCCAAGACGCCGCTGCCGGCCCAGGACCGGCGTCGCGAGGGCGACGCGCTGCTCGAGGCACAGCGCCGGGTGCAGCAGCTCGAGGCAGCCCAGCGCGAGATGCTCACGCGCATCAAGAGCAAGCTGCCGGTTGCGGTCGACGAACAGAAGCAGGAGCAGGAGCCCCCCGAGGCGCCCACGCCCGTCTCCGGCCTCGACCTGCTCGACAGCGCTGCGGCGATCGCGCGGCTGGAGGCGCAGATCGACAAGGACATGGTCGAGTACTCCAAGCGGCCGCGGCGCAAGTTCATCGGCGCCCGCACCCGCGAGTACCGCTTTGCGCAATATGTCGAGGACTGGCGCCAGAAGATCGAACGCGTTGGCACGCTCAACTACCCCGAGGCCGCGCGCGGCAGGGTCTATGGCAGCCTGTTGCTGTCGGTGGTGATCAAGGCCGACGGCAGCGTCGACTCGATCGAAGTGCATCGTTCGAGCGGTCACAAGGTGCTCGACGAGGCCGCCCAGCGCATCGTGCGGCTGGCGTCCCCCTTCGCCGCCTTCCCGCCCGATATCCGCAAGGACACCGACATCATCGAGATCACCCGCACCTGGAACTTCACCAGCGCCGACCGGGTGCAGGCCGAATAAGTCATCGATAGGACCCGCGCCATGGACCGCTACGCCGTCATCGGAAACCCGATCGCACACAGCAAGTCGCCGAGGATTCACGCCGAGTTTGCGCGCCAGACCGGGCAGGAGATGCTCTACGAAGCGATTTTCGCGCCCACCGACGGCTTTGCTGCCGCGGCCGGGAGATTCCGCGATGCCGGCGGCCGGGGCATGAATGTGACCGCTCCGTTCAAGCTCGATGCCCATGATTTCGCCGACGACCTGTCCGTACGCGCGCGCGCCGCAGGCGCCGTCAATACGCTGTCCTTCGGGCCCGAGGGCAAAAGTTTCGGCGACAACACCGATGGCGCCGGTCTGGTTCAGGACATTACCGTCAATCTGGATACGCCCTTGCAAGGGCGCCGAATCCTGCTGCTGGGTGCAGGCGGCGCTGCGCGGGGTGTGATGCTGCCCTTGCTCGGCAGAGCGCCCGCCGAACTGTTCATCGCCAACCGTACCGAGAACCGGGCCAACGACCTGCTGGTGAGGTTCTCGCCACATGCCGGCGAGGTCCGTCTGGATGCGGGCGGCTTCGACGCGCTCGCCGGTAGACAGTTCGACGTGGTGATCAATGCCACCGCGGCGAGCCTCGCCGATGAGGCGCCGACGCTGCCTGCCCGCCTCTACGCGCCGGGCGCGCTCGCCTACGACATGATGTACGGTCGCGGCGACACCCCCTTCATGACTGCGGCCCGCAATGACGGCGCCGGCCGCATCACCGACGGTCTGGGCATGCTGGTCGAACAGGCCGCCGAAAGCTTCGCCCTGTGGCGCGGGCTGCGCCCCGAAACCGCCACAATGCTGTCGCTGCTGCGCGCCGAATTGTCCGCCTGATGAAACGAATCTCCGGCTGGCTGCTCAAGGGCCTGGCGATCGCGGCCCTGGCGGCCATCACCCTCGAACTGCTGATTTTCGCGCAGGTATTGTGGTGGAGCCGCTATGACCCTTCATCGACCAGCTTCATGGCGATTCGCCTCGAGGAACTCGAAGAGAAGAACCCCGACGCCAGCCTGAGGCACCAGTGGGTGCCCTACGAGAAGATCTCGGTGCACCTCAAGCGCGCCGTGGTGGCGGCCGAAGACGATCGCTTCCTCGATCATGAAGGCTTCGACTGGGACGGCATCCAGAAGGCGATCGAGAAGAACCAGAAAAAAGGCCACGCGGTGGCTGGCGGCTCGACCATCAGCCAGCAACTCGCCAAGAATCTCTTCCTTTCACCTTCGCGCAGCTATCTGCGCAAGGGTCAGGAGGCGATCATCACCCTCATGATCGAGAAGACGTGGACCAAGCGGCGGATCCTCGAGGTCTATCTCAATGTCGTGGAGTGGGGCAACGGCATCTTCGGCGCCGAGGCCGCCGCGCGCCGCTACTACGGCATTCCCGCTGCCAGCCTGGGGCCGGCACAGGCGGCGAGGATGGCGGTCATGCTGCCCAATCCGCGACGCTACGAGAAGCAGTTCGGACCGCGCCTGGCGGCACACGCGGCGCGCGTGCAGCGCCGCATGATCTATTCCGAAGTGCCCTGAGGCGCGCCCTGCAACTGCGCCAGGCAACGGCACCGGCGTGATCAAAAAGGCTTAGAATCGCGTGTTTCGCGTGTTTCGCGTGTTTCACGCGTTCGCCCGGCCGCCCTTCAACTTCCTCCAGCGAGCCAATGCCAAGTACGGATCAGCCTTCATCGCGCGAAAAGATCCAGGACTACGTCCACGAGGTGCGGGAGTTGCTCGCGCGTCACAAGCGCGTCGAGGAAGTGGTGCACCGCCAGGATATGCCGCGCCACGACCTGGTCGAGAACCTCGTTCATAAACAGCATCTCGCCGAGCTGAGCCGTCACCTCGACAAGCTGCACTCGGCCGACATCGCCTATCTGCTCGAGGCCCTGCCGCTCGACGAGCGTCTTTTCGTATGGGACCTGGTAAAGGCCGAGCGCGACGGCGACATCCTGCTCGAGGTCTCGGACGCGGTCAGGGAATCCCTGATCGAGACCATGGCGCCGGAGGAGCTCAAGGCCGCCGCCGAACAGCTCGATGCCGACGAGCTCGCCGACCTCGCGCCCGACCTTCCCGAAGAGGTGATGGAGGATGTGTATCTCTCCCTCGACCTCGAGGAGCGTGCGCAACTGCGTGCCGCGATGTCCTACCCCGAGGACACGGTGGGCGCGCTCATGGATTTCGAGCAGGTATCGGTGCGCGAGGACGTCACCCTCGAAGTGGTACTGCGCTATCTGCGCCGTTTCGAGGCCTTGCCGGACCATACCGACAAGCTCTTCGTCGTCGATCGCAAGGACCGCCTGCGCGGCGTGCTGCCGGTGAATCGCCTGCTGGTCAACGACCCCGAAGTCGAAGTGTCGGCGGTGATGGTCACCGACGCGGTGCGTCTGCATCCCGAGGACAAGGCCGAGGACGCCGCCGGGGCCTTCGAGCGCTACGACCTGATTTCGGCGCCGGTGGTGACTTCCGACAACCGTCTCATGGGCCGTGTCACCGTGGCCGATGTGGTCGACTACATCCGTGAAGAATCCGAAGCCGAACTGCTGAGTCAGGCCGGTCTGCGCGAGGAGGAAGACATCTTCGCGCCAGTGCTCGATTCGGTGAAGAACCGCTGGGCATGGCTGGCGATCAATCTCGTCACCGCCTTCGTCGCGTCACGGGTCATCGGGCTCTTCGAGGGCTCGATCGAGAAGCTGGTGGCGCTCGCCGCGCTGATGCCGATCGTCGCCGGCATTGGCGGCAACTCGGGCAACCAGACCATCACCATGATCGTGCGCGCCATGGCGATGGGCCAGGTCAGCACCGACAGCGCACGGCGGCTGCTCAGGAAGGAGCTCGGCGTGGCGCTCTTCAATGGCGTGGTGTGGGGCAGCCTGCTGGGATTGCTGGCCTGGTGGCTCTACGGCGCCTGGACGCTGGGTCTGGTAATGACCGCGGCCACCACCCTCAACCTGCTGCTGGCCGCAGCCATGGGGGTGATCATTCCGATGGCGATGCAGCGCTTCGGACGCGACCCGGCGCTCGGCTCGAGCGTGTTGATTACCGCCTGCACCGATTCGGGCGGTTTTTTCATCTTCCTCGGCATGGCCACGCTGTTCCTGCTCTGAGCGGCCGAGGTCGCGGCGACGAAGTCGGTCACCATCGCGATCACCCCTGGATTGCGGAGGATGCGATGGTGGCCGAGGCGCTCGGTAGCGAGGATCGGGCTGCCGCGTCAGGCCCTGTGCAGGGTCTCCAGGTGCTCGCAGGCGACCCCGCGGTCGTTGCCGACGTGCACGACCTGGGTGCGCACCTCGCCCACCGGGAAAAGGTCGCGCCGATCCGCTTGCGCCACCGCAACATCGCGGCGCTCGAGCCCCGATCCATCCGCCAGCACCGGTTTCGGCCCCACCCTCGATCCGTTCGGATCAGGCCTTGCTGGCCCCGTCGATCGCCACGGCCGCATCCGGGGATCCTCGGCGGGACGCGGCAAGCAGCGCCGCAAAGGCGGCACGGGTATCCGCGCTGGCATCGTCGTGCGACATCAGGTCGCGGCGATGGTAGAAGGCCAGCACGATCCCCAGCAGCCGGAACACCAACAGTCCCACATCCGTATCGGCACGCAGCTCGCCACTGTCGACGGCGAGCCGCACGGCGCGCCCCAGGTCCTGCTCGAGTTGCCGGAAGTGCGCCACCACCGCATCGCGCACCGGTCCGGGTCGACATCCGAACTCGTGGGCCGCGGCCTGCAGCGGACAGCCTCCTTGCATGCCGCCGCGGTCCACCCACGACAGCCAGTTCTCGAAAAAGGCCTCGAGGCGCGCCAGGCCACGCGGCGCCGCCATCGCCGGCTTGAAAACCAACTCGGCAAAGCGCTCCGCGGCGTTGGCGATTGCCGCGATCTGCAGTTCCTCGCGAGAGCCGAAATGGGCAAACAGGCCACTCTTCGACATCCCCACGCGCTCAGCGAGCAAGCCGATCGACAAGGCCTCGAAACCCCGTTCGCTGGCAAGGTCCACGGCGGCGTCGAGGATCGTCTGGCGGGTCCGCTCCCCCTTGCTCATGGGCGCCATGCGGCACGAACCCGCCCGCTTGCCCAGCTCGCTAGCACCCGCCCGGCCACGTGGATCACGCCCGCATGGCCGCAAACACCGCGTCGGCTTCGGCCACGGTCTGCGCAATATCCTCGGCGCTGTGCGCCACCGACACAAAGCCGGCTTCGAACGCGGATGGCGCGAAGTAATGCCCGGCTTCGAGCATCGCGTGAAAGAAGCGGTTGAAGGCCTCGGTGTTGCCCTTGGTGACACTGGCAAAGCTGTCGGGACACTGCTCCGAGAAGTAGAGGCCGAACATCCCGCCGAGCGATTGTGCCGAGAAGCTCAAGCTGTGGCGCCGCGCCGCCGTCACCAGTCCATCGACCAGTTCCGTGGTGCGGGCACCGAGCGTGTCGTAGAAGCCCGGTTCGCGGGTCAGGCGCAGCGATGCCAGGCCCGCGGCAACCGCCACCGGGCTGCCCGACAGCGTGCCGGCCTGGTAGACCGAACCCAGCGGCGCGACCTTCTCCATGATGTCGCGTCGCCCGCCGAAGGCACCGACCGGCATGCCGCCGCCGATCACCTTGCCGAGGGTGGTGAGGTCAGGGGTGATGCCGAACAGGCCCTGGACGCCCTGCGGCCCGACCCTGAAACCGGTCATCACCTCGTCGAAGATCAGCACCGTGCCATGAGCGGTGCACAGCCGCCGCAGCGCGTGCAGGAAGTCGGCGCTGGGCTTGATGAGGTTCATGTTGCCGGCCACCGGCTCGACGATCACCGCGGCGATCTCGTCGCCGCGGGCCTTGAATACCGCTTCGAGTTCGGCGACATCGTTGTAGTCGAGTACCAGGGTGTGCTTGGCGAAGTCCGCAGGTACGCCCCCGGACGAAGGGTTTCCGAAAGTCAGCAGCCCGGAACCGGCCTTGACCAGCAGGCTGTCGGCATGGCCGTGGTAGCAGCCTTCAAACTTGATGATCGCGTCGCGTCCGGTAAAGCCACGCGCGAGGCGGATGGCGCTCATCGTGGCCTCGGTGCCCGAACTCACCAGTCGCACCATGTCGAGGCTGGGCAGCATCTCGCAGAGCAGTTCGGCCATCTCGACCTCGCCCTCGGTGGGCGCGCCGAAGGACAGGCCCTTGAGCGCCGCCTCCTGTACCGCGCGAATCACCGCTGGATGAGCGTGACCGGCAATCGCCGGGCCCCAGGAGCCCACGTAGTCGATGTAGGACTGCCCGTCGGCATCCCATATCCGGCAGCCCTCGGCGCGCTCGATGAAGCGGGGCGTGCCGCCGACCGAGCGAAAAGCCCGTACCGGCGAGTTGACCCCGCCCGGTATCGCCCGCTGGGCGCGCTCGAAGAGTTCCTGATTGCGACTCATGATGAATTCCTTGGTTCTTTGGGAGCCGTGCCGGATCGCTGCATCAGCCGATCGGTGCGGCAGCCCGGGTTGCAGACTGTCTGCTCGAATGCGCAGCGATACTGCACCACTCGGGCACGTGGGTCGGGCGCTGAGAACACATCGCTGATCACCGCCAGCAGGTCGGCCCCCGAGGCGATCAGCGCCGGCGCATTGTCAATGGTGATTCCGCCGATGGCGGCCACCGGCAAGCTCAGTTCGTCATGCGCCCGTCGCAATAGCTCGAGCGGCGCGCGCACCGCATTTGGCTTGGTGGGCGAGACGTACATCGCGCCGAAGGCGACATAGTCGGCCCCGGCCGCGGCCATCGCCGCGGCACGGTCATAGTCGTTGTAGCAGGTGGCCCCGACGATCGCCGCGGGGCCAACGGCGGCGCGGGCAGCCGCGAGGTCGCCGTCGTCGCGACCGACATGGACACCTGCGGCCTTGATCCGCGCGGCAAGCGCGGGGTCGTCGTTGATGATCAGGGGTACCCCGGCGCTGCGGCAACAATCGGCCAGTGCAGCCGCCTGCGACAAGCGCAGCTTGGCATCGGCGAGCTTGTTGCGGTACTGCAGCAGCGCCACCCCGGCATCGAGCAAGGGCGCGACCGCATTGAGGAGGCGGCGGGTGTCGGTCCAGTCGGGCGTCACCAGGTAGAGGCCCCGCAATTCAGTCATGCGTGCGCTCCCCGCGCAGCAAGGCGAGACGATCGGGAATGCCCGCCCCCATGCCGGGCGAAACGCCGGCCTCGAGCGCTGCGGCAAGGTAGCTGCGGGCGACGCGCACCGCATCGACCACCTCCAGTCCGCGCGCCAGGCCGGCCAGCACCGCCGCCGCGAGCGTCGGCAAGCTGCCGAGGTGGCGCGACGGCGAGGGGCGCGCCTCGGTGCGAACGATGCCGGTGGCGCTCACCAAGGTATCGACCGTCTGCAGGGCGCTGTCGCGACCATCGACGATCAGCACATGCGCCGAGCCGCACTCCAGCAGATGGCGCCCGGCGTCGATCTCCGAGGGCAGCGCATCGTCGTCGTCGCTGCCCACGGTAACCAGCCTCACCGCCCCCGGGCCGTCCACCACGGTCACCGTGGTCTGCGGCAGCAGCAGCTCGAGACTGGCTGCGAGCAGATCCTCGGCGTCATCGGCATCGACGCCCGCCTGCGCCATCATCGGCACGAAGATCAGCGGCAGGTCGTAGTCGGCAACGATTTCGGCGATCGCGGCGAGGGTATCGAGACAGCCGGGGTTGCCGACGAGAATCGCCGACACCGGGATGTCCTCGAGAATCGCCTGCGCCTGTTCGATCACCCAGTCGGTCTCGAGCGGGTGCGCGGGCTCGCTGCTGCGGGTGTCGCCCGATCCGATCGCGGTAATTACCGTAAGCGGCAGGCAGCCGAGCGCGGAGAGGGTCAACAAGGCGCCCTGGATGCCGCCGGCACCTGTCGGGTCGGAGGCATCGAAGACGATCACGGCGGGAACAGCGGGATTTTTAGTTGGCATCGAGTGTCGCGGATATCACGGACCGGCGCGACCTGAGGCGCCGGAGGGCGTCAGGAAATGGGGTAAGATTCGGCGGATTTTATCTGCAATTCAAAGAATCCAAACAATTCCAATGTCAGCCCCCGACTACAAGACTTACATGTGCCTGATCTGCGGTTTCATCTACGACGAAGCCGCAGGCATCCCGGATGAAGGTATCGTCGCCGGTACCCTCTGGGCCGATGTGCCGCCCAACTGGACCTGTCCCGAATGCGGCGCCCGCAAGGAAGACTTCGAAATGGTGGAAATCTGACACGTGGGGCCCGTATGGCGGCATCATCGCAATGATGCCATTAAAGTCTGCATTATCCTGGCCGTAAGTTCTGCCGGGCATGCGGGAACACACGCCAGCATGGCCGATCGCGTTTATCCGAGGAGCAAAGTGTGAATCTGAACGGCCTCAAGGTAATGGTGATCGACGACAGCAATACCATCCGACGCAGCGCAGAGATCTTTCTCGCCCAGGTCGGTTGTCAGGTACTGCTCGCCGAGGACGGCTTCGATGCGCTGGCGAAGATCACGGACCACAAGCCCGATGTGATCTTCGTGGACATCATGATGCCACGCCTTGACGGTTACCAGACCTGCGCGCTGATCAAGAAGAATCAGCTGCTTCGTGCCACGCCGGTGATCATGCTCTCATCCAAGGACGGGCTGTTCGATCGTGCCCGCGGACGCATGGTCGGCTCGGACGAATACCTCACCAAGCCATTCACGAAGGACAGCCTCCTCAAGGCGGTCGCCGCGCACGCCCCGCAGCGCGGCAACTGACGGAACCAGCAGCAAATCGAGTAAAACAGATGACGATCAACAAGATCCTCGTGGTGGATGATTCGCCCACCGAACGCTATTCCATGCAGGAAGTTCTGACGCGGAACGGTTTTCAGGTGGTCACCGCGGAGAGCGGTGAGGATGCCATCGCCAAGAGCAAGAGCGAGAAGCCGGACCTGATCCTCATGGACGTGGTGATGCCGGGCATGAACGGTTACCAGGCCACCCGCACCATCGCGCGCGACGCCGCGACCTGTACCATCCCCATCATCATGTGCACCAGCAAATCGCAGGAAACCGACAAGATCTGGGGCATGCGCCAGGGCGCGCTCGACTACCTCACCAAGCCGGTCGACCACCAGGCCCTTCTCGAACGCATCCGCGCGATCGGATAGGCGGCCCATGTCCAGACGCACGAGTCTCAGGGAATTCCAGGAATCGCTGGCCAGACGCCTGGCCGAGTCGGAAAACACCACCCGCAAGGATCTGCTCGGCTTGCAGTCCGGTGCCGACAACTGGCTCATTGCGCTGAACGAAGCAGGCGAAATCCTGCCGCCGCCGCCGCTGTCGCCGGTGCCGCTGTGCCACCCCTGGATGCGCGGCCTCGCCAATGTGCGGGGCACCCTGTACAGCGTCGTGGACTTCTCGCTCTTCAATGGCGGCGAGGCCATCCTGCCAGCCGGCAATGCCCGGCTGGTGCTGGTCGGGGCGCGACACAACCTCAACTGCGCAATCCTCGTCTCGCGTGCCGCGGGCCTGCGTGCGCAGGAGGATTTCGAAGCCGACCCGGCGCCACCCGACGAGGCGGCCCGACCGTGGTCCGGCGAGCGCCTGCGCGACACCCAGGGACGCGCCTGGACCAGACTGCAGATCCCTGCCCTGCTCGCCAATCCACGTTTTCTGGAAGCAAGCCTCGCATGATTACCCTCTACACGGCTCACTCGACGATGCCGCCCGCACGGAGTCGCTGACATGGCCTTCAAGCTCCCCTTCCGGAAACCCGACAACACCTTGCTGTCGTCAGGGGCCACGACCATCATGGACGACACTCCCGCGGTCGCTGCGGCCCCTGCAAAAACACCGGCGCTGCCCGGCAAGCCAGTCGGAGACCAGATTCGAACCCTCGCCACCGCGCTGGGACTGGTGCTGGCGGCCTTCCTGGTGTTGCTCGTGCTGCAGATCCGCGGCGCGCAGCACGGCACGAGCTATGTCTATGCTGCCGGCCAGATGCGAACCCTCTCGCAGCAGATCGCCAAGGCGGCGCAGCAGTCGCTGCAGGGCAGCGCGCCAGCTTTCGAGGAACTCAGAAGCAGCCGCGACGCCTTTGCCCGCTTCTTTGAGGCACTCAGCACCGGCGGCTCGGTCGACGGGCGCACCGTGCCGGCGAGCCCTGCCGCGATGGGCCCTCAGCTCGAGGCGCTGGCCGCCGAATGGCGTACCACCGACAAGAACGCGCAACAACTGCTCGCCCAGCAAAAGAATCTCGTCGCCCTTACCGAGGCGGTGAGGATCATCAACGACACCAACCCTCGGCTGCTTGCAGCGTCGGAACAATTCGCGGCGCTGCGCCTGCAGGCCGGCGCGAGCGCTCGCGAGGTAGCCGTCGCCAACCGCGTGGCCACCCTCACCCAGCGCATCGCCACCAACGCCAATGCCCTGCGAGCCGCCAGCACCATCGACGCGGAGGTCCCCGTGCTGCTGGGCAAAGACGCCGACACCCTGCGCGAAGTGCTCGGCCAGCTCAAGCAGTCAGGCCTCGAGGCCGAAAGCCGCGACAAGCTCGTCGAGCTCGACCAGGCAGCACAGTCAAGCCTGAACGCGGTCGGCGGCATTCTCGCCAATATCCAGTTGGTGGTGCAGGCCAAGCAGGCCGGCAGCCGCATCTTCGACGATTCCGGCAAGCTGCTGATGCAGGCCGAGCAACTCGCCGACGCCTACAGCGCCAAGACCACCGGCTTCAATCTCTACTCGCTGCTGCTCATCGCCTGCGGCGCGACCGCACTGGTGTTGCTCACCCTGATCGCGAAGATCTATCGCGACGACATCGCCCTGCGCCGCCGCGAAGCGGAGCAGCAGCGCGCCAGCGCCGAACACGAACGCAACCACACCCAGCAGGCGATCCTCAGGCTGATGAACGAGATGGGCGATCTCGCCGACGGCGACCTCACCATTCGCGCCACCGTCACCGAAGACATCACCGGCGCCATCGCCGACTCGGTGAACTACACCATCGAAGAACTCTCGGTGCTGGTGAGGCGGATCAACGAT
The DNA here is from genome assembly GCA_024235595.1 of Zoogloeaceae bacterium. Classification (GTDB taxonomy): domain Bacteria; phylum Pseudomonadota; class Gammaproteobacteria; order Burkholderiales; family Rhodocyclaceae; genus Cognatazoarcus. Next base: position 294,063 of record JACKMC010000002.1, on the reverse strand, counting down.
GCCGCCACGCGGGTGACCAGTGCCACCGAATCGGCGCAACGCACCTCGCGACAACTGCTCGATGCCGCGGAACGCCAGTCCGGCGAGATCCGCAGCGTTGGCGACACCGTGCAGCAGATGGCGGCATCGATGTCGGAGGCCTCCAAGCGGGCCCGCGAATCCGCCCAGGTGGCTCGCCGTTCGCTGGACGCGGCGCGTAAGGGGGCCTCGGCGGTGGAGAACACCATCCATGGCATGAACGACATCCGCGAGAAGATCCAGGAGACCTCGAAGCGCATCAAGCGCCTGGGCGAATCCTCGCAGGAGATCGGTGAAATCGTCGAACTGATTTCCGATATTACCGAGCAGACCAACGTGCTGGCCCTGAACGCCGCCATCCAGGCCGCCTCGGCGGGCGAAGCCGGGCGCGGCTTCACCGTCGTTGCCGAAGAGGTGCAGCGCCTAGCGGAGCGCTCCGGCGAGGCGACCAAGCAGATCGCGGCGATCGTCAAGACGATTCAGACCGACACCCACGACGCGGTGGCGGCCATGGAAGTGGCGACCCGCGACGTGGTCGAAGGCGCCAAGCTGTCGGACGCTGCAGGCCAGGCACTCACCGAGATCGGCAATGTGTCGACCGAAGCCGCGCGCCTCATCGAGCAGATTTCGTCCGACACCCAGATCCAGGCCAGCAGCGCCGGCAAGGTCGCCGGCACGATGCAGGAAATTCTCGCGGTCACCGAACAGACCACCATCGGCACCCAGCAGACCGCGGTTTCGATCGGCCAGCTCGCCGATCTCGCAGTCGAGCTCAAGGGCTCGGTTTCCGGCTTCAAGGTGTAATCCAATCCACGAGGCAGCACGATGACTTCCCCGAGCGACCAGGACAGCGGCCCGCTGGCGTGGGTGAAGGGCGAGATCGACCTCGCTCTCGAACGCACCGAAGAGGCACTGAAAGCAGCCCTCGACGCGCCCGACCGTGGCGCACGGCTGCAATTCGCGCAGACTCACCTGCATCAGGTCCGCGGCGCGCTGGCGATCGTCGGCCTCGACGGCCTTACCGTCTTCAGCGACAACCTCGACCGCCTGCTCGCCGAGCTCGCACGCGACGAGAAGCCCTACACCGCAGAGGCCGCCGCCCTGTGCCTGCGCTGCCTCGCGGCACTGGGCAACTATCTCGATGAACTGAGTCACGGCGTGCCGGATCGCGCGCTGCGGCTGCTCCCGCTGCTGCGCGAGGTCTCCGCTTTCCGCGGCATTGCCGAACCCTCGCCGGCCGAGCTTTTCTTCCCCGACCTCGGCGCCCGTCTGCCGCGCCGCGCGGCCCCGCTGCCTGCCGAGGCGGCAACAAGATTGCAGCACGATCTCAAGCACCTGCGCGCGCGCTACCAGGCTGGCCTGCTGGCCCTCATCAAGCATGCAGCGGCCCCCGAAGGGCCGCAGGCAATGGCCGCCGTGGCTGGCGAGATCGAAGCGCTGGAGGCGCTGCCATCGAACAGGGCCTTTTGGTGGAGTGCCCATGGCCTCTTCGACAGCATGGCCCAAGGCGCCTTGCGCGGCGCAGCGGCAGCCCGCCAGATCTGCAGCCGGGTCGACGCCCACCTGCGCAAGATGGCCGCCGGTCCGGCCAACGCCCCGCAGCAACTGCACCGCGAAATCCTCTACCTGCTCGCTGGCGCCGACGGCTTGAGCCCGGCGGGTGAACAGGTCCGCGCGCTATACCAACTGGAAGCCCTGCTACCCGACCCCGACGCCACCCTCTGCGACCAGCCGCTTGGACCACTGCTCGGCCAGTTGCGAGGCCTGTTCGCCGAGGCACGCGATACCTGGGACAGGTTCGCCGGCGGCCTGGCAGTGGCCCTGCCGCAGTTCGAGGTCGAGCTGGCGCGGACCATGGAGGCCGGCAGCGCGCTCGGGCGGCCCGCCTTCCGGCGCCTGCTGGGCAAGCTCTCCGAGGTGGTGTCGTGGCTGCGCGAAGACCCGCTGCGCTTCGACGAAGCGCTGGCGCTTGAGGTAGCCTCGGCAATCATGCTCGCCGAGACGGCGCTCGATACCGGCCGCGTACCCGATGCGGCGTTCACCTCCCAGGTCGTGCGGTGCGAACTGCGGCTCGACGCCCTCATCGGCCGGGGCGGCGGCCAGGCATGCGAACCGAGCGGCCTTCCGGACGCAGTCTTGCAGGCCCAGGAGCGCATGGCACTAAGCCAGCTCTCCCGCGAGATGCAGGTAAACCTCGCGCAGATCGAGCAGACCCTCGACGACTTCTTCCGCCGCCCCGAGCGGCGCAGCGCGCTGCCGGGGCTGCAGGCGCCGCTCAAGCAGATCGAGGGTGCCCTCAACCTGTTGGGCGAAGCGCGCGCGGTGACGCTGCTGCAGGACTGCGCCGCGCGAATTGCGGGTCTTGCCCAGGGCGTCGCCGAGAGCGAAAGCGAAGACTACGAGTATCTCGCCCATCACCTCTCCGCATTGGGCTTCTTCATTGCAGATCTGCAACGCGGCCACGCCGACCTCGACCGGCTGCTGGGCTCCGATGAGCCCGTGGCGCAGGAGGATGAGACCTTCGAGGCGCCAGCCGTCGAGGAGCACCGGGCGGATACCGAGGCCGCACCGGCCGCGCCCCAGCCGGAGCCGGAGTCCTTCGTCGCTGCCGAGGGCGAGGAGGCGCCGAAGCCGGGCGAAGTGCCAGCCGAGGAAATCTCGCCGCCGTCCACCGCCGCGCCGCTACAGGCGCCGCCGTCCGAACAACTGCTTGCCGCCAGCGATTCCGAGATCGATGCGGAGTTGCTCGGCATCTTCATCGAAGAAGGCCACGAGGTCCTCGACACGATTGCCCGAAACCTCGACCAGTCGCGCGCCAATCCGCCGGACAGCGAGGCGCTCACCACCATTCGCCGAGGCTTCCATACACTCAAGGGCAGCGGCCGGATGGTCGGTCTGCATGCGCTCGGCGATGCCGCATGGGGTCTCGAACAAACCCTCAACCGCTGGCTGCAGATGGAATGGGAGCCAACCGCCCCGCTCCACCAGTTGATCGGCGACGCACAGCAGCTGTTCGGCGCCTGGGTCGCCCAGCTCGAAGCGGGTGGCCCGCTCGGCATGGACGCGCAGGCGCTGCTCGAAGAAGCGGCGCGCCTGCGCGACAGCGACATGCCGCTCTGCGACGCCGCGCCGCTGCAGCGCGCCCAGGGTCGCGACGAAAGGGCCGAGGCGCCACCGGATACAGATCTCGCGTCCCCCGCGCAAGCCTTGTCCGACGAGAACGCGCCCGAAACCGAGCAAACGCCCGAAGAGATCGTCGCGACCGACACCGGCTTTGACCTGGTTGACCTCGAGCAAAGCCAGTGGACCGCGGATCTCGCCGAGGCCGACGAAATCGATTCCTCGCAGCCTGGTGCCCCGGCGCCCAGGGAGGCGGCCGAAGCGCACAGCCCATCGTCGCTGCAGGACGAAGGCTTCGATCACGACGACACCTTCGACCTGGACCTCGATCAGGATTTCGACCTGGAACTCGACATCGAAGCCGATGCCGCGGCCGGGGAGCGCGAAGGTGAACCGCAGGTGCCCGATGAGCTGCCGATGGACCAGCAGCTCGCGACGCCGGAAGCCCCCGAGCTGGGCCAAAGCACCGGCAGCAATGCCTTGCAGGCGCACGAAGAAGTGCACCGGTCGGCCGAACCGCGGCCCGAGCTGGACACGGTACAGCTTGGCAACCAGACCCTGTCCCGGCCGCTGCTCGATCTCTACCTTGCCGAGGCGCGCCAGCATCTGGCGACGCTGCGGGTCGAGATCGCGAGGCTGCAAGCCAATCCCACGCTGCTGCCGGGCGAACTTTCGATTCGCGCCGCGCATACCCTCTCGGGCATCTCCGGCACGGCCCGCATCGAATCGCTGCAAACGCTCGGCAAGTCGCTCGAGCAGGCTCAACTGCGGCTGCACGATGCCGAATGCCCGCCCAGCGGCGAACAGGCCGAGCTGATGTACCGGGCTGCGACCACGCTCGAAGCGATGCTCGCCGAAGTGACCGAGCTGGTGATGCCGTTGCCGGTGCCGGAGCTGGTCGAGCAGCTCGACGCGGTGCAACGACTGCCTGCATACGATGAAGCGCCCGAGTCCGAGGAGATCGGTCTCTCGATCGCCGAGCCGCCAGCGAACGCCGAACCCTCGCCGAGGCCAAGCGAGAAGCCGCCGGTGGTGGCGGCGCGACTGCACGACGAGTTCGACGAACAGTTGCTGCCAATCTTTCTCGAAGAGGCCGCCGAACTGCTCACCCAGCTCTACGGGTGCCTGCGCGAGTGGCGTGGCGAGCCAGCCGACAACGCGCACCGTGCCGACCTGGCGCGGCTGCTGCATACCCTCAAGGGAAGCGCGCGGATGGCTGGTGCGATGTCCCTGGGCGAGGCGGTGCACGCCCTCGAGACACGGCTCGAGGAGACAAGCGAAGCTGCGCCGGGCGGTTTCATCGATGAATTCGAAGAGGCGCTCGACGGCTTCTCCCACACCATCGACCGGCTTGCCGGCGAAGGTCAGCAGCCCGTAGCGGCGCAAGGCCAGGCCGACGCTGCGCCGTCGGCGGGCGACGGCGAGAGCGAATCGGTGGCAGTCACCGGCGGCACGCTGCGGGTGCGCGCCGAACTTCTCGACCAGTTCGTCAACCAGGCCGGCGAGATCGGCATCGCGAGGACCCGCATCGAAGGCGAGTTGCGCACGGTGCGCCGCTCGCTGCTCGACCTGACCGAGAACGTGATCCGGCTGCGCAACCAGTTGCGCGAGGTCGAGATCCAGGCCGAGAGCCAGCTGCAGTCGCGCATCTCCACCTCGGGCGGGCGTGACGGGGATTTCGACCCACTGGAGATGGACCGCTACACCCGGCTGCAGGAGCTCACCCGGATGATGGCGGAGAGCGTCAACGACGTCACCACCGTGCAGCACAACCTGCTGCGCAATCTCGAAGGCTCGGAAGCGGCGATGAACGCCCAGTCGCGCCTCAACCGGGATCTCCAGCAGGGTCTCATGCGTATCCGCATGGTGCCTTTCGACAGCATCGCCGAGCGACTCCACCGGGTGGTGCGTCAAAGCGCGAAAGATCTCGGCAAGCGGGCAACGCTAGACATCCGCAGCGGCAACATCGAGGTCGACCGCAGCGTGCTCGAGCGAATGACCGCACCGTTCGAGCATCTGCTGCGAAATGCCATCGCCCACGGCATCGAGACCGTCGACCGACGGCGCCTCGCAGGCAAGGCCGAGATCGGCCAGATCACCATGAGCCTCGCGCAGGAAGGCAACGAAATCGTGGTCGAACTTGCCGACGACGGAGCCGGCCTCGACCTCGAGCGGATCCGCGAACGGGCGATCGAGAACGGCCTCGTCGAAGCCGATGATGCGGTCGACGAAAAACGCCTCACCAACCTGATCTTCGTGCCCGGCTTCTCCACCGCCCACAGTCTCTCGACGGTATCTGGCCGCGGTGTCGGCATGGACGTGGTAAAGAGCGAGACCGCCGCAGTGGGCGGGCGCATCGACGTCACCACCGCGCGCGACGGCGGCACCCGTTTTCGCATCTATCTGCCGGTCAATCTGGCTGTCACCCAGGCTCTGCTGGTGCGGGCGGGTGGGCGCAGCTATGCGATTCCGTCGAGCATGGTGGCGCAGGTCCAGGAGCTTCGCCCGGAAGGGCTGGAGAGCCTGCGCGCCAGCGGCCATACCGACTGGCTCGGCGAGCGCTACAGCTACCGCTACCTGCCACGCCTGCTGGGCGACCGCGAAACCCGCCCCGAGGTGCACAAGTTCAACTGGGTGCTGCTGCTGCGCGCCGGTGCCCAGACCCTGGCGCTGCATGTCGATGCGCTGCGCGGCAACCAGGAAGTGGTCATCAAGAACGCCGGACCGCACATTGCGCGCATCGTCGGCATCTCTGGCGCCACCGTGCTCGGCGATGGCGAGATCGTACTGATCCTGAACCCGGTGGCGCTTGCCAGCCGCGCCGACATCGAGGCCGACCAGGACGCCGAGTTGCCCGCTGCGCCGGTAGTGGCGGAACGGCAGCCCACGGTGATGGTGGTGGACGATTCACTGACGGTGCGCAAGATCACCGGCCGCCTGCTCGAGCGCGAGGGTTATCTGGTGGTTACCGCCAAGGACGGCGTCGATGCGCTGGAGCGCCTGCTCGAATCGGTTCCGGACGTGATCCTCTCCGATATCGAGATGCCACGCATGGACGGCTTTGATCTGGCGCGCAACATCCGTGCCGACCAGCGTCTCGCCAAGCTGCCGATCATCATGATCACCTCGCGACTGGCCGACAAGCATCGGCGCTACGCGAGTGAGATCGGCGTGGATCACTATCTCGGCAAGCCTTATCAGGATGAAGAGCTGCTTGGCCTGATCCGCCGTTACGCCCCGCTGCCAGCGCGCAGCTAAGGCTGGGGCTGCGCGCTCAGCCTGCCAGCGCCTGGACGAAGTCGCGCGCCAGATCCTCCGGGTGCTCGAGGCCGACAGCGATCCGTACCAGTGAAGGGGACACCCCCGCGGCCTCGATCTGGGCGATGCTGAGCGAGCCCTCCCAGACCGAGGCGGCGTGCACCGCGAGCGACTCGACGCCGCCGAGGCTGACCGCGTTCGCAACCAGCTCGAGGCGCGCCACCAGCGACTGCGCGGCCGCATAGCCCCCCGCCAGCTCGATGCTCAGCACACCGCCGAAGGCTTTCATCTGGCGGCGCGCCAGGGCATGCTGGGGATGGCGCTCGAGCCCAGGATAATGGACCTTCGCCACTGCGGGGTGGGCCTCGAGCATGCGTGCCAGCAACAGCGCGCTGTCGCTCTGACGCGTCACCCTGAGCGCCAGCGTGCGCAGTCCGCGCAGCAGCAGCCAGGCGTCGAAGGCGTTGCTGCTGGCGCCGAGGACGATGGCGTGCTCCCAGATCCGCTGCACCGCTGCGGCCTCGCCACAGACCACGCCCGCCACCAGGTCGCTGTGGCCGCCGAGGTATTTGGTGGCCGAGTGCACCACCAGATCGATACCGTGCTCGCCCGGGCGCTGGTTGATCGGCGAGGCGAAGGTGTTGTCCGCAATGGTGGTGACCCCATGAGCCCGGGCGATCGCCGCGACCGCGGCAAGATCGGTGATCGCGAGGGTCGGGTTCGAGGGTGTCTCGATCATCACCAGCCGCGTCTCGGGCCTGAGCGCCGCCTCGAAGGCGGCCGGGTCGGTCTGGTCGACCTGGCTCACGGTAACGCCGAAGCGCGGCAGCAGATCGGCGAGCAGGCGCGTGGTGCCCATGTAGTGACTGGTCTGCGCAACGATGTGATCGCCCGCCGAGACGTTTGCCAGCACCGTAGTGGCGATCGCCCCCATGCCCGAGGCGAGCAGCAATGCCGCTGCCTTGCCCTCCAGCCCGGCGATTACCCGCTCGGCACGCGCGACCGTGGGGTTGCCATAGCGGGTGTAGAAGCGTGACGGCCGTTCGCCGCTTGCGATCTCGGCAAACTCGGCCGCCGAACGCGCGCGAAAGGTGGAGCTCGGGTGGATCGAGGGGGCGACGTCGGTATCGGCCTCGAGGCCGTCGTCGCCATGGATTGCCAGTGTTTCTGGGTGGAGCGGAAAATCGGAAGTCATGAAAAGCGTCCGGCTGCTCGAAAGCCGCAGTATAGGCCCGCTCCGGCGCGCTCACATGCCGGCCTCGGCGCCCCCGCGCACCGCCTCGAAGCGGGCCAGCGTGCGCTCCCGCGCGCTGGCATGATCGACGATCGGCGCGGGGTAATCGTCGCCGATGCGACATCGCGCGGCCGCCTGGTCGGCCGGCGACATCGTCCACGGGGCATGGATGAAGCGTTCCGGCACGCGCGAGAGTTCAGGTACATAGCGCCGGATGAACTCGCCCGCCGGATCGAAGCGCTGGGACTGGGTGACCGGGTTGAAGATCCGGAACCAGGGTTGGGCATCGCAGCCGGTGGAGGCCGCCCACTGCCAGCCACCGTTGTTCGCCGCAAGGTCGAAATCGTTCAGATGCCGGGCGAAGTAGCCCTCACCGAGGCGCCAGTCGATGCCCAGGTCCTTGGTCAGGAAGGAGGCCACGATCATGCGCAGGCGATTGTGCATGTAGCCGGTGTGGTTCAACTGGCGCATCGCCGCGTCGACGATCGGATATCCGGTTCGCGCCTCGCACCACGCCGCGAATCCCTCGTCATCGTGCGCCCATTCGACACGATCGAACTCGGGCCGGAAGGCACGCGTCACGACATGCGGGTTGTGCCACAGGATCTGGTGGTAGAAATCGCGCCAGATCAGCTCCGACAGCCAGGTGTCGCCGCCTTCGCTGCGGCGCGCATGTGCCTCGCGGGCGAGCCGACGGATCGAGATGGTGCCGAAGCGCAGGTGGGTGGACAGGTACGACACGCCCTTGCGCGCGGGAAAGTCCCGCGCCGCCTTGTAGCGGTCGATGCGCTTGCGGAAATCATCGAAGAGGGTTTGCGCACCGGACATGCCGCAGGGCAGCGCGAGCTCACCGAGATTGGTCGCCTCGAAGCCGAGCTGCGCCAACGTGGGCACTTCTTCGTGCGCTTCGCGAGGCGCCAGCGCAGCCGCCTGCGCCGCGACCGGGAAGGCCTCGAGTTGCGCCGTGGCAAGCGTCTTCAGCCAGGCCCGTTTGTAGGGCGTGAAAACCGAAAAGGGTTTGCCGGCCTGGGTCAGCACCTCATCCTTCTCGAAGACGACCTGGTCCTTGAACGACCTGAAATCGATCTCCCGGGTCCGCAGCCGCTCGGCCACATCCGCATCGCGATCGATCGCCGCAGGCTCGTAATCGCGATTGCACAGGACCGCGTCCACGCCGAGCTCGAAGGCGGTCGCCGCGACCACGTCCCGCGCGCAGCCGTGACGCACAATGAGTCCGCTACCGGAACCGCCGGCATGGCGACACAGCGCATCGAGTGCGCCGTCGAGCTCGAGCAGGCTTTCGCGGATGAACTCGACGCGCCGGTCGCAGCGGCTGGGCAGCAGCGACAGGATCTCGGTATCGAAAACGAAGAGGCAGTAGACCCGTCGGTAATCGCGAAGGGCGTGATGAAGCGCGGCATGGTCGTCGCAGCGCAGGTCGCGACGAAACCACACCAGCGCGGAATCCGCGCGGCTCAAGATGAATGACCTCCCGTGACATGGGTTCGAGACGATGGCCGTCGGCCGCACCGGGATGATGCGCGTGCCGACCGAGCGGGCACAGGCTGTGCAGACCCGCCGGCCGCGGCGAAGGTTCCGCAACGCCGCAGCCACAGGTTTTGAGGCGCGTCCAGGCGGCTATCGGCTGTCGGGCGGGAAGAAGCGGCATGGGCCGCCACTCCCATGGACTTCGGTCCCGCCTGCACTGCAATCGCGACCTCGCAATCGTCCGCCAAATGCTCATGAGCGGACAGCTCGATGCATGAATCGGTTTTCCTGCCGCCGCCGATGGCGGGGCCAGGCCTCGTCCGATCGTTCATGGCTGCTCCCGCCGGCAGCGAACTGGCTGCCCGGGCGGGTGCGTGCGATGCACTGACCGGGCCCGGCAAAGCGCGGGCGCGAAAGACATCCGGGTCCGCAACGCTCGGCCGGAGCTTGGCGTAAAATGAGCGCCATGATCAGCCAGACCAGCAATCTCACCCATCACTTCCTGCTCGCCATGCCTGCCATGGCCGACCCGAACTTCGCGCGCACGGTGACCTACATTGCCGAGCACAACGATCAGGGTGCGCTGGGCATCATCGTGAACCGCCCGATCGACATGACGCTCGCGGCGCTCTTCGAACGCATCGACTTGCCCCTGACGTCGCCCGACATCGCCGGCCTGCCGGTATTCTTCGGTGGTCCGGTGCAGACCGATCGCGGTTTCGTGCTGCATCGCCCGGTGGGCGAGTGGCACTCGAGCCTGCAGGTCGCCGAAGATGTCGCGATGACGAGTTCCAAGGATATCCTGCAGGCCCTGGGCAGCGCTGGCGAGCCGCACGAGGTGCTGGTGGCCCTTGGCTATGCCGGATGGTCGGCAGGGCAACTCGAACAGGAACTGGCAGAGAACGCATGGCTGACCGTCCCTGCCGACATGGCGATCGTTTTCGACACGCCTCCCGAAGAACGCTTCGCCGCCACCATGCAGCTGCTGGGCATCGACTATGCGAAGCTCTCCGATGTCGCCGGCCATGCCTGAGCCCGAGATCGTCGGCACCGCGGGTTTTTTCCCCCGGGGGCACGGCACGCTACTGGGTTTCGATTTCGGCCTGGCGCGCATCGGTGTCGCCTCGGGAGAGCTCGAGACGGGCAAGGCGCACCCCCTGGAAACGATCTCGGCCGAAGCGAACGCCGCGCGCTTCGAGCGCATCGAGGCGTTGGTCGCCGAATGGCAGGCGGTGGGCCTGGTCGTCGGCCTGCCGACCTCTCCCGACGGCGCCGAGCATGCGCTGACCCGGCGCTGCCGACGCTTCGCCAACCAGCTGCACGGCCGCTTCGATATTCCCGTCGCCCTCGTCGACGAGCGCTTCAGCTCGGCCGAGGCGGACGCGGAACTTCGCAGCGCGGGCAAGAAACACTGGCAGAATCGCAAAGCCGTGCTCGATGCGGTCGCCGCACAACTCATCCTGCAACATTTTCTGGACGCAACGCACCATGCAACTCCCTGACGCAGAGTCCATGCTCCACACCCTGGTGGAGCAGATGCGCCCCAACATGAGCGCGAATACCGCGCTGGTGGGCATCCACACCGGCGGCGTATGGCTCGCCGAGCGCCTGCATGCGGCCCTCGGCCTGTCGCAACCGCTGGGATGCATCGACGTCTCCTTCTACCGCGACGACTACGGCTCCAAGGGCCTGCACCCGCAACCGCAGCGCTCCGGCATCCCCTTCGACGTCGACGGAACGCCGATCGTGATCGTCGATGACGTGCTCTACACCGGCCGCACGACGCGCGCCGCGCTCAACGAGCTTTTCGACTACGGACGCCCGTCGCGGGTGGATCTCGCCGTGCTGGTCGACCGCGGCGGCAGGGAGCTGCCCATCACCGCACGCTACTGCGCCCATCTCATGACCGAACCGCTCGATTGTGCCAAGAACCTGCAACTCGAACGCGACGACTCCGGACAACTCGAGCTGAGGTTGATCGATGCGTAACCCGCAACTCAACGGACACGGCGAACTGCAGCACCTGCTCTCGCTCGACGGTCTGCCCAAGAGCGTCCTGACGGCCATCCTCGACACCGCCGAGCCCTTCACCGAGGTCGCCGAGCGCGAGGTCAAGAAGCTGCCGTTGCTGCGTGGCAAGAGCGTCTTCAACGTCTTCTTCGAGAACTCCACCCGCACCCGCACGACCTTCGAGATCGCAGCCAAGCGGCTTTCCGCAGACGTGATCAACCTCAACGTCGCGACCTCCTCGACCAAGAAGGGGGAAACGCTGCTCGACACGGTGGACAACCTGTGCGCGATGCAGGCCGACATGTTCGTGGTGCGCCATGAATCGAGCGGCGCGCCCTACCTCATCGCCGACCACCTGCACAACACCGCCCGCCACCACATCCATGTGGTGAATGCCGGCGACGGACGGCATGCCCACCCCACCCAAGGGCTGCTCGACATGTTTACCATCCGCCACTACAAGAAGGAGTTCCACAACCTTGTGGTGGCGATCGTCGGCGACGTGCTGCATTCGCGGGTCGCCCGCTCGCAGATCGCCGCGCTGACCACCCTGGGCGTCCCGGAAGTGAGGGTCATCGCGCCGAAGACACTGCTGCCGACCGACGTCGAGCGCATGGGCGTGCGGGTCTTCCACGACATGCAGGCGGGGCTCAAGGATGTGGACGTGGTGATGATGCTGCGCCTCCAGAACGAGCGGATGAATGGCGCGCTGCTGCCGAGCCCGCAGGAATTCTTCAAGGTATGGGGCCTCACCGCAGAAAAGCTGGCCGAGGCCAGGGCGGACGCGATCGTCATGCACCCCGGCCCCATGAACCGTGGCGTCGAGATCGATTCGGCGGTTGCCGATGGCGGCCAGGCCGTCATCCTGCCTCAGGTCACCTTTGGTATCGCGGTCCGCATGGCCGTGATGAGCATGCTCGCAGGAAGCTGAAATGAGAATTCGCATTGCCAACGGCCGGCTGATCGACCCGGCGAACCAGCTCGACGCGACGAGCGACCTTTACATCGCCGACGGACTGATCACGGGCGTGGGCAAGGCCCCCGAGGGTTTTGCCGCCGATCGAACGATCGACGCCGCGGGCCTCGTGGTATGCCCGGGCCTGGTGGACCTTGCCGCGCGCCTGCGCGAGCCGGGTTTCGAGTACCGCGCCACCCTCGAATCGGAAATGGAGGCCGCGATGGCCGGCGGCGTGACCAGCCTGGCAATCCCGCCCGACACCGACCCGGTGCTCGACGAACCCGGCCTCGTCGAGATGCTCTGTTACCGCGCCAAGAAGCTCAACCGCGCTCATGTCTACCCGGTCGGCGCCCTCACCATCGGGCTCAAGGGAGAACGCTTGTCCGAAATGGCCGAGCTGGTCGAAGCCGGCTGCGTGGCCTTCAGCCAGGCCAATACGCCGATCATCGACAACATCGTGCTGATGAGAGCGATGCAGTATGCCGCCACCTTCGGCTTTCGCGTGTGGATGCAGCCGGTGGCGCCATTCCTCGCGCGCGGCGGCGTCGCCCACGATGGCGAAGTCGCCGCACGGCTCGGCCTTGCGGGGATTCCAACCGCGGCGGAGACGATCGGCCTCTACACCCACATCGAACTGGCCCGCATCACCGGCGCGAAACTGCACGTCACCCGCCTGTCCAGCGCCGAAGGCCTGAAGATGATCAAGTGGGCCCGCAAGGAAGGCGTGGACATCACCTGCGATGTCTCGATCAATCACCTTCACCTTTCCGAGATGGACATCGGCTATTTCAACCCGAATTGCCATCTGGTTCCGCCGCTGCGGACCCAGCGTGACCGCGAGGCCCTGCGTCAGGGCCTTGTCGATGGCGAGATCAACGCGCTGTGCTCCAACCATACGCCGGTGGACGACGATGCCAAGCAGTGCCCGTTTGCCGAAGCGGAGCCCGGCGCAACAGGCCTCGAACTGCTATTGCCGCTGACACTCAAGTGGGCGCAGGAGACGCGCACCCCGCTCGTCAAGGCGCTTGCCTGCGTCACCTCGGACTCGGCGCGCATCATCGGCAGCCAGAAGGGCGGCCACCTTTCGGTCAACGCCCGGGCCGACGTCTGCATCTTCGATCCCGAGGCGTACGTCACGGTGTCGCGGGCGCGGCTTCGCAGCCAGGGCAAGAACACGCCCTTCCTCGGGCTGGAACTGCCCGGCGAAGTTCGCTATACCCTGGTGGAAGGCCAGGTGATGTTTGCACCGACCTGACCCCCATACGCGGCCTGCCGGCACTGCAGGCCCATCCAGGCTGCATCGACCCCACACAAAGTATCCCAATGAAGATCTTTTCGCCGCTTTACCAACGCGTCCTGCGCTGGTCGCGACATCCGAACGCACCCTGGTATCTCGGCGCCCTGAGTTTCGCGGAGTCCTCTTTCTTTCCGATTCCGCCCGACGTGATGCTTGCGCCGATGAGCCTCGCCTCGCCGGCCCGGGCGTACCGACTCGCGCTGATCACGACCCTCGCTTCGGTCATCGGCGGGCTGTTCGGCTACCTGATTGGCAGTTTCGCTTTCGAGACCATCGAGCCGATGCTGCGCGAATCGCGATACTGGGCCAGCTATCTGGCTGCGACCGAGTGGTTCAGCAAGTGGGGCGTGTGGGCAATCTTCGTCGCCGGCTTTTCGCCGATACCCTACAAGGTCTTCACGATCGCGGCGGGAACGCTTTCGATGTCCTTGCTGCCCTTTGCGCTGGCTTCGCTCGTCGGCCGGGGCGCCCGTTTCTTCCTGGTCGCGGCGTTGATGAAGCGCGGCGGCGCGAAGATGGAAGCGGTGCTCTTCCGCTATGTCGACCGCCTCGGCTGGGCGGCGGTTGCAATCGTGGGCGTCGGCGCCTACCTCTTCAGTCACTGAAAGCCGCCGCGCCGCTCTTGCGCCGGACCCGCGTAGTGGGGGGCACACCGGCAGTGCCCCGGGCGCCCTCCGCCCTGTCGCCATTCTCATGGCCGCCGGGTTGCGCTCGACCAGGCGACGGTGATCGGCAACGCCCCCCGCCTACCTGCATCCGTCAAGAAAGCCACGTCGGGCCGCGATCAAGGCAGCGCATGTTGTCATGCACAAATTGAATGCCTTTCCGAAAATCAACATAATCCTGTTATACAACAGCAAGTTACATTGAATAGATCGTTTGTTTTAACAAAATAAAACGTTTGTTCGTATTGCGTCGCACCAAACTCGGCGCTAAGATGAACCTGTCTCCTCCACCCTCCTCCTTTGGTGTGGATTGAACCCGAGCCCCAGGGCTCGGGTCTTTTTTTGTCCGCGTCCGGGAGATCGCGTCGAAGCCGGCACACACCTTGTCGGCGCCGCTCGAATGACGACCTGCTTGCGAGGTGGGGGATCGAAGGCGTACACCATAAATTTTAATTATGGTGCCATGCACAACTTCCATAATTCTCTCGAAATTATAGAAATGTCCATCTAATTCAATATATTGAAATAGAACGAACGTTCCTTTTCATGGATATTGAATAATTCGTGTATTGCACCGCAATCGGCCGAAGAGTATCGTTGGATCCGTCTCCTCCACCCTCCTCCTTTGGTGTGGATTGAACCCGAGCCCCAGGGCTCGGGTCTTTTTTTGTACATACCGAAGAAAAGGGAAGCCGCGAATTCCTCAGCGCCGTTGGGCGGTGCGCCCAGCGCCCTCAACGGCGAGCAGCCTGAGCCTGGCCAGCGCCTCATCGTCCGGCCCATGCAGGCAGACTCGCTTGGACCGGCTCGCTTCTCCGGCAAGCAACTCGACCCGGTTCTTGGCCAGGCCGAAAAAGCGCGCAATGAACGCGAGCAGCGCCGCATTCGCCTTCCCATCCACAGGCGGCGCCGCCAGGCGCAACTTCATGGCGCCCCCGTGCAGTCCGCAGAACTCGGTCTTGCGGGCGTTCGGCTGGACGTGCAGACTCAGCACCCACGCCCCGTCGGCCCTTTGCTGCAGCCATTCGTCCACTGCCGCGATCAGCCGATCATCAAGGGCAGGAAGGCGCCCTGAAAGCCGCCGAGCGCCATCAACACAATCTGAAGCAACAGCAACAGTACCAGCGGCGAGAGATCGACGTTCGCTATCAGCGGCACCACCTTGCGAATCGGCCGCAGGAAGGGGTCGGCCAGCGCGTTGATCACCGGTGCGACCGGCGCGTACGGATTCACCCACGAAAGCACCGCCGAAACCAGCACGATCGCGATCAACAGGTACACCATCATCCGCGCCAGTTCGACCAGCCCGATCCCCCAGACACCCAGCAGCACACCGAGCGGATTGCCTCCGAACTCCAGTCCGCGCAACGCGAATTCGACGAACACCATCAACGCCTGCAAGGCCCAAGCGGGCAGCAGGCTGGCAATGTCGAGGCCGAAGAGCCCGGGAATCACGCGGCGCAGCGGCAGCACGAGCCAGTCCGTGGTCGTCGTGATGAACTGCCCGAGCTGATTCCTGAATGAAATCCGCTGCCACTGCATGAAAAAGCGGGCGAGCAGCATCATGGTAAAGAAACTCGTCACCGCGTTGAGTATGAAGATCAGCAGACTCGACAACATTCGATTGGCTCCCGTTCAGTCCCGACCCAGCGAGTCGCCGAGTTCCCGCCCGCGCTGCGCGGCGGCCGCTACCGCCTCGCCGACGGCACCGACGAGATCGTGCGCCGCCAGCACCTTGAGCGCAGCTTCGGTCGTTCCGCCCTTGGAGGTAACCCGTTCGCGCAGCGTCGCGGGGCTGTCTTCGCTGGCCGCGGCGAGCTTGGCGGCGCCAAGCACGGTCTCGAGCGCGAGCCGGCGGGCGGTGCGGGCGTCGAACCCCTGCTCCAGCGCCGCCGCTTCGAGCGCCTCGATGAAATTGAACACGTAGGCAGGACCACTGCCCGAGACCGCCGTCACACCGTCGATCTGCGGCTCGTCCTCCACCCACACGGTGGCACCCACTGCGCCAAGGACGGTTTCCGCAGCCTCGCGACCTGCCGCATCGACCGCCGGCTCCGCATACAGGCCCGTAATCCCGGCGCCGATCAGCGCCGGCGTGTTGGGCATGCAACGCACCACGCGAGAATGTCCGCCAAGCCAGCGCTTGATGACCGTCACACGCAGCCCTGCGGCAATACTCACCACCACCGCCCCGCCCAGTCGCCCCGCCAGCGGCGTAAGCGCCGCCTTCATCTGCTGCGGCTTGACGGCAAGAATGAACACCGCGCAATCGAGCGCGGCATCGTCGGCCGCCTCTATCGCGCGCACTCCGTATCGATCCGAGAGCCGCTCGCGATTCTGCGCCGACAGTTCAATCACGCAGATTCCATCGGGCGGATGGCCCTTCGCAAGCATTCCGCTCACCAGCGCGGCCGCCATGTTGCCGCCGCCCAGAAAAGTGATCTTCATTTCATTGTCCAACACAGGGAATGGGAAATGGCCGCCCGTCCTGGGCGGTCATTTCTCATTTCCCGTCAAACCGGCCGCCGTGTTCGCTCACCGAAGATGGCGGTGCCGACCCGCACCATCGTCGCGCCCTCGGCAACCGCCTCCTCGACGTCGTGGGACATGCCCATGGACAAGGTATCCGCCGCAATCCCCCTGATCCGCGTCGCTTCGCTCAACTCGCGCAACAGCGCGAAGCGGCTTCGCAGCAAAGCCACATCGTCCGTAGGCTCAGGGATACACATCAGGCCGCGCAGGCGCAGCCGCGGGAGCGCCGCGACGGCCTCGGCCAAGGCCGGGAGGTCGGCCGGCGAGACCCCGCTCTTGCTGGCCTCGCCGCTCACATTGACCTGCAGGCAAACGTTCAGGGGGCCCAGCGGCACGGGGCGCTGCGCCGACAGCCGCGCGGCGACCCTGAAGCGATCCACCGAGTGTACCCAGTCGAAATGCTCTGCCAGCGGACGCGTCTTGTTGCTCTGGATCGGGCCGATGAAATGCCATTCGAGGCCGAGCCCGGCAAGCGCAGCAATCTTGTCCACTGCCTCCTGCACGTAATTCTCGCCAAAGGCGCGCTGCCCGCATGCGGCCGCCTCGGCAACGCATTCGGCCGGCCATGTCTTGCTCACCGCCAGCAACGCCACGTCATCGGGGAGCCGCCCCGCGGCCAAGGCAGCCGCGGCGATACGCGCCCTTACGGCTTGCAAGTTCTCTGCGATTCTTGTCATATTGTGAAGAATAAAGCCGGTCGGGCCTCAAAAAGTATATCACCCGGTCGATAATCATCTTTCCCGCCCGACAACAAGACCAGCCGACCATGGACATCACTGAACTGCTCGCCTTCTCCGTCAAGAACAAAGCGTCCGACCTTCACCTCTCGGCCGGACTCCCACCAATGATCCGGGTACATGGCGATGTGCGGCGGATCAATCTGCCGCCCATGGAGCACAAGGACGTCCATGCCATGGTGTACGACATCATGAACGACGGCCAGCGCAAACACTACGAGGAACACCTGGAGTGCGATTTCTCGTTTGCGGTGCCGAACCTGGCGCGCTTCCGGGTCAACGCCTTCAACCAGAACCGCGGCGCCGGCGCGGTGTTCCGTACGATTCCCTCGAAGGTGCTGTCGCTCGAGGATCTCAATGCACCGAAGATATTCAAGGAGATCGCGGAGCAACCCCGCGGCATCGTGCTGGTCACCGGACCGACCGGCTCGGGCAAATCGACCACCCTCGCGGCCATCGTCGACTATGTGAACGAAAACCACTACGGCCATATCCTCACCGTCGAGGATCCGATCGAGTTCGTTCACGAGGCGAAGCGCTGCCTCATCAACCAGCGCGAGGTCGGACCGCAGACGCTGTCGTTCAGCAACGCCTTGCGCTCGGCGCTGCGCGAGGATCCGGACGTCATCCTGGTCGGCGAGATGCGCGACCTCGAGACCATCCGTCTCGCCCTGACCGCGGCGGAGACCGGTCACCTTGTGTTCGGAACGCTGCACACCTCCTCCGCGGCCAAGACCATCGACCGCATCGTCGATGTCTTCCCCGCGGCGGAGAAGGACATGGTCCGATCGATGCTCTCGGAATCGCTGCGCGCGGTGATTTCGCAGACCCTGCTCAAGACCAAGGATGGCCAGGGGCGCGTCGCCGCCCACGAGATCATGATCGGCACGCCGGCGATCCGCAACCTGATCCGGGAGAACAAGATCGCCCAGATGTATTCCGCGATTCAGACCGGCCAGTCGGTCGGCATGCAGACCCTCGACCAGTGCCTCGCCGATCTGGTGCGTCGAAACATGGTCTCGTCGTCCGAAGCGAAGATTCGGGCCCAGAACAAAGACAACTTCATCGGCTGACAGCCGCCAACGATTCCCCGGGCGCAGCACCACTGCCGGGCCCGCGAAAACGGAGTAATGAATGGAACGCGACCAGGCTCTAAAATTCATGCAGGATCTGCTGCGGCTGATGATGCAGAAGAACGGCTCCGACCTCTTCATCACCGCGGGCTTCCCGCCAGCGATCAAGATCGACGGAAAGATCGTCCCGCAGTCGAACCAGATACTCAGTGCCCAGCACACCACCGAACTCGCGCGGGCCATCATGAACGACCGCCAGGCCGCGGAGTTCGAATCGACGAAGGAATGCAACTTCGCGATCTCGCCGGCCGGCATCGGGCGCTTCCGTGCCAACGCGTTCGTCCAGCAGAGCAGGGTCGGACTGGTATTGCGAACGATCGCGATGAAGATCCCGACCCTCGACGAACTCGGCATGCCGGCGGTGTTGCGCGACATTGCGATGGCGAAACGCGGGCTGGTGATCTTCGTCGGTGGCACCGGCACCGGCAAGACCACCTCGCTCGCCGCACTCGTGGACTTCCGCAACGAGCACAGCTACGGACACATCATCACGGTCGAAGACCCGATCGAGTATGTCCACGCCCACAAGAACTGCATCGTCACCCAGCGCGAGATCGGCATTGACACAGACGACTGGGAGGCCGCGCTCAAGAACACCTTGCGCCAGGCGCCCGACGTCATCCTGATGGGCGAGATCCGCGACCGCGAGACCATGGACTACGCGATTGCGTTCGCCGAGACGGGCCACCTCTGCCTCGCTACGCTGCACGCCAACAGTTCCAACCAGGCGATCGACCGGATCATCAACTTCTTCCCCGAAGAGCGCCGCCAGCAGCTGCTCATGGACCTGTCGCTGAACCTGCGGGCGATGATCTCCCAGCGGCTGCTGCCGATGGTCGGTCGCAAGGGCCGAGTGCCCGCCGTCGAGGTCATGCTCAACTCACCGCTCATCGCCGACCACATCTTCAAGGGCGAGATCACCGAGATCAAGGAAACCATGAAGCGCTCCCGCGAGCTCGGCATGCAGACCTTCGACCAGGCGCTCTTCGATCTGTACGAGTCCGACCTGATCAGCTACGAGGATGCGTTGCGCAACGCCGACTCTGTGAACGACCTGCGCCTGCAGATCAAGCTCAACAGCAAGAAGGGCGAAACCGACCTTCTTTCGGGCATCCAGCACCTCGATATCGTCTGAGCCGCAAGGCAGGCCGCATCGCTGGCGGCCGAGGCATCCCGCGCCGCCAGCGATGCGCGTTTCAGTCGTCCTGTGCCGGCGTACGGCGCAGGCTGCCAGCAATCATGCGGTACTCGTAGAGCCGACACTCGAGCGCACCGTTGAAGAGCGGTGTCCGGCGCGAGGCCTTGAGCTTGATCAGGCGCGGCAGCATGGTGTCGCCGCTGAAAAAGTAGCAACGCCAACCGATCCAGTTCTTCTTCAGCGCATCGCCGAGCAGCGGATAGAGCTCGGCGAGCGCCTCCGCCTCTCCGATGCGTACCCCATACGGCGGATTTGCCACCATGACGCCAGCCTCGGCAGGCGCGACAAGGTCGAGCACATTGCAGCAGGAGACCTCCACGCAGCCCGCCAGCCCGGCCGCCGCGAGATTCTGCTTCGCCCGCTGGACCTGGTCCTCGAGCACATCGGAACCCCTGATCTGCAGCGCTCGAAGCGGCTTCTGGCGCGCTTGAGCCTCGGCCCTGATCCGGCCCCAGAGCTCGCGATCGACGTGCTTGAGCCGCTCGAAGGCAAACTCGCGCCCCAGCCCGGGCGCGATATCCAGCGCAATCTGGGCGGCCTCGAGGAGGAAGGTGCCGCTGCCACACATCGGATCGACAAGCGGCTCGTCGGGCTGCCAGCCGGCAAGCCTGAGAATGCCGGCGGCAAGGTTCTCCTTGAGCGGCGCCTCGACCCGCGCGCGCTTGAAGCCTCGCTTGTAGAGCGGCTCGCCCGAGGTGTCGAGGTACAGCGTCGCGGTATCGAAGGTCAGGAAGGCGTGCACCCTGACATCGGGGTCGGCGGTGTCGATGCTCGGTCTGCGGCCGGTGACGGTGCGAAAGTGGTCGCACACCGCGTCCTTGATCCTGAGCGTGATGAACTCGAGACTCCTGAGTGGTGACTTCTGCGCATTGACGAACACCCGCATGGTCTCATCGGGCGTAAACCACTTCGCCCAGGTGACCCCGTAGGCAAGACGATAGATGTCCTCTTCGCCGCGGTAACGCCCGCGCGCGAGCTGCCACAGCACCCGGGTGGCAAGCCGGCTCTCGAGGTTGACCCGCATGCACAGCGCCCAGTCGCCCTCGAACAGCACACCGCCGTGCAAGGCCCGCGGCTGGCGCGCGCCGAGCTCGACGAGTTCGTCGACAAGCAGGCTCTCGAGACCCCGCGGACAAGGGGAAAAGAAGGTTTCGGTCATTTGGTGGGCCAACGGGCGAAGCCGCTCAGAAAGGTTTCAGGACAACCAGGAAGATCACTGCAAACATGACCAGCACGGGCACCTCGTTGAAAAAGCGGAACCACACATGGTCACGCGCGATCTGTCGCGCCTCGAAGCGGCGCAGGAGTCTGCCGCAGTAGAGGTGATAGACGATCAGCAAAATCACCAGGGTCGTCTTGACATGGAGCCAACCACCAGCGAACCCGTAGCCGAACCACAACCACAGCCCGAGCGCCACGGCGAGGATACCGAGCGGCGTCATGAAGCGGTAGAGCTTGCCCGCCATGAGCAACAGGCGGTCACGCTCGGCGGTGCTTTCCTCGGGCACCATGGCCAGATTGACATAGATGCGAGGCAGATAGAACAGCCCCGCAAACCATGCCACCACGAATCCGATATGCAGGGCCTTGACCACAAGCATGTTCATTCCTCTTCAGTAACGGTGTCTTGCGTGCGAGCGGCCCGCAGGCCCTCGCCGATATCGGGATAACGCAACCTCGCCCGCAACTCCTCGCGCAACCGTCGATTTGAGAGTCGACGCGACTCCGACATGAACGACATCGTCGTCGCCGGGAGCGTTCGCTGCGCTTCCACGCGCGTCACGCGGGGCGGGCGCGGCAAATCGAAAGTCGCCGCCATGAGGTCGAAATAGTCACCCATCTTCATGTGGCTATTGTCGCAGACGTTATAGGCCCGGTTGGGCCGAGCGCGGAAAATCGCGAGACAGGCAACACGCGCGAGGTCATCGGCATGAATGTGGTTGGTATACACATCGTCCGCTTCCGCGAGCACCGGATCACCACGGCGCAGACGCTCGAGCGAGAGCCGATCCGCGGCGTAGATGCCCGGCGCCCGCAGGATCGACACCCTGCAGCCACCGCGCCGCCCGAAATCACGCAACTGCGCCTCTGCCGCCACTCGGCGCACGGCACGCGGGGTGCTCGGCGCGAGGGGCCGTGTTTCGCTCACCAAGGCGCCACCACAGTCCCCGTAAACCCCTGTCGTGCTTATGTAAACAAGGCGCTGTGCTACACTCCAGCGGCGCCGCAGCACGGCCAGCAGATCACGGGTTCGGGGATCGCCCCGCCCCGCTGCAGGCGGCGGTGCAAAATGCAGCACGAAGTCCGCAATCCCGGCCAGGCGGTGCAGACTCGCGGGTTGGTCGAGGTCGGCCAGCACCGGGACGGCGCCCAGGCGCCTCAGCGGCTCGCGCTCCGCCTCACGGCGCACGACCGCAAAGACACGAAAGCGCGTCGTGAGCCACGGCAGCGCACGACGCGCGACATCTCCGCTGCCAACAATCAGAATACGTTTCATCGGCAAATTATCTCACGCAGGAGCACCATGTCCTTTCGAGTCTCGATCCAGCCTGGTGGCCAGCAATTTGAAGCGGCCGAAGATACCACCATATTGCAGGCGGCCCTCGATGCCGGCTACCTGCTGCCGTATGGATGCCGCGACGGTGCCTGCGGGGCATGCAAGGGACGGATCCTCGAAGGGTCGGTCGACTATGGCAAGGCTTCGCCAAACACCCTCACCGAAGCGGAAAAGGACGCCGGACTCGCGTTGTTCTGCTGTGCCACGCCGCGTACGGACCTGCTGCTCGAATGCAAGCAGATCACCCACAGCAGCGACATTCCGGTCAAGAAACTGCCGTGCCGGGTGCAGCGACTCGAGAAGGTCGCCAGCGACGTCATGATCCTCGAGGTAAAACTGCCGGCCAGCGAAAAATTCCAGTTCCGCGCAGGGCAATACATCGATTTCCTGCTGTCGGGAAACCGCCGTCGCAGTTTCTCGATTGCCAATTCGCCCCATGGCGCGGACCACCTCGAGCTTCACATCAGGCACATCGATGGCGGCGCCTTCACCGGCCAGGTGTTCAACCAGATGAAGGAAAAGGACATCCTGCGCTTCGAAGGGCCGCTCGGCAGCTTCTTTCTCAGGGAGGAATCGGCCAAGCCGGTGGTACTGCTCGCAGGGGGAACCGGGTTCGCACCGATCAAGAGCATCGTCGAGCATGTGCTGCAGGCCGGCATCGAGCGGCCAATGGCCCTTTACTGGGGGGCGCGCAACCGCGACGGCCTCTATCTGGACGCGTTGGCGAAAAGCTGGGAAAAAATGCTGGCCGGATTCAAGTATGTGCCGGTATTGTCCGATATGCCTGCAGGCGAGGGCTGGCAAGGCCGCACCGGTCTGGTTCATCAGGCGGTGATGGGCGATCTGCCCGATCTGTCCGGACATCAGGTCTATGCCTGCGGTGCGCCGGCCATGATTGACGCAGCGCGAGCCGATTTCGTATCGAAATGCGGATTGCCGGAAGAGGAATTCTTCGCCGACGCCTTTACCTATGCAGCCGAAGCCAATACCTGACGACCGCCCATGAACCAACCCAGCCCAGCCGCACACCTCACCCGCGAGCCTGTACTCAACAAGAACCGGTCCATTACGGCCAATCGCCTTGTTGTTCACGCTCAAAGCATCAAGGCCGCGGTGGGAGCTCTTGCCGGCAATGCGGAGCGCTGGCCGGGACGCTACACCGTGTTCGTGAGCCTTGGCCGGCTGGTGCCCACACCCGATCTGCTCGAGTGGGAGATTCCCGACAACGCAATGATCGAGATTCCGGCCCAGACGCTTGCTCATCCGATGACGCAGGCACTGGTCAAGGGGCTGCGCGAGGCCGATGTCAGCATGTGCCTCGCCTGGCACACACCGGGCACCAAGCTCGATGGCGGTGTCGACTGGCGCTTCGTGCTCACCGACGTGCGCAAGCACCCCGCGCCCGACGCGGACGCGGGGCTCTCGCTGGCCTGGGGCCTGCCCGATTCGGAATCGTTCGAAGCGGCGATCGGCCGAGGCTATGACGGCGCCTCCGGATGGTTCTTCATGCGTTCGAAGGCTGCCCGCAAGGCACTCGCGCCTTCGCACGCGCAGATCGTCCGGCTCATGAACCTGGTACGCAACAACGCCGATATCCGGGAGATCGAGACGGTACTCAAGCAGGACGTCGCCCTGTCCTACAAATTGCTGCGACATATCAACTCGGTCGGCTTTGGACTCATGTGCGAGATCCAGTCATTCCGACACGCAGTGAGCATCCTGGGCTACAACAAGCTCCACAAGTGGCTCTCGGTGCTGCTCGTCACCGCAAGTCGTGATCCCTCGGCAGCGGCACTGATGCAGGCAGCCATCGCCCGGGGTCACTTCATGGAACTCGCGGGCAAACAGTTCTTCTCCAAGACCGACAGCGACAACCTGTTCCTGACCGGGGCGTTCTCGCTCCTCGACACCTTGCTGGGCAGCGCCATGCCGGCAATTCTCGAGGAGATGCACCTGCCGACCGCGGTATCCGACGCACTGCTGCGAGGAGAAGGCGTCTACGCCCCGTTTCTCAAGCTCGCCCGCGGCGTCGAGTCCTTTGATTCGGCGACCCTGGTCCAGCAGGCCGAAGAGCTCAAGATCCCACTCGACGAGGTCAACGAGGCGATGCTATCGGCGCTGAGCTTTGCCGACAGCCTGGACCTTTCCTGAGCGGGCAGCCGGTCCTTCATGCGGCGACGGGGCAGGTGCCCGCTTTGTCGCGGCCGCAGATCGGCCGTGCCGACACCATCGCGGCATTGACCGGCCCCGGGGCTTCGACGCAGGGCGCCCGGGGTGCGGCACCGCCTCCTGCCCTTCCTCCGACGCCCTGCGACACCTGCGCCGCGCTGTTCCGGCTGCTGGCGGTCGATTGGTCGGCGCGGTCGCAGAAGGGGTCGAGCGCCAAGCCCGCATCGAGCGTCTGCGCGCGCCCGGCTGCGACATCCTGCAGGGCTGCCTTTCAAGTGGGCCGCTACCGCCTCGGAACGCGGAATTCATGTTCCTCGAAGCCAGGCATCGAGGGCCCGAGCAAGCCATCGACAGCCGCGAACCGCGAGACGATCCTTTAAGCACGCGACAACAACCGCCTGCATGACCATTCATGCATGGGCGCAGCCCCGCCGAGCCTTCATCGCGTGCCCGGGCGTCGCGACCGCGACACAAATTGTTGCAAGACTTCAGCATCCGAAGCGGCTCACACCGCACAACTGCAGGTCTGCGCGCGGGCCGGCGAAGGCGCTGCCGCACTGGTTCAAGCCGGGCACCCGCAGATCGACGCCGCACCCTGTGCGCGTTGCTGCCGGGCACAAAAAAGCCAGCCTTGCGGCTGGCTCTTCGAGTCTGCGCTGCACTGGCGCAGCAGTAACTTCCTCAGTGGGTAAGCACCCATTCGGCAAGCGTGGTCGCTTCGGCAGCGTTGACCTGCGGGTTGGGGGGCATCGGGATCTGGCCCCAGGTACCTACGCCCCCTTTCTGGATCTTGGCTGCGAGCATTGCTGCTGCAGTCTTGTCACCCTTGTATTTGGCAGCCACGTCCTTGTAGGACGGGCCAACCAGCTTCTTGTCCACTGCATGGCAGGCCAGGCAGTTCTTGGCTTTCGCCAGATCCATGCCGGCATCTGCAAAAGCGGGCGCGGCGCCCAGGATTCCAGCGGCGGCAACAGCGGCAACGAGCAATTTCATATTATTCACCTCTCCACATGGTCACGAAACCGGGCTGATACTAACTCAACCCGGGGGGTTTGCCTATCTGCCGAGCGCCTGGTCGAGCGCTTCGAGCGAATCGATTGGCGGCATGCATGTAACGCCCGAACAGACCCATGCGTTGACCTCGGTTGTCTCGGGTCGCGACAGCAAGGGCGGAAGCCCCGCGAGCCCGTCCGGCAGCGCCAGCACCAGCGTCGAGGGAAGGTACTTCCGTGCGAGCGCCCGCTGCCAGGTTCGAACCTCGTCGTCAGGCCCCCGCAGCAAGACCATTCGCGGCGGCTCGAGCCACTCCTCGAGCGCTGCCAGCATCGCCGCCTTTCCCCCCGGCTGGGCCCGCATGCCGGCATAGAAGGCCTGCAGGCAGTGCTCCGCTGAATCGAGGTAACGCTTTTCGCCGGTCAGGTGACCGAGGCGCTGCAGGGCGAAGGCTGCGGTGCCGTTTCCCGCCGGCATGGCACTGTCGTGTGTCGACTTGGGTCGCTGCAGCAAGGCCTCGTGGTCGTGACTGGTGAAGAAGAAGCCGCCCTCCGGTCGATCCTCGAATCGCTCGAGCAGCGCGTCGGCCAGGTCTTCGGCGAACTCGAGATCCTGCGCCCGGTAATCGCTCTGCAGCATCTCGAGCAAGGCGTCGAGCAAGAAGGCGTGGTCGTCCAGGTAGGCATTGAAGCGCGCCCGCCCGTCCTTCCAGCTGGCGAGCAGGATTTCGTCCTGCCAGAGATTGGAGCGGATGAAGTCCACTGCCTTGCAGGCCGACACGAACCAGTCACCGCGCCCGAACACCCTGGCCGCGCGCGCCATGCCTTTCACCATCAGCGCATTCCAGCTGACCAGCACCTTGTCGTCACGTGCCGGCGCAACGCGCTGGGCACGCAATTCGAAGAGTTGCCGACGCGCGGCGTCCACCACGAGCCGCGCTTCGTCGGCATCGAGACCGAGGCCTTCGGCCACCTCCGCCAGCGGGCGGGCCACGTGCAGATGCCAGGCCTGTCCCTCGAAATTGGGCGGGCGCTCGAGACCGTAGTGAGCCGAGAGCAGTCGCCACTGCTGTGCGTCCAGCACCGCCTTGATCTGCTCGCGCTGCCAGACGTAGAAGCGCCCCTCCTCGCCTTCGGAATCTGCATCGAAGGAGGAGAAGTAGCCACCCTCCGGCGACTGCATTTCGCGCACTGCCCAGTCCGCCGTTTCGGTCGCCACGCGACGGAAATCGGCCTCGCCGGTCAAGGCCCAGGCGTCGGCGTAGAGCGCAAGCAGCGGTCCATTGTCGTAGAGCATCTTCTCGAAGTGCGGGATCTCCCAGCGCTCATCCACGCTATAGCGGCTGAAACCGCCGCCGAGATGATCGTAGATGCCACCGTCAGCCATGCATTGCAGCGTCGATACCGCCATCTCGCGTGCTCGCCCGTCGCCGTTTGCCGCAAAGCGACGCAAAAGAACTCGATGTCGGTAGGATGCGGGAACTTGGGTGCGCCGCCGAACCCGCCGAAGCGCGAATCGAAGCTGCCGTCGAGCAGTTCACACAATGCCCCGATGGGCTCGGCGTTGAAGCTCGAGGAGTGGGTCGCGCCCGTGTTGCCGCTGCGCTCGAGCGCGGCACGCATGGCGGCGTTCTGCTCCTCGATCGCGCCGCGCTGTTCGGCGAACGCGCCGGCCACCCGCTCGAGCAGGCTCACGAATGCCGGCAACCCGTATCGCGCGCGCCTTGGGAAAATAGGTGCCGCCGAAGAAGGGCGTTCCGTCCGGCGCGAGGAACATCGTCAGCGGCCATCCTCCCGCGCGACGGGCCAGCATCTGATGGGCGCTCTGGTAGATCTGGTCGAGGTCCGGCCGCTCCTCCCGGTCGACCTTTATATTCACGAACAGGCGGTTCATCACTGCCGCGGTGTCGGCGTCCTCGAAAGACTCATGTGCCATCACATGGCACCAGTGGCACGCCGAATAGCCGATGGACAGGAGGATCGGTTTGTCCTGATCGCGCGCCAGCGCCCTCGCCTCGTCGCACCACGGCCACCAGTCGACGGGATTGTCCGCATGCTGCAGCAGGTAGGGTGACGTTTCGGTCGCAAGACGGTTTGGCACGACGAAAAATCTCGGGTACGGCATCAACCCAAGTCTAGCAGTCGCGCGCGCAGCCGATAGCGCGCCGTGTTGCCAAAGGCCGGAATGGCCGTCCGGGGACGGCCTGCGGCGGGGGGCCCGGGCGGCTCAGGCGGCCATGAAAAACAGCCCCGCGGCGGCGATTCCCGCACCCAGCGCCCGCTTGATGCCTTGCGCCGCGACGCTGCCGGGCATCCAGCGTGCAAGCATGAAGCCGAACAGATGCAGCGATGCCGTCGCGATCGCGAAGCCGGCGGCGAAGTCGAACAGCGACCCGCCGGCATCTCGGCCTGGTGGGCCTGGCCATGGAAGAGCGCCATCACCACGACGAGCGCCATCGCGGCGGTGACCGGCAAGCGCACCATGAAGGCAACCAGCAGTCCGAGAATCAGTACCGATGCCGCCACCCCACTCTCGAGCTGCGGCATTGCGAAGCCTTGCGCACCGAGCAGGGCGCCCGCCAGCATCGCCGCGACGAAGCCCGTCGGCAGGGGCCCAGCGCAGCATGCCGTTCTGTCGTGCGGCGAAAAGGCCGACCGCGACCATTGCCAACAGATGGTCGAAGCCACCGTAGGGGTGGGCAAAAACCCGCGGCGAAGCCGGCGCCATGACCCGGATGGGCCATGGCCGAGCCCGCCGCCATGAAAAGGGTCAGCGCAGCACAGATGCGAGCGAGGGACATGAGAATCTCCTGAATGAATGGTTCGTTGGTCTGGGTCCGGGTCCGGCAGCGCCCGATGCGCGCCTCACCCCGCGGCAGCGGTGGCGGCCGCGCGAGCCCCGGTTGTCGCGAGCAGCCCCTGCTGCTCGATGAAGGCGATGATTTCGGTGAGGCCTTGGCCGGTCTTCTGGTTGCTGAAGACGAAGGGCCGCGCTCCACGCATCTTCTTCGCGTCGCGATCCATCACCTCGAGGCTGGCACCGACCAGCGGCGCGAGGTCGATCTTGTTGATCACCAGCAGATCACTGCGGGTGATCCCCGGGCCACCCTTGCGGGGAATCTTGTCGCCGGCGGAGACGTCGATCACGTAGAGCGTCAGATCCGACAACTCGGGCGAGAAGGTGGCGGCCAGATTGTCGCCGCCCGACTCCACGAAGATGATCTCCAGCCCCGGAAAACGCCGGTTGAGGCGGTCGACCGCCTCGAGGTTGATCGAGGCGTCCTCGCGGATCGCGGTGTGCGGGCAACCACCGGTCTCCACACCGATGATGCGGTCCGGCGCCAACGCCTCGTTGCGTACCAGGAACTGGGCGTCCTCGGCGGTGTAGATGTCGTTGGTGACCACCGCGATGTCGTACTTGTCGCGCAGCGCAAGGCACAGCGCCAGCGTGAGCGCCGTCTTGCCTGAACCGACCGGACCGCCGATGCCGACGCGCAAAGCCTGGGATTGGGTCATGTATCGCTCCTTTTCGGGGCTACTCGCGCTCAGGAGCGGAACAGCCTGGTGTATTGGGTCTCGTGCCGGCTGCTGGCGAGCGCCAGTCCCGGGGTGAAGTTGTTCCACTCGGCTTCGGGCAGGGCGCAAGCACGTGCGGCGATCGTCGGGATGCGTTCGCCGAGCGTGGCGAGCAGGCGCTGCCCGGCCTGCTGCCCCAGCGGCACCACCTTGACCGCGGCCATGACCTGGTTCTCGAGCCAGGCCCACAGATACGCCGGCAGCGCCATCCCGCAGGGGATCTGCCAGGCGGCGGCGGCGGCCGACCACGCTGTCGGAAAGGCCGCATCGTCGATCGCCAGCAAGCGCTCGCGCCACTGCGGCAAGTCCGTGTAGCCGTGCAGCTCGGTGAGCAGGCGCACCAGCGAATAGCCCATCTGCACGGTCTCGGCGCGCAGCTCGGCGGTTTCGCGACTGGCCAGGAAATCATCGTTCAGCCGTGCGATCTCGCTCGTCTCGCCACGCTGCCAGGCCTCGATCATCGCCAGCACCATCGGTGCCTCGAAGCTGCCAACGCTGAATTCGAGCAGGTCGCCGAGCCACGCGGCGACGTCGTTCTCGGTCCGCACCTCACCCGCTTCGACCACCCACTCAAGGCCCTGCGAATAGGTATAGGCACCGACCGGCAGCGCCGGGCTGGCCAGTTGCAGAAGGCGCACCAGCGCCAGCATCAGGCCCCCGCCATCATGTGGATGCGCGCGCCGCTGCCGTCGCCGGGGTGCTGATGGCCCGGCGCGTAGGCACCCGCCTCGGGCTCGAAGGGCGCCACCACCGGCAGCACCGCGCAGCCGAGGCCGAGCAGCATGCCTTCGAGCACATGATCGCGCTGTAGGCGCAGCCAGTCCTCGCCTACCTCGACCGCGACATGGCGATTCCCCAGGTGATAGGCCGCGCGGGCCAGCTGCCGGGCATCGCTGCAGCGCACCTCGGCGAGGTCTTCGGGGGCAGCCTCGACCGCGACGATGCGGCCGTCGTTTGCTGCCAGCCGGTCACCGCCGCGCAGGATGGTGCCGCGCTCGAGAAACAGGCCCACCTCCTCGCCACTCGCCAGCGTGGCTCGCAGGCGGCTCTTGCAGCGATACTCAAAGGGCAGCGACAGCCGCTCGGTAGCCGCTTCGCTGCCGGTATGGATGGATTCGATCAGAAGCATGGATTCCCTCAGAACAGGAAATAGCGCTGCGCCATCGGCAGCTCGCTGGCCGGCTCGCAACTGAGCAGCTCGCCGTCGGCCCGCACCTCGTAGGTTTCGGGATCGACTTCGAGAGTTGGCAGCCAGCCGTTATGCACCATGTCGGTCTTGCGCACCCCGCGCACGTTCTTCACCGCCACCAGCGGCTTGGCCAGCCCGAGATTGCCCAGCGAGCCGTTGGCCAGCGCGGCCTGCGAGACAAAGCTCACCGCGGTGCGCAGGGCGCCGCCGAAGCTGCCGAACATCGGCCGGTAGTGCACCGGCTGGGGGGTGGGGATCGAGGCGTTGGGGTCGCCCATCGCCGCCGCCGCGATCATCCCGCCCTTGACGATGAGGCTGGGCTTGACGCCGAAGAAGGCCGGCTTCCACAGCACCAGGTCGGCCAGCTTGCCGACCTCGACCGAGCCCACCTCGTGGGCGATGCCGTGGGTGATGGCCGGGTTGATGGTGTACTTGGCGACGTAGCGCTTGATGCGGAAGTTGTCGTGGGCGGCCGGGTCCCCGGCGAGGCTGCCACGCTGCACCTTCATCTTGTGGGCCGTCTGCCAGGTGCGGATGATCACCTCGCCGACGCGCCCCATCGCCTGCGAGTCGGAGCTCATCATCGAGAAGGCCCCCAGGTCGTGCAGGATGTCTTCGGCGGCGATGGTCTCGCGGCGGATGCGCGACTCGGCAAAGGCCACGTCCTCGGCGATGGCCGGATCGAGGTGGTGGCACACCATCAGCATGTCGAGGTGCTCGTCGATGGTGTTGACGGTGTACGGCCGGGTCGGGTTGGTGGAGCTGGGCAGCACGTTGGGCAGGCCGGCCAGCTTGATGATGTCCGGCGCATGGCCGCCGCCCGCGCCCTCGGTGTGGAAGGTGTGGATGGCGCGATCCTTGAAGGCCGCCGCGGTGTGCTCGACGAAGCCCGACTCGTTGAGGGTGTCGGTATGGATCGCCACCTGCACGTCCATCTGCTCGGCCACCGACAGGCAGTTGTCGATCGCCGCCGGGGTGGTGCCCCAGTCCTCGTGCAGCTTGAGGCCGATCGCGCCGGCCTCGACCTGCTCGATGAGCGCCCCGGGCAGGCTGGCATTGCCCTTGCCGAGATAGCCGAGATTCATCGGGAAGGCTTCGGAGGCCTGAAGCATCCTGCGGATATGCCACGGCCCCGGCGTACAGGTGGTGGCGTAGGTGCCGGTGGCCGGGCCGGTGCCGCCACCCAGCATGGTGGTGACGCCGCTCATCAGCGCCTCTTCGATCTGCTGCGGGCAGATGAAGTGGATGTGGCTGTCGATGCCGCCGGCGGTGATGATCATGCCTTCGCCGGCGATCACCTCGGTGCCCGGCCCGATGACGATCTGCACGCCGGGCTGGATGTCGGGATTGCCGGCCTTGCCGATGCCGGCGATGCGGCCGTGCTTGATGCCGATGTCGGCCTTGACGATGCCCCAGTGATCGACGATCAAGGCGTTGGTGATCACCGTGTCGGCGACCTCGGCGGCGATGCGCTGGCTCTGCCCCATGCCGTCGCGGATCACCTTGCCACCGCCGAACTTGACCTCCTCGCCGTGGATGGTGAAATCCTTCTCGACCTCGATCCACAGCTCGGTATCGGCCAGCCGCACCCGATCGCCGACGGTGGGGCCGAACATCTCCGCATAGGCCTGCCGCGATATCTTCGCCACCATCAGAGCGCCCCCATGACCTGTGCGTTGAAGCCGAACACCTTGCGCTCGCCGGCCAGCGCCACCAGCTCGACGCTGCGGCTCTGGCCGGGCTCGAAGCGCACCGCGGTACCCGCCGCGATGTTCAGCCGAAAACCCCGCGCCGCGGCACGATCGAAGTCGAGCGCCGGGTTGGTCTCGGCAAAATGATAGTGCGAGCCGACCTGGATCGGGCGGTCGCCGGTGTTGGTCACCGTCATGGTGAGCGTGGCGCGACCGGCGTTGAGCTCGATCTCGCCGGGCTGAACCTGCATTTCTCCGGGAATCATCGTCCCTGCCTCCTGAGTTTGCTTTACATCAACCGCGCCGGCCGTGCGGTCGGTAGTCGTATTTCGCCTCGTCCGGTTCCACACTCTGCGGCAACAGCCGGGCGCGCACGTCGGCAACCAGTTCGAGCAGTTTTTCGTCCGCCGTGGCCTGTTCGATCTCGCCGAGACGCCGTATTGCGTACTCGGGGTCGTTGAACAGCAGCACCAGATCGATGTTCTGATTCAGCGTTGCCCGCAGGCACGTTTTGAGTCGCGCGGCGACACGCGCAGCCTCCAGTTCCTCCAGGTTCATCCCCTTCCCCTTCTCTCTCAAACGATCGGCTGATGAACGGTGACCAGCTTGGTGCCGTCCGCAAAGGTGGCCTCGACCTGGATCTCGGGGATCATCTCGGGCACGCCCTCCATGACCTCGTCACGGGCCAGCAAAGTGGTGCCGTAGCTCATCAGTTCGGCCACCGTGCGGCCATCACGGGCGCCCTCCAGGATGGCGGCCGAGATAAAGGCCACCGCTTCCGGGTAGTTGAGCTTCAGGCCACGCGCCTTGCGCCGCTCGGCCAGCAGTCCGGCAGTGAAGATCAGCAGCTTGTCCTTCTCGCGCGGAGTCAGTTCCATTCACACACCTCTCAGGTATTCCAGATCCGTGGCACCACAGCCGGGACACCCGCCAGGGCGGGCCTCACCAGGGACCACAGGTTCACAAACCACGCCCGACCCGCCTCGCAGCAGCTACCGCGAAAACGCGCCAGCAACAAACCCGGCAGCCGGGTTACCGCGCCCTCGCCCTCGGCAGGCATGAGCCCCCGCCAGGCTTCAAGCATTTCGTCGTCCACCCGCGGCGTGGCAACCACCAGGGTTCCGCACACCGGTCGCCCGGCGAGGCCGACCCTGGACTCGAGCAGCCGACCGCCGCCGCTCAGCCGGCCGCGCTCCAGCCACACCGGTCGGCCGTCGCGCGAGATGCGCGTCGAAGTGCGGAATTCGCCACCCGCGAAGCGCTCGCCCGAGGCGGAGCGCCCGAAACGCAGCATCTCCATGCCCACGAAAGCCGCGTCGCCCTGAAGCTCGACCCGCGTCTCGAGGCGCGCCAGGGCGCGGTCGAAGATGATCGACTCCTGTGGCAACCATTCGCACAGCGCGCCGGGCGCAATCACCATGGCCTGGCGCAGCACCCCCTCGGCGGCCGCGCTGCGATACCACTTGCCGGCGCCGGGCGTGGTCAGCAGCGCATGCGCTGCGGCGTCGAGCCTGACCTCGATGGAGAGTTCGTCGCCGCCGGCGATGCCCGCGGGCGGATGCAGCACGATGCCGTGGCAGACCCGCTCGCCCTCGGGATAGAGGGCCTTCTGGATGCGCAGCGGCCCAAGGTGCTCACGTTGCGCCAGCACCGTACGCTCGCCACGCCGCTCGAAGCGAAGCTGCAGCCGGGCTTGCCATGAGCCGGCGGCAGCCCCAGCGCGGGCGATGACATGAGAATCGATCGGAGCATTCATGATCCGGTCATTGCAACAACCGGGCCAGCACGACATCGGTCACGCTTTCCCGCCACCATGGCAGCCAATCCGAGGCAATGCGAGGCTCACCAAGACGGAATCAGGAGCGCGCTCGCACCAAGTCGGGGCGGCGGAATCCGCGCGCACCAATCTGGTGCATTGCAGCTATCGAAAGCGATCCTGCATGCGGGCGGGAGTCACGCCCTGGGTCGGATTCCGTTCACGAATGCCCGTGCGACGTCCTCGATGCAAGCTGCGATCTGCTCGGCGCGCGAAGCCGAATACTCGCCATGCTCATCGAGAATCCGCTGCAGGCTGCTGCGGCCGGTGACGAAGCTGCTGCACAGGCCGAACAGGGCATGCGTGGTGACCGCCACCCGCTCGCCCTGCGGCTGCTCGTCCAGGATCAGGCCAAGCAGCGCCGCCAGCCGCTCGTGGACCGGTTGCATGAGACGCTGGTGGAGCTCGTCGAAGGCGGCCGTCGGCCGCTGCTGCTCGCCGATGATGAAGGCGATCTGGGCGGACGCGGATTCGGCTGCGTGCATCGCGCGCGACAGTTGCCCAAGAGCTTCGGGCAGCAGGTGCGGCGCAAGTTCGCGCGCGTCGGCACGCAACATGGCTTCGTCCAATCTCTCCAGCAGGCCTGCGATGCGCTGCCCCAGACTGTCGCTGACCGCTTCCGCCACCGCAAGGTAGACACCCTCCTTGGAACCGAAATAGTAAGGAATGGCCGCCTGGTTGACGCCCGCCTCGGCGGCCAGCGCGCGCGTCGTGACGCCGTCCAGGCCATGCTCGCTGAAGAGCTTGAGGCCGGCGGCCACCAGCCGTGCCGGGGTGTCCCCGGGCGCATCCCCCGCATTCGAGGGCGCCATCGAGGCGCTTCGCGGGGATTTGACCATGGCGCGCATCAATGCACCTGGGCCACGGTCTTGCGCATCCGCGCCAGCGCGATGAGAAAGAACACCAGCCCGATCGCGGCGATGGCAAGGAACTGCTGCCACACCAGCTCGAAGCCCGCGCCGCGGAAAAGCACTGCCTGGGCGAGGCTGATGAAATGCGGCGTCGGCGCCAGATCCATGATGTTCTGCACCAGCACCGGCATGGACTCGCGCGGCGTGACACCCCCCGAGAGCAACTGCAGCGGAATCACCACGAGGATGATGAGCAGGCCGAACTGCGGCATCGAACGCGCCAGGGTGCCCAGGAAAATGCCGATCGAGGCGGTCGACAGCAGGTACAGCCCGGCCGCAGCCACGAACAGCGGCAAGGAGCCGGCCACCGGCACCTGCATCACCAGCTGAACCATGAAACGCAGCGACAGCGTCGCGGCGATCAGCACCACCAGCGCGTTGGCCCACACCTTGCTCGCCATGATCTCGAAGGCGCTGATCGGCATCACCATCATGTGCTCGAGCGTACCGTGCTCGCGTTCGCGGATGAAGGCCGCGCCGACCAGGATGATGGACAGCATGGTGACGTTGTTGATGACCTCCATCACGCCACCGAACCACAGCCCGGTGAGGTTGGGATTGAAGCGCACCCGGGTAACCAGGGAGAGGGGCTGGCCGCCTCCTCGCTGTGGCTGCGGTAGTTGAGCTCCTGCGTGAGGATCGACTGGATATAGCCCGCGCCGATGAAGGATTGCGACATGTTGGTGGCGTCGATATTGACCTGTATCGAGGGGCGCGCGCCATTGCCGTAGTCGCGCTGGAAATGCTCGGGCAGCACCACCGCGAAGGAGATCTCGCCACGATCCAGGGCGAGGTCCATCTCGCTGAGGCTCATCGTACGTGGAGGCTGGAAATACGGCGCACCGAATGCATCGGCGAGCTGTGCGCTGAGTGGCGACCGGTCGAGGTCGACGAACGCGATCGGCGCATTGTGCAGTTCCTGCGACATGCCGGTTGCCGCCGCATAGATGCCGATCGTGAAAGCCCAGGCGATCACCGCGAGCAGCATGCGGTCGGCGAACAGACTCCTCAGCTCCTTGATCCCGAGACGCAGGATGTTGGCGAACATCTCAATCCTCCTGCTTCTTGAGCAGCGCCACGCTGGCGACGAGAAACACCGGCGCGAACAGCAGCAGCATGCGGATGGCCGGCCACATGGTCGGGAAGTCCAGCGCCTTGGTGAACACCCCGCGGCTGACCACCAGGAAGTAGGTGGCGGGCCACAACTCGCCGACCATGCGCCCCACGCCCTCGAGCCCCGAGACCGGGTTGGTGAGGCCGGAGAACTCCACCGTCGGCAGCATGGTGATGATTGCGGTAGCCGCCAGCGCCGCAATCTGGGTGCGGGTGAAGATCGACATCAGCAGACCAAGCCCGGTGGTCGCCACCACGTAGGGCAGCGCGGCAGCGCTCAGCACCCACAGGCTACCCTTGAGCGGCACCCCGAAGATGAACACCGCCTGGGCCACCAAGGCATAGAAACTGAACATCGCCACCGCCACATAGGGCAGTTGCTTGCCGAGCAGGAACTCGAGCCGCGTCACCGGCGTGACATACAGATTGGTGATCGAGCCCAGCTCCTTCTCGCGCACCACGCCGAGCGCCATGAGAATCGCGGGGATGAAGATCAGCAGCAACGGGATCACCGCCGGCACCATCGCGTAGATGCTCTTGAAGTCCTGGTTGTAGCGGTAGCGCACCTCGATGTCGGTAGGATAGAGACTGGGGGTGACCCCGGACTTGCGCCGTACCAGGTCGAGCACGTAGGTGTAGTGGTTGCCCTCGGCGTAGCCGCGCACCGTCTCGCCACGGAAAGGCATCGCGCCATCCACCCACATCGCCACCTCCGGGCTGCGCCCTGCGCGCAGATCGCGGCCGTAGCGCGGGGGAATCTCGATCACCAGCGCCAGTTCGCCGCTCTGCATGCGCTGATCCATCTCCGCCTGGCTGCGCACCGGCGACTGCTCGATGAAATAGCGACTACCCGCGAAGCTGTGGATGTAGGCGCGGCTCTCGGGGGAGCCGTCGCGATCGAGGGCCGCGAAGCGAAGATCCTCCACGTCGAGCGTGATGCCGTAGCCGAGCATGAACATCAGCAGCACCGAGCCGAGCAGGGCAAAGGTCAGCCGGATCGGGTCGCGGCGCAGTTCGAGCGCCTCGCGCCAGGCGTAGCCGAGCAGGCGGCGCAGGCTGAAGGCGGACGTGCCGGCACCGCGACTGGCCACCGGCTCGTGAGCGGCCGGCGGCTGGGTCGGCGCGGGGGTCTGCTCGCCGACCGCCTCGCTGAGGTAGTCGATGAACGCGGCCTCGAGGCTTTCGGCCTGCCGCGACGCCTGCAGCGCGGCAGGCGTGTCGCTGGCCAGTACCCGGCCGGCATGCATCAGCGAGATCCGGTCGCAGCGGGCGGCTTCGTTCATGAAGTGGGTGGAGATGAAGATCGTCACCCCTTGCTCGCGCGAGAGCTCGACCAGCAGCTCCCAGAACATGTCGCGTGCGATCGGATCCACGCCGGAAGTCGGTTCGTCGAGGATCAGCAGCCGGGGACGATGCACCACCGCCACCGCCAGCGAAAGGCGCTGCCGGATTCCCAGCGGCAAGCCATCGGCGCGTGCGTCGAGATAGGGCGCGAGACCGAAGCGCTGCACCAGGGTATCGATGCGCCCGGCGATCTCTGCGGCAGGCAGATGGAAAAGCCGGGCGTGCAACTCGAGGTTCTGTGCCACCGTGAGCTCGCCATAGAGCGAGAAGGCCTGCGACATGTAGCCCACCTCGCGGCGACTCTCGAGCTTGCCCGCCTCGACCGCCTCGCCGAACAGTTCGGCCTCGCCCTCGGTGGGCGGCAGCAGGCCGGTGAGCATCTTCATGGTGGTGGTCTTGCCACAGCCGTTGGAGCCGAGGAAGCCGAAGATCTCGCCCTTGCCGATCTCGAAGCTCACATGATCGACCGCCGTGAAATCGCCGAAACGCTGAGTCAGGCCTGCGGCACGGATCGCCACTTCCGCCGCACCGGCAGGCCGCGGCGGGATCGCCAGCTCATGGTGGCCGCGCCTGCGCGCTGCGGGGAGCAAGGCGATGAACACCGCCTCGAGGTCTTCGAGACCGGTGCGAGCGCGAAGCGCTGCGGGCGTGCCGCAGTCGAGCACCTTGCCGGCATCCATCGCCACCAGCCAGTCGAAACGCGCCGCCTCTTCCATGTAGGCCGTCGCAACCAGCACGCTCATGCCGGGCCGGCGGGCGCGTATTCCGTCGATCAGTTCCCAGAACTGGCGCCGCGAGAGCGGATCGACTCCGGTGGTCGGCTCGTCGAGGATCAACAGGTCGGGGTCGTGGATCAGCGCGCAGCACAGACCGAGCTTCTGCTTCATCCCGCCCGAGAGCTTCATCGCGGGACGATCCCTGAAGGCAGCGAGGCCGGTGGCCTGCAGCAAGGCTTCGATGCGGACGCTGCGTTCGGCGCGGCTCTGGCCGAACAAGCGGGCGAAGAATTCGACGTTCTCCCACACCGACAGCGTCGGGTAGAGGTTCTTGCCCAGACCCTGGGGCATATAGGCGATTCGCGGCTGGACGCTGGCGCGAAAGCTCGCCTCGCTGATATCACCGCCAAAGACCTCGACAGTGCCACGCTGGACCCGGCGTACCCCGGCGATCAACGCCAGCACGCTGGATTTGCCGACCCCGTCCGGACCGATGAAGCCGACCATCACCCCGGCGGGCACCTCGAGCTCGAGCGGTGACAGCGCCTCGACGGTACCGTAGCGATGGCTCACGGCGGATAGACGAGCGAGCACGGAGGTTTCCATCTGCGGCTCCGCTCAGCGCGGCAGGGTCGTCGGCCACGGCACCGCGGAATCGAGTCGCAGCCAGGCCATGCCGGCCATGCCCGGCTTCACGCGCGCGGCGTTCGCCTCGAGCCATGCCGGATCGACGCTGACCTTGACCCTGAACATCAGTTTCTCGCGCTCGCTGCGGGTTTCGACCTCGCGTGGCGTGAATTGCGCCTCGTCCGAGACGAAGCTCACCCGCGCGGCGATCGCCTCGTCGGGCCAGGCATCCATGACGATGCGCGCATCGGCGCCTACCTTGAGCTGCCCCGCCCGCTCCGAGGGCAGAAAGACGCTCATGTACACCTCGGAGAGGTCTACCAGAGTCAGCAGCTTGCCGCCCGCGGCGAGCACTTCGCCCGGCTCCACCAGGCGGTAGAGCACACGTCCGTCGATCGGAGCCTTGAGCTCTCCGTCGCTGAGCAGGCTCTCGATACGCTGCTCGGCGGCACTCGCGGCGGTCTCGGCGGCGCGCGCCGCCTCCACCCGGGTGTGCGCCGCAGCCAGCGACGCTTCGGCCGCACGCACGTTGGCGCGATCGGTATCGAGTCGCTGGGCGCTGAGGAAATTTCGCTTCACCAGCTCGTAGCTGCGCTTGTAGGTGATCCGCGCCAGCATTAGGTTGCTGCGTGCCACCGCCACGCCGGCCTCGGCTTCGGCGATCCCCTGCTTCGCCTGCGCCACCTGGGCGCCAGGGCCTGCAGCCGCTGGGCCTCGACGTCCGCCATGTCGATGCGCGCGACCCGCTCGCCACGCTTGACCTGCGCGCCTTCGCGCGGCAACAGCTCCGCAACCCGACCGGCGATCTTGGTGGCAACATCGACCTCGGTCGCCTCGAGCCGCCCATTGCCGCCGGCAAAGCCCGACGGCACCGCGGGCTCACGCCCCTGCCACCAGATGTAGCCCCCCATTGCCGCGAGGAGCACAAGCGCCAGCAAACCGAAACCCCGCCAACCGATACCGCGCCCAGCCATGATCATTCTCCACATCCCTCGGACGGCGAACCGAAGTCGGCGCCATCCGGAATGTATTCATTTGAATGATTCATTTGCCTTAGCGTATTGACCAGGGTCAACCAGCCGGCAGATTTGCAGCATCTGAGGCAAACGGCGGCAGGCGCGGCGGTGACAGCGCCTGGCCGTCTCGGCCCATCAGAAGTGCCACTGGACCTTGAGCATCGGGGTGGTGGTCTTGGAACCGGTGCTGCCATCGGAAGAACCGAACTTGTTCTTGATGTATTCGTAGCCGATCCCCGCGCGCAGTGTCTTCGGCTTGCCCATCAGCATCTGCCCGACATCGGCCATCACGAACAGGTTCGTCCAGGTCTCCGGATCGGTGTCGACACCGAAACCGTCCTTGCCTTTCTCCGCCGTGTAGTTGAGGAAGCCCTCGAAGGACAAGGGCACGGGGCCGAGCTGAAAAGGCACGCCCCAGGCCAGCGCGATTCGATAGGTCGAATCGAAATCCACCGACTTGCCGACGATCCCGTTGTTGTTCTTCTCCTTGTAGTAGAGCAGCCCCACGTCGAAGTAGCCGTTGGGAACATTGAACTTGAGGGTTGGCCCGATGAGTACCTTGCGCACCTTGGACGCGAACTCGTTGTTCTTGCTGTTCCAGTCAAAACCGGTGGTCAGCGCGATCTCCTTGACCGGTCCGAAGGACAGATCCCTCTTGAAAACCTTGCCGAGGTAGAGCTGGTGGGCATAGACGACGTAGATCTCCTGCGCCCCCTGGGCGCCACCTTCGGCGGGGTCCGATCTGTCGGAGATCAGAACATCCACGTTGAGGAAATTCTGGCCGTAGTCGTAGCCGCTCACATGGGTGAAGCCGAAGATGTCCTTGGCGACGTTTTCGGCGATCGCCGGCTCACGGAAGTTGTTGCCGGTGCGGTAGAAAACCGAGGTGTCGCTCCAGTTGGCGGCGCTGACAGTGACCGGGGCGGCGACGCCGAAGCCGACTACGGCGGTTGCGAAAACACACGAAAGCTTGGATTTCATTGGCAGGACTCCTGTATGGAAAGATATTGTTCAACGCACAAGCACGCACCGCTTCTTTCCAAACTATCAGGACTCGAGAATCATTTGACGAATAACCTTCATCACTCATTCGACATCTACGGCCTACCGCTAACAATCTGTTTATAAGATGTATTTGCGATCCGCATGGGTGTTTTTCGAGGCACCGCAACGGCGCATTTCGCGATTCGGCGCACCGCGCTTGTGCATCGCATCATCTTTCGCTTCATGGGCTTAGCGAGGAAGACAAGGCCCGTGCACCGTTGCGGCGCAGCGCCGCCATCCGACGCGGCGCGGAAACCGCCGTTTGCGCTCGTGTCCGCATGGCACGCGGCTTGCTGAAGGGGAATCATTGCCTTTCCGGAGCGGCCAATGCCAACCTCCCTCGAACGCTCGCCGGAGCTCGCAGCGGCGCCACCGGGCCGCATCGCGCAGGCGACAGGCCCGGCGCCACGCCAACCGGAGGCGCGGCTGGACCTTGCTGCGCTGTCCGCGCTCCCCCTTCACGGCTTCGTCCAGGCGCTGTCTGGCGTGCTCGAATACGCACCGCAACTGATCGAGCGGACCTGGGAGAAGCGCCCCTTCGAGAGCGCCGCCGACCTCTATGGCCAGCTCATGGAAGAGTTGCATCGTGCCCCCGAGGCCGAAAAACGACAGCTTCTCGCTGCCCACGGCGATCTGGGCGACGCGCTGGGCCTCGAAGGCCATCTTTCGCTGGCCTGCCTGCACGAGCAACGTGCCGCAGGCCTTCACAGCGGCCCCATGGCCGAGCGCGAAAAGCTGCATGAGCTCAGCGCCCGCTACCGTCGGCGCTTCGGTTTTCCGTGCTTGATCGCCTTGCAGCCGCTGGGGCGCGGCCAGGTCATCCGGACCCTGGCACGACGGCTGCGCAACAACGCAGCCGACGAATTCGCGGAGAACCTTCGCCAGTTGGGCCTGATCGCCTCATATCGTCTTCAACGCCGCTGCACACCCCCCCGGCGGGCGCTTGCCGCCATGCTCAGTGCGTAGGCCAGGGCCCGCGCAGCACCGACACGATCTGCTCCCGGAACCAGCGGCACTCGGCCGAGTGATGGGTGCGATCGTGCCACAACAGGTAGTAGGCAATGGGCGGCAGATCCAGCGGTACCGGGCGGACTGCCAACGGCAAGAAGCTCGCGTAGTGCTCGGCGAAGCGCGCCGGCGCAGTAAAAACCATATCGGTCTGCAGGAGCAGGTAGGGCGCCATGTTGAAATAGGGCACATGGGCGACTACGTTGCGCCGCAAGCGCTCGCGCGCCAGGTACATGTCCACCACCCCGCGCTGGCCCACCGAATAAGGCGTTGGAACAAGGTGGGATGCTTCGAGATAACGTCTTGCATCGAGCTCTTCGTCCGCCAGGGGATGCGTACGACGCATCAGCAGCACCATGCGGTCCTGAAACAGCGCGGTGGTGCGCAGGGTATCCGGCGGATTCGGCCAGTTGCCGATCACCACGTCCATCTCACCCGACTCGAGCGCACCGGCGTAGGACGCCGACGCCCCCATTGAGTGCAGATTGATCTGCGCCGACGGTGCCCCCGTCTGCATTTTCGCCAGCACATCGCCGACCGCGCGGGCGTCGAGGTAGTCGGGAGAGCCGATGTTGAATTCCCGCCGACAGACGTTCGCCTCGAACTGTGCCGGCGGCGTGACGATCGCGTCGAGCTGGGCGAGGGCAAGCTTCACCGGCTCGAGCAGTGCGGCGCCGCGCTCGGTCGGCGTCATGCCGCCCCTGCCCCGCACCAGCAACTGGTCTCCGGTGATTTCGCGCAGCCTGCGCAGCGCCGAGCTGACTGCCGGCTGTGACTGATTGAGCCGCCGGGCAGCACGCGACACGCTGCCCTCGATCAGCAGGTGGTGGAGCACCCGCAACAGATGCCCGTCGATTGCGTCACGCCCCAGCGCCAAAGGTCGATCCCCTTTAAAGTGCCTTGCTCGAAGATACACGGCAGCAATACGGCGCCGTGCCTTCCCACTCATAGCAAGTTCCGCGCCGGCCCGAGTCAATGCGTCTGCACCGAAGCACCGCCCGGTTGCCTCGACGCCCTTGCTCTCGGCGGCCGCCTC
This sequence comes from Zoogloeaceae bacterium, assembly GCA_024235595.1. Lineage (GTDB taxonomy): Bacteria > Pseudomonadota > Gammaproteobacteria > Burkholderiales > Rhodocyclaceae > Cognatazoarcus. The sequence continues at coordinate 251,610 of JACKMC010000002.1, read as the reverse complement.
GCCCCAACAAAGGCACGGCAAACCGACGGCAATGGCGAGGCCGGCACGGCCGTTCGCTGTTGCAGTGCCGAATGCAGCCGCTCGCGGGCAAAGGTCTCGCACCCCATCGCCAACGGGCCGGTGAAACACGTCACAAGCGCATTGGCATCCGGTCACCGACTTCCACACATCGCGCCTCGTATGCTTTGACTGCGTGAGCCGATCCCGGCTCCGCGACGCGACAAGGAGCACGATCATGAGCAAAGAGACAATGAGCGGACTCGATTCGGGCCTCAACGAACTGGACTCCCGAGCACTGCATGCGGTGAGCGGCGGCATCTGGGATTATTCCAACCGCCTCGGGATGCTTGGGCAGATGCTGGAGGATGCCCAGGATCGGAACTACGGCGACCCCTTCGGTCCGAAGACCATCGACGAGGCCGCCCACCAGGCGCTCGAGGGCTGGGTTTCGATTCCTTGAACAGTGCGCCGCCTCGCCCGGAACGCCTTCCCGCGCGTGGCGGCTCCTTGCCCCAGTGGGGCAAGGACACTCGGGCCGGCGTTTTGCCTCATACCGATCAATATGATTTGTAGGGCAGGAACTTGCCCGACAGGACGATGCGGACCCGGTCGCCGGCATCGTTCGGCTCGCGCTCGAGGTTCATCTTGAAGTCGATCGCCGACATGATGCCGTCGCCGAACTCTTCGTGGATCAGCTCCTTGATGGTCGTGCCATAGACACTGATGAGTTCGTGGAAGCGATAGACGAGCGGATCGACGGGTACGCTGGTGGGCAGCGAGCCCTTGTAGGGTACGACCTGCAGCAGCGCAACGGCTTCTGCGGGGAGTTCGAAGACGCTGCCAATGGTCGTTGCCTGCGCCTTGTCGAAGGTCATCTGGCCGAGGCATGCGGCGGTAACCCACTCCTTGGAGAGGCCGAGCGCATCGGCCACATCGCTCCACTTGATGCCCTTGTCGATCCGGGCGGCGACAATCATTTCGGTCACGTCGGTGCGGTTCATGTTCGGTTCCTCGTCGGTTGGGTGGGGCAGGGCCTGAAGTGGCGAAAAGGCCAGTGCGATCGAGAAACCCCGAGCACCATTCATGCCAGGCAGAGGCCGGCGATGGTTGCAAGACGGCACGGTTCGTGCATGCTTAGCGAGGTCGCCATCCAACCTACGGTCGTCCGATGCAGGTATCCGCCGCCAATATCCTGCTGCTCTCCAGGCAGCAGGAAATCGAAGCTCTGCGCACCCTCGAATCCCGGTCGTCGCTGGTCGCCACGATCTGCACGCTGGTCCACGCGCTGCAGAACGAACGCGGCGCAACCTGCATCTACCTCGCCTCCGCCGGCACGCGTTTCCGCGACACCCGACGAGAGCTCGCCGACGAATCGCAGCGGCTCGAACTGCTGCTGCGGGAGGAACTCGGCGAGCGCCTGTTGACCGACGCCTGCGGCACCGCCCGCCTCTATTCACTGATCGCCTGGGTGCTGCTCGGCATCGACGATCTGCCCACGCTGCGCCGGCGCATCGAGGCGCGCCAGCTCTCCGGTGACGACGCGGTCCGCTCCATCAGCCGGCTGATTGCCGGCCTGCTGTCGGTAATCTTCGAGATTGCGGACTCCGCCGTCACACCGGAGGTATCGCGCTCCCTTGTGGCACTCTTCAACCTGCTCAACGGCAAGGAGCTGGCGGGCCAGGAGCGTGCCGTCGGTGCCCTGTCCTTCGCCTCGGGGCGCAGCGACGCGGGCCACCAACAGCGCCTGGTACACCTCATCGACGCCCAGGAGCGCAACTTCCAGTTGTTCGCCGACTTTGCGGACAGCGAAGCGATCGCCCAGTGGCAGGCGCTGGAGGCGAGCCGGTGCATCGCCCCGCTCGAGCGCTTTCGGCGGATCCTTTGCAGCACCAGGCCCGGCGAGGCGCTGAATGCGGAGATCAGCGACCAGTGGTTCGATATCTGCAGCGAACGGCTCACCGGATTATGGTCCTTGCAGTGCACCATGGTGGTCGCCCTGCAGCGCACCTGCAGCAAGCTCATCATCGAAGCAGAGCGAGATCTGGCGAATGCGGAGGGTTTGCTCGCGCGACTGGTCCAGCACCCGCCCGCCAGCGCCGACCGGGTGGACCGCTTCTTCGATCCCAGCCGCCCCATCGACATGGCCATGAGCTTCTCGCCGGCGGTGCACCGCACGCCCGAGAGCATGGAGCAATCCATCATCGACGTACTGCAGGCCCAGTCGGTGCGTCTCGCCAGCGTCGAGTCGGAACTCCAGGCCGCCCGGCGGGCGCTTGACGAGCGCAAGCTCATCGAGCGCGCCAAGGGCGTGCTCATGGCCCGCCTCGGGGTTTCCGAGGAAAAGGCCTACAAGGCCTTGCGCGATGCCTCGATGAGCCAGAACCGGCGCATCGCCGACGTGGCCGAGGCGACCCTCGCGCTGCCCGATTTCGTCGGCGCGGGCCGCAAGCCGCACCAATAGCGACCACCGCCCTGCTGCATTGCACCATCCCGGAGCATGCAGGTGCTCTTCCGCAGCGAAATGCCTCACATCGCGGCCTGAATCGACAGTGGCACCAAAATTGCTGTGACTGACACAAGGCTAACGGTGGCCTGAATTCCGGGTGGAACGAATCCGCCCCGAGGGAATGTGAATCGGACAACGGCGTCCATCTCTGTCACTCGCAATGCGGGTTGCGGGATGTGCGCCGTTCTTGTTTTTCGGGCTTTCTTTTTCGAGGGAACTGACCATGGCCTATCTTGCCCCTACCGAATTCGTCACCAAGATGGTGGACGCTGGCGAATCCAAGATCTTCATGTCGACGCGGGACACCATCGTTCGGGCCTACATGGCCGGCGCGATTCTCGCCCTGGCGGCCGCGTTTGCGGTCACCATCAACGTCCAGACCGGCCAGCCGCTGGCGGGCGCAATCCTGTTTCCGGTGGGCTTCTGCCTCCTTTACCTGATGGGCTTCGATCTGCTGACCGGGGTATTCACGCTGTGTCCGCTGGCCCTCATCGACAAGCGTCCGGGCGTCACCATGGGGGGCGTGCTTCGCAACTGGGGCCTGGTATTCCTGGGCAATTTCGCCGGCGCCTTCACCGTCGCGGTGTTCATGGCGATCATCTTTACCTTCGGCTTCAGCAGCGAACCCAACGCCGTCGGCAAGGCCATCGGCCACATCGGCGAAGGGCGAACGGTCGGCTACGCCGCCCACGGCGCGGCCGGCATGCTGACACTGTTCATCCGCGGCGTGCTGTGCAACTGGATGGTCTCCACCGGCGTGGTTGCGGCGATGATGTCGACCACCGTGTCGGGCAAGGTGATCGGCATGTGGATGCCGATCATGCTGTTCTTCTACATGGGCTTCGAACACTCGATCGTGAACATGTTCCTGTTCCCCTCGGGCCTGATGCTCGGTGGCAACTTCTCGATCTACGACTACATGGTGTGGAACGAGATCCCGACCGTCCTCGGCAACCTCGTTGGCGGCCTGTCCTTCGTCGGACTGACGCTCTACTCGACCCATGTGCGCACCGCGCCGAAGCGCAAGGCGGCCTGATCGGCACCGGGCTCGAGGGTCCGACCAGGCCCTCGAGCCAGCGCAATGACACCCACCCTCACCCTCACCACCGGCCAGTTCTCGGATAGGGGGCGCAAGGAGATCAACCAGGATTTCCACGGCCTGTGCATCCCTCGCGAGCCGCAGCTCAGCTCGAAGGGCGCGGCCATCGCGCTGGCGGACGGCATCAGCAGCAGCGACGTGGCACATATCGCCAGCGAGTCGGCGGTCAAGAGCTTTCTCGACGACTACTTCTGTACCTCGGATGCGTGGTCGGTCAGGACGTCGGCCGAGCGGGTGCTCGCCGCCATCAACTCCTGGCTGATTTCACAGACGCTGCGCAGCCCTTTCCGAGAGGACAGGAATCGCGGCTATGTGTGCACCTTCAGCGCCGTCGTGGTCAAGGCGTCGACCGCTCACCTGGTGCACCTCGGCGACAGCCGCATCTACCGGCTTCGCAACGGCGCGCTGGAACAACTTACCAACGATCATCGGCTGATCGTCTCGGAAACCCAAAGCTACCTCTCGCGGGCGCTGGGCATGAGCGAGGCGCTCGAAATCGACTATCACGCGGTGCCGATCGAGGAAGGCGATGTATTCATTCTCGCCACCGACGGCATCTACGAGTTCGCTTCGGCGTCCTTCATCATCGAAGCGGTGGCAAGCTGCCCGCAGGATCTCGACGCCGCGGCGAGGCGAATTGCCGACGAGGCCGGAGCCAACGGCAGCCCCGACAACCTGACCATCCAGATCGCGAGAATCGACACCCTGCCACAGGGCCCCGCGACCAGCCTGCACCTGCAACTGGCCGAGCTGCCACCGGCGCCGGTCCTGGAGCCGCGCATGGTGTTCGACGGCTATCGCATCGTGCGCGAAGTGCACGGCAGCAGCCGCAGCCATATCTATCTCGCCGAGGATGGCGACAGCGGTGCCCTGCTGGTTCTCAAGACCCCCTCGATCGACTTGCGTGACGATCCCGCCTATCGCGAGCGATTCATGCTCGAAGAGTGGATCGCACGGCGCATCAACAGCGCCCACGTGCTCAAGCCATGCCCCCCGACGCGAAAGCGCAACTACCTCTACGTGGTCACCGAATACATCGAAGGCCGGACGCTGGCGCAATGGATGCGTGACAATCCCGCCCCGGATCTCGAAACCGTGCGGGGCATCGTCGAGCAGATCGCCCGCGGCCTGCTCGCCTTTCACCGCATGGAGATGCTGCACCAGGACCTGCGACCGGACAACATCATGATCGACGGCTCAGGCACGGTGAAGATCATCGATTTCGGCTCCACCCGGGTGGCCGGGCTGGCCGAAACACAGCCCGCGGATGCCCTGCCCGACATCCTCGGCACCGCCCAGTACACCGCGCCCGAGTATTTCCTCGGCGAATTCGGCTCGCCGGGCTCCGATCTGTTCTCGCTCGGCGTGATCGCCTACCAGATGATCTGCGGACGACTGCCCTACGGCGCCGAAGTCGCGAAATCACGCACCCGCGCCGCGCAGAAGAAGCTGCGATACGCGTCGGTGCTCGACGAGCAGCGCGAAATCCCGGCCTGGGTGGATGCGGCGCTGGCGCGCGCAGTGCATCCCGATCCGGCCAGACGCTATGCGGAACTCTCCGAGTTCACCCACGATCTGCGCCACCCCAACCTTGCACTCATGGGGCAACGCGGGCCGGCGCTCATGGAGCGCAACCCGGTTCTATTCTGGAAGGGGGTTTCGCTGCTGCTGGCAGTGCTGGTGATGGTGCTGCTGGGCGCAAACACGCTGCGCACATAGCGCGACCGGCCCAGCGGCATGCTCGCGCCGGGTCATTGAGCCGGCGCGATGGGCGGCCCGGGCCGTGGCACCGGCACAGGCGTTTCCATGCCCCGTTCCAGGCGCCATTGCTTGACCAGCGCATAGAGCGCCGGGATCACGCCCAGCGTCAGCACCGTCGAGGAGATCATCCCGCCGACCATGGGCGCGGCAATGCGGCTCATGACTTCCGATCCCGTGCCCGTCGACCACATGATGGGCAGCAGGCCGGCCATGATGGCGACCACGGTCATCATCTTGGGTCGCACCCGCTCGACCGCGCCTTCCATGATGGCGTGATAGAGATCCGCAACGTTGGGCTGGACGCCTTCGGCCTGGCGCTCCGCCTTGATCTCCTCCCACGCCTGATCGAGGTAGATCAGCATCACCACCCCGGTCTCCGCGGCCACGCCAGCGAGCGCGATGAAACCAACGGCCACCGCCACGCTCATGTTGTAGCCCAGCCACCACATCAGCCAGATTCCGCCCACCAGCGCGAAAGGCACCGAGAGCATGACGATCAGTGTTTCGGCCAGACGCCGGAAGTTGAGATACAGCAGCACGAAGATGATCGCCAGCGTCAGCGGTACGACCAGCGACAGCTTGGCCTTGGCGCGCTCCATGTACTCGAACTGGCCCGACCAGGTGGCGTAGTAGCCGGGCGGGAAGCTGACCTTGTCGGCCACCGCCTGCTGCGCGTCTTTTACGTAGGAACCCACATCCCGGTCGCGGATGTCGACGAACACGTAGGCGGCGAGCAGCGCGTTCTCGGTCTTGATGCCCGGCGGACCGTTGCGCAGCGCGATCTCGGCCAACTGCCCCAGCGGAATCATCCCCCCTGCGCTGGGCACGAAGACTTCATTGGCGATGCGCTGGGTGTCCTCGCGCAAGGCGCGCGGGTAGCGCACCGTGACGTTGTAGCGCTCAAGCCCCTCGACGGCGGTGGTGACCGGCGCGCCACCCAGCGCGGTGGATACTACCTGCTGAAATTCGCCCACGGTGATGCCGTGACGCGCCAGTTGCTCGCGCTTCGGCGTGATGTCGAGGTAATACCCGCCAGTGACCCGCTCGGCGTAGGCGCTGGTGGTGCCGGGCACGTCCTTCACCGCCTGCTCGATTTTCCGCGCCAGCTTCTCGATCTCGGCCAGATCCTTGCCGAACACCTTGACCCCCACCGGCGTGCGGATGCCGGTCGACAGCATGTCGATGCGCGCCTTGATCGGCATGGTCCAGGAGTTGGCTACGCCGGGGAACTTGAGCGCGGCGTCCATCTCGGCAATCAGCTTGTCCACCGTCATGCCCGGGCGCCAGGTGTCTTCAGGCTTGAGGTTGATGACGGTCTCGAACATCTCGATCGGCGCCGGGTCGGTGGCGCTGTTGGCGCGGCCCGCCTTGCCATACACCGAATCGACCTCGGGAAAGGTCTTGATGACGCGGTTGGTGGTCTGCAGCAGGCGCGCGGCCTCGGTCACCGACATGCCGGGCAGCGAGGCCGGCATGTAGAAGATCGAGCCCTCGTTGAGCGTGGGCATGAACTCCGAGCCGATCTGTCGCGCCGGGAAGATCGTCGCCGCCATTGCCAGCACCGCGAGCACCAGGGTAGTCCACTTGCGACGCATCACCCAGCGGATGATTGGCCGGTAGGCCCAGATCAGGAAACGATTCACCGGGTTCTTCTGCTCCGGCATGATGTGCCCGCGGATGAACAGCATCATCAGCACTGGCACCAGCGTCACCGACAGAAAGCAGCGCCGCGCCGGCCATGGCGAAGGTCTTGGTAAAGGCCAACGGGCTGAACAGCCGTCCCTCCTGCCCCTCCAGCGTAAACACGGGCAGGAAGGACACCGTGATGATCAGCAGCGAGAAGAACAGCGCTGGGCCGACCTCCTTGCAGGCCACGATCATCGCCGCCGCACGGGCAGGCTGGGGGGCGTCGTGGGGCAAGCGCTCCAGGTGTTTGTGCGCGTTCTCGATCATCACGATGGCCGCATCGACCATCGCGCCGATGGCGATGGCGATGCCGCCCAGGCTCATGATGTTGCTGCCCATGTCCATCGCGCGCATGGCGATGAAGGCGATCAGGATACCGATTGGTAAAGTGAGAATCGCGACCAGCGCGCTCCTCACATGCAGCAGGAAGATGACGCACACCGCCGCGACGATCAGGCTCTCCTCGAACAAGGTCCACTTCAGGTTGGCAATGGCACGCTCGATGAGCGGCGCACGGTCATACACGGGCACGATCTCGGTGCCCGCGGGCAGGCCGGGCTTGAGCTCCTCGATCTTGGCCTTGACGTTGGCGATCACGTCGAGCGCGTTCTGGCCGAAGCGCGCCATGACGATGCCCGAAGCCACCTCGCCTTCGCCGTTCAATTCGGTGATGCCGCGCCGCCCCGCCGGCACCAGCTCGACCCGCGCCACGTCGCGGACCAGCACCGGCGTGCCGCCATCGGCCTTGAGCACCAGGGTTTCGATGTCCTCGACCCCCTTCAGGTAGCCGAGGCCGCGCACCATGAATTCCTTCTCGGCCAGCTCCACCACCCGCCCGCCGACGTCGCGGTTCGACTCGCGGATCACCTGCGAGAGCCTCGCCAGCGGAACGCCGTAGCTCGCCAGCCGGTGCGGATCGACGATGACCTGATACTCCTTGACGAAGCCGCCCACGCTGGCGACCTCGGCCACGCCGCCGGCCTTGGTGAGCTGGTAGCGCACATACCAGTCCTGCACGCTGCGCAGGTCGGCCAGCGACTGGTCCTTGCCGGTGAGCGCATACTGGAACACCCAGCCCACACCGGTGGCGTCCGGCCCCAGTTGGGGGGTCACGCCGTCGGGCAGATTGCCCTGCGCGGCCGACAGGTATTCCAGCACCCGCGAGCGTGCCCAGTAGATGTCGGTGCCGTCCTCGAAGATCACGTAGACGTAGGACGCGCCAAACATCGAGAAGCCGCGCACCACCTTGGCCTTGGGCACCGCCAGCATGGCCGTGGTGAGCGGATAGGTCACCTGGTCCTCAACCACCCGTGGGGCCTGCCCCTGATAGGGTGTGAACACGATGACCTGGGTGTCCGACAGATCGGGGAGCGCATCGAGCGGTGTCTTCTTCACCGCATACACACCGCCGCCAACCACGCCCAGGGTGGCCAGCAGCACCAGGAACACATTTCGCGCCGACCATTCAATCAGGCGATCGAGCATCTCAGTGCTCCGTGTGCGCGGCCGCGCCGGCTTGCTCGATCTTGATGATGACGAATTCGCCGTCCCCCCGGTCTTCGAAGGTGAAGCGCACCGGTTGCCCCGGCAGCACCCCCTCGATGACGTCCTTGCTGGCCAGACCGAAGTCCATCGTCATGGCCGGCCACTGCAGCGCGGGGATCGGCTCGTGGTTCATCGACACGGTGTCGGACGACACATCGACCGAATCCACCGAACCGACCGCCTGATAGCTCTTGGCCGTCTTCGCCTCAGGCGCCGAGAAAGTCGACAACGCGGCCTTGAGATTGCTCTCCGCGTCGATCAGGAAGTTGGCCGCCACGACAACTTCGGCGCCGTCCTCCAGCCCTTCCAGGATCTCCACATGATCGCGCCCGCGCAGCCCGATCTTCACGGGCTGGGGCTTGAACCTGCCTTCGCCCTCGACGCGCAGCACCACCTGCCGTTCGCCCGTGTCGATGAGCGCCGACTTGGGTACGGTCAGGCGCAATGCGCTGCCGGCCGACGCGATATCGACATGAGCAAACATGCCGGGGCGAAGCAGACCGTCGCGATTGGCCAATTCGAGGCGCACAGGCGTGGTCCGGGTGGCTGCGTTCAGGGTCGGGTAGAGGTAGGTGAGCCTGGCCTCGAATTTCTGATCCGGGAATGCATCGAGAGTGACCTTGGCCACGTCGCCGACCTTCACGCGGGCCAGATCCTTTTCATACACATCGGCGATCACCCACACCGTAGACAAGTCGGCAATGCGGTAGATGGCCGTTCCCGCCATGAAGCGCATGCCCTCCACCGCCTTCTTCTCGAGTACGAATCCTGTCGCCGGCGACCTGAAGGTCAGGCGGCTGGCGACCTTTCCGTCGGGGGCTGCGACCTGCCAGTTGGCCAGACGTTCACGCGCTGCCTCGGCAAGCCGGGCGGCGGCGGCGCGCGCGGCGGGATCAGCATCCGGCGCATCGAGCTTCAGCTCGCGCGCGATCGCCAGTTCCTTCTGGGCCGAGACCAATTCCGGGCTATACACGGAGAAAAGCGGCTGACCGCGCTTGACCGGGTCACCGCTGGCATTCACATGCAAACGCTCGATCCAGCCCTCGAAACGCGGCGCCACATCGTGGATGGCACGCTCGTTGATCTCAACCCGGCCGACCGCGCGCACCTCCGCATCCAGCGCACGCAGCTTGGCCATCGCAGTCTTGACACCCAGCGTCTGCAGGCGCGCCGGGCTGACCTTGACCGCGCCTTCGCCATCCGGTTCGTCTCCGTCATAGACCGGAATGTAGTCCATGCCCATCGAGTCCTTTTTCGGCTCAGGCGAGGTATCCGGCAAGCCCATCGGGTTGCGGTAGTACAGGATCTTGCGCGCGGGCTTGCCGGTATCCCCCGCGGTTTCCGCCGCATGCACCGGAGGCCGCGAATCGGTGGCGACTGCCGAGTGGCGGCTACCCGCCCAATAGGCGGCCGACAGTGCCGCACCGACGGCAAGCACAGCCAGCGTCAGGGCAATGGGTCGTTTCACAGGGGGGCTCCCACCAGCAGTTCGAGTTCAGCGAGCGAGATATGGATCTCGGCATCGGCATCCAGCAGTGCGAGGCGCGCGCGCAGGATCTGTCGCTCTGCCTCAATGAGGGTATTGAAGTTGACCCGACCGGATTCGTACCCGGCCATGGCCGCATCGAAGTTGGCGAGCGCCTGCGGCAGCAGCGTGCCGCGCAACAGGCGCGCCTTGTCGACATTGGCTTCGAGGGCGGCGTGCACTTCACCCAGTTGGCCATTGAGCCGCGCTTCGGCGGCGGCTACCTGGCTGCGCGCGGCATCGACACGTCGCCCGGCCTCCCGCTCCTGTGCCCGGCGGGAACTTTGCTGCAGCGGGATATTGACTTCCAGCATCAGATCCCAGCTATCGGTGCCGCTCTGCGGGCGACTATTGGTCAATGAGACGCCGAAATCAGGATAGCGATTGAGATATACGAGCTCCCGCGACTTGGCGGCGGCATCCGCGCCCAGCCGCTCGCGAGCCAGGCTCGGCGACAGTGATCGGGCACGCTCGAACAGCGCAGCCAGATCGAGTTGCGCGGGCACGTCGGGCAGCCGGGTCGGCGCATCGAGCGGTGCATCGGCCCGTCGCGGCAATTGCGTGTTGAGTTTGGCGACCGCGTCGCGGCGGCGGCGCTCGGCCTCGACACGTTCGATCTTGAGCGCGGTCAGTTCGCTGTGCGCTCGGATCGCGTCCTGCTGCGGCACCAGTCCCACGCTGTACCGGGTCTCGACCAGTCGGCTCAAGCCATCGAGCAGCGCAAGCGTCTCGCCAAGAATCGCGGACTGGCCATCCGCCTGGTAATAGCGCACATAGGCAGTCTTGATGCGTGCCTCGATCTCCAGCGCGGTGCGGTCTGCAACGCGTGCGCTCTGCTCCGCCAGCGCTTCGGCCACGCCGCTGCGCAACCCGCGTTTGCCCCAGAACGGCACCGACTGAATGATGCGGTAGCGGGTCTGCCCAACGGCCCCTGGCAGCAAGGATGCGCCGCCGCCCGACACGGTATTGGTGAAATCCATCATCTCGAGCTGGAACCTGGGGTCGGGCAATGCACCCGCAGGCTCGACGCGCTCCCGGTTCGCCTCGGCTTCCAAGCTGCGCGCGGCCAGTTCCGGGTTGTGTTCGCGGGCGTAGGACAGCAAGCCCTGGAGCGATGCCCCCAAGGAAGCTTCGGTCGCCTGGGCATTCGCCTCGCCGAACAGCACAGCGCAACCAAGGGCGCTGGCAAGCAGGCCGCGCATCAGGCATTGCTTCATCGATTTGCAGTCCGGGGGGTGATCGTCGGCGAGGTGAGCGCTATCGGCGGGCACACCTCTCGCGTGGGGCTACTGCGCGTTTTCCAGGCGGGTCACCGTCATTGTTCCGCCGACGTTTTCTGCGACAAAGTGCACGGTGTCACCGGGCTTGACCTTGTCGAGCATATCCGACGAACCCGCCTTGAAAGCCATCGTCATGGCGGGCATGCCAAGGTTCTTGAGCGGGCCGTGCTTGATCGTGATCCTGCCCTTGGCCGGGTCGAGCTTCGTGACTGTGCCTTCGGACATGCCGGCTGTAGTCGACGCCATGGGCATCTCACCATGACCGTGCTCCCCCGCCGCGCTCGCGGGCATGGCGGCGCCCAGAGCGGCGGTCACGAAGAGGGCGGCGGTGAATGCTTTCATGATCTTTCCTTGAATGAGATTTGCGTGCCGCCACTTTAGAGGAGGGATACCGTCGGCGAGCTGACGCGAAGATGACAGATTTGTAATCTGCACCTCAGGTCATTGACCAGGAAGGAAAGATGACGACTTTGTCATCCACAAGTCATGCTCACGTTTCCTCGCAGGTCGAACAATGGAGGCGTCCCCGATCCCGAAGAGGGAAGCCTGATTCGTCTCTCGAAACCCAAAGCACGTCATGGCGCCGACCGCCGCGGATGAAGAACGGATCGAAGCTCCACCATGGCGAACCATCCCCGATACGACGACATCGAACCCATGAGACACGTGCCCCCAAGGAGGTGAAAACCGTATTCATGAACGCGCACCACGCCACCGCGTCCCCTCACGACGAGGGATGCCATCACGAGCACACCGCCGAGCCGCAGCACGATCACGACGCCGCACCGATCAGGGATCCAGTGTGCGGCATGACCGTGGCGCCCGACGCCGGCAACCCAACGGCTCAGCACGACGGCCGCACCTATCATTTCTGCTCGAGCAAATGTCGCGACAAGTTCATGGCCGATCCGGCCCACTACCTCTCCGGCGCACACAAGGACACCAAACCTGTGCCGAAAGGCACGCAATACACCTGTCCGATGCACCCCGAGATCGTGCGCGACGCACCCGGTGAATGCCCGAAATGCGGCATGGCGCTTGAGCCGATGGGGGTGCCTGCCGAGGAGGCAGGGCCGAATCCGGAACTGGTCGACTTCCGGCGTCGCTTCCGGATCGGTGCCGTGCTGACCGTCCCGCTGCTGATCCTGACCATGGGGCCCTTCGTCGGCCTGGGCTTCATCCGCGAGCTGATCGGCGAGCGCGCGGCGCTGTGGACCGAGCTGCTGCTGGGCTCGCCGGTGATTCTGTGGGCGGGCTGGCCGTTCTTCGAACGCGGCGTGAAGTCGGTGATCAACCGCAGCCTCAACATGTTCACCCTGATCGCCCTGGGCGTCGGCGCGTCCTTTCTGTTCAGCGTCGTGGCGGTGCTGGTGCCGCAGATCTTCCCGGCAGGATTCCGTGACGCCGAGGGCCACGTGGGCGTGTATTTCGAAGCGGGCGCGGTAATCGTGGTGCTGGTACTGCTCGGGCAGCTGATGGAACTGGGGGCGCGCGAGCGCACCGGTTCGGCGATCCGGGCACTACTCGATCTGGCGGCCAAGACGGCGCGGGTGATCCGCCCCGACGGGCGCGAGGAGGAAATCCCGCTCGAAGACGTGGCGATCGGCGATCGGCTGCGCGTGCGTCCCGGCGACAAGGTGCCGGTCGATGGGGTGGTGCTCGAAGGTCGCTCGTCGATCGATGAATCGATGATCTCGGGCGAACCCGTGCCGGTCGAGAAGACCGAGGGCGAAGAGGTCACCGGCGCCACCATCAACGGCACCGGCTCGCTGATTATCGAAGCCCGGCGGGTCGGTGCCGACACGCTGTTGTCGCAGATCGTCGACATGGTGGCCAACGCCCAGCGCTCGCGCGCGCCGATCCAGAAACTCGCCGATTCGGTGGCCGGCATCTTCGTGCCGGTGGTGGTCGGCGTCGCGATCCTCGCCTTCCTCGCATGGTCCGTCTGGGGTCCGTCGCCCGCCATGGCCTACGCCCTGGTGTCGGCGGTGGCGGTGCTGATCATCGCCTGCCCCTGCGCGCTGGGCCTGGCCACCCCGATGTCGATCATGACCGCCACTGGCCGCGGTGCCCAGGCCGGCGTGCTGATCAAGAACGCCGAGGCGCTGGAGCGCTTCGCCAAGGTCGATGTATTGATTGTCGACAAGACCGGCACGCTGACCGTGGGCAAGCCCAGCTTGGTGGCGGTCCTGCCGGCGCAGGGGCACGACGAGGACGAGGTGCTGCACCTCGCCGCCAGCCTCGAGCGCGGCTCCGAGCACCCCCTGGCGGAGGCGATCGTCAGGGGCGCCGAAGAACGTGGCATCGCGCTGACCAAGGCCGAAGCCTTCGAGGCCGTCACCGGCAAGGGCGTAAGGGGCGAGGTGGACGGCAAGGCCGTCGCCCTGGGTAACGCCAGTCTGCTCGAAGAACTCGGCATCGACGCCAGGGGTGACATGGACGTGGCCAACGACCGCCGCGACCAGGGCGAGACGGTGATGTTCGTGCTGATCGGCAAGGAGATCGCCGGCCTGGTGAGCGTCGCCGACCCGGTCAAGGACAGCACGCCCGGCGCCTTGCAGGCACTGCATGCCCTGGGGCTGCGCATCGTCATGGCAACCGGTGACAACGAGCGCACCGCGCGCGCGGTGGCAGCCCGCCTCGGCATCGACGAGATCCGCGCCGACGTGTTGCCGGCGGACAAGGCGCGCATCGTCACGGAACTGCAGGCAGCGGGACGCAAGGTGGCAATGGCCGGTGATGGTGTGAACGACGCCCCCGCACTGGCCCAGGCCGATGTGGGCATCGCCATGGGCACCGGCGCCGACGTCGCCATCGAGAGCGCCGGCTTCACTCTGGTCAAGGGCGATCTGACCGGCATCGTGCGGGCGCGCAAGCTCTCCATCGCCACCATGCGCAATATCCGCCAGAACCTGTTCTTCGCGCTGGTGTACAACGCCGCGGGGGTGCCGATTGCGGCCGGCGTGCTGTATCCCGCGCTGGGCATCCTGATCTCGCCGATGTTTGCCGCGGCGGCAATGAGCCTGTCCTCCGTCTCGGTGATCGCGAACGCATTGCGCCTGCGACGGGTCGAGATCTGAACTCACCCGGGGCTTGCATGGGCACGGAGGGAATCGCTCGCATACGGACCCTTGTCCGCTCGAGATCCTCGAGCAAGGGCGTCCACGACGATTTTCCGCCCGCCCCGCAGCGCAGATCGAAGCGGCGATGCTCGATACCGGCGCGGGGGGCGATCGCACCGAATGCTGGGGGTGCGGCACGACTCCGATCCGGCCCCCGCCAATGAACAGCACAGCGGTCACGCGCCAGCAAGGGAGACACAGACGATGAATCGCAGCGTCCTGAGCGCCTTGGTGGCGGCAGCGCTGTTCGGTGCCAGCACGCCGTTCGCAAAACCGCTGAGCGGCGAGATCCCGCCGGCGCTGCTGGCAGGCTTGATGTACCTGGGCAGCGGGGTCGGTCTCGCCCTTGTCCGTGCGCTTCGGGATCGGGGCTGGAAGCCGAGCGGCCTGGCCAGCGATCAATGGCCCTGGCTCGCGGGCGCGATCCTCTTTGGCGGCGTGCTTGGCCCGCTTGCGCTGATGTTCGGCCTGACGCTCACGAGCGCTTCGGCCACCTCCTTACTGCTGAATCTGGAGGCGGTGCTGACGGCGCTGATTGCCTGGGTCGTGTTCAAGGAAAACGCCGACCGCCGCATCGTCATGGGCATGCTCGCCATCGTCGCAGGCGGCGTCGTGCTCGCGTGGCCGCGCGCGGATGGCGGCACGACCGGCCTGGTGGGCCCGGTCGCGATTGCCCTTGCCTGTCTGTGCTGGGCGATCGACAACAACCTGACTCGCAAGGTCTCGGCCTCGGACGCCTTGTTCCTGGCAGGCAGCAAGGGGCTGATCGCGGGTACGGTGAACATCGTGCTCGCGCTGTCGCTCGGGGCGACCGCGCCGGGCGTCGGAATTGCCCTCGGAACCATGACGATCGGCCTGCTGGGTTATGGATTCAGCCTCGTGATGTTCGTGGTGGCCCTGCGCGGCCTCGGAACTGCGCGAACCGGCGCATATTTCTCTACCGCGCCCTTCATTGGCACGGCGGTGGCGCTGGCGCTATTCGATGAGCCCACCTATCCGACGTTCTGGGTTGCGGCCGGCCTGATGGCCTGGGGCGTGTACCTGCACCTGACCGAGCGCCACGAACACGAGCATCTTCATGAGGCGCTCGCCCATCGTCACATGCACACGCACGACGCTCACCACCAGCACCGGCACGCCTTCGAATGGGACGGCCGCGAGCCTCACGATCATTGGCACGAACACGTCGCCATCATCCACGAGCACCCACACTTCCCGGATATACATCACCGGCATTCCCACTGAAAGCCTGCGCCGGGCCATTCGGCCCGAGGATGCGCGGTTTCCCGCTTTCCGCCTTGCGGCTTGCCCGTTCGCTCGAGGTGCCCGAACGCGGGGGCGTGTGGACGCGACTACCGAATGCCGGCCTTTCGCTGCTGCATCCGAACGTATGCGGTGATGTGTGCGACCTCATCGGCCGTTACGCCCTCGACCGGCTTCATGTCGCCGAAGTTCCAATGATGGGCGCGGGAGCCGTTCTTCACCGCCATCTGGAAGGCCATGTCGGAGTGGTGGGAGGGCTGATAGACCTTGTGCAGCATGGGGGGCCCCTTGTCGCTGCCCTCGAGGTCGGCGCCGTGGCAGGACGCACAGTGCGTGTCGAACAGCGGCTTGCCGATGTTCGGATTCGGCATCAGGCCCGCCGAAGGTTTCGGAACCTGCATGCCCTGGGCCATGGCACTGCCCGCAAGCAGCGTGGCGAGCAGCAGCAGCGCGCGAGAGGTCTTGATCATTCGTATCTCCCTATGAGTTCATTTGCGGGGCCGCCCGGCACCCGGCGGGGGAGCCGAACAACAGGCGGAAGGGCTCTTGCGAGCGTGCGCCTTTTCATTGGCCTGCATCCAGCCCAGCAGGCCTCGAAACAGTTTGCGGATCCAGTTCATCAGCGTCTCCAGTGGCAAAAACGGCCCATTCGCGCCCAGCGTGCGGTCAGTCGGTCACCGTTACCTTGGCGACCATGCCGGCCTCCATGTGCCCGGGTATCAGGCAGGCGAAGTCGACCGTGCCGGGCTGCTCGAACTTCCAGACGATGCCGCCGCGCTGCCCCGGCTTGAGGGTGACCATGTTCGACTCGGTGTGCTGCATGCCGGGCATCTTGCGCATCATCTCGGCGTGCTCCTTGAGCTCGACCATCGAGCCGATCACCATCTCGTGGGGCACCTTGCCTCGGTTCCTGGCGAAGAAGCGGATGGTCTCGCCGGCCTTGACGGTAATGTGGTCGGGGACGAAGCGCATGGAGTCGTCCATGGTGAGCTCGATGGTGCGCGACACTTCGGCCGGATTGCCGGCCTTGCCGACCGCGCCGGGGTGCGCATCGTCATCATCATGCATCGCGCCGTGCATGCCTGCCATGTCGTGTGCCGGCATGGCGTGCGCCCCGGCATGATCGCCGCCGGCGAGCGCCAGTGCAGGTACAGCACCCAGCAGAAGAATAATCAGTGTCTTTTTCATGTTCGATTCTCTCTTTGTTGGAGGTGACTATTGGATCGGGGCGTTGTCAGAACCACACGCGAAGGCCCGCAACCCAACGCGTTTCTTTCGTGCGCTCGCCTTCGGCGCGCGCAAGATCGGCCGTCTGACCAAATTTGCCAGCCCATTCGACGCCGACGTAGGGCGCAAACTGGCGGGCGATTTCATAGCGCAGGCGCACGCCGGCGACTGCGTCGGCGAGGCCGCTGCCGAGGCCACGGGCTTGGTCGCGCTTGCCGTAGAAATTCACCTCGAGGTGCGGCTGCAGCACCAGGCGCTGGGTCAGCAGCAACTCGTACTCCGCGCCAAGTCGCAGCGCGCTGCGCCCTGCGTCGCCAAGATAGGCGGTGGCATCGACTTCGAACCAGTAAGGGGACAGGCCTTGTACCCCGAAGGCCAGCCAGCTGCGATCGGGCCCGGATCCGCTATCCGCGCGGACCCCAAGCTGAGTGTCCCAGTAGTTCGCGATGGCGTGGCCCCACAGCAGCTCGGTACGCGCCTCCTGCAGCGTCTCCTGCGCATACTCGCCCTCAGCCTTGATCACCAGGCGGTCGTAGTCGCGACCGAACCGGGCCTGGGCATCGTAGGCGGTGGCGTCGCCGTCGCGGGTAAGCACCCGCTCGAGCCGGTCGAGCAGCAGACTGCCGAATTCGTGCTCGTCGGCGAGGCGCAGTTGCCGCGGGCCGGCCGATGCGTATTTGCCCCCGTCGAGCGTGAATCCGCCCGAATAGGCATGGGGGTCGCGGGCGTCGGCCGGTGCGGCGCCGCCCTGCATGTTCATCTCGCCATGCTCCATGCCGCTCATGTCGCCATCGCCGCCTGAAGCGGGCGTCGCCGCGGGTTGCACGGCGGCGTCGTGCTTCATTCCCGACATTGGCGCATCCGGCGCCGGCGCAGGCGCGGACGGCGAGGCACCGTGATGCCCTGCGTGGCCGTCATCGCTCATGCTGGTCATCGGCGCGGACTCGGCCCAGGCGGCCGAGGCGCCCGAAAGAGCGAGGGCGAGGGCGAACGTGCTCAGGCGATGCATGGTAGGCGTCCTTGCGATTCGAATCCTCATGCCACCACCACTTCGCGGAACATGCCCGCGTCCATGTGGAACATGAGGTGGCAATGCCAGGCCCAGCGGCCGAGTGCGTCCGCGGTGACCAGGAAGCTGATGCGCTGCGCCGGCTGTACCGGGAGGGTGTGGCGGCGCGCCTGGAACCGGCCTTCGGCGGTTTCGAGCTCGCTCCACATGCCGTGCAGGTGCATCGGGTGGGTCATCATGGTGTCGTTGTGCAGGATCACCCGCACCCGCTCGCCGTAGCGCAAATGCACCGGCGTGGACTGGCCGAACTCGAGGCCGTCGAAGGACCAGGTGTAGCGCTCCATGTTGCCGGTCAGGTGCAGTTCGATCTCGCGCTCCGCGCCGCGCGGATCCATCGCACCGCCGACGGAGGACAGATCCGCCAGGGTCAGCACCCTGCGCCCGTTGCCACGCAGACCGATGCCGGGGTCGTCAAGATTGGTACGCGCCATGTCGACGCGCATGTCGGTGCTCGGTCCGTACTCGGGGCGGGCGTGGCGCGCCGTGCCACTGGGCCTGGCGAGCGGATTGGCGGCCCCGCCGGGCATCGCGTGCTGGCTGTGGTCCATCGCCATCGCGTCGTGATTCATGCCCGCCATGTCGTGCTGCATCGGCATCGCGCCGTGACCCATCCCCGGCATGGCTTGCCCCATCGCGGCGTGATTCATGCCGGCCATCGAACCCATCGCGCCCATCATGTCGGCCATGCTCAGCCATTCGACCTTGTCGGGCTGCGGCACCGGCGCTTCCAGCCCCGCACGCACCGCGAGCGTGCCGCGGGCATGGCCGGTGCGATCCATCGACTGCGCGAAGACGGTGTAAGCCTCGTCTTTCGGCTCGACGATCACGTCGTAGGTCTCGCCCGGGCCGAAGCGGAACTCATCCACCGTCACCGGCTCGACATCGACCCCGTCCGATTGCACCACCGTCATCCTGAGGCCCGGGATACGGACATCGTAAAAGGTGTTGCCGGCGCCGTTGATGAAGCGCAGCCGCAGCCGTTCGCCCGGTCTGAACTGCCCGGTCCAGTTGCCGGCCGGGGTCGTGCCGTTCATGAGATAGGTGAGGGTTGCGGCCGACAGGTCCGCCAGGTCGGTCGGGCTCATGCGCATCTCATTCCACATCTTGCGCTTGTCGATCGCCGCCTTCAGGCCCGCGCTGGACGCGTCACGGAAGAAATCCACTGCCGTAGGCTGGTGGTAGTTGTAGTAGTCGCTCTGGCTCTTGAGTTTGGCGAAAACCCGCATCGGATCTTCGTCCGTCCAGTCCGACAGCAACACCACATGGTCGCGGTTGGCACGGATCCGCTCGCCGTCACGCGGCTCGACGACGATCGCGCCATACATGCCGGTGAGCTCCTGCATGCCGGAGTGGGAGTGATACCAATAGGTGCCACTTTGCTCGATGCGGAAGCGGTAGGTGAAGGTCTCACCCGGCGCGATGCCGCCGAAGCTGATGCCCGGCACGCCGTCCATCTGGTAGGGCAGGATGATGCCGTGCCAGTGGATCGAGGTGCTTACGGGCAGCTTGTTGGTGACCCGGATGGTGACCGTGTCGCCTTCGCGCAAGCGCAGCGTGGGAGCGGGAATCGAACCGTTGATGGTGGTCGCCAGGCGCGGCTGGCCGGTGAAATTGACAGCGGATTCGGCGATCACCAGATCGATATCGGTTCCCGACAGCACCGGCGCGGCGCCGGTGCTCGTCGCGGCTGGATCTGCAAGCGCTGCCTGCACGAGACCGGGCAGCCCGGCGAGCACGCCGCCCGCAGCCAGTCCCTGCACGAAGCGTCGCCTCGAGATCCCTGCGCCAGCGGCAGGCAAGCGTGAAAGTCGGTCCATTGCATCTCCTCGGATTCTCAGGCCGGGATGCAGTCACGACGCATGACTGGGCCCGTCGAGCCCGCAGTCTGGGGAAATCGTGGAGACATGGAGGTGACGCGGCAATTACATGTTTGTAATCTTTGTCGCAGTCGCCGCAGTGCTGGCACACTCGCCTACATGAATGAGGACATGCCGCGATGAAGGTTCTGATTGTCGAGGATGAGATCAAGACCGGGGACTACCTGCGCCAGGGCCTCAACGAAGCCGGTTACAACACCGACCTCGCCCGCACCGGCATCGACGGGCTGCACCTGGCGCTGACCGGCGGCTACGAGTTGCTGATCCTCGACGTGATGTTGCCCGGCCTCGACGGCTGGCAGCTCCTCGAGACCGTGCGCCGCGGCGGCAGCCAGATGCCGGTGCTCTTCCTGACTGCACGCGATCAGGTCGAGGACCGCGTCAAGGGGCTCGAGCTCGGCGCCGACGACTATCTGGTCAAGCCCTTCGCCTTTGCCGAACTGCTGGCCCGCGTCCGAACCCTGCTCAGGCGAGGCCGCACCGGCACCGAGCCGACGGTGCTCGGCGCGGCCGATCTGCAACTCGATCTGCTGCGTCGCAGGGTGACGCGCGCGGGCCGGCGCATCGACCTCACCGCCAAGGAGTTCGGTCTGCTCGAGCTGCTGTTGCGACGCCAGGGCGAAGTCCTGCCACGCTCGCTGATTGCCTCGCAGGTGTGGGACATGAACTTCGACAGCGACACCAACGTCATCGAAGTGGCGGTGCGGCGCCTGCGTGCGAAAGTGGACGACTCCTTCGAGCCGAAGCTCATCCACACCGTGCGCGGCATGGGTTACGTGCTCGAGATTCGCGAGGAAGCCTGAACTTGCGCTTCAAGGCCTCGCTCACGGTCCGCCTGGCGGCCTTGTTCGCCCTGCTGACCGGGGTGTTCCTGATCCTCGTCGGGGTGGTCATGAACCGCGCCATCGAGAGCCATTTCCGCGAGCTCGACAATCACGAACTCTCGGGCAAGCTCAACCTGATCCAGAATCTGCTGCGGCACACCACCTCGCGCGACAAGCTTGAAAGCTTGCCACAACGCGCCTGGCCGACGCCTTCGTCGGTCACGACACCATGGGCGTCGTGGTGAGAAACCTCGATGGAGACGCACTCTATTCGGCGCGGTCGGCGTATTTCCCGCCAGCGCAACTTGCCGGCGAAAGGCTGCCAGAGGCCGACACGGTGTGGTTCAAGGACGGGCATCAATACATCGGTCGCGAGGCGCTGCTCGAGATGCCCCTGTCCGAGGCCCGGGCAGGCAGCCTGCGGATACTCATCGGGCTCGACATCTCGCACCACATGCACTTCCTGCAGCAATTGCGGCTTCGCCTGTGGATGGGCATCGCCCTTGCCGTGGTTCTCGCCGCAACGACCGGCTGGTTTACCGCGCACAAGGGCCTCGCGCCGCTGCGCAGGATGACTGCGACCGCACGAGGGCTCTCGGCCGAAGAGCTCGGCAAGCGCCTCACCGAGAAAGATGCACCCTCCGAGGTGCTCGAGCTGGTGGAGGCCTTCAACGGCATGCTGGACCGGCTGGAGTCGTCGTTCCAGCGTCTTGGGGAGTTCTCGGCCGATATCGCGCACGAACTTCGCACGCCGGTCTCCAACCTCATGACCCAGACCCAGGTCGCGCTCTCGCGCAGCCGCAGCGCCGAAGACTATCGCGAGATCCTCGCCTCCAACCTCGAGGAATACGAGCGCATTGCGCGCATGATCGGCGACATGCTGTTTCTGGCCCAGGCCGAGAACGGGCGCCTGCCCCGCCCGGTGGAGCGCGTCGCGCTCGCGCATGAGGTCGAGGCGCTGATCGATTTTTACGAGGCGCTTGCCGAAGAGAAGGCCGTGCGAATTTCACTGTCGGGCACCGCCGCGGTGATCGGCGACCGACTCATGCTGCGTCGCGCGATCTCAAACCTGCTGTCCAACGCGCTGCGCCACACTCCACCGCAAGGCCAGATCGAGATATCGATCGAGACCCTGGAAGGCGGAAAAGTCTGTCTCTCGGTCAGAAATGCGGGGGCGCCGATTCCCGCGGATCAGCTGACGCGTATATTCGAGCGTTTTCATCGCGGCAGTGCCGAACGCAGGCTGCACGGCGAAGGCTCGGGCCTCGGCCTCGCGATCACGCGCTCGATCGCCGAACTGCACGGCGGCACGGTCAGCGTCGAGTCGCGCGACGACCACACGGTATTCCGGATCGAGTTTCCGCACCCGGGCGCGGGGGCCGCCCGCACGGCGAGGTAGGCACCGGCCGGCGACCGGCCATCACACCGCCAGCGCTTCCCTCACCCCGTGCGCCGGCATGTCCTTGCCCTCGCCGCGCATGATGATCTCGCCGCGCTCCATGAGCAGGTAGTGGTCTGCCAGCGATTCGGCGAAATCGTAATACTGTTCGACCAGCAGGATCGCCATCTCGCCGGTTGCGGCGAGCGCCCGGATGGCGCGCTCGATGTCCTTGAT
This sequence comes from Zoogloeaceae bacterium, assembly GCA_024235595.1. Taxonomy (GTDB): domain Bacteria; phylum Pseudomonadota; class Gammaproteobacteria; order Burkholderiales; family Rhodocyclaceae; genus Cognatazoarcus. The sequence continues at coordinate 229,211 of JACKMC010000002.1, read as the reverse complement.
GATGGAAGGCTGGATGCCTTCGGTGGGTTCGTCGAGGATCAGCAGCCTGGGCCCCATGGCCAGCGCCCTGCCGATCGCGAGCTGTTGCTGCTGCCCGCCGGAGAGATCGCCACCACGACGGCCGAGCATCTGCCTGAGCACCGGGAACATCTCGAAGATGCGTTGCGGCATGGGCGTCGACGCCGGCTTGCTGGCGAGCCCCATGTGCAGGTTCTCCTCGACCGTGAGGCGCGGAAAGATCTCGCGCCCCTGCGGCACATAGCCGATGCCGGCGCGCACCCGCTCGAAGGATTTGGCGCGGGTGATGTCCTGCACTTCGCCACCCTCGCCGAAGTGGATGCTGCCCCTGGCAGCGGGCACAAGGCCCATCAGCGTCTTGAGCAAGGTGGTCTTGCCCACCCCGTTACGCCCCAGCAGCGTGGTGACCTTGCCCATCGGCACCTCGAAGCTGAGGTCGCGCAGGATGTGGCTGCCGCCGTAATACTGGTTGAGATCTTTGACTTCTAGCATTTCATGTTGCTCCATGCCGGTAAGTGGTTATCGGGGATTGGTAATCAGCGGGGCCGCACCGACTCGACGCCTCTGCGAATCACCAATAACCAATCACCGGGCCGCATCAGCGGCCCAGATACACTTCAATCACCCGTTGGTCGTTCTGCACCGTGGCGAGGTCGCCCTCGGCGAGCACCGAGCCTTCGTGCAGCACCGTGACCAGGCCGCCCAGCGCTTCGACGAAGCTCATGTCGTGCTCGACCACCACCAGCGAATGCTTGCCGGCGAGGCTCACGAAAAGCTCTGCGGTGCGCTCGGTCTCGTCGTCGGTCATGCCGGCCACGGGCTCGTCGAGCAACAGCAGCCGCGGCTCCTGCATCAGCAACATGCCGATCTCGAGCCACTGCTTCTGGCCGTGCGAGAGCAGGCCGGCCGGGCGCTCGGCTTCGTGATCGAGACGGATCTGCCTGAGCACGTCGGAGACCCGGTCGTACTCATCGTCCGAAAGCGCCGCGAACAGGCTCTTCCAAACCCGCTTGTCCATCTTCATCGCCAGCTCGAGGTTCTCGAAGGCGGTGTGATGCTCGAAGATGGTGGGCTTCTGGAACTTGCGGCCGATGCCGGCGTGGGCGATCTCGGGCTCGGTCATGCGGGTCAGGTCGATGGTCTGGCCGAAGAAGCACTTGCCCTCGTCGGGCCGCGTCTTGCCGGTGATGACGTCCATCATGGTGGTCTTGCCGGCGCCGTTGGGCCCGATGATGCAGCGCAGCTCGCCGGCGTCGATCGCGAGGTTCAGCTTGTTGAGCGCCTTGAAGCCGTCGAAGCTCACCGAGATGTCGTCCAGATAGAGGATGACCTTGTGCGACAGGTCCAGCTCGCCGGCCCTGAAAACGTGACCGTCGGAGGCCGGCCCTTCCCAGTTCTCGCGGTCGTTGAGGCCTTCGGGACGCACTCCCTGGGGGTCGAGGACCTTGTTCATGCTGCTGCTCCCTTGGCGGCCAGGTGCTCATCCTTTTCCGGCACCGCGGCCGGCTTCTGGACGGGAGGCGGGCTTTCGGTTTCGGTGGCCGGCTTGCGGGCGAACAGTTTGCGCCACAGCCCCACCACGCCGTCAGGCAGGAACAGGGTCACGCCGATGAACAGGAAGCCCAGGAAGAACAGCCAGTACTCGGGGAACTCGACGGTGAAGAAGCTCTTCGCAAGATTGACGATGAAGGCCCCGATCACCGGCCCGACGAGCGTGCCGCGCCCGCCCACCGCCACCCAGATGGCGATCTCGATGGAGTTTGCGGCGCTCATCTCGGAAGGGTTGATGATACCCACCTGCGGCACGTAGAGCGCCCCGGCGAGCGCACACAGCACCGCCGACAGCGTCCAGATGAAGAGCTTGTACCACAGCGGCTGATAGCCGATGAACATGACCCGGCTCTCGGCATCGCGGATCGCCGCCAGCACCCGGCCGAACTTCGAGGTCACCAGGTAGCGCCCCAGCAGCAGCACGAACATCAGCAGCGCCGCCGACAGGCCGAAGAGAGTCAGCCGCATCTCGGGCGAGGTGATGTCGTAACCGAGGATGCGCTTGAAGTCCGTGAAGCCGTTGTTGCCGCCGAAGCCGGTCTCGTTGCGGAAGAACAGCAGCATCGCGGCGTAGGTGAGGGCCTGGGTGATGATCGAGAAATACACCCCCTTGATCCGCGAGCGAAAGGCAAAATAGCCGAAGATGAAGGCCAGCGCGCCCGGCACCGCCACCACCAGGACCAGCGCCCACAGGAAGCTGTCGGAGCCGACCCAGAACCACGGCAGCTCCTTCCAGTCGAGGAACACCATGAAGTCGGGCAGGTTTACCCCATAGCTGCCGTCGGTGCCGATCTGGCGCATCAGGTACATGCCGAAGCCGTAACCGCCGAGCGCGAAGAACAGACCGTGGCCGAGCGAAAGGATCCCCGCATAGCCCCAGATCAGGTCCATCGCCACCGCCACCACCGCATAGCAGAGAATCTTGCCCATCAGGGTGACGGTGTAGGCCGATACCGAGAAGGGACTCGATTCGGGCAACATCAGATGCGCCATCGGCACGCCGACCCAGGCCACCAGGGCAAAGATCGCCAGCGCCAGCCAGCCCTTGCGCGGCATGCTGGTGAGGAAGCGGATTGTCAGTGGGGTTCTCATGTGCTTTTCCATGTTCAAGACTGCGTCGAAACGTGCACCGGCCGCTGCGAGCGCCGTCGCACGGGTGGGAGAAGCGCAGCCGCCCAAGTGGTACGGCGAGCATCGCAGCGCCGGCCCGGCGGCGCGCAGCAGTAGGCCGGGGCATGATTCGGGCTCATGACTCGACGAAACGTCCCTTGAGGGCGAACAGTCCCTGCGGCCGCTTCTGGATGAAGACGATGATGAACACCAGCACCACGATCTTCGCCACCACCGCACCGGTCCAGCCTTCGAGGAACTTGGCGATCAGGCCCAGGCCCATCGCCGCCCATACCGCGCCGGCAAGCTGGCCCACGCCGCCGACCACCACCACCATGAAGGCATCGACGATATAGCCCTGCCCCATCGCCGGACCGACGTTGGCGATCTGCGACAGCGCGCAACCGCCCAGCCCCGCGACCCCGGCACCGATGGCGAAGGCCAGGGTATCCACACGCGCGGTGGGCACGCCAACGCAGCCGGCCATCGAGCGGTTCTGGGTGACCGCACGCACGAACATGCCGAGCCGGGTCTTCTGCATCATCAGCCAGATCAGCACCAGCACGAAGGCGGCGAAACCGATGATCACGACGCGGTTCCAGGGCAGCACGGTATCGCCCAGCAGCGCGATGCCGCCGCTCATCCAGCTGGGGTTGTCGACCTGCACGTTCTGCGGGCCGAAGAGGGTGCGCGCGGTCTGGATCAGCACCAGCGAAAGGCCCCAGGTGGCGAGCAGGCTCTCCAGCGGGCGGCCGTAGAGGAAGCGGATCACGGTGCGCTCCATGAGCACCCCGACCAGCGCCGCGACCAGGAAGGACACCGGGATCGCGGCCAGCAGGTAGCCATCCACCATGCCCGGCAGATATTTCTGGAACAGCCCCTGGATCACATAGGTGGCATAGGCGCCAACCATCAGCAGCTCGCCATGGGCCATGTTGATCACGCCCATCACGCCATAGGTGATGGCGAGACCCAGCGCTGCGAGCAGCAGGATCGAGCCCAGCGAGAGACCGGTAAACACCGTCCCGATCGCGCCCGCCACCGCCAGGCGCCGTTCGATCGACCTGATCGCATCGGCGACCGCCGCCCGCACCGCGGCATCGGGCTCGACGCTGGCATCGAGTCGCGGCTCGAGCAGCGCCAGCACCGAAGGGTCGCCGGAGTCTGCCAGCGCGATTGCCGCCGAGAGCCGCTTGGCCGCCTCGCCCGAGCCGAGATTGCCGCGCGAGACCGCAAGCGTGAGCACCTCGTGCACTGCAGCGTCCTGCTCGCTGGCAAGCGCCTTCTCGAGCAGTGGCAGGGTCGTCGCATCGACGCCGTCGCGAAGCCGGGTCGCGGCGGTGAGCCGTACCGTGGGGTCCGTCGAGAAAAGGGCCATGCCGGCCTTTGCCGCTTCGATCGCGGTGCGCATGCGGTTATTGACGGTAAGCGTGTCGATGTCTTCCGGCACCGCCTCGAGCGCAACGCCGCTGGCCGCATCGATGGCCTTCTCGCCGTCGTAGATCAGCACCTTGCCGCCGCCAATGGCGAGGCTGTCGTTTTCGAGGGCTTCGAGCACCCGGCGCGCGTCTTCGTCGCCGATCTGGCCAAGCTGGCCGATGACCGCCAGCCGCTCGCCGAAGTCTTCCGAAGCAAATCCCTGCAGCACCGCCGGATCGAGCGCCGCATGGGCAGATCCGAACAGGCAGCAAAGACCCAACAGGACACTGGTGATCAGACTGCGCATGTTCTTGTCCATTGAATAAGCGGGGCCGGCCGGGCCGGCCCCCAAAAGGACGCCGCCACGGAGGAGAAACGGCGTCCTGATCGCACCTTAAAGACCCTGCTTGGATTCGTTGCCCGCGATGAACGGGCTCCACGGCTGGGCACGAATCGGCTCCTTGGTCTTCCACACCACGTTGAACTGGCCGTCGGCCTTCACTTCGCCGATATAGACCGGCTTGTGCAGGTGGTGGTTGGTCTTGTCCATGGTCAGGGTGAAGCCCGACGGCGCCTTGAAGGTCTGCCCGCCCATCGCCGCGATGACCTTGTCGGTGTCGGTGGACTTGGCCTTCTCGACCGCCTGCGCCCACATGTGGATGCCGACGTAGGTCGCTTCCATCGGGTCGTTGGTGACCACGGTATCGGCGTTGGGCACGTTGTTCTTCTTAGCCCAGTCCTGGTACTTCTTGATGAAGGCGGCGTTCACCGGGTTCTTGATCGTCATGAAGTAGTTCCAGGCCGCGAGGTGGCCGAGCAGCGGCTTGGTATCGACGCCGCGCAGTTCTTCCTCACCCACCGAGAAGGCCACCACCGGCACATCGGTCGCCTTCAGGCCGGCATTGCCGAGCTCCTTGTAGAAGGGCACGTTGGAGTCGCCGTTGATGGTGGACACCACCGCGGTCTTCTTGCCGGCGGAAGCGAATTTCTTGATGTTGGCGATGATGGTCTGGTAGTCGGAGTGCCCGAAGGGGGTGTATTCCTCCATGATGTCCTCGTCCTTGACTCCTTTGGAGTGGAGGAAGGCGCGCAGGATCTTGTTGGTGGTGCGCGGATAGACGTAGTCGGTACCGAGCAGCACGAAGCGCTTGGCGCTGCCGCCCTCGGCGCTCATCAGGTACTCGACGGCCGGGATCGCCTGCTGGTTGGGCGCCGCGCCGGTGTAGAAGACGTTCTTCTCGAGTTCCTCACCCTCGTACTGCACCGGGTAGAAGAGCAGGCCGTTGAGTTCTTTGAAGACCGGGTTCTCGACTTGCGCGACACCGAGGTCCAGCAGCCGAAGGTCACCGCGACCTTGTCCTGGCTGATCAGCTGGCGGGCCTTCTCGGCGAACAGCGGCCAGTTGGAGGCCGGGTCGACCACCACCGGCTCGAGCATCTTGCCCATCACGCCGCCCTTGGCATTGATTTCCTCGATGGTCATCAGCGCCACGTTCTTGAGCGCGGTCTCGGAGATCGCCATGGTGCCGGACAGCGAATGCAGGATGCCGACCTTGATGGTATCGGCCGCGCTGGCGCCCATCGGCAGCCCGATAGCGGCGATCGAGGCGGACAGGGTCAGGGCCTTGATGAAGCGACGACGAGATTGCATGAATAACTCCCCTTTGGAAATTGGCTGTGTCATGGACGCCGGCAGCGGCCGGAGCGTCGTGTTGCAGTGCACGACTCCAGATTAGGGAGTCGCACCGGAGTGCGGAATACGCAAGATTGCGTAGGTCCTCCGCGGCGATGCGCTGGATGGGCCGATGAGCTTTTGTGTCCACAACCGAAGTTGGTTTGAAAATACCCGCCAAAGCCCCTAGCATCGGAGACTTGCCTCACTGCAAGAAGCCTCCGGTGCTCAAACGAAATCGCCTGCCGCGCATGACGATCACCCTTGCGATGACTTGCGCCTGCGCCGCGCTGCTGCCTTTAGCGCACGCAGCAAGGCCACGACTCGACAAACTCGCGACCACCGGGACTCTGGACGTGTGCATCTGGCCCGAGTACTACGGCATCAGCTTCAGGAACCCGAAATCCGGCACCGTTGCCGGGCTCGACGTGGAGATGGCGCGCGAACTCGCCAGCCAGCTTGGCGTCCGCCTCAATCTGGTGGACAGCAGCTTCGCGCGATTCATCGGCGACCTCGAGAACGAGCGCTGCGACGTGGCGATGATGGCCGTCGGCATCACTGCCGAACGCAGCGAACGCCTGGCCTTCACGACGCCCTACCTGCGCTCCGATATCCATGCGGTGACGATGCGCAACAGTTCGCGGATCAAGCGCTGGGAGGACATCGACCGCGACGGCGTGCGTGTCGGCGTGACTGCCGGGACCTATCAGGAAGGGCTGATGAGCAAGCGGCTCAGGCATGCCGATCTGGTGGTGGTGCAGGCGCCCGCCAGTCGCGAAAGTGAACTCGAGGCGGGACGCATCGATGTCTTCATGTCCGACTACCCCTTTACCCGCAAGATGATCGACAACCACGACTGGGTGAAAATCATCGACCCGCCCGGCGCCTACTTCCCGGTCGACTACGCCTACGCGCTCAGAAAAGGCGATCCGGCATGGCTGGCGAGGCTCGACGCCTTCCTCGCGCGGACCCGCGCCGACGGGACCCTGCGCAGCATCGCGACGCGCTACGCTCTCGACCCGATCGTCATCGACCCCCGGCAACGGCTGCCATGAAGACCAGCAACAGTCGCCCTGAGGTGACCCAGCCAGAGGCGTCGACGCCGGATGCCGGCTCGCTGGCGCGGGCGATGAGCCTGGTGCTGCTGATCTTCTCGGTGCTGATCGTTCTCGCCACCGTCTACCACGCGAACCGGCTGCGTATCGAGAACCTTGCCAATCACCGCACCATTGCGGAAGGACTGGCCCGTGTCAGCGAACGCGAGATCACGCAGACCCTGCAAGCGGTCGACCGCTTGCTCGAGCGCCGCGCCGACCAATGGGTCGACACCGCGGACAGCGGCGATGCAGGGTTCGACGCCTTGCTGGCTCGCGACCTGGCCGGTCTTCCGTCGGTCCGCACACTCGCGATCGTCTCCGCCTCGGGCCGCGTCGAGGCGGACTCGACCGGGGCTGCGACCGGCCGCAGCCTGGCCGGGCCAGCCCTTGCCGAATTCGAAGTTGCGCCCGGCGCGCGCCCCGGTTGCGATTTCACGTGTCTGGCGCGGCCGCGACCTGGCCGATGGGGTGCCGGTGCAGGAGGGCATCGACGCGGCCCGCAGTGCGTTTTTCTTCACCTGCAGTCGCCGCTCCCAGGCGTCGGCCGACGCACCCTATGCCGTCGCCACGATCAACCCCGATTTCTTCGCCACCTTTCTGAGCGGCATCGTCGGCCGACCGGAATATGTGGTCGAACTCTACCGCTACGACGGCACCCTCCTGTTGTCCACCCGGCCGCAGGCCGCCAGGCCGGGCTCGAGCGATCCCGGGCATCCGGTCTTCAGCACCCTGCTGCAGGACAAGGAGATCGGAGTGCTGGAGGACAATCGCAAGGGGGACCCGCAGATCCTCGCCTACCGCGCCTCACGGCGCTATCCGCTGGTCATCGAGGTCAGGGTATCGCACCATGAAGCGCTCGCCAGCTGGCGCATCGAGGTCCGCAACCTGGCCATCGCCGCGGGGCTGGCGCTGGTCTTCGTGGCGCTGGTGGCGATCCTGCTGCATCGCTACAACCTGCGAAGGGGCAAGGAACAGGAGCGCGCACGCCACGCCAACGAACTGGCAGCGCGGGTCTTCGAAGAATCCTTCGACGCCATCTTCATTGCCGACGCCGAGCGGCGCATCGTGCGCGTCAATCCGGCGTTCACCGAGATCACCGGCTACACCGAGAGCGAGGCAATCGGACGAACGCCTCGCGAGCTCTCCAACTGTGGCGATGACGATGCAGCGGAGAGCGAGATCTGGGGCGCGGTGCGGCTGCAGGGCGAATGGCGTGGCGACCGGGTCTGCCGCCGCAACGACGGCAGCCTCTACTGGCAGCGCCTGGCGATTGGCACCGTTTTCGACCGCAGCGGCGCGGTGAGCAACTACATCGGCAGCTTCATCGACATCTCGGAGTCGAAGGAGCATGAAGCGGCCCTGCGCGATGCCAAGGAAGCGGCCGAGGCCGCAAACCTCGCCAAGAGCCGTTTTCTTGCCACCATGTCGCATGAATTGCGCACGCCGATGAATGCCATTCTCGGCATGGGCGAGTTGCAGATGATGGCGGGCAACACCCTGGCCGAAACCCAGGAGTATGCCCGCACCATCGTTGACGCCGGCAACACCTTGCTGGCCTTGCTCAACGACATTCTCGACCTCTCGAAGGTCGAGGCCGGCGGGATGAAACTGGTCGACGGCACCATCGATCCGAAAGGCATACTCGAACAGGTCGGCGGGCTCTTTGCGCACGACGCGCGCGGCAAGGGACTGACTCTCACGGTGAGGTGGCAAGGGCCGGTCGGGTCGGCAACCGCGGGGATGCGATCCGCCTCAGGCAGATCGTTTCAAACCTCGTCAGCAATGCGATCAAGTTCACCGACCGAGGCTCCATCGACATCAGCGGCGGCGAACGCACCCTTGCGGGCGGCGTGCCCGGCCTCAGGTTCGAGGTTCGCGACAGCGGCATCGGCATCGCCCGGAATCACCAGGCGAACCTGTTCGAACCATTCTCCCAGATCGACGTCTCGGCCACACGCCGCTTTGGCGGCACCGGCCTGGGCCTGTCGATCGTGCGCCGCCTCGCCGAGCTGATGGGCGGCGAGGCGGGTGTCGAGAGCATGGAGGGGCAGGGTTCGCTTTTCTGGTTCACGATCCGCGCCGTCGCAATCGAGGGCGGCCGCACAGGCACCGCACCCACCCCGGCTCCGGCGCTCGGCATGGTCCACGATTGCCCGGTGCTCGTGGTCGAAGACGACCCCGTCAACCGCTCGCTGATCGGTCTCATGCTCCAAAGGATCGGCTGCCAGGTCTACTCGGCGGAGAACGGCGAAGCCGCGCTGGCGCTGCTCGAATCGCTCGAGGTGCGGCCGAGGATGGTGTTCATGGACTGCCACATGCCAGTGATGGACGGCCTGCAGGCGACGCGGCGAATCCGCGAGTTCGAGGCCGCCGAAGGGAAACCCCGCATGCCGGTGATCGCGGTCACCGCCGAGGTCTTCGAAGAGAACCGGGCCGCCTGCAGAAAGGCCGGCATGGACGACTTCATCGAGAAACCGCTCAAGCTCGAAACCCTTCATGCGGTCGTCGCCAAGCACATCGGCAAGGCCGGGCTTCGCCCCATCTTCACCTGATTCCGGCGATACTGCACCCTCGACCCCAACCACCTCATCTGCTCATGCAATCAGTCGCCACCTTTGCCGCCCTGCTCGCCGTCGCCGTGCTGCTGGTCCCCTTCTTCAAGCGCGCCGGCCTCGGCACGGTGCTCGGCTATCTCGCCGCCGGGGTGCTGATCGGCCCATGGGGCCTGGGCGTGGTGCATGACCCGGAGAACCTGCTGCACACCGCCGAGCTCGGCGTGGTGCTGCTGCTTTTCATCATTGGCCTGGAACTCCAGCCCTCGCGACTGTGGGCACTGCGCAAACCGGTTTTCGGACTCGGCGGCCTGCAGTTCTTCGGCGTCGGCGCACTGCTCATCGGCGTTGCCTACCTGCTCGGTCTGGACTGGCCGATCGCCATTCTCGTCGGCCTGACACTGGCGCTGTCATCGACCGCTTTCGTGCTGCCGACCCTCGCCGAGCGGCGCGAACTGCATAGCCGCTATGGCCGCGAGACCTTCGCGATCCTGCTGTTCCAGGACCTGATGGTCATTCCGCTGCTGGCGCTGCTGCCACTGCTGGGCGCGACCCAGGACGAGGACAAGGTCTCGCCGGTGGTGGGGCTGGTGGTGCTGGGTGTGGTGATCGCGATCGGCCGGCCGATTCTCGACCGGGTATTCCGCCACGTCAGCCGCATCGACAGCCGCGAGATGTTCACGGCCGCCTCGCTCGCCACCGCGCTGGGACTCGCGCTGCTGCTCGAAGCCAGCGGCCTGTCGATGTCGCTGGGCGCCTTCGTGGCCGGCGTGCTGCTCTCCGACTCCGACTTCCGCCATGAGCTGGAGGCCTCGATCGCGCCTTTCCAGGGCCTGTTGATGGGCTTCTTCTTCATCGCCGTGGGCATGGGCATCAACCTCGGCATGATCGTCCAGCATCCAATCAACGTGATCGGCTTTACCGTCGGCCTGCTGGCGATCAAGGGCTTCGGCCTCTACGGCCTGCGCCGCCTGGTGGGCGGCAACGCCAAGGTTTCGCGGATGCAGGCGCTGGCGCTGGCGCAGTGCGGCGAATTCGCCTTCGTGCTCTTCGGCGCTGCCCGCGCGAGCGCCATCATGCCGGCCGAAGTGGTCGAGCAGCTGACCCTGGCGGTAGCGCTGTCGATGGCGATCGCCCCGGTGCTGTTCATCCTCAGCGATCGATACGATGCCAAGCGCGCCGCCGAGGAGCCCGAACCGCAGGCCGACGAAATGCCGCACGAGGCCAATCAGGTGGTGATTGCCGGCTTCGGCCGTGTCGGCCAGATCATCGGACGGGTACTGCGTCTGCGCGGCGTCCAGTTCACCGCGCTGGACAAGAACCGCGAAGAGGTCGACATGATGCGGCGCTTCGGCATCCAGGCCTACTACGGCAATGCCGCCCATCTCGAGGTGCTCGATGCCGCCCGGGTCGGCGAGGCGAAGATCCTGGTGCTGGCGATCGACGACATCGAAACCTCGCTGCGCTGTGCCGAGATCGTGCGCAAGCACTTTCCGCATGTGCAGATCGTGGCACGGGCGCGCGACCGCTTTCATGCCTATCGCCTGATGGACCTCGGGGTGACGCTGCAGATGCGCGAGGCCTTCAAGTCCAGCCTGGAGATGGCGCGCATGATCTTCGAGGTGCTGGGCAAGCCGCCCGCGGTGGCCAGGCAGATCGTCGAGCGCTTCGCCGCCCACGACCAGGAACTGCTCAAGCGCGAGCAGGCGCTCTACCATGACGAGGGCCAGCTGATCCAGTCGGCAAATGAAGCGCACGAGGAACTGGCCGCCCTGCTCGAACAGGAGCTCGCCGCGGCGGCAGCCGACGAGGCAGATGGCCCGGTCACCTGAGATGCGCCGCCCGACGTCTCCCGGCCCTGCACCATGAAGCGCCGCAAACAGGATTGGCTGGGGGCGCTCTTCGCGCTCTCGCGCAGCACCGGCCGCGCGACCGGCAAGCTCGGCAAGACCGTCGGGAGGATCGCCGCAAGCCAGGCCAGAAACAGCGGCAAGGCGACCCGGCACGCGCTGTCGGGCGTGTTCACACCGGGGCCCAAGCCGTACGCCGGCGCGCGCGGCGGCAAGTGGCTGGAGGGCCGCTGGGGCCTAGGCCCGATGGCAATGCGCCGTTACTGGCTTTACCTGCCGCCGGGAGCCTCGGCCAGCCGGCCGGTGCCGCTCATCATGCTGCTGCATGGCTGCAGCCAGGATGCGGCGGGCTTTGCCGCCTCGACCCGGGCGGCCAGCTTCGGCAGGAGCAAGCAGATCGCACTGCTGCTTCCCGAGCAGGCTCAGGAAGCCAACCCCCAGCGCTGCTGGAACTGGTTCGGCGCCGATCCGCTGGTGAACCTGGAAACGGCCATCCTGAAGTCGATTCTCGACCATGTCTGCGCCACGCAGCCAGTGCGCGCCGGGCAATGCTTTGCGATGGGGATTTCTGCCGGGGGCGCGATGTCGCTCACCCTCGCGCTGCGCTATCCGCAGACCTTCGTCGCCGTTGCCAGCCACTCGGGCGCAGCGCCCAACAGCGCCGGCACGCTGATCCAGGCCGGCCAGACGCTACGCGGAGGGCGCCTGCCCGATGTCGAGGAGCTGGCGCAGCGTCTCGCCCAAGAACGCCTGCCGCCGCTGCTGGTGCTGCACGGCGACGCGGACCTGATGGTTGCCCCGGCCAATGGCGATGCCGCGGTCGGCCTATGGCTCACCCTCGCCGCCGGCCACGGCAAGATCACCTCGTCGAGCGCCGAGCTTGCCCGCGGCACCCGCTATCCGTGCACCCGGGTCGACTGGAAGCTCGACGGCAAGCCGCTTGCAAGGCTGCTGCGCATCCGCGGTCTCGGCCACGCCTGGAGCGGCGGCATCGCCAGCCAGGCTTTCTCCGATCCGCGCGGCCCGGATGCCTTGCGCATGGCCTGGCAATACTTCGGCACCTGCCTCGCGGCGAAATGACCGGGTTCACCCGCCGGGCATCCTGCACTTCGCCCGGGTGACGGGTGTCACTTCCCCACGGCGCGCCTCGCGCCACACTTGGAACCATGGCAAGGGCATTGCCCGGCGCCATTTCAAGCGGCGCTGCGCCGCAACCCGCGGCGCAGCGAATCCACTATGCGAGCACAGGAGGCAGATCATGCAAAGCATCCAAGCCAGCGATCTCGAGCGCATCAGCGGCGGCTACGGGAAAGTAGGCGACACCTACACCGACCTCAACGGCGGAACATTCTCCGATCTCAACAAGCACTACGCAGGTCTTTACATCGCGATCGGGGGAAACTGGGTGGCGACCGGCACCGAACCCTTCATCGGCCCCGCCAAGCTGTAGGCCAGGCACCGACGCAAAGGCACAACAAGGAGAAGATCATGCACATCCTCACGGAACATGAATCCACGATCGTATCGGGCGGCCTCAGCGCGCTAGGCGCAATCGGCGCAGTCGGCGGCTTCGTGATCGCAGGCCTGGCCACGAGACACCCGGTCGCCGCCGTGGCCGGTGGCGCCGCCGGCTACGTTGGCGGGGAAATGCTCGACCAGGCGATCGACGATGCGCTTGCGGACCCCGCACCCGACCCGGGCGAGACGCCCGGGAAATAGGCACGCACGAAACGGGCGGGCCGCGGCTCGATCGGTCACATGCGGCCGTCCGCCGGCCCCTCGTCATCTTGCAGGCTCGCCGCCGCAGTTGTGGCGCCCGGACGCTCGAGATCTTCCACCACGATCTCGAGCGCATTCGTCGACAGCAGCACTTCGACCAGCGAGAGCACCAGAGAGACCGCCAGCATCACGATGCTGGCGCCGAACAGCAGCTTGCCCGGCGCATCGTAGCCCATGAACAGCGAGAGCATCGACAACGCACACAGCAGGAAGCTCAGCACACCGAGGCCCTGCATGTACTTGATCATGACGATGCGCAGCTTGAGCCCGGGAATCTGCCGGTCCACCACCGGGGTGCCGCGCTCTGGCGAAGAATGCAACTGGCGAATTACCTGCGCCAGCGACAGGAAGCGGTTGGTATAGGCGAGCAGCAGCAGCGAAATGGCGGGGAAAAGCAGTGCCGGAGTCGTAATGTTCATCTTCGTCCAGGTTCAGGTGTCGAATTGAGGCCAACTCATGCCGCGCCGTCCGGCAGACGGTCGAGCTTCGCGAGTTCGGGAAACCATCGCATCCACAGGCCCACCACCAGCAGGGTCCCGAGGCCGCCCATGACGATCGCCGGTACCGCCCCGAACCAGGCGGCGGTCACGCCCGACTCGAACTCGCCGAGCTGGTTCGAGGCGCCGATGAAGAGCCCGTTGACCGCGCCGACCCGCCCCCGCATCGCATCCGGGGTGGCCAATTGTACATAGGCACCGCGAAAGACCATGCTGACCATGTCGGCCGCGCCCAGCACACCCAGCGAAACCATCGACAGCCACAGCTCGGTCGACAGTCCGAAGGCAATGGTAGCAAGACCGAAGAGTGCCACGGCACCGAACATCAGCGGCCCCACCCGCCTCTCGAGCGGTCGCCGGGCAAGCCACAGCGACATTCCGAGCGCACCGACCGCCGGCGCCGAGCGCAGCAGCCCCAGTCCCCAGGCGCCGGTGTGCAGCACTTCGCTGGCGATGATCGGCAACAGCGCAGTGGCACCGCCGAGCAGCACCGCCATCATGTCGAGCGAGATCGCGCCCAGCACCGCCCGCTCAGCGCGGATGAAGCGCAGCCCCTCGAGAAAGTTCTGCCATCCCGACTGACCAGCGGTGACGAAGCCCTGGCTGCGGATCGGCCGGGCGCCAACGATGAGCACGATCGACAACGCGAACATCGAGGTCGCAATGGCGTGCACCACGGCAGGCCCGAGGGCGTAGATGAAGCCTGCAACGGCCGGCGCGGCGATGGTCGCGACCTGAAACGCGGATGCGCTCATCGCCACGGCCGGAGCCAGCAGCGCATTCGGAACCAGCGACGGCAGCAAGGCCTGCATCGCGGGCATCTCGAAGGTGCGCCCGACACCGTTCGCGGCCAGCAACACATAGATGAGCGGCAGCGACAGAAATCCGAAGCCGGTGCCGAGCGCAAGCAAGAGCAGGGTCACGAATTGCAGCGCCTGGGCGCCGGCAACGACGCGCCTGCGCTCGAAGCGATCGGCCAACTCGCCCGCCACAGGCATCAGGACCAGCTTCGGCAGAAACTGCACCAGCCCCACGAGTCCCAGCGCGAAGGCGCTGCGGGTCAGATCATAGACTTGCCAGGCAACCGCCACGGTGAGCATCTGGTAGGCGCTGGCACTGCTGATCCGCGCAAACCAGTAGGCAACGAAGGCGCGATGAGCGAACAAGCGGGATGTACTGGTATCGGACACTGCGGGCGGTTCGCATCCTGGCGGGCTCGCCCGGCGGGCGAGGCCGCGGATTATCCCACGGACGTCCGCCCTGGCGGACATCGACGCGACGCCAAGAGGCAATCGACCCGATTGCCCGGCTGACGCGCAGACACGACGGCTGAAGAGCTACACACCCGGCAGGCAGCGCCGGTGATTCAGGCCGCCTTGCGGGCCGCGCTCGAGACCAGCCGAACCATCGCGTCGGTGTTTCGGATCACGTTCGCTTCGGCCTGATCGATCACGTCGCGGGTGATCCTGCCTGCCTCGCCGGCCACGCTGCCGGCCTGCGAAAGCGCCGCCTTGACCGCCGACGACACGGCCTCGCCGCCGTGGGGCAGGGTCCTGCCCATGTGTTCGAGGGCCGCGCTGAGCTCGCCTTCGAACAGTATCGCCTGATCCTCGACCAGCCCGCCCAGCGTTGCGCCCCAGGCTGTCAGGATGCCGTAGCAGCCGCGCAGATAAGCCAGGCCGCAGAGCAGCGTCGGTTCGATCATGCCGGCCGCCAGCACCAGCGCTTCACGGGGCTCTTTCACGGCCACAAGCGCCTTGAGGCCTAGCGCGCTGTCATCGATGCCGGTGCGCACGGTATCGAGGGTGAGCGTTGTCAGCCGCTCGGTGGCGTCGAAGGACGAACCGGCAAGGGAATAAAGCATTTCAACCGACTTGAGGCCGTTGCCGGCGAGTTTTTCAGCGCTGTACATGACGATCTCCGGAGGCGGGTTCTGGAACGGGAGCGGGACAACATGTTGCATTGCACAACTTTAATATACACGTAACAAGAAAGAGTGAAAGCATTGATTGTGCGCCGCAGCATTTCCGCTCAGAGCTTGTGGGTAGACAACAGAATGCTGGTTTCGCTGGCCTCGACGCCGTCGATCGCGCGAATGCGACCGAGCACCCTGTCGAAGGCCTCGAGGCTGTCCGCGCGAAGCTCCGCGACGAAATCCCAACGTCCGTTGGTCGAATGCAGGGTGTGCACGCTCGGCTCGCCACGAAGCGCGCGCAGCACGCTCTCGGAGGTATTGCCGGCAACCGCGATGCCCATCCAGGCGCGAATCCGGTGGGGTTCGGCGACCGGCTTGAGGCGCAGCGTATAGCCGACGATCACGCCGCTGTCCTCGAGCTTGCGCAGCCGGTTCTGCACCGTGCCTCGCGACACCCGCAGGCGCTTGGCGATCGTCGCCAGCGGCAGCCGGGCATTGTCGCGCAGCAACCCGATCAGCTCACGGTCTACATCGTCCATCTTGTACAGATCGTCATTCATGTCTGTCGAAATGCGCAATTTACACTGCGTTCTAGACTGTATTCATGCTGTTCGCTAAACCGTCATGCGTCGACAATGGTCTGAGCTTGAGGTCCCGACAAGGAGCAGCCCCATGACCCGTTATCTCGACATCCGCGACATTCGACGACTGGTGCAGGCGCGAGGTATCGAAGAGACCCTGGAGCAACTCGCCGCCTTCATCCGCCAAGACTTCCTGCGCTGGCAGGACTTCGACAAATGCCCTCGCCTTGCCAGCCATTCTAGCGTCGGCGTGATCGAACTGATGCCCGCCTCGGATGGCACCCATTATGGCTTCAAGTACGTGAATGGGCATCCGCGCAACCAGCGTCACGGCAAACTCACCGTGATGGCCTTCGGCGTACTGGCCGAGGTCGCCACCGGCTACCCGCTGCTGCTATGCGACATGACGCTCGCCACCGCGATGCGCACCGCCGCCACCTCGGCGCTGGCCGCCAAGGCGATGGCGCGAGCCGACGCACGAAGCATGGCGATCATCGGCAACGGCTGCCAGAGCGAGTTCCAGGTGCTGGCTTTCCACCGCATGTTGGGCATCAAGGAGATTCGCGCCTTCGACGTCGACCCGGTTGCCTCGGCAAAGCTGCGCCGCAACCTGGCATCGGTCAGCGGCCTCAGGCTCACGCTCGCCGGCAGCGCCGAGGAGGCGGCCAGCGGCGCCGACATCGTCACCACGGTGACCGCCGACAAGACGCACGCCACCATCCTGCGTCCGGGGATGATCGAGCCCGGCATGCATATCAACGCGATCGGCGGCGACTGCCCGGGCAAGACCGAGATCGACCCGGCGATCGTCGAGCGCGCGCGCGTGGTGGTTGAGTACGAGGCGCAGAGCCGCATCGAGGGCGAAATCCAGCAGATGGGCGACGACTTCCCGGTAACCGAGCTTTGGCAGGTACTCGCGGGCAAGGCGCCCGGGCGGCGCACGGCCGAGGAAGTCACGCTTTTCGACTCTGTGGGTTTCGCGCTCGAGGATTTCTCGACCCTGCGCTACTTCTACCAGCTTGCCTGCGACGAATCGATCGGCCGGGAGATCGAGCTCGTCCCCGAGCTTGCCGACCCGCGCGATCTCTTCGGCAGCCTCGCACTGCCTGCCGCCGCGGTCCGGGCCGAGACCGTCTGCTGAAGTCCGCGCTGCCGCTTCAATCGGCGCCGTGGGGGGCGCCGCCGACCCTCACCTTGTTCATCGCCAGCGCCGCCGCGGCGGTACGGGTTTCCACGCCGAGCTTCTCGAAGACGTGTTCAAGATGCTTATGCACCGTGCGCGGGCTGGTCCCGAGGATTTCGCCGATGTCCTTGTTGGTCTTGCCCTTGATCACCCAGTAGAGCACCTCCGCCTCGCGCCCGGTGAGCTGGAAGGCATGTCCCAGCGCCTCGATCGCCGCCTCGTCCGATTCCTCGCGCATGCCGATCAGCCACTCGCCCTCGGGAGTGCGGTTGTGCAGCGTGACGATGAGCCGCCGCGCACCGCGGGTGAGCGACAGCGGCAAGCTGTCGCGACCGTCTGCGCGGGCTGCCGCGGCGCCCTCGATCCAGTTGCGCAGGCCACGTGGCGCGATGTCGTCCTGCGTGCCGGCGAACTCCTCGAGCAGTTTCCTCGCCAGCGGCGTCTGACATCAGGCGACCGTCGGAAATGCGCATCGCCAGCGTGGCCTGGCCAAAGGCGTCGAGCGCGCTGCGCGCCTGCTTGGTCAGGCGTGCGCTGTGCAGATGGGCGTTGATGCGGGCGAGCACCTCGCGGGGGCGAATCGGCTTGGTCACATAGTCGGCACCACCCGACTCGAAGGCGTTCACCACATGCTCGGTCTCGGTCAGCCCGGTCATGAAGAGGATCGGAATCTGCTGTGTCGTATAGTCGGCCTTGAGCCGGCGAGCGACTTCGAATCCGTCCATGCCGGGCATCACCGCGTCTAGCAGGATCACGTCGGGCAGGCTCTGCCTCGCCCGCGCCAGCGCACTCTCCCCATTGGTGGCGACGAGCACGGTGAAACCCGATTCATCGAGAGCGTCGTGCAGCACCGCGAGGTTGTCCGGCACATCGTCGACGATCAGCACCACGTCGGCCTCCGGAAGCATTCGTTCAGTCATCGCGTCCTCGTTCGATGATGAGGCTCTTGATCGCATCCAGCTGAAAGCCGCTGGCCAGGTCGCGCACCATCGCCACGAAGTCCGTACTGTCCGGATCCCGCGCCTCGATCTCGTCGAGCCGTTTCTGGATGCCGCGCACATAGCCGGTGTCGACCAGCGCGGCAAGCGCCTCGAGCTCGGCCTGCGCCGGGTAGCACAACGCCGCCGGCGCCTGCCTCGCGGCCGGGACGTCGGCAGGGCTCGCCGAGGCCGCGCCGCGAATCACCCACTCGAGTGACAGGCGCTGGCCGAGCCAGTCGAGCAGCGCGCTCACCTTGACCGGCTTGAGGATGAAATCCTCGGCCGGCAAAACCACGTCGTTGTCCAGCCCCTTGTCGAAGGCATTGGCCGAGATCACCGCGACATGCGCATGGCAAAGGCCGTCGCGGCGAATGCGCCGTATCGTCTCCCATCCGTCGATGCCCGGCATGGCGAGGTCCATGAAGATCACCTCCGGTCGAAAATCGGCCACCATCCCGAGGCATTGCTGGCCGGATTCGGCCTCCCCACCTCGAAGCCCAGCGGCACCAGCACGTTGACCAGCAGCTCGCGATCCACCCGCTCGTTATCCACCACCAGGATGCGTCGCCGCGGCCCCCGGTAAGCGATGCGCTCCACCCTGGGCAGGACGCGCGCAGCCTCGGCCGAGTGCAGGTGCGGCAGGAACAGGCGAATGCGAAAGATCGAGCCCGTGCCTGGCGTGCTATCGACCTCGAGCTGTCCGCCCATCACATCGACGAACATCCGGCTGATGGTCAGGCCCAGGCCCGCGCCGGCCGCATGCTGGGCGGCGGAGCCGCGCGCGAAGGGCTCGAAGATGCGCTGCATCTCGGCTTCGGTGATGCCCGGGCCGGTGTCCTCGATCTCGAAGGTCGCCATCTCGCGAGCATGGCGCACCCGCATCGTCACCGACCCGCTCTGGGTAAACTTGACCGCATTGCCCAACACATTGATCAGCACCTGGCGCAGCCGCTTCTCGTCGACGCGCACCACCGCCGGCAGCTCGCCCTCGGGGCGGAATTCGAACACCAGGCCCCGCGCCCGCGCCTGCGGCTCGATCATGCCGACGACCTGCTGCAGGAAGTCCTCGAAGTCGAGCGGCCGGACCTCGAGGGTCAGCTTTCCGCCCTCGATGCGCGCGATGTCGAGCGTGCCCTCGATGAGCGACAGCAAGCAGGTCGCCGCTGCGCCGGATGACATTGATCGCCTGCCGCCGATGCACGGGGATGGAGGCATCGCCATCGAGGATCTGCGCATAGCCGAGGATGGAATTGAGCGGCGTGCGCAGTTCGTGACTGATCGCGGTGATATAGCGACTCTTCGCCTGGTTGGCGAGCTCGGCGGTCTGCTTGGCCTTCTGCAACTGCTCGTCGGTGCGTTTGTGCGAGGCGATCTCGCGCATCAGCAGGTGGGTCTGGCGGTTCGATTCCTGTTGGGCAACCTGGCGACTCTTGTGGGTCAGCACCATCCACCACACCACCACCCCCCCAAGCAAGCAAGGTGAGCACGGCGTAGGCCTTCAGGAAGCTGAGCTTGAGTGCCGGCGTGAGCGCCACCGCGGCATCGCCGAAGACCCTGAACTGGTGATAGTAGAAAAGACCCAGCAACAGTGCCAGGAAGGGCAGCACCACGGCCATCAGCAACAGGTAGTGCCCCAGCCCCGAATCGATGAATGGCCATGCCCGGCGCGGCAGCAGGTACTGCATCGCCCGGCTCCACTGTGCCGAAAGACTTGCTTCGGGCTTGCACAGGTCATTGCAGCGCGCATCGAGCGAGCAGCACAGCGAACAGATGCTGCCCTGGTAGGCCGGGCAGCGCGCCATGTCGTCGGCTTCGTAGCTGCGCTCGCAGATCACGCAGCGCTGCACCCCCGCCCCGGCTCGGACTGACGCGCGATGTAGTAGCGCCCGCGGGTCGCCCAGGCGATCAACGGCGAGACCACGAAGGCGGTGAGCAGCGCGATCAGCGCCGAGAACGACTGCGCCGCCACGCCGAAGGCACCGAAATAGGCCGCCACCGAAAGCGCCGAGGCGATGCCCATTGCCCCCACCCCGACCGGATTGATGTCGTAGAGGTGGGCGCGCTTGAATTCGATACCGGGCGGCGACAGGCCCAGCGGCTTGTTGATCACCAGGTCGGCGACCACCGCCATCATCCAGGAGATCGCGATGTTCGAGTAGAGCCCCAAGACCTTGCCGAGCGCCTGGAACACATCGAGTTCCATCAGCATCAGCGCGATCAGGGTATTGAACACCACCCACACCACCCGCCCCGGATGGCTGTGGGTGAGCCGCGCGAAAAAGTTCGACCACGCCAGCGAGCCGGCATAGGCGTTGGTGACGTTGATCTTGAGCTGCGAGACAAGCACGAACAGCGCCGTGGCGGCGATCGCCCAGCCGAGGTTCGGAAACACGTACTCCCACGCGACCAGATACATCTGGTTGGGATCGACCGCGCGATCCACCGGCACCGAGTTGCGAATCGCCAGCCACGCGAGCAGCGCCCCGCCGAGCATCTTGAGCACCCCGGGCACCACCCAGCCAGGTCCGCCGATGAGCACCCCGGCGAGCCACCGCCCGCGGCGCGCGCGCGGTGCGCTCCGGCATGAAGCGCAGGTAGTCGGCCTGCTCGCCCATCTGGGTGATCAGCGCCACGCCAACGGTGACCGCCGCGCCGAAGAGGTTGAGGTCGAACTGCGTGCCGCGGCCATCCTGGCCGCCGTAGGCCATCAATCCCGCGAGCACGTCGGGGTTCTCGCGCAATACGTAGATGTAGGGCACCACCAGCATCACCAGCCACAGCGGCTGGGTGAGCGTCTGCAGGCGGCTGATCGCGGTGACCCCGTGCATCACCAGCGGAATCACCACCAGCGCGCAGATGAGGTAGCCCCAGGCCGGCGGGATGTCGAAGGCGAGATCGAGCGCGTAGGCCATGATGGCGGCCTCGAGCGCGAAAAAGATGAAGGTGAAGCTCGCGTAGATCAGCGAAGTAAGCGTCGAGCCGATGTAGCCGAAACCCGCACCGCGGGTCAGCAAGTCCATGTCCACCCCCGTAGCGCGCCGCATACAGGCTCACTGGCAGGCCCGCCAGGAAGATGATCAGGCCAGTGGCCAGGATCGCCCAGAAGGCATTGATGAAGCCGTAGTCCACCAGCAGCGTCGCCCCCACCGCCTCGAGCACCAAAAAGGACGCCGCGCCAAAGGCGGTGTTGGCCACCCGCAACTCCGACCACTTGCGGAAGCTGCGCGGCGTGAAGCGCAGCGCATAGTCTTCCAGCGTCTCGCGGGCGACCCAGGTGTTGTAGTCGCGGCGCACCTTGACCACCCGCTGGGTGGCGGGCGGCGCAGGCTGCTCGAACGGGCGCGGCGCATTCATAGCTGCCGGGGTGCTCGAATTGGAGGTTGGGCTCGCATTGGAGCTGTGATCAAGCAATTAGCGTTCCCGCCCCGGCAGCGCACAATCGACGCTACTGCGAAACCTTCACCAACACACCGAAGCAACCGCACGACCCGCGTCGGCCCGTGCCGGGCTTGCCGCCCTGCGAACTGGCTGCGCTTCGAACAGCCGGCTACCGCGTTGGTTTTGCGAACTGAATGCCGTACCGTAAACCAAATGGCCGACACCGCCACGCACCATTCCGGTGCATGGGACTCGGGAGCCACCGGCCGCGCCACGCGCGGCAGCCTGGTCTCGCTGCGCGGATGACGCGATACTCACCGTCAGTGCAAGAATCGATATCGCCAGCGGCGAGCCTGCATACCCCCTTGAAGCTGGCACGCGCGGGGGCCTGGCAATAACAAGGCGTGGCTTCATCGCTTGCGCTCGCCGTTGGCATGTCGACTACGCGAATTTACATCTCGCCCCCCACCAGCCCCGCCGGCGTCTCGAAGAACCTTAAAATTCGTTCAAGTTCAATAACTTGGTCGACAAATCAGGCGACCGCGAGGCGTCGCCGATGCGCAATCCAGGCCCACCCAAAAAGTGTGTCATTTCTCGAACACCTCCCATCCGGACCCGCATCGAGGCTCTATCTCTATGATTTTTAGTAATTTTTAATCAAATGTTGCATTGCAATCAAATAATGCTGCGCCTGCGAAGTGTTCAACTTCTGGATCACTTCGATCCGCAACGGCGGCCAGCAACAAATAATGAAACATTTTTTCACTTTTTAATTCAACCACTTACCTATTCATCACGGGGCTGGCCTGCAACTTGCGCTAAGAGTGAGCGGAGAGCCGACCTTCGTCGGAGCTCACGTTAATGGGAGACAACGATGAGACTCACGCTTATCTCGACAGCACTGGCGGTGGCCTTCGGCATGTCCGGCGCTGCCTTTGCAAACCCGGTGGTCAATGGCGAGCATGCCGGACAAGGCGCCGGCAACGACACCGTCGACCAGACGGCAACGGCGACATCGAGCCAAGGGAACGGACCGAACGCAAACGAATATTCATCGGTCAAGGTCGGCTCCGACAACCGCGCCAAGACCGACGTCGGCAACAACAAGAGCAGCGGCGACAACCGTGACAACGAAGGCTGGGCCAAGGCGACCGATTATGGCAACGCCGCCGCCAACAACGGCGGTTCGGCAAGCAGCAGCTTCAGCAATGCCTTCAACGAAAACAAGGCGGTGGCCGTAAGCAAGCTCGAGGGCTCGGTAACCAATAACCAGATCTGGGGTATCGGAAACGCCGTATCCAACACAGGCAACGCCGACGGCGCCAGTGGCGGTTCGGGCGGCGCAGGCGGCAACGGTACCGGCGGAAACGCTGCCGGGGGCAACGGCAGCGGCGGCAGCGGCGGCGATGGCGGCCATGCCGGTGCCGGTGGTTCGGGCGGCGCCGGCGGCGGCGGCGGCGCACCGGTTCCAACGGCAGTGCCACTGCAGGCGCCGTAACAAACGGCAGCGCCACCAATGGCAGCGCCGCGGCAGGAAACGGCGGCGATGGTGGCAAGGCCAAAGACGCCGTCGGCGCAATGGTGGTAACAGCGGATATGCCAGTGCCACCGGCGGCAATGGCGGCAGCGGTACCGGCGGTCAGGGCACCGGCGGCGTGGGTTATGGCGGTGCAGGCGGCACGGGCAGCGGCGGCAATGGCGGCGCGAGGCGATCGCCGGAGCGGGCGGCGCCGGGGCTCGGGCAACGGCGGTGCATCGGGTAACGCGAGTGGCGGGTCGGGCGGCACCACCGCCGACGCGACCGGTGGCAGCGGCGGCAATGGCGGCAGTGGCGGCAGCGGTGGCACCACCGGCAGTGCCGTGGCCGGCAGTGGCGGCGCTGGTGGCAACGGTGGCAACGGCGCCATGGGCAAGGGCTATGGCGGCGACGGCAAATCCTTCGCGCATGCTGATGGCGGCTATGCCGGCGGCAGCTCCTTCGCTTCGGGCGGACGGTCCTCGAACGATGGCGGCGCAGGCGGTGCCTCGACGGCCGATGCCGGCGCATCCACCGGTGGCGCCAGCGGCGCAGGCGGCATGACCGGCCCGCAAGGCAACGGCGGAACCGGAAGCGATGGCGGCACTGGCGGCAATGGCGGTGGCAACAACACCGGCAACACCACCGGCAATGGTGGTAACGGCGCTAACGTAGCGGCCGACAGCAGCAGCAGCGCGCAGGCGGTGCGGCGGCAGGCACCGCGGGCGCGGGTAGCTCAGGCGCAGCCAGCGGCAACGGCGGCGCAGCAGATTCCACCAGTTCGATGGCCTCGGGTGGCGCAGGAAGTGGCAACGGCGGCTCCGGTGCCAGCGGCGCAGCGGGCGCGGCAGGTGCGGCAGCAAGCAATACCGCAGGTAACGGCGCAGGCGGCGCAGTTGGGGCAGCAGGTGCCGCAGCCGCCAATGCAGGCGGTGCAGGCGCAGCCGGCAGCAGCGGCGCAGGCGGTACCGCAGCGGCGGCAGCCGGCGCGGGTGGCGGCGTCGCATCGAGTGCAGGCGCGACCGGCACCGGCGGCGCAGGTGCCGTCGGCAACGGCGGCACCGGCAATGGCGCGGTCGGCAACGGCGGCGCGGGCGGCATGGCGACCAACACCACAGGCAATGGCGGTGCGGGTGGCACTGCAACCAACACCGGCGGTGCAGCCGGGGATGGCGGCATGGCCACGAATGGCAGCGCCAGCAACGGCAGCGCCAGCACTCAGGCCACCAATGGCAGCGCCTCGGGCGGTGCAGGTGCAGCCGGTGCAACCGGCGCCCAAGGCGGTCAAGGTGGCCAAGGTGGCACCGGTCAGGGTGGCAACGGTGGCCAGGGTGTTGCGGCAGTCGGCAATGGTGCAATCGGCGGTGCAGGCGCGGCCGGCGGTGCGGGCGGCGCGATTGCGCTCGACGCGGGCAACTTCAACATGTCCAACAGCATCGCCAACAGCTTCACCAATGGCGCCGGGATCATCGTCTCAAGCCAGAACTCGGGCATGTCCTCGCTGGTGCAGCAGAGCGTGAATGTGCAAGCCAATCTCAACGTCGGCCACTGATCGGCGAAAAGGAGACAAGTCATGAAACTCACTTTGATCTCATCCGCGCTGGCCCTTGCCTTCGGCATGTCGGCATCGGCCTACGCCAACCCGGTGGTCAATGGTTCCGATGCCGGACGCGGTGCGGGTAACGATTCGGTGACCCAGAGCGCAACCGCAGAGAACACCCAAGGCGACGGGCCCAATGCCAACGAGTACTCGAGCGCCACGGTGGACTCCAACAACACCACCAAGAACGATGTCGGCAATAACAAGAGCGCCGGCAACAACCGCGACAACGCCGGCTGGGCCAAGGCGCAGGACTACGGCAACGCCGCGGCCAACAATGGCGGCAGCGCCTCCAGCAGCTTCTCCGATGCTTTCAACACCTCGAAGGCAATGGCGATCAGCAAGCTCTCCGGCACCGTCACCGACAACCAGATCCACGGCATCGGCAACATGGTGACCAACAGCGGTAACAGCAATGGCGCCATGGGTGGCAACGGAGGCGCCGGTGGCGGTGGTTACAGTGGCGCCGGCCAGGGTGGCGACGGTTCAGGCGGCAGCGGCGGCAACGCGGGTAATGGCGGCAATGGTGGCAATGGTGGCAACGGCGGCTACGGCGGCAGTGCCGCCAATGGCAGTGCCAATGCGGCGCGCCGCGAGCAACGGCAATGCCAGCAACGGCGATGCCGTTGCCGGCAACGGCGGCAGCGGCGGCGCTGCCAAAGGCGCCACCGGCGCCAACGGCGGAACTCCGGCGGCGAAGCAACCGCCTTGGGCGGCATGGGCGGCATGGGCCAGGGCGGTAACGGTTCCGGCGGCGAAGGCTCCGGCGGCAACGGCGGCAATGCCAACGGCGGCGCTGGCGGTATGGCTTCCGGCGGCAACGGCGGCTACGGCGGCGGTGGCAACGGTGGCAACACCGGCTACGCCACCGGCGGCTGGAGGTAACACCGGCAATGCCACCGGCGGCAATGGCGGCAGCGGCGGAAATGGCGGATATGGCGGCTCGACCGCGGATGCCAGCAGGCGGCAACGGCGGCAATGGCGGCGACGGCGGCAACGGCGGCGGCAGGGCTATGGCTCCGGTGGCTGGGCGGCATCTGGCGCGTCGGCCGACGGCAGTTCGGGCAAGGACCTATGACCAAGGCCTACGGCGGCAACAGCGGCAACGATGGCGGAGCAGGCGGCACCAGCACTGCCATGGCCGGGCCGACTTCGGGAGGCGCGAGCGGCGAAGGAGGCAGCACCGCTTCGCAGGGCAACGGCGGCGCGGCCACCGGTGACAGCGCCACCGGCGGCGGCAATGGCGGCGGCGGCAACACCGGCACCACTACGGGCAATGGCGGCTCCAGCGGCATGGCCGCTGGAACCAGCACCGCCGGAGCGGGCGGCAGCGCGGATGGAACCGGCGGCATGGCAACGAGCGGCGGGGCGAGCGCCAGTGGCGGCAGTGCCAGCGGCACCGCCTCGACCGCGACTGCGGGCGCGGGCACCGGTACCGGCAGGAGCGGCGCGGCGGCAGGCGCAGGCGGTGCGGGCGGAGGCTCGGCCACCAACACCGCGGGCCTTGGTGCAGCGGGCGCTGCTGGCGCTGGCGGTGCAACCGGCACCAATATGGCCGGCAACGGCGCGGGCGGCACGAGCAGCAACGGCGGTGCGGCGGCTGCGGCGGCTGGCGGCGCGGGCGGCAATGCCACCAGTTCCGGCGCGATGGCCCAGGGCGGCGCGGGTGCAACCGGCAACGGTGGCACCGGCAACGCAGCAGCGGGGCAATGGCGGAGCCGGCGGCAGGCGCAGAACACCACCGGTGACGGCGGTGCCGGCGGGACTGCAACCAACACCGCAGGCAACGGCGGCAATGGCGGCGCAGCCAGCAATGGTGGTGCCACCAACGGTGGCAGCTCGACCATGGCCAGCAACGGCGGCGCCACGGCGGGCAATGGCGCAGTCGGCGCGGTCGGCGCGGCCGGCGGAGCGGGTGGCCAGGTGGCACCGGCGAAGGCGGTGACGACGGTGGTCAGGGCGTTGGCGGAGTCGGCAACGGCGCAGTCGGCGGCGCAGGCGGCGCAGGCGGCGCAGGCGGCATGCTGAGCCTCAATGCAGGCACCTTCAACATGTCCAACAACATCACCGGCAGCTTCACCAACGGTGCGGGCATCATGGTGTCGAGTCAGAACTCCGCGATGTCCTCGCTGGTGCAGCAAGGGGTGAACGTGCAGGCCACCCTCAATGTTGGCCACTAAGCCGGTTTGACCGGCCCGGGCCGGCTGCGGATTCGTCCGCAGCCGGCCAAAAACCCCTGCGGAGGCAAGGCCATGAACAAGGTTCATTCGCTGAAACGCCTGCTTGTTGCATCCACAATCATTGCGCTTTCGGTGGTTGGCGGCAGCGCCTCGGCCGAACGACGACAGCCCGTTGTCCTGGGAAGAAGCGAAATCGCCCTGCGCCGGCGCTCGCCGCCTGATTCGACGGCATGCAGGTTTCGGCCGCGAAACTGGACGAGAAACGCGGTGGAGAAAAATGAATGACATGCAGCTTGACGGCGTGGTCGGCGGCAATCATGCATCGGACCTGGTGACCGGCAGCAACACCGTTGCCGACGGATCACTGACCGGCAACGCCGGCTTTACCACCATGGTACAGAACACCGGCAACAACGTCGCTTACTCATCAGGCAACGCCACCATCGTCAACCTGCAACTACAGTAGTGGGGAGAAGATGCGCAGCACAAGAGTCGCCCTTGCCGCGGTCGCACTAACGATCACAGGCGTGTCCGGTGGGGCCGAACTCAGGTTCTCACCGGACGTGGTGGGTCCGTACCGGGTGCCGGTCACCAGTCTGAAGGAGCGCGGAACCTGACCACCCTGCAGCAGCAGTTCGACTTCAGCTGCGGCTCGGCGGCGCTTGCCACGCTGCTCACTCATCACTACGACTTCCCGGTCAATGAGCAGGCGGTCTTTGCCGCGATGTTCCAGCACGGAGACCAAGCCAAGATCCGACGCGAGGGATTCTCGCTGCTTGACGCAAAAATTTTCTGGCCGCACGGGCTTTCAGGCCGACGGCTTCGAAGCGCCGCTGGATGCGCTGGTAAAGGCGAAGATTCCGGCCATCGCGCTGGTCAACGAGAAAGGCTACAAACCACTTCGTGGTGGTCAAAGGGAGTCAAGGACGGCCGGGTAGTACTGGGTGATCCGGCGTTCGGGACCCGAGCAATGTCGCGCCACGACTTCGAGGCCATCTGGTCCGAAAAGATCCTGTTCGTGGTAAGAAGTCATCAGAACATCGCCCACTTCAATCGCCCGGTCGACTGGAAGGTGGTTCCCAGCAGGCACCGCTTGGCGAGGCGGGAGCTGCGCGGATCGATCGACATGGTCCGCTTCATGCGCAATGGTGGGGACTTTTAGGAGCATGTCGGCGCGAGGATTCGCGGCGCGAGAAGTTGGAGCGCGAGCATGAGTTCCGCCAGGGTTTGAGATACTGCGTCGCACCACGAAACTGCCGGTCGGAAACGAACCAAGCGCCCACCAGTGCAGTAGCTCAGTCTTAAGTCCGATGGCCTGCTGGCACGGGCGTTCGCAATACGCGGTCTCCGGTCCGCATTCCGGGGTTTCCCGGGAGGATGTCGCGTCAATGATCAAGGCAGCACAACGACGCTATCTGGCCTTCGCCATTGCGTCTGCATGGGCGCTGGTGCCCGCGATGGCTGCGAACGACACCGGTTCGTTGGCCCAGGGCTTGGTCAAGACCGATACGCTGGAAGGTTTCGACCGCGCCGCCGGTTGGCAGGTGATGAGCGCCGCACAACTCGACCCAGGTCAGAGGCGGATTCGACTTGCCCGATCTGCAACTCAAGCTCTCGTTCGGCTTCGATCAGGCAGTCTTCGTAAACAGCGAACTCGTCGCACGCACCGTGCTGACTATCGACCAGTTGCGCTCGTCGGTCGCCTCACAGATGGAGGCAATGCGAACAACGATGAATCCGGCCGCCATGACCGCCGAGGATCCAGTCGCAAATTGCCCAGCAACTCGCAGCGGCCGGCATTCGCGCCACCACGTGCGATACCGGCCGAAACGCCGGCCGCAGAGGTCGCCTCCATGCCACCGGCTCCGCTTCAAGTCGTTGCCAGCCAAATGCCAGATACGTCCAAGGTGACGCCATCCAGCCCGGTTGCGGGGACCGTTCAGCCAGCATTGAGCAGCGAACCCGCCGCCCCGACCGGACTCGGCGCGGCCGTCCCGGTGATCGGTGTCGGCATCCCGGTGACAAACCCGCCATCGACCACCCAGGCAACACAGGCTGGCGCCGGCGATACAGCGCCGCCGCTACGGGCCGCATACGCAGGAGTCGTCAAGCCGGTTCCGGTCGTTGCTACAAGCGCGCCTGCTTCGACGCCCTCTTCCACCCCGGTGGCCGCTGCCGTGGCAAATCCGGCGGCCGCAGTAGCACCCGCGGCCGGCAGCAGCACAGAGCCTGCCGCATCACAAGCCGCTCCCAACACGGTCGTAGCCAATCAGGCGGGAACAGTTTCGCCGCTCCTCAATAACAACAGCTTCAATCCGGTGCTGGTCATTCAGAATGGTGGCGGCAACATCGTTGGCAGCAGCAGCACGCAGGGAACAGCGCGAATTCTCCGGTCGCGACAGTCGTGCAAAACAGCCTCGACGACCAGCGCATCCAGGTCCTCACCGAGATCAACGCCTCCGCAAACAGCCTGGAGATAATGCGCTCGATGAATCTGGGAGTTCGATTCGTGAAGGCCTGATCAACTCCCTGCGCCGCTGACCGAATCAAACCCGGTCGCTTTCCCAGCGACCCGGGCCAGCCGCAGGGTTTTCCCGCGAACAGCCCGGGATGTTCGCGATTATAGAAGTGAACAGCATGCGCACGGTCAGATTCACGTCGGGCGTGTCGCGCGTTACGCCCACGCCCAGCGACACATTGAGCGACCTGGTCGGCGAAAGCCGATAGGCATAGCCGAACATCAAGGTTCCGAGTTGAACCCTTACGCCGCCGGATTGCTTGACTCCATCGACGGTGAGCTGGGTCCGTCCCACAGACGCATGATCGTAACCTACGCTAAAGGAAGACTTGTCATTCAGTGCGAGACCCATCCCGAAGTTGAATCCCAGCACACCACCAGGCCGTACCGAATCGACGTTCCGGACAGTCACGCTCCCGGTGCTCAGGTCTTCCTCTCTCAACGACAAGTTGCTTCGGCCGAAACTGTACTGGTAGTTGATTCCGCCAAAGAACACGACCGGATCCGACGGGAAAAGGAAGGTCACCCCGGGCTGCAGCGAATAGAATCCCGATCCAGTGGGAAGGCCTTTGGGAAGGTAGCCGGAATTCGGAACATAGACAGAAGGGAAATCGAACTGATCGGATCCGGTCCGCATCTTGAACCTCAATGACGCAATGTAGTAGGGCTCGTTGGGCCCGCCGTCATTGAGCTGATAGCGACCAGTAAGCTCGACGTCGCCGATCTTGCGCCCGGTCGCGTTGAACACCTCCTCGTTGCTCGAGGGAGTTGCCAGAGGCCGTCCGATCGAATCGTCACTGCGATAGACATAGGGAATCTTTGCCTCGAACTCCATGCGGTTAGTCAATCCGGTGCGCGCCGTAAGCGCCGCCGTCCACGTATTGCGCTTGACTTCACGCACGTCGATCAGGCCTATGGTGATCGCCGGGATGATTGTGTAGCCGACCAGCGCGACGCGGTTCGTCGAGGCGTAGGAATATTGCAGGGAGGGCTCGAGGATAACCCTGCCAGGTGGTGTGAGAACCCCGGCTGGTCGAAGATCTGCGCCACTGGTGCCGCATCCTCGCGCTTTGCCTCGGGCGGACGCTGCCCCACGGGCTGCGAGGACTCCTGGGCCACCTGCACCGGCGGCTGGGTCGCCGACGGCTCCGCGGGACCAGCTCCGCGGGTCGCCTCCAGACGCTCGACCTCGACTGCCCGGCGGATTTCGGCGAGCTTGGCCTCTTCGACCTGCATCGACTTTCTCAAGGCTTCTAGCCTGGCTGTCTGCTCCACGATGAGTTTTTGAAGTTGCTCGAGAGTCGGCGTCTCCGGTGCGGCGACGTCGGCAGCCCATACCGATCCGGCAAGGCCTGCGCACACCGCCAGACAGATCGCCGTACGTGGCGTGCGTGGCATCGGATTACTCATGAATCTTTCTCCCTGAAAAGACCACTTTGCATTCGGCACGGCCAAGGCTCCCTACGAGGCATGGATGTCGAGGCGTGCCATCAGACGATAAAGGGTTCCTCTTGAAACGCCGAGGCGGCGCGCGGCCTCGGACACGTTCGAGCCGCTCATATGCAAGCTGCGCAGGATGATCTCGCGGTCGAACCGAGAACGCTCGGTCTCGAGCGTGTCGATCACCAGGCTGACGCTGCCACCTTGCAATCCCAAGTCCTGCGGTGTAATCAGTTCGCCCTCGGCCATGATCATTGCCCGGCGCACCCTGTTGATGAGCTCGCGGACATTGCCGGGCCATTGGTAGGCCTCCATTGCCAGCAAGGCCTCTTCGCCGAAGTCGCGAAGCTGCCTGCCTTTTTCTGCAGGTTTGCACGGAAGGCGCTCCGCGCCAGAGCGCGCACATCCTCGATCCGCTCGCGAAGGGCGGGTACGCGAATATTCACTACATTGAGGCGATAGAAGAGATCCGCCCTGAAGTGCCCCGCCGCCACGGCTGCTTCCAGATCCACATGGGTTGCTGCAACAACCCTGGTATCGACAGGGAACATGAGTGCTCGCCCCGACGCGCACTATCGTCATCTCCTGCAGGAAGCGCAACAAGTTGGCCTGCAGATTGGTTGAAAGATCCCCGATCTCGTCTAGGAAAAGCACCCCCGAGCTCGAGGCTTCGATATTGCCGATTCGTCGCTGGTGAGCACCGGTGAACGCGCCTTTTTCGTGTCCAAACAGCTCAGACTGGATCAGGGTTGCCGGGACGGCCGCACAATTCATCGCCAGAAACGGCCCGGCGGCACGCTTCGAGTAGCGATGAATGGCCCGCGCCACAAGTTCCTTGCCAACGCCCGACTCGCCCCGCAACAGTACCGGCACGTCGGCCCTGACGATCTTGGCAAGCTGGCGATACAGTGTCTGCATGGCGGCGCTGGTGCCGGTCATGCCGAAGGTTGCCGACTCTCCGGGCGCCGCATCGAGCAGTTGCTGGCGCATCTGGGCCTTGCCATGGGCATGACCAAGCGTCATCCTGAGGCGTGCAGGGTCGAGCGGCAGGGTGTGGAAGTCGTGGAAATGCTCGAGTACTTGTGGCGCGATCCGGGGTGCTCGAGTAGGCCCTGTGCAACGAGGGCCACCCACTCACAGGCGCTGCTGCTCAATCAGCTTTGCCAGCTCGGTAGCCAAGGAACCCTCAGGGTTGTCGAAGACAACGATTCCGACCAAGCATCGATGCGTTTCCAGCACCTCGTGGGTAGCAAGGGCCGAATCCACCCGATGAAAGAGCCAGCCATCGAAGCCACCGCCCTCCAGCCGGCCCGCAAGCTCTCCCGACGGGTCGACCAGAACGACGTCGCGTCTGGACATTCGGCCTCCTCCTCAATTCTTCTCTAAAAACCCTTTTATGTCTTATGTATAGCCAACAATACGCCGGGAACCCATTCAATCCGGGGCTCTCGCGTGACTCACGTCACGGCTACGGGTGATACACGCCCACGCGACGGCTTCCTCCGGCCCTGCCGCTCACGACCTTCCGTACGCGGCCCGCAGGCGCGGGAGCGTCACCTCGAAGCAACTTCGGCGCTCAGCGTCTGCTTGGAATTTCGAGCGTTCTGGCAAGAATCAACGGTGGAAGGTCGCCCGCATAGACGGCGGGCGGCACCAAAGCCAATTGTGCCTTCGGCAAGCGCAGGTCCACGTCGACACGACGGTTCAGCTGGCGCCCAGCCGCACTTTCGTTGCCAGCGATGAAGCAATTGAGGCAATAGCTGGTGCTGATCTTTTCCTGTCCGATCCCGGCGTCGGCAAAAGCGCTGGCCACGGTATCAGCCCGGGCCTTGGCGAGGCGGGCATTGAGCTCGTCACTGCCGGTACTGTCAACGCGACCGCGAACGACCACCGCATGGGACATGTTGGCAATCGGCACCAGTTCGGCAACCGCCCTGCGTCCCATCGGCCCTAGCGTGCTCTTGCCGAGCGCAAAGGGAACCATGCGTGCTATCGAGGCAAGCTCCACGTCAAGCTTGAGCGCCACAGGTGTCGAACGCCCTTCCTCGGACGGCGACACCGCGACCTTGGAAATCGGGTCGGCAAGCTTCGGTGGCAGCTCCAGTTCGGCGGAGGCAACGGCTGCTGCCGGCACCGACGCTTCAAGCAGGGCCACGACGGTGGCGGCCGGATCGATCGAAGCGACTGCGCTTGGAGGTGCGGTCGCGGCAAGTTGCGGCGCGGACACCTGCCGGCCGCACAGCGGGCACGGAACCGCCAATTGATAGCTGAGCCCCGAAACCGGGTCGAACAGCGGACCATAAGATCGTGCTTCTTGCAGCGAGACCTGACTGCGTTCCGGCGGTCCACTCATGCACGCTGTCAATGAGAGTACCAGCAAGGACAGAGCGGCTGACTTCATGGCGACGTTCCTAGTCCGGTGAAAGCTACTTGACTTGTATAGAAATTAGCAGCACCGACCAGCCGCGGCAATCCCCGACGTGGGATTCGGCATGAAATAGTTGCATTTGGCGTAATCGGCAAGCGTCGTGCGTCGAATCGTGGATACCTGTCGTCAGCGCGACCGGTCAATCGATGAAACACCACACCATCGACAGCCAGAGGCGGTCGGTCCGCACCTTGACCGCCGGTCGTCATCGCAGACAATCGAGGAGGCACCTTGTGCCGGTTTGATGCCCAACCGTCGCTGGCCGCGCCGTATCGCCCTTCAGCGCGCCGGTAACTCCTCCGCGTAGGGCGCCACCTTCTGCGCCTCGATGCGGTAGCCCGCGTTGCCCATGTCGGTGGCCGCGGCCGCCACGCTCATCACGCCGGAAACCCACACCGCCTGCCTGCATGTTCTGATCGGCCGGCACCGGCTTGGCGGCAACGACATGGATCACCTGGTTGGAGGGTGGCGGTGGCACATGCACGCAGGCGCCAAAATACGGCACCAACAGGAATTCGGTAATGCCCTCCTGGCCCCCCCCTCGAGGCGCACCAGGAAACCCGGGATACGGATGCGCTGACTCATCAGGGCGGGCACCACCGGGGCCTCGTCCCAGGCCTTGCGGATCGCAGCCAGGGCCTCCATGGCACGCGGGTCGGCGTCCTCCATGCTGTTCATGTCGAGCTTGTCGAGCTTGTCGAGCAGGGCCATCGGATCCCAGTCCGCGGGCATCAGGTCGTCCCAGGAGATCTCGCGGTAGTCGTCGCTGGCGGGCGGCGCGGGCACAGCCGGCCTGGCGAGTCGATCGCCGACCTTGTACCCGCTCCCAGCCGCGCGCCTGCGCGGCACCTCCGCACCACAAGCCACCAGCGCGGCGGCACACAGCGCCGCAGCGGCGAATCCCTTGATATTCATATCGCTCACATCCTCACCATCATCCCGTCCGCCAGCGACTGCCGATAGGCTCGCAGCGCTGGTACCAGGCTTGCCAGCAGGCCGGCCAGCATCACCGCCCCCAGCAACATCCACTCCCGCCCCACCGGCCAGCCCGGCGACACCGCCAGCCCGTAGTTCGCCTGCAGCCACGCGGCCATCGAGAACACCAGCACCTGCACCAGCGCCACACCGAGCACGCATCCGGCCAGGGTGAGCAGCACACTCTCCGCCGCCACCAGGAAAAACACATCGCGCGGTCCGGCGCCAAGCGCGCGCAGGATGGCAAGTTCGCGGCGTCGCTCGCCAAGACTTGCCACCACCACCGCGACAAGGCCTGCCAGCCCGACCGCCACCACCAGCGCCGACACGGCCAGCAAGACCCGCGCGCCAATGCCGACCACATCCCACAGCTGATCGAGGGTAACACCGGGAAGGATCGCCAGCAGCGGCTCGCGGGTGTCCTCGTTGATCGCCCGCTGGAGGCGAAAAACCATCGCACGGTTTTCAAGCCCCACCAGCACCGCGGTCACCCGCTTGGGCGCGAGATCGAATTTCCTCACCATTTCGGGAGCGATCTTCAGCCCGGGGATCGGCGCCCCGCCCTGCCAGTCCAGATGAATGGCCTCGATGCTCTCGAGGCTCACGAGAACGCTGCGGTCCACCGGAGTGCCGGTTGGCGCCAGCACACCGACCACGGAAAAGGGCTTGTCACCATGCTCGGCGACATGTTCGCCGCTGCCGTGCGCGAGCGTGATCCGCGCACCCTCCCGATAGCCCAGCCGCGCCGCCACCTCGGCCCCGACCACCGCCTCGAACACAGGCCCGAAAGGATCTCCCGCGGCGAAGGCCAGCGCACGGCGGTCGCCGTAGCGATAGTACTTGAAGAAATCGGCACTCGTACCCACCACCCGGTAACCGCGGTGCGAATCGCCGAGCGACAGCGGCACCACCCAGGCAACCTCGCGGCGCGCGGCGATACGCTGCACCGCAGGCCAGGAGATCTCGTTGGTGGCGTCGCCGATGTGAAAGACGCTGTAGAGCAGAAGCTGTACCGGTCCGCTGCGAGCGCCGACGATCAGGTCGGTGCCCGACACCGTGCTCGCGAAACTTGCCCGCGCATCACTGCGCAGCCGCTCGACGCCCAGCAGCAGCGACACCGAGAGGGCGATCACCACCACCGTGAGCCCGGCGGTGAGGCGCCGGTTCCACAGGCTCGCCAAGGTCAGCGGGAAGAGGCGCATCATGCCGCGATCTCCGCGATTGCCCGGTTCATTTCGGCGAGATTCACCACCCGATCGAAATGCCCCGTGAGGCGCCGGTCGTGACTCACGAAGAGCAGCGCCGCGCCTACTGCGGCGCACTCTCCCATGAGCAGATCGAGAAAACGCACCTGGCGGTCGGCATCCAGCGCCGAAGTCGGCTCGTCGGCGATCACCAGCGCCGGTCGGCCGATCAGCGCGCGCGCAGCCGCCACCCGCTGCTGCTGTCCGACCGACAAGGCCATCGCCGGCCGGTCGAGCAGTTCCGGCGGCAGGTCGAGGCGCGCCGCCAGTCGCTGCGCCTCGTCCGCCGGCGTCGTTCCCGCGTCCGCAATACGCCGCCGCCGGGCGGCGGAAAAGCGGCACGGCAAGAGGATGTTGTCGCGCGCCGAGAGATACGGAATCAGGTTGAAGAGCTGAAACACGAAGCCGATCTCATCGGCCCGGAAGCGGTCGCGCGCGTGCGCGCCGAGCGCGGCGAGTTCCACGCCAGACACCTTCACACGACCCGCCGACGCGTGCAGCACACCGCCGATGATCGACAGCAGCGTGGTCTTGCCGCTGCCGCTTGGTCCATGGAGAAAGAGCTTCTCGCCTGCAGACATCGAGAACGCCGCGATATCGAGGCAGGCTGCCTCACCGGGCCAGGCGAAGACGAGACCGGCAATCTCCAGGGCAAGCCCTTGCTGCGAGTTCATGGCCGCACTGCAAACTCGAGCCGCACCGAAGTGGGCTGGAGGACCCACGCCGACTGCCCTGCATCGCCGACAAGCTGGGCACGCAGCTTGCCAAGGCGGGGAAAATGCTTGAACAGTTCCACGTCGAAGCCGATCAGGGCGGCGGCGTTCGCGCACTCGAAATGCCAGCTCGCCTCGAGGTCGGCATGGCCGCGCTCCCCGTCCTCGTGCCCATCCGCCTCTTCATGGTGATGATCGTCGTGCGGCGCGAACGGATCGTCAACCTCCGCCTCGACCAGTCGGCAGGCGGCGGCGTCAGGCAGGCTCACCACTCGCGCCGGATCCCGCAGCACGGCAAGCGCGTCTGCGAGCCGGCGCTTCTGCTCGGCGTTGCCCGGGGCGTGCTCGAAGCCGACGAAATTGTCGAGCGGGCTGTCCAGCTCGATCAGCAGTTCGCTGCCGCTGCGCGCCACATTCAGGCTCGCCACTCCATGTTCATGGGCACCGGCGGCGTGCGCGAGCGGTTGCGCCAGCATCGTGGTGGCGAGCACCAGCAAGGTATCGGTCATTTTCATACGTATGGTCTCTGGAAAGTTCGTCCGTCATATGCAGTTTCCCGGCCGCGGCCGACGACGATCCCGGGCGCGAATGCATTGCGGATCCCGGCTGGGGCCGGGCAACATGGCTACGGGGCTGCCTGTCTACGCTGAAGGCGTTGTCCGCATCGGCGACGCTGCAATCGATGCAATGGCTCTGGGCGTGCCTCGGGCGGGGAGACTCAGGGTTGACGCGGCGGGGCCCGGGCGCGATAGGATTGGTTGGCGTTGCCGCGGGATAACGCACCGACCCTCGGCGCAAGGACGTCACCGGCGGCGGCCGTGGCCGGCCCCTTGTCGCCGCCCAGCATCGGACCCGCGCCGGCCGCAAATGCCAGACAGGCCGGGCAGTCGCCATCGGCCGCGTGATCGGCATCGAGCTGAAGCGCATGATCCTCGCCCGGCACATGGCTCAAGACGTGCACATAGGCAGCCTGCTGGGCAACAAGCACCAGCAGGAGCAGGAGCAAGAACATCGGCAGGATCGAGCGTCGGATCTTCATTCTTCGCGGCGTGTTGAATCGAGGCCACCCTACCCGAAGCTCGAGGACTTGGCGGCGATGCGCATTAAACGCTACACTGTTGCATTAGCTGATGCAAGCCGAGCGAACATGACAGCCCTCTCCGACCCCCACACCTCGAGCGACATGATAGCCGCGCATGGCGGCAGGGTCACCCGTACGCGGGTCGCCGTGCTGGATGTACTGCTCGCCAGCCAGCAACCGCTGAGCCACGACGAAATCGGCGAGGCGCTGCGCAAGGAGGGCGTCCCGCATGACCGCGTCACCCTCTATCGCAACCTCGAGTGGCTCGTCGAACAAGGCATTGCGCACCGCATGGCGGGAGACGACAGGGTCTGGCGCTTCAGCGTGGTCACCACTTCGGAACACGAGCACGCCCACTTTCACTGCGACCGTTGCGGACAACTGTTCTGCCTCGACGCGCTCACGCCGGCCTTTGCGATCGCCCTCCCGAACGGTTACAGCATGAACCGCGCCGAGCTCATCGTGCACGGCGCCTGCCCCGGCTGCAGCGCGCCCAAGTCCGGCACCTGACTGCAATTCGATTGCAAGAACCTCCAACCATGAACCACGCCCACCATCGTCACCCGGAGCCGCGCCCAAGGGCCGACACCAGCCTCCATCGCACGCCACTCACGTTGCTGAGCCGGCCTCTGCCGCTGCGTCTCGCAATCGTGGGCGCGATGGCTGGCGTCATGTGGCTGGCCATCCTCTGGGCACTGGCCTGAGACCATGATCAGACTCCACAACCTCACCCTCGGCTACGACCGCCACCCGGCGGTCCATCATCTCGACCTCGAGCTGCCGCAAGGCAGCCTGGTGGCGATCGTCGGCCCCAACGGGGCCGGCAAGTCCACCCTGCTGAAAGGCATTGCCGGCGCTCTGCAACCGCTGGGCGGCCGCATCGACCTCGACGGAATCGGCCCGCGCGAGATTGCCTACCTTCCGCAGCACCACGGCCTCGACCTGGATTTTCCGATGTCGGTCTTCGATCTGGTGTCGATGGGCCTGTGGCGCTTCACCGGAGTCCTGGGCGGCCTCGGCAAGCGCGGTCGCGCCGCTGTCAAGGATGCGCTGGACGCGGTCGGCCTCGGGGCCTTTGGCGAAAGGCCGATCGGCTCGCTTTCCGGTGGCCAGTTGCAGCGGGTACGCTTTGCCCGCCTGTTGCTGCAGGACGCACCGGTGATGCTGCTCGACGAACCCTTTGCCGCGGTCGATCAGCGAACCAGCGAAGACCTGATGCGGATCGTGCTCGACTGGCATGCCCGCGGCCGCAGCGTGATCGTGGTGCTGCACGACATCGAGCAGGTGCGGCGCCATTTTCCGACCTGCCTGCTGGTGGCGCGGGAGCCGATCGCCTTCGGACCGACGAGCGAGGTGCTGACGGCCGCGAATCTGGCCCGGGCACGCCAGCAGGCCGCCGTTTTCGACGACCACGCCGCGGTGTGCCATCAGGACGACCGGCCGGCGGTGCCGGCATGAACATCATCGGCTGGTTGATCGACCCCTTCGTCGATTTCGATTTCATGCGCCGCGCACTGGCCGGCTGCATGGCGCTGGCCTTCGGCGCCACGCCGATCGGCGCCTTCCTGCTGCTGCGGCGGATGAGCCTGATGGGCGACGCGATGAGCCACGCGATTCTGCCCGGCGCGGCGCTCGGTTACCTCGCCTTCGGGTTGTCGCTCGGCGCGATGACCGTCGGCGGCCTGGTGGCCGGCGTGCTGGTGGCGCTTCTCGCAGGCGTGGTGGCGCGCAGCTCGGTCCTCAAGGAAGACGCCAGCCTCGCCGCCTTCTACCTGCTGTCGCTGGCGGCGGGGGTACTGATCGTTTCGCTGCGCGGCAGCAACCTCGACCTGCTGCACGTACTGTTCGGTTCGGTGCTGGCGCTCGACGACGCCTCGCTGCTGCTGATCGCCGGCATCGCCAGCGTCACCCTGCTGTGTCTTGCCATCATGCTCCGCCCTCTGGTCATGGAGTGTGTCGACCCGGGCTTCCTGCGCGCCGTCAGCCCGCTCTCGCCCCTCACTCATTACGGGTTCCTGGTGCTGGTGGTGCTCAACCTGGTGAGCGGCTTCCATGCGCTGGGCACCCTGATGGCCGTCGGGATCATGATTCTGCCGGCCGCAGCAGCCCGCTTGTGGACCCGAAGCCTCGGACCGATGCTCGCTTCCGCGGTGCTGCAGGCGCTCGGTGGCGCCATTCTGGGCCTGCTGATGTCCTTCCATCTGGACCTGCCAGCCGGACCGGCCATCGTGCTGATGCTCGGCATTCTCTATTTCGCGGCACTGCTGTTCGCGCCGGACGGATTGGTCAGCCGCATGCTTCCCCGTCGTACCCATCTGGAAACTTGATCATGAAACACCTGTTGCGCAAGATTGCGCTCCTTGCGGCCCTGCTCCTGCCGGCCATCGTATGCGCCGCCGAGCCGATGCCGGTGGCAACGAGTTTCAGCATCCTCGCCGACCTGGTGCGGCAGATCGGCGGCGAGCGGGTTTCCGTTACCGCGCTGGTAGGCCCGGATGAAGACGCCCACGCCTTCCAACCCCGCCCCTCGGATGCGCGCCGGCTGAAGGACGCCCGCGTGGTTTTCGCCAACGGCCTCGGCTTCGACACCTGGATGGAGCGCCTCGCACGTGCTGCGGGCGTCACAGAAGTGGTGATCGCCAGTGCCGGCCTTGCTGCGCAGGACGACGCGCACCATGGTCACGACGGCCACGATCATGGCGGTCGCGACCCGCATGCCTGGCAGGACCCTCGCAACGTGACCCTGTACGCGGACAACATCCAGGCTGCGCTGAGCGCCGCCGACCCGGCCGGCAGCGACGCCTATCGCCGCAATGCGGACGCCTTCAAGGCCGCCCTGCAGGAACTGGACGCCAAGATCCGCCGGGCCGTGGCGAGCCTCCCACCCGAGCGGCGACGGGTTGTCACCTCGCACGACGCTTTCGGCTACTTCGCCAGCGCCTACGGCCTGGAGTTCATCGCCCCGGTCGGGCTGGGCAACGAGGCCGACCCGAGCGCCGCCAGCATGGCCGCGCTGATACGGCAGATACGCGAGGCCCGCGTGCCGGCGGTATTCCTCGAGAACGTGGCCGATCCAAGACTGCTGGAGCGCATCCGGCGCGAGACCGGTGCGAAGATAGGAGGCGTGCTCTATTCGGATGCCTTGTCGCGGCGCAACCCGGCCGCGGCAAGCTACGTCGGGATGATGGAAAGCAACCTCGCGACGCTCATGGATGCGCTTGCGCCGAACCTCCGGCCCTAGCGGCCTGTCGGCCTCACCGGCACTGCAGCTGACCCGACTGGACGTGCACCACGCACTGCAGCGCACCGCACTGACAATTGCGTACCACCGAAGCCGGCGCACCCGCAGGCGCCAGGTTCACGCCCGCCGAGCAGGTGCATTCCTGCGGCGCGAGGCTCGGTTGGGCGCGTGCCTCGCGCATCGAGGGTGAACCCGAGAGAACGCTCAGCGCACACACCACGGCCAGCGCGGAGATGGCGATCAAGGAAGTCTTCAAACGCATGATGGATTCCCGGTGGATGGAAGAGCTTCCATCCTAGGCCAATCACGCGCCCACCATGCAGGGAATTGTCCTGCCGCCCGCCGCGCGACCGGGGAAACGCACGATCCACTCAGATCCTGAAGAAATCCCTGATTCGCTGACTCAGCGCAGCGTGCTCGGATGGTCCACGCTCGAAGGCATGTCCTTGCCGGTCGCTTTCGTAACCGGCCTCGAGCTCACGCACACGCGCCAGACGCCGCTCCAGCACGGTCGACATGATCTCCGCCAGTTCCGGCCGCGCACGAACGATATGGCCGAAGCTCTCCTTGTCGAGCCGATAGGCCTCGACATCGGTGATGGCGATGACGGTGGCCCGACGCGGCGCACCGGTCATCAGGCCCGGCTCGCCGAAGACGCTGCCCGGGCCGCGCTTCTCGAGCAGCCGCTGGGGCCCCTCCGGCGGTTGCCACCACGCCTCGGCCTCGCCGGCGACGATGATGTACAACCAGTGCGCCACAGCGCCCTGGCGGGTGAGGATGTCGCCGCGCGCGAAAGGGGCATAGACCAGCCGCTGGGCAAGGTCGACACGCTCCTCGTCTTCCAGGCACTGAAAGATCTCTAGACCGGCGAGCGCGTCGAGGCGCCGGGTGAGCTCGCGGCTGCGCACCTCCTTGCGATGGCTCTGCCCTTCCTTGACCAGGTGCACCGTGTGATCCGTCACGGCCAGGCGGATGCCCTGGCGCTGAAGGGCGGCCAGCACGTGCCTGCGAACCTCGGAATCGGTCGGATCGTCGAGCGCCGGATCGTCCAGCCAGTAACGCAGCCCGTAGCGCGCATAGCCATCGCAGAACTCCATGAGCACGCAGGTGGGCGCGGGACGGTCCATCACGTTGGCAATGCGCGCCGACTTGATGTCGTCGGTCACCACCTGTATCACCCACGCCGGGCGCACTGCCAGATCGACGTTGAACCATACCCAGCGCCGCCAGCCCGGCGAGGCCTCGCAATCGCACAGCACCATGTAGCGGTTCTTCATGAGGTGGCTGTTCGGCACCACCACCTTTTCGCCCGAACGCGTGAGCAGCGCAGTGTAGCGCCACTGGATATCGATGACCTTGCCCGAGAGGGTGTCGAGCACGATCCAGTCACCGATCTCCAACGAGTTGTCCATCTGCAATGCGAGGCCGCCGAGCAGATTTCCGAGCGTGTCCTGCATCGAAATCGCCAGCACCGCGGTGAGCACGGCCGAGGTGGCAAAGATGTGGGTGAATTCCACGCCGGCGAGGTTGAGCCGCACGAAGGCCCACAGCACATAGGCAGCGATCACCAGGATATCGGCGAGTATCCGCGAGATCGCGATCCGGAATCGAGGCACCACCACATCGAAGAAAACCAGCCCGAGAAAGCGGATCACCGCGAGCCCCTGCCCGAATACCGACACTTCGC
The DNA here is from genome assembly GCA_024235595.1 of Zoogloeaceae bacterium. Classification (GTDB taxonomy): domain Bacteria; phylum Pseudomonadota; class Gammaproteobacteria; order Burkholderiales; family Rhodocyclaceae; genus Cognatazoarcus. The sequence continues at coordinate 187,007 of JACKMC010000002.1, read as the reverse complement.
GCAACCAGCGGGCCGGACCGGCCACGGCCACATCGTCGATCAGGCCCGCGGCGAGGTCGCCGAGCAGGCAACAGACATAGAAAACGATGGTATTGAGCTGTGAGCGCCGGCGTGCATAGAGCGGCCGCGCCACGATCAGAAAGCACAGCACCATCAGTGCCAGCGTAAAGGGGGCCTCGACACTCAGAAAGGGCAATTTCGTCATCGTTATCGCCACATTACAGAAATGTGACGGACAGACTAGCATGGCGACAGCCTGCTCCCCCGTCGCCCCGATCACGATCGGCTGTCTTTGCGCACCAGCCCTCCGCGGCCGGGGAATCGCCCTTCAGGAGGTTCGAATTGCACCACTTCGCGGCCGTCGCGAGACGGTATACTGGACGAGGCGGATTTCCCGCCTGACTCCCCATCAACACTCGCTCCATGCAAACGCTGCAAGCGCCACAACACTTCGACGACGCGCTTCTCGACCACCCCCGGCGCGCGCTCTTCCTGCGCCTGATCGCCGCCTGGCTCGTGCTCACGGCCCTGTGCGCGCTGGCCGCACTGCGCTTCGGCATGGGACAGGTGGACGCTCAGCTCGCGGACCGGGTCAATGAGGAGGCGGCCCATTACGCGACTCTGTTCACCGAGTATGTGGCTGCTCCCACGGCGGAGCGCAAGCGGCGGCTCGACCAGGAACTGGCGCGGCTGACCGCCGACGGCTTCCGAATCATTCGCCTGTACGACACGCACGGCGATCTGGTCGTGCACATGCAGACGCCCGGCACCACCGGCTATGACTCGGCGCTGACCCAGGCAACGCCCGCGAGGCCCGATTCGGAAACCGAGATTTGGCATAGGACCAGGCTCATGGGCCACCCGCACCTGATCATGGCGGGCGCCATTCGCGACCGCAGCGGTACGCCCGTCGGTTACGGCACGGCCATCTACCGCTTCGACGAACAGAGCATCGACTCGCTGGAGGGTCTGGTACGGATGGTCAGCCTGATGGTGGCCGCGACGGTCTTCGCTTCGCTGCTGCTCGTGTATCCGCTAGTGAATTTTCTCAACAAGCGCTTGCTCGTCTCGGCGCGCGAACTCATGCGCAGCAACATCGGCACCCTGAAGACGCTGGGCAGCGCCATCGCCAAGCGCGACGGAGACACCGCCCTGCACAACTACCGGGTGACGATCTGCGCGGTGCGCCTGGCAGAGGCACTCAAGCTCGACGACAGGCGCATCCAGCGTCTCATCATCGGCTCCTTTCTGCACGACATCGGCAAGATCGCGACACCCGATGCGATTCTCCTCAAGCAGGGCGGCCACACTACCGACGAGCGTCGCATCATGCGCCAGCACGTTGGCCACGGCGTCGACATCGTCAAGCAATATCCCTGGCTCGCCACCGGCGTCGAAGTGGTCGCCGGTCATCACGAGCGCTACGACGGCAGTGGCTATCCGCTCGGCCTGAAGGGCGAGGCGATTCCGCTGATCGCGAGGATCTTCTCCATCGCCGACGTCTTCGATGCGCTCGCTTCCACACGCCCTTACAAGCAGCCCTACCCCTACGAAAAAATTGTCGAAATGCTCACCGTGGACCTTGCGGGGCAGTTCGACCCCGCCATACTCGCGACCTTCGTTCCGATCAGCCGGGAGTTGTACGAAACCTGCTCCAGCCTCGACGAGAAGAGTGCCGACGCCATGCTGACCGACATCGTGGAGCGCTACTTCCCGGGTATTCGAAACGGACGACGCGCCGGCCCGCGACCTCAGCCGGGCTGAATCAGCCTAGGATCCGCCATCGCCCGGGTTGCGATCGAATCTGTAGAGCAGCGCCTTGCAATTGGCACAACTCACCACCCTGACCGTGTCGTCCTTGTCGTCCAGGCCCCGCTCTTCGGTCTCGTAGGAGTCGCACCGCGCACAACTGGCACCTGCTTCGCCCCGCGAGGCGAGCCAGGTGTCCCGCGAGGGCAGTTCACGCTGCGCACGCTGGCTACGCAGATGGTGGCCAACGAGCAGGAATGCCCCGACGAAGAAGAACAGGGTGACCAGCAGCGGGAAAGCCATTTCGAAGGCCATGAATGATCCTGAGATATGCCGGCCTTGGCCCGCGGGAGAGCAAGCCTAACGCGACGCGCCGCCTCGTGCCTTGACGACCGTCCAGAATCAGGGGGCCGCGAGCGCCGCCCTGCTCATCGCTTCGAGCGCCCCGGCAATATTTCCCGCCACCGCGCAGTCCGCCACCTCGTGGCGCTTAGCAATCCAGGCTGGATCGTTGTAGCCCAGCCACACCTGGCCCGCGGCGTCCTCCCATACCAGCACCTTCAAGGGCAGGTCGATTCCGACCGTCTGGGCGCATTGCATGAACGGCGTGCCACCCTTGGGGCTACCAAAGACAAGCAAGGTCGTGGGCCGAAGCTCGGCCCCCACGCTCGCCGCACCTGCTGCGTGGTCAATCCGCGCGAAGATCTTCATCCCCTTCTCCTTGGCCACCGTTTCCATGCGATCCATGGTTTCGGCGACGCTTCGGCTGCTCTTTAGGGCGATCAGCCCATCGGCTGCAGTTGCGACCTGGAGAAACAGGGCAAGGGGGATGGCGATGAACCACGAAGATTTCTGCATGACGGACTTCTCCTTGAATGATTTGTCTTCGACCCGCGCCGCAGGCGATTCCTTACCCAACCGCACCGCCAAACCGACGAACGGTCGATAATGACCCAGGGTGCAGCCCGCGGGTTCAGGAATCATGGTTTGTTTCAAGAGACATTTCTGAAACAATGCGCGCTTCGTCAAGAGCGGATATTCGGACGTGGATCTCAAACACATCAGCGATCTGGAGCGCGCAACCAAGCGCGGTCGCAGTGAAATGGGCCGCCTGGGCATGGCTCTGCTCTTCATCGTCGGGGTAATGCTTTTCGCCTCGACCCGCAACAGCGGCCCGGGCAGCATGATGCTGGTGATCGCTGCGATGATCGGCGGCTACATGGCGATCAACATCGGCGCCAACGATGTGGCCAACAACGTTGGCCCGGCAGTCGGCTCGAAAGCCATGAGCCTCGGCCTCGCGCTGGTGATCGCCGCAGTGTTCGAAGCGGCCGGCGCGCTGATCGCCGGCGGTGATGTGGTCGATACGATCCGCAGCGGCATCATCAACCCCGCACTGGTACCCAGCGGCGACACCTTCATCTGGCTGATGATGTCGGCGCTGCTGGCGGGCGCCATGTGGCTCAATATCGCCACCGCGATCGGCGCCCCGGTATCGACCACGCATTCGATCGTCGGCGCAGTGCTCGGCGCCGGCATCGCCGCAAGCGGGTTCGGCATCGCCAACTGGGACAAGATCTACGCCATCGCGGCAAGCTGGGTGATCTCGCCCGTGCTGGGCGGCATCATTGCCGCATCATTCCTCTACTTCATCAAGCATCGCATCACCTACCAGACCGACATGGCACACGCTGCACGGCGCTGGGTGCCGCTACTGGTTGCCGCCATGGCCTGGACCTTCGGCACCTATCTGATGCTCAAGGGCCTCAAACACATCTGGAAGGTGAGCTTCGTCGAGGCGGTGATCTACGGGTTCGCGCTGGCGGTGCTGATTCTTCTGATGGTGCGCCCGCTGGTTGCCCGCCGTTCGCGCCAGTTGCCGAACACCAAGCAGGGAGTGAACCAGTTGTTCACCGTGCCGCTCATCTTCGCCGCTTCGCTGCTGTCCTTTGCTCACGGATCGAACGACGTTGCCAATGCGGTCGGCCCGCTGGCCGCCATTGTCGATGCCGTGAACAGCCTCGGCGGACCGATCCACACCACGGCCGGCATCCCGGTGTGGGTGATGATGGTCGGCGCCCTCGGCATCGCCGTCGGCCTGGCCCTCTTCGGCCCCAAGGTCATTCGCACCGTCGGCTCCGAAATCACCGAACTCGACCAGATGCGCGCCTATTGCATCGCCATGGCTGCGACCCTGACGGTGATCGTCGCCAGCCAGATGGGATTGCCGGTCAGCTCCACCCACATCGCGGTCGGCGGGGTGTTCGGGGTCGGCTTCCTGCGCGAATGGATCAAGCGCAACAACGCACGAATGGAAGACGAGATCAAGGCCCATCACCCGGAAGGCGATCAACAGGCCATCGACGCCTTCATGGCCAGCTTCAACAAGGCGTCAGTGCAGGAGAAAGGCGCGATGCTCCAGGAACTCAAGCTGCAGGCCAAGGCCCAGCTCGACCCGGCGAACTTTTCGAAGCGGGAGCGCAAGACCTTGAAGAAGGCATATCGCTACGAGCTGGTCAAGCGCTCGCAACTGCTGCGCATTGCAGCCGCCTGGGTGATCACCGTGCCGGCATCGGCGCTCATGGCTGCAATGGTGTTCTTCATGATCCGCGGCATGATGCTCCCCGCCTGAGCGGGCTCAGGGACAACACCCGGGCTGCGCGCGGCCGGCGCGCGGCGACCTGCTCCATGAACAATCCGTGGCTCGCCACCACGGACTGTCCGGTCAGCGCGAGTGACGGAAACGTGGCGGGAAATGCGGCCGCTTCAGCGATGTCGTTGGTGGTGGTGAACTCGCCCTCGACCGTTCCCCCAAGCATCACTTCGCGCACCACCTGCGCCCCCGGGATACCGAGATCCTTCGCTTGTTCGGGGATCTGCCTGTCCACCAGCGGCGTACGGACGTAGCCCGGGCAGATCACGTTTGCCACGACGTGATGCGGCGCGCCCTCGAGCGCCACCACCTTGGCCAGGCCAAGCAGGCCGTGCTTGGCGGTGACATAGGGGGCCTTCAGGGGCGAAACAAGCCGTGATGATCGGCAATGCACCCACCTGGGCTGCTCGCCGGTGCTCAAGCCTGCCAGCGAAGCTGCAGGGCTCGGCGCAGACTGGCCGGGTGGGTTCCTGTGCCCCTGCCACGGCTCGAAATTCGACCTCGCCGGCCGCGTCTTTCGTGGCGTACCGGCACCAACGAATTTGCCGGTGCCCGCTTAAGAATATCTGTCCGACAGCATCATACGTATCGGCGAAAAGATCGCCTGACTGCCTCCGGCCGCATGGACGCCACCGTCCCCGCCCGCGTAACATTCGCAAGGCCACCCACCGGAGCCACGAATTGCAGATCTGGATCGATGCCGACGCCTGCCCGGTTTCCATCAAGGAAATCCTCTATCGCGCAGCGGAGCGGACCCGCACGCAGCTCGTGCTCGTCGCCAACCAGATGCTCCACATCCCGCCTTCGCCCTTCATTCGCGCGGTGCAGGTATCGAAAGGTTTCGACGTCGCCGACAACCACATTGCCGAGCAGGTCAGCCAGGGCGACCTCGTCATCACCGCCGACATCCCGCTCGCCGCAGCCGTGATCGACAAGCACGCCCTCGCCCTCAACCCGCGCGGCGAGTTCTACAGTCGCGAGAACATCCGCGAAGCACTCGACATGCGCAACTTCATGGACATCCTGCGCTCCACCGGCGTGGAAACCGGCGGACCATCGGCGTTCAGCAATTCCGACCGGCAGAACTTCGCAAAACAACTGGATCGGTTTCTGGCGGGGAGTTTGCGAAGGTGAAACTCGAGGACCTCATTGAGCGGGCGTGACGGGAAGGACTTTCAAAGTCGAAACATCCTTCATTTACCCGCACCCTGCGCACCAGGATCTTCGATTGCTTTGTCCAACGAATCCAAGGTCCCTAGAAACCGCGGCCAATCTTCGAGAGAAAAGCATTCGGACACGGCGGTTGCAGCATGACGCCTCACCTTGTAAGCCGTCGCGCAGTCGATGGTATAGCCGTCAGAACGACCCTGCGCACCATATCGGATCTCTTCGCGCCAAACAGCCCAGTTCCGATGATGGCGTACGCCCCTCGAAAAGTGCCGCTCGACAATTTGATCCGTATATGGAGGAACCACCAAGAGGGTCTTGCGGACTTCCATTCCGCGATTTCCACTACTGACACCTGCGACCTCATTGACCGCAAGAGGGTCCGACCCCGCGGCGACTGTCACAGTCCGTGTATCGAAGGAGGTCTTATAGATGTATGGCGATTCTTTTCGGATATATCGAACAATGGTTACTGCCCCGGCGGATTTTCGGTCGACGTCATATAATCCATCCAACGAAACGGGCAGGCCGCATGCTAGGGCGCCACTGCTGACGGCATAGACCTTCGTCACGACGGCAAATCCAAGGCTACGACTCATGATATATCTAGCCAATGTCATTCATACGCCTCCAAATTGATTGGAATGCGTTGAGTCGCTCTTGGCTATGCAGCGGCACCCGGTTGGCGTTACCTCGATTCACGAGCCCCCCTACGCGCGAGACTTGCGCGGCGGCAGTCCCCACATCGGCCTCGCTATTCACCTTTTCCCGCGCCCAATAGAAGCCAGAAACATCACAAGCATTGAAGTCGTCAGCGCTTATCATGGACGGATTGGGATCGGTAGTGAAATCGCGGCCCCGGTATCGACTGTAGCTCACATAGTTCTTACGTCCAGTAATCTGTAAAAAGCCTCGACCCCGAAATCTGGATCCATCATCCAGCATTCCGCCCGACCTCGCGCTTGCCGCACCATTGCCCAGGCTCACCGCTTTCGCGGCAACAACACCTGGACGTCGCGTCGAATATGCCATTTCGCTTTCACCTTGCCGAACCAAATGCAGTCGCTGGGCAAGTCCGGAGCGGTAGTCCGCAGCTGCCTCACCGGGCGTTATTGACTCATACATAGTTCTGAAATATCGCATATTCCCGAGCTCTTCGCGGTACAGCCACCAGGCAGTTTCGTGCCCGATCTGCCCCAGACAGTGCGAGATGCGTGTAGCGCTGCCCGCAACGAGGTACTTTCTCATGGCTTGTCCCAAGGGGATGCGCAATGCGACGGCCCGCACCCGGCCAGCCTTGGGGGCTGATCCCAAAGCACGCTCGAAATCAAGAGCCCCGAGCCATAGGCAGCATCGCCAGTTGGCAACGAACTGCAGAGGATCCCAATGCCAGTGAGTAACACCAACCCCCGTACCCGCTCCTGCCCATGGAAACGTCAACGCCTCGACATGCGCCATCAACTCCGCGAAATCCCCGGCCTCCAGCCCGAACTCGGCGTCGCCGACGAGCCAGCCCCAGCGCGCCCTTGCGCTGGCACGATCCCATTCGCTGGGAAACTTGCATATCGCGCGCTCGAGCCGCATGCGCACAGCCGGTAGCTGCAAACGGCGTTCGAGTTCGGCTCGCGCCAACCTCCCGTCGCCGCCGGCGGGATCTTCTATCAACTTGCTTAGCGCCGCGGATTCACAACGGCTGTCGCCATCGATGTCGTCATCGATGAGCTGCCAGGCGCGCCACTGCGGGAAGTCCGCATCGCTGAACTTGCGCACACCGGCGGCATTCAGATTGACCCAGCCCTGCCCGCCCGGGTAGCGCACCTCGCGCCAGTGAGGCACGTCGGCAGGGACCAGCGCATCCGGACCGATCACGCGACCGAAGCGAAGCAGTTCGTAGACCGCGCTGGGCGCCGGTCTGGCGTTTGCCGGGTAGGCGTCGCTGATGTCGTTGGCGGCCTGGTAGAGATCGTATTCGGCATCGGCTTCATTGATCGGGTCGCCGAGGGCGATGCCCTCTTCCGAGTAGCTCGTCAGCCAGGCATCGCCACGCTGGCCCTGCGCTCCGTCTCCGCCGGCGTAACGAAGTCCGACGTAGATCGGGACGTTCTGCAGGGTATGGGCGGGTGCCGCGGTCGGTGTGGTTTCGCTGAATCCGGGACGGCGCGCGAAGAAGCGGGTTCCGGCTGGCAGGCGGAAATACATCTCGCCGAACAGCACATCCGTGCGCCCGTCGGAGGAGTCGTTCAGCGCCCCCGTTCGACGTCCGATCAAGGCCTCGAGATTCGCGTCGTCACAGATGATCTCGAGATGCAATTGACGATCGGTGCCGTAGACCATTCCGGCCACACCGATTTCGTCCTTGCGGTAGACGGCCCGATCCTGCGCGCCGCCTGCCACCTGGTGGGCCGCCCCGCGCAGCTCCGACAGGTGCATGTAGATCGACATAAAGCTCACCTGGACCGGCTGATTCTGCGCATCGGCACCGATTTCGGTGGCATGGCGGATGATCACGCAGCCGTCGTCGGTCCAGGCGGGCGGATCACCGTAGGGATTGTAGTTGCGCGGCTCGGCGGGACTCGGGTTGGCGTTGCGCGGGGTCGGGCGGCGAGCGTAGACGATCTCGCCATCGGCGATCGCGCGCACATTCAGCACCGCACCGTTGGCATCGACCGGGGCCTCGAGGTGCCGGCCACCATGCCAGCCGAGCTTGAACGAAACGGGGAACGAGCCTTCCGGCACCGGCGTTCCCTGCACCATCACTGAGGTATCGGGCATGCAGCGCGCAACGAAGTCGGCATCGTTTTCATTGGCGTTGCGAGGCAGCAGAAATGGCGGACTGATCAGCATCGGCCACAACTCATGACGAAAACGCGAAGCGCTTCTTCTGCCTGAACTCGCTGCGCGGAAAATTCGGCAGCGCGTAAGCCGCTCTGACGGGCCCGCCGAAACTTTTCTTGCTCGCATGCACGGTAATCGTGCCCGGGCAGGCGACGGTGATACCACCGTCGATGGTGATGCTTGCACCACCTTCGACCGCGAGCACGATCCTCCTCGCAGCGGCAAGATCGATGTCCGCACTGACCGAGCAGAGCGTCAGATCGCGTTTCGCTTGCAGCGCGAGCTCGTCGCTTTGCGCCTCGAGGGCGATATCGCCCCGGGCTGCGAGCAGGCTGATTCCTGTCTCGCCCGCTCCTGCCCTGCTTGCGCCGCCTAGCAGGCCGATGGCCTGGCCGGCGTGCATGCGCAGCTTGCCGGCAATCGCAAAGCTGCTGTGCTCGCCGCACAGCAAGCTCACGGTCTCGCCGCAACTCCATTGCAGATGACGGCCGGCGATCGCTCCGAAGCCGGCCTTCGCTGCCTGCAGGATCAGCGCCGCCGTGCTGTGGGGGATCTTCCCGCTGGCGGGCGCGGTATTCTTCGACGCGCTGTCGCGGCGTGCCGCCTCGAGGCTTGAGCCAGCGACCAGGCCGCGCACTGCGGTCAGCAAGGCATTGAGCGGTGGGGCGGCGGGGTCGATGACGCTTTTTGCTGCACCGCGAGCGCCGATCGCACTGGCGAGTTGCACCGTCCGGTGAGCGGCCGCCGCGGCCGAGTAGGTCGCTGCCAGCCCTCTTGCCTGGTCAACCAGCGCCGTGGCAGCAGCTGCGTCGCCCGCTGGCGCGTCTTCACTGCCCGCACACCAGCTTGTCATGAGCATCCCCTGGCCGCCCCGCAGGGCGCCCCAGGCGTCGGTGCGAAGCTCCAGGCCGGCTCCACGGAAGCTGCCGCGATAGTTCTCGGCCTGGTGGATCAGGTGACCAAGGTTCAACTCGCTGGCGTGGCAACTGCTTCGCAGCTGCACTCTTTGCTGACTGTCGCTGTCGTCGAACAGCAGCTGGCTGTGCCCCTGCCCCCCGAACTCCTTGCTCCTGATTCCGGACATCGCGCCGGGGTGGTGATGGCTCCGCGCGGCGCCACCATGCCATATCGGGCTGTTGCCGCCGGCAAGATTGGCCTGACCGCCGGCGAGATGATCGCTGGCGCGATCGAAGCACGACGTCTCCGCTACCATGGTGGCGCTGCCGCCCGGTGTCGGCGCCACGCCGCCTTCGCCCCGGCCGTTGTAGAGCGCGCCGAGCACCACCGGACGATCGATGTCTCCTTCGACGAATCCGACCAGCACCTCCTGGCCGATTCGCGGCAAGCACTGCCAGCCCATTCCCGCGCCCGCCTGACGGCTCATGGGTCGCAGCCAGCAGCTAAGCTGCTCGTGCGGCGCATCGCCCTGCCAAAGGAAGCGCACCTTGATTCGGCCGAGCGCATCGCACCACAGTTCATCCGCCCCCTGGGGTTCGCTCTCGCCACTTGGCCCGACAACGATCGCGCTCATCGGGCCCGGCGCCGTGGGCCGGGGATTGAGGCGACGACCGGTGCCGTCAGCGAGCAGCGGGCGCCATGGCGTTGCCCTGTCGACGCATTCGAAGACGTTGCCATAGCCGCGCTCCGCTGCCAGTTGGATCAGTTCGGGTGGCAACTCGCGCGGCGCCGTTGCAGGCCGTGCTGCATCGCAGCCCGTCGCGGCCTGGCTTGCAGGCCATGTACCGACAGCCGCGAGGCGCCTGGCAACGCTCTCGATGCGCTCCCCGGCCAGGTTGTTGATTCCCGCATGGATCACTTCGGTGAGGCTGAAATACCGTCCGCCTCGTCCTTCGCCGCTCGCTCCGGAGAGGTCGAACGGCAAGCCGTCAAGCTCGAAGCCAGTGCCGGGCCGAAAACTGCGCACCGTGCCGCGGCCCAGGAAGGCCTCCGCGCGCGCCTCGCTCGCCTCCATGGCAAGCCGTTGCCGGCGAACGGCCTGGTCTTCGTCGCCCCACGCGTACTGGCCTGCAAAGTCGTAGTGCTCGAGCACGGGTGCGTGCTCGCCGCCCGGGGCCTTGTGGGCTGGCACGCTGGCGGCCACGGCACGCTTTCGTTTGTAGTCGTACGAGAGCGCCGTGGTGTGCGAGATCGACAGCTCCCTGCGTCTGCCGAACACCACGACCGCGTCCTGCTCCTGCTGGGAGTCGGCGCGATGAAAGCGGATGCCGGAGCCACCAAGCGGCTGCGCCGAGAGGAGGTCTTCGGGCTGGCGTGCGCTGTCCGCGAAGAGCCGCAGGCGGTGGCCCGCTGGTGCGGCGGCATCCTCCTCGACGCACCAGCCAATTCCTTCTTCGGCCAACAGGCGGGCGACGAAGGTGAAATCCGTTTCACGATACTGGACGCAGAAACTTCGCACCGGGACCTCGGCCATGAACGAAGCCACCTCGTCGCTCCATTGCCAGGCCGCATGCTCGCGGTAGCCCGCAAACACCCGCTCGATGATCTCGACCAGCCGCAGCTCCTGGAAGACACGATTGTGGCGGACCTGCGAAAGCAACCAGGTCCAGGGCACCACGTCGAGCCGGTAGCGCCCGAAACCGCCATCGGGGTCTAGCCTTCTCGCGGCCCTGACCAGCCCCGAACGACCGCAGCGATCGCCATCGGGCAGGCTCACCAGCAAGGTGAGCGCCTTGCCGACCAGCATTTCCGGCGCGATGAAGGCATCGGTGCCGAGGCAATCGACGTGGAATTCAAAGCCACCATCGAGCGATTCGCGGCCCCACCACGCCTCGACCAGGAGACCAGGATCCGGGTCACGCCAAGCGAGATCGTAGAGGCGCGTTTCTGAACTGAAAAGCGGGCTCATCAAGGGCACCGGTGCACAAGAACGGCAATGCTATGTCAATTCCACAAAAATGACAAAATCATTTTCCGAGGGCCGCGCCCCCGCTTCTCGGGCCGCGCGGTGCTACATGAACAGCCCCGCCAGCTCTACCGAGGACCTGCTTCCGACGAGAGAAGCGTTGTGGCTTAGCCAACTGCTCGCCCTGGCTCTACCCAGCTCGCGCAATTGCTCGAGAAACGGCCCGTGCGCCGCGAGCTTGGTATCGGACGACAGCCCGGCCATCGCTTCACTGGCCTCGATGAGATGGAAATTCGTCCCCAGCAGCCGGCGCTCGAAGCGCCCCCGAGCCCACCAAGGCTGCTCGTTCGCGAACTGGCGGGCGTGGGCAAACATCCGCATCTCGCGCAGGAAGTTCGCGCTGAAGCCGAGTTCACGGCTGCGAGTGCGGATTTCCTCGGCGCTGCGGGGCGTGTCCCGGTGCCGCAAGGGGTTGATGAGAACCAGCAGGATGTCGCGGCCGGGACACTCGTAGAAAAGCGGGAAGACCGCGGGGTTGGCCGTGAAGCCACCATCCCAGTACGGCTCGCCATCGATCTCGACCGAATGGTGGATGCTCGGCAGGCAGGCCGAAGCCAGGATCGAGTCGACCGTCAGCTCGTGCTCCTTGAAAAGCCGCAGACGCCCGGTATTGGCAGCGGTGGCGGCGATGAACAGCTTCACCGGACTGCGCCTGCGCAGCCGCTCGAAATCCACCATGCGTGTCACCAACTTGCGCAGCGGATTGAGATCGAAGGGATTGAGTTCGTACGGCGAAAACAGGCTGGTCCAGCCCATCATCATCTTCATGGCCGGCGTGAGGGTCACACTTTCGCCATCGAGTGTGCGCACCGCCACCTCGAAGGGCACACTCGCAGCGACCTCGCGCCAGAATTCGGCCAGCGCCGCGCGCGCGCCATCACGCCCGCCTTTCATCAGGCCATCGGCCAGCACAACCGCGTTCATCGCACCCGCGCTGGTTCCACTCACGCCTTCGAATTGCAGGTCGCTCGCTTCGAGCAGAAAATCGAGTACGCCCCAGGTGAAGGCCCCATGAGCACCACCGCCCTGCAATGCGAGGCAGATTCGCGGCTTCGAAGGTAATCGTTTCAAGCGCATGTTCGGCTCCTTGCAAGCGGTCCGGATCCGGCATGTTTCCCGCATCGCACAACCCACCCCTGACACGAGAAAACAGCCGGAAAAATTGAACCATTCCGTTTCGATGAGTCAAAATACTGGCGCTTTGTTGCTGCAATGCAGCATACTCTGAACCCAGTTTCTCACGCTTTCGCCCCGGAGCCTTGAAGATGTCCTCCTTTTTACATTTCGATAAAGATCTGGATGATCTGGCGACCGAGCTCGTGCGCCTCTCCATGCTTTGCGGCGTTCGGCTGCTTGAGGCGGGGGTGGTGCAGGCGGTTCTCGAAAATCAGTCGCCCGTTGGCTGCAGCAACGAACGCGCCTTCAAGAAAATGCGCGGCTTGCTGGTGCTGGCCTACCACATGATTGAAGAATCGGCCGAGGTCGAAGGGATCGAGGCGACCGCAAGAATGCTCGACCATGCGATCGAGCAGGCCAGCAATCGGCGTGACAACTACAACTGATTCGGCACCACAGCCGCACCTGGCACCGGACGGCGCGCATGACGCGGCGGCCTGCCGCGGCCAGATCCTCAGGCGCCGCCGAGCAAGTGCCGGCCTGCCACCCAGGCTTGCCCCAGGGAGATCGCGCCGTCGTTGCACGGCGCCTGTCGGGCAGCGAGAACGGTGAGTCCGCGGCCGGCCAGCCTGCGCGGCAGCGAGAACGCTAGCTGGCGGTTGGCGAAGCAACCGCCAGCCAACACAACAGTACGAATGCCGTAGCGCCGCGACGCCTGGACGACCCAGGCCTCCAGCGCCGCAAGCAGGGTGGCGTGAAAGGCCGCCGCGCCACGGGCAGGATTGCGCTCATCGACGAGCGAAGCCAGCAGCGGCATCAGATCGAGATCGATTCCACCTGCGTGAGAATCTGCCCGCCATCCCACCGGAACGGCCAGGGCGGCCCCGTAGCGGCTCGACAGGCTCTCCAGGCGCATCGCAGCCTCGCCCTCATAGCTCATCACCTCGCACACGCCCAGCAAACCCGCTGCGGCGTCGAAGACCCGGCCGAGGCTGGTCGATGCGGGACACAGGTGCGGTTTGTCGAGCACGCTCGCCAGCATGGGCGCCGCCGGCTGGCCTGAAAAACGCCCCGCGATCCGGTCGCCCGCACCAAGCTGGTGCATGACTGACGCTGCCATGCGCCACGGCTCTCTCGCTGCGGCATCGCCCCCGGGCATCGGCAGCGCGCTCAGGTGGCCGACACGCTCGAACCCCGCCCCGTCCACCCGCAGCAGTTCGCCCCCCCATGCGGCACCGTCCGTGCCGAACCCATAGCCGTCCAGCGCCAAACCGAGGACGGCCGTGGGGCATGCATGCTCAGCCAGCACCGCGGCAATGTGGGCATGGTGATGCTGCACCGCGACGGCCGGGATGCCAAACCGGTCCGCCATCGCGAGCGCGACCTGGGTGGAGTGGAAGTCGGGGTTGAGATCGTGAGCGATCGCCTCCGGGCTCACCGCGACGATGGTCTGCAAGTGCTCGATCGCCTCCTCCAGCGAGTGGCGGGTACTCGGGTTGTCGAGGTCGCCGATGTGTTGCGACAGGAAGGCCTCGTCGCCGCGGGTCAGGCACACCGTGCTCTTCAGATACGCCCCCAGTCCGAGCACTGGCGGCATCTTGCAGTCGAGGCGGATCGTCCGTGGCGTGTATCCCCTTGCTCGACGCAGGAAATGCAAGCGCGGCTCGATGGTGGCGGGCGCCCCGGGCGCCGCGATCACCAGCGAGTCATCACAGCGCACCACGATGTTGCGATCATGGATGAGGTAGGCGTCTGCGATCCCGGCGAGGCGGCGCATCGTCTCTGTGTTGTCGATGAGCAACGGCTCGCCACCCGGATTGGCGGAGGTCATGACCAGCGCCAGATCCTGTTCGACATCGAGCCAATGCGGTCCGGCCGGACGGCCTGCGTTGTCATGGAAGAGCAGATAATGAATCGGCGACGAGGGCAGCATCAGACCGATCCCGGCCAGCTCGGGCGCAACCCCCCACAGTTCGTAGTCCGCACTGGGGCGCTTTTCGCAGACCACGATCGGTCGCTCGGCACTGTCGAGCGCAAGCTCCTCGGGCAACGACATCCGCGCCCAGTGTCGCGCCGAGGCGCGATTGGCGACCATCACCGCAAAGGGTTTGGCTCCCCGCCCCTTCACAGCGCGCAGGCGCTCGACCGCTTCGGGATTGCGCGCATCGCAGGCCAGATGGAAGCCGCCCAGGCCCTTGATCGCCACGATCTCGCCGGTGAGTAGCCGCAGCAACACATCTGCGATCGGATCGCGCGTTGCCACCCGCACTCCCGCAGCCTCATGGAGCGCGAGGCTGGGACCACACTCGGGGCAGGCGTTGGGCTCGGCATGAAAGCGGCGGTTTGGCGGCGTGTCGTATTCCTCCTGGCAGGCGAGACATTGCTGGAAGTCCGCCATGCTGGTGGTGCTGCGGTCGTAGGGCAAGGCCCGGGTCAGGGTGTAGCGCGGCCCGCACTGGGTGCAATTGATGAAGGGATGGCGCCAGCGCCGGTTGCTCGGATCGAACAATTCGACCAGGCAGTCGCGGCAGACCGTTGAATCGTGGCCGATGATGGTGTTCACCGGTCCGCCCTTGCTCGAGCCGATGGTGAAGCCGCGATCGAGCGGATCGACCTCGACCAGCGCCGAGTCGACCGAATCGACACGAGCCAGCATGGGCGCTTCACCGTAGAGGCGGGCAAGCAGGGCAGAGATGTTGCCAGCCAAGCCCTGCGCTTCGATCTCGACGCCTTCCGCGTCGTTGCGTACCAGGCCCGACAAGCCGAGGTCACGTGCGAGCCTGAATACGAAGGGCCTGAAGCCGACGCCCTGGACGACCCCCCTGACCCGGATTATGCGGCGTTCGATCTGCCCGCCATGCTGTTCAGCCGAAATCAAACCGCCCACCCCCTAGTCCGGCCGCGAATCCAGGACCTGGCGCAAACGCGCCCGCCCTGCGCTTCTTCGGCCGGCCAGACCGCATTCTCATGCATTGGCACCATCCCGAAGTATGACGTTGAAAGCCTTGCCCGGATCGAGCGACAGCGCCAGCCAGCGCAGACGTTCGAGCGTCGCTTCGCGATTCGGGCCCTGCCGGGTGAGCGCTTCGCTGACGAACGGCCCTTTCGGATGGAAATTCCACAGGCTGGGCAGGATGATGGCATAGTCCGCGATCGTCTCGCCCTCGAGCCGGACGGCATGCAGCAACACGCCGCGCGCGGTCTCGACCCTGGAGATTCCCATTGCCGGGCCGAGCGGCGCAGCATCGACCAGCGCGGGCAGGTCGGGAGCAAGCGAGTGCCGCAAGCGGCTCGCGCAATCCGAAAGCTCCATCACGCGGGCGAACAGCCGGGCTGCGATCCTGTGCCCGCGCCCCAGCAGCTTCGCGACGAGCGGGCGCGCCGGATGGGCGGCGAGCGAACCGGTTTCCATTGGCTCGCCTTGCCAGGTAGGCGCCTTGCGGAAGATCTCGTCGGGCATGCCGCCCAGCGATGCCGCCCAATCGGCTGCAGATGCTATCGGCAGCAGCGGCACGCAATGACCCTCGCCGTCCCACGAACCCGCCTCGATCAGCGAGGCCAGCGCAGCACCAACGCTGCCGCCGCGCCGGCAGCGCTCGACGAACTCGGTCAGGTTGCGCGGCCCGCGGACGGTCTGGTAGAAGCCGGCCATCAATTCCAGGGCGACCATATCGAGCACCGCCCCACCCACGGCGTAGGCATCTTTCTCGTCCTTGAGCAGCGCAAGACGCCGGTGCAGGTTGCCGAAACGATCACGCGGCACGGGACGCTCGAACATCGGAGGCCAGTCGAGCAACAAGCGCCACAGATGCTCCTGAGCCGCTTCGGCCGCCACTGCACGCTCCTCCTCGACGGTCGTGACATGCATCTCACCGCTGCGCGCGGCATTGACGGCGGCGCTCGCAGCGACCGCATGGGCGCGCCCGCCGATGCTGAACAGCACCGGCGCGAGCTTCGCCGCTTCGGCGGCACCGCGACCGATGAGTCGATCGGCCCCGCCAGGACGGTCGTTCTCGACCATGACGGACACCGGCTGGCGGCCATCCCAGTCCACAACAAGCCGCAGCGGCGTCAAATCGACGCTACTCACGACGGCCTCCGCCCGGCAAGCGGTACGGGCCTCTCGAGGCAATCCACTGCGGTCGATTCGCGGGCCAACAAGGGCAGAAAGTAGTCCATATCCAGTCACAAATTCAGTACGCAGGCCGCGCCGGCGCTCATTGGGCCACGGGGCCCCACAACAAGAGAAGATCAATGCCGCGTCAGGCGCAGCAACGAGACGGCTTGCATGCATCCCGGCGTTTTCGGCCCCTCGGGCACAAGTTGTGGAAGACGCCGCGGTCGCCCGTCAATTGTCACGCTCTTCGAAGCAATAAGCGTACCTTACCCTCAATGGCCAGCCCTCATCTACCCTGGAAAGCCCTGATAAGGAGTGCGGAGCCCGAAAGAAGGTAGCTTCAGCGCCTGCCTTTGAGCAGGAATTGTGCCTCATACTCGTGCGCAGGCAGCGGTGCGCTGAACAAGTAACCCTGGTATGCCCCGCACTGCTGATCCAGCAGGAAGGCGCGCTGCGCCTCGGTTTCGACGCCCTCGGCGAGCACCGACAGACCCAGGCTGCGCGCCATCGCGACGATGGTCGCGGCGAGTTGGACACTGTTCGGATCGCCCGGAATGTCATGAATGAAGCTGCGATCGATCTTCAGCTTGGAGACCGGAAAGCGTTTGAGGTAGGCGAGCGACGAATAGCCGGTACCGAAGTCGTCGATCGACAGATGGACGCCCAGCCGTCGCAGACCTTCAAGGAAGGCCGCCGCCCGCTCACCCTTTTCCATCAGCCCGGATTCCGTGATCTCCAGTTCCAGGCGCTGCGGCGGGAAACCGCTGTCGGCGAGAATCGCCCCCAGGCGCTGCTCGACGCCGCCGCGGCGGATCTCCTCGGTCGAGACGTTCACCGCCAGCACCCCGGGGTCGAGTCCCTTTGCAAGCCAGGCCTGGCCTTGCAGGCATACCTCGCGCTGAACCCAGTCGCCAAGTGTGGCAATCAGGCCTGTTTCCTCCATCAGCGGAATGAAGGTGTCGGGTCCGATCGCCTCCAGTCCCGGGGGGCACAGCCTCACCAGCGCTTCGGCCCCGATCACGCGCCCGTCACGGAGATCCACCTGCGGCTGGTAGAACAGCTCGAACTCGTTCTGCTCGAGCGCTCGCCGCAAGCGGGTTTCCATCGCCAGTCGCGAGCCGGCGGCGGCGGTCAGCTCCTCGGTGTAGAAGCGGTATGTATTCCTGCCCTGTCGTTTGGCCTGGTACATCGCCGCATCGGCACCGCGGATCAACGCGTCGGCACGCTCTCCGTCGTCCGGATAGAGGCCGATCCCGACGCTCGCCTGCGCATAGACTTCGTGGCCGCCAGCCAGGCTGAAGGGGATGGCCAGGGTGTCGAGCAGTTCCTGGGCGACCGCGGCCGCCTGCTGTGGTTCGTCGAGACGCTCGAGCAACAGCACGAACTCGTCGCCGCCGAGGCGACCGAGCGTATCCTCGCGCCGCAGCCGCGTCCGCAGTCGCCCCGCCACGCCGGCAAGAAGCTCGTCACCAGCGGCATGGCCGAGACCGTCGTTGACCGTCTTGAAGTTGTCCAGATCGATGAAGAGAACCGCCACCCGCGAGCCGGTTCGCTCCGCGATCTCGAGCGCATGCTCGAGTCGCGAGTGGATGAGCAGCCGGTTGGGCAGTCCCGTCAGCGGATCGTAGTGGGCCAGCCGGCTCAAGCGGGCTTCGGTTTCCTTGAGGTGGGTGATATCGGTAAATACCCCGACGTAATGGCTGTCGCGGCCCGTTGGGTCACGCACCACGCTGATCGACATCCACTGGGTGTAGATCTCGCCATCCTTGCGCCGGTTGCAGATCTCGCCCTGCCAATGTCCCTGCTCGAGCAGACGGGTCCACATGTCACGGTAGAAAGCCTCTTCATGGCGCCCCGAACTCAAGCGCGCGGGGGTCTCGCCGAGCACTTCGTCCTCGCTGTAGCCGGTAATCTCGGTGAAAGCCCGATTCACCGAGACGATGGTCGTATCGAGGTCGGTCACCAACACGCCGTCACGCGTGCTCTCGAGTGCGGCCGCGTGCAGCCGCATGCGCTCTTCGCTTCGCAAGTGTTCCAAGGCGCGCTGGAACTGGGTCAGGGCGAAGGACAGATCCGCCCCCACCTCATCGAGCAAGGCGCCCTCCTCCGCCTCCTCGAGGCCCGGCGTGGCCCCGCACAGCAGACACAGCGCGCCGACCACGCGCCCATCCCGGCGCAGCGGAACAGCGGAGAAATTGACCAGGCCGGCGGCGATCGCGGCTTCGCCCCAAGGGTGGAGCCCCGCCTCGCGGCGAAGGTCCGGGACCCGCACCGCACGGGCAGTGCGCAACGCCAGGCCAAGCCCTGACTGCGCCGCGCCGGCCGCATCGAGCGGGCTGTGCAGCACCGCGGTATCGATGCCTTCGGCCCCGGCGCGCTCATCGGCACGCAGAGATCTCCCCTCTTCCTCCAGCCAGCCCATCCAGGCCATGTCCCAGCCACCGTAGCGCACCGCCGCGGCGCACACGCGCTGCATGAGCATGTGCGGCTCGCGCGACCATACGATCGCCTGGTTCACCTGGCTGAGGAAACCATACAACCGGCTGAGCGCACGTTCGCGTTGCTCGATGCGCAATCGCTCCGTCACCTCCCAGGAGAGCCAGATCACCCAATCTGCACCACCCGCGGGCGCGATGCGCGCCTCGAACCAGTGGTTCGCTCCGGCAATGTCCAACTCGTAGATATGCGTCGCGACCTGTTGCGAGTCGAGCACGGCGGTGATCAGCCCCATGAACTCCTGAGCCTGCCGGGGCTCGAAGATCTCCGCGATGGTGCGACCCAAGGCCTGCTCACGCGGCACTGCCAGCAGATTTTCTTCGCGCCCCGACACTTCGAGATAGCGTCCCTCGCGATCGATCAGGAAGCTGATGCCCGGCGTCGCCGCCACGAACGCGCGCAGCCTTTCCTCACTCGCGGCGAGCGCCTCATGCGCCTTGTGCTGGCGCAGGTCGGCGCGCCTCGCCACCGTCAGCAACAGCAGGCCGAGTACCCCGAGCAGCGATACGTTCACAGCATCGAGGCGGTGCTGCGCAAGGCGTCGCGCATAGAGATCCTGCAGCAGCAGGCCCTCCAGCCGCGACGCCGCATTTTCCATCTGCCGCCGCAAAGTGCGCAGATCGATCCCCGAGATCGCCTGATCGTTGCCGATTCGCTGCCGCAGGGCATCGCTGGTCCTGTTCAGGGCCTCCCAGTAGTCGTCCACAGCGTACGCCAGCTTGCCCGCCGGCGGCCCGCCGACGTGCATCCCTGCCAGGGAACCGGCACCGTCGCGCAACTGCCTGCAGGACGCGAGCGCCCGCTGCACTCTGGCCAAGACCAGGTCGGCATGAATCGAAGAATCCCCCGCCAACAGACGCTCGGCAAAGGCTTCCGCAGCCAAGCTGTTTTCGCGCGAATCCGCCAGTTGGTCGAGCGGCACGATGCTATCGCCGAAAGTCTGATCCCAGCGGTAGTGAGACCAGCCGAGCATCAACATCACCGCCACCATGAGCAACGCCAGCCCGACCGGCAGCAGCCGCGACTCGGAAAACGGGTTCTTGGTCATTGCGCAGAAGGTCCGCGCGGGCCCGCCACCGCAGGCATTTCCGCATCGTCGAAACCGAAACGCGCAACGAGGGTACGATGTGCGGGGCTGCGGAGGAACCGCGCCAATGCCTCGTCGACCCGCACCGCCAGCTCCTCGTCGCCTTTGCGGAAGACGAAGGCGGGATGACCCGCCGCAGAGTCGTCGGTCGGCGGCCTGAAGGGTTCCGCCAGGGCGAGCAGACCGGGAGGCGCCGAGGCGAGCAGATGACGCAGCGACACCGCCGAAAGGGCGAATCCATCGACCAGCCCGTGGGCGAGTGCGCCCGCGGCCGTGGCCGGATCGGGAAAGGCCAGCACCCGCTCGGCGGGCACGCCCGCCGCCATGGCCTGGTCGTATTCGACCGCACCATCCAGGACCCCGAGACGCAGTCCGTCCGAAGCGGCAATGTCGGCAAGGGCATGAAGGCCCTTGGGGTTTCCGGCGCGCACCAGCAATCCGGTCCGCACGATCGCAGTCGGCCGGCTGAAGCGAAAGGCCGCGGCGCGCTCCGGGGTGATGAACATGCCGCAGACAATTGCGTCGATACGGCCACTCGCGAGCTCGTGAAGCAGACTGCCGAACTCCGAATAGAACCACTCCACGCGCGAATGGCCCAGCTCACGCATCACCTCGCGGAAAACCTCGGGGGCCTCGCCACTGATCGAACCGTCCGCTTGAAGAAATGCGAACGGTGCCTCGATCGCATAGCCGACCCGCAAGGCCTCGCCCCTCTCGAGGCGGGAGGCGAGCGGCTCGTCGTGGGGCCCGGCGACCTGGCGTGCCACCAGGATCGCGGCGGCGACCACGATCAGGGCGGCAATGAGATAAGCGTTTCGAAGCATCAGGATCTCCGCACCAGCCGGGAAAGACTGCGCGTCACCCACAACATGAGGCGCGCACTTCGCGACGAAGGATCGTCGGAAGAGCGTTTGGAGGCGATCCGCCCCGCCGATGCCCGATTATGCCAAAAGGGTCCTCAAACGGTAAGATCGATTTGATGATTCAGGGATGAGGTGCGCGAACGGGGCGCCGCATGGCAGCAAGACATCTCAGCGACTCGACGCAGCGAGAAAGGCGCCGGCGCCGACGAAGAGGCTGCCGAAAACACGATTCTGGGTGCGCAGCGCCGCGGAACTGCGTAGCAGGGGCGCAAAGCGGGCTGCGAGCTTCGCATAGGCCGACATCACGATGGTATCGACCACCACCGTGGTGACACTCATGATTGCGAACTGCGGCCATTGAACGGCATGCGGATCGATGAACTGGGGCACCAGCGCGGCCATGAAAACAATCGCCTTCGGGTTGGTGAGATTGACCAGCAGCCCCTGCAGAAAGAGACTGCGCGTGACGGCGGCACCCCCGCCCTCAACGGCCTCGCCCGGGTCGCGCCACTTCTCTATTCCCAGCCACAGCAGATAGGCCGCGCCAATGATCTTTACGATGGTGAATGCAGTCGTCGACGCCGCAAGCACGGCACCGAGTCCGGCGAACACAACCGCCAAATGGACCAGCAATGCGGCCTCCAGCCCCGCGATCACCCGCAGCGTCGCAGCATTGCCATGCCTCAGCCCGGTGCTCATGCAGATGACCGCGCCGGGTCCCGGCGAAACGGCAATCACCACGCTCGCCAACAGGAATGCCGCCCACACCGTGAAAGACATTTGGAGAAACCCCTTTACGCGACGCGCTGGCGCCGTAGAATCGGAAGCGCATCATACTCTGCGAAATATGCCATGTCGCCACGCTTCACGCTCTATGGATGTCCCAACACACGAAGCCTGCGCGCAGCCTGGGCACTCGAGGAAGCCGGTGTTCCGTACGACTACGTCAGGATCAACCTGTTCAAGGGAGAAGGCCGCAAGCCGCCGTTGATCGAACTCAACTCGAGCGGCAAGGTGCCGGTGCTGCGAGATGGCGACATGATCCTCACCGAGTCGGCTGCCATCATCACCCATCTGGGCGAGCGCTTCCCGGAATCGGGGCTGGTTCCAGGGCAGGACCACCCTGCCGAGCGGGCGGCATATTTCGAATGGTGCTTTTTCATCGTCGCGGAGCTCGAGCAACCGCTGTGGACCATCGCCAAGCACCGCTTCGCGCTGCCGGAAAAGCTACGCCACGGCAACATCGAACCCACTGCCGCATGGGAGTATCAACGGGCCACCGCACGCCTCGCAGAACACCTCGAGGGGCGCGAGACGATTCTGAAAAGCGGATTCAGCGGCGCAGACATCCTCGCCGCCCACACCCTTGCGTGGGCACGCTCGGCGCGCATCGACGGCGGACAGGCCCGGCTCGATGCCTATCTCGAGGCGCAGTGGCAACGCCCCGCCGCCGAGCGGGCACGTGTAAGGGAAGGCTGATGTCCGGAGTTCGACCACACCACCCGCCGACCGGCCGGAATTCGCTGCAGGAGGGCCGGATGGCCGAGACCGGGCAGCAACGGATTGAAGCGATACTCTCGAGCGGCATCACCCTGCCAGCGCCCGACGCGCACCTGCTCGAGCTCATGCGCATCTCGGCAAGCGACGACAGCGGCCTGGACGAGATCGCCGCGGTCGTGGCGCTCGATCCGGCAATCACCGGCGCCGTGTTCCGCGTCGCCGCATCGCCGGTATTCGGCCAGATCCGGCCGCGCCGTACGATTCTGGAAGCGGTGGTGCTGCTGGGAAAAACCAAGGTTCTCGCGGTCGCGACGAGCACCGCGCTGCGGCTCAGGTTCTCCGATATCGATGCACGAGCCATCGAGACGATCTGGAACGCAAGCCACACCGTGGCCACGCAGGCCTGGGCGGCGGCGCGGCGCTCCAGCAAGCGCGGGCTGGCCGATCTCGCATTTCTCGCCGGGCTTCTCCACGAAGCAGGCATTGCCCTGCTCCTGCGGCAGCACCCGGAACACGCCCAGCTTTGCCACGGCGCCAGTACCGCAATCGATGCGCTGGGGCTGCAATTGGACACCCTGCTCGACACCAGCCACGCCGGGATTGGCGCAATGATCGCCCGCAGCTGGAAACTCCCGGACGAAGTGGCCGACGCGATTGCGATTCACCACAGCGCCCCTGATGTGGACGCCCAGCCCGCTACACCCGTGCTCCTTGCTGGACTGCTTGCGGCGGGCAGACAACTCGCCGGCTCCATTTCAGCGGCTGAGTTCACGCTGTGGACCCCGTTGCTGGAGAACACGCTCGCGCTCGACTGCGACGACCTGGCACCCGCCAACCAGCGCCCGGCCTGACCCTGAGCCGCATCTCCTCGCGAGCGCTTTGCCCCTGCACGAGGGAACCCGCGGCCATCACCGGCGTCACACCACGACACTCCGATCCGGCACCCATGCATTCATCATGAAACGCATCATTACTGCCCTGTTGCTGCTGTCAACGAGCCTGGTGTCCTGCAGCGGCGCCTTTCTTTCGCCCCCCACCGGCAGCCCCGTGCATTGCCTGCCAAACGCGGGGTGGAGCAACCTGCAGGGCGAGCCGCGCGATGCGAGCAGCGTGATCGCCGAGCTGGCCAGCCACGACATCGTGCTGCTGGGCGAAACGCACGATAGCCAGGCCCATCATGACTGGCAACTGGGCACCCTGAAAGCCTTGTTCGCACTACGGCCGGATCTGCAGATCGGCCTCGAGATGTTTCCGCGCAAGGTCCAGCCGATCCTCGACGATTGGATCGCCGGCAAACTCAGCGAGGCACAGTTTCTCGACAGAAGCGGCTGGCGCGAGGGCTGGCGCTTCGACCCGGAGCTCTACATGGGCATTTTCCGCTTCGCACGGGAGCATGCCATCCCGATGCGGGCGCTCAACGTCGACCCCGCGCTGATCCGTGCCGTGAGCCGCGATGGCCTGCAGGCGACGCCGGCGGTGCTGCGCGAAGGCGTCGGCGACCCGGCGCCGCCCTCCGCGGCATATCGTCACTGGCTGGCCGCGGTAATGGCGGAGCACTCCCCGGGCAAGCAGGTCGACGAGGGCCGCAGCGCGCGCTTCGTGCAGGCCCAGCAGGTCTGGGATCGCGCCATGGCAGAGGGACTCGCCGTGGCCGCGCGATCCAGGCCGGGCAGCCTGACCGTCGGCGTCATGGGTACCGGGCATATCATCCACGGCTTCGGCGTTCCGCATCAACTGCGCGACCTCGGGATCGACTCGATCGCCACAGCGATCCCCTGGGATGCCGATACCAACTGCGAGGACCTTGTCAGCGGCGCGGCCGACGTCGTCTTCGCCATTCGCCAATCCGATCGGCTCGCTCAGCGATGATCGCCCGCTCCCGCGGCCCCCTGTCAGGCCTGCTCCTTCTGGCCTGGCTGGCAATCGCCCCGCCTGCGCAGGCCCGCGAGCAGCCCGAAGCCCCGGTGGCGATGGCGCTGGCGATCAGCCTCGACCCGCAATCCAGGCAGCTTGCGGGCACCGCGAGGCTGACCATCCAGGAATCCGGGGAAACCGAGCTCGTGCTCGCAGCGGGACTCGCGACGACCGGGGTGAGCATTGACGGACGGCCGCTTGCACGCGCGGCGCAACGCGGCGGGACGCTGCAGCGCTGGCGCGTCCCGGCCGGCCCGCCCGGGCGCGCGCTGAGCCTCGCATGGCGCGGCACCGTGGCGCCGGTCGACCGCGAACAGCAACATCGCGACACCCTTGGCGCAGCAATCGCGGCGGCATCGCCCGAAGGCAGTTTCCTGCCGGCCGCAGCGTTCTGGTATCCGCGCCTCGTGCAAAACGGGCATCCCCTGCTGCACAGTTGGACGCTGACGCTCACGCTGCCGGCCGGCCAGAAGGGTCTTGTGCCGGGCACGCTCGCCGACGAACAGGACAGCCGCGACGGCTATCGCGCGCGCTTCGATTTTCCCTGGCCGGGCGAGGGCATCGACCTCATGGCCGGCCCCTACCGCATCGACGAGCGTTCGCTGCGCAGCAGCGACGGCCGCATGCTGCGGCTGCGCACCGTCTTCGCGCCCGCCCTTGGCCCGCTCGCGAAAGACTATCTCGACTCGGTCGCCGGCTACATCGCGCGCTATGAGGCCGCCATCGGCCCCTACCCGTTCGAAGGCTTCAGCGTGGTTTCGAGCCCCACCCCGACCGGCTTCGGCATGCCCACGCTCACCTATCTCGGCGAATCGGTGCTGCGACTGCCCTTCATCCGTCACAGCTCGCTCGGTCACGAGGTGCTGCACAACTGGTGGGGAAACGGCGTCTATCCGGATTACGCCAGCGGCAACTGGAGCGAGGGGCTCACTACCTTCATGGCCGACTACGCCTATGCGCAAGACAGCGGCGCCGACAAGGCCGCCGAGATGCGCAGCGGCTGGTTGCGTGACCTCAGCGCGATTCCACCGGGCAGTGCGATGCCCCTGCGCGAGTTCACCTCGCGCCACCATGGCGCCTCGCAGGCCGTCGGTTACGGCAATGCCGCGATGCTCTTCGTGATGCTGCGCGAGCGAATCGGCAGACAGTCCTTCGAGCAGGGCCTGCGCGATTTCTGGCAGCAATGGCGCTTCAGGAGCGCGGGCTGGAAAGACCTGCAGCACGCCTTCGAACAGGCGAGCGGCGAGGATCTCGGGGTCTTCTTCGAGCAATGGCTGCGGTGGCCCTCGGCACCGCAGCTACGGCTGGAGTCGGCCGGCAAGCAAGGCAGCGACCTGCAGGTGAGGCTCGGCCAGGACCGCCCCGCCTACCAGCTCGACGTGCCGCTTCGCATCATCACCGCACAAGGCGCGAAGGATGTGACGGTGCGCGTCGACCAACCGACGCAGACCCTCACCCTGCCGGGCCAGGGTGACGCCACTCGCGTGGTGCTCGACCCCGACGCGCGCCTGCTGCGCCGCCTGGTTCGCGGCGAAGCGCCGCCGATCCTGCGCGAAGTCCTCTTTGACCCGCGCGCCGAGTTGCTCGTGCTGGGCGATCAGCGCTTTGGCACCCAGGCGCGGCAACTCGCCGACCGCCTGCTCGACCACCGCCCAAGCCCACGACTGGCGCAGCGCCCGCCAGGCGGCGCCGCGGTTCTGGTGATCGGGCCGGACACCGAAATCGACCAGTGGCTGATCCGCCACGCGCTACCCGTGCGACCGCCCGAAGCGAGCACCGGTGCCGATGTCGCGATGTGGACCTTCCGCCTCGCCAGCGGCAAGCCGGTGGCGGTGATCGCTGCCCGGGACAAGGCCGCCCTCGAAGCCGCGGCCCGACCGCTGCCCCACTACGGCAAGCAGAGCTGGCTGGTGATCGAGCGCGGCACGGTGAGCCGCAAAGGCATCTGGCCGGTCAGGGCGCAGGCGGTGGACGTCGAACCGCTCGATCGCTGAGCGCGAGGGGGCCGATCTTCACTGCGGTCGTTTCGGGCTTCGTTCGGCGGGGCCAATCGCAGCCGTGAGCTCTCAGCCAGACCAGCCAGGCGCGCGATGGCGGGCAAACCCCAGGGCCTGCATCACGAGCGTACCGAGCTGCTTCCGACGCTCAGCCGATCCGCACATCCTCGACTCTTATATCCGGGATCCGGTGCAGGTCGTCGGCGCTGAGACAGAACACCGCGTTCGGCGCGCCCGCCGCGGCCCAGATCGGGTCCAGCGACCACAGGCTTTCATCGACAAGCACCGTGACCGGTCCGGCATGGCCGACCGGCGCGACGCCGCCAATTGCGAATCCGGTGCGGGCCCGCACGAAGGCGGCGTCGGCCTTGCCCACGGGCTGCCCGATCAGGGCGGCGACCTTCTTTTCATCCACACGGCTGGCGCCGCTGGCGATGACAAGTATGCAGGAGTCGTCTTCGAGCCCCCGCAGCACGATGGATTTGGCAATCTGGGCGACATCGCAGCCGATCTCGCGGGCCGCTTCGACTGCGGTTCGGGTGCTTGCCGCGAACTCGACAATGCTGGTCTCGATTCCGAGTTCGGCGAGCGCCTGCTCGACGCGCTGAACGGAGGAAAGGGGTTGGGCTGACGCAGGAGAGGTCATACGTTCTTGTGGCGAAACGAAGTGGCGAATCTTAACCCCACAGTCGAAGGTTTTGGAGTGCCGATGCTAACATTCGGCTTTGTCCGAAAGCCCCCCAACATGACCCTTTCCAGCGCCGCGCTGAATGCGCCATTCCAGCCCCTCGTCAAACGAATCCACGACGAGGCCACGATCGCCGCGAACGACATCATCAAGATCGATCACTTCCTGAATCACCGCATCGAGCCGGCCTTCATGACCGCCATGGGGGAGGAGATCGGCGACCGCCTGCAGGGCTTCGAGCCCGAGCTTGTGCTCACCGCCGAAGCCAGCGGCATCGCCCCTGGCCTGGTCGCCGCGATCGCGCTCGATGTACCCATGGTCTATGCAAAGAAATACGCGCCGCAGATCGAGCCGCCGGCCTATTCGCGCATCGTGCCATCGCCCACGAAGGGCGGCGAGACGCGCCTGGTGATCGGCCAGAAGTACCTATGGGAAGGCGCGCGCGTG
This sequence comes from Zoogloeaceae bacterium, assembly GCA_024235595.1. Lineage (GTDB taxonomy): Bacteria > Pseudomonadota > Gammaproteobacteria > Burkholderiales > Rhodocyclaceae > Cognatazoarcus. The sequence goes on along the minus strand of JACKMC010000002.1, from coordinate 159,455 downwards.
GTGCTGGTGGACGACATTCTGTCAAACGGCCGCACCGGCGCGGCGCTCGTGGAGATGGTCCGCGAAGCGGGCGCCGAAGTGCTCGCCGCGGCATTCATCATGGAGAAGGCATTCAAGCACGGGAGGGCCGAACTCGAAGCGATGGGGGTACCGGTGATTGCCTTGGCCAGAGTGATGGCGATCGAGAACGGGCACGTCGTCATGGCCGACTGAAAGGCCGCCCTGCGCTGCGTCGCGCGGCCATTTCACGATGACTGCGCATGTGCTGGCGCGAGCGCAAGCGCACTGTGTCGTGCGAGCGCTCGAGCGGCAGGCGGAGCCAGGCTGCCGCCGGCGTGGCACGGCGATTTCTCGCATCGCCGGCCCCCCAAAGGAAATGGCTCATCACCAGCATCATGCCGGACTGCGCCAGCAAGGCCAGACCGCTCACCGCGAAGAACATCCACGCCAGCGGGTCCGAGAAGAGCGGATGAATCCTCGCGCCACCCATGGCCACCAGGACCGCTGCAAGCAGATTCGCCAACGCAAGGGCGAAGCTCATCCGCACCACGAGAGGCCAGTATCGCTCGATGATGGTGTCGCGTTCCTTGACGTGAGCGTTCATTCGATTCTGTCCGGTCTGTGAACGAAAGGCGGTCCAGCGCGTATGTCTCACACCGCCACGACGGTGGGCCCCGACACGACGAATCGAAAAATGCGGGCCTGGGTTTGAACGCCCGGCGGCACGAATCGTTCCGCCCGCATCCGACGGCAACCCTTCCAAGCAAATGAAAAAGGCCGCCTCGCGGCGGCCCTCGCTTCGGGTCAGCGGGCGGTCAGCGCTGTACCTGGGTCACATCACGCACGGCGCCGGTATCGGCCGAGGTGGTAAGTGCGGCATAGGCCTGCAAGGCGGCAGACACATAGCGCTCGCGGTCGACCGGCTTCCACGCCATCGCGCCCTTGGCATCCATCGCCGCGCGCCGGCGTGCGAGCTCGTCGTCGGCCACAGCGAGCCGGATGCTGCGATGAGGGATATCGATCTCGATCATATCCCCTTCCTCGACCAGGCCAATCGCACCGCCACATGCTGCCTCCGGCGAAGCGTGACCGATCGACAGGCCCGAGGTGCCGCCGGAAAAACGTCCGTCGGTCAGCAATGCGCAAACCTTGCCCAGGCCCCTGGATTTCAGATAGCTGGTGGGGTAGAGCATTTCCTGCATCCCGGGTCCGCCCTTGGGACCTTCGTAGCGGATCACCACCACATCGCCGGCAACGATCTGGTCGGCCAGAATGCCGGCGACCGCGGCCTCCTGGCTCTCGAATACCCGCGCCCGCCCGCTGAAGGTCCAGATCGACTCGTCGACGCCTGCCGTCTTGACGATGCAGCCCTTCTCGGCGATGTTGCCATAGAGCACCGCCAGACCGCCGTCCTGGCTGAAGGCGTTGGCGCGATCGCGGATCACGCCGTGCGAGCGGTCCATGTCGAGTTCATTCCAGCGCCGGTCCTGGCTGAAAGCGACCTGGGTCGGGACGCCCCCCGGCGCCGCCTTGTAGAGCTCGAACACGCTGTTGTCGTGGGCCTGCATGACATCCCAGCGGGCCAGCGCTTCGCCCATCGTTTTGGCGTGCACGGTCGGCAGCTCGGTATGCAGCAGACCGCTGCGGTCGAGCTCGCCGAGGATTGCCATGATGCCGCCGGCGCGGTGTACGTCTTCGACGTGAACGTCGGCGACGGCCGGCGCGACCTTGCACAGGCAGGGCACCTTGCGCGAGATGCGGTCGATGTCCTGCATGGTGAAATCGACACCCGCCTCGCTCGCCGCGGCGAGCAGGTGGAGCACGGTGTTGGTGGAGCCGCCCATCGCCACATCGAGGCTGATGGCGTTCTCGAAGGCCTTGAAACTGCCGATCGAACGCGGCAGCACCGAGGCGTCGTCGTTCTCGTAGTAGCGGCGCGCGAGCTCGACGATGGTGCGGCCGGCCTTGAGGAAAAGCTGCTTGCGATCGGCGTGGGTGGCGACGATGGTACCGTTGCCCGGCAGCGACAGACCGAGCGCCTCGGTCAGGCAGTTCATCGAGTTGGCGGTAAACATGCCGGAACAAGAGCCGCAGGTGGGGCATGCCGAACGCTCGACGGCGGCCACTTCCTCGTCCGAGCAACTGCTGTCGGCCGCTTTCACCATCGCATCGACGAGGTCGAGCGAGATGACCTTGTTCTCCCACTTGACCTTGCCCGCCTCCATCGGTCCGCCGGAGACGAAGACCACGGGGATGTTGAGGCGCATTGCCGCCATCAGCATGCCCGGCGTGATCTTGTCGCAGTTCGAGATGCACACCATGGCATCGGCACAGTGGGCGTTGACCATGTACTCGACGCTGTCGGCGATGAGCTCACGCGACGGCAGCGAATAGAGCATGCCGCCATGGCCCATGGCGATGCCGTCATCGACTGCGATGGTGTTGAATTCCTTGGCCACGCCCCCCGCCGCCTCGATCTCGCGCGCAACCAGCTGCCCCAGGTCCTTGAGGTGCACATGGCCCGGAACGAACTGGGTGAAGCTGTTTACGACGGCGACGATCGGTTTCTCGAAATCCCCGTCCTTCATGCCGGTTGCACGCCACAGCGCGCGGGCGCCCGCCATGTTGCGGCCGGCGGTGGAAGTTCGGGAACGATATTGCGGCATGCTGATCTCCACTTATTCTGTAGCTATGGCTAGGATAGCCGTGTAGTTTAGCGCTTCAAGGAATTTTGCGGGTGGAGCCACCGGCAGGCCATAGCCCGCAGCTATCGGGATCATAACCAATACCAATTTCAATGATGGAGTTCCGCAAACTAGCTTGACTACACCGACCGGCAGTTCGCTGCCGGGGGGTCTGCATACTTGTCCACCGAGGAGATAGACCATGCAACTGAAGGGAAGCAAGACCGAAGAGAACCTGAAAGCAGCATTTGCGGGCGAATCGCAGGCAAACCGCCGCTACCTGTATTTTGCGGCCAAGGCCGACGTGGAAGGCTTCAACGATGTCGCAGCCGTTTTCCGCTCCACCGCGGAAGGTGAAACCGGCCATGCCCACGGTCACCTCGAGTACCTCGAGGCATGCGGCGACCCCGCCACCGGCCTGCCGTTCGGCGCAACTGCCGACAATCTCGCCACGGCAATTGCGGGCGAAACGCACGAGTACACCGACATGTACCCGGGCATGGCAAAGGCGGCCCGTGAAGAGGGTTTCGACGAAATCGCCGACTGGTTCGAGACTCTCGCCAAGGCAGAGCGAAGCCACGCCAACAAGTTCCAGCGCACGCTCGACGAAGTGAAGGCGAACGCCTGAGCAGTTGCACCCCGCCGGACCCTGCGTCCGGCGGTTTCGCTTGACCGCCCCCCGCCCATTCCAAGAATCATTCAAACAGATGAGGTGTGATGATGGCCAGCGGCACCATTCGCGAGGGAAGCCTGGAAGCTCCGACCCGTCACCCGCTCGACTGGAAGAGCGCGGATTTCTGGGACGAGGCGAAGCTGCAGGCAGAACTGGAGCGGACCTTCGAAATCTGCCACGGTTGTCGCCGCTGCGTCAGCCTGTGCGGCGCATTTCCCGCCCTCTTCGATCTGATCGACGAGGGCCCTACGGGCGAACTCGACGGTGTTCCAAAGGAGCGCTTCAAGGACGTCGTCGATCAATGCTACCTGTGCGACATGTGCTACATGTCGAAATGCCCCTATGTGCCGCCGCATGAGTGGAATCTCGACTTTCCGCACCTGATGCTGCGGGCCAAGGCGGTGGAGCGCCGCACGAACGGCCCGAAACTGCGTGACACCATTCTGTCGTCGACCGACAAGACCGGCATGTTCGCGGGGATCCCCGTGGTCACCCAGATCGTCAATGCGGTGAACCGGACGCCACCGATGCGCAAGGCGCTGGAAGCGACATTGGGCGTCGATGCCAAGGCCTGGCTGCCGGAATTCGCCACCACGAAGTTCCGCACCGCCGCGGGAACGGCGACGCACTCCGAGGTGCGCGACGGCGAACGCACGCCGGGCAAGGTGGCGTTGTTCTCGACCTGCTTCATCAACTATAACGAACCGGGCATCGGCCACGACCTGGTCGCCATTCTCGAGCACAACGGGATCCCCTGGGTGCTCGCCGAGAAGGAGTCCTGCTGTGGCATGCCCAAGCTCGAGCAGGGCGATCTCGATGGTGTCGAGGCGCTCAAGAATGTGAACATCCCACAGTTGCTCAAGCTGGCGCGCGCCGGCTACGCGATCCTCACCGGCGTGCCCTCTTGCACCTTGATGTTCAAGCAGGAACTGCCGCTGATGTTCCCCAACGACGCCGACGTACTGGCAGTGCGCGATGCGATGTGGGAGCCGTTCGAGTATCTGGTGGCGCGCCTCAAGGACGGGCTCCTCAAGACCGATTTCACGAAAGGCCTCGGCAAGGTCTCCTACCATGTCCCCTGCCACGGTCGGGTGCAGAATATCGGTCGCAAGACCGAGGAATTCCTCAAGAAGATCCCGGACAGCCAGATCGCGACCACCGAGCGTTGCTCGGGCCACGCCGGCACCTTCGGCGTGAAAAAGGAGTTCCACGCCATGGCGATGAAGATCGGCAAGCCGGTTTTCCGCATGATGGCTGGAACCGAGCCTGACATCATCAGCTCCGACTGCCCGCTCGGCGGCCACCATCTCTCGCAGGGCATTTCCGAACAGCAGGGCAAGAACCCGGAACTGGTGCACCCCATCAGCCTGGTGCGGCGGGCCTACGGGATCTGACAACACACGGAGGACGGGAGCGACATGCCACAACTTACCCGCAACGACCTTTGGTCACTCGAGGAATACGCCAACCGGCGCGCCGCCTTCCGCGCCGAAGTGATCGCGCACAAGCGCCTGCGCACGGTCCACCTGGGTAGCAACGTGACCCTGCTTTTCGAGGACGAGAAGACCGTCCGCTACCAGATCCAGGAGATGCTGCGCATCGAGCGGACCTTCGAGTCGGCGGGCATCCAGGACGAGCTGGATGTGTATAACCCGTTGATCCCCGATGGGTGCAACCTCAAGGCGACGATGCTCATCGAGTACCCCGACCCCGAGGAGCGGGCTCAGCGCCTGCGCAAGCTGAGGGGAATCGAGCGACAGACCTGGGTCAGGGCCGACGGCTTCGGAAAGTGCTTCGCGATTGCCGACGAGGACCTCGAGCGGGAGAACTCGGAAAAGACATCGTCGGTTCACTTCCTGCGTTTCGAACTCACGGCCGAGATGTGCGCGGCGCTCAAGGCCGGGGCGGCGCTCGGCATGGGGATCGATCATGAGGCCTATCGGGTGGAAATCGAGGAGATCGCACCGGAAACCCAGACATCACTGGTGTCCGACCTTGCTTGATCGAGCCCGACCCGCTCGCCGAGCTGTGTGCGGGCTGGGGCGGCGGCCACCGATTTGAGGCGGCCGATAATCGGCGCGTCGGCTATCATTGCGGCTCCCAACCGCGAAGGCAGCCGACGATGGACGACAATCCAGAAGAATCCGGAAGCGCGGGCACGGACGGTTACGACCTGGATGCGATCGAGGTCAGGGTGCTCGCGGTTCTGATCGAGAAATCTTTCGTCACCCCCGACAGCTATCCGTTGTCGATCAACGGCATCGTCACCGGCTGCAACCAGCTCACCGGCCGCGAGCCCGTCATGGAGCTCTCCGAGGCGGCTGTTCAGGATGCAATCGACCGCCTGATCGAACGACGTCTCGTGAGCATTCGCCACCAGGCAAGCGCCCGGGTCCTCAAGTATGAACACCAGATCCGCCTGCGCCACTCGCTGCCGCCCGCGGAACAGGCGGTGATCGCGCTGTTGATGTTGCGCGGGCCGCAGACGGCCGGCGAGATCCGCGCGAGGTGCGAACGGATGTACCGCTTCGGCGATCTCGGCGAGGTCGAAGCGGCGCTGCTCCACCTGTCGGAAAAATACCCGCCCATGGTGGCGAGCCTGCCTCGCGCCCCAGGGACCAAGGAAACCCGGCATGTGCACCTGATGTCCGGTGAAGACGTGCTGCAGCAGTATGCCGATGGCTACGCGGGCAATGACAGCAGCGCACCGAGGGGCAGCCGCCTCGGAGAACTCGAGGAAGAAGTGCGGCGGCTGCGCCAGCAGCTTGAATGGCTGACCGGCGAGTTCGAGCAGTTTCGCAGGCAGTTCGAATAGGTCCTGGCCGCCGCGACCTTCCTCCAACGGAAACAGATATGCTGATTCACCCCCAGTTCGACCCGATCGCCTTCCATCTCGGTCCCCTGTCCGTGCGCTGGTACGGTCTCATGTACCTGATCGCATTTCTGCTGTTCGTGCTGCTTGGCCGTCGCCACGCGAAGCGCCGGCCGGAACTCGCCTGGGATGCGCAGCAGATCGACGACATGCTGTTCTACGGCGTGCTCGGCGTGGTCATCGGGGGGCGGCTCGGCGAAGCGCTTTTCTACCAGCCCGGCTATTACCTCGACCATCCGCTTGAAGTCCTTGCGATCTGGAAGGGCGGCATGAGTTTTCACGGCGGCTTCCTTGGCGTGCTCACGGCGATGTGGCTGTACGGACGCAAGACCGGCAGGGGCTTCTGGCAGGTCACGGATTTCATCGCACCGCTGGTCCCTACCGGGCTGGCGGCCGGGCGCGTCGGCAACTTCATCAATGGCGAGCTCTGGGGCCGGCCCGCCTCGGCCGATCTGCCCTGGTCCATGGTCTTCCCCTACGTGGACCAACTGCCGCGCCACCCCTCGCAGATCTACCAGGCACTCGGCGAAGGGCTGCTGCTGTTCGTCATCCTGTGGGTCTATTCGGCCAGCCCGCGCCCCGTTCGGGCAGTGTCGGCGGTTTTCCTGATCGGCTACGGCGTGCTGCGCTTCGCGATGGAATTTTTCCGCACTCCGGATCCGGGCATTTTTGCCGATCTTGGCTTTCAGCTGTCGACCGCCCAATGGCTTTGCGTGCCGATGGTCTTGGCAGGCGTGGCGATTCTGGTGCACGCTATCAGGAGCGAGGGGCCCGGCGCCGGCTCGACCGTGACAAAGTCACGCCTCTGACATTTGTTTTCACGCCCCCCCTCAACTTCCGGCGTTTCTTTCCGTCATTAGACAAGCAAGAGGCTGTCGGCAATGCGGCGGCAAGAGTCTATCGTCGTGCACCGGGGCGCCACTGCGGCCTGAACGGACAGCGATGGCCGCATGCACAAGGGCCGGAAAAGACATTTCCGGCGAACCCATGATGGCCCGGCAATCAGGGAGGAGGCGCGCCAGTGGTTAACAGATTTGTCAGCAGAGGCTTGTCGACCGTCCGCCGGATGGTTTCCGGCAAGGATTCGGCCGAGCTGTCTCCTCGCCTCCTCGACAAGATCCGCACCCAATTGACCGACTGCGTGGAAGGACTGGGCGGAGAAGTATCGGCCAGACAGCGGGCAGTGCGGCTTGCGCAAACCTATCTCCAGCTTGACGACGAGGGGCGGCATGGCTTCCTGCGCTTGATCGCGCTCGAGTTCGGCCCGGATCCCCAGCAGGTGGCCAGGGCCCACGAGGCCTATCAGAGCGCGATCGGTACGCCGGGACAATGGGACGCCGAGGCTGGGCTGCGCATGGCCATGCGCTCGCGGCGCATCCGCATCCTCACCCAGTTCAATGCCATTCCCCAGGGCGTCAAGTTCCTTGTCGACATGCGCGTCGATCTGCTGCGCTTCCTGAGGCACGACAAGGAACTGCAGGCGCTCGATCGCGAACTCGAGAACCGGCTCTCGGCGTGGTTCGATATCGGCTTCCTGGAACTGCAGCGCATTACCTGGAACTCGCCTGCCGCGCTGCTGGAAAAGCTCGTCGAATATGAAGCCGTGCACGAGATCCGCTCCTGGCAGGATCTGAAAAACCGGCTCGACTCCGATCGCCGCTGCTACGCCTTCTTTCATCCCCGCATGCCGGCAGAGCCGCTGATCTTCGTCGAGGTCGCGCTCATCGACGAACTGGCCGAAAGCGTGCAGGGCTTGCTCGACGAGCATGCCCCGGTATTCGACGCCGGCAAGGCCGACACCGCGATCTTCTACTCGATCAGCAACACCCAGGTCGGCCTGCGCGGCGTGAGTTTCGGCAACTTCCTGCTCAAGCGCGTGATCGAGGACCTGCAACGCGATCTACCCAAGCTTCGGCATTTCGCGACGCTCTCACCGATTCCGCAGTTACGCAGCTGGGTGCGCCAGAATCCGCAGGCGGTCGCCGACAACTTCCTTCCTGGAGATTTCAAGAAGCTGGCGAGGGTCGGTATCGACAATCTGGATGCGCCTGCGCTGCAGGCCGTCCTTGCCGGACAGGCCACGTGGGCTGCGAACGAGGAACTGTCGCTCGCACTGAAGGAGCCGCTCACGCGAATCGCCGCCCGGTATCTGCTGGAGGCCCGCAGCAAGGACAAGCCCTACGACCCGGTGGCGCGCTTCCATCTTGGCAATGGTGCCCGGGTGGAGCGGCTGAACTGGCTTGGCGACACCTCCGAAAAGGGCTTCGACCAATCCTGGGGACTGATGGTCAATTACCTCTACGACCCGGACGCGATCGAGCGCAATGTCGAGACCTTCGCCCGCGAGCAGAAAGTCGCCGCATCCAGCGCCATTCGCAAGCAGGCCCGAAGATGAAACGCGAAGCGCAATGCTGCCCAGCATGAAGAACCTCTCGATCCGCCTGCGTCTGCTTCTCGCCAGCACCGTCGTTCAGGTCGTGCTGCTGAGCTTGCTGCTCGCCAACAGTGCTCGCCTCATGAACGAGGCGGCAACCGCGAGCATGAGCACCCTGGTGCAGCAGAACGCCGCGATGCTCCACACCGTGGCCGCTGCCTACGGCGCGCAGGGTCGCTACGGCGAGCTGCAGGATGTCCTCGGCGAGCTTCTCGACGAAGCCGGCGAGGGCCTGGTCTACGTGCGCATCGGCGACGCCGATGGCACCATCGTGCTGCGCGCAGGAATGCCACAGATGACGGGCCTGCCGGTGCCCGACCCGGAGACCGCGACGGGCATGGAAAACGGCATGAAGCGCAGCCTCATTCATGTCCGGCGGCCGCTGCTTCTGGAGCGGAACGAGGTCGGCTTCATGCAGTTCGGGGTATCGGTATCGGTGCTTGCCGCAGCGCGCGAAGCGATCCTGCATCAGGGCGGGCTGATCGCGCTGGCAGAGATCGTGCTGACGTTCATCCTGCTCTACGGTATCGGCTACCTGCTTACCCGCAATCTGGGGCGACTCTTGCGCGGCAGCCGGGCGATCGCCGATGGTCGCCTCGATCATCGCCTTCCCGAGGAAGGCAGCGACGAACTGGCCCAGCTTTCGCGCGACTTCAACATCATGGCATCCAACCTGCAGGCGCGCATCGGCGAGTTGCAGACGACCGCCGAGCGCCTCCAGACCAGCGAACAACGCTATGCACTGGCCATTCGCGGTGCCAACGACGGCCTGTGGGATTGGGACATTCTTGCCGACAGCATCTACGTGTCGCCCCGCTTTTGCGAAATCGCGGGCCTCAAACCGAGCGATTCGCTCATCCAGCCCAAGGGCGTTTTCGCAAGGCTCCATCCCGACGAGGCGCCCACCTATCGACAGAAGCTGATCGCCCACATCAAGGGCTACAGCCCGCAGTTCATGATGGAGCACCGTATCCGTCTGCCCAACGGGAGCTATCAGTGGGTGATGACGCGCGGCGTTGCGCTGCGCGACGAAACCACCGGCCGGGCATTCCGCATGGCTGGCTCGATCAGCGACATCAACCTGCGCAAGACCGCCGAAGAGCGCCTCGTACACGACGCCCTCTACGACAGCCTGACCGGGCTCACCAATCGCGGGCTGTTCGTGGCGCACCTGAAGAGCGCGCTCGGCCAGCGTAATCGCGACGAGGACTTCCGCTTCGCGGTGCTGGCCATCAACCTCGAACGCTTCCGCCTGGTCAACGACAGCTTCGGCCACGCCTCGGGCGACGCGCTGCTGCGCCAACTCGCTGACCGGATTCGCGGCACGCTGCGCCAGGGCGACGTGGCGGCCCGGGTAGGGGGCGACCAGTTCGCGGTGCTCCTCAACGGCATCGGCGATGCCACCGAGGCCTTGCGGCTGACAGAATCATTGCGCAAGCGTCTCGCCGAACCGGTCGACGTCGAAGGCCACACGCTCTATCCGAACACCCGTATTGGCGTCGCCCTGAGCGAGGGCATATCCGACGACGCCGAAGCGCTGCTACGCGACGCCGACAACGCGCTTCACCAGGCACGCCAGAGCAAGGCCGGAGCGGTCGAGGTCTTCCACGCCTCGATGCACACCAAGGCGCTGCATTCGCTTCGGCTCGAGGCCGATCTTCGCGCCGCGCTGCGGGCCCGCGATCTGACGGTGTATTACCAACCGATCGTGTCACTCAGCGACGGCCGCGTGTGCAGCTATGAAGCCCTGGCGCGCTGGCCGCATCCAACCGAAGGGCTGCTCGGCCCGGTGCATTTCATTCCGCTTGCCGAAACGCTCGATCTCATCCACCCACTGTGCATGCAGGTGGTGGATCAGGTGTGCGCCCAGCTTCGCTCATGGCAGGAGCAGTCCCCCGACGGCGTGGCGCTGCCGGTGAGCATCAACCTCTCGGCCAAGCAGTTCGCGCTGGCCAGCCTTGCCGACGAGATCATGGCCGTGGCGCGACAGCATCGGATCCCGCCCTCGCTGCTGCGCTTCGAAATCACCGAAAGCCTGCTTGCCGCACCCGACAGCCGCACCGCGCATACGCTGCATGCGCTGCGCAGCGCCGGCATGGCGGTGTTGATCGACGACTTCGGCACCGGCTTCTCAGCGCTGTCCTACCTGCACACGATGCCCTGCGACGTGATCAAGCTCGACGGCTCCTTCGTGCGCTCCATCATGGAAGACCAGCGCCTTCGCGCAATCGTCGGCCGCAGCATCGAGCTCGCCCACGACCTCGGCATCGCCGTCGTCGCCGAGTGCATCGAAACCGAAGCCCAGTCGGAACTGCTCCACGGCATGGGTTGCGATTTCGGCCAGGGATACCTCTTTGCGCGTCCACAAAAAGCGGAATTCTTCGACACGGCAGCGAAGCTGATAGCTAACGATGGATTGGGCCGATGATCACCAAACTGCTAGCAAGCCTCTCACTATTGGCCGTGCTCGCGAATGCCTGCGCAGCCGATGCACCGGCATTGAGCGTCACCGGATTCGCCACCTTCGGCGCGGTCTACACCGATGACAGCGAAGCCCAGTTCATTCGCTGGGGCGTCAACAAACCGTCCGAATCCCGTCTCGACTTCAGCCCCGACTCCATCCTCGGGGTTCAGGCCAGCCTCCCGATCGGCCCCAAGCTGGACGCCACGGTCCAACTGGTTTCCTCCGAGGATCCTCAAGGCAGCTACGCGCCGCGCGTGACCTGGGCCTTTCTGCGTTACGTGCTTACTCCCAGCGTGACGATCCGTGCGGGCCGCATGCGCGCACCCTTTTTCATGCTGTCCGATTCACTGCTGGTGAACTACGCGAACGTCTGGGTACGCCCGCCGGTCGAGGTGTATTCGCTGGTTCCGGTCAACGAGCTCGACGGCATCGACCTGTTCTACCGAGAGCAGGTATTGGGGGTCGAGCTCGAAGCCCACCCTTACTTCGGAAGCTCCAGACTGGATCTGTTCGACGACAGCGCCGTCAGACTTCGCGACGCCGTGGGGTTCAACCTCGCGATACGCTTCAGCGATCTGACGGTACATTTCGGGCATGCCGAGGCGAAATTCGGCTATTTCAGGGAGAGCGCAAGCTCCACCGCGCTCGCCAGAGCCTTGAGCGGCCGGGGGCCCGACGGTGCCGCGCTGGCGTCGCAGGTAAGCGGAGACGACGGCTATGCGCGTTTCGATTCCCTCGGTTTTCAATGGGACGACGGACGGAACATCCTCATCGGCGAATACGCGAAGCGCAGGACCAACCGATACATCGCCAGCGTAGAAGGCGCCTACCTGAGCATCGGCCGCCGCCTCGGCGCCTTCACCCCCTACGTTTCGTATGCGGTTCAAAACACCCTCGAGGACACGCTGAGAGGGACGCCGCCGCCGGGCTTCGAGCCTTCCATCGGGCTCTTCAATGTGGTCCGTGACAATGCGCAACGCAGCATCACGCTGGGAACACGCTGGGACCTGAACAGAACGTTCGCGCTCAAGGCCGAACTGAGCCGCTTCAAACTCGATGACCGGGCGGCAGGCAGCTTCTATCCGAAAACCGAGGCTGCAGCGATGCATATCGGGGGACGCAGCTTCAATACCCTCAGCATCTCGCTGGACGTGCTTTTCTAATTCCATGCAGGCACTTGCGCGCGTACTCCTCGTCCTCGCCCTGCTGGCCCTCGCCCCCTGGGTGCAGGCCGAAACGGTGATCGTGACCGCACGGACCGGCGCCATCACCACTCTCGACCGCCAGGAAGCCGAACGGCTTTACCTCGGACGTACGGCCACGCTCGCGGACGGCACGCCGGTCACCCTTGCCGACCTCCCCCCCGGCAACGTGCGAGACGATTTCTACCTGTCCCTTACCGGCAAGAACCCCTTGCAGATCCGGACCTACTGGTCGCGAATCGTGTTTACCGGTCGCGCCCTGCCGCCCAAAGAGGCCGACTCGCCGAAGCAGCTTCGCGGCTGGCTGGCCGCGAATCCCAACATGATCGGCTACCTCTCCGACAGCGAGATCGACGATTCGGTGCGCGTGCTGCTGCGGCTGCGCTGAGCCCCACCCCCGCACTCCGGCGCAAAACCCGGCACCGAGGTCAAGCGAGCCACTGACCGCATCGGCGTCCTCGAGTACCGGCCGCCTCCCCGACCTCCAGGCTTCATTCACTTCGCTGCTTGACAATCCTGGCCGCAGGGCATTTAATGCGAATCATTCTTGTTCGCAGGTTTTGGAGTCAGGCATGTATATCTGTGTTTGCCATGCGGTAACCGATACCCACATCCGTGAAGCCGTCGAAGCGGGCGCCAAGACCCTGCGCGATTTGCGGCGCACGCTCGGCGTGACATCGGAGTGCGGTCGTTGCGCATCGTGCGCCCACGACTGCCTGAAGCAGGTCAATGCTTGCGAGCAGCCGAAACGAAGCGCAAAGTCACCCCACCACTTTGCACTCCAGGAGGCAGCATGAAAGGCGACAAGAAAGTCATCCAGTTCCTCAACAAGCAGCTCACCATCGAACTGTCCGCCATCAACCAGTACTTTCTCCATGCCCGCATGTACAAGAACTGGGGTTTCGACGCACTTGGCCGCCATGAATACGAGGAGTCGATAGAGGAGATGAAGCACGCCGACAAGCTCATCGAACGCATCCTCTTTCTCGAAGGCCTGCCCAACATGCAGAACCTGGGCAAATTGCTGATTGGCGAGAATGTGCCCGAATGCCTCGCCGGCGACCTCAAGCTGGAAAGCGATGGCCGCAGCAACCTCATCGATGCCGTCGCCTACTGCGAGTCCTGCAAGGATTACGTGTCGCGCGAGATCTTCGAGGAGATCCTCGAAGACACCGAGGAGCACATCGACTACCTCGAGACTCAGCTGGAGCTGATCGAGAAGGTCGGCGTGCAGAATTACCTGCAATCGCAGATGCACAGCGCAAGCTGACGAACCGCTCGATGGCGCGGTGCCGCTGTGGTGGCGCCGCGCCAGGTCTGATTACCCCCCGCTCGAACCGTAACGACTCCTCGCGTCACCCCAAGAGCCGCACCCATGTCGCTTGATATAGCGCTGCCCGAGACACGCACGCCCGTCTGCAGCAAACCATGAACGTGTCCGACTCCCTCGCGATACCGCTGCCCGGGCGCTTCGAAAGCCCGAGTCTACGACCCAGGCCCGACGACACGCGGTCGGCATCGCCGACCGGCCGGGCGATCCTTCTGCTTCTGGTCGGCACCGCGCATTTGGCGGGACTGTGGGCGCTTTCACAGACCGAAAGGGTCACCGCCATTGTATTGCCGGAGCCGCTCACGGTGACCATGATCGAGCTTGCGCAGGCAAGCGCGCCGCCCGATGCTGTGGCGCCCATGCCCACGCCGACCTCGTCTCGGCAGCAGGCGACGCCACGTATGATAGAGTCGCAGCCCCGCACAGTCGCGCCGGTGCGTCCGCCGCAACCAAGCGAACATGCACCGCGGATATCCGCCGAAAATCCGGCCGCCGAGGCAGTTGAGGAGTCGACACCGATTTCGCCACCGCAAGATGCCACCCCGAGCAGTGTCGAGGCACCGCCACCCCAGCGCTCGCCAGCGCCCGCCGCCGCAGTGCCGGCCGAGCCAAGCCAGCCGCGCTTCGACGCCGCCTACCTCGACAATCCGGCCCCCAGCTATCCTGCGCTGGCGCGCCGGCTGGGCGAAGAGGGCACCGTACGGATCCGCGTGTGGGTCACCCGCGAAGGACGTGCCGGCAAGGTCGAGCTGTCGCAAAGCGCAGGGTCTCCACGCCTTGATAGAACGGCCCTCGAAACCGTTTCTCGCTGGCGCTTCGAGCCGGCACGCGAGCGCGGCGAGCCCGTCGACCAATGGGTGACCGTACCCATCAAATTCAAACTGGAGAACCCATCGCAATGAACCCCGAAGTCCAAGCCTCCGCCTTCGACATCGCCCATCTCTGGGCTCAGGGCGACGCCGTCAGCCACGCAGTGGCGATCACCCTGCTCCTGATGTCGGTGGCCAGTTGGTATCTGATGCTCGCCAAGACCTGGCGTTTTGTCGGACGACTGCGCGGTACCGGCACAACCGAGCGATTCTGGCAGGCGGCGAGCCTGGAAGATGGGCTCGAGATCCTGTCCGGCCGCAACGGTGACCCCCTGGCAGCCCACCTGCTTGGTCAGGCCATGACCGCCGCCGAGCATCTTCGTGCTCGCTCCGGTAGCAGCCTTGGCAACCAGTTGCACGCCGACGAGTTCATCACCCGCGCGATGCGCCAGTCGATCGGCCGCAGCACCGCGCGGCTCGAGTCGGGTCTCACCGTACTCGCATCGATCGGCTCCACCGCCCCCTTCGTCGGCCTGTTCGGCACCGTGTGGGGCATCTACCATGCCCTGGCCCGCATTTCCAGCAGCGGCACGGCGAGTCTCGATGCAGTCGCAGGCCCGGTCGGCGAAGCGCTGGTAATGACTGCAGCCGGGCTCTTCGTCGCGATTCCCGCTGTTCTGGCCTACAACACCCTGACCCGCGCGAACCGCCTTACGCTTGCCGCTCTCGATGCGTTCGCACACGATGTGCACGCCTATCTGAGCACTGGCGCACGGTTGCAGCCGCGTGTCCACGAAGGCGGGGCTGGCGAGGCCCGGCTCGCCGCTGCCAGTGGAGCCGCATGATGGCATTCGGCGGATTCGACCAGGCCGGCGGCAACGCCCCGATGAGCGAGATCAACACCACACCGCTGGTCGACGTGATGCTGGTGTTGCTGATCATCTTCATGATCACCGCGCCCCTCATGACCCATGCGGTGAAGATCGACCTTCCCCAGGCCTCTAGCACCCCGGCCGAGGACAAGCCGGAAACCATCAGCCTGAGCGTCGATGCCGAAGGACTGATGTTCTGGAACGACGCCCCACTCGACAAGTCGGCGCTCGAACAACGGCTCGCCGAAGCGGCCGCACTCGACCCCCAACCCGAGCTGCATCTTCGGGCGGATCGCGAGACCCGTTACCAGACGCTCGCCGAAGTGCTCTCCGCGGCGCGCCGCAACGGCGTCCAGCGCATCGGCTTCGTTACCCAGCCAGAGCCCGCGGCAAGCGGAACCCTGCCCGCCCGCCCTTGAGGCGGGTCGTCACGCCGGCGGCAGGCCGGCGTGACGATCTCCCTGGGTAACCAAGGCCGGACCCTGGCGGCGCGCTGCACGCGCGATGAGCACGCCTGCGTGCGGACCGGCCCCGACCCCTCGTGCCCGACAGGCCGGAGCGTCACCCGCAAGCGCCGGTGCGCGCCACGCGGCCAAGGTCCACCCCCATCGCCCTCGCCGGCATCGGTCCCGGTCTGCATCCTAGCCAATTTGTTGTTGCGAATCGTTCTCATTTGCTTTACGATTATTAACACTGTTGCAGGACTGCTTCAGTACCCCCAACGAATATGCAGACACCGCCACGGCGCAAGGCCTGAAGGCGACTGGAGACCTGTCTTGATGCACCAAAAGGAACGCCCCAGCCACAAGAACACCCCCGCAGAACCGGTGGCACCGCGCGCGGCCGCCGCCAACATGCCGCTCGGCGCGCTGATCTTCGCCGCCTCGATGAACAGCTTTGCGCAAAGCGCCGAGGTCGAGCCTGCACCCGACGACGGAGCCCGCACGCTTGGCACCGTGGTCGTCACCGAGCAACGCGAGGCACCGAGCGGCCGCGAAACGCTTCGTGCCACCGAAACGCGGATCGGCAAGGGCAAGCAGGCCCTGCGCGACATCCCCCAATCGGTCACCGTGGTCACCGAAAGACTCATCGACGAGCGCAATCTCGACACCGTCAAGGAGGCCCTCAAGAACACCGCTGGCATCACCTTCCAGGCGGCCGAGGGCGGCGAGGAAGACATTCGCCTGCGGGGCTTTCCGCTCGCCCAAAGCGGCGACATCTTCGTCGACGGCATCCGTGACCCCGCTTTCTACGATCGCGACACCTTCAATCTCGACCGCCTCGAGGTGCTCCGTGGCTCGGCCTCGATGCTGTTCGGACGCGGCTCGACCGGTGGCGCGGTGAATCAGGTCAACAAGGAACCGCGACTCATCGATGAGAACCAGGTGGATCTCACGCTGGGCAGCCACGACTACAAACGCGTTGTTGCCGACCTCAACAGGAAGACCGGTGAAAACGCCGCGGTGCGACTCAACCTCATGAAGACCGAAGCGGACAGCAACGGCGCAGGATCGAGCATCGACAAGTGGGGCGCGGCCGGCGCGTTTCGTTGGGGTATCGGCACCCGCGACGAGTTCCAGCTTGGTTTCTACCATCTCGAAAACAACAACGGCATCAACTATGGCATGCCGTGGATTCGACCGAGCAGCACCTCCGATGCCAGCGACACCACCCTGCTGCCGCTCGATCCAGACACCTACTATGGCTCGGCCAGCGACTACAACGACGGCTCGGCGAGCTACTACAGCGCCAGTCATGTGCACCGTTTTTCGAGCGACACCGAGCTGCGCACCGTGATTCGCAAGGGCTCATACGAACGCGACCAGCGTTCCGGGGCGATCCGCTTCGCGGCCGCGGCGGACCAGCCGGGCGGTATCGCGGCCAGCCTTGACACCTTCGGTCCCGACACCGTGCTGCGCCGCGGCACCCATCTCAAGATCCAGGACATGGACACCCTCCACCTGCAAAGCGATCTGTCCACCAGCTTCGAGGCTGCAGGCTTCAAGCACCAACTGCTCGCCGGCATCGATCTCGCACGCGAGGAGAAAACCGTGTACGGCGCGCGCAATGCCGCGCAGGGCGGGGTGGACATCAGCAAGCCCTACACCACCGTGGGCACGCCCGATGACGGCGCCTGGGTGGACGAAGCCAGCCGCGTGCTGCGCAAGACGAGCGATTTCGAATCCACCGCCTGGGGCGTCTATGCCCAGGACATGGTCCAGGTGGCTCCTCACTGGAAGCTCGTTGCCGGTCTGCGCTTCGACGGCATGCATGGCGACTACAACACCTATTCGATTCCGAGTGACGCGGCGGGGCCGGTCACCACCGCCGAATACGAGCAAAGCATCTACAAGTGGAGCAAGCGCTTCGGTGTGCTCTACCAGCCCAATGCGCTGCAGTCCTTCCACTTCTCGTGGGGCACCTCCTTCAATACCTCGGGCGACACCTATTCGTACAACGCCTCCACGGTCAATACTCCGCCGGAGAAGAGCCAGAACATAGAGATTGGCGCCAGGATCGATTCGGCCGACAAACGCTTCACCAACCGCTTCGCGATCTTCCGCTCGACCAAGCTCAACGAACGCAACACCGACCCCCTCATCGACATCGCGGTGCTCTCAGGCAAACGCCATGCCACCGGCTTCGAATGGGACTTCTCTGGCTACATCACACCGCGCTGGGAAGTGTACGGCTCCTACATGTGGATGCCCTTCGCCAAGATCGACAAGGGCGCGGAAGGCTCGGAAGGCGAAGGCACACGCCCGTCGCTTACCCCCAGGCATTCCGGCACCGTATGGAGCACCTACCTGGTCACCGATCTGCTGCGGCTGGGCGCCGGGGTGAATTTCCGCAGTCGCCAGCAGCCCAACCGCAATCCCGGCTGGTACGCGCCCGGCTACGCGACGATGGACCTGATGGCCGAGTACACCATGCCGTCGGAGAAGATCGTGATAAAGGCCAACCTCAGCAACGTCTTCGACAAACTCTACGCAGACTCGCTCTACCCCGGCCACTATGTGCCGGGACCCGGGCGGCTGTTCATGCTCACCACCAGCCTGAAATTCTGAACCATGCACTCGCCGCCCCGCCCGGGGCGGTCCCTTTCTTTCCGGAACAAACGCATGCTGCTGCAGATTCCCGATGTGCTCGATGCGCGACAACTCGCCGAGGCCAGGCGCCTCCTTGCCGACGCCCCATGGTCCGATGGCCGCGACTCGGCGGGCAGCCAGGCCGCGCAGGTCAAGCGCAACCAGCAACTTCCCCATGACTGCGCGGCCGCCCGCCATGTGCGCGATGCGGTCATCGGCGCTGTCGAGCGCGAGCCCTTGTTTCTCAGCGCCGCGCTGCCGCGCAGGCTCTTCACACCGCGCATCAACCGCTATGGCGGCGACACCCCCAGCTATGGCGAACATGTCGACAACGCAATTCGGTTCCGCGCCGATGACGGTGAACGCGTACGCACCGATATCTCCTGCACGGTATTCCTCAGCGAGCCCGACGCCTACGAGGGCGGCGAACTGTTGATCCAGGACACCTTCGGGCCACGCACGATCAAACTGCCCGCCGGGCATGCGGTGCTCTACCCCGGCACCAGCGTCCATCAGGTCACGCCGGTCACCCGCGGCTGGCGCATCGCCTGCTTCTTCTGGATCGAAAGCATGATCAGGAGCGACGAGCAGCGCCGCCTGCTGTACGAACTCGACCTGGCGATCACCCGCCTGCGCAATCGCCACGGCGACGATGCGGAGACGGTCGCGCTGACCGGCACCTACCACAACCTGCTGCGCATGTGGGCGGACACATGAGCGCACCCGAGCCAGAGCGCCTCCCGCCCGGCCTGGTCAGCCTCGCCGATCACGAAGCGCTCGCCCGCACCCGCCTCGACGCCAACGCCCTCGCCTACTTCGAGGGTGGTGCGGGCGATGAACACACCCTTGGCGCCAACCGCGAGGCGTGGAACGAGATTGCGCTCTACCCGCGGATACTGCGCAGGCTCGCCGCAGGAAGCACCCGCACCACCCTGCTCGGGCGCTCGCTCGCCCACCCCATCCTGCTCGCGCCGGTGGCCTTCCAGCGGCTCGCCCATGCCGACGGCGAGCTCGCCTGCGCCCATGCCGCCGCCGCCCAGGGTGCCGGCATGGTAGTGAGCACCCAGGCCAGCATCTCGCTGGAACGAATCGCCTCCGCCATCGCCGACGACCCTGAACGAGGCCCCTTGTGGTTCCAGCTCTATCTTCAGCACGACCGCGGCTTCAACCGTGAGCTGCTCGCCCGGGTCGAGGCCGCAGCCTACGAAGCCCTGGTGCTGACCGTCGACGCCCCCTGCAGTGGCGCCCGCGACCGCGAGCGCCGCGCCGGCTTTTCGCTGCCACCCGGCATTTCGGCGGTCAATCTCGCCGCCCTGCCGCCCCGCCCGCGCACAGGCGGCAGCGGGCTGTGCGGCGGCCTCATGGAGCTCGCGCCGGACTGGGACGAACTCGCCTGGCTGCAGCAGAACACCCGTTTGCCTATTCTGCTGAAAGGCATCCTCCGCCCCGACGATGCCCGCCTCGCCGCGGACGCAGGCGTGGCCGGATTGATCGTCTCGAATCACGGCGGCCGGGTGCTCGACACCGCGGTCGCCACGGCCCGGGCGCTGCCCGCAATCGCCGAGGCCATCGGGCATCGCCTGCCCTTGCTGGTCGACGGTGGAATCCGTCGCGGCACCGACGTGCTCAAGGCCATCGCCCTGGGTGCGGATGCGGTACTCGTCGGGCGCCCCGCGATCCACGGTCTGGCCTGCGCCGGCGCACTTGGCGTGGCGCACGTGCTACGCCTGCTGCGCGACGAACTCGAGATCGCGATGGCGCTCTGCGGTTGCGCACGCATCGAGGACATCACACGCGATGTGCTGGACCGCGGCGAGGGCCAAAGACGGCACACTTGACCCACGTCAACAAAACCCTGACTGCGAATCACTATCGTTTGCGTATTGGAATACACTTGCGCTTCACCAGCCCGCTGCAGCCCCGAAAATGGATCTCACCCTTCCCCGTACCTCACCTGAAAGTCCGCTCGATCACACCGCGATGTTGCTGGTCGGCCACCCAAACGTCGGCAAGTCAGTGCTTTTTCATCGTCTCACCGGCACCTATGTCAACGTCTCCAATTACCCCGGAACCACGGTCGAGGTGTCGCGCGCCACTGCACGCTTCGACCGCGCGCTGTCGCTGCTCGACACCCCGGGCGTGCTCTCCCTGCCGGGTCGCAGCGACGACGAGCGCGCCACCATGCGGGCCCTGCTCCACGAGGAACTGCGCCTTGCGGTGCAGGTCGGCGACGCCAAGAACCTGCGCCGCACGCTCACCCTCACCGCCTTGCTGGCCGAGCTCGGGGTGCCGATGGTGCTGGCGCTGAACATGAGCGACGAGGCCAGCGCACGGGGTGTCGCGGTCGACCACAAGGCGCTGTCCGAAGTTCTGCGCATTCCCGTCGTGCCGACGATCGCGACCGGCGGCTCGGGCATGCAGCCGCTGATCGATGCGCTCGACGTCGCCAAGGCGCCTGCCCCACTTCTGCATTACGACACGGACACCGAAGCCGTGGTGCAGGAGGCCACGGCGCTGGTCGAAGAACTGGCACCTCATCCGCGCCTGGCCTCGCGAGGCCTGGCGATCCTGTTTCTCGGCGGCGACTCCGAAGTCGAGCAATGGCTGCAGGAAAAATCCGGCGACGACTACGCCAGGCTTGTCGCCCTGCGCTGCGCAGCCGACGCGGCCAGCAGCGAAGCGCTCGCCGCCCGCCTCGCCGCGGAGCGTGGCCGCGCGGCCGACGCGCTGACCAAGACCGTGATGGACCAAAGCGCACACCTTCGCCGGCCGATGGCGCAGCGTGTCGGCCAGCTCGCGGTGCACCGGCTTTGGGGCTGGCCGATTCTGCTCGCGGTGCTCTACGTGGTGTACGAACTGGTGGGGGTATTCGGCGCCGAAACCCTGGTCGGGCTGTTCGAAGAGCAGCTCTTCGGCGAGGTCCTCAACCCCGCGGTCACCGACTTCTTCAACCGCATCTTCGGCGCCGGCTGGTTCACCGACCTGTTCGTCGGCCAGTATGGCCTGTGGACCATGGGCATGACCTACGCGCTGGCGCTGATCCTGCCCATCGTCACCACCTTCTTCCTGGCCTTCGGCGTGCTCGAGGACTCGGGCTATTTCTCGCGCCTGTCGGTCATCGCCAACCGCATGTTCGCGATGCTCGGCCTGAACGGCCGCGCGGTGCTGCCGATGGTGCTGGGCCTGGGCTGCGTGACCATGGCGACGCTCACCACCCGCATCCTGCACACCCGTCGCGAACGCCTCATCACCACCTTCCTGATGGCGCTGGCGATCCCCTGCTCGGCCCAGCTCGGCGTGGTGCTCGGCCTGCTCGGCGGCATGACCTTCGCGGGCACGGTGATCTGGGCGGTGACGATCCTCTTCGTGCTGCTGTTCACCGGCTGGCTGGCCGGCAAGCTGGTCAAGGGGCGACGCATCCCGCTGGTCACCGAGCTGCCGCCGATGCGCCTGCCGGTGCTCGGCAACGTCCTGAAGAAGACCGGCGGTCGCCTCAAGTGGTACCTCATCGAGGTCATTCCGCTGTTCCTGCTCGGCACCTTCATCATGTACATGCTCGACCGGCTCGGCATCCTGCCGTGGATCATCCGCGCCGGCGAGCCGCTGGTGACCGGCTGGCTGGGCCTGCCGCCCGAGGCCAGCGCGGCCTTCGTGATGGGTTTCCTGCGCCGCGACTTCGGCGCCACCGGCCTGTTCGCCCTGTCCAGCCAGCTCTCCGCCGAACAGGCGGTGGTCGGCATGGTGACCCTCACCCTGTTCATTCCCTGCATCGCAAGCATGATGATGATCATCAAGGAACAGGGCGCGCGCACCGCCGCCCTGATGGTGGGAATGATCGTGCCGACGGCCTTCCTGGTCGGCGGCATCCTGCATCAACTGCTGAGGATATTCTGGTGAACGTCGATACGCTGCGCGCCGCCATGGCGCCGCCACGGCTTGCGGCCATGCCCTTGCTGTTCCGCTGGGCTACACTGTTGATGCCGCGGGCCCCTCGCGGCCTTGCCAGCGAACCACGGTCTTCACCCACGATGAGCAACCGAGAGCACCTTCGCCTGATCGGCGTACCGGTCGGCAGCAAGATCCGGCTGGCCGAGTTCGATCCCGCACTCGACCCGCTGCAGCGCGAACAGCTGCTGGCCTACGGGCTGTCGGTGGGCCATCCGCTCGAGGTGCTGCAGCAAAGTCCGCTCACCGTGGTGCTCTGCGATCATGTCGAGATTGCGCTCGAACACGCGGTGGCCAGCGATCTGTGGGTCGAGAAGCTGCCCCGGCACGCCCCCTGAGCTACCAGCCGAGGCCCTTGCGCAGCAACAGCAAGACGCCCATGCCGGCGATGAAGGGCAGCCACGGATTGCGCCAGCGGGCGGCGATCAGCAGCACCGCCAGGGCGGCGGCAAGCTTCGGGTTGAGGGGATCGAGCTCACCGCCCTCGAGCACCACGTCGGGCATCACCAGCGCCGACAAGGCCGCTGCCGGTGCATAGCGCAGCGCCCGCTGCAGGGTCGCCGGCAATCGGGCACGACTGCCGGCGACGATGAAGCTGCCGCGCGGCAGATGCGTCGCCAGCGCGATGAGCGCGAAGGTCACCCACAACCACACCCCCTCGATCATGCCGCCCTCCTGCGATGCAGCCAGTGCTCGGCGGCGAAGCCCGCAACGATGCCGATCATGATGCCGGCGATCAGGCCCAGCTTGAGCGGCATGCCGCGCAGCGCCACGGCCGAGACCCCACCCGCCAGCGCCGCCACCAGCATCGGCCGCGAGGCGGCGAGCGGCACCAGCAGCGTCATCAAGGCAATCGTCGCCATGAATTCGAGCGACCAGCCCTGCGGCACCAGCTCCGCGCCGAGCACCCCCAGCAGCACGAAAACCTGCCACAGGCTCCACGCCCACAACGAGGGCGCAAGATAGAAGCCGAAGCGCCAGTCGCGATCCTTCGAGGCAAGCATGCGTTCGGCCCCCACCGCGAAGACCCCGTCGACCAGCAGATAGCCCGACATCATCCGCTTGAGCAGCGGAATGCCCTCGAAGGCGGGCGAGATCGCCGCACTGAAGATCACGAAGCGCAGATTGAGCACCAACGCGGTGGTGACGATGAGCCATAGCGGCGCACCGCTCACGATCAGCGGCAGGGTGCCGAGCTGGGCGGTGCCGGCAAACACCATCAGGGTCATGCCGATGGCCTCGATCACCGAGAAGCCCGCGCTGCGCATCGCCACCCCGGTGACCATCGCCCACGGAATCAGCCCGACCGACAAAGGAAGAAAGGCGCGGAAGCCCTCGCGAGCGCCGCGCCGGAAAGAATCGTTCATATTCGCAACGTCAGAGTGGATCGTGACCCGCAATCATCATCGGCTGCAGCGTAACCCGCGATGAAGGCGAGGTCGATAGCGCCTCCGGCGGTACTGGCCCGGTCATCCCGGCAGTACGCCTCGAGCGGCCTGCGGTGGTCGCTGGCCACCTCACTGCATCGGCGTGACGCCGAACATCGGAATCGGATCGAGCCACACGCCGCCGTCCTCGGCACGGCGGATGCGCTGGCCCAGGGCCGCAAAGACGGTCTGGATCTGCGGTAGCAGCGCTGCATACAAGGCCTCTGCGCTGCGCGCCTCGCCACGGTAGAGCTGGTCGAGAACCTCGCCGGTCTGCGGCCATGCCTCGGCCAGGAATCCCTTGACGAGCATCTGCTCGAGTTCCGGGCTCAGCTGCGAGAGCGGGCGCCCCAGGCCGGCCAGGTAACCCTGACAATGGGCAATCGTCTGCAGCAGGTGGGTGATCCTGCCGAGGCTGCGGGCAAACAGTGCATCGAGATCGTTGGCGGCAAGATGCAGGGCAATCTCCTCCTGCATCGAAGGCGGGAACGCGTCGTTGAGGTCGGCGAGGTGATTGAGCATCAGGTCCGACGAAGCGGGCAGCGACCACACCGAGCGGCGGGTCGAGAAGTATTCCGCCCACATCGACTCCGCGATCGGCAGCAACTGGCGGTCGAATTCGCAGTCGAGCAGGGCCGCCAGGCCCTCGGCGCGGCCCAGCCGCACACGCGCGTCGTGGATGCGGCACAGCTCGCGGTGGAAGAGATGGACGAAGGCGGCCACCGCCTCGGCATCGCCGGCCAGCGCCGCCGACATGTGGCGGCCGTCGAGCAGCATGGTCACCGACTCCTCGCGGTGGATCGCCCGCACCACGCCTTCGCCGCCCACCGCCTCGCCGCCGCTCAGCTGCGCCAGCGCGAGGGTATAGTCCTCGGCCACGACGATCAGCTCGAGATCCTCCAGATCGAGGTCCGGATCACGCTCGGCGGTGCGCGCCAGAAGCGTCTCGATCACCTTTGTCAGCATCGGCGCGGCGCTTTGCAGGGCCTCGCCGCGACATTCAACCTGCACACTCATTTCCATCATCCTCCTGCGGCTGGCTCGCTTGCCGCGATTTCCGGCATTGTACCGACCACGCAGCCGCTTGGCCCGCGCAAAGCCGGAACGAAACCCCGGCCGCGCGGGTCCTGCTCCTGTCGGCGTGACGAAAAGCGGGCGACTTTGCCGCACTCCCCCTGCCCTGGCGCCAGGCCCACCCTTTCAAGAGGATTGCATGGTCATGAAACGTCAACTCCCGAAAGCCATTCCGGCCATTCACCCACTGCCCGAACACCTCGTCGACAGCCAGCGCCTCGCTTGGTACCAGGACATGAAGGCGGTACTGCGGATGCCATCGATGGGAGTCGTGACGATGGCTTTCTCGCACTATCCCAACTTCTTTGCCGAGCTCTGGCGGGGGCTGCGCCCGGTATGCGCCAGCGCGCCCTTCAACGAGGCGCTCGTCCGCCTGCAGGAGCATTCGGACGCGCAAGCCGCCACGCTCGCGCCCTCACCCCTGGAGGCGGCACTCGGCGGCCTGGGCTATGCGCCTGGCGAGGTCGACGAGATCCGCGCGGTGCTCGAAGCCTTCCACCACGGCAACCAGGCCTACCTGCTGATCGCCACGCTGGCCCGCCTGCTGCTCGAAGGTGGCCGCTTCGGCGACGAACGCAATGTCGCCCCGCCCTTCTATGGCGAGCAGGCCACGACGCAGGCTGCACCTGCGGTGCTGATGGAGGCTCATCACGCAGACAAACCCACCCGCGAGCTCTACGCCGACATCAAGACCACCTTGGGTGTGCCTTTCGTGAACACCGAGTATCGCGCGCTGGCACGCTGGCCGAGCTATTTCTCGCTGGCCTGGGGATCGCTGCGCCCGCAGTTGCACTCGGCGCCCCATGAAGCACTGTGCACCGCGCTGCACGAAGAGGCGCTGCAACTGTGCCGGCACTTTCCCAACCCCGAGGGCCTCGATGCCGCGGGCCTCAAGCACGCCGCCAGCCAGGACGCCGCGCTCGCCGAGGTGCTCGAGGTGAGCCGCCTGTTCCAGTGGCTGCTGCCGGGCCTTATCATCAACCTCGCCTACTTTCGCGCCCAGCTATGAATCCGCCCCGCCTGCACCTCGAAGCGATCCTCGAAACACCGCTCGACTGGAAGTTCAAGATCGTGCCGCCACAGCTCTACGGACTGCCGCTGGGCGAGATCGGCGGCGCCGCACTCCGGCTCCTCGACGAAGACTTCACCCTGCCTGCGGCGCTCGTCCGCGACGACATCCTGCGCCACAACAGCACCTGGATGCGCCGCTTTCTTGCCTTGAGCGGCGCGCGAATCGCGCCTCACGGCAAGACCACGATGTCGCCACAGCTCTTCCAGCGCCAGCTCGACGACGGCGCCTGGGGCCTGACCGCCGCGACGCCCGCCCATCTGCGGGTGTACCGCCGGCACGGCGTACCCCGCATTCTCTATGCCAACCAGCTCGTCGGCCGCGCCGACATTCGCTGGGTGCTCGATGAACTGGCGCGCGACCCCGGTTTCGATTTCTACTGCCTGATCGATTCCGAGGCCGGCCTCGAGCGCCTCAAGGCCGGCCTCGCGGCACGCCCCGCGGCGCGACCCCTTCAGGTTCTGCTGGAAGTTGGCGCGGCTGGCGGGCGCACCGGCGTGCGCAGCGTGGAACAGGGCATCGCGCTTGCGGAAAGAATCGCCGGGGCTGCGCCGGAGATCGCCTTACGGGGCATCGAGGCATTCGAAGGGATCTTCGCCGGCCGACCTGCCGAACAGCAGCAGGCGGCAGTCGAGGCCATGCTGGAGGGGGTCAAGGCGCTCGCCCTTGCATGTCACCGGCGGGGCTGGTTCGCCGACGGCGAGATCCTGCTCAGCGCTGGCGGCTCGGCCTTCCTCGACCTGGTCACGGCTAGCCTTGCCAAGGGCCTTCCGCCGCGCAGCCGCTTGGTCCTGCGCAGCGGCTGCTACCTCACCCACGACAGCCTGCACTACCGCCACCTTGCCGATGCCATGGCCGCGCGCGATCCCGCCGTGGCAGCGCTCGGCGAGGGGCTGCAGCCTGCGCTCGAGATCGTCGCCCAGGTGCAATCCTGCCCCGAACCCGGTCGCGTGATCGTCGCCTTCGGCAAGCGTGACGCCTCCTACGACATCGACCTGCCGCTACCGCGATGGTGGCTGCGCCGCGGCCTGCATGACAAGCCGCAAACGTTGGCAGGATTCCGGGTCGGCAGCCTCAACGACCAGCACGCCTTGCTGGACGGCCCCGAAGTGCATCCGCTCGCGGTCGGCGACCTGCTCGGCTTCGGCATCTCTCACCCGTGCACCACCTTCGACAAATGGCCCCTGCTGTGGCTGATGGACTCGGACTACCGGGTCAGCGGCGCACTCAGGACATTCTTCTAGGCCGCACCTCAGGCGCCAAGCCGGAAGCGCGCCACCATTTCGCCGAGCCCGCGGGCGAGACCTTCGAGATCGTCCGCGCGACGCGCCGAGTCGAGGCTTGCGGTATGGGTTTCCTCGCTCATCGCCGCAATCCGCTCGACCCCGCGGGCGATCTCGACGCTCGCCGAGCGCTGTTCGCGCAGCGCGAGATCGATCGACGCCACCGCATCGCGCACCTGTGCCGTGCTCGCCTCCAGCAAACCCATCGCTTCGCGGGCCTGCCCGGAGTGCGTCACGCCCTCGCCAACCAGGGTCTCGCCGTCACGCATGCCATCGATCGCCTGTTGCGCGCTGTGCTGTACCCGCTGCACCATTGCCGCGATCTCCTGGGTCGAATTCGCGGTGCGCTCGGCGAGCTTGCGCACTTCGTCCGCCACCACCGCAAAGCCCCGCCCCTGTTCGCCAGCCCGCGCCGCCTCGATGGCCGCATTGAGGGCCAGCAGATTGGTCTGTCCGGCGAGCTCTTCGATCACCTTGACGATCCCCGAGATCGCTTCGGTATTGCGTCCCAGCTCCACCATCTCTTCGGCCGAGGCTTCGATACGGCCGGCGATGCGCCGCATCGCCTCGCCCGCCTCGTCGATGACCCGCATGCTCTCCTGCACGCGCCTGTCGGCATCGCCCGCAAGCCGGTCCGCCTCGCCCGCGTTGTCGGCGACCTGCGAGATGCTGACCGTCATCTGCTCCACCGCTGCCGCGATCGCGGTGCCGGATTCGCTTTGCGACTGCGACGCCTGCTCCACCCGCGCGGCATTGCCCTGCAGGCTGCCGGCCGCTTTGCCGAGGGCTTGCGCATTTCGCTGCACCTCGCGCAGCGACTCCGAGAGCTGCTCCTGCATCACCGCCATCGCGCCAAGCACGCTGTCTGCCCGATCGCCATCGACACGCACCGGCTCGTCGAGCTGCCGGGCCGCGATCCTGCGGGCCACTTCGACGGCATAGGCGGGTTCGCCGCCGAGCTGCGCCGAGAGCCGGCGCAGCATCAGGAGGGTCATCGTCAGCCCCACCGCCAGCGCCAGCGCGCCAAGCGCCAGCGCCCGGAGTCTTGCCCCGTGCAACTGCTCGAGCAGCGCTGCCCGGGTATCCACCGTCTGCTGGCGCGCCGCCACCAGGCCATCGAGCATCACCTGCTTGACGCTGCGCCAGGCGGGCGTTTCGCGCGCCACCAGGGCTTCGCGCGCCGCGACCACGTCGCCGCCGCGCACCGCCTCGATCACCCCATGACGCAGCGGCTGCCAGGCGGCCTGGCCGGCACGAAGGTCCATCAGCAGCTTGCGGCCCTGCTCACCCTCGAGCTCCAGCGCGGCCAGACCGTCGAGCGCCGCATCGAAATCCTGCTGCGCCTTGTCATGGTTCTGGTAGGCCTTGGGGTTGGCAGGGTCGAGCAGGATATTGCGAATCGCCTGCCCCATCTGCAGGCCTTGCGCGTAAAGGTCGCGCAGGTGCCGTTCCGCCGAAAGCTCGGTATCGATGTAGGCGACGAGCTTCTGCTGACTGCGGCTCATCTCCCAGAGCGTGCTGCCCAGCGCAACGACGAACAAGCCGCCGGTAAGAATGCCAAGCAGCAGGAACTGCAGTTTTATGGAGATTGTTTTCTTCATCGCATCTATCCTCTATACGGCAACGGATGCAGCGGCGATGCCGGCCGCGGCGCCTCTGGTATATCGGCATTCGATGAATTACTTTAGCGATTTCCTTCACCTCATTGCCCACCTTCGTGCAGGCTGCAAACAACCCGCCATGACCCACACCCCGGCGCTGCCGATCATTCTCACGATCGCCCTCGGCCTGGTCCTGGACCAGTACGGCGGCCCGTGGGCGACGCACGCCGTCAGCCTGTGGACCTGGGGCCTGCTCGCGCTGTTGCTGCAGCGCGCACCCTCGACACAGCGCGCGGCGATGCTCGCCTGCCTGCTGATCGCCACCGCGGGCGAGTTGTTCCTCGCCCTGGCGTGGGGGCTCTACAGCTATCGCGAGGCCGGGTTGCCGCTGTTCGTGCCGCCCGGGCATGTGCTGCTCTACATGCTCGGTCTGGCCCTCGCCGAGCGCATGCCTTCGAGCCTGGTACGCCCGATCGGAGCTGTCGCGGCGATCGCCGCCGCGGGGCTGTGGATGAGCGGAGTCGACGCGCTGAGCGCCTTGTTGGTGGCGCTGTTCCTGCTTTGCCTGCGCTTCGGCCCCGCGCCGCGCCTGTATGCGACGATGTTCCTGCTGTCGCTGGCCATGGAGCTGTGGGGAACCTGGCTCGGCAACTGGCAGTGGCAGGCCCATGCACCCTGGTTGGGGTGGGCCACCATGAACCCGCCGTTTGCGGCCGGCGCCTTCTACTGCGTGCTCGACATGCTGGTCGGCTTGCTCGCCGGCCGCGGCCCCGTCACCGACATCGCTCTCGCCCGCCGATCCTGAGCCCGCCGCCAGCCTCCGGGCAGGCCGCGTCGCCGCGCGAACTCGCGCGGCCGCGTAGGCGAAGGCGGTGCAGGTCTTGCCGGCCAGCCAAAGCAGGGGCACGATGTAAGGCCGATCACACTGGAAGCACGCGCATGGAAGCCCGTATCAGTCTGATTACACTCGGCGTGGCGGACCTCGAGCGGGCGCGCCGCTTCTACGCCGAAGGGCTCAAGCTGCCACTGCAAGCGGAGAGTACGCCGGAGGTCGCTTTCTTCGGCCTGCAAGGGCTGTGGCTGGGCCTGTACCCGCGCGCCGCGCTGGCCGCCGATGCGCACCTCGATCCCGCCGGCAGCGGTTTCGGCGGCATCACCCTGGCACACAACGTGCGCACCCGGGATGAGGTCTTCTCGGTGCTGGCCGAGGCGATGGCGGCCGGCGGCAGCATTCTCAAGCCCGCGGGCCAGACCGACTGGGGCGGGTTTTCGGGCTATTTCGCCGATCCCGACGGCTACCCCTGGGAAGTGGCCTGGAATCCACATTTCTGGATCGAATGAGTCCGCCTGCCGTCGTCGCCCGCGCCGGCGACACCCGCGCATTTGCTCAACGATTGCCGCAGGGGTGGCGGTCGGCGCCGCAATGCTCCATGTCGCCGAGCGGGCGATTGAAGGTGTATTCGAACGGCCGCCCGACGAACTGCTGCGCCGTTTCACCGGCCTGCCCGGTCGGCAAGGTAAAGGGCAAGGCGACCACCCAGCCAACCGCGCCGACCACGGTCGCGGCGAGGCCCAACGGCCGCACCACCACCAGATCGATCGCCATGTCGGCGCCCCGGTCGCCGGTAACCGTTTCGTCGCCTGCCAGAGCCGGCCCCATGAACAGCGCCGAAACCACCAGGGCCGCCGCCAGGGCGCGATGTCGGCCGCACATGTCATGTCTTGTCATCAAGGGATCTCCCGTCACGCCGAAACATGATTCTGACACCTGCGCCTCGCTCGCTGCGGCCAACGGCGACGGACGGACTCGCACCCCGGCCATCGCGGCGACAGGCGCACGGCATTGCCGCCCGGGACCTAGTGGCGCGCGAACACCGCCGTCCTGCCTTCGCGATCGAAGCTCACCACCTCGTAGCGGTCGTCCGGGTAAGGCCCTTCCATGCCTGGCGAGCCGGCCGGCATGCCGGGGGCCGACAGTCCGGTCAACTCCGCCCCTTCGGCGAGCAGGCGCTTGACGTCGGCAGCCGGAACATGGCCCTCTATGACATAGCGGCCGATGCGCGCGGTGTGGCATGAAGCGAGCCGTTCCGGCACCCCCAACTGGCGCTTCACCGCGGACATCTCGCGACTTGGCACTTCCTTCACCACGAAGCCGTTGGCACGCATGTGCTCGGCCCACTTCCCACAGCAGCCGCAGCCAGGATCCTTGTACATCGTCACCTCGGGCTCGGCAGCCAGGGCCTGCCCGAGGCCGGCCGACAGACACAGCGCGACCAGAGCGTGGGTGAAGATTCCAGTTCTCATCTGTTCTCCTTTGTCAGGACCTGGGTGCTAAACCCGCGGCGCGCATGCGTCGCGGCGATCGCCAGCCGGGCTCACTCATGGCCCGACCCCTCCTTCACCCCCTGGCCTCGGCCCCCATTTCGGTGGAGCGCGCTCCTCGTCGGCAATGCAGTGTCGGACCGTCGGAAGACCAACGCCGCGGTGGCGAGTTCCCGGTTCGCTGTTCGAGGTCCCCAGCGGGGGCGCATCGCAAGGTAGAATCTGGCTGACAACATCAGCTATTTGCCCCATGGAGAAGATCAATATGGATTCGCCGATTCCCCTGAGACAGGTTCCGCAGACGAACATCTTCCGCAAGGGCGACGTGTTCGTGCTGTTCGGCGAACTGTTCGGCCGCGGCTACGCCAACGGCCTCGTCAACGAGGCGCGCAAGGCGGGCATGGAAATCGTCGGCATCACCGTTGGCCGCCGCGACGAAAACAACGCCCTGCGCCCGCTCAACGAAGAGGAATTGGCCGAGGCCGCGGCCAATCTCGGCGGACGCATCATCAACCTGCCGCTGATGGCAGGCTTCGACCTCGACGCTCCACCGGGCGAGCCCACCCCGACCGAGATGCTCGGCAAGCTCACGCTCAAGACCTGGACCGAGGACAAGCTGGATTGGGCCCACATCGAGAAATGCCGCGAGGTCGGCGTCAAGCGCTTCAAGCACACCGTGGCCGAGGTCATGCAGCGCCTCGATGCGATGATTCCCGACGGCTGCAACGCTTTTTTCGCCCACACCATGGCCGGCGGCATACCCAAGGCGAAGGTCTTCCTGGCCATTGCCAACCGCATCTACAAGGGCCGGGGCGATCGCTTCATGTCTTCGCAAGTGCTGCTCGACAGCGACCTGGGCAAGCTCATCCTCATGAACTTCGATGAGGTCTCGGCCAACACCTTCGGCCACCTCATCGAAGGCAGCGCCGCGATCCGCGCCCGCCTCGAGGCGAGCGGCGGCCAGGTGCGATATTCGGCGTACGGCTATCACGGCACCGAGATCCTCATCGAGGGCCGTTACCAGTGGCAAACCTATACCAACTACACCCAGGGCTATGCCAAGATGCGCCTCGAGCGCATCGCCCAGGCCGCCTGGGCCGAGGGCGTCAAGGCCACGGTATACAACTGCCCCGAGATCCGCACCAACTCCTCCGACATCTTCGTCGGTGTCGAGTTGCCGCTGATCTCGCTGCTGCATGCGCTCAGGAAGGAAAACGGCGGCGCCTGGGCCGAGTCGCAATGGCAGGCCTGCGACGAGTTGCTGCAGGACGGGGTGTCGATCGAATCCATCGTCGACAAGATCGACATGTTCAACACCTCCGAGGTGATGACCTCCTACCGCAACTTCGCCGCCTGGCCGATGCCCAACAGCCAGGCGCTGGCCGAGATCATGATCGGCGCCTCGGACGAGATCGTCAGCCTGCACAAGGACCGCAAGGCGCTCATCACCGACCACCTGAGCAGCCTGGTGCTCGAAGCCACCGGACCGCTGATGTTCCACGAGTGCTCCGCGCCGGCCGGCCCGGTGCTGTGGCTCAACCATGACGTCATCGCCAAACAGCTCAACACGATGCACGCCTGAGGCAGGCAGCTACGCCCCGTTCGCAAGCGGCCCGGGGCGACAAGGCAAAAAAGCCGGGGAGGCGAAGCCCCGGCTTTTTTGCTGCCTGGCGCCACAGCAGGCGCCGACCCCTGCGTCAGTGCAGGTTCTTGGCGTGGTGTCGCTCGAGAATCTCGCCGACGCCGCCTTTCATGGCGTCCGGCACCATCACCTTGAGCTGCATGTGCTCGGTATCCATGAAGACTTCCTCTCGCGGGATCCCGTTCGAGATCAGATCGTCCATGGCATTCTTCATCGCGGCCTCATCAGCGAAGTCGCCAGTCACTGTCTTGGTCATGATCGCCTCCAGATGGTTTGTAATCGTGTCGGGCGCGGGCACATCCCGCCACCGAGCAGCCACAAGAGCTTGCCGACTACTGACACTCGGGCAGCGGTAAGATTCCCCCCGCATGCAAGCGATCAGCGCCGCCGTTCGGGCCAGGATCGCCTTGCCGCGCCGCTGTACTGCCATATCCGATACCGCTAAGCTGCCCCGAAATGCCGACGCGGCCGGCTTCGCCACCGAACATTACCAGGCTGCCGATGACGCGCAGCGCCAAACCGTATCCAGGGAGATCCACTTGAATCGCACACGGCTCGCAATTTCCACGCTTCTGGCAATGCTGCTGGCAGCCTGCGCCTCGACTGCACCGATGCGCCAGCCGCCGATCGCGACGGCACTCGAAGCGCAGGCCAGCGCCGGCCCGCTGGCCTTCGCCGACGGCCGCGTGGAGATGGACAACGACGCCGCCTTTGCCGACAAGCTGCAGCTGGTCGAAGAGGCGAAGCACAGCCTCGATCTCGCCTACTACATCTTCGACGACGACTATTCCTCGTCGCGGCTCAGCCAGGCGCTCATCGATGCCGCGAAGCGCGGCGTGAAGGTACGCCTGCTGGTCGATTACTTCAGTGCCTACAAGGACCTCGACCGCTTCAGCTGGCTGGAGCAACAGGGTGGCGGCGGCCTCGAAGTGCGCTTCTACAATCGCCCCACGCTGGAGATCGTCAAGGACGCCGCCTTCCTGACCCTGAGCTGCGCCGACGTCGGAGTGAAAACCACGGCCTGCGATGCCGAAAAGCTGCAGGCGGTCGACGGCCACTTCGCCGCCGACGCCGGCCAGCCATATACCAACCAAAGCTTCGCCGGCTCGGGCCTGTTCCTCTCCGGCCTCTACGGCAAGAACCCGCAGGTCATGGCCTACGCGGTCAGCCGCGGGCAGGATATCGACACCGAGGCGCTGGCCAGCGGCGCCGCATCGGCCGACAGCAAGCGCAGCGAACAGCTCAAGGAGCTCGGCAAGCTGTTCTTCAAGGCGCGCTACGTCGGCGGCGCCGAGGGCCTGGCGGCCAAGATAAAGCTGGCCTTCATCCGCCAGACCTTCGGCGAGCAGGTGAACCCGGTGTTCGACGCGGTCAACAGCTACCTGCCGCTGTCTCGCCAGGACAACGCCCAGGCGCAGAAGGACTGGGACTACCTCACCGAATTCCTGCACCACAAGTTCCTGCTCGCCGACCGCAGCGCTCTGGTGCTGGGCGGGCGCAACGTGGCCGACTCCTACCACATGCACCCCAACCCGCTGGCCGACAAGTACATCTTCATGGACACCGACGTGAAGCTGCCGCTCACCGCTCCCGACCAGGCCCTGGTCGCGAGCTTCGAGCGGCTGTGGAACCTGCGCAGCATGGTCGCCCCGCTGGCCGAGGTGCGCGCCCATGCGCCCAACGACCTGCTCATGAACTTCAAGGTGATGCAGGCCGCGCAGGAGGCCTGCGACAAGGGCAAGGACCAGGGCTGCATCGACCGCTATGTGGACCGGCACTTTGTGGCCCTGCCCGAGCGCATGAAGGCCATCGCCGAAACCCATCGCCGGAATGTGCAGCGCTACGCCAGCGACTACCTCCGCACCCCCACCACCCCGCCGCTGGCGATCGACGCCGGGGCGAAGATCTTCTACCTGGAGAACCTCCCGGTCACCGACGGCAAGCGCAACTACGGCGCCCGCCACGACCGCGAAGCCGCCAGCAGCAAGCACATCCAGGCCCTGTGGCGCGCGGCCCTGCAGCAAGTCTGCGCACAACAGGACGCCGCGCCGCGCGAAGTCATCCTGCACAACGCCTACCTGTTCCTGCCCGCCAACCTGCTGCATGACATCGCCGCCTCGCTGGACGGCAGCCGCCCCTGCCCGGGCGTCACCCTGAGCCTCATCACCAACTCGCTCGCCACCACCGACCTCAACGTGGTGAACCTGCTCGCCGTGTGGCAGCTCAAGGCGCTGGCCGACCACCTGAGCGAGAGAGGCCCCGCCGACCAGGCCGCAACCCTGCATTACCTTGAGTACCAGCCGGTCGAGGGCGTGAGCCTCTCGCTGCACTCCAAGGTCATGCTCTTCGACCGCGACATCTTCATCGGCTCCTCCAACGCCGACCTGCGCAGCCTGATGATGGACAGCAACAACGGCGTCTTCATCCGCAACGCCCCCGACTTGGTCGCCGCCTACAAGGCGCGCATCGACACCCTGATCACCACCCCCGGCCGCCTCAAGGACGACACCGCCCGCATCGGCCGCGACAAGGACCAGCTCAGCATCGAGATGAACCAGCTCATCGACCAGCTACTCGCCCGCTACGCGGGGCCGGACCGGTTGAGCGCCGAGCAGCAGGCGGATCTCAAGCAGCAGGTGCAGGACACGACGCAGAAGGTCTATGAGCTGTCGCGGCGGATCATGCAGGGGGATGGGACGGCGGCGGATGAGTTCAATGGGCTGTTCAAGGGGATTTGATGGGGAACGCCGGCCCGCGCCGGGGCGACGAATCGCGTCAGAATGCCGCGCCCGAGACAACGGCAACGCACGTTGCCGGCGATGGCGAAGCCGAGCCGGCAGTGGCCTTCCCCTTCTGCAGCGCCGAGCGCAGCCCGCGGCCGGCGGGAATTGTCGCGTCGATGTCTGAGCCCGAGAGGGCGAGTTTCGACGCGACCCGCCGGGCGCGGGCGAAGCGAGGGAACCGGCGCGAGCCGGCGCTGCGGCAGGGGGCGTTTCTTTATCCACCTTTCTTGTCGCCACAAGAAAGATGGTCGCCCGCCGGGGCGAGACCCGGCCAATCACCGCCAGCCGAAAGCACGCCACCAAGCAAACGATAAAGACCAAAGGCACTGGACCCCGGCCTGCGCCGGGGCGACGAATCGTTACCGACCGCCATGCCCACGATTGAGGCAACACCACCCGCCGGCGATGGCGAAGCCGAGCCGGCAGCGTTTTCCCCTTCTGCGGCGCCGAGCGCAGCCCGCGGCCGGCGGGAATTGTCGCTTCGATGTCTGAGCCCGTGAGGGCGAGTTTCGACGCGACCCGCCGGCCGTGGGTGGAGCGAGGGCATCGGCGATAGCCGGCGCTGCGGCAGGGGGCGTTTCTTTATCCATCTTTCTTGTCGCCACAAGAAAGATGGTCGCCCGCCGGGGCGAGACCCGGCCAATCACCGCCAGCCGAAAGCACGCCACCAAGCAAACGATAAAGACCAAAGGCACTGGACCCCGGCCTGCGCCGGGGCGACGAATCGTTACCGACCGCCATGCCCACGATTGAGGCACGACCATCCGCCGGCGATGGCGAAGCCGAGCCGGCAGCGTTTTCCCCTTCTGCGGCGCCGAGCGCAGCCCGCGGCCGGCGGGAATTGTCGCTTCGATGTCTGAGCCCGTGAGGGCGAGTTTCGACGCGACCCGCCGGCCGTGGGTGGAGCGAGGGCATCGGCGCGAGCCGGCGCTGCGGCAGGGGGCGTTTCTTTATCCATCTTTCTTGTCGCCACAAGAAAGATGGTCGCCCGCCGGGGCGAGACCCGGCCAATCACCGCCAGCCGAAAGCACGCCACCAAGCAAACGATAAAGACCAAAGGCACTGGACCCCGGCCTGCGCCGGGGCGACGAATCGTGGCCGGCTGCCGAGCCCGAATTGGCGGCACGGCCTGCTGCGGGCAATGCCGAAGGCGACCTTGTGCGTGCGGGGCGACCTGGGGGCAGGCAAGGAAAAACTGCTACCCATGTCTGTGAACCGATCTGTTACCAAGGCGTTTGAACCGCCGCCGCCCCGCCCGCCGGCGCGAGTCCCGTGCCAATCACCGCCAGCCGAAGGCGCGCCACGGACCAAACGCCAAGAATCAAAGGCCCTGGACCCCGGCCTGCGCCGGGGCGACGAATCGTGTCCGAATGCCGTGCCCGAAACGAAGGCGCTACACGCCGCCGGCAATGGCGAAGCCGAGCCGGCAGTGGCCTTCCCCTTCTGCAGCGCCGAGCGCAGCCTGCGGCCGGCGGGAATTGTCGCGTCGATGTCTGAGCCCGCCAGGGCGAGTTTCGACGCGACCCGCCGGGCGCGGGTGGAGCGAGGGCACCGGCGCGAGCCGGCGCTGCGGCAGGGGGCGTTTCTTTATCCATCTTTCTTGTCGCCACAAGAAAGATGGTCGCCCGCCGGGGCGAGACCCGGCCAATCACCGCCAACCGAAAGCGCCCCAAAAACCGAACGGCAAAGGCCAAATGCACTGGACCCCGGCCTGCGCCGGGGCGACGAATCGTTACCGACCGCCATGCCCACGATTGAGGCACGACCATCCGCCGGCAATGGCGAAGCCGAGCCGGCAGTGGCCTTCCCCTTCTGCGGCGCCGAGCGCAGCCCGCGGCCGGCGGGAATTGTCGCGTCGATGTCTGAGCCCGCCAGGGCGAGTTTCGACGCGACCCGCCGGGCGCGGGTGGCGCGAGGGCACCGGCGCGAGCCGGCGCTGCGGCAGGGGGCGTTTCTTTATCCATCTTTCTTGTCGCCACAAGAAAGGTGGTCGCCCGCCGGGGCGAGACCCGGCCAATCACCGCCAACTGAAAGCGCCCCAAAAACCGAACGGCAAAGGCCAAATGCACTGGACCCCGGCCTGCGCCGGGGCGACGAATCGTTACCGACCGCCATGCCCACGATTGAGGCACGACCATCCGCCGGCAATGGCGAAGCCGAGCCGGCAGCAGCCTTCCCCTTCTGCGGCGCCGAGCGCAGCCCGCGGCCGGCGGGAATTGTCGCGTCGATGTCTGAGCCCGAGAGGGCGAGTTTCGACGCGACCCGCCGGGCTCGGGTGGCGCGAGGGCACCGGCGCGAGCCGGCGCTGCGGCAGGGGGCGTTTCTTTATCCACCTTTCTTGTCGCCACAAGAAAGATGGTCGCCCGCCGGGGCGAGACCCGGCCAATCACCGCCAGCCGAAAGCACGCCACCAAGCAAACGATAAAGACCAAAGGCAC
This sequence comes from Zoogloeaceae bacterium, assembly GCA_024235595.1. GTDB lineage: Bacteria > Pseudomonadota > Gammaproteobacteria > Burkholderiales > Rhodocyclaceae > Cognatazoarcus. The sequence continues at coordinate 121,442 of JACKMC010000002.1, read as the reverse complement.
TGGACCCCGGCCTGCGCCGGGGCGACGAATCGTGGGCGACCGCCGAACCCAATGACATGACGAACCAGGCCGGGCCGGCAAGGCTCGCCGCTGAAAGCCACCGATAGCCCGCACTTCCCCCGGCAATCGGCCCCAATTGAACCGCATGCCTACCCCATCGAAGCCGTTCCGAACGCGTTTGCCGTCGGATCGCTAGGCAGTTGCGAATTTCGGCCACATATCGAAAGGCTGCTTTTCCAGTTGCATCTGCCCTTTTTCGTCCTGCCAGATGTTGATCCAAGCCTGCCAGTTCTCGTAGTCGATATCCGGGCAATCGAGGCGGTAGTGGCTGCAGCGGCTCTCCTTGCGCATCAGCGAGGCCTTCAGCTTCATCTCTGCGGTGATGACCATGTTCTCCGTTTCATGCGCCAGGCGAAGTGCATGGAGATCGTCGGCCAGTAGCATCGGCACATGGTGTTCGCGCAGCTCTTCCACATAGGCCAGGGCGCCGAGCATCATCCGCTCCTTCTTGATGTACAGGACGAAGTTGGGGATCATCACGCCCTGCAAGACCTGCGTCACCCAGGCGGGGCTGTATCCGCGCTCGCGCTTGAGCGGTGCCAGCATTTCGGTGCTCACCCTCTCGATCTGCTCGTTCGATACGGTGACCCCGCCGGTCAACTTCAGGCTTTCCTTGGCGGCCGCCTCTCCGGCTATCGCGCCTTGCACCGCGGAGCCCGCCAAGGAGGACCCGATCTGGGTATAGATCCCGCCCGACATGTAGGAGCCAAGGGCGTCGCCTGCGGCGTAGAGGCCAGGCAGCGTCGAAAGCCCCTGTTCGTTGATCGGCACAAGCCCTTCCGACTTGTGGATCGCCATGCCGGCGCTGGATCCGCCGACCTGCTCGCCGCCCATCCCGGGAGGGCCAGAGTGGCCTTTTCCGGCAAACAGCCCTCTCAGCCCTCCCTGCTGGGGAGGGGGCGGAGGCGCGGAATGACGGAACGCTTCCGGCACAAAGGGCCCCGCGTTTTCGACTGCAGAGCCGCGGTCCTGATCGTCCCCGGGCGGCCCCATCATGACCGGTGCGCCCTGCGTATAGGCCTGATAGTTGAGGTCAACGCCGAGGTGATGGTTGATCGTCACTTCTGTCGTCGAAGGCTTTTCCTCGACCTGACCATGCCAGTTGTCGTAGCTGGAGCCCGAGTTTTTCGCCGAGCCCGGATGGCCGTCGTTCCACTCCTTGCCGGTTACCTTGGCGCCTACCTTGTAGGCCATGATGGTGCCGTCGTGGGTAAGGTCGCAAACGGGAAAACCGTTGGGTTTGAACCCGCCCGAGCCGGTACACAGGATGACCGATTTCGCCAGATAGTGAATGATCCGCTTTTCGTCGAGCATGAATCCGGACGCACCGACCACCCTGCCGTCTTCCTTGAGCAAATGGGTGATCATGATTCGTTCATCAACGCTTATCCGACGCTCGTTTATCGGCCTCATGAAGCTCTCGTGGTAGATCGGCGAATCGAAGAACCCCCACGATTTCAACTCCTGCACCCGGTCATAGGAATGCTCGGCGAGCTGGCGGGTGAATACCGGGTTGTTTGTCTGTATCGCGGATTCCGAAACCTTGGCCACAAAGTCATCGATACTCATCGACGCCTTCTTCCTGTCATAGCTGAATATGCCTTTGGCAAAAGGCGTCAAGCCCGAGCTGCCGACGCGTCCTTTCGATACCATCAGCACCCTGGCCCCGGCATCGTGGGCCTTGACGGCAGCGAACAGTCCCGCCATGCCTCCGCCGATCACCAGCACATCCACTTCACGCTGGTCCTGCTTGAAATCGTCGGCGCTGATCTTGGGCTTGTTGATCTGGGCAGGCGCATCGAAGTTCAGGCTGGCAAGCGCCATCGCGCCCGCCAGGCCACCCGCTACACCCATGAACTGTCGACGTGACAAAGATGGCGTACTCATCGTTACCTCCAGGAAACCATGACCGGTATGGATTTTTCAGGTGTGATCTTGATTGCGCCGACGGGGCAGTTGAGCCGGCACAGGTGGCAGATCTGGCAATCTTCGGGATAGCGAATTTCCGCCTTGTTGGTGCCCCTGTTCATGCGGATTACATCCGTCGGGCAACTCTTGACACAGGCTTCGCACCCAATGCAGCCGGAGATTTGTTGGATTGGCATACGGTTCCCCTCTCTTAGAACGCCAGCTGTTCGAAGTGGATGTGGTCTGATTTCACGCCGATGGCCTTGAGCTGCCTGACATTGGCAGAGATCATTCCCCCGGGACCACATAGATAGACTGACCAATCGGATTGCTTGCCCGGCTCGATTGCCGCGCGGATGGTCGATTCGTCGATCACCCCCTGGCGGATATCGAGCCCTGGCTCGCCCCGCTCCGGCAGCTCGTTGCATACCAGTTGCACGGAGAAGTTCCGCATCGTCGAGGTGAGCGCCCGAAGCTCCGAAATCGCCACCATGCGGTCCAGGTTGCGGTTGCCATAGACAAGGCGGACGGGGCGCGTTTCGTTCCGTTTCGCCAGCTCTCGCAACAAGCCGAGCAGCGGCGCGATACCGGCTCCACCGGCGATCAGCGTGATGCCGGCCGATGATCTGCCTTGATCGACACTCATGCTTCCATAGGGGCCATCCACATACACCGTCTGGCCCGGCTGCAAGCTGTCGAGGCTGCTGGTGTAGTCGCCAAGCTCACGAATCACGAAGGAGAGCGTTCCCGTCCCGATCTCGCCACCCGCGATCGAGAAAGGGTGCTGTTCCAGATTGAATGGCGTCTTCGAGGTGTTGATCCACACGAACTGCCCGGCTTCGAAGCTGACCCTTGACCCCGATCGGGATTGAATCGTCAGCTTCCAGTCACAGTCGCTGATTTTCCGGATTTCACGGATTTCAAACGGCCGGGAGCGGATCATCCGGGGCTTGAGCAGATAGTTGTAGAGCACCAATGCCATCGTGGCTGCGTACAAGCCCCACCACACCAGATTGAACTGCTGCTCGTATTGACCATGGCTGCCAACAGACGTGACATGAAGTGCGCCGAGCGTGGCAATCACGACGAAGCCCGACACATGCAGCAGACGCCAGGTTTCGTAACGGATACTGAGCCTATCCTTGAACACGGCCATCAGCACCCATACCGACATGGCTATCCAGGCAATGACACCCGTCAGCGTGTTGGCTGAGGTAATCATGGCTACTGCGCTCTCCTGCAGATCCTGCGCGGACAGCAGGGCTTTCGGCGCAACGATCAGCAGCGGATGGAGGAAAAAGAAGGCGCCCAGGCATTTTCCGATGCGCTTGTGGGTCCGAATATTCCAGTCGATGTTGGCGAACCACGGCAGATTGCGAAGTCTTCCAGCCAGCGGAAACTGGATGAAGAACGCCATCATGGCGAGTACATTGAGGGCGCTCAGTACGTATCGGTAGATATCGTGGAATTCGACACCCGAGGCACTCGCAATGGTCCAGGGGGCGACCAACATGAGCAGGTAGGTCAGGATGCGCTTCTGCCCTTCGCTTGGCCGAAATGCCAGCCGCTCGAAAAAGCCGGCGTTTCGATCGAGCTTCAGCTCCAGCGCCGTGGTGTGTTTCATGACGTCTTCACCCGTGATGTTGATACTGGGGAAGAGACTATCAATGGCGAGGTTAAGCCGAGGTTAGCGCCCCTGCAGAAGACCCTTCGGACCAGGCAGGATTCGGCAGGCGCGTCGTAACCGCGCATTAACCCGGCGCTTGGTACGCTTCTGGACCCTGCTTGCAGCAAGACCGCCGGGCAGCTTATTCGAGGGACGAATGGAGTCGGAACACCTGCAACTTCTGCTAGTCGAGGACGACCTCGACCTGGCGACCGCGATCATGGACTACTTCGCGCTGGAGGGGATCGAATGCGATCACGCCGCAAACGGCCTGGCCGGCTTCAACCTCATCAAGCAGAACCCCTATGACGCAGTGATTCTGGACCTCAACCTCCCCAGGATGAGTGGCCTCCAGGTCTGCGAGCAGTTGCGCGCTCAGGGTATTGATGTGCCGATACTGATGCTTACCGCGAGAGACACCCTGGACGACAAGCTCACTGGCTTTTCGGTCGGCGCGGATGACTATCTGATAAAGCCCTTTGCCATGGAAGAGCTCATCGTCCGCGCGCAGGTATTGTCCAGACGAAGAAGCGGCCAGGTCAACAAGCTGACCGTGCGCGATCTCGAACTGGATCTGAAGCAACAGCAAGCCTCTCGAAATGGTGAAACTCTCAAGCTCTCGCCAATCGGTTTCCGCATTCTGGAAGCGCTGATGCGCGAAAGCCCGAATCCGATATCACGTGAAAAACTGATAAGAACGGTTTGGGGAGACGAACAGCCTGACAGCAACAGCCTGAAGGTGCATATCTTCAATCTGAGAAAGGCGGTCGATGGCAGTTCCAACTGCAAGCTGATTCACACCCTTGTCGGTCGCGGGTTCGTTCTGCGAGCCGAAGAAGAACCGACATGAATATCCGGCCAAGCCTGAAGCGCTACTTTCTTGTTTCGGTTCTGGTCACCGGGATCGTCACGATAGCGGCGATGACCTATGTCAGCTACCACTTCTATTTCCTCGGCGTCGACTTTTCAACCAGCGACTTCATGAGAGCCAACGCCTATCGGGTGGCGGTGTCGGACGGCAAGCCCCGGGAGATTGGCGGCTTCACCGTTGCAACGCGCTGGCAAGACCTGCCAACAGCCGTACGAAGCCACCTCCATGAAAGCGACCTCGTTGAAGACAGGCTGCTCAAGTTCGTGGACGGCAATCCGCTCTTGTCGCCTCCCAAGACCCGCTACTTTGCGATCAAGCTCAACAGGGGTGGCGAACTGCGCTATGTTTCGTCCATGTTCGAGGGCGGGCCCGAAGGGCTCGAAGAACCCAAAGAACCACCTCAATTTTTCCATATCTTCGCGATCGCGCTCGGTGCGATCTTTCTGTTCTCGCTGGTGCCCGTCCTGTTGCTGCGAAAAATTGCCACGCCCGTGGAACACCTGACAAGATGGGCAGGCAATCTCGGGCCCGAAGAGCTCGACAAACCCGCGCCGGAATTTCATTTCAGCGAACTTGACAGCCTGGCTTCCCTGGTCCGCTCGAGCCTGAGATCGGTGCAGGAAAGCGTAAACAGGGAGAAACTCTTTCTCGGCCATGCGAGCCATGAATTGCGAACGCCGATTGCCGTGACGCGAGCCAACAGCGAGCTTCTCAGGAAAATGATCGACAAGGGAATCGGCACCGCGCGCCAGCTCGAAGTGCTGGAGCGCATCGAGCGAGCAAGCTTGACCATGACCGACCTGACGGAAACCCTGCTGTGGCTGAACCGTCACTCGGACAAGGCCCTGCCGACCAGCGAGGTTGCTGTGGACGGCATGATCGAGAAATTGACCGAAGAGCTGTCGTATTTGCTGTCAGGGAAGAAGGTTGAAGTTTCGATCAGCTGCGAGCCCACGACGCTGGTCTTGCCCGAAGCCCTGTGCCGGATCGTCATCGCCAATATGATCCGCAATGCATTCCAGTACACCTATTCGGGGAGGGTCGAGATCCGCCTGGCCGGGAAGCGCCTCGAGATCATCAACTTCAACGAGACAGAAGGTCGAAGCACCGATGAGCTCGGTTTCGGGCTGGGACTGGAGCTGTCCGAACGTCTGCTTGGACAGCAGCGCTGGGGCTATTCCAACACCGCGACAGGCGCCGGGCGCCACGTGGTCATTGAATTCGGGGGCAAGGGCATCCGGCCAGAGCCTGCCGGGCATTGAGATGCGAGGGCCCGGCTGCCCCCGCACTCGGCGCCCCAGGCAAAGGCGCAGCAAGCCGCAACCAAGGGCGGCGGCGGGCCCGCCAAGGCGCCGCCGCCCATATCTCCAGCCCTCAGTCGGCGTTCGGATCCCTGTTCGTCCACGCGGCCCGATCGACATCGAGATCGGGGAACTTGTCAGGATCGAACACTGGTCGATCATTGCCCGCCTTCAACTGCTCGTGGAAATCCACCATGAGACGCTTGGCGATCGGGAACATCATCATCAGCGCCAGCAGGTTGACCACCGCCAGGATGCCCATCATCGGATCGGAAAAGAAGAATACGGCCGTGGCGCCCGGCGCGACGGCACCGAGAAACACGACGGCCACAACCACGAGTCTCAGCCCATGGAGAAACGCCGGATTCTCGGTGATGAAGGTGAGTGCGTTCTCGCCAAGGTAGTAGTTGTAGATGATCGAGCTGAAGGAGAACAGCACGATGGCTGCGGTAAGGCCGTATTGCGCCCACCCACCGAGGTGCGAGACCAGCGATTGCTGCGTCAGCGCAACACCGTTGATGTCTGCGGCACCGGGCACGTAGACACTGCCGAGCAGGATCACGAAAGCCGTACAGGTGCAGATGATGAAGGTATCGATGAAGACCGAGAGCGACTGCGTGATGCCCTGGCTGATCGGATGGCGTACGTCTGCGGTAGCCGCGACGTTTGGCGCCGAACCAAGGCCTGCCTCATTCGAGAACAGCCCGCGTCGCAGCCCCTGCGCGAGCGCGGCGCCCATGCCGCCGCTGACCGCCTCCTCGAAGCCGAATGCATTCGCAAATATTGACCCCAGCACACGCGGCAATTCGCCGATGTTGATGACGATCACCAGCAGGGCCAGGAAGATATAGCCGACGGCCATCACCGGCACGATCACATCGGCCACCTTGGCGATGCGGTGGATACCACCATAGACGATGAGCCCGGTGGCAATCGCCAGCGGGATGCCTGTCCACAGCCGGTCGATACCGAAGCTGTCCAGCGCGGCGCCGGCCACGGTATTACCCTGGAAGGCGTTGAAGCCCAGCGCGAAGGCAGCGATCAGGCAGACCGCATAGACGGCCGCGAGCCACTGGTAGTCCTTTCCCAGGCCATGAATGATCGCGCGTGCCGGCCCGCCGCGAAAGGTCCCGTCGGGCTCGGTGCGCTTGTAGAGCTGGGCCAGTGAGCACTCGATCAGGCTGGTCGCCATGCCGACCAGGGCGATCGCCCACATCCAGAACACCGCGCCGGGCCCGCCCAGCGTGATCGCCACCGCGACCCCGGCGATATTGCCACCGCCGACCCGCCCGCCCACGGATACCAGCAGCGCCTCGCGCGCCGAAATGGCATTCGCATCGTGCGACTGGTTCTTGCCCGAGAGAACGCGGAACATGCGCTTGAAATAGCGAAACTGCACGAACCCGCTACCGAGGGTGAAGAACAAGCCCATCACGACGAGGAACGGTACGAGCGACCACCCCCATGTCAGGTCGTTGATGACGCCGAAGAATCTCTCGAGCAGCTCCATGGATACGCTCCTTTATTGATATGCCGATCTTGTTGCGGGCCAACGCTCAAGGTTCTACGTTGATATTGATCGGCAGGCAAGCGGCGCTGGCGCCTGAGCTGCGTGGAGCGGTTGCGGCAAAGCAACGGCTTGGCGCGTGGCGCCTGCCCTTGGCGCATCGAGTCGGCATCCGGGTGGCGAAACGCTCAGGCGCTGGAGACAGACCTCGGCCTGGAGCGCTCGGGGTCGCGGCGACGGCCCGTCCAACGGTCGCCGGGCACGGAGCCCATCACCCCATCCGCTGCTGCAGGAAAGGCTTGTATGCCATGTCCGACTCGAGGATATGCTTGAACCACCACTGCAGCAGGAATCGGTGCATCGCGACCTTGTCGAGACGTCCCGCGCTGGCCTCTACGAGGAAGTCAGCCAACATCGCGAGGAAGGTCTCGTGCTCTTCTTCGTGTGCAGCCATGCCAGGATAGCCATGGCGCCTGAGCAACGCCTCCTCGGTGGCAAAGTGTTCGGCGCCGTATCGATGCATCCGGTCGAGGATGTGATGCATGGACGCAGCCGCCGAGGCCTTGTCCTGAGACAGGCAGTGGGCTGCGTCGGCGCACAGCCCCAGCAGCCTGCGGTGCTGCTCGTCGAGCACGTCGACGCCGACGCTGTAACGCTCGGACCATTCGAACTCGGCCTCGGCGCCGCTCTTGCCGAGCGCGCACGGGTTCGGCAAGGTCCGCCATTTCAACAGTGTTTCATACAAAAGATCCGGCACCACCGGCTTGGTGAGGAAGTCGTCCATGCCCGCGCGCAGGCAGGCTTGCCGATCTTCGACAAATGCATTGGCGGTCATGGCGATGATGGGCGTGGTCGCATGCGCAGCGAGGCGACGGATCTGCCGTGTGGCCTCCAGCCCGTCCATTTCGGGCATCTGCATGTCCATCAGGATCGCGGCGTAGCCGCAGCGGCCGGCGAGCGCCACGGCGACGGCGCCATCTTCGGCGAGGTCGACGCCGAGACCCGCGTCCTTGAGCAACTCCTGGGCAATCATGCGGTTCACCGGCTCGTCTTCCACCACCAGCACCCGCGCCCCTGCGAACGCAGGCGCGAGCCTTGCTTCGGCACTGGATGGACGATCGACCGGGTTCGGGGGCATGCTGGCGACCGTTGAGCCGATCCGCAGGCGGGCGGTAAACCAGAACACGCTACCCTCGCCGGGGATGCTCTGCGCGCCCGCTTCGCCCCCCATCTGTTCCGCCAGGCGCTTCGTCACAGCCAGCCCAAGACCGGAGCCACCATGCTTCCGGGTCAGGCTGTTGTCGGCCTGCTCGAACGCCGAGAACAGCCGCGCCAGGGCATCGGGCGCAATGCCAATGCCGGTGTCGGTCACCGAGAAGCGGATGAGCAGGCGGTGAGCATCCTCTTCGAGGCACTCGACGCGCAGCCGGACACTCCCCGAGTCGGTGAACTTGACGGCGTTGCCGGCGTAGTTGAGGAGCGCTTGTTGCAGGCGGGTGGCATCACCGAGCAGCAGGCGCGGCGGAAGCTCGATCTCGGTCGACAACTGCAACTGCTTGGCATCGGCCTTTTCGCGCAGCAGCGACACCACCAGCGCGACGATCGCCTCGACCTCGACCTCGTGCTCCTCCAGCGCGAACTTGCCCGCTTCGATCTTGGAGAGATCGAGCACCGCGTTGATGACGCCGAGCAAGTGGGATGCCGCGGTCTCGAGCTTGCTCATGCGCTCCGACTGAGCTGGCGTCATGCCACCACGCCGGATGAGATACGCCATGCCGGTAATGGCATTGAGCGGGGTGCGAATCTCGTGGCTCATGTTCGCAAGAAAGGCGCTCTTGGCGACATTTGCCGCTTCGGCCGCCTCCTTCGCCACCATCAGCTCCGCCACGGCCGCGGCGCGTTCGCGTTCGATCCGTTGCCGCTCGGTGACGTCGACGACGATGCCGATGGAGGCCGCCCCGCCCGCGTACTCGATGCGCCGACCGAAGATTTCCACTTCGACCGGGCTGCCGTCCCGCCGGCGCCCTGTGAACTGGTATTGCGACGAATCGAGCACCCCTTCGGTTCGCAGGCGGATCGTCTCGCGCACGAGGGCACGGAACTCGGGCGCGACCAGTTCCTCGAACGCCACCTTGTCGATCATCTCTTCCGGCGACGCGAAGCCGAACATTCCGGCCAGCGCCTGGTTGGCGTAGCGGAAATGGCCATCCTGGATGATGTTGATGCCGACGATGGACTGATCGACGAGGCTCTGGAAGCGCGAATGCGACGCCTCCAGCTCGGCGGTACGCTCGGCGACCAGCTCTTCGAGATGCCGACGGTAGTGGTCCAGCTCGGCCTGCGCCGAAACGCGTTCGGAAGTGTCCCGGGACGAATAGAAGAGCACCGGCCGACCATCCAGCTCGAGCGGGTAACCGCTGATCTCGACGGCCATGGTGTGGCCATCCTTGTGCAGGTGGCGGGTCTCGAACTGCACGCGAGCCCTGCCCGCCGAGTGCTCGGCAAGCAATCGTGCGAGTTCCGCATCGTCGAACGCGGCATCCCAGCGGGAAACATGCATGCCGATGATCTCGTCGCGCCGGTAGCCCAGCATGGCGCAGAAGGAATCGCTGGCCTCGATGACTCTGCCGGTGGCATCCAGGATGTGAATGCCATCACTGGCATTTCGCAGCAGCACCAGGTTCTTCTCGCGTTCGACCTGCAGCGCCTGTTCCACCTGCTTGCGCGCGGTGAGATTGCTAAGCGCGATAATACACACCGTGCCGTCGCCCCATCTGCGGCTGTGGCAGCAGGCCTCGACTTCGATGGGTGTCCCGTCCGCGCACAGCAGAGCGTGTTCGAGGCGGCTCATGTCACTGCGGTGGAGGCCGGCCAGCACCCTCTCCCTTCCCGCTTCCGGCAGCAGGTCGGCAAGCGCGCGGCCGATCAATTGCTCACGCCTGTAACCGAGCATGCTCAGCAGTTGCTCGTTGGCCTCCACGATGCGCCCCTGCCGGGTCATCACCATGCCTTCGAGGAGCGTAGACGCGAACAGCCGGAAAGACTCCTCGCATTCGCGGGAGCCACCGTCGGGATACCCGGTATCGCCCGCAATGACTCCGCCCGGGGATTGCCCGCGCGAGGGCCGGCCATGCTGTTCGATCGCGCGCAGCCCCACCCCGGGTCGAGGCAGCCGGCACGCCATGAAGCACATCGCGCCTCCCACCACCACGAACATCGCCGCCTCCACCGCGTAGCCGGCGCCATGCGCCGCCGCAGGCCCGGGCAGGAGGAGTCCGGAGGCGCTCATGGCGCAAAGCACCAGCGTCAGCGCAGCGGGGCCCGCACCCAGCAACAGCGCGGACAAGGCCACGGCAGGATAGAAGGTCAGGAACGGAGCCCCCGCGCCGGCGGGCACATATGCAGATCGCGCCAGTAACGCCACGATAAAGATCGCAAGGGCCAGCACACTCGCAAGCCACGGCGCGAGCGGCAAGCCTGCGCCGCGCGCAATCGCATGCACCTTGCCATCTGCCACCCGGCCCTTGTCAGTCAGAATCGTCTCTCCGCCTGTGATGCCCCAATCGGGCGATCGGAACTGTTTCGCTCGATACCGTATTACGGCGGCCGCGGGCCGTTATTGAAGAAACTTTTCGGCCAACAAGCCCGAACCGGGCGAACCGGCGCTTCTTCCGCAGCGCCCGCCGCAACGAAGCCCTCGCCCGCCGGGGCGAAGTCCGGTCCGTTCGCGTAGAGCCCAAACATGCGTCGTCGGGGACGCATGCTCGCCCGAGGCGGCTGACCTCCCCGCCTCTTTGTAGTAGCCTTGCCCCCTTTTTCGCCACTCCAGCGTCGGAATTCGTCATGACCCAGGGCGCGCCGCACACCGGATTCAATACTTCCAGGCTGCTTCGAACGCTCGCCGCGATGGTGGCCGAGCCGCTTGCCGAATCGAAGCAACCCTTTGCCGAACGGCTCGGCCAATGGCTCGACTTCGCCGATGCGCTGTCGCTCTACGCCGCGCTCAATACCCCCTTGCAGGCGGACAACACCGTGGCCCGGAGCGGACCTGCGGCCAGCGCGCGCGAGGATCTCGTCCGCGTCCGCGAGGCCCTGAGCGAGTCGATCACGACGGACGGCATACTGAAGCCGGGCAAGGCGCGGGTAGAATTGCCCACCCCGGCGCCCAAGGCATCGGTCGAAGACGCCGCCGACTTCGCCCCCTACCATCGCTACTATGCCGCCCACCAGCGGGACATGAACGCGGTCATCGGTCCTCTGCGGGCAAGGGTGCGGGCGATATTGTCCCAGTGCTGCCCGCGCCTCGCACAGCTCGCCGAACTGGACGCCCTGATGGACCAGGCGCTGGCTGCGCGCGAACGCAGCCTGCTGGCGACCGTTCCGACGCTGCTCGGCAAGCGCTTCGAGACGCTGTTCGCGGCCCACCAGGCAGCGATGCCGGACGCACCGGCCGCGGACGACCCACAGCGCTGGATGCAGCGCGGTGGCTGGCTGGCGGTGTTCTGCAAGGACATGCAGGCGGTGCTGCTGGCCGAGCTCGCGCTGCGACTGCAGCCGGTCGCGGGGCTGATCGCGGCACTGGACAACGAGGTAACGACGCAGCAATGAACAGAATCATCTCCCTGGCGGCCTTTGCAATCGGCCTGGCCGCCGTATGCTGGATCGGCGCCGGCTACATCGGCGTCAGCACGCTTGCGCTGGCCATGACGGCGCTGATCGGCGCAGTCTATCTCGCCGGTGCGGCCGAGCTGCTGCGCTTCGAGCAAGGCACCGCCGCACTATCGCAGGCCCTCGCGGCGATCCCCGAAAACCTCGCCCACCCCGGCGAATGGCTTCGCACCCTGCCGCCTGCGCTGCAGAACCCGGTGCGCCTGCGCATCGAGGGCGAGCGCGTCGGCCTGCCCGGCCCGGCGGTGACGCCCTATCTGGTGGGCCTGCTGGTGCTGCTGGGCATGCTGGGCACGTTTCTGGGCATGGTGGTGACGCTCAACGGCGCCGTGCTCGCGCTCGAGAGCACGACCGACCTGCAGACCATCCGCGCCTCGCTCGCGGCACCCGTGAAAGGGCTCGGCGTGGCCTTTGGCACCTCGGTCGCGGGAGTCGCGGCATCGGCGATGCTCGGCCTGCTCTCGGCGATGAGCCGACGCACGCGCGCGCAGGCGGGACAACTGCTCGACACCCGCATCGCCACCACGCTGCGCGGCTTCTCGCTCGTCCAGCAACGCCTCGAAACCTTCAAGGCGCTGCAGCAACAGGCGGATGCGCTGCCTGCGGTGGTGCACAAGCTCGATGCCATGATGTTGCAGTTGGAGCACCACAGCGTGCAGATCAACGAGCGCCTGCTGGCCGAACAGGGGCGCTTCTACAGCGACACGAGGAACATGTACGCACAGTTGGCCAGCTCGGTCGGCGACTCTCTCAAGGAGAGCCTCGCCGACAGCGCCCGCCTCGCGGGCGAGACCATCCGCCCGGCGGTCGAGGCCACGATGAGCGGCATCGCCGAGCAGACCACGACGCTTCAGCAACGGGTCGCGAACACCGTACAGACTCAGCTCGACGGACTCGCCGCTCGCTTCGACACCACGGTTGCGAACGTCTCGGATACCTGGAGCGCGGCGCTCGCCCGCCACGAGCACAGCGGTGACAGGCTCGGCCAACGGCTCGAGGAGACGCTCACCGCCTTTGCCGACACCTTCGAGCAGCGCTCGGCCACGCTGCTGGCAGCGGTCGATGAGCGCCACGCCGGCATGCAGGAGGCACTGGCCGGGACCGCCAAGGCGATGGCCGAAGAAAGCGGCGCCCTGCAACGCGGCCTCGCCGAGCACGTAACAGCCCAGCTCGACGGGCTCTCGGCGCGTTTCGGCAGCACCGTCACCACAGTGGCCGACACCTGGAGCACGGCGCTCGCCCGCCATGAAACCGTCAGCGACAAGCTTGGCGCACAGCTGCGCGAATCGCTGCAGGCCTTCGCCGAGACCTTCGCGGCGCGCTCGGCGGCGCTGCTCGACACCCTTGGCGAACGCGCCGCGGCGATGCAGGCCGAGCTGGCCGCCCGCGACGAGGCCCGCCTGGGCACGCACGCCGCCGCCCTCGATGCCATCGCCGCCTCGCTGCAACAGCACTGGGAGCAGGCTGGTGCCCGCACCCTCGCCCAGCAGGAGCAGATCTGCACCACCCTCGGCACCACCGCGCGCGAGATGCTTGCCGCCGCACAGGCGCAGTCCGGCACCACCATCGACGAAGTCACCCGCCTCATGAATTCCGCCGCCGAGGCGCCGCGGGCCGCGGCCGAGGTCATCGGCGCGCTGCGCCACGAGCTCTCCGCGAGTATCGCCCGCGACAACGAGATGCTGGCCGAACGCAGCCGCATCATGCAGACCCTGGGGGCGTTGCTCGACGCGATCAATCACGCCTCCAGCGAGCAAGGTTCCGCCATCGATGCGCTGGTCTCGTCCTCCGCCGCGCTGCTGCAACAGGCCGGCGAACGTTTCGATGCGCGAGTCGACAGCGAAGCGGCACGCATGAGCGAGCTCGCCGACCAGCTTGGCGGCGGCGCGCTCGAAGTGGCAAGCCTGGGCGAGGCATTCGGCGCCGCGGTACAGCGCTTCAGCGAGTCCAACGAGTCGCTTATGGCGAGCCTCGGGCGCATCGAAGGTGCGCTGGAGAACTCCCTGAGCCGCAGCGACGAGCAGCTCGCCTATTACGTGGCCCAGGCACGCGAGATCATCGATCTGTCGATCATGTCGCAGAAGCAGATCGTCGACGACCTGCAGCAGCTCGCCGGCAAGCCGGCCGCGCTCGCCGACGAGGCCTGACGATGGACGAGATCGACGCCGGCATCGAGCACTCCGCCCCGGTATTTGCCGTCTTCGGCGATCTGATGGCCGGGCTGCTGGGCGCCTTTGTTCTCATCCTGGTCGGGGTGGTGGGGGTGCAGATGGAGCTGGCGAGCGAGCTCGAAGCCGAGATGCACAAGCGCGAAGTGGCCGAGCAGCGCCGCGAGGCGCTTGAAAAGGCACTCGCGGTGCCGCTCGCGGCGGGGCGGGTCACACTCGACGACGGACGCATCGGCATCAGCGGCAGCGTGCTGTTCGCGCTCAATTCCGACCAGCTGCAGCCCGCAGGCCGGCAACTGCTCGAGTCCCTGGCGCCGCCGCTGGCGGCCTACCTCGCGGTGAATGACGAGGCGCTGATGGTGAGCGGCTTCACCGACGACCGGCCGGTCCGCGACAGCAACCAGCAATTCGACGACAACTGGGAGCTCTCCGCCCAGCGCGCGCTCACCGTGACGCGCGCACTGATCGGCGAGGGCCTGCCCGCCTCCTCGGTGTTCGCCGCAGCCTTCGGCGCCGAGCAGCCGGTGGCCTCGAATGCCGACGAGCAGGGCCGGGCGCGCAACCGGCGGGTGGAGATGGCGCCAGTGCCGAGGGCCGCCAGGCGAGGTGCGACACCCGGTGCCTGAGACGCAAGCACTCAGCGGCCTCGCCGCCGAGCCAGGCCTGGCTGGCGAGGCCGGCGAACGCATCGACGCCTTGCTGGCACGCGGCGCGCAGCACTTCGACCCGGCCGGCCTGCAGTACGTGCGTGCCCTCGCGAAGCGGGCCGCAGCCAGCCATGGCGGCCAGCGCGCGGTGGTGGATCGCCGCCTCGCCGCAGCGCTCGAGGCGCTTTGCGCGCGCTTCGGGCAGGCGGCCGAGGCGGCCCGCGAGCTTCTGGCCGATGGTTCGGCGCGATTCCCCAAGGCCGCCGGGCAGCTCGCCGAGCACTACCAGCGCGGCGACTTCAGCGCTCTCGAGCGCCTGCTGGCGCGGCTGCACGCGCGAGCTCGCAGCCGCGCGCTCACCGAACTGCTCGAGCATATCGGCCGGCAGACCCCTTCTGCAAAGGCCGACCACGGCGCACCCGGCGATGCGTCAGTCCAGGAGCTCAGGTCGATGCGCTACTTCCGCCGCACCTGGTCGCGGCTCAACGTCGATCGCCAGCTCTCTCGCGCACACACCCAGGCGCCCGAAAACGCCGGGCCGCTCAACTCGCATCACCTGGTGCTGCAGACGCTCGCGCAGATGCGCGAGATCTCGCCCGAGTACCTCGGCCATTTCATCTGCTGGGCGGACACCCTGCTGTGGCTCGAACAGGCGGATCTCGGCCGCAGCGCGGCGCACAAGGGCGCAGCCCGCGGTGAGCGCGAGCAGCCGCGCAAGCCTTCACGCCGCAAGACCCGCTGAGGCCACGCGCTCGTCCAGGCCTCCCGACGAAGGCCCGGCAAGCGGCCGGCCTCGACATCCAGCGGCATCGCGAACCTGGCGGCGGGCAGTGCATTCGAGGCCGCCCTCCGGGGCACGCGCCGCCATCACCGAACGCCTGCTGGCGAACGGCTGTCCGAGCGTTTGATGGGTCGGAAGCGGGAGCGGCCGCACCCGGACCTCGTTTCACGGCGAGGCGATGGCACGGATATGATTGAGCCCAGCGAGACCGAGCCGCTCGCCACCGCGGGCGACCCTCCGCCGGGGAAAGCAATTCGACGCCCGGCATGCAGCGGATCGAACTCACCCGCGCCAGACGATCGAGAACGAAAGGAGACAGCAATGGCAGACCTGTTCGAAAACCCGATGGGCCTCATGGGCTTCGAGTTCGTCGAGTTCGCATCGCCGGTCGCAGGCGTGCTCGAGCCGATTTTCGAGCGCCTCGGCTTCAGCGAAGTGGCGCGCCACAACTCCAAGGATGTCAGCCTCTATCGACAGGGCGGGATCAACTTCATCATCAACCGCGAACCGCGCAGCCAGGCCGCCTATTTTGCCGCCGAGCATGGCCCCTCGGCCTGCGGCATGGGCTTTCGGGTGCGCAACTCCCGGATAGCCTACGCACGGGCCCTCGAGCTCGGCGCCCAGCCGGTGGAAATCCCGACCGGCCCGATGGAGCTGCGCCTGCCGGCCATCAAGGGCATCGGCGGGGCCCCCCTCTACCTCATCGACCGCTTCGAGGACGGGCAGGCCATCTACGACATCGACTTCAGGTTCCTCGACGGCGTCGACCGCCATCCGGAGGGTCATGGCCTCAAGGAGATCGACCACCTGACCCACAACGTCTATCACGGCCGCATGGCCTACTGGGCCGCCTTCTACGAGCGCCTCTTCAATTTCCGCGAGATCCGCTATTTCGACATCCAGGGCGAATACACCGGCCTCACCTCCAAGGCGATGACGGCGCCCGACGGCAAGATCCGCATCCCGCTCAACGAAGGCGCCTCGGGCAAGACCGATCAGATCGAAGAGTTCCTGATGCAGTTCAACGGCGAGGGCATCCAGCACATCGCGATGCTCACCGAAGACCTGCTCGGCACCGTCGACAAGCTGCAGATGGCCGGCGTGCCGCTGATGAGCGCGCCCAACGATGTCTACTACGAGATGCTCGAGACCCGCCTGCCCGGCCATGGCCAGCCGGTCGACGCGCTGCGCTCGCGCGGCATCCTGCTCGACGGCAGCACCGAGGGCGACTCGCCGCGCCTGCTGCTGCAGATCTTCTCGGCCACGCTGCTCGGGCCGGTGTTTTTCGAATTCATCCAGCGAAAGGGCGACGACGGCTTCGGCGAGGGCAACTTCAAGGCCTTGTTCGAATCGATCGAGCGCGACCAGGTGCGCCGCGGCGTGCTGGGCAAAGGGTAGGTCCGCGGAGCTCGCGGCGGGCATGCCCTGTGGCCGGCCATGGCGGATTTCGAGCAGCCCTTCGCGAGCGCCGCCGGCGCGGCGCTCACCCTAGCCGTTCGAGCAGCGCCGGCAAGGCCTCGCCCGCCCTCGCGCGCAGCGCCACCCGCGCGCAGTCGTCATGCTCGGTGGCGGTGGGGTTGATCTGGATCACCGGCTTGCCCCTGCCCGCGGCCAGCCCGGGCAGGCCTGCTGCCGGGAAGACCAGCCCCGAGGTGCCAATGGTGATCATCACCTCGCAGTGCGCGATAGCCTCGGTCGCCGCCCGCCAGGCGTCTTCGGGCAGCATCTCGCCAAACCACACCACGCCCGGCCGAAGCGGCCCGCCACAGTGATCGCAGGCGGGCGGCGCCAGGCGGCGGCCACCTTCGGGTTCGTCGGGGATCTGCGGCCCGAAGCCGTGAGAACGGCCGCACTCGAAGCAGCGCGGCGCATGCAGGCTGCCATGCAGGTGATGCACCTCGCGGCTGCCGGCCCGTTCGTGCAGGTCGTCGACGTTCTGGGTGATGACGGTCACCTGCGGACCGCGGGCGGCGAGCCGGGCGAGCGCGAGATGGCCGGGGTTGGGCTGCGACTGCAGCACTTTCATGCGCCGCCACTCGTACCAGCCCCACACCAGCGCGGGGTCGCGCTCGAAGGCTTCCGGCGTCGCCAGGTCGCCGGCGTCGAAGCGCGCCCACAGCCCGGTGAGCGCGTCGCGAAAGGTCGGGATGCCGCTCTCGGCCGAGATGCCTGCGCCGCTGAGCACGGCGATGCGCCCCGCCCCGCGCAGCAGCGCGGCGGCTGCATCGAGGCTGTCGCCAAGAGAAGGTACCGGCTGGCAGGGATCAATCATGCTGCTTTCTGCCCATTGCGACACTCGGGGCCACGCCGGATACCGCCCTCCGCGACCATGAGGGCAGCACCATCGCAGCCCACCTCATGCTCCCGGAGGCGCAGGGTTGCGGGCCGCGCAGCGCAGCGACCATCAGGCGTCCTTCGCCTTGCGGAAGCGCCGCAGCAGGCGCAGCCCCGAGGCGCTGCGCGCGCCGCCCCGCCCCATCGTCAGCCGGTAGATGAGCGGGATCGCGAACAGCGTGAGGATGGTCGAGAAGCCCAGGCCCCAGACGATGCTGGCCGCCACCGGCCCCCACATCAGCGACTTGCCGCCCAGGCCGACTGCCAGCGAGAACAGCCCGCCGATGGTGGTGGTGGAGGTGATGAGGATTGGCACCACGCGGCGGCGCGCGGCATAGACAGCGGCGTGCAGCGTGCTCATGCCCGCCTCGCGGCGCTCGTTGGCGGCATCGATGAGCACGATGGCCGAATTCACCGCGATGCCGGTGAGCGCGATGACGCCATAGAGGGTGTACAGCGACAGCGGATTGCCCGAGATGATGAGGCCCAGCACCACCCCGGTGAAGGCCAGCGGCACGGTGACGAGGATGATCAGCGGCTGCCAGTAGCTCCTGAACTGGGTGGCGAGGATCAGATAGATGAGGCCAACGCCCAGCGCGAACAGGCGGGTCATCGAATCGATGCTCTCCTGGATGTCGTCGAGCTCGCCCGAGAAGTCGAGCTGGGTGTTGGGGAAGCGCGGCTGCAGCTCGGCCCAGGCCGCCTTGAGGCGCTTGTTGGCCTCCAGCGTATCCATCTTCTCGTTGTCGAGGTCCGCCTCCACGGTGATCGCCCGCTTGAGCTGATAGTGGCGGATATAGCCCTTGGCGATGCGCGGCTGCTGGTCAAGCAAGGCCGAGAGCGGCACGCTGCCGCCATCGGCGAGCGGCACGGTGCGCTGCAGGAGCTGGTCTATGTCCGTCAGCACCTCGGGGCGGGCGCGCACCACCACGTCCACCTTCTCGCCGCCGTCGCGGGTGCTGGCCACGGTCTCGCCCTCGCCATGGAGCCGCAGCAGGCGCGACACCTCGCCCGCACCGACGCCGGCATTGGCGAGCTTCTCGCGATTGAGCACCAACTTGAGTTCGGTGCGCCCGGGCACATCGTCGTCGGTGAGGTCCTTGACGCCCGGGATCCGTTCCACCGCCGCGCGCAGCGCATCGGCGGCAGCGCGCAACTCGCGGTAATCGTCGGTCTTGACCTTGACGCTGATCGGCTTGGCGGTGGGCGGGCCGCCCTTGAGCTCGAGAAAGGAGAGCTTCGCCTCGCCCGGCACCGCCGCCACCGGCGCACGCAGCGCATCGATGACCTCGGCGGTTTCGCGCAGCACCCCGCGGCGCGGCTGCAGCGACACCAGCACCTGGGCATACTGGTCGCCGTAGAGGGGTTCGGTGTCGGTGAACTTGAGGCCCGCATAGGCGGTGACGGAGCGCACCTCGTCGCCATCGAGCTCGCGCTTGACGATCTGCGCCACGCGCTCCGCCTCGGCCAGCGAGCGCTCCAGCGCAATGCCAGCCGGCATGTCCACGTTCACATAGAAGAGCCTGAACGAGTCGAAGGCGAAGAACTGCATCCGCACCAGCCCGCCGCCCACCGCGCCGCCGGCGCCGAGCACCACCAGCAGCAGAAACACCACTGCCAGCCTCGGCCAGCGCATGACCCGCAGCAGCAGGCGCGAGTATTTGACCCGTACCCAGTGGGTGAAGCGCTCGCGCATCTGTTGCGCCCGGCCCTTGCGGGTCGCCACCCCGGGCCTGATCGCCAGCACGTGAGTGGGCAGGATCCAGAAGGCCTCGGCGAGGCTGACCGCCAGCGCCACGGTGACCACGAAGGGCACCACGAACATGAACTTGCCGAGGATGCCCGGCAGCAGCATCAGTGGCAGGAAGGCCGCGATCGTGGTGAGCACCGAGGAGAGCACCGGAAAAGCCACCTCCTTCACCCCCTCGATCACCGCCGAACGCGCCTCTTCGCCGCGGGTGAGGCGGTAGTAGATGGCCTCGACCACCACCACCGCATCGTCCACCAGCATGCCCAGCGCGATCACCACGCCGAGCAGCACGGTGAGGTTGAGGGTCGAGTCGATCACGCTCAGCACCAGGAAGGTGCCGGCCAGCGAAAAAGGCACACCGAGCCCCACCAGCAGCGCCAGCCGGGTGCCGAGAAACAGCCAGCACATCAGCAGCACCGCGATCAGGCCAAGCAGCGCATTGGACTCCATGATGCCGATGGCGTTGCGGGTCACGTCGGTCTGGTCGTCGAGCATGGTCAGCACCAGGCCCTGGCCGGCCAGCAGCGGATTGCGCTCGGCAGCCAGCGCATTGAGCCGCTCGACCAGTTGCAAGGTGTTGGTCTTGGCCTGCTTGGTGATCGACAGCATGATTGCCGGCTGATCGTTGTAGCTCACCAGTTGGCTGGTGCGCTCGTGCGCCCGCGAGACCTGCGCCACTTCACTGAGGGCCACCCTGCCACCGGCCACGGGAATCGCCGCCTGCGCCAACACTTCGGGGTCGGGCGTCTTGCCCTGCAGGCGCACCAGCCACTCGTGGTCCTGCACCCGGATGCGCCCGGCCAGGGTGTTGCGGAACCACGCCGCCACGGTGTCCGACACCGCGGCCGGCGAGATGCCCCGTGCCGACAGCGCCGCCGGATCGAAATCGACATGCAGCTCGGGATCGTCCAGCCCGGCCGCGATCACCGAATCCACACCCGGCAACTGCTCGAGATCCTTCTTGAGATCGAAGGCGGCGCGGCGCAACTGTTCGCCGCCGGCCGGTCCGTGCAGCGCCAGGATGGCCGTCGGAAAGCCGTTCGAGGTCGTGATCTCGACAATGCTCGGGTCGGTGGCGTCGTCGGGCAGCTCGTCGGCGGCCTTGTTCTGGACCTCGCGTCGCAGGTCGGCGATGCGCTTGTCGAAATTGCGCTCCGAGATCTCCTGGAACCGCACCAGGATCGAGGACACCGACTCGCGGCTGCTCGAGGAGACGAACTTCACGTCCTTGAGCTGGCCGATCGCATCTTCCAGCGGCGAGGTGATCTCCTGCTCGACGTCCTCGGCCGAAGCGCCCGGCAGGGTGGTAATGATGTTCACCCAGTTGAAGCTGATCTCCGGGTCCTGGGCGCGCGGCAAGGTCAGGTAGGTCACCAGCCCGCCCAGCAGCACCAGCACGAAGGTGATGTTGGCGAGCGGATGGTTGTCGATGAGCCGGCGGTAGGCGCTCACTGCGCGGCTCCGGCGGGCAACTCGAGGGCATAGCGGCCGGCGTCGATGACCCGGGTATCCGCAGGCCAGTCGACCACCACCGGGCGGCCGGCCTGCGCCGCGGGCAGGACCCGGAACACCGCCCTGCCGCCCTCATCGACGAAGCTGCCGAGCCTGTCGCCGCGTTGCTGCACGAAGCTGGGCGGCAGATAGGCGTCGGGGCTCTCCCAGCGGACCTCGCCGGCCACGCCGGGCGGCAGCGCGGCGTCGGTGGAGAAGATCACCTCGCGCGTCTGCTCGGCCGAATTCACCAGCGGCGAGACGCGCTTGATGGCGAGCGCCGCGGTGGTCTCGCCGGCCACCAGCCGCCACGACCCGGCGCGGCGCAGCGCCGCCAGTTGCGCGCGCGGCACCCTCGCCCGCACCTCGATATCGCGCATCGCGGACAGCGTCACCAGCGGCGTGCCGGCCACCGCGAGATCGCCCACGCTGGCGGTGCGGCTGCGCACCACGCCATCGAAGGGGGCGCGGATGACGGTCTTTTCCAGCGCCAGCCGGGCCGAGGCGAGCGCGGCCTGGCTGGCGCCGCGCTCGCTGCGCAGCACCGCCAGATCGGTCCGGCGGATGCGCAACGCATCGGCGCTGATGAATTGCTGCGCCGCCAGCGACTCGGACTGCGCGAGCTGCGCCTCGGCGAGGCGGATGCGGTTGTCCATCACCGCAAGCTGCGCTTCGGCCTGGCGCACGTCGATGCGGTACTGGCGATCGTCGATGCGCGCCACCACCGCACCTTTCGCGAGCCGCTCGCCCACCCGTGCCGGCAAGGCCGTCACGCGCCCGCCCACTTCGGCCGCGAGTTGCGCCTCGTCACGCGGCTCGACGCTGGCGGCAACCCGGAATTCCGGGTGCACCGCGAGTTCGGAAAGAGGTCGACTCGACCACTCGGCTGCTGTCACCATGGTGCACGCGCTGGACAGGACGACAAACAGGAGGCTTCTTTTCATGGGGCGATTCCCGCGGCAGCAATCGGATTGGGGCGAACGCCCGAATTCTAGCCCGCATTTCCTGCACCACCACGGCTGCGGCCACCAGGACCCTCGCGGCGGCGCGCCGAGCGGTCGGATGGTTCCGCTTGCGCGGGCGCTACGATGAGCGGTTCCGCTGCCCCCATCACGCGTATTGCGCGACGTCGCGCCCTTGCGGGCAAGGAGAAGGAATACGAGGCCACGATCCGCGAGATGTTCGTGGCGATGCACGCGACGAGCGGCTTTCTCGGCGCCGACCTGATCCCCCCGGAGCGTCCCGGCGAAGACTATCAGGTGGTGGTCCGCTTCGCCTGCGAGGCCGCCCTCAAGTTGTGGGACGAGTCTGCGCAGCGAGCGCATTTTCGCGAGCGGCTCGTGCACCTGGCCGAGGACGAACCGGCCTACCGCACACTCACCGGACTCGAGGCCTGGTTCACGCCGCCGGTGGTACCACCCTCGCTGCATCCGCCACGCGGACGCATGACCGTGGTGACCTGGCTGGGCATTTTCCCCACCGTGTCGCTCTACCTGTGGCTGCTCGCCCCGCTGCTCGCCGACCTGCCCTTCCTAGCGCGCACCGCGATTCTCACCGCGCTGATCGTCCCCACCATGACCTATGCGGTGATGCCGCGGCTCACCCGGCTGCTCAAGAACTGGCTCAACCCGGCTGGCGGCTGAAGCGCCAGCGCAGAACGAATACGTTAAAGACTGTAACGCCAGAGCCGTTACTGCAGTCACCACACGCTTGAGAACGGTTGACTGCAACCGCATTCACCATGAAACGTTTTGCCGACACCCCGATCTGGCTGCGCCTCACCGGCGCCATCTGGCTCATGCTGGTCCTCGCCTGGGGCGGGATGATCACCTGGGAGACCCAGGCCACGCGGAGCATCGCCATCGACCAGGCCGAGGACTTCTCCCATGCGGTGAACGAGATGACCATGGCCGGCCTCACCGGCATGATGATCACCGGCACCGTGGCCCAGCGCGACGTGTTTCTCGACCAGATCAAGGAGCTCTCGGCGGTTCGCGACCTCCGGGTGCTGCGCGGCGAAGCGGTGAGCAAGGCCTATGGACCGGGCGACGCGTCGGACAACGGCGCGCTCGATGACGTCGAACGCGCCGCGCTGCAAAGCGGCAAGGCGCATGTTGCGCTCGACAGCACCCCCGGGCTGGGCGAGCACCTGCGGGTGGTGATCCCCGCCCTGGCCTCGGAGAACTACCTCGGCAAGAACTGCCTGAGCTGCCATCAGGTCGGCGCCGGCACGCCGCTTGGCGCCGTGAGCATGCGCATCTCGCTGGAGAAGGCCAACGCCGCGGTCGCCAGCTTCCGCAACAAGAGCATCCTCTTCGCCTTCATCGTCTCCTTGCCGGTGATGCTGATCGTGTTCCTGTTCATCCGCCGCTTCGTGATCCACCCGCTCGACGAGATGTCCGCCGGACTGGCCGAACTGGCAAAGGGCGAGGGCGACCTCACCCGCCGCCTGAAGGTGGCCAGCGAGGATGAGATCGGCCGCACCGCATCGCTGTTCAACCGCATGCTGGCGACCGTCGCCGACCTGGTCCGCCAGGTCAGCAGCTCGGCGGCCGAAGTGTCGACCTCCGCGCGCGACTTGTCCGCCGAAGCGCAGCGGGTGGCACGCGGTTCGCGCCAGCAGAACGACCAATCGATCGAGGCTGCGGCAGCGGTCGAGGCCCTCGGCAGCAACATCGGCAACATCGCCAGCAGCACCGAGTCAGTGCATCAACTGTCGCGCGAGAGCGAATCGCGCTCGTCCGCGGGCCAGCAAAGCCTGGATCACCTCATCGCCGAGGTCGACCATGTCGGCCGGGCGGTCCAGCACATGGTCGAATCGGTGAACGCCTTCGTCGACTCGACGACGGCGATCAGCTCGATGACCCGTGAAGTCCGGGAGATCGCCGAACAGACCAACCTCCTCGCGCTGAATGCCGCGATCGAAGCCGCACGCGCCGGCGAGCAGGGCCGCGGCTTCGCGGTGGTGGCCGACGAGGTGCGCAAGCTGGCCGAAAAATCGGCCCGCTCGGCAGGCGAGATCGATGCCATTACCGCAACCATTTCCGGTCAGTCGGAAGCGGTGCGCAGCTCCCTCGACAAGGGTCTCAGCCACCTCGCCGCGAGCCGCGACGCGGCCGAGAACGTCTCCGGGGTGCTGCAGGCGGCAGGCAGTTCCGTCGCCGAGGTGCGTAACGGCCTGGATCGCATCGCCATGGCCACCGAAGAACAGCGGCGCGCTACCGAGACGGTCGCCGGCAACATCGAGGCAATCGCCGGCATGGCCCGCCAGAACGACGACACGGTCTCGCGCACCGTCGAGGCCGCGGGCCAGATGCAGCACCTCGCCGACCGCCTGCAGGAATCGGTTTCCCGCTTCAGGGTGTAGGTCGGCGCGCCGGCGAAGATTAATTTTTCTTAACCGGCGCACCAGCATCGCTTCATGCCCGTGCGCGCAGACTCTCCTCACCGCAACAGACTTTGTTGCCGGATCGCAAACCACCGAGGAGTATCAAGATGAGCATGAACCGCCGCATGAAACTGGCCGCCACCGGACTGATCGCCGCAATGAGCCTGGGTCTGGGTGTTGCCCAGGCCGCCGATGCCGCCCCCGCCGCCAGCGAAGCCGCTGCACCGGCACCGCTCAAGGCCGCAGCCAAGCCGATGAAAAAGCACACCGTGAAGAAGGTCCACAAGGTCAAGCACGCGAGCAAGAAAGCGGCACCGGCCGCCAAGCCTGACGCGACACCTGCAAGCTGATCGCCGCACACGCTGACGGGGCGCCGCAACCAATGGCGCCCCGGTTCCTTACGCCCGCGCTTCACAGCCCCCGCGATGATCCCCTCGAACGGCGGATGCCCGACGCGCCACGGCCCTGTCATCATCGTCGCGCTCGCACTGGCCCTTTCCCCGCCGCTGATGGCGGCATCCGGAAATCCCGACGCCGCGATGCCGCGGCGCTCGGCCCGGGTGCGTGTGTCGCAGACCTTCGACTGGATCGCCACGGCGCCTGCCGCCGGCATCCTCTGGCTCGGTGTCGAGGAGCCCTATCGGGTTGAGCTCTCGGCGGGCTGCGGCAACCTTCTTTCCACACCCCCGCAACGCATCTCGGTGCACGGCCATGAACTGCAGCCCGGGCGAGATGAGCTTTTCAGTCAGTCGGGACACTGCCGCATCGTGCACCTGCGCCCGGCCGACCCCCGACAATTGCAAAGCGCCGGCCTGCAGCGCGAGAATGCACGACGACTGCTTGCGTTGAAGCTTACGGGGCCGCCCCTCCTTAAATGAAGATCCTTATCGTCGAGGACGATGCCGCGCAGGGCCGCTTCCTGCAGAAGGGCCTGCGCGAGGCCGGGCATCTCACCCAGCTCGCCCGGGACGGCCGCGACGGCCTGTTCCTCGCCACCACCGAGTCCTTCGACGCGATCGTGCTCGACCGCATGCTGCCACGGGTCGACGGGCTCACGGTACTACGCACCCTGCGCGCTTCGGGCAAGGAACTGCCGGTGATCGTGCTGAGCGCACTGGGCGAGGTCGACGAGCGCATCGAGGGCTTGCGGGCGGGCGGCGACGACTACCTGGCCAAGCCCTTCTCGATTTCCGAACTGCTCGCCAGGCTGGAGGCCTTGCAGCGCCGCAGCGCCAGCGCGGCGCGCCCGAGCCAGGCCACGACGCTGCGGCTGGGCGATCTCGAAATGAACCTGTTGCGCCGCACGGTACGTCGCGCCGGCCGCGACATCGAGCTCAAGCCCAAGGCATTCGCGCTGCTCGAATACCTGATGCGCCACGCCGACCAGGTGGTGACCCGCAGCATGCTGCTCGAAGCGGTGTGGGATTATCACTTCGACCCACGTACCAACGTGATCGATGTTCACGTCTCCAACCTGCGTGCCGCCATCGACGCGCCGGGCCTGCCGCCGCTGATCCACACGGTGCGCGGCGCAGGCTACCTGCTGGGGCTGCGCGGCGACTGAATGCGGATCCCCGCCAGCCCCTTCTACCGCTTTGCCATCGCCCTGCCGCTGGCCGTCGCCTGCATCGTCGCGGCGGTGTTCTATCCGCTGCTGCGCGAAGCCGAGGATCACATCCGCGGCGAGGTGCGGGCCGCCATCGAGCAGGAGATCCTCGCCCTCGACGCGCGCTTCCATGATCACGGACTCGAGGCCCTGAGGCTCGAGGTCCAAGCCCGCACCCGCTCATCCGAGGACGAGGACGGCATCTACCTGCTGCTCGGCCGCGACGGCAAACGCCTTGCCGGAAACCTGCCCGACTGGCCCGAAGGCATCCCGGCAGGGGACGAGAACTGGTTCAGGCTGCGGGATCGCGGCGGCCACTACATCGAGGGAGAAGTCTTCGTGCTGTTCGGCGGCGAGCGCCTGCTGGTCGGCCGACGCTCGCCACTGGCGGGCTTTCGCAGCAGCATGATCAACCGCATGTGGTGGTCGGCGGCACTGATCATCCTGGTCTCGGGCTTGCTCACCTGGGTCTTCATGGCCCACCTGCATGGCCGCCTCTCGATGATGGCGGCGGCCGCACGCCGCATCCAGGAAGGCGCGCTGAGCGACCGGCTGCAAGTGGGCGTCGGCGGGGACGAACTCGACGCGCTGGCAATGCGATTCAACGAAGCGTTCGACGAGATCGCGCGACGGATCGAGGCGACACAGCATCTTTCCAGCGCCCTCGCTCACGACATGCGCCGCCCCCTCACCGCGTTGCACAACGCACTCGAGGAAGCCCTCGCCGATACGCCGCCCAGCCATCCGCTGCACCGTCGCCTCGAAGCGCTCGCCACTCAGACTGGCGAGCAGCTCCACACCTTTGCCGCGCTGCTGCGCCTGGCCCGCCTCGAGGCGGGCGCCTGGCAGGGCGCGCGGATGGAATGCGACCTTGCCGAAATCGCCGCCGACGCGGTCGAACTCTATGCCCCCCTGGCCGAACGCCAAGGCCGCGCGGTCCATGTCGACAGCAGCGCCACGATGGTCACGGCCGACCCCACGCTGCTCTTCCAGTTGCTGCAGAACCTGCTCGAAAATGCGCTTGCCCACGGCCGCGGCGACATCGAGTTGAAAGTGGGCGCGCGACAGGGCGAGGCCTGCGTCGACATCCACGATCACGGCCCCGGCGTTCCCGAAGCGGCACTCGAACGGATCTTCGAGCGCTTCTACCAGGTCGATGCAAGCCGCTCCGGCGAATCGGGCAGCGGCATCGGGCTGGCGCTGGTCAAGGGGATCGCCGAGGCCCACGGCGGACGGGCGCGGGCGAGCAACCGCGCCGGCCTCGCCGTCGAGGTCCGACTCCCCCTCAGTGTCCCTGGGCCAGCGGCAGCGTGATCACCATCTCGAGACCGCCTGCCGCGCGGTTGGCGGCGCGGATGGTACCGCCGTGGGTCTGCACCGCGCGCTGGGCGATTGCCAGCCCGAGTCCGAAGCCGGTCGCAGCGTTGCCGTTGCTGCCACGATAGAAGGGCTCGAAGATCGCCGCGAGGTCGGCATCGGGCAGACCGGGGCCACGATCCCCCACGCGCAGCTCAAGCGTTCCCGCCACGATCTTCGCGCTCACCTCCACGCAGGTCCCTGCGGCGGTGTACTTGACTGCGTTGCGGATCACGTTCTCGAAAGCCCGGTGCATCAACTCGCCACGCACCAGCGCGACCGCCTCGCCCTGCCCCTCGAAATTCAGCTCGCGGCCATTCGCTTCCGCCTCGAAGCGGGCGTCATCGGCGATCGCCGCGATCAGGTCCATGAGGTCCAGCGATTCGAGCGGCGCATCGCCCCCGCCGGCCTCGAGGCGCGACAGGGTGAGCAATTCCCCCACGAGTTCGTCGAGGCGCACCGACTCGCGCTCGATACGCTCGAGGCAGGTGTCGAGCCGTGCCGGGTTCTGGCGAAACAGGCCGATCGCAGCCTGCAGCCGGGCCAGCGGCGAGCGCAGCTCATGCGACACATCGTGCAGCAGGCGGCGCTGCGCAGCCATGAGTTGCTGGAGCTGCTGGGCCATGCGGTCGAAGTCCCGACCCAGGTCGGCGATTTCGTCGCGACGGCCCCCCATGAGCGGCTCCACCCGGGTATCGAGCTTGCCCTCGGCGACGGCCTGCAGGGCCCAGCGCAGGTGGCGCAGGGGCTTGGACAGGTACCACGCCAGCAGCGCGCTGAAGCCCAGGCTGGCAAGCAGGCCGATGAGGATCGGCAACATCGGAGAAGGATTGGCCGGACGCCGGTCGCGCGGTGGGTGGGCATCGCCATCACTGGTGACGAACAGCAAATAGGATTCGCCCGAGGGCAACGCCACCTCGCGCACCTGCTCCTCGGCACCGTGCGCGGCACGCGCGGCGCGCGCGCTGGCCAGCGCTTCGGCCGGCACGCTGCGACCGAGCAGATCGCGGCCTTGGCGGTCGACCACCATGAGCTGGCTGCGCCACGGACGGCGCTGCCACCTGTTGAGCAATCCGCGCAGGCCCTCCGGCCCGGCCGATTCGAGGATCGTGCTTGCGGTATCGAGCACCCAGGCGGCGCGCGGCCCGCCCTGCAACAGACGGATCTCGTCGCGATCGGCCTGATTGTGCAGCCACACCGCGGTACCCACCGCGGCGCCGGCCACCAGCAGGCTGAGCCAGAAGGCGAAGAAGAACTTCCAGAACAGGCGTCCCACCGGCTCAGTCCTTGACCAGCTGGTAGCCCATGCCCCGCACCGTCATGATCCACGACTGCCCATCGGCGCGCGGGCCGAGCTTGTGACGGATGCTGCTCATGTGGACATCGATGCTGCGGTCGAAGCGGGTCAGCGGACGCCCCAGCGCCTGCTCGGACAGATCGCTCTTGCTGACCACCCGTCCGGCGTTGCGGGCCAGCACCTCGAGCAGGTTGAATTCGGTACTCGTCAGCTCGAGCTGCGCGCCCGCCCATTCGGCAGTGCGGCGTTCAGGCCACAGGGACAGCGGCCCGACCACCATCACACCGCTCTCGCTGCCGCGTTCGTTGCCGCTGCGGCGCAGGATGGCGCGGATGCGGGCGACCAGTTCGCGCGGCGTGCAAGGCTTGGGGACATAGTCGTCGGCGCCCAGCTCCAGTCCGATGATGCGATCCACGTCGTCGCCCTTGGCGGTCAGCATGAGCACCGGCATCGCGCTCTCGGCGCGGATCCGGCGCAGCGCCTCGACGCCGTTCAGACGCGGCATCATCACATCGAGCACGACCATGTCGTAGCCGCCCGACAGCGCCTCGGCCGCCCCGCTCTCGCCGTCATGGCGGATTCCCACCTCGAAGCCTTCCTGCTCGAGGTATTCGCCGAGCATAGTGCTCAGTTCGACATCGTCATCGACCAACAAGATCTTGCTCATGATTCCTTCCCGCCGGCAGTTACGCCAATGGCACGATGATAAGCGCGCCGCCAGCGGGGCGACGTGCTTTTACCGCTCTTTACCCAGCTTTACGTCCTGCTGACCGAGCTTTACACGCCCCCTCACGACAATCCTCGCATCAATCCAACCTGGAACCGCAACGATGCGCCCCACCGCAAAAAGCCAAGCCCGCAACACGGCCCGGCTCCGCCGTCTGCCAGCCTTGTTGCTGGCCGCCATGCTTGCCAGCAACAGCTTCGCGGCGCTCGACCTTCCGGACCTTGGCGACCCCTCCGAGCAAGCCCTGCCCGACTACCAGGCGCGCAGCATTGGCGCCAGCAGCGTGCGCCAGCTCGAAGCCAGCGGCGCCTTCCTCGACGACCCTGAAGTCAATGCCTACCTCGACCAGCTCGGTCACCGCCTGGTCTCCTCGAGCGCCGAGATCACCGGCTCCTTCGCCTTTTTCGCGATCGACTCGCCCGAAATCAACGCCTTCGCACTGCCCGGCGGCTATGTGGGCGTCAATAGCGGGCTGATCCTCGCCACCAACAACGAGTCCGAACTGGCCTCGGTGCTTGCCCACGAGATTTCGCACATCACCCAGCAACACGTCGCCCGCCAGCTCCAGGCCCAGTCGGGCAGCCAGATCGCCGCACTCGCGGGGCTGCTGGCCGCCGTGGTGGCCGCCGGCAGCGGCAATGGCGAAATGGCCAGCGCAGCGATCGCGGGTGTCACCGCCGGCCAGCTCCAGAGTCAGATCAACTTCACTCGCGAGAACGAGGAGGAGGCGGATCGCCTCGGCTTCAAGCTGCTGATCCACAGCGGCTTCGACGGGCGCGGCATGGCCGAGCTGTTCCGCACCTTGCAGCAGCGCAACCGCCTCGCCGAGAGTGACCAGCCAAGCTGGCTGCGCAGCCACCCGCTGACCACCCAGCGCATTGCCGAAGCCGAGGATCGGGCACTCTCCGCCCCCTACCGGCAAGTGCGCGACAGCATCGACTTTCTCATGGTGCGCGCACTGCTGCGGAGCTACCAGGGAGAACCCGCCGAGACGCTCGCAGCGCTGCAGCAGGCGCTCGATGCCGATCCGCCGCGCGCGCGGCAAAATGCGCTGCGCTACGGACTGGCGGCGGCACAGTTGCGCGCGGGCAATTTCGATGCCGCGCTCGAGCTCACCCGCGCGCTCGAGGCCGACCGCGTCGAGCACCCGATGATCGCCGCCCTGGTCGGGCAGATCCATCTGCAGGCCCGTCACCATGACGAGGCGATCACTCACTACGAGGCGGCACTATCACGCTACCCCGACCATCTGCAGCTCGTCCTCGACTACCCGCGGGCCCTGATCAAGGCCGGGCGTCCGGCCGAGGCGGCACGGTTTGCTGAGCGACGCCTGAGCACCCTTCGCGGCAACGCCCAGTTGCACCGGATCGCCGCAGAGGCATACGCCGGCGCCGGGCGGCCGATGGCCTCGCATTACCAGCTAGGTGAGTACTACGCGCTGGCCGGCAACCAGCGCGGCGCGCGCGAGCAGTTCGAGCTGGCCCTCAACATGCGCGATGCGGACGAATTCACGCTCGCCCGCGTGCAGGCCCGGCTGCGCGAACTGCGCGCCGCCATGAAGACCGATGGCAAGGGCGATGAGCGCCAGGGGGACCGCCGCGGCCAGCGCGGCTGATACCTTCGCGCACACTCTGCTTACATAGCTTAACCATCGAGGCCACCCGCTTTACGCGCCGGCCGCGCAGACTGTGCCTGTGAGGAATCAGGAGAATTCGATGACATCCAGCCAGAAGGAAGCCCCGCACTACCGCACCGGCCTGGCACTGCTTGCCGCAGCGACGCTGGCTGGCTGCGTGGCAGCACCGCGGCCGCACCCGGCTCGCGCGTCGAGCGTCGACTACCAACCGGCGCCGACCGAGATCGTGGTGTACCCGGCACAAGGCCAGAGCAGCCAGCGCCTCGATCGCGACCGCTACGAATGCCACCTGTGGGCGGTGCGCGAGAGCGGCTACGACCCCAGCGCGAGTCCCGCTTCCAGCTACCGCACCGCGGCGCCGCGGGTCGAACCCGATCCGCCGGCGGGCTACAGCACGACCATGGGTGCGGTAAGCGGCGCCGTGATCGGTGCGGCGGTGGCCAATCCGCGCCGCACCGCCGAAGGCGCCGCGATCGGCGCAGTGGTCGGTGCAGTCGCCGGCAGCGCCGCGGACAACGCCCGCCAGGCACGGGCCGATGCCGTCGAGGACGCTTACGCCCGTCGCAACGAACGCCAGGCAGAGCGCAACGACCGCGGCTACCGTCGCGCGATGATCGCCTGCCTGCAAGGGCGCGGCTATACCGTCAGATAGGACAAGGGGAGAAATGTCATGAGCAAGGCAATGGATTTCCAGCCCGCACGCATTGCGCTGATCGGCGCAGTGCTGTTCGGCGCCATCGCTGCGGGCACGGCGCCGCTGGCACGCGCGGACGACGGCGACAGGCGCCCGTCCTTCCGTAGCGACGACCGCCAGGAGCGGCGCGAAGTGCGAACCGAATCGCGCCAGGAGCGGCGCGAGGGGCGTACCGAATCGCGCCAGGACCGGCGCGAGGGGCGTACCGATTCGCGGCAGGAGCGGCGCGATGCACGCAGCGAGGCACGGCAGGAGACGCGGCAGGATCGCCGCGAAGTCCGCACCGACGTTCGCCAGGACCGGCGCGAAGATCGTCGTGATCTGCGCAGCGAGCGTCGCGACAACAGGATCGAATTCCGCCAGGACCGCGCCGCCGAGCATCGCTACTACCCGCATCGCGGGGCGGTGATCCAGGCCCTCCCGCACGGCCACCGGATGATCAACTACCGCAACACCCGCTACTACTTCGACAACGGTGTCTGGTATCGGCCCTTCGGCGCCAGCTTCGTGGTGATCGCTCCGCCGATCGGTATCTTCGTGCCGGTTCTGCCGCTCGGCTACATCACCATGCAGATCGGTAGCAATGCGTACTACGTCGCCAACGACGTCTATTACGCCCGCCGCGGCGACGGCTACGTGGTGGTCGAGCCTCCCGAGGGCAACGCCGCGTATTCCGTCGACGATTATTCGGCCGGACAGGAGCAAATCTTCATCTACCCGCGCAAAGGCCAGTCCGAACAGCAGCAGGCTCGCGACCGCTACGAGTGCCACAGCTGGGCCCGCGACCAGACCGGCTTCGATCCCACGCGCCAGATGGCCGACATTTCAAGCGCGCAGCTCGATGCGCTGCGCTCCGATTACCACCGCGCCATGGGCGCCTGCCTGGATGCGCGGGGCTATACGGTGCGCTGAGGCTCCCGCGCGCCAGCAAGGCAAGTGAGGCCCGTCGCCATCCGCGACGGGCCTTTTCTTTGGTCGCGACGCGATCCGCGGATCGCCCCAAACGCAGGCTTAACCAGGCTTTACCCACCTTTACAGCGCGCTGACCGCACTTAACAGGGGCCACCCGCACAATTCAATCCAACAGCTGACCACACAGGGCCGGCTGCAACAGACCACGACCAACACTGGAGAACACGATCATGAAAAACCTCGCCCTTCGCAGCTTTCTCGTTGCCAGCACCATCGCCCTCGCCATTCCGTTTGCGGCCCAGGCCCGCCCCATGGGCGGACATGGTCACGCACAGTGTGACGGCGGCGCGATGAGCATGCAGGCCGAACGCGGCATGTTCGGCGGCGACAAGATGCCCCGCATGCTGCGCGGCCTGAACCTGACCGAGGCCCAGCAGGACCAGATCTTCAAGATGATGCATGAGCAGCAGCCGACCATGCGCGAAAAGGCCAAGGAAATGCGCGCGGCACGCAAGGAGATGCGCGACATGATGATGTCGGACAATTACGACGAAGCCAAGGTCAAGACACTGACCGAACGCAGCGCCCAGGCCATGGCCGAGATGGCGCAGATGCGTGCCCGCGGCGCGAACGAGGTCTACAAGCTGCTGACCCCCGAACAACGCAAGACCCTCGAGGAACGCAAGACGCGCATGCAGGAGCGGATGAAGGAACGCATGGAAAAGCGCGGCGATCGCATGGAAAAACGCGGCGACCGGTCCCAGCAGCGCGGCGACCGCATGGCACAGCTCATGGACGACAACTCGGACGACGATAACTGAGCGCCACGCGCTTCCAGCAACACAGGCAGTCTCCATCTCTTGCGCCGGGCCCAGCCCGGCGTTTTTCTTGCCATCGACCCGGTGCCCGGCGGTCGTGCTTTACCCGTCTTTACATGGCTATAACCGGGCTTAACCCGCATCCGCCGGACAATTGCCCCATCGCGGAACGAGCCGCTGCGCAAGGCGGCCCGAACCGCCAAACCACCTCCAGGCACCGATCATGAACACCGCGAAGTATCGCCCCCTGCTGCGCCGCCTCCACCGCTGGGTGGCGCTGGTCCTCACCCCCGTGTTTGCAATCATCATTCTTTCGGGCGGCGTTCTTGCCCTCAAGCCGCTGTTCGCTCCCGCGGCCGCGCAAACCAACTCGGCCGAGGGCCCGGCGATCGCCGCGGCGCTGGCGCGCATCGATCCCCAAGGCCTGGCAACGAGCGTCGCCGTCTCGCCCGACGGAGGCAGCCTGGTGCTGCAGTCGCGGGGCTCGACCGGACCCAGCGGCAGCTTCGACCCCGCAAGCGGCATTGCCAACGCCGAGCAGCCGGGGCCCGACTTCTTTGCGATCGTCCTCGACCTGCACAAGAACCTGCTGCTGGGCCTTGGCATCGTGGTCGAGATCGCCGCCTATGCGATGAGCGCGCTGATCGTGGTCGGACTGTTCCTCGGCCTTCCGCGCCTGCGCAACACCCTGCTCGGCTGGCACCAGGGCGTCGCCTGGCTGGCGCTGCCGCTGGTGGTGCTGGCGCCGCTCACCGGTACGCTGATGGCGCTGCACATCGGCACGCCAAGCCTGCCGCCGATCCAGCAAGGGCCCCCGATCGCCCTGGCAAGCGCCATCGGCAGCGTGGCCGGGCAGCCCGACAGCGGCGCCTTGGTCTCGGCACGACGCTTTCGCGCCGGCAGCGCCCTGGTTACCACCCAGGGCCAACAAGGCGCACTGCGCTATCTGGTCGAACCGAACGGACGCATCCATGCGCTGAGCGAAGGCCCCGGCCTGGTCCGCGAACTGCATGAGGGCACCTGGGGCGGCGCGCTCTCGGCGGGCGTGAGCTTCGCCGGGGCACTCGCGCTGGCCGGCCTCACCGCCACCGGCGCGCTGTCGTGGTGGCGACGCCGGCGCCAAGGCACGGTTGGCAGCCTTGACGAAGGGGCGTCGACCCTGGTCGCCTTCGGCAGCCAGACCGGCACCGCCGCGCGTCTCGCCGAAGCCACCGCGGAGGCCCTGCGCCGTGCCGGCGCGAAGGTGGCCTGCGCCTCGCTCGAGGCGCTCTCACCGCAAGCACTGGCGGGCTACGGCCAGACATTGCTGATCGTCTCCACCACGGGAGAGGGTGAACTGCCCGAACCGGCGCGGCGCTTCATGAAGCAGATCCCCGCCAGCAAGCTCGATGGCAGCCGCTTCAGCATGCTCGCGCTCGGCGACCGTCGCTATCCCGACTTCTGCGCGGGCGGCGAACAACTTCGCAACGCGCTGCTGGATCGCGGCGCCAATGAATTCGTCCCGCTGGAACGTGCCGACGCCGACCCCGCACCGGCATGGGCGCACTGGCTGGACAAGCTCGGCGCGCCGCTGGGGCTGTCGATCGACGAGACCGGGGCGCCGACCACCGACCAGCCGCTGTCGCTCACCCTTGCGCTCAAGCGCCGGCTCGATGACCCCGCAGTCGAGGGGCTGACCGAGACCTGGCAGCTCGGTTTCGAGCCCGAGGGCGCGACACCGGGCTTCCGCCCGGGCGACCTGTTGCTGATCTCGCCACGGCCGGATGCGCCGCCGCGCTGCTATTCGATTGGCTCGTCGTCGCTGGTCGGCGATCGCCTGATCCGGCTCACCGTGAGCCTGCATCGCTGGCAGGACGAGGCCGGCACGGCGCGCATCGGCGAAGCCAGCGGCTACCTCTGCCATGGCCTGGCCCTCGGCGATCGCATCGAAGCGACGCTGCGATCGCATCCCGGCTTCAATCCCCCGGAAGATCCTTCCCGTCCGCTCATCATGGTGGCGGCGGGCGCCGGCGTCGCGCCCTTCCCCGGCTTTCTCGCCGAACGCGCCGTGGCGCCGGATTGCGGCCCGAACTGGCTGTTCTTCGGCAATCGCCGCCGCGGGGGCGACTACTTCTACCGCACCAGCCTCGAGCGACTTCATGCGTCGGGCACCCTCGCGCACCTCGACACCGCCTTCTCGCGCGACCCTGAGGATGGCTGCCACATCGACGCCCGGCTGATCGAGCATGGCGCGCAACTGTTTCGCTGGCTGGAGCGCGAGAACGGGGTGCTCTACATGTGCGGACGCTCGGCCACGCTCGGCAAATCGGTCGAGCGCGCGCTGCTCGAGATCATTCGCGACCAAGGTCACAGACAGCCTCGACAGGCCGAGGATTTGCTCGTCGAATGGAAACGAACTGGTAGGCTGCGGGTCGATGTCTTCGGCTGAACCCAGCACTGTATGAAACCAACAATGACAAACAGCTTCCCACTGCCGACACCACGCCTGCGATTGCTGGCAAGCGGCGCCCTTGCGCTCGCGCTGGTCGGCTGCGCCAGTGTCGGCGAGAACTACCGCACCCCGGCGTCGATGGCGCCCGCCGCCTGGCAGGCGGCACATCTCGACAATGGCGCCGCGACGACTTCGCTCGAGCGCTGGTGGCAGCAATTCGACGACGCGCAACTGGTGGCCTTGATCGAGCGGTCGTTCCAGGCCAATCCCGATCTGCTCTCCGCCCGCGCAAGCCTGCGTGCCTCGAGGGCCCTCGAACGGATTGCGCTGGCAAAGCGTAGCCCCGACCTCACCGCCGGCGCATCCAGCGGCGCAAACAAGATTGGCGGCAACGCGGTCGCCGAGAGCTGGGTCGCGGGTTTCGATGCGAGCTGGGAGATCGACCTGTTCGGCGGCATCCGCCGCGGCGTCGAGGCAGCGCAGGCGGATCGCGCCGCTGCCGCGGCCTCGCTTGCAAACGCGCACGCCTCGCTGGCCGCCGAGGTGGCGCTCAACTACATCACCCTGCGAACCGCCCAGGCGCGGCTGCAGATCGCCGAGCGCAACCTGGCGAGCCAGCAGGAAACCCTGCAGCTCACCGATTGGCGCGCCCAGGCAGGGCTGGCCAGCTCGGTGGATGTGGAACAGGCACGCACCAACATGGAGCAGACGCGGGCCCAGATCCCGACCCTGCAGACCGGTATCGTGAGCGCCGCCAACCGCCTCTCGGTGCTCACCGGCGAGGCGCCCGGCCGCTTGCAGACGACGCTCGCGACGGGCGACTTGCCGAACGTGTCGACTGCAGTTGCGGTCGGGATCCCCGCCGATGTGCTGCGCCAGCGGCCAGACGTGCGCGCCGCCGAGCGAACGCTCGCGGCCGAAGTCGCCCGCCGTGGCGTTGCCGAAGCCGGCCGCTATCCGTCCTTCAGTCTCAGCGGTACGCTGGCGCTGGAGTCCGCGGCCCTGGCGACGCTTGGCAATGGCGCCTCGGTGGTGCGCAGCCTCAGCGCCGCCATCAGCGGCGTGCTCTTCGACGGCGGCCGGCTGGAGGCCCTGGTCGAGCAGCAGGATGCGGTGCGCGAGCAGAGTCTCCAGAGCTACCGCAGCACCGTACTGGGTGCGCTCGAAGACGTGGAGAACGCCCTCACCGCGTTCGACAACACCAACCGGCGGCGCGCGGCGCTGGCAGCGGCCAGCACCGCCGCACGCAATGCGAACCTGCTCGCGGCCGACCGCTATCGCAGCGGCCTGATCGACTTTTCCACGGTCCTCGAGACCGAACGCAGCCTGCTGATCACCGAGGACAGCCTGGCCAGTGCGGAAGGCGAGCGCCTCACCGCCCTGGTGCAACTCTACAAGGCCCTGGGCGGCGGCTGGTCTGCGGCCGACCTTACCGAAGAAAGCAACGGACACGCCTCATGAACACCTCCGGCAAGAGCACTACCACCGACACGGCCGCCACGGTACTCGACGTCACCACGCAAAAGCGTGGCCGGCGGCGCTGGCCGATGTGGCTCGCGCTTGCGCTGGCACTGGGCACCGGCGCGTACCTGATGCTTGCCTCGGGCAGCGCGAACAAGGACGTGCGCTACCAGACCGCGGCCGTCGAGAAGGGCCGCCTGGTGGTCACGGTATCGGCAACCGGCACCCTGCAGCCGACCAATCAGGTCGACGTCGGCAGCGAACTGTCCGGCACCATCCAGAACGTCTTCGTCGACGACAACAGCCCGGTCACCAAGGGGCAGGTGCTGGCCCGCCTGGACGTCTCCAAGCTGGAGGACCAGGTGGCCAACTCGCGCGCCGCGGTGAATGTGGCCGAAGCCGCGGTTCGCCAGGCCGACGCCACGGTGCAGGAGTCGCGCGCCAACCTCGCGCGGCTGCGCGAGGTGTTCTCGCTGTCTGGTGGCAAGGTCCCCTCGAAGGCCGAACTCGAGACCGCCGAAGCGACGCTCGCCCGCGCGCTTGCCAACCAGGCCAGCGCCCTCGCCGGCGTGGCGCAGGCGAAGGCCACGCTGCGCACCAATGAAACCAACCTCGCCAAGGCCTCGATCCGCTCGCCGATCAACGGCGTGGTGCTGACCCGCGCGGTCGAACCCGGCCAGACCGTGGCCGCCTCGCTGCAGGTCGCGACGCTGTTCACGCTGGCCGAGGACCTTGCCCAGATGGAACTGCAGGTGAAGGTCGACGAGGCCGACGTGGGCCAGGTCAAGGAAGGCCAGCGCGCGGAATTCACGGTCGACGCCTACACCGAGCGCCGCTACCCGGCGCACATCACCCGCGTGAGCTTCGGCGCGACGACGACCGACAACGTGGTCACCTACCTGACCACGCTCAAGGTGGCCAACGACGACCTGAGCCTGCGCCCCGGCATGACCGCCACCGCCGAGATCGTCACGCTGGAGAAGGACGATGTGCTGCTGGTGCCGAATGCGGCGCTGCGCTTCACGCCGCCGACCGCGCGCGCACAGGCCTCCAGCAGCATCATGTCGAGCCTCATGCCCCGCCCGCCCCGGCAGGAGAAGACGGTCAAGGTCAAGGACGAGGCCTCCGGTGAGCGAACCCTGTGGATCCTCAAGGAGGACGGTCGGCCGGCTTCTCTGAGCGTGCGCACCGGTGCCACCAACGGCCGCTTCACCGAGATCGTTTCGGGCAATGTCACGAGCGGCATGGCGGTGATCACCGAAGCGACGAGCGCCGGCAAGTGAACGCCATGACGCAGACCGCCCCACCGCTCATCGAGCTGGCCGGCATCACCAAGACCTACGGCGACGGCCAGGCTGCGTTCCAGGCGCTGCGCGGCGTCGACCTGCGCATCGAAGCGGGCGAGTTCGTCGCCGTGATGGGGCCGAGCGGCTCGGGCAAATCGACGGTGATGAACATCCTCGGCTGCCTCGACACCCCAACCTCGGGCAGCTACCGCTTCCAGGGCGTGCCCGTCGAAACCATGGACCGCAACCAGCGGGCGCTGCTCAGGCGTCACTTTCTCGGCTTCGTGTTCCAGGGCTTCAACCTGCTGGGCCGCACCTCCGCGCTGGAGAACGTCGAATTGCCGCTGCTCTATCGCGGCGAAGGGGTGGCGACCCGCCACGCTGCCGCCCGCAAGGCCCTGGCGCAGGTGGGGCTCGACGGCTGGGAGTCGCACACCCCCGCGGAACTCTCCGGGGGGCAGCAGCAACGCGTGGCGATCGCCCGCGCAATCGTCACCAATCCGACCGTGCTGCTGGCCGACGAGCCGACCGGCAACCTCGACACGGTGCGCAGCCGCGAGATCATGGATCTGCTCACCGAACTCAATCGCCAGGCCGGCATTACCGTGCTGATGGTGACCCACGAGCCGGACATGGCCGCCTATGCGCACCGGCAGGTGCATTTCGTCGATGGCCGGGTCGATCGCGATTCGCGCGCGCCGGCGCTGGAGGCGGGCGCATGATCTGGAACACCCTGCTGCTCGCGCTGCGCGAGATCCGGCGCAACCTGCTGCGCTCCTTCCTCACGATCCTGGGCATTGTGATCGGCGTTGCCGCGGTGATCACCATGGTGACCCTCGGCAACGGTGCCACCAAGTCGATCTCGGACCAGGTATCCAGCCTCGGCAGCAACCTGCTGATGGTGCGTCCGGGCCAGCGCATCGGGCCCGGTGGCAGTGCCGGCGCACCGCTGTTCAAGATCGCCGACGTGCAGGCAATCACCGCGCAGGTCACGGGTGTGAAGGCGGTCGCGCCGGAGACGCGCAAGGCGGCCTCGGTGGTGGTCGGTTCGCGCAACTGGTCCACCATCGCCACCGGCGGCACCCGCGACTATTTCACCGCGGCCGGCTGGACGCTCACTTCCGGACGGATCTTCACCGAAGCGGAGGAGCGCGGCGGCAAGGCCGTATGCGTGATCGGCAGCACCATCGTGCGCGAGCTGTTCGGCGGCGGCGACCCCCTCGGCGAGATGATGCGGGTCGCGGACTTCTCCTGTCAGGTAATTGGCGTGCTCGCATCGAAGGGCCAGTCGGCGTTCGGCTCGGACCAGGACGACGTGGTGATCATGCCGATCCGCACCGTGCAGCGCCGCCTCACCGGCGACCAGGACGTGCGCACCATCCTGGTCTCCGCAGCCGATGGCGTATCGACCGATACGGTCAAGGAGCGGGTCGAGAAGCTGCTGCGCGAGCGGCGCAAGATCGGCGACAACGAGGATGACAACTTCAACGTCCTCGATACCAAGCAGATCGCCGAGGCACTGTCCACCACCACCCGCGTGATGACCACCCTGCTCGGTGCGGTCGCCGCGGTGAGCCTGATCGTCGGCGGCATCGGCATCATGAACATCATGCTGGTGTCGGTCACCGAGCGGACCCGCGAGATCGGCATCCGACTGGCCATCGGTGCGCTCGAGCACGAGGTGCTGCTACAGTTCCTGATCGAGGCGGTGGTGCTGTCCAGCCTGGGCGGGCTGATCGGCATCGCGCTGGCAACCGCGGCCTCGATCGGCTTGTCATCGGTGATGAACATTCCCTATCTGTTCAATCCGGCGATCAACCTGCTGTCTTTCGCGATCTCGGCGGGGATCGGCGTGGTGTTCGGGTTCTTTCCCGCACGCCGCGCCGCCCAGCTCGACCCGATCGACGCCTTGCGCCATGAATGAGGCGCCCGGCACAGCTCAGGCGGCGGCCGGCAGGGCGCCCTCGAGCGCCTCCTCGATGCGCATGCGATACAGCGCGGCGATGAGCGCGGAATGGCTCAGCATGCCCAGCACCCGGCGGCCGGCGTCCACCACCGGCACGTGATGTAGCCCTTGCTCGGCAAACAGCGGAAGCAGTTCGATCACCGCCTGTTCGGGCCCGGCGGTGGTCACCGACGCCGACATCAGGTCGCGCACCCGGCTGTCGGCGCTGAATACCGGCGAAGCGTCGAGCTTGTGCGGCCGCGCCCGCGAGACGAAGAGATCGTGCAATGACAGAATGCCGGCCAGCCGCCCGGCGTCGATGACCGGCAGGGCCTTGGCCTGGTGACGCGTGAGCAGCGTCCACGTCTCGACCAGCGAGGCCGACGCATCGACACAGACCACGTCGGCCGACATCACGTCTGCGCAGCGCAACTCGCCGAAAAAGCGTCGATGGATGCGGCGCTCCAGCGCCACCAGCAATCCTTCGAGGTCCTCACGGTTCATATCGACGAATTCGCCGCGCTCCTCGAGCACCGCCTCGACATCCGCCGGGCGCACCCCGAGGCGCTCGCCGGGCAGCGCGTCGGCCGTGCCATGGGGGTGCGCTGCGAGCGCCTCGCCGTGCGGATAGCGACGTCCCGCAAGGTGATTGAAGAACAGCGCCATCACCAGCAGGCACAGCGAGTTCAGCCCGATCGGCCAGATCACGAACTGGTAGCCGAGCCCGGTCACCGCAGTGCCGCCCAGCACCGAGGTCAGCGCCACCGCGCCGCCAGGCGGGTGCAGGCAGCGCAGCTTCATCATCGCCGCGATCGAAAGCGCCACCGCCAGCGCTGCGGCCATGCCGGGCGCAGCAATGAGCTGCGCGCAGCTCACGCCGATGGTCGCCGACACCATGTTGCCGCCGACGATCGACCAGGGCTGGGCCAAGGGACTGGCGGGCACGGCGAAGAGCAATACCGCGGACGCGCCCATCGGCGCCACGAACCAGGGGTTGAGCGAAGCCAGCGAATGGTGCCCGATCATCTCGGTCGCCATCAGGCCGATGAAGGCGCCGACGCAACTGAACAGCCGCTCACGCCAGCTCACCGGGATCGACTGGGGGACAAAGGATCGGAACCACACATGAATCGAGGACACGGTACTCACTGCAAAAAAGGCGCCCGAGGCGGGGGGCGCGCGGATGGAAAGTCAAAGGGGCGCGCATATATCATGTCGTGATATAAAAATGGTGCACAGCGACACACCAGGTAAAGAGCGACGCCTCGTGTGTTATAAAAGCGCAGCATCCAACCTCCGGGCCCGTCGATGAGCGAGATCGATCCGCCGTCCCTCGGCAAACACCAGTACGAGGCGCTTTCCGAGTTTCGCTACCAGTTGCGCCGCTTCCTGCATTTCAGCGAAGCGGCTGTGCGAAACGAGGGCCTGACGCCGCTGCAGTACCTGCTGCTGCTGCACATCCGCGGCTTTCCTGGCCGCGACTGGGCGAGCGTGGGCGAACTGGCCGAACGTCTGCAATTGCAGCACCACGGCGTGGTGGCACTGGTTTCGCGCTGCGAAGAACGTGGCCTGGTCCGCCGCCAGCGCGGCCGCAGCGATCGCCGTCAGGTCGAAGTCCGGCTACTGCCCGCCGGCGAACAACATCTTGCGCGGCTCGCCTGCCTGCACGAAACGGAACTGCAGTCCCTGCAGGACACCTTCCGGGTCAGCCACATCACCAGCTTCAACGACGCCAGCGCGCCCGACTCGAACGCCTGAGCCACCCCAACGCAACGGATTGCGACATGAACACTGCTCCAAGGCGCTCGACGCCTACCCTCAACATCATCGGCGCCGGCAGGGTGGGTCGCACGCTGGGGCGCCTCTGGCAGGATGCGGGAGTGTTCACGCTCGGCGACGTGGCAGCCCGCAGTGCGGCCAGCGCCAGGGCTGCGGTGGCCTTCATCGGCGCGGGCCGGGCCACGCATTCGCTGACCGGGCTGGCGCCCGCAGACGTCTATCTGCTGTCGGTGCCGGACCGTGAGATCGCCGCCACCGCGCGCATCATCGCCGCGCAGCCAGGCCTCCCCGAGAAGGCGATCGCAGTGCATTGCAGCGGCGCCCTGGCCTCGCAGGAGCTCGCCGCCCTCGGAGCTCTTGGCTGGCGTGTGGCGAGCGCCCATCCCGCTCTCAGCTTTGCCGATCCCGAGCGCGCAGTGGCGCAATTCTCAGGCTGCCTGTGCGGGCTCGAGGGCGATTCCGAGGCCCGCGCGCTGCTTGGCGGCGTGTTCACCGGAATCGGCGCCCGCTGCTTCGAACTCGCCGCCGAGCACAAGCTGCTCTATCACGCCGGCTCGGTGTTCGCCTCGAATTTCACCACGGTGCTCCTCGACGTCGCGCTAAGGGCCTATCGCGAAAGCGGTCTCGACGACGCCACGGCGATGGCCCTGCTCGAGCCGCTGGTGCGCAACGCGATCGACAACAGCCTGCGCCTGGGGCCCGCTGCAGCCCTCACCGGACCCGCGGCGCGCGGCGACACCGAACTGGTCGCCCGCCAGGCCCAGGCGGTGGCACGCTGGGACAGCCTCGCCGCCGACGCCTATCGGCCGCTTTCGACGCTGGCGACCCGCCTCGCGGCACGGAGCAAGCGCTGAAACAGCGGTATTTCAAGCCCCGCCGACAGCCGGATCCCCCGCTTTGCCGCGACCTTCAAGGGCTCGTGCCGGCAGCCGCAAGCATTGTTGTTGCAATGCAACATTTCCGGCTTGACTTCCCCGAGCTGGACGATAAACTGAAATTGTGCATCGCAGCATTGCTGCCAATATCGGTTTGAGAAAAAGGAGCCCCACATGTCCGCCATCGTCAAGAGTCTGCATTCTGGCCAGAAGGCCAGCTTCGAAACCGCATTAACCCTGGGCCGTCTCGGCTCCGAAAGCCTGGAGCGGCTCTCCAGGCTGAACATCGAGACTGGTTGCCTCGCAATCGAAGCCTCGGTCAACGAGGGCAAGAACATGCTGGGCACCAAGGATCCCCAGGAATTGCTGGCGCTGCAGTCCTCCCTGCTCGAGCCCGCAATTGCCGGCACTCTCGCCTATCTGCGCAGCGTCTGGGAAATTGTTGTGCAGAGCGCCGAACAGGCCAGCGCGGTGGTGGAACACAACGCCGGAGAGATGAACAGGCTGCTCGCCAGCACCCTGGAGCAGACCGCCAAGGCTGCCCCCGCAGGCTCCGAATTCGCGGTCGCCGCGGTGAAATCGGCCATCGATACCGCAAATTCGGCCTACGACAGCTTCAGCAAGAGCACCCGCAAGGCCGTCGAACTGGCGGAGGCAAACATCTCGGCCGCCACCAAGGCGGTTCCGCAGCGGGCCCGCAAGGTCGCCTGAACGAAACGGCAGGCCCCCGACCACGCACCGGCGTCCGCCGGGGGTCAGCCGAGCAGCACTTCCAGCTCCCTTGCCACCACCTCGGCTTCGCCTTCGATCTCGCCCAGCAGTTTCCCGACCCCGTCCCGCCGCTGTTGTCGACCGGCCTGTTCGACGGCGACCGCCAACTCCCCAAGGCGCGCCGCGCCGATGCTCTGCACCAGCCCCTTGAAGGCGTGCGCTGCCATTCTGAGCGCCTCCGAGCCATCGTTTTCGTAGGCGGCTCTGAGCTGCAACAGCCCCCCTGGAAGGTCATTCAGGACCTGACGGGCGATGCCGTCGAAATCGTCTTCGAGCGCTTCGCGCAAGGGCCCTACCCAGCTCATGTCGAGGCCCGGTGCCGCAGTCACGGCGAGCTGCCCCCCACGCTCCGGCGCTTCGCTGGGGGCCGGCTGCCGTGACACGTCCGTGTGCAGCCAGCGCGCGACGATGCCCGCCATTTCCGCCATGCGGAACGGCTTGACCAGGAAGTCGTTCATGCCCGCCTCGATGCA
Source organism: Zoogloeaceae bacterium (assembly GCA_024235595.1). GTDB lineage: Bacteria > Pseudomonadota > Gammaproteobacteria > Burkholderiales > Rhodocyclaceae > Cognatazoarcus. Next base: position 76,835 of record JACKMC010000002.1, on the reverse strand, counting down.
GCTCTGGCGGTCCGCTTCGAGCGAAGTCGCGGTGAGCGCGACCACCGTGAGCGGCGCCTGGCCTGCCGCCGCCTCACGCGTGCGCAGCCTGCGGGTGGCCTCGAGTCCGTCGAGTACCGGCATCTGCATGTCCATGAAAACGAGCTCGCACTTGAGTTCTGCGAGCTTGTCGAGCGCCTCCTGCCCGTCTTCGGCGGTGACCACGGTATGACCGAGGCGCGCCAGCATGCTGCTCGCGAGCTGGCGGTTGGCGGCGTTGTCTTCGACCACCATGATGGTCGCAGGTCGCTGCTCGGGAATCGCCATCGGCATGTCGCTGCCCGGCTCCGGCTCGAGACACTCGACCAGCCGGGCCATCAGCGTTGCCTCGTCGAATGCCTCACCGAGCGGTTCGCAGAGCAAGGATGCGGGCAGCGCACCGAGGTCGTTGTCGCGCTCCAGCGGTACGACCGCAGGGGCCTGACGAGCCACTCCGAAACAGGCGCTGATCTGCTTCGGCGCCGCGGCGATGATCGAGGACGATGCGACCAGCAGCGCCGCCTCACCATCGGCCAGCGCGACCGCAAGGCCTTCGGCGGAACCGGCTTCCCTGGCCTTCAGGCCCCAAACCTCGAGCCAGCCCGCGAGCACGCCGCGCAGCGCTGGATCGCCCGCGGCGATCACCACCGAGGCCCCCCGCCTGTGTGTCACTGCAGACGCCACGCCATGCCCACGACGCAGCCGCACCCGGAAGCAGAAGCAGCTTCCGCCCCGGTCGGGCTCCTCGAACCAGATGCGTCCTTCCATGGCGCTCACCAGTTGACGCACGATGCTGAGCCCGAGGCCTGTGCCTCCATACTCGCGGGTGGTGCTGGCGTCGACCTGGGTGAAGGCCTCGAAGATGCGGTCGCGCATCTCTGCCGGCACCCCGATGCCGGTGTCGCGCACCTTGCACAGCAGGGTCAGGGCGTCCTCGCAGCATGCCTCGGCACACACCGATACCTCGATGCTGCCGTGGGCGGTGAACTTGACCGCGTTGCCTAGCAGGTTGAAGAGGACCTGCCGCAAGCGGCCGGGATCACCAACCAGCCAGTCGGGCACGGCGGCGTCGATCGTCAGCCTCGTCGCGAGGCCCTTGTCGGCGGCACGCAATGCAAAGGGCCTGAGCGCATTCCTCATCAGGCCACGCAGGCTGAAATCCTCCACCTGCAGTTTCAGGTGGCCCGCATCGGATTTTGCGAAGTCGAGCAACTCGTTGATCATCTGCAACAAGGCGCGCCCGGCATAGAGCGACGATTCGAGCATGCTCCGCTGCTCCGCCTCGATGTCCGAGTCGAGCACCAGTTCGGTCATGCCGAGCACCGCATTGAGCGGCGTGCGAATCTCATGGCTGAGATTGGCGAGAAAATCGCTCTTTGCCCTGGAGGCCGCTTCGGCCGACTGTCGCGCCGTCTGCAGCGCATCCTCGATCTGCTTGCGCAAGGAGATGTCGATCAACACCCCGAAGGCCTTCACGGCCCTGCCGTCGCGCCCCATGACGGCCTCGCCGCGCGCAGCCAGCCAGCGCAACTGGCCGCGCATGTCGATGATGCGCAGATCGAGCGCATAGGGCTCGCCGCGCAGCACCGTCGCTTCGCCCGCGGCATCGTAGCGCTCGAGGTCGTCGGGATGAATGAAGGGTCGCATGTCCTCGACGTGGTCGGTCCCGACCAATGCGGCCGGCGATCGGGCCCATCGCAAGGTGCCCGTCGACGCGCTCCATTCCCACGGGAAGACGCCCCCCGCCTCCACGGCGAGGCGGATCTGCGCCTCGCGCTCGCGCAGCGTCGATTCCAGCTGTTTGCGCTCGGTGACGTCGGAAATCAGGGCGATGCAACCGACGATCCGCTCACCATCGCGATCGGGCACCAGGTTGAAATCCAGGACCCGCTCGGCCGAGCTTTCGCCAGCCGCGGGGACGGCAATCTCGGCGGCGGTCGGCCTTCCGCCGAACACCTCATCGAAATGCGCTGCCAGCTTAGCCACCGCAGCCGGACCCAGGACACTCTCGAGCAGTGCCCCGACCAGCGACGCCGGGGGCACGCAACCGAAGAAGCGATCGAACTGGCGGTTCGCGAACTGGATTCTCCTGGCCTTGTCGAAACGCACGATCAGGGCCGGTACGTTTTCGGTCAACAACCTCAGTTGTGCCTCACGTTCGCGCAGCAGGGCTTCGCGTTCGACCTGCTCGGTGACGTTGGCACAGGTACCCACCATGCGCAACGCCTGGCCATCCGCATCGCGCGCCACGACCTTGCCGTGGCAATGAACCCAGACGCGGCGGCCTTCTGTGCTTTGCATCGCCACGGTGGTGCGCAGGTATGGCTCGTGTCCCTTCAGCACCGGAATCAGGCGGGCTCGAAGCGCCAGGCGATCTTCGCGCCGGAAATCGATTGCCGGCAACTCGCTCAGCGATGCGTACTCAAGCGGTGCGTCGGATCCCGCGAATGCCCGCCACCCTGCCGACAACTGGAGCCGATCCTCGGCGATGCGCCAGTCCCACATCGCAAGCTGCGAGCCCTCCAGTGACAGCTCGAGTTGTTCCCGTGCCTCGGCGTGACCGGCGGTGCTGGCGCTGAGTTCGCGGCTGCGCTGCGCTACCAGCGCCTCCATCTCGGCCCGGCTTCCGGTCATCACCAGCAGCAAGACGCCGAGCAGGCCGGTGAACGACACCCCACCGACCAGTATCGACCACGACTGCAAGCCCCGGTGCTCACGCATGAATTGCGAAGTCGCGCTGACCCGAAACTCAAGCGATCGCCCCAGTTGCTCGAGCTTTTCCACATGGTGAAACCCGCCCACCTCGGTTCCCGGCCCCGTCTCGCAGCCGGGTGGCCCGAACAGCCGCCGCTCGTCCACCGCGGCTTCGGTATCCACCAGGCACGCGCGATACCCTCCCGTGCGGCCGAGCACCGCAGACACGGCGTCCTCGATCTCGGCCCAGCGGAACACCGCCACCGCGACACCCAGGAAGTCCCGCTTGCGTGCGGCCGGCGAACCCGGCGTGACACCGCCGCGATAGTGCGGATACATGACCAGGCTGCCGAACTGCTCGTCCTTGCTGTTCGCCTGCAGCACCTGCACCAGTAGGATTCGGCCGGTCGACGCGACCCGGCCGCTGACTCGCGCGGCGCTCACCGCAGTTGCACGGTCGGCACTGGAGAGCACGTCGAAGCCGATCGCCGTGCGGTTTTCTTCGCCCGGCTCGATGAAGGCGACCGGCATGTAGTCGGATCGCAAGCCGGCCGGAACCAACGCGCCATCGGGCCCGCGCTCGACGATCTCTGCAGGTCCGCCACGCTGCGCCACGCGCCGCATGAACGCCTCCCTGTCGGAGAACGGCACCCAGGGATTCCAGCTCAGCGCCTTGAGCGTCGGAATGCGCTCTCGCAAGGGTGCGGCAAAGCGCTGGAACAGATCGTGGTCGAGTTGGTCCACACTCACCGCGGCGACCAATCGCTCGGTCGCCAGCAAGGCATCGAGATTGCGCCCGATGGCCGCACCGAGCTCGTCCGCGCCCTGGTGCGCACGCTCCTCGAAATCACGGACGATACTCTGCCGTTCTCTCGCAGCCGCAAGGAAAAAGACGCCCACAACCACCGCGAGGGTCACCAGCAGGGCCGGCACGAGGCTTGCCCGGCGGGCTCTCCAGACACCCTCCGGCGCGCCGACCAGTGCCCACGTGAGTGGTCCTGCGACAAAGACGCCGAGCGTATCCCCCAGCCACCAGGTGAACCAGTTGATTCCATAAGCGGCGAGTGGAATCCGGCCCGCCAGCCAAAGCGAGCTCACCCCGAAGGTCGCGCCGACGAGGCAGGCGAGCGCACCGCCACGGAGCACGAAGCGCAAGGCATCCCCGACATGGCTCAGGCTCGACGGATAGCCCGGGCTTCGGCGCACCAGAAGAGCCCCGAAAAGCGCCTGGCATGCCGCGCCGGCACCGAGTGCGGCAGCCACGAGCAATGTCTCTGGCGTACTGGCCTGTCCAACCACGAAGGCATTGAGGATGAAGGATCCCAGCCACACGCCGGCGGCGGCACGATCGCCGAACGCCAGCACGCACACCAGCGCGATGCCGGCCGGCGGAAAGATCCCAGTCGCATAGCCAGGAGGAATCGCCAGTGCCAGCCCCAGCCAGCCGGCAAGCACGTAGGCCAGCGCAAGCAGCGCGATTTTCGTTCCCCAAGCCGAGATCCGATGCAAACCACCCTCTCCCTGAATGCCGCCACCCTCGCGCTCGATCGAGCGGCTTACAGCGCACTTCAGGAAGATCGGCCGCCACGGGCGGAACTTTATGCCTGGGCCGCGGCGGCGTCCGCCACCGCTTCATCGCGGCGCGGCCCGAGCCCGACCAGCCGCTCAGCTTGCAGGCACCATTGCCGGCACGACCACCCTGGCCACGACGCGCTCGCCGAGCACGAAGGCATTTCCCCCTGCATGGAGCGTGATTGCACCGGAGCCCGAGGCCGTGATCCGCGCTTCGCGTGCCGCTTCGGGCAAGATCCAGCGACCGGTCCGCTGCAGCGTGGGCAGTTCGAAGCGCAGCAAGGTGTCATCGCAGCGCACCCACAGCAAGGCGCGCGCTTCGTCGAGCAGCATCGCCGGTGTGCGCTCAACCGCCTCGAGCGGTACCGTCGCGAGGGTCGCAAGGCCGGCGCGCACCGACAACATCCGCAAAGCCCCTCGCTTGCGATCCACCACGAATGCGATCTGGCGCGATGTCCATACAAGCGGTTCCGGCCCGCTCGAGATGCGACAGCCGGCGAGCCCGGAAAACAGCACCGTCGTCGCCACCACGACCATGAGTCGTCTGCGCAGATCAAGTCCCGTCATGTCGTGCCCCTTGACAAAAAAATCCGATGAAGCTGACACTACCGAACACTTGAAGAAGCAAACATCAACACATAGCCCCGAATCGCTCGGAACAGTCACGGCACATCGCCCGTGACAATTCTGCGCCGGGCCAGGAGCAGGCAATGCTGCAGATTCATGTTGACCCGAGCCGCCCGGTGGCCCTTGTGGAGCAGATCGTGAGCGGCGTGCGCAGCCAGATCGACGACCGGATCCTGCGCCCGGGGATGAAGCTCCCGCCGATACGTCGTCTTGCCGAAACCCAGCAGGTGAGCCGTTTCACCGTGGTAGAGGCCTACGACCGCCTGGTCGCGCTCGGCTATCTCGACTCGCGCCGCGGTTCCGGTTTCTACGTTTCGGCGCGCCGCGCCGGGGGCGAAGAGCCGGAGATGATCGAGCGGGTCGAACGCGCGGTCGATGGCGCATGGCTGATGCGCGAGATTACCAATCACGCTCCCGAGCGGGTCCTCGCCGCCGCGGGCGACCTGCCGCCGCAGTGGCTCGACGAGGACGAGGTGCTTCGCAACCTGCGTCAGTTGCTGCGGCGCGGCGACACCCGCAGCACCAGTTACGGCACGCCGCAAGGCTACGCGCCGCTGCGCGACCAGCTCAGGATCCGGCTTGCCGAACTCGGCATCCGCGCCCAGCCCGGCCAGATCGTCCTCACCTATGGCGCGACCCAGGCGCTCGACCTGGTCGGGCGCTACTTTCTCAAGGCCGGCGACTGTGTGCTGGTGGACGACCCGGGATACTGGAACCTCTTTTCCAACCTGCGCCTGCAGGGCGTGCGCCTGCTCGGCGTGCCGCGCAATGCCGACGGGCCCGATACCGCCGCACTCGAGCAGTTGCTGGAACACCACCAGCCGCGCCTCTACTTCACCCAATCGGTGCTGCACAATCCGACCAGCAGCTGCATCTCGCCCGCGGTGGCGTTCCGATTGCTCCAGCTCGCCGAGAAGCATGATTTCCTGATCGCCGACGACGACATCTACGGCGACATGGTGCAAGGCCCGGCCACCCGCCTGGCGACGCTCGACCAGCTTCAGCGGGTCATCCACATCGGCAGCTACTCGAAGACCATCTCGGGCAACCTGAGGGTGGGCTATCTGGCATGCCGCTACGACCTCGCCCAGGCCCTCACCGACGTGAAGATCATGACCGCACTTTCGAGCCCCGAATTCGCCGAGCGGATGGTCCACCTGATGCTGACCGAAGGCCACTACCGCAAATATGTCGAGCGGCTCCACGGACGCCTCGCGCGGGCTACCGACCGCACGCTGCAGCTTCTCGAGCGGGTCGGAATGGTGGTCGACCAGACGCCCGCCGGCGGGCAATTCGTGTGGGCCCGGGTTCCCGGCCTGGGCGACTCGAGCGCCCTCGCGCACCACGGCGTCGAGCACGGCATCGTGCTGGCGCCCGGCGCGGTGTTCCGCCCCAACTGCCAGCCCTCTGCCCATCTGCGCTTCAATGTCGCCTACGCCGAGCACCCGCGGCTCGAACGCTTTCTCGGCGAGACGCTGCCAAGGATGGTCGAACCGCGGGCTTGCGTTGCAAACCCACCTGGTTCGCAGTCGGTAACCGGCTGACCGGCAGGGACTTCAAGCTAGCGCTGCCGCCAGGCCCGCAGGCGATTCTTCATGCGCCGGTAATGCGAGCCGGCCCAGTAGAGGCGGCCGCATTGCGGGCAGATGCACAGGCTGCCGGGATCGCGCAGCGGGATGTCGGACGGGCATTCCGAAGCGTCCGCCTGGCGAAGCAGGGTGTTGTCGACCAGGCAACGCGAAAACGGGCGCCACAGCCAATCGACCTGGCAGTGCCGACTCAGGGCCTCCGCCTGGCGGTCGAGGTCGCCCTGCGCGAGTTCGAGCACCAGCCCGGCGGCATTGCGACCCTGTCCGAGCGAACGATCACAAGTCAGCAGCAACCGCGCCTCGCGTTGCGCGAGGCCGATCCACACCGAGTCGGGCAGGCCACCGGCCGCCAGCGCGGTGTCGTAGCCGGCCGCGCGTAGATAGCGTGCGAGGCGTCCAAGCATCTCGTCGCACAGGAATCGGGTCACCCGGCGCGGAGGCCCGCCAATCGACGCGACTGCGGCAAAGGACTGGCCCGACTGTCCCATCGGCAATCTCCCCACTCTGCGGTCGCATCATGATCGCGTTGTGCACCCGCCCGGGCTGCGACCGGGATCACACCCGGATGGCCACGCCGGCCAGCAGCCCTGCGTGCCACGCACGCGCCGAGTATAGCGCCCTCAGCAACCGCTCTAAAGCAGTTGGAAGGCGAGCACCGCGATCAGCGTTGGTGGCAAGGCATTGATCAGCAGGCCCAGCGGGTTGATCGCGCCATCGTCGAAACTCGAGCGCAACATCGCGAAGCCGGCCGGGTTCGGGGCATTGGCAATCACTGTCAAGCCTCCGCCTGTCACAGCGCCGGCGACCAGCGAATACTTGTAGCCGTCCGAGACGCCGTCGACGAGCGAACCGAGATAGGTCAGCGCAGCGTTGTCGGTTATCGCGGTTAGCACCGTTGCCCCGAAGAACAGGGTGGTATCGCTCATGCCGCTCAGGACGTCCGCCAGCCACCATTTCTGCAGTGCGCCCAAGGTGATCAGGCCGGCGAGGAAGAATGCGACCAGCAGCCCTTCGCGAAGGATGAGCCGATCCTGGTAGTGCCTGTAGGCTTCGGCGACGCCGAGAAAGAACAGGAAGATGCCCATGAACATCACCGGATGGTGGGAAAACACCACTACCCCGGAGAGGAACAGCACATGACCTGCCATCAGCGCGTAGGGCACGGTCCGCTCATTGCCCCCGCCGAGCTTCTCGAAGCCGTTGAGCTCGCTCTTGAACATGAAGGTGACGATCATGGCATTTACGGTCACCGCCACCGCAGCCTTCCAGCCGAAGTTGGCGAGCATGAACCAGATGTCCCAGTTCCACTTTCCGGCGACCATCAGCACCGGCGGCGCGGCGAAGGGCGTGAGAGTGCCACCGATCGAGACGTTAACGAAAAGCACCCCGAGCGTGGCGTACTTGAGGCGACGGGAGATCCCCTGCGTATAGAAATTGTCGCGCAACATGATTGCAGCCAGCGTCATGGCCGCAGGCTCGGTGATGAAAGAACCCAGGAGCGGAATGATCGAAAGACAGACGAAATAGAACGCAATTGCGTCCTTCACCGGCATGAAGCGTGCAACGCCGCGCGCGCCGATCTTGCAAAGCTCAAGAATCGGCCGGCTTGCCGCCACCACCATGATCACGAAGACGAAAGCCGGCTCGGTGAAATTGAGCCCTTCGAGATAATGCGTTGCCGAGCCCGGACCACTGTTGAAGAAGATGAATGCCAACAGCACAAAGGCCCAGAAGCCGAACACGACCTCCACTTCGCCGAGCAGGTGCCACACGCCGGCATGGGCCGGCTGGATATGCGCAAGGTGCTCGAAATACTTGGTCATGAAAGTATGTGCCACCGCGATGCCAAACAGCGCTGCACCCACCACTTCGATTGCCGTCGGACTCATCGCCCTGTTTCCTCGCCTTGTACTCGCGGATCGAGTTCGCAGTATAGCGGCTCAACCGCTGCCCACGCCCAAGCCGCAATCAGGCAAGCCGATTGCGCGCTTGCCCGGCGGCAAAGGCTTCGATATTGGCAACCACCTGCTCGGCCATGGCCTGCATGGCCTCGGACGAAGCCCAGGCTACGTGCGGCGTGACCAGCAGATTGGGGATGTCCGCCGCCAGCAGCGGATGGTCCTCGGGCGGCGGCTCGTTCGCCAGCACATCGACCGCCGCAGCGGCAATCACCCCGGACTTGAGGGCGTGGACGAGCGCCACGTCATCGACCAGCCCGCCGCGGGCGGTATTGATGAACAAGGCGCTGGGCTTCATGGACGCGAATGCAGCGTTGTCGAAGAGCCCGCGCGTCTCGGGCGTAAGCGGGCAATGCAGGCTGACGACGTCGGCGACGCCAAGCGCCGCCTCGAAGCGAACATAGCCCGGCCGAATGGTGGTCGCCCGGGGGCGCTCGGCGCGGACGACCTTCATGCCGAAGGCGCGGGCGAGCACCGCCACGCTCTCGCCCAGGCTGCCGGCGCCTACGAGGACCAGCGTCTTGCCGTTGAGATCGGCGATCGGGTAGTCGAGAAAACAGAAATTGCGGGCCTTCGCCCATCGTCCGGCCCTTACGTCCCCGACGTAGTCGAACAGGCGCCGCGACAGCGCAAGCATGAGCGCCATGACATGCTCGGGTACACTGTGCACGGCGTAGTCCCGCACATTGCTGACCGTCACGCCACGTTCGCGACATGCCTCGAGATCGATATTGTCCGCGCCCGTGGCGGCCAGGGCGATCATCTGCAGCGAGGGCAAGACCTCAAGTTCGGCCTTGCCGATACGCCGCTTGTTGATCACCGCGACGCGGGCGCCCTGCAGTCGCTCCACGACCAGCGTCTGCGGGGTATGCTGGAAATCCACCCATTCATGGTCGAACGCGGGCGCGCGAAACTCGGCAAGGACCGAATCCCGTTCGAGAAAGACGATGCGTGTGCTCATCGACGACTCCATGAAAGGAAACAGCAGGATCGCCCGGTGCCTCCCGAACGGCTCGGACGCGGCAATTCAGCGGCTGAGCGGGGCTGGCCCGGCACTCCCGGCGCTCAGGGCCCAAGCCCGGGCACTCGAGTGCTTGATACAGTTGCTCGGCACTGCATCGAGCGGCGCATCATTTCACTAGGTGAAATCTTAGCCGCTCGTGTAGCATTCGGCACTCAGGGAATACCGCAATGAAAACACCAGAACCGAAGAACTCCATCCAGGTCATCGAGCGCATGATGAAGCTGCTCGATGTCCTCGCGCAACACGTAGATCCGGTGCCGCTCAAGCAACTCGCCCACGAAACGGGCCTGCACCCCTCGACGGCCCACCGCATCCTCGCGGCGATGAGCGCGAGCGGACTCGTCGAGCGGGCCGAGAACGGCGTGTACCGTCTGGGCATACGCCTTCTAGAGCTCGGCAGCCTGGTCAAGTCGCGCATCTCGCTGCGGGAAACCGCCATCCAGGCGATGCTCCAACTCCATCAGAAGACCGGTGAGAGCGTGAACCTCGGCATCCGCGACAAGGACGAAATCGTCTACGTCGAACGGACCTCGAGCGGTCGCTCCGCAATACGCGTGGTGCATATCGTCGGTGCGCGCGCGCCACTGCACACTACCGCAAGCGGCAAGCTGTTCCTTGCCGAGGATGGTCCGCAGCAGGTCCGCGAATATGCCCGCCGCACCGGTCTGCCGGGCAGCACCCCCACCTCCATCACCACGCTCGAGGGGCTGGAAAAGGAACTCGACAAGGTTCGCCGTCATGGCGTTGCCTACGATCTGGACGAAGTCGAGAACGGCGTGAGATGCATCGCCGCCGGGGTCCGCGACGATACCGGCGAACTCGTGGCAGGCCTCTCGCTGTCAACCCCTTCCGAACGTTTCAATCCGGACTGGGCGCCGCTGATTCGTGATACCGCGCGGGAGATCTCGCGCTCGCTCGGCCATATCGAACGCGACGCGGCACACCGGACATCGCCCCCGGAAGGCTCCTAGAAACCGACCGTCATCCAGACACGGGCCGCAGGCGTGCCGCCAGGCCCGGTGCATCGCCGACGGTTTCGACCCACTTCTTGATCCGCTGCGCGTCGGCAGTGCGCGTGTATTTGCCGAACGAGTCGAGCAAGACAATGATCATGGGCTTGTTTCTGAGCCACGCCTGCATCACCAGACAGCGCCCCGACTCGTTGATGAAACCGGTCTTGGACAAGCCGATCTGCCATTCCGAATTCTTCACCAGCGCATTGGTGTTGCCGAAGCGGCGCATCTGGCCGCGAACCTCGACGTAATACTCGGAGCTGGTGGAGAACTCCCGGATCAGCGGATAGCGCGAGGCCGCGGAAACCAGTTTGGTGAGATCCCGCGCGCTGGACACATTGCCGGAATTCAGGCCGGTGCTGTCGTAGAAGCGGGTGTCGACAAGCCCCAGGGAATTCGCTTTCTGATTCATCGCCGCAACGAAGGCGGGCATGCCACCCGGGTAATGACGTGCCAACGACGAGGCAGCCCGGTTCTCCGAAGCCATCAAGGCGACCCGCAACATGTCCTCGCGTGACAACACCGAGCCCACGGGCAAGCGCGAGCGACTGCCTTTGAGCGTGTCGATATCGCTTTCGTCCACCACCACGAACTCGGACAGATTGGGATGCGAATCGAGCACCACCATCGCCGTCATCAGCTTGGTGATCGAGGCGATGGGCACGACCGAACGGGCATTCTTCTCGAGCAGCACTTCGCCCGACGACTGGTCCATGACCAGCACCGACGCGGAGGCAAGCAAGGGATTGCCGTCGTGATCGAGTGCCGGCAGGCCGTCACTCGCGGCTGCCGCGGCGGAGGCCGCCACGACCGCCTTTGCACGTGCGATACGCTTGCTCTTCTTGACCGATGTTCGCTTGACAAGTCGCGCGGGCGCTTTCTGCGCCGACTTGCTGCGCACCGACTTGCTCTTGCTGGCAGAGGCCTTTGTGCCGCTTTGCGTCTTGTTGGCTGCCGAAACGCTCGTAATCGGCCCCGCGAACATGAGCCCGACGACCATCCCCATCATGACCACGGAGCGAAGTTTCATTTTTTCTTCCAACCTTTCTTGCGGCATCTGCAGCGCGGGCCACAGGCAGCCAGCGATCAACATGCGTATATTGTGACGTAAAAATAGAAGCTTAGAACGACAATTTGAGGTAATTTCAAGGTTCATTTCTGGAAAATCGTTTGCTGCAAGACTTCCTCCGGAGCAACCGTCCGTGCGCTTGGCAGCTCACAGCGCAGGAACGAAGCCACCTCCGCGCGACGCGCCATTGCGTCGCCGTAGCCAAGCCGCATGAGCGCGCCGGTAAACCCCTGCTCGAACAGCAGGTAGCTCAACAGCGTCGAGCCGTTCCGGCGCGTCGCGCCCACCCCTCTGAGCACCGCGCGCAATACCGGCGGCAGGCTCGCACGGTAGCGTGAGGCGATCGTCTCGAGCGACTGTGACGGCGCAATCACGAGGGTTTCGATGGGTCGCAATTCAATGCCGTGGGCGGCGCGCTGTTCCGGGCTCAGTGCCGAGACGGTCGTATTGATGCGCTGCAGACGCTCGAGGTCCACGGCCAGGCTGTCGAGGAAGATGCTGGACATGGCATGGCCCGCGATCTGCGCCGGCGAAGGATAATGGTTGCTGCGCTGCCTTGGGGCGGGCCCGCCGCGCCCGGCCCCAACGACGAGGATCCGGTCCGCGCCGAGGTGCACCGCCGGACTCACCGGGGCGAGCTGGCGCATCGAGCCGTCACCGAAGAATTCACGGTGCAGCTTGACCGCGGGAAAGACGAACGGAATCGCGCTCGAGGCCAGCAGGTGATCGACGCTGAGCCGGGCTCGCAGGCCCACGCGCTGGGTACGTCGCCAGCCGGCGACCGAGGCATTGGCCTCGAAGAAACTCAGGCTCTCGCCTGTCGCGTAGCCGGAGGCGGTGACACTGACCGCATGCAGGTTGCCGTCCTGGATGGCCCGCCCGATCGCGGAGAAGTCGAGCATGCGTTCGAGCAGGCCGCGCAGCGGAGAATTGTCGAGCAGCGACACCGGCGTCTGGCGCAGCAACCAGCCGAACAGCAGCGCAGAACCCCAGCGCGCGCCGGTGCCGATGATTGCGCGGGCATCGGAACGGTAGACCTGATCGACACTGAAGTTTCGCCATACCCGCGCCAGGCGCCGCACGCCGGCATTGAAGTCGTGGGCGGCCACCGCCAGCGCGCAGGCATTGACCGCGCCCGCCGACGTTCCGCACAGGATCGGAAAGGGATTGCTCGGATCGCGCCCACGGATCTCGCGGATGGCGACGAGGACACCGACCTGGTAGGCCGCGCGTGCGCCGCCACCTGTCAGTACCAATGCCGCCTTGCCCGTTCCGCTCATTCCTACCTCCGTTCGCGGAATTAGCGGCACGGGTCACGACATTCTTTAGGGCCGGCGACAAGCACGCCGCCGCGCCCGGCCCAAGGCGATCAGGACGTACCCTGAGCCGCCTCCACCACCGTCAGGGCGGTCATGTTGATGATCCTGCGCACGGTCGCGGTAGGCGTGAGCACATGCACCGGCTTGCTTGCCCCGAGCAGGATGGGTCCCACCGTCATGCCTTCGCCCGCCGCGGTCTTGAGCAGATTGTAGGCGATGTTGGCCGCATCCAGGGTCGGGAAGATCAGCAGGTTGGCATCCTCGCGCATCTTCGCATTGGGGAAGATCTGCAGCCGCAGTTCGCCATCGAGCGCCGCATCGCCATGCATCTCACCCTCGACGTCGAGCTCCGGATGATCGCGATGCAGCATCGTCAGCGCGGTGCGCATCTTCTCGGCCGTCGGCGAATCGTCGGCACCGAAGCTCGAGTGCGAAAGCAGCGCGACCTTGGGCTCGACGCCGAAGCGACGCATCTCCTCGGCCGACAGCAGCGTCATCTCCACCACCTGCTCCGGCGTCGGGTCGAGCGTGACGTAGGTGTCGGCAAGGAACAGCGTGCGATTGGGCAGGTTGAGCACGTTCAGGGTGTAGCAATTCTTGACCCCCGCACGGCGGCCGAGCACGGTCTCGATGAAGTCAAGGTGCAAGCGCAGCATCCCGTAGGTGCCGCAGATCAAGCCATCGCCGTAACCGAACTTGAGCAGCAATGCGCCGATCAGCGTGGTGCGACGGCGCACCTCTTTCTTGGCATATTCGACCGACACGCCCTTGCGTTCGAGCAAGGCATGGTAGTGGGTCCACAATTCCTTGAAGCGCGGGTCGGAGTCGGGATTGACCAGATCGAAATCCACCACCGCCCGCATGCGCAGACCGAAACGCTCGATGTTGTTCTGGATCACCTCGGGGCGCCCGATCAGGATGGGTCGCGCGATCCCTTCGTCGATCACCGTCTGCACCGCGCGCAGTACGCGCTCCGATTCGCCCTCGGAATAGATGATCCGCTTGGGATTGGCCTTGGCCGCGGAAAATACCGGCTTCATGATCAGGCCGGAATGCCACACGAAGTTGTTGAGCTGTGCGGCGTAGGCGTCCCAGTCCTCGATCGGGCGGGTCGCCACGCCGGACTCCATGCCCGCGCGCGCCACCGCCGGCGCGATCTTCACGATAAGGCGCGGATCGAAGGGGCGCGGAATGATGTATTCGGGTCCGAAGCCGGACACCTTCTCACCGTACGCGGCGGCAACGATATCGCTCTGCTCCGCGCGGGCGAGCTCGGCGATCGCCTTGACCGCGGCAAGCTTCATCTCGTCGGTAATCGTGGTCGCGCCGACGTCGAGCGCGCCCCTGAAGATGAAGGGGAAGCACAGCACATTGTTGACCTGGTTGGGGTAATCCGAGCGGCCGGTCGCCATGATGGCGTCGTTGCGAACCGCATGCACCTGCTCGGGCAGGATTTCGGGAGTCGGATTGGCGAGCGCCAGGATAAGCGGATTGGCGGCCATCTTCGCCACCATCTCGGGCTTCAGCACGCCGCCGGCCGACAGACCGAGGAACACGTCGGCCCCTTCGATGATCTCGCCGAGGGTGCGGGCGTCGGTCCTTTTCGCGTAGCGGTCCTTGATCGGGTCCATCAGGACGGTGCGCCCCTCGAACACCACCCCTTCGATATCGCTCACCCAGATGTTCTCGACCGGTATGCCGAGCATCACGAGGAGGTCCAGGCAGGCCAGCGCCGCCGCGCCGGCGCCCGAGGTCACCACCTTGACGACCTTCAGGTCCTTGCCCTGCATCTGCAGGCCGTTGAGGATCGCCGCCCCGACGACGATTGCGGTACCGTGCTGGTCGTCGTGAAAGACCGGTATCTTCATCCGCTCGCGAAGCTTCTTCTCGATGTAGAAGCACTCCGGGGCCTTGATATCCTCCAGATTGATGCCGCCGAAGGTAGGCTCCAGCGCGGCGATCATGTCGATCAGCTTGTCTGCGTCCGGTTCGTCGATCTCGAGGTCGAAGACATCGATCCCTGCGAACTTCTTGAACAGCACGCCCTTGCCCTCCATGACCGGTTTGGCGGCGAGCGGGCCGATGTTGCCCAGACCGAGCACCGCCGTGCCATTGGTCACGACGCCGATCAGGTTGGAGCGCGAGGTCAGTGCTGCCGCCTCGGCGGGATCCTCGACGATCGCGTCGCAGGCCGCCGCCACACCGGGTGAATAGGCGAGGGAAAGATCCTGCTGGTTGGTCAGTGCCTTGGTCGGCGCGATCGCGATCTTGCCGGGTCGCGGGTGACGATGGTATTCAAGTGCTGCTGCGCGAATTCGTTCATCCATGAGTGCTGTCTCGTCGTATTTGCGGCTCATCGTGGAGGGGCACGAACAGCCACTTAGGGTTTAGCCGTATTCTTGTTCTGTTTTCACTCGCCATCGCATTCTAGTCCCGCAGCGCAAAAACCTGCCTCAAGCGGGCTTTCTACGCATCGTGATTTTTTAGGATGCAGCAGCCGTGGCATAATATTAGGCTTTCGATGTTTCGGAAGTCTCTTCGTAGTTTCCGCAGACATCGCACCCACGCCGTGGCTGTGGTTCAGCACAGCCAGACCGTTTCGGCGCGGAATGCTGCGGGCACGGCACCACGGGTGAGGCCCGCCGAGTTCGGATTTTGCTTGTGCCTATCCTGGAGAGTCTCTGACATGAACCATCCTACCGCCGCAGTCAATGCGCCCGAATACGTCCGCCACGAGGGCCTGAAGAAATGGGTCGCGGAAATCGCAGCCCTCACCGAACCGGACCGCGTGGTGTGGTGTGACGGCTCCCAGGAAGAATACGACCGGCTGTGCGCGGAGATGGTCGAATCCGGCACGCTGATCAAGCTCAACCCCGAAAAGCGCAAGAACTCCTATCTCGCCTTCTCCGACCCCTCCGACGTGGCCCGGGTCGAAGACCGCACCTTCATCTGCTCGAACGAAAAGGGCGATGCCGGCCCCACCAACAACTGGGAAGAGCCGGCCAAGATGCGCGGCACCCTCAACGAGCTATTCAGTGGCTCGATGCACGGTCGCACCATGTATGTGGTGCCCTTCTCGATGGGTCCGCTGGGTTCGCCGATCGCCCACATCGGCATCGAGATCACCGACAGCCCCTACGTGGTGACCAACATGCGCACCATGACGCGCATGGGCAAGGCCGTATTCGATGTGCTCGGCACCAACGGCGAATTCGTGCCCTGCGTGCACTCGGTCGGCGCACCGCTGGCCCACGGCGAGAAAGACAGCCGCTGGCCCTGCAACCCGACCACCAAGTACATCGTGCACTTCCCCGAGACCCGTGAGATCTGGTCATATGGCTCGGGCTACGGCGGCAACGCGCTGCTCGGCAAGAAGTGCTTTGCGCTGCGCATCGCCTCGACCATGGCGCGCGACGAGGGCTGGCTGGCCGAACACATGCTGATCCTCGGCGTGGAGAGCCCCGAAGGCGAGAAGACCTACGTCGCGGCGGCCTTCCCCTCGGCCTGCGGCAAGACCAACTTCGCGATGCTGATTCCGCCCAAGAGCTTCAACGGCTGGAAGATCACCACCGTCGGCGACGACATCGCCTGGATCAAGCCGGGCAAGGATGGCAGGTTCTACGCCATCAACCCCGAAGCCGGTTTCTTCGGTGTGGCCCCTGGCACCAGCGAGAAGACCAACTTCAATGCCATGGCGACGCTGAAGGAAAACATCATCTTCACCAACGTCGCGCTGACCGACGACGGCGATGTGTGGTGGGAAGGCATGAGCAAGGAAGCCCCTGCACACCTGATCGACTGGCAGGGCAAGGACTGGACGCCGGAGATCGCCCGCGAGACCGGGCGCAAGGCCGCCCACCCGAACTCCCGCTTCACCGCCCCGGCAAGCCAGTGCCCGTCGATCGACGCCAACTGGGAAGACCCCGCGGGCGTGCCGATCTCGGCCTTCATCTTCGGCGGCCGCCGCGCCACCACGGTGCCGCTGGTGTACCAGGCCTTCAACTGGAACTTCGGCGTCTACATGGCCGCCACCCTGGGCTCCGAGACCACCGCCGCGGCCTTTGGCGCTCAGGGCGTGGTGCGCCGCGACCCGTTCGCGATGCTGCCCTTCTGCGGCTACCACATGGGCGACTACTTCAACCACTGGCTGAAGATGGGCCATGTGGTCGAGAACACGCCGAAGATATTCTGCGTGAACTGGTTCCGCATGAACGAGAAGGGCGAATTCATGTGGCCCGGCTTCGGCGAGAACATGCGCGTCCTGAAATGGATCGTCGACCGCTGCAAGGGCAATATCGCCGCCAAGGAAACCTCGCTGGGCTGGATGCCCCGCTTCGAGGACATGGACTGGAGCGATGCGGAGGTCACCAAGGAGCAGTTCGATGCCCTCACCACCATCGACGCAGATGCGTGGAAAAAGGAGCTCGAACTCCACAAGGAGTGGTTCGACAAGCTGCAGGATCGACTGCCGCGCCAGATGGTGCTCAAGCGCGAGTTGTTCGAGCTGGCGCTGTCGGCCTGAGTCCCCGCGAGGCGGCCCAGGGCGCCTCCAGCATCAGCGAAGGCCGGCTGCGATGCCGGCCTTTTTGCTTACCTTGCAGGCATTGCCCCACGGTCGAGAAGCCGCCGGCACGATGCTCGGCAAGGCAGAGCAACAAGGAGAACATCGATGCCAGCCGATTTTCCGATCGCCAGACGCATGCACGACATCCAGCCCTTCCGCGCGATGCGGATCCTGGTTCGTGCCAGCGAGTTGCAGGCGCAGGGAGAGGATGTGATCCACATGGAAGTCGGCGAACCCGATTTTCCGACGCCGCCGCCGATCTGCGAGGCCGGGGCGCGCTTCATCGCCACCGGCAATGTCCGTTACAGTGGCGCGGCGGGCATTCCCCGCCTGCGCGAAGCGATTGCCCGCTTCTACCACGACCGCTTCGGTGTCGATGTCGCGCCGGAACGCATCATCGTCACCAACGGCGCCTCGGGGGCGCTCATGCTGGCGCTGGGCGTCACCACCAATCCCGGTGACGAATGGCTGATTCCCGACCCCAGCTATCCGTCCAACCGGCATTTCGTGCGCGCCTTCGAGGGGACGGCGCGATCGATGCCCGTCGATGCAGCCACCGCCTTCCAGCCAACGCTGGCCCAGGTGGAGGCGGCGTGGACACCGAACACCCGCGGCCTGATGGTCGCCACGCCCTCGAACCCGACCGGGACTCTCCTGAGCGCCGACGAAGTCAGCAAGCTCAATGCCGCGGTGAGGCAGCGCGGCGGCATCATGCTGGTCGACGAGATCTACCAGGGACTCACCTACGGCGTGGCCGACCACACCGCGCTGGCGCGCCACGACGACGTCTTCGTGGTGAACAGTTTCTCGAAGTTCTTCGGCATGACTGGCTGGCGACTGGGCTGGCTGGTCGCACCATCCTGCCATGTCGGCGAAGTCGAGAAGCTGGCACAGCATTTTTTCATTTCACCATCGACCCCGGCGCAGCATGCCGCGCTGGCGGCTTTCGAGCCCGCCACCCTGGCGCTGCTCGAAGAACGGCGCAGCATCTTCCGCGATCGCCGCGACCTGTTGCTGCCTGCGCTGCAGGAGCTCGGCATGCGCATCGAGACCGAGCCGCAGGGTGCGTTCTATATCTACGCCGACGTCTCCGCGCTCGCCGACAACGCGGAAGAGCTCGCCGCGCGCCTGCTGGAGGAGGCGTTCGTGGCCACTACACCAGGCGCCGACTTCGGCCATCATCGGGCGAATGAACACCTGCGAATTGCCTATACGACCTCACACCAACGCCTCGAAGAAGCCGTCGAGCGCATGCGCAGGATCCTGCACCGCTGAATCGAAAAGGGCCGGCAAGAGCCGGCCCGGTCTCTGGACCTCTATCCGCGCAGGCCACGCTCAGGCGTCGGCGCTGCCCCGCGCGGCGACCGCAAGGCGAGACTGCACCGACAGCACCTTCCTGGCGTAGCGCGCCTGACTGTCATTGCTGGCCCCGCCGTAGTACTGGAGCGCAGCCTGCAGCGAGCCGGTGCGCTGCAGGCCTTCCTTGAGCACCATCGCCCCCACGCGGATATTGGTGCGCGGATCGAAGAGTGCGTCCTCGTCGGCGTTCTCGCCGATCTTGTCCATGTGAAAACGCGGGATCACCTGCATCAGCCCCTGGGCACCGACCCCGCTCTCGGCAAAGGGATTGAAGCTCGATTCGACGGCGATCATGGCCACGAGGAGCAGCGGATCGAGGCCGAGCTTTTGCCCGGTCGATTCAGCAGTCGCCAGAATCGGTCGCAGCGCCACGCGGGAGACCTTGTAGCGCTTCGACACGAAGCGCTTCACACGTTCCATCTCGGGTGACAACTCGGTGGGCTTGGTAGCGACCTGCGTTGGCACCGGCTCCTCGAACTGCGGCGCGTGCAGTTCGGCTGCACTGGCAGCGCCTACTGCCGCCCTGCCGAATTCGAGGCTGCCGCCCTGAATGAGGCTGGCGCCGTGGAACGCAACCGTGGTCATGCCGATCAGGAGCAGCGCGCCGTGCAGCAATCGTCCAAGGGTAGAGCCCAGCCGAAGCGAGGCAACGGAAAAACAAGTTGCGATTTTCATGGTACCTCCCCGCTGTGGCCCCGTTCTAGCGCGTGCACATTCCTTGGTCTCGCCATGAAGCTCGAAACGGAAACTGTGCATGCTCGCCGCAAACCCGAAATCCGGGCCCGGGCAACGTGGTCGCCAGTAGTCGTCAAGACCGCCGCCGCAACCAGACGACGATCCACGTGGTGCGAACGTCCATGTTGATTGTGTGCCCGCGATTACGGGCGCCACCGCACCTTGCAAAATACAATGCTGCCATGCAGCAGCGGCGGATGTTAGGGAGCGCTCCGGCGAAAGTCAATCGCCCGGAAACCCGCGCCACGCCTGGATCCATGTCATACGCGTTGCGAATAGCCTGCAACCGCGCGGCTTCGGCACATTGTCTCAAAAAGTAAGGGCGCCCCCTTGGAGGCGCCCTGTGTCCCGCACGGGCTGCCCGGCAAGGCAGCCTTGCTTCTTACGCCTGCGGCGGAATGCGCAGCACCTGCCCCGGATAGATCTTGTCCGGATGCGACAGCATCGGCTTGTTGGCTTCGAAGATCGCCATGTACTTGTTGGCGTTGCCGTACTGGGTCTTGGCGATCGCCGACAGCGTATCGCCCCGCTTGACCGTGTAGAAGACAGCCTCCGGTTCGGGCGAGGAGACACTCATGTTGTCCTGCACCTCGCCAACACCCTGGACGTTGCCTGCCGCCAGCAGGATGCGTTCCTTGCTGGCCTGGTCCGCCGCGGTGCCCGACACGGTCACAACGCCGCTGCTGCCGTCGAAGGAGACCCCCAGATCGGCCGGCGCAAGATTCAGCGTGGTGATGTAGTGCCTGATCGCCGCGGCGGCCTTCTCGTTCGCCGCTGCAACATTGTCAGCCGTCGGGTTCGTGGTGGCCGCATCCTGCGCGGCCTTGGCTTCACCGGTCCCAAACAGTTTTTCCCCGGCGTCCTTGATGAAACTGAACAAACCCATGCTGATCTCCTGAACTGAAAATGACTAGAACGGCCAAGTTATACGTCAGACGGGCGGCACAGACCAGCCTTGCCACAATAATTTTGGTGTCGAAGCGTCGTCGCAGGCCCCGCCTGCGCGTCTCAGGCGCGCGCGAGACCACACTCGCGGAGCACCGTCTCGAGCCGCTGCCACTCGAACATCGGGCCCGGGTCGGTCTTGCGGCCGGGTGCGATTTCGGAGTGTCCCTGCACCGAGACGATCGGGTGGCGCCGCACCAGTCCGGCGAGCAGCGCAGACAGGACGCGATACTGCGCTTCCTCGAAGCCCTGGCTATCGCAGCCCTCGAGCTCGATGCCGACCGAAAAATCGTTGCAGCGCGAACGCCCGCGCCAGCACGACTGACCGGCATGCCACGCTCTGCGCGTGGTCGGCACGAACTGCAGCAGCTCGCCGTCACGTCGCACGAGAAAATGCGCCGACACCCGCAGATGCGCGATCTCCGCATAGTACGGATGCTCGTCGGGGTCCAGCGCATTGCAGAACAGCTGCATTACCCCCGCGCCGCCGAACTGATCGGGCGGCAGGCTGATGGCATGCACCACCACCAGATCCACCGCGCAGTCGTCCGGACGTTCGTCCTGGTTGGGCGATTCGATACGACGCACTCCGATCGCCCAGCCGGATGGATCGATGTCCACCTTCATGAGCCGTCTTTCATGCCCAGGCGCTCCATGCGGTAGCGCAGCGAACGGAAGGTGATGCCGAGCAGCCGTGCGGCTGCGGTACGATTGCCGCCGGTTTTCTGCAGCGCCCCGCCGATCGCGCCGCGCTCGATCTCGTCGAGGTATTCCTGCAGCCGCCGGTCGTCCGGACCGCTCCCCGCGCCCGCGCCGCCCGGTTCGCGGTCCACCGGATCGAGCAACAGGTCCTCCTCGTGGATGACCGTGCCGCCGCACAGTGCCAGGGCGCGCTCGAGGATGTTCTCCAGCTCGCGCACGTTGCCCGGAAAGCCATAGCGGGACAAAGCCTCGAGAGCCGCGCGGGAAAGCGTGGGCGGCGGACTGTCGGCGCCCTCGGCAATCCGCGCCAGCAGCGACACCGCAAGTCCCTCGATATCCTCGCGACGCTCGCGCAGCGCGGGCATGCGCAACTCGATGACGTTGAGCCGGTAGAACAGATCCTGCCTGAACAGGCCCTCGTCGACCTGTGCCTTGAGATTCTTGTGGGTCGCCGACAGGATGCGCACGTCCACCGGCGTCTCGGCCGTGTCGCCGATGCGCCTGACCCGCTTTTCCTGGATCACCCGCAACAGCTTGACCTGCATCGACAGCGGCAGGTCGGCCACTTCGTCGAGAAACAGGGTGCCGCCGTTTGCCGCCTGGAAGAAACCGTCGCGATCACTCTCGGCCCCGGTGAAGGCGCCCTTGCGGTAGCCGAAGAACTCGCTTTCCATGAGGTTCTCGGGGATGGCCCCGCAGTTCACCGCGATGAACGGATGCTCGGCGCGCGCGCCCGACTCGTGGATCAGGCGTGCCGCGCGCTCCTTGCCGCTGCCCGATTCGCCCGAGATATGCACCGCCGCCTGGCTGCGGGCGAGCTTCGCGATCATGCTGCGAACCTGTTCCATCGCGGGGGAATCGCCAAGCAAAGTGCTGGACGGCGAGCCCTCGCCACGCTCCGAGGCGCCCGGTACCCGGAACACCGACTTCACCAGCGCCCGCAGCTGGTCCAGTGAAACCGGCTTGGCGAGATAGTCGAAGGCACCCGCCTTGAGCGCGGTGACCGCATTCTCCATGCTGCCAAAGGCGGTGATCACCGCCACCGGCAGGTCCTGGCAATGCTTGTTGATGTGGGCCACGAGCTCGAGTCCGTCGCCGTCGGGAAGACGCATGTCGGTCAGGCACAGCCGGTATTCGCGTTCGGCGAGCAGGCGCTTGGCTTCGGCCACGGTGGCGGCCCCGTCTGCCAGCAACCCCATGCGGATGAGCGTCAGTTCGAGCAACTCGCGGATGTCGTCCTCGTCATCGACGACCAACACCTCGGGTGCGACTGAACGGCTTCGTCTTTCCTGCTGGATCATGGTGCGCTACGTCCGGTGAGGCGCAACTGGGCGCCCGGCTGATTTTCGAGAATATCGATGGCGGCACGATTGGCTTCCGCAAGCTCCCGCGCAATGTAGAGTCCCAGCCCGGTGCCCTTTGAATGCGTCGTGTAGAAGGGTTCGAAGGCCTGGCTGCGGGCCTCGACTGGAATGCCGGGCCCGTCGTCGACGATGAGCAGCGCGGTCCTGCCCTGTTCGAGCACCTGGCCGCCGATGCGGATCGACTCCGGCAGCCCGCTGCAATAGCGACGCGCATTGCCGAGCAGGTTCCAGAGAATCTGGTGCAGGTGGGCACGATCGAAGGCGATGGTCAGGTCTGCCGCCAGCTCGACGTGGAAAACTCCCCGCTCGACCACATCGTGGACGGTGAACTCGTCGAGGAAGTCCCGCACGAAGGTGTCCAGCACGAGCTTCTCCGCCAGCGCCTGGTCGCGCCGCCCGAGCGCGAGCACGTCGCGCACCAGTTGTTCGATGCGCAGGGAGTTGTCGTTGATGATCCGGATCAGCCTGACCTGCATCTCGCTGCGCTTTTCCTCGCGCAGCAGCTCCGCCGCGTGCGTCACCGCCGAGAGCGGATTGCGGATCTCGTGGGCGATGCTCGCGGTGAGCCGACCCAGCGCGGCGAGCTTGATCTGTTGCGCCTGCGACTGAACCCTGTCGAGATCCTCGAGGTAGATCAGCACATCGCCGGCGTCGTTGACGGTTCCCATCGACTTGCACTGCAAGGTCTTGCTTCCGAGCTCCACGCGGCACTGGTGCGGATCGGCGAAATCGAAGCCCGGGCTCGGAAGGTGGGCGGAAAGCGGCTCGCCCTCGGCAAGCCACGCCCCCAGCAGCGCCGTGGCACGAGGGTTGTACAGGCGCACCTGGCCCTGCGCCGAGAGCACCACCACGCCGTCGGGCATGTCGCGGATGATCTGCTCATTGAGCGCCTGCTGGCGCTGCAGGTCCTCGCCGCGCTCGACCGCGAGCCGTTCGTTGGCTTTCGCGCGCAAAGCCAGCAGGCGCGCCACCGTCGCCACGGTAAAGAATCCGATGCACAACAGGCCGACCGAGAAGAAATCGGTCGAGCCCCCACTGATCAGCCGCACAGCGCTCTCAGCGAGGACCGCGACGGTCGCCAGCGCGGCATAGAAGAGCACCATGCGCCCCTCGGCGACCAGGCCTGCGCCCGCAAGCACCACCAGCATCAGCAGCGGAATACCGCTGCGATAGCCCCCGCTGGACCACATCAGGATCGTCAGCGCGGTCACATCGACCAGCACTTGCAGGGTAACCAGCCGGGCCAGGCCCAAGCGGCGTCCGGCGTCCGGAAAGCCGAGCAGGAGCACCGCCAGCAGGTAGGCACCCGCCACGGCGATGAACAGGGTGGGCGCCTGCTGCCCGAGTTCGAGCATGCGACCGGCGGTGAGGAAGGCCGCCGCGATGATCAGGCGAAAGAGATTGAAATAACGCATCGCGGCCCAACGGGCCGCGTCAAAGCTTGTATCGGGCGTGGGCTGCAGCACGAATTCGGGGCTCAATGCTGCGAGCGGTGCTGGCGACGGTGCTCCGCGCAGCAGAAGAAATCGTGCTCGCCGTGCACCCCCTCGCTCTCCGGCACATGGACGCCACAATGTGCGCAGGCGAGCATCTTCTCCGGTTCGCCCCTGCGTTTCGCCTTGCCGGTCGCGGCACGCTCGCCCCCCTTTGACGCAGGCGCCGAGAGGCTGCGCCGAATCCAGTAGATGGCGAGCATGACGAGGACGAAGATAAGGAGCTTGTTCACAACTGACTCGATCCGACCAATACGCTGCGTGAATGGTCGTTGAAGTCTAGCAGAAAGCCCTCCCGCGACACCCTGCGATTCGGCCCGGCGGGCCCGCTCCCGAGCGTGGCGATGGCGCCAGGCTGCATCGATCAGCGCGGCGCGGAGCGTGCGTATCGGCGGTTGCGGTCGCCGCGGGGCGCGGGAGAGCGGCTACAGCACCGCCAGCCGCCCGGCCGCGGTGGCAAGCGTTTCCGCGTTCTTGGCGAAGCAGAAGCGGATCACCCGGTCGTCGCGCCCGTCGGCGAAGAAGGCCGATACCGGAATCGCGGCCACGCCCGCCTCCTGGGTGAGGTAGCGGACGAACTCGGTATCGGGCGAGTCCGAAATGCGCCGGTAGCTGGCAAGCTGGAAGTACGTGCCGGCACTGGGGAGGAGCTCGAAGCGGCTGGCCTGCATCAGCGACACGAACTGGTCGCGCTTGCTCTGGTAGAAATCGGGAAGCTGCAAGTAGCGCGAGGGATCCGACATGTAATCGGCGAGCGCCAGTTGCAGCGGGGTTGCCACGGTAAACACGTTGAACTGGTGGACCTTGCGGAACTCGGCCATCAGTGCCGCGGGGGCCAGCACGTGACCGACCTTCCAGCCCGTCACATGGTAGGTCTTGCCGAAACTCGACACCACGAAGCTGCGTTCCGCCAGGCCCGGGTAGCGGGCCACGCTTTCATGCCGGCGCCCATCGAAGACGATGTGCTCATAGACCTCGTCCGACACCACCACGATGTCGGTGCCGCGCAGCAGGCGCTCGAGCGCCCGCAGGTCGTCCGCCTGCCACACGGTCGCGGTGGGATTGTGCGGCGAATTGATCATGATCATGCGGGTGCGCGGATTGATCAGCGAGGCCACCTGCGACCAATCCGGCCGGTAGTCGGGTGCCCGCAGCGCCACCCGTACCACCACGCCG
Source organism: Zoogloeaceae bacterium (assembly GCA_024235595.1). GTDB lineage: Bacteria > Pseudomonadota > Gammaproteobacteria > Burkholderiales > Rhodocyclaceae > Cognatazoarcus. Next base: position 51,614 of record JACKMC010000002.1, on the reverse strand, counting down.
CCCTGCAACTCGATCGACGGCGCATAGGAGTCGTACACCGGCTCGAAGACGATGACCTCGTCGCCGGGCGAAATCATCGCCGCAATCGCGGTGAACAGACCCTGGGTCGCACCTGCCACCACGGTCACCTCGTGCTGTGGATCGTAGCGTGCACCGTAGAGCGCTTCGACCTTGGCCACGATCGCCTCGCGCAGCGACGGCACGCCGGCCATCGGCGCGTATTGGTTGGCGCCCGCACGCATCCAGTGCGAGACCCTCTCGAAGAGCGCGTCGTCGGCCTGGAAGTCGGGAAAGCCCTGCGAGAGATTGATCGCCCCGGAAGCCTCGGCCATTTGCGACATGACGGTGAAGATGGTGGTGCCAACGCTGGGCAGGCGTGAACGGACGGTAGCGGGAAAGGTCGGCATGGCGGAAACTCGCAGCACAGGTCGAAAGCGCACATTCTATCGGCCGAACGCAAGCGACCGTGAACCCATCGCCACCGCCAGGCGACGATGCACCATTAGAATCACAGTCTCGAGAACTCACCCGGCCAGCCGTGCATACACCCTCCACGCTCAGTTTCGATGGCGCCCGCGCCACGGTTCTTGACCAGACCGCACTGCCCCACCGGCGCGACACGGTCACCCTCGAAAGCCTCGATGCCGTCGCCCGCGCAATCCGCGGCATGCAGGTTCGCGGCGCGCCGCTGATCGGCGCAACGGCCGCCTGTGGCGTCGCCATCGCGCTGCGCCACTGCGCCGACGACGCTGCGCTCGCCGAGGCACTCTCGGTGCTGGCCGCGACCCGCCCGACCGCGGTCAATCTCCACTGGGCGCTCGATCGGCTCGCCCGCCTGCTCGGGCCGCTGCCGACGAGCGAGCGCGCCGCCGCAGCCGCGCGCGAAGCCCAACGGATCATCGATGAGGACGCCAACACCAACCGTCGCATCGGCGCGCACGGGCTGGCACTGATTCGCGCCATCGCCGCTTCGCGACCCGGGCCGGTGCGACTGATGACCCACTGCAATGCCGGCTGGCTCGCGACCTGCGGCCACGGCACCGCGCTGGCACCTGTCTATGCCGCGCGCGAGGCCGGCATCCCGGTCGAGGTGTGGGTGAGCGAAACCCGACCGCGCAACCAGGGCCTGCTGACCGCCTGGGAGCTCGACGCCTCGGAGGTGCCCCACACCCTCATCGCCGATAACGCCGCCGGCCTCCTGCTGGCCCGCGGCGAGGTCGACCTGGTCGTCACCGGGGCCGACCGGGTAGCGGCCAACGGCGACTCCGCCAACAAGATCGGCACCTATCTCAAGGCACTCGCCGCGCGCGACAATGCGGTGCCCTTCTACATCGCCAGTCCCTCCTCGACGATCGATTTCGGCTGCCCCGACGGCAGCGCGATTCCGATCGAGGACCGCGACGGCGAGGAACTTCGGGCGGTGACCGCTCCGGATGCGTCCGGCCGTCTGCAGACCGTGCATCTGGCGCCGGCCAGCACCCGCACCGCCAACCCGGCGTTCGACGTCACCCCGGCGCGCCTGATCACCGGCATCATCACCGAACGCGGGATCGCCAGCCCCGGCACACTCGCAGAACTCTTTCCGGAGCGGCCATGACAGGTACCTCGCCCGCCTCGCAATTGCTCGACACCGCACGCGCGATGAATGACGCGGGGCTCAGCGTCGGCACCGCGGGAAACCTCAGCCTGCGCGACGCGGAGGGCTTCCTCATCACGCCCACCGGGCTGCCCTTCGACCACTGCAAGCCGGCCGACATGGTGGCGATGGGCATGGACGGCAAGACCCGCGGCAAGCGGGCGCCGTCGAGCGAATGGCGGATCCATCGCGACATCTATCGCGCCCGCCCCGATGCCGGCGCGATCGTGCACGCCCACTCGCCCTTCGCCACCGCAATCGCCTGCCACCAACGCGGCATCCCACCCTTTCACTACATGATCGCGCGGTTCGGCGGCGCCACCATCCGCTGCGCGCAATATGCGACCTTTGGCACCCAGGCGCTCTCCGAGCACGCGCTCGAGGCGCTCGAGGGACGATCGGCCTGCCTGCTTGCCAACCACGGCATGGTCGTCTTCGGCCACGACTGCACCAACGCGCTGGCACTGGCGATCGAATTCGAGATGCTCTGTCGACACTACCTCGAGAGCATGCGCCTGGGTCCGCCGCAGTTGCTTGGCGATGCGGAGATGGCTGCAGTACTGGCGCGCTTCAGCAGCTACGGGCAATCCGACGACTGACTGCCATCGCGCAGCGCCGCTTCAAGTTTGAAAACCCGCAGCCGTTATCTCTTTGGTCGTAGAACATCGCAGCGTCTTCGCAGCCGCTGTGACGAACCCTCAGAGAACCGCAATCGCCATGACGCTCCCGACCCTCAAGGGTACGTTTCGACCAATCCCTGCGCTCGCAGTGCTGCTCGTGCTCGCCACCGCAACCTGGTCGGCCTACGAGCGGGCGCTTGAAACCGAACGCGAACAGACCCGTCTGCGCTTCGAACAGCAGGCCGGCGAAAACGTGGCCGCGATCGAATCCGAGATCCACACGCTCACCGGAAACCTGCGCATGCTGCGCGCGGCAATCGAAGCCTCAGCAGCACAAAGCCAGCCGAGCTTCGCTCACCTCACGCTGGCGCTGCTCGAGCGACACCCCTATGTCACGGCGATCGCCTTCTCGCCACGCGTAGCGGACGCCGACCGGGCCCGCTACGAGCGCACTCAGGGTGACCAAACGGGCAGCTTGATCACCGAAAAGCTGCCCAGCGGCGAACTTGGGCCGCGCCGCAGGATGAGCGAATACTTCCCCTATCGATACATCGTCCCGCTCGCACCCTATCGCGACCTGATCGGCTTCGACGCCACCGCGGACGTGCCCGGCGGGGGGCAGAGTACCGCCAGCGGCCAGCGCCGGGCTGCGCTCGAGAAGGCTCGCAGCACTGCCGCGATCGCCGCGACGCCCCCGGTGCCCCTGGCCCGCGCGAAACATGCCGGCAACGACCAGGCCATTCTTCTTTTCGCTCCGGTGTTCCGTCCCAACGAAGAGGAATCGGATTTCGCCGGCTCGGCCAGTCTCATCGTATTCGGTGCGGCAATGATCGAACATGCCTTGCAACGCAGCGCGCACAACACGCTGGCAAGCCTCGATGTCAGCGTCGCGGACCTGGACGCCGAGCAGGTATGGTCGGTATTCGGACGCGAACGCGAGGCCACTCTCGGCTACCGCCGGAGCATCGATTTCGGGGGCCGACAGTGGTTGGTCAGCGTCTCGCCGTCGCCCGGCGGCTACTCGCTCGCCCCCAGCCGCAGCCTCGCGAGCATGCTGTGGGTCGGCCTCGCAGCGAGCGTGCTGGCGGCGCTGATCGTGTTTTTCCTGCAGGACCGCAGTCGCAGTGTGAGGCGCCGCGTAGCCCGCCAGACCGAGGAGCTGGCGCGCGCCAACCGTTCGCTTCAGGATGAGATCGACAGCCGCATTCGCTCCGAGGCCAAGCTCAGCGCGAGCGCCACCTTGCAGAAGGCGATCTTCGAAAGCACCGAGTACGCGATCGTCACCACCGACACAAATGGCATCATCCAGCTTGCCAATCCCGCGGCCGAACGAATCTTCGGCTGGTCCGCCGAGGAGCTCGTGGGCCGACATACGCCGATCCTGTTCCATGATCCCGCCGACGTCGAACAGTGGGGCCACGGCGATGAAAGGCGGGCCTTCATCGCGCTCGTCGAATCCCCGCATCGCAGCCCGGGCGAGCCGCGCTCGCTGAAGATGCGCCATCGCGACGGCAGTCTGTTCCCCGCCAGCCTGTCGATCTCGACGCTCTACAATCCCGGCAGTCGCGAGGTCCAGGGGTATCTGGGCATTTGCGGCGACATGACGCATCGCCACAAGACCGAGCAAACCGTGCTGCGCCTCGCCCATTACGACGCGCTCACCGAACTGCCGAACCGCAGCCTGCTCAACGCCCGCCTCGCCGAGGCGCTCGACGCGGCCGAGGAGAACAATCACCAGGCGGCGGTGCTGTTCATCGATCTGGACCGCTTCAAGTATGTGAACGATTCGCTCGGCCACCACGCCGGCGACATGTTGCTGCAACAGGTATCGCGCCGCTTCCTGGACTGTGTGCGCGAGCAGGATACCGTTGGCCGCATGGGCGGCGACGAATTCGTGATCCTGCTGCGCAAGATTCACAACCGCAGCCAGGCCGCGGAAGTATCGCTGCGCATCGTCGAAGCCCTGCAGCGCCCTTTCGATATCCGCGGCCACGATCTCACCGTCACGCCGAGTATCGGCATCGCGCTGTTCCCGCGCGACGGAGGGGATGCCGAAACGCTGATCAAACATGCCGACGCGGCGATGTACCTGGCCAAGGAACAGGGCCGCAACAACTACCAGTTCTTCGAGTCGCACCTCACCACCCATGTGTCCGAGCGCCTGCAGCTCGAAGCGCAGTTGCGCACCGCGCTCCACAACCAGGAATTCGAATTGCACTACCAACCCCAGCTCGACACCGCGTCGGGCGAGCTGATCGGGTTCGAAGCCTTGCTGCGCTGGCGCCACCCGGAGAGCGGGCTGATTCCGCCCGACAAGTTCATCCCCATCGCCGAGGACTGCGGCCTCATCGTGCCGATCGGCGAATGGGTGCTCGAGACCGCGTGCCGGCAGAATCTCGCCTGGCAACAGGCAGGCCTCGCCGCCGTACCGATGGCGGTCAACCTCTCCGCCCGCCAGTTCGTCCAGAACGACCTCTTGAGCACCATCTCCAACACGCTCGTGGGCACCGGCCTCCCGGCCGAGATGCTGGAGCTGGAGCTGACCGAAGGCATGGTCATGCGCAATCCCGAACGCACCACAGAGATCCTGCGCGCCTGCCAGAACCTCGGCCTCAAGATTTCGGTGGACGACTTCGGCACCGGCTATTCGAGCCTCGCCTATCTCAAGCGCTTTCCGATCACCCAGCTCAAGATCGACCGATCCTTCATCCAGGACATCGTCGACGAACCCGATGATGCGGCGATCGCCCAGACCATCATCGCCATGGCCCGCACGCTTCGCCTCAGAGTGATCGCCGAAGGCGTGGAGAACGAGGCCCAACTGAGATTGCTGCGCGAATGGCGATGCGATGCCTACCAGGGCTTCCTGTTTTCACGGCCGCTGCCCGCCGACGCGATCAGCCGGATGCTCGAGACCATGCGCCCGCACGCCGCTCGCGGGCTTGCAGGCGCCGCGACGCGGACCGCCCCGGCATGACCGTCAGAAGCGGCTCGTGCCGCCTGCGCCGCTACCTGCGAAATCGGGCAGGCTGACCTCGCCCTTGCGCTCGAAGGGCAAGGAGCCGAAACCGCTCATCAGCACCTTTCCGTACAGGCGATAGTCGATGCCGCGGCGCTCGCCGAGCGAGCCGAGTTGACGCAGCACATCGCCAAGGGAAGTGACCGCGCTTACATCCACCAGGGCCTCACCGAGGCCTGGGATGCTCAGCGACCGATCGGAAACTCCGCGGGCAAACTTCTTGCCGTTCAGCTCGAGTTCGAAGCTCATGCCGTCGATGGCAAGCTCCCTGCGATTCGGATTCACCACCCGCAGCACCAGCCCGATTCGCTGCTCGAAGAGGCCGCCGCCCTGCAGCGAAAGGTCGGAAAGACTCACCTGCGGCGCATCGAGCCCAACGGGCAGCGAAGCGCAGCCTGCGGCCAGCAGTGCCGCCGCAACGGCGCACAGCAGCGTACGTCGGCGCGGCCTCACATCCGCTCCTCGCCGCCATCCACGCCACCGCTGGCTTCGAGGACACGCAGCAGGATGGAGGTATCCTGTCGCTCCCAGCCGCTGCTCATCAATGCATTGAGCTGTTGCCACACCTGCGCCGCCACCGGCAGCGGCGCGCCGAGGCGCATCGCCTCATCGAGCAGGATGGCAAAATCCTTGTGGTGCAGCCGCGCCTCGACGCCGCCCGAAAAATCCCGCTTCACCATCTTCTCGCCCCAGCCCTCCAGGGCCCGCGACCACGCCGAGCCGCCCAGCAGGGCCTCGCGCACCCGCGCCGGATCGACCCCGCTCGCGGCTGCCAGGCGCAGCGCCTCGGCGCAGGCCTGTTCGGCGGTTACGAAGATCATCTGGTTGCAGGCCTTGGCCACCTGTCCCGCGCCGCTCGGCCCGACCCGCACGATGGTCTTGCCCATCGCCTCGAGAACCGGTCGCACCCTCTCGAGCGCGGCCTCGTCGCCACCCACCATGATCGCCAGCGTCCCGTTGCTCGCCCCGGCAACGCCGCCCGACACCGGCGCGTCGAGAAAGTCCACGCCCTTGTTCCGGCAGGCCTGCGCGAGCTTGCGGGCGCTGTCCGGCGCGATGGTGCTCATGTCCACATGAACCGAGCCCGGCCGCAGCCCGGCGAGCACGCCCTCGTCAGCCAGCAACAGCGCTTCGACATCGCCGCTATTGGTGACCATCGAGACCACCACCTCGCACTGCGTCGCCATTGCCGCCAATCCCGTGCTTTGCAGGGCCCCCGCGGCCACCAGCGGCGCCGCACTCTCCGGGCGGCGCGCCCACACGCTCACCGCAAACCCGGCGCGCAGCAGATTCTCCGCCATCGGACGCCCCATCGCGCCCAGTCCCACAAAACCGACTCTCATTGCGCCCCCCGCATGTCGTCGCTACCACCACTCATCGCCTCGAAGAGCTTGAGCATCGCGACCGAATCCTCCTCGCCAAGCCCGCTGCCCGACATCGCCGAATAGAGCTGCGCGGCAGCGGCCGCGCTCGGCAAGGGGACCTGCAGCGCGTGGCCCTCGCTGAGTACGATGCGCATGTCCTTGAGATGCATCCACGACTTGAAGCCAGGCGCGAAATTGCGATCGACCATGCGCTGGCCATGGTGCTCGAGGATGCGGCTGTTGGCCAGGCCGCCCAGCAGCACCTGGCGAACCGCGGCGGGATCGACGCCACTCTTGCGGGCGAAGTTGAAGGCCTCCGCCAGCGACGCCACCCCGACACCGGTGATGATCTGGTTGCAGGCCTTGGCGACCTGGCCGGCGCCCGCCTTCTCATCGATGTGGGTGGTCTTGCCGCCCATCGCCTCGAACAGGGGCAGAACGCTCTCGAAGGCGGCCTTCGGGCCGCCCACCATGATGGTCAGCGTACCCGCGATCGCGCCCGCCTCGCCACCGGACACGGGTGCGTCGAGCATGCGCACGCCGCGTTCCGCGAGGCGCCAGGCGATCGACCGCGCGGCGCTCGGCGCGATCGTGCTCATGTCCACAAAGATGGTTTGCGGGCCCGCGCCGTCGGCCACGCCATCGGCCCCGAGCGCGACCTTCTCGACGTCGGGCGCATCGGCCACCATGCTGATCACCACCTCGGCCGCCTGGGCAAGCTCGCGCGCGCTCCCACAGCCCTTCGCGCCCGCCTCCACCAAGGGCTTCAAGGAGGCCTCGCGCCGACTCCATACATGGAGCCGGTGGCCCGCCTTGAGGAGATTGAGCGCCATCGGGCGGCCCATGAGTCCCAGTCCAATGAATCCGACTTCCATCGTGGCTCCTGTAGATATTTCAGGCTCGGGCGTGGCACCCCGCCGCTGGGGCAGCGCGAGGCGCCTGAAGTTGCCTGAATCCTAACCGATATCCCGCCGAGCACGAAAAAGCGGGCCGTCGGCAAGCGGTCCAGATCGCAGGCCTCCGATGAGCATCGCGCCTTGCCCGCGCGGGCCATCCGGCAGCGCACGCCGAACCGCAGCCGCGCCCGGGCAGCCTGCATCAGATCCCACTGCAGAGATCGGCGGTATTGGTGATAATGCCGCACATGACCTACGCCCCCTACATCAAGGAACTTGGCCGCGGCGCCAAGGGTGCCCGATCCCTTTCGAGCGATCAGGCCGAATCGCTCTTCGGCGACATGCTCGATGGCAAGGTGCCGCCACTCGAGCTGGGTGCGATCTTGATTGCGCTGCGCATCAAGAGCGAATCGACCGATGAGCTGATCGGCTTCAAGCGCGCGCTCGATCGACGCACGCCGCAACTTGCGGTACCTGAGGGCCCGCGCTGCGTGATCCTGCCGAGCTACAACGGCGCCCGCCGACAGCCCAACCTGATGCCCCTGCTGGCGCTGCTGCTGGTGCGCGCGGGGGTGCCGGTCTTGATCCAGGGGCGCCACGATTTCGAATCGAGAATCAGCCCGTTCGAACTGCTCGCCGAGCTCGACGTCACGCAGGCCGACTCCACCGAACAGGCGAGCCGCTGCCTTGCCGCCGGAGCGCCGGCCTGCCTGGGTCTCGACTTGCTGTCACCCGGCCTCGACCGGCTGCTCGCGACCCGCCTCTTGCTGGGCGTGCGCAGCGTCGGGCATACCATGGCAAAGCTGATCGACCCGTGCCGCGGCCACAGCGTGCGCGTCGTAGCGGTCACCCATCCCGAATATATCGAGAGGATGGACGATTTTCTGGTCATCGACGGCGGACGGGCGATGCTGCTGCGAGGCACCGAGGGCGAGGCCTACGCCAACCCACGGCGAACGCCGAAACTCGGGGGCTATCGCGACGGCGAGCGCCTGCTGATGCATGCCGGCGACGAAGGCGGCGCACCGCCACTGCCCGACATGCCCGAAGGCATCACGCCAAGCGCCAACGCGGAGACGATCCGTGCCATGCTGGCCGGCCGCGTTCCGATCCCGGGACCGATCCAGCACCAACTCGAGGCGCTGGTCGCACTCGCCAGGGACTGACTGCGGCGACGGAACCACGCGCCCGCCACCGGGTCGATAGCCATCACCAAGACGCAACCGACGCACCATGATCTCCAAACTGCTGAATCACCCGCGCCACCCCTTCCTGCTGCTCTTCGCCACCTGCGCGGGCCTGCTCGGCTTCGGCCTCTACCTCCAGTACTACGGCGGCTACGAACCCTGCCCGATGTGCATCATGCAACGCTATGCCTTCGTCGCGGTCGCGCTGGTCGCGCTCGTGGCGGGCCTGCACGGTTCGGGCGACGGCGCCCGCCGCGGCTATGGCCTGCTGCTGTTGCTGCTGGCACTGGCGGGTGGCGGCGTGGCCGCGCGCCAGAGCTGGATTCAGATCTACCCGCCGGCGATCCCGGAATGCGGGCCCGGGCTCGAGTTCATGCTCGACAGCTTTCCGCTCGCCGACGCGCTGCCGATGATCTTTCGCGGCGCCGGCGATTGCACCGAACGCGCATGGACCTTTCTCGGCCTGTCGATCGCGAACTGGTCCCTGATCTGCTTCGCGGCGATCGCGCTTTTCGGCGCGCTGGTCGCGCTGCGACGCACTCAGCGGTGAGCGTCAGTCCAGTACTGCGATGATCTCGAGGCCGATTTCGTAGTTGCCCGCCTCGCCTCGCTGGCAACGGCGTACCGTCGCCCACACCCGCAGCGCAGGCAGGGCAAGGCCGCCGCGTGGGGCGGCGACGAGCACCTCGACCCGCTCGCCGGAGCGAGGCACATAAGCGGCATGCAGGGTCAGTCCGCCGACCGCGACTTCGGTGCATATCGCGTCGACCGGCGTAGCCAGTCCTTGGACAATAAGCCTCGCTTCGCAGCCCAGCGCGATGCGGCGATTGCGGCGCCGCTCCATGTTTGCCTGGTGTCGGTCCATTCGACGAACGATTTTCCGCAGATTGGATGAGAGCGGCCCCCTCAGGGGCTTGGCTCGCAGGCGAGCAGCAGGAGCGAGACATCGTCCTGGCTGGGGACGCCGGCAAGATGCGCGGCAAGTGCCCGCTTGCCGGCCTCGAGTCGTCCCCCCGCGTCGGACCCGGCAAGCGCGGCCAGCAGGCGCTGTTCGCCAAACATCTCGCCCGCGGCATTGGTCGCCTCGGTGAGGCCGTCCGAATATACGACGATCTGCTGGCCCGGCCTTGCTTCGAATGACACCGGCAGCGAGGCAAGCGGCGAACTGGGTACGATGCCGAGCGGCAACTGCTGCGAGGCGAAGCGCCGGCTGATCGAACCGTCTTCGGCGAGCAACAGCACTCCCGGCACGCCACCGACCCAGACCTCGCCATTCAGTCCGTCCTTCTCGAGGCACACCAGCGCGGCGCCGACGAAGCGACCGACCGGCAATGCCGCACGCAACTGGTCATTCAATTCCCGGATCAGGTCCGCAAGCGGCACGTCACGGGTCGCCAGCCGGTAGAAGAGGGACAGCGCAGGCAAGACGCTGACCGCGGCGGCCAGGCCATGTCCCGTCGCATCGGCCAGCATCGCATAGGTGCGATTCTGATCGGAGCGCGCTACCAGCACGAGGTCGCCCGAGAAGTGGGTGGCCGGCATGACGGCAAAGCCGACCCGCGGATCGCGCAGCCATTCGCGTTGGACCTGCCGCTCCATGATGCTGCGAGCCAGATCCTGCTCGATCGTCTGCTCGTCGTGAAAGCGCTGCAGGCGCTCCGCGGTGTCGGCAAGCTGGCGCGCGATGCGGTGGCGCTCGGTGACGTCCCTGGTTACCGCGATGAACAGGCGGCTGTCGGCGAGCCTCATCTCGTTCATGCCGATTTCCACGACGAAAGTCTCGCCATTCCTCTTTCGCGCATCCAGCTCGCTCATGTGGCCGATGAAGCGGGCCTCTGCGCCGTCCAGATATTGCGCGATCATGCGGCTGACACACGCGCCGTCGCCGTCTGCACGCAAGATGCCGACGCTCTGGCCGATCAGCTCGTCGGCGTCGTAACCGAACATTGCGCAAGCGGCGCGGTTGCTCGACTGGATGATGCCGTGCTCGTCGATCGACATGACCCCGTCGATGACCGCGTTCGAGATCGAACTCACCCGCTCGAGCGCATCGGCCACCGAACGCTGCATCGACAGCAGGCGGATCATGGTGCGCATCTTGGCCGAGAAGACCGCGAACGAGATCGGCTTGGTGAGGTAGTCGTCGGCGCCGCAATCGAGGCCGGCAATGATGTCCTCCTCGGTACTGAGCGCCGACAGAATCACCACCGGCACCCAACGGGCACCCTGCTGCTGGCGAATCAGCCGGGTTGCCTCGAATCCATCCATCTCCGGCATCATCAAGTCCATCAGCACAAGGTCCGGCTGCGCCTGCTCGAAGACCTGCAGCGCCTCGCGTCCGTCACGCGCGGTCACGCACGAGAAGCCGAGCTTGCGCAGAAACGCTTCCATCATGTTGCGATTGGCGGCGGTGTCATCCGCCACCAGCACCTTGAGACCCAGAGCTTGTGTCATTTCGAACCTGTTTCAATCCTGCAGTGAAGCCACCAATGGCTGGCAAAGACCCACTCCGGCAGTCGCCTAGGCCTTGGCGCGGACTCGAACCCGGGTCCCCCGATCGAGATATTCGAGTTCGGTGAAGGCGAGTTGCCGCGCCATCGCGATCCCCCGCCCGTTGGGCGCAAACGCCCGCTCCGGCGCGAGCTCGAGAAATTTCGAGCAATCGAAACCGCTCCCCTGATCGCGGATCTCGAACTCCCAGCCATCTTCCACACGGCGGACCATCAGCGCGGCGCGCTTGTCGCGGTTTTCCGCCATTGCCAGACGCCGCTCGATCTCCTCGTGCCAGGAGTCGGCCTCCTTGAGACGCGTTTTCTCTTCGAAGGTGATCGCCAGATTGCCGTGTTCGACCGCATTTACCAATAATTCCGACAAACCCATTCCGACCATCTCCGGATCTGCGCAGACCCGGGCGATCACCGCGGCCAGCGCCTGCGCCTCATCGAGCGTACGGAACTCGAAGCGCGCATCGACGACCAGCGCAAGAGAGTCGGCATGGCTGCGAAGTTGCTCCTGCACCTTGCGTCGCCGGCTCGCGCTCTCGAGCGCCGAGCGTACGATAGTCTGCAGGGTTTCGAGTTCGAAGGGCTTGGTGAGATAGTAGAAGGCCCCCGCGGCGATGCCCTCCCGAACCTGTTCGGGCGAGGCCGCCGCGGTCTGCATGATTACCGGCAGATCACGCAGCGCTGGCGCCGCTTTCATGCGCCTCAGGATCTCGAGGCCATCGATGCCCGGCATCATGCGATCGAGCAGCACCAGGTCGAAGGTCTCTCCGGCCTGGCTGAGCCGCGTCCACGCCTCGTCGCCGTCCTCGGCGACACTGAGCCGATAGCCCGGATCATCGAGGATTTCGAGGATGATCTCGCGATTGAAGGGCTCGTCGTCGACGACAAGAATGTGTTTATAGCTCACAAGTGACCCCATTGTGTCGATTCTTCCAACCATGGCAGCGTCGCATCGGCTTCGTCGTCGAGGAGTGGCAGCTCCACCACGAAATCCGCCCCTCCCGCAACGTTGCTGCGGGCATGAATCCGCCCTTTGTGTGCGGCCACGATCTCCGAGCAGATCGATAGACCGAGTCCGGTTCCGCCCGCCCCCGAGGCGGTCGCGGAACTCTGTACGAACTTGTCGAAGATGCCCTCCAGTTCCGCCTCCGGGATCCCGATCCCGGTGTCGGAAACCTGCAGCCGGGCAGCCGGCATCGCTTCGAAATCGGTATTGCGGCGCCCCGATGGCATGCTGCCCTTCGACAGGGAAACATCGATGCGGCCACCCTCGGGGGTGAACTTGATCGCGTTGGAAAGCAGGTTGCGCACGACCTGTCCGATCCGCACCGCGTCGACGCGAGCAGGCAGGCCACCTTGCGGCATCGAGACGCCGAGCGAAAGGGCCTTGTCAACGCACATCGCCTCGAACTCGGCGATGACCTCGACGACGACCTCGTCCAGCTTGCAATCCTGGACGTCCATCTTCATCCGGCCCGCCTCGAGTTTGGATAGATCCAACAAATCGTTGAGCAAGGCGAGCAAGCGATTGCCGCTGGCCCCGACCCGTCCGAAGTAGTCCCTGAGACGCTCCGCGGAGGCACTGTCGGCGCGGCGCTCGCCAAGCCGGGCGTAGCTGAGAATCGCGTGCAACGGCGTCCTCAGTTCGTGCGACATGTTGGCCAGGAATACCGACTTCGCTTGATTCGCGGCCTCCGCCAGTTCCTTTGCCTGCCGCAGGTCGCAAGTCCGCTCCTCGACGAGATCGGCGAGTCGTTCACTGTGACGCCTCAACTCGGCTTCAGCGACAGCGAGCACCGTCACATCGACGCAACTGCCGATGAAGCCCTGGATCTGGCCCGCGTCATCCAGCGCAACCAAACCGGTATCGATGAGACGACGGTAGCTGCCATCCGCATGCAGGAGTCGAAGTTCGGCAGAAAAATTCTGCCGGCTGGCGATCGCCGCTTCGTAGCGCGCCAGGTAAGCCGCACGATCATCAGGATGGATCTGTTCGGTCCAGCCTCGGCCGGCCAGTGACGGCAGCGTCCGGCCGACGAACTGGCACCAGGTGCGGTTGAGATAGCTGCGTTCGCCGTGCTGGTCACAGACCCAGATCAGCACCGGCGCCGAATCCGCCAATCGCCGGAACCGCGCTTCGCTCTCGCGCACCGCAGCTTCAGCGCTCTTGCGTTCGGTGATGTCGGTGGTAGTACCGATGACGCGGATCGCCCCACCCTTTTCGCTACACGCGATCGACTTGCCGCGGCTGAGCACCCAGCGCCACGAGCCGTCCGCGGCAAGCATCCGGTATTCGTTCACATATCCGTCGGCGGCGCCGCTCTCGAGTGCCAGGGCCAGCTCGCGCGTGGCCGCCCGGTCGTCGGGATGGATCAATGCGAACCATTCCTCCCGGGATTGAATTCCCTCGCCGTCGGGCTCGTAGCCGAGCATCTCGTACCATCGCCGTGAACGAAGTATTTCGCGGCTCGCCAGATTCCAGTCCCACACCCCGTCGCCCGCGCCCTCGAGGGCGAACTGCCAGCGCAACTCGCTCTCCCGCAAGGCCCGTTCGGCCCGCTTGCGCTCGGTGATCCGCCGCACGATGGTAATTGCCCCGCCGCCGGCAACCGGGGCCGTGCGCGCCTCGTAGTCCTGGATCGCGCCGTTGCGGTCGCGCGCCGCATATTCGAGCACCTGCGGCCCCTCGCCGGCAATGGCGCGCGCGATACTGGCACGGTAGGCGGCAGCCCGCTGCGGCGACAATACCTCCTCGATCGACTTGCCCACAAAGCGCTCGGGATCGACCGTCAGCTCGGCCTGATCCGCAGCGTGGGCACGCACGAAACGACCGTGCTCGTCGACCTGAACGAGCACATCGGGCAGCGCCGCGAGAATGGTCCGGTTGACTTCGTTGGCCTCGGCGAGCGCCCGGTCCGAGGCCTGCTGCCGGGAGATGTCCTCGACGATGCACCATACGCTTCCGTCGCCATCCAGGCGCGTGACCCGGGCGCCGCTCATGCGCACTGCCACCGCATCGCCGCACGGCCTCAGGCAGGCGGTTTCGATCGGATCGAAGTGTCCGCAGGTGAATGCTTCTTCCCAGGCCTGCGCGATCGCCTGCGGCCGGCCGACCGAAATCAGTGTGCGGATATCGAGCGCCAGCAACTCGTCCAGGGGCCTTTGCGCAATGCGCTCGAAAGCGGCGTTCAGTTTGCGGATGAAGCCCCCCTGGTCGACGAGCACGAAGCCCAGCGATGCGTTGCGGAACAGCGCATCGAATTCCTCCAGCGAGGCGCGCAGTCCGAATTCCGCCTGGCGCAGGGAGGTGATGTCGTTGAGCACCGTCACCACCGCCGGGCGGTCGCTTGCGTCATGGATGGGCACCTTGCGGACCGTGAGATGGATTGGTGCGGCGCCCTCAGGTCCGAATACATCCTCGCTGGAACTGCCGGAGCGGTGATTGGCCACCCATTGGTCCTCGCGTTCAAGGCGTTCGCAGAACGGGTTGTGAAGCAGGCTGGAGAGGGTGTGCCCGATCACATCGCCGCGAGCGAGCCCGAACAGGCGTTCGGCAATGCGATTGAGCGCCAGGACCCGTGATCGAGCATCGGTCACGACGATGGCGTCAGGCACCACATCGACGAGATTCGACAAAAAGCGCTCGGTGTGGCGCAGGCGGTTTTCGCCCTCGCGCAGCTCGCTGATGTCCGACAAGGAGCCGGCCAGGCCCTCCAAGGCACCGCCGGGCAGGCGGTCGGCGCTGGCGCGAAGGCGCAACCAGCGCCTGCCGCGCGGCCCCGCGTCGAGACAGACATCGAGTTCCTGGAGACAGTCTGCCTCGATAAGGGATCGCATGCCGGCAAGCAGGCGCTTGCGTTCCTCCACGCCCAGCAGGCGCAGCACGCTGCGCAGCCCCGCCTGTTCGGCCAGTTTCGCCGGCGCCAGCAGCGCCCTGCTCTGCGCGGAAAGAAACACATTGCGGCTGCCGCTTCGCCACTCCCACACGCCCTCGGATGCCGCCTGCATGGCGAGCGCAAATCGCCGCTCGCTGGCCGCAAGGCTCGCGGTCGCCAGCCTTTCCGTCGCCGACGCCCGAGTCTCGGCGGTGCGCAGCAGATAGACGAGCAGCGCCAGCACCACACTGAACGCGGTGCCGCCAGCCTGCAAGGCGAGGGTCCCAGGCGTCGACACGTCCGGTGTCGCTGGATGGAACGAAAGCTGCAGGCTGCGCGCGCCGATGCGCAGCGAGCGATTCAGCTCAGGCATCAGCGGCCGGCCCTGCGAGCCGTCGAACAGAACTTGTGGCCCCGCCGCGGCAGAAAGGTCGTTGATCGACACGCCGATCGACGCCGCGTGTCGCTGCAGCAAGGGCTGGACCAGGTCGGCATAGCGGAATGCCACCAGCGTCAGTCCAACGACCGGGTTCGAGTGCTGGACAGCGCCGCGTTCGCGCACCGGCAGGAACAGGATCGCCGCGGTGCGCTGCACGCCGGCATCGGTCTTCAGTCCGAGCGGGCCGGAGAGGGTCGGCAGATCACTTAGCAGCGCAGCATCGATCGCCGCTCGACGCACCGGATCCGAATACAGATCGAAGCCCATGATCCGGAGATTCTCGGCCGTCGCGGGCTCCAGAAGGCGCACTGGAAAGTACCGAGGTCGCTCGCCGGCAGGAAAGACCCTGGGCGTTCGCCCCGCGGGCCAATCCGCCGATGCCTCGAAAGCACGCAAATCATCGCGCTCGACCCGCTGAATGAAGGCCACGCCCTGCACACCGGATTGTTGTGCCGCAGGCTCGAGGGCATGTTGCAGATAGCTCTGCCAGTCCTCGCGCGTCACCAGGTCGGAGGAGCGGAGGAAGGCCGCGGCACCGGTGAGCAGGACGCGCAGCGCTGTGAAACGGTCCCTCAGCTCTTCGGTGAGGAGTCCCGCTTCATGGTGCAAGACCTCAAGGGCTCGCGCCTCGTCGGCGCTCTGGATGCGATGCGTGGCGGCGAACACCAGCGCCACGCAGGCCGTGAAAACCGCCACCGCGAGCAGTACCGGCGAGCGCCCCAGTGCCCTCAGGCGCGCGCCGCCCCGCCCGATGCGTTCGACATCGAGGTTCGGTGCACTGACAGGATCGGGCGCAGCCCGCGCAAGGTTCCGCATTCCCGAAGTTACGGCAACGCCCAGCCTCGACTTGAGCCCGGCGGAGCAGAGACGCGAACGGCACCCGCAGCAACTTCAGGGCCGCCGACGCGACGCGGCCTGACGCGCTATCACTCGCTATCACGCGCAGCCGATCGAATCCTTGACGCCAAGCTTGCGAAGGATGTTCTCGAGCGGACAGAAACGGGTAAAGCCGCTCTGGAACAGATTGAGGCCGACGAAGGCGGTAAACCACAGGAAGTTCTTGCTCACGAACAGCGGCGAGGCTTCCACCCCGAGCGCCAGCGAGATCAGCACGAATGCGCCGGCGAAGATACGGACGAATTGATTGACGGTCATGTTATGGCTCCTTGCAGTCGCGGTGAGGGCTGAGGGGTGAGGGGGCCTGGCTTTTCACGCCTCGCTCCTCAGCCCGGTGCCGCCTTGCGCCGCGAGAACGCGGCGAAATACAGCACCGGAATCACGACCAGGGTCAGCACGGTCGACACCAGGATGCCGAAGATGAGGCTGATCGCCAGGCCGTTGAAGATCGGGTCGTCGAGGATGAATATCGCGCCGATCATCGCCGCCAGCGCGGTCAGGCCGATCGGCTTGGCCCGCACCGCGGCGGCACGGATCACCGCTTCCGCAAACGCAATCCCTTCCCCGACCTGATGGTTGATGAAGTCGACCAGCAGGATCGAGTTACGCACGATGATGCCGGCCAGCGCGATCATGCCGATCATCGACGTGGCGGTGAACTGCGCCCCCAGCAAGGCGTGGCCGGGCATGACGCCGATGATGGTGAGCGGGATCGGCGCCATGATGATGAGCGGCGCCAGGTAACTGCGGAACTGGGCCACCACCAGCAGGTAGATCAGGATCAGGCCGACGCCGTAGGCAATGCCCATGTCGCGGAAGGTGTCATAGGTGATCTGCCACTCGCCGTCCCACTTGACGCTGTAGGCCGCATAGGGGTCGTCGGGCTGGCGGATGAACCACTCGCCGAGCGTGCCCGCGAGGTGTTCGCCGACAAGCGGAAGCTCATTCAGCTTGGCGCGGATCGCGAACATCCCGTATAGCGGGGAATCGAGCTCTCCGCCCATGTCTCCGGTGACATAGACCACCGGCAGCAGATCCTTGCGGTAGAGCACCTGGTCGCGCGTGGTGGGACGCACCTCGACCAGCTCGGATACCGGCACCAGGCGCCCGTCGCGCGAGCGCACCTTGAGCTTGAGCAGCGTCTCCACGCTCGACTGGCTGTTCGCCGGCAACTGGATACGCACCGGGATCTCGTACTTGTTGTCGCCGCCATGGACCGGCGTCACGTCCTCGCCGGCAAGGCCGAGCCGGACCACCGCAACGATGTCCGCCTGCGACACGCCCATCAGCGCGGCCTTGGCCTGCGAGACCTGCAGCACGACCTTGGGCGCCGCCTCATCGACCGTATCATCGACGCCAAGAATGTCGGCCGTGCCCTCGAAGGCTTCGCGCACCGTCTTCGCAACCGCGATCTGGCCGGCATAGTCGGGGCCGTAGACTTCCGCCACGATGGGCGAGAGCACCGGCGGGCCCGGCGGCACTTCGACGACCTTGGCGTTTCCGCCGCTGCGCCGGGCGATCGACATCACCTCGTCACGCACCGCCGCCGCCACCTCGTGGCTCTTGCGATCGCGGTGGTGCTTGTCGACCAGGTTGATCTGGATGTCGCCCATCTCGGGACTGCTGCGCAGATAGTACTGCCGCACCAGTCCGTTGAAGTTGATCGGTGCGGCAGTGCCGGCGTAGGTCTGGTAGTCGGTGACCTCGGGCACCTCGGCGAGATAGTCGCCGATCTCGTGCAGCACCCTGTTGGTCTCCTCCAGCGGCGTGCCCTGAGGCATGTCGAGCACCACCTGGAACTCCGACTTGTTGTCGAAGGGCAGCATCTTGAGCACCACCAGCTCGACCGCGGCGAGCGACACCGAGCCGGCGATCAGCACCGCCACCGAGAGCCACAGCACGCCCCGGGCCCGCCCGCCGTGTTGCGGGTCGAGCAAGGGGCTCATGATGCGCCGGAAGAAGCCGTCGAGACGCCTGGTGAGCTTGTCCTCGCCCTCGTGGTGATGCGCGTCGGCCGGCTTGAGCATCTTCTGCGCGAGCCACGGCGTGACCACGAACGCCACCGCCAGCGAGATGAACATCCCCATCGACGAGTTGATCGGGATCGGGCTCATGTAGGGCCCCATCAAGCCGGTCACGAAAGCCATCGGCAGTAGCGCGGCGATCACCGTGAAAGTGGCCAGAATCGTCGGCCCGCCGACTTCATCGACGGCCTTCGGGATGAGCTGCCAGAGTGGTTTCTGCGGTTCGAGCTGCTGCCAGCGGTGAATGTTCTCGACCACCACGATCGCGTCATCGACGAGGATGCCGATCGAGAAGATCAGCGCGAACAGGCTCACCCGGTTCAGGGTGAAACCCCAGGCCCAGGAGGCGAACAGCGTCGCCGCGAGGGTAAGCGTCACCGCCAGCCCGACGATCACCGCTTCGCGCCAGCCCAACGCCAGCAGCACCAGCACCACCACCGCGGAGGTGGCGAACACCAGCTTGCCGATGAGCTTCTGGGCCTTGTCGTTGGCCGTCACCCCATAGTTGCGGGTCACCGTGAATTCGACCCCTTCAGGGATCACCGCACCCTTGAGCGCGTTCGCGCGGGCGACGATCGCGTCGGCGACATCGGCGGCATTGACTCCCGGCTTCTTCGAGACTTGCAGCGTCACCGCGGGGAACCGCCCGGCGGCCTCGATCCCTGCCGTCGCCGCCGCGGCACCGGTGCCGAACCATACATACTGGCTGGCTTGATCCGGGCCGTCGTCGACGGTCGCCACATCGCCCATGAAGACCGGTTTGCCGTTTGCCACGCCGACCACCAGGCGCCGCACGTCGCCAGCCGATTCGATGTAGGTACCGGTCTGCACCAGCACCTCCTGGTTGCCGCGCACCAGGCTGCCGGCCGGCTGGGACGCATTGGCCAACTGCAGGGCGGCTTGCAGATCCTGCGCAGTGACGCCGAATGCGCTCATCCGCTCGGGGCTCATCTGAACCCGGATCACATGCCCCGGGCCACCGATGGTGCTCACATCGCGGGTACCGGCAATATGCTTCAGTTCGATCTCGGCGGCCCGCGCCACCTGTTGAAGGTCGAAGGCGGAGCGCGCCGCATCGGGGGTCCACAGGGTCAGGCTGACGATCGGTACGTCGTCGATACCCTTGGGCTTGATGATCGGGTCGCCGACGCCAAGCTGCGGGCTCACCCAGTCGCGATTGGAGTTGATGGTGTCATACAGCCGCACCAGCGCGGTCTGGTTGGGCACCCCGACCTCGAATTCGACGGTGACGACCGCCATGCCGGGCTGCGACACCGAATACACATGCTTCACCCCGGCCATGCGCGACAGCACCTGCTCGGCCGGCGTCGACACCAGCGACTCGACATCCCGGGCCGAGGCGCCGGGAAAGGGGATGAAGACGTTGGCCATGGTGACGTCGATCTGGGGCTCTTCCTCCTTGGGCGTCACCAGGGTGGCGAACACCCCCATCAGAAACAGCACCAGCGCCAGCAGCGGCGTCAACGCATTGCGCTGGAATGCCGAGGCGATGCTGCCGGAGACACCGAGGCGGCTCTGCTGTTCGGACATGCTGCCTCCGCTCAGCGCGCGGCAGCGGACTTGACCGCCATGCCTGCGCGCACCGGATCGAGGGCAAGTTCTTCGCCACCGGCGACGCCGGCCAGCACTTCCACCCGAGACTCGTCGAGCGCCTCGCCGAGACGCACCTGGCGCATGCGAAAGCCGCCCTTGCCGTCGCTCACATAGACCGCAGTCACCTCCCCTCGACGCAGCACGGCCGCAGCCGGCACGGTGATGCGCGGCGCCTCCCCGCTCAGGAAATGAACGCGGGCGAACATCCCGGGCACGACCCCTGGCAGCGCACTGGGCAACTGCACCCGCGCCCTCACGGTGTGGGTTTGCGGATCGGCGGACGGCAACAGGGTGACCGAGGTCGCATCGACCCAGCGGCCTTCCGTCGGAAACTCCACACGTGCCTTGAGGGCACCCTTGCGGAGCTGGTCGAGCTTGTACTGCGGCAGATCCGCCACGGCACGCATCGCGCCCGGCGAATACATGCTCAATAGTGCACGCCCGGGCTGGGCCATCTCGCCCTGCTCGATGAGCCTTGCGGAGACGATGCCCGAGATCGGCGCGGTAACGGTCGCAAAGCCGCGGTTGGTGGCGGCCTGGGCGCGACTGGCTGTGGCGGCCTTGAGCTGAGCCTCGGCGGCACGCCAATTCGCTTCGGATTGATCGAGCGCGGACCTGGAAATGAAATTGCGCGCCACCAGACTGCGATTGCGATCATAGCTGGCGCGGGCATTGGAGAGATTGGCGCGGGCCTGAGCGACCAGCGCGTCCGCCGCCGCGACAGCCTGATCGGCCTCGGAGGCGTCGATGCGCATCAGAATGTCGCCGCGGCTCACGCGACTGCCGGCATCCACCCGGACATCGACCACTCGCCCCTGCACCTGGGCAGCGACGGTGGAGGCGTCGAGCGCCTCGATGGTCGCCTCGGCCGGGTAACTGGATGCGACCGGTCCGGATTCGACACGTCCGAGCTCGATCGGCGGTTCGGCAGCGTACAGCGTGCCGGCAAGCAGGCCGAAAGCGAGCAACTGCGATTTGATGGCGAGCGAGATGATCTTCATGAATATAAGTATATGCTTATACATTCGGAAGTCAATCGTGTCGCCGCCTTGTATCTCGGATGCCGCACGATCAAGCGGCCAATGCAAGAACCTCGACTTCACGTCCCTCGTCGCGAAAGCAGAGGGAATCGAAACACAGCAGTCTTGCGATCGCAATGCCGCGACCATTCGGCGCGTCGCCGCGCAGCGGGTCGAGCCCCATGTAGGCCCGCCAATCGAATCCAGCACCGCAATCCCGGACGGTAAAGCGGATCAATTCGTTGATGCGTCGGTATTCCAGTACCACAACGCCTGCGGGCCCAAGGCTTGCCGCGCTCGCTTCGAGATGATCGATCTCGGCGAGCCAGCGACCGCTCTCGATCAAGGCGCGCTTGCGCTCGAAGCCAATGCCAAGAACGCCATGCTCGAGCGCGTTGAGCATCAACTCGTTGAGCCCCAGTGCCACCAGTTCGGCCTGCACACACAGCGGCGCCAGTTTCCCGGTGATCGCCGCAATTTCGCTCCTGCGCCCAAAGACGATGCGCCCGGAATCGAGCTCACCCGGGACCCGCGGGAAATCCGGGCGCATCTGGCGATCAACCGTCCAGGCCGGATTGCGCATAGGCCGCCATCGCCCGTGCCACGCCCTCATCCTCGCCGACGGCGCGTGCAAGTTGAATCTCGCATGCAGGATGCCGTGCCCGCGCGGCATCGATGAGGATCGGCACATCCCGCTTCAGGTGCCCACCCTCAGCCAGAAACACCGGCACTACGCGCACCTGTCGGGCGCCCGCGGACACCACCCGGTCGATCGCCTCGTCGAGCCCCGGCGACATGAACTCCAGAAAGGCCGTCTCGACCGGCAGCGCCGGCGCGGATTCGGAAATCATCGCCGCAATGCGCTGCACCGGCCTTGCCCACTCGGGGTCACGTGCGCCGTGGGCAAACAAGACGATCGCCTGTTTCATGTCGAAGCTCTCCGAAAATTGAACCTGCCTGCCGGGCAGCGCGATTGGCCTGGCCCTCGCGACACCATATCATTACCGCATCCACAGACAATCCCCCTGCCCATGCTCATGCTCTTGCCGACCAAGCTCCGCCACCTCGCGGTGGCGTTCCTCGCAACCTTGCTTCCGGGGCTCGCTCCCGCGCTGACGCCGCAACCGGTACCGGGCGGAATCGTGCGCATCGCGCTCGGCGCCGAAGCGGCGGCACGCCCGCAGGCACGATTTGGCGACCAGCCGGTACTCGTCTATCGCGAAAACGGCGAGTGGCAGGCGCTGGTCGGCATTCCGCTTGAGACGAAGCCCGGCCTGCACCCGCTCATCGTCTCGGACGAGCAGGGTCGCCTCGAAACGATGGACATCGAGATCCGCGACAAGCGCTACCCGGTACAGCACCTGGTCGTGCGCAACAAGCGCCATGTGGACCCCGACCCCGAGGATCTTGCCCGCTGGGAACGGGAGAAACGCCTTCAGGACGACGCCAAGCTGATCTGGCGGGCGATCGAGACAGGCCCTCCCGCGCTCGCGCTGCCAGTCAGGGGGCGCCGCTCCAGCGCTTTCGGACTGCGACGCACCTTCAACGGCGAACCACGGGCGCCCCACCGCGGCCTGGATATTGCCGTACCCAGGGGCACGCCGGTGGCGGCTCCCGCGGCTGGCGAAGTCACGCTCACCGGCGATTACTTCTTCAACGGCAAGACGGTGTTCATCGACCATGGCCAGGGTTTGATCAGCATGCTCTGCCATCTCGACAGCATCGGCGTACACACCGGCGAGATTGTCAAAACCGGGCAGGCCATAGGGCGCGCCGGCGCCACCGGACGGGCCACCGGGCCGCATGTGCATTGGAGCGTGTTCCTGAACGGCACCGCCGTCGACCCGTCCCTGCTGCTGCCCGGCCCTTAGCTCGCGCGCCTCAGGGCGGCTCGCTCGCCAGCGCCTGGATCACCTGCGCAGCGGCAAAGAGTCCGAAGCTCGCGGTCACCACCATGCTCGAGCCGTAGCCTGCGCAGCTGAGCCCCTGCGGTGCGTCGTCCTGCCCGGTGCCGCTCAGATAACGCAAGCGCTCGTCGGAATAGACCGCCGCCACACCGAAGCGGCGCCGCGGATCGCGCGCGAATCCGTGGCTCTGTCGCAGGCTCTTGCGAACCCGGGCAAGCAGCGGATCCTGCTCGGTGCGCGAAAGATCGTCCACCCGAATTCGCGTCGGGTCGCTCTTCCCACCGGCTCCGCCAGCCGTTACAAGCGGCATGCCGAGGCGGCGACACAGCGCGATCAGCGCCACCTTGACCTTGACCTGGTCGATCGCATCGACCACCCAATCGCACCCCGCAACAAGGGATTCGGCGTTCTCGGCGGTGACGAAGTCATCGACGGCCTCGACCTCGACCGCTGGATTGATACCCCGGATCCGCTGCGCCATGGCATCCACCTTGGCCGCGCCGAGAGTGGCTTCCAGCGCATGGATCTGTCGGTTGATGTTGGATTCGGCGACGTGATCGAGATCGATCAGCACGATGCGCCCGACCCCGCTCCTTGCGAGCGCCTCGGCGGCCCACGAGCCCACCCCGCCGATACCGACCACCGCCACCCGCGCAGCCTTGATCCGCGCGAAACCTGCATCGCCGTAAAGACGCGCGACGCCGCCAAAGCGTCGCTCCGTTGCGAGCTCCGCGGGCCCGGTGTCGATGCGGTCGGAATTGTTCATGAGCAGAAGCCCGGTTCGTTGCGTGAGCGGATCATACACAGGCTGCGCCGTGGCTTGAACTACCTGGCACTGCGGCCATCGAAGGACGGAAGGAGGAATTCCCTCGATGCCCCGCTTCCTGTCGAAAGCCCTGCTCTGCCTCATGCTTTCCAGCGCCGTTCCTGCAGGGACGGCGCTGGCTCAGCCAATGGATGCGGCCGCATTCAGCGCCGCCGGGGTCGCGGCCTATGACAGGGGCGCGCTCGACGAAGCGGCGCGGCTCTTCGAACTGGGCGCACGCGGCGGCAACCGACTGGCGAAGTTCAACCTGGCGATGATGCTGTACCGGGAAGAAACCACCTCGAACGACCACAACGCGGCCTGGCGCTGGCTGCGCCGCGCCGCACAGGCGGGCCTGCCACAGGCGCAGTACAACTTCGGTCTGCTCTACGAGCACGGCGATGGCGTGAAGCGCGACTATGGGGTTGCCCACGAATGGTTTCGCCGCGCTGCCGCACAGGGCCTGCGCGACGCTCAGATGAGCCTCGCCACCCAGTATTTCGTGGGGCAGGGCGCGCCCAAGGACTACAAGCTGGCGGCTCGCTGGTACCAGGCTGCGGCCGAGGCGGGAGACCCGGGCGCCCAGTACATCATTGCCCACATGTTCGAAGAAGGCTACGGCAAGGCCAGGGACACGCGACTTGCCGCCTACTGGTACCGACAGGCCGCCGACCAGGGCGACCCCGCAGCCCAGGTCAAGTACGAAACGCTTTCAGCCCAGTTGGCGAACGAGGCAGAGCACTGAGCCGCGGCGGCGTCAGCGCGCGTCCAGCCACACGCCGAGCCCCTGGGCATTGAGCTCCAGATCCATCGCGAACACCGCGCGCAAGGCCTCATCGTCGAGGACCCATCCCTGGCGCTCGCGCTCGTCGCTCAGCAGCACTTCAAGGCCCGCGAGGATCTCGCGGTGCCGCGCTGCCCCGCTGCCGTGGGCGGCGGTGGCAATCGCCACATGGGCATCGATCAGCCGGTGCAGATCTGCCGCCAATCGCGGCACTTCGGTCACTCGGCTGTAGTGGGTGAGATACATTGCGACGGGCTCGTAGCTCAACAGGCGATCGATCGACCGGTGCAATTCGAGCGGCTCGAACTGCACCGGGGTGGTGGTGGGAAAGACCGAGGGCCGTCCATCGACGTCCAGCTCGCGGTACGAGAGACCGAAGGTATCGCCGGTGAAGAACGCCCCTGCGCAATGGTCGAAGATGCACACGTGATGGCGCGCGTGACCCGGTGTATCGAGGAACTCGAAACGGCGCCCGGCCATATCGACCACCAGGCCATCGTCGGCTGCGACGATTCGATCGGCGGGCACCGGAAGAATCTCGCCATAGAGCCGCCGCGCCGTCTCTTCGCCATAGACCGCCACCGACCCGGCCCATAGTCTTGACGGGTCGACCATATGCCGGACGCCGCGCGGATGAACCACCAGGCGCGCTTCGGGGCAGGCTCGCATCAAGGCACCGGCACCGCCGGCATGATCGAGGTGGATATGGGTCAGCATCACGTAATCGACCGCCGAGGCGCGCAACCCCAACTCGTCCAGTGCCTGCATGACGAGCGGTACCGATTCGTTGTTTCCGGTATCGACGACGGCCACCCGCCCGGACTGCACAATCAGGTGAATCGCGTCCAGCATCGGGCGGCCATATCCCGAATCGAGTGCGTAGATCTGGTCTGGATGGCTTGTCAGCGTTTTCATGTCGTTATCGTCCCCCGAACGTCTGCTGTTCTTCGCGGCCCGCATTCTAGCGCGAGGCGGGCGATCGAAACCCAACGCGGTTGCCTCAGGTCAATACCGTACGAACAAATAGGTGCTCTACTGACAACATAAAGCGGAATGGCAGACGAATGCGCACCCGACGCAGCGGATTCAGCAGCCTGCCCGAACGAAGCCGATTCACGGCAATACAAATGGAGGGATCAACATGCTCACGCTCGAAGATTGCATCGAACTATCCGACCTGAGCGAGGAAGAAATTCTCGCCATCGCCGAACACGAGCACATTCCCGAAATGGTGGCGGTGGAGCTGGGTGCCTATCTGGTGCACACCCCCAGCGGTGAGAAGCGCATCAAACGGATGATCTGCGACGACATGGACGAGGCGCGCGCCAAGGGCGACAAGCATCGCGTTGCCATGCTCAAGATGGTGCTCAAGCACTACGTCGAGCATCACGGCGGCGGCATGTAGGGACACGGCCCGGAGCGCAAGCTCATCCTCACGGCGGCGCTAAGCGGGAGCTTCCGGACGTCGCCGGATGCGGCGCACGGGGCCCGGGTCTGTCGCACTGCGGCACGCCTGACGCTGGCCGCCGCCGTGGTGGCGTGAGATGCGCGTTAAAATCGGGGCAGCCATTTTCGGAGCCCCGCATGTCCAGTATCGAAGACTTTCAGCGCATTATCGATCGGCGTAGCGTCCCGGGGGAGAAATGGGGACGCTACGGCAATGCGGACATCATCCCGATGTGGGTGGCGGACATGGATTTCGCGGCCCCGTCGGTCATCCTGGAAGCCTTGCAAGCGCGAATCGAGCATGGTGTCTTCGGCTATACCGATGCTTGGCCCGGTCTGCTGAACGCGGTCATCGACGGCATCGCACGCGATCACGCCTGGCGCATCGAGCCGGAATGGCTGGTGTGGCTGCCCGGCGTGGTGAGCGGCTTCAATCTGGCATGCCAGGCGGTGGGCGCACCCGGCGATGGCGTTTTCACTGCCACGCCGGTCTATCCACCCTTCCTGTCGGCGCCGGCCAATACCGGAAGGACGCTGCTGCAATGTCCGCTGGTACAGCGCGAAGGGCGCTGGGAATGGGACTGGGACGCGGTCGAGCGCACCCTCACGCCCGACACCCGCCTGTTCATGCTGTGCAATCCGCACAATCCGGTGGGCCGTGTATTCACCCGCCACGAATTACGGCGCATCGCCGACATTGCGGAACGGCATGAGCTGGTGATCTGCTCCGACGAGATCCACTGCGGACTGGTGTTCGATGAATCGACACCTCATCTGCCGGTCGCGGCGCTCGACGAGGCCGTCGCCAGGCGCACCATCACACTGATGGCGCCGAGCAAGACCTGGAACATCGCCGCACTCTACTGCGCTTTCGCGATCATTCCCGATGCGACACTGCGGACCCGCTACCGGCGTGCGATGCGCGGTGTCGTGCCTCACCCGAACGTGCTGGGTTTCGTCGCCGCGGAAGCGGCCTACGCCCACGGCACACCTTGGCGCATGGCGCTGCTCGAGGTGCTCCGACAGAACCGCGACCGCGTTGTCGACGAGATCTCCCGGCTGCCCGGCCTTTCCTGCGCCTCGCCCGAAGCGACCTACCTGGCTTGGATCGACTGCCGTTCACTCATGTCGGATCGAGAAATCGACAATCCGGCAAAATTCTTCGAGCACGCTGGAGTGGGCCTCTCCGATGGCGCGCCCTTTGGCGCCCCCGGCTTCGTGCGGCTGAACTTCGGCTGCCCCGCAAGCACGCTCGAGCACGGCCTGGCCCGCATCCGGAAGGCGGTTTGCGGCTGAAGCGGGAGTAGGAATTCGCAATGCCGATATACTTGCAAGCGGTGGGCTGCCTCGCCGAGGCCCGGAAAAGGCTTCGGTAGACCGCAGTCTCCCGCTGGTTCAATGCCCGAAACAAGCGGGCCTCGCGAGCACCTGTGCCGCAACTACGAAAGGGGAAATCGAGATGACCGAACAGACCTGGTGGCTGGTTGGCGCGTTGGCAACGCTGATTGCGGCCGCAATCGGCTTCTTCGTCGGCCGCAGCTTCGGCGGCGCCAAAAAGCGCGTTGATGAACTCGAAGCGGAGGTCGCTCGCCAGAAGGATGAAATCTCGGGCTACAAGCGGGAAGTCGAGTCTCATTTCGACAAGACCGCAAGCCTTGTGGCCTCGATGGCGGGTTCCTACAAGGACTTGTTCGAACACCTGTCCTCAGGCTATGAAAAGCTCTCGAGCGGCTCCACGCGGGATCTCTTCAGGGAGCGGGTAACCGGGCTGCTGCTCGGCAGCGCAGGCGGCGCGGCCGTTGCTGCGAGCTTGCCGGATGGCGACGAGGGCATGTCGGCGGAAGGCGCCGCACATGAGGTCGAAGCGGAGTCCACCTTCGAACCGGCCAGCGAAGAAACCGAGACGATAGCCGCCACCGCATCGAAGCCTGACGTTGCCACGCAACCCGACGAATCGGTCGCGGCCTCGGACGAGGCACTGGAAAAGCCGCACACCGGGGCAGGCGAAGCGCAGGCAGCGCATGCCAATGCCGCACCGGCGCCTGCTCAATCGGAGCAGCGGTCGGAGTGGGACTCGCGAGCCGAGCAGGAAGAAGCCGCGCCCGCGGAAAAGACCTTTGGCGAACTCTATCAGGACGCGGACACTCAGGCGCAGCCCGGCGAAGAGAAGCAGCGCTGAGCACGGAACAAGCGCCCTGAGAGGGCCCGGCACCGCTGCGGGGACCCCGGGCCAAGAGGGTGCGCGGCGCGGCTTTCCGTGCCGCAGGCCAAGCCGTAGACACCCACTTCGGCGCTGGAGGGGCGCAAGACCTGGACAACCCGGGCATTGCCCGGGTCCGTTTGATTCTGCCTTAAAGGTGCGTTTTAGAAGGGGATGTCATCGTCGAAATCGCCCAAGCCGCCACCTGCCGGCGCGGCGGGCTTGCGCGGAGCCTGCGGCGGCGCGGGACGACTACTCTGGGGGGCATCGAAGTCCCCGGCATCGCCACCACGCGACGGCGCATCGCTACCGCCCATGCCCTGGCGGCTACCGAGCATCTTCATCTCGTCACCACGGATCTCGGTGGTGTATCGATCCTGGCCTTCCTTGTCCTGCCATTTTCGCGTCTGGATCCGTCCCTCGACGTAGATCTGGCTGCCCTTGCGCAGATACTGCCCCGCGATCTCCGCGAGTTTGCCGAAGAACACCACACGATGCCATTCGGTGTTTTCCCTGCGTTCACCGCTGGTGCGGTCCTTCCAGGTTTCGGTGGTTGCCAGGCGGAGATTGCAGATTGCGTCACCCGAGGGGGCGTAGCGTGTTTCCGGGTCGGCCCCGAGGTTGCCTATCAGGATTACTTTGTTCAGCGATGCCATGCCAGACTCCTTGTCTCGAAAATATTGATCAGCTTGCGGTCGCAGTCGTGCGACCACGCAGCGCCGGCGCCACCATGCCTGCGGCAGCAAGCAGCCAGAACACGGCCAGAGCGCTGCAAAAGAGGTTCACCATGCCCGCACCGTAGTGCTTGGCGATATATCCACCCAGGGCGCCGCCGAGGAACAGCCCGATCGACTGCAGGGTGTTATAGATACCAAGCGCCGTCCCCTTCGAACTGGCCGGCGCCACCCTTGAAATCCACGACGGCTGGGTGGCTTCGAGGATATTGAAGGCGACGAAGAACAGTGTCAGCCAAAGCGCCAGCGGCATCAATCCACTGCCGAAGAGGTAAAGCCCGAGCTGTACGAGCAGCAGCAGGCCGATCGACAGATTGAACACCAGCTTCATGCGACCGTGTTTCTCCGCCATGATCACGGCCGGCACCATGAACAAGAAGGACACCAGCACCGCGGGCAGATAGACCTTCCAGTGCTCGGCGAGCGGCAGATTGCCGGTTGCCACCAGTGCCGAGGGTACCAGCACCCACATCGCGGTCTGCATCAGATGCAGACAGAAGACGCCAAAATTGAGCCGCATCAGCTGCGGGTCGAGCAGCACGTCGAGAATTCGCCCGGTAGCCCTCGGCACTGGCGGTGCCGCCGGCACGACCGTGAGCAGGACAGCGATCGCCAGCAGCGCAAGCACCGCCGTGAGCCAGAAGATGCCCGACATGCCGATCCATGCGTAGAGCGCAGGCGAAAGCACCAGAGAACCCGCGAACACCAAGCCGATCGAGGCGCCGATCATTGCCATGACCTTGGTGCGATGCTGCTCCCGGGTGAGGTCGGCCGCCAGTGCGGTGACCGCCGCCGAGATCGCCCCGGCCCCCTGCAGCACCCGGCCGGCGATCATCATGTGCATGTCGGTCGCCATGGCCGCGACCATGCTGCCGAGCGCGAACAGCACCAGGCCGAAGACGATCACCGGTTTTCGACCGAATCGGTCGGAGGCGGCGCCGAAGGCGAGTTGCAGGCAGGCCTGGGTAAGGCCATACGCACCCAGCGCAAGCCCGACCATGGTGAGGTCGTCCCCGCCGGGGAGGGTCTCGGCATAGACGGCGAACACCGGGAGGATCAGAAACAGGCCGAGCATGCGCAGCCCGAAGATGGATGCCAGGGTGGCACCAACACGACGCTCTTCGGGGCTCATCCGGTCTGACGCGGTCTGGGACATGCTTGGTTTGGTCAGGCAAGGTGAATTGCGTATATTAGCAGGTTGCTCACGGCACCCGTCAGGCACATGGATTACATCAGGATTCGCGGCGCCCGCACCCACAATCTCAAGAACATCAGCCTCGACATCCCGCGAGACCGGCTCACCGTCATCACCGGCCTGTCCGGCTCCGGGAAATCTTCGCTCGCCTTCGACACCCTCTACGCCGAAGGACAGCGTCGTTACGTCGAATCGTTGTCCGCCTATGCGCGTCAGTTTCTGCAACTGATGGAAAAGCCCGACGTCGACCTGATCGAAGGGCTGTCACCGGCGATCTCGATCGAACAGAAGGCGACCAGCCACAACCCGCGCTCGACCGTCGGCACGGTCACCGAGATTCACGACTATCTGCGCCTGCTCTTTGCCCGAGCCGGCACGCCGCACTGCCCCGACCATCCTGAGCACCCGCTCGAAGCGCAGAGCGTCGCGCAGATGGTCGATACCGTGCTGGCCCTGCCCGAGGAAACCCG
The DNA here is from genome assembly GCA_024235595.1 of Zoogloeaceae bacterium. GTDB lineage: Bacteria > Pseudomonadota > Gammaproteobacteria > Burkholderiales > Rhodocyclaceae > Cognatazoarcus. The sequence goes on along the minus strand of JACKMC010000002.1, from coordinate 20,979 downwards.
GCTCATGATCCTTGCCCCGGTGGTGGCCGGGCGCAAGGGTGAGCAGCTCGATCTGATCGGTGACCTGCGCGCGCAGGGTTTCGTGCGCATCCGCATCGACGGCGAAATCCACGAGATCGACACCTTGCCGAAGCTCGACAAGAATGTCCGTCACGACATCGACGTGGTCATCGACCGGCTCAAGACCCGCCCCGATTCGCGCCAGCGGATCGCCGAGAGCTTCGAGACCGCGCTTGCGCACGCCGAAGGTCGCGCCCTCGCGGTGGAGATGGATAGCGGCAACGAGCACCTGTTCTCCGCACGTTTCGCCTGTCCGGTGTGCAGCTTTGCGCTCGCCGAGCTGGAGCCGCGGCTGTTCTCCTTCAACAATCCGGCCGGCGCCTGCCCGAAATGCGACGGTCTGGGCATCGTGGACTTCTTCGATCCCGCGCGGGTCGTCGCTCACCCCGGCCTGTCGCTCGCCTCGGGTGCCATCCGCGGCTGGGATCGTCGCAACCAGTTCTACTTCCAGATGCTGGCGAGCCTGGCCCAGCACTACAAATTCGATATAGAAACCGCCTTCGACGAGTTGCCGGAAGGTATCCGCAAGGTGGTGCTGTACGGTTCCGGCAAGACCCGGATCGCGTTTCGCTACCTCTCTGACGCGGGCCGCATGACACTCAAGGAGCACAGCTTCGAGGGCATCATCCCCAACCTCGAACGGCGCTACCGCGAGACCGATTCGCTGGCGGTGCGCGAGGAGCTCTCGAAATACCGCGCCACCCACGCATGTCCGGCGTGCGAGGGGACGCGCCTGCGCAGCGAAGCACGGCACGTGATGGTCGGGACGCGCAACCTGCCACAGCTGAGCGCGATGCCGCTGGCGAGCAGCAAGGCCTACTTCGACGAGCTCCGTCTCGGGGGACATCGCGCCCAGGTCGCCGACAAGATCGTCTCCGAGATCTCGAGCCGTCTGCAGTTTCTCATCAACGTCGGCCTCGACTACCTCACCCTCGACCGCTCGGCCGACAGCCTGTCGGGGGGCGAAGCGCAGCGAATCCGCCTCGCCAGTCAGATCGGCTCGGGGCTTACCGGGGTGATGTACGTGCTCGACGAGCCCTCCATCGGCCTGCACCAGCGTGACAACGACCGCCTGCTCGAGACCCTCAAGCGCCTGCGCGACATGGGCAACACCGTGATCGTGGTGGAACATGACGAAGACGCCATCCGCGCGGCCGACCATGTGGTCGACATGGGCCCAGGCGCTGGCGAGCACGGTGGCGCGGTGATCGCCGAAGGCCTGCCGACCGACATCGTGGCGAGTCCCGACTCCCTTACCGGCGCCTTTCTCGCGGGCAGGCGGAAAATCGCGATTCCCGCGAAACGGATCGAGCCGGATGGCGAACGCCTGCTCAGGATCCGCGGCGCGGCGGGGAACAATCTCAAGTCGGTCGACGTAGACCTTCCGGTCGGGCTGCTGACCTGCGTCACGGGGGTCTCGGGTTCGGGCAAATCGACGCTGGTCAATGACACCCTCTATGCGCTCGCCGCCCGGCACCTCTATGGCTCGAGCCTCGACCCCGCACCGCACCGCGAAATCGACGGGCTGGCGTTTTTCGACAAGGTCATCAACGTCGACCAATCACCGATTGGCCGCACGCCGCGCTCCAACCCCGCCACCTACACCGGGCTCATGACCCCGATTCGCGATCTTTTCGCCGGGGTTCCAGAGGCCAAGGGTCGGGGCTACGGCCCCGGACGCTTCAGCTTCAACGTCAAGGGCGGACGCTGCGAAGCCTGCCAGGGCGATGGCCTGATCAAGGTCGAGATGCATTTCCTGCCTGACATGTATGTCCCCTGCGATGTTTGCCACGGCAAGCGCTACAACCGCGAAACACTCGAGATCCGCTACAAGGGCAAGACCATCTTCGATGTCCTCGAGATGACAGTCGAGCAGGCCCTCGCCTTCTTCTCGGCGGTACCCGCGGTGGCCCGAAAGCTCGAGACATTGACCGATGTCGGCCTCGGCTACATCCGCCTCGGGCAAAGCGCCACCACGCTCTCGGGCGGCGAGGCACAGCGAGTGAAGCTGGCGCTCGAGCTATCGAAACGCGATACCGGGCGCACGCTCTACATCCTCGACGAGCCCACCACGGGGCTCCACTTCGCGGATATCGAGCTGCTGCTGAAGGTCCTTCATCGCCTTCGCGACCACGGCAATACGGTTGTGGTCATCGAACACAACCTCGATGTCATCAAGACTGCCGACTGGGTCATAGACCTGGGCCCCGAGGGCGGCGGCGGCGGCGGACAGATCGTGGCCTGCGGCACGCCGGAGACGATCGCAGTGACTGCAAGCTCGCACACCGGCCGATATCTCGCCCCGCTGCTGGCCGCGCGGCTGCACGCCTGAGCCGGCAAACGGCGGCATCCGGCCGGCGGACGGCGACCCCGGCCTATCTCCAAAGTGATAGTCTCGGCACAATAGCTGGATGGAGGGCATGCCATGACCACCGCGCAAGAGGCGCGCGAACGCTACCTGCAACGCATTGACGGTCGGCTCAAGTTCCTGGCCCTGCTGGATCGAAATGAGCTGGCGCTCTACCTTCCCAGCGACGAACAGATGCGAAAACGCCAGGCGAAGAACCTCGCCAGGTCGCTGGCGCGACCCAACGAACTGCCCCTGCTGCCCTCCGAACTCCTCGATGAGGTCGCGCAAAGGCTGCTCAAGGGACTTGAACAGATGCAAGCGCGCCTACCCCACGATGTGCAGTACAAGAACCGCATCCGGCGCGACTGGTAGAGCGACTCAGCGTTCGTCGAGCTGATCGACCGCATGCCGGCGCAGCGCATCGAGAGTGACGATCTGCAGCGCATCGCGGTGGGTGGCTGCAAGCACGACCTGCGGTGCGGCGCCGCCTTCGTAGGCTTCCAGCCAGCGCGCGGCGCACAGACACCAGCGATCCCCGGGCTTGAGGCCGGCGAAGCGGTATTCGGGGCGCGGCGTACTCAAGTCGTTGCCGCGGGACTTCGAGAAGGCGAGAAATTCGGCGGTCATCTTCGCGCACACCAGGTGCCGGGCAGGATCGTCGGGCGACGATTCACAGCAACCGGTTCGAAAGAATCCGGTGAGCGGCGAATAGGAACAGGCGAGCAGCGGCCCACCCAGAACATTCAATGACTCACTCATGACTGATTCGCTCATGCTCGCTCCTTGGTACGTCCTGCCCCATCCGCCACCAGACTGACCTCGACCCTGCCGCCACGCCAGTTCAGATCGCGCTGGGGGAACGGAATCTCGATGCCACGACGACCGAGCTCGGTCTCGAGCGCCCAAAGGTAGGCGGCGTTGGCCTTGGCGGGGGCCAGCGCCCCCACCAGATCGACCCACACCACCAGTTCGAAATCGAGGCTGCTGTCGCCGAAGCCCACCAGCCACACCTCGATTCCGCGTCGCTGGTCTTCTACTGTATAGGCGACATCGCGCGCCGCCGCCAAGCCCGCCTCACGCACCAACTCCTTGTCGGCGCCATAGGCCACGCCGAAGGAAACATGCATTCGCCTGAACTGCTCGCCGAAGGTCCAGTTCACCACCCGTCCGTTGATGAACTCCGAGTTCGGCACGATCACATCGACCGCGTCGTTGGTGGTGATGCGGGTGTAGCGCATGTTGATCTCGGCCACCCTGCCCACCACCCCCGATTGCAGATCGACGAAGTCGCCGACCTTGAGGGTCTTTTCGAGCAGGATGATGACGCCGGAGATCAGGTTGCTGAAGATGTTCTGCAAACCAAAGCCGATACCGACACCCAGCGCCCCACCGATGATCGCCAGGCTGCCCATGTCGAAGCCGATGTAGTTGAGGCCGATCAGCGAACCGACGATCCACACCACGTAGCGGGCGATCCTGCCCAGTGCGTAGAGTCCGGACTCGTTCATCCCCACCATGCCCCGGCCATGCGAGAGGCGGTTGAAACCGCGCTCCAGCGCCGACGCGCCCCACCACGAGGCGAGCAGGATCAGCAGCAGGCCGAAGAGTCTCGCCACCGAAACCTGGCTGCTGCCGAAGGTGAACAATTCGGCATTCAGGAGCCCCGACCATTTCTCCACAAGTGCCAGCAAGCGGTCCATTCAGTCTATCGCTCAGACACGATCGCGACTGCTCGACACCACGGAAGTCGCCTTCGCCGCGGCGGCCGGCGCCGTGCCGCCCGCGTGCGCTTCAAGCTCCGCCAGACGCTTGTGCGCGCCCTTCGCATCCTTGCGGGCTCGCATCCCCCAGGGCAGCACTGTAATCGCGCCGATCAGGAAGCCGAGCAGCAGCGCGCCGAGGATCGCCACCGCGAGGTAGGTCTCGGTGTGCCAGACAACAAAGGTGACCGGAACCTGGGCCACGTTCTGAATTGCGAACACGCCCCCCAGCACGGCAAGAATGGTGAGCAGCACACTACGCATCGATCATCTCCTCGTTCTCCTAGCGCCAAACACCGCCTCACGCGGCGGCCCTCAATGCTGCACCGACGCCTTGGGGTCCACTTCGCCGCTGCGCTTGAGCGCATATTCGGTCGACACCGGCCCGAAGGTCTCGAGTATCGCGATCGCTCCCAGAACGATCGCGGCGAGGGTTTCAGCATAGCCCGGAAAGCTGTCCGTCAGGGTCTGGGTGAGACCGATCGCCATACCCGCCATCGGCACCAGCGTGAGCCCGGTCAAACCGGCCTGGCGCAGGGTCATCTCACCGGACGACAAGGCCATCACGCCGAGACTCTTGCCGACGAATCTCGCGGCCACGAAGGCCACTGCACTCAGGCCAGCGGTGGCAAGATCGCCGACATGCAGCTTCGCCCCGGCTACGACGAACAGGATAACGAAGAACAGCTCGGCACCCTTGCCAAAATCGACCTGAAGCAACACTTGCCTGCCATCCATGTTGTGCACCAGCAAACCCAGCGCGAGCAGGGTCAGCAGCGAGGAGCCGTGCAGCAGCTTGGACAACCCCACCGCACCGACGATCATCCCGATCACCAGCACGAACTGGGTCATTTCATCGCGAGGCAGAACGGCCGCGAGCCAGAGCAGCGACCAGGCGAGGACCACCGCTACCAGCAGCGAAACCAGCAGCACGTAGCCGGGCGCGAGCAGGGATTGGGTCCAGCTCGCCTTATGCACCGCATAATGCACCAACGGCAGGAGCGCGGTGAAGACGAGAAACGACAGAATATTGTTCATCGCCACCAGCATCAGCGTACGGTCGGTCATCGGCCCCTTGGCGCCGAGTTCCTTGACCACCAGCAGCACCACCGCGGGCGAAGACGAGATCCCGATGGCTGCCGCGAGGGCGGCATGGATCGGCGTCAGGCCCAGCCATGCGAGAACGGTGTAGATGGCGACGAAGGAGAGTCCCGACTCGAGCAACGAGGCCTTGAGCAGCGGACGCTCCTGCCACGCCAGATCCACGTCGAGCAGACGCCCCAACTGAAAGAGGATCAGGCCAAGCGCGATGTCCACGAAAACCTGGGAGCCGGCAAGCATTTCGTGGCTGAAGAGTCCGGCCACGCTGGGGCCAAGGAGAAAACCGATGACGATGAAACCCGTGATGCGCGGCAGCACGCCGGTGCGCTGGGCGAGCCGACCTCCCAGCAAGCCGGAAAGAATCAGCAAGCTGAAAGCGACAAAGCCATTGATCTCCAACGGCCATGCGGGAAGAAAGGAGGCCTGCATGCTGTATCTCTGTTGATATGGCTCGACCGGACACGAGGGGCCGTCATGCGGCAGCCCGCCACCAGCCGCTCGCCCGCACCTGTTTCGGCGCTTGAGGCGACCCCAGCATACCGCAACGCAGCACGGCGCGCTGCGGTCGTGCCGTGCCTTGTCAATCGTCGGGGTAGCCCTGCGGATTGGCCGACTGCCATCGCCATGTGTCGACGCACATTGCGTCGATGCCCCGCGTCGCCACCCAGCCCAGCTCCTGTTCGGCCAGCGCAGGATCCGCCCAGCATTGCGCGATGTCGCCGGGCCGCCGCGGGGCGATACTGTAGGGCACCGATCGTCCGCTGGCCCGCTCGAAGGCTTTCACCATCTCGATCACGCTGTATCCTCGGCCAGTGCCCAGGTTGAGCGTCAGCACCCCCTTGCGCTCGAGCAGACGCTCAACCGCGCAAACATGGCCCTGGGCGAGATCGACCACATGGATATAGTCGCGGACGCCGGTGCCATCCGGGGTTTCATAGTCGTCACCGAAAACCTGCAGCCGGGCCAAGCGGCCGATCGCCACCTGGCTGACGAAAGGCATCAGGTTATTCGGGGTGCCATTCGGATCCTCGCCGATCCTGCCGCTCGAATGAGCACCTACCGGATTGAAATATCGCAGCAGGGCCACCCGCCATTCGGGGTCAGCCGCGGCGACATCCTGCAGGATGTACTCCATCATCCATTTCGTGCGGCCGTAGGGGTTGGTCGGCGAAGTCGGAAAGCTCTCGCGAATCGGCATGCTCGCCGGATCGCCGTAAACGGTCGCCGATGAGCTGAAAACCAGGGACTTCACACCCCTCTCGCCCATGACCTCGGCGAGCGCCACGGTGCCGGCGATGTTGTTGTCATAGTAGGAGAGGGGTAGCCGGACCGATTCACCCACCGCCTTGAGCGCAGCGAAATGGATCACCGCATCCACCTCGTGCCGATCGAAGATCTCACCCAGCGCAGCCTTGTCGCGAACATCCGCGCGGTAGTGCCCGGCAAGTCCGCGACCCGCAAGTTCGGTGACCCGGCGCAACGCCTCCGGTTTGCTGTTGCAGAAATTGTCGACCACCACGACATCGTGGCCGGCCGCCATCAATTCAACACAGGTGTGGGTGCCGATATAGCCCGCCCCGCCGGTTACAAGCACAAGACTCATTGAAACGCTCCCTGCCAAAATTCGAGGTCCCGGCGATGATACCTCGGAGCTCGCCGGAAACAGGCAGGAATGGCGATCCCGCGCACACGCTCAATGAGGCATCTTCATGGGGTCGTGCTTCATTCCGCCCTGCCCCATCGCGCCGCCTCCGGAGGCGAGTGCGCGAGCGGGGACCTCCAGCGGCACCTCCTCGACCTGCTTGTCGGGACCTTCCACGATCAGCGTAATGGGTACCATGTTGCCCTCCACAAGAGGTGCCTTGAGCTGCATAAGCATGATGTGGTAGCCCCCTGGCTTGAGATCCACCTTGACGCCGGCAGGCACCTCCAGAAAGGACAGCGGTCGCATCTTCATGACGCCATCCTCCATGACCATCGAGTGGATCTCGGTGGCTCCGGCTGCAGGACTCGATGCAGCAATGATCCGCACGCCCTGCTTGCTCGACAGGGACATGAAGGCACCGGTTGCTTTCTGTGCCGGCACCGTGCCGCGCACCCAAGGGTCCGTGACCATCAGGTCCGCAGCCGACGCGACGCCGAACGTCGCCACGGCAAGCGCCGCGATCACACTCTTCCGTACCAACATTTCCTTTTCCCCATCCGCAAAAAATAGAAAAGGATACTAACTTTTGAAGGCGGGGCAGCGATGCGGCATTATGTCGCAGACCATGCCCGTTCCGGTTCCGCCGCAGCAACACCGACTCAACCATAATGACGGCGTGCCCCCCACCTACGCCATCGTGACCGCATCACAGATCCGACCGACACTCATCCCCGAGCTTAGCGACCGCACCCGCAACAGGCTGCAGACGCTGCGACTGCTCTCGATTGTCACGATGTTGTCGCTGCTCGTACTGGTTCCGCTGCTCCTCGCGATTCCACTGCCGGTGACCCCGCTGCTCGCGGTGGTGGGCACCCTCGCGGCACTGCTGGCGATCGGCTTGCCCAGCAGCCAGGCCCGCGAATCGATTGCGCCGCTCGAGGCATGGGCACATCTTAGCCTCGACATGGCCGCCTGGAGTGCCTTTCTCTACTACACCGGCGGCGCAACGAACCCGGTGATTTCGATTCTGCTACCCCTCGTGGCGATCGGCGCGGCGGTACTCCCCTCGCTGCACGCCTGGGTACTTGCAGCAAGCGCAGTGGTCGCCTACACCCTGCTTTGGGAGTACCACCGTCCGCTCGACGTCTACGATTCCGCGCTCGCGGTCGACTGGCATCTCACGGGCATGTGGCTTACCTTCAGCGCCTCTGCCGCACTCATCACCTTCTATATCCTGCGCATGACCGCGACCATCCGCGATCGCGACCGTGCCCTCGCGCAAGCGCGCGAACGCGCCCTGCGGGACGAGCGAATCGTTGCGCTTGGCAGCCTCGCCGCAGGCGCCGCACACGAGCTCGGCACGCCGCTCGGCACGCTTGCTGTCCTGCTCGGCGAACAGCTACGCAACCGGCAACTTACTCTCGAAACCAGGGAGGATCTCGAACTCATGCGGAGCCAGGTCGAAAGCTGCAAGACGATTCTGACCGGACTCACCCGGCAGGCGGGTCTGCCGCGAGCCGCGGACAGCCCTCGCGAGTCGATCAGTACATGGCTCACCAGATTATGCTCACGGTGGCAGGTACTGCGGCCCGAGGCGTCCGTGCGCATTACCGCTACGCCCGAACTCGCTGCATTGCCCGCCGCTTTCGACCAGAACATCGAGCATGCGCTGATCAACCTGATCAATAACGCAGCAGACGCCTCTAAGGAACCCGTGCGCATCGACGCCGACCTGATGGGCGCGGGGATCCTTCGTATCCGGATCACCGACCAGGGGGTCGGCTTTGACGGCAACCCCGCCCACAGCGCAGAATCTCCCCCCGCCGGCCTTGGTATCGGCCTCATCCTGGCGCGCGCGAGCATCGAACGGCTCCACGGCCAGCTTGAATTTTCACCTCTGTCGCCACGAGGCACAATGGTCTCCGTCACCCTGCCCCTTACCGCCCCCCAGCCCGATGATTGAGCGGCACAAGCAAATCCTGGTAATCGATGACGACCCGGTCTTCAACCGGGTTCTCAGCCGCGCGCTTGCCCACCGCGAGATGGAGGTCCACAGTGCGGCCACCACTGACGAAGCACTCCGCCTGAACAAGCTCAAGTCGCCCGAAGCGGTGGTCCTCGACCTCAATCTCGGCGGCGAGTCGGGGCTTGCCCTCATAGAACCTCTCCTTGCGGCAAATCCCGGCTGCAGGATTCTCGTTCTCACCGGGTACGCAAGCATTGCGACCGCCGTGGATGCAGTGAAATTGGGGGCACATAACTATCTGGCAAAACCTGCCGATGTCGACAGCATTCTCCAGGCGCTCGATGAGCGCTCCGCAAGCCCGGTGACACGCGTACCCGACCAACCCATGAGCGTCGAGAGGCTCGAGTGGGAACACATTCAACGCGTCCTCGCCGAACACCAGGGCAATATTTCCTCAACCGCACGCGCCCTGAAGATGCATCGCCGGACGCTCCAGCGCAAGTTGCAGAAACGCCCGGTAAAGGAGTGACATGGCCGAGTCAAGCGACCGGATGCGACTCGACAAGTGGCTTTGGGTCGCCAGATTCTTCAAGACGCGAAGCCTCGCCAGCGAAAGCATCGATGCCGGAAAGGTGAGCGTGAATGGGGTACGGGCGAAGCGGGCGCGAGAAGTCGGCGCTGGTGATGAAATCAGTTTCACCAGGGGAAGGGAGCCATTCCGCCTCACCGTTGTCGCGATCGCGCCGAACCGCGGCCCGGCGGTGAGCGCGCAGCGCCTCTACAGCGAGAGCGAAGAAAGTGTCGCTGCCCGTGCCGCTCTGAACGAAGCTCGCAGTGTCGCGCCCGAGCCGGCAAGCGGGCGACGTGGCCGCCCGACGAAGCAGGATAGGCGGCAGATCCAACGACTCCGTGCGAGCTGAGGCGCGATCAGCCTGCCGGTCACGGCCCGAGGCTCGGCAGCGGGAATAGAAAAGGCCGAAGCATCGCTTCGGCCTTTTGAGTCGGTTCTGGAACCGCTTACTCGGCGTCGCCCGCTTCGACGATCTCGCCACCCTCGGGGCGGTCAAGCAATTCGATCAGTGCCATCGGGGCATTGTCGCCCTGACGGAAGCCGAACTTGAGGATCCGCAGATAGCCGCCGTTGCGGCTCGCGAAGCGCGGGCCAAGCTCGTCGAAAAGCTTGACGACCATGTCGCGGTCACGCAGCCGATTGAAGGCAAGACGGCGGTTGGAAAGGCTGGGCTTCTTGCCGAGCGTGATGATCGGTTCAACCACCCTGCGAAGCTCCTTTGCCTTTGGCAGCGTCGTCTTGATGACTTCGTGCTTGAGCAGGGAGTTCGTCATGTTGCGCAGCATCGCCTGACGATGTGCGCTGGTGCGGTTAAGTTTGCGAAGACCGTGACGGTGACGCATGTTCGTTCCTTTATTCGTCTATCCGCCGAATCAGCCCAGCTTCTCGAGCCCGGCAGGCGGCCAGTTTTCCAGTTTCATACCGAGCGTCAAACCACGGGACGCCAGCACTTCCTTGATCTCGTTGAGCGACTTGCGACCCAGGTTCGGGGTCTTCAGCAGTTCGGTTTCGGTACGCTGAATGAGGTCGCCGATGTAGTAGATGTTCTCGGCCTTGAGGCAGTTCGCGGAGCGCACCGTCAGTTCAAGATCATCGACCGGGCGCAGCAGGATCGGATCGATTGCGGGCGCCTTCGGTTGCTCGATCGCCGCAGGCGTGCCTTCGAGTTCGGCAAACACCGACAGCTGGTCCATCAGCACACGAGCCGCATAGCGAATCGCCTCTTCTGGATCGGCCGACCCGTTGGTCTCGATATCGAACACCAGACGATCGAGATCGGTCCGCTGCTCGACACGTGCGCTTTCAACCTGGTAGCTCACGCGGCGAACCGGACTGAACGACGCATCCAGCACGATATGACCGATCGCCTTGCCCTCACCGACCGGCGTGCGAACGTTGCCCGGCACATAGCCGCGGCCCTGTTCGACCTTGATCTGCATATCCAGCTTGCCACCAGGCGCCAGGTGGGCGATGACGTGATCGGGATTGATGATCTCGACGTCGTGGGTTACCTCGATATCGGCCGCCGTCACAATACCCTCACCGCTCTTCGAGAGCTGCAGGGTTGCTTCGGTACGGCTGTGAAGCTTGAGCACCACGCCCTTGAGGTTCAGCAGCAGGTCGACAATATCTTCCCGCACGCCGTCGAGGGTCGAATATTCATGTAGCACGCCTTCGATCGATACTTCGGTCGGAGCGTAACCCGGTAGCGAGGACAGAAGAATGCGACGAAGCGCATTCCCGAGCGTGTGTCCAAAACCCCGCTCAAACGGCTCCATGGTCACCTTGGCGTGAACCGGGGAGACATTCTGCACGTCGATAATACGGGGCTTCAGCAGAGCATTGCTTTGCATCGACATTCCCTTGGATCGGTGTTCGACTCGTGGTCTCGCGAATTAACGCGAGTAGAGTTCCACAACCAGACCTTCGTTGATTGTAGCGGGGAGTTCCGCGCGTTGCGGGTAGGCCTTGAAGGTACCCTTGCCGGCCTTGGCATCCACTTCGATCCATTCCGGGAAACCACGCGACTCAGCTGCCTCGAGAGCGGCCTTGACACGCAAGTGACCACGCACGCGCTCGACCAACTCGACCACATCACCAGGACGCAGGGTGTAGGAGGGGATGTTCACGCGCTGACCATTTACCAATACACCGTTGTGCCGCACGATCTGCCGCGCCTCGGCACGACTGACCCCGAAGCCCATACGATATGCAACGGCATCGAGGCGGCCTTCGAGCAACTGCAGCAGGTTCTCACCCGTCTGGCCCTTGCGCCGGTCGGCTTCCGCGTAGACCTTACGGAACTGACGCTCGAGGATGCCGTAAAGACGACGAATTTTCTGTTTTTCACGGAGCTGAACTCCGTAGCCGGACAGACGCTGGCCGGACTTCTGGCCATGCTGACCGGGCGCATACGCGCGACGTTCGATCGAGCACTTATCAGTAAAGCACTTCTCGCCTTTCAGGAACAGCTTCTCCCCTTCGCGGCGACACTGACGGCACTTGGGATCAAGATTACGAGCCACTTCTCAACTCCTTGTCAGATACGACGCTTTTTCGGCGGGCGGCAGCCGTTGTGCGGAATAGGCGTAATATCGGTAATGCTGGTGATCTTCATGCCCAGCGCATTGAGGGCACGAACCGCAGATTCGCGACCAGGGCCCGGGCCCTTGATGCGTACCTCGAGATTCTTCACACCGCATTCCTGAGCGGCCTTGCCGGCAGCCTCGGCTGCCACCTGGGCAGCGAACGGGGTGCTCTTGCGGGAACCCTTGAAACCCGCACCACCCGAGGTCGCCCACGACAGGGCATTGCCCTGACGGTCGGTGATCGTGATGATGGTGTTATTGAAGCTCGCGTGAACATGAACGATGCCTTCGGCGACGTTCTTCTTGACCTTCTTGCGAACCTTAGCAGCAGTCTTGACCATTCGTTTTCCCTATCACTTCTTGCCGGCGATCGCCTTGCGCGGCCCCTTGCGGGTCCGTGCATTCGTGCGGGTCCGCTGACCGCGCAGGGGAAGACCACGGCGATGACGCACGCCACGATAGCAACCCAGATCCATCAGACGCTTGATGCTCATCGTCACTTCACGACGAAGATCACCTCCACCACAAACTTGCCAACCTGTTCGCGCAGCCGCTCCATGTCGGAATCGGTCAGATCCTTGATCTTTACCGAACGAGACACACCCGCAGCATCACAAATCTTTTGAGCGCGGGTACGGCCGATACCGAAAATCGCGGTAAGTGCAATTTCGGTGTGCTTATGGTTGGGAATGTTTACCCCAGCAATGCGGGCCATTCGATCACCCCAGAAAGCTAAACGTTAAATATTAACCGATTACGGCTACCCGATCAACCCTGCCGCTGTTTGTGGCGCGGGTCGGTACAAATTACACGCACCACGCCCTTGCGGCGGATGACTTTGCAGTTGCGGCAGATCCGCTTAACGGATGCTTGAACTCTCATTTCCTTGCTCCAAAAACTGAACTTGGTACCACTACTTCGCCCGAACACGATCCGACCTCTTGTAAGGTCGTAGGGCGTTAGCTGGACCGTGACCTTGTCTCCAGGAAGAATTCGGATGTAGTGCATCCGCATTTTTCCGGATATGTGCCCAAGTACCATATGCCCATTCTCGAGGCGAACCTTGAAGGTTGCGTTTGGCAGGGTTTCGGTTATTTCACCCTGCATCTCGATCATGTCTTCCTTCGACATCGGCTCACCTCAGCGGCAGACCCGCCCCCTTGAAGTTCGCCTTCTTCAACAAGCTTTCGTACTGATGAGACATCACATAAGCCTGCACCTGGGACATGAAGTCCATGGTAACGACCACAATGATCAGCAAAGAGGTTCCACCGAAATAGAAAGGTACGTTCCACTTCAAAATCAGAAACTCGGGCAACAGACAAACCAGCGTGATGTACACCGCGCCTGCCATCGTCAGCCGCATCAAGATCCGATCAATGTAGCGCGCAGTCTGGTCACCCGGTCGAATGCCCGGCACGAATGCGCCACTCTTTTTCAGGTTGTCCGCCGTTTCCCGTGCGTTGAATACCAGCGCGGTGTAGAAAAAACAGAAGAACACGATCGCCGCGGCATAGACCAACACATATACCGGCTGGCCCGGCGACAGCGTTGATGCGATGTCCTTGAGCCACCCCATGCCCGCGGATGCACCGAACCATTGCCCAAGTGTCGCGGGAAAGAGGATGATGCTCGAGGCAAAGATCGGCGGAATCACACCGGACATATTCAGCTTCAACGGCAGATGCGACGCCTGCCCACCATAGACCTTGTTGCCTACCTGGCGCTTGGCATAGTTCACCAGAATCTTTCGCTGCCCACGTTCGACGAACACCACCGCCGCAGTGACGAGCACAACCAGAACGCAGATGAACAAGGCCGTGACCGGATGCATGGCACCGGTTCGAACCAACTCGAACAACCCGCCGATCGCATTGGGAAGTCCCGCAGCGATGCCGGCGAAGATGATCATCGAAATGCCGTTACCGACGCCGCGCTCGGTGATCTGCTCTCCGAGCCACATCAGGAACATCGTCCCCGTGACCAAGGTGGTCACCGCCGTGAGCCTGAACATGAAGCCTGGGTCCAGCACGAGGCCGGCCTGGCTCTCGAGCGCCACCGCAATACCGAAGGCCTGGAACAATGCCAGCGCCACGGTACCGTATCGGGTGTACTGCGTTATTTTTCGCCGACCCGCCTCGCCTTCCTTTTTCAAAGCTTCGAGTTGCGGGCTCGCCACGGTCATCAACTGCATGATGATCGACGCCGAGATGTACGGCATGATCCCCAACGCGAAAATCGTGAACCGCGAAAGCGCACCACCCGAGAAGAGGTTGAAGACCCCCAGGATGCCGCCCTGTTGCGACTGGAACAGCTGCGCGAGCTGATCCGGATCAATCCCAGGGACCGGAATGTGTGCGCCGATGCGGTAGACGATCAGCGCGCCAAGCAGGAACAGCAACCTGTTCTTCAGGTCGCCGAACTTGCCGGTGCTGCCTACTTTTGCCGCCTGGTTAGCCACGTCGTCGAACCTTATTCGGCAGCCACCGAGCCGCCCGCCGCCTCAATGGCGGCGCGCGCACCCTTGGTAGCGCCAACGCCCCGAAGGTTCACTTTTTTCTCGATGCTGCCCGAAAGAACCACTTTCGCAGCCAATGCATCGCCCGCGACCAGACCGGCCTGCTTGAGCGACAGAAGATCGACATCCTCGATCGGCAGCAGAGCGAGTTCGGACAGGCGAACCTCGACGTTGCGGGCACGCGTCAGGGACACGAAACCACGCTTGGGAAGCCGCCGCTGCAGCGGCATTTGACCGCCCTCGAAACCGGTCTTGTGGAAACCCCCGGCACGCGACTTCTGACCCTTGTGGCCGCGACCACAGGTCTTGCCCAGGCCGCTGCCGATACCGCGTCCGACGCGCTTGGCGGCGGATTTGGAGCCGGCGGCCGGCTTGATGGAATTCAATCTCATCTCAGGACTCCCACTTCAGCAGGTACGAAACCTTGTTGATCATGCCGCGTACCGCTGCAGTATCTTCCAGCTCGACCGCCTGGTGGAGCTTACGAAGCCCCAGGCCACGAACGGTCGCACGATGCGATTGCTTGGTACCGATCACGCTTTTCACCAACGTGACTTTCACTTTCTTGTCAGACATGGTTACCCCAGAATCTCTTCGACGGACTTGCCACGCTTGGCAGCAATATCCGACGGGCTATTCACGGCGGTCAGACCGTTCAGGGTCGCACGCACCACGTTGTAGGGATTGGTCGATCCGAGGCACTTGCAGATGATGTCGGTTACGCCCATCACCTCAAACACCGCACGCATCGGGCCACCCGCAATGATGCCGGTACCGGTAGGAGCCGGCTGCATCAACACGGAAGCCGCGCCGTGCTTGCCCACGACGGTGTGATGCAGCGTGCCGCCCTTGAGCGAAACCTTCACCAGCTTGCGGCGCGCTTCGTCCATGGCCTTTTGCACGGCAACCGGCACTTCGCGCGCCTTGCCCTTGCCCATGCCGATGCCGCCGTCACCATCGCCCACCACGGTCAGCGCCGCGAAGCCGAGAATCCGGCCGCCCTTCACAACCTTGGTGACGCGATTGATCGCGACCATCTTTTCCCGCAGACCGTCATCACGCTCGTCGGCCACCTGCGGTTTTCTGCTTTGCTGCTTAGCCATTGCCTTCCTCGCTTAGAACTTGAGGCCGCCTTCGCGAGCGGCTTCAGCCAAGGCCTTGACCCGGCCGTGATAGTGGAAGCCGGCACGGTCAAACGACACCGACTCGATGCCCGCGGCCTTGGCGCGCTCGGCAATCAGTTTGCCCACGGATTCGGCAGCCTTGACGTTGCCGCCGTTCGGGATCTGGCTACGCACTTCGGCTTCCACGGTGGACGCAGCAGCGAGCACCCTGGAACCGCAACCGGAGATAATCTGGGCGTAAATGTGGCAATTGGAACGAAGGACGGTCAGACGGACAGCCTTAAGTTCCGCAATCTTGGCACGGGTTTTACGTGCCCGGCGCAAACGCGCGACTTTCTTGTTCATGAGTGCCAGCCCTTACTTCTTCTTGGTTTCCTTGAGCACCACAACCTCGTCCGAATAACGGACGCCCTTGCCCTTGTAAGGCTCGGGTTGCCGGTAGGCGCGCACTTCTGCAGCGACCTGGCCGACCTGTTGCTTGTCGGTACCCTTGATAACAATCTCGGTCTGGGTGGGGGTTTCCACCTTCACGCCAGCCGGCATCTGGTGGACCACCGGATGCGAGAAACCGAGCGTCAGATTGAGCTTGTCGCCTTGTGCCTGGGCACGATAACCGACGCCAACGAGGGTGAGCTTGCGCTCGAAACCCTTCGAAACACCGGTCACCATGTTATTGACGAGCGCACGATAGGTGCCCGACAAGGCGTTTGCATTGGCAACGCCTTCGACGGCACGGCACACCACTGCGCCATCCTCGAGCTCGACCTTGACAGCCGGAACAGCCCTCTGCATCAGGGTGCCCAGCGGCCCCTTGATCGAGATCACTCCAGCGTCGTTCTTGAACTCGACACCAGCGGGCAAGGCGACGGGATTCTTTGCTACACGAGACATTGTTCAGCCTCCCTTATGCGACGATGCAGAGCACTTCGCCGCCAACCCTGCTGGCGCGTGCTGCACGATCAGTCATCACGCCCTTGGGCGTGGACACGATCGCCACACCGAGGCCGTTCATGACCCGCGGCAGCTCGCCGCTACCCTTGTAGACGCGCAGACCAGGACGACTGACTCGCTCGATACGCTCAATGACGGGGCGACCGGCATAGTACTTGAGTGCGACATCGAGCTCCGGCTTGCCGGCTTCGGCACGCACTGCGAAATCGTCGATATAGCCTTCGTCCTTGAGCACCTTGGCGATGGCCATCTTCAGTTTCGAAGAAGGCATCGTGACGGTAGACTTCTGTGCCTGCTGACCGTTACGGATGCGGGTCAGCATATCGGCGATCGGATCGGACATACTCATAATTCTCTCCTTACCAGCTCGCCTTGGTCATTCCGGGAACTTCACCGCGGAAGGCAATCTCGCGCAGCTTGTTACGGCACAGACCGAACTTACGGAAAACACCACGCGGACGCCCAGTCAAGGCACAGCGGTTGCGCTGCCGGGACGGACTCGCGTTACGCGGGAGTTGCTGCAGCTTGAGACGCGCCGCCATCCGATCTTCTTCGGACAGTCCGGAGTCGTTGATCTGAGCGACAAGCGCCGCACGCTTGGCAGCGTACTTCGCCGCCAGCTTGGCACGCTTCTCCTCGCGGTTGATCAGGGCCAGTTTCGCCATATCACCCTCAATTCTTGAACGGGAACTTGAACGCGGCCAGCAGGGCCCGCGCTTCTTCATCGGTCTTCGCGGTGGTGGTGATGCTGATATTCATCCCCCGAAGCGCGTCGATCTTGTCGTACTCAATCTCGGGGAAAATGATCTGCTCTTTCACACCGAGGTTGTAATTGCCGCGACCATCGAAACCCTTCGATGCGATACCGCGGAAGTCACGGATACGCGGCATGGCAACAGTCACCAGGCGATCAAAGAATTCGAACATTCGCGGCCCGCGCAGGGTCACCATGCAGCCGATCGGATAACCATCACGGATCTTGAAGCCTGCGATCGACTTCCGAGCCTTCGTCGCAACGGGCTTCTGGCCGGCGATCTTGGTCATGTCGCCAATCGCGTTATCGAGGATCTTCTTGTCACCGACCGCTTCGCCGACACCCATGTTCAGGGTGATCTTGGTGATGCGGGGCACTTCCATAACGGTCTTGTAGCCAAACTGCTCGAGCAGTTGGGGCACAACCGTTTCCTTGTAGAAATCTTGCAAGCGGGCCATTGTCTATCCTTAAGCCTCAACCACTTCGCCATTGGACTTGAAGAAGCGAACCTTGCGGCCGTCCTCAAGCACCTTGATGCCGACGCGGTCGGCCTTTTGCGTTGCGGGATTGAACAGCGCCACGTTGGACACATTGATCGGCATTTCCTTCTCGACAATGCCACCAACCTGACCCTTCATCGGGTTCGGGCGAACATGCTTCTTGACGCGGTTGATTCCTTCAACCACGACATGTTCGTCATCGACGCGACGCAGGACCGCACCGCGACGCCCACGATCCTTGCCAGCGAGGATCACAACCTCGTCACCTTTGCGAATCTTGTTCATCGCCAACCTCAGAGTACTTCCGGCGCCAGGGACACGATCTTCATGAAACGCTCGGTACGCAGTTCACGCGTCACCGGCCCGAAGATACGGGTGCCAATCGGCTCCAGCTTGGTATTGAGCAACACGGCGGCGTTGCCATCGAACTTGACGAGCGATCCGTCGGGACGGCGAACACCCTTGGCGGTACGAACCACCACGGCGTTGTATACGTCGCCCTTCTTTACCCGTCCGCGAGGCGCGGCATCCTTGATCGACACCTTGATGATGTCGCCAATGCCTGCATAGCGCCGCTTGGAGCCGCCGAGCACCTTGATGCACATCACAGAACGCGCGCCGGTGTTGTCGGCGACGTTAAGGACAGTCTGCATTTGAATCATTGATTAACTCTCCAACTTAATCCGCGGCGCGGTCAGTCTTGGAACCCGTCTGGGTAGGATTACGACCCGGACGGGCCGCAAAGACTGCAAAGTATAACTGCTTGACAGTCTCCTGCCAAGCAGTTTCTTCCAGCCGGTCCAATAACAATTAGACCAGGCGAGCCTTCTCGACTACGCGCGTAACTTTCCAGGCCTTGGTCTTCGAGATCGGACGGCATTCCGTGATCTCCACCAGGTCACCTTGCGACGCGCTACCGTCTTCGATGTGCGCGTGATATTTCGCGCTACGGGTGATCACCTTTCCATACAGCGGGTGCTTCACACGACGCTCGACCACCACGGTCACAGTCTTGTCCATCTTGTCGCTTACCACGCGCCCGACGAGGGTACGCGTACACGAACCAGCTTCTATCTGCTCAGTCATTTCTGTACCGCCTTCTCTGCCAGGACCATGCGCACACGCGCGATGTCCCTGCGCACCGTCTTCAGCTGGCCGGGATTGCCGAGCTGCTGAGTCGCGTGCTGCATGCGCAGACTGAACTGCGCCTTCAACAGGTCAAGCAACTCCTTGTTGAGTTCTGTCGCGCCCTTGGCGCGGAGTTCGCTCGCTTTCATGATCACCCCACCTGACGCGTCACGAAGGTCGTCGCAAGCGGCAGCTTGGCCGCTGCGAGGCGAAAGGCCTCGCGTGCGAGCGTTTCGTCAACGCCATCCATCTCGTACAGCACCTTACCGGGCTGGATTTCAGCAACCCAGTATTCAGGGTTACCCTTACCGTTACCCATCCGAACCTCGGCGGGCTTACGGGAGATCGGCTTGTCCGGGAAAATCCGGATCCAGATCCGACCACCACGCTTGATGTGACGGGTCATCGCACGACGAGCAGACTCAATCTGACGGGCGGTAAGACGCCCGCGACCAATTGCCTTGAGTCCGTACTCGCCGAAGCTGACCTTGGTACCGCGGGTAGCAACGCCGGTGTTACGGCCTTTTTGCTCCTTACGATACTTCCTTCTCGACGGCTGCAGCATCATTCGCTCCTGCTTTCTTCACGCGTTTGCCGGACTTGTCGGCATCCCCTTGCTCACCACCGGCACGACGTGCCGGGCGCTTGCCCGGACGATCGTTGTCGCCGCGCGGAGCACGCCGTCCGCGGCGGTTTTCCGTGTCGGCATCACCTGCGGCAGGCTGTTCATTGCGGGCGAGAATATCGCCCTTGTAGACCCACACCTTGATCCCGATGATCCCGTAGGTCGTCTTCGCCTCGGCGACACCATAATCGATGTCGGCGCGCAAGGTGTGCAGCGGCACACGGCCCTCGCGGTACCACTCGGTACGGGCGATCTCGGCACCGTTGAGTCGACCCGCGCTCATGATCTTGATGCCCTGGGCGCCGAGGCGCATGGCATTTTGCATCGCGCGCTTCATGGCGCGGCGGAACATGATACGGCGCTCAAGCTGCTGGGCGATCGAATCGGCGATCAGTTGCGCATCGACTTCGGGCTTGCGAACTTCCTCGATGTTCACATGGACCGGAACGCCCATGATCCCCTGAAGGTCGCGCTTGAGAAGCTCGATGTCCTCACCTTTCTTACCGATCACGACACCCGGGCGGGCGCTGAAAAGGGTGATGCGAGCGTTCTTCGCCGGACGCTCGATCAAGACTTTAGCCACCGAGGCGTGCGACAGCTTCTTCTTGAGGTACTCGCGGACCTTCAGGTCCTCGTGAAGCATCTTCGAATAGTCGCCGCTCGGCGCAAACCAGCGCGAGGTCCAGTCACGAGTCACCGCAAGGCGGAACCCGGTAGGATGAATCTTCTGTCCCATACGAACTCCTTAGTCCCCGACCGACAGGTAAATGTGACAGGTCGGCTTAAGGATCCGGTTGCCCCGACCCTTCGCGCGCGCGGTAAAGCGCTTGAGCGACATGCCTTCTTCAACGTAAATCGTCTTTACCTTGAGCTCATCGATATCCGCACCGTCGTTGTGTTCAGCGTTCGCGATCGCGGATTCGACGACCTTGCGAATGATCTGCGCACCCTTTTTCGGCGAGAAGGCGAGAATGTTCAACGCCTGCTCAACCCTCATGCCGCGGATCTGATCGGCCACAAGCCGGCCCTTCTGGGCCGACAGCCGAACACCGCGGAGAATGGCCTTAGTTTCCATAGCTCACCCCTTACCGCTTCGCTTTCTTGCTGGCGGCGTGACCCTTGAAGGTACGCGTCAGCGCGAATTCGCCGAGTTTATGACCGACCATGTTCTCGGAGATATACACCGGCACATGCAGGCGGCCGTTGTGGACCGCAATCGTGAGCCCGACGAAATCCGGGAGAATCGTGGAGCGACGCGACCAGGTCTTGATCGGGCGCTTGTCTTGGCCGTTACGTGCAGCGTCAACCTTCTTGAGCAGGTGAGCGTCAATGAACGGG
>JACKMC010000001.1 GCA_024235595.1 Zoogloeaceae bacterium | reverse complement strand
AGCACGGGTTCAACCGTGAAGGTGAAGGTATTGGGGGTGAGATCAAGGTCGGACCCGCCGCACTCCCCGGCGGTGCCGCCGTCATCGCGCACCTGGAACTCGAAGCTTGCCGATCCGGAGAAACCCGGCTCCGGAACGAACTGGAACTTGCCCGCCGTGATGTCCTCGATGCTGACTTCGTCACCGAGCAGGACGGGGCTACCGTCGACCAGCAGTTGGCCGCCACTCGGCAGGGAGTCGATCACCACGCCCTGGAAGCCATGCCCTTCGACCGCATCGACGAAACCGAAGTCGCCAACGCCAAACACGTAGGCTGCGTCGTCGCCGATCGACACCGAATTGTCGGCACCGTCCGGTGCGTCATTCACC
The DNA here is from genome assembly GCA_024235595.1 of Zoogloeaceae bacterium. GTDB lineage: Bacteria > Pseudomonadota > Gammaproteobacteria > Burkholderiales > Rhodocyclaceae > Cognatazoarcus. Next base: position 957,252 of record JACKMC010000001.1, on the reverse strand, counting down.
GGCTGGACCTGGACAGCGACGCTGAGGGTCACCAGATTACCAGCGCCGTCGGTACCGAGAATGCGAATCGGGAGATCGCCGTTGAAATTCGGCAGACCCGCCAGGTCGACCGTGATGGTGTCGGAATCGGTCTTGACCAGGAAGCTCCCGGCCGGTGCCGGGATGTAGTTACCGCTGCCGTCCTGAACATAAATCTGAAGGATGAGCGGACTGCCGCCTGCGGTACCGCCGGCTTGCTGGATCAAATCCTTCAGATCGAACGACTCGCTCGTATCCTCACAAACGGAAACGCTGGTTGACAACGTAATATTTGCCATCTTGCGGACCTCTTTTTCTGGTTATGTGCTTGTTTGACGCCGGCAGCAAGAAATCCGGACGCCATTCTGACCTCGGGTGCCTGCATGCAAGTAACGGGCCGAGCGCTTGTTTCAGACTGTTACTCACAGGAAAATCAACGCCTTGCGGGGTAACGTCCCCCAAGCCCAGAAGCATATCTGAGCCGCAGTGTAAAAAATTCCGACACTCTTGCGGAGACAGGCTCGCCTGAAAACCCGCGTGAATACTGGCTTTCTGCTGCATTGCAAGGTAATGTCGCCTCGCGCATGTCCACGCCTGCCCCTGCATGGAAACGTGACCTTTGTGGCTATCATCTGCGCCCACATGTGCCACCATGCGCCCCGGCCGCGGCCATTGCGCCGCCCCCTCAACCACCCGAAAGGGCGCCATGTCAGACCTGAACGAATCGCCTGGTAGTCATCAACAGCCCGATGCGCTGCTCGACCGACTGATCTTTCTCGCCCGCTTTTTCGGCCAGACCGTCGAGGCCGGGCGGATCACCGGCGGGGTGCCATTGACCGACGGACGCATTACCCTGGTTGAGCTCGACGAATGCGCGGCCCGGGCCGGACTCACCCTCAGCGCCGCCCGAATTCCCGCCATGCAGATTCGCGCCTCGATGCTCCCGGCATTGCTGGTCGACCAAACGGGCGATGCCCTGACAGTCCTGCATCGCCGGGGCGATGAAGTCGAGGTTGCCGCGGCGGGGATCGACGGCTCGAAGTGGATTGCGCTCGACCTGCTGCAAAAGGAACATCCCGGTCGCTGGTTCTTCGTTCGTCCGATCTTCCGCTTCGACGCGCGCAGCCTGCTCTACCATCTGCCAAGGCCCCGGCGCTGGTTCTGGGACGCCTTCCTGGCCAATCGCTGGATCTACGGCTGGGCGCTGCTCGCCACCGTGCTGGTCAACCTGTTCGGTGCGGTGATCCCCTTCTACACCATGGCGGTGTATGACCGGGTAGTGCCCAACAACGCGCTCGACAGTCTGTGGGTCCTCACCTCCGCCGCGGTTACCATCACGGTCTTCGACCTGGTCATGAAGTTGCTGCGCAGCTACCTGGTGGAAAGCGCCGCGCGCAAGGCCGACCTTGCGATGTCCTCGCACGTCTTCGCCCATGCGCTTCAACTGCGCGCCGCCAGCCGGCCGGCCTCCGGCGGGGTGCTGGCCAACGTGGTGCGGGACTTCGAATCGGTTCGGGAGTTCGCCTCCTCGGCGACCCTGAACCTGCTCGGCGACATGCCCTTCATGCTCTTCTTCCTCGCCGTCATCGCGATGATCGGTGGCTGGATGGTGGCGGTGCCGCTGCTTCTGATCCCCCTCACATTGGGGGTATCGTGGTGGCTTCGCAAGCCGATCTCCACCGAACTCGCATCCAATATGCAGGAAGGTGCGCAGCGCACAGCTCACCTCTTCGAGGTCATGAACGGCCTCGACACCGTCAAGGGCATGGGCGCCGACGCCTGGGCCCGGCGCAAGTGGGAAATGCTGACCGTCAAGATTTCCGAGAGCACCCTGCGGATGCGCGAATGGTCGGCCTTTGGCAGCAACTTCGCGATCATGATGACAGGCCTGTCCACCGTACTGCTGGTGATGGTTGGCGCGCTGTTGATCGCCGACGGCAAGCTTTCGCTGGGCCAGTTGATCGCTGTTTCGATGCTCTCCAGCCGTGCCCTCGCGCCGGCAAGCCAGCTCGCCGGACTGATCCTGCGCTCGCAACAGGTAAAGATGTCGCTCGAGGCCCTCGACAAGATCATGATCTCGCCGATCGACGAGCACAGCGGCGCGCTGCACATGCCCACGCTCGAGGGGCGCATCGAGTTTCGCGACGTGCACTTTGCCTACCCCAATTCGCCGCCGCTGCTCAAGGGCCTCAACCTGCGCATCGCCCCGGGCGAAAAGGTCGGTTTCATCGGCCGCATCGGTTCGGGCAAGAGCACGCTGATGCGCATGCTGCTCAACATCTACAGCCCGGACCAGGGCGCGGTGCTGATCGACGGGCTTTCGGTCAAGCAGATCGAACCCCTCAGCCTGCGCCGCCAGATCGGCTATGTGCCCCAGGACGTGGTGCTGTTCCATGGCGACATCCGCGAGAACATCCTGCTCGGCGCCAGCGACGTGAGCGACGCCGACCTGTTGCAGGCAATCCGCGGCGCCTGCCTCGAGGACACCCTCGCGCAGCTCCCGCAAGGCCTGGGCAGCGAAGTCGGCGAGCGCGGCGAACGCCTCTCCGGGGGCCAGCGCCAGGCCGTCGCCATCGCTCGGGCGCTGGTTCGCAGGCCGCGTCTGCTGCTGCTCGACGAACCCAGCAGCATGATGGACCCGGCGACCGAGTTCCAGCTCATCCAGAACCTTCGCAAGGTGCCCGACATGACGATGCTGCTGGTCACACACCGTACCGCGATGCTTCCGCTGGTCGATCGCCTGGTGGTGCTCGACCAGGGCATGGTAGTAGCCGACGGCCCGCGCGACGAGATCCTGCGCCAGTTGCAGGGCGTGCCGAAGACCAAGGGGCAGCAGGCAGCATGAGCGCAAACACCCCGCATTTCCAGGTGCTTACACCGCATCACGATTTCGATCGCGGCCCGCGGCGCGCGGTGCTGGCAATGCTCGCACTGATTGCTGTAATGCTCGCCGTGCTGCTGCTGTGGATGAACTTCGCCAGCCTCGATATCTCCGTACACGCCAGCGGAAAGGTGATCCCCAGCAGCCGCGTGCAACAGATCCAGAGCCTCGAGGGCGGCATCCTCGAGGCTCTGCAGGTGCATGAGGGTCAGAGCGTAAGAAAGGGCGACTTGCTGGCCAATATCCAGAACCTGCAGTTCACCTCCGAGCTTGGCGAAGCGCGCCAGACCTATCTCGGCGCACGCGCGTCGATTGCCCGCCTCGATGCCGAGCTCAAGCAGCAGCCGCTGGTTTTTCCCGACGAGGTACTGCGCGAAGCACCGTCGATCGTGGCAGAACAGACCGCACTGTTCGAATCGCGGCAGCAGGAGCGCCGCAGCGTTGCGGAGACCCTCGAGCGCCAGCTTGCGCAGCGCCGGCAGGAACTCGCCGAGGCGCAGGCGCGGGTGCAATCACTCGAAGGGCAGCTCGTTTCGGCTCGCGAGGCGCTGGCCATCGAGGCGCGACTGAACGCACAGGGCGCCGGCGCGCGAAGCGACTATCTCGCCGCGCGCGAGCGTTTCGACAGCATGCAGGGCCAGCTCGACGGCGCCCGCATTGCGGTGCGGCGACTGCGCTCCGCGGTCGGCGAGGCCCGTGCCAAGCAGGACGAAACCCAGGCCCGCTACCAGGCCGAATCGAGCCGCGAGCGCGCCGAAGCCGAGCAACGCGCCTCGTCGCTGAGCGAGCAGCTCACCGGACGGGAAGACCGCGTGAGTCGCAGCGAGCTGCGGGCCCCGATGGACGGGATCGTTAACCGGGTGCTGATCAGCACCCTCGGCGGGGTCGCCAAGGCCGGGGAGACCATCATCGAGCTGGTGCCAGCCGAAGATACGCTGCTGATCTCGGCACGCGTCAAGCCCTCTGAGATCGCCTTCATCCATGCAGGGCAGGACGCACAGGTCCGGATCAGCGCCTACGATTCATCGATCTTCGGGATGCTCGACGCCAAGGTCCTGCGGGTCGGCGCGGATGCGATCAAGGACGAGCGGCAGGACATCTACTATTTCGAGGTATTCCTCGAAGCGGATCGAAACTATCTCGGCGCGCCCGAGGAACGCCTCACGATCTCGCCGGGCATGGCCGCCGACGCGAGCATCCACACCGGCAAGCGGACCCTGATGGAATACATGCTCAAGCCGATTGTAAAAACCTTCGACAAAGCGCTGCGCGAACGATGAACACGCATCCCCGCCACAGGCGTTCCCTGCGCCGCCTCTGTGCCCTCGCCGTGCTGGCGAGCCTCGCCCTGCCCAGCCTCGCGGCGCCGCTGCCCGAGGTAGTGCGCCAGGTGCTCGAGGCGCACCCCGACGTACGCTCCGCGCGTGCGCTGCTCAAGGCGGCTGACGAAGTAGCCAGCCAGGCGCGCTCCGCCTTCTACCCGACGCTCGGGGTCACCTGGCTGAATGCCGATTCACGCGACGAGCAACTGGGCGCCAGCATCGACCGCAACACCAGGCGCTCCGAAGCGGTGCTGAGCTGGAACCTGTTTCGCGGTGCAGCGGACGTCCATGCCAGCCGGAGCGCCAACGAGGACCGCGACGCCGCGGATGCGGACCTCGATTCGGCACGCGAGCAGATCGCGCTGCGCATCGCCGAGGTCTACCTCGATGTGCTGCGCCAGCGACAACTCACGATCTACAGCGACATGCTGGTGGGCGACTACCGCAGGCTGCGCGACCAGATCGAAGCGCGCGCGCAGGCCGGCCGCATCTCTCAGGCCGATGTCGAGCAGATCAAGGTAAACCTGATCCAGGTGGAAACGCGCCACGCTCTGCTCGCGGCGGATCGGGCCAGCGCCGAATATCGATTCACCCGCATCACCGGCCTGGCCCCCGAGGCCCTTACCCTTCCGGGATTCATGGCCCTTGAATGGGACCAGCAAACCCTGCTCGATGCCGCCCGCGAACGCAACCCGCAGCTCCAGGCGGCCTTGCGACGGGTCAAGGCCCGCACCGAGGACATCGGCGTGGCACGGGGCAACCTCATGCCGAGCATCGATCTCGAACTGAGCAAGCGCCTCTCCGCGCACGTCGACCCCGCCGAGGTCAGTGACACCGTCGATTCGACCCAGCTATCGGTGTCGATCGAGATTCCACTGGGCGGCGCCAGTTTCAGCCGCGTCAGCGAAGCCGCGCAGCGGCGCGAGGCGGCCCAGGCGGCAGCCGACTCCGCAATGCTCGACATCGACACCCGGCTCGCCCCCCAGTTCAACGAACTCGAACAGCTGCGCCGGATCCGGCCGCGGCTGATCGAGCGGATCAAGGCGAGCCATCGCCTGGTCGACGCCTATGCGCTGCAGTTCGATGCAGGACGGCGCTCGCTCTCGGACCTGGCCAGCGCGCATGTCGACCGCTTCAACGCGCACAGCGACCTGCTCAACAACAGCGTGCGCCAATTCACCCTCGAGGCCGGCCTGCTGAGCCTCACCGGCGAATTGCGAAGCGCGCTGGCCGGCAACTACCGGCCGGCCGCATTCGAGTCCGTCGCCAAGCCGCAGGCCCCCACCACGCCCCCGCCGGCCGCCGAAGCACCGCAGGCCCTCAAGCAGGCCACCGGCGAAAGCGTTGCCAGCACGGATTTCGATGGCGCAGCCCTGGTCGCGCGCTGGGCTGCGGCGTGGTCCGCGGGCGACTTCGCACGCTACCGCGCGAGCTACGTTGCGGACTTCGGATCGGCGCGGCAGGGCGGCACCCGCGAATGGGAACGTGAGCGACGCAAGCGGGTATCGCGACGCGGCATCCAGGTCGGCGTGCGCGAACTCTCCGTGGTCGCGCTTCCCGACGGACGGATGCTGACGAGCTTCGTGCAGGACTACCGCGCGCCGGCGTATCGCGACACCGTCAACAAGCAGTTGGTATGGGTCCGCGGCGAAGAAGGCTGGCTGATCGAAGGCGAGAGCGCAGACTGAAGGGCGCGGCTCAGCCGCGACGGCTCATCACCAGGACGCCGACGATCACCAGCGCCGCGCCGAGCAGTTGCGCCGCGCCGATCGACTCCTCGAGCAGCATCCAGCCAAGAAACATCGTAATCACCGGGCCGGAAGTGCCGGCCAGCGCCACCGTCCCGGCACCGATGCGACGGATCGCCTCGGACACCAGCCACACCGGCAGCACCGTCGACAACGCCGCCATGGCGATCGACAGGCCGTAGACCTGCCATGGCAATCTCAGGCTCTCGAACGGCCGGGACAGCAGGAACTGTGCAATACACAGTGCACATGCCACGGTGCTCGCCCAGGCCGTGACCCGGGCGCTGCCGAGCCGCCCGACCACTTCCCCATTGCCCATCAGGTAGAGGGCATACGAAAGCGCGCTGCCGAACACCAGCGCGCACCCCAGCAAGACCTCGGCGGCATCGCCCGCGATTCGCAGGTCATGCACCACCGCCAGGGCGATGCCCGCATAGCATAGACACAGCGCGGCGAGGGCCCGGCGCGTCACCGGCTTGCCGAGGAAGAGCGCCGAGAGCAGGATCACGAGCGTCGGATAGACGAACAGGATCAGGCGCTCGAGTGCGGCGCTGATGTACTGCAAGCCCAGGAAGTCCAGATAGCTGGCAAGGTAGTAGCCGAACAGCCCCAGCCCCAGCATCGCCGCGAGGTCGGCCCGGCCGAGCCGGAAGTTCGCGCGGCGCTCCGCTTGCCAGCCCATGACCAGGAAGAAAGGCAACGCGAAGACCATGCGCAGCGCCAGCAGGGTCACCGGGTCGACGCCATGGGGGTAGGCCAGCTTTACAAGAATCGCCTTGAAAGAGAACCCCACCGCCCCAAGCAGCGCGAAGGCCATCCCGAAACGTGACGCGCCGGACGCGACCGCGCCGCCGCGCAGCGGCGTTCCGGGGCAAGCGCCGCCACTGTGCTGCGAGCCAGCTCGCATGATTCGATCTCCAGGTTGCAGACGTCCCGCTGCCGTGCCCGATATCATGCCGCAAGCCGGCGCTGCCGGTGCGTTGCCACGTTTGCGACCGCGCTGCGCGAGGTTCGCAGTGGATGCAAGGTGCGGCGCCAGGCACTACACTGCACCGATTTCGATCGCCGGACATTCACGCCACGCCATGCAAGACGCCCCCAACGGCCCCCCGGTCAAAGCCGATGAACTCATTGCCGCCTGTCGCGCGGCACTGCTGTCCTGCCTTGAGGAGACCTGTCGTGCGATCCGCATGAGCGACGAGTCGTGGCTGGAACGTGTCGGCCAGGCGGCAGGCCAGCGTTTCGACGAACTGGTGGGCATTCGCGACCGGCGCGGCTTCGAGATGGCGCGAGGTCTCACCGCCTCGCGCATCAGCCTGATCCACGAGGAAGACCTCGACTTCTCGATCGAGCTGACCGAGCTCGCCCGCCATCTGCATGACGGACTGGACGACGAGCTGGTGCGCCTCGGCCAGCGAATGCGAGTCCTGCTGAAGCAATCCGACACGGCGCCGGAACAACTGCCGCCAGGCCCCGAAACGGCTTGCGAGGGCCTTCGGGCGCTGGCGGAAGCGGCAAGCCTCGATCCCGAGGCGCGCATGACGCTCCTCGAACGCGCGCGCCAACCGCTCGAGGAGCGCCTGCGGGCCTTGTACGTGTCGCTCAACCAGCGTCTCGACGAGGCGGGCATCAAGGCCAGAGTCTCAGCCCCGCGCCGCAGCGTCGAATCTGGCGGGCCGGGCACAGCGGGCGCGACCGCGCTGCAGGACGCTGCGAGTGCTCAGGCAACGCCGCTGGGGCGGATGCAGCAGGCCTTGCTGGAGCGCATGCCGACCGCGCAGCCCGCCAGCGCCGGCGGGGGCGACACCGATTCGCGGCTGGCAGCCGCCCTCGAGCGCATCGAGGCCTGGCTCGAAACCGCGCGGCCCAGCGGGGCTCCAGCAGGTGCCGGCACGCTTGGCCTGCGCGAGCTGATGCCACTGCTGCCCGCGCGAAAGGCCTGCGCGCTCGAAGCGGTGGAGCAGCTCTTCGTCACCATCGCGCAGGATGCCGATCTGCCGCTTGCGATTCGCCAGGTGCTGGAGAAACTGCACACGCCGCTGCTAAGACAGGCGCTGCACAACGACCGCCTGTTCGAGGACCCCGACAGCATGGCGCTCGCGCTGCTCGACCGGCTTGCCGGGGTCGGCTACGACCTGCCGGCAACCGTCACCGGAGACGACGCCAGGGTGAGGGCACTCGACGCCATCGTCGCAAGCGTGCAGGCCTCCAGCGACGCGGACGAGATCGTCTGCAGCAAGGCGCTCGGCGAGGTGGCGGGGATTGCCGACGAACAGCACCGCCACCTTCTCGCGCTTGGCGTGCCCTACCATGACCTGACCAGCCGCGCCGAGCGCAAGGAGCTGGCGCTACAGGCCGCCTCGAAAGCCATCCGTGCGCTGATGCAGAGCGACACCCATGTCGCGGTGCGGCAGCTGCTCGAGACCTACTGGATCCATCTGCTCGCACAGGCCGCCTTGCGCCACGGGGCCAAGGACACGAGCTGGCGCGAGCGGCTGGAGACGGCCAACCAGCTCATCCGCAGCGTGCCACCCCACCCCTCGCCGGCCACCCGCCAGGAGCTGATCCGCATGCTGCCCGGACTCATCGGCCAGCTTCGTGCCGGCCTGGCCCAGCTCGGCCTCGATGAGCACAAGACGACGCTCGCCCTCACCCCCTGCATGAACCTGCATTCGGCCATCATCGCCGGCCGGCCGATGCCCGAGGCGAGCTGGAAGAGCCCGCAGCGCACCGCCACGCTGGGCAAGGGCAAGGAGCCCGGCGCACTGCCGGCGCTGCAGCACGGTGGCTACCCGGCCGATGAACCGCGCATTTCGCCCGAACTGCAGGCGCTCGCCGTCGGCGAGCACCTGCGCGCTGCGCTGCCCGACGGCGCGACATTCGATGGCGTGCTGGTATGGCGCTCGCCGCGCGCCCAGATGCTGCTGCTGGCCAACCCGCGCAGCGGCGCCTGCATGGCAATGAGCCTGCGCGCTGCGGCCGAGCTGGCGGCGAGCGGCAAGCTGACGCTGGGTCGCGCGACACTGGCCGAGCGAACTGCAGAAAGAGTCCTGGCCCGGGAAAGCGGGGCCTGAAGCCGGCCAGCGCGGTACCCTGCCCGCCGCCGCTCCCTCAGCGGCGCCGGCTGCCCCCCAGCAGGGAACCCAGCACGCCGCGTACGATTTGCCGGCCCACCGAGGAGGCCATGGTGCGGGTAATCGTCTTGGCCGCCGTCTGCACCAGGCCGTCGTGCTGGCCACCACGCGGTCCGGTACGACCGAACAGGATGCTCGAGAGGTTGCCCATGAGACCGCCCTCGTCCTGGCTCTCCTTGCCGCTGCCGCCACGCGCGGCCGCGCCGTCCCCTGCGGTCTGCGCCTCGGGCACCACCGCCTTGAGCTTCTCATAGGCCGACTCGCGGTCCAGCACCTGCTCGTAGTGACCGTACAGCAGCGAACCCTTGATGGTGCGATCGCGCTCGGCTGCATCCATCGGCCCGAGACGTGAGCAGGGCGCGATCACCGAACAGCGCTCGACCACGTTCGGGCGGCCCTTGGCGTCGAGGAAGGAGATCAGCGCCTCGCCCACACCCAGTTCGGTGATCACCTCGGCGGCATTGAAGGCCGGATTGGCGCGCATCGTGTCGGCGGCGGTCTTGACCGCCTTCTGGTCGCGCGGGGTAAAGGCCCGCAGCGCATGCTGCACGCGGTTGCCGAGCTGGCCGAGCACGCTGTCGGGTACGTCGAGCGGATTCTGGGTGACGAAATAGACGCCCACCCCCTTGGAGCGGATCAGCCGCACCACCTGCTCGATCTTCTCCAGCAGGGCCTCGGGGGCATCGTTGAAGAGCAGGTGGGCCTCGTCGAAGAAGAACACCATCTTCGGCTTTTCCATGTCGCCCACTTCGGGCAGGTTCTCGAACAGTTCGGCCAGCAGCCACAGCAGGAAGGTGGAATACAGCTTGGGCGAGTTGTAGAGCTTGTCGGCCGCCAGCACGTTGATCACCCCGCGCCCGTCGGCGTCGGTCTGCATCAGGTCGGCGATGTCGAGCATCGGCTCGCCGAAGAACTTGTCGGCTCCCTGCTGCTCGAGGGTCAGCAGGCCGCGCTGGATGGCGCCGATCGAGGCGGTCGACACATTGCCGTATTCGGTGGTGAACTGTTTGGCGTTCTCGCCCACGTACTGGATCATCGCCCGCAGATCCTTGAGATCGAGCAGCAGCAGGGCGTTGTCGTCGGCGATCTTGAAGACCAGCTGCAGCACACCCGACTGGGTGGGGTTGAGGTTGAGCAGCCGCGCCAGCAGCAAGGGCCCCATGTCGGAGATCGTGGCCCGCACCGGATGGCCCGATTCGCCGAACACATCCCAGAACACGGTCGTGTTGGCACGCGGCTGGTACTCGTCGATGCCGATTGCAGCGAGCCGTTTCATGAGCTTCTCGGAGGCCACCCCGGCGGCGCCGATGCCCGACAGGTCACCCTTTACGTCCGCCATGAACACCGGCACACCGATGCTGGAGAAGGATTCGGCGAGCTTTTGCAGGGTCACCGTCTTGCCGGTGCCGGTTGCGCCGGTAATCAATCCATGGCGGTTGGCGAGCTGCGGCAGCAGCGCGATTTCGGTGTCGCCCGACTTGGCGATGACGAGGGGTGAGGCCATTGCGATGTTCTCCTGGAAATCCTGAATCTATGCGCCGCCAGCATACCCGAGCTGGCAGCGCGGGCGCAGCCCGAACGGCAGGGCGGCACGAAAGTTTATGCCGCGCGGCAGCGTCGCCACGCTGGCCACGGGAGCGCGATGATTCGCAATTGACGAAACGCGTGACCGGGCACGCAGCCCGTGGCCTCGAGCATCGCCTCGGTCGAGGGCAGGTCTCGCAGCGGCAGGTCGCCTGCTAGGGTGCGGGACGGGCCGCATCGCAGCCGGCGGTGCATTGCCGGAAGGTGCTCATGCAGCTTTCGCTGCGGCCGCAGCGATACAGCCGGTCGCCGCAGCGATGGACGCAGGCGTCCCACTGTTCGTTGCCGCTGCCGGCCGCCGGCATGCGCAGCGCCGTGCGGCGACAGGCACCGAGATCGAAGCGCCGCTGCGGCCCTGGCACCTGGGCCCATTCGTCGTCCGCAAGATCGAGCTCCGCCTGCAGCGTGGCGAGCTCGGCCGCGTCGCCGAGCAGGCCCGAGCGGCTCAAGGTGGTAACGCCCCAGCAATCTGCACGCCGGGCCTGCGCGAGGCTCAGCGCCGAGCCCGCCGGATAGCCCAGGTTTAGGGCCGCGCAAGCCTGGGCGTAGAGGAACAACCGGGCCTTGTCACCCAGCCTCGGCAACACCGTCGGGTTGTAGCGGATCACCGCGCCACCCGCGTCATCGACGGTCTGCACCACCGCCGGCAGAGACAGATCCTGTATCGACTGAACCTTGCGGCCGCGGGAATCGACGCAACCGTCGTAGGTAAAGCCTGCCGCCATCGTCGCATTGACGCCCATCAGCAGCACTGCTGCCAGCACCGCCAGGACTCTCGCCATGCCCATGATTTTCCTCCCCAGTCTGATGCACCGATACGCCTCCGGCATCGAGCATGCACCGAATCTAACAGACCTTGGCCGCGCCCACTGCCCACCGTGACACATGAGCGCCACAGCGATCGGGCACGACGGGGTCGCCGGGGGTCGCCTGCATCACGCAGCGCCGGCCACGGCCGCGCCGCAGTGCTAGAATTCGCCCGTCAAAATCTCACGCATTTGGAGCTTGCATCTATGGCCGGACACTCGAAATGGGCCAATATCCAGCACCGCAAGGGCCGTCAGGACGCCAAGCGAGGCAAGGTCTTCACCAAGCTGATCAAGGAAATCACCGTCGCAGCCAGGATGGGCGGCGGCGATATCACCGCCAACCCGCGGCTTCGACTCGCGGTCGAAAAGGCGCGTGGCGAGTCGATGCCCAAGGACAACATCGAGAACGCGATCAAGCGCGGCACTGGCCAGCTCGAAGGCGTGACCTACGAGGAAGGCCGCTACGAAGGCTACGGAATCGGCGGCGCGGCGGTGATCGTCGACTGCCTCACCGACAACAAGATCCGCACCGTCGCCGACGTGCGCCACGCCTTTTCGAAGCATGGCGGCAACATGGGCACCGACGGCTGCGTGGCCTTCCAGTTCAAGCACTGCGGCCAGCTGATGTTCGCCCCTGGCACCGATGAGGACGCCCTCATGGATGCCGCGCTCGAAGCCGGCGCCGAGGACGTGATCACCAATGACGACGGTTCGATCGAGGTCGTCACCGGCCCCTACGAGTTCTCGGACGTCAAGGCCGCGCTCGAGACCGCCGGATTCGTCGCCGAGTTCGGCGAAGTCACGATGAAGCCGCTCAACGACACCGAGCTCGAGGGCGACGACGCGGTGCGCATGCAGAAACTGCTCGACGCACTCGAGTCGCTCGATGACGTTCAGGAAGTCTACACAAGTGCCGTAATGGACGATTGAGAGCCACACTCGCGAGCGGCGCCCGCCGCCCGCGGCCTAAATCGATACCATGACCGACATTCCACAATCCGGCGACCGCCGCCAGAATCCGCGCCTGCGGGCACTCTTCGATCAGGCTTACGAACTCATCGCCCCCTTCTATGACAGCGGCCAGACCTGGGGTGGCCGGCCGCTCAACGGCCTTGCCTTCCACACGCTGCGCGACCGCATGCCCGAGCTCAGTGAGGAGGAGGCCCACATCGTGGTGATCGCCCTCGCCCGCGCCTTCGAGGAACGGCGCCGCTGAAGCCCGGCCAGCAGGGCGGCCTGCCAGCAAGGCGGAGGCCGGACACGGAGGGCAGGATATGCGGCAGAATCCGTGCCTTACCCGCCCCTGCATCCAGGACTCTCCCGTGACCTCCAGCCTTCGCGCACCGACGGCCTTGATGCCGCTGCTCTTCGTACTGCTATGGAGCACCGGCTTCATCGGCGCGAAGTTCGGCTTGCCCTACGTCGAGCCGCTGACCTTCCTGAGCACCCGCTACCTGCTGGTGATCGGCTTGATGACTGCGCTGGCGCTGGCCACGCGTGCGCCCTGGCCACGCTCGGCCGGGCAGTGGCTGCACATCGGCGTCACCGGGCTGCTGGTGCACGGCGTTTACCTGGGCGGGGTATTCATCGCCATTTCGCACGGTCTGCCGGCGGGCATCACCAGCCTGGTCGTGGGCCTGCAGCCATTGCTGACCGCGCTGGGGGCCGGCTGGCTGCTCGGCGAGCAGGTAAGACCCAGGCAGTGGCTGGGCCTGGTGCTCGGCTTCGGCGGTGTCACGCTGGTGGTCGGCAGCAAGCTGGGCGGCGTTGCCGCCGGCGACTTCGGCGCCATGCTGCTGCCGGCACTGCTCGCGCTGCTGGGCATTACCGTCGGCACGCTGTACCAGAAGCGCTATTGCCCGAGTTTCGACCTGCGCACCGGCTCGGTGATCCAGTTCGTTCCCACCCTGCTGCTCACCGCTGCGGTGGCGCGCGCCACCGAGACAATGCAGATCACCTGGAGCGGCGAATTCATGTTCGCGCTGCTGTGGCTGGTGCTGGTGCTGTCGCTGGGTGCGATCAGTCTGCTCAACCTGCTGATTCGCAGTGGCGGCGCGGTCAACGTCGCCTCGCTGTTCTATCTCACGCCGCCGTGCACCGCGCTCATCGCCTGGGCGATCTTCGGCGAGACGCTCGCGCTCACAGCGCTGGCCGGCATGGTGATCGCGGTCGCCGGGGTAGCGCTGGCGCGACGCTGAGCGGCGGCTGCCGTAGAATCCGGCCATGCACGCTCAGGCCCCAACCGCTTCCGGCGTCGTCGCGACGCGCATCCTCGGCCTCGACCCGGGCCTGCGGATCACCGGCTTCGGGCTCATCGACAAGCTCGGCAGCCAGCTTCGCTATGTCGCCAGCGGCACCATCAAGACGCCCGACGGCGCGCTTCCGGGGCGTCTCAAGACGCTGCTCGACGGCGTGCGCGAAGTGGTGGCTACCTACCGCCCTGATCAGGCCGCCGTGGAGATCGTGTTCGTGAACGTCAACCCGCAATCCACGCTGCTGCTCGGCCAGGCGCGCGGCGCGGTGATCTGCGGCGCCGTTTCATGCGACGTGCCGATGGCCGAGTACACCGCCTTGCAGATCAAGCAGGCCGTGGTGGGCTACGGCAAGGCGCACAAGGAGCAGGTCCAGCACATGGTGCAGCGCCTGCTCAAGCTGGACCGGATCCCCGGGCCGGACGCCGCCGACGCGCTGGCCTGCGCGATCTGCCATGCCAACAGCGCCACCGACGGCGCCGGCCTGCCCGCCCACGGCCGTCGGCGTGCCGGTCGACGGCTCACCAGCATTTGATCCGGAAACCGCAGCCGACCGCTTCCACGCATGGGCAAGAAGCTCGATGTTCGACACTTCCGGGTGTCGACGACGATCACCCAGCGAGTGAGTGCGCCACACGCCCGCACACATCCGGCGCGTCCAACTGCGGCTGCCGGGTTCAGCCCAGCAGCGCCGCGAGAATGCGCTCCCGGCAGCGTCGATCGAGCGCCGCGGCTTCGATCCACACGAAGCGCCCTGGCGGCGCGGCGGCGATCCGTTCGTCGGCGGCGGCGCGATCGGTCTGCGCATCATGCAACACCACCACCCTCAAGAGCCCCGGCGCCGCTGCCAGCGCGCCGAGTTCGAACAGGCAGCCGGCATTTTCGCGGGCAAAGCCCCGCAGGTCCATCAACACCACATGCGACTGCCCCACCAGCGCGTCGAGCGCCGCCTGCCAGGTGGCATCGGTGCAATAGCATTCGTTCACCCGGTAGCGCCCGTCGGGATCCGCGACGAGGTCGAAGCCGGCGATGCGCGCAGCCACATCGGCTGGCGACGCGATGAAGCGCTCGCCGAGGCGGCGCGAAAGAAAGGTGAAGATGTCGTCCGGATCGACCGTATGGGTCACCAGATCGGTGCCGGCGATCATCACCGTATTGCCGCTCTGACGCCAGCGCTCGATCACCGCATCGAACAGCGACGCCACCTCGGCATCGCGGCGGAACACCCGCAGCACCAGCAGGGTCGGCGGCCCGCCAGGGGGCGTGAGCCAGCCGCGGGCGAGCACGAAGCCCAGCGGCACCCATAGCCAGGCCATGATTCCGGCGAACGCCCCGAGGCCGATTGCGGAATGGGTCGCCGGCAAGACCCGGCCGATCAGCACCACCAGCCAGAACACCCCGAACAGATAGCCGAGCTCGGAGAAGCGCTTGGCGCGATAGCGCCCGGCAAGCCAGCGCGCCAGGCCCATCACCGGCCAGATCGCGACCAGCCACGGCAACAGCGCGAAGAGCGCGATCGCAGGCAACGCGCCAATCGTCTCGACCACCACGAGGAGCGATTCGGGCGGCGTGTCGACGCGCACCGCGAGCCACTCGAGGGCCAGCATCGAAGCCGCGATCAGGCTCGCGCAGGCAGGGAAGAGGAAAGGCGACACCGCGCGAATGCGGCCGCTGCTCGCCAGGCTGAGCAGCGCGAGCAGCGGCACCATCGCACCACCGAGCAGCCATCCGAAAACCGTCAGCGCAGACTGGCTCTCGTTCGAGCTCAGCACCACCAGCAAGGTGATGGCGAGCAGATAGGCGAGCACTCCCGCCGCGGTGCGGCCCAGCGACCAGCGCCACAGCAGGCCCAGCGCGGGCACCGCCGGCCAGGCCTCGAGCAAGCCCATGACCAGCAGCTTTCGCAACCCATAACCGCCCTCGGTATACACAAAGGCAAGTTCGAACCATGCCAGGCTCAAGCCGATCGCCAGTGAGATCGCCACCAGCACCTGCGACAGGCGTCGCGTCATGCGCCGGTTGCAAGCCAGGTCGATATCGGGATTCACTTCGCTGCGCGCGTGCACTGCGGGCGCGCAGCCCGCGATGCTTTTGTGGGCAGCGCCGCCTCGCATCAGCGCCAGCATGGCCTTGCGGTAGCGTGCCGCCACCCACCAACCGAGCGCGGCCGAGAGCGGCAGCGCCAGCAGCATCGCGAAGACGATCTGGCCGTCGATGTTGCTCATCGGCTGGCGCCAGGCAGGGCGAGTTGTCGATCATGCAGGCGGGTGAGCGCGAACAGCGCGGCAAGCGCACCGATCAGCGCCATGGCCATGTCGGACTGGGTGTCCCAGGGGTCGCCCTGGGTGCCGAGAAACTCCACGGCGCCCTGGCCCATGCTCACCGCCGCGCCCCACTCGATCAACTCATAGAGCGCAGAGATCGCAAGGCAGATGCAGCACACGATGAAAACGAGCCAGCCCCTGCCGCGCACCACCTGCCGTCGCAGCAGGATTTCGCGGGCTGCAATTGCCGGCACGAAGCCCTGAAAGAAATGGCCAATGCGATCGTAGGGGTTGCGCGCGAAGCCGAACAGGTCCTGCAGCCAGAAACCGGCGGGAACACGCGCATAGGTGTAGGCGCCGCCGAGGATCAGCACCAGCGCATGCAGCGCGATCAGCACATAGAGGAGCCGCGTCAGCGGGCAGCTTCGACGGGTGGCGAGCAGCAAGGGCACGACCAGCATCACCGGCAGCACCTCCATCAGCCAGGTGAGCCGATCGGCCGGCGCGATGCCCGACACGGCCAGCGCGCCAAGCACGACCGCAAGCAGCAGGATCTCCACACGGCCCTTGTTTTCCATTGCGACCCCCGGCGATGTCGACACCGGGGATTATCGGGGAAAGCGCCGCCGCGCGGGGCCTGTTCAGCCTTCGCCGGCGACCCGGGTGCGCAGCGCGGTGATTGCTCCGTCGAGGGCTGCGGCAAGCTCCGCCGCGAGGCCTGCGGCCTCGGGCCGCGCCTCGCGCGCCGCCGCATCGGTGCGCATCGCGAGCTGGTACAGATGCTCGACCTTGAGCGTGCCGGCGCTGCTCTTGATGTTGTGCGCGATGAGCGCAATCCTTGCGCTGTCGGCCTGGGTTTCGGGCGAACGCAGCGCCTCGGCCGCGGTCTCGTAGCTCTCGAGTGCGGTACCCGCGAGGCGTGTGACGAAGGCGGCCTTGTTGCCGAAACGACGCTCGATTTCCGCCCAGTCGATGAGCACGTCACTGGCCGCGAGCGGTTGGGCTGACACCGCTTCGGCGCGCCTCGCCCGGCCGCTGGCCAGTTCCGGCATACCGGCTTCATGCGGCGCATGCCGCAGGATTGCGGCGACCAGCACATCGATATCGACCGGCTTGGCAACGTGTTCGCGCATTCCGGCCCGCAGGCAGCGTGCCCGGTCCTCCGCCAGTGTGTGTGCGGTGAGTCCGATGACCGGCAGCGCCGGATAACTTGCCGCAATGATTGCGGCAAGCTCGTAGCCGTCCATTTCGGGCATCTGGACATCGCTGAGCACCACGTCGCAGGCGCTACCGCCACCGTTCCGCAGCCGCTCGAGCGCGGCACCGGCGCTCTCGAAGCATTCCAGCGAAGCGCCCTCCTGCTCCAGCAGCCTGGAGAGCACCAAGCGGTTCAGCGCGTGGTCGTCCACGACCATCAAGTGCAGGCCGGCGAGAGGTTGGCGGGTGTCGGCGCGAGTCGTCGGCACGGCGACATCCTCGTGCAGCGCCGCCGCCAGGTGACGGGCGCGAAAGGGGCGCTCGAAGAGGATGATGCGACCCTGCAGGGCGGGGGGAATCTCGATCGCATCGAGAACGGTGACGTCACCGAGGAGCCCGATGCGCAGTTCGGCCCTGTCGAGCACCGCCTGCGGCACGGCGGCATCCTTGTTGCCGGCGACGGTCATCACGCTCGACGCCTCCAACACCACCATCGCTGCACCCTCGAGATCGCGCTCGAGGGTGCAGCAACGCCCCTCTATGCCTTGGGCGCCGAGTTCGCGCACCACCATGGCGGCCTCGGCTTCGTCCATGCCATGCAGGCAGACCCTGGTACCCGGCTGGGGAGCGCTCGCCGCCTGTGGCGCAACGAGCGGGATGCGCACCTCGAAGCGGCTCCCCTTGCCCGGCTCGCTGCTCACCTGGATGAGCCCTCCCATCGATCGCACCAGCCGCTCCGAGATCGAAAGCCCCAGGCCGGTGCCGCCGAAGCGACGCGTGGTCGAACCGTCCGCCTGCTCGAAAGGCGAGAAGACGCGACCGATCTGCTCGGACGTCATGCCCACGCCGCTGTCGCTGACAACGAACTCGAGGCGCCCCGCACGCGCTTGCGCCTCGAGCGCTACGCCGCCACGCTCGGTGAACTTGATCGCGTTGGAGAGCAGATTGACCAGCACCTGGGTGAGTCGCTGCGGGTCGCCGATGCATCGCGCGGGCAGCATCGACTCGCTCACCGCGAAACCCAGCCCTTTCGCCTGCGCATTCAGCGAGCTCAGCGTGACCACCCGATCGATGACCTCTCCGGGACTCATTGGCGTCTGCTCGACGAGCAGCTTGCCTGCCTCGATCTTGGAGAAATCCAGCACATCGTTGATCACGCCGAGCAGATGACGTCCGGATTCGATGATGCGCCGATAGACCTGGGCCGTCTCGCGCCCCCGCGATTCCCGCTCCCCGACCTGGGCAAGACCGAGAATCGCGTTCAGCGGGGTGCGGATCTCGTGGCTCATGTTGGCGAGAAATTCGCTGCGCGCCTTCGCCGCTCGCTCCGCCTCGAGACGCTGCGCCTCGCGCGCCAGCTCCGAGCGGCGGTGGCCGCGAAAATCGAGAATCACGATGAAGATCGCGATCAGCGGCACCGCGAACACCCCCATCGACACCACGATCGGCCAGGGCCTGCTGTCGAATTGCGATTCGGTGAGCAGCGATACCAGTACCAGTGGCGAATCGGCCACCGGGGCCTCGATCAGCGCGGTTGCACGATCGGCGTCAGCCAGGCCGGTCGCGTCGACAGGCGTCACAAGAGCTCCCGTCGCCTTGCCGATCAGCGTCTCGAACAGCTCGAGTTCGTTCCCGCGCTCCGACCTCGACCACAGGATCTCGCCCGACTGCGCCTCTGCCACCGCGACGGCGCTACCACTGCGGGCATCGGCCAGACGCGCGTTGATCGAGGCGAGATCGGTGCTCGCGGCGACATGGCCACGGACACGACTCCCGGATTGCACCGGCGCGGCGAGCAACAGCCGTTCACGTCGGGGCAGCATCTGCACCGATTCATCCGCCAGGAAAGCGGACCACGCCCCGACGAGCGTGGCCACCTCCTCCGCATTGCCCGAGGACGCGACGAGCCGGCCCGCATCGTCGACAAGGACGAAGGCGGTGTAGATCGCCTTCTCGCCGAATCGCTTGCGGGCAATGAGCTCATCGAAGCGTGCCTCGATCGCCTGGATGTTCACACCCAGCCCGTACTCCAGCGACATGCCGAGATCGAAGTTGCCGAAATAGCTGCCCACCACACCCGATTCGGCAAGCTCGACAAGGTCGTTGCGCCGCTCCGACAGCACATAGGAAATCGCGCTGGCGTCCTTCTCCAGTTCCAGCCGATGCTCGCTCAGCACCTTCTGCTCGAGTTGGCGCTGCACATCCAGGCTGCTCCACAGCAGCGCGCCGAGATAGCAGATCAGCAGCGCCGCCGCAAAGGCGCTCTTGCGATAGGCTTTCAGCAAATCACGCATCCCTCACCCCCACTGCGCCGCACGCCTCAGCTTCTCGCGGGGATTTCGTGGAAGAACTCCGGCAGATAGCGCGGCGCCGCGCGAAAGTACTTCTTTACCAGGCGCATGTAGGTGCCGTCCTGCTTGATGCCCGCGAGAAATTCATTGAATGCCGCCCGAAGCTCGGGCGAGGTCTTGCGAAAGCCGGCTGCCATGCGTTGCTCTTCCGAGATCGGCCCGAGCACCTTGATGCTGCCGCTCCACTTTTCCATCGCGATGAGCACGTCCGGCACATCGAGCAGCGTCATGTCGCTCTCCTGCTTGACCATCGCCGGAACGATGTCGTTGAGGTTGCTGCTGCCGGTAAAGCGCTTGAGCTTGAAACCCTTTCCCTCGATGTCATAGAGACGCGGGTCGAGGCAGGAGTCGTCCATCACGAAAGTGGTGCCATTGCTGAGCAAGGCCTTGGTGCGGCGGATGTCCTCGTCCCGATTGCCGCCGGGCTTGATCGGCTGGACCGGGGACTGCGCACGCGCCAGCAACCACACTGCCGAAGGGAAGGTAGGGTCGGAATAGTCGAGGAAGACCTTGCGCGGCTCGAGGATGGTGAGGCCGTTGGCAATGATGTCGCCACGGATGGGCCGCTCACCGACCGCCCTGGGCGCCGGCTTGTACTGCAGGTCGTGGCCGACGAGATCACCGATCACATTGGGCCAATCGGTCTTCACATATTCGTAGCGCACGCCGATGTGCCTGGCGAAGAGCTGGACGATCTCCACGTCGAGGCCGTCGCCGCTGCCGGTCACGAAATTGGCATAGGGCACGCCCAGATGGCGCAGCACGCCACGCGCCTTGATCTCGGCGAGATCCTGGGCGAAGACGCTGCACGACAGGCACGCCAGGCTCAACGCCACCATCGCGCGCCACGATCGGCGCACCGAAAAGAACCGCATCATGACTTCCTCCGCAGCCCGGCCCTGCCGGGTCGATTCATCGAATGCGAGCCATGAAAGCGGCAGGCTCCTGCACGGACATCGGCATTCCCGAGTCGTAACGACACGCCCGACCGGAACTTGAATCGATCGATCGTGTAACGTGCACTGCACGATCGAGAAAGTGCCGGCGGCTGTCGGCAAGGCCTGTCACCGCGCCGCGCTTGACCTCGGCCCCCCGTCCCCCAAGAATCGACCCCTCCCGACCGGATACAACGCCCATGCTCTCCGCCGAAACCCTGCTGGCCTTCCTGGCCGTGTCGCTGCTCATCACCTTCGCGCCCGGGCCCGACAATCTCATGGTCCTGTCGCAGAGCCTGTCGCGCGGGCGCATGGCCGGCTTCGGCATCGCGGTGGGCTGCGCACTCGGCTGCGTGACCCACATCCTGTGGGCCACGCTGGGCGTAAGCGCGGTGATCGCCTCCTCGCCGACGCTGTTCCTGGCCCTCAAGCTGGCCGGCTCGGCCTATCTGGCGTGGCTCGGCATCCAGGCGCTGAGGAGCCCGGGCGCCCGCCTGCAGGCAGGCGGCGAAACACGTCCGGCCGAACCCTGGCTGCGCTACCTGCGCCGCGGCTTCATCGCCAACGCCATCAACCCCAAGGTGGCGCTGTTCTTCCTCGCCTTCATGCCGCAGTTCCTCAAGCCCGAGCTCGGCCACCTGAGCCTGCAGATGGTGCAGCTCGGGCTGGTGTTCATCATCCAGACGGTTGCGGTGTTCGGCCTCTTCGCCTTCGCCGCCGGCAGCCTCGGCCGCCTGCTCGCCCGCCAGCCCCGCCTCGCGCCGTGGCTGGACCGGATCACGGGCGGAGTGTTCATTGCGCTGGCGGCGCGACTGGCTTTCGTACGGTGAGGAGTGAGGGGGGAGGAGCGAGGAAAACCATCGCCCCCCCTCACCCCTCACCCCTCACCCCTCACCCCTCACCCCTCACCCCTCACCCCTCACCAATCACCCCTCACCCCTGACGCTTCACCCAAAAATCCATGCGCCGCTCCTCCGCCACCGCACTTCCCGCCCCCGAGACCGGCAGCCGCCACGATTGGGACACCCTCAAGACCCTGATCCCCTACATCTGGGCCTACAAAGTGCGGGTGATCTTTGCGCTGTCCTGCCTGGTGGCCGCCAAGGGCGCGAACGTGACGGTGCCGATCATCTTCAAGCACCTCATCGACGCCCTCTCGCTGACCACCAAGGAGGCCTTCATCGTGGTGCCGGCGGCGCTGCTGCTGGCCTACGGGGTGCTGCGCTTTTCCACCTCGCTGTTTACCGAGCTGCGCGAATTCGTCTTTGCGCGGGTCACCCAGCAGGCGGTGCGGCGCATCTCCTTGCAGGTGTTCCGCCACCTGCATGCGCTGTCGCTGCGCTTCCATCTCGAGCGCCAGACCGGCGGGCTGACCCGCGACATCGAGCGCGGCACCCGCTCGATCGGTTCGCTGATCAGCTACACCCTCTACAGCATCCTGCCGACGCTGATCGAGATCGGCCTGGTAATCGGCATCCTGCTCTACAACTACGACGCGGTATTCGCCCTCATCACCCTCGCGGCGCTGACCTTCTACATCGTGTTTACGGTCAAGGTCACCAACTGGCGCACCGCGCTGCGCCGCCATGCCAACGAGCTGGACTCCGCCGCCAATGCGCGGGCGATCGACAGCCTCATCAACTTCGAGACGGTGAAGTATTTCAACAACGAGGAATACGAAGCCCGGCGCTACGACGAGCAGCTCGAGAAATGGGCCAACGCGCAGATCCGCAACCAGACCTCGCTGTCGCTGCTCAACATCGGCCAGGCGGCGATCATCGCGGTGGCGGTGACGGCGATGATGTGGCAGGCCTCGAGCCGGGTGGCCAGCGGGGCGATGACCATCGGCGACATCGTGCTGGTCAATGCCTTCCTGATCCAGCTCTACATCCCGCTCAACTTCCTCGGCGTGCTGTACCGCGAGATCCGCCAGTCGCTGACCGACATCGAGCGCATGTTCGCGCTCATGAAGTCCAACAAGGAGATCGACGACGCCGCGGACGCGCAGGTGCTGCTGCCCGGCCCGGCCGCGGTGCGCTTCGAAAAGGTGGGCTTCGCCTACGACCCCAAGCGGACCATCCTGTTCGAGGTCGATTTCGAGATCCCGGCCGGCAAGACCGTGGCGGTGGTCGGTCATTCGGGCTCGGGCAAGTCGACGCTGGCGCGGCTGCTGTACCGCTTCTACGACGTGCAGCAGGGCGCGGTCAGGATCAACGGCATCGACAGCCGCCAGCTCACCCAGGCCAGCCTGCGCGCGGCGATCGGCATCGTGCCGCAGGATACCGTGCTGTTCAACGACACCCTGCTCTACAACATCCAGTATGGCCGCCCCGAGGCGAGTCGCGAAGAGGTCGAGGCTGCCGCCCGCGCCGCACAGCTCGAAGCCTTCATCGAGCGCCTGCCCGACGGCTACGAGACCCGTGTCGGCGAGCGCGGCCTCAAGCTCTCGGGCGGCGAGAAGCAGCGGGTGGCGATTGCCCGCGCGCTGCTCAAGAACCCGGCCATCCTGATCTTCGACGAAGCCACCTCGGCGCTCGACTCGAAAACCGAAAAGGCCATCCAGGCCCAGCTCGAGGAAGCCGCCGAAGGCCGCACCGCGCTGGTCATCGCCCACCGCCTGTCCACGGTGATGAACGCCGACGAGATCCTGGTGCTCGACCAGGGCCACATCGTCGAGCGCGGGCGCCACCACCAGCTGCTCGCCAGAGGTGGCGCCTACGCGCAGATGTGGGCGCTTCAGCAACAGGAAGAGGCGGCCGAACCCGACACCGGCGCGCTACCGGATCCGGCCTGAGTCGCAAGACGAAAAAAACGGCGCCCGTGGGCGCCGCCGAGAAGAACCCCGCAAGGATTCTTCGATATCAGGAGCGCTTGAAGCGCCGCGTGCCGAAAAGACCTGCCAGCGCGATACCCGCAAGCGCCAGCGAAGCGGGTTCGGGCACGCCGGTACTGGGCGGCGGGGGCGGCGGCGGGGTATAGAGGCTGCCGGAAACCGCGGCGAGCTTGAAGTAGTCGGCATTGGACTGCCCGGAGGTGCAGTAGTAGCCGTCGTTCGACTTGCGCGAATAGTCCCTGTAGCCGTATCCCCCGCACGTGTCGACAGTGCCGCCGCCAGTGGCAGACGCTCCGAAAACGGGGTTGTACGCACCAATCAACCAGTAGCTCGCAGCGACCGCGCCCGAATTGACGTTGATCGTGACGGCCGAACTCGAAGCATTGCCGTCGTAGTTGCCAATCACCTGCCAGCCGGCACCAAGGCTCCCCCACGACGTCACGGTGCTCAGATCCGGCGTACCCGCGCCGACGAAGGCCAGCACACTGATATCGGCATCGTACTGGGTCCAGCCCAGCGTGACGGACTCGAGCGCGATCCTGGAGCCGCTGAAATCAAGCATGACCATGTCGAAGCGACCGTCGTTGTCGATCGCGTGCTCGGGCGAATTGCCTTCCTTGATGTCCTTGTCCGAACTCTGGTCGGCACTGTAGGCGTCGTCGTTCTTCATGCCCAGGCCCAAACTGCCCCAGGTGGAGACATACGCCTGCTCGATCCCCCCTGCTGCCGCGCCTTGCGTATGGTTGCCGCCCGTGTTGGCCCACCCCGTCGCCTTCACGGTAATGATTGGCGAAGACGTGCCGGTCGCCGTGCCGACGATCGACTGGGTATTGTTGTCGCTTGCAGAGCTGCCGTTCGACCCGCAGGCCGTGCAGCTGACCCCCGATCCGAAGCTGAACGCCGCCTGTGCATTGCCACCGGCCAGAGCGGCAGCAGCCAGTACCGCGAGTGCGCCAAGTTTGTTCATTTCCCACCTCCCCATACTGTTACCCTGAACGTAGCAAATAGCAGACCACAACAGCTACGTAGTTGTTTTTCCTGAACTTCCGTCTCGATACAGCTCTGGCGCCGGGCCACAGTGTCAAAACTGTCGACACCCTCCCTCACGATTCGACACTTGCAATGATCGCCGCGGCTTCCTCCACGTCATCGACTCGCACCCCTGCGCCCCGCGCCTCGGCAAGTTCGCTGCGTGCTTCGTCCCCACGCCCGGCGGCCAACAGCGCCGCGATGATATGGACCCGCACCGCCGGATCGGAGGGCGCTTTGAGCCGCGCGTCGCGCAGGAAACGCAGCCCTTCATCATGCTTGCCGTCCTTCACGAGACTCCAGCCCAGGGTGTCGAGCACCCCGGCCGCACCCGGAGCAAGCGCGTAGGCGCGGCGGGCGTGGGCTTGCGCGGCGGCGGTATCGCCGAGCGAAATCAGCACCATGCCCAGGTTGTTGTGGGCCTCGGCATCGTAATCGTCCGCCTTCACGAGGCGCTCGAAATAGCCGCGCGCAAGCGCCAGCCGCCTGGCCCTCACCGCAGCTTCGCCCGCGGTGCGAAGCACAGCGAAATCGTCGGGGTGCGTCTTCAACCAGGTTTCAATACGCGCCAACGCTGCTGCAGCCTGGCCGGTGGCCATCTGCACCCGCGCCAGGGCGATCAGGTTGCTGCTGGAGGGCGCGCGCGCGAAGGCTTCACGGTAAAGCCGCTCGGCCTCACCGCTACGGCCTGCGGCGGCGGCCACCGCGGCACTGAGCTGGTAGCGTTCGGCGCCATCCCCGCGCATCTGCCGGGCAATCGCCTCGGCCTCGGGCACTGCGCCGCGACCAAGCCGCGCAAGACCGATCAGCAACTGCGCGGGCTGGTTCGTGCCCTGCAGCACGAGCGCCTTGGCACCCGCGTACTCGGCGTCCTCGAAGGCCCGCGCCGCAAGCAGATGGTTGCCTGCCCGCACCAGCGCCTCGGCGTCCGACCAAGCGAGCCGCGACATGTCGACGAAACTCTGCCGTGCCTCCTTGGCATCGCCCATTGCAAGCTGCACCCGGCCGAGGGTTTCCGCGACCCGGATATCGTCGCGCATGGCAGCCGAGAGGTTTTTCGCCAGCTCCAGCGCCTGCGCCTCGCGACCGTTCTGCATGTGCAGATCGACCAACTCGAGGCCGGCACGTGGGTCCCTGGGCCTTGCCGCGCGGGCCTTCTCCAGCCACTTTCGGGCCTCGTCGTCGCGACGGCGTCGCTTTTCCAGGACGCCGAGCTCGTACAGCACATCCACATCGTTGCGCGAATACTGCAGGATGCCTTCGAGCGGTTTGCGAGCGGCATCGAAATCGCCGTCGGCGACGTCGAGTCTTGCAAGATTGAGCAGGCTCGGCTTGAAGCGGGGTTGAATCTCGAGCGCCTGGCGGTAGGCCTGGCGCGCGCCGGGGCGATCGCCGACGCCACCGCGAATCACGCCAAGGAAGTTGAGGATCACCGGATTCCGGGGGTTCGCGGCGAGGAGCTGCTCGGCGACCTTTCGCGCTTTGACCCGCTCGCCGTTCCTGAGATAGAGCGTCGCCAGCGTAAAGCCTACCGAGGGATCGCCCGGGCGCTGCGCAAGACTGGCCTCCAGGGTGGCCAGCCCCTGCTCAGACTGCCCGCCGCCTAGCTGGGCGTAGCCGAGCGCGGTCAAGGCGCGCGTCGCGGTGCCGCCTTGTCTTGCCGCCTCCTCGAGCTGATCGCTGGCCGACGCATAGCGCCGCAGGGCCATGTTGGCCTCGCCCGCAAGATAGAGCGCCTGGGCATCCCGCGGGGTGGCCTTGAGTACCGGTTCGACCATCGACAAGGCGCGCACCGGATCCTTTTCGTCCAGATACACGCGCGCCATAAGCTTGCGTGCACCAAGGTTACGGCCGTAGCGCGAAACCAGGATGTTGAGATACTCCTTGGCGCGCACGCGATTTCCGAGCTCGTAGTGGCCAAGCGCACCGAGCATGAGCATCTGTTCGCGGCCGACGACCCATTCGCGCGCCGTCGAATCGACCAGTTCGACGACCTCGGCGAGGGCGGCGGCTGCGGCCTTGCGATCACCGCGCTGCTCGGCGATGACCGCCCTGAGATAGCCCGCGCGAGGCTCGCCGCGGGCGTGCTCCCTGACGTAGTCAAGATCGCGGAGCGCATCGGCCGGTCGCTTGAGATCGAGCAGCAGCGCGGCGCGCGCGACCCGCGCGTCAACATGGGAGGGCTGCAGCTCGAGCGCCTTGCCATAGCCTTCCAGCGCATCGGCAACCTTGCCTGTGGCGTGTGACACCGAGGCACGCATGTTCCACGCGTCGGCCGATTGCCCATCGAGCGCGACCGCCGCGTCCGCGCGTTCGGCCGCTTCGGCGATGCGCCCCTGGCCGAGCAGCACCGGCACTTCCGCCACCAGCGGCGCGGCCGAGGCGGGCGCGAGCCGGCGCGCAGCCTCGAAGCTCTTGGCGGATTCCCGGTATTGGGCAAGCTGGCCCTGCGCCATGGCGCGCATGAGCTGCACTTCGGCCGCCACGCCCTGCGGCAGGCCGTCGACCGGTACCTTGTCGAGCACATCGCGCGGGCGACCGCCCATGAGGTAGAGCCGGCCAAGCGGAATGGCCACCTCCGACGGGCTCACGCCCAGCTTGAGCGCCTCGCGCAGGGCGATCTCGGCCGCAGGCAACTGGCCGTCGGCGAGCAAGGCTCGACCGAGCAACAGATGCACCGCGAGCATCTTGTTGTCCTGTTGCAAGGCATTCTTGAGCTGAAGAATGGCCCCACCGACATCCCCCTTCTGGAAGCGCCCCAGCCCGTCCTCGTAATACCGCGACGCAGCCGCGACGTCACCCGCGGCGAATCCTGGCGCACTCACGAGCAGCGCAAGACAGAGGGTACAGAGCTTGGAGCGGAAGGTGTTTTTCATGGACGGTGCGGCCCGGCGGTCTATCGCGAGGCTGCACTTTAGTGCCGGCAGGGCCGCCCTTGCCGTGACTTTTGCTGGGCTTTGGCGACGATAGCGTCGAGGCGTCGCGCCGGTGCCAAGTCGATCACGCCTGAAGCCTCGATTGTGCGCCGGTATAATCGCCACCTGCCTGTCGGCCGCCGTCGTCGGGTGCAACGAATCAGTTTTGTGGAGGCCTGCGCTTGAAGGACTGGATGGATAGCTCGATCGCATCGCTGGAGGTCTTGCCGCCGGGCTTTGGCTGGATCGCCGAAGTGTTCGTGGTGATCTTCATCGCGCTGCTGGTCAATTTCATACTCAAGGGTTTCTTCAGGCGGCTCGAAAAGCGCTTCGAGGCGAGCAAGAACCGCTGGGACGACACCTTGCTCGAGGCCGGGCGCAAGCCGGCCGGCCTCATGGTGTGGGCGGTAGGCATGTTCTGGGCGCTCGACATCGTCCGCGAGCACTCGGAGTCGGCCATCTTCGATGCCATCGACCCGGCGCGACGGGTGGCGGTGATCTTCCTGCTGACCTGGTTCCTGGTGCGCCTGGTGCATGGCATGGAGCAGCTCATTGCCGACCCGGTGCGCACCGACAAGCCGGTCGACGAGACCACCGCCCGGGCGGTCGGCAAGCTGCTGCGCGCCTCGGCCATCATCACCGCCGCGCTGGTGTGCCTGCAGACGCTGGGTTTCTCGATCTCGGGGGTGCTGGCCTTTGGCGGCATCGGCGGCATCGCGGTGGGCTTTGCCGCCAAGGACCTGCTCGCCAATTTCTTCGGCGCGATGGTGATCTATCTCGACCGGCCCTTCAAGGTGGGCGAGTGGGTGCGCTCGCCCGACAAGGAGATCGAGGGTACGGTGGAAGAGATCGGCTGGCGCATGACGCGCATCCGCACCTTCGACCAGCGGCCGCTGTATGTGCCCAATGCCACCTTCGTGAGCATCTCGGTCGAAAATCCATCGCGGATGCGCAACCGCCGCATCAAGGAGACCATCGGCATCCGCTACGACGACGCCGACAAGATGCGCGAGATCATCACCGACGTCGTCGCGATGCTGCGCGCGCATCCGGACATCGAGGACAAGAAGCGCACACTGATCGTCAATTTCGATTCCTACGGCGCGTCGTCGCTCGACTTCTTCATCTACACCTTCACCAAGACCACCGACTGGGTGAAATTCCATGGCATCAAGCAGGACGTGCTGCTCAAGGTCTACGACATCATCCGCGGACACGGTGCCGATATCGCCTTCCCGACCTCGACGCTGCACATCGCCAGCGCACCGTCGCGCAAGTCCGACGAGGGCCCTGACGAGACGGCTTGATCGGCACGCGATCGCCCCCATGTGATAGGCGATAACCGTCCGGTAAAGGCAATGGAAAAGAAAACCCAGTTCAGCATCTGGTACTTCATCTTCGCGATGTTCGCGGTGTTCACCCTCCACGACATCTGGGTGCAGATGCGCTCGATCGAGCCCCTGCCCTACAGCGAGTTCCAGAAGATGGTGAAGGAAGGCAAGGTGGCGGACATCGCCATCACCGACAACACCATCCAGGGGACCCTCAAGAGCCCGCTGCCCGACGGCCGCGAGAAGTTCGTCACCACCCGGGTGGATCCCGAGCTGGCCAAGGATCTCGGCCAGTACGACGTGAAATTCACCGGGGTGATCGAATCGACCTTCCTGCGCGACCTGCTCGGCTGGGTGCTGCCGGCGGTGATCTTCGTCGGCATCTGGATGTTCGCGATGAAGCGCCTGGCCGGCAAGCAGGGCGGCATGGGCGGCTTCATGTCGATCGGCAAGAGCAAGGCCAAGGTCTATGTAGAGACCGCAACCGGCGTGGATTTCAGCGACGTTGCCGGGGTGGACGAAGCCAAGGCCGAGCTCGAGGAAGTGGTCGGCTTCCTCAAGGACCCGACCTCCCATGGCCGCCTCGGCGGACGTTCGCCCAAGGGCATCCTGCTGATCGGTCCGCCGGGCACCGGCAAGACCCTGCTTGCCAAGGCGGTGGCGGGCGAGGCCGGGGTGCCGTTCTTCTCGATCTCCGGCTCGGAGTTCGTCGAGATGTTCGTCGGCGTGGGTGCCGCGCGGGTGCGCGACCTCTTCGAACAGGCCCGCCAGAAGGCGCCGGCGATCATCTTCATCGACGAGCTCGACGCCATGGGCCGTGCGCGTGGCGCCTTCGGCGGCATGGGCGGCAACGACGAGAAGGAGCAGACCCTCAACCAGCTGCTGGTCGAGCTCGACGGCTTCGACTCCTCCTCGGGCCTGGTGCTGCTGGCCGCCACCAACCGCCCCGAAGTGCTCGACCCGGCGCTGCTGCGGGCCGGGCGCTTCGACCGCCAGGTGCTGGTCGACCGCCCCGACAAGCACGGCCGCATCCAGATCCTCGAAGTGCACATGAAGAAGATCACCCTTGCGCCGGGTACCGACGCCGAGAAGGTTGCCGGGCTCACGCCGGGCTTCTCGGGCGCGGACCTCGCCAACCTCTGCAACGAGGCGGCACTGGTGGCCACCCGCCGCAATGCCGACGCGGTCACGGTGGAAGACTTCACGGTGGCGGTCGAGCGCATCGTCGCCGGCCTCGAGAAGAAGAACCGGGTGCTCAACGAACACGAGCGCACCGTCGTTGCCTACCACGAGATGGGCCACGCGCTGGTCGCCATGAGCCTGCCCGGCAGCGATACCGTACACAAGATCAGCATCATCCCGCGCGGCGTCGGCGCGCTGGGCTACACCATCCAGCGCCCAACGGAAGACCGCTTCCTGATGACCCGCGACGAACTCGAAAATCGCATGGCGGTGCTGCTGGGCGGACGCGCCGCGGAGCAGATCGTGTTCGGCAAGGTCTCGACCGGCGCCTCCGACGACCTGCAGAAGGTCACCGGCATCGCGCGCTCCATCGTGATGCGCTTCGGCATGCACGAGAAACTCGGCAACGTGGTGTACGAGGAAGAACGACAGAGCTTTCTCGGCCAGCCCGGCGCCATGCCGGCCGAACGCAACTACTCCGAAGAGACCGCGCGCGAGATCGACTGCGCGGTGCGCGAGATCGTTGCCGATGCATTCGAACGCACGGTCGCGCTGCTGACCACACGACGCGAGATTCTCGAGGACACCGCCCGCGACCTGCTGGTAAAGGAAACCCTCGACGAGGCCGAGCTCGCGGGCATCCTCGCACGCGTGACAAACCAAGACATCGTTCGAGACGCCTGAGCCAAGCGGCGTCGTTGCGCCAGACACGCGCCAGATTGGCGTCGAAGTTGCGTCGCACCGGGAAAGCCCCGTCGTTGATGCCGTCCTCACCTTGTCAGGACCAGGGGTCGAGAACTGGAAATCCACGGCGGCGGCTGTCGACATTACTTACAGTACCCTCTCCAGTGCAACCGAACGGACGGCGCCAAGGCCTGCAGATAATTCCACAAGCCATTGTTTTAATTCCATTTGACGGAAGAAAGCACAAGCCCAGGCACACAACTTGCGTTGTGGAGCCTGGGTCAGTCAGACACTGCGCCTGTCGAGCAAGTTGCGCAGGATCTGGATGAGAAGACCGGCTTCAGGCCAGCATTGTTGAAAGTGGAGAGTCATCATGGCACTTCCCAAAATCAGGGCACTTGTGGCCGCCGCGGTCATGATCGCGACGACGTCAGCGTATGCGCTGCCTACGCTCCAACTTGGAATCAAAGACGGCGTCTACGTCGGGGGCTCCGACGAAACGAGCTACTCCACAGGCAAGAGCTTCACGCTCTATGCCTTCCTCGAATCGGGCAAGGACATCCCCGATTTCACATCCAGTTATTACGTCTCCGCGGCGGTATCACCCGCCATCTCGTCTGCTGCGTCACTCGGCTCTTTCAGCTTCAACGGCAACCCGGTGGATGTCACTGCCGACATGGACTACGGCACGCCCCCGCTCGACGCAACCTACGCAGCGCTTTACGGCGATCTCCCGACGCACAGCATCTTCCCCACCTACTTCAGCGAGTTCGGATTCACGTTCCTTGAGGCGAACAAGGCCAGCCCGGTGAACGTCCAGGACAATGCAAGCCTCGCCGGTGTCGACTTTGGCTACAATCCCGCGACTAGCGCCAAGGATCCTAACGGAGATGCCCTTTACTGGGTTGCCTTCACGGTGGACGTGAGCGGCCTTGCCGACGGCTATTCGATCCACTTCGACCTTTACAATACCGATGTCCGGGCTTGCAGGGGCAAGGAGGCCTGCTCGACGGTTGTTTCGGCAGATGACTTTGCCCCATTTTCCCATGATGCCCAGTCGGGCGGCGACGCCCCGCCGCCCCCGCCGCCGCAGCAGCAGGAAATTCCCGAGCCGGGCAGTTTGGCGCTGGTCGCCCTGGCGTTGCTGGCCGGCGCTTCGCTGCGCCGCCGGCCCTGAGCAACAGCTCGCTTCGGTGAAAAGGACCCGCCGAGGCGGGCCCTTTTGGTGCCCCCTGCCTGCAGCCTCGTCCTGCCCTTCCAAGGGCTGGCTGCAATCGCGTTGCTCGCAACGCGTTGGCTGTCCGCCCCCCGCCGGCACCCGGTCATGCCGGCGGCGATCAAGACCCGTAGCGCCAGCGTCCGTAACCAGATCATCCGTTTCGGTCCCTTGCACGGAATGTCCGTGTACGCGATGAACGCAGCCCCCCGGGAAGACTGGGGGGTGCCGACACACGACCCACGTTGGCGCAGCTTCGGATATACGATTCGTGGCGCTCGATCCATCACGCCAAAGGGCTCTGACCGCACCAAGCGACAGACTGCGAAGCGGCGGGCCGAACATACGGGCTAGAATCACCCGTTACGCTCCATTCCACGCGCCGATGTCCGAAGCACACGCACTGCCCTACCTCCGCGAAACCATCCTCTTCCTGACCCTCGCCGGGGTACTGATTCCACTGCTGCAGCGGGTACGCATCAATCCGGTACTCGGCTT
This sequence comes from Zoogloeaceae bacterium, assembly GCA_024235595.1. GTDB lineage: Bacteria > Pseudomonadota > Gammaproteobacteria > Burkholderiales > Rhodocyclaceae > Cognatazoarcus. The sequence continues at coordinate 925,069 of JACKMC010000001.1, read as the reverse complement.
CCTGGCGGTCGGCACCCTGATCGGCCCGTTCGGGCTGGGACGCGTTGCCGAGCAGCATCCATGGCTGCATTGGGTGACCTTCGGCAACCCCGAGGACGTCGAGACCTTCGCCGAGCTGGGCGTGGTCGCGCTGATGTTCACCATCGGCCTGGAGATGTCGGTGAAGCGGCTGTGGTCGATGCGCCGCCTGGTGTTCGGCGCCGGCAGTTTGCAGGTGGGGCTGTCGGCCTTGACCATCGGCGGCATCGCCTGGGCGTGGGACCACACTCTCGAATCCTCGGTGGTGCTGGGCCTGGTGCTGGCGTTCTCCTCCACCGCGGTGGTGATGCAGTTGCTCGGCCAGCGCCGCGAACTCGGGACGCCGATGGGCCAGGCGACCTTCTCGATCCTGCTGTTCCAGGATCTCGCGGTGGTGCCGCTGCTGGTGTTGGTGACCATCATGGGCCAGCCCGGCGACAGCGGTTTCTTCACCCTGATGGGTATCGCGGTGTTCAAGGCGGTGGCCACCGTGGGCACCATCTACCTGATCGGCAGGCGGCTGGTGCGACCGGTGTTCCACCATCTCGCCTCGAGCCGCCAGCCCGACAGCTTCATGGCCCTCACCCTGCTTTCCAGCCTGGGCGTCGCGGCACTCACCTGGGCAGCCGGCCTGTCGATGGCGATGGGGGCGATGCTCGCCGGACTGATCATCGCCGAGACCGAGTTCCGTCATGAGGTGGAGATTACCATCGAGCCCTTCAAGGGCCTGCTCATGGGCCTGTTCTTCATGTCAGTGGGGATGGGCATCGACCTCTCCGAATTGGCCCGGGAGCCCTTCTGGCTACCCGCCTCGGTCGCCGGACTGATGTTCATCAAGGGTGCCCTGCTGCTAGCGATCCTGCGCGCCCAGGGCCTCTCCTGGGGGCGCTCGACAGAAGGCGCGGTGCTGCTCTCGCAGGGCGGCGAGTTCGCCTTCATCGTGGTCGGCGTGGCGATGACCCTCAAGCTGCTCAATCCCGCGGCCGGCCAGTTCATGCTGCTGGTGGTCGGATTCAGCATGCTGCTGACCCCGCTGGCGGCGAAGCTCGGCAATATGCTGGGCGACTGGTTAGACCATCGCCTCGGGCAGCGCGGCGACCCGCCTGCGGTGCCACAGCCGGAGGCGCTGTCGGGGCACGTGATCATCGCCGGCTATGGCCGGGTGGGCGAGACCATCGGCCAGATCCTCGCGCGGCACCATGTGCAGTTCGTCGCCGTAGAGCACGACCCCAAGCTGGTCGCACGTCGCCGCCACCTTGGCGCACCGGTGTTCTACGGCGACGCGAGCCGGCCCGACCTGCTGCGCCGGCTGCATCTCGAGGAGGCGGCGGCGGTGGTGCTCACGATGGACCAGACGCGTGCTGCGATGCACGCCGTCGAGGGTATACGGGCGGTGGCGCCGACCGTTCGCATCATCGCCCGCGCCCGCGACGAGCACCACGCTGCGGCGCTGCGCCGCGCGGGCGCCGATGCGGTGATTTCCGAGACGCTCGAGTCGAGCCTGCAGCTTGCGGGCCTCACCCTCGAATGCATCGGCATCGACGAAGAAGTCATGCTCCACGTTCTTGAAAACGAGCGAGAGCGGCGCATCTCCGCGATCCGCCATGGCTGAGCGGGGCGGCGACGGCACGCGCCTGGCGTGAGGACGTTCCCGAGCCAACGGTGTATCCACGCCCGACGCACGGCCGGGTGTGCCCGATGAGCTCACCGCCAGCGCCCTGACGATCCGCGACGGGGCGCCACTGCGCCGGCTCGCCGGGGCTTCGCGCTCGTCGCCCTCTTCACGACAGCCTCGCGCAACGCTGCAGCGCACCATCGCGGTGCCCTGCGAGGCCTGAAACGGGCACCTTGCTGGGCACGGTGCTTCAACGATGCGCAGAATACGTATAGGATGCGCCGCTTTCTGGGTTGACCGGTGCCTGGCACAGCTTTTGCTGCAACGCCGCATGCACGGATGATATCCGTTGCCCCTCGACAGGCCATCGAAAACACCGGGCGGCCGGCCGCCCGCTCAAGGAGCAAGCGCAGTGAATGAATTCGTCAGCACCCTGAATGGGATCATCTGGAGCCCGGCACTCATCTACCTGTGCCTGGGCGCCGGCCTCTACTTCTCGGTCCGCACCCGCTTCATGCAGGTCCGAGGCATCGGCGAGATGATCCGCCTCACCTTTACCGGCAAGTCCTCGCCGTCCGGTGTTTCGTCCTTCCAGGCTCTCACCATGTCGCTGTCGGGACGGGTCGGCACCGGCAACATCGCCGGGGTGGCCACCGCCATCACCTTCGGCGGTCCCGGTGCCGTGTTCTGGATGTGGATGGTGGCCTTTCTCGGCGCTTCCACCGCCTATGTGGAATCCACCCTCGCCCAGATCTACAAGGAAAGGGATGACGAAGGGATGTATCGCGGTGGTCCGGCCTACTACATCGAGAAGTGCATGGGCCAGAAGTGGTACGCATGGATATTCGCGCTGTCGACGGCGATCGCCATGGGCCTGCTGCTGCCCGGCGTGCAGGCCAACAGCATCGCCTCCGGATTGCAGAACGCCTGGGGCATCGCCCCTGCGGTGAGCGCCGCCGGCATCGTCATACTGCTGGGCTTCATCATCTTCGGCGGCGTCAAGCGCATCGCCCTGTTCGCCGAGATCGTGGTGCCCTTCATGGCGCTCGCCTATATCCTGGTGGCGCTGGTGATCGTGTTCCTCAACATCGAACAGCTCCCGTCGATGATCGCCCTCATCTTCAAGAGCGCCTTCGGCCTTGAGGCGGGCTTCGGCGCAGTGCTCGGCATGGCCGTGCAGTGGGGCGTCAAGCGGGGCGTCTATTCGAACGAGGCGGGCCAGGGCTCGGGGCCGCACCCGGCGGCCGCGGCCGAGGTCTCGCACCCGGCCAAGCAGGGCTATGTGCAGGCCTTCTCGGTATATATCGACACCCTCTTCGTGTGTTCGGCCACCGCCTTCATGTTGCTCACCACCGGCATGTACAACGTTCAGGGTCCGGACGGGGCGATGATCGTGAGCGGCCTTCCCGGCATCGACGCCGGCCCCGGCTACACCCAGGCGGCGGTCGAGTTCATGCTGCCCGGCTTCGGCTCGACCTTCGTGGCCTTGGCATTGTTCTTCTTCGCCTTCACGACCATGGTCGCCTATTACTACATTGCCGAAACCAACATCGCCTACATCAACCGCAAGGTGCATCGGCCGTGGCTCTACTTCGTGCTCAAGATCGGCCTGCTGGGCGCGGTGACCTACGGCTCGGTGCGCACCGCCGGCGCCGCCTGGGACCTCGGCGACGTGGGCGTGGGCATCATGGCCTGGCTCAACATCATCGCCATCCTCATCATCCAGAAACCCGCCCTCATCGCGCTCAAGGACTACGAGGCGCAGAAGAAGGACGGCAAGGACCCCGTCTTCGACCCCGAAAAGCTTGGCATCACGAACGCCGGATTCTGGGTCGAGCGCGACTGAACCCGGTGCGCCCGCCGGGGCGCATGCGAAGCATTTGGCCGCCTCCGCTTGCCGGAGGCGATTTTGTTTGGAACCATGGGGGCGGAAGAGCATCGTGACACGCACCGGAGTAGCCCCCATGAGCAAGCCCCGCATCCATCTCATCGCCACCGGCGGCACCATCGCGGGGGTCTCCGCGAGCGCCACCGACACCACGGCCTACCGGGCCGGCAGCCTGACTGCACAAGCGCTGCTCGACACGGTACCGCCGCTCGCCGAGCTTGCCGAGCTTTCGGTGGAACAGCTCTACAACCTCGACAGCAAGGACATGAGCCCGCAGCACTGGCTCGGCCTCGCGCGCGCGGCGAGGGCCGCGCTGGAGCGTGACGAGGTGGACGGCGTGGTGATCACCCACGGCACCGACACCCTCGAGGAGTCCGCGTTTTTCCTTGACCTGGTGCTGCCGCCCGGCAAGCCGGTGGTGTTCACCTGCGCAATGCGCCCGTCGTCCGCGCTTTCGGCGGACGGACCGATGAACCTCTATGGCGCCGTCGCGGTGGCCTGCAGTGCCGAGGCCGCCGGGCTGGGGGTGCTGGTGGTCTCCAACGACCGGATCCACACCGCCCGCGAGGCCACCAAGGCCCACCCGCAGGCGCTCGACGCCTTCGTCTCGCCCGATACCGGCCCGCTGGGTTGGGCCCGCCCGCCGACGTTCCTGCACCGGCCGGTGCGCGGCGCGGCGCGGGCGATCGAGCTCGACGCCATCGACGCCCTGCCACAAGTGGAAATTCTCACCGTTGCCGCGGGCAGCTCGCCCCGCCTGCTGAATGCCTGCATCGGCACGGGCGCGCGGGGCATCATCCTCGCCCTGCCCGGCAACAGCAGCCTGCCGCAAAGCTGGGAAGCCGCCCTCGCTGCGGCGCGCGCGGCCGGGTGCAGTGTGCTCGTCGCGTCGCGCACCGGGGCCGACCCGCTGGCCCTCACGCCACTCAAGGCGCGGGTGCGATTGATCACGACACTCCTCGATGAGGAATGAAGGGCCGGCACAGCGGCCGTCAGGCTGCGCGGGGCTGTCGGTTTTTTTTACATGAATTTACGTACCCCCCCTCTCGATTCTCTCAACACATTGTTTTTACTTGCTTTTGATAGATGGCACGGATCCTGCTAACAATCGCTCAGACCAAAGCCGAACGCGCTTTTGGCCACTGAACGAATTCAAGGGGGATTCCATGAAACTCAAGACCTTAGCAGGTGCAATGCTGCTCGCAGGCGGCGTTTTCGCGGCCGGCGGCGCAAGTGCGGCAGCCTTCATCAACAGCGGCTCGCTCACGCTCGGCGTGAACGACGAAGGCCACCTCAACGTGTCCGACACCGGCCTCGCCGGCTACCCGGGCGTATCCGTGCAGGGCGTCAGCGCGGTCGGCCTGCGCTACAACGTCGGCGGCGCCTCTTACGCCTCGACCGAACCCGGCTGCCTTTGCGAAGGCTGGGGTGTGGGCCTGGTGAGCAGCGGCGCGAGCGGCTACGCCAACGTATCGGTCGACGGTGTTCAGAACCTGTCCCTGGTGTCCTTCTCGTCCACCGCCAGCACCGCGACGTCGGTCGTCAATGTGCTCGACGGGAGCGGCGCCGCCGTGCTCGAGGTCACCCATTTCTACCACCCCACCGCCCTCACGGCCAACCTGTACCAGGTTGACGTAAGCATCAGGAACCTCACCGGCGCAGCGATCGCCGACGGCGACCTGGTCTATCGCCGCGTGATGGACTGGGACATCGAGCCGACCTCCTTCTCCGAGTATGTGACCATCGCCGGCGTGCCGGCCGCCCTCGGCCTCGCCAACGGCAACAACGTTCGCCGCACCGGTGACAACGGCTTCGACACCGCCAACCCGCTCAACACATCCGGCGCGACGATCTCTTGCCCGCAGGACACCAACTTCACCGATTGCGGTCCCGACGACCATGGCGCGGTTTTCGATTTCGAGTTCGAAGGCCTTGCCGACGGTGAGAGCCGCGTGTTCACCACCTACTACGGCGCGGCGGGCTCCGAGCCGGATGCGCTCGCGGCCCTCACCGCCGTGGGTGCCGGCCTCTACAGCCTCGGCCAGAACAGCAATGGCGATGCCGGTGCCGTCAGCGACACCCCGGTGACCTTCATCTTCGCCTTCGGCTCGGATGACGGCGTCCTGACCCCGCCGCCCCCGCCCAACCCGACCGCGGTTCCGGAACCCGGCTCGCTCGCCCTTGCCGCACTGGGCCTGCTTGGCCTCTTCGGCGCCCGCCGTCGTGTGAAGTAATCGTTCAGAACGCACTGTGCTTTCTGTCATCATGAAGCCCTCGCCCTGCGGGGGCTTCTGCTTTATGGAGTAACGATGTCGCTTCGAAAGGTACTTGCCGCAGCCTGCCTGGGAGCATCGCTGTGCGGCGGCGCAAACGCCGCACTGGTCGATTGGAGCGGGCGGGCGTCCACCGCCGTCGGCACCGACCTTCGCGAGGAGCAGGTCGCCTTCGAACGCGGCGTGGAGGCGCTTCTGCGACAGGACTACGCACTTGCCGAAAGGCAATTCAACAAGTCCCGCGAGATCAATCCCAAATGGGTCGAGCCCTACCTGGGCCTCGCCGACGTCGAACTCGCCCGCAAGCATGGCGACAAGGCACGCGCCTTGTTGACCAGGGCCCTCGAGCTCAAGCCGGACAGCGCCGTCGCATGGTCGGGTATGGGGCGCCTTGAATTCAACGAGGGCCGCTACACCGAAGCGGAGCGCGCGTTCAAGAAGGCGCTTGAACTCGACCCCTACAACTGGCGCGCCCAGATCGATCTCGCCGACCTGTCTCTCACCCATCTGGGCAGGCCCGAGCAGGCGGCCGAGGCATATCGCAGTGCCATCAGGTTGCAGCAGCGTCACGGCGGCGCCCGCTACGGCCTCGGCGCATCGCTCATGGCACTTGGCGACTACAAGGCGGCAAGCGATGCGTTTGCCGAGGCGGAAAGGCTCAGCCCGGGAAATACGCTGGCCAGGATAGGTCTTGCACAAGCCAAGCTCGGTGCCGGCGAGCCGCTGGAGGCTGCCGCGATATTCGATGAGTTGCTGACGAAGCTGCCGCACCTCTACCCTGCCGCTCTCGGCAAGGCCGACGCCTTGCTGGCCCGGGGCAAGTACCAGGAAGCTGTGGCCGCCTACCGGCAGGCGCTCCCGCTCACTCGCGACCCATCCCCGATCTGGCTGCAGATCGGGAAGATCGAGCAGGGGCAGGGCCACACCAGGGAGGCAACCAGCGCCTATCAGAGCGCCATCGAGACGCAACCGAAATCGGTGCAGGCGTACAACAACCTCGCCTGGATGCACGCCGAGCGCAAGCAGCGGCTCGACGAGAGCCTCGGCTGGGCGAAAAAGGCAACGGAGATTGCCCCCGGCAGCGCGGCCGTATTCGACACGCTGGGCTATGTGCACCTCCAACGCGGCGAGTCGCGCGAGGCGATCGCTGCGCTCTCGAAGGCCAGCAAGCTCGCGCCCGCCGATGCCACCATCAAACTCAGGCTGGCGCGCGCGCTGGGCGACGGCGGGCAGCGTAGCGAGGCCCTGTCCATAGTCGAGCAGATCTTGAAGGCGGACCCTTCGAACACGGAGGGCGTCCGGCTGCGCAAGCAACTGGAAGCGGCAAGCCCCTCGTCCTGACTCGGCCCCAGAGCGGCTCACAGCCCCGGATCGCTCCCCCCGCCCGCAATCGCCGCTTCGACCATGCGCTTCGACAGGTGGGGCGCGAACAGTTCGATGAAGGCGTACACATAGCCGCGCAGCCATGCGTTCCTGAGTATGCCGATGCGGGTGGTGCTCGATTCGAACAGATGCGAGGCGTCGAGCATGCCGATCTGGGTGTCGGCGTTCGAATCGTAGGCCATGGCGGCGAGGATTCCGACCCCCAGCCCCATCGCCACGTAGGTCTTGATCACGTCCGAATCGATGGCGGTAAGCACCACCTTGGGCTTGAGGCCGCGGCCGACGAAGGCCTTGTTGATCTGGCTGCGCCCGGTGAAGGCCGAATCGTAGGTGATCACCGGCCACTTGGCGATTTCCTCCAGCGTCAGCGGCCTGGCGTTGAGGATGGGGTGCTTCTTCGGCGCGATCACGCAACGGTTCCACTGATAGCACGGCAACATCACCAGCTCGTTGTATTCGGCGATGGCCTCGGTGGCAATGGCGATATCCGCCTCGCCCGACAACACCATGTCGCAGACCTGGCGCGGGCTGCCCTGGTGCAGTTCGAGCTTGACCGCCGGGTAGCGCTGCACGAAGGCCGCCACCACGCTAGGCAGCACGTAGCGCGCCTGGGTGTGGGTGGTGGCGATCGACAGCCTGCCGCTCGCTTCATTGGAAAACTCGTCGCCGACCTGTCGCAGGTTGTCCACGTCGCGCAAGACCCGCTCGGCAATCGACAGCACCTGGCGGCCCGGATCGGTGAGACCGACGAGGCGCTTGCCATGGCGGGCGAAAACCTCGACGCCGAGCTCGTCCTCGAGCAGGCGGATCTGCTTGGAGACGCCGGGCTGGGAGGTAAACAAGGCATCGGCGGCGTCCGAAACGTTGTAGCCGTGCCTTGCCACCTCATACACATAGCGCAACTGCTGCAGGTTCATGCGTGGCCCTACATCAAATAACTTTTGGTTCTTTAATCTTAACCTGAGATGACTTCATAGATCTATTGGCAGATCGTACGATGCACCGCACAAGACTGGGGAGCAGCATGGATTTTGCCTACACCGTTGCGGGATTTGCCGTTGGCGCCATCGTCGGACTGACCGGCGTGGGCGGGGGGTCGCTCATGACCCCGCTGCTGGTGCTGATGTTCGGCATCCACCCCTCGGTGGCGGTGGGCACGGATCTGCTCTATGCGGCCATCACAAAGGCCGGCGGCACCCTCGCCCATGGACTCAAGGGCACGGTGGACTGGGCGGTCACCCGGCGCCTTGCAGCGGGCAGCATCCCCGCTTCGGTGCTGACCCTGCTCACCGTTGGACGGGTCTCACCCGGCGGCATCGAGGGCGCCACCGGCATCATCACCGTGGCGCTGGGCATCGCCCTGGTGCTCACCGCGGTGGCGATCGTCTTTCGCTCGCGCATCCAGGGCTACGCATTGGCCCGTTTCGGCGACAATCCCGATCCGCGCCGCACTGCAATATTGACGGTACTGACGGGGGCGGTGCTGGGCGTGCTGGTTTCGATTTCCTCGGTCGGCGCCGGGGCTCTGGGCGTGACCGCGCTGTTCTTCCTCTACCCGAGGTTGCCCACGCTTCGCATCGTCGGCTCCGACATCGCACACGCCGTGCCGCTGACTGCCGTGGCCGGCATGGGTCACTGGATGCTGGGCAGCGTCGACTGGCTGCTGCTTGGCAGCCTGATCACCGGCTCGCTTCCCGGCATCTGGCTCGGCAGCCACATTTCGACAAAAGTCCCCGACCGCGTGTTGCGCCCGATTCTGGCGACCATGCTGGTACTGGTGGGCGCAAAAATGATCACTCACTGAGAGAACAGAACATGTATCGCTACGACGATTACGACCAGCAGTTGGTGGATGAGCGCGTCGCGCAATTCACCGACCAGACGCGCCGCTATTTCGCCGGCGAACTGACCGAAGAAGAGTTCCTGCCGCTGCGCCTGCAGAACGGCATCTACATTCAGCGGCACGCACCGATGCTGCGCCTGGCGATCCCCTACGGCAACCTGCGCTCCGACCAGGTGCGCATGTACGGCCACATCGCCCGCACCTACGACCGCGGCTACGGCCACTTCACCACGCGCCACAACATGCAGTTCAACTGGTGCAAGCTCGAGAAGATGCCGGAGATCCTCGCCAAGCTCGCCACCGTGCAACTGCACGCCATCCAGACCTCGGGCAACTGCATCCGCAACACCTCGACCGACCCCTTCGCGGGTGTCGCCGAGGACGAGCGCATCGACCCGCGGCCGTGGTGCGAGTTGATCCGCCAGTGGAGCACCTTCCACCCCGAATTCGCCTACCTGCCGCGCAAGTTCAAGATCGCCGTCAATGGCGCCGAAGAAGACCGCGCCGTCATTCGCTGCCACGACATCGGCCTCGAGCTGGTCAAGAACGAGGCCGGCGAGACGGGCTTCCGCATTTTCGTCGGCGGCGGGCTCGGCCGCACCCCGATCATCGGCGAGGAGATCACCGACTTCGTCGCCTGGCCGCATCTGCTCACCTACTGCGAGGCCATCCTGCGGGTGTATAACCGTTTCGGTCGCCGCGACAACAAGTTCAAGGCTCGCATCAAGATCATCGTCAAGGCCCTGGGCATCGAAGAGTTCCGCCGCCGCGTCGAGGACGAATGGGCGCATCTCAAGGACGGCCCGAGCACGCTGACCCAGCAGGAGCTCGACCGTGTCGCCGCCTGTTTCGTCGATCCCGACTACAAGACGCTGCCGCACGACGACCTCGGCTATCGCCAGAAACTCAGCGAGAACAAGCCCTTTGCCGCCTGGGTGAAGCGCAATGTTCGCGGCCACAAGCGTCCGGGCTACGCCTCGGTGGTGCTGTCGCTCAAGAAGACCGGCGTGCCGCCGGGCGATGTCACCGACGCCCAGCTGGACCTCATCGCCGACCTCGCCGACCGCTACAGCTTCGGCGAAGTGCGCGTCACCCATGAGCAGAACGTGGTGCTCGCCGACGTCGAGCGATCCGAGCTGTTCGCGCTGTGGGAACAAGCCCGCGCGGGTGGCCTGGCGACCCCCAACATCGGCCTGCTGACCGACATGATCTGCTGCCCTGGCGGCGATTTCTGCAGCCTCGCCAACGCCAAGTCGATCCCCATCGCCGAGGCCGTACAGCGCCGCTTCGACGACCTCGACTACCTGCACGACATCGGCGAACTGGAGCTCAACATCTCGGGCTGCATGAACGCCTGTGGCCACCACCATGTGGGCCACATCGGCATTCTCGGCGTCGACAAGAACGGCGAGGAGTGGTACCAGATCACCATCGGCGGGCGTCAGGGCAACCTGACCAGTCTCGGCAAGGTGATCGGGCGCTCCTTCGCCGCGGCCGACGTCCCCGACGTGATCGAGACCCTCATCGACACCTACGTTGCGCATCGCCACGAGGGAGAACGATTCGTCGACACCGTGCATCGCATCGGCGCCGATCCATTCAAGCAAGCCGTGTATGGCGACGGCACGCCCGCACAAAGGAAGGTAGCCAATGGCTAAGCTCATCAAGAACCAGCAGATCATCGACGACGCCTGGCAGCTCCTGGCGGACGAGGCCGATACCGATCCAGCCACCGTGACGGTGCCCGCTGGCCATTGGCTGGTGCCATTCGCCGTGTGGCAGGCTCAGCCCGCGCTGGCGGCGCGCGGCGATGTCGCACCCGTCCTCAAGGGCACCGACGACCCGGCCGAACTCGCCGGGCAGCTCGATGCGGTGCCGTTGGTGGCGGTGGACTTCCCCCGTTTTTCCGACGGCCGCGGCTACTCGACCGCCACCCTGCTGCGCAGCCGCTACGGCTACGGCGGCGAGCTGCGCGCCATCGGTGACGTGCTGCGCGACCAGTTCAACTACCTCTCGCGCTGCGGCTTCGACGCCCTGCAGCCACCGCTCGGCAAGTACACCGACGCCCAGCTCGAAGCCGCGCTGGCCAGCCTGAAGGATTTCACCGACCCCTATCAGGCCTCCGTCACCGTGCGCGAACCGCTCTTCCGTCGCCACGCGAGGAGCGCCGCATGAGCACCGTATCGCCCCTGCGTCCCGCCGCCACCAACCCGGCGACCCGCCCCGCGCTGACCGACGCACTGCGCGCTGAAGTCGCCGCCCGTGCCGATGAAACGCTGGCGCTACTGCAGGCCGCAGTGGAAGAGTTCGGTGCCGAGGGCCAGCTATGCTTCGCCAACAGCTTCGGCGCCGAAGACATGGTGCTGACCGACCTGATCCTGAAGCACCGCCTGCCGATCGAGATCTTCTCGCTCGACACCGGCCGCCTGCCCGCCGAAACCTACAGCCTGATGGGCGAGGTCGAGTCGCATTACCACACCAAGCTGAAGGTTTTCTTCCCGGACACCGCCGCGGTCGAAGCCTATGTCCGCAGCGAGGGGATCAACGCCTTCTACGATTCGATGGCGTCGCGCAAGCGGTGCTGCCAGATCCGCAAGGTCGAGCCGCTGGGCCGTGCGCTGGCCGGAAAGAAGGCCTGGATCACGGGGCTGCGCGCAGCCCAGGCCGCCACTCGCAGCAACTTGCCGAAGCGCGAGTTCGACGCCGGCAACGGCCTGGAGAAGCTCAATCCCCTGTGCGACTGGTCCGAGACCGAGGTGTGGGCCTACATTCGCCTGCGCGAAGTCCCCTACAATGCGCTCCACGACCAGTTCTACCCGAGCATCGGCTGCGCTCCGTGCACCCGCGCGGTCGCCCTCGGCGAAGACATCCGCGCCGGCCGCTGGTGGTGGGAAGACCCGACCAGCAAGGAATGCGGGCTGCATGTGAAGAAGCAGTGAGGAGTGAGGGGGGAGGGGTGAGGAGAAGAAGCGGAAAAGCCGTAAAGCGGTAAGGCGCGGCCCCCTAACTCCTCACCCCTAACTCCTCACCCCTCACCCCTCACCCCTAACTCCTCACCCCCCACCCCTAACTCCTCACCCCCCACCCCTAACTCCTCACCCCTCACCCCTTACGAACCAATGAGCACACTCACCAGACAGACCCTCAGCCACCTCGACTGGCTCGAAGCCGAGGCCATCCACATCCTGCGCGAGGTGGCGGGCCAATGCAGCAATCCGGTGCTGCTCTTTTCCGGCGGCAAGGATTCGGTGTGCCTGCTGCGGCTGGCCGAGAAGGCCTTTCGCCCGGGGCGTTTTCCGTTTCCGCTGATGCACATCGATACCGGCCACAACTACCAGGAAGTGATCGCCTTCCGCGACAAGCGGGCGGCCGAGCTCGGCGAACGGCTGATCGTGCGCTCGCTCGAAGACTCGATGGCGCGCGGCAGCATCGTCCTCAAGCACCCGCTCGAGTCGCGCAACAAGCACCAGTCGGTGACCCTGCTCGAGGCGATCGAGGAATTCGGTTTCGACGCCTGCATCGGCGGCGCCCGCCGCGACGAGGAGAAGGCCCGCGCCAAGGAGCGGATCATGAGCTTTCGCGACGAGTTCGGTCAGTGGGACCCCAAGAACCAGCGCCCCGAGCTTTGGAACCTCTTCAACGCCCGCACCCACAAGGGCGAGAACATCCGCGCCTTCCCGATCAGCAACTGGACCGAGCTCGACGTGTGGCAGTACATCCAGCGCGAGCAGCTCGAGCTGCCGTCGATCTACTTCGCCCATACCCGCCCGGTGGTGCGCAAGAACGGTCTGCTGCAACCGGTCACCGAGCTGACCCCGGCGAGCCCCGAGGACAAGGTCGAAGAGGTGCTGGTGCGCTTTCGCACCGTCGGCGACATCAGCTGCACCGCGCCGGTCGAGTCCGACGCCGACACCCTCGACAAGATCCTCGCCGAGACCGCCACCACCACGATCACCGAACGCGGCGCCACCCGCATGGACGACCAGACCTCGGAAGCATCGATGGAGCAACGCAAGAAGGAAGGGTATTTCTGAGCGCGTAGTTGGTGATTCGGGATTGGAATCCCGCACCAACGCCCGGCGCTGTCCACGAACCCCATCACCAATCACGAATTGCCAATTACCGAACCCATGAACGCACCTCATCCCCTCGACCCTCAAGCCACCGACAACGGCCTCCTGCGCTTCCTCACCTGCGGCAGTGTCGATGATGGCAAGAGCACGCTGATCGGCCGGCTGCTGTTCGACAGCAAGACCATCCTCGCCGACACCCTCAACGCGATCGAGAAGACCTCGGCCAAGCGCGGCATGACCGCGGTCGACCTGTCGCTGCTCACCGACGGCCTGCAGGCCGAACGCGAGCAGGGCATCACCATCGATGTGGCCTACCGCTACTTCACCACCGGCACCCGCAAGTACATCATTGCCGATGCGCCCGGCCACGAGCAGTACACCCGCAACATGGTCACCGCGGCGTCCACCGCCAATCTGGCGATCATCCTCGTCGATGCGCGCAAGGGCATGCTCACCCAGACCCGCCGTCACTCCTACCTCGCCAGCCTGGTCGGCATTCCGCACCTGCTGGTGGCGGTCAACAAGATGGATCTGGTGGACTACGACCAGGCGGTGTTCGAGAAGATCAAGGCCGACTACCTGGCCTTCGCGGCAAAGCTCGATATCCGCGACGTGCGCTTCATCCCGCTGTCGGCACTCAACGGCGACATGGTGGTGGAGCGCGGCACGCGCCTGGGCTGGTACGAGGGCCCGACGCTGATGCAGATCCTCGAGGCGACACCTGCCGCGCATACCGAGAAGGCTGAGGATTTCCGGTTTCCGGTGCAGTTCGTGTGCCGCCCGCAGGATTCCGCCAATCCGGCCCTGCACGACTACCGCGGCTTCATGGGCCGCGTCGAGTCGGGCGAAATCGCCGTAGGCGATGCGGTCACGGTGCTGCCCTCGGGCCGCACCAGTACCGTCAAGTCGATCGAGATCGGTGCGGAGCCGATCGAGCGGGCGATCCACGAACAGTCGGTCACCATCCTGCTGGCCGACGAGATCGACATCTCGCGCGGCGACATGATCGTCAAGAGCGCGGAGCAACCGCGAGCCGTCAAGCAGATCGATGCGACGGTATGCTGGCTCTCGGAGACGCCGATGTCGCCGGCCCGCACCTATCTGCTGCGCCACACCTCGCGTGAGGTCAAGGCCAAGATCGCGAAGATCGACTACCGGCTCGACGTCAACACCCTCGAGCGGGAAGCCATCGGCGCGCTGGCGATGAACGACATCGCCCAGCTCACCCTCAAGCTCGCCCAGCCGATCTTCGCCGACGCCTACGACAGGAATCGCTCCACCGGTGCCTTCATCATCATCGACGAGAGCACCAACAACACGGTTGGAGCCGGCATGATCGACGGCTGATCGTCGCGATTGTGCAAGCCCCCGGAAGGCCGCCTGTGTGCGGCCTTCTTCCGTTTCGGCACGCACCATCAAGGAGCGTGCGCGCCCTCACGGTGCATGCCGGGTGCCTTCAGGTGCTTGAACCAGGCCGCGACAATCCTGCCCCGCGCCGCCAGCCAAGACGACAATTCACATTTAATTCAAGAACTTGAAGACTTCTGACGGCAAAAGATGCGCGTCACGTGAATTCTGGCACGTTTGAAGCTTTCATAATCGAGCCATTCCAACGTTCTTTAGGGGCGGGCCAGTTCGGCATTGCCGAACGGCCAAATCCCACACACGGGCGATGGCGCGGGATGGCCGCCCGGAAGAGCACCCTGCATTTCGAAAAGGAGACTACACATGCCCAGCCGACCAATCCACCAGGTGATCGCCGACCGCAGCTTCGTCTGCGTACCGATCGACATGCCGGTCCGCGCCGTCACCCAGCTCATGCAGGATTTCCGTCAAAGCGCGGCCCTGGTGACAGAACACGGTGTACTCACCGGCATCTTCACCGAGCGCGACGCAACCTTCCGGGTTCTCGCTGCGAGCCTCGACCCGGATACCACCCCGGTCGGCGAAGTGCTGACCCACAACCCGCAGACCATCACCGAGGATCGGCCTTTCGCCCACGCGCTGCACATGATGTTCGAAGGCGGCTTCCGTCATGTGCCGGTGATATCCGCTGAAGGTCGCCCGCTGGGCCTGATTGCATCCAGCGATGCGCTCGATCTCGATGCGCTGCAGTTCGGTGAGGAGCTGGTCCGCCGCGAGGAAATCACCGTCATTCTCTGAGCCCGGCGAGGGCCGGACTTTCACCTGCGCAGGGCAGGCTTCACGGCCTGCCCTGCGCCCGTTCACGACGCCGCGATCGGCAGCTCCAGCTCCTCGTCGGCCGGGGTTGTTTCGGGCTGGGTGTCGGGCAGGATCAGGGTCAGAAGAATCGCCGCGAGGCCGCTGACCGTGATCGGCGAGCCGAGCACCTTCTGCAGGATGTCCGGCAGCCCCTTGAGCGCATCGGGCACCAGGCTCACACCGAGGCCGAGGCCGAAGGATACCGCCATCACGTAGATCGCTTTCCGGTCGATGTGCTGCGAGGAGAGAATGCGGATGCCCGCCACCGCGATGGAGCCGAACAGCACCAGCGTCGCACCGCCGAGCACCGGCTTGGGAATCAGCGTGAAGATCGCCCCGAAACCCGGGAACAGCCCGAGCAGCACCAGCAGCACCGAGATATGGATGCCGACATGCCGGCTGGCCACGCCGGTGAGCTGGATGACGCCGTTGTTCTGGCTGAAGGTGGTATTCGGAAAGGTGTTGAAGAGCGCGGCCAGCCCCGAGTTCACGCCGTCGCCCAGAATGCCGCCCTTGATGCGCTGGATGTAGACCGGCCCCTTCACCGGCTGGCCCGAGATGATGGAGTTGGCGGTCAGGTCGCCGGTGGTCTCGATCGCGGTGATCAGGTAGATGAAGGCGATCGGCAGGAACAGGGACCAGTCGAAGGCAAGACCGAACTTGAGCGGCTCCGGGACCGCGAACAGGGGCTGGCCCCCGATCTTCGAGAAGTCCACCTTGCCGACGAGAAGCGCCACCGCGAAGCCCACTAGCAAGCCGATCAGCACCGCGCTGAGCCGGACGCCGTCATGGCGCGCGAAGCTGAATCCCACGATCACGGCAACCACCAGCATTGCCAGGCCGAGGTTGGGCAAGGCGCCGAAATCCTTCGCACCGAAACCGCCGGCCATGTCGGTGAATCCCACTTTCACCAGGCTCAGGCCGATCACCGTGATGACGATGCCGGTCACGGTGGGCGTGATGATGCCTTCGAGCTTGTCGATGAACCGAGACAGCACGATCTCGATCAGCGAGCCCACGAGGCAGAGTCCGAAGATCAGCGCGAGGATCTGCTCGGGTGAGTCCCCGCGCCCCTTGGCCGCGAAACCGGCGGCGAGGATCGCGCCGAGGAAGGCGAAGCTGGTCCCCTGCAGACTCAGCAGGCCGGAACCGACCGGACCGACGCGTTGCGACTGGATGAAGGTCGCCAGGCCGGAAACGAACAGCGACATGCTGATGAGATAGGGGATGTACTGCCCCAGGCCCAGCGCCCCGCCGATGATCAGGGACGGCGTGACGATGCCGACCAGGCTGGCGAGGATGTGCTGCACCGCAGCCAAGGAGCTGTTGCCGAAGCCGGGCTTGTCCTCCAGCCCGTAGAGCAAATGGGAGGCGGGCGTGTTGGTTTCGATATCGAGCGACATTGCATGGACTCCGTCGTTTCGCCTCGCTTGCACGGGCGGGCGGGTACGGCGCGCAACCGCGGCGCCAGGGCCATTTCACCTTAGGGCGAATGCTGCGATGCAGCAAGGAAGAATCCGCTCGCGCCCAGGTCGCCTCTCCACCAAAGCCGCGCCTATTCACTTATGAATCAATACATTGAAGCGGCACTTGGGGCTAAACCTGAATACCGTCTATGCGCGAATGCGCATAATCCGACAGGCCGTCCGCGGCGCTTTGCGGCTACCTGCACAGCGCAGCCCAGGTCTGTTGCAAGGCCAACGCATCGGCACTTGCGCGATGACGCCGCAGCGCGAGGTCGCGCTCGATGCGCTCGCGCATCGGATTCCAGTTCTCGAGTTGCGCGTCGGGTACGATGCTGCGCAAGCCCTCGATCCGAAAGCGCTGCACCAGCCCGGCTTCGTCGAACAGCGCGGCCACCCACGGCATGTCGTTTCCCCATGCATCGCTGAATACCGTCTGGCCCGCGAGGACCTCGTTGAGCTCCTCGGCGACGCTGCGAATCGGCCGCCCATGGCGCTCCAGCAGCGCCCTGCTGAGGTGGTGAATCGATTCGGCGGAGGGATCCCATGCCTGCCAATGAGGTGCGGGGCGGATCAACCAGCACCGCGAACTTGCATCGGGCAGGCTGACGCCGATCTCGATCGGGTAGCTGCCGCGCCCGAGGCCTGACGCCTCGACATCCACGAACACCGGCAGGTCCTGGCCATCGGGGCAAACAGGCGGCATCTGGGAATCTCCTCAATGATTGGCGACAGTGCTTGTCGCAATCATGCCAAGCAATTTGCGAACCAAGTTCTCTGCATTGGACGCCAAGCATCGGCCTTTTGGTGCCCGCCACAGGTACAATAGCGCCCGGGCCGAAAAGTCCGGTTGGAAAAAGCTCCTTACGCGAGGGAGGGAACCCGCGCACCGACCGATCCGCCCGAGCGAGCACCCGAACGTGACAAGAGGCAGGAGCCTGCCCTCACCAGGGCGCCGCTGCCCACGAGGCGCCCACCGGGCGTACCGGCACCGCAACGCGCGAGGATTTTGCACATATGAAATGCGTCGACGATTTCCGCCTGACCTTCGACAAGAAGGAATACGTGCCGATCATGATCGGTGGCATGGGCGTGGACATCTCCACCTCAGACCTGTCGCTAACGGCAGCCCGGCTCGGCGGAATCGGCCATATCTCGGATGCAATGGTGCCAACGGTAAGTGACCGCCGCTACGACACCAAGTATGTCCGCGACAAGCTCAAGAAGTACAAGCACAACGTCGCCAACGAAGACAAATCGGACGTGCAGTTCGACCTCGCGCTGCTCGAAGAGGCGCAGCGTGCACACGTCGAGGCAACCATGGCGCGCAAGCAGGGCAGTGGGCTGATCTTCATGAACTGCATGGAAAAGCTCACCATGAACGGCCCCAAGGACACCTTGCGGGTCCGGCTCAAGTCCGCGCTCGACGCAGGCATCGATGGCATCACCCTGGCGGCCGGACTGCACCTGGGCTCCTTCGCCCTGATCGAGGACCACCCGCGCTTTCACGACGCCAAGCTCGGCATCATCGTCTCCTCGGTGCGCGCACTGCAGCTCTTCATCAAGAAGAGCGCCCGCACCGGCCGCCTGCCCGACTACGTTGTGGTCGAAGGCCCACTGGCGGGCGGTCACCTCGGCTTCGGTTTCGACTGGGCCGAGTATGACCTCGCGACCATCGTGGCCGAGATCCGCCAGTGGCTCGAGGACGAAAAGCTGGCTATCCCGCTGATCGCCGCCGGCGGCGTATTCACCGGTACCGACGCCACGACATTCCTCGAGAACGGTGCGGCTGCGGTGCAGGTCGCGACCCGCTTCACCGTCACCAACGAATGCGGCCTGCCGCCCGACGTGCGCCAGGAATATTTCGCCGCCGAAGAGGAGGACATCGAGGTCAACGGCATCTCGCCCACCGGCTATCCGATGCGCATGCTGAAGAACAGCCCGGCGATCGGTGCCGGCATCCGCCCCAACTGCGAAGCCTACGGTTACCTGCTCGACGCCAAGGGCAGTTGCGCCTACATCGTCGCCTACAACCGCGAGCTCAAGGCCAACCCCGACGCCAAGCGCCTGAAGGTGATGGACAAGACCTGCCTGTGCACCCATATGCGCAACTTCGATTGCTGGACCTGCGGCCACAACACCTACCGCCTCAAGGACACCACCCACCGCAACGCCGACGGCACCTACCAGTCGCTCACGGCCGAGCATGTGTTCAAGGACTACCAGTACAGCAAGGACCACAAGATCGCCCTGCCGCCGCTCGAGCCCGAGCTTCAGTCGCAGGCCTGAGCCCGGCCCGCGCGCAGGCGCATCGGGCCGCTCCCGGAACTCGCCGGTGGCGCCGCCCCTCTGACTGTCAGGACTGAGCACGGAGGGCCTATGCAACGGATCGTCGCCGGCTGGATCGCCTGCCTCGCAATTCTGCTCGGCGCAAGCGCGCCGGCACAGGCGGGCGGGGTGATGAGTTTGCGCGTGGCCGGCATCATCGATCCGGCCTCGGCCGACTTCATCGTGCGCGGCCTGGCCCGCGCCGCCGCCGAGGAAGCCGAACTCGTCATCATCGAAATGGACACTCCGGGCGGCCTCGACACCGCGATGCGGCAGATCATAAAGGCGATCCTCGCCTCGCCGGTACCGGTCGCCACCTATGTGCACCCCGAGGGCGCACGCGCCGCCAGTGCCGGCACCTACATCCTCTATGCCAGCCACATCGCCGCGATGTCGCCGGCGACCAATCTCGGCGCCGCCACGCCGGTGGCGATCGGCATGCCCGGCGGCGGCAAGGAGCCGCCGGGCAAGGCGCCCGAGGACGCCGCCGCCAAGGGAGACGAAAAGCCTGCCGCCGCCGCGCCGCTGGGCGACGCAATGGCGCGCAAGGCGACCAACGATGCCGCGGCCTATCTGAAGAGCCTGGCCGAGTTGCGCGGCCGCAACCTCGAGTTCGCCGAGCGTGCGGTGCGCGAGGCGGCCAGCCTGTCCGCAGAGGAGGCCCGGCGCGAAGGCGTGATCGATCTCATCGCCACCGACGTCAAGGATCTCCTGAGGCAGGTCGACGGGCGCCGCGTCACAACCAGCGGCGGCGAGCGGGTGCTGGCCACCCGCGAGGCCGCAATCGAGATCGTACAGCCCGACTGGCGCAATCGCCTGCTCGCGGTGCTGGCGAATCCGCAGCTCGCGGTGATCCTCATGATGATCGGGGTGTACGGCCTGTTCGTGGAGTTCACCAGCCCGGGCTTCGGAGTTCCCGGGGTTGCCGGGGCGATCTGCCTGATGCTGGCGCTGTTCGCCTTCCAGATGCTGCCCATCAACTGGGCCGGGGTGGCGCTGATCGGCCTCGGCGCAGCGCTGATGATCGCCGAGGTGTTCCTGCCGAGCTTCGGCGCGCTGGGCGTCGGCGGCATCATCGCCTTCGTGCTCGGCGGGCTGTTCCTGATCGATAGCGAGGTGCCGGGCTTCGGCATTCCGCTGCCCTTCCTGTTCGGCACCGCGCTGGTCAGCGCGGGCCTCATCTTCGCGGTCGGCACGGTGGCCCTCAGGGAGCGCAAGCGCGCCGTGGTGGCCGGGCGCGAGGAACTGCCGGGCAGCTTCGGCGTGATCACCCTGGTGGATGATGACGGCGCGCGTGCCATGGTGCATGGCGAGTCCTGGCAGGTGCGAGCTGCAGGCCCGCTCGCACCCGGCCAAAGAATCCGTGTCAGGAAGATCGATGGCCTGACACTCGAGGTGGAACCGGCGGAAGACCCCGCCAACAGGAGCCAGACATGATCCCCTTTGATCTCAGCTTCGGCCTCGCGCCGGTGATCTTCATCCTGCTCGCGATCGTCGTCGCATCGCTCAAGATCCTTCGCGAATACGAGCGCGGCGTGGTGTTCACCCTGGGTCGCTTTTCCAGCGTCAAGGGGCCCGGTCTGATCATCGTCATCCCCGGCCTGCAACAGATGGTGCGAGTCGACCTGCGGGTGGTGACCATGGACGTGCCGAGCCAGGACGTGATCTCGCGCGACAACGTTTCGGTCAAGGTGAACGCGGTGGTCTATTTCAGGGTGGTCGATCCCCAGCGGGCGATCATCCAGGTCGAGAACTACCTCATGGCGACCAGTCAGCTTGCCCAAACGACATTGCGTGCGGTGCTCGGCAAGCATGAACTGGACGAGATGCTATCCGAACGCGAGCGCCTCAACACCGACGTACAGAAGATCCTCGACGCGCAGACCGATGCCTGGGGCATCAAGGTCGCCAACGTCGAGATCAAGCATGTCGATCTCAACGAGTCGATGGTGCGGGCAATCGCCCGCCAGGCCGAGGCCGAGCGCGAGCGGCGCGCCAAGGTGATCCATGCCGAAGGCGAGAAGCAGGCCGCGCAGAGCCTGCTCGAAGCCGCCGAGATGCTCTCCCGGGATCCTGCCGCGATGCAGTTGCGCTACCTCCAGACCCTCACCCAGGTCGCCAACGATCGCACTTCGACCATCGTCTTCCCGGTGCCCAGCGAGCTCATGCAATCGCTCTTCAACCGGGCCGGCAAGGCGGACTGAGCCTGGGCGCCGTCCAGGGCGCGCCGTCGTATCGACTCGATGCGTCGTCGAAGGCGGATTTTTCGTGCACCGGGTAAGCTTTGCCGAGACAGCAGGATCAAATCCGTCTTGGAACAGCAAACAGGAGAATCGGCATGGCCGAATACGACTTCGACCTCATCACCCTCGGCGCCGGCTCCGGCGGCGTTGCCGCCAGCCGCCGTTCGGCCGCGCTGGGCGCGCGGGTCGCGATCTGCGAGGGCAGCCGCGTCGGCGGCACCTGCGTGATCCGCGGTTGCGTGCCCAAAAAGATCATGATGTACGGCTCGCAGTTCGGCGAAGCCCTTGCCGATGCGCCCGGCTACGGCTGGCAGATCGACGGTGCGCGCTTCGACCTTGCCACCCTGACGGCCGCCAAGAACCGCGAG
Source organism: Zoogloeaceae bacterium (assembly GCA_024235595.1). Classification (GTDB taxonomy): domain Bacteria; phylum Pseudomonadota; class Gammaproteobacteria; order Burkholderiales; family Rhodocyclaceae; genus Cognatazoarcus. The sequence continues at coordinate 903,351 of JACKMC010000001.1, read as the reverse complement.
ACCGACCGCCTGGAGGGGATTTACCGCAAGATGCTGGCCGATTCCGGGGTCGAACTCATCAGCGGCTGGGCGCGCATCGTCGGGCCACACGAGGTCGAGGTGGATGGCCGGCGCATCAGCGCCGAACGCCTTCTCATCGCCACCGGCGGCACCCCCAGCCATCCAGGGATCGAGGGCATCGAGCTGGCCATGAGCTCGAACGAGATCCTCGACCTCAGCAGCCAGCCGGAACACCTCCTGGTGCTCGGTGCGGGCTACATCGCGGTGGAATTTGCCGGGATTTTCGCTGGCTTCGGCGGCAAGGTGAGCCTCGCCTACCGGGCCGACCTGCCGATCCGCGGCTTCGACGAAGACATCCGCCGCCGGCTCGCCACCGCCATGACCGACCGCGGCGTCACCCTGCGCCCGGGCTTCTCGCCGGTCAGGCTGGAAAAACGCGGCGAACGTTTCGTGTGCACGTCGGCGGACGGCAGCACCATCGAGGCCGATGCGGTGCTCTCAGCGCTGGGCCGCGCACCCAACACCGACGGTCTCGGGCTCGACGCGGTCGGCGTGGCCACCGCGCCGGGCAGCGGTGCGATTCCGGTGGATAAATGGTCGCGCACCAGCGTACCCAGCATCTTTGCCGTTGGCGACGTGACCAACCGCGCCAACCTCACCCCGGTGGCCATTGCCGAGGGGCGCGCGTTTGCCGAAACCGAGTTCGGTGGCACGCCTCGCTCGGTGGACCACCGCCTGATCGCCACCGCGGTGTTCTCGCAACCCCCGATCGGCACCATCGGCCTTTCCGAAGCGGACGCAATCGAGGCGGGGCACGAGATCCGCGTATTCGAGGCCGATTTCCGGCCGATGAAGAACACCATCTCGGGACGCACCGAGCGGGCCTACATGAAGGTCATTGTGGACCGCCACGACGACAGGGTGCTGGGCGCCCACATGATCGGCGCCGACGCGGGAGAGATCATCCAGGCGCTCGCGGTCGCCATCACCATGGGCGCCACCAAGGCCGACCTCGACCGCACCATCGCGGTGCACCCCACTGCGGCCGAAGAGTTCGTGTTGCTGCGTACGCCGCGCGAGTAGGCTGGGCCGTCGCTCAGGCCGCGCCGGGGCGGCTCGCGCCGCAGTTCCAGCACTGGGCGAACTGGCCTTCGAGCAGTTCGCCACAGCGGCAGCGCCACACCGGCAGCTTGCCGGCATCGCGCCCGGCGGCCTCGATGACGTCCATCGCCGCGGCCTCGTCCTGTGCCACCGGCACCCACAGTTGAGGCCAGGTCTCCCGCTGCGGGATGTCTCCGACCGCGCCGGAGAGCCAGGTGTTGCGCACTTCTGCACGGATGCCCGCAGCCTGCAGCAGGTTCGCCCAGTGGTGGGCCTCGACGAGATTGGCGCAGCGCGTCAGCAGCTTCATCGCATCACTCGGCGAAGGCGATCGTCACCCGCTTGTTGCGCTTGCCCTCTGAGCGTATGCGAAGCACCTTGAGCGGTCCGATCTCGCCGGTGCGGGCAAGGTGGGTGCCGCCGCAGGGCTGCAGGTCCACGCCTGGGATACGGACCGTACGGACCCTTCCCTGGCCACGCGGCGGCTGCACCGACATGGTCTTGACCAGATCCGGCTTGGCATCGAGCTCCTCGTCGCTGATGTGGCCGATCTCGACCGGCGTGTCGGCGGCGACAAGCGCGTTGAGCCTGTCCTCGATCTCGGTGGCGACCAGCTTGTCCATCTCGATGTCGAAATCGAGGTGGGCCTTCTCGGGCGCCATCCGGCCGCCACTTACCGGCGCCTGGACCACTGCGCAGAGCAGGTGCAAGGCGGTATGGAAGCGCATCAGACGGTGGCGGCGCGGCCAGTCGATCGCCGCGGTGACGATGGTGCCGGGCGGCGGCGCCTGTGCATCGTCGGCCAGCACGTGCATCACCTCGTCGGGCGCCTCTCCCTTGACGGTGTCGATCACCCGCAGGCGCAGGTCCTCGGGTGTCACCAGCTCACCGGTATCGCCCGGCTGGCCGCCGCCCGCGGGATAGAACACGGTGCGGTCGAGCAGCACCTGCCTGCCGACCACCCGCAGCACGCGCGCCTCGCACAGCCGCGCGTAAGCGTCGTTGCGAAAAACCAGTTCGGTCATGTTTTCTCCCTTGCGTGAAGTGTTGCCGGTTCGACGCTGCGCGGCCGCAGGCGTTCGATGCCATGCCAACGAGCGGACGGCGAATCAGGCCTCGGGGAGCGCAACCGCCAGCGCGGCCGAGAGGAAAACCAGCGAGGCGATGTTGCCTATCAGGACCATCGAGGCCACTTTCTCCGGCTCCTGGTTGTAGCGTTCGGCGAAAATGTAGTTCAGCACCGCCGGCGGCAGTGCGCCGAATACCAGCAGCAAGGCCTGCTCCTGCTGCGAGAGATCGATCACCTGCATCACCAGCACCGCCAGCAGCATGCCGATCAGCGGGCGGGCGGAGGCGCCGATGAGGCCGAGCCTTATCTCGGATATTCGCGAATCGGTGAGGCGCACGCCAAGCCCCAACAGCATCAGCGGGATGGCGATATCGCCGAGCATCTTGATCGCCACCATCAATGGCGGCCACACCTCGAAGCCTGCCAGGCTCACGGCGATGCCCGCGAAGGTAGCCAGCACGGAGGGAATCCGCCACAGGTTGACGATGCGGATGTGATGGTCCAGCAGCCACGCCCCAAACGAGAAATGCAGCAGGTTCGAGACCATGAACATCACCACCGCCGGCGCCAGCGCGGCATCGCCGAATGCCAGCACCGCCAGCGGCAGGCCGAGATTGCCGCAGTTGTTGAACATCATCGGCGGCACCAGCGTTCTCGGGTCCTGCCCAAGCGGTTTGGACGCGGCCCAGGCGGCGAGACCGGAGCCCACCACCAGGACCAGGGTAGCGATCCCCAGGGGCACGTATTGCGCCACCTCGAAAGACTTGTTGGCCAGCGCCGAGAACACCAGCGCCGGTACGAACACGTCCATGTTCAGCTTGTTGGCATGGGAGAGGTCGGGCTTCATCCAGCGGCCCACCATGAAGCCCAGGGCCGTGATGGCGAACAGCGGGAAAAGGATCGAAACGATGCGGATGAGCATGGGGCGCCACTGGGGGTTGGTGATCGCTGTCAGCGACTGGTGATTGCTTGGGCCGGCCGGCGAATCCTGCAGCCGCATCGCCCACCAGACGCAACCTTAGCCGCAAAGCGATTCCGCGGCGAGGTCTTTCCAATCCCCAATCGCTTCACCACCGATCAGCGCACTGCCACGGCATCAAAGCACGTAGCGGGCCAGATCCTCACGCTGGGCCAGCACCTCGAGGCGGCTGTCGACATAGCCCGCATCGATCACCAGCGTGTCGAGGCCGATCCTGCCGGCATCGAAGGCGACCTCTTCGAGCAGCTTTTCCATCACCGTGTAGAGGCGGCGGGCGCCGATGTTCTCGGTCTTTTCGTTCACCTGAAAAGCGATCTCGGCCAGCCTGCGGATGCCCTCGTCGCGGAAGTCGAGCGTCACGCCCTCGGTCTGCAACAGAGCCTCGTACTGGCGGGTCAGGCAGGCGTCGGTACTGGTGAGGATGCAGGCGAAGTCGTCCACCGACAGCGAATCGAGCTCGACCCGGATCGGGAAGCGCCCCTGCATCTCGGGGATCAGATCCGACGGCTTCGACAGATGAAACGCCCCGCTGGCGATGAACAGGATGTGATCGGTACGCACCATGCCGTACTTGGTGCTGACCGTGGTGCCTTCCACCAGCGGCAGCAGGTCGCGCTGGACCCCCTGGCGCGACACATCCGCGCCCTGCGAATTCGAGCGCGCCGCGATCTTGTCGATCTCGTCGAGAAAGACGATGCCGTTCTGCTCCACCGATCGCACCGCATCGGTCTTGACTTCCTCGTCATTGATGAGCCGCAGCGCCTCCTCGTCGGCGAGCACCTTGAGCGCTTCGGTGACCTTCATCTTCGCGGTCTTCTTGCGCGCATTGCCGAGGTTCTGGAACATCCCCTGGATCTGCTGGGTGAGTTCCTCCATGCCCGGCGGGGCGAAGATTTCCGCGCCCATGCCCACCGACGAAACCTCGATCTCGATCTCCTTGTCGTCGAGTTCGCCCTCGCGCAGCTTCTTGCGGAATTTCTGCCGCGTGGAGGACTCCTCGGCCGGCGCGGCATCGGTGCCGAAGCCGACCGCCCGGGCCGGTGGCAGCAGTGCGTCGAGAACGCGATCTTCGGCGTTGTCCATGGCGCGGTCGCGCACCCGCTTCATCGCCTGGTCGCGCCCGTCCTTGATGGCGACCTCGACGAGATCGCGGATGATCGTCTCGACATCCCGCCCGACATAGCCGACCTCGGTGAATTTGGTCGCCTCGACCTTGATGAAGGGCGCGTTTGCCAGCCGCGCGAGGCGGCGCGCGATCTCGGTCTTGCCGACCCCCGTGGGGCCGATCATGAGGATGTTCTTGGGCGTAATCTCGGAGCGAAGCGGCTCCTCGACCTGCGCGCGCCGCCAGCGATTGCGCAGCGCGATGGCCACGGCACGCTTGGCACGGGCCTGGCCGACAATGTGTTTGTCCAGTTCGGAGACAATCTCCGGCGGGGTCATCTGGGTCATGGTTCGATACCGGAAAGGAATTTTCGGCGGCCGGCCAAGCCGGGGTGGATTGGCGGCAAGGGGCTCAGCCTTCGATCAACTCGATCGTATGGCTCTGGTTGGTATAGATGCATAGATCGCCAGCAATCTCCAGCGAACGCGCGACGATATCCTCGGGAGGCATCTCGGTATTTTCCAGCAAAGCGCGCGCCGCCGACTGGGCATAGGCGCCGCCGCTGCCAATCGCGACGATGCCGTGCTCCGGTTCGAGCACATCGCCGTTGCCGGTGATGATCAGCGAGTTCTCCCGGTCGGCCACCGCCAGCATCGCCTCGAGGCGGCGCAGCATGCGGTCGGTGCGCCAGTCCTTGGCGAGCTCGACCGCGCTGCGCAGCAGATGCCCCTGGTGCTTCTCGAGCTTCTCTTCGAAGCGCTCGAAAAGGGTGAAGGCGTCGGCCGTGCCGCCGGCGAAGCCCGCGAGGATCTTCTCCTGGTAGATGCGACGTACCTTGCGCGCGGTGGCCTTGATGACGATATTGCCGAGCGTGACCTGCCCATCTCCGCCGAGCGCCACCCGGTTTCCGCGCCTCACCGAAAGAATGGTGGTGCCGTGATACTGTTCCATGCCGGATATTCCACTGAGGTCGCAGACGCTACCGGCGGGTCACGATCTGGGCCACCTGGTCGACCCCCATCACCCTGAGCAACGCCGCCACCATGTTGTTGACGTGTCTGAAGACCACAAGTTTACCCTGCGAGCGCAGGGTCGCCAGGATATTGAAGAAAATGCCCGCCGAAACGAAGTCCACCCGGCGCAGCCGCGAGCAGTCGACATCGACCATCGCGCGCTCGGCCGCGAAGGCGGCAAGCTTGCGCAGCTGCCCCTGTTCGCTGGCGGTGATGTCCCCCGTGAGCCGAAAGTCGTTGTCAGGGCGCACCGCCGCATCACGCTTGCTGGGAGCGACGGCATTCGCCACGGACGGCGTCTCCCATGAGGGCGGGGACTCCTCGAAGGTGATCGCGTAATCGATCGCGAGTTCCTCGAAGCGGTCGAACTCCCCGGCGCACTGCAGCAGATCGAACAGCAGTTTCCACGACGCCTGCCGCTCGCGGCGCCCGCAGGCGAGTTGGCCGCCGAGCATTCCGGCCAGATGCCCGCAATTGAGGAGTTCGAAGCCGATGCGTTCGCGCCTGAGTTCGGCGAGCGTACTGCGCAGGATCTCGCATCCGATGTCGTCGGCACCACGCAAACGCCCGAGGTCGAGGCGCACCCCGCCGTTACCGCGGGCGAATTCGACCAGCTTGCCGAACTGCTGGGCGGCCTGGCCCGAGAGGGTGCCGTTGAGGGTCACGCAGGGGATCGCGCCGGCCTCGGGCGCCGGCGGCGCAACCGAGAGGTCCTCCCACGAGGGCGACGACTTCTCGAAGCGCGCTGCATAGGCGGCACTGCGCTGATCGAAGCGGGGTCGCTCTCCGGCGAGGCGATGTAGATCGAGCAGCATCAGCCAGAGCCCCTCGCCCGCCTCCTCACCGACAGCCCCGTCCAGTGCGGCCTCCAGCACGCTCGCAGCCTCGACGTCATTGCCATTGGCAAACAGCATCGCCGCTTCCTCGGCGACCGCCAGCAAGGCGTCGCCCCCCTCGAGCACTTCGACCTTGTCGGCACATTGGGCGAGCGCACGACCGATATCCCCCGCGCCCGAGAAATCGAGCGTCGACAACTCGGAGCGCGGCGCGGGCTTTCCACCGGCCGTGCCCCCACGTGCCCGTTGATCAGCCCCGGGCTTCTTGCCGAAAAACGAGATCGCCAAACTAGCACCTCACCATGGCCTTGCCATTGCAGCTTCGGTCTGAAGGTTATCACCGCTGCCGCGGCTTTGCCGTTAATTACGCTCGCTTGCCACCATTTGGATGAAACAGCATCGGCATCCGCACGCGCCGCTTACCTTCGGACACAAATTGTCCCTCCCCAGGAGCCAAAGTCGCCCAGCGCTTATCGGTTAGAATCGGCGCCATGCATGCAGCCCCACCGCCCGCTCCGGATCAGGCCCCGACGCCCTTCGAGTGGCCCGTTCGCGTCTACTACGAAGACACCGACGCGGCCGGAATGGTTTATTACGCGAACTACCTGCGCTTCTGCGAACGAGCCCGCACCGAATACCTGCGCGCCGCCGGCTTCGAACAGCAGGCGTTGCGCGAGGCACGCGGCATCGTCTTCGTGGTCCGTTCGCTGCGGGCCGATTACCTCGCTCCGGCCCTGCTCGACGACACCCTCTTGACCCATACCAGCATCGTCAGACTCGGCCGCGCGAGCCTGAGTTTCGGCCAAAGGATTCTGTGTAACGGGACACTCCTGTTCGAGGCCGCTGTCGACATCGCCTGCATCGACACTTCCCGCCGCAAGGCAACGGCGATTCCCGCCGACGTACGTCAACAACTTCTTTCTTCCTCCTCTTCATGACCGTCACCACCGATCTTTCGATCCTGAGCCTGATCTCCAATGCCAGCCTGGTCGTCAAGCTGGTCATGGCGCTGCTCGCGGTCGTCTCATTCATGTCCTGGTACTGGATATTCCGCAAGTCCTTCGCCATCCGGGCGGCCCGCAGCAAGACAAATCGCTTCGAGCGGGATTTCTGGAGCGGCGGCGACCTCAACAGCCTCTACCAGAGCGCGGTGAGCGACCGCCACCATGCCGGCGCGATGGAGCGCATCTTCGAATCGGGCTACCGGGAGTTCGCCAAGCTGCGGGGCAAGAACATGGACAACGTGGCGACCATGGACGGTGCCCGCCGCGCCATGCGTGCCACCTACCAGCGCGAGGTCGACGAACTCGAAGCCCATCTCGCGTTTCTCGCCTCGGTGGGTTCGGTTTCGCCCTACGTCGGCCTCTTCGGCACCGTATGGGGCATCATGAACGCGTTTCGCGGCCTCGCCAATGTCGGCCAGGCCACCCTCGCGCACGTCGCTCCAGGCATCGCCGAAGCGTTGGTGGCAACGGCCATCGGCCTGTTCGCCGCGATTCCGGCGGTGGTCGCGTACAACCGCTTCGCGCATGACATCGACCGCTTGTCGATCCGCTTCGAGAGCTTCATGGAAGAGTTCTCGAACATCCTGCAACGGCAGTTGCGCTGAGCGGACCCGGAGAACCCCATGCGACAGCGCCGACTCATGAACCAGATCAACGTGGTGCCCTACATCGACGTGATGCTGGTGCTGCTGGTGATCTTCATGGTCACCGCACCGATGATCCAGACCGGCACCGTGGATCTTCCCAGCGTCGGCAGCGCCTCGATGGTGCAGACCCCGCCCGTGGAGGTCGAGGTGGCGGCCGATGGCAGCCTCAAGATGCGCGAACCCGGCGGCCAGCAGCACGACGTGTCCCGCGAACAACTGGTGGCGCGCCTGCGCGAAATCCAGGCCGACAACCCCCAGCAGCCGATGGTGATTGCGGGTGACCGCAAAGCCCCCTACGAGATGATTCTCGATGTGATGGACCTGCTGCAGCGCGAAGGCCTGCAGAAGATCGGACTGCTCGTGCAGCCCGGTCGCAGCTGAAGCGCGGAGCGGTACCCGGAATGGAAGGACCTCGCCCCGCATCCCCGAAGTCGGGAAAATGGACCTCGCTGGCACTGACCGCGCTGGTCCATGGCCTGCTGTTGGCTTTCCTCGTCTACGGCTTCAACTGGCAATCGCAAGTCCCGGCGACGGTCGAGGTCGCGCTCGTGCGGGGTGACCAGCTTGCCCCGCCCGCGAAGCCCAGGCCCGAACCGAAGGCGCAACCGAAACCCGAGCCGAAACCCGAGCCGAAACCGATACCCAAACCCGAACCGAAGCCGGAGCCCCGGCCGGTTCCAAAACCAGCCCCCGCGCCAATTCCGCCAAAAGCAGCGGACATCCCAACCAAGGCGGAGCCAAACAAACCCGTGCCCAAGCCCGAGCCCCGGCCGGAACCGAAGAAACCCGAACCGAAGCCGGCGCCGAAACCCGAGCCGAAGAAACCTGAACCGAAGAAGCCTGAGCCAAAACCGGAGCCCAAGCCCGAGAAAAAGCCTGAGCCGAAACCCGATCGGCGGGCCGAGGAGCGCGAAGCCGCCCGAATGCGCGAAATGCTCGCCAAGGACGCGGAGCACGCACGCCAGCAGGCCCTGATGCGCGAAGATTCGGCGCGGGTTGCCGACATGCAGGCCCAGGCCGCCTCGGCCAAGGCCCTGGCCGACTACCAGAACAAGATCCGCGTCAAGGTCCGCGGCAATATCGTGCTGCCACCCGGGCTGAGCGGCAACCCTGAAGCAAGGTTCGAGGTCGACCAGTTGCCGGACGGCACGGTCATCGAGGTCAGGCTCAAGCGCAGCTCGGGCGATGCGGCGCTTGACGGGGCGATCGAACGGGCGATCCACAAATCGAGCCCGCTCCCCAAGCCCGACAAGGCAGAGCTGTTCAGCCGCAGCCTCGACCTGAAGTTCAGGCCACTGGATGACTGAACGAAACGCGACGATCCGACGGTCGACGCCCCGGCCGCTCCATCGGTCGGAGGAAAACCGACCGCCGGGGCCCTTCGGTATAATTTGCAGCAGGTGAAAGGCTTTATGAAACATACTCTTCTTGCCCGATACATATTTGGCTTCGCGCTCATGGCGCTGGCCCTGGTAGCCCGCGCCCAGCTCGCCATCGAAATCTCGGGAGCCGGCGCAAACCGCATCCCGGTGGCGGTCGCAGCCTTCGAAGGAGAGAACAGCCTCCCGGGCACCATCACCGAAGTCGTTCGCGGCGATCTTGCGCGCAGCGGGCTGTTCAGTGTCGTCGAGCTGGGCTCGCAGCCCATGTCGGTCACGGCACTGCCCGATTTCATGGACGTTCGCGGCCGTGGCGCCGATGCGGTGCTCGTCGGCAGCGTGGTACCCGCGGACGGCGGACGCCTTGAGGTCCGTTTTCGCCTCTTCGACACCCAACGCCAGACGGAACTCGGCGCCCTCGCACTGCGCATGACGGCGCAGCAGCACCGCGCGACCGGACACCGGATCGCCGACTTCGTGTTCGAGAAGCTCACCGGCCTGAAGGGCGTATTCTCCACGCGCATTGCGTACGTGGTGAAAACCGCTGGCCGCTTCCAGCTACAGATCGCCGACGCCGACGGCATGAACGCCCAGACCGCACTGGCCTCGCGAGAACCGATCATCTCGCCCGCCTGGTCACCCGACGGCAGCAAGCTCGCCTATGTCTCTTTCGAAGCCAAGAAGCCCGTCGTCTATGTGCATTCATTGGCCACCGGGCTGCGCAACGTTGCCGCCAATTTCAAGGGTTCGAACTCTGCACCCGCCTGGTCGCCCGATGGCCGGCTGCTTGCCGTGGTGCTGACCAAGGACGGCCAGAGCCAGCTCTACACGGTCAACGCCGACGGCTCGGGCGTTCGCCGCATCGCCTCATCGTCCGGCATCGACACGGAACCCGCCTGGTCGGCGGACGGCAACTGGATCTACTTCACCTCCGACCGTGGCGGAAGCCCGCAGATCTATCGCATTCCCGCTTCGGGGGGCGGCGTCGAGCGAATCAGCTTCGACGGCTCCTACAACGTCACCCCGCGCCCCTCGCCGGACGGCCGCACGATCGCCTTCGTAACGCGCAACAGCGGTCGCTTCCAGGTCGCGGTCATGGACCTCGCCAGCCGCCAGGTGCAGATCCTCACCGACAGCAGCCGCGATGAATCGCCCAGCTTCGCACCCAACGGCCAAATGATCCTCTACGCCACCGAAGTGGGCGGGCGCGGCGTGCTCGCCGCCGTCTCGGCCGATGGCCGCATCAAACAACGACTGTCGGTGCAGGCTGCCGACGTTCGCGAACCAGCCTGGGGCCCCCTGCCCCGCTAAACCAAGAAACCAAGGAGTTTCACATGCGTCACCACCTCGTCGTACCCGCGCTGCTGCTGGCGCTGCTGGCCGGTTGCAGCTCGACCCCGATGTCGGGCAGCGACCAGACCGGAGCCAGCGTCGAAGACCGCTCTTCCGGGACCGTACAGACCCCGGGCGTACAAACCGTCACCCCGGGCCAAGGTCTCGGCGATGCCGGCATCGCCGCCCTCAAGGACCCCAACAACATCCTGTCCAAGCGTAGCGTGCTGTTCGACTACGACAGCTTCACCATTCGCGACGAGTTCAAGCCGCTGATCCAGGCCCACGCGCGTTTCCTTCAGGCCAACCCGAGCATGAAGATGCTTGTGCAGGGCAACACCGACGAGCGTGGCAGCCGCGAGTACAACATCGCCCTCGGCCAGAAGCGCTCCGATGCGGTGAAGAAGGCGCTGCAACTGCTTGGCGCTCCCGAGGCCCAGATCGAGTCGGTGAGCCTGGGTGAGGAGAAACCCCGCTGCGTCGAGGCGAGCGAAGCCTGCTGGGCACAGAATCGCCGCGGAGACATGCTCTATTCAGGTGAATTCTGATGCGTAGGGCCATGGCTGCCGCATCCCTGGTCGCGCTCCTGCTTCCGGCCGCAATGCCGGCCGGCGCGGGCGTGTTCGACGACACCGAGGCGCGCAAGGAGATCATGCGCATTCGTGACGCCTATGGACAACGACTGGACCGGCTGGAGGCCGGCAGCCAGGCCCAGCTCGAGCTCTCCAACCAGCTCGAGTCGATGAAATCTGAAATCGCCAAGCTTCGCGGTCAGGTCGAGGTCCTCACCTACAAACTCGACTCGATCGAGAAGCGCCAGAAGGACTTCTACGTCGATCTCGACAACCGCCTGCGTCAGATCGAGACACGCGCTCAGCCCGCCGCCGCCAAACCGGTCGACCCGGCCGCCGAGGCGCGCGACTACCAAGCCGCGCTCGATCTGCTCAAGGCCGGCAAATACGCCGAGGCCGGCGAGGGCTTCGAGAAGTTCACCCAGGCCTATCCGGCCAGCAGCTTCCTGCCGAGTGCGAATTTCTGGGCCGGCAGCGCCTGGTACCAGGCACGTGAAGTCGCCCGCGCAGGCGACTATTACCGCAAGGTCGAAACACAATGGCCGGATGATGCACGGGCGCCTGATGCGCTGCTCGGACTGGCCAACAGCCAGCAGGCAATGGGCGACGTCAAGGGCGCCCGCAGCAGCCTGGAAGCGCTGGTGAGCCGTTACCCCGAGAGCTCGGCCGCACAGATGGCCAAGCAGCGGCTGGGCAAGAAATAGATGCCCGAAGCGAAGGTCAGCCCCGGCGCAGCGTCCACACGGCTGCGCCTGACCGAAATTTTCTGCTCCATCCAGGGCGAGTCATCGCGAGTTGGCCTGCCGACGGTATTCGTGCGACTCACCGGCTGCCCGCTTCGCTGCCGCTGGTGCGATACCGAATATGCCTTCAACGGCGGCAAGTACTGGAGCATCGAGGAGACACTGGCCGAAGTCGCGCGCCACGGCGTGCCCACGGTGTGCGTCACTGGCGGCGAACCGCTCGCCCAGAAGGGCTGTCTTGCGCTGCTGGGCGCGCTGTGCGATGCCGGCTATTCGGTGTCGCTCGAAACCAGCGGCGCGCTGGACATCGCCGCGGTCGATCCGCGCGTCTCGCGCGTCATGGACCTCAAGGCGCCGGGATCGGCCGAAGCCTCGCGCAACCGTTGGGAGAATATCCCCTTGCTCGGCGCCGCCGACGAAGTCAAGATCGTGCTCGCCAACAGGTCCGATTACGACTGGGCCGTCGAACAACTGGACACGCACCGCCTCGCGGAGCGCTGCCCGGTGCTGCTCTCGCCGGTGCAGGGTGAACTCGACCCGGCCGACCTTGCCGAATGGATAACCCGGGACCGACTGGCGGTCCGCCTGCAGGTCCAGCTGCACAAGGTCATCTGGGGCAATCAGCCCGGCCGCTAGGATGCGCGCCTCACCATTTCAAACCGTACTCGACCATGTCCGACAATAAACGCGCCGTCGTTCTCCTCTCGGGTGGGCTGGATTCCAGCACCTGCCTCGCCATCGCCCGTGAAGAGGGCTTTGACTGCTATGCCCTTTCGGTAGAGTACGGCCAACGCCACGCCGCCGAACTCACCTCCTCACGAAGAGTCGCCACCGCGCTGGGCGCGATCGAGCACCGTCTGGCGCGGGTGGACCTCGGCCAGTTCGGCGGATCCGCGCTCACTGACGCCGGCATTGCGGTGCCGATCGGCGGCGTCGAGTCCGGCGCCATTCCGGTCACCTATGTGCCCGCCCGCAATACCGTGATGCTCTCATTGTCGCTGGCCTGGGCAGAAGTTCTGGGCGCCGGCGATATCTTCATCGGGGTGAATGCGGTCGACTACTCGGGCTACCCCGACTGTCGGCCCGAATTCATCTCCGCCTTCGAGAACATGGCCAACATCGCCACCAAGGCAGGCGTCGAAGGCGCGCGCCTCAGGATCCATGCGCCGCTGATGACGCTTGGCAAGGCCGAGATCATTCGCCGGGGCGTCGAACTCGGCGTGGACTACGGGCTGACTGTTTCGTGCTACCAGGCAGACCCGAACGGCCGTGCCTGCGGCCTGTGCGACGCCTGCCGGCTGCGCCGCGCCGGCTTCGAGGAAGCCGGAATCGACGACCCCACGCCCTACCAGCAACCCCAAGCCTGAGTGACTATGATCGCAGGGGCTCCAGTCCCACGGAGCCTGCACACCCGGCACGCAAACCGCTCAGAGAGCCCAGTCCATGGATGAAACCCTGATCGCCTCCTCGACCATCGCCTGGCTCGCCTTCGCCCTTGGCGTGGTGTTCGGCTTCGTCGGCAACAAGACCAACTTCTGCACCCTCGGCGCGATCTCGGACGCGATGAACATCGGCGACTGGGGCCGCATGCGGATGTGGGCACTGGCCATGGCGGTCGCCATCTTCGGTGCCAGTGCGCTGCAGTTCGCCGGCCTCATCGACGTCCATAAGTCGATCTACACCGGCTCGAGGCTGCTGTGGCTCTCGCACGTCGTCGGCGGGCTGCTGTTCGGCGCCGGAATGACCCTCGCCTCGGGCTGTGGCAGCAAGACGCTGATCCGCATCGGCACCGGCAACCTGAAGTCGCTGGTGGTCTTCGCCTTTCTCGGCATCGCCGCCTACATGACCCTGCGCGGCCTGTTCGGCACCTGGCGCGTCGCCGCGCTGGATTCGGTCGCGATCGACCTGGCGGGCACTCAGGACCTGCCCGCGATACTCGCCCGGCAGGCCGGCATGGCCGCCGATACCGCGATGATGGCCGCCGCGACCGTGGTCGGCGGCGCGCTCGCGCTGTTCGCACTCTCGAGCCGCGACGCATGGCGGAGCGATGTCCTGCTCGGTGGCACGGTGATCGGTGCGGTGATCGTCGCCGGCTGGTACCTCTCGGGCCACACCGGCTACGTGCCCGAGCATCCCGACACCCTCGAGGAGGCCTTCATCGGCACCAACAGCGGCCGCATGGAGTCCTTCACCTTCGTTGCACCCTACGCCTTCAGCCTGGAGCTGCTGATGTTCTGGAGCGACACCAGCAAGATCGTGACCTTCGGAATCGCCGCTGCGCTCGGCGTCATGGCCGGCTCGGCGCTGTTCGCCGCAATCACGCGAAGTTTCAGGCTCGAGAGCTTCCGCGACTCGAGCGACCTGCTGCGCCACATCGGCGGCGCGATCATGATGGGATTCGGTGGCGTCACGGCGCTGGGCTGCACCATTGGCCAGGGCATTTCCGGCATCTCGACGCTCGCCATCGGCTCCTTGATCACCACCGCAGCGATCATCGCGGGCTCCGCGCTCACCATGAAGATCGAGTACTGGCGACTCATGCGGGAAGCCTGACCGGCCGCTGGGGCGCCATCCATGCGACTTTTAACCTCAACTCGGGTTGACGGAAAAAAGGGCCTTACCTATAATGCGCAGCTCTTCGGGGGTCGTTAGCTCAGTTGGTAGAGCAGCGGACTTTTAATCCGTTGGTCGCGTGTTCGAGCCACGCACGGCCTACCACCGAATCAAGCACAAAGCCCAGCCCTCAAGGCTGGGCTTTGTGCTTTTCGGATCCCGCGTTCATCCGGCTTGCCCGGCAGCGCCGCTCGCTGGCGCTTTCAGACACTCAAGACGCAGCCGCTTCGCTGTGCGCTACCTTGCCCGGCTCCAGGGCGGCCTCGAGCGCATCGTCGACGGTTTCCAGCCAGATCAGCCTGAGCCGCGCCACGGTGGCGGCGGGAATATCCTCGATGTCCTTTCGGTTGCGAGCCGGCAGCAGCACCGTGCCGATTCCGGCGCGCTGCGCGGCAAGCACCTTCTCCTTGATTCCACCGACCGGCAGCACCAGGCCACGCAGGCTGATCTCACCGGTCATCGCCAGGTCGGCATGCACCGGGCGGTTGGTAAGCAGCGAGGCGAGCGCGATGAACATCGCCACGCCTGCGCTGGGACCATCCTTGGGGATCGCGCCGGCCGGCACGTGCACATGGATGTCCCGCTTTTCGAGCAGATCGGCTGCCAGCCCGAACCGCTCGGCGCGCCCCTTTGCCAGGGTGAGCGCGGCCTGGGCGCTCTCCTTCATCACATCGCCCAGCTGGCCGGTGAGGATAAGGCGCCCGTTGCCCGAGGTGATGCTCGCCTCGATGAACAGGATGTCGCCCCCGGCGGGTGTCCATGCCAGCCCGGTGGCCACCCCGGGCAAGCTGGCGCGCATCGCCACCTCGTTCTCGAAGCGAGCCGAGCCGAGAATGGCCGGAAGCTCGGCCGGGGTGATGGCGATGCTGCCCTGCTCGCCTTCGGCGACGCGCATCGCGACATGCCTGAAGACCTTGCCGATCTCGCGCTCCAGGTTGCGCACCCCGGCTTCGCGCGTGTAGTCGCGGATGATCGCCGCGATGGCCTCGTCGCTGATGCTGCAGCGGGCCTCGTCGAGGCCACTGGCAGCGAGCTGCCGGCCCACCAGATAGCGGCGCGCGATCAGGGCCTTTTCCTCCTCGGTGTAGCCCGGCAACTGGATCAGCTCCATCCGGTCCCGCAGTGGCGGTGGAATGCTGTCGAGCACGTTGGCGGTGGCGATGAACATCACCGCCGAGAGGTCGAAGGGCACGGCAAGGTAGTTGTCGCGGAAACTGACGTTCTGCTCCGGGTCGAGCACCTCGAGCAGCGCCGCCGAGGGGTCGCCCTGGATGCCGGCACCGAGCTTGTCGATCTCGTCGAGCATCATCACGCAGTTGCGGCTGCCGGCCTTGCGCAGCGCCTCGACGATGTTGCCCGGCAAGGCGCCGATGTAGGTGCGCCGGTGACCGCGGATCTCGGCCTCGTCGTGCACGCCGCCGAGGCTCACACGGGCGAACTTCCGCCCGGTGGCGCGGGCAATGCTCTGCCCCAGCGAGGTCTTGCCCACCCCGGGCGGACCGACGAAGCACAGGATCGGGCTACGCCCCGCGGGATTGAGCTTGTGCACCGCCAGATGCTCGAGAATGCGCTGCTTGATCTTGTCGAGCCCGCAGTGATCCTCGTCGAGGATGCGGCGGGCATCGCCGATGTCGAGACGGTCTTCGGTGCTGAGTGCCCAGGGCAGTTCGCTGAGCCATTCGAGATAGGTCCTCAGCATCGAGTATTCGGCCGCGCCCTCGTGCATCCGGGCCAGGCGCTTGAGCTCCTTGCGGGCGTGCTTCGCCACCTCCTCCGGCATTTTCGCCGCCTCCAGCGCAGCGCCGAGTTCCTCGACCGCTACCGACTCGTCCTCTGTCTCGCCGAGCTCCTGCTGGATGGTCTTGAGCTGCTCCCGCAGCAGAAACTCACGTTGCTGTTCGTCGATGCGCCCCTTGGTCTCCTGCTCGATCTTGTGGGTCAGGCGCATCACCTCGATGCGTTGACCGAGAAACACCAGCAGGCGATCCATGCGCTCGCGCACGTCCAGCGTGGCCAGCAACAACTGCTTGTCCTCGAGCTTCATGTCCACCAGGCTGGCGATGAAATCGGCCAGCGCCGATGCGCTGGTGAAGGACTGGATGGTTCCACCCAGATCGGGCGAGGCGCCCTCGATGAAGCCCAGAAGCTCAGCGGCGCGCTCCTTGAGCTTCACCATCCGCGCTTCGGTTTCGGGCGACTCGTCCTCGGCCTCGTCGATCTGCTCGACGCGGGCGGCTGGAAAGGGAAAGCCCTCCAGGAACTCGATCACGCGAAAACGCGTCTCGCCACGGAACACCACGTGATGGGAGCCGTCCGGAGCGGTAACGTAGCGCACCACCCTGGCGGCGGTGCCGGTGGCGTGCAGTTGGGCCGTCGTCGGATTTTCGCTGGCCGGGTCGGTCTGCAGCAGGATGCCGACCAGCCGGTCATGGCGCAGCGCATGCTGCGCAGCGGCAATCGAGTCCGCGCGACCGATCGCGACCGGAGCGACAAAACCCGGGAAAAGCACCATGTTACGTACCGCAATGATCGCAAGCGCATCTTCGGGCAGCGCCGGCCCGGCCCCCTCGGGCGCGGACGGAGTCGACTCGCCGTTGGCGCTCATGACTGCTCTCCGCGGGGACTCATGTCGAGTGTGATCATCAGGCAACCGTCCACGAAAACCGGCTGCGCAGCGCCGCAGGGTTCGCGCGAGAGTTCGATGCGGCGCTCGAAGCGCCCGTAGGGAATCTCCAGGCGGATGATCTCCGCCTCGCGACAGGCGGCAGGCAACGGGCGTTCGCCGCTGATCACGATGCCCGTTCCGTCCTGGCGGACCTCCACCCGCTCGGGCGCCACGCCAGGCAATGCAACCAGGATCACCAGCCGGTCGCCCTGCTTGAAGACGTCCACCGGTGGTGCCCAGCTGGGCCCCTGACGACCGCTCGCCGGCAGGTGGAAGAACTGGCGCTGCAGACGGTCGGCGCGGTCGAGCATGTCGAGCGCCTCGTCGAGAAACCAGGTTACGTCGCTACGAATTCGCATGGCTGCCCTCAAGCTCCCGTTGGGTCGGATCACGGCCTTGTTGCGGCGCCGCATCCACGGCCCCCAGCGCCCGACCCGACCGAAGTCATCCTCCAATCCTAGACCCCAGACTCACGACTGCAAGCCGCCGGAGCGCCACGCTCCCGCTCACGGAGGCAGAAGCCAAAGCGCCGCCAATCGGCTAGACTGACCCTTCCGCCGACCTCGATGGCTACCGACGATCGCCCCGCGGAGGTCGCCACCGTCGGCGAACCAACACACGCCAACAGCATTTCATCCACCCGCGGTCCGGCCTCGAGACGAGACCGGGTCCGCCCGGTCCATTCCCGCCCGCGCCAGGCAAAGGAGCGACGATGAGCTACGAAGCAATCCTTTACGACATGCGCGACGGCATCGCGGAAATCCGCCTCAACAGGCCGCACCGCCTCAATGCCGTCACCCAGACCCTGTATGACGAACTCAACGACGCACTGAGCCGTGCCGAAGCCGACAAGGACGCCCGCGTAGTGCTGCTCACCGGCGAAGGCCGCGCCTTTTGCGTCGGTGCCGACCTCAAGGAACACAAGGCCGGCCGCACCGCCTTCGACCGGCGCCAGTATCTGCAGGGCGAACAGATCGTCTGCAAGCGACTGATGCTCCTCAAGAAACCCGTCATCGCCGCGGTGAATGGCTTCGCGCTGGGTGCCGGTGCCGAGGTGGCGCTGGCTTCGGACTTCGTGCTGATGGCCAGGAGCGCACAGATCGGCCTGCCCGAAATCAGCATCGGCAACTTCCTCGGCGGCGGCGTGACCCTGCTGCTGCCGCGCCTGGTGGGGCTGGCCAAGGCGCGCGAACTGGTCTTCCTGGGTGAACGCATCGACGGCGAAGAGGCGGTGCGCATCGGCCTCGCCAACCGCGTCTTCGATGACCAAGGCTTTCTGGACTCTGCCCGCGAGTTCGCCCTCAAGCTCGCCGGCAAGGCGCCATTTTCGATGCAACTGGCCAAGGAGCAGCTCAACATGGCTGCCGACGGCACGCTCGATGCGGCGCTCACCGCCGAACTCGAGGGCATGATGTTCGTCGGCACGACCAGGGACTGGAAGGAAGGCATCGACGCCTTCGCCGAGAAGCGCAAGCCTGTCTTCAAGGGAGAATGACATGAATCCGACCGAAACGCAGCTGCCGATGCGCAGCCCCTTGCACGATTTTCTCGCCCCCGACTCGATCGCCATCGTGGGCGCCTCGGCGGACCCCACCAAGCGCGGCTACAAGGCCATGGTCGGCCTGATCAAGGATGGCTACAAGGGGGCGATCTACCCGATCAACCCGAAGGTCGACATGATCCTCGGCGTCAGCACCTGCGCCTCGCTCGCCGACGTGCCCGGCCCGATCGATCTGGCCCTGATCTGTACCCCGGCCGCGACGGTGCCGGGGCTGCTCGTCGAATGCGGCAAGAAGGGGGTGAAGGGGGCCGTCATCCTCGCCAGCGGTTTCCGCGAAACGGGACCGGAGGGCCTGAAGCTCGAGCAGCAGGTGCTGGACGCGGCGCGCGCCGGCGGCGTGCGCATCATCGGTCCCAACACCTCGGGCATGTTCAATCTTCACAAGAAGGTGAACCTGCTCGCGCTGGCCAACGTCAAGGCCGGCGACATTGGCTTCATTTCGCAATCGGGCAACATGTTGCTGTCGCTTGTACTCGAAGCGGAGCACAACGGCCAGGTCGGCTTTTCCACCTATGTCGGGCCGGGCAACCAGACCGATATCGGCTTCAACGACTACCTGCGCTACCTTGGCGAGGACCCCGACACCAAGGTCGCGACGCTCTACGTGGAGGGCTTTCGCGACGGCGAACGCTTCCTGCAGGCGGCGCGCGAGATCACCGCGGTCAAGCCCGTGGTGGTGTACAAGTCCGGCTCTACCGAACAGGGTGCCAAGGCCGCCAGCTCCCACACCGGCGCACTGGCGGGCAGCTACGCGATGACGGTCGACCTGCTGCGCCAGGTGGGGGTGAGCGTGGTGCACGACTCGGACGACGTGCTGCCGGTTGCCGAGGGGCTCGGCCTGCTGCAGAAGGCACCGGGCAAGCGCGTCGCGGTGGTCTCCGACGGCGGCGGTCAGGCGACCATCGCCTCGGACCGGCTCGCCGAGGCAGGGCTCGAGCTTGCCGTGCTCAGCGACACCACCAGGCGGCGCCTCGGCGAGATCCTTTTTCCGCAGGCTTCGCTGGTCAATCCGGTCGACGTGGCGGGCAGCACCGACGCCAACCCGGCGCTGCTGGCGACCTGCATGGAGATCGTTGCCGAGGATGAGAACGTCGATGCGGTGTTCCTGGTCGGCATGTTCGGCGGCTACAGCATCCGCTTCGCCGAAGACCTGCTGGGCGGCGAGATGCGGGGCGCCGAATCGATGATCGAGCTCGGCCGGCGCTCCACCAAGCCGCTCGTCATCTACAGCCTCTACGCCCCGATCAAGCCGCCGGCACTGCGCCGGCTGCACGAGGCGGGCCTGCCGGTTTACGCCTCGATCGAACACGCGGTGAGCGTGCTCAGGGCGCTTGGCGAGCGCGGCATCTACCTGCGCGATGCCGAGGGTCGGGCGCCCGCTCCGGCGGCACGGCCGACGGCCGAGACCGAAGCCCTGTTTGTCGCGGCAAAGAACGAGGAGCGGGATCTCTTCGAGTTCGAAGCGAAGGCCTTGCTGCGGGCCCATGGGGTGCAGGTGGCGCCCGAGATCGTCGTCCATGATGCGGACGAACTGGCCGAGGTGGCCCGCCAGTTCGGCGATCAGGCGCTGGTGATGAAGGTCGTATCCAAGGACATCCTGCACAAGTCCGATGCGGGCGGCGTCAAGCTCAATCTGCGCGGCGAAGCGGCGCTGCGCAACGCCTACGACCAGATCATGAGCTCCTGCCGCGCCTTTCTGCCCTCAGCCACCATTCGCGGCGTGCTGGTCACGCCGATGGCGCGGAAAGGAACCGAGGTCATCATCGGCGTCAGCCGCGACCCGATCTTCGGGCCAGTGATGATGTTCGGGCTCGGCGGCATCTTCGTCGAGATCCTCGAGGACGTCGCCTTCCGGGCGATCCCGCTGTCGCGCCACGACGCGCGTTCGATGGTCGAGCAGATCAAGGCGCGCAAGATTCTCGAGGGTGCGCGTGGCGAAGCGGCGGTCGACAAGGATGCGCTGGTGGACCTGCTGCTCAAGGTCTCGAGCATCGTCGCCGCCTACCCTGCACTGGCCGAACTCGATCTCAACCCGATCCTCGCCTACGACGACGGCTATGCCGTGGTCGATGCCCGGGTGATCGTAAACTGGGCGATCTGAACCCCAAGGGAGACTCCCGTGACACTACCGCAACTCTCGGACGCGAAGCTGCAACTGGACCAACGCGTCGCCACGCTGACCCTGGATCGCCACGACGTGCGCAATGCCCTCACCGGCACCCGGCTGATCGACGACATCATCGCTGTGGCCGGCTGGGTAAACCATGCCGAAGACGTCTCGGCGCTGATCATCACCGGCGCCGGGTCGGCGTTCTCGGCGGGTGGCAACATCAAGGACATGGCAGAGCGCGGCGGCGACTTCGCGGGCGATGTGGCGGAATGCGCCGAGCGCTATCGCCACGGCATCCAGCGGATTCCGCTGGCGCTGCAGGAAGTCGAGGTACCGATCATCGCCGCGGTCAACGGCCCGGCGATCGGCGCCGGTTTCGACCTCGCCAACATGGCCGACATCCGCATCGCCTCCGAGAAGGCCAGGTTCGGCGAGACCTTCCTCAACCTCGGCATCATCCCCGGTGACGGCGGCGCCTGGTTCATGCAGCGGCTGATCGGCTACCAGCAGGCTTTCGAGCTCACCCTGAGCGGACGCATCATCGACGCCGCCGAAGCCAAGTCGCTGGGCGTGGTGCTCGAGGTGGTGGCGCCGGAGCATCTCATGGTGCGGGCAACCGAGCTCGCCAGCCGCTTCGCCGCCCAGCCGCCCAAGGCGCTGCGCCTCACCAAGCGCCTCATGAAGATGGCGCAGCGCATGGAACTCAAGGATTTCCTCGACCTGTGCGCGACCTTCCAGGGCATGTGCCACAACGAACCCGAGCATCTCGTGGCGGTGCAGCGCATGCTGCAGAAACAATAGCTGGGCCGTCAGCCAGCGAGGGCTTGTCTCGAGTATCGATAGCCGGAGCTTTCCCATGCGCATGCGCCCCCTGCTTCACGCCGCCTTGCTGTTCCTCGTGCCGGCCTTGGCGCTGGCTCCAGCCAGCGTCATCGCGGTCGAGGCCATCGCACCTCATGAGGGGCATCTGCATTTCGCGTTCGCGGCGACCCGCGGCGCAAAAGTCCAGTCGCGTGACCTCGAGTCCTTCGCAACAAGCGCGCATGAGCCCGGCTTCCTGTCCCTGCCGTCAGGCGCTAGCGACGACCCGCTGGCACCCTGCGCACTGCTCGCGGCGGCAGCCACCTCGCAGGTATTCAACATGCTCTTCTACGGGATCATCAATCCCGGCAAGCTGAATATCTTCCCACCGCCCGGTACCAATATCATGGGCGCTTACGACGCAGCCATCGCACGCAGCAAGGGCGCGATTCCACGGGACGAGCCCGGCGCAACGGCGGACATACTGGCGCGCCTGTTGGTGTACCACTCGTGGGGCGTGACCAGCATGCTCAACACCCTGGTTTCCCCACTGAGCCAGGGCGAGTGCCTGCGGATCCTCAGCGCCCCGCCGGAGCTGGAAAAGCGGCTGTCCGGATTGCGTGCGGAGGTCCAGGTGCAGACGCACGGCCCGGCGGTCGACGCCTATATCGGCTCGGCCAAGCGCGAAGAAGGCGACCGATTTCTGGCACAACTGCGCGAGGCCGATTTTCTCGAGCGCTCATCGGCGTCGATGAGCAATCCGCTGGCGCCATGCTCGTTGGTGGCAGTGTTCCGGCTGGCGGCACGCCTCAATGAAAGCTGGGCCGGCAAGATGGCACAGGGCACTTTCGAGCCGGGTGACAGACCCGAACTCGCGGCATACGCGGACCGGATCAAGGGCGGCGAGTACCTGAAAGCCCCCAGCGCAGAGTCCGCCGAGCTCGTGGCTGCGATGTTCGCGGCCGAGATCGGGCGGGCCAGGGAACTGAGCGGACTACTGCTCGAAAAGGCCACGCAGCGGCAATGCCTGGAGGAAATATTGAAACCGGGAACGCTGCGCAGGCAGCTCCTCGAGCAGGGGATTACCTTGCCGATGCGCTGATCGATGCAGGGAAATGACACCCCCTGCCAGGGCGAAGCGACGATCCGAGGCTGTCGGCCTACGACGTCACCAGACTGCGGATCACCTTCTGAAAGACCGCAACGACGGCCTGGCGATCCACCTCGGGATTGCGGATGCTTCTGAGCAGCAGGCCCTCGAACATGGTCACGATGACTTCCGCCATGGCGGAAATTTCCGCGTCGTCCACCGGCTTCCCGGCCGCCTGCCGGGCAAGGCGCAGCGTATGCATGAGGCTGGTGGCACATTCCTTGTCGGCCCTGCGCACGACGTTCGCCACATCCTCGTTGCGCGATGCTTCGGCAGCGATCTCCAGTTCCAGTCCAGCAACCGATGGATCGAGATTGTCGATCACGCCCTGGCCCACGCGCTCCAGCATGGCCTCGAGAATATCGTCCGCTGCACGCATCTGCGCAGCCATGTTCAGGAGACGGTCAAGATCGCCGGCCACAATGGCGGCGATGATGGCCTCCTTGTTCTCGAAGTAGTGATAGATGTGGCCTGCGCTCATGCCGCAGGATTTGGATATCTTCGATATGCTCGCACCATGAAAGCCATACTCGCGAAAGCAGGCTTCGGCAGCGTCCAGGATCTGGTTGCGGCGAGCGGCCGCCCGCGTGCAGTCCGAAGGAGAAATCGCGTCATCGGTCATTTGCAGTTCCCCCGCTCCGGTAAAGATAGGTAATTCTCTTTTGCAAACGTGTCACTCATAAAATAGAATGAGCGCTCAAACTAGAATAAGCATTCTACCGCACGCTTTCCAGATTTCCTACCCGGAACTCACCTGCACCCCCGACACCCACGAGGCACGACATGCACCCCGCTTCCATCAACCCGCTTCTGAAGCCACTTGGCGCCGCGCTCGCCTGCGCCTTCGTTCTTTCCGCCTGCAGCGGCGAAACCCAGCAGGCATCGCCCGGCGGGGCCGCGCCTCCCGCACCGACCGTCGGCATCGTTGTGGCGACGGCGGAGCCGGTGCAACTCACCACCGAGCTACCGGGGCGCACCGCCGCCTACATGGTGGCCGAGCTGCGCCCGCAGGTAACCGGCATCGTGCAGAAGCGGCTGTTCACCGAGGGGAGCACCGTCAAGGCCGGCCAGACCCTCTACCAGATCGACCCGGCGACCTACCGCGCAACGTTTGAAAGCGCCAAGGCGAGCCTCGCCCGCGCCGAGGCGAATGTGTATAGCGCCCGCCTCAAGGCGCAACGCTATGCGGACCTGGTGAAGATCGAGGCGGTCAGCAAGCAGGCCAACGACGATGCCATTGCCGCACTCAAGCAGGCCGAGGCCGACGTGGCTTCGGCACGCGCAGCGGTCGAGAAGGCGCGCATCGACGTAGGCTTCACCGCGGTCACCTCGCCGATCGCCGGCCGGATCGGCCGCTCGAGTGTCACCGCCGGTGCGCTGGTGACCGCCAACCAGGCCGATGCGCTGGCCACGGTGCAGCAACTCGATCCGATCTATGTAGACCTCACCCAGTCGAGCGCCGAACTGCTGCGCCTCAAGCGCGATCTCGCCGAAGGCAAGCTGCAACGCGTCGCCGGCAAGGCGGTGCCGGTAAGGCTGGTGCTCGAGGACGGCAGCGAATATGCATCCGAAGGGCGTCTCGAATTCTCCGAGGTCTCGGTGGACAGCGACACCGGCAGCGTGACCCTGCGCGCGGTGTTCCCAAACCCCAGCGGCGCGCTGCTGCCCGGCATGTATGTACGTGCCCAGCTCACCCAGGGCGAGGTCGCGAACGGAATCCTGGTACCGCACGCCGCGGTGAGCCGCGACCCTCGGGGCACAGCCCTCGTCATGGTGGTGGGCGCTGAAGACAAGGTCGAGTCCCGTCCGGTGACCGCGGCGATCTCACGCGGTGACAAATGGCTGATCACCGACGGCCTCGCGGCCGGCGACAAGGTCATCGTCGACGGTCTGCAGAAGATCAGGCCGGGCGCAACGGTCAAGCCGCAGGAAGCAGTTGCAGGTGCTGCCGCACCAGCCGCCGCGCCTGCAGCGAAGTGAGGCACTGAGCCATGGCCCGCTTCTTCATCGACCGACCCATCTTCGCGTGGGTCATCGCCATCGTCATCATGCTCGCCGGCGCACTCTCGATTCTCGAGTTGCCGATATCCCAGTACCCCTCGATCGCGCCGCCCGCGGTCGCCATCAACGCCCGCTACCCCGGTGCCTCGGCCAAGGCGGTCGAAGACTCGGTCACCCAGGTCATCGAGCAAAAGCTCACCGGTCTGGACGGCCTGCTGTACATGAACTCGACCAGTGACTCCTTCGGCAACGCCACGGTCACGCTCACCTTCGACGCCGGCACCGACCCTGACATCGCCCAGGTACAGGTGCAGAACAAGGTCCAGGCCGCACTCACCCTGCTGCCGCAAGCCGTCCAGAATCAGGGCGTAACCGTCGCCAAGTCGGCCCGCAACTTCCTCATGGTGGCGGGCTTCGTCTCCGAGGACGGCAGCCAGGACGGCACCGATCTGTCGGACTTCCTGGTCTCCTCGGTGCAGGACCAGCTCTCGCGGGTCAGCGGCGTCGGCGAGGTGACCATCTTCGGCTCCCAGTACGCGATGCGCGTCTGGCTCGATCCCGCCAAGCTCACCAATTTCGGCCTCACCCCGGGTGACGTGACGAGCGCCATCGAGGCGCAGAACAGCCAGGTCTCGGCAGGTCAGCTCGGCGGCGCGCCGGCGGTGCCGGGGCAGGGCTTCACTGCCTCGATCACTGCCCAGAGCCGGCTGAAGACGCCCGACGAGTTCAACGACATCCTGCTTCGCAGCTCGGTCAGCGGCGGCGAAGTGCGCCTGCGCGACGTGGCGCGGGTGGAGATCGGCGCCGAGAGCTACAGCACGGTCGCCCGCTACAACGGCCAGCCCGCCGCCGGGATCGGTATCCGCCTCGCCGCGGGCGCCAATGCACTGGACACCGCCACCGCGGTGCGCGCCAAGCTCGACGACATGCAGCGCTACTTCCCCACAGGCGTCAAGTACGTCGTGCCCTACGACACCACGCCCTTCGTGCGCATCTCCATCGAGGAGGTGGTCAAGACCCTGATCGAAGCGGTGGTGCTGGTGTTCCTGGTGATGTACCTGTTCCTGCAGAACCTGCGCGCCACGCTGATCCCCACCATCGCGGTGCCGGTGGTGCTGCTCGGCACCTTCGGCGTGATGGCCGCGTTCGGATTCTCGATCAACACCCTGACCATGTTCGGCATGGTGCTGGCGATCGGCCTGCTGGTGGACGACGCCATCGTGGTGGTGGAGAACGTCGAGCGCGTGATGAGTGAAGAAGGCCTGCCTCCCAAGGAGGCCACCAAGCGCTCGATGGGCCAGATCACCGGCGCGCTGGTCGGCATCGGCCTGGTGCTGTCCGCGGTGTTCGTGCCGATGGCCTTCTTCGGCGGCTCCACGGGGGTGATCTATCGCCAGTTCTCGATCACCATCGTGGCCGCCATGGCGCTGTCGGTACTGGTCGCCATCGTATTCACCCCGGCGCTGTGCGCGACCATGCTCAAGCCCGTGGAAAAAGGGCATGAACATGGCGAGGGAGGTCTCCTCGGCGGCTTCTTCCACTGGTTCAACACCAAGTTCGAGCGCGGCACCCGACGCTACGAGTCGGCGGTAGGCGGCATCCTGCGTCGGAGCCTGCGCTTCATGCTGATCTACGCGGTGATCGTGGCGGTGCTCGGTTTCCTGTTCGTGCGCATGCCCACCTCCTTCCTGCCCGAGGAAGACCAGGGGGTGATGTTCAACCAGGTGATGTTGCCGGCCGGCGCGACCCAGGAGCGCACCCTCGCGGTGCTCCGGAAGGTCGAGAAGCACTTTCTCGAAGACGAGAAGGACACGGTACGTGCGCTGTTCACCGTCGCCGGCTTCAGCTTTGGCGGCAGCGGCCAGAACATGGGCATCGGTTTTGTGAACCTGCGCCCCTGGGATGAGCGCACGGCGCCAGGCACCGATGTCAAGTCGGTTGCCGGCCGTGCCATGGCGGCCTTCTCGCAGATTCGCGAGGCCATGGTGTTCGCCTTCGTTCCGCCCGCGGTGATCGAACTCGGCACCTCGGGTGGTTTCACCGTCGAGTTGCAGGACCGCTCGGGTCTCGGCCACGACGCCCTGCTGGCGGCGCGCAACCAGTTCCTGGGCATGGCCGCGCAGGACAAGCGCCTGGTCGGGGTGCGGCCCAACGGACAGGAGGACATGCCGGAACTGGCCCTCGACATCGACCACGCCAAGGCCGGCGCGCTGGGCGTAGCGGTGGCGGATATCAACGAAACCCTGTCCACCGCCTGGGGCGGCAGCTATGTAAACGACTTCATCGACCGTGGCCGGATCAAGAAGGTCTACCTGCAGGCCGACGCGCCCGCGCGCATGACGCCCGAAGACCTTGGCAAGTGGTATGTGCGCAACGCCAAGGGCGAGATGGTGCCCTTCTCGGCCTTCGCCAAGGCCCACTGGACCTACGGCTCACCGCGTCTCGAGCGCTTCAACGGCCAGTCTTCGATGCAAGTGCTCGGCCAGGCCGCGCCGGGCCTGTCCTCGGGCGAGGCGATGGACGCCGTCGCGGAGATCGCCGCCAAGCTGCCGGCGGGGATCGGCTACGAATGGTCGGGCACCTCCTATGAGGAACGCAAGAGCGGCTCCCAGGCGCCGGCGCTGTTTGCGCTCTCGATCCTGGTGGTGTTCCTGTGCCTGGCGGCGCTCTACGAGAGCTGGTCGATTCCCTTCGCGGTCATGCTGGTGGTGCCACTCGGGGTGCTCGGCGCGATCGTCGCCGCCACCGGCCGCGGGCTGTCCAACGACATCTACTTCCAGGTCGGCCTGCTCGCCACCATCGGCCTGTCGTCGAAGAACGCGATCCTGATCGTGGAATTCGCCAAGGCGCAGATGGAAGAGGGCAAGGAACTCGTCGAGGCGACGCTCGAGGCGGTGCGCATGCGACTTCGCCCCATCCTCATGACCTCGCTGGCTTTCGGCTTCGGCGTGCTGCCGCTCGCAACGGCTACCGGCGCGGGCGCCGGCAGCCAGAATGCCATCGGTACCGGCGTGCTCGGCGGCACCATCTTCGCCACCGCGCTGGGGATCTTCTTCGTACCGCTCTTCTACGTGGTCATCAAACGTATCTTCAAGGACAAGCCGAAGGCGCCGGATGCTTCCGGGCAGCGCACGCTGGAGGCCAAGCAATGACACCGCTTCGCACCTCGACCATCATCTTCTCGGCCCTGCTGGCCGGCGCCTGCACGACCCTCACACCCGACTACGAGCGGCCCGCGGCGCCGGTGCCGACAAGCTTTCCGGGTGTCACCGCGGACAGCGAGGCCCGCGCCGTAGCGGATATCGCGTGGCGGGACTATTTCGCCGACCCGCGACTGCGCGAGCTGATCGAACTCGCACTGGCCAACAACCGCGACCTGCGGATCTCGACGCTCAACATCGAGCAGGCCCGCGCTCAGTATCGCATCCAGCGTGCCGACCGCTTCCCGGCGATCAACGCCGGGATCGGTGAGACGACCACGCGCACGCCGGGCGACCTCACCAGCAGCGGCAACGCGACCATCAGCCGGCAGTACAGCGCCAATCTTGGCCTGTCGGCCTGGGAGCTCGACTTCTTCGGACGGGTCCGCAGCCTCAGCGAGCAGGCGCTCGAGACCTATCTCGGCACCGAGGAAGCGCGACGCAGCGCACAGCTCAGCCTGGTGGCGGAGGTCGCCACTGCCTGGCTCACCCTGGCCGCCGACCGCGAGCTGCGCGACCTTGCGCAGAACACCTTCGAGACACAGCAGAAGTCCCTGTCGCTGACCCGCAAGAGCTTCGAGGCGGGCGCCTCCTCGGCCCTCGATCTGCGCCAGGCCGAGACCACCATGCAACGCGCCCGTGCGGACGCCGCCCTCTACACGGCGCAGGTGGCGCGGGACGAGAACGCCCTCGCCTTGCTGGCAGGCACGCCAGTGCCCGCCACGCTGCTGCCCGAAAAGCTGGTCGACGCGGTCAGCGCGCTGGCCGAACTTCCGGCCGGGGTGCCGTCCTCGGTACTCGCGCGCCGACCCGACGTGCTGCAGGCGGAGCGCCAGCTGCGCGCGGCCAATGCCAGCATCGGCGCCGCCCGCGCGGCCTTCTTCCCGCGCATCACGCTCACCGCCAGCGCCGGCACCGCGAGCTCGACGCTCGACGGCCTGTTCGGCTCGGGTTCGCGCAACTGGAGCTTCAGCCCCCAACTGAGTCTGCCGATCTTCAACGCCGGCGCGCTGCGCGCCAGCCTCGATGTTGCCGAAGTACAGCGGGACATCAACGTCGCCACCTACGAGAAGACCATCCAGTCGGCCTTCCGCGAGGTCGCCGACGGTCTCGCCGACCGTGCCACGCTGGCCGAGCAGCTCGACGCCGAACGCCGCCTGGTGGCCGCCAGCGAGGAGACCTTCCGGCTCTCCGAAGCGCGCTACCGCAACGGTATCGACAGCTATCTCGGCCTGCTCGATGCCCAGCGCTCGCTCTATTCGGCGCAGCAGGAGTTGATCGGCGTACGGCTCTCCGAGGCCAGCAATCGGGTGACGCTCTACAAGGTATTGGGCGGTGGCTGGAAATAGATCGTGACCGATCGCGGCGAGGACGAGGATCGACGCCTGCCGGTGACGGTGCTCACCGGCTTTCTCGGTGCCGGCAAGACCACGATCCTCAACCAGCTCGTGCAGTTGCCGGAAATGGCCGGCTGTGCGGTGCTCATCAACGAGCTCGGCGCGGTCGCCGTCGATCACCATCTCGTCGAACGGATCGACGAGACCCTGGTGGTGCTCGACTCGGGCTGCATCTGCTGCAGCGTGCAGGGCGACCTGGTACGCGCCCTCAAGGGCCTTTTCATGCGTGCGTTGCGGCGCGAGATCGGACCGCTGCGACGGGTGCTGATCGAGACCACCGGGCTCGCCGATCCGGCGCCGGTGATCCACACGCTGATGGCCGAGCCCTTCATCTCCGAGCGTTTCCGCTGCGATGGCGTGATCACCGCGGTCGACGCCAGCCACGCGATGGTGCAGCTCGACGAACACCGCGAGGCGGTGCGCCAGGTGGCGATGGCCGATCGCCTGCTGATCACCAAGTGCGACCTTGCCGACGCCCCCCTGCTTGCGGCGCTTTGCCAACGGCTGAGAGCACTCAACCCCGGCGCGCAGCAGCTCGAAGTCTCGGGCGGCGTGGTTGCGGCCGACGCCATCCTCGGCTGCGGTCTCTACGACCCCGCCGGCAAGACGCCCGACGTGAGCGCCTGGCTCGGTGAACAGGCCGTGCGAATGCAAGCCGCGCGCAACACCACGCAGTGGCGCAGGGCCGCCGCCCCTCCCGCGGCGGCGCAGCCCGCAGCGGCACACAGCCGGCACGACGCGGACGTCAGCAGCTTCGTGCTCGTCTTCGACGAGCCGCTGCGGTGGTTCGATTTCTCGGACGCGCTCGACGTCTTGCTGCAGGCCTACGGCACCCGGATCCTGCGCATCAAGGGCTTGCTCAACATCGCCGGCGATCCGTTGCCGCGGGTACTGCAGTGCGTGCAGCATTCCGTCTATCCGCCCACCAGCCTGCCGGCCTGGCCCAGGCAGCGGCCCTACGACGATCGCCGCAGCCGGCTGGTGTTCATTGTCCGCGACCTGGCGCAAGCGCAGGTGGAAGCGATCCTCGCCTCGATCGGCGGGCAGGCGCCCGCCGCCTGAGCGGCCTCAGCCTTCGAGCGCCTCGAGCCGGGCCAGCCAGGGCCTGCGCTCGGCCTCGGAGACGAAAGCCGCCTCGAGACTGTTGCGGGCGATGCGCTTGAGCTCGCTCCGCGACAGACTTAGCGCCGTAGCCGTGTCGACGAAGTTCTTGCCCACATAGCCACCGAAATACGCCGGATCGTCGGAGTTGATGGTCACCTTGATGCCCGCCTCGAGCATCGCCTTGAGGTTGTGGTCGGCCAGGGTCGCAAACACGCACAGCTTGACGTTGGAGAGCGGACAGACCGTGAGCGGAATCTGTTCACGCACCAGCCGCGCCATCAGCGCCGGACTTTCGGCCGCCCGCACACCGTGATCGATGCGTTCCACCTGCAGCAGATCCAGCGCCTCGACGATGTAGTCGGGCGGGCCCTCCTCGCCGGCATGGGCAACCAGGTGCAGGCCAAGTTCGCGGCAACGGGCGAAGAGCCGCGCAAACTTCGATGGGGGATGGCCCATCTCGGAGGAATCCAGCCCGACGCCGTGGATCCTCGCGAGATGCGGCAGCGCCTGCTCGAGCGTGGCAAAGCCCTCTTCCTCGCTCAGATGTCGCAGAAAGCACAGGATCAGGCGTGAGCCGATGCCGAAGCGCTCGCGCGCCGTGACGCAGGCCCGCTCCAGTCCGTCGAGCACCGTCTCGTAGGCGAGACCCCGCGCGGTGTGGGTCTGCGGATCGAAGAACAGCTCGGCATGCACCACGCCGTCGGCTGCGGCGCGCTCGAAATAGGCCATCGCGAGGTCGAAGAAATCCGCCTCGCGGACCAGCGCCGCAGCGCCCGCGTAGTACAGGTCGAGAAAGCTCTGCAGGTCTTCGAAGGCGTAGGCGGCGCGGGTTTCGTCGACGCTCTTCCAGGGCAGCGCGACGCCGTTGCGCCGCGCCAGCTCGAACATCAGCTCGGGCTCGAGGGTGCCCTCGATGTGCAGATGCAGTTCGGCCTTGGGCAGCTCACGGACATAGGTTTCGATATCCACGGAGTGGCTCCTGTGTCGATAGCAAATTCTTGCCTGCCGGACACTCGCCGGGCGTTGCGGATGCGGCAATCACCGCCCAGCCATGCCGGCTCGCCCGCCTCGCGATCCGTCCTTCTGCCACTGGCAAACCGCGGCACGGGCAGTTGGTTGCCTCAGCCCGCAGCTGCGACCGGCACGTCGGTTTCCCGGCGCCGCCTTTGCAGCATCACGATGAGGCCAAGCAATACCATGGCCGGCACGAAGATCCATTCCTTGGCCGGCCGATCGAGCGGCATCTCGACCGACGAGATCGTGTAGCCCTGCTCGATGCCGAGCTTTTCCGCCTGGCTTCCGAACTTGACCCCACTGACCATGATCTCCTCACCCATTGGAACCACCGACACACCTGCCGCGGTGAGGCGTGCACGCGAATTTTCTGCCTTCGGGCCGAGGGGCAGAAGCACCCCTTTCTTGACCTCGTCGCCCTCGATGTTGATACCTTCGATGAATATTCGCAGGCGCTCGCCGTCGCCGACCGTATTGACGGCCTCGATCGCTTCCGCACCATGCAGGGCCTCGAACGGCGGGTAGATCCTATCCATGATGAAACCTGGCCGGAACAGCACGAAGGTGATCGCGATCATCAGCGCCGACTCCCATAGGCGACTGCGGGTGATGAACCAACCCTGCGTCGCGGCGGCAAACACGAGACTCGCCAGGGTCGCGCTTACCAGTGTCAGCATGAGGTGAAAGGGTCCCTCGATGTCGATCAGCAGCAACTGCGTGTTGAAGATGAACATGAAGGGCAGCACCGCCGTGCGGATCGAATACGTAAACGCGGTGACCCCGGTCTTTATCGGATCGCTCAAGGCGATCCCCGCCGCGGCGTAGGACGCCAGGCCCACCGGAGGCGTCACGTCCGCCATCAGGCCGAAGTAGAAGACGAACAGGTGCACCGCGATCAAGGGTACGAGGAGGCCGTTCTGCGCCCCGACCTCGACGATCACCGGCGCCATCAGGGTGGACACGATGATGTAGTTGGCGGTGGTCGGCAGGCCCATGCCCAGGATCAGGCAGATGAAGGCAACCATGAACAGCATGATCACGATATTGCCGCCCGAGATTGTCTCGACCAGTTCGGTCATCACCAGGCCGACACCGGTCAGTGTCACGGTGCCGACGATGACGCCCGCCGCGGCGGTCGCGATGCCGATGCTGATCATGTTGCGCGCGCCGGTGACGAGGCCGTTGAGCAGATCGTTGAAACCGCGATGCATCTCTTCGACGAGATTGTCCTGCTTGCGGAAAAAGGCATTCAGCGGACGCTGGGTGACGAGGATGAAAGCCAGGAACATCGTCGCCCAGAAGGCGGATGTCGCCGGCGAGAGTTGCTCGACCATGAGGTTCCAGATCAGCGCCACCACCGGGAGCAGGTAGTGCAGGCCCGACTTGAGCGTCGGCCCCACGTCGGGCAGCGCTTCGATCGGGTCGTTGGGATCATCCATGTGCAGTTCAGGGTAGCCGGCGCTGAGTTTCATCAGCGCGATGTAGGATCCGAGCATCAGCAGCGCGATGATCACCAGCGAGGCACCCGGCATGATTTCCTTGATCCAGCCCAGCCCCCAATAGACCGCGGCGGAGAGAATCACCAGCCCGGATACGACCACGGTGAAGTTCATCAGCGACTGCTGCCAGGGCTTGGGATGCAGCCGTGGGATCCCCTTGAGGCCGGCTTTCATAGCCTCGAGGTGTACGATGTAGAACAGCGCGATATAGGAGATCAGCGCAGGGACAATCGCATGCTTGAGGACCTCGACATAGGGGATGCCTACGTACTCCACCATCAGGAAGGCTGCTGCCCCCATCACCGGTGGCATGATCTGGCCGTTGACCGAACCGGCCACCTCGACGGCTGCGGCCTTGTCGGCCCGGTAACCGATTCGCTTCATCAACGGGATGGTAAAGGTGCCAGTGGTCACCACGTTGGCGATCGACGAGCCAGAGATCACTCCGGTCGCCGCAGAGGCCAGCACCGCGGCCTTGGCCGGGCCGCCGCGCAGATGGCCGAGCAGGCCGACGGCGCTCTTGATGAAATAGTTTCCCGCACCCGCGGTCTCGAGCAGGGCGCCGAAAAGCACGAACAGGAAGATGAATCCGGAGGATACCCCCAGCGCCACGCCAAACACGCCTTCGGTAGTCAGCCACAGGTGCCCCATGCCCTTGGAGAGCGACGCACCCTTGTGGGCAATCATGTCGGGCATGTGGGGCCCGCCGAAGATATAGACGATGAAGACGAGCGCCAGAATCACCATCGGAAGGCCGAGGGCCCGGCGCGCCGCTTCCAGCAGCAGGGCCATGCCGAGCACCGCCACGACAAGGTCCAAGGTCGTGGGCTGGCCGGGTCGTGCCGCCAGTTCGGAATAGAAGAGGAACAGATAGGCGGCGCAGAAGGCACCGACAACCGCAAGGACCCAATCGAGCGCTGGCACGTACTCGCGTGGCGAACTTTTCGAGAAGGGATACGCAAGGAAGGCCAAAAAGACGGCGAAGGCCAGATGAATCGAGCGCGATTCCGTATCGTTGAAAACGAAGATGCCGAAGGTGAAAGGTGCCGGTGATGCAATCCACACCTGAAACAGCGACCAACACAGCGCGGTGATCAACATCGCCGTCGCAACGGCACCAGTGGGCTTTCGGCCACCCGTATCGGCTTCCGCGACGATCTGCTTCAGCTCTTCGTCCGTAAGCTGATGGTGCGCGGGTTTTTTCATTTCAGCGGCCATGTTGCCCCCTTCCTTATGAGCCGGCCATAAACCGGGCGAACGCGAGTTTCAGAGCGAACTTGCATGAACACGGCCGACCGGCCCCGGGGCCGGTCGGGGACACCGCAGTTACACGGTATCCCCTGGCCTGTGAGGGCTTACATCCAGCCCTTTTCCTTGTAGTACTTGACGGCGCCGTCATGCAGCGGGGCGGACAGACCGGCCTTGATCATGTCCTTGGGCTCGAGGTTGGCGAAGGCCGGGTGCAGCTTCTTGAAGTCGTCGAAGTTCTCGAACACCGCCTTGACCAGCGTATAGACGACGTCGTTGGAGACCTTGCTGGAGCTCACGAAGCTGGCCACCACGCCGTAGGTCTTGATGGCGTCGGGGTTGTTCGCATAGGTGCCGCCCGGCACGGTCGCCACGGCGTAGTAGGGATATTCCTTGATCAGCTTGTCGACCACCGGTCCGGTCACGTTCACCAGCTTGGCGCCACAGGTGGTGGTCGGATCCTGGATGTTGGCCGAGGGGTTGCCGACCACGTAGGCGAAGCCGTCGATCTTGTTGTCGCACAGCGCCGCGCCGTGCTCGTCGGCCTTGAGCTCGGAGGCCAGCGAGAAGTCCGACATCTTCATGCCCAGCGCGGCCATCAGCCCGTCCATGGTGGCGCGGGTGCCCGAGCCGGGGTTGCCGACGTTGAAGCGCTTGCCCTTGAAGTCCTCGATCTTGGTGACGCCGGCTTCCTTGCGGGCCAGCACCATGAGCGGCTCGGGGTGGATCGAGAACACCGCGCGCAGCTCGCCCATCGCACCGGCATCCTTGAACTGGCCGATGCCCTTGACGGCGTTGTACTGGGCGTCGGACTGGGCCACGCCGAAGTCGAGTTCGCCGCCCTTGATGGTGTTGATGTTATAGACCGAGCCGCCCGTCGATTCGACCGAGCAGCGGATGCCATGCGTGGCGCGGTCCTTGTTCATGAGGCGGCAGATCGCGCCACCGGCGGCGTAATACACCCCGGTGACCCCGCCGGTGCCGATGGTGACGAACTTGGTCTCGGCCTGTACCGGGGCGCTCAGCAACGAAGCGCCCAGCGTCATTGCTGCTGCGATGGATGTGAGTTTGTTCATAGTCGATTCTCTCCTGTTCAAAACGCAATTCGAAGCTGACCGGGCCGGTTGCGGCCCCGGACGCGCATCTGGAACACCTGCCTGCAACAGCATTGTCACGCCCGCTGCCTGACCGCGTTCCTGCCTGGCAGCGTTCTTACAGCGAGCAACTATTACCTTGCCTCAGCCGATCGCGATGAGCAACCGGAATACCGGCCACATTGCTGCAGGGACGCCAAGCCCCGGCGGTTGCCAGATTGACATCATGCATCAACGCGATCCATAAACAAACGTTCGATTATCTGTTCGTGCGACTATTTTCACCCCGCCGAGGCTTGACGAGACCGGAGCATTTTCACGTTGCCGCATCTCAATCGTACCAGCAGGCCAGCCTGCCAGACCGGGGCTGTCAGGGGTTGTCGGGATCCAATTTCACGTCGGGAGATGGAGCCACTCCGGCGACCGCCTTCCGGCGGTCTCGTTGAAATAATTTCACAACACGCTGTTTTATAGCCAATTATAGCTACCCTGAGGTCGCTTCACGGCGGCTGCAGATTGCTGTGCCGCCACTGCGACCTTGCGCCGTCGCTTGCAATCTCACGACCCTGCCGGCCAGTATGCGAGACAGGGTCAAGGTCGACGCCTTGCCTCGAACTGGGTCAGGCCGCGGCTACGACAGGCGCCAAGGACTCGCCAGCGAGCAAACGACACTGGCACTCACCAGCGGCCCCGGACACGGCGGGGTGTCTCCCGATAGCGGAAAGGATTTTCCAACCTCGAATCAGATATTGCCCGAAGCAAGGGCCCCAAGGAGAGACTGAATGGTTCCGTTTGCCATCGCCGGTATTCAGATGGAGATCTCGACACAGCACGAGAACATCACCGCCATGGGCCGCAAGCTCGACATCCTCATGGCGCGCTTTCCATGGGTGCAGATGGTGCTGTTCAGCGAGCTTGCGCCCTACGGACCCTCGCCCTACCACGCCCAGCCGACGGGTGGCCATGCAGAGCAGATCTTCTGCCAGATGGCTGCCAAGCACGGCGTCTGGCTGCTGCCTGGATCCATTTTCGAGCGCGTCGGCGACGACATCTACAACACCACCCCTGTGATCAACCCGAACGGCGAGGTCATCCAGCGCTACCGCAAGATGTTTCCGTTCCAGCCCTACGAGACGGGCATCAAGCCGGGCACCGAATTCTGTGTGTTCGACGTTGCCGAGGCGGGGCGTTTCGGGGTCTCGATCTGCTACGACATGTGGTTCCCGGAGACAACCCGCACGCTGGTTTCACTGGGCGCGGAATGTATCCTGCATCCGACAATGACCGACACCATCGACCGCGATGTCGAGCTGCCGATCGCCCGCGCCAATGCCACCATCAATCAGTGCTACTTCTTCGATATCAATGGGGTCGGAGACTGCGGAACCGGCCGCTCGATCGTCGTTGGTCCATCCGGCTATGTGATCCACGAGGCTGGCGGTGGCGAAGAGACGATTCCGGTCGAGATCGACCTGTCGCGGGTCAGACGCGAGCGGGAAGTCGGCATCCGTGGCCTCGGCCAGACCCTGAAAAGCTTCCGTGACCGGCCGGTCGAATTTCCGGTGTACCAAAAAGACAAGGCAATCGACGGTTACCTGCACAGCCTTGGACCGCTGGTCAAGCCGGCACGCGCATCGCGCGCCGCCTCCGAATTGCCGGCGGGTGCAATCGCAGGCCCCGATGGATCGATCCTGCCCGCCCCTGCCGACCACGCTGCGAGCGACGCACCGTTCGCGCCGCAGTCGGACCATGATCATTCCTAAGTTCTTGAAGGCCGGGAAGGAATAAGCATCGTGACCACCTATCTGATTCTCGGCCTGTTCATCGCTGCAGTCGGCTGGCTAGGCATCAACATCAATCGCCAAAAATCCGCAGCGCCACATCGCGAGAGGAGAGAAGAAATGAGCGAAAAAATCACCAGCATGTCGGATCTGCGCCTGTTCTTTCACCGCAACGAGCGCCCCATCTATTTCATCAGCGCCACCAACTTCAACCTGGCCGGCATGGACGAGCGGGTGCCCCACTTCAAGCACATCAACTACATCGATTGCTTCGATGGCCGCCACCCGAACGTATTCGTCCCCACCGAGCAGCCCCACCCGGAGTTCGAGGGCATCGAGGACATCAACAACTACATGCTCCAGCACAAGGAAGTGCTCGACTACATCAAGGGCCGCGGCGGCGATCCGGTGGCGGTCTTCCTGATGTTCGACGAAAAGACCGAGGCACTGTGCAAGGAGCTCGGCATCGAAGTCTGGTTTCCGTCGGCCGCGCTGCGCACCCGCTGCGACAACAAGATGGAAACCGTGCGCATCGGCAACAAGGCCGGCGTGCCGTCGGTACCCAATGTGCTCGCCAGGGTCGACAGCTACGAGCACCTGCTCGAGCTGACCAAGGAGCACGGGCTGGGCAACGACCTGGTGATCCAGACCGCCTTCGGTGATTCCGGCCACACCACCTTCTTCATCTCCAACGAGGAAGAATGGAAGAAATACGCCGACGAGATCGTCAAGGATCCCGAGGTCAAGGTGATGAAGCGCATCAACTGCCGCGGCGGTACGCTGGAGGCCTGCGTCACCAAGTGCGGCACGGTGGTCGGCCCGCTGCTCACCGAAATCGTCGGCGCCAAGGAGCTGACCCCGTACAAGGGCGGCTGGTGCGGCAACGAGGTCTTCCCCGGTGCATTCACCGAGAAGGCGCGTATCACCGCCCGCGACTACGCCTACGCCTTCGGCAACCAGTTGCTCAAGGAGGGCTATCGCGGCTACTTCGACCTCGACTTCCTGATAGACCAGGACAACGACGAGGTCTATCTGGGCGAGCTCAATCCGCGCATCTGCGGCGCCAGCCCGATGACCAACCACGCCGCCTTCGCCTACGCCGATGCGCCGCTGTTCTTCTTCCACCTGCTCGAGTTCAGCGGTGCCGAATTCGATCTCGACGTGGCGGCCATGAACGAGCGCTGGAAGAACCCGAAATACATCGACAGCTGGAGCCAGCTGGTGATGAAGCACACCGAAGACAGCGTCGATATCGTCGAGGAGGCGCCCGAGTCGGGCATCTATCGCATGGACGATGCCGGCAACGTGACCTTCCATCGCTTCGACTACCACCGCCTGGCGGTGGAAAGCGAGAACGAGGCCTTCTGGCTGCGCATCACCGGGCCGGGCGACTACCGCTACGAGGGCGCCGACCTGGGCATCCTGATCACCCGCGGCCGCTCGATGAGCGACGACTTCAAGCTCAACACCCGCGCCTCGAACTGGATCCGCGGCATCCAGAGCTGCTACAAGGGCAGGCCGCTGGGCGACGTTCAGGAACTCGCCGAGGCGGTACCGACGGCCGGCGCGTTCAAGATCCTTTGAGCCGCGGCCGCCACACATGCCACTGATCCAGACCCAGTCGCTGCTCTTTCGCGCCGTCGAGGAAGCACGGCCGGGTCCCGTATGGCAGTCGCTGTTCCGCGAATTCTGGCCAGCCTATCAAAGCTGGTATCTGCAGAACGGCGACGCCGAGCGACCCTACTACCTGCCCTGCGTGCGCGCGCTGCGCACCCACATGCCGGAATTGTTGCCAACCTACGAGGCGCTGGTCGAGCTGGCCGGCGGCGGCGATCTCGAGGCGCGCTTCCTGTCGCTGTTCTGTCCTCCGCCCTATGTCAGCGGCTGCTCGCAGGCGGTATTGCCCGGCGAGCACCCGATCCTGGTGCGCAACTACGACTACCCGCCGCAGTTGTGCGAAGGCCTGATCCTCAAGACGGCCTGGAACGGACGCCAGGTGATCGGCATGAGCGACTGCGCCTGGGGTCTGCTCGACGGCATCAATGAGGACGGGCTGGCCGTGTCGCTGTCATTCGGCGGGCGGCGGGACGTGGGCGAGGGCTTCGGCGTGCCGCTGATCGTGCGCTACGTGCTCGAGACCTGCAGCCGCACCCTTGATGCCGCCGCAGCGCTGGCGAGGATCCCCGTGCACATGAGTTACAACGTGACCCTGGTCGATCGCGCCGGAGAATTTGCGACCGTGCATATGGCGCCCGGCAAGCGCGGCGATATTCGCCGTACCGCCGCCGCCACCAATCACCAGCAGCGCATCGAGTGGCAGCAGCATGCCAGTGCCACCTCCTCGGTGGAGCGCCATCGCCGCCTGCTGCTGATGCTGCAGGACAGCGAGCTCGACGGGGAAACACTGATCGGCGCCTTCCTGCGACCACCGATCTACTCGACAGCCTTCGATCGCGGCTTCGGCACTGTCTATTCGGCAGCCTACTGGCCAAACGAGGGGCGCGCGGATTTCTTCTGGCCGGGCAGTAGCTGGCCCCAGTCCTTTGCGCAGTTCGACCCGGGCCAGCGGCTGATCGCATTCGGCGAGCCGCCCCTCGACCCATTGACAGCAGCAGAAGTGACGCCATTGCCTTAGGCCAGCGCGTACACACAGAACACCAGGCGAGGAGACAAAAACATGAAGCCAACGAAGAAAGCCAAGAAATCCCTGGGCGAGTACTACAGCGCGCTGCAATTGCGCACCGACCGCTGGACCGCCCTCAAGATCGCGACCGAACAGCTCACGCATGAGCTCTCCGAACGAAAACGCGGCGAGGCCGAAAGGACGGTCGTCGAGTTGCTGGAATCGCTGCGTCCGATCGAGGTTTACTGGGCCTTTCCCGGCCACCATACTTTTGACCGTCTCGGCGAACTGATCGTCGAAGGCCGCTTCGAGGCGCTCGCCAGTACGGTGCGCAACATCTGCCGTGCACTGCTCAGCAACAGCTATCGCCGCAATCCGCATCACTACGACGTGGACGAACTGATCGAAGGCAGCCCTGACGACGAGTCCAGCGAGAAGCTGGCCAAGGAGCTGCCCTATTTCGAAGTCCTTTTTGTCGACAACTTTTCGCCGATGCAGGAAGACAACCTGCGCCGCAAGGTTGCCTCGATGCGTCGCCCGGAGGACCCCTTCCTGTACGAGCCGGTATTCGTTCCCAGCCTCACCGATGCTCTGATCGGGGTGATGTTCAACCACAACGTGCAGGTGGTGGTGGTGCGCAACGGCCTCAGGCTCGAATCGGAGCAGACCCTCGACATCCTGCACCGCTACCGATCGCGACTCGACGAGGATGCGCTCGCGGACGTGGAGCCCAAGGAATACGGCCCCGAACTGTGCCGGCTGATCGCCAAGCTGCGGCCCGAGCTGGATGTCTACCTGTTCACCGACCAATCGGTGGAGGAGATTGCGGGGGCCGATCTCGGCAACTGCCGTCGCGTCTTCTACAACCAGGAAGACCACCTGGACCTGCACCTCAACATCCTGCGCGGCGTCTCGGACCGCTTCGAGGCCCCCTTCTTCAACGCCCTCACCCAATATGCGCGCAAGCCCACCGGGGTGTTCCACGCAATGCCGATCAGTCGCGGCAAGTCGATCACCCGCTCGCACTGGATCAAGGACATGGGCGAGTTCTACGGCATGAACATCTTCCTCGCCGAGACCTCGGCCACCTCGGGCGGGCTCGACAGCCTGCTCGAGCCGCATGGCCCCATCAAGAAAGCCCAGGAAAAGGCGGCCCGGGCCTTCGGCGCCAAGCAGACCTTCTTTTCCACCAACGGCACCTCGACCTGCAACAAGATCGTGGTGCAGGCCATCGTTCGCCCCGGCGACATCGTGCTGGTGGACCGCGACTGTCACAAATCCCATCACTACGGCATGGTGCTGGCGGGCGCGCAGGTCGTCTATCTGGACAGCTACCCGCTCAACGACTACTCGATGTACGGCGCTGTGCCGCTCAGGGAAATCAAGCACCGCCTGCTGGAACTCAAGGCAGCCGGCAAGCTCGACCGGGTGCGCATGCTGCTGCTCACCAACTGCACCTTCGACGGGATCGTGTACAACGTCGAACGCGTGATGGAGGAATGCCTTGCCATCAAACCGGACCTGGTCTTTCTGTGGGACGAAGCCTGGTTTGCCTTTGCCCGCTTCGGCCCGGCCTACCGCCGCCGCACCGGCATGCATTGCGCGAGCGTGCTGAGGGCGCGCTATCGCTCCGAGGAATACCGCGCCGCCTACGCCAAGTACAAGGAAAAGATGGTCGATGCGGACGACGAGACGCTGCTCAAGGCGCGGCTCATGCCCGATCCGGACAAGGTACGGGTGCGTGTCTACACCACCCAGTCCACCCACAAGACGCTCACCGCGCTGCGCCAGGGTTCGATGATCCATGTGCACGACCAGGACTTCAAGGACGAGGTCGAGCAGGCTTTCCACGAAGCCTACATGACTCATACATCGACCTCGCCCAACTACCAGATCATTGCCTCGCTCGACGTCGGCCGCCGCCAGGTGGAGCTCGAGGGCTTCGAATTCATCCAGCGTCAGGTCGAGCAGGCGATGTCGCTGCGCAAGGCGATCAACCACCATCCGCTGATCAGCAAGTACTTCCATGTACTGCGGGTGGCGGACATGATCCCGGCCGAATACCGCAAGTCAGGCATCAAGAGCTACTGGGACCCGGAACACGGCTGGAGCGACATCATGCAGGCGTGGACCGAAGACGAATTCGTGCTCGACGCCACCCGGGTCACGCTGTCGGTTTCAGCTTCCGGCTGGGACGGTGACACCTTCAAGAACCAGATCCTGATGGACAGGCACGGCATCCAGATCAACAAGACCTCGCGCAACACCGTGTTGTTCATGACCAATATCGGCACCACCCGCTCCTCGATCGCCTACCTGATCGAGGTCCTGGTAAAGATTGCCGCCGAGCTCGACGATCGCCTCGACGACGCCAGCAACGTCGAAAAAAGGATCTTCGAACGCAAGGTCAAGGCGCTGCGCGAGGACCTCCCGCCCTTGCCGGACTTCAGTTGTTTCCACGACGCGTTCCGCCTCAGCCACGGCGAGGGCACGCCGGAAGGCGACATTCGCTCGGCCTTCTTCCTTGCCTATGACGAGAGCAAGTGCGAATACCTGCCGATCGAAGGTGACGCCATCGAGAAGGAGATGGCCACCGGCCGCCAGCTGGTGTCGACCACTTTCGTGATTCCCTACCCGCCGGGTTTCCCCATCCTGGTGCCGGGACAGGTGCTCAGCCAGGAGATCGTCACCTTCATGCGCGCCCTCGACGTCAAGGAGATCCATGGTTATCGACCCGAACTCGGGCTGCGTTTCTTTACCGCCAAGGCGCTGGCCGCACTCGAAGCCAAGCCGGTGATACAGGCGCTCGACTAGCAGGCAGGAAAGCGGGACGCGAGCGGCGTCCCGGCCGCGCAGCCCGTCAGCGGAACAGCCCGCCCAGCCCCTTTTCAAGCTCCTTCTTGATGGCGTCGCCGGCCTTCTTCTTGATCTCGGCCTTCTTCTCCTCGATCTTCTCCTGCACCGCGCCCTTGACCAGGCTGTCCACATCGAGACTGAAGCGAGGCTCGGCAAAGCTGCCCGCGACGCGTATCGGCACCGTCACCCCGCGCAAGCGCTCGAGTGACTTGCCGTCCTGGCCGGTCAAGGTGCCGACCACAGAGGCCTTCACGAGATAGTCGATCGCCTCGGTGTTGAGGTTGGCGCTGCCCTCGCCAGCCACCCTCAGCAGTGGCGAGCGCAGACTGAGGTCCTCATTGCGCGCCACCCCGCCATCGAGGGTGATGGTCGCGGTAAGATCGGAAAAATCGGTCTGCTGGGCCTCGCCCGCCTCGGCAACGGGCTTGCCGCTCAGGCGCGCCTGGGCCTGACGCAGGTAGGCGGCGACATTCACGCCCTTGACCGCGCCGTCGGCGACCCGCAGGCTCACGCGGCCATCGAGATTGCGCTTGTAGGCTGCGGCATCGGGACCCGAGGTGCTCACCTTGATGCCGACATCCGCACGGCCGGTGAGCTTCTCCTCCTTGCCCGTCAGGGCACGCAGCAAGGGGCCGATCGCCACCCCCGAGAGCTGCTCGTCGGCAGTCACGGCCAGCGCGGCGCGCCGACCGTCGAGGCCGATATCGCCGCGATAGCGGCCACCATACAGGGTAGCCTCGGGCTTCACGCGATAGCGCCCGCCCTGCCCGCTCAGCGCAAGCTTGATGTCGCCCGCGGCGAGCCCCGACACCTTGAGCTCCGTCACCGCAAGGCGGCCGTCCACATCCAGGGCGGGCAATGCCGGTCCCTGTTCGCCGCCCGCAGTGCCAGCGCCCTTGGCGGCTTTGTCTTCACCGGGCGGCAGGTAACGGTCGATATCGATCCTGTCCAGCGCCAGGTCGAAACGCAAGGCCATGCGATCGAAGTCCTCGATCGCCAAGCGCCCGCTCAGCTTGCTGTCGTCAAGGCCCAGCGCCAGATCGCGAAGCGCCATGCGGGAGCTGCCGCCGTCGAGTTGTGCCGACAGGCTGGCGCGCTTGAGCACCGCCGCATCGGTCGGTGCGGCGATGGCGAGCGCCTTGAGCAGCGCCGCAGGCTCGAACTCGGCGAGCTTGAGCGGTCCCGCAACGTTCAAGCTAGCGCCGATACCGGTCACCGCAAGGTCGGCCTGCAGCGCAAGCCCGTAGGCTTCGAGCTGCAGGCCCTTGGCGCTGGCCGTGCCCGCGGGAAGATCTGCCGCGAGTGCGCCGCCGAGCAAGACCTTGGTCTTGCCGCCGGGAACCGCCGGCCCCTCGGCATCGAGCGTCAACTGCATGTCGGCGAGTGCGTAGCGCCCGGCAAGGGTGTCGATGCTGGCCTGCCCGGTGAGCTTCAACGCGCCGTCGATGGCCGGCCTGGCCGATCTGAAGGCGAGCCCGGCCTCGAGCGGGAATGGCGCACCTGGCCGGATCGCGCCGGCTTCGAGGCTGAGCCCTTCGATGGAATGCGTGGTGTCTGACTGGCGGTCATCCCAGCGCACTCGGGCATTGCGCACCTCGATGCCATCAAGTTCGAAAGCCGCCGCGCCGGCACC
This sequence comes from Zoogloeaceae bacterium, assembly GCA_024235595.1. Taxonomy (GTDB): domain Bacteria; phylum Pseudomonadota; class Gammaproteobacteria; order Burkholderiales; family Rhodocyclaceae; genus Cognatazoarcus. The sequence goes on along the minus strand of JACKMC010000001.1, from coordinate 859,221 downwards.
GCCGCCGTGCTCATCGTCAGCGGCCTCGGTGCTTCTTTGGCCGTTGCCCAGGTCGGCCCAGTTGGTGCTGCCGTCGGCGCGCTTCTCGAGGCTCAGGCTCAGCCCGTCGAGCACGATACGATCGACCTCGACCTTGCCGCCGAGCAGCGCCAGCAGCCTGACGCCGGCCTGTACCGTGTCCACGCTGGCAAAAGGCCGCTCCGAAAACCCCGCCGCATTGCCCAGCCTGGTCGCGCCCAATTCGATCGCGAGCGAAGGGAATACTGAAAGGCCGATGTCGCCTTCGATCTCGAGCTCGCGACCGGTGCGCTCACGCACCACCTCGGCAAGCGTTTCCCGATAGTCGTTTGGATCGAAGGCGAATCGAAGGTAGAGGGCGAGGCCGATGACGAGCAGCAGGAGCAGCCCGGCGAGGACAGCGGCGATGCGGACAATGGATTTCATGGGCAGGCGGCTAGGGTGCTGCGCACGCCTGATCCATGGTATTGCGGGGTATTCGAGCGATCAGGTCGGACGCACTGGATATCAGCGACCCTATCAGCCGGGGTGGCTGCCGGCAAGGCGCACAATGCAAGCAGTTGTGGCCGGCGAACACGATTCCGGCATCGCGCACGAGGCGGGGGAGGAACCCGCGGGACGCCGGAAAGGAAAGCTGGTGCTCTGGGCGAGACTCGAACTCGCACGGCTTTCGCCACTGCCCCCTCAAGACAGCGTGTCTACCAATTTCACCACCAGAGCGGCAAGAGGCGCGATGATACCAAAAAACACGCCGCGGGCAAGCCCCCCGCAAAAGGCGGCGCAGACGAGGGCCACAAATCCGTTTCACCAGCCTGCTGAACAGCATTCGCTTGAGCGCAAGCCTACATGGCCCTAGGATGACCCTCATTACAACAAGGCGCAACGGCGCCCACAGCCGGAGGAGTTCGATGCCCAGCAACCAAGCGGCGCAGCCCCATGTAGGGCTTTTCGCAACCTGTCTGATGAACGTCTTCAGACCGAACATCGGCCTCGCCACGGTCACGCTGCTCGAGCGCGCGGGCTGTCGCGTTTCCGCGCCATCGGGGCAAACGTGCTGTGGCCAGCCGGCCTATTCGGCCGGCGACGACGATGCCGCCTGTGCCCTGGCCCGCCAACTGATCGCCCAGTTCGAGCCCTACGACTACGTGGTCGCGCCATCGGGCTCGTGCATGGGCACGGTGCACAAGTATCCCGAAATGCTCAAGGACGACCCCGAATGGGGACCACGGGCCCGCGCGCTGGCAGCCAAGTCGTACGAACTCTTCAGCTTTCTCACCGAGGTGCGCAAGGTCGAGATCGATGCCAGCTACCAGGGTACGGTGACCTACCACGACTCCTGCAGCGGCCTGCGCCAGCTCGGCATCAAGACCCAGCCGCGCGAACTGCTGTCGGGGGTGAGCGGACTCGCGGTATCGGAGATGGACGACGCCGAGGTGTGTTGCGGCTTCGGTGGCAGCTTCTGTGTCAAGTACCCGGCGATTTCGGAAAAGATGGTGGACGACAAGATCCGCTCGATCGAGGAATCCGGCGCCGACACCCTGCTCGGCGGCGACCTCGGCTGTCTCATGAACATGGCCGGTCGCCTGCGTCGCAAGGGCTCCCGGGTGAGGGTGTGGCACGCCGCCGAGGTGCTCGCCGGCGCCACGGATGGCGCAGCAATCGGAGAGGAGAAACAGTCATGAGTGTTTACGAAGGCACGTTCAAGAGCCGCTCCGACGAGGCACTGCACAACCCCTCGCTGCAGAAGGCGCTCAGAAACTTCAAACCGTTGTTCGTCGCCAAACGCGCCGACGCGGTGGCGGCGCTCGAAGGCTTCGAGCAATTGCGGGAGACCGCCGCGGCAATCAAGGACGCGGTGCTCGACAATCTCGACGAATGGCTGGAGCGCTACGCCAGCGCGGTCGAGGCGGCCGGCGGCCATGTGCATTTCGCCAGCGATGCCGAAGAAGCGCGCACCATCATCCTCGACATCTGCAAGAAGGCCGACGCCAAGACCATCTGCAAGGGCAAGTCGATGGTCTCGGAAGAGATCGGCCTCAATGAAGAGCTCGAGGCCGCGGGCTACAAGGTGGTCGAGACCGATCTGGGCGAATACATCATCCAGTTGGCCCACGAACCGCCCTCCCACATCATCGCACCGGCGATCCACAAGACCCGCGAACAGGTCGCGGATCTGTTCGAGGCCAATCATCCGGGCCGCCCCCGCGAAGACACCGTGGCGGGCCTGGTGGGCGAAGCGCGCACGGTGCTGCGCGAGAAGTTCTTCCAGTCGGATGTCGGCATCACCGGCGGCAACTTCCTCATCGCCGAGACCGGCACCAGCGTGATCGTCACCAACGAGGGCAATGGCGACCTCACCCAGACCCTCTCGCGGGTGCACATCGTGACCTCGGGCATCGAGCGTGTGCTGCCCACGCTCGACGATCTGTCGGTTTTCCTGCGCCTGCTGGCGAGAAGCGCCACCGGCCAGGACACCGAGTGCTACACCACGCTGTCGACCGGTCCGCGCCGCCCGGGCGACCCCGACGGCCCCGAGGAATACCACGTCGTGCTGGTCGACAACGGCCGCTCGAAAATGCTCGGCGGCAAGTTCCGCGAGATGCTGCGCTGCATCCGCTGTGGCGCCTGCATGAACCACTGCCCGGTGTACGGCGCGGTCGGCGGTCACGCCTATGGCTGGGTCTATCCCGGTCCGATGGGCTCGATCCTCACGCCGCTCTTCAACGGCCTCGCCGAACACTACGACCTGCCCAACGCCTGCACCCTCAATGGCCGCTGCCAGAGCGTGTGCCCGGTCAAGATCCCACTCACCGAGCTGATCCGCACCTTGCGCAGCGAACAGGTCAAGGCCGGGCTGATGCCGGCCAGCCAGCGCCGCATGATGGGGGTGTGGGGATGGGTGGCCCGCAATCCCGGGCTCTACCATGCCCTGGAGCGCTTCGGCAGCCGCCTGCTGCGCGCCAGGGCCGGCAAGTCGGGCAGCATTGCGGGCCTGCCGGGCGCCGGGGCATGGACCTCGGTGCGGGACATCCCGGCACCCGACGGGCCGACCTTTCTCGAAACATTCAAGGCCATGCGGGGTGAAAAATGAGTCGCGAACAGGTTCTTGCCAGGGTCCGCGCGGCGCTCGGCGACACGCACGAGCGCAAGTCGCTGCCCGCCGCGCGGCCCGCCGCACCGCACTACGGTGAGGCGCGAATGGCGCAATTCGTCGAACGCCTCGAAGCCCACGCCTGCACCTGGGAGCGTATCGCGGCCCTCGACGAGGTCCCGGTGCGGGTCATGAACTGGCTGGCCGAGCGCCAGCTCCCCGCGCGCATCGCGGTCGCCCCGCCACTGGCGGGCCTGGCCTGGCCCGACGACCTCAGCCGCCACAGCGACAAGGCCGGCATCGACGAGGTCAGCGCCGTCTCCAAGGCCTTTGCCGCAATCGCGGAATCGGGCAGCCTGGCCATGTATTCGGGGCCCGACTCGCCGATCACCCACAACTACGCGCCCGAGTTCCATATCATCGTGCTCGACGCGGCCGACCTGCGCGACAACCAGGAAGGCGTCTGGGAGATGGTGCGCGCCACCGGCGCCATGCCGAGGGCGCTGAACCTCATCGCCGGGCCCTCGCGCACCGGCGACGTCGAGCAGACCATCCAGCTCGGCGCCCACGGACCGCGCCAGGTTCACGTCCTCATCGTCGAGCCCTGAAGAGCGAACAGGGGGCCGCCCGGCCCCCTGCTGCGGCGTGTGTGTGCAAAGGCGTGTAAAGAGAACGTATCGGAAATCGCGCAAGCCTGGCGCCGCAACGAGCGCAGGGGCGCCTTCGCTGCGCGCAAAGCGCCGCGGCGCCCCGCTTTGTGCGCCAGTCCGCATGGTTTCGCGCAGGATTCGCTTACAAACGGCACAACACCGCACCGCCATCACCCTCTATCGTTGAATTGCACCGGCGCTGCACGGCTTCTTGGCAGCGCTCCGGCGGCAATCGACAACAAGGAGATTCCAGATGAAAAACACTGGCCGAAAACTGCTCGGGGTGGTGGTCGCCCTGGTAGCGCTGGGAAGCGCCCTTCCGGCAAGCGCGGAGGGGCGGCGTGGAGACGATCGTCAAGATTCGAGACGCGAGTGGCGGGACAACCGCTCCGACCGACATGCCCAGGCGCCGCGCAGCCGCACCGTGGTGCGCGAGCGGGTGGTCGAGCGCCGCTGGACGTCGAAGGCCTACAGGCATGACCGTCACCGCCATGTTTACCGTGCAGCCCCACGCTATGAGCGCCGCACCGTGGTGCGTCAATCCAACCACTACTACGGCAACCCGCCGGTTGCCTACTACGGTCGCAGTCCGTCGCTGGTGATCGGTTTCAACATCCCGCCGCTGGTGATTCCACTTCGCTGAGACCGCGCTGGCCGTGCTTCGCAGTGCGGAGCACGGCGGCCCTTCAGGCCATGCTTTGCTCCAACCAGTCGATGAAGTCGGCCACCGCAGCGCGTTTTGCCGACAAGGGCGAGGCGACCAGGTAGTAGCTGAAGGGTGCGGGTGCGCGCAGGTCGAAAAGCGGTGAAAGACGTCCCGACTCCACCCACCCGGCGGCGATCCGGCGGGTACACAGCGCAACGCCGAGTCCTTGCGCGGCAACTTCGAGCAGCATGCCAAGATCATTGAGAACGGTGCCGCGTAGCGGCTCCTCCCAGTCCAGCCCGGCCGCCTCGAACCACCCCTTCCAGGGCAACAACTCGGTGCGCAGCAAGGCCACCCGACGCAGGTCCGCGGGCACGAGCACGCCCTTCATGGCGCCGAAGGCGGGCGCCGCGAGCGGCGTCACGGTGTCATCGAAGAGTCTGCTGACCTTCCACTCCGGATAGTTGCCATCGCCCCAGCGCACCTCGACATCGGCCGACTCGGCAGAGACATTCGCCATCGGCACCGCGATATTCACTGCGAGCTCGATCTCGGGGTGCAGGCGCAGAAATTCGGGCAGTCGCGGCATCAGCATCTGGCGCGCGAAGGTCGGCGGCACCAGCACCCGCAGACGCTCCTTCTCCGCGGCGACCCTGCCACTCGCACTCGCCAGCTTGTCGAAGGCCTCGCGTACGCTCTCGAGATAGCGCCCGCCTTCGCCGGTGAGCCGGGTTCCGGAAGGGGTGCGCTCGAACAGCTGGATCTCGAGCAGCGCCTCGAGCTGACGAATACGATGACTGACCGCGCTGGGAGTGATGCACAACTCGCCGGCGGCCTGGCCAAAACCGCCCAGGCGTGCCGCGGCCTCGAAGGCGGCCAGCGCATGCATCGGCGGAATGCGGCGCACTGTGCTCAACGGCGCCACTCAGGCAAAACGCGAATCGGGCAGCGGAATCCGCTCGTCGTCGCCGGGCACCGCGGCGAAGCCCCGCTTCGCCCAGGCGTCGGCCGCTTCACGGATGCGCTCCTTGCGCGAGGAAACGAAGTTCCACCACATGTAGCGCGGGCCATCGAGGGGCGAACCGCCGAGCACTACCAGCCGCGTCGCTTCTCGAGCGCAGATGCGCACTTCTTCACCCCCCGCGAGCACACCCAGCGAATGTTCGGCGAGAGCTTCCCCGTCGATCTGCAGGGGGCGGTCCACGCTATAGACTGCACGCTCCGGATAGCTCGCAGGCAAGGTCACGCAACCACCTGCCGGCAGCCGGATATCCAGGTAGAGCGTGTCGCTCGACGTCTCGACCGGCGAAACGGCGCCGAAGGCTTCGCCGATCAGCACCCGCACCGCCACATCGTCGACCATGATGGATGGCAGGGCGTCGGCGGCGAAATGTTCGAAGCCTGGCGCACATTCTTCCTGTTCGCGCGGCAAGGCGATCCACAGTTGCAGGCCGTGGCTGGTGTAGCTGCTCCCGCGCAGGTCTTCGGGGGTGCGCTCGGAATGCACCACGCCGCGGCCCGCGGTCATCCAGTTGATGGCACCCGGCTCGATTCGCTGCACGCTGCCGAGACTGTCGCGGTGCAGGATCGCGCCCTCGAAAAGGTAGGTCACGGCCGCCAGTCCGATGTGCGGATGCGGGCGCATGTCGTGCGGGTCACCCGGCCGGACCGCGATCGGACCGAAGTGATCGAAGAAGATGAACGGTCCGATCGAGCGACGACCGGAATTCGGCAGTGCCCGCCTGACCCGGAAGCCGCCGCCCAGATCCTTCTCGCGGGGCAGAAGTACCTGCTCGATGCTCAAGGGCTGGGCTCCTCAGGCACGCAGCTTGCCAGCTGCCGTGGTCAGGGCACTGGCGATGCCCTCGAGCATGGCCTGCTGGCGAGGGTCGATCAGGCGCAGATCGTCGCCGATCGCAGTGTTCGCCCGGCCTACGCCGAGTTGCTGCGGGATCACGTACATGCCCAGATAGCCGAGGATGTCGCGCAGGTGGAAGAGCACCCGCATGCCGCCCATCGGCCCGGGCGAGCTCGCCACCACCGCCGCCGGGCGCCCCGCGAAGATGCCGCCCCCCGAGCGTTCAGGATCGGCCGGATTGGGGCGCGAGCACCAGTCCAGGGTGTTCTTGAGAAGTGGTGGGATCGAGCCGTTGTACTCGGGCGAAACGACCAGCACCCCGTCACTCGCGGCAAAGTGCTGCTGCATCGTCACCATGCTCACGGGAATACCTGATTCGACCTCGAGATCACCGTTGTAGAGCGGCGCCGGGTAGTCGGCAAGGTCGACCACGTTGAGTTGGGCTCCGGCGGACTCGAGCGGCCGGATGCACGCCGACAGCAGACGCTTGGAGAGCGCCTCGCGACGGGCGCTGCCGGCAAAAATCAGAATGCGGGGAGCAGACATCCTTTGTTTCTCCGTCGAAACAGGCCCGCGGCGAGGCCAGTGGGTCGAGCATAACCCGCTGGCGAGCGCAGCGCACCCCGCAATTGCAGCACTCAGCCTTTGGGCAGCCGGCCCATCAGGTAGAACTGCTCGTTGGGCGGCGTGCCGGTAAGATGCACGAGGCGGTTGCTCATCGAGAAGAAAGCGGTGATCGCACCGATATCCCAGATCGCCTCGTCGTCGAAACCGTGCTCGCGCAGAGCCGCCATGTCGGCATCCTCGACCCGGCCCCCGTCGAGCGACAGCTTCATCGCAAAGTCGAGCATCGCGCGCTGCCGCGCGGTGATTTCGGCCTTGCGATAATTGGTGGCGAGCTGATCCGCGACCCGTGGATTCTTCGCCCTGATGCGCAGCACCGCGCCGTGCGCAACCACGCAATAGAGGCAGTTGTTGGCCCCCGAGGTGGCCACCACGATCATCTCGCGTTCGGCCTTGCTGAGCCCGACATCCTTTTCCATCAGCGTGTCGTGATAGTCGAAGAAAGCGCGGAATTCCGCCGGCCGGTGGGCGAGCATGAGGAATACATTGGGCACGAAGCCGGCCTTTTCCTGCACCGCGAGAATCCGAGCGCGCACATCGTCAGCAAGGTCGGCGAGCTCGGGCACCGCAAAGCGGCTGATTGTCGTTTCGCTCATCTGCAACTCCTGTATGTGTTTCGAAAGAAAGACGCGACGGGGCCGGCGCTCGGCCGGCCCCGTCACTGCACGCCGAGCGCTCAGCGATTCACATCCACCACCACGCGGCCGCGGACCTTGCCAGCCATCAGTTCGGCAGCGGTCGGGATGGCCTCGGACAGACCGATCTCGTGAGTGATCAGCTCCAGCAGCGCCGGGTCGAGGTCACGCGCCAGGCGGCTCCAGGCCTCGAGGCGATCCGGGCGCGGGCACATCACGCTGTCCACACCGGCGAGCGTCACGCCACGCAGGATGAACGGCGCCACCGAGGCCGGCAGGTCCATGCCCTGGGCCAGGCCACAGGCCGCGACCGCGCCGCGGTAGCGGGTGGTGGCGCAGACGTTGGCCAGCGTATGGCTACCCACCGAATCGACCGCACCGGCCCAGCGTTCCTTGCCCAGCGGACGGCCCGGCTCCGAGAACTGTGCGCGGTCGACGATCTCGGCCGCGCCCAGGGTCTTGAGGTATTCGGCTTCGGCAGCACGCCCGGTCGAGGCCACCACGGTGTAGCCCAGCTTGGCGAGGATCGCCACCGCCACGCTGCCCACGCCGCCATTGGCGCCGGTGACCAGCACTTCGCCCTTGTCCGGGGTCACGCCGTGGCGCTCGAGCGCCATCACGCACAGCATCGCGGTATAGCCGGCGGTGCCGATGGCCATCGCCTGCTTGGGCGTGAAGCCCTTGGGCAGCGGCACCAGCCAGTCGCCCTTGAGCCGCGCCTTCTGCGCCAGCCCGCCCCAATGGCCTTCGCCCACGCCCCAGCCGTTGAGCACTACGGCGTCGCCGACCTTGTATTCGGGATTGCTGCTGTGCTCGACCGTCCCCACCAGATCGATGCCGGGCACCATCGGGAACTTGCGCACCACCGGGCCCTTGCCGGTGATCGCCAGGCCGTCCTTGTAGTTGAGGGTGCTGTACTGCACCGCTACGGTGACGTCGCCTTCGGGCAATTGCGCCTCGTCGATGTCGGTGAGATTGGCCCGATAGCCGGCGTCGTCCTTCTCGATCAGAATACCCTTGAACATGTGCTGCCTCCTTTTAGACCACCTGTAATTGAAAAATCGAAAATCAGCGCGTGACCGCGCTGATGAATTGCTGCGCGAAAATGTCGAGTGGCGCAGCGCTGCGCATCAACCGCGCCCTCAGTACAGCGCCCTCCCAGCCGATCCAGAAGAAGGCCGCGAGGCGCTCGCAATCGGCATCCGGCGCTATCTCGCCGGCTCTGCGCGCCGCCTCCAGGCAGGCCGCGAGCCGCGCCTGCCAGTCCTGAAACACCGCCTCGAGCCGATCGCGGTAAGACTCCGGCAGCGCGCTCATTTCCTGCCCCAGGTTGCCGATCAGGCAACCGCGCCGGTAGGCATGGCGCGCCATGCCGCGCTTCGCGTCCTCGACAAATGCCGCCAGCCGCGCCAGCGGGGCCAGTGACTCATCATCGAACCAGCGATCCAGTTTGCGCGCAAAGTAGCCCGCGAAGTGATCCACCACCTCCAGGCCAAAGGCTTCCTTGCTGTCGAAGTAGTGATAGAAGGAACCCTTGGGCACGCCGATCTGCCTGAGCACCTCGTCGAGGCCGGTAGCGGAAAAACCCTTCTCGGTGAGCACTTCGGTGCCCCTGCGAATCAGCGCCTCACGCGTCTCGAGACGCTCGTCGATGCGCTTCGGGGGGCGGCCACGGCCGCGTCGGATGGGTGTCTGTTCAGGCATGGGCTGAATAATAGACCGCTCGTTTTTAAAATACAAGAACTAATTTCGAACCTTTCCCTGAACGATGAGCGGTCAAGGCCTGCCCAGGCCAATAGCCTGCAGCCGCAGCACCTTCACAAACCGAACAACATGAGCCGGAATCCTGCAGCCCGCCCGGCCCCGGCCGACGAATCGTGTGCGAATGCCGCGCCATAAACGAAGGCACGACCACCCGCCGGCAATGGCCAAGCCGAGCCGGCAGTGGCCTTCCCCTTCTGCAGCGCCGAGCGCAGCCCGCGGCCGGCGGGAATTGTCGCGTCGATGTCTGAGCCCGCAGGGCGAGTTTCGACGCGACCCGTCGGCCGTGGGCGCAGCGAGGGCACCGGCGAAGCCGGCGCTGCGGCAGGGGGCGTTTCTTTGGCTCCGGGCTTGTGAAGAAATCGTCGCGAGCGCCGGCAGATCGGGTGCGGCCGGAGCGCAGCGAGCGGAATGTACTCGAGTACATGAGCATCGCGAGCACCGCCCAAGCCCGAGCTGCCAAGCGCAGTAGATTTATTCACAAGCGCACCTTTCTTGTCGCCACAAGAAAGTTGGTCGCCCGCCGGGGCGAGACCCGGCCAATCACCGCCGACCGCAGGCACCCCAAGATCGAAGCAGCAAGGATCAAAAACACTGGCCCCCGGCCTGCGCCGGGGCGACGAATCGTGGCCGGATGCCGCGCCCGAGACAACGGCAACGCACGCCGCCGGCAATGGCCAAGCCGAGCCGGCAGAAGCTTTCCCCTTCCGCAGCGCCGAGTGCAGCTCGCGGCCGGCAGGAATTGTCGCGTCGATGTCTGAGCCCGCCAGGGCGAGTTTCGACGCGACCCGCCGGGCTCGGGTAGAGCGAGGGCACCGGCGCGAGCCGGCGCTGCGGCAGGGGGCGCTTCTTTAACCATCTTTCTTGTCGCCACAAGAAAGATGGTCGCCCGCCGGGGCGAGACCCGGCCAATCACCGCCAACCGACGGCACCCCGAGAACCAAACAGCAAGGATCAAGAGCCTGGACCCCGGCCTTCGCCGGGGCGACGAATCGTGCCCGAATGCCGCGCCCGAACTGGCGACACGGCACGACAACCTGCCGGCAATGGCGAAGCCGAGCCGGCAGTGGCCTTCCCCTTCTGCAGCGCCGAGTGCAGCCCGCGGCCGGCGGGAATTGTCGCGTCGATGTCTGAGCCCGTGAGGGCGAGTTTCGACGCGACCCGCCGGGCGTGGGCGGAGCGAGGAACCGGCGAAGCCGGCGCTGCGGCAGGGGGCGTTTCTTTATCCATCTTTCTTGTCGCCACAAGAAAGATGGTCGCCCGCCGGGGCGAGACCCGGCCAATCACCGTCAGCCGAAAGCACGCCACCGAGCAAACGATAAAGACCAAAGGCCCTGGACCCCGGCCTGCGCCGGGGCGACGAATCGTGTCCGGATGCCGGGATCGGCCGTGGGCGCAGCGAGGGCACCGGCGAAGCCGGCGCTGCGGCAGGGGGCGTTTCTTTGGCTCCGGGCTTGTGAAGAAATCGTCGCGAGCGCCGGCAGATCGGGTGCGGCCGGAGCGCAGCGAGCGGAATGTACTCGAGTACATGAGCATCGCGAGCACCGCCCAAGCCCGAGCTGCCAAGCGCAGTAGATTTATTCACAAGCGCACCTTTCTTGTCGCCACAAGAAAGGTGGTCGCCCGCCGGGGCGAGACCCGGCCAATCACCGCCAACCGAAGGCATCCCGAGAACCGAACAGCAAAGACCAAAGCCCCTGGACTCCGGCCTGCGCCGGGGCGACGAATCGTGCCTGAATGCCGTGCCCCAAGCGAAGGCACCACACCCGCCGGCAATGGCCAAGCCGAGGCACATCCTGCATGCCCCCCGAAAGCCGACTGAAAGGCGTTTCCCCTGAAATGCGCGCACCGCACGGCAGCAAGCACGGCGGACGACAGCGCATTCACACAAGGAGGAAACAATGCACAACACCAAGATCGCCGCCCTCGCGGTCGCTGCAACCCTGGGCCTGCCGACGCTCGCCAGCGCAGACAGCAATGTCACCGTCTATGGCCTCATCGACCTCAACGTTGGCTACGAGAAGGCCGGCGACCTCAGCCGTCTCGGCATCGATCACAGCGAGCTCAACGGCAGCCGCATTGGCTTCAAGGGTAACGAGGATCTGGGCAACGGCCAGAAGGCGCTGTTCGTGCTCGAAAGCGGATTCGACCCATCCACCGGCACCTCCGAGCAGGGCGGCCGGCTCTATGGCCGCCAGGCCTACGTCGGTGTCGAAGGCGGCTGGGGCAAGCTGACCCTGGGTCGCCAGTATTCGCCCGCTTTCTACGCACTCGACCCCTACGAAGCCACCGGCAGCGCCGATCGCACCGCGGGCCTGCTGTATCGCAAGAGCGGATCGGTCAAGCGTGGCTATGAGACCCGTTTCGATAACATGATCAAGTACCGCTCGCCGAGCTTCAGCGGCTTCGCGGCCGAAGCGGGTTACTGGACCGGCGCCGAAAACGGTGGCTCGGGCGACGTGGCCAAGGAGGGCCGCGGCTACGGCCTCACCGGCATGTACAACAACGGCCCGATCGGCCTGGCGCTGACCACCCAGAGCTATTACACCAACGCCACCGGCGGCAAGGCCACCACAAGCGGCATCGCCGGTTCCTACGACTTTGGCCCGGCCAAGCTCTACGCGCTCTACACCCAGGATCGCGAGAGCGGCAGCCAGGGCAGCGGCAAGGCGCGCAGCTACTCGCTGAGCGCCGAAGTGCCGGTAAGCCCGGCGGGCACGGTGGCGGTGAGCTACGGCTCGCGCGACGAGAGCAACGAGGCCAACACCGAAGACGCACGCGGCTGGTCGCTCTACTACACGCACGGCCTGTCCAAGCGCACCACGCTGTACACCGCCTACTCGCACATCAACAACAAGGGCGACGCCAACTACGGCTGGAACTTCACGCCGGCCGCCGGCGAAGACCCCAGCGTCGTGATGGCAGGTATTCGTCACCGCTTCTGATAGCTCCCACCGCTCCTCTTGAACTGCGCCGTTTTCCGGCGCACTCGATTCGAGCCCCGACCGGGGAGGGGTTTCCGGTCGGGGCTTTTTTTGTTCTCTCGCAACACAGGACGGAGTCATCGAAAGCCGACTGAAAGTCGCCATCCATAAGCTTCGGCAATCAACCCATAAACGACAGCAGGAGACAGCAATGCAGATCACCGGAATGCTCTATGGCAGCAAACTGCTCGAATTCGTCGATTTCCCAAGCGCCGAGGTTCTGGGACCGGACGCCAGCGAAGAAGCCGTCAAGGCGATGATCGGTTTCCTCAGCCATACCGGCTTCGCCCACGGCGGCAACGGCTTCGAAGGCGTGGCCTTCCTGCTCGAGCGCTTCGCCGGCCACAGCCTCGCCGACCCGGCCAGCCCCGCACACGGCCTCGACCTCACCGCCATGGCCAGCGCCTATGCGCGCGAATACGGCGCGGAGCGCGCCGCCAGCAAGGAAGTGGGCGCCGGCGCGCGCAACATCCCCTGCGTGAATCACCCGGTTTTCAAGGACAAGCCGGTCAACATCGACCCGCGCGAGGAATTCGTGCGCAAGCTCTTCGAGGCACGCGGCGAGTACAACGTCTTCCACGACTACTACCGCAAGCTGGTGCAGGCGCTGCATGACGAAGGCGTGACCCGCAACGTGTTCTGCGTGAACGTCGATGCGCTGATCGCCACGCTGCTGCTGAAGATGATGTGGCCTGCCTGGCAGGCCGGCAGCCTGGCCTCGAGCGAGCTCGAGACGGCCGCCTTCACCGCCTTCCTCTACGGCCGCCTGATCGGCTGCGCAGCCGAGATCGAAGACCACCTCAACCGCGGCAAGAACATGGACACCCGCACCCCGCAGTCGCAGGTGAAGTTCGTTGCGTGAGCCATCGTCCGGCCCTTCGCCGCGATGATCGTGCGTGCGCGGCCGGGCGCAACGCCAGGCGGAATGCGGGACTTGCGCGTCCCGCCAATCCAGCTCAAGCGATCGAACCCATCGGTCCCGGGTAGCTGACCTCCTCGAGCGCACCGCTGTCCACGTCGTAGATGAAGCCGCGCACCGTGACGGCATCCGGCCCGCTGTTCGGGATCCAGGGGTGATTGAGGATGGACGACATGCCCCGCCGCACGTCCCACTCCAGGCGCTGCGTCTGCCCTTCGCTGCGCGGTGCATCGAGCGGCTCGAGTGGACCGCGGAAGGCGTGAAACTGGGACGGGCTCGAGGCGCACTTGTTGGTGCTCTTGAAGGCGCGCGAGGTCGCCTGTCGCAACAGTTTCCCGGCCGCCGGGTCACCTTCGAGGCCGGCCTTGAGGAGGTCGTCGGTAAAGGCGAGCATGCCGCAGCGCGTGTGGTGGATGAGGATGATCTCGTTGGTGTCGAGCAGGTGATGCGAGATGACGAGACAGCGAATCACGTCCTCGGTCACCACGCCGCCGGCATTGCGGATGATGTGTGCATCGCCCGTCTGCAGCCCGAGCAGATCCTCGACATCGATGCGCGCATCCATGCATGCGACGACCGCCACATGCCTTGCGGGATTGATCGGCTGCTTTCCCGGATGGACGGGATTATGCAGCGCCTTGCCACTGGCATACGCCTTGTTGTTCTCCAGGCATTGATCGGTGATCTTGTCCGCCATGGTTCATCCTCCTTGGGTTTTCGTGCCGCAGACAGACGTTCGCCCCAGCCATCGAATCCCGAGCCGAAGCGAAACGCCAAGACGACGCCCGCGATCCGGCGTCGACGTCAGTCTAGCCCGCGTTTCTCACCCCGGCGCAGGCGTCTGTCGGATGGGTCCGCTCAGCCCGGAACATCGGGCTCGACCAGTTGCGCGAGCTGTAGCAAGGACTCCTGCCAGCCGAGATAACACATCTCGGGCGGAATCATCGCCGGTATTCCCTCCTGGACAATGTTCAGCTCCGTGCCACAGGAGACCGGTTTGAGGGTAACGCTCACCACCATTTCTCCCGGCAGGTTCGGGTCGTCGAAAGTGTCCGTGTAGCGAATACGCTCGTTCGGCACCAACTCGCGGTATTCGCCGCCGAACGAATGTCGCTGCCCTGTCGAGAAGTTGTGGAAGGACATCCTGAACGAGCCCCCAACCCTGGCCTCGAGGTGATGAACCTCGCAGGTGAAACCGAAGGGCGGCAGCCACTTCGCCATCGCCCGGGCATCGAGAAAGGCGCGATAGATCCTCTCCGGGGAGGCGCGCAGGACGCGGTGAAATCGGACTGTAGCGGTGCTCATGGATGTCCTCCTGTGCGAGTCGCTGAACAAGTGCTGCAGGAGCGATGCGTCGCGGCAGCGCCCTGGTGCCGCCCCACGGACAGGGTCCATCCCGCGCGGAAAGAACCTCGTCGGACTGAGCGGCGGCCGTGGCGGTGGCACTCGAAATTCTACGCCCATGGATGGTTCAGGGATGGGCACGGCGAGCGCTCCAACCGACGCGGCAGGGAGCACGAGATGGGGCACCCGGGTGCCCCCATCCCGTCTCATCGCTGGTCGATCGCAGCCTCCGTTGCCACGGTGCCGAGGGCCCGCCCCGGTTTCTGCGAACGAACTGAACGTGATGCTGCTGCGAGAGTCTGATCTTCAGCCCAGGAGCATCTCCTGGCGTGGTGCTTGCGTGCACGTCGACCGGGCCGACCAAGCACGCGCACGGCCCGGAATCCCGCCCGGAGGGAGATGCCCTGAGCCAACACGACGCCGGGGCGATCAAAGGAGGACGACATGAAAGGGATCAGGCATGCAAGCCGTGGGGTCGGCACCTTGTTGTGTGCGACGCTGCTTGCGAGCGCAGGGATGCAGGGGGCGCGGGCCGAGGAGATTCACATCAAGATGCTGGACAGGTCCGGCTCCGGGCCGCTCGCCTTCGAGCCCGGCTTCGTCAAGGCAAACCCCGGCGACGTGCTGGTTTTCGAACCCGCGCAGAAGGGTGGGCACAGCACGGTTGCGCTGCTGGTTCCGCCCGGGGCGCAGGCCTGGTCCGGCGAGGCCGACCGGGAAACCCGTGTCCCCCTGGATGCCGAGGGGGTCTACCTGTACGCGTGCGCAGCTCACAAGATGATGGGGATGGTTGGCGTCGTCCAAGTTGGCAAGGCCGTGAATCTGGAGCAGGCGAAATCTGTCGCGGCCAAGGAATCGGCGAGGTTCGTCCTCAACAAGGACCGCTTCGACAAGGAGCTGGCGCAGATCGAATAGCGATTCGACCACGGCAGCATGTCCGCCAGGCGTTTCCGGCGCGCGCTTGACGGAGCGTCCAACGCAGATCCGCAGATGCGTGCACCGTGGTCCGGTTGTTGTTCGTTTTCATCGAGCTTTCATCGTCCCGGGGGTGGCCCGATCGTGGCGCCAGCGGCAAGATGCCTGACTTTGGAACACGGGGCGGCGCCCGACCGAGGAAGCTTGCCGGTAATCTGCAGGCGGCCCGTGCACTCCGGACACAACAGGGTAAACGCTGCAAGGGAGTCCCAATGGCCGTCGAACTGAACCACACCATCGTCCATGTCGGCGACAGCGCCCGTGCCGCGGCAGAGCTTGCAGAACTCCTCGGCCTCCCCGCGCCGGCGCCCTTCGGGCCGTTCCAGGTGCTCGAGCTTGCAAACGGGGTGAGCCTCGATTTCATGGACGACGACGGCAGGATCGCGCCGCAGCACTATGCGTTTCTCATCTCCGAGGCGGAGTTCGATGCCATCTTCGGGCGCATCCGCGAGCGGGGCCTCGCCTTCTGGGCCGACCCGACCCGCAAGCGCCCCGGCGAGATCAACCATGGCGACGGCGGTCGCGGGGTTTACTTCGAGGGGCCGGACGGGCATTTTCTGGAGATCATCACCCGGCCCTACGGCAGCGGCGCCTGAGCGCTGGCGCAACGCCGGCCGGGATCCGCCTTTCAACAACTTCGCACCGCCCATGTCCCGAATCCGAATCCCCGCCGCCTGGATGCGCGGCGGCACCAGCAAGGGTCTGTTCCTGCTCGCCGCCGACCTGCCCGACGAGCCGGCGGCGCGCGATGCGCTGCTGCTGCGCGCGATCGGCAGCCCCGACCCCTACGGCAAGCAGATCGACGGGCTCGGTGGCGCCACCTCGAGCACCAGCAAGGTGGTGATCGTGGCGCCCTCGGCGCGGCCCGATTGCGATGTCGATTACCTCTTCGGACAGGTGCCGGTGGGCGGCACGGCGATCGACTGGTCGGGCAACTGCGGCAATCTCAGCGCCGCGGTGGGTCCGTTCGCGATAGAGCGTGGCCTCGTCGCATGCCCCCGGGACGGCAGTGCGACGGTGCGCATCTGGCAGGCCAACATCGGCAAGCGCATCCTCGCCCATGTGCCGGTCCGCGGCGGCGCGGTATGCGAGGAAGGCGACTTCCTGCTCGACGGGGTGGCCTTTGCCGCGGCGCCGATCCACCTGGAGTTCCTCTCCCCCGGCGGCGGGGCGCTGTTCCCGGCGGGCGGCTGCCTCACCCGGCTCGATCCGGCCGGACAGGCGCCGGTCGAGGCCACGCTGATCGACGCGGCGATCCCGCTGGTGCTGGTCGAGGCCGCCGCGCTGGGCGCCGCCTGCAGTGCCTCGCAGGCGCAGCTCAACCGCGATGCCGCGCTGCTGGCGCGCTGCGAGGCGCTGCGCATTGCCGGCGCGCTGGCGATGGGCCTGGCGGGTTCGAGCGCCGAGGCCGCGGCGCGCGGCCACACCCCCAAGCTCGCCCTGCTCGCCCCACCGCAATCCTATTTGGCCGCGGATGGCCGTCGTGTCGACGCCGCGGCCCAGGACCTCACCGTGCGGGTGCTGTCGATGGGGGCGGTACACCACGCCATCCCCGGCACCGCGGCGATCGGCCTGGCCGCCGCGACGAGCATTCCCGGCACCCTCGCGGCCCGCCAACTGCAGGGCGCGACGACGGGCCTGCTGCGCATCGGCCACCCTTCGGGACGGGTGGAGGTGGGTGTGCGCACCCGCCACCACGAAGGCGAATGGCGGCTCGAAAGCGCCACCATGACGCGCAGCGCGCGGCTGCTCATGGATGGCTGGGTGAGCGTCCCCGGGCTCACGGCCTGAGACGCAGGAACAGCCGGTACAGCGCCGGCGCGCCCATGGTCAGCACCACCACCCGCAGCACGTGGCAGACGGTGACCAGCGGCACGCCGAGTTGCAGCACCTTGGCGGTGATGCACATCTCGGCCACCCCGCCGGGTGCGGCAGCCAGCACCAGGGTCGCCACGGGCGAGTCGCTCAGCGCCGCTGCGGCCATTGCCAGCAGGCTGCCCAGGCCCACCGCGAAGAGCGCCGAGGCGGTGGCCGCGGCGAGGAAGCGCGGCGCGGCGCGAAAGAACTCCGGCGAGAAGCGGCAGCCCAGCGCACAGCCGATCAACAGCTGGCCCCCATTCACCACCCAGCCCGGCAAGGCCGACAGGTCCATGCCGAAACCGGTCGCCAGGCCCACGCCGAGCAGCGGCCCGAGCACCCAGGCATTGCCGATCCGCAGTGCCGTGAGCAGCGCCACGCCGCCCAGGCTGGCGGCGACTACCAGCGGCAACAGCGACGGCACCACCGCCGTGGCGAGCGGCTGGTAGTGGTCGCTGCCATGGGCGCCGGACCAGCTGAGCCCGAAGGGCACCACCGCCACCACCAGCATCACCCGCAAGGCATGGGCGGCGGCGATGCGGTCGACCGCACCGCCGAAGCGCTCGGCGACCACCGCCATCTCGGAGGCACCGCCGGGCAGCGAGGCAAAGAACGCGGTGGGCCTGTCCTCGCTGGTCAGCGCCGCGGTGAGCAAGGCGCACAGCAGGCCGACCACCAGCGCACCGCCCGCGATCACGCTGACCAGCAGCAGGTTGGCGCTCAGCAGGGCGAGCACCGCGGGCGTGAAATAGAGGCCGAGGGCGGTGCCGATGGCCCACTGCCCGGCCTGGCGACCACCCGCGATCGCCCGCAGCGGCGCTCCGGCCATGCGCAGCAGGGCGACCGCGAAGAGCGGGCCGAGCATCCACGGCAGCGGGCTGTGGATGCTTTGCGCGGCCAGGCCGGCGATGGCGGCAATGACCAGGGTCAGGCACACCAGCAGCGTGTTGTGGAAGCGGCCGGGGACCTCCGGATCGTTCAGGAGCATGCTTGCGAAACGCCTCAGGGTACAGGCGGGGCGATGGTTTCGCGCCACTGGCGAAGAAAGGAGTGTTCCTTCATCTGGTCTAGATAGGTGAGCAGGCCGGCTCCGATGGGGATCGGCCGGAATGCCCTGCCCAGGCTGCGGCGCAGCTCCTGTGCGGCTTCATCCGCAGGAACATCGGCACGCACCGAGTAGAAACCGGGGCCTTTCGAGAGCAGCCGCTGGCCGCGCGGCGAGAGCAGGTAATCGAGCCACAGGCGCGCGGCATTGGGATGCGGCGCCTGGCGCGCGATGAAGGCCACCCGGCTCAGCACCAGGGTGTAGTCGCGCGGATACACCACGCCGAGCCGGGAATCCTGTGCGGCGCGGGTCATCGCATAGGATCCGAGCACGTTGTAGCCCAGCACGGCCCTGCCTTCCGCGACCTCGTCGAGCATCGCCGCAGTGGACGCCACGGTCTGGATGCCGGTTCGGCCGAAGGCCTCCGCGAGGCGCCAGAAGACCACCGGGTTGGCGAGCACATCCTGGGTCTGCAGCAGGAAGCCGATGCCCGAGCGCGCGGGGTCATAGGTGGTCAGTCGCCCGCGGTATTCATGCGGGTCCTCCGCCAGCAGGCGCAGGAATTCGGCATGGCTGGCAGGCACCTGCGCAGCGGCCAGCGCCTCGCGGTTGTAGACCATCGCCACCGGCTCGAAGGTGGTGCCGAAGGCTTCGTTCTTCCACACCGCCCAGCTCGGCAGCGCGGCGGTCTCGGCCGAGCGATGGGGCTGGGCATGGCCGTCGTTCACCAGCTTGACCTGCAGGTCCATGGCCGAGCTCCACAGCACGTCGGCCCGGCCGCCCTCCTTCTGCTCGGCCAGGAAGCGCCGATACAGCTCGACCGAGTTCATGTCGTGATATTCGACCCGCACACCGGGGTAGAGGCGCGTGAAATCGCGCAGCAACTCGCGTGCCACGCTCTCGTCGGTGGCCGCGTAGATCACCACCACGCCCTCACGCGCCGCCGCCACCTGCAGATCCGCCGAGGACTGGGCCCGCGCGGGCGGCACAGCGGCGAACATCGCCAGCGCCAGGGCGATCAGCAGTAAGGACAGGCACGGCAGTCGGAACACTTGCGCCTCCGGGTGGTGCGCACAAGGCTTTGCGCGCAGGATTCTTTTGCGGCAGGATAATCGGCCATCAAGCTTTCGATCCACTTTCAACACCATGCGCCTGCTTCTCGTGGAAGACCATGCCGACCTGGCCGAGTGGGTATCGAAAGCCCTGACCCTGGCCGGCTACGCGCTCGACGTGATGAATCGTGGCGACCACGCGGATCACGCCCTGCTGACCCAGCCCTACGACGCGGTGATCCTCGACCTGTCGCTGCCCGGCCTCGACGGGCTCGAGGTCCTCAGACGCATGCGCGGCCGGGCAGCGACCGCCCACACGCCGGTGCTGCTGCTGACCGCGCGTGGCAGCACCGAGGACAAGGTGCGCGGCCTCAACCTCGGCGCCGACGACTACCTGCCCAAGCCCTTCGATCTCGCCGAACTCGAGGCCCGCATCAAGGCCCTGCTGCGACGCGCCGGCAACCTGGTGCCGACGGTGCGCATCGGCGGCCTCGAGTTCGACACCAACACCCGCCTGGCCAGCGTCGCCGGCAAGCCGCTGGCGCTGACCCCGCGCGAGTTGGCCGTGCTCGAGGCGCTGATCTCGCGCCAGGGACGCCCGGTGGCGCGCGAGACCCTGTTCGAGAAGGTCTTCAGTTTCGACCAGGACGCCCGCCCGGAGGCGATCGAGATCTATGTACACCGCTTGCGCAAGAAGCTCGACGGCTCGGGCGCGACGGTCACCACGCTGCGCGGCCTCGGCTACCTCATCGATGAGTCCGCCAAGGACTGAGGCCTACCGCCGGTGAAGCGCGATGCCAGCCTGCGCCGCCGGGTCGCACTGTGGCTGCTGCCCTCGCTGCTGGTGCTGCTGGCGATCAATGCGGTGCTGTCGTACCTGGGTGCGCTGGACGCGGTCAATCGTGCCTACGACCGTTCGCTCACGGCCTCGATCAAGGCGATCGCCGAGCGGGTACATTCGCTCGAGGGCGAGATCTCGGTGGACGTGCCCTACTCCGCCTTCGAGGTCTTCGAGGCCGGGGTACAGGAGCGCATCTATTACGCGGTGATCGGGCCGGACGGCAAGGCGGTAACCGGCTACGACGACCTGAGCCCACCACCGGGCGTGGTGGCGGACGGCCCACCGGTGATCGTCGACGGCCACTACCGCGACGAAGGCGTGCGTATCGGCGCGATCGCCAAGCGGCTCTACGATCCGGCGCTCAGCGGTGGCGATGCGGCCCTGATCGTCTTCGCGGAAACCACCGAATCCCGCCTCAAGCTTGCCCGCGAGCTGTTCCTCGACAGCCTGCAGCGGCAACTGCTGCTGGTGGCGATCGGCACGATCCTGGTCACCTTCGCGCTGAGCTCGGCCTTCAGACCGCTGCTGGAGCTGCGCGACGCGATCGTCCGGCGCGACGCGGAGGACCTCACGCCGATCGCCCACGGCGGCGTTCCGGCCGAAGTGCGCCCGCTGATCGACGCGATCAACCATCACACCGAACGGCTGTCGGGCATGCTGGCGGCGCGGCGGCGCTTCCTGGCCGACGCGGCGCACCAGATCCGCACGCCGCTGGCAGTGCTCAGCACCCAGGCGGAATACGGCCTGAGGGTCGGCGAGCCTGCCGAGACACGGCGCGCCTTCGAAGGGCTGCTGAGCACCCTCCGCAGCACCCGCAGGATGGCGGACCAGATGCTGGCCCTTTCCCAGGCGGAATCGGCGGACCGCTCGAGCGGCCGGATTCACGTGGTCGACCTGAGCGCCCTGGCACGCGAGGTGGCACTGGAGCTGACCATGGTGGCCCGCAACAAACGCATCGAACTGGCATTCGAAGACGGCGGCGAAGCGCCCGTCGAGGGCGATCCGCAGATGCTCCACGAGTTGATTGCCAACCTGCTAGACAACGCCATCCGCTACAGCCCGGAGCATACCCAGGTGGTGGTCGCCACCGGCGTGAGCGGCGACACCGTGGCGCTGTGCGTGAGCGACCAGGGCCCGGGCATCCCGCCCGCCGAACACGACAAGGTATTCGAGCGCTTCTATCGAATCCTGGGCCAGGACAAGAAGGCTTCGGGCAGCGGCCTGGGGCTGGCCATCGTGCGCGAGATCGCGCACGCCCACGGTGCAAGCATCACGCTGGAACCGGCACAGGGAGGCCGCGGACTGAGCGTGCTGGTGGAGTTTCCGCGCTTCCGGCCGGCGCGCGGGTAGACGAAAAAACGGGGCGCTTTGGCGCCCCGCGGGAAAATGCGCCGCACGGGAAGCTGCGGCGCATCGATTCGGGCGGCATCCGGGAGGAGATCCGCCGCCCGAACGGGACTCAGGCAGCCGGCGCCGGGTTGCGGCGCGCGTCGATGGCCTTGGCCAGGCGCGGGCCGATCAGCATCGCGATCGCCGCCAGCCACAGGCCGATCGAGATCGGGCTGGCGAACAGGATCTCGAGCTCGCCATTGCTGATCGACAGCGCGCGGCGCAGGTTCTGCTCCATCATGTCGCCAAGCACGAAGCCCAGGATGAAGGGCGCCATCGGGAAGTTCATCACCCGCAGCAGGTAGCCGAAGCCGCCCAGCAGGGTGCCGACGATGAGGTCGAAGGTGGTGCCATGCACCGCATACACGCCGACCATCGACACCGCCGCCACGCCCGGCACCAGCACCCAGTTGGGGATCTGCAGGAACTTGACGAAGAGCTTGACCAGCGGGATGTTCATCAGCACCAGCATCACGCTGCAGATCGCCAGCGAGGCGATCAGGCCCCAGACGATCACCGGCTGGTCCTGGAACAGGGTCGGACCCGGGGTGATGTTGTAGAGCGTGAGCGCCCCGATCATCACCGCGGTGGTACCCGAACCCGGCACACCGAGGGTCAGCATGGGAATCAGCGAGCCATAGGCCGAAGCGTTGTTGGCCGCCTCGGGCGCCGCCACGCCGCGCACGTCGCCCTCACCAAAGCAGTGATCCTTGCCGGCCATGCGGCGTTCCATCGAGTAGGTCATCGCCGAGGCGATCGAGGCCCCTGCGCCAGGCAGCACGCCGACGAAAAAGCCCACCACCGAAGAGCGCAGGATGGTCCACCGGGCGAGCATGAACTCCTTCGCGTTGAACATCGTCCGGCCGGTCACCTCGACCGGCTGCACATCACCATGATGGGCTTGCAGCATCAGCATCAGTTCGCTGACCGCAAACAGGCCGATCACCACCACGATGAAGGGAATGCCGTCAGAGAGGTGCAGCAGGTCGAAGGTGTAGCGATAGACGCCGCTGTTGGAATCGATGCCGACGCAGGCAAGCATCAGACCGATCAGCACGCCGACCATGGCCTTGAGCAGCGAGTCGCCCACCAGGCCGCCGAGGCAGGACAGGGCCAGCACCATCAGCGCGAAATATTCGGCCGGCCCGAAGGCCAGCGCCCAGTTGGCGAGGATCGGCGCGAAGGCAACGATGCCCAGGGTGGCGACGATGGCGCCCGTGAACGAGGCCACCGCCGAGATCGACAGCGCCGGTCCGGCGAGGCCGTTCTTGGCCATCGGGTAGCCGTCGAGGGTGGTCATCACCGCCCCGGCGTCGCCCGGCACGTTGATCAGGATGGCCGAGATACGGCCGCCGAACTCACAGCCCGAATACACTGCGGCGAGCAGGATCAGCGCCGACTCGGGCGGCAGCTTCATTGCATAGGCGATGGGCAGCAGGATCGCCACGCCGTTGATCGGACCCAGCCCCGGCAGCATGCCGATGATGGTGCCGAGGAAGGCACCGATCAGGCAGATCATGAGGTTGGTGGGCGACCCGGC
Organism: Zoogloeaceae bacterium; assembly: GCA_024235595.1. Lineage (GTDB taxonomy): Bacteria > Pseudomonadota > Gammaproteobacteria > Burkholderiales > Rhodocyclaceae > Cognatazoarcus. Next base: position 835,992 of record JACKMC010000001.1, on the reverse strand, counting down.
GACGGCGAAGCCGTCGACAAGATGAGAGATGATTTCCATGGCTTACCCCAGTAGTGGCTTGAGCCAGAAGCCGATCGGCAGCGCGACGTCGAGCAGTTTGTCGAAGAGCAGGAAGAGGATCACGCCGAGCCCCGCGCCGGCCAGCAGCGACTGCTTCCAGGTGCCGCCGAAATAGCGCGACAGCGGGATGCTCATGAGAGCGGTCGAGATCACGAAGCCGAGCTTGTCGAACAGCAGCGCATAGGCCAGCACCGCGACGAACATGCCGCCCACCCGCAGCAGCACCGGCGACGGTGCCCAGGTCGTGGCCGGACGCTTGCTCAGCACGAGGCCCAGCGAGCAGATGCCCAGCAGTGTGAACACCAGCAGCGGAAAGGCCCGCGGGCCGACCGGTTCATAGGAGATCGGGGCCTTGAGGTCCCAACCGATAAAGATGCCGCCTGCCGAGAGCAGCAGCAGGAAAACGCCGAATATGCGTTCGCTCATGTTGTCCTCCATTCGCTTGATTGAGACCGCCGCCCTGCAATGCCGGCGCCACATGGGCGCCGGACAGCTCACGGCAGCGGGATCGGGTGGGGCTTACTGGGCGACCATCCCGAACTCCTTGGCGAGTTCGGCGTAGTGCTTGACGCGCTCCTTCACGTAGGCGTCGAGCCTGGCGCCGGTCATGTCGAAGGGAAACAGGCCCTGGGCTTCACGCAGCTTGGCAAACTCCGGCGAGGCCAGCATCTTGTCGAAAGTGGCGACCCACCATTTGTAGTCGGCGTCGGAGACCTTGGGGCCGAGGTAGTAGCCACGGATGATCGGCCACTCGACGTCGTAGCCCTGCTCCTTGGCGGTGGGGATGTCCTTGAGTTCACCCGGCAGGCGATCGGCCGAGAGGATGCCCAGCACCCGCACGCGGCCGCCCTTGATCTGCGCCGACACTTCCGAGGCATCGCCCGAATAGACCTGCACATGGCCGCCCTGCAGCGCGGTCATGGCTTCGCCACCGCCCTCGAAGGCCACATAGCGCATGCCCTTGAAGTCGACACCCGCGGCCTTTGCCACCAGAGCGGACTTCATCCAGTCCTGGCTGCCGACCGAGCCGCCCGCACCGAACACCACCTTGGTGGGGTCGGTCTTGAGCGCGGCCATGAGGTCCTTGAGGCTCTTGAAGGGCGAGTCGGCGCGCACGATGATCGCGCCATAGTCGGTGCCTGCGCTGCCCAGCCATTTCACGTCGTTGACGCCGTAGCGGCCGAACTTGCCGATCGCCAGATTGAGCAGCGAGCCGCCCGAGAAGGCCACGATGGTGCCGCCTTCGTCGGGGCGCTGGGCGATCACGGTATTGTAGGCCACCGCGCCGATACCGCCCGGCATGTAGGTGACGCGCATCGGCGAGTCGATGAACTTGCCGTTCTGCAGGCCGCCCTGGGCGAGCTTGCAGGTCAGGTCGAAACCGCCGCCGGGCTTGGCCGGGGCGATGCATTCGGTTTTTTCGGGTGCGGCATGGGCTGCACCCATGGCGACAGTGGCGGCAACTGCAAACAAGGCCTTCTTGATCATTTCGGGTCTCCTCCGTTGTGGTCTGGAATCGGGCACCGGGGACGACCCCCGGTACATGGCTGCGAACGATAGGGCTTGCCGCTTTCGATCCGCTTTCAGTCGGCCTGCATCGATGTCGCGAACAAAATCCGGTGCACACTGTCGATTCGCAGTCAGCCCCCCCAAGGAGATGTAAAGATGAAGAACCCGGATTTCGACAGTCTGCTGCCACGTACCGTCACCAACCGTCGCGAGTTCCTCGCCGCTGCGGGCGCAGCCGGTTTTGCACTGGCCGTGCAGCCGGTGAGCGCCCAGACCATGATCACCACCGACGCCGCCGGTCTCACCGCGGGAAGCGCCACGATCGAGGTGGACGGCGGTGCCTTGCCGGTCTACCACGCGGCACCCGAGGGCAAGAGCGACCTGCCGGTGGTGCTGGTGGTCCAGGAGATATTCGGAGTCCATGAACACATCCGCGATGTCTGCCGGCGACTCGCCAGGCTTGGTTATCTGGCGGTCGCACCCGAACTCTATTTCCGCTACGGCGATCCGCAAAAAATCGACAACGTGGGCGCAATTCTCAGTGACATCGTCGCCAAGGTGCCCGATGCCCAGGTAATGTCGGACCTCGATGCCTGCGTGGCCTGGGCCGGCAAGCATGGCGGCGATGCCACGCGGCTGGCGATCACCGGCTTTTGCTGGGGCGGCCGGGTGACCTGGCTGTACGCGGCGCACAACCCCGCGCTCAAGGCGGGCGTCGCCTGGTACGGGCGCATCGACGGGGCACCCTCGCCGCTCAACCCCAAGCAGCCGATCGATGTGGTCGCCGACATCAAGGCGCCTGTACTAGGGCTTTACGGTGCCAAGGATCAGGGCATTCCGGTATCGGACGTGGAGATGCTTCGCGAGGCGCTCAAGAAGGACGGCAAGACCGCCGAGTTCGTGATCTACCCCGAGGCCGGCCATGCCTTCCATGCCGACTATCGGCCGAGCTATCGCAAGGCCGAGGCCGAGGACGGCTGGAAGCGCCTGGTAGCGTGGTTCGGCAAATACGTCTAAGGCGTTTGCGGTGGTGCGGGCGGACCGGCGTCATGCAGCAGGCCGCTGGCCGGCGTTGCCGCGCACTCGAAAGAGGCGCATAGTGCGCCCCGCCGACCGATCGGCACACGCGCCGGCCGCAAGGCCGGACGCATCGCCTCTCTGGGTCCTGCATCGCCTGGCCCACCTTCTCCATGTCCGACTCGGCTGGCATGGTCGCTACCGGGAACGCTCTCCCGCCACAGGACGACCCAGTGCCAGCTTACGAAGTGAAATTCCAGCGCATCGGAGTGGCCGGCGCAGCCGGTTTGCAGATCCGCTCGCTGCTGGATCGCCAGCAATACGACGACCCCCTCGGCGAAGCGGAAGCGGCCGGCATCTCACCGGCCTGCTGGCCGCTGTTCGGCCAGGTGTGGCCCTCGGCGCAGAAACTCGCCGACCTGATGCAGAGCTGGGAGATCGGTGAACGCCGGGTGCTGGAGATCGGCTGCGGCCTCGGCCTCGCGAGCCTGGTCATCCATCGCCGCCTCGGCAACGTTACGGCGAGCGACTGCCATCCGCTGGCGGGGCGCTTCCTCGCCGAAAATCTCGCCCTCAACGGCCTGCCACCGATGAAATACGCGGTGGGAAACTGGGCCGGCAGCAATCCGGCCCTGGGCGAATTCGACCTCATCATCGGAAGCGACATTCTTTACGAGCGGGATCATCCGCAGCAACTGGCGGGCTTCATCCAGCTTCACGCCGCACCCAGTTGCGAAGTGCTCGTCATCGATCCAAACCGCAGCAACCGGGCCGCCTTCAACCGCCATCTCGCCGCCTGCGGTTTTACCCTGGAAGAGACTCCGATCGACGCACCGCTGGACGATGGCAGCGCCTATCGCGGGCGCCTGCTCCGCTACCGACGGCGGTCGGTGACGAGCGACGAGCTCATGTAGCCAAGCAGCGTGGCGCCGCCAGCGATGGCCAGGGTGCCGAAGATCAGCATGCCCAGGGTGGGCACGAAGAGGATGCTGTCGATACTGAGCGGATGGGCTTCCATTGCGTGCTTAATCCTCGAGGTGAGCGCAGATCCTAACCGCCCTGCCCCTCGATGTCGAAGACCTGGTTCTCAGCCGGGCACAAATCGCCCCACTACTTCGAGCCCTTGCGCACCGGGCCGGATCACCACGATTTCGCCCATGGCCGGGAACACGCCGGTCAGCGAGGTGATATTGACCTGATGCGTCACCCACACCCGGTTCGCTTCCATGCGCGGGGCAAGCGCGGCAAGGACTTCAGCGCGCTGCTTCGGCTCACGCCCGCGATCGCCGAAGAAGGAATTCAGCGCCGGCCAGGGCTGGATTTCGAGCTCGGGTGCGAAGGCCAGCCGCGCGGTATCGAGACAGCGGCACCACTGGCTGCTGCGCACCTCGCCCACCGGGATCCCCTGGGTGCGCAGCCATTGACCGAGCGCCCGGGCCTGGACACGGCCGGCCGCGGAGAGGTTTCGCTGGGTGGCGCAGTCGCCGAGCACGAAATTCTGCGGATCGCCGAGGCCGGGTTCGGTCACCGCATGCCGCAGCAGCAGGATGTGCCCGCCACGGCGCAAGGCGTCGAGGAGTTCAGCTTGCCCGGCAAGGGCCGGGGCCAGCCACATCAGGCCGCACAGCATGGCAAGGATTCTGAGCATCTGGAGCACCTCCGAACAGTGCAGACCGGCTGGCGGCGACGCGGTTCCTGGCCGGCTCGACCCGCGCAGGCCAAACCCGCAAATCGCTACAGCGGCTCGGGCGGCAGCGGGTCGGTGTCGAGCTCGCCGAGCAGGCGGGAAGCCACCAGTCCGTTGATCACGCCGAAGATCAGCGCCGCGGTGAAGAACACCGGCGCGAGATAGAAGACGCCGTCGTGCGGCACCAGCCACAGCCGCGCAATCAGCAGTTGCCCGCAGATGTGGGCGAAGGCCGCAATGATGCTGTGGCTGACCGGCCCGAACCAGCGCCGCGGCAGGTGCACCGCCAGCCCGAGCGCGCCGAGACTGCACAGCGCACCGGAAAAGCTCAGGAAGAAACCCGGCGCGAGGAACTGTCCCAGCAGCAGACTGCCCGCCAGCACCCGCAACAAGGTCACCCAAGCGGCGTCGCGCCAACCGTAGCGCGACAGCACGATCAGGGTGACGATGTTGGCCAGCCCGGGCTTGACCCCGGGCAGTGGCAAGGGAATGGCAGCCTCGGCGACCGTCAGCACGATCGCCGCGGTGGCGAGCCGCGCCACGCGATGGTCGTCGGCGCTGACCGGCAGCTCAGTAACTGACGGTGTCGTGGTCATTCTTGCGCCCGGTGAGCGTCAGCGAAACATGGTTCGGCGCGCAGATCGCCACCGCGCCGCCACGGGTCAGCCAGCCCTGGCGCACGCAGTATTGCCGCGGCCCAGGGTCGGAGGCGACCCGCGCCCGACCGGGCTGCACTTCGATGCGGGTCTTGCCCAGCGGCCCGTCAACCTCGATGAAGCGGGGCGTTGACAGCGCGACTTCGGCCACCACCTTGCCGCCCGCACGGACGATCGCCTTATCGGGCACATCGCCCTGCCACAGCAGCAAGGTCGCGCCGACGCACATCGCGACGCCGCTTGCCATCACCAGCCAGTCGCCGCTGCGCAGATGCACCAGCCACGGCCGCAGTTGCACGAGGCGCGCGAACATCGGGCCGCCTCGCCGCTCAGCCAAGCGCCGGCGGCTGCGAGGCGAGGCTCTCGGACTTGAGCGAGCGATGCCTCACCAGCACCCTCGCCGTGCTGCTGAATTGCCTTGCCAGGGTTTCGGCGAAATACACCGACCGATGCTGGCCCCCGGTGCAACCGATGGCGATGGTCAGGTAGCTGCGGTTGTCGCGGATATAGCTGGGCAACCAGGTGGCGACATAGTTGTAGATGTCGTGATCCATGCGCCCGACCTCGGGAATCTTCTCCAGGAAGTCGATCACCGGCTGATCCTTGCCGGTGAGCGGCCGCAGCTTGGGGTCGTAGTGCGGATTGGGCAGGCAGCGCACGTCGAACACCAGGTCGGCGTCGACTGGAATGCCGTACTTGAAGCCGAAGGACTGGAACAGCAGGGTGAGCCCCTCCGCCGCCTGCAGGTCCATGAAATTCTTGATCCAGCCGCGCAGCGTATTGGCCTGCTGGTCGCTGGTATCGATGCGATGGCCGAGTGCGGCAATCGGCTCCAGCGCCTCACGTTCGCGGCTGATCGCCTCGGCGAGGGTCACCCCCTCGTCGGCCAGCGGATGGCGCCGGCGGGTCTCGGAGAAGCGTGCGATCAGGGTGTCGTCGCGCGAGTCGAGGAAGATCAGCCGCAGGTCGGAGACGATGCCGCGCAACTGCTCGACCTGATGCGGCAGAGCGGAAATGCTGGTGCCGGAGCGCACGTCCACCGCCACCGCGGCGCGCTGGTAGCCGGCGCTGCGCAAATGGGCGACAAGATGCGGCAGCAGCACCGCCGGCAGGTTATCGACGCAGAAGTAACCTGCGTCCTCCAGCACCTTGAGCGCAACGCTCTTGCCGGAACCGGAGAGGCCGCTGATCAGAACTAACTGCATGGGGACGCTCTGCGTAGGGGCAAAGCAGATCTTTTAACAAAAGCGCGCGTCAATTGCCACCGCAGCGCATCAAGGAAGATCGAGGGCGGCGCCACTATGCGGCGACGAGCCGCTCGCCCTCCCGGCGCGCGACTCCTGCGCGCTCGAGCTCGCCGATCAGCCAGCTTGCGAGCGCATCCGCGCCGAGCCCCAGAAAGCGTCGGTTGGCTTCGCGATAGAGCGGGACGGCGTCGAGATAGGCAGGCAGCGAGTCGATCGGCAGGCTGCGCTTCTCGAGCAGCATGAAGGTGACACAGGCGCGGATCGCGTTGCGGGCCATGCGCCCGCCGTCCTCCTCGAAGGCACGCAGTCGCGCAAAGGCCCGCATCATCGCGTCGTCGAACTCGACGAAGGCGGCGCCGTGTCCCGGCAGCACCAGATCGACCGCCAGCCGGCCAATCGCCTCGAGCGTCGCGCGGGTTGCGGCGAGGCCATCGGCGGTGCCGAGCACCTCGACGAAGAGGATGCCGAATCCGTCGCGCCACAAGGCGTCGCCGGAGATGAGCAGGCGGCGCTCGGGGTTGTGGTAGACCAGCGCATCCATATCGTGCCCGGGCGCGGCGTAGGCCTGCCACTCGAGCGCGCCCATCTCGAATCGATCGCCGGGGGACAAGGTGTCATCGAACCCGAATCGCTCCGCGTCCTGCGCCGCAATGCTCAGCAGCAGGGCCTCCTCGTTCCACTCGGCAACCGCCGGCGCCATGCCTGCCGGAACCGTGATGTCGCAGCCAAAGGCGCGCTGTACCGCCGCGTTGCAGCCGATATGGTCGGAATGCGAGTGAGTGTTGATGAGCCGCTCGAGACGCCGGCCATCGAGGGCGTGGCGCAAAAGGTCTACGGTCTGGCCGGCATGGCTGACATAGCCGCTATCGACCAGTACCGCGCGCTCGCCTTCGAAGCCGAGCACGTTGTTTGCCGACAGCCAGCCACGTTCGATCAGTTGCAGGCTGTCCGGCAGCCGCGCCACGCCGCTCATGGCGCGGCTGCCGGCGCGAGCCCGGGCACGGCACGTCGTCGACGGGGTACTCGATGCGGAATGAACACGGCGCGGTCTCCTGTTGGGCCGACGAGCAGGGCTCGCCGCGGCGGGTCGGTCATGGCGACCCGCTCAATACGCCACAGTATGGCACAGCGCAGTGGCGACGCAAGCGTCCTCAGTCGTGGGGAAGATGGAACACCAGCGACTGACCCGCTGCCTCGATGCGGTCGCCTTCCGCCAGTCGCAGTGCCTCGCCGCCGAGCCTGCGCCGATTTACCCGCACAGCGGCCCGCTCGCATACCCTGCTCAGGAAACAGCCATTGGGACGGCGGTTGATCACCGCGATGCAGCGCTCACCATCGTGCAGCGGCAGCAGCACCCGTTCGATCTCCACCGGGACGCCCTCCACGCCGTCCGCCTGCCGGCGCGCAACGCAGCCTCTTGCCAGTCGTGCCCGCGCCAGCTGCGCCGCCGCGCAGGCCACGTCGAGCGCGGCGCCCGCCGGCGACGGTGGCGCCTCCAGGCCCAGCGCCAGACCCACTTCGAGCAACTGGGTGCGATCGAAACCAAGCCCGGCCGAGGCGGCATTCAGGTACTTGAGGCGATAGTCGCCGAGAAACACCACGTCCCCGTTCTGCAACAGGTGGCGTTCGATGCGCTGACCGTTGACCACGGTGCCGTTGGTGCTGCCGAGGTCCTCGATGAAATGGTCGTGCACCATGGTGGTGATGATGGCATGGCGCTGGCTTACCTGCGGCGAATCGATGACCAGGTCGCAGCCGCGGTCGCGCCCGAGCAGCACGCGCGAGGCTCCGAGCGCCCTCTGATCGACGATCTCCCCATCGAGACTGAGCACGATCTTGGCCATCAGGCAGCACTCCGGCCGCGCAACCAATCGAACAGCCGCGCCAGCAGCGACCGGCCGGCCCTCGCAAACGACGCCTCGATCCGCACCAGCGCCACGGTCACGTTGTCGTGGCCACCGCAGTCGCGGGCGACCATCACCAGTTGCGCCGCCGCCATCGGCAGCCGCTGCGCCAGGCTTTCGAGCAGCAGCTCGATGTCGCGGCCGTCGACCATGTCGTTGAGGCCGTCCGAGCACAGCAGGAACACATCCCCGGGCGCCACCCGCAGGCATTGCAGCTGCACCGCCGTCTCGCCCCCCAGGCCCAGCGCGCGCGTCACCAGGTGGCGGTTGTGACTGGCAGCCAACTGCCCGGCGCTGAGCAGACCCGCCGAATGAGCCTGCTGGTTGGGGCTCTGGTCGCGCGTCAGCAGTTGCAGGCGGTGCTCGCGCAATCGATAGATGCGGGTATCGCCAACATGCGCCAGCCAGGCGTGGTCTTCATACAGCAGCAGGCAGGCGAGCGTCGCGCCCATGCCCTGCTGGTGGCGCTGAGCCGCCGCGCTGCGGCGGATCCGCCGTCCGGCGCGGAGCACCGACTGGCGCAGCAGTTCGCCAGCCCCATCGAGACCCGGCGGGCACCCGGAGAGACCCTGGCGAAGCGTCTCGTCGACCGCGTCGGCGGCGATCCGCGCCGCGAGCGCACCGGCGTTGTGGCCACCCATGCCGTCGGCGACCAGCAGCAGACCGAGGTCCGGATGCACCCGGGCGACGTCTTCATTGAGCGTTCGGACGCAGCCTGCATCGCTCAGACACACCATCTCGCATGCATCACGAATCAACACCGTCGCGCCTCCTAGTCCCCACCAACAGGGGAAAGCTCCCCGCAAGGCTGGCGCGGTCGGATTATCCTGGAAACCGCAGTTGCGCGCGCACTCGGGCCTGTGGCGCACCCAGCCGCGGGGTCATCGCTGTCGACAGCAGTGAGCGTCGATTGTCCAGTCTCGTGCCCATGTGCGGACGCGGCCAACTGCAGTTTTCGCGATTATCCCACAGCGGTCGACGCGAACGGTTCATCCCACGGCGTGTCCATGGGATAATTCGGGCCTTGCCCCAGTCGACCGCTCCGATGGCCCCTTCCCGCCCTTCCCTGGCGCCCCGCAGTCCCGATTCCCCGAGGATCGACCGCTACTGGCTCACGGCCGAGCTCGGCCGCGGGGCAATGGGAACCGTCTATCGGGCGGAAGACCCCATGCTCGAGCGGGACGTCGCGCTCAAGGTGCTGGCCGACGAGTACCGCAGCAGCGCGCGCAGCGAATTCCGGGCGCGCTTCTTTCGCGAGGCACGCGCCGCCGGGCGGCTCAATCATCCCAACATCGTCACCATCTACGATATCGGCGAAAGCGAGGGCACGCCATATATCGCGATGGAATTTCTCTCCGGCCTCAATCTCCAGGAAACCATCGAACAGGGCGCGGTAATGCCGCTGCGGCGGCTGATGGAGGTGGCCATCCTGGTCGCCCGCGGGCTGGACTACGCCCACCAGCACGGGGTCATCCATCGCGACATCAAGCCTGCCAACATCATGCTGCAGCGCGATGGCACGGTGAAGATCATGGACTTCGGCATCGCCCATGCACCGGACGCGGGCGCCACGCCCGACGAGACCGTCATCGGCTCGCCCAAGTACATGTCGCCCGAGCAGATCTCGGGGCAGGCGGTGGACGCGCGCACAGACCTGTTCAGTCTCGGGGTGACGCTATACGAGGTCCTTGCCGGCAAGCACCCCTTCGAAGCGGACGACATCACGGCCGTGATGCAACGCATCGTCAGCGTCATGCCGCCGCCCCCCTCGAGCCTCAACCCGGACGTTCCGCCCGATCTCGACGCCATCGTCCTGCGCGCGCTGGCGAAATCGCCCGATGAGCGCTTCGCCTCGGCGCGCGAGCTCGCCCTCGCGCTGGGGGCGTTCAGACGCAGGCTGCGCGACAGTGCGGCAGCGAGCCGGCCGGCCCCCTCCCTGCGAAGCCCGTCTGTTGGCGAAAGAACCCAGCCGATCGCTGCCTTGCCTTCCTCTGCCCGTCTGCCGCAAGACCCGCCGCGCCGACGCCCTTCCGCGCAGCTCGTCGCCTTGGTGCTGCTGCTCGCCGCGCTCGCCGTGACCGTGCTGCGACGCGAGGAAGCGCCGCCCCCGGCCGGCAGGACGGCGTCGGAAGAAAGCCGCCCCATGACCTCGGCGGCTACCACCATGGCGCCGCCCGCGCCTGCACAGGCGCCGGCGCAGGCGCCCGAAGCGGCACCCACGGTGGCGCTCGATCCTGAACCCGAGCAGCCGGCGAATCCGCAACCCGTGCCACAGGAGGCGCCGACGACGGTCGAGACCACAACCGCCGCCCGCGACGAGAGCGCGAGCCAAGTCACCACCCAGGGCACGCTGGCGCTGGCCGTGCTGCCATGGGGCGAGGTCCATGTCGACGGCCGCCGGCGCGGGGTGACGCCGCCGCTGCGCGCGCTCAGACTGCCGCCGGGCAGATACCGCATCGAAATCCGCAACGCCGACTTTCCGCCGCATGTGGAAACGGTGAGGATAGAGCCCGGCCGAACCCATCGCATTGCCTACCGTTTCCGCGAATGAAGCTCACAAATCACCCCATGCCGGCGTTCCTGCTGGCGCTCGCGATCGCCCTCACCAGCGCCTCCTGCTCATCGGATCCGGCCCGTCGATTCGGGCTCTCCGGGCTTGCGGGTGGCGAGGCCGAGCAGTTGCTGCTGGCGGGGATCGGCCACTACGAGGACGGCAGCTACGACACCGCGGTGACCGAACTGCGGGCCGCGCTGGGGGTCGGGCTGATCTTCCGCAGCGACCGGGTGCGGGCCTGGAAATACCTCGCATTCATCCACTGCACCTCGGGGCGGACCCGGCTGTGCCGCGAGGCTTTCGGCCAGGCGCTGGCGCTTGACCCAGGCTTCGAGCTGTCGCGGGCCGAAGAAGGGCATCCGATGTGGGGGCCGGTGTTCGCCGCCGCCAAGGCCGCGCAGCGCCCCCGCTGAGGCGTCCGCAGCCTCAGTCGTCGGAAGGCCGCACCGTGCCGGTCACCGGTTTCTCGGCGGTCTCGACCAGCACCGGCGCCGCAGGCTCGGGCGGCGCTTCGCCGTAGATCTGCCAGGTCGGCCGGCCACAGCCGAGACAATAGCCCGCCTCGTCATCGATCTCGCAGATGCCGAGACACAGCGATTCGTCGTCCGTTGGCGCTGCGCTCATTCGACTCGGGCCCCGTCGAGGCGCTCTGGGCGCAATTCGCGCTCGGCCACCCGTTCGAGAATCGCGCGCTTGGCCGCATCGTCGGCGCGGCTCCACGCGGTGATCTCCTCGATGGTACGAAAACAGCCTTCGCACAGCCCGGTGCGCGCATCCATGCGGCAGATGTTGATGCAGGGGGAATCAATGCTCATCGCGGGTCGAGATCCTCTTCAGACAGGCGCCAGCTCCGCATGCCGCTTCGCCAGCAGCGCACGCGCGACCTTGGACTCGGGGGCACGCCCGAGCCGGCCGCAGATCCATTCGGCGGTATCGACGAGCGCCTCGAGGTCGATACCGGTATCGATGCCAAGGCCGCCCAGCATGTAGATCACGTCTTCGGTGGCAACGTTCCCGGAGGCTCCGGCCGCATAGGGACAGCCCCCCAGACCACCGACCGACGCATCGAACACCGCCACGCCCGACTCCAGCGAAGCGTAGATGTTGGTCAGCGCCAGGCCGTAGGTGTCGTGAAAATGTCCGGCCATCATCTTGATCGGGATACGTCGCGCCACCGTTTCGATCATCTTCCGGGTGCGGCCCGGCGTGCCGACACCGATGGTGTCGCCGAGGCTCACCTCGTAGCAGCCCATGTCGAACAGGGTGCCGGCAACCTCGGCCACCGCGCCGGGCAGGACGTCGCCTTCGTAAGGGCAGCCCAGCACGCACGAGACGTAACCGCGCACCCGCATCCCGTTCTGCTTGGCTGCATCGATGACCGGCCCGAAGCGCTCCAGCGACTCGGCGATCGAGCAGTTGATGTTGCGCTGGCTGAAGGTTTCGGACGCCGCGCCGAACACCGCGATCTCCTGCGCGCCCGCCGCCAGCGCGGCCTCGAAGCCTTCGAGGTTGGGGGTCAGGACCGGATAGGCCACACCGGGCAGGCGCACGATGCCTCGCAGTACCTCGGCACTGTCGGCCATCTGCGGCACCCATTTCGGTGAAACGAAGGAGGTAGCCTCGATGGCCCGCAGGCCGGCGGCGCCCAGGCGCCGGATCAGCTCGATCTTGGTGTCGGTGGGGATCAGCTGCTTTTCGTTCTGCAGGCCGTCGCGCGGGCCGACTTCGACGATACGGACTGTCTTGGGGAGATGCATGCGTTTTCCTGAACCACGGTGCGGCCCGTCGGGGCGCTCGAGCCGGGATTTTACCTGCCCGCGCGCCGCCGGTGTGAGCCGGCTGCTCAGGCGGTATCGGCTTCGTCTAGCCCGAGCTCGCGCTTCATCTGCTCGCGGATCTGGAACTTCTGGATCTTGCCGGTCACGGTCATCGGAAAACTGTCTACGAACTTGATGTAGCGCGGCACCTTGTAGTGGGCAATCTGCCCCTTGCAGAAATCCCTGACCTCCTCGGCGCCGAGCGTCTCGCCCTCGCGCACGATGATCCAGGCGCACAGCTCCTCGCCGTACTTCTGGTCCGGCACGCCGACCACCTGCACGTCGAGCACCTTGGGATGGCGGTAAAGGAACTCCTCGATCTCGCGCGGGTAGAGGTTCTCGCCGCCACGGATCACCATGTCCTTGATGCGCCCGACGATCTTGCAATAGCCCTCCTCGTCGATGGTGGCGAGATCGCCGGTATGCATCCAGCCGGCCTTGTCGATCGCCTCGGCGGTCCTGGTCTCGTCGCCCCAGTAGCCGAGCATCACCGAATAGCCGCGGGTGCACAGTTCGCCCGGCGTGCCGCGCGGCACGATGCGCCCTTCGTTGTCGACGATCTTGACCTCGCAGTGCGGCTGGACCCGCCCCACGGTCGACACCCGGCGTTCGAGCGCGTCGTCGGTGCCGCTCTGGAAGCTCACCGGCGAGGTCTCGGTCATGCCGTAGGCGATGGTCACCTCGCGCATGTTCATCTTGTCCACCACGCGCTTCATCACCTCGGTCGGGCAGGGGCTGCCGGCCATGATGCCGGTGCGCAGGCTGGAGATGTCGAAGTCGGCGAACTGCGGGTGGTCGAGCATCGCGATGAACATCGTGGGCACGCCGTAGAGGCCGGTGCAGCGCTCCTCCGCCACCGCTTGCAGGCAGGCCAGCGGCTCGAAGGCCTCGACCGGATAGACCATGGTGGCGCCGTGGGTGAGGCAGCCGAGATTGCCCATTACCATGCCGAAGCAGTGATACAGCGGCACCGGAATGCACAGCCGGTCGCCCTCGCCGAGCGCGATCGCCTCGGCGACGAAATAGCCGTTGTTGAGGATGTTGTGGTGCGACAGCGTGGCGCCCTTGGGGTTGCCCGTGGTGCCCGAGGTGAACTGGATGTTGATCGGCTCGTCGAACTGCAGCTTCTCGCCCAGCAGGGCCAGCGTGGAGAGTTCGTCGCGCGTCGGCGTCCTGAGCAAATCGTCGAAGTTCAGCATGCCGGCCGAGCGCTCGTCGCCCATGCGGATCACCATCTCCAGCGTGGGCAGACGATGGCTGCGCAGCAGGCCTGCTTCGCAGTGGCCGAGCTCTGGCGTGAGATCGCCGATCATCTCGAGGTAGTTGCTGCTCTTGAAGGCGGGCGACATCACCAGCGCGCGGCAGCCGACCTTGTTGAGCGCGTACTCGAGCTCGGAGCGCCGATACGCGGGATTGATGTTCACCAGCACCAGGCCGGCCTTGGCGCTGGCGAACTGGGTCAGCGCCCACTCCATGTTGTTCTGCGACCAGATGCCGATGCGCTCGCCGGGCTCGAGGCCCAGCCGCATCAAGGAACAGGCCAGCGCATCGACCTTGTGCTTGAGCTCGGCATAGCTCAGGCGCACTCCCTGGTGGCGCACCACCAGCGCCTCGCGGCTGCCGTGGCGGGCGCAGGCCTCGTCGAAAAAGCGGCCTATCGTTTGGCCGATCAGTTGTTTCTCCGACGCCCCGTGGACATAACTCGCGTTGCTCATCTTCGTGTTCTCCTCAGTTCTCTTGCCGGCTGGCGGCGTGGATTCGCCGTCTCTGTGCCGAATGTTTAATGCAGGGTGTATCGAATGCGTTAGCCCGTATCGGCAGCCCGCGCCCGGGGTCGCAGCACGCGCCGGATGAATCGCCACATCGTCGCGATCACCAGGCCCGCCAGCACTAGAAAAACCGCCAAGCCGCCCAGGAACCACAGCGGGTGAGCAAGCAGGGTCCACATTCCCCCTGCGAACAGCGCGTCCTCGCCGAGCGAAGCCGCGACATTGCTGAAGGGCTCGGGCGAAGTGTTGATCGCCGCGCGCGCACCGGCCTTGGCAAAGTGGGTGCCGGCGGCGAGCGAACCGCCCATCACGCCCATCGCCAGCTGTAACGCTCCACTGTGGTCGCCGACCACCGCCGCGGCCAGCGCCGCGCCGGCCGGGATGCGGATGAAGGTATGCACGCTGTCCCACAGCGAATCGAGCCAGGGCAGCTTGTCGGCAAAGAACTCGGTCACCAGCATCAGGCCTGAGGCGCCCAGCACCAGCGGATGGGTCAGCGCCGCGAGTCCACCCGGCAGCTCGACCCCGCCCCAGCGCCCCAGCGCACCGAGCACGAACACCAGCGCATAGAGGCGCAATCCGCTGGCCCAGCCGAGGCCGGCGGCCAGCGCGGTCAGCGAGGCCATGTCGACCGGCAGGTCGCGCCAGTCGAGCAGCGGCCTGAGGCCCTCGAGGCTGGCGGCGAGCTGGCTGGGATCGAGTTCCATGTCGCGCTCAGGGCCGGCCGGAGGTGCGGCGACCGGGCCGCATCGCGCCCAGCCGGCGGGTGAGGTGATCGTGCCCCATGGATCGCTCAGGCTGCCGGCAGCCAGCTCGCCGGCCGCTTCTCGAGGAAGGCCGAGAGCCCCTCCCTTGCTTCCGGCGTGGCACGCAGGCCGGCGATGCGCCGCGAGGTATCCTCCACCACCTCGTCGGAGACCGGCTTGTTGGCCACCGCGCGGATCAGGTCCTTGGCTGCAGCCTGGGCCCTGGGGCCGCCAGCCAGCAGTGCGCTGACGATCTCCTGCACCTTCGCATCCAGTTCGTCGACGCCCGTGACCTCGTGCGCGAGGCCGATCTCGCCGGCACGCGCGGCGCTGATCCGCTCGGCGCTCTGGAAGTAGCGATAGCTCTGGCGCTCGCCGATGGCGCGAATCACGTAGGGGCTGATGGCCGAGGGGATGATGCCGAACTTGACCTCGGAGGTGGCGAACACGGCCTGCTCGCTGGCCACGCAGATATCGCAGGCCGACGCCAGGCCCATGCCGCCACCCAGCGCCGCCCCCTGCACCCGGGCGATGGTCGGCGTGTCCATTTCGGAGAGGGTGCGCAGCATGCCGGCAAGCTTGCGCGCATCGGCGAGGTTCTCTTCGACGCTGGCTTCGCCCGCGGCCTTCATCCAGTTGAGATCGGCGCCGGCCGAAAAGCTCTTGCCGCGTCCGGCCAGCACCACCACGCGCGCCGACTCGTCGGCGTCGAGTTGCTTGCAGGCCGCGGTGAGATCGGCGATGAGCTGGGCGTTGAAGGCGTTGTGCACATCGGGACGGTTCATCCAGATGGTGGCAACGCCGCCGCTGCGCTCGATTTCAAGGGTTTCGTACATGATGTCTCCTCAGGGCCGCTGGCGCTGACGGATCAGCCGGGCCATCGTTATTGAATCTTCATTGCCGCTCGCCTCGAGGGCGGCGATCAGGCTCGATCGATTGGCTGCCGGCTGGTTCTGGCTCAGCTTCCACTTGCCGACCAGCCGGCCAATCACGATTTCGATGCCGACCACCGCGGCGCGCATCCTTTCAATGAAGTCGGCCGGTGCATCCGCCACCGACCAGGGCTGCGCCTGGCCCGCCTCCTGCGTGGCCGTCAGCGCCTCGATCTGCGCGGCGACCCAGTCGGCGTCGTCGATGACGCGCAGGCTGCCATGGGCATGCACCGCAACGTAGTTCCAGGTCGGCACCACCCGGCCGTCGCTGGCCTTGCTGGCATAGGACGAGGGGCTGATGTAGTGCTGCGGGCCATGGAAGATGACCAGCACCGGGGCCTCGGGCGCGACCTCCTTCCATAGCGGATTGGCCCGCGCGAGATGCCCCTGCAGGGTTCCGTTGGGCACCGGGTCGGGCGCCAGCAGGAGTGGCAGATGATTCGCCACCAGGCCCTGCGGGCCGCTGGCCACCAGCGTGGCAAGCGGATGCGCACGCATCAGGGCATGCATCGCGGCCACATCGGTCTCGGCAAAGTGCCTGGGCAGGTACATGGCGACCCTCCCTATAGCTGCGTCTGGTCGCGGATGCGCCGGGCCTGCACCGGCGCGCGGTAGGCCGCCATATCGGCGAGCAGGCTCTCGGCATCGCGGCCATGCAGCAGCAGGGCGCAGTTCTCGGGCTTCATGAAGCCCTCGCTCGCGCCGCGCTTCACCATCTCGACCAGCGGCGCATAGTAGTCATCCACATCGAGCAGGGCCACCGGCTTGCCATGGAAACCGAGCTGCGCCCAGGTCAGCATCTCGAACAGTTCCTCGAAGGTCCCGAGGCCGCCCGGCAGGGCGATGAAGCCATCCGCCAGTTCGGCCATGCGGGCCTTGCGGGTATGCATCGAATCGACCACCTCGAGCCGCGTCAGCCCGCCATGGCCGACCTCCCAGTCCATGAGCGCCTGCGGGATGACCCCGGTCACCTGGCCGCCGGCAGCCATGCAGGCATCCGCCACCGCGCCCATCAGGCCGACGTTGCCGCCGCCGTAGACCAGCTCGATGCCGCGCCCGGCGAGCAGCCGCCCGAGCCCCTGTGCCGCCTCGCGATAGGCCGGGCGCTCGCCGAAGCGCGAGCCGCAGAACACGCAGATGCGGCGAAAAGTCCTGTCGGCGCTCATCAGAAGCCGCCCTCTTTCAGCCAGCGCTCGATCTGGGCGAGACGATCGACGCCCCAGAAGGGCTCGCCATCGATGATCACGAACGGGGAGCCGAACACCTGCGCGTCGATCGCCGCGCTGCACGCCGCCTTGAGACGCTCCTTGACCGCGTCCGAGCCCAGCGCGGCGGCGAACTGCTCGCGCGCGAGGCCGAGTCCGGCGCCAATGTCGAGCACCACCTCGAGCTGCGAAATGTCCTTGCCATCGACGAACAGGCCACGGTAGGCAGCGTGCGCAAAGGCCCGCGCGCGCCCGGGATCCTGGCCCTCGAGCCAGTAGAACGCGCGGGCCGCGTGCTGGGTCGGGATCGGGAACGCTTCGGGGATGTGCAGGGGCACATCGAGGAAACGCGCCGAGCGCTCGAAATCGCGCAGCGCATACGGCCTCTTGAGCGGCACCAGCGGCATCGCGACCGCACCGGTGGTCTTGTACACCACGCCCAGCAGGATCGGCCGCCAGTTCACACTGCGCCCGTGGGCGGCGGCGAGCGGGTCGATCTTCTCGCTCATGAGGTAGCCATAGGGCGAGGAGAAGTCGAAATAGAAATCGATTGGATTTGCCATCTGCTTGTTCCTGTCAAAGATGCCTGAGAGTCGCCACCTTGAGCCCGGATGCGATAAAGGCGCCGCCGGCACCATAGTTGAGCCATCTGACCACGTTTGGCCGGGCCTGCAGATAATCGCGCAGGCGCGCCGCGCAGGCAGCCATCAGCGACATCAGCATGAAGGCGATGAGCGCGTAGCAAAGCCCGAGGACGAAGATCTGCAAGCCCAGCCTGCCCTGCTCGGGGCGTGCGTACTGCGGCAGGAAGGCGAGCATGAAGACCACCACCTTGGGGTTGAGCAGATTCACCATGAGACCGCTCACAAACACGCGGGGCAGCGCCAGCGGCGCGGCGCCCCGCATCTTGATCAGGGTCTTGCTGCGAATGGCCTGGATGCCCACCCACACCAGGTACGCCGCACCGGCGCCGCGCAGGATCAGGAACAGCGACTCGGAGGCCGCCACTACCGCCGACAGGCCGGCGGCGACGAGGATCGAGGTGACCAGGATGCCCAGCGCACAACCTGCCGCCGAAGCCACCCCGGCACGCGTCCCCTGGCCGAGGGCGCGCGCCAGCAGCATCAGGCTGTCGGGCCCCGGCGCCAGCGTAAACAGCGCCGCCACCGGAATGAAGAGCAGGAACTGCTGTGCCTCGGGCATCGCGCGGTCCGTTCGCGAATCAGGCCGCCTTGGGCCACAAAATCATCTGCGTGCAGCGGAACAGCGCCAGCTTGCGCCCGCCCGCGCCAGTCACTTCAGCGTCCCACACCTGGGTCGTTCGACCGGTATGCACCGCGCTGGCCACGCAGCGCAGCGCTCCCTCGGTCTGGGTGCCGAGGAAATTGGTCTTGAGCTCCACCGTGGTGAAGTTGCTGGCGCCCGGCGGCAGGTGGGCGATGGTGGCAAAACCTGCACAGGTGTCGGCCAGCGCGATCACCGAGGCGGCGTGCAGGAAGCCGTTGGGTGCCAGCATCTCGGGGCGGATCTCCATTTCGGCGACCAGCAGCCCCGCCTCGAGGCTGACCACCTTGATGCCATACCAGCCCGGCAGGGTGCCGGGGCAACGCTCGTTGAGGATCTCGATGCTGCACTCGGGATTCAGTCTATGCACTACTCACTCCGAAACGAGGGGGCACCGGCAGGCGCCGGTGCCCTCACAAACACATGCCTGGGGTCGATCAGCTGCAGGCTACCGAGGTGTCGACCTCGAGCGCCACCGCGGTGGCCTCGCCGCCACCGATGCACAGGCTGGCAACGCCACGCTTGAGGCCGTATTTGCGCAGTGCGCCGATCAGGGTGACGATGATGCGCGCCCCCGAGGCGCCGATCGGGTGACCCAGCGCGCAGGCGCCGCCATGCACGTTGACCTTGTCGTGCGGCAGATCCATCTCCTTCATCGCCGCCATGGTGACCACCGCAAAGGCTTCGTTGATTTCCCACAGGTCGACGTCGGCAACCGACCAGCCGGTCTTGGCCAGCAGTTTCTGCATGGCGCCGACCGGCGCGGTGGTGAACCACCTGGGCTCCTGCGCATGGGAGGCATGGCCGATGATCGTGGCCAGCGGCTTGAGACCCATCTTTTCGGCGGTGGATTTCTTCATCAGCACCAGCGCCGCAGCGCCGTCGGAAATCGACGAGGAGTTGGCCGGGGTAACCGTGCCATCCTTCTTGAAGGCCGGCTTGAGGCTGCCGATCTTGTCGAGCTGGGCCTTGAGCGGCTGCTCGTCCTGGTCCACCACCACCTCGCCCTTGCGGCCCGACACCTTCACGGGTGCGACCTCCCAGGCGAATGCACCGCCGGTGATGGCCTTCTGCGCACGCATGGTCGAGCCGATCGCGAACTCGTCCTGCGCTTCGCGGCTGAAGGAGAAGTGGCTGGCGCAGTCCTCGGCAAAGGTGCCCATCAGGCGGCCCCTGGTCTCTTGCATGTAGCTGTCCTCGAGCCCGTCGAGGAACATGTGATCGAGCAGTTGGCCGTGGCCGAGTCGATAGCCGCCGCGCGCCTTGGGCAGCAGGTAGGGGGCATTGCTCATCGACTCCATGCCGCCCGCCACCACCACCTCGTTGCCGCCGGCCAGGATCTGGTCGTGGGCCAGCATGGTGGCCTTCATGCCCGAGCCGCAGACCTTGCTGATCGTGGTACAGGCCGTCGCCAGCGGCAGGCCGGCACCGAGCGAGGCCTGGCGGGCCGGCGCCTGGCCGACACCGGCGGGCAGCACGCAGCCCATCAGCACCTCCTCGACCTTCTCGGGCGCCAGGCCGGCGCGCTCGACGGCGGCCTTGATGGCGACAGCGCCAAGCTGCGGGGCAGTGAGGCCGGACAGTTCGCCCTGGAAGCCCCCCATCGGGGTGCGGGCGACGGATACGATAACGACTGGATCGGACATGCAGTTCTCCTGGATTTCGTGCAGCTCAGAGCGGCTGCATCAGATTGGGAAGCGCCTGCAGCGCTTCGGCATAACGTTGGGCAAGTTCGTCGGGGCGGCTCACATTGAGCCCGAGGTTGCGCATCAGGCCATCCTTGAGGCCATAGACCCAGCCATGAACGGTCAGCGGCTGGCCGCGTCGCCAGGCATCCTGGACAACCACCGTCTGGGCGACGTTGGCGACCTGCTCGAGCACGTTGAGCTCGCACAGGCGATCGTGCCGCGCCTCCGGCGCAACCGCATCGACCAGCTCGCGGTGCTTGACGTGCACATCCTGCACATGGCGCAGCCACAGATCCACGAGACCGATGCGCTCACGCCCCAGCGCGGCCTTGACGCCACCGCAACCGTAGTGACCGACCACCATGATGTGCTTGACCTTGAGGACATCGACGGCGAACTGGATTACCGACAGGCAGTTGAGATCAGTGTGCACCACCACGTTGGCGATGTTGCGATGGACGAACACCTCGCCCGGCAGCAGCCCGACGATCTGGTTGGCCGGCACCCGCGAGTCGGAGCAGCCGATCCACAGGTACTCGGGCGCCTGCAGATGCGAGAGCTTGTCGAAGAAGCCCGGATCGGCCTGGCGCATCTGGCCGGCCCAGGCGCGGTTGAAGTCGAAGAGGTGGTAGAGCTGGGTATTCTCGACCTCCGCGGCAGACCAGTTCTCGAGGTTGAGGGCGAGAAACATCGTGCCCTCGATCGGCGTCTGGTAGTAGGCCGGCGCCTCGGTGAAGCCGAGCTCGCGATAGAGCTTCTGCGCCATGCGCATCGCCGGCAGGGTGTCGAGCATGATCTTGCGGTAGCCCAGTTCCTTGGCGCAGCGTATCGCCGCCAGGGCAAGATCCCGGCCCACGCCATTGCCGCGCATCGAGGGCTCGACGTACAGGCGCTTCATCTCGCAGACGCCGTCCGAAAGTGGACGCACGCCGACGCAGCCGGCCGGCTTGCCATCGAGCTCGGCAAAGAAAAGCCGGCCCTTGGGTGCCGAATAGGCACCCGGCAGCGATGCCATTTCCTCGTCGAAGCCCTGGAAGGTGAGGTCACGTCCCAGCCAGTCCGCGTAGTTGCGGAAGAATTGCCGGACGTGGCCGATGGATTCGGTATCTACCGCGGAGAGAATGTGCAGGGTGCTGGGCATAGGAGGTTTCCGCTGATCAGGACGAGCGGGCCGGCAGGTGCCGGACCGTTTGCAAGATTACATCGTCTCCGGGAACAGTTTGCGACCATTCGGCCGACGCAGAACCACGATCGCTTCGTGGCCGCGGGCGTGGAGGTCGAGGCTGGCAATGATCATGATCTTTCTTTCCTGGCGAATACCGCGGTGGCCTACGCCAGACCCTTGCCGTGCATGGTCATCAAGGTCTGTTGCATCGAGGCGCAGTGAATCCTGCGCCCCTCCCGTTCAACGTAGACCTCGGCGCGCGATACCACCAGATTCCGGCCCGCCCGCACCACCTCGCCCTCCGCGATCAATACTTCTCCGTTGGCTGGCGCCATGAGATTGAGCTTGTACTCCACGGTAAGCACCCCGGAGTCGCTCGGCATCAGCGCATAGGCGGCAAAGCCCCCCGCGTTGTCGGCCAGCGTGCCGACGATGCCGCCGTGGAAGAATCCGTTCTGCTGCGCGAGTTCGGTGCGGAACGGCAGCCGAATCGCGCAGGCGCCCGGCTTCACCGACACCAGCTCGGCGCCGATGAAGGCCATCAACGGCTGCGTGCGAAAGCTCTCGCGAACCCGTTGTTCGAACAACGGATCTCTTGCCTCGAAACGACTCGTCACGGCCTGCATCTCCTGTGGTGGAGGCCGATCGGGTGCCGGCCTTGCATTTACGTTGACGTAAACGTAAAGTAATCTGGAAAAAAATCAAGCGTTGCCGAGCATCCGCTTGTCGAGTTCCGCGCGCGCCGCAGCGGCGCCCTCGGCGTCGTTTCCCAGCAGGCCAGCGCACTGGCGTTCGAGCATGTCGATCTCGGCAAGCACTGCAACGATGTCTTCGCGCTGCTGTTCGAGCGCCGCCCTGCGTTCGGCGAGCACCTTGAGAAGCCGCTGGAGCTGGGGGGCCGCGTTATGCACACCGTCGTACATGTCGATCAGTTCGCGGATCTCCGCCAGCGAAAGGCCGAGGCGCCGTCCGCGCAGGGTGAGCTTGAGGCGGGTGCGATCGGCGCGGCTGTACACCCGGGCGCGCCCGACGCGGGCGGGCTGCAGCAAGCCCTGGTCTTCATAGAAGCGGATCGCCCGCGAGGTGATCGCGAATTCGCGGGCAAGCTCGGTGATGGTGTAGGTCTGTTCGGCTTTCACAGGGAGGTTCGGCGTCCATGAAACAGGCAGGATGCAGGATTGGCGGCATGCGGCGACGCGGCCGGGACGGCCCGCGCCAGCAATGCGCACACGACCGATTATAGGTACAGCACTCGACACCACAAAGCCGATTGACACGAGTTCCCTTGGAGGACACCCCCACCCATGCTCGACTACCCCTTTGCCGATCTGCCCGCACCGGGCAAGACCCTGTCCGTCGCCGAAGGCGTGCATTGGTTGCGCATGCCGCTACCCTTCGCCCTGGATCATATCAATCTCTGGCTCCTCGAAGACGGCACGCAACTCGTTCCGGTTGACACCGGCATCGGTCAGGAGCCGATCAAGACGCACTGGGCATCGGTGCTTGCCGCTCACGGCGACAGATCGATCGAGCGCATCCTGATCACCCACTGCCACCCCGACCACCTTGGTCTTGCAGCCTGGCTCAGCGCGCGTTGCAAGGCCGAACTGTGGATGACCCAGGGCGAGTATCTGGGCGGTCATGCGTTCTGGCACAGGCTGCCCGGTTACCATACGTCCGACATGCTGCAACAGTTTCGCCGCCACGGTCTCGACGAAGCGCGCTGCGACGCCCTCGAGGCCCGCGGCAACGCCTACCGCAAAGGCGTGCCGGAGATGCCCGAGCGCTATCGGCGGATTTTCGACGGCGACGAGATCCTCATTAACGGACGGATCTGGCGGGTGATGGTCGGCTACGGTCACTCGCCCGAACACGCCTCCTTCTATTGCGAGGCGCTCGGCGTGCTCATCTCGGGCGACATGCTGCTGCCGCGCATTTCCACCAATGTGAGTGTGCTTGCTGCGACGCCGCACGACGATCCGCTCGGCAGATTCCTTTCTTCGCTGCAGCGCAACAAAGTCTTGCCCGACGACACGCTCGTGCTACCATCGCACGGCAAACCTTTCCGGGGAATCGCTGCACGGGTCGCCCAACTCATCGATCACCACGCCGCCAGATGTGACGAGCTTCTTGCAGCGTGCAACGAACCACGCAGTGCTTGCGAGCTGCTGACGACGCTGTTCCCGCGAGCGCTCGATACCCATCAGGTCATGTTTGCAATGGGGGAGGCCATCGCCCACCTGAATCATCTTGTGCAGCAGGGAAAAATGCGCGGGATCGATGACGGCGATGGATATGTCCGATACGTTACGAGCGCTTGATGCAGGAGAAAACTAGCATGGCAGCACCCAACGCCACTGAGACCAAGGAAATGCCCGATCCGACCGAAGTCGCCAAGACCTACGCCGAGGTTGCCCAACGCGCTTCGAAACTGATCAGCGAACACGTCCAGCGCCAGGTCAAGCGCGGCGTCACCGCCCCCCAGGACGAGCTGGGCATCGCCCAGGCCTTCATGGACATGATGGCCAAGCTGCTCTCCAACCCCTATAAGTTGGCCCAGTCCCAGATGAACCTGGTGTGGGACTATTTTTCGCTGTGGCAACACTCGATGCTGCGTTTCATGGGCATGCACGGCACCCCCATCGCCTCGCCCGAGAAAGGCGACAAGCGCTTCAAGGACGACGAGTGGCAGGAGCACTTCCTGTTCGACTTCATCAAGCAGTCCTACCTCATCACCGCGCGCCATGTGCACGACACCGTGAGCTGCGTGGAAGGGCTGGATGACCAGACCCAGAAGAAGGTCAGCTTCTATACCCGCCAGTACATCGATGCGCTGTCGCCCTCCAACTTCGCCATGACCAACCCGGAAGTGTTCCGCGAGACGGTCAAGAACCACGGCCAGAACCTGGTCAAGGGCCTCAACAACCTGCTGCGCGACATCGAGGAAGGTGGCGGCAACGTGCGCGTGCGCATGACCGACACCAGCGCCTTCGAACTCGGCAAGAACGTCGCCACCACGCCGGGCAAGGTGGTGTTCCAAACCGAAATGATGCAGCTGCTGCAATACACCCCGTCGACCGACAAGGTCCTCAAGAAGCCGCTGCTGATCGTGCCGCCATGGATCAACAAGTTCTACATCCTCGATCTGCGCGAGAAGAATTCCTATATCAAGTGGTGCGTCGACCAGGGCCACACGGTGTTCGTGATCTCCTGGGTCAATCCGGATGAAAAGCTGGCCGAAGCGAGCTTCGACGCCTATGTGCAGAATGGTGTGCTTGCCGCGCTCGACGCGATCGAACAGCAGACCGGCGAAAAGGAAGTGAACGCTGCCGGCTACTGCCTGGGCGGCACGCTGCTCGCCACCACCTGCGCCTACCTCGCCGCCAAGCGCCAGAAGCGCATCGCCTCGGCCACCTTCTTCACCACCATGACCGACTTCTCCGAGCCGGGCGAGCTGGGCGTGTTCATCGACGAGGGCCAGATTTCCAGCCTCGAGAAGAAGATGTTCGAGCGTGGCTACCTCGAAGGTGCGGAGATGGCGGGCACCTTCAACATGTTGCGTGCCAACGACCTTATCTGGTCCTTCGTGGTCAACAACTACCTGATGGGCAAGGACCCCTTCCCCTTCGACCTGTTGTACTGGAACTCCGACTCCACCCGCATGCCGGCGAAGATGCACAGCTTCTATCTGCGCAACATGTACATGGAGAACAAGCTGGCGGAGCCGGGCGGCATCGAGATCGACGGCACCCCGATCGACCTGGGCAAGGTCAAGATCCCCTGCTACTTCATCTCCGCGATCGAAGACCACATCGCGCCCTGGAAGAGCACCTACACCGGCGCCCGCAACTTCGGCGGCCCGGTGCGCTTCGTGCTCGGTGGCTCCGGCCACATCGCCGGCATCGTCAACCCGCCTGCAGCGAACAAATACGGCTACTGGGTCAATCCCGCCGCAAAGCTGCCGGAGAGCGTCGATGCATGGTTCGAAGGCGCAGAGCAGCAGGGCGGCTCGTGGTGGACCGACTGGCAGAGCTGGGTCAGCGCTCACGATGCAGACACCGTCGCCGCGCGCGATCCGGCCAAGGGCAAGCTCAAGGCCCTCGAAGAGGCACCCGGCTCCTTCGTCAAGATGCGGATCGACAGCAAGCAGGCAGCCTGAGCCCGACGACTCGAGTACACGAAAGGGGGCGCAAGCCCCCTTTTTCGTCGACCCGACGTTCGACACGCCCCGAAGTCGATTCTGCACATGAACGAAGATTCTGGCCCGCCGTTCGCACACCTGCGCGAACCACAGACCCTGGTGCTCGACACCAACACCGTGCTCGCGCTATGGATGTTCCGCGACCCCGCGCTCGAGCCGATGCGCGAGAAGCTCTCGGGCGGGCACTGCCGCCTGGTGTCACGCGACGATGCACTCGAGGAGTTGCGCCGGGTGCTCGCCTACCGGCAGTTCGGCCAGGATCACGAGGCCCAGCAGGCGCTGCTGGTCGCCTACCGCGACGCGCTCTGGCATTGCCTTGCGCAGGGACCGGCCGCGGTCGACCTTCCCTCGTGCCGCGACCGCGACGACCAGAAGTTTCTCGAGATTGCGGCCTCCTGCAGCCCCTGCACCCTGGTCACCCGCGACCGCGACCTGCTGCGACTGGGGCGGCATCGACTGGTGCGGGGACGCTTCGCCATCCAGCGGCCGGAGGAGTGGCAGCGATCTTGCACAAAATGACCTTCTCCACGATGTTTGACGACCGAAAACCGCTCCGCGAAAGCCGCATCGGTTAAGTTCAGGGCATCGGCATGGCTTTCGGGCCAGCGCCTCAAGCGAAGAGGGTCGCAATGAATGCGGAGAACATCATCAAGCTGTGGCATGTGGTGCTGCAGAACATCGTCCCGATTGCGTGGACGGCGGTCGGCGCGATCGCACTGTGGATCATCGGCGGCTGGGTCATCAATGCGCTCAAGCGCCTCGCCCGCGGCGCGCTGGCTTCCGGCAAAGTTGATGCGACGCTCGCCGGACACCTCGAGTCAGTGCTCGGCGTGGTGCTGAGAATCCTGCTCGTCATCGCGGTGCTGGGCCTGTTCGGGGGCGACACCACCTCCGTCACCGCCATCCTCGCCGCGGTCGGCGTCGCGGTCGGCATGGCCTGGTCGGGCTTGCTGTCGAATTTCGCCGCCGGCGTGTTCCTGCTCCTGCTGCGTCCGATCCGCGTCGGTGACTTCATTGCGGCCGGCGGCACGATCGGAACGGTACGCAAGGTCGGCATGTTCGTCACCATCGTAGACACCATGGACAAGGCGCGCGCGCTGGTCGGCAACAACGAGATATTCTCGGACAACATCACCAACTACACCACCAGCCCCTATCGCCGCGTCGACCGGGTTGCCCAGCTTGGCCATGGCGTCGATCCGCAACAGGCCATGGCACAGCTCAAGGGCCTTCTTGCACAGATCCCGAACGTGCTTGACGATCCCGCGCCGGATGTCGATATCCTCGAATTCAAGCTCGCCGGCACCCGGCTCGCGGTTCGCCCCTACTGTCACAACGACAATTACTGGCAAGTGTATTTCGACACCAACAAGGCCATCGCCGAAACCAGCAAGGCCGGCGCCTGGCCGGTGCCTGCGCCGCACCAGGTGTTCCTGCAAGCGAAGTAGAGCCTTGCCGGCGGCAGCCTTGCGCCTCCCACCGTGCCATCATCGCGCTCGCGCCGCGGCGCCAGCTTGCTGCGCCAAGGTGCGGCGCAAGGCCACCAGATAGCGCAGCCCCGCGATGGCGCGGCTGCCATACCACGACACCATTTCGCCGTCGATGAGCCGGGCGGGCACCCCCGAGAGCGCAACGACCTCGTCGATATGCCGCTCGCGAAAGCGGTACGGTTCGGTGGACAGGAACACCCGCGCCACCGGCGCCAGCCAGTCCTCGCCCCATGCGAAGGCGGGATAGCGGTTGGACGAAGGCGAAGCGGCGCAGCGCCAGCCCACCAGAGCGAGCATGGCCGCGATATAGGTCTCCCGCGAGACCGTCATCCAGGGCTCGCGCCAGATGAGGTAGAGGACGGTCTCGGGCGGCAAGGCCTCGCCGCAGGCACGCGCCTCGGCCAGCGCAGTCTCGAGCTCGCCCACCAATCGATGCGCCTCGGCGGTACAGCCGAAGATGCCTCCGAAAAGCCGGTAGATGCCGATGTTGTCTTGCGGCGTACACGGATGGGTGACGATCACCGAGGGGACGAACGCGGCAAGCTCTTCCACCGTTTCGCGACGGTTCTCGTCGATATTCACCACCAGGTGGGACGGCGCAAGTTCGCGGATGGTGTCGACGCGCACGTCCTTGGTCCCGCCGACCTTGGAGACCGAACGCAATTGCTCACGCGGATGGATGCAAAAGCCGGTGCGGCCGACCAGCAATTCCGCAAGCCCCAGGTCGCAGAGCAGTTCGGTAAGGGAAGGCACCAGGCTCACGATGCGCGGCCGCTCGCGGGCCGGCTGGTGAACCCGGCCGACGGCATCGACAAGCGGGAATTCGGGCGATGAAGGTGAGGCTGGCATCCTGAGGCTCCGGCAGGGATTCGTTTCGGATGGGGCGGGATGATTGAAATCGATCCTTCGACTCAGGGTCCGGCCAAAAGGAACGATTCGGGCAGCAGGCGCTGCACCAGCGCCTGCGAACGCGATCTGGCCGCGGCAAGCAGGCACTGCGCAAGGCGGTCCACCAGCAGCGAACGGGCAACGCTGGCGCTCGAGATCAAGGCCAGCGAAAAGCCGATGCGCGGCTCGAGCCGCAGCACCACCACCGCCTGCGGGTTCAGACCGGCCGCAGTGTAAGCGTCGAGAAACGCGCAACCAAGGCCCTTCCCGACCAAGGACCCCGCCAGCGCATAGGTCTGCACCCGCAACATGGTGCGCGCCTCCCACTTGGCCTGGTCGAGAATGCCTGAGAGGCGCTCGCCCAGTGGCGTGGCCTCGGCCAGCGCGATCAGCGGCCGCGCCTTCAGCCATGCCCGCCCACCCGGGCGCAGCACGCCTGCCAGCCATGCACGCGGCGCCGCCAGCACCATCTCGCCTTGCGTCACGGGCACCACCGCCAGGGTGACCCGCTCGCGCGCCTCGATCGCAATTCCAACGTCGATCTCGAAGGCGGCGAGGTCGTGTTCGATCTGCGAGGTGTGGTTCGCCCACAGATCGCAGGCCACTTCGGGATGCGCGCTGCGCATCGCCTGCAGCGCTTCGGGCAGCAGGTGGCTGGCCAGCGAAGGCGTGGCTGCGATGCGCAGCAGCCCTGACGCACCGCGCCGCAGGTTGGAAGCCAGTGCGTCGACCCGTTCGATCTCTCCGAAGGCCCGCTGGACCTGGGCGAACAGCGCCTCCGCCTCGGGGGTCGGCCGGAGACGTCCGCCGCGGCGATCGAAGAGGGCGAAGCCCAGAGTGATTTCCGTATGCTTCAGCACTCGCGAGACGACCGGTTGGGAAACGTTGAGCAGGCGCGCCGCTGCACTTGCGGAACGGGCCAGCATGACCGCGCGGAAGACCTCGATCTGTCGCAAACGCATCGGCATACCATGTCGTCAGAACATAGGAAGGTCAATGATCCGCATCATCGTCCATGCGATCAAGCACTAGGATCGGGCCTGAGCCCTTGAGCCCGATCAGCGCCCCGGAGCAATCTGCATGAACATCACAGTAATCGGCGCCGGCATTGTCGGCCTCACCACCGCATGGTATCTGCAACGCGACGGGCACCGGGTCACGGTTGTCGATCGCAGGGAGTACGTCGGCCAACTGAGCTACCGCTATGTTGGCCGCTGGCCGATCCGGAGATTCTCGCCAGGATTCCCGGCTGGATATTGCAGCGCGACGCCCCGGTGCGCTTCAAGCCCCGCTTCGATCCCGACCAGTGGCAGTGGATCCTGCGCTTTCTTCAGGCCTGCAACGGCAGCGACAAGCTGCGCTCGGTCGCCGCGCTGCTGCCGCTCTCGCTCTACAGCCAGCGGCTCATCCACGACTTGGTGGATAAAGACGGATTCGAATTCGACTACCGTCAGAACGGCAAACTCATCATCCATCGCCAGCGCAGGAGCTTCGAGGCCGCGCGCACACTGCTCCAGAAGCACCGCGAGCTTTCGGAGTTCCAGCAGGCCCTCGATCGCGACGCCTGCCTCGCGCTGGAACCATCGCTGCTGCGAATCGCCGAGCGCATCGCGGGAGGTCTCCATACCGCCAGCGAAGAAGCGGGCGACTGTTACAAGCTGTGCCAGGAACTCGCCGAAAGGCTGGCCCGGGGTCCATCGCCGGTATGCTTCAGATTGGGCGAAGCGGCAAGCGGCTTCGAGGTGGCCGGCGGCGGCGTCCGCGCGGTCATCACCAGCGGCGGCCCGATCCGCGGCGATGCCTGTGTGATTGCCGGCGGCGCCGAAGTGGGCAGGCTGCTGGCGCCGCTGGGAATCCGCGTACCGGTCTACCCACTCAAGGGCTACAGCATCAGCCTGCCGATCAACGACCCAGCCGGCGTTCCGGAGGCCAGCATCACCGATTATCAACGCAAGATCGTCTACGCCCGCCTCGGCAATCGACTGCGCGTCGCGGGAATGGCCGACATCGTCGGCTTCGGGGAAGGCCTCAATGGCACCCGGATCGACACGCTGTTGCGCGCGACCCGCGAAACCTTTGGCGCTGGAGTGGATCTATCGACCGTGACGTCGTGGGCCGGATTGCGTCCCGCAACCCCGACCGGACGGCCGGTGGTGGACCGCAGCCCGATTCCAAACCTGTGGTTGAACATCGGCCACGGGGCGCTCGGATTCACACTGGCGAGCGGCTGCGGCCGACTCATCAGCGACAAGATCGCCGGGCGCCAATGCGCGATCCCGAGCGCAGAGTTCGAACTTGCGCGCACAGCCCCCAGCGGGCGGCGCATGCTGCGACGACATTGACAGCCGCAGCCAGCAGCACCCGGCCGAACCGGACCGGCATCTGATTTTCAACCCGAGGAAACCCTCCAGGAGGAAGCCGCATGAACAAACTCACATCCATCGCAGCAGCACTGACGCTGGGCGCTTCGTTGCTGAGCGCCCCGGTACAGGCCGAGACCAAGTTCGTCACCATCGGCACCGGCGGGGTCACCGGGGTGTATTACGCCGCCGGTGGCGCGATCTGCCGCCTCATGAACAAGGACCGCGCCACGCATGGCATCCGCTGCTCGGTCGAATCGACGGGCGGCTCGGTCTATAACATCAACACCATCAAGGGCGGCGAGCTCGACTTCGGCGTGGCCCAGTCCGACGCCCAGTACAACGCCGTCAAGGGCATCGGCCAGTTCAAGGATGCCGGTGCGATGGGCGAGCTGCGCGCGGTGTTCTCGATCCACCCCGAGCCGCTCATGGTGCTGGCCCGCAAGGAAGCCGGCGTCACCAAGATCGAGGACTTCAAGGGCAAGCGCTTCAACGTCGGCAACCCCGGCTCGGGCACCCGCGCCACCATGGACGGGCTGATGGCCGCGCTGGGCATGAAGATGTCGGACTTCTCGCTGGCCTCCGAGCTCAAGGCCGACGAGCACGGCGCGGCGCTGTGCGACAACAAGATCGACGGCTTCGCCTACGTGGTCGGCAACCCCTCGGCCAACATCCAGGATCCGACCACCACCTGTGGCGCCAAGCTGGTGAACGTGACCGGACCGGTGGTCGACAAGCTGATCAAGGAATATCCCTACTACGCCGTGGCGACCGTGCCGGGCGGCACCTATGCGAACAACCCCGACGCCATCAAGACCTACGGCGTGGTGGCCAGCTTCGTGAGCTCCAGCAAGGTCTCCAACGACGTCGTCTATACGCTGGTCAAGGCGGTGTTCGAGAACTTCGACGACTTCAAGAAGCTGCACCCGGCCTTCGCCAACCTCGAGCCCAAGGACATGATCAAGGCCGGTCTGTCCGCCCCGCTGCATGACGGCGCCGTCAAGTACTACAAGGAAAAGGGCTGGATGTAAGCGGATCGCGGCGCCATACGGCGCCCCGGCGATCCACCAGGGAGCCGCAGCAGCGGCTCCCTTTCTGTTGCGTCAACGCTGCCGGATCGCACGCAGGACCCGGCCTTGCAAACTCCTGCGCTTGCGCCTCAGACGATCGAAGGGCCGGTCACGATGCGGGTCGCATCTTCCTCGCGCAGCGGCAATGCCGAGCAGGCGATCACATGGCCGGCGAGCCAGCTTGCGAGCACCGTCCCTCCCTCTTCGTACAGCTCGACGAAACGGCAGCCAGCAAGCCCTCCGCCAGGGCGGGAAATGAAATTGACCACCTGCGCACGACCTCTCACGGCGCCGGGTTCGCCTTCGTGTTCGATCACGAAGTCGAAAGCCTCATCGCTGCGTGGCGGTGTCGATACGCAAACCGCGAAGCCTTCGAGCGACAGATCCTGCAACTGCGCACGCTCCCCTGCCCGCAGCAACCAGAACCGCGGCTGGCCCTCCTGCACGGTGACGATACGCTGGCGGGTTCGGCGTTCCTGAGGGGCGTTCATGGGACTCGTCCTGTGTTGGTGGATAAGGGCAACATCGGCCCTGGTCACGCAAACTTGAGATCGATCTGGGCGCGCGCAGCTATCGCACCGCAGCTTCGACGAGCGCCGGGCGGACCGCACCGGGGCGATTGGCGAGAATGACGCCCGCCACCACCATGAGACCGCCGACGAGACTGCTCGGCAGCGGACGCTCGCCAAGCAGCAGCACCGAAAAGAGCACTGCGAACACCGGCACGAGGTTGGTGAACAGCGTGGCACTCGCGGGTCCCAGCGCTGCGACCCCCTGGTTGTACCAGAAGAACGCGACCGCGGTGCCGAACACCCCGAGGTAGGCCATGGCAAGCCAGGACAAGGCATCCGGCATGGCCAGCGGGCCACCCAGAAGCTCGTGGGCAGCCGGTCCGGCGAGCATCAGCGTACCCCACAACGTGGACCAGGTCGTGGCAGAGACTGCGCTCATGCCCTGCAGCGCATATCGGCCGATCACCGTGTAGGCGACCCAGGACGCCACGGCGATGAATATGTAAAGCTCGCCAAGGCCCGCGGCCTCGCCGAAGGCTGCGCCAAACTCGCCCCTGGTCACCACCAGCGTGACGCCGAAGAGCGAGGTCGCGACCCCGACGATACGCAGCCAGCCCCAGCGCTCGCGCAGCAACACCCGCATCACGCACATCGTCATCACCGGCGAGAGGGCGACGATGAGCGCTGCCCGCGAAGCGGGAATGTAGGCGAGACCGGCAAGAAAGAAGGTGTTGTAGGCGAATACCCCGGTTGCGCCAAGCAGCATCGTCGCCACCAGATTCCGTCGGTCCAGCGCTTGCAGCCCGCCGCCCACCGTATAGGCAAACACGAACAGCGGCACCAGCGCCGACACGAAGCGGCCGGTCGCGGCGAGAAAATGCGGCATGTGCTGGGCAAGGTGGCGACCCGCGATGAAGGCGCCACCCCAGAAGGCCGTGGTGACGACCAGCTTGAGGTAAACCGGAAATAGACGCGTGGCTTGCTGCATGTTCTCGTGGGATGATGTTGCAAGAGCGGCCCTTCGCAAGAGAAGCCGCCCGCCAGCATATCCCGCGGCGTCCACAGGGGTCAGATACGCTTTGCGCCGCAGTCGCCGTGACACGGCAGGCCCGCTCGGCCCGCGAGCGGGCCTGCGTCGGTAACGGCCCCGGCTACCTCGTCATCGCACCATCTCCGGCGGCGGTCGAAAGTCGTCTAGCGCAAGAGTCCCCGCGGTTTGCGTCCCGCCCTCGCAAAGACCCGATCGAAAAGCGGGCGCGGAACCATGCGCAGCAGCCGCGCCACCAGGGCCATCTGCCAGGGCAGCACCCCATAGCGTCGCCCTGCGTCCACCATCCTGAGGATCTGGGCGGCCGCGGCGTCGGGCGCCATCAGAAAGGGCATCGGAAAATCGTTTACGTCGGTCATCGGTGTGCGGATGTAGCCGGGCGCGACCGTCACCACCTTGACCCCCGAGCCGTGCATCTCGACGCGAAGGCTTTCCAGGTAATTGATCACCGCCGCCTTGGAGGCGCTGTAGGCCCCCACACCCGGCAGCCCGCGGATGCCTGCCACCGACGCGATACCGACCAGGCGGCCGCTTCGGCGCTGGCGCATGGGCTCGACGAAGGGCTGGAAGGTCGACACCATGCCGAGCAGATTGGTGCGCAGCACCTTCTCGAAAGCGGTCAGATCCGAGGCGTACTCGGTGAGCGTCCCCACCGACACGCCCGCATTGGCAATGACCACGTCGGGAATCCCGAATCGCGACACGAAACGCCTCGCCGCCTCGGCCATCTGCAGCGCGTCGCCGACGTCCGCGACCAGCACCAGATGCTCCCCCGGCAAGCTCTCGCAGAGGGCCGCAAGTGCCTTCTCGCGCCTTCCCAGCAGTCCGAGCCGCGCACCACGCTTCGCATAGGCGCGAGCGAGCGCAGCGCCAATTCCGCTGGATGCGCCGGTAATCAGGACCGCCGCTGCAGCGTCGCTCATGGCCCGCTCAGGCCGGCCCATTGTGGCCGGCGCCAAACTCAGGACTTGGGCCGTGCGGCACGAACCCGCTGGATCAACTGGTCGGCGACCTTGAGCGCATTCTCGTGGGTGCCGGCCATCGATCCCGCGGTCAGGTACTTGCCATCGATCGCGAGAGTCGGCACCCCCTGTATCTTGTAGGCACGGGCGATCTGGTCGGCGCGCTGGACCATCGACTGGACACCGAAGGACTTGTAGGTCTCCATGAAGCGCTTTTCGTCGCCCCCTTGCTTGGCGATCCAGGCCCGTACACCATCCTCGGTATTGAGCGGCACCTTGTCGCTCTGCAGGGCGGTAAAGACCTTGCTGTGCAGCGCATGTAGCTCACCGGTCACCTCGAGCGTGTAATAGAAACGCGCCAGCTCCTTGAGCTGCGCATTGCCCCAGATGGCTGGCACGCGCTTGAACTCGACGTCCTTCGGCAGGGCCGCGACCCATTTCTCGAGCAGCGGGTCGAAGTCACGACAGTGTGGGCAGCCATAGTGGAAGAACTCGAGCACTTCGATCTTGCCTGCGTCGCCCGTCGGCTGCGGCGGGTTCACTTCCGCAAATGGCTGTTGGGCGCTGACCTTGCCGGCCATGGCGGCGACGCCAACTACGGCGGCCATCTGCTTCAGCATACTGCGACGATCCATTGCTTACTCCTGTTTTACGGAACACCGGAACGGTTCCGCGATGGCATGGGATCGGGGCCTGGCGCACCAAGTTCCCCGCGGGGACCGAAATCCCGTCATTGATTCTGTAAGAACGTTCAGGCGCCATGCCGGTTGACCCCGCTTGCGGGGTCGGCCCGGGCTCAGGGTTTGGCCGACTGCCGAACGATGCTCGTTTCGATTCCTGCGGAGGCCATTTCGCCACGCATGCGCTCGAGTGCGGACTGCGACGAAAAGGGTCCGACACGAACCCTGTGAACGGTTCCGCGGCCGCTCAGTTGCACGCGCTGCACACTCGCCTCGATCCCCATCAGAGCCAACTGGGCCTTGACGTTGTCCGCTTCGGACGGATCCTCGAAAGCGCCCGCCTGAAGATACAGCCGGTCGGCAGGCGGCGCCTCGCTTGCATCGGCCTGCGGTTTGCTTGGCACCGGTGCGGCTCCACTCTCGCCCTGAGGCAGGATCTTGTAGAAATCGAACTGGGGTTTCTCGACCGGGCGCCCCCCCGGCTTGCCCGGCAGGGTGATAGGCGAGGCCTCCACAGCCTCCGGGGAGCTTGGCGGGGCCGGTGGCTCGGCCCGGCGCGATGGCTCCTGGAAGGGCGAGGAGCGGGTGAAATACCACGCCGCACCCACCGCGCAGAGGGCACCGATCAGCAGGCCGATGAATATCCCGACGAGGATTCCGCCCTTGCTGCGCGCTGGTTTCCTGGCCGTCCGGGCCCGGGGCTTGTGATCACGACTCATTGCTTGGGGATTCCATCCATTACATCGCTTCGGGTGCGGATACGCCGAGCAGGCGCAGACCGTTCGCGATCGTCTGACGAATCGCCGCAGCGAGCTTGAGGCGCGCCAGCTTGAGGCCTTCGTCCTCGACCAGCATGCGGTCGGCGTTGTACCAGCTGTGGAAATCGCCGGCGAGGTCCTTGAGGTAGAAGGCCACCTGGTGCGGCGCGTAGTCTTCCGCGGCAGCAAGGATCACCTCCGGAAAGCTCGCCAGGCGCGCGCACAGCGCGAGTTCGCGCTCGCCTTCCAGCCGCGACATGTCGGCAGCGGCCAACTCCGGCAGCTCGCCGCCCCATTGCTTCAGGACGCTGACAATCCGCGCATGGGCATACTGGATGTAATAGACCGGATTCTCGTTGGTCTGGCTCTTGGCCAGGTCGAGATCGAAATCGAGGTGCTGATCGGCCTTGCGCAACACATAGAAGAAGCGGCAGGCGTCGTTGCCGACTTCGCGGCGCAGCTCGCGCAGGGTGACGAATTCGCCCGACCGGGTGGACATCGAGGCCTTCTGGCCGTTGCGGTAGAGCACCGCGAACTGCACCAGCGCGACCTCGAGCTTCTCGGGCGGCAGGCCCAGCGCGGCCAGCGCACCCTTCACGCGCGGGATGTAGCCATGATGGTCGGCACCCCAGATATCGATGATCCGGTCGAAACCGCGCTCGTACTTGTTGAGATGGTAGGCGATGTCCGAGGCAAAATAGGTATAGAGCCCGTTCTCGCGCTGCACCACACGGTCCTTCTCGTCACCGAAGGCGCTCGAGCGGAACCACCTGGCGCCGTCCTGCAGATAGAGGTGGCCACGCTTGTCGAGCTCGCTCACGGCGCGCTCGACCAGGCCGGTATCGAACAGGCTGCGCTCCGAGAACCACTTGTCGAAGCGAACCCCGAACTCCTCGAGATCGCCACGGCCGTCGCCGAGCTGTTCGGTCAGGGCAAAACCATGCACCCAGTGCCAGTCTTCGCCGAGCAGACGCTTGGCATTGCCGATGAGCGTATCCAGGTGCGCTTCCTTGTCGCTTTCGACCGAGGGCGCGCCGGCCAGCACCTGGGCCGCGGCGACCTTGGCGAAGCGGTCCTGGTGGCCGTTGCGGATTTCGCGGGCCATGTCCACCACGTAATCGCCCTGGTAGGCATTGGGCGGGAAGGGCACTTCGATTCCGAACAGGGCGAGATAGCGCAGCCAGGTGGACAGTCCGAGGATGTCCATCTGCCGGCCGGCATCATTGACGTAGTATTCGCGGCTCACCGCGAAGCCCGCAAAATCGAGCACATCGGACAGCGACGCGCCGTAGGCTGCGCCACGCCCATGGCCGACGTGCAGCGGGCCGGTGGGGTTGGCCGAGACGAACTCGACCTGTACCTTGAGGCCCCGCGCGGGGGCGCGGCCGAAGTGCTCGGCTTCGGCAAGGACACGCGACACAATGTCGGTCTTGGCGGTATTGGCAAGCGTGAAATTGATGAAGCCGGCGCCTGCGACCTCGGCTTTCACGACCAGCGGCGAGGGCGGCATCTCGGCCAGCAGCAGCGCCGCCAGATCGCGCGGGTTTCTCTTCAGTGGTTTGGCCAGTTGCAGCGCGAGGTTGGAGGCGAAGTCACCGTGGCTTGCCTGCTTGGGTCGATCCAGAACGATCGGCGTATCGATCAGCTCTGGCGCTACGCTGCCCAGCGCCTGGCGCAACAGCTCGGCAAGTCGGGATTTTGGATCGGCGCTCATGGCACTCGTGCAAATGCGAAACCCGCAATTATACAGATCGGCCCCGTTTTATCCCTGCCCCGTGACACCGCAGCGCACACATTTCACAACAATATCAGGCCCATCGAGGCGAAAGGCACCGCCCGCCGTGATCCCGCCTCGCCGCAGGAGTGCCAACGCGGCATCACGGAACACGCGCGAAGCACGCACTCACCCGCGGCGCCACCGACCGGCAGCGGGTGACTTCATTTGTCCTTGGCGCGCGTCCTGGCCCGCTTCGAGGCAGCCCTGGGTGCAGCCGCTGCCCGCGCCCTGCCCTTGGCAGCAGGAGGATTGTCCTGCGCCCCCGACGGTCGATCATTCGGCGCGGCCGCACCCGCCGCCGGTATCGCCGCGGCGGTCGTAGCCGAACCGTTCTTGGGATCGAGCCCGCTCGCCAGTTCGTGCAGCGCGGCCTCGAGACGGTCATCGCCGCTCACCGCCCTGGCCCTCACCAGATCCGCGAGCATCCTCAGGTGGGAGACCACCGAGTTGAACTGCCGCAGGCTGGACGACACCCCTTGCGCAGCCTCCCGGTAGGTGCGCGCGATTTCATCCACCGAGCCGACGAGCCTGCCGTCGAGCAGCCGAATCGCCAGCAACGCGTCGGCGGGACCGATCGCATCGAAAAAATCGCCCGAGGCTGCAAAGCGCTGCCGCGCAACCGTCTGGCATGTCTCGGCAAGCCGGATTCCGTTGGCGGCGTCGCTAGCGCCGGTGAGTGCCGCAAACTGAAGCCGGTTGATCGCGGTATAGAGGTCGAAGTCGGGGCTCGCAGCAGGGCGCTCGCCTGCAAGGTAGACCGCCTGGGCGCGCTCCAGCTCGGCCTTCACTACCGGCCAGTTGCTGCCGGGTGTGGCGCCTCTGGCGAGGCACACGGCGAGGCGCTTGTAGGCCCCCCCGAGCAGCCCGCGTCGCTCGACGTTGGCATGCTGCAGGGCGAGCTCGAGGCTCGCTTCCGGCCCGGTGATCCGGGTCAAGGCCTCGAGTCGGGCGATCGCACTGCGGATCAGGGCTTCGCCGCGCTTCACGTCAGCACAGTCAGCGCCAGCTCGCGCCTCCAGGTTGGCAAGCTGCTCGATGGCCTTGACCGGCACCTTTCCGCCGGGATCGTCGGCAAGAATCGCCCGCCCATAGGCCGCGCAGGCATCCTCGGCCCCCGCCGGGAAGAATTCGCCATACAGCGCCCCGAGCGCAGCCTGGACCTCCGCGCATTCGCGCCAGCTCGCCGGCACCCTCTCCAGCAGCGCCGTGACCGTCTTGCGCGTCGTCGGCAGATCCTTGCCTGCATCGTGGTGTGCATCGATGCGCAGCCGCCCCAGTTCGGCAATCAGTTCGGCCGGCGAAACCGGCACCGCCGCGCGCCCGCTGCCGCTGCCGGCGCCAGGCTCGAGCCGGTAGTGGGGGTCGCCATAGACCTGGTAGGCGCCCCAGGTGTTGCACTGCGGCCAACGCTCCCAGATTGCCTTGCGAGCCTCATGCACGGCGCTGCCGAAGGGCGTGTTGTTGCTCACGAACTCGCCGAAGAAGGTTTCCGCGAAGCACCTTGCGGCGTCGTCGTTGACCTGCCAGCCTGCCGCCACAACGCAGCGCACACCCATCTCGATGAGCTCGCGCGAGAGGCTGTAGGCAAGCCGGTTCGCGGTCTCCGGCGTTGCGCTCATGGCGCCGAGGTGGCAACAGTTGAGAAACACCAGTTCGGGCACCACTTCCATCTGGCGGACCTCGGCCGCGGTGAGCAGCATGCCGTCCGACAGCACCACCCCGGTGCGCGGCCTGCCATCGGCGGCCATGAGCTCGAAGACCCCGTGGGCGGCGATCACCAGCACCCGGTATGGCTGGCGGAAGAGGCGCGCGAACACATCGAGCGCCGCGCCCTCGTCGCTGTAGGTCACGTCATAGTGTGCGGCCTCGAGCAGGCGGCGCACCGCCTGGCCCTCGGCGGCGGCGCCGGCGAGCGGTGGCAGGCGGTCCTTGGCGGGGTCCTGGTTGTCCTGGGCCGCGCCGAGCAGGCGGCTGCGATAGCCGGAGGTATCCGGGTTGGCGATCACGCAGGCGGTCTTGCGGGTGGTACTGCGCGGCGTCTTGCGGTAGCGCGTGGAGGCGAACTGGCGCACCACCGCGGTCTTGAGCACCATCGGCAGGTCCTCGGCCTGCAGCATCTCCCAGGGCAGATTGGCGGTATAGCCATCGACCACCAGCACCATCTGCTCGGCCTCGCGCGCCGCCGCCTTGAAGTCGAGCGGCACCATGAGCTGGAACAGGGTCCGCGAGAGGTCGGGATCGTACCCGTCTCGTCCGATGGCATTCTTCACCAGCGATTCGATCAGCCCCGGCTGGCGCTGCTGGACTACGCTCTCGGCGCGTGCCCGTTCGGACAGGAACACGTAGCGGATGTTCTCGGCGATCACCGGCGCGGCGGGCTTGCGGGGCCGGACGGCCGAGGCGCCCTCGTCACTGTCCGCATCGGCCTGCTTCTCGCACTCGCGTTCGACGCGGTCGTCGTCGGTCACCATGAGTCGCGGCCAGTAGCCGAACGGAGCGAACACCGACAGCCGTGGGCGCGCGCTCTCGTGCTCGATCAATTCCGGCTGCGGTTCGAGATGGGCCTCGAGCCGCCGCAGATCGGCCGCCATGCGCTCGGGCAACTCCTGTATCGCGTGGCCCGCGCTGATCGCGGTATCGGTGAACAGCTCGACGAACTCGAGCCGCCCGACCCGCAGTTCGGCCTTGGGCATCGCCTCGTTGAACTGCCGGTTGCCCTCGAGGACGCCACGCACGATCGCGGCAATCGAATCCACCACGCTGATGTGCGTCGTCGAGTTATAGCCGATGAGCAGGCTGGCGAGCGTGAGCTCGCGCCCCTCGCCGGCCACTGCGGGCTCCCCGCCCTCACGGTCTAGCGTATGCAGCAGCAGCCGCAGCACACCGGAGCGCACCGTTTCGGAGACATTGCTCACCGACAGGCTGCCGTATTCGCCGAGGCCGACAATCACCGCGCCGCGACCGGTGCCCCGCTTGCGCACTTCGTCATTGCGCGCCTGCAGCACCACCGCCGAGCTGCCGATCTCGCCGGCATAGACGCCGAGGCGCTCGCGCTGGGAGAGCGCGCCGTCCACCAGGCAGCTGTCGATGCGCCGCTCGGCGCCCGAGATCGCATCGCCGATGTAGTGTCCGCAGAGGATCGGGTATTGCACGAAGCGCAGGTCCATCGCCCGCACCGCCACGCCGAGCCTGCGCTTCGCGGCCTGCGCCTGCTTGCGCCGCGGCCGGCTGCCGATGAAGCTGCGCGCGAGTTCCTCCTCGACGGGCAGGCTGGGCGGCGCGGCGTCGTAGGTCCAGGTCGCGCTCTCGCCGCGCGACACCGGCAGCCGCTCGAGTGCCAGGGTCTCGCCGCGCTCTAGCAATTCGCGGATGGCCGGGAAATACGTTGCCGTCGCGGTCAGCGCGCCGTGCTCGACGGGCATGTACCAGCAACGCTCGGCGGGCAGATTGTCAAGCCGGCCGGCTGCCCAGCTGACCGTGCCGTCGCCCTCCGAAGTGGCGACCATCTTGAGCCGCTCGCTCGTCCCCGCGCCCTCTTTTCGCACTCCGCAGGGTGTGCTCTTGCCCTGGCCGAAGACGTAGGCGACGCGCTCCGGATGGGGCACGCTGCTGTCGGTCAATACTTCGTCCCAGAGCACCCGCGCACGCTGGAAGGTGGCGTCCGAGACATTGCCGACCAGGCCGTCGCCAAGCCAGCGGTCGCGGTTGAGCTTGCGCATCTCGCTCCACGCGGCCGCGCCATAGTAGTCCTTCCACGGAGTGCCGCCGTCGTCGAAGCCCGGCCGCGGCAGAAGCTGCACGCCGCCGTAGAAACCGCCGACGATGTCGAGCACCTCCTGCATGTCGTGCTTGATATCGATGAGCTCGAGCTTGCGCATGCTGTCGGACTTGGCCAGCAGGGTCTCGACCATCGCGTGAGAGCCGCGGTTCGGGGTGCCGAGCATCACCAGCCGGCCGCCCGGCCGCGCCACGATCCGCGCCCACAGATCCGGGTGCAGGGCGATCATCGCCCGGCTCACCAGCCCGCCCATGCTGTGGGCGAGAAGCCGCACCGGCTGGTCGGGATGGCCGGCGAGCGCCTCGTCGACCACCTTGGCGAGCCTGTCGGCAAGGGACTGGATCGGCTGGCGCCAGTCGTAGGGGAAACGCACGACGGTCTCGGAGCGTTCGAGGTATTCGGCGAGGTCCTCGTAGAACATGCCGAACAGCGACTCCGCCTCGACCGCGGGCTTGCCCATGCGGATCTTCTCGAGCCCGCCCCAGTTGAGATCGAAGAAGTCGAACCACACC
Source organism: Zoogloeaceae bacterium (assembly GCA_024235595.1). Lineage (GTDB taxonomy): Bacteria > Pseudomonadota > Gammaproteobacteria > Burkholderiales > Rhodocyclaceae > Cognatazoarcus. The sequence goes on along the minus strand of JACKMC010000001.1, from coordinate 794,716 downwards.
CGGTCGCCGTCGCCGGGCTTGCCGCTCTTGCGCACCTCGAGGTGCGAACCCATGATGCCTGGCAGATAGATGGTCACCGGCCGGGTATTCGGCTCGGGCGCCGCGCCCCGGCTGTCGGCTCGCGAGCGGGCCTCGGCGAAGGACATCACCCGCGCGCGTTCGAGAACGCTGAAGCTGCCCAGTTGCTCGGGCTGCTCTACGGTGAGCCAGTCCCTCATCGCCGAGCGGGTACGCTGGCGGGCAAAGTAGCTGAAGTGATTGACCGCCTCGCCCTTGTCGAACAGATAGCGGGTGTCGTTCAGGGCAGCCAGCCCGCCGTACATCGAATCGGTATCCACCACCAGATCGTTGTCGGCACGATCGAAGAACATCCAGTCGGTAAACATCACCCCGAGCTGTTTGAGCACCCCGCCGCCTTCGATGTCGCCGGCGATCACAGACATCGCCAGGCCCTGCCGGCGTGGCGAGCGCGCCAGCAGCGCGCCGAGCGGAGAGTCGGTGAGCATCGCCTCGATGCCCGGGACCAGGCGCGCATCGACGCGCTTGTCGGCGATCTCCAGCACCACCCGCCGGAACACCGACATCACCGCACCGCCCGCAGGCCCGGTCACCGCGCCGACCATGCGGCTGGCGAGCGAGAGCAGCCCGGACAGGAAGACGTCGAGGTTGTCGGACAGCAGCGTGGTGCCACGAGCCGGCGAGGCGACCCGCACATAGCGCTCGATCTGCAGCTTCTTGCTGTCGAGCAGCTCGCGCAATTCGCGCAGCTTGGCCTGCTCTTCGGCGACGACCTTCTCGCGCAGGCGTTTCTGCTGCTCGGTTTCTTTCTGGTTGGGCGGCGCCTCGCGTCGATAGGCGGCGATCGATTCATCGCTCAGCGCGCCGATGCACACCAGGTCCCCCACCAGGCCGCCGCGCGAATGACTCACCAGCGAGACCCTCGCCCCGACCGGCAGCGCCCGCAGCAGCTGCAGCGCATTGTCGATCGGGCTTTCGGAAAAGGTGCGATGCTCGAGGCCGAACACCCGCTCGCCGAAGCGCCGCGCGATCGGACCCCAGTCGGCTTCGGCACCGGCCGCCCGCAAGTCCTTGAAGCCCCCCATGGTGTGCGAGCCGGTACCGTGGATGAACACCAGCATCGGCCCGGCCGCGGCGGCCTGCTCGAGCCGCGGGTCGCCCGCCACGCAGCGATCGGAGGCCGACAGCGTGTCGCCACGCCACAGGTAGAGACCGGGTTCTCCCGCCAGTTGCGATTCGATCGCCCACATCAGCGCCTTGGCGCCAAGCCACGAGGCATCCGGAGCGACCAGCGACGCGGCCTTTTCGCCGAGCCAGTCCTCCACCCATTCGCGCGCCTTGTCGGTGGCGAGATCGGTGATCGCGTCGCGGTCCAGCCGCAGCACCGAGATTCGCGACCACACCCAGTCGAGGGCCCCACGTGAGGCCGCGCCGCGATCGCGCAGCAGGCGGACGTCGAGCGTGCCGTCGAGCGCTTCGTCCGGATACAGCCGCGCCAGTTCTTCGGCGAGGCGGTCGGCGCGGATGAACACCGTGGTGCCGTCGGCTGCCTCGAGTGCCAGCAGTCGCGCGCCGTCTATCTCCGGTTCCCGGACCTCGGCATCGCCGCGCCCGGGCGCCGCAAGCTCGACGACCGATTCGACATGCAGCGCCGCGTCGAGCAGCCTGTCTCCCGCCACATCACCACGATCGGTGCTGCGCAACACCCGTGGCACCGCCGCCGGCGCCGAACTGCCGCGTCTCGCGGGCAGTCTCAGCGTCAGCCCTGTCGAGCCCTTGGCCATGAAAATCCTCCCGCTAGTGCTTTTGACTTATTTTATGGCCGTTTGCCGGCTCGCTTGGTATTCAGGAAAAGACCTTGAAGTTGCGTGCGCTGCGCGAGCCGAACAGCTGCGGATTCTGCGGCAGCTTGGTGGACGGCAGGTAGTCGCGAATGGTCTTGAACCATTGCGCATAGCTGGCGCCCTCGGGCAGGGTCTTGAGCGACTTGAGCGCGTAGTAGGTAAAGGCGCCGTTGGGTCGTCCGCCGAAACGGGTATCCCAGCTGTATTCGGTGTCGAGGCATCCTGCCAGCAACAGGTCGCCGCCGGAACGGGTAAAACCGCTGAACAAGCCCAGCGGCCGGGCCAGCAGGCTGCGCGGGAGCTGGTTGCGGGGCATCCACGCTTCGGGCGGCAGAAAGCGCGCGCGTGGCATCCCCGGATCGAGGTCCTCTTCGCTGCCGCGGGTCACCGAGCCCGAATGGCAGCTGTCGGAAATGAGCAACACCCGCACACCCGCGGCACGGGCGGAGAAGAGTTCGTGAATCTCGTCGTCGAGCAGCGCATTGCCGGCGCCGATGTCGTAGGGGCACAGCGCCTCGTCCCGGCCATCGGGCTCGTCGCCCGAGTCGTCCGGCACCCAGGTGCCATGGCCCGAGTAGGTGACGACCACCGAATCGCCCTTTTTCGCCCCGCCGACGAGATCGCGGATGGCGGTCACCATCGCCGCCTTGGTCGCCTCGCTGTCGATCAGCTTGCTCACTTCGAAGCCGCGCGCGCCGAGCATCGCGGCCCAGTCCTCGGCATCGTTCACACATCCCGACAGATCGCTGTCGGTACCCGGATAGTCATTGATGCCGATGCACAGCGCCCGCTTGCTCATGTTGGCTCTCCCGCTTCCGGCGTCGTTGCGGGCAGCCCGCGGCACCCGTCCAGCGACACGGATCAAATTGCATAAGGTCTTCTACCAGATTCATTTAAGCACCTGAACCTTCAAGCGCAAGCGCCACCGAGGCGGCTGCACCGCGCGCCATCAAGTGAGAATGAAGTTGGCGTCGGGCCGCGGCGCGGCCGCCGGCACTTCACCGAGCATCTCGCGCAGGCTCGCTTCGATGCCGCTGACGATCGCGTCGAGCGCCAGATCGTTCGGCATCATCCCGAAGGGTTCTTCGATTTCGTCACTGAGCGCCTCGAGCGCGAAGAAGGTGTAGGACACGAAGCCGACCACCAGCGGCATCATCCAGCCGATCGAATCGACCAGTCCGAATGGCAGCATGATGCAATACACATAGGAGCTGCGATGCAGGATCACCGAATAGGTGAACGGCAGCGGCGTACTGGCGATGCGTTCGCAGCCACCCAGCGCCGCGCCGAGCTCGTCGAGCGTCGCCTCCATGTGTTGCGACAGCATCGGCGTAAGCTGGCCGGATCGACGAAGCTGCGCCAGCCATTCGCCAAGCCACAGCAGGATCAGGCATGGCGCATGGCGCCCTTCGCGCAGCTGCGCAATCACCGCCTCGGGAAGCAAACCGTCCAGACCGGCGTCACGCTCACGGCCTCGCAAGTGGTTTCGCATGCTGGCGGCAAAGGCGATCACCCCCAGCACGAATGGACGCGCATCGACGCCCCGGGACGGTTGGGTCAGCGCCTGTCGCGCCAGGTTGCGCGCCACCACCAGCACCGTCCCCCAGAGCTTGCGCCCCTCCCAGTAGCGATCGTAGCTGGCGTTGATGCGAAAGCCGAGGAAGATCGCCAGGGTCACGCCCATCAGCGAGAACGGGGACGCGGTCAGGGTGACCTTCCAGTGGTAGAGCTGGCCATGTGCAAGGGCCACCGCACAGGCCAGCGCGAGCACGAAAACCTGTTGCGGCAATATTCGGCCCAGCAGCGAGCCCCGACGAACGACGAGAAGGTGAAGCCAGTGCGGCCTGGGGCGGATGATCACGATATCGGGCGAGCGCGGTCGCGGAAATGGCGAGCAAGCGATTCTGGCAGATTTCCGCGGGCCGCAGGGCCCCCGACGGAGCCGCGAATCTCGGCATCACACGCCCGCCGCGCCGCACCGCCCGGCCACGCTGGCAGCCTGAAGGCGCCGGGCGGGACGGTTTTCGTGCACAATCCGGCCTTCGTCTCCCTACCCCCAGATTGCCGTGCGCCTGCTGCGACTTGCCAAGATAGTTTCCGTGGGACTGCGATTCGGTCTCGACCAGATGGTGCTGGACGGCGACAGCAGTGGCCGCCTGCCGCGCCTGTGGAAAGTGGTGTTCTTCTGGCGCAGGTTCGACAAGCCGCGCGCGGTGCGGCTGCGCCTGGCGCTCGAGTCGCTGGGTCCGATCTTCGTCAAGTTCGGACAGATGCTGTCGACCCGCCGCGACCTGCTGCCGCCCGACCTGGCGCAGGAGCTGTCGATGCTCCAGGACCGGGTGCCGCCCTTCCCGAGCGAGCAGGCGATCGCGCTGCTCGAGACTTTCTACGGACGTCCGGTCGACGAAGTGTTCGATGCCTTCGAGCGCACCCCGGTGGCTTCGGCATCGGTCGCCCAGGTACATTTCGCGAAGTTGCAGGACGGCACCGAGGTTGCGGTGAAGATCCTGCGTCCCGGCATCGAACATGTCATCGCCCATGACCTCGGGCTGCTCGAGGTCGCGGCGATCCTGCTCGAGAAGCTGTGGCCCGAAGGTCGTCGGCTCAAGCCCCGCGAAGTCGTCGCGGAGTTCGACCGATACCTGCGCGACGAGCTCGACCTCATGCGCGAAGCCGGAAACTGCTCGCAACTGCGCCGCAACTTCAAGGACTCGACGCTGCTCGTGGTGCCCGAGGTGCACTGGGACTACTGCGGCAAGACGGTCATGGTGATGCAGCGCATGCACGGCACCCCGATTTCGCAGATCGAACTGCTCAGGACCCAGGGCATCGATCTCTCGGCGCTCTCCCGTGCCGGGGTGGAGATTTTCTTCACCCAGGTGTTCCGCGACGGCTTCTTCCACGCCGACATGCACCCCGGCAATATCTTCGTGCACGCCGACGGCAGCTACATCGCGCTCGATTTCGGGATCATGGGCACCCTCAACGAAGTCGACAAGAACTATCTCGCACAGAATTTCCTGGCCTTCTTCAAGCGCGACTACAAGCGCGTCGCACAGGCCCACATCGAAGCCGGCTGGGTACCTGCGAAGACCCGGGTGGACGAGTTCGAGAGCTCGATCCGTGCGGTTTGCGAGCCGATCTTCGACAAGCCGCTCAAGGACATCTCGTTCGGCAAGACCCTGCTGCGACTGTTCCAGACCGCGCGCCGCTTCGAGATGGAAGTACAGCCGCAGCTGGTACTGCTGCAGAAAACCCTGCTCAACATCGAAGGGCTCGGTCGCCAGCTCGATCCCGACCTCGACCTGTGGAAGACCGCCAAGCCTTTCCTCGAGAAGTGGATGAACGACCAGATCGGCTGGCGCGCGCTGATTCGGCACGCCAAGGAAGAGGCCCCCAACTGGGCCGCCACGCTGCCCCAGTTGCCGCGCCTTGTCCACCGCGCCCTGGGCGCCCCCGACCGCGCCGAACTGGCGCAGCGCGAGATCGCCCGGCTCGCGGCGGCCCAGCGCCGCCAGTCGATCATCCTCACCGTGGTCGGCGTGCTGCTTGCCGCGATACTTGCGCTGCAGGTGTGGCAGTTCCTCGGCCAGTAGAACCCGGCCGCCTGGCAGCAGCATGGCCTGCAATGGGGCCCTCGCAGCGAGGTGCCGCGCTGGTGCGCTCGCCAGCGGATCGATCGAGAATCAGGCGGAACCGGGCCGCATTGCCTTTTTGATACGATCGAGCGCTTTCCCGATTCGGGCGCGGCGCCCTCCTCCCGAGCCTTGCTTGCGTTGCGTCCAGTTCCCCTCTCTCGTCCTGACCGGCGTGCCGCGCCCCCGGGCGGCCCTGCAGAGGCTGCTGATCGGCGGCTGATCGATCTCGCGGGCGGCCTATTGACTCAGGTCAAACCCCAACGCCGATGCAAGGCCTATCCTCCCGCCCCATCTTCGCGAGGCGGGAGCCCTCATGCCCCAGATCGAACTGGTGTGCCCGGCAGGCAGCCTGCCGGCACTCAAGACCGCCGTAGACAATGGCGCCGACTGCGTCTATCTCGGCTTCAAGGACGCCACCAACGCGCGCAACTTCAGCGGCCTGAACTTCGACGACGCATCGATGAAGGAAGGCATCCGCTACGCCCACGCGCGCAAGGCCAGGGTGCTGCTGGCGCTCAACACTTACCCGCAGAGCGGCAACTGGGCAAAATGGACGGGCGCGGTGGACAAGGCCGCGGGACTTGGGATCGACGCGATCATCCTCGCCGACCCCGGTCTGATGGGCTATGCCCTCAAGACGCATCCGCAGCTGCGACTGCACCTGTCGGTACAAGGCTCGGCCACCAGCTACGAGGCCATCAACTTCTACCACCGCCACTTCGGCATCCAGCGTGCGGTGTTGCCGCGGGTGCTGTCGCTGGCGCAGGTCGAACAGGTGATCGCCAGCACTCCGGTGGAGATCGAGGTGTTCGGCTTTGGCGGGCTGTGCGTGATGGTCGAGGGGCGCTGCGCGCTGTCGGCCTACGCCACCGGTGAATCCCCCAACTGCAACGGCGCCTGCTCCCCTGGCAAGCATGTGCGCTGGGAGCAGACGCCCAAGGGCATGGAGACACGCCTCAACGGCATCCTCATCGACCGCTTCGACGATGGCGAGCGTGCCGGCTACCCGACGCTGTGCAAGGGACGCTTCGAGGTCAATGGCGAGACCTACTATGCCATCGAGGAGCCCACCAGCCTCAACACCCTCGAGTTGCTGCCGACCCTGCTCAAGGCCGGGGTACGGGCGATCAAGATCGAAGGCCGCCAGCGCAGCCCCGCCTATGTCGCCCAGGTCACCGCGGTGTGGCGCGCCGCGATCGATCGCGCCATCCGCGATGCGGACGACTTCCGTGTCGATGGCGCGTGGATGGCCGAACTGAACAAGGTCTCCGAAGGCCAGGCTCACACCCTTGGCGCCTATTACCGGCCCTGGAAATGACGATGAGGGGTGATTGGTCAATGGGGAAAACCGTCGCCATGACGAACGCAATCACCAATCACCAATCACCAATCACCAATCACCAATCACCAATCACCAATCACCAATCACCAATCACCAATCACCAATCACCAATCACCAATCACCAATCACCATGAAACTAAGCCTCGGTCCGCTCCTCTACTACTGGCCCCGTGAAGCGACGCTCGCCTTCTACGCCGAGATGGTCGATGCGCCGCTCGACACGGTGTATCTGGGCGAGACGGTGTGTTCGCGTCGCCATGAGCTGCGGCTTGCCGACTGGCTCGACATCGCCGAGGTCATGGCCGCAGCCGGCAAGGAAGTGGTGCTCTCGAGCCAGGTGCTGATCGAATCCGAATCGGATCTCAAGACGCTGCGCCGGATCGCCTCGGAGTCCCGCTTTCGCGTCGAGGCCAACGACATGGGTGCGGTGCGCCTGCTCGCCGACGAAGCGGGGCGACGGGACTGGGTCGCCGGCCCCACGCTCAACATCTTCAATCACATGACGCTCGGCATGTTCTGCGACATGGGCGCGAGCCGCTTCGTCGCGCCGCCGGAGATGTCGCGCCAGGCGCTGGCCGAGCTTCGCGCCGCGCTGCCGACGCGCATCGAGACCGAAGTCTTTGCCTACGGCCGCCTGCCGCTGGCGTTCTCGGCGCGATGTTTCACCGCCCGTCATTTCAACCTGCAGAAGGACAACTGCGAGTTCCGCTGCCTCGAGTTCGCCGACGGCATCACCCTGCGAACCCGCGAGGGCGAACCCTTCCTGACCCTCAACGGTATCCAGACCCAGTCCGCGCGGGTGCACAACCTGCTCGCCGACCTGCCCTCGCTCGCTTCCGACGGCATCGACATCCTGCGCATCAGCCCGCAGGGCGAACACACCGCTGCGATCGTGAACACCTTCCGCGACGCCATCGACCGCAATCTCCCCCCCGCCGAGGCGCTCGCGGCGAGCCGCCCGCTGATGCCCGAAGCCCCCTGCAACGGCTTCTGGCATGGCCGCGCGGGCGCCGAACAATTCGTCACTGAATGAAGGAGAGCACCGTGTCACGCCAGCTTCCCGCGTTTTCCGTACCGGCCCCGCTGGCGCGCATCGTCGGCCGCCTGCCGCAACTGCCGCCGACCCTGGCGCTCGTAGCCGGGCTGAACCTCGCGCTCGGTCGGGTGTTGCCGCGCGAGCAACTCGAACCCCTGCTCGGCAAGCGCCTGCTTCTCAAGGTGACCGATGCAGGCCTGGCACTGCGCTTCACCCTCGCCCCGCGCGGCTTCCGGCCACTCTTCGAGCGCACCCAGCCAGACCTCACGATCTGTGCAACGGCACGCGACTATCTGGCGCTGGCGCTGCGCGAGGAAGATCCGGACACCTTGTTCTTCAGCCGTCGCCTGCTCATGGAAGGCGAGACGGATCTGGGCCTGCTGGTGAAGAACACGCTGGACGCAATCGACTGGGAGGCGCTCGGCCGCGGCCTGACGCCATCTGTGGTGCTCGAACGATTGCGTCACCCGGCAGGCACGCACGCACGCTGAAAGGCCCGTTGGGCCCCGTCAAAGACGGATCAGGACCGTTCAGCTCCTTCTTCGCGGTACGCGCCGGAGGGCTTCCTGCGCGCTTCAGTCGCGCCGCATCATCGTCACATCGATACCCTGGGTCGCCAGATGCATGCTCGCGGCAGCAGATTGCTCCTGCCCGGTCGGCCTGCGCGCCGCCTTGACTATCGCGGCGATCGCAACTTGAACAATTCTTTTAAGATCAGTCATTTCCAATACCTCCTGTGGGTTTTACAGTATTACCTTATGCGCTTTCACGCAAGCCCGTCAATGTGACGAATTGCATGTCTTCTGCGTTCTTTTTCGGGACGCGGAGCAGCGCTGCGTCCTCTTCCGGACATCGCGACGCCGCTGCCCTGCCGGACGCCAGCGGTTATGCTGTGCCGGTCATTCGCCACTGCGGTCCACCATGCCTTCGCACCTCGCCGATCTCTCGCACGCAATCCAGCTGGCCGTCGCGCCAGTGTTTCTGCTTACCGCGATCTCGACGCTGATCAACGCAATGAACGGGCGACTAGGCCGCATCGTGGACCGGCGCCGCGTCATCCAGCGGCGCGTGCAGGACCAGAGTGCACACGCGCACCGCGCCGACTTCGACAAGGAACTGGATCTGCTGGGTCGCCGCGGGCGGCTGATCTACTTCGCGATTTTCGCCGAGGCGCTGAGCGCGCTACTGGTGTGCGTGGTGGTGACCGGCGCATTCGTGGGCACCTTGCTGCACGTCGAGCTCGCAGTCGCGGTCGCCACCACTTTCATCCTCTCGCTGCTGGCGCTGATCGTCGGCCTGGGTCTGTTTCTGCGAGAGGTCTACATGGCCGTTCAGGCGCAGACTCATTGGGAGCCCTGAGGGGACAGCGACAGCCCTGCGCTAAGGGCAACGCGCTGGCCGGCGCAAGGCCGAGGAAGGACGAGCCAAGTACCGCAGCAGGCGCGACCCCGCCACCGGGCCGCCGCCCTCAGTGCGCCTGGTCCCAGTTGTCGCCCTCGCCGACCTCGGCCAGCAGCGGCACCGACAGCTCCGCCACCCCGGCCATCAGCCGCGGAAGGTGCTCGCGGATGGTCGCCACCTCGTCGTCCGGCACTTCGAGCACCAGTTCGTCGTGCACCTGCAGGATCAGTCGCGATTTCACGCCGGACGACTCGAGCCAGTCGGATACCGCGATCATCGCCAGCTTGATGAGATCGGCGGCGGTGCCCTGCATCGGCGCGTTGATGGCGGCCCGTTCGGCGCCCTGGCGGCGGCCGGCCTGCTGGGCACGCAGTTCGGGCAGGTAGAGGCGGCGGCCGAAGACCGTCTCGACATAGCCCTTCTCCTTGGCGCTGGCGCGGGTGTTGTCCATGTAGGCAGCGACGCCCGGGTAGCGGGTGAAGTAGCGCTCGATGTAGTTGGCCGCGGCAGCACGCTCGATACCGAGGTTGCGGGCCAGGCCATGGGCACTCATGCCGTAGATGAGACCGAAGTTGATCACCTTGGCGTAGCGGCGCTGCTCGCTGGTGACCTCGGCCGGGGTGGTGCCGAAGATCTCGGCGGCGGTGGCGCGATGCACGTCCTCGCCCTTGGCGAAGGCGTCGAGCAGGCCCTTGTCGCCCGACAGGTGGGCCATGATGCGCAGCTCGATCTGCGAATAGTCGGCCGAGACGATGCGATGCCCCTTCGGCGCGATGAAGGCGGCGCGGATGCGGCGGCCCTCTTCGCTGCGGATCGGGATGTTCTGCAGGTTGGGCTCGGAGCTCGCCAGCCGGCCGGTCACCGCGGTGGCCTGCGAGAAGCTGGTATGCACCCGGCCGGTGCGCGGATTGACCATCAGCGGCAGCTTGTCGGTGTAGGTATTCTTGAGCTTGGCGAGGCCGCGGTGCTCGAGCAGCAGCTTGGGCAGCGGGTAGTCCTCGGCCAGTTGGGTGAGCACATCCTCGTCGGTCGAGGGCTGGCCGGTGGCGGTCTTCTTGACCACCGGCAGGCCGAGCTTGCCGAACAGGATTTCGCCGAGCTGCTTGGGCGAACCGAGGTTGAAGGGCTGGCCGGCGAGCTCATGCGCCTGCTGCTCGAGGCCGTGCAGGCGACGACCGAGCTCCTCGGAATGCTGGGCCAGCAGGAAGTCGTCGATCAGCACGCCGGTGCGCTCCATCTCGAACAGCACCTCCAGCACCGGCAGCTCGATTTCGCGATAGAGCTTTTCCAGCCGTGGCTCGGGGGCGAGCTGGCTGGACAGGGTGTGGTGCAGGCGCAGGGTGATGTCGGCATCCTCGGCGGCGTACTCGATGGCCCGCTCGACCGCCACCTCGGCGAAGCCGATCTGCTTGGCGCCCTTGCCGCACACCTCGGTGTAGGTCAGGGTCTTGAGGCCGAGGTGACGCGAGGCCAGCGAATCCATGTCGTGGCTCTTGTCGGATTCCAGCACATAGGATTCGAGCAGCGTGTCTTCGGCAATGCCGCCGAGGTGGATACCGTGGTTGGCCAGCACATGGGCGTCGTACTTGAGGTTCTGGCCGACCTTGCGGTGGTCTGCGGACTCGAGCCAGGGCTTGAGCTTTGCCAGCACCTCGTCGAGCGGCAACTGCGCCGGTGCATCCGCGTAGGCATGCGACAGCGGCAGATAGGCCGCCTCGCCGGGCGTCACGCTGAAGGACATGCCGACCAGGTTCGCCGCCATCGGATCGAGGCTGGTGGTCTCGGTATCGAAGGCGGTGAGTTCGGCGGCATCGATCTTCGCCAGCCAGGCGTCGAACTGCGCCCAGTCGACGATTCCCTCATACCCGCCGCGGTGGGCGCCCGGCTCGCCCTGCTGCGTCGCAGTCGGCGCGGCTGCCGGGGTGGTCGCGGCCTTGCCCGCGGACGCACCGTCCTGCAAGTCCTTGAGCCAGCTCCTGAATTCCATGCGCTGGTAGAGTTCGGCGAGCCTTTCCTTGTCGTCCTCGCGCGCGAGCAGCTGATCGGGCTTGAGAGGCAATTCCAGGTCGGTCGCCACGGTCACCAGCTTGCGGCCCAGCGGCAGGAAATCGAGATGCTTGCGCAGGTTCTCGCCGACCTTGCCGCCGACCTCGCCGGCACGGGCGATGAGGGTGTCGAGGTCGCCGTACTGGGCGAGCCATTTCACCGCGGTCTTGGGGCCGCACTTCTCCACCCCCGGGACGTTGTCCACGGTATCGCCGACCAGCGCCAGGTAATCGACGATGCGCGCCGGCGGCACCCCGAACTTGGCCTCGACGCCGGCCTCGTCGAGCACTTCCTCGCTCATGGTATTGACCCAGCGCACGCCCGGGCGCACCAGCTGGGTGAGGTCCTTGTCGCCGGTCGAGATCACCACCTCCCAGCCCGCCTCCGCGGCCTGGCGGGTGAGCGTGCCGATCACGTCGTCGGCCTCGACACCGTCCACCACCAGCAGCGGCCAGCCCTCGGCCTCGACCGCCTCGTGCAGCGGCGCGATCTGCGCGCGCAGGTCATCGGGCATCGGCGGGCGATGTGACTTGTATTCGGGGTAAAGGTCGTCGCGAAAGGTCTTGCCCTTGGCATCGAACACGCAAGCCCGATATTCCGCCTTGTAGTCCGATTCCAGCCGCCTTAGCATTGACAGCACGCCGCGCACCGCACCGGTGGGCTCACCCGCCGAATTGCGCAGATCGGGCAGGGCATGGAAGGCGCGATAGAGATAACTTGATCCGTCTACAAGCAGCAGGGTGGGCATGGATGACAATCAGCTCGAGCGAAAGCGGCGCGACGCGGGGCGACCCGAGGCCTCTACCCGAACATCCGACCCGCGATAAGAGAACGACATGACCGCGAAAGACAAGCTCCCCCGCATGGTCCCGAATGGCGCACAACCGCGCCAAAACGCCCGCGAATCGTGGCGCATCTTCGGCATTATGGCAGAGTTCGTGGAGGCCACAGAACGCCTCAACGAGATCCGTCCGGCGGTCTCGATCTTCGGCAGCGCGCGCACCCCGGCCGACCACCTGTATTACATGCTGGCCGAGAAAATCGCCCGCCAGCTCTCGGACGCCGGCTTCTCGGTGATCTCGGGCGGCGGCCCCGGGGTGATGGAAGCCGCCAACAAGGGGGCCTACTTCGGCAAGAGCCCGTCGATCGGCCTGAACATCCAGCTGCCGATGGAGCAAAAGGCCAACCCTTACCAGGACATCTCCCAGACCTTTCAGCACTTCTTCGCCCGCAAGTTCATGTTCGTAAAGTTCGCCTCGGCCTATGTGGTGCTGCCGGGCGGCTTCGGCACCCTCGACGAGTTGCTCGAGGCGATGACCCTGATCCAGACCGGCAAGAGTCGCAGGATTCCGATCATCCTGGTGCACAAGGCCTTCTGGCAGGGGCTGATCGACTGGTTCAAGGATCGCCTGGTGGCCGAGGGCATGATCAAATCCGCCGACCTCGACCTGATCCAGCTCATCGACGAACCCGAAGAGGTGGTCGAGGCGATCTTCAAGCACTACGAGACGCGCGGCTTCCTGCCTCTGCCGGGCGAACACGAATTGATGCTCAACCTGTGAACACCGATCGACGCGAAGGCCGGCCAGAGGTGGCCGCTCTGCTAGAATTCGGCGCTCTCGATGTACGAACGAGGCGGCCCCGCCACCGGCCCGGTCGCCCGAATCGAACATTCCAAACCGGAGATTTCCATGCGTAGCCCTGCCGCCCTCCTGACTGCAAGCCTCTTGCTGGCCTTCGCCCTGCCGGCGGCCGCCCAGCAGCAACCGAAACTCGAGCCCCTGCCGGACGCGCCGCCGCCGCCCGCGATGCAGGCCGACAACCCTGCCGACGAGCCCCAGGTGACGATCACCCGCCGCGGCGAGGACAAGGTCGAGGAATTCCGCATCCGCGGCAAGCTCTACATGGTGCGCGTCACCCCGCCCCATGGGGTGCCCTATTATCTGGTGGACCAGCGCGGCGACGGCTCGCTGGCCCGCATCGACACCCTCGACCCGGCGCTGTCGGTCCCGATGTGGGTGATCAAGAGCTGGTGATTGGTGAGATGGTGATTGGTGATTGGTCGGGCCTTGCTGATTCGACCGGGCTGCCAACGCCATTCGCCGTGCGGCACTGCCGTTACGCCGTTACCAATCATCAATAACCTCATCCCCAATCACCAATAACCGCATGTCCGTCTTCACCCCCGTCACCGACGAAGCGCTGCAGCAGTGGCTGCGCAACTACGCCATCGGCCGCCCGGTCGAGCTGCGTGGCATTGCCGCGGGCGTGCAGAACAGCAACTTCTTCGTCACCACCACCCTTGGCCGCTACGTGCTCACGCTGTTCGAAACCATGAACCGCGCCGAATTGCCGTTCTACCTCTACCTGATGGCCCATCTGGCGCGCCATGGCCTGCCGGTGCCCGCGCCGATCGCGGATCTCGACAACGAGTACCTGGGCACCCTCTCGGATCGCCCAGCGGTACTGGTGGCGCGGCTGTCGGGCGCTTCGGTGATGGATCCCGGGCCGCAGCACTGCGCCCGCGTGGGCGCGATGCTGGCCGGGTTGCATCTTGCCGGGAGGAGCTTCGGGCGGCGGCAGGACAATCCGCGCAATGCCGCCTGGCGCGCGGCGACCACAGAGCAGGTGCGTGACTATCTGCCGGCCGACGAGCGCGCCCTGCTCGACGCCGAGATCGCCTCGGAATCCGCACGCGACGACAGTGCCCTGCCCTGCGGCGTCATTCATGCCGATCTTTTTCGCGACAACGTGCTGTGGGATGGCGACTGCATCGGCGGCGTGATCGACTTCTATTTTGCAGGTGTCGACAGCCTGCTGTTCGACGTCGCCGTCACCGCCAACGACTGGTGCACCGAGCCGGATGGGCGCTTCGACACACAGCGCTGCCGCGCCTTGCTCGACGCCTACCACGCCGAGCGGCCGTTCACCGCAGACGAATGCGCCTCCTGGCCGGCGATGTTGCGCAGTGCCGCGCTGCGCTTCTGGCTGTCCCGCGCGGCAGACTATCACCTGCCCCGCGATGGCGAGATGGTGCTGGTCAAGCCACCGCAGGAATATCGCGACATCCTCAGGCTGCGTCAGGGCGACGTACCGCCGCTGGTCGCGACAACATGTCCCTGAGCCGCGGCCAGGCGGCACATCAAGGGTTTGAAGCGCCACGATGCTTGCTGTTAGCATCGAAGCGCGCCGACATCCTGCCCGCGCCGGGAATCTCCGAATGAGCCAACACAGCACCTCCCCCCCCCGATATGAATGGCGCCATCCCGATCCGCGCCGGATCGCCAGTGGCCACTGTGTTGACTGGCTCGCTGGCGGCTGGCGCCTTTTCATGGCCATTCCGGGCGTCTGGCTGCAGCAGAGCCTGCTGTTCATGGCGATCCTGTTTGCCGTCGGCGTGGTACCGCTGATCGGCTGGGCGGTGGTGCTGGTCGCCTTCCCGGTGCTCTCGGCGGGCATGTTGTGGACCGCGGCCGAAACCGCCGCCGGGCGCAGGCCGGGCGTTGCGGGGCTTTTCATCGGCCTGCGGCGTCACGCGGGCAACCTCCTCATGGTCGGCATCTTCTACCTGCTCGGCGGCCTGCTTGCCGGGCTGGTCGGGGCGCTGGTCGGGGGCAGCGCCGCGCTGACCGGCTACGTGCTCGGCGCCCTTGCGGGCATGGGCCTGACGCTGGGCGGGGTGGTGCTCGGCAGCGCGGTGTTCATGGTGCTCTGGGTGGTGCTGATCATGGCGCTGTGGTTCGCCCCCTCGCTGGTGCTCTTCCACGACGTCGCCCCCCTCGAAGCGATGCGCCTTTCGGTCGAGGCCTGCATCAGGAACGTGCTGCCTTTCGCGCTCATGGCGGTCATGCTCTACGTACTCATCTGGCTGGCGATGCTGCCGGCCGGGCTTGGGATGCTGGTCCTGGTGCCAGTGATGGCCGGCGCCGTATACACGTCCTACCAGGATGTCTTCGGCGAGCGCCCTGCCTTGCCCGAAGCGCCGCCGGCCACCGACGTGAAAGACTGAACGATGCAACTGAATACACTACCCGCCAGCCGGGGCTGGTTCTGGATTGCCGAAGGCTTTCGCCTCTGGAAGCGCAATCCGGCACTGATGACCTTCCTCGCCTTCGGCTACCTGCTGATCCTGCTCTTGTTGAGCCTGATGCCGTTCATCGGCCAGCCCCTCGCCACCTTGCTGATGCCGGCCCTGTCGCTGGGCGTGCTCAATGGCGCACGCGGCATCGCCCGGGGGCAGAAAGGCTCGCCGGACCTGATGTTCTCGGGTTTTCGCACCAACCTGCAGTCGCTGCTCACGATCGGTGGCATCTACCTGATCGCCTCGCTGCTGGCCCTGCTCGCCACCGGGCTGGTGGACGGCGGCCTGCTGGTCGAGGTCATGACCGGCAACCGCCGCATCGACGGCAGTCTCGCCGACGACCCGCGCTTCACCTTCGCGATGCTCACCGGCGTGACGCTGTCGACGCCGGTGATGATGGCCTACTGGTTCGCGCCGCTGCTGGCCGGCTGGCACCACCTGCCAGCTCCCAAGGCGCTGTTCTTCAGCTTCGTGGCCTGCGTCCGCAACTGGCGACCGATGCTGGTCTATTCGCTGGGACTGTTCCTCGTCGGCGGGGTGCTCCCCGGCGTGCTGGTGGGGCTGTTGAGCCTGCTCTCGCCGACACTCGGGGCGCTCGCCTCGGTGCCCATGCCATTGGTGATGATTCCGCTGGTGTTCTCCACCTTCTACCCCAATGCGCGCGATGTCTTCGGCGACGCCCAGGAAGTGCTCGATGCCAAGCATCCCTGAGCAAGGCGCCTGGCCCGCGCCGCTAGGCCTGCTCGGCGGCACCTTCGACCCGATTCACCATGGGCACCTGCGCCTCGCCGAGGAAGCCCGCGAGGCACTCGGTCTCGCCCGGGTGAGGCTGATTCCGGCCGGGCAGCCGCCGCATCGCAGCAGCCCGCGCTCGCTGGCCGCGCATCGCCTGGCGATGACCCGGCTGGCGATCGCCGGCAACCCGCTGCTCGAGGTGGACGACGGCGAAGTGCTGGCCAGCACCCGCAGCTATACCGTACTCACTCTCGAACGCCTGCGCAGCGAACTCGGTTCGCGCCAGCCGCTTGTGCTGATCCTCGGGGCGGACGCCTTCGAAGGCCTGCCAAGCTGGCACCGCTGGACCGAGTTGCTGGGGCTGACCCACATTGCGGTAGCCAACCGCCCCGGCTATGCACCCCACGGACGACGCTGGCCGGGAACCCTCTCGGCCGAGCTCGACGCTGCCTGCGCCGGCCGCATCGGCGAGAATGGCGCAGCGCTGGCGACGAGCCCGGCCGGCCGGATCGTGCCTTTCGACATGACCCCGCTGGCGATTTCGGCATCACTCATTCGCGACCTCTTCGCAGGCGGCCACAGCGTACGCTATTTGCTGCCCGATCCGGTTCTTGACTATATTGACAAGCATTCTCTCTACCGCTGACACAATGGACATACGCAAGCT
The DNA here is from genome assembly GCA_024235595.1 of Zoogloeaceae bacterium. Classification (GTDB taxonomy): domain Bacteria; phylum Pseudomonadota; class Gammaproteobacteria; order Burkholderiales; family Rhodocyclaceae; genus Cognatazoarcus. The sequence continues at coordinate 777,908 of JACKMC010000001.1, read as the reverse complement.
GCAAAAAATCGTCGTCGCCGCCCTTGAGGAGATCAAGGCCAAGGACATCGAGGTGATCAACACCACCAAACTCACCGCACTGTTCGATCGCATCGTGATCGCCAGCGGCGACTCCAACCGACAGACGCGCGCGCTGGCCAACAATGTCCAGGAAAAGGTCAAGGAAGCCGGCGGCGAAGTGCTCAGCGTGGAGGGCGACGAAACCGGCGAATGGGTGCTGGTGGACCTGGGTTCGATGGTGGTGCACCTGATGCTCCCGCAGGTTCGCCAGTACTACAACCTCGAGGAGCTGTGGGCCACCACCCCGGCGAAGCGCCGCAAGCTCTCCGACAGCACGCTCGATTCCGCCACCGAATGAGCGTGGCTTGAAGCTGCTGATCGTTGCGGTCGGCACCCGCATGCCGGCGTGGGTGAGTGAAGGCTTCAACGAGTTCGCCAGGCGCATGCCGCGCGAGATGCCGCTGCAGCTCATCGAGGTCAAGGCCGAGCCGCGCACCACCGGCAAGACCGTGGAGGCGATGATGGCGGCCGAGGCGCAGCGCCTCGAGGCGGCGTTGCCCCAACGCTGCCGGCGGGTGATCTTGGACGAGCGCGGCGATGATCTCACCACGGTCAAGCTCGCCCGGCGTCTGCAACAATGGCAGGCGGGTGGCGAAGATGTCGCCTTGCTGGTGGGCGGCCCGGACGGCCTCGCGCCGGCGATCAAGGCGAGCGCCGATGAACGGCTGCGCCTGTCGAGCCTGACGCTGCCGCACGCGCTGGTGCGCCCCCTTCTGGCCGAGGCGATCTATCGCGCCTGGTCGCTGCAGAAGGGCCATCCCTACCACCGCGAGTAAGTCCGCGCGTCAAGCACGGCCGACCAGCGTCCATGGCGAAGGGTGCCCGACGAAGCGGCGTGACAGGTTAGAATCGGGGCCATGACCGTCCGCTGCAGGAGCCGCAATGTCACTCGCCTCACCTCGCATCTACCTTGCGTCACGCAGCCCCCGACGGCGTGAGCTGCTGCATCAGATCGGCGTGCACTTCGAGCTGCTGACGTTTCGCGGCGGCGAGCGCGGCGAAGACGCGGATGTCGACGAGACACCATTCACGGGCGAGGACGTCGAACGCTACGTGGTCCGGATCGCCCTCACCAAGGCCGAATCCGGTGTCCGACGCCTGCAGTGGCGCGAGCTGCCCGCGGCGCCGATACTGGCGGCCGACACCACGCTCGAGCTCGACGGCGAGATCATCGGCAAGCCGGCTGACGCGGACGAGGCCGCGGCCATCCTGCGCCGCCTTTCTGGTCGCAGCCATCGGGTGCTGACCGCCGTGGCGATGAGCAACGGATGTCGCACCCGCTACCGCCTCAACGTCAGCGAAGTGCGCTTTCGAGCGCTCAGTGAAGACGAGATCCGCCATTACGCGATGAGCGCGGAGCCGCTGGACAAGGCCGGCGCCTACGGCATCCAGGGGCGGGCGGCGATATTCATCGAGGAGATTCGCGGCAGCTATAGTGGCATTGTGGGCTTGCCGCTCTTTGAAACGGCGGATCTGCTGAAGGAATTCGACTACGCGCTGCTGTGAGCGGGATGCGCACAGGCGCGGCGTGATGAGCGATAGGCAAGGGGCACGAACGGCGGCCCCTTGCCCATCCCCCATTTCAAGAATCCCCCCATGGCCGAAGAGTTTCTGATCAATTTCACCCCGCAGGAAACCCGCGTCGCGCTGATGCAGAACGGCGTCGCCCAGGAACTCCACGTCGAACGCAGCGCCAGTCGCGGCATCGTCGGCAACATCTACCTCGGCAAGGTGGTGCGGGTGCTGCCGGGCATGCAGTCTGCGTTCATCGATATCGGTCTCGAACGCACCGCCTTCCTGCACGTGGCCGACATCTGGAGCGAACGCCACAACGGCGACGGCCCCAAGCCGATCGAGCGCATCCTCGCCGAGGGCCAGAACATCACCGTGCAGGTGCTCAAGGATCCGCTCGGCACCAAGGGCGCGCGGCTGTCCACCCAGGTCAGCATCGCCGGCCGGATGCTGGTCTACCTGCCGCAGGAGAAGCACATCGGCATCTCGCAGCGGATCGAGGACGAGACCGAGCGCGAGCAGCTTCGCGAGCGCCTCACCCGGCTGGTACCCGCGGACGAGCCGGGCGGCTTCATCGTGCGCACCATGGCCGAATCCGCCTCCGACGCAGAGCTGCTGGCCGACATCGCCTACTTGCGCAAGATCTGGGCGGAAATCCGCAGTCGCACGGTGGGGGCCTTTCCGCCCAAGGTGCTGTACCAGGACCTGACCCTCGGCCAGCGCGTGCTGCGCGATCTGGTGGGCGACGAAACCGGCCGCATCCAGATCGACTCGCGAGAGAACTTCCAGAAGCTCACCGCCTTTGCCGAAGAGTACATGCCCAAGGTGCTGCCACTGCTCACCCACTATGTCGGCGAGCGCCCGCTGTTCGACCTCTACGGGGTCGAGGACGAGATCGAGAAGGCGCTGGCGCGGCGGGTCGATCTGAAGTCCGGCGGTTACCTCATCATGGACCAGACCGAGGCCATGACCACGGTGGACGTGAACACCGGCGGCTTCGTCGGCGCCCGCAACTTCGACGACACCATCTTCAAGACCAACCTCGAGGCTGCCCAGACCATCGCGCGCCAGCTGCGCCTGCGCAATCTCGGCGGCATCATCATCGTCGACTTCATCGACATGGAAAGCGTCGAACATCGCGACGCGGTGCTCGACGAGTTCCGCAAGGCGCTCGCCAAGGACCACACCAAGATGAGCGTGTCGGGCTTCACCCAGCTCGGACTGGTGGAGATGACCCGCAAGCGCACCCGCGAATCGCTGGCCCACCTGCTGTGCGAATCCTGCCCCACCTGCGACGGCCGGGGCGAGGTCAAGACCGCGCGCACCGTATGCTACGAGATCCTGCGCGAGTTGCTGCGCGAGGCGCGACAGTTCAATGCCCGCGAGTTCCGGGTGCTGGCCGCACCCAACGTCATCGATCTCTTCCACGACGAGGAATCGCAGGCGCTGGCGATGCTCTCCGACTTCATCGACAAGACCATCTCGCTGCACCCGGAGGCCAGCTACGGCCAGGAGCAGTACGACATCGTGCTGCTTTGAGGGCGGACGACGGCCATGCGACACAACGGAAAAATCATCGAATGGAACGACGCCCGCGGCTTTGGTTTTGCCGTGATTCCCGGCGCCACGGAGCGACACTTCCTGCACATCAAGTCGATCATGGGCGCCGGCAGGCGGCCACGGGTGGGTGACCTGCTCAGCTTTGAAGTCGACAGCGCGAGCGCCAAGGGGCCGCGCGCGGTCCGCGTGCGGTTCGCGAACGCGCCCGGCAGACCTGCCGCCACTGCCGCCCCCAAGGGCGGCCGCAACTTCGCGACCGACTGGGCGCTGGCGCTGCTCATGGGTGCGCTACTGGGCTGGAACCTGATCATCGGGCGGCTGCCCATGTGGACGCTGCCGCTGCTCGCAGTGGGCAGTGCGCTCGCCTTCGTGATGTACAACATCGACAAGCGCCGCGCCCAGCGCGATGCTCGCCGTACGCCCGAAGCCGAACTCCTCGCCATCAGCGCGGTTGGCTGGCCCGGCGCGCTCGTCGCCCAGCAACTGTTCCGCCACAAATCCTCGAAACGGGCGTTCTACACTGCGTTCCGTGTGATCGCCATGCTCGAGGCCGCCGCCCTGCTGTGGCTTGGTCGAATCCCACCTGCCACCTGAAGTCCGCCAACACATGCCCGCCGAACCAAGCCTCGCCACACTGCCTTCGCCCGCACTGCGCTACTTCCTCGCCACCCGGCCGGCCTTCCTCAGCGTAACGCTGGTGGCCTGCCTGATCGGCCTGGCTTCGGCGCATGCCGGCAGTGTCCCGCTCGACACCGCGGATGCGCTGCTTACCGTGATCTTCGCGCTGGTCGCGCACGCCGGCGTGAACGTGATCAACGACTACCACGACGCCGGCAACGGCAGCGATGCCTGCAATACCGAGCGGCTCTTCCCCTTCACCGGCGGCAGCCGCTTCATCCAGAACGGCGTGTTGAGCATGCGCCAGACGGCGGCTTTCGGCTATGGCCTGCTGGCCTCGGTCATCCCCGCGGGGCTGTGGCTCGCCTGGAACAGCGGTGGCGGCCTGATCTGGATCGGCCTCGCCGGCATCGTCGTGGGCTGGGCCTACTCGGCGCCGCCGCTGCGCCTGATGAGCCGCGGGCTTGGCGAGATCGCGATCGCCGCGGGCTGGCTGCTGGTGGTGATGGGCACCGATTTCGTGCAGCGCGGCGGCTTCGCCTCGACCCCGCTGGTGGCCGGCGCCTCGTATGCGCTGCTGGTTGCCAGCCTGCTCTTCATCAACCAGTTTCCCGACCGCAAGGCCGATGCGATCGCCGGCAAGCGCACCCTGGTGGTGAGGCTCGGCGCGGATACGGCAAAATGGGGCTACCTGCTGCTTGCGGTGGTCGCCTACGGCTGGCTGGTGCTTCAGATCGGACGCTTCAACCTGCCGCAGGGCTGCGCCGCCGCGGCATTCACCCTGATTCTCTCTTTCCGCGCCGCCAAGCTGCTGATCGAGCACGCTGCAGAGCCCTCCGAGCTCGCCCCCGCGATCAAGCTCACCATCGCCGCAACGAATTTGCACGGCCTGATCCTTGCCGCCACCCTCGCCTTCGGGCGCATGCCACTGAGCCCGCAATGACGACTTTCGACTCCCATCCCATTCGCGCCGTGATCTTCGACATGGACGGGCTGCTGCTCGACTCCGAACGCATCGCCTACGAGCTAGGCCGCGAGGCGAGCCTGTACCTGGGGCTGCCCTGGGACCACGATGTGGCGATGCGCATGATCGGCAGCAATTCGCGCGACGGCTACCAGTTGCTACGCGACGCATTCGGGCCGACCTTCCCGGTCGACGACCACCAGGCCGAGTTCGGCCGGCGCTACGAGCAGGCCATCGCCGAAGGGCGCTTTCCACTCAAGCCCGGCGTCCTCGAGCTCTTCGATCTGCTCGAGAGCCTCGAGTTGCCACGCGTCGTCGCGACCTCCACCCGCCGCAGCCGCGCCGTGCCCAAACTCGCCCACACCGGCCTCTTGCCACGCCTGGGGGGCGTAGTCGGCGGCGACGAGGTCAGCCGGGGAAAGCCCGCGCCCGACATCTATCTCGCCGCCGCCCGCCTCGCCGCGACACCGGTCGGCGACTGCCTCGTGCTCGAGGACTCCAATACCGGCGTCCGTGGCGGCATCGCGGCCGGCGCCCGGGTAGTGATGGTGCCCGATATGCTCAGTCCCGCGGAAGACGTGCTGAGCCTTGGCGTGCCGGTGATGAAGGATCTTTTCGAAGTCGCCGCGGCACTGCGCAAGCTTGCCGGCGACAGGCAGGATTGATGCATGCCTCGCCCATGTACCGCTAACATGTTACGCAACGACCGCCAAGGCGGCTGACACACAGGACTCCCCGAATGGCCGCAACAAGTCTGCTCGCGCTTATCGACGACATTGCCACCCTGCTCGACGATGTGGCGGTGCTCACCAAGGTCGCCGCCAAGAAGACTGCCGGCGTGCTCGGCGACGACCTCGCCCTCAACGCACAACAGGTCACCGGCGTCACCGCCGACCGCGAACTGCCGGTGGTGTGGGCGGTCGCCAAAGGCTCCTTCCGCAACAAGGCCATCCTCGTTCCGGCAGCGCTGGCGATCAGCGCATTCGCGCCTTGGGCGGTGATACCCCTGCTGATGATGGGCGGCGCCTTTCTGTGCTTCGAGGGCTTCGAGAAACTCGCCCACAAGTTCCTGCATCGCGACGTCGAAGACGCGGCCCACCACGAAGAGCTCGTCGGAGCGCTCGCCGACCCCGGGATCGACCCGGTTGCCTACGAGGCCGACAAGATCAAGGGCGCAATCCGTACCGACTTCATCCTTTCGGCCGAGATCATCGCCATTACCCTCGGCACCGTTGCCGACGCCCCCTTCACCACACAACTCACGGTGCTGGTCGGCATCGCCATCCTGATCACCATCGGGGTCTACGGCGTGGTCGCCGGTATCGTCAAGCTCGACGACCTCGGTCTCCACCTCACGCGGCGCAGCGGCGATACCGGCTCGGCCTCATTTCAGCGCAAGATCGGCCGCGGCATCCTCATCGCCGCGCCCTGGTTGATGCGCGGGCTCTCGGTGCTGGGCACCGCGGCGATGTTCCTGGTAGGCGGCGGCATCCTCACCCACGGCATCGGCCCGATCCATCACTGGATCGAACAGCTCTCCGAACAGCTTGGCGGCCTGTGGGGCGCGCTCGCGCCGGTCGTGATCAACGGCGCCGCGGGCGTCATCGCCGGAGCTCTGGTGCTGGCCGTGGTCAGCGGGGTCCAGCGGATGCTGGGCCGGAAGCAAACCGCACACTGAAGGCTCGGTGACGGGCTGCACTGCAGCAAGGCGACAGAGCCGGCGAGGCAACAAAACGCTCCCGGATGCCGCGCCCGAGACAACGGCAACGCACGCCGCCGGCAATGGCGAAGCCGAGCCGGCGGTGGCTTTCCCCTTCTGCGGCGCCGAGCGCAGCCCGCGGCCGGCGGGAATTGTCGCGTCGATGTCTGAGCCCGAGAGGGCGAGTTTCGACGCGACCCGCCGGGCGTGGGTGGAGCGAGGGCACCGGCGAAGCCGGCGCTGCGGCAGGGGGCGTTTCTTTATCCACCTTTCTTGTCGCCACAAGAAAGGTGGTCGCCCGCCGGGGCGAGACCCGGCCAACAGGCGCCGACCGAAGGCAACCCGAGAACCAAACAGCAAGGATCAAGAGCCTGGACCCCGGCCTGCGCCGGGGCGACGAATCGTGTCCGAATGCCGCGCCCGAAACGAAGGCACCACACGCCGCCGGCAATGGCGAAGCCGAGCCGGCAGCAGCTTTCCCCTTCTGCGGCGCCGAGTGCAGCCCGCGGCCGGCGGGAATTGTCGCGTCGATGTCTGAGCCCGCCAGGGCGAGTTTCGACGCGACCCGCCGGGCGTGGGTGGAGCGAGGGCACCGGCGAAGCCGGCGCTGCGGCAGGGGGCGTTTTTTTATCCACCTTTCTTGTCGCCACAAGAAAGGTGGTCGCCACGGGCGAGACCCGGCCGAAAGCGAGCAGCGCGCGGTGACGCGAAGGCCGAGCGAGCCTGGCCGAGCCGAGCGCAGGCGCCGTGATGTCGCCGCAGGGCGAGTTTCGAAGCAACCACCTTTCGCTGCGGCAGGGGCGCCACATCTTTCTTGTCGCCACAAGAAGGTGGTCGAACCCGGCCAACAGCAAGGCAACCTGAGAACCAAACAGCAAGGATCAAAGGGACCCGCCGGGCGCCTGCGCCGGGGCGACGAATCGTGCCCGAATGCCGCCCGGAAACGAAGGCCGGCGGCACGCACGCCGCCGGCAATGGCGAAGCCGAGCCGGCAGCAACCTTCCCCTTCTGCGGCGCCGAGCGCAGCCCGCGGCCGGCGGGAATTGTCGCGTCGATGTCTGAGCCCGCCAGGGCGAGTTTCGACGCGACCCGCCGGGCGTGGGCCAGGCGAGTTTCGACGCGACCCGCCGGGCGTGGGTGGAGCGAGGGACCGGCGAGAGCCGGCGCTGCGGCAGGGGGCGTTTCTTTATCCATCTTTCTTGTCGCCACAAGAAAGATGGTCGCCCGCCGGGGCGAGACCCGGCCAATCACCGCCGACCGACGGCACCCCGAGAACCAAACAGCAAGGATCAAGAGCCTGGACCCCGGCCTGCGCCGGGGCGACGAATCGTGTCCGGATGCCGCGCCCGAGACAACGGCAACGCACGCCGCCGGCAATGGCGAAGCCGAGCCGGCAGCAGCCTTCCCCTTCTGTAGCGCCGAGCGCAGCCCGCGGCCGGCGGGAATTGTCGCGTCGATGTCTGAGCCCGAGAGGGCGAGTTTCGACGCGACCCGCCGGGCGTGGGTGGAGCGAGGGCACCGGCAAAGCCGGCGCTGCGGCAGGGGGCGCTTCTTTATCCATCTTTCTTGTCGCCACAAGAAAGATGGTCGCCCGCCGGGGCGAGACCCGGCCAACAGGCGCCGACCGAAGGCAACCCGAGAACCAAACAGCAAGGATCAAAGGCACTGGACCCCGGCCTGCGCCGGGGCGACGAATCGTGCCCGAATGCCGTGCCCGAGACAACGGCAACGCACGCCGCCGGCAATGGCGAAGCCGAGCCGGCAGCTGGCGCGAGTTCTTCCCTTCTGCAGCGCCGAGCCGCGCCCGCCGGCGGAATTGTCGCGTCGATGTCTGAGCCCGCCAGGGCGAGTTTCGACGCGTCGATGTCGACCCGCCGGGCGTGGGTGGAGCGAGGGGCACCGGGGCACCGGCGAAGCCGGCGCTGCGGCAGGGGGCGTTTTTTTATCCATCTTTCTTGTCGCCACAAGAAAGATGGTCGCCCTGCCGGGCGAGACCCGGCCAATCAGGCGCCAACCGAAGGCAACCTGAGAACCAAACAGCAAGGATCAGCAGGCACTGGACCCCGGCCTGCGCCGGGGCGACGAATCGTGCCCGAATGCCGTGCCCGAAACGAAGGCCCTACACGCCGCCGGCAATGGCGAAGCCGAGCCGGCAGCAACCTTCCCCTTCTGCAGCGCCGAGTGCAGCCCGCGGCCGGCGGGAATTGTCGCGTCGATGTCTGAGCCCGCCAGGGCGAGTTTCGACGCGACCCGCCGGGCGTGGGCGGAGCGAGGGAACCGGCGAAGCCGGCGCTGCGGCAGGGGGCGTTTCTTTATCCACCTTTCTTGTCGCCACAAGAAAGGTGGTCGCCCGCCGGGGCGAGACCCGGCCAATCACCGCCAACCGAAGGCACCCCAAAAACCACACGACAAAGATCAAGAGCCCTGGACCCCGGCCTGCGCCGGGGCGACGAATCACATGCCGATTCCCACGTCTACGACTGGGGCACCCCGAGCCGCCACAAGGATGTCACCTCAGCCGCCCGCGCCGCGTGCAGGGGGTCGTCCTGATCCTTGCTCCGTCCGTGTCGCGGGGTGGTGTCGAGCCGACCGATCACCTCGAGGCCGGCTCCCTCGAACATCTCCAGCAAGGCGGCGCGGCTGCGCAGACCAAGATGCTCGGCCAGGTCGGAGAGGACCAACCAGGCTTCCCCGCCCGGTGCAAGGTGCTCCGCCACAGCGGCGAGGAAACCGCGCAGCATGCGACTGTCCGGATCGTAGACGGAATGTTCGAGCGGCGAGGTCGGCTTGGCGGGCAGCCAGGGCGGATTGCATACCACCAGCTGCGCCTTGCCTTCGGGAAAGAGATCGGCCCGGCGTACCTCGACTTGCGCCGCGTAGCCGAGCCGCTCGATGTTCTCGCGCGCACAGGCAATGGCACGCTGATCCTGGTCGGTGGCGACGATGCGCGCCACGCCGCGCCGCGCGAGCAGCGCGGCGAGCACGCCACTGCCGGTACCGATGTCGAAGGCGAGCTTTGTTGCCGGCGGCAGCGGCGCCGAGGCGACGAGATCCAGGTATTCGCCGCGCACCGGTGAAAACACGCCGTAGTGAGGATGGATGCGGGCTTCGAGCGCTGTCACGAGGACTCCGCGGCGACGCCATTCATGGGCACCGATGAGGCCTTGCAGCTCGCGCAGCGACATCACCATCGGGCCGTCTGGAGAGAGACCTGCCTCGCTGCAGGCCGTGGCCACCTCCGGCGCGCGGCGCAGCGGAATCACGAAGTCGCTCTCAAAAGGGATGAGCAGCATGCCGAGGATGCGGGCGCGCTGTGCCTGCGCCATGCGGTAGAGATGGAAAGCCTCGAGCTGCGAAGGCTCGGCCCTGGCGCGCTTGCCGGGCCGCCCGGGCTTGCGCCGCAGCCCGTCCACCCGCCTTGAGACCGCTTGCAGCAACAGCCGTGCATTCTGGAAGTCGCCTCGCCACAACAGCGCCGTCCCCGCGCAGGCAAGCTGATAGGCCGTGTCGGCCTTCATGGTGTCGTCGGCAACGACCACCCGGCGCGGCGGCGGCAAGCCCGCCTCGGACTGCCAGCGGGCGCTTCGCGCTTCGTCGGCTTCGCTCCATTCGATGGATGCAACAGGGGTGGGCATGCCGGTTCGGGCTTCGACGGGTACGTTCATTGGATTCGACTCTGAGTGGCAGCGGCTTTGGACAACCCGCAAAGCAGCAATTGTACGGACATGCAGGCAATATGCCCCGCCCGCCGGGCAGACCATTAACACCGAATGCATCGGAGGGGCCACCTTCAGCTCGACGACGATGACGTAGGTCGGGGAATCCCCCACATTGCTGCCAATGCGTGTCAGCGCTTCCGGCTCGATCGCATCGCCGGCCTTGAACTCACGCACCAGGACCTTCCCGTCGGGCAAGGCGATCGTGCGCCTGAATGACGCCAGCGCATGGAGCACCGAGGCAGGATGGTGATCCCGCCGTGTCACGTCGCCGGGACTGTCGCGGTATTCGAGTCCCCTGACCTGCACGCTTTCGAGAATTACATGGTATCTGTCGCCTTCGGCAAGCACCGCAGCTTGCGTGGTTGCGGCCGGCGACAACACCATGCCGGCGAAGAGGGCCGGCTTGTTTCGCATGCGCTCACCCCTGCAGCGGATCGCAGCGGCACGGAGCCCGCCGGAAGCGCGGCCGATGCCGGGCAGTACCCGATAGGCGCTCGGGCAGCGTCAAGCAAGCCGAGCGTGCCGACCAGGTGAACACGGTTCAAGTGCCAGCGCATGGCCTGGCGACAGGCGACGATCCGGGCATTGCAACGTGATTCACTGCGAGCGGCCTCGTCACGCGACGGAAGCCGATCGAGAGTGCTCTGCCAAGGGCTTCGAAGCGCTCGCGGCGCCCCGATTGCGCATTGCAACATTTCAGTTGACAGTCGCTGATTCATCCGTATAATTCAATCCATGCTGCACCGCAACATCAAGCAAGGCTCTGATGGGCGGATAACCGAAGTTCGCATCAACTCACCAAGGAAATCAATCATGACCAAATTCACCGCTCCTGAGCAATTCGTCGAAGCCGGCAAGGCCGCCCTCGAGACCCTTCTTGGCCAGGCTACCAGCGCCTTCGCCCGTGCCGAGCGTCTTGCTGCCCTGAACCTCAACACCGCTCGCTCGGTGATGGAAGACGGCGTCGCCAACACCAAGGCCCTGCTGGCTGTCAAGGATCCGCAGGAACTGGTCAAGCTCCAGACCAGCCTGGCCCAGCCGATGGTCGACAAGGCCGTTGCTTACGCTCGCAGCGTTTATGAAATCGCCGCCGAAGGCCAGAACGAAGTGACCAAGCTGGTCGAAGCCCAGATCGCCGAGATCAACAAGACCGTGAATTCGGCTCTGGACCAGGCTGCCAAGTCCGCTCCGGCTGGTTCCGAAGCTGCCTTCACCGCTGCCAAGTCGGCCATGGCCGCTGCAAACAGCGCCTACGACAGCGTCAGCAAGGCCGCCAAGCAAGCTTCCGACCTGGCCGAAGCCAACGTCGCCGCTGCTACCAAGGCAACCGTCCAGGCTCTGAGCACCAAGAAAGCTGCCTGATCGAATTCGGCCGAGGCCGAACTGAAACACACCGCTTCGGCGGTCATGCCGCCCGGTTCGCACCGGGCGGCATTTTTTCGTCCGTCGTGACCGCACATCGGTGACGTGGCATCATCGCATTCGCCACGCGGCGGACCACAACGGCGCCGACGAATCTCCGCTTCGCGGCGGTGAGAAACACGCGCCGGCCACTCAGAGCGGATTGCCCGAGATCGCGATACGGGCCGTGGTCAGCAGTTCCTCGTCCAGGTCGCCGAGCGGCGCAATACCATCGGCACGAGTCAGCAGCTTCTCGACCTGGCGCCAGCGCAGCGCCGGAGCGTCACCAAACTGAGCCAACCGCGCCTGGGCCCAGGCCAGATCGATCAGCCGCTCGGTCGAGGAGAAACCCGCCTCGACGAGCGCCCGACGCAGTTCGAGGCACTGGGTGAATGCGCTCAGCGCACCGGCCCGGTCGCCACCGAGCACGCGCAGTTCGCCAAGGTTGAGCAGTCCCTGTCCGAGCCTCACCCGCAGCGTCTTGTCGGCGCCCTCCGGGATCGCCAGGTCGGTGAGCAGCGCGACGTATTGCTCGTAATGCCGCAGCGCCTCGGCCCGCCGTCCAAGGCGCCACTGCAGCAATCCGACCGCCTGGTGGGCATCCGCGAGCAGCGCCCGATTATCGCGACCGTCGCTGCCGAGCCTCTCCTCGAGCGCCAGTTGTCGTTCGCGCAAGCTCAGCCCGTCCTCAAACTCACCCTTTTGCTCCAGCACGCCCGCCAAGCGATGCAACGCGAGCGTAAGATCCCGGGCCACCTTCGAATCATTCGGCGCGGCGGCGAACTGCTTTTCCCGCAACTCGAGCAAACGGCGCGCCGCGACTTCCGCCGCGGCATTGAGTCCTGCCGCCGCAAGCGCATCGCTTGCGCGGGCGAGCGAGAGTTGCAGCGACAGTCGCACCTGCGCGTCGTCCGGCGCGCTCTCCAGCATCGACTCGAGCGCTTCTCGGCTTTCGCGGAACAGCGCCGCGGACTCCATGGCCGCGCCGCGGCTGGCGAGCGCTTGCGCCTCCTCGGCGAGCTTGTCGGCCCGCTGGCGACGGGCATCGAGGTTCTCCGCATCGCCTGCCACCAGCGCCGAGGTGGTCTTGGCGGAGCGCTTGCGCGCCGCCTCGGCCTCGCCGGCCTTGCCCATCTCGTCGTACAGACTGGCCATGCTGGCCTGCACGGTGGCAAGCAGGGTACGGATCTGCGGCATGTCGGGTTTGCGCCCCGCAGCCTCGATCAGGCGGCCTTCGACCTCGGCGTAGATCTCGAGTGCAGCGTCGCGCTTGCCCTGCTTGAGCAGCAACTCGGCTTCGGCGTTGCGCGCTGCGACCTGCAACAGGCGATACCGCCAGTCGTCCGGGTTGCGCCTCGACAAGTCGCCGGCGATGGTGCTCGCCCGGTTGCCGTGCGCAACCGCTTCCGTCATTCCATTCTGATCGGCCAACAGCAGCGCCAGCATCATCTCGGCGTTCGCCACTTCCAGTTGCAGGTCGGGGCTCGCCTCGATGCGCGCCTCGACGCGCCCCAGAACGCTCAAACCCGCTTCCAGCGAGCCGATCGCCGCCTGACGCTCGCCGCCCGCCGCGAGCGCGGCGCCCAGCCTGGTGCGAACCAGCGCAAGCAAGGCTTCGCGGGCGGGATCGTCCGGCCGCGCGGCGAGCAGCCGCGCAGCGAGCGCCTCGGCTTCGCGGTAGCGCAGCAAGGCCCCCTGATTGTCGCCTTTGGCCGCCAGGGCCTGCGCGAACACGCCCAGCGCGTTGACGCGGCTGATCTGCAACTCGGGTGCATCGGGCAACGAGCGGCTCAGCTCGTCGATGATCGCGCTGGCGCGCTCGATGACCCCCTTGGTGGTTTCAAGCTCGACCCCCTCGACACGGATTAGCTCCATGCCGACATCGTCGAGCAGCGAATCGGCCGCGCCGAGCGCCGCCTGGTAGTTGCGCTCCGCCACCGCCCGCCGGGATTCGGAGAGCCAGGCGAAGCCGCCGGCCGTCAGCGCCAGCAGGGTCATCACGGCGGCGACCGCGAAAAGGATGCGACTGCGCCGCCGCGCCGCCTGCACCGCGCGCTGCGCGATCTCGTCGAAGGGTACGCCAAGCAGGCCGGCGACGACCTTGGCCAGCGCCTGCCGATGTCCGTCTCCGGATTCGCGGGCATCGGCAGCCAGCGGCTCGGCGGCGCTGCCGAGCGCGTTGCCATCGGCATCGAAATCCTGCAGCAGCGCCGGAGGAAAGCACTCGGCATCCGCGCTGCCCGGCTCGCCGGCAATGATCAGCGGAATGATCCGGGCGCCGCGCCCCAGGCTCTTGAACACACGGATCTCTTCGTTCACATGGGCGCTCTGCGCGGCATCGCGCGAACACAGCACGATGAGGAACTCCGAATCGGCGAGCGCCGCCCTGATCGCCTCGCTCAGGCTGCCGCCGCCGGAAAGCTCCTCGCGGTCACGAAAGATCGGTCGCAGGGTCTTGGGAACGGCACCGACCGGGCTGCTGCGTCCGATCAGCCCGGGATCGATGCGCCAGTTTTCCAGCTCCACGTGGATGCGGCGCGCGAGCCGGTCATCGCAGTGGCTGTAGGAGAGGAATGCACGGTAGGTCTTGGTCATCGCGGTAACCGATCGCAGTCGGCTCGGCACAGGGGATGTCACCGCACCCGCGCGAAAGCTCGCGGCGCCCTGTGTCATCCCTTGCTAGGTCATTGCCAGGAGTTTCAATAGTGGCACGCAAGGCCCGCTCTGTCCCGTCCGGCAAGGCGCAAAGGCGCCAGAAATGACACAAAGAATCGGAAATCGCCCGTTCGCCGGCCTGCGCTACTATCATGTGCGCCTTTCCACCCTCGCAGTACGGCTCCTCATGCCATCGAACATTCCCGACCTTCTCGCCCGCGCCCTCGCCGCACGAGCCGATCTCATCGCCCGGCTCGACGCCGAGCAGACCGACGCCTACCGCCTGTTCCACGGCACCGTCGAGGGCGAGTCCGGGCTGACGATCGACCGCTACGGCGAGCTGCTGCTGGTACAGACCTTCCACCGCGCCCTCGGCGCAGATGAGCTGGCGGCGATAGAAGGCTTCTACGCCGACGCATTCCCCGGCCTGCCGGTGATCTGGAACGACCGCAGCCAGTCGAACTCGCGCATCGCCAACACCCTCGAACCCGAACGGAACGAGATCGCGCACCTGCCCCGCGAGATCCGCGAACTCGGTGTCAGGTACCGCTTTCAGGCGCGTCATGCCGGCCAGGACCCATGGCTGTTCCTCGACCTGCGCGCCGGTCGGCGCCGGGTGATGCAGGAAGCCACCCGCAAGTCGGTCCTCAACATGTTCGCCTACACCTGCGGCATCGGCATCGCCGCGGCCAAGGCCGGCGCACGCCATGTGGTGAACGTGGATTTCGCGGAGTCCGCGCTCGCGGTCGGCAAGGAGAGCGCGCGCCTCAACGAGCTGCCGATCAGGGTGCGCTTCGTCAAATGCGATGCCTTCGCGGCGCTGCGCCAGTTCTCGGGCATCGGCCAGCCGCAGTTCGTGCGCGGCAAGCGCATGCCGCCCTTCCCCGAGCTCAAGGCGCAGCAGTTCGACGTGGTATTCCTCGATCCCCCGCGCTACGCCAGGAGCCCGTTCGGCGTGGTCGACCTGGTCAAGGATTATCCGGCGCTGTTCAAGCCGGCGCTGCTCGCCACGGCCGAGGGGGGTACGCTGATCTGCTGCAACAATGTCGCGCAGATGGACCGCGAGGCCTGGGTCGATCAGCTCGAGCGCAGCGCCAGAAAGGCCGGCCGGCCGATCCGCGAGGTGGAAATCATCGCCCCGGAAGCCGACTTCCCCAGCCCCGACGACAAGCCGCCGCTGAAGATCGCGCTGCTGCATGTGTGATCGGGATACTACTGTCACGGCGCAGCTCTCAGGCGCCTGGACGGGCGCATGCCGCTTGCTCCACCTTTGCCCTCTTCCGGCAATGAGGGAACCGACATTGCGAACGGGTGACATCGTGCGGCCCGTGTAGCCCGGCTGGACGGCATGGCAGTGTGGAGCGCACTGGCTGTATTTGCGGCGTCGGTGACGGTAATGTCATGGGCCAGCGCGCACCTGGCCACGGCGCTCGAGCGCATCGGCGCGCGACTGCGTTTGCCGGAAGGCCTGCTTGGCATCGTCACCGCACTGGGTGCCGACTCGCCCGAGATTTGCTCGGCCTCTACCGCTCTGCTCTCCAATCATCACGAACTCGGGCTGGGCGTGGTGCTGGGATCGAACATCTTCAATCTGGCCGGCCTGCTCGGGCTGAGCGCACTGGTAGCAGGTCGGGTATCGATAGGCCGGCAGGGACTCTGGTTCAACGGCGGCACGAGCCTGGTCGTGAGCGCGGTCGTCACCGCCCTGGTGCTGCAATGGATTGCGGTGGGGACCAGCCTGGTGTTGCTGGCACTGGTGCTGCTACCGTATTTCGTGCTGACCGGCATGCATCCGCCGCAGCTCGCCCGGCTCGCGCTACCCGCCTCGAGCAGGCGCTTTCTCGCGGCCGCCATCGGCCATGTGCACCGCGACGCCCGCAAGCGCGAGAACATCCCGCATGCTTCGCGCAAGGACCTGGCCTGGGCTACCCTTGCGATGGCGCTGATCGTGGCTTCAAGCGTGGCGGCGGTGAACTCGGTGGTCGTGCTGGCCGGGCGCCTGGGAATCAGCCAGGGCATCGTGGGCATGGTGGTACTGGCGGCGTTGACCTCGATCCCGAATGTGGTCGCCGCGGTGCAGCTCGCGCGCGAAGGCCGCGGCGCCGCGGTGGTGAGCGAGTCGCTGAACAGCAACACGCTCAATATCCTCGCCGGCATCTGTCTGCCGGCGCTGCTCATCGGCTTCGCCACGCCCTCGCCGCTGGTGATCTTTGCCGCGCTGTGGTTGCTGGGCATGAAGGTCGTCGCGCTCACCGCAGCGAGCCACCGCCACGGCTTGCATCGTCTCGGCGGCGCCCTGCTGATGGTGCTGTATCTGGTCTTCGTGGCGGTGGTCGTGCGGTGGCAATGAGCGCGGACGCCACATCGCGCACGGAGCCGGCCCTCTCAGCCACCCGCACGCTTGACCGTGAAGCCTTGCTTCCTGAGCTGCTCGATGACCCGCTCGCAGTGATCGCCCTGGACCTCGATTGCGCCATCCTTGACCGTACCGCCGCTACCGCAGGCGGTGCGCAGCTGTTTGCCAAGCAGCGCCAGCTCCATCGCGCCGCGCGCCACCCCGCGCACCACCGTCACCGCCTTGCCGCCGCGTCCCTTGGTCTCGCGACTGACCCGCACCACGCCGTCGCCGCCGAGCGCCGCGGCCGCCTGTGCGGCACAGTTACAGGCCTCCACCGGCTTGCGGCATTGCGGACACATGCGTCCGCTTTCGGTCGAATAGACCAGCCCGCCCACACCTGATCTGCGCATTCTCGGTCCTGTCTCGCACGATATTCCACAACGCCGAATCATAACCGAGACAAGCGCGCACGAAGCGCCGCCGCCATGGTCTATGATGCAGGCCAAACGACCGGAATCGCTCCCATGAAGACCAAGGACACCAGCAAACTAGACAGGATCGTTGCCGACGCGCGTCGCAATGCCGACGCCCGCAGCGAGGGCTACCGTGAGCGGGCGCTGAAGATCTATCCGTGGATCTGCGGGCGCTGCGCGCGCACCTTCACCGTCGCCAACCTGCGTGAGCTCACGGTGCACCACCGCGACCACAATCACGACAACAACCCGCCCGACGGCAGCAACTGGGAGCTGCTGTGCCTCTACTGCCACGACAACGAGCACCAGCGCCAGGCCGAAGCCCAGGCCGGACGCAGCGTGCAGACGCCGCAAGGCGAAGTCGCCACCCATTCGCCGTTCGCCAATCTCAAGGCGATGCTGGGCGACAAGAAGCCCTGAGAACCTGTCGCTTCGAGCGCGGTGAGCCGACACGGCCGCGTAACGTTCCTTTTTCGCGAAGACCGCAAATCATGTACTTTCAGGGGAGCGCTCCTCGCCGCGAGGCCAACGGCGCACGCTCCGCCACAAAGGATTAGGCCACAGCCGACCATGCCAAGATCATTGCTTCCGCTCCTGTTCCTCCTCGCCGCCAGTTCGGCTCTTGCGCAGGATGTGCGCTCGGTCGGCGGCTGCGACATCCGCCGCGGTACCCTTTGCGCCAGCATGAATCTTAACGGCGCGGATTTCTCGGGCACCAATCTCGCCCACTCGCAGTTCTCCCGCTCCGAGCTGCAGGGCGCAAACCTGAGCGGCGCGATCCTCGACGAAGCCAATTTTTCCTACACCCAGTTGCAGGGCGCCGATCTCAGCAAGGCCATGATGAGCCGCATCAACCTTCGCGGCGCCAAGCTCAACGAGGCAAAGCTCGTCGACGCCAAGCTGCGCAACGCCAATTTCCAGAACGCCGACCTCGGCAAGGCCGACCTCGCGAACGCCGACCTCACCGCCGCCGATTTCACCAACGCCCGCCTCGTCGGCACTTCGTTGCGCGGTGCCAAGCTGCAGCGCGCCAACCTGCGCGCCACTCACCTCCACGACACCTCCTTCGTCGGCGCGGACCTGGGGGGCGCGGATTTCACCAACGCCTTGCTGATCAACGCAGACCTCAGCGGCGCGAATATCGACCGGGCGATCTTCCTGCATGCGCAGATGGATGGCTGTGTAGGATGTCCGAAGTAGCGCGGCATCGGATTCCCGCCGCGGCCCACCATGCCTCGGGCAGCATCCTCGAACGCCTTTGAATGCGCTGATCCGGTTCCAGGCTCGCCGCCATGCGCAAACGCATCGGCGCTTGCCTCAGCAAGCAGGTCGGCAGCCGATCGCATGCATGCCTGTCCGTTGAAATCGCACGGCGCCAGACTTGCAGCAGCACATCGGGGCTACGGGTCGAGCCGAACTTGCTGCCGGACGGGATGGGCGCAGCGAATCCAGTGGCTTTTTGCGCTCAGGCGCGGGAGACTGTGCTCAACGACATGTCTCTTCGCGGCGGTATGCAGCCCGCTCGCGCGCCCCCACGCTTCGTCAATGCAGGGAACTCCGATGCCAAGCTCACTTCGCTACCTACTCGTGTCGTTTGCACTTGTCACCACGCTTGCCTCCGCACAGGAGGCCGCCGTGCTCCGGGACCTCGACGCACAGGGCTGGACCACCCTCACCCGGGACGAGCTGAGCCAGCTATTGCCCGACGCAAGAATGAGTCGAGTAAACGCCAAGGGAAACAGACACTTCGGGACCAACGACGCCGGCGGAGATTTCGTCATCTCGTCCGACAACAGGGACAAGGGAGGAAGGAGCTCGACCGCTCAGGGCAAGTGGCACATATCTGAAGACGGTCGTTACTGCGTCCTGATCGAATGGAAGGCCGTCCCCACCGAGGAATGGTGTCGCTACATCGTCAAATCTGGCACCGACTACTACGCCACGAAATCCGACAAGACGGGTACCGAGAAGGTCTGGATTGTCGATCACCAGGTAGCTGGAGCGAGGCGTCGCATGGTGCCCGTAATTGAGCCGACAGAGGCTTTCCTCTTCGGTCGCACCCAGTGCAAGCTGCAGCCAGCAGAAATTCTCGCGTCGATGTCCGGGCCCACCTGGGCCAGTCCCGCCCAATCTCAAGCAGCCGAACGCTCGCCTCGAACGGCACAGCAAAGATCAAAGACCCTGGACCCCGGCCTGCGCCGGGGCGACGAATCGTGTCCGGATGGCGTGCCCGAACTGGCGACACGGCACGACAACCTGCCGGCAATGGCGAAGCCGAGCCGGCAGTAGCTTTCCCCTTCTGCAGCGCCGAGTGCAGCCCGCGGCCGGCGGAAATTGTCGCGTCGATGTCTGAGCCCGTGAGGGCGAGTTTCGACGCGACCCGCCGGGCGCGGGCGCAGCGAGGGCACCGGCGCGAGCCGGCGCTGCGGCAGGGGGCGTTTCTTTATCCATCTTTCTTGTCGCCACAAGAAAGATGGTCGCCCGCCGGGGCGAGACCCGGCCAATCACCGCCAAGCGCAGGCACCCCGAGAACCAAACAGCAAGGATCAAGAGCCTGGACCCCGGCCTTCGCCGGGGCGACGAATCGTGCCCGAATGCCGCGCCCGAAACGGAGGCGCTACACGCCGCCGGCAATGGCGAAGCCGAGCCGGCAGCGGCCTTCCCCTTCTGCAGCGCCGAGTGCAGCCCGCGGCCGGCGGGAATTGTCGCGTCGATGTCTGAGCCCGTGAGGGCGAGTTTCGACGCGACCCGCCGGACGCGGGCGCAGCGAGGGCACCGGCGCGAGCCGGCGCTGCGGCAGGGGGCGCTTCTTTGCCTCCTTTCTTTGTCGCCACAAGAAAGGAGGTCGCCCGCCGGGGCGAGACCCGGCCAATCACCGCCAAGCGCAGGCACCCCAAAACCGCCGCAAGGATCAAACCCTGACCCCGGCCTTCGCCGGGGCGACGAATCGTGCCCAAATGGCGCGCCCGAACTGGCGACACGGCCTGCCGGCAATGGCGAAGCGGAGCCGGCAGTGGCCTTCCCTTCGCAGCGCCGAGTGCAGCCCGCGGCCGTGCCCGGACTTGTCGCGTCGATGTCTGAGCCCGTGAGGGCGAGTTTCGCCGACGACCGCCGGGCGCAATGGCGAAACCGGCGAGCCGGCGCTGCGGCAGGGGTGTGTTCTTTATCCATCTTTCTTGTCGCCACAAGAAAGATGGTCGCCCCGGGGCGAGACCCGGCCAATCACCGCGTCGATGTCCCCGAGCCAGTGCAGGATCAGTTTCGACGCCCGACCCGGGCGACGAATCGTGGCCGGCTGCCGAGCCCGAATTGGCGGCACGGCACGACAACCTGCCGGCAATGGCGAAGCCGAGCCGGCAGTAGCTTTCCCCTTCTGCAGCGCCGGGCGCAGCCCGCGGCCGGCGGGAATTCACAAGAAAGGTGGTCGCCCGCCGGGGCGAGACCCGGCCAATCACCGTCAGCCGAAAGCACCCCACCGAGCAAACGATAAAGACCAAAGGCCCTGGACCCCGGCCTGCGCCGGGGCGACGAATCGTGGCCGAATGCCGTGCCCGACACGAAGGCACCACAGCCCGCCGGCAATGGCGAAGCCGAGCCGGCATCCTCAGCCGCGACAAAAACCTCACCCCCCGACGGGATGAAGCAGGTAATCGGCCGCCAGGCCGACGAAAATCACCCCGCCGAGCCAGTTGTTGTGCAGGAAGGCCTTGAAGCAGCGCTGGCGGTCGCGGTCGCGGATCAGGGTGTAGTGGTAGAGGGCGATGCCTGCGGCGACGCAGAGGCCAAGGTAGAACGGCCAGCCGCGCGCGGCCAGCTGGCCCACCCAGGCGAGCAGGCCGAGGGTGATCGCGTAGCACAGCATCACCGCCGCAACATCGAAACGTCCGAAGGTGATGGCCGAGGTCTTGATGCCGATCTTTAGGTCGTCGGGCCGATCGACCATCGCGTATTCGGTGTCGTAGGCCACCGCCCAGAAGACGTTGGCGAGCAGCATCAACCAGGCGATCGGCGGTACGGCGAATTGCTGCGCGGCGAAGGCCATGGGGATGCCGAAACCGAAGGCGATGCCGAGATAGGCCTGGGGGATGGCCAGGAAGCGCTTGGTGAAGGGGTAGCTGGCAGCGAGAAAGAGCGCCACCACGGACAGCCACAGCACCAGCCGGTGCAGCGGCAGGATCATCAGGAAGGCCACCAGCGAGAGGCCGCCGGCGAGCAGCAAGGCTTCGCGCGAGGACACCACT
Source organism: Zoogloeaceae bacterium (assembly GCA_024235595.1). GTDB lineage: Bacteria > Pseudomonadota > Gammaproteobacteria > Burkholderiales > Rhodocyclaceae > Cognatazoarcus. The sequence goes on along the minus strand of JACKMC010000001.1, from coordinate 756,668 downwards.
CCGGTGGCGAGCGGGCGATTGCGGGTGCGCTCGACATGGCCGTCGATGTTGCGGTCGGCGTAGTCGTTCATGACGCAGCCGGCCGAGCGCATGAGCACCGTGCCGAGCACGAAGATCCACACCAGGAAGGCGCTCGGCTGGCCCATGCCGGCGATCCACAAGGCCCACAGGGTCGGCCACAGCAACAGCAGGATGCCGATCGGCTTGTCCAGCCGCATCAGTTTTTCGTAATGGAGCAGTCTTTGGGTCAGGGTCATCGGTCGAGCGCTCTGATCGCAGGAAGGAATACCTCGCAGACCATCAGCGAGCGGCGCTTGAGCCGGAACACCGAGCGCCTCGCCCACAGGGCCGGCGCCGCGCTGTCGCTGGCAACGAGGGCCCGATGATAACGCGCATCGCGGCGGTCAAGCCGCCGGCAGGCGAGCGGCGAACGGGAGATGCGCGGGTCGGCGAACAGCGCCGCCCCAAGCGGCCTGTTGCCGATGCCCGCCAGCAGGCGCCAGCCGCCGCGCAGGTTACGGCGCGGCAACAGGGAGCGCGCGTAGACGACCGGCACGCCGTCGGCCACCAGCAGCACCTCGCGCAACCAGCCGATCTCGCCGGCCCGCATGCCGAGCAGCATCGCCTCGTCGCGATGGGGGCGGGCCAGGCTCTGCGCCAGCACCTGCACTTCGAGCCGGGAGCAGCGGGCGCGGACGCGCGCGGTGAGCGAGCCGGCGTCGGTGAGCCACACGTAGAGCGGGTCGATGTCGGGAAGTCGCAGCGGCTTGTTGAGCCACACGTCGCGGGAGAGTCGGGTGCGCATGATCCTGGAAGCCGCGGATGGCCGCTTTTGCATGTGAGTGGGGAGCTGGGTATTCGATTGTCGATTTCGAGACGACCACCCGTCGGGCGAGCGTGCTGTCGGCCCTCACGCCCGGGCGCGGCCAACGAGGGTTTCGAGGATGATCGGCGGCGATGATACCCCTGCGGCGGCGAATCTGCTGCCTCCGGCCGCGCGAGTCAGGCCCGCAGCAGGCCCTCGCGGCCGGCGAACCAGCGTTCGAGGAGCAGGTCGGCGCGCTGCGGCGCCTCGGCCTGGAGGCGCTCGGCCAGCTTGCGGGCAAGCTCGACCAGCGCCGCGTCCTGCTCGAGGTCGGCGAAGCGCAGCAAGGGCACCCCGCTCTGGCGCGCGCCGACGAATTCGCCGGGGCCGCGCAGGTGCAAATCCTCGCGCGCGATCTCGAAGCCGTCGCTGTGCTCGAAGATCACCTTGAGGCGCTGGCGGCCGGTCTGCGACAGCGGCTGGGCGTAGATCAGGATGCACACAGACTCGGCGCTGCCGCGGCCGACCCGGCCGCGCAGCTGGTGCAGCTGGGCGAGGCCGAAGCGCTCGGCGTGCTCGATCACCATCATGCTGGCGTTGGGTACGTCCACCCCCACCTCGATCACCGTGGTGGCCACCAGCAACTGCAGTTCGCCGGCCACGAAGGCGGCCATGGTGGCGGCCTTCTCGGCCGGCTTCATGCGCCCGTGCAGCAGGCCGACGCGCAGCTCCGGCAACGCGGCGACTAGGGTCTCGAAGGTTTCGGTGGCGGTCTGCAGCTGCAGCGCCTCGGACTCCTCGATCAGCGGGCACACCCAGTAGGCCTGGCGGCCGGCATGACAGGCGTCGCGCACCCGGCCGATGACCTCCTCGCGGCGGGCATCCGACACCAGCTTGGTGACGATCGGGGTGCGGCCGGGCGGCAGCTCGTCGAGCACCGAGACGTCGAGGTCGGCGTAGTAGCTCATCGCCAGGGTGCGCGGGATCGGCGTCGCCGACATCATCAGCATGTGCGGACTGGCGCCCTCGAAACCTTTCTCGCGCAGCGACAGGCGCTGGCGCACGCCGAAGCGGTGCTGCTCGTCGACCACCGCCAGGCCGAGCCGCGGGAAGGCAACCGGGTCTTCGATGAGGGCGTGGGTGCCCACCGCCAGCATTGCCTCGCCGCTGGCCAGCAGTTCCTGCATCGCGCTGCGCGCGCGTTTTCTCTGGCTGCCGGAGAGCCAGGCCACCTGGATGCCGAGCGGCGGCAGCCAGTCGGCCAGCTTGAGATAGTGCTGCTCGGCGAGGATCTCGGTCGGCGCCATCAACGCAGCCTGGTAACCGGCCTCGGCGGCATGCAGCATGGCCAGCGCGGCGACGATGGTCTTGCCGCTGCCGACATCGCCCTGCAGCAGCCGCTGCATCGGATGCGGGCTGGCCAGGTCCGTGGCGATCTCGCCCCAGGCGCGGCGCTGGGCGGCGGTAAGCGCGAAGGGCAGGCTCTCGAGCAGCGCCCCGGTGAGGGTGCCGCTGGCCTCGAGGCGCGGCGCGTTGCGCCGGCGGCGCGCGGCATAGGCGCGACGCAGCGAGATCTGCTGGGCCAGCACCTCGTCGAACTTGATGCGCTGCCAGGCCGGATGCGTGCGCTCTTCGAGCGCGGCCGGATCGGCGTCGGGCGGCGGATGATGGAGCGTGCGCAGCGCCGCATCGAAGTCCATCAGGCCGAGCCGCTCGATGAGCGCCGGCGGCAGCGGGTCGACCACCCGGCTGCTGCGCAGCTCGCGGTCGATGAGCTTGCGCAGTGCCGACTGGGCGAGGCCGGCGGTGCTCGGGTAGATCGGCGTGAGGCTGTCGGGCAGCGGCTCATCCTCGCTCACCACGCGCAGGCGCGGATGGATCATCTCAGCGCCGAAGAATCCCTCGCGCACTTCGCCGAAGATGCGCAGCCAGGCGCCCGGGGCGAGCTGTTTCTGGAGGCTGGGGTAGAAGTTGAGGAAGCGCAGCACCAGCGCGCCGCTGCCATCCTCTACCCGCGCCACCAACTGCCGCCTTGGCCGCGCCGAGATCTCGGTGCCCAGCACCTGCACCTGAAACTGGCCCGCAATGCCCGGGCGGGCATCGCCGATGCGGGTCAGCCGGGTTTCGTCCTCATAGCGCAGCGGCAGGTGCAGCAGCAGGTCGTCCGGGCCGCGGATGTCGAGCTTGGCGAGGCGTCCTGCAAGCTGCGGGCCGACGCCCGCCCAGCCGCGAGCCGCCGGTGGCAGGCTGACCGGGGTCTCTTTTCCGGCGCTGGCAGGCACGCTTGGCGGCTTGCTCCCGAACCGGACTCAGCCCAGCACCAGGATGGCGTCGGCCTCGACCAGCGCACCCTTGGGCAACTCCTTGACGCCCACTGCGGCGCGGGCCGGATAAGGCTCAGAGAAATGGCTGGCCATGACCTCGTTGACCTTGGCGAAGTTGCCGAGGTCGGTGAGATAGATGGTGAGCTTGACCGCGTCGCCAAGCGTGCCGCCGGCAGCTTCGCAGACCGCCTTGAGGTTGCGGAACACCTGCTCGGTCTGGGCGTCGAAACCCTCGACCATCTGCATGCTGGCGGGATCGAGTCCGATCTGGCCTGAGACGTAGACCGTGTTGCCGGCCTTGACCGCCTGGGAGTAGGTGCCGATCGCGGCGGGGGCGTTGGCGGTGGCGATGACGCTGCGGGTCATGGTGCGTTCCTCGTGTGCTGTTGCGGGGGTGCGCCGGGGCCACGGGCGCCCGGCCGATCGCGACCGATTGTAACCGCTTGAACGCAGCCACGCTGCGCAGGCATCGACGGCCGCTTGCGGCAAGGAAAGGGCGATGACCATTCTGGAGAATCTGCTGCGCATGATCGACGGACCACGCGACGGCGCGCTGCTCCGCCATGCGATCGGGATCGAGCTCATGAAGGCCGGGGACCCGGCCACCGCGGCGCTGCGGTTTCGCGAAGCGGTGGCCCGCGACGCCAACTTTTCGGCGGGCTGGAAGGCGCTCGGCAAGGCGCTGGCCGAATCCGGACAGCCGGCCGAGGCCTTGGCGAGCTACAACCGCGGCATCGAAGTGGCGTTGGCGCGCGGCGACATCCAGGCTGCGCGCGAGATGAAGGTCTTCGCCCGGCGGCTGTCGAAGTCCGACTGAGCCGCCGCCTCGCGCCTCAGGCGCGCAGGGTGATGTCGCAGCCGAGCTTGCTGAAGATTTTCTGCATGCCGATGCGCGAAGCGGTGTTGATGACCAGCGGGGCGATGAAGTTGGCACGCAGCCCGGCCTCCGAAGGCCCCTTTCCTTCGTCGCCCGCCCGGCGGATCACCACCGCCACCACGACATCCTCCGGCCGCGTGAGCCTGAGGGTATCGACCTCGGCGTCGCTGAGGGTGAAGTCGTAGCTGATGCCGAGCGTCTCGGGCCCGGCGATCGAGAGCACCACCTCGGGCTGGTCGAGACTTTGCAGTTGCACGACCTGGCCCGCAGCGCCTTCTTCATGGATCATCGTGAAGCGGTGGCAGTCATCGAATCCGGGCAGCCCCGCGGGAAATTCGATGATGCGATCGTCACTGACTTCGAGCGTGCCAAATACCGGGCTCTCGATTTTCATTCCTGCTCCCTCCTGATGTGCGTGGTCTCGGTGAGATTGAGCCTACGCCACGCGATGAGGGGCCGGTCGGCGGAACAGCCGCCGAAAAGGATGCCAATTCGGTGGCTGGACCCGGCCCGCATTTCGCACACCGCGGCGGCAGCCACCGATACGCCGGAGCCGGGAATGCGGGTCAGCGCCCGACGGTGTCGCGAACCACGATGCCCTTGCTCAGGCCGGCCGACAGAAGCTTGCGGCGAGCCGCCTCGGCCGCGGCCTTGTCGGCGAACGGGCCCGCCACCACGCGGGTCTCCAGGCGCGCTGGAATGCCGCGCTGGCGAAGGTCTTCATAGAGCGCCTGGGCGTTCTCCGGGGTCGAGAAGACACCGAGCTGGAGCAGGAAGCGGCCCTGCCCGGCGCGCGTCGCCAGCGGCGGCGCCGAGCGCTGCGGCGCCGGGGCGGCGAGGTCGGGCTCGGCTGCAACGACATCGCCCTGCAGCACCAGTCGGCCACGCCCCGACCCTGGCGCACGCGTTCCGGCGCTCGTCGGCGGCGCGTCGGCAACCCGCTCGGCCGGGTCGGCGATCTCCGGCCCGCGCGACTCCTCCGGCTCCACTTCGGGCGCCAGCGCGACAGCGGCCTGTTCGAGCGTGGGCGGCTGATCGGGCGGGCGGGCATCGGTGGGCGGCGCTTGCTGTGCCCCCGCATCCGCTGCGGGGCCGACCGGGGGAATGCTGATGGTCGCCACGACGGCTTCTCCGCGCGGCTTGGCGGTCTGGTCGAAATAACTCAGCAAGCCCAGCAGGGCGGCGATCAGGACTGCGCCAGCCAGCGCCCGCGAGACGAGCTTGCGTCGCGCGCTGTCGCCGGCGAGCAACGCTTCGGGCATTTCCGGCAACTTCTTCATGCATCTTCCCCTTGCTGACCTTCCCGTTGAATCATCGACCTGACCAGCGCCGCCTCGGCGACCGAGATGCCGCAACGCTCGGCCACGGCTTCGGCACTCAGGCCGCGCCGAGCCAGCATTACCGCTTCGTTGTATTGTGGCGAAACGCGCTGGGTCGCCTCCACGCCCGCCACCGTGTCCCGCAACTCGCCGAGTTCGGTGGCAAGGCGTGCGGCTTCGCGCCGCTGACTGTCGAGCTCGCTGCGCAACTGGCCGATGTCGCGGCGCAGCTGCTGCACCTCGAGCTCCAGGGCGATTCGCTCGGCGCGCTCGCGCACTTCGTCGCGGGCAGCCGCGGGCAGCGCATCCTCGACCCCGGGTGCGGGTGCGGCCTCGGGCGTCGCCGCGGCGGCGCCCTCTGGCAGGGCCGCGGCGGCCGACTCGCCCTGCTTCGCGGGCGCGATGCGGCGGACGCTGCGCAGGCGCAGCAACTGCACCAGCACATAGACCACCAACAACGCGATCAGGAGCCAGATGAGCTCGCGGGCGCCGAAGTTCAAGATGCTGCCCTCGCGGCGACGTCGAAGGCCTCGCCGAGGTCCCACAGGATGTCGTCGATGCTCTCCAGCCCCACCGACAGTCGTACCATGTCCGGCGGCACGCCGGCCGCACGCTGCTCATCCGCGGAGAGCTGGCGGTGGGTCGTGGAAGCGGGATGGATCACCAGCGTCTTGGCATCGCCCACGTTGGCAAGGTGGCTGATCATCTGCAGCGCCTGGATAAAACGCTCGCCGGCCTCCTGCCCGCCGTGGATGCCGAAGGAGAGAATGCCACCGGCTCCGCGCGGCAGGTAACGCCGCGCGAGCGCATGGTCGGGGCTGGACGCGAGGCCGGGGTAATTGACCCACCGCACCTGCGGATGAGCCTCGAGAAAGCGCGCCACCGCAAGCGCGTTGGCGACATGCCGGTCCATGCGCACGGGAAGGGTCTCGAGGCCCTGCAGCAGCATGAAGGCGCTCAGCGGCGAGAGCGTCGGTCCGAAGGTGCGCATCGTCTCCATGCGCGCCTTGGTGATGAAGCCGAAATCGCCGAAGCTCTCGTAGAAGCGCACCCCGTGATAGCCGCGCGAGGGCTCGGTCATGTGGGGATAGCGGCCGTTGTCCCAGGGAAACTTGCCGGATTCGATGAGCACCCCGCCCATGGTGGTGCCGTGCCCGCCGACATACTTGGTGGCCGAATGGATGACGATGTCGGCGCCGTGCTCGAAGGGCCGGCACAGGTAGGGCGAGGCGAGGGTGTTGTCGATCACCAGCGCCACCCCGGCCTCGCGGCACACCGCCGAGAGGGCCTCGAGGTCGAGCAGGTTGAGCCCCGGGTTGCCGATGATCTCGCCGTACACCGCGCGGGTGCGAGGCGTGATCGCGGCCCGGAAGGCCTCGGGGTCGGCCGGATCGACGAACACGGTCTCGATGCCAAGCCGGCGCAGGCTCACGTCGAGCTGCGAATAGCTGCCGCCGTAGAGCGTGCGCGCGGCCACGATTTCATCGCCCGAGCCGCACAGGGTCAGCAGCGCGGTCATCTGCGCGGCCATGCCGGTCGCCGTGGCGAGCGCCGCACGCCCGCCCTCGAGCGCCGCCATGCGCTCCTCGAACACCGCCACGGTGGGGTTGGAGATGCGCGAATAGACGTTGCCGAAGGTCTGCAGGTTGAACAGCGAGGCGGCGTGCTCGGGCGTATCGAAGACGAAGGAGGTGCTTTGGTAGATCGGCACGGCACGGGCGCCGGTGACGGGGTCCGGCTGCTGGCCGGCATGGAGGCAGAGCGTTTCGATACCGTAGCGGTGATCGGGCATGGGCGTGGGGCCGGTTGGTCGGGTTCCGGCGATAATAAAGCCCACACCGTCCGGCGACAATGAATATGCCTCTCGAGATCCCGCTGCTGCTGTTCTGGCTCAAGAAGATCACCGCAATGCTGCTGCTCCCGCCCCTCGGTCCGCTGCTGCTGATCGCATGCGGCCTTTGGCTGGCACGGCGTCGCGGCGGCAAGGGCCTCGGGCTCGCCTGGCTCGGGGTGGCGCTGACGGTCGTCTTCAGCACTCCCGCGAGCACCGATCTGCTGCTCGACCGGCTCGAGCCGCCGCCACGGTCGGCGCCGGGCCTGCCCGCGAACACCCAGGCGATCGTCATCCTCGGCGGCGGGCAACATCGCAACGCGCCCGAATACGGCGGCGCCACGGTAAATCGGTTGACCCTCGAGAGGCTGCGTTACGGTGCGCGGCTTGCGCGCAACAGCGGCTTGCCGATCCTCGTGAGCGGCGGCGCCCCCAGCGGCGAGACCCCCGAGGCGAGCCTCATGAAGGCCGCCCTCGAGGAAGACTTCCGGGTAGCGGTGAAATGGACCGAATCGGCGTCCCGCGATACCCGCGAGAACGCCCGCTTCAGTGCGGCGCTGCTGCTCTCGCGAGGAATCCGCCGCATCGTGCTGGTCACCCATGCGGTTCACATGCCGCGTGCCGAGGCCGAGTTCCGGGCCGCAGGCTTCGAGGTCACCGCGGCACCGACGGCCTGGTTCGGCGGCCCAGGCGGGCAGGAACGAATCCTGGATTTCGTGCCCACGCCTCACGGCGCCTTTGCCGGCTGGCTGGCGGCGCATGAGTGGCTGGGCAATCTGGCCTACCGCCTGAGCCGCTGAAGCCGCGCTTCAGGCGACGGCTTCGAGAGCCCGCGCAGCACCGGCCACCAGGGCGGCCGCGAGCCGCGCCATGAGCGGGGACTGGATCTGCCAGTGGTGCCAGAACAGTTCCACCGGCTCCTGCTGTTCGGGCGCCAGATCCACCAGCCGGCCTTCGGCGAGCGCCTCGCGGACCTGCAGTTCGGGCACGAAGCCGTAGCCGAGGCCCGCCGCGGCGAACGAGGCGAACCCTTCCGAGGAGGGCACCACATGGTGCGGGTATTGCCCGGTCTCGAGACCGAAACGGCGGCGCAGGAAGCTCTCCTGCATGTCGTCATGCCGCCCATAGACGATTGCCGGCGCACGCAGCAGCGCTGCGCGGGTGAGGCCGCGTGGAAAGTGGCGCGCCCGAAATGCCGGCGACGCAAGACATCGATAGCGCATCACCCCGAGACGCATTGCGGCACAACCCCGCATGGGATCCGCTCGGGCGCTCACGCAGCCGAGGACCTCGCCATTGGCGAGCAGCGCGTGGGTGTGGTCCTGGTCGTCGACCACGCAGTCGAGCACCAGCGAGTTCTCCTCCACCACCTGTGAGATCGCGGGCAGGAACCAGGTCGCCAGGCTGTCGGCGTTGAGGCCTACCGGCAGGCTCAGCGGACGGTCCCTGGCTCCGGGGTGAAGGGCGCGTTCGGCTTCGCCCTGGATGAGCCGCAGTTGGCCAAGGTAGGGGAGCAGGCGCCGGCCGGCCGGCGTCGGCTGAACCGGCTTGCTGCGCACCAGCAAGACCTGGCCGTATTCCGACTCGAGCAGCTTGATGCGCTGCGAGACGGCCGATTGGGTGAGCTTGAGACGCGCCGCCGCGCGCTCGAAACCACCTTCCTTGACGACGGCCTCGAAGGCCACCAGGCGGGCATCGATCATTAGATATTCTTCTGTATCTGTAATTTTATCGATTTTACTTAACAGGAGACACGCTGCCACCTAAATTCGCGCCATTGAACGATTATTCCGCCCTCCAGACCCGGATCGGCGGCAGCGCACGGAGCAAACGCATGGGTACGGCATTTCTCAACGGTTTCGGGCTTTCCATCGGTCTCATCATGGCGATCGGCGCGCAGAACGCCCATGTGCTGCGCCAGGGCCTGCGCGGTGAGCATGTGCTGCTCACGGTGGCGATTTCCTCGCTGTGCGACATCAGCCTGATCCTGCTCGGCATGGCCGGCCTGGGCCAGCTCTTCTCGGCCAACCCCGACTGGACGGAGATCGCCCGCTACTGCGGTGCGGCCTTCCTCGGCTGGTACGGCCTGCGCGCGTTGCGCTCGGCCATTGCGGGCGGCAGCATGCAGGTGGATCGCAACGAGCGCAGCCGGCTCTCGCGCCGCCAGGCTCTGCTGGCGGCAGCGGGCTTCAGCCTGCTCAACCCGCATGCCTATCTGGATACCGTGGTGCTGCTGGGCAGCATCGGCAGCCAACAGGCCAGCGAGGCGCGGCCGGTGTTTACCGCCGGGGCGATCGCCGGCTCGGTAAGCTGGTTCCTGCTGCTGGGTTACGGCGCACGCCTGCTGGTGCCGCTGTTCGCCCGGCCGCGTGCCTGGCAGGTGCTCGACGCCGCGGTGGCGCTGATGCTGTGGGGCATCGCCGCATCGCTGATCCTCTCCGCCTGAAGCGCGGCGAAGGGCTCAGGCCCCTTTGAAGCCGGGTTTGCGCTTGTCGAGAAAGGCGGTCACGCCTTCGCCGAAATCCTGGGTCGCGCTGCAGCGAGCGAAGGCGCCCGCCTCGCTCTCGAGCTGCGCTTCGAGGCGGGTTTCGAAGGAGGCGTGAAGCAGGCGCTTGATCTCGCCATAGGCGTGGCGCGGGCCGGCCTTGAGCCGGGTGGCCAGGCGGGCGACCTCATCGTCGAGTGTCTCGGCGCTGACGACCCGGTTGAGCAATCCCAGCCGCAGGGCTTCGGCGGCGTCGAAGCGATCGGCCAGCAGCAGCAGCTCGGCGGCCCTGCGGGCGCCGACGATGCGCGGTAGCAGGTAGGAGACCCCGCCGTCACCCGACAGCCCGATCGACGAGTAGGCGGTGGTAAACACGCTGGAGTCGGCCGCCACCGCGAGGTCGCAACCCATCATCAAGGACAGCCCGAAGCCCGCACAGGCGCCGCGCACCTTGGCGATGACCGGCTGGTGCATGCCTTGCAGCAATTCCACGGTGGGATTGATCCATTGCTCGATCATCGCCCTGAAGGTGGCGAGACGCGCCTCGGGCGACAGGTGCAGGTGGGCCGCGAAGTCGTTGAGGTCGCCGCCGGCCATGAAATGATCGCCGGCGCCGGCGATCACCACCACCGCCACATCCTTGCGACCCACCAAGGTGCGCACCGCGGTATTCAGGTCCTGCATCATTTCGACCGACAAGGCATTGAGCGCGGCAGGCCGGTTGAGGGTCAGGTTTGCGACGCCATCGGTGACGTCGAGCAATGCGGTGTTTGCCATCTTGAGATGCCTCCACTAGGTTTTGTGGTCAGGCAGCGCTTCGCGAGCCAGGCCAGGAGTGTGTCGAAACTATACCCGCAGCGTGCCGCGCGGGCGCAGCCCCGGATGTCGATGGCAGCCGCACCGCGAAATCAACCGCCAGAATGTCAAAATGTGTCTCAAGAGTAGCCGCAACATGTCGTAAGCCATGCGTCTCTGCCGCCATCACCACAAAAATGCCAACCAGCGAGAACGACGAACCGGCCATACCATTGGGTAACGCGATCCTCGCGTGCAATCCGCTGCCGACCTTCGCCATCGATCTGGCGCATCGCGTGGTGCATTGGAACCGTGCCTGCGAGCAGCTTACCGGCATCGACGCCAGGGATATCCTCGGCACACCCAAGCACTGGCAGGCGTTCTACCGCAAGCCGCGTCCACTCTTGGCAGACCTGCTGGTCGACCGCGACCACGCCGCCATCGAACGCTACTACGAAGGAGAGTGCCGCCCCTCGCGATTCGTCAGCGGCGGATACGAGGCGGAGTCCTTCCTGCCCGCCGTGGGGGGCGGGCGCTGGTTCTATTTCACCGTCGCACCGCTTCTCGATGCCGAAGGCAAGCTCATCGGCGCCGTCGAGACACTGCAGGATGTCACCGTGCGGCGCCGCGCCGAGAGCGCTCAGCGCGCCAACGAGGCTCTGCTTGCACAGATCGTCGATGGCAGCTCCGTTCCGACCTTCGTGCTCGACCGCAATCACCGCGTGACCCACTGGAACCGGGCCTGCGAGGTCCTGACCGGCATGAGCGCCGCCGAAGTGCTGGGCACTGACCGCCAATGGAAGGCCTTCTACGCCTCCCCCCGCCCGGTGATGGCAGACCTGATCGTCGACCGGGCCGGGGAATCGACGGTACAGCTCTACTACAACGACAAGTACCGCAAGTCGGCGCTGATCGAGGGCGCCTTCGAGGCCGAGGATTTCTTTCCCGCCTTCGGCGAGACGGGCCGATGGGTGTATTTCACCGCGGCACCGCTGCGCGACCCGCACGGCGCGGTCATCGGCGCGATCGAAACCCTGCAGGACATCACCGAAGCCAAGCGTTCGGAGGAGATGCTGCGGGAAAGCGAACGCCAGTACCGCCACCTCAGTCAGACCGACTGCCTCACCGGGCTGTACAACTCGCGGCAGTTCTTCGAACACGCCCGCCGCGAGATCGAGCGGGCGACGCGCTATCGCAGGCAGCTCGCGCTGCTCGCGCTGGATGCGGACGACTTCAAGCGCATCAACGACAGCTATGGCCACCTCGAAGGCGATCGCGTGCTTCAGCGCCTCGCCGCTGCGATCCGCGACTGCCTGCGGCGCACCGACAGCGCCTATCGGTATGGCGGCGAGGAGTTCATGGTGCTGTTGCCGGAATCCTCGCTCGAGGCCGCCGCGCAGGCGGCGGAGCGCATCCGCGCAAGCTTCGCCTCGATGGCGCACCGGCTCCCGGATGGCGGCACCTTTCATGCTTCCGTCAGCATTGGGGTGACCTGCCACGCCATCGGAGACAGCGCCGACAGCCTGATCAAGCGCGCCGACCTGGCCATGTACCGGGGCAAGCGTCGCGGCAAGAACTGCGTGGTGGTTGCCGAAGGCTGAGACTGCGTGGTGGTTGCCGAAGATTGAGGCTTGAAGGCCCGGGCGCCCGGTGCACCGCGGTAGCGGACTCCCGTATCATCCGGCAATCGATACGCAGGAGCGCCTGGCCATGGACATCCCCGAGCTCGATCACTTCGCGCTGTCGCTCGAAGCCGGTGTCGCACGCATCGCCTTCGACCGTCCCGCGCACGCCAACGCGCTCGACGCGCCGATGTGGACGGCGATGCGCAGCGCCTTCGAATGGGCCGACCGCTACGATCCCGTACGGGTGGTGGTGCTTGCCGCCCACGGCAAACACTTCTGCGCCGGAATAGATCTCTCGCTGCTGGCCAGCGTTCCCAGGCGCATCGGTCATGCCGATGCGGCCCGCGCACAGGAGAAGCTGCGACACATGATCGCCGACATGCAGGACTGCGTGAGCGCCATCGAGCGCTGCCGCAAGCCCGTGATCGCCGCCATCCAGGGTGCCTGCATCGGTGGCGGAGTCGACATCGTGACCGCCTGCGACATGCGCTACGCGAACGCCAACGCGCGCTTCGCGGTACGCGAGATCGACATGGCAATGGCTGCCGATATCGGCACGCTGCAACGCCTGCCGCGCCTCGTGCCCGAAGGCATCGCACGCGAGCTGGCCTTCACTGGCCGCGAGATCGGCGCCGAGGAAGCGGCACGCATCGGCTTGCTCAATCGCGTCTTCGAAAGCGGCGAGGCGCTGACCGAGGGCGTCGGCGAGGTGGCACGCTGCATCGCCGCCAAGTCGCCGCTGGCAGTGCGCGGCACCAAGGCGGTACTGAACCATGGTCGTGATCATTCGATCGAGGACGGGCTGGCCTTCGTGGCCAACTGGAACGCCAGCGCCCTGCTCAGCCGCGACATGCAGCTCGCCGCCGAGGCCATCGGCGCGGGCCGGGCGCCGGCATTCGACGACTGAGCCCGTCAGCGCAGCGGTTCCGAGCCTGAACGCCGCGACGCGCATAGCGCGGCCGATTGCCGGCCCGCGTCTCGCCGCGGCGCGAAGCGAGGGCTCCGAAAAGCCGCCGTGGCGCTGCGAGAAATGCAGTCCAGGCCCCTTCCGATCTCCTATGATTAGTCTGCAGGTCGCGGCAATCCGCCGCCGCCGGAGCCGGAGGATGCCACCCTGGTCAACACCGCCTTCATCAGCCATGCTTCGGAAGATGCCGCACTGGCCCGCGAGGTCTGCGAGGCGCTCGAGCGCCACGGCGTATCCTGCTGGATCGCGCCGCGCGATGTCTCGCCGGGGCGCGACTACGCCTCGGAGATCGTCGGCGGCATCGAGGCCTGCGCGGTGTTCGTGCTGCTGCTCTCGCGGGAGGCCAACGACTCGGCTTTCGTGAGGCGCGAGGTCGAGCGCGCCGCCAGCAAGGGCAAGCCGGTGCTGCCGGTGAGGCTCGAGGAAGTGACACCTTCGCGGGCGCTCGAGCTGTTCATTTCGTCGGAGCAATGGATCGACGCCTGGCGCACGCCGCGCGAGCCCCATTGGCGCCGCCTGGCCGAAGTCATCGTCGGCCTCGGCGCCGCGGACGCGGCAACGCCTTCCCGCTCTGCCACGCCGGCCCCGCCAGCGGCGAAGCGGTCGCTCCCGGCGATCGCTTCCAAGCGCATCGTGCCCGCCCTTGTCGCACTGCTGCTGGCCGTCGCCGGACTTGGCGGCTGGCTGTCGCTGCGCGACGGCGGCACACCGCAGGCGATGCCCGCGCCAGCGGCCGTTCAGAGCGGTGCCGCCGAGCCCGCCCGCAACGAGGCGTCGGCAGCCCCGCCCGAGCCGGCGCCGGTCCCTGCCCCGGCGAGCCCGCCGCTGCTGCCGGCGACCGACAGCAGCGGCGCCGCCGGGCCTTGCCCGCAGCGCCTGTCGATCAACCCCGATCTGCCCATGCCCTTCTCCTGCGAGTGCACTGCCGAGGCGGTGCGCGAGGGCACGGTGTGGGGCACCGACGCCTACACCAACGACTCCGCCTTGTGCCGCGCCGCCCGGCACGCCGGCGTCATCCCGGCCGACGGCGGGCGCATCACCGCGCTGCGCGAGACCGGGCATGACCTGTATGTGGGCACCAGCCGCAATGGCGTCACCACCAGCGACTACGGGCCCTATACACCAAGCGTGCGCTTCGCGGGCGGCCCGCCGCCACGCTCCGGCCCCGGCCCCTGCCCGCAGCGCCTGTCGATCAATGCCGGGTTGCCGATGCCCTTCACCTGTATCTGCGCCGCCGAGGCAGTGCGCGAGGGGACGGTGTGGGGCAGCAATGTCTATACCGCCGATTCATCGCTGTGCCGCGCTGCGGCCCATGCCGGCGTAGTTGCGCGCACCGGCGGATCGATCACCGCCCTGCGCGAGGCGGGCCGCGATCTTTACGTGGGCACCGGCCGCAATGGGGTGCAAAGCAGCGACTACGGCACCTATGCCTGGAGCGTGCGCTTCGAAGGCGGCCCGCCCCTGCCCCAAGGGCCGGAGCCCTGCCCGCAGCGGCTGTCGATCAATCCCGATCTGCCCATGCCCTTGAGCTGCGTGTGCAGCCCGGAGGCGGTGCGCGACGGCACCGTATGGGGCACCGATGCCTACACCAGTGACTCCTCGCTGTGCCGCGCGGCGCTGCATGCCGGCGCGCTCGGCCGTGACGGCGGGCGCATCAGCGTGATGCGCGAAGCCGGCCGCGAGCTCTATGCCGGCAGCGCGCGCAACGGCGTGACCAGCAACGACTACAGCAGCGCCGCGGCAAGCATCCGCTTCGCGCACTGACCCCCACCGCAGTTGCCGGCCGCCATCGGCCGGCAACTGCGCCGCCTAGACCCGCTCGAAGATGCCGGCCGCGCCCATGCCGGTGCCGATGCACATCGTGACCATGCCGTACTTGAGCTTCGGGTCGCGCTGCATCGCGCTCATCACGGTGGCGGTGCGAATCGCCCCGGTGGCGCCCAGCGGATGGCCGAGCGCAATCGCGCCACCGAGCGGATTGACCCGGGCCGGATCGAGATCGAGGCTTCGCATCACCGCCAGCGACTGGGCGGCGAAAGCCTCGTTGAGCTCGATCCAGTCGAGCTGCGACTGCGCCAGCCCGCCCGCCTTGAGGGCACGCGGAATCGCCTCGATCGGGCCGATGCCCATGATCTGCGGCGGCACACCGGCCACCGAGTAGCTCACGAAGCGGGCGATCGGGGTCACCCCGTAGCGCTTCACCGCGGCCTCGCTCATGAGCAGCACCGCACCCGCGCCATCCGACATCTGCGAGCTGTTGCCGGCGGTCACCGAACCGCGTGCCGCGAACACCGGGCGCAGCCTGGCGAGCGATTCGAGCGAGGCGTCGGCGCGCGGCCCCTCGTCGTTCTCGCACAGCGACTCGATCACCCGCACCGTACCGCCCTCGCCCGGCACATGGGTGCGCACCATGTAGGGCGTGATCTCGTTACGGAACTGGCCGGAGGCAATCGCCGCCACCGCGCGCTGGTTGGAGTGCAGCGCGAAGGCGTCCTGGTCCTCGCGGCTGACCTTCCACTGCTCGGCCACCTTCTCGGCGGTGAGGCCCATGCCGAAGGCGATGCCGAAGTTCTCCTGCTTCTCGAAGATGGCCGGATTGAGGCTCACCTTGTTACCCATGATCTGCGGCATCACGCTCATCGACTCGGTACCCGCGGCGATCATCACCTCGGCCTGGCCGAGCCGGATCTGGTTGGCCGCATCGGCCACCGCCTGCACGCCCGAGGAGCAGAAACGATTGATGGTGATGCCGGGCACGTTGTCGGGCAGCCCGGCCAGCAACAGCCCGATGCGCGCCACGTTCATGCCCTGCTCCGCTTCCGGCATGGCGCAGCCGACGATCACGTCGCCGATCTGCGTGGCATCGAGCCCCGGCACCTTGTCCACCACCGCCCGCAGCACATGCGCCAGCATGTCGTCGGGCCGCACATTGCGGAACATGCCGTTGCGCTTGGACACCGGCGTGCGCGTGGCGGCAACGATGTAGGCGTCCTGGATCTGTTTGGTCATTGTCAATCTCCTTTGATGGTGAGGGGTGAGGGGTGAGGGGTGAGGGGTGAGGCGTGAGGGGCGCATAGCTGGCACGCTCTCGCGTCGCGCCGAAGCTCTCAGCATCGACCGAATTCGAGCAGAAATTTGGCGCACAGCCGCCCAGACCGGCCCCCTCACTCCTCACTCCTCACTCCTCACCGCCAATCACCGCCCCTCAGTTCCTAAGCGGCTTCCCCGTTTCCAGCATGTGCGCGATGCGCTGCTGGGTCTTTTCGGATTTGAGCAGGTCGACGAAGAGGGCGCGCTCGACGTCGAGGATCCAGGCTTCCGACACCCTGGCGTTGGTCTCCACCTCGCCGCCGCACAGCGCGGTGGCGCCGGCCTTGGCGACCTTGTAGTCGTATTCGGAGATGAAGCCGCCCTGGGCCATGTTCATGAGCATCAGCTCGCAGGTGGCGATGCCGTTGCGCCCGGCGACCTTGACCGCGTTGTTTGCCAGCGGCGGCCGGTAGCCGGCTTCGGCCATGGCGCGGGCGCGGTGAAGGGCTGCGTAGAGCAGTTCGTGAGCGTTGAAGAGGATGTCGTCGGAGGCCTTGCCGAAGCCCATCTGCACCGCCTCGAGCGCGCTCTTGGCGACCTTGGCCATGGCGATGGTCTGGAAGCTCTCCTGTATGTAGGGGAAGACATCGCCGCCGGCAGCGCGCTGGGCCAGGTTGTGGGCCTGCAGCGCAAACTCCTTGCTGCCTCCGCCGGCCGGAATCAGGCCGACACCGGCCTCGACCAGGCCC
This sequence comes from Zoogloeaceae bacterium, assembly GCA_024235595.1. Lineage (GTDB taxonomy): Bacteria > Pseudomonadota > Gammaproteobacteria > Burkholderiales > Rhodocyclaceae > Cognatazoarcus. The sequence goes on along the minus strand of JACKMC010000001.1, from coordinate 739,861 downwards.
ACATAGCTCTCGAGCGCCATCACCCGGTGGCTGGCGTGCATCGCGAACTCGCAGCCGCCGCCCAGCGCCATGCCCTGCACCGCCGCCACCACCGGGACCTGCGCATGCTTGAGCGCCATCGAGGCCTGCTGGAACTTGGCCACGGTTCTTTCGAGCAGGTCGAACTGGCCGGCCCTGATCGCTTCGGTGACCTGGGCGAGGTTGGCACCCACCGCAAAGGGCGCCGCCTGCCAGATCACCAGCCCGTCGAGGTCGCGCTCGGCGCGGGCCACCGCCTCGAGCACCCCGTCGAGCACCTCGTCACCGATGGCGTGCATCTTCGAGGTGATCGAGAGGATGCCGATGCGCGCATCGATATCGCCGCGATTCCACAGCCGCACCCCGGCGTTCTCCCACAGGGTCTCACCGCGCTCGGGCGGCGCCTCGCCCAGCACCTGCTCGGGATAGAGCTGGCGGCCATACACCGGCAGCGAAGAGCGCGGCTTGAGGGCATTGTCGGCGGCCGAAAAGGAGCCGCCGGCCTCGTGCACCCCCTCGCGCTCGAACACCCAGGCCGGCAGCGGCGCGTCGATCATCGCGCGGCCGGCGTCGATATCGGCCTTCACCGCGTCGGCGATCGCCCGCCAGCCGGCTGCCTGCCAGGTCTCCATCGGGCCCAGCGCCCAGCCGAAGCCCCAGCGCATGGCCAGGTCGAGGTCGCGGGCGTTGTCGGCGATGTCGGCGAGGTGATAGGCGCAGTAGTGGAAAACGTCGCGGAAGATCGCCCACAGGAAGCTGGCCTGCGGGTGCTCGCTGGCGCGCAGCTGGGCGAACTTCTCGGCCGGGTTGCGGTTCTTGAGGATGGCGGCCACTTCGGGCGCCACCTCGGCGCCGCTGGCGCGGTAGTCCTGCTGGGCGAGATCCAGCACCATGATCTGCTTGCCCTGCTTGCGGTAGATGCCGCCGCGGGTCTTCTGGCCGAGCGCGCCATTGTCGACCAGCGCCTTGAGCCAGGCCGGGGTCTTGAAGAAGGCGTGCCAGGGGTCGTCGGGCAAGGTTGCCTGCATGGTGCCGAGCACGTGCACCAGGGTGTCGAGGCCGACCACGTCGGCGGTGCGGTAGGTGGCGCTCTTGGGACGGCCGATGTTGGGGCCGGTGAGCGCGTCCACCTCGTCGAAGCCCAGCTTCATCTCGGCGGTGTGATGCATCACCGCGAGGATCGAGAACACGCCGATGCGGTTGGCGACGAAGTTGGGGGTGTCCTTGGCGCGCACGATGCTCTTGCCTAGCCGGGTGGTGAGCCAGGTCTCCAGCTCGTCGAGCATCGCGGCGTCGGTGGTGGCCGTGCGGATCAGCTCGACCAGCGCCATGTAGCGCGGCGGGTTGAAGAAGTGAATGCCGCAGAAGCGCGGCCGCAGCGCCGCGGGCATGCCTTCGGAGAGGGCATTGATCGACAGCCCGGAGGTGTTGGAGGCGAAGATCGCATCGGCGCGGATGAAGGGCGCGACCTTGGCATAGAGATCGAGCTTCCACTCCATTTTCTCGGCGATGGCCTCGATGATGAGATCGCAATCGCGCAGCTTCTCGAGATCGGAGCCATAGTTGGCGGCCTCGATGTACTGGGCCCGGTCGCGACTTGCCAGCGGTGCGGGGTCGAGCTTCCTGAGGCCGGCCAGCGCCTTGTCGACGATGGCGTTGGGCTTGCCCTCCTTTGCCGGCAGGTCGAACAGCAGCACCGCTACGTCGGCGTTCGCGCAGTGGGCCGCGATCTGCGCACCCATCACGCCGGCGCCCAGTACCGCCACCTTGCGAATGATCAGTTTGCTCACTTGAATCTCCTTTGTCGTTTGTTCGTCCCGCGACGGATCTATCGCCGTCCGAGCATTGGGTGCGCCGCGCCCGGCGCGGATTCAGGAATACTTTTCGCGCAGCGCGCGCTTGTTGATCTTGCCGACGCTGGTACGATCCAGCGCCTCGACGAACACCACCCGTTCGGGAATCGCGTATCTGGAAACGTGGCCGGCCTCGACCGATTTCTCTACCTGCGCGCGAATGGCGGCCTCATCGATCGAGGCCCCGGCCTTGACCACTACCAGCGCGGCAGGCCTCTCGCCCCACTTGTCGTCGGGCACAGCGATCACCGCCACTTCGGCCACGCCATCGCAGCGGCTGATGATGTCTTCGAGTTCGAGCGACGAGACCCACTCGCCGCCGGTCTTGATCACGTCCTTGATGCGGTCGGTGACCTGCAGGAAGCCCGCCGCGTCGATGCTCCCGATGTCCTGGGTATGCAGATAGCCGCCCGCCCAGAGCTGCTCGGACGCCTCGGGTTTGTTCAGGTACCCCTGGGTGAGCCAGGGCGCGCGCACCACCACTTCACCGACCGCGCGCCCATCGCGGGCAACGGCCGTCATCTCGGCGTCAACGGTTTTCAGGTCGACCAATGGCACCGGTCGTCCGGTCTTGAGGCGCAACTCGAGGTTGGGCTGGTCCAGGGCGACTTCCGGCGGGATCTGCGCCAAGGTGAGGATCGGGCAGGTCTCGGACATGCCGTAGCCGGTAAATACGTCGATGCCGCGGTCGAGCGCACTCTGCGCAAGGCTGCCCGGCAGTGCCGAGCCGCCGATGACCATCTTCCAGCCCGAGAGCTCGACGTCCTTCGCCGACGGGGCGCCCAGCAGCATCATCAGGATGGTCGGCACACAGTGCGAGAAGGTGACCTTTTCGGTGGTCTTGAGCTTGAGCAGATGGTCGGGCAGATAGCGGCCGGGATAGACCTGCTTGACCCCCATCATGGTTGCGACATAGGGGACGCCCCAGGCATGGACGTGGAACATCGGCGTCATCGGCATATAGACGTCGCCGCGATGAAAGCGTCCCTGGCTGGGCGCCATGGCCAGAGCCGCGGTCACCGCGAGGGTGTGCAGCACCAGTTGGCGATGACTGAAATAGACCCCCTTCGGATTGCCGGTGGTGCCGGTGGTGTAGAAGGTGGTGGCGCGGGCGTTCTCGTCGAGATCGGGGAAGTCGAAGTGGGCCGGACAGGCGCCCAGCAGCGCTTCGTATTCGCCCTCGAAATCCTCCGGCAGTTCGGCCGCATCGTCGGCGATCAGCACGAAGCGCCTGACCGTCCGAAGCTCGCCGCGGATCTGCGTCAGCAGCGGCAGGAACTCGGCATTGACCAGCACCACGCTGGCACCCGCATCGTTCAGCGTATAGGCCACCTGCTCGGCCGAGAGGCGGATGTTCACGGTCTGCAGCACCGCGCCGTACATCGGCACGGCAAAGAAGCTCTCGAGATAGCGATGGCTGTCCCAGTCCATCATCGCCACCGTCTCGCCACGCGCCACGCCCAGCCGCGCCAGCAGGTTGGCGAAGCGGCCGATGCGCTCGAACATATCCGCATAAGTCATGCGGAGGCGGTCGGAATAGACGATCTCCTGCTCGGCCGCGATGGCTCTCGGGGTATGCAGCAATTGCTTGATCAGCAGCGGATAGGCGTAGGCGGACGGTGTGACGGCAATGTTGGTGTTCTCGTCGCTCATGATTCGATGTCTCCTCTGGTGACGTGTGCACGGCAGCACGTTCGCGGGCCCGCCGATGAGCGCTCAGGCGCCCGAACCCACCGGCCGAAATTCAGTCGCGTCGTGCGCATCGCCGGGTGGACGGGACCCTGCCATGCGCATCACAGCCCCGCCGACCATCGCCTCGTTTGCGCTTTGCGGAACGTAAAATGCCCGCGCGACGAGCCGCTTGCGCGCCGTGCCGGAGAGCGCATCCCGTGCCTCGGCAGCAGCGCCGACAAGGCGAAGGGATTGACGCGTGTCTCGCCTGCGAACGGCCCGCCGCCCCGCTCATCCACCGGACCGAGCCAGCGGCAAGGCCGGACGCGGCGATCAGGCGCTCGGCCGCATCGTGGATGTGGCCGAGGGCGTCGAGCACGAAGGGATCGGTAGAACTCATCGCGGTCGCTCCGGCCCCGGCGCAGGCAGCAGGCCCGCGCCGGGGCCGATCGCAGCGATCAGAAGGCGCGCGAATACTGGGCGCCGAGGATCCACACCCGGGCGTCGTATACGCCGGTGACCGTGCCGCGACCGGCGGCGAGCTGATCGTTGTTGATCTTCGACTCCGGCACATAAAGATAGGCCACGCCCAGGTCGAGGGTCGAGACCTTGTCGGCCTTCCACTGCCCGCCCACGGTAAGCCAGGTGCGGTTGCTGTCGGGCAGCGAGACCAGCCGGGTGGCCGCGCTCTTGACCGGGGTCTGGTCGTAGGCCACGCCGAACTTCAGCTTCCAGGCATCGTCGAGCCGGTAGTTGGCGCCCAGCGCGATGCGCCAGGTGTCGCGGAAATCCGTGTCCAGCGTCTGTACCGTGGCACCCGTCAGCGCGCCGGAAGTGCGCACGATGTCGAGCTTGTCGATCTTGCTCCAGCCGGTCCACGACACGTCGCCGAGCATCTCCCAGCGCGGGTCGAGTTGCTGCACCACGCTCAGGACGAAGGTGTCGGGCAGTTCGACATCGACGCTGGCCTTGCCGGTCGTCAGCGCTGCATTCGCGCCTGCGGCCGGGCCGCTGACCCTGAGATCCCCATCGAGCTCATGCTTGATCGCCGAGCGGTAGGAGACGCCCACACGGGTGCTCGGCGACAGGTCGAACAGGGCGCCGACGTTCCAGCCCCAGGCGTCGTTGGAAACATCCAGCGTGGCGTGGGTCGCCGCCAGCGCGGCACTGGCGATCGCGGCGGAACGCAGATACTCGGCCTCCATGCGCTGCCAGTTGAGGCCAAAGCCGACCGAAACCTTGTCGTTCACCCGATAGGCGATCGACGGATTGAGGTTGTAGGTCTTGATGTCGAACTTGATGGCCTGCGCCGCACCGACCCACGAATCGTCGTACTCGGTGACCAGGCCGAAGGGCGCGCCCATGCCGATACCGACGTAGAGATCCTTGCTGAGCGCCCACGAGAGGTAGCCGTTGGGGATGACGGCCCAGCTGCCGGCGTCGCCGCCGTCGCCCGTCAATGGTCCGCCGATCGAGCCACGGTCGTCGAACTTGAAGGTCGGTCGCACCAAATCGACGCCGACGGAAAACTCCCGATCCTGCAGCCGTGTCATGCCGGCAGGATTGAAGTAGATGGTGCTGGCGTTCTCGGCCACCGCAGCCGAACCGGCATAGGCGTTGCCGATGCCGCTTGCATTCTGCTCGAGCAGCTGGAATCCGGCCGCGGATGCAGAGCCTGCGCCAAGCGCGAAACATGCCGCGGTCGTCAGTTGTGCGATCAATGTCTTTTTCATTTGTTACGTCTCCTCGTTGCCTACTCATAAATGGTGAAAATGGTCCGGAAGGTGCGGCGGGTCTGTGCCCGCTCGAACCAGGAGGCCGGGATGCCGGGGTGTTCAGGTTGCCTCGAGTGCCCGCTTGATGCCTTTTTCGTCCACCGCCACGTAGGTGAGCTGGGCTTCGGTGACCTTGACGGTAAGCGGATCCTCGGGGTGGCGCTCGGCCCAGACCTCGACATCCACCGTGACCGAGGTACGGCCCTCATGCACGATGGTGGCGAAAAAGCTCACCAGATCGCCGGTCGACACGGGCTGCTTGAAGAGGAAGGAATTCACCGCGATCGTCGCCACCCGGCCCCGTGCCCGGCGCCGGGCCGGAACCGCGCCGGCGATGTCGACCTGGGCCATGATCCAGCCGCCGAACACATCACCCGCCGGGTTGGTATCGGCCGGCATCGGCATCACCCGCAGCACCAACTCCTTGTCATCGGGCAATCCGTTCGCCACTTCGCTCATGTTCCTGCCTCCGGCATGCTTCAGTGATCGGGCGCCAGCAAGGCTGCGGGCGGGCGTGTGGATTGCGCCCCCGCGTCCCGTCCGCGCAGGTAGTTCATCGGTCCGCCGGTGAAGGGCGCAAAACCGGTCCCGAAGATTACGCCTGCATCGGCCAGGTCGGCATCCGCAACCACGCCTTCGGCAACGCAGCGGCGCGTCGCCTCGAGCAATGGCTCGATGATACGTTCGGCGAGGCCCGCTGGAATTGATCCAACTGTAGCTTTTTGCGCCTTGCCGTCAACCCAGCGATAGAACCCCTCGCCGCTCTTGCGGCCCAGCTTGCCAGCGCCGTGAAGTTCGACCAGCCGGCGCGGCGGCTTGCCCGCCGCGTCGCCGGCCAGCGTCTTGCCCGCCGCCATCGCGATATCCAGGCCCACCGTATCGACCAGTTCCACCGGACCGATGGGCATGCCGAAAGCCACCAGCGCCGCATCGATGGCTTCGGGGGCAAGCCCCTCGTCCACACAGCGCAAGGCTTCGAGCATGTAGGGGCCGAGCACCGCATTGACGAGGAAGCCCGGCGCGCTCTTCACCGGCAGCGGCAGCTTGTCGATGCCGCGCACGAAGGCCATCGCCCTGGCGACGGTCGCGGGGTCGGACTGCGCCCCGCTCACAACCTCTACCAGCGGCAGCATCGCCACCGGATTGAAGAAGTGGATGCCGACCAGCCGCGCCGGATCCTGCAGCGCGGGGGCGATGTCCTCGAGCCGCAGGCTGGAGGTATTGGAGGCCAGCACCGCCTGCGGCCGGGCGCGGCGCTCGATATCCGCGAACAAGGCCTGCTTCGCTTCGAGGTTCTCGAAGATCGCCTCGATGACCACGTCGGCCCGTGTCACGCCGTGCCCCTGCGGGTCGGGAATCAGGCGGTCGAGCGCGAAGCGCGCCTGGCGCGCGTCGTTGCGGAACTTGCGTTCGAACAGCTTTGCGGCGCGCGCGATCGCCGGGGCGATTCGCTCCACCGACTGGTCCTGCAGGGTCACGGTCATGCCACGCAGCGCGCACCAGGCGGCGATATCGCCGCCCATCACCCCGGCCCCCACCACATGCACCCGCCGCGCGGCGAATTCGCAGTCCTTGCCGAAAGCCTTGAGCCGCTCCTGCAGGAAGAACACCCGCACCAGGTTCCTGGCCGTCGCCGAACCGAAGATCGCCGCCATCTCCTCTTCCGCGGCGAGCGCGTTGCCATTGTGATTCCGCCAGGTATCGATGATCGCGTAGGGTGCGGGATAGTGCTCGGGCCGCGCCTTTGCGGCGACCTGCTTGCGCGCCTTGTTCGCCACGATGTTCCTGAGCGGACCGTTCATGAGCTTTTGCATGAGGGGCAACGCACGGGGCGGGCGACCCGAAGCCACGAGCAGGCAGGCTGCATTTTTCATCACCCGCGGCGGCACGCATTCGTCGGCCACACCGAGTCTCTTGGCCTTCCTGGCGTCCACGCTCTTGCCGGTGAGCATGAGGTCGAGCGCCGCCGCCGGGCCGATGAGCTCGGGCAGGCGTTTCATGCCGCCCCAGCCGGGTACGATGCCGAGCATGACTTCCGGCAGGGCAAGCTTCGTCGCGGGCTCGTCGACCACCACGCGATAGCGGCAGGCCAGCGCGAGCTCGAGGCCGCCGCCGAGACAATGACCGCGGATCAGCGCCAGCGTGGGGTAGGACACCGAGGCCAGGCGGTTGAAGCCATTCCAGCCGCGTTCGATCAGCGCCCGCGCACCCGAGGCGGTGTCGAGCGCGGTGAATTCCTTGATGTCGGCGCCCGCGATGAAGCCAGCCGGCTTGGCCGAGGCGATGATGAGCCCTTTCGGCCGCGCCTCCTCGAAGGCGATCAGGATGCGCTCGAGCTCGGCCAGCGCCTCGGCCGACAGCGTATTGGTGACGGCATCGGCCTTGTCGAACCACAGCCACGCCAGGCCGTCGGTGCCGCGCTCGATGCGCCAGTGCTGGTAGGTATCAGTCATTCTCTTGCACCCGCTCGATCAGCATCGCCCCGCCCTGCCCGCCGCCGATGCAGATGCTGGCGATGCCGCGCTGCCAGTTCTCGCGGCGCAGCACATTGAGCAGGTGCAGCACGATGCGCGCCCCCGACGCACCCACCGGGTGGCCTTGCGCGATTGCGCCGCCGTCGACGTTCATGCGCCCTTCGTCGAGCATGCCAAGCGCCCCGTCGAGGCCGAGTTCGTTGCGACAGTAGTCCTCGTCCCGCCAGGCGCGCAGGCAGGCGATCACCTGGGCAGCGAAGGCCTCGTTGATCTCCCAGGCGTCGAGATCGTTCAGGCCGAGGCCATGACGTTGCAGGATGGGGGTGGCGGCGTGCACCGGGCCGAGGCCCATCTGCGCCGGGTCAAGCGCGGCCCACTGGCTGTCGACGATGCAGCCGAGCGGCTCGAGCCCATGCGCTTCGACTGCGGCCTCGGAGGCCAGCACCAGCCAGGCCGCGCCGTCGGTGATCTGCGAGCTGTTGCCCGGGGTGACCTTGCCGTATTTCTTGTCGAAGAAGGGCTTGAGCCTGGCCAGACTGGCCATCGAGGCGTCGTTCCGCACGCCGTCGTCGTCCTTGTACACGGTGCCGTCACGATCGATCAGCGGCACAATCTCGGCATCGAAATGTCCCGCTTCCTGTGCGGCGACCACGCGCTGGTGGCTGCGTACCGCGAAAGCATCCATCTCGTCGCGGCCGATGCCGAACTTCCAGGCCAGGTTCTCGGCGGTCTGGCCCATGAGCTGGCCCACCACCGGATCGGTGAGCCCCTTCATGATGCCGATCACCGGCGCCAGGTAGCCGGGCCTGAACTGGCGCAGCGCCGCGGCCTTCTGGCCGACCGTCTTGCTCGCATACCAGCCCGAGAGCCAGCGCACCATCGCGTCCGAGAACAGCAGCGGCGCGCGCGACAGCGCATCGACACCGCCCGCCAGCACCAGGCTGGAGCGCCCGGTGCGGATGTTGGCAATCGCCGAATCGAGCGCCTGCATGCCGCTGGCGCAGTTGCGCATCACCGTCCAGCCCGGCACCTTGAGCCCGCACCCCATGCGCAGCGCCACCACCCGGCCGATGTTCACTTCGTCCGGCGAGGGGCTGGCGCAGCCGAGGATGACCTCGTCAAGCTGCTCGGGCGCAAAGCGCTGGCGGGCCAGCAGGGCGCTGCCGGCGGCAGTGGCCAGATCGGAGGCGGCGAACGGCCCCGGCGCATTCCTTGCCTTGAGGAAGGGCGTGCGCGCGCCATCGACGATATAGATCCTGCTGTCCATGTCGTTTTCCTGCTGCGTGCGGATCAGGCCGCTTCGCGGCGCAGTTGCTGGTCTTCGGGCGCAACGTCATCGAGCGCGGCGCGCAGGCCGAAATCATATTCGAAGTCGTCGACGCGGATCACCTTGTCGCGCAGCTCGCCCTTGCGCTTGAGCGTGGCGAACTCGGTTTCTGAGATCACCCCGGCCTTCAGCGCCCGAACGTAGAGCGCATCGACACCGCCACCGACCAGCAGGCCGGGCAGGAACTGCCCGCTCTTCACCGCCTGGCGGATCTTGGTCTCGATCGGCTCGGACTCGATGGTGGCGGCCAGCGCCGCCTCGAGCGCCGCCACCGGCTCCTCGAGATCGGTGGGCAGGAAGACGTCCGAGGTGAGGCGGTCGCGGGTCGGCGAGGGCGCGATCAGCAGGCTCGCCACCTCGTGGCCGAGCTTGTCGGACGGCACCACGTAGGGACGGCCCAGCGGGAACACCACGAGGCGGCGCAGGATCGTGGCGAAGAGGCGGTTCGGGAAATTGGCGATGGTGCCCTCGAAGGCAAGCTGGATCCTGAACATGCAGTCCCAGATCGCCCAGTGCATGAGCGGCGCATCGGCCTGCTGACGACCCTCGACCTCGTAGCGCTTGAGCGTGGCGCTGGCGAGATACATCAGCGAGAGGATGTCGCCGAGCCGTGCGGAGAGTTTCTCCTTGCGCTTGAGCGCCCCGCCCATCGAGCCCATCGAGATGTCGGCGAGAAAGGCGAAGGCGGCGGAGAAGCGGGTCAGCTGCTGGTAGTAGCGCCTGGTTTCGGGCGCCACAGCGTCCGGCACCTTGACGAAGTGCGAGCCGGTAAGCCCCATCACCAGCGCGCGCGCCGCGTTGGTCACGGTGTAGCCGACATGGCCCCAGAAGGCCTTGTCGAACCTTTCCAGGTCGTTGTCCTGGGCCGAGTGCATTTCGTCGAGCACATAGGGATGGCAGCGGATCGCCCCCTGGCCGAAGAGGATCAGGCTGCGGGTCAGGATGTTGGCGCCTTCGACCGTGATGCCGACCGGAATCTGCTGGTAGGCGCGGCCCAGGAAGTTCTGCGGGCCGAGGCAGATGCCCTTGCCGCCGATCACGTCCATGCCGTCGTTGACGGTCTGGCGGGCGCGCTCGGTGACGTGGTACTTGACGATCGCCGAGACCACCGAGGGCTTCTCGCCCAGGTCCAGCGAACCGGCGGTAAACACCCGGGCGGCATCACAGAGGTAGGTGTTGGCGCCGATGCGGGTGAGCGCCTCTTCCACGCCCTCGAAGCGGCCGATCGCGGTCTTGAACTGGTAGCGCACCCGGGCGTAGGCACCCACGGCCCGCGCGGTCATCTTCTGCATGCCGGTGTTCGAGCCCGGCAGCGAGATGCTGCGGCCAGCGGCAAGGCACTCCATGAGCATGCGCCAGCCCTGGCCGGCCATCTGCGGGCCGCCGATGATGAAGTCCAGCGGCATGAAGACGTCCTTGCCGCGGATCGGCCCGTTCATCCAGATCGCGTTGAGCGGGAAGTGACGGCGGCCGATGTCCACGCCGGGGTGGTTCCAGGGGACCAGCGCGCAGGTGATGCCGAGGTCCTCGGTGTCGCCCAGCAGGTGATCCGGGTCGTACAGCCGGAAGGCCAGGCCGAACACGGTGCACACCGGCGCCAGCGTGATGTAGCGCTTGTCGAAGGAAACCCGCATGCCGAGCACCTCCCTGCCCTGCCAGGTGCCCTTTTCGATCACCCCGGAATCGGGAATCGCAGCGGCATCCGAGCCCGCCCACGGGCTGGTCAGCGCGAAGGCCGGGATCTCCTGTCCGGCGGCGAGGCGCGGCAGGTAGTGCTTCTTCTGCTCGGGCGTGCCGTAGTGCAGCAGCAGCTCGGCCGGGCCGAGCGAGTTGGGCACCATCACCGTCACCGCCGGCGCCGACGAACGCGTCGATAGCTTGGTCACCACCTGGGAATGGGCATAGGCCGAGAAACCCTTGCCGCCATATTCCTTCGGAATGATCATGCCCAGGAAGCCCTTCTCCTTGATGTACTTCCACACCGCCTCGGGAAGGTCCTGCTTTTGCGTGCTCTGCCAGTCGTCGGTGAGACGGCACAGCTCGGTGGTTTCGATGTCGAGGAAGGACTGCTCTTCCGGGCTGAGCCTGGGCCAGGCGTAGCCGAGCATCTTGTTCCAGTCGGGGTTGCCGGCAAAGAGCTCGCCCTCCCACCACACGGTGCCGGCCTCGAGTGCATCCCGTTCGGTCTGCGACATCGACGGCAAGGCCTTGCGGAAAGCCTTGAGGATGGGCGCGGTGATGCGCGAGCGGCGCACCGAGTCGACAAGGAAGGCCGCCATCGCCGCCGCGTAGAGCACCAGCAGCAGCAAGGTCAGCCCAGCCGACCAACCCGCCGCATAGGCAAAGCCGGCCAACCACAGGAAACCCGCCACAACCCAGGCAAAAAAAGGCGCTCGCCCGTAGGCGAGCGCACCTGCCAAGGGAGGGAGGGATAGCAAAAACCAGATCATCTTTCTGTCTCCATTTCCTGGCGCCACCGATCTTCTTGTCGGCGGTCACCGTTTTGAATATAGGCTTTCAGGCCGCGTTACGGTGCTCGAGCGCCTGCTCGCTGAAGTCCGGCAGCGCCGCGCGCAAGCCGCCGAGCAGGAAACTCATCAGTCGCGGCATCAAGCGTGCCGGATCACGATCGTCGAACTGCCCGGCGAACAACTGCAGCGCATCGGTACCGGCGATCGCGTAGGAGGTCGCGCCCATCATGAAGTGGAAGCGCCACAGGATTTCCTCCCTCGGCACCCCTGGCAGCGAGCGGTACAGCTCGGCCAGGAAGCGCTCCACACACTCGGAATACTCTTCGGCCAGGAACTGCCGCACAAAACTGTTCGGCTCGGTGTACGTGCGACCCAGCAGGCGCATGAAGGTGTAGCCGCCATGCTCGGTGTCGGCCGCCATCTCCAGGGATGTGCCGAAAAAGGCCTCGACGATGCGGCTGGGCTTGAGCGGCTCGCCGCCGGCCGCCTCGGTCAAGGCATCGAGCGCGGCCAGGCGCTCCTTGTTCATGGCTGAAAGACGTCGCCTGAAGACCTCCTGGATCAGCGCATCCTTGCTGCCGAAGTGGTAATTCACCGCGGCCAGATTGACCTTTGCGCTGCTGGTAATCATGCGCATCGAGGTGCCATCGAAACCATGCTCCATGAATAGTTTTTCCGCCGCATCGAGAATGCGAATGCGTGTCTCCGGTCCTTGCCTGGCGTGACTCTCGCTCATGATGATCACTCCACCCCTGCGTTGTTGGAATATGACGACGCGCATGGCTCGCTCTCAGATATCGTTCAAACGTTCGTTTGAATCATACGTTCCATCCGACTTACGTCAACCCTTTTTTTAGAGGTCACTCTCTAGAAAAGCAAGCCGGCAGCCGTCGCATCCTTGCGGCAGTGGACGCCAGACAAGCAGGAAAGGAGGCGATTCCCGATGGAAATCGATCCACACGGGCGTAACCGGCGATGATCGACTCAACCGGTTCGCTCATCGCAGGGTCGCCAGATAAACGGGCAGGAGTTGCTCTAGGACACTCCACTCCCGACCGCCAGCAACTCGGGCAGCAGAAAGGGCTTGGTGAGGTAGTCGTCGCCACCGCTGTCCAGCCCGTCCACCCGGTCCTCGAGCCCGTCGCGGGCGGTCAGGATGAGGATTGGCAGGTTTCGCCCCTCACGGCGCAGACGCCTTACCAGGCTCAGCCCATCCATGCCGGGCAGGCCGATATCGACGATGGCGAGATCGTAGGCCGTCAGCGCCACCGCGCCCGCGGCGGGTTCGGCAGCGCCGACATGATCCACCGACCAGCGCTCACGCGCCAACGCTTCGCAAATGCCCGCGGCCAGGGTGGGGTCGTCTTCGACGAGCAGAATGCGCATGGTGCTCCGCAGGGATGGTCAGGAGGCGAAGCATGTTACGCCCGCCCTGTCGCGGGCGTCCCGGCCGCGAGATCGGTCGACCTGCTAGCTGCTGCGCCCCTGGGGACGAATGCGGGCGAATTCGCGCCTTGCCCGCCGCGCCCAGGCAAGGGCCAGCAAAGCGGCCAGCACCAGCACCAGCGTCCCCGGCTCGGGCACCCCGATCGCCGCCAGCGCCGCCAGCGCGAGTTGCTCGTGACCCGCGGTCGTGGGATGAATGCCGTCCCAGAACAGGGTGGTCGACGGATCGGCGATGCAGGCGGGATCGAGCGCGCAGGCCGAGGCGACGTCAATGAGACCGTAATCGCCCGGGCTGGCTGCCACGTTGCGCAGGAAGCCGGCCACGTCGAGCACATCGATATCGACGTCGCTCGGCAGGCTCAGCGTCCCCAGCGCCGCAAGCAATGAACCGTTCATGAGATCGACGAGTCCGCTCGCGGCGGCCCCCGCTCCGGCCAGTCGCACCGCGGGCGTGAGTCCTATGTCGGGCACGTTCCACAGCAGGATGTCACGCGCGCCGGCGCCGACCAGGGCGCCGATCATCCCCAGCGTGGTGCTCACATAGCTTGAGACGGTGGTTGCGGCATCGGCACCGGTGAGGACGTCACGTGCGTCGTTGCCGCCGCCGGCGATCACGTACAGCGCATCGGACGGAGCGCCGGCGCCGCTCGTGAGGAACTGCCCGACCTGCGCTTCGAGGCTGGGCGGAAAGCTGGCCGCGGCACCCATCACGGTCCTGGCGCCGCCATGGGCATAGTTGGTTCCCCCGGGCAGGGATGAAGGCAAGAGCGTGACGCCGAGCACGTTGGCGAAGTAATCCGCCCATACCGGCCCATTGGAATAGCGGTCCGAGGCATAGGGATAGGTCGGGATGATGTCCGGCAGGCTCAGCGGCGTGGGGGTGCGCAGCGTCCCCGGAGGAAGCCCCGAGCCCGCGCCCATGGCGTCGAACGCCAGCGCATTGTTGCCGGTGTCGGAGAGGCTGTCGCCGAAGAGGTAGAGCGCGGCATAGGGTCCGGCATGTGCGGGGGCGCCAGCCAGCGCCGAAACAGCCAGCCCGAAAGCGCAGATGCATTTGCAAAGGGTGCGGTTCATGATGTCTCCATCGAGTCTGGTTATTGTTGCGGCGCGACCACCGTGCCGTCGTCGAATGGCAAGCAATCGATATGCCTGCCACCGCTTCCGTACTTCTGCGTAGAGGCGGCGCGCCGTGCCGATGTCGCGCAGCCGGCCGATGTAAAGTTTTCCGACACCGCGACGACTCCGGCTCAGCCCAGCGGCGGATAGTCGATGTAACCCGCCTCGCCGCCCTGATAGAAGGTATCGGGGTTCCACTTCGCAAGCGCCGCAGCGCTGGCCACGCGTTGCGGCAGGTCGGGATTGGAGATGAACAGCCGGCCGAAGGCAACCGCATCGCAAAGGTGTTCGGCAAGTAGGGCCTCTGCCCGCGCGGGGTCGATGCCACCGTTGGAGACCAGCGGCATTGTCGCCAGGGGGCGAAAATGGCGGGCCACCTCCTCGATCACGCCCACGCCTCCCGCCAGTTGGTCCGGCAGATAGGGCTCGGTGAGGTGCAGATAGGCAAGCCCGTACGCATTCGCACGACGCACCACATGCTCGAAGGCAGGCAGGGTGCCGGCATCGACCATGAGGCCGTGGAAGCGGTTCATCATCGGGTTGAGCCTGAAGCCCACCCGATCGAAGGGCAGCGCCTGCCCCACCGCGTCGAGAACCTCGAACAGGAAGCGGGCCCGATTCTCGATGCTGCCGCCGTATTCGTCATCGCGCGTGTTGGAACAGGCGGCGAGGAACTGGTGGATCAGGTAGCCGTTGGAGGAATGGATCTCCACCCCGTCGAAACCCGCGGCCACGGCATTGCGGGCGGCGCGCCCGAAGTCCTCGACGATGGCGGCGATCTCTGCGCCGGCGAGCGCTCGCGGGGTCACGGTCGGCTTCATGCCCTGGGGCGAGAACATCTTCCATTGCGGATCGATCGCCGAGGGCGCAACCGGTAGCGCGCCGCCATGGAAATCCGGCAAGGACAGGCGGCCGCAATGCCACAACTGGCAGACGATGCGCCCGCCGGCGGCATGTACCGCATCGGTCACGAGGCGCCAGCCGTCGACCTGTGCCGCGGACCAGATGCCGGGGGTCCAGGGATAACCGCGCCCCTGCGGCGAGACGATGGTGGCTTCGGAAACGATCAGCCCGGCACCCGCGCGCTGCGCGTAGTAGTGCGCCATCAGCGGCGTCGGCGCGAACTCGGGGTTGTCTGCCCGGCAGCGGGTGAGCGGCGCCATGACGAAGCGGTTGGGCAGTTCGAGCGCGCCTAGGCGCACCGGCGTCTGGAGCATGGAGGGCATCGTGCACAGCCTCTTGGTCGGACCATCGAGACTCGGGATTCTGCCACCACCCCAGCCGCCCTGCAGCGCCGAACTCAGAAGCGTTCGCGGTCGATGCCGTATTTCTTCAGCAGCTTGCCGAAGGCCCGGCGCTCCTTGCCGGCCTGGCGGGCCGCAGCCGACACATTGCCGCCCGCTGCGGCGATGAGGGTCTCGAGGTAGTCGCGCTCGAAGCGCTCGATGACCTTCGCCTTCGCGGCCTTCATATCCAGCGCCGCCAGCCCGCCGGCCATGCCTTCGACGGGACCTTCGGCGAACGGCGCGTTCCGGCCCGCCACCGGCAGGTCGAGCCGCAGCACGCCGTCTTCGGCCAGCAGGAACTGCCGATGCACCACGTTCTCGAGTTCGCGGATGTTGCCGGGCCAGCCATAGCGCATCGCCGCGTCGATTCCGGCCTCGTCGAGTCGCGGCGCTTCGCGCCCGTATTCGCGCGCGAAGCGGCCGATGAAATGGCGGATGAGCGCCGGGATGTCGCTGCTGCGCGCGCGCAGTGGCGGCAGGCTCAGCGACATGATGGCGAGCCGGTAGAGCAGATCCTGGCGGAAGCTTCCGTCCTGAACCATCTCGTCGAAGTCGCGGTTGCTTGCGGCGATTACCCGCACGTCGGCCTGGACATCGCAGCGCGAACCCAGCGGCCGATAATTGCCGTCCTGGAGGAAACGCAACAAGGCCACCTGGCCCTTGTGCGAAAGGCATTCGATCTCGTCGAGAAACAGCGTGCCGCCATGCGCACCGCCGACGACGCCCGGCTGGCTCTCCCGCGCATCGGTGAACGCCCCGCGGGCATGGCCGAAGAGCTCGTTCTCCATCAGGTTGTCGGGCAGCGCTCCGCAATTGACGGGCACGAATGGCTTGTAGCGCCTCGGCCCGAGGTAGTGGACCGCGCGCGCCACCAGTTCCTTGCCGGTACCGGTCTCACCGTTGATGAGAACATGCGCCGAGGTGGCTGCGAATCGCCGCACCTGATGCATCGCCGCGGCAAAGCACGGCGCCTCGCCGAGCAGGCCGAAGCTCACCAGGTCCGCGCATTGCCTGCCTGCGCCGTTCATGATGTTTTCCGCCACGGGGTGGTCCCGCCGCTGTCCGCATATGAAAGCATCCACGCTCCGTCTCATCGATTTGCCTGACGACCCCGCCCCTGGCAAGGTCGGATCGCGGCGACCCGCCGGATCCATCCAATACGTCCAAGCAGTCGGCCCACAGGCACAGCCGCGCTGCTATTGACTATGGAATACGGCCCCTCGATCGTCAAAGTGCGTTACAAATCGGACGTTGACGCAAACTGCGCGAAACCGCGCCGCGCAGCCGCAATACCGACGCCGCTGCGCTCAGGCGGACTGCTGACGCAAACGGGCCTCGGTGAGCCGGCTTGCCATCTCGCGAATCGTGCGCGCCATGTCACGCGACAGGTTGAGCATCAGGATGCCGAAATCGAAGGGGTACTCGGTGTGAAGCTGGTGGAAGAGATCGACCGTGATCTCCAGCACGATGGTCTGGCCATGTGCGCGGCCGACACCGAAGCGCTCAAACAGGCCGATCATCGAGACATAGCCCAACTGTTCGCCCATGGCGATGGTACGGATCGCGACCTGTGAGCCTTCGCGCTCCCGTACGTAGTCGAGCTGGCCCTCGATGACGATGAAGAATCCGTCACCCGGCTCGCCGGGATGAAAAAGCTCTTCGCCATCGGCCATCGCGAGCACCCGCCCGCAGGTCAGCAGGAAGCGAATCGCCTCGTCGGTAAGCGCCCCGAACACCGACGCGGTCCTGAAATAGTCCAGCCCTCGTTCGTCCAGCATCCGTTGCCCATCGAGCATTTGCATGACGATCCCCATAGCGGGTCGCGCCGACACGGACAAGGCCCATCCCCCCATCCACATCGCGCGACGAAGCCATTCAAGATTGGACCCTCTTGACGCCGAAGGCAACCATCAACTTCGAGGCGGATGACGCAGACCGGCGCTGATGCGGCGCGCGCCTTGCAGGGCCCGCCGTTCGATCACTCCACAAACCAGCCTACCGCCCAGGGCGAGCAGCGCAAGTCGAACGGATCTCCGGATCGAGGTGTTATCGGGGCTTCGATTCGTTCGCAGAGCCACAGAACCGCAAGGACTCCGGCAAGGCCGGATTGCATTCCCGTTGCAGTCCGATGACAAGCCGGGCCTCGCGTCGCCGTTGCCTGCACAAGCGCATGGCGAGCGGGTTATGCTTTGCGACCCGACCCCCAGGCCTGTGTCCGTGAAGCATCGCGCGATCCCCGAACTGACCCAGATCGAAGCGCTCGTCGAAGCCGGCGGAAGCCTGCTCGAGACGCGCGTGCTGGCCGAGATCGATGCGGGCGGAACCCAGCGCCTGCCGCTGTATTCGATCACCCTCGGCAATCCGGACCCCGCGCTCCCGGCGATCGGCTTCTTCGGCGGAGTGCACGGGCTGGAGCGCATCGGCGCCGACGTGGTGATCGCCTACCTGCGACATCTGGTGATGCGGCTGCGCTGGGACAGCATTCTCCACCGGCAGCTCGAATCGGTGCGGCTGGTGTTCATGCCCATCGTTAACCCCGGCGGCATGTGGCTGGGCACCCGCGCCAACCCCAAGGGCGTGGACCTCATGCGCAATGCCCCGCTGGAGGCAAAGGCGCGCGTTGCGCCACTGGTCGGTGGTCAGCGCATCAGCGCGCGCCTGCCCTGGTACCGCGGGCCGCGCGACGAGCCGATGGAGATCGAGAACCGCGCGCTTTGCGAGGTCGTCAGCGCCGAATTGCTGTCGCGCAGTTTCAGCATCGCGCTGGACTGCCACTCCGGTTTCGGACTCAGGGATCGCATCTGGTTCCCCTACGCCCACACCCGGGCGCCGTTGCCACAGCTCGCCGAAGTCCATGCCCTCGACGAGGTCCTGCGCCAGACCCACACCAGCCATCCCTACATCATCGAGCCGCAGAGCCGGCAATATCTTGCCCACGGCGACATCTGGGACTACCTGCACCTGCAGGCCTGCGAGAGCGTCGGGCGGATCTTCCTGCCGCTCACACTCGAGATGGGCTCCTGGCTGTGGGTGAAGAAGAACCCGCGGCAACTGTTTTCGCGCCAGGGCCTCTTCAATCCGCAGATCGCCCATCGCCAGCAACGGGTGCTGCGCCGCCACCTGCCATTGCTCGATTTTCTGTCGCGTGCGGCCTGCAGCCACGCGATGTGGATTCCCGAGGCCGAGGCGCGCCCCCGGCATCATGCGCAGGCGCTCGAAAAGTGGTACCGATGAACCGATGACGACGTGGATCCTGCTGCGTGGCCTTAGCCGCGAAAGCGGCCACTGGGGGCCTTTCATCGGCCGCTTCGAGCGCGGTCTCGCCGATGCCCGCGTGATCGCCATCGACCTGCCGGGCAACGGCGCGCTGCACCAGCGCGACAGCCCGACCCGGGTGGAGGCGATGGCCGAGCACTGCCGCGCGACGCTTGCCAGCCTCGGCGTCGCCCCGCCCTACAGCCTGCTGGCCATGTCGCTGGGCGCGATGGTGGCGGTTGCCTGGGCGAACGCGCATCCGCAGGAGCTTGCCCGCTGCGTGCTGATCAATACCAGCCTGCGCCCCTTCAGCCCCTTTTGCCGGCGCCTGCGCCCTGCCAGCTACCTGCCGCTGCTCAGCGTCGCGCTGTCGGGGGGCAAGGCGCGCGAGCAGGAAGCAATCATCCTTCGCCTGACCAGCCGCCTGCGTTGTGGCGCCGCCGAAGTACTGGACGACTGGGTCGCGCTGCGCAAGGTCCATCCGGTCAGCCGCAGAAATGCAGTGCGCCAGCTATGGGCCGCGGCGCGCTACCGGGCGCCGGCCGCGAGACCCGCCACCGCGCTGCTGTTGCTGGCCAGCCGGCGCGACGGGCTGGTGCACTTGGGCTGCTCCGAGGCGCTGGCGGCCGCCTGGGGCTGCGAGCTCAGGATTCACCCGGGTGCCGGGCACGATTTGCCACTCGACGACGGGCCGTGGGTTGTCGCACAGGTGCGCCACTGGATTGACGGCGCGGCGCGGCGCGAACGGTGGTGATCGCCACCTCCGCCCGGCGTCATCGAGGGCGCGAAAACACCCCTCGCCTGTCCCGGCCAGGGCCCGCGCCGCGTATGATCCTGGAAACCGCTGGAGGACGCTTTTCTTGACGCTTGTCGACCGCCGCACGAAACCCGCCGGCTTTGTGCGCCGCCAACTTCTCTTCATTACCGGGCGCTTGCGACGGTCCTCGGACAAGAAGGACGGCGTCGATGTCGACCAGCGTCTCGATTTCGTGGATGTCCGCCAGCCGCAGATTGGCCAGCCCGCCACGCCCGAGGAGCTGGCCGAGGCCACGGCCCGGCCATTCAGCTCGTTGCCCCTGCCGACAGGCGATGCCCGCTTCATCGAACGCCCTTCGGCGCGGGCCGCGCTGGAGCACGGTTTTTCCGCCTGGAAGGAGGGGCGCCCGACGCTGATGGCCCTGGTCGGTCCTCGAGGCTGCGGCCTGACCACCCTGCTCAATCAGGTTCCCGCCTGGGCGCCACCGGAGGCCAGCATCTCGCTGATCAGCCTTGCCATGCGACCGGCAACGACCGGCGACGCCCTTGCGCTCGCGGCAACTGCGTTCGGGTCAGCGATCCCCTACGATTCGGTCGATGCCGCTGCCGAGGCGATCAACCAGTTGCCGGCGCGCATGATCCTCGTCGACAACGGGCATTTCCTGTACTCGAGGCTGATGGGCGGGGGCGAGGGCATCCGCGCCCTGCAGGCCCTGATGGTTGCCACCCAGGGCCGCCACCTGTGGCTGCTGGCCTGCGAAACCCAGGCCTGGCGACGACAATGCGACACCTCGCAGACCGATCGCTATTTTGACGAAGTCGTCGAGCTGTCCTACTTCGAACGGGAGGATTTCGCCGCATTCCTGGCGGCTCGCAATGCCGGACTCGGCGAGCCCGGGATCGACGCCTTGCTCAAGGTGTCGCGCGGCCATCCCGGCCTGGCGCTCCTCATCGTCGCTGGCGTACGCGGCGGCCAGATGCAGGCCATCCCGGCGCCGTTCGACGAATCGCCGCTGCGGAGCCTGGCCCGCACCGAATTGCTGGCACTGGCCGAGATGTCGGCGCACGGCGCTCTCACCGCCACCGAGCTGCAGTCCATTTTCCGCCGCGACGCCCAGAGCACCAGCATCCTGCTGCACCACTTGCGCCAAAGCGGCCTGATCGTTACCGAGCCCCAGGCGGGCGAAGAACATGGCAATCGCCTGCAGCCGCTGCTGGCACCCGAGATCAACGCGTACCTGGTGCGCGCCAACTATCTGTACTGAAGCGGGAAGGCGCAATGGAAGAAAAAACACTCGCGGAACTGCTCTCGCTGCTGTCGTTCCGGCTCCTGTTCGAGACGGCCGTGGTGGCGGGCCTGGCGGCGCTGCTGCTACGCGGCCTGCACCTTGCCATCGACTCACTCGCCCTGCGCTATCCGCGGGCGCGGCTCCAGCTGGCACAAAGCTACCCGGCGATCCGCCTGCTCATCTGGACCGCGACGATCATCTTCATCGTGCTGGTGGTCGTGAGTCCGCCCGACAGTGTCATCTTCGCCATGCTCGGCACGCTCGGCCTGGCCGTCGGCCTCGCCGCGCAGGATGGCATCCGCAACCTGATTGCCGGCGTGGTGATGATCTTCAATCCACCCTTTCGCACCGGCGACATGATCGAGTTCGGTGGCCACTATGGCGAGGTCGTGCGCCTCGACCTGAGCGCCACCTGGCTGCGCACCTTCAACGACAATACGGTGATGATCCCCAACGCCAAATTCCTCACGGGTGCCGTCTCCAACAGCAACAGCGGCGCGCTCGACGAGATGGTGGTGGTGACCCTGGATCTTCCCTGGCCGCGCCCCATCACCGAAGCCAAGGCGGTGGCGGCCGAGGCTGCCCGCGCATCGCCCTATTGCTTTCTCAAGAAACCGGTGGCGGTGATGGTCTCACAGCGCCATGAATACGGCCGCTTCGTGCTGCAGTTGACGATCAAGGCCTATGTCGTCGACGTGCGCCTCGAGCGGGTGATGGCAAGCGACATTGCCGAACGCACCCTCGAAGCACTCGAAGCGCAGCAAACGCTCGCGCAGATGCCCTCGCCGGGCAACTGACGAGACGCTCGCGGTCGGCATGGCGGGGCGACGCAAACCCCGCAGGAAGCCGCAACCCAGCGCCTGCGCACGGCGCCGGGAAGCTGAAGGCCTCCCCTTTTCGGGCATCGACCAGCACCAAGCGCTGGATGAGCACGCGACACATCCGAGTGCAGCCTCGGGCCCGCTATTAGGCTAAAGTTCGACGAAGGAGGTCGGATCACCCCTGATCGGGCCGTCACCGAGAGGACGCGCCACGCCCGCGCAGCACCCAATCATGAATGGCTCCGACGCCGCCCCCTCCGAAGAACGCAGGCTGCTCTGCGCCCAGATCGAGCAATGCTACGACCAGCTCCCGATCGCCCTGGCGGCGAACATCTCGATTGGCCTGGTCCTCGTTGTCCTCTTCAGTGGAAATATTCAAACCGCCGTGCTGCTCGGCTGGTTTGCCTTCCTTGCCTTGGTGCTGTTCGCCCGCCTGCGCGTACTCCAGGCCTTCCGAGCCGCCCGGCGCCGCGACGACTTCAACCAGGACGCCTGGCGGCGCCCGTTCGCCCTCGGCGCGTTCGGGGCGGGGCTGGCGTGGGGGCTCGCAGGGCTCGCGCTGTTCGATCCGGATTCCTTTCCCCACCAGGTGCTGCTTGCCTTCGTGCTCGGCGGCATGATGGCGGGAGCGATCCCGCTGCTATCCGGGGTCAGGCACGCCTTCGCCCTGTTCGCGATCCCGGTGGCGACGGGCAGCATCGCCCGGGTGCTGCTGGCGGGCGACGAAATCCACCTCACCATGGCCCTGACGATGGCGATCTTCACCCTCGCAATGTTCGCCGTGTCAGTCCAGGTCCGGCGCGTGTTCCGCGAAGCAGAGCATTTGCGCCGAAGGCTCGCCGCGGCGATCGAGGGCAGCCAGGTGCTCGAGGAGCTTATTCGACGCGACTCGCTTACCGGCATACCGAACCGCCGCATGTTCGAGGAAGAGCTGCACAAGGAGTGGCGCCGGGCCGGGCGGGAGTCGCTCCCACTGTCGATCATCTCCGCCGACATAGACCATTTCAAGAAGTACAACGACTGCTACGGCCATCAGGCAGGCGACAGGTGCCTGACGAGGATTGCCCAGGCCATGCAGCAGGCGCTCTCGCGCCCGGGTGACATCGTGGCGCGTATCGGCGGGGAAGAGTTCGCCTTCCTCTTGCCCGGCACCACTGCCGAGGGCGCGCGATCGGTCGCTGAGCAGGTGCGAAGCCACATCAACCAGTTGCAGCTGCCGCACGAAACCTCACCGGTCGCGCCCATGGTCACAGTGAGCATGGGTATCGCCTCCTCCGATGACGCGACCGTCTCGTCCCCTTCCGAACTCCTTCATGCGTCCGACATCGCCCTCTACGAAGCCAAGCGACGCGGCCGCGACCAATTCGTCGTGGCTGGGGAATGCGTCGTGCGCCCCGCCCGGACGCAAAGCTGATCAGGCAATGCGCACATCGATCTTCATCGTTGGCGTGCCTGCCGTACCACGCACGCTCACGGTGATGCCGCTCCAGCCGCCTTCGGGCAGGTTGAGCGGTGGCCGGGTGCGGCGGCCGAAAGTGCGCCGGCCAGGGTGCGGTAGCAGGTCTTCGGCATCACCACGGTTGCCCTTGCCGAAGATCTGCGCCATGTCGCGGCGGCCGTCGGCCTGGATGAGCTCGATCGCCAGGCGGGCTTCGTCGTTCACATTATCGATGCGCTCGTCGACCACGTAGACCGCGATGCCCTCGTCGGGCAGGAAGCTGTCCTGGCCGCGGCGCCGCCGGTACTCGACGAACACGTACTGTTCCTGGCTCATGCGCGCTGGGTTGCGGATCAGCACCATGCTGCCGCCCTCGGCCGCCGGCAGCAGCTCGATGCCACGCCGGCTCTTGGTGACGACGACCGGCTCGATCCAGTTGTGGAACATCCTCAGCATGCCATTGGGCAGCACCGGGGTGAGCCCGCCATTGCCCCATGAGCCGCTCGCCATCAGGCAGTAGTCGCCGAGGCCGTTGGACTGCGCCCACTGCTGCCGGCCGGTGTCGTAGAAATCGGCCCAGCGCGCCGCCAGATGGCCCCACTCGTGGGCGCAGACACCCATGTTGCAGTCCTCCGGCACGGTCAGGAAGGTGCTCACGCGCAGCCCACCGCCCACGTCCACGCCGCCCGGCACCAGCCACTTGAGGCTCCACAGGTCGTCGCGCGCGCCGCTCTCTTCGGCGCCGCTGCCGGCATGGATGATGAACAGCGCGGTGACGAGCCGCTCGCCGAGGCTGTCGTAGGGCGAGAAGTCGATGCCCTGGGCGCGCGCCGCATTGACCGCATCGCGTGCCATGCCCTGGGCGTTGCGCGGGAAGCCGCCCATGCCGCTGTTGCCGTCGGCGTAGAACGAGAGCGGATTGGGCAGGCGCAGCCAGCCGGAGACCTCACCGTGCACGTCGATGCCGTGTCCGGCGCCATCGTAGCCGCTCACCTGCCGGTAGTACTCGCGCATGCTGCCCGCGGCGAACTCGCCGGTATCGCCGAACAGCATCTGGCGGTAGAAGTCTGGCGAGCGCACGCCGCTGTTGGGCCGATCCGGAAAATCCACCAGCAGCACCAAGGTGCGCACCACCCCCGCAAGCCGTCGCGCGGGGCGGAAGATGCGCTGCATCGCGCCGGCCGGGGCATAGTCGAGGGCGCCATCGTCGAGGCCGACGAAGTTCTCGCTGCGCCTCGACGAGCGCCACACCCGGTAGAACTCGTCGAAGCTCATCTGCGCACGCAGCCGGCCGTCGGCCTTGAGTTCGTTGAAGCGCGCCAGCAACTGGGCCATCAGCTTGGGCGACGGCGGCACCGGGCAGAGCCGGCAGTCACAGGCCTGGAGTCGGGAAGCGGGGACATGGAAGAGCATGGCGTTCTCCTTGGGTTCGGACCTTCAGCCGTGGAAGGGCGGGCCGGCCAGCGCCAGCAGCAGCGCGCGCACCCGCTCGAAGGCCGCCGGCGGGCTGCTGC
Organism: Zoogloeaceae bacterium; assembly: GCA_024235595.1. Lineage (GTDB taxonomy): Bacteria > Pseudomonadota > Gammaproteobacteria > Burkholderiales > Rhodocyclaceae > Cognatazoarcus. Next base: position 715,351 of record JACKMC010000001.1, on the reverse strand, counting down.
GCTCGATCATCACCGAATGGCGGCGCTCGCCCAGGGTGGCGTCGATCTCATCGCGGTAGCCGTCCCGCCCCGGGGTGACGATCTCCTCGGGCAGCTCGAAGAAACCGCCCTCGAGGGCCTCGGCAAGCTGCTGCTGCTGCGCGCAGTTCAGGCGGCGCAGCGGCTGGAGGGGCCAGGGCGCGCTCCAGGGCTCGCCATGCGGGCAGTCGTGGCGCTCGACGTAGGCGAACAGGGCCCCTGCGGCAGTGGTCCGGATGCGCAGGTTGCCGCGACTCGAGATGGCCTGGATGCGGCGAAACTCGATGGCCGGACCGATGACATCTGCGCTCATGCGATCGTCCATTCGTTCTGCTTGATATCGGGCGTGGTCATGCGACCGAGCGCCTCCCACAGCGTAACGTAGTGGCGCGGCAGCACGTCGATGCCGTTCGACATCTGGCTGGCGGTGTCGACACCCCAGACTGCCGGGCCCGGCACGCCAGCGGCGGTGACCAGGCCGGAGTAGAGCGTTTGTTGCGTACCGAGCACGCCGGTGGTGTTGTTCTGGTATTCGTCCGGCAGGCCCAGCATGTGGCCGAACTCGTGCTCGCCGACCGAGTAGCGGTTGGTGCTGTAGCTGGCCTCGAAGGCGTGATCCACCGAGATGTCGGCGCGGCGGCTGGCGGCATCACCGGCGACGCCCACCGGCCCGTGGCCGAGCACGCCGATCGGCTGCGCCACACCCAGGCCAGAGAGGAAGCCGCGCACCGCCACGGCGCGCCGTTCGGAGAGGTCCACATTGTGGGTCGCGTCGCCATCGAGGCTGGCGAAGCCGTCGACCTTGAGCGGGATCAGCGGATCGGACGGGTTCTTGGCCTTTGCCGCATTGGCGAAAGCGGTCAGCGCCGGCCTTGCCGCGGGGCTTATGACATCCGAATCGTTACCGAACAATACCGGCGAGGCCGCCGCCGCGGCCAGCGCGCTCTCGAGCCGCTGCCGCTCGGTGGTGGCCACGCTGCCGCTGTTGAAGTTCGGCTCTTCGCGCACGTCGGACTGATAGAGGTCGGCCGTGGCCGCCTTTTCCGGATGCGCCGGATCGGGATCACTGGTCGCCGACTTGTAGTCGATTCCCGGCCCGGGGCTCTTGTGCACCGTGGTCACATAGTGGGCCGAGGCGTCGTCATCCACCTCGACCGGCATGACCAGCGGAAGGGCACGGAAATTCCAGCACGGCTTGGTCGAGACCATGGTGTGCTGGGCGCTCCAGCGCGCGGCCACGCGGCCGATGTAGTTGCTCTTGAAATCGGCCTTTTCGGTGTCGCTCCAGAAAAAGCGGCTGAGATCCTCGCCCGCCATGGTGCGCCGCATCCACTCCATCATGCCGGGCGCATTGTCGGCAGAGACGAAGTTGAACTTCATCTTCACGGTGATCGGCATCAGGCCGATGAGCGGAAAGTAGTCCGCATCGAACATACCGAAGGTGGTCGACGGAATGTAGCGCTCGAGGTGCATGTGGCGCAGCGCAAAGGCATCGCGGCGCACGCCCTCCTCGGGCGTCAGGCAGGAGCCGAACAGGCCGTCGAAGAGCGGTGTCGGCGCGGCCGGCACGCCCGCCGGCAGGGGCACACCGGCGTCGCTCGGGCCTGCCGCCGCAGCCGCCGCATCGGGGGCGACGCCGGCATCCGGCGCGCGGGCGACGGTGTTCTCGGCGCCGCCGCTCACCACGTGGGCGAGTTCGTGCGCGAGCAGCCGGCGCCCCGAGTCGGACCCGGGCTCGTGGCGCCCGGGTGCGAAGACGATGTCATTACCGAGGGTAAAGGCGCGCGCCGCCAGCGATCGCGCCATCATTGCCTCGCGCGGGCCGTCATGGACCCGCACCGCGCCGAGGTCGCGACCGAATCGCGGCTCGAAGAAATCGCGCGAGGACGCGTCGAGCGGCCGGCCTGAACCGAGCCCCGGAAGCGAGGCCGACTCCGGTGCGGCACCGTCGGCGGCGCGTTGAATGCCGGAAGCGCAACTTGCGCACGGTGACACCGGCGTGCAACCGGTGCAGCCGCCCGGCGACATCACCGCTTCGGCAATGCGCTCGGCCTGGCGCTCGCCGGCATCGCCGGGCTGCGACACCTTCAGCCCGCGCGCGGCGAGAAACCTGGGCGTGCCAGCCGTGCCCGGACCTGGCCGGCGCGAATTCGTGCGCTCGCCTCGCACCGCGGTCGCGCTGTCGCGGGTCTGGGTCGTCAAGCTCATGGTGTGCCCTCCATCGAAGTCCTGCTGCCCCGGCCAGCGGGGGAACGGGCGCATCCGTCCACATCTGCTTCTTCAGCATAGCCGTTGACCGCAGTCGTGCCGTCCGCGTCCTTCATCAGACCTCCTTGCGCGCGTCCAGGGCCGCGCGCCGGCGATCGTCATGCTCGTGCTTGGCGGCGACGAAATCCGCCACCCCCCATTTGAGGCGACAGGCTTCGAGCAGTGGCGCGACCCAGGATTCGGCCACCTCGCGGCCAAGCAGGTCGCCCAGCGTGGCCCAGGCGGTGGCGAGCGTGGCGTAGGCATCGGTGCGCTGGCCGATGGCCTCGAAACCCTGCGACAGCAGGGCCGCGGCACCGTAGTAGCTGAGTGGCGCCACCGCCTCGAGGGCCCGCTCACGGGCCCTGCCGGCATGCTCGATGGCTTCGCCGAAACGCCCCTGTTCGTGCAGCAAGCGCGCAATCAGCAAGTGGCGCTCGCTTGCCAGGTGCGGATCCTCGCCGCTCAGCAGGTGCACGCTGGGACGTCCGGCAAGCGCCCATGCATGCGCGGTCTCACCCGCCTCGCGGGCGCGGTTCGCATGTTCGAGATGGATCCAGGCTGCGGCGAGCGCATCGCTGATGCGGACCATCTGCTGCGCGGCAGCCTCGTAGCCATGCCAAGCTTCGGCGAGGGCACCACGGCCCGCATCCGCTTCGGCCAGGCGGCGCAGCACCGTGGCCTGCGCCCAGGCAGGCAGTCCGATCTCCGCAGCCGAGCGCAGCGCCTCGCGGTATGCCCCCGCGGCACGCTCGAATTCGCCCGCAGCGATCAGCGCCTCGCCCAGCTCGGCGCTTGCCGCAAAACGCGCACGGAGGTCATCGCCGGCCAGCTCGCCGGCCCGCCCCGCGCTTGCGATGGCTCTGGCACCCTCACCCCGCGCCCGCTGCAGCGCCGACGCCATCTGCAGGCAGTGCGTCGCGCGCGCCGCGTCGCCTTCGATGCGGGCCAGTTCCGCGGCACGCTCCAGCTCCTGCGCTGCGCTGCGCCAGTCGCCACGTTGCAGCGCCCGCTGGGCGTCGGCCAGGGCGAGTCGCCGATGTTTGCTTGCCCCATTCATGACCCACCTCCTGCTGACTCCTCACGCGGCCGCCACCCACGTTCGACCATTGCCGCCCGGGTGCGTGCCATCGCATCGATCCGCGCCTGGCGATGCGCGCTCGCCCAGGCCTGCCACTGCTCCGAGAGGGTCGCGATACGGGTCCGCGTATCCTCTGCCTGGCTGTCCAGTTGTGCCCCGGTCTGCGCCGCCTGGGCTTCGCGCTGGCGCGAATCGGCCGAACGGGCGGCATTGCGCGCAGCCAGCGCCTGGCCCTGCGCGCCGCTCTGCGCCAGCCCGCTCTGCGAAGCGACGGCACCGCCGGCGGTCGTCGCCAGGCGGCCGGCATTGGCAGCGATGCCGCTGCTGCGCGCCGGCTGCGCCGCCTGCTGCCCTGCCACCGCGCTGTCGACACCGCCCAGGGCATCGAGAAAACTCTGGCCATCGCTGTTCATCTTGAGGATGCCGCGCTTGGCGCCGCGCAGCACATCGGGGCTGTCCGGCAGGGCATGGGCGAGATAGGTGAAGCGCGTGAAGGCCTCGAGCGGCCCGGTGATCATCGCCAACCCGGCGGCACGGTTGCCGTAGTCCTCGATCGTGCCCGTGACGCTGCCCTCTTGCTGCTGTTGCTGCTGGTTGGCCGCAGTGCGCCGCGCGGTGGCCTGCTGGTGGGCCTGGGTGGCGCTGAGCGCCTGGGCATTTCGCTGGTTGAACTCGGCAAGCGGGCCGGCGTTGCCTTCATGGTGCGCGGCATCGCCGGCCATCGTGGATTGCAGCGCCTCGGCCTGGGCACGGGCCTGCAGGATCCCCAGCAGGCTGTTCTGCATGTCGGCGATGTCCTGCCGGCTGCCACTGCCGGGCGGCGGTGGATAGGCCGGATTGACCGGCTCGACGATCGCTTCGGCGCCGCGCTCGAGGCCGGCGTTGAAATCCTCCGCCCGCCTCGCCACGCCCTCGCCGACGCGCCGCCCCACGTAGGCGCCGAGCGGGCCACCGGCGGCGCCGCCGATCACCGCGCCGACGCCGCCCCCCCGGCCGATGCGCTGCTCGCGCGAGCCCTGGCCGAAGTAGGCGCCCCACAGCATGCGCGCGGCCGGATTGACCGAAGCCACCGCCGCGCCGCGGGCCGTGCCTGCGAAACCTGCCGAGCGCGCCGTTGCAGCGTCCCGCGGCGCGGCGTCAGTCGGCTGCGAGCCGCTGCCGCCGTGGGTGGAGCCCCGCGCTGCTGCCGAAGATGCAAGCAGCCCGCCGACCGAAGGATAGGGTGTTGCCACCGGCGGCGACGGTGATGGCCGCCGCTGCAGCGGGACGCCGGCCTCGCCCAGCGGGCGCGCACCGCCAAGCGCGGGATCGACGATCACCGAGGGCGGGGCATGCGGCGCGCGCGAAGCTGCCTGCCTGCGCCGCCCGCCTGGCTGCGGCGGGCCGTAGCGCTCGGTGTCGACGAAGATCGTGCCTTCGCGGCTCTGGTGGCGTCGCCGCGCGGCGGCGTCCTGGGTGAGGAGCCACATCTGCTCGCGCGGCAGATCGGGAGTGTGCAAGGCCGCCCGGGTGCTGGCCTGGAATTCCTCGTGCCAAGGCTCGATGCGCGCCTGGCCGGCCAGCTCCGCCTCGCGGTGGCCGATGATCTCGTGCCCCAGCACGGCGCGCGGCTCGAGCGCCGCGTTGGCCGGATTGGCGAGGCCTTGCGGCCGCGCTTCGGGTGGCAGGGGCCGGATGTCGGGGCCGATCAGGAGCTGGTCGAAGCTGCCCGGCAGGTAGGCGGTGGAGCCCGCGACCTGCTGGATCCGCTCGCGCGGCACGCCCATTTGCTCAGCCATCGCGGCGAAGGCGGCAAACTCCTCGGCACTCAGCGGCTGCTGGTTGCGGGTACCGCCCTCGCCGGCCGGGCGCGGACCGGCAGGGGCCGCGTCGCTGACCGGCCGGGCCGCCGGCCCCTCGAAGGGCAACACGCCCTGGCGCGGATCCGGCATCTCGGGCAAGGGCAGCGACAACTGCTCGGCAGGGGGCACTGCCGGACGCGGCGCATGCTCGGCCATGCCCGGCAGCGCAAGCTGGGTGCCGGGCGGCGCTACGTGGGGCTCGAAGATGTTGGCGATATGCGCGTCGATCTCCGCTTGCGGCACATCGCGCAGCGGATGGCCGGGCGGCAGCGCTTCGCCGGGCCTGACTTCCCGGTAGCCGAAGCGCTCGCTATGGAACTGGTCCATCTCGGCCAGGAAGGTTCGACTGACCTGCTCGGGCGGTACGTTGGCACCGCTTTGCGCCAGCGCCTGCTGCGAGTGCTGGGCGCCGCGCACCGTCACCTCCACCGGCGACACCCGCTCGCCGGCCGCCTGCCGGGCCCGCACCTCGGCGAGCAGCGCGGCATCGAGCGGATCCTTGATCGGCTTTGCCGCCTCGGGAAAGCTGATCGTCAGCGCCTCGACGGTATCCCTTCCGCCGCGGCGCCGGCCGCTCGGGCTGTCGTATTGATGGCCCGGCAGCACCTCGTGGGCGACCGCGGCCGGTGTCTGGTGTTCGTAATACACCCCCGCCTGCTGGCGACCGCTTTGCGGCATGCGGCCGCCCCCACTGGTAGCGCCGGGCGCACCCGGCGGATTGCTCGCCAGCGCGGCCGGATGGGGTTCGGCCACCGCGCGCCCGTAGTGCCCGATCGAACCCGGTTCGAGCCCCTGCGGAATCGGCTCGGCACCGGTGAATCCCGCCAGCGACAAGGGTTCGGTCAGCGCTCTGACTTGTCCCCCGGTGGGCCCCGCGGGCGTGGCCGGCGCGGCAGCCCTCGTGGCTGGCTGCGGCGGCGCGGGCGTCGCATCGAGGCCGGGGAGCGAGAGCTGCTGGGCCTCGGGCAGGGCACTTGGCGGAGCCGCCTCGCTGCTGGCAGGCAAGCTCTGGTCGTCGACCATGCGACGTCCCGCGGGCGGCTCGGCTGGCCGCGCACCCGGTGCCTGCGACGGCGTCACCGGCTCGCCGGGCGGAACCCGGGGCGTCACGGGTTCAGGCGGCGGGAGCAGCGGGGTCACGCGCTCGGGCGGCACCGAAGAGGGCACCGGCACCTCCACCGGTGCGGGCGGCGGCTGGGTCGGCGCATAGGGGCTGGGTTCGGCCGGGTTCCAGTCGGGCAGCTCGGGGCCGTAGTCGGGCAAGGGCTCGAACTCCGGCACCCGCGGCGGACCGGGGATTTCGGGCATGCCGCCGCCGGGCGGCAGCGGGGTGGGCGCATTCGGATCAACGCTTTCCGGTCCCGCCATGCGGGTGCCGGGCGGCTCCTGCGGCTGTGAACCGGGCCGCTGCGAAGGCGTTGCCGGTTCGGTCGGTGCGCGTGACGGCGTGACGGGCTCGGTCGGCGCACGTGACGGCGTCGGCACCTCCACCGGTGCCGGCGGCGGCTGGGTCGGCGCGTAGGGGCTGGGCGCATCGGGATTCCAGCCGGGCAGCTCGGGGCCGTAGTCGGGCAAGGGCTCGAACTCCGGCACCCGCGGCGGACCGGGGATTTCGGGCATGCCGCCGTCCGGCGGCAAGGCGGTGGGCGCATGCGGGTCGACCACCTCGGGCATCGGCATGGTCGGGGCATGGGGGTCCACAGGTGGGGGGGCCGGCAACGTGGGCGCGTGCGGGTCGACCGGGGCCGGCGCGGGCATCGTCGGTGCGTGTGGATCGACCGGCGCAGGTGCAGGCATGGTCGGTGCGTGCGGGTCCACCGGCGCGGGAGCCGGCATCGTGGGGCCATGCGGATCGACCGCCGGCACCCCCGGCTCGCTCACCGGGCGCGGCGCGGTCGGCTCGGGCGGCAGCATCGCCGGCCGGTCGCCGCCCGGCACGCCGGTCTCGACGGGCGGCGGCGGATCGGCAGTGATGGTCGGCCCCTCGCCGGCCGCCGCGCGGGGCGGTTCGACATCGGGTACATGCGGCGGCGCATGGCCGATGCCGAGGCGGCGCGCCCCGGCCGCGGTGGCTCCGCCGCCGGCCAGCCCGCCGGCCATGCCGCCGACGAAACCCGCGCTGGCCCCCGCCGCCGCGGCGATGCGCCCGCCCTGCTGCTCGACATCTGTAGGGTCGGCCTGGCTGGTGAAGGTGTGCAGTGCACGGAACAGCGTCACCAGGCGTTGCAGCACCAGCGCGTTGATGCCGTCGAGCACCATCGTCGCGAGGCCGATCGCCATGGCGATCGTGGACAGCGTCGCGGCAAGCGGCGAGGCCACCCCGACGGTGAGCACGGTGATCACCCACATGGCGATCGAGATCGCGCCGATCACTCCGGCAATCACGTTGAGCACCGCGGTGGCGATGCCGATGATCTCCGATACCGCGGCGATGCTGTTGGCAAGCTGCTCGTAGATCGAGCCGCCTTCGCCGAAGCGGCCGATGGTCTCGCCGGTGTGGCCCCAGTCGCGGGTGGCAAGATCGTAGGCGGAGAACACCCCGCCGATCACCGCGCCGATGGCCGGCAGCGGAAAGCTGCGCGCCAGCGCCGGCCCGGCAAGACGCGCGACCAGCCGCCCGGCACCGATCTCGAGGGCCTGGCTGCCGGCGCCGACGGCCGCCCCCATGAGCGCGCCATGGCCCAGCCCGCCCAGCGCGCCGGAGCCTGCCTGGTCGACGATGAACCCGGCGCGCCGCGAGCTGCCCGCGGCACCGACCCGCGCCGAGGCCGCGCCCCAGCGCTGGTGCTCGGCGAGTTCCTCGTCGATCAGCGCGATGTCGCCGGTGGCCAGCGCCTCGAGCCCGCCATCTGCGGGGACTTCACCCGCCGGAGCTGCGCCGGCGGTGTCGCCCTCGAGCCCGCCTCCGCCTCCGCCCCCGCCGCCATCAGCGGCGCCTTCGCCTGCTCCCCCGGGCCCTGCACCGCCCTCGGCAGCGGCGCCACTGGCCTCGCCTTCGGGCGCTGCGGGCTCGCCGGCTTCGGCCTGGCTGCCCTCGCCCCCTTCCGCGCCTGCACCGCCCGCGCCGCCCTCACCCCCGCCGGCGCCCGCTGCGCCATTGCCGCCGCCGCGACCCGGCCCACCGTCGCCCAGTTCCAGCGGCGGCGGTCCGACGGGCCGGGCCTCGCTTTGGGTGGCGCCGTGATGCGCTGGCCCAGCGCCCCCGGCCACGGGCGCCTCGACCGCTCCGGGTTCAACCGGTGTCGGCTCCTCGACCTGCTGTTCCTGCTCGCCGGGCGCGCTATCGAGCGCCTCGCTGCTGCGCGACAGGGCTGCGTCGAGCCGCTGCGGCGCCGGCGCGCCGCCCGCATCGGCGACGATCTCGGTGTCGCCGGCCGCGGCATCGCCGCGGGCCTCGAGAAACTGCGGCACGCCCGGACTCGCCGCGGCCTGTTCCGGCGCGCCTGCGCGCTGCTGCGTGTGCGGCGCCGGCGGCGCCCGTCGCTGGCTGCGATCCACCTGCGCGATGGCCGCGGCGCCGCCCATGGCCTCAGGCTCCGTCGCCGCGGCCGAGCACGGCCGGCATCTGCTTGCCGAGCTTGCGATACTCGGCCGCCAGCGCAGCACTCAGTTCGGCCTCGCCCAGCGCGCGCCCCTGCGCGCCGGCCAGCGCCGCGGCCCCAAGCACCACGTTGCGGATATGGCCGCCGGCGAGGTCGCAGTTGGCGGCCAGGCGGTTGAGCGCCACCGCGTCGAGGGTGTTGGCCGCGCCCAGGTGGGCCAGCCACAGTGCACGCCGCTCGACCGGCCCCGGAGCAAGGAACTCGATGATCGCATCGAGCCGCCGGGTAAAGGCCGAATCGAAGCGCGCCCGGCTGTTGCTGGTCAGCAGGGTAATGCCCTCGAAGCTCTCGATGCGCTGCAGCAGATAGTTGGTCTGCTGGTTGGCGAAGCGGTCGTTGGAATCCTTGACGTCGGTGCGCTTGCCGAACAGCGAGTCGGCCTCGTCGAAGAGCAGCACCACTTCGGCGTGCTCGGCGCGGCCGAACAGCTCGGCGAGGTTCTTCTCGGTCTCGCCGATGTACTTGCTGGTCACCGAGGCCAGGTCCACCCGGTACAAGGGCAGCCCCAGACGGGTGGCAATCCAGCCGGCAGCGAGCGTCTTGCCGGTGCCCGAAGGCCCGACCAGCAGCGCCCGCACGCCGGGCCGGTAGCGCGCCCGTGCGGCCAGCCCCAGGGTTGCCGACAGGGTGTCGCGCAGGCGGCAGCGGGCGAGCAGCGAATCCAGCGCCTGGCGCTGCGCCGGCGCCAGCACCAGCGCCTCGTCGGCGATGTCGTCGTCGAGCAGTTCGGCCAGCGCGCCGAGATCGGCCCCCACGCCATTGCGGGCCACCTGGGCGACATGCGCCGCGCCGGGCGCCTCGCCGACGCGGGCCGCGGCCGAGCGGGCAGCCTGGCCCAGTTCGGCGATCCGGCCGGCGCCGTGGCGGTGATGGGCGGCGAGGCTGTCGACGGCGACTTCATCGCCCAGCGCGGCACGCCACAGGCGGGCGCGCTCTTCGGCCGGCGGCACCGGCAGGCGCCACTGGGTGACCGCGCCGGGGCCTTCGACGCTGCCCTCGAGTCCGGTGGCGACCAGCAGCGGGCCATCGTAGCCGGGGATCCCCGCCAGACGCCGTCGCTCGCCCGGCGCCAGTGCAACCTCGAGCACCGGCAGGCGATCCTGCAGCCACAGCCACGGCCCCAGGCCGCGCGGCGGCTCGCCCTCGTAGAAGACCGGGCGGCGACCGCTGGCGGCCGCCACGGCGAGCGCCGCGGCCCGCGCCTCGCCGGGCACCGCGCTGCGCAGCAGCAGCGCCCGGGCACCGTCCTCGCGCAGGCCGGCAGCCTGGCTGCGGGCAGCGGCAATGGTCGAATCGGGCAGCATCGGCAAGGTGGCGTCGGCATCGCCGAGGCCCTCGAAGCGGCCCTCGTAGCCGGCCAGCGCCATCACCAGCGGCAAGGGCGTGCGCACGCTGCGCTCGCACAGCGGCCGCTCCTCCGGCTCGAGCTGGATCAGGCCGATGCGCCGCGCCGGCCCCTCGGCCAGCAGCGCCAGCGCATGCGCTTCGCCGAGCCGCTCGCAGAGGCTCGCCAGCAGGCCGAGCGTGGGGCGGGCACCGCCGACCGGATGCTGCAGCCAGATCAGCGAACGGGCCGCCATCGGGACCAGTTCGGCCGCGCAGGCGAGCGCGGTGGCCAGGGTCTCGGGCAAACTCAGCGCCTCGCGCGCGGCCAGGGCGTAAAGCGCATGGTCCGCCTCGGGCGGATCGGCGAGCCAGGCGGACATCAGCGCCTGCACGGCCGCCTCGCGCCCGTGTGCGGCCGGCGCGAGACGCGCGGCACACTCGTCGGCCGCGCGCCCGAGGGCTTCGAACCAGGCCGCCTCGGCCCCCTGCGCCGGGTTGCAGTCGGTGGACAGCAGCGCGAAGGCCAGCTCGGCGAGCCGCGGCAGGACCACCCGGCTGGCTGCACCGGGGCTGTCGGTGCGCGGATGCTCGGGCCGGTTCATTGCTCAGCCCGTCCGTAATGAAAGCGCAGCACCCGCCCCAGCCAGGGCACCCAGCCGGGATCGAGGTCGAGGCCGGCACGGCGGATGCGCAGGTCGACCGCATCGATGGGCTGGCGCAGATCCACATGGGTGGGGGTGATGCGCATCGCCGCGGGCCGGCAGACCAGAGTGTGCAGGCCGATGCGCACCTCGCAGCGCAGGGCGCGGCGGCAGCGGCCGAGCCAGCCGGCGGCCTGGCGATCCGCCTCGCCGTCGGGCTCCTGCGGCAGGTCGCACAACAGCCATGCGGGATCCTCCGCGTCGATCGCCAGGCGCTGCAGCAGCAAGGCGAAGAGGCGCTGCGGCAGTTCGGGCTGCGCGCGGCCCTCGGCGAGCGCCTCGGGCAGACCCAGGCGGGCCAGCAGTGGCACCATGAAGAGCAGCCCCCCTGCGGCAGTCGGCGCGTCGATCGCCGCGTCCTGCGCAACCGCCTGCGTGCCGGCGGGCAGCTCACCGCCCTGCCCCGCTGGCAATGCAACGGCAGGCGGCAGCGTTTCGCGCTGCCCCGCGGCGGCACCGATGGAGCTTGTCACGTGCAATTCCGCCGTGTCGCCGAGCGGAGACGAGCTCGCCACGGGCGCATTGGCGGCGGGAGCGATATCGTCCGGCGCGCCGGCGGGACCAAGCGCGTTGCGGCCAACATGCTCTTGCGCCGCCTCGCGGGTGGCGGGGATCGGCCGGGGGCCGAGCACCTCGGTGCCGGACAGCGGCTGCAAACCCGCCGCCCCGGCCGCGGCTGGCGAAGCCGTCCATCGATGGACCGCCACGCCGCAGGTCCGCGCCATCTCGCGCAGCCAGCGATGGCGCTCATCCGCGGCGCCGAGCCGCGCGGCCGACCAGGCCAGCGCCGCCTGCCAGTGCGTCGGCGCGCCGGGCACTGCCGGACGGCGCGCACCACGGCAGGCGCGCTCGAGCACCGCTGCGTCATCGCCCTCGAGCGCCAGCAGCAGCGTCGCACAGGCCGCCTCGCCGTGCGCGACCAGTTGCGCGGCCCAGTGCGGCAGGGCCGCCGGCGCTTCCGGCAGGGCTGCCAGCGACAAGGCCACCGCACGCAGCGCGGCACCGCTGCCGAGCGCCGGCCGATAGGCCTTGACGAGCAGCGGCCAGCACCAGGCACGGCGCGGCCCGCCGGCGAGAATCAGCCGGGTGAGCGCGAGATGGGCCGCAAGCACATCCGCGAAACGCACCGCCGCTGCGCGCGACAGCGCCGCGTCGTCGATTGCCGTGCCATCGAGCGCGGTGGCCTCACGGCAGGCGGCCTCGAGCTGCAATGCAAGCTGCTGCGGCGAGGCGCTGGCGCGAAACGGCGGCAGCCGCACGCGCCGCACCAGCAGCAGGCCGGCGCCGTCGCCCGGCAGGCTGGCGGTGCGCAGCGCGTCCTCGATGAGAAAGCCGCCGCGCCGCGCGAGGGCATCGTCGGGCGCGCGGATCGACAGGCGGCGGACGCTGCGCTCGGCGAGCATGGGCCTACCTGATCTTCACGCTGGCCAGCCGCGCGCTGCTCATCGCCACCGGACTGTCGGCGGCCACGAACTGAACCCGGCTCTCGGCGGCGAGCTCGAGCCGGCTGCCCTCGACCTGCAGCACCGTGGTCGACACCTCGGTGCTGGCGAGGTCATCGACCCGCGCCCGCGCCACCACCCGGTCGGCCTGGTAGACCAGCGCCTGCATGCCGACCCTGAGCTTGAGGCCGTCGGCGACACGGATCGGCAGGCGGATGCCAGGCACCGCGGTGACCGGCGCCGGCAGGCGACCGGAGATGATGCGATTGACCGGCGCATGGCTGGCCAGCAGCAGGCACATGTGCACCACGTCGTTGATGAGCCCCTCGGCCTCGCTGTCGCCGGCCTTCATCTGCCCGAACAGCCAGTCCGCATAGGCCTGCAGCTCGCGCCGGGTCTCGTAGTCGAGCTCGCCCCAGCGCGGCAGGCCGGCGAGGTTCCTGAGCCGCGGGGTGGCGTCGAACTGCGACAGGCGCTCGGCCCAGTCGAGGCGGACCGACGGCAGCACCCCGGAGAAGGCCTCGTGCAGGCAGGCGGCGATGCGCGAGATGTTCTCGAACACCGCGGCGGCCTGGCTGGCCACGAAGCCGCTGCCATGTTCGCCGTCGATCAGATCGCCCAGCGAGACGATCTTTTCGGCTTCGGCACGCGCGCCCTGCCAACCGAGCTTGCCGATCAGCACGGGGTCGATGCGGCTGCTCGTCACCCGCAGTTGCTGGACCGCGGCGAGCTGCTTGCCCTGCAGCGCGGCGATCGCCCCGGCCACGCCCTTGACCGCCACCGCGGCGGGCTGGGCCGTCACCCGGAGGTTCATGATCTGGCTGCGCAGCTGGGCCGTCTGCATGGTCTTCACCAGCAGGTCGACGCGGTCCAGCCTGTCGAGCAGCGCCGGCACCGAGGCGAACCAGCGCGACGGGGCCTCGCGCACCACCGCGAGCAGCCCGGCGAGTTCGTCGGGTGCATCCTGATGGGCCTTGAGGCAGGCCGGAACGGGCGCCTCGAGCAGCCCGGGGTCGAGCTGGCGCATCGGCGCAGGAGTAATCAGCTCGGCCTCGCGCGGGCGCTGGTAGGCGATGAACCTGACATGGTCGCGCAGGATCTGCGCGCGGCGGTCGTTGATCGCATCGAGGCGGGCCTCTTCTTCGGCGATCAGCGCGCGGGTCACCGCCACGTCGTGGCGCGCCTCGGCCAGATCCTCGCCCACCGTCTGGATGCGCTGGTCGAGCGCCACGGCCTGCTTGCGCAGGCTGTCGAGCAAGGACTGGCTGATGGAGATCGCGTCGCGATAGAGCTTGATGCGGCCTTCGAGCTGGCGCATCAGCGCCACCGTGTTGTCGGAGAGGTCGGCGCCGTCCGAGAAGTAGGCCGACTCGTCCACCTTGCTGCGCCTTGGCGCCTGCAGCATCAGCGGCAGCCGCCAGCGCTCGGCCAGCACGGTGCGCAGCGGCAGGCTGCGGCGCAGCGCGTTGAGCGCGTTCTGCTGCTCGGGGTCGGTGCTGTCGACGATGGGCAGCGGCCGGTCGGGATTGTCGACCTCGTCCTCGGCATCGTAGAAGAGCGCCGGATCGCCGCGCACACCGTGGAACACCACGCCCTCGAAGAGCCCCGCGGCGTCGCCACCATCCTCGGCCTCGAGGGTGTCTGCGAGCGCGATCAGGCTGCGCACCGCCTCGTAGCGGGTCGAGGTGGTGTAGTCCTTGGCCTCGTTGGCCTTGGGTGCCTCGAGACGCTCGGCGATGCTCACCGTGCGCACCTCGGCCTTGCCGATCAGCGGCGCGGCATTGGTGATGTCGGAGGGCACGAACGAGGAGCTTCCCAGCAGCAGCTTGGCGCTGGTCGAATCGCGCACCGTGGCGTTCTTGTCGCTCACCGCGGTGCCGGCGACGTCGAACCTGAGGGCCTCGCTCTGCAATACCAGCGGGGTGCTGTTCGAGCCGAGATTGAGTGCCGTGGCGCCGCCGCTCGAGATGCCGAAGCTCTGCCCGCCGAGCAACAAGGCGTTGGCGCCAGCCCGTGCCGAGGCGGTCGAGATGCTGCCGGTCGAGCCCACCGCACCGCCGGTGCCCGAGGCGCCGGGGACAGCCGGCGCAGCGCCGCCGCGTGGCGCAGCGCCCAGCGGCTGGGTGTTGGCCGAGGCGCCCTTGAGTTCATCGAAGAAGCCCGAGATGCGCTCGGTCGAGGCCACCGCGGTCTCGGCCTGGGCGATGCTCGCCAGCGCCGGCGATATTGCCAGCCGGGTGGCCGCGGTGGTGCCGAGCACCAGTTGGCGCACCCGGTAGATGTCGGTCTGTACCTTGACGAAGTTGTAGTCCACCAGGTCGTCGGCACGGTCGGCACGGCTCCTGAGGTAGGCAATGAAGCCTTCCAGGCCGCGCTGGAAGATCTGGTAGCGCTCCTGCGCCGAGAGATGTCCGAGCGCGGGGTTGTCGTAGAGCCGCAGCGCGGCATCGACCTGTCCGTTGATCGCCGCGGTGGTCGGCGCGCGCAGGTCGCGCGGAGCGAGCAACTGCCAGATACCGCGCTGCTGCGCGCCGGCCGGCAGGACGCCCGAGAACCACACCCGCTCGGCATTGGCCGCGCTGATCGCGCCCGCAGCGCCGAAGGCCGCGCTGCCGTCGAAGAAGGTAAACGCCATGCCGTTGATCGCGGCGCCGGCGAGGTCCACGCCGCTGGCCGCATCCACCGGCACTTCGAGCCGTACCCAGCGGCCCGGCCGAGGAATCGCCGCGACGCGCCGGCGCGAGGCGGTCCCCTCGCTCCCCCAGCCGATCCGGCTCAGACCCCAGTAGGCGCGATGTTCCCAGCTCGTGCCGGTGCGCCACTGGATCATCAGCTGGGCCGGCGGATTGTCGGGATCCACATAGACCCACACGAACAGCCGCTCGCCCGCCGCCGCGGTGAAGGTGGCGGTGGCGCTCTCGAAGAAATGCTGGTGCAGGCCGGCCATCGGCGGCTCGGTGTGCCCGCCACCCGCCGGCGCCCCGGCGCCATCGACCGGCAGCACCGCCGCGGAAGCCTCGAAGGGCGCCCACAGGTCGTTGTGGGTCATGAAGTCCCAGCGCTCGTCGCCGTTTTGCTGGGCATCGGTCGGCAGCACGCTGCAGAACCATTTGTTCGGCGCCCCGCTGGCGCCGATGCTGCCGGTCATCGCGAAGGCCGCCTGGCCATCGTAGAGGGTGAAGGCCATGCCGTCCGCCGCCAGCCCTTCGAGCCCGACCAGCGATGCCGGCAGGCTCAGCTGTAGCCACACCCCCGGCTCGGGAAGCTCACCGGCACGAGCGCGCGACACGGTGCCGTCGACACCCCAGTCGATGAGGTTCTCGCCCCAGTAGGCGCGATGATCCCAACTGCCCGCATGCCACTGCAGCATCAGGCTGCGTGGCGGATTGTCGGGGTCGAGATAGACCCAGGCGAACAGGCGCTCGCCGCTCGCCACCGCCATGGTCTCGGTGGCGGCCTCGAAGAAGTGCTGGTGCACCCCGGCGCGCAGCGAGGAGCGGTGGCCGCCACCGGCGGGCGGCGGTCCCCAGGGCGCCAGCGTCTCGGTCTCGAGCGCTTCGGCGTCGTCGGCAATCGCGGGCACCGCCAGCAGCGTGCCGTTGATCGCCCGCGCCAGCACCGCGGCACGGGTACGCAGGCCCTGGCGGGCGCCCAGTGCGCGGGCGCGCTGCAACAGGAAGGCGGCCAGCGTGGTGGCGAATTCCGGATCGATGGTCTCGTGGATCAACAGGCGCGGCTCGAACACTGCCTGCGGCACCGGCACCAGCAAGCGCACCCGTTCGCCGAGCGCGAGGTCCAGCGGCGCCAGCGAGGCCGCCTCGGCGAGCGCCGCGTCGAGCTGTTCGGTCGGCAGCGGCGCCGCGTCCAGGGTGAAGCTCCCGGGAAAGAAGCTGCTCGACATGGCGTCGAGATCGACCACATGCGCGGGCAGCAGGCCGAAGGGCGGCAGCCGCGCGAAGTCGGCAGCCAGGGTGGCTGCGTCGGGTGCGGGATCGCCCGCCGCGGCGATCTGCTCGGCCAATTGCTCGAAGCGCGCCTGCCACAGCGCCGGCAGCCGCCAGTGGATACCCAGGCCGTCCGCGGCGCCGCCCATGCGCCCGTAGCGCGCCCGTCCACCCTGCCGCACCACGCTGGCGCGGTCGAGGAACAGCGGCGCCCAGGCGGGATCACATGCCACCAGCCCGATCGGCACGCCGAAGGCTTCCCAGGGCAGGATCTCGTCGGGGCCGAGCATGCGTTCGGCGTCGAAGATGCGCCACGCCAGGTCGTTGCGCCAGCGCCCCGGGGCACCTGGCGGCATCGCCGGCAGGCTCAGGAACTCCTCGGGCCAGGCGAACCACAGCAGTCGTGCCGCGTCGCCGATGCGCCAGTCCTCGAAGGCGATCACGTTGCCGTTGCCGCAGCCCTCGAGCGAGCATGGGTCGGTGGGATCGAACTCGCCGATGCGGTCGGCCGCAACCGGCTGCAGCAGCAGAATGCCGACCCGCGGCAGCGCTTCGGCGTCGGCCGCCACCACTGCGCCGAGCGTCGGCCCGACGACCTTGGAGGCGCTGACGCCCTCCCCGCCGCCCGCTGCGCCCATGCCGGCGAAGACCGAAGGGTCGGCTACCGCGGGCAGATCGGCGAGCGCCACATCGAGCGCCTGCAGCACCCGCACGTCCTCGCCATCGACGCTCAGGCCCTGGCCCTGCATCAGCGCCAGGCGGGCGCTCGCAAGGCCGCCCACCGACTCGAACAGGTCGCATTCCAGGCCGCGCACCACGCCCGGCGTGAAGGCCTGGCCGCGCAGCGCGATGTGGCGCGCGGCCCACGCCTGTCGGCCCGACAGGGTCGGTCCGGTGAGGGTACGGCCGGCGAACAGGTGCGGGCGGCGCAGCCACCAGCGGCTGGCATCGACGGCATTCTCCGGCGCGAGACCGACGATATGTTCGCCGGGCAGGGGTCTGTCGATCGGGGTGACGCTCACGATCCACCTCCTTCAATGCACTCGATCATTTGCGGCCGCCTTTGGTCTTTCTCGCGGCGGTGGGCTTGTCCGCCGCCGGGGTCGCCTTGCGGCGCTTGCCAGACGGCGTGGTGGCGGCTTTCTCGCCCGGCCCGGTGCGCGGCGCGGCGCGGCGCCTGGCGGCGGCCCGCGGTGCCGGGGCCGGCGTTGCGGGCTCGGCGGGTTTGAGCGGCTGCGGGCGCAGCACGGAATGGGCCATGCCGGACAGTTCGGCACTGCGTACGGTTGCCGCCGCGGCGTCGGCGCCGCGCCACTCGCCTCCCTCTGCCATGGCCTTGAGCGAGGTCTTGCTCGGCACCGTATCCGGTCGCGCCCGTTCGAGCCGGGTCAGCCCCTCGCCCACGCCAGGCGCGGACAGATCTGCGGCCACGCGCAGCACCGCCGCCTGGTCGAGCGTATCGGCCTGGCCGAGTTCGCCCAGCGCCACCGCGGTGAGCGTCGGCGACTCCGCAAAGCGCGGGCTGGCGAGCAGGCTCTGCACTTCCAGCGCGGCACGCGGGGTGGCCCGCTCGAGCAGCCGGCCGGCGGCTACATCGAGGCCCAGCGCGGCGAGTCGTGGTGCGGCGGTGTCGGGCGTGTCGCGACCCGCGACGCGGATCGCCTCGCCCGCGAGGTCGTCGCGGTAGGCGAGGTTGCGGCGGCGTACGAACCACAGGTTGGGCAGTGCCGCGAGCCGCGCCCACTCGGCGGTGGAGGGGTCGCTCGGCTCGACCGGCAGTGGCAGCCGCGGGATGCGCAACTGCTGCAGGATCTCGAGCGGCTTGCGGGTCGCCACCAGGTTGATCGCCGCCGGACGCAGGGTGCGCGTGCGGGTGGTCAGCCGGCTACTCACCGCCCGCCATTCGTTGCGCGGGACCGGTGCCAACAGCAGGATCGAGGTCGATTCGAGCGTCGCCGAGGGCGCTTCGAGGTCGATCGGCGGCAGCGCCAGCGCCTCCTCGACCAGGGCAGGCAGCTCGTCCTCGGGGATGATCGAGAAATCCACCGCCATCTCGGGTGGGAAGTAGCGCTGGGTAAAGTCGACGGTGCTGATCATGCCGGCGGGAATCGGCCCCGCCGAGGGCAGCACCTGAAACTGCTCGCGCGCCGCAAAGCCGCGCCCGCCGTTGGCGATGAGGATGTCGGCGAGCTGCATCTGGTGCTGGATCAGGTGGGCGAGACGCAGCGCCCGCGGGGCATGGCCGAGACCCGGCAGGTCGGCGCGGTCGGCGCCCAGTTCGCGGCGCACCATCGCCTCGTCGATCCACACCACGACATTGTTGGCGAGCGCCAGCATGGCCAGCGGCAACACATTGGCGGAGAGCCCGCGCACGCCGTCGCCGGCGAAGATGGTGGCCGCCGCGCGGCTGCGCCGCGCATCGAGCGCATCGGCCGCGCCATCGTCCTGCCACGGCACCAGCACCACCGCCGTGGCCTCGACCACGTCGCCGTCCTCGACGGTGCGCTGGCCGGTAATCGAGGTCGGGTAGGCGCCGATCGGCTTGTCGGTGTACTCCACCGGCCGCAGCGCCAGCACGAACAGGCCGGTGCGGTTGCGCAGCGGCGGATGCGGCAGCTTGCCAAGGCCGAAGCGCGCCGAGAGCTGCTCGGCACGCGGGATGTCGGCGAGACGCAGCTCGATGGCCCGCGGCAGCAGCACCAGCTCGCCGGCCGCGGTGACGCCGTGCCCGGCGGTCACGCTCAGCCGGTCGCCGGCGCTGCCGCGCTCGACCCCGAGCCCGCTGGCCACGCCACTGCCGGCGGCCTGGCCAAGATCGGCCTCGCGGGTGAGGATGTATTGCTGGTCGCGGATCAGGTCGCGCGCGGCAAGGAAGCGACCGTCGAAATAGCGCGGCCGTTCGCGGCGCGGATCCTCGATCAGCACGCCGGCGCTCCTGAGCGTCGCGACCTCGTCCGCGGCGAGGGTTTCGCGGCTTTCACCAGTGGTCAGGTTCATGACTCATCCTCCATGAGGCACATCGATGCGCCTCTCAGCTTGCTGTTCATCCACCCGCTCCGAGCGCGCCGGCGAGCATTCCCAGGTGCGGCAGCACGCGCCGCCCGCCGTTGTCCACGATGGCGTCGCCGCTGCGCGCCGGCGGATTGCCGGCCGCCACCGGCAGGAATACCCGGGCGAGAAAGACCGCGGTCGGGTCGAGCCCTGGCGGGTGCCCCGGCGGCGCCGGCAGCTCGCCCGCCACGCCGCTGTGGCCGACGTTGTCCGGCCAACCGTCGAGTACCGCGTCCTGCAGCGCATCGCGGCGCTCGGCGGGCGACAGCGCGGAGAGGTCGCGATCCTGTTGCGGCAGGCCGTCGAAGTCGTCGTCGAGGCCATCGCCGCGCAGTACCAGATGCACTTCGAAGGCGTCGCGCAGGCGCGAGGTCTGCACCGCGTCGAGGGCGTCGAAGGGCCCGCTGGCGAAGGCCGGGGTAAGCGCCTGGCGGCAGGTCACGAAGCGCACGAAGACGTCGGCGATCACCGCCCGCGCGGGCAGCGCGGGGCCGTCGGCAACGAGGCGGGCGCTGGCGAAGCGAGCCGGATCGTCGAGCGCGGCGAGGCGCAGCCCATCGCCGCCGTCGGCCGCCAGTTCGCCGTCGAACCAGCGCTCGAGACGCAGGCATACCGCGCGCGGCACTTCCACCAGGCGGCCGAGGCGGTCGACCGCGAGACCCGGCGCGATACGGATCTCCTCCACCGCCTCGCCCGCCGCGGGGACCTGCCGCACCCGCAGGCCGGCCAGCGTACCGCCACCGAAGAGGCCCGCCGCGCCCGCCGTATCGGGATCAAGGGCCTCGGGCAGGCGCCGTGCGCCGGCGCCGCTGACGAAGGCCAGCGCGCGGGCCAGGCGGTTGCGGTGGTAGGTCTGCTCGTCGGCGAAGTCGCCGGCGTCGAGCAGCATGCCGGTAGCGTAATGCGGGCGCGAGGCGTCGGGCAGCGCATAGAGCGGATCGTCGGCGGGCGGGCGAAGGGGGCTGTTCATGTTTCGCTCCTGGGTTTGGCGGGTTTGCGCCTGGTGGCCTTTGGTGCCTTGGCCTTGCGCGGTTTTGAGGGCGTGCGGATGGGCGTGACGACGGGCGTCACTGGCGGCCTGACCACGTCGGTCACCACCGGCGTGACGGGCGGTCGGGTGACCGGTGGAATCACCGGTGGCCGGGTCACCGGCGGTCGCGGCGGATCGACGACCAGCACCCGGGAGACCACCACATCGACCACGTCGGGCGTGCTCTGGCGGCCGTCGCTGGTCACCACCGCAAGCTGGAAGCGGTGGGTACCGATCGCGAGGCCGGCGTCGACCGTCACCACCGCCTCGGCGGTCTTGACGGTGCGGCCCTTGACGAAGGTGGTCATCGCATCGGCTCCCGGCGCGCGCTCAGGGTTGGCCCATGTAGGTCCACAGGTAGGTCACCACCTTCCCGCCGCCCGCGTCGAAGGACTTGGTACCGTCGAGGTTGAAGCTCGCGCCGAAGCCCACGCTGCGCGGGGCGTTGAGCACCGCGGTGGGGTTCTCGGCGTCGGCGACGATGACGATCACTTCGTCTGGGATCGAGGTGTTGCCGGAATCGTCGACCACCACCAGGCGGAAGGTGTGACGGCCAAGCGGCAAGGGCTTGTCGGTGGACAGCGTGACTTCCACGGTGGGGGTGTCGGTCTTGACTTCCTTGTTGATGATGAACTCGGCCATGATGTGCTCCTTAAGTTGGCTGTGACGGCTCGGGATGGGGACGCCTACTCGGTGAGGCGCCATCGATACTCGGTGATGCGCCCGCCCGGCGCGGCGCTCGAGCCGCTGCCGTCGAGCACGAAACTGCGACCCTGGGCGACGCTCATGTCGGGGCCGGCATCGGCCACCGGCGGCGCGACGGGCAGGCTCGGCACCGGCGCCGTGGCACCCGACAGGCGCGGGTCGAGACTGCCCACGCCGAGCACATAGTCGCCATTGCCAAGGCTGCTCACGCCGGCCCGCGCGGGGATGCGCTGGCGCGGCGGGCCGAGGTAGGTATCGACGCCCACCAGGCTGGCGATGCCCACCAGCAGCGGCCAGGTGGCGGTGTCGACCTGCACTTCTACATGGGCGGGCGATTCGAGCTCGACGATACGACGAATCAGGCCGAGGTCCTGCGCTGCGACGCCCTGATGCACCAGCACCAGCGCACGGAAGGCGAGCTTGTCATAGAAGGCCAGCACGGCGTCATGCTCGGCGCTCGAAACCACTTCGTCGCGGAACAGCGCCAGCAGCTCGACCCGCTCGGCCTCGCCGAGGATCAGGGTGTCGCCGACCACCGAGTTGCCGCTGATCAGCAGGCCGGGCATCAGCGGGTCGTCCTCGACGTTGAGATTCACGCCCAGCAGGGTGCTCATCAGGCGGCGCAGCCGAAAGCCTTCGAGCACCACGATCTCGCCGCCGCGCACGCCGCCGTCGGTGGCGATGTCGAGCGCCAGGCGCAGGCCGCGGCGGGTGCCGTGGGAGCGCGCCAGATCGCTCGAGCGCAGCAGCCATTCGCGCCGACGGTCTTCGGGCAGCGCCGCGTCGAAGGCCACCCCCAGCCAGCCGCCGAGCCACTCCAGCGACTCCTGTGGAACCACCACCGGATCGCTCGCCAGATGGGCGGCGGCGACGCGATCCTCGAGCGCGGTGAGCACGCCCTCGACGTTGCCCAGCAGGCGCTCCAGGAAATCTGCCGGCGTGGCCTGCGCACGGTAGGCATTGATCGCCCCCGCCTCGAGCTGCAGCGACCAGCTCGCCGTGCCGTCACGCACCCGCCAGCGACTGCCGGCTGCCAGCACCTCGACGCGCGCCGCCTCGCCCAGCGCGAGCGTGCTGCGCAGTGCGCCAGGCAGCGTCGCGCCATCGAGATCGGCGCCGAGCAGTGCATCGACCGAGGCCACGATGACACCGGGCGCCTCGGCCGTGGCGCCGAATTCGGTTTCGCGATAGAGCCGCGGCAGGTATTGGTCGCGGTAGGAGAAGCGCGAGCCGTAGGCACGCAGCGCCGCCAGCTCGGGCGAATCCCGACCGTCGCCAAAGAAGCTCACGCGCACCCACAGGTAGCGGCCGCTGAGCGCACGCACGCGATGCGCGGCGCGCTGGATCAGCGCGGTCCACAGTCCGGCGCGGCCGGGTTCGGGCGCACCCCAGGCACCCAGGCCGGGGTGGCCGGGCAGCTCGGAGGGCTGGCGCTCCCACACCGCGCGAGGCACCGGCCCGAAGGGCTGCGCCTGGTCGGGCAACGCATCGGCCAACTCGCCGAAGACATGGGCATGCCATTCATCCACGGTGTCGACGCTCGGCTCGGCGCTGGCCGCCAGCCACACCACCAGGGCGCAGCCGGCAGGCAGCCTGGCCTCGGCGTAGAGCCGGTGCCACACCGTCTGCTGGTTGCCGCTGTCGATCAGGTGCATCGCACCGGCGCTGAAACTGGCGGCCTCGCCACGCCGTGCGAGATTGGCCACCGACAGCCGGTAGAGCGGCTCGAGCCCGCCGCCCGCCAGCGGATAGCGCGGCGGATCGTCGAGGCGGTGGGCGAAGGGGGCTTCCTCGGCCTCGGCAGCGAGCGGGTAGATGTCGCCGGCCGGGGTCAGCGTGAGCGCAGCGGGTGGCGCCACCCGCGGCACCCACACCGGCGCATCGCGACGACCGGGCAGGCGCGCCGCGACACGGCCCTCGCTGAGCCAGTCGATCGAATAGGCGAAGGCCGCACCGCCCAGGGTCTGGGCCGCCCCGAGCGTGCCGAGCTGGCGATCGAGCAGGCGCAGCCGGCTCTCGCCATCGCCGGCCCACGACAGCAATGCCAGCGTGCCATCGGACGCCAGCGCCAGCGCTTGCGGCCGCTCGCCGGCCGGCCAGGCAAGGCCCTCGAACAGCCTGAGCGTCGGCGGGCTGGGGTTTTCGGGATCCGGACGGAAGGTGGCAGGCGCGTAGTCGGCGGCCGGACGGGCCGGCTGCACGCAGCCGCTGAGCCGACCCAGGCGCCCGCTGGCGCGCTCCAGCAGCCACACCCCGCCCGCCGGATCGGCGGCGATGCGCCAGGCCTGGAAACCCGGCGTCGGCAACACGGTATCGGGCCAGCGCCCGCGCAGGTCGTGCAGCAGCAGGCGCTCGGCCAGCGCCACATAGAGCACATCGTCGAAACCGACGGCGAAGTCCTGCGGGCGCTCGGCGAGCGGCAGCAGGGTCGCCACCTCGGGCAGGTGACTCACCGCGACGATGGCCATCGCCGCCTCGTCCCAGCGCGCAATGGCGCCGTGACGGTCGATCGAGCGCGGCAGCCGCTCGAGCGCCGTGGCGGCGATGGCGGCGGCATTGGCCACAGGCGCGGACAGCGTGCGCTCGCTGGCGAGGCGCAGCGCCCGGCAGCCGGCGCGATAATCCACATGCGCGCGACCGGGCCAGTGCCGGTCGTCGGCAAGCAGCCAGAAGCGCTGACCGTTGGCGTCCATCAGCACACCTCGGGCACGACCGGCACCGCCACCGCGGTGTCGTCGGCAAAGGGGTTGGGCACGGCCGACAGGTCGCCCGGCGCACCGCCCGTACCGGCCGGGTTGTCCACCGCCACCACGCTCAGCAGCTCGGGCAACTGCCAGGCGGCGAGCCTGAGCGTCTGGGTGCCGTCGGCGGTGTTGCGGGTGAGCAGGCGCCACTGTCCCGCGCCGTCCACATCGGCCCGCTCGAAGAGGTTGATGCCGCCCACTTCGGCCACCCCCGCCACCCGCGAGACTTCCACCTCGAGTTCGCGCTCGCGCACGCTGCGCCCCAGCGGCCAGCCGCTCGCGCCGGGGCCATGGGGCGGCAGCGGCCACAGCAGCCGGCGCAGCGCTTCGCGCAGTTCGAACAGCACCGCCTCGCGGCCGAAGCCGTCGCGGATCGTCACCCCCACCGAGACCCCCAGTGGCACGTATTCGCAGCCGATCACGTAGAGCTCGGTGGCGAGCGGAGTGCGTACCGACAGGTGGGCATGCACCCGCTCGATGAAGGGCCGGTCGGGCCGCGGATTGGGCGCCTTGCCGAAGGGGCGCGCCGGCAGCACCATCACGCTGACCACGCCGGGCACGCCGAAGCGCCGCTCGCGTGGCTTGAAGCGCGGCATCACCTCGACCCGGGCGACATCGGTGCCGGGCACCTCGAGCGACAGCCGGCGGTAGTCGTCGGCGGTGACTGCGCGCTCGCGATGGCGCAGCGTCGAAGGAATGCGCTGCTCGGCGCGGGCCAGGGTTTCGGCATCCTCGCCACCCTCGGTGGCCAGCGGCTGCGCCACCTTGATCGCCGGCAGGGCGCGCGGCGCGCCGACCAGCCGGGCCGACGAGACTTCCGCGAGGCTCGCCGCCGGCAGGTTGCCGGCACGCCCGCCGCCGAAGCGCCCATAGGCGAGGCGGATGCGCATCTGCCGCTCCGGCACGCGGCCGCGCACGCCGTCGCCGAAGCGCAGGGTGCCGGCTTCGGCGTCGAGCTCGAACGCCGCCGCCTCGCGCGCCACCACGGCGTCGGCCGAGATCGCGGCCAGATCGTCCACCCTCGCCCAGGGCTGATAGCCGCGGCCGGGCTCCTCGACCTGGACCTGCAGGCTGTCGGCATCGACCGAGCCGGCCGGCAACTGGAAGAGCTGGTCGGCGGCGCCGGTCGATACGCCCAGCACCCGGCCTTCGAGCGTAGTGCGCTGGTCCACCGCCACCGCGTTGATGCCGACCCAGGCGAGTTTGAGGCTTGCCACCCCGCTGCCGGGCTTGGGCCGCAGGCGCAGCCAGCCGATCAGCCGGGCGGCCTTCTCGGGGTCGTCGAGGCGCGGCGGATTGTCGCCCACGCCGGCGCGCGGGTTTTCGCCGACGTCGTTGAGCGGCGCCCAGATCAGCGATTCGTCGGGCATCGGCAGGCGCAGCACGCCTGGCCGGGTGAGCCCGGCGGTGGTGTCGTTGGCCTCGCCCGGCAAGGGCTCGACGGTGAGATAGTCGGCATTCACGCCGTCGGCGCCGCGCGTCACCACCTCCCACAGCACCGCCACGCGGGCGCGCTGGCCGACTTCCTCGAACAGCGCCGGCGCGGCGATGGCCGGCACCACGCCGACCGACAGCATCGCGGTGGCGCCACTGTCGCCGCCGCCCAGTGCCGCCCGTGCGGCGGTGTTGGTGGCGGGCTGCTGCTCGGGACGCGGCGCAACGGGCGCCATGAGCGCCAGCCACAGCGCCCGGTCGGCGCTCTGCGCGAAGACATCGACGCCCTCGCCACTGGCCGCCTGGCCGCCTTCGAACAGCGCCGTGGCGAGATAGCCCTTGGCGGCGCCGTCGATGCGATGCACTTTCTGCAGGCCGGCGATCACCGCCTCCATGCGCGCCGCGTCGGCATCGCCGAGCGGCTGCTTGTACCAGGCCTCGGCGGCGACCGGCAGCAGCGTGGTCTCGGCCAGGGTCTCGAAGGGCACCGGGGCCTTGATGCGGGCGCCCGCGGCGAGCGTCACCGCGGCCAGCTCCGAAGCTTGGGCAAAGGCGAGGCTGACGATGCCGCCGGCCGGCCGCGCCGGGCGCAGGCCCTGGCCGAGCAGCTTGAGAAACACCAGCCGCTGGCGCTCGGGAATCAGGTTGACGCGATACAGCAGCGCATCGCCGAGCCAGGCAAACAGCTCCAGCAGGGTGCGGCCGGGGTCGCCGAGGCGCGGGTTGGTCCATTCCGGGGTGTGGGCCGGGATGCGATTGAGCAGGTCTTCGAGCAGGTCGTCGAAGCTGCGGTCGTCCAGACGCGGGGGCAGGATGGGCATGTCAGGCCTCCTGCCGGGCGGCCCGCATGGCGAGGCCGCCAGCGCTGGGCAAACGGGATGAGCCTGGGGGTCGTGTCATTTCAGCCTTCCTCCAGTCGAACGGTCACGGCCAGTGCACCAGGCGTGCCGGAGCGGGCCAGCCGATAGGCGATCTCCACCCGCAGATCGGCGGGCTTGTCGGGTACTTCGAGCACCTCCACCCGGTCGAGCAGGATGCGGCGCTCCCAGCGGCCCAGCGAATCCATCACCCAGTCGCGGATCTGGCGACGGGTGGCGAGGGTGTTGGGCGCGTGCAGCAGACGGTCGAGCCCGGCGCCGTATTCGGGCCGCATGAGCTGCTCGCCGGGGCGGGTACTGAGGATCACGCGGATGCCCTGGCGCACGCTGGCCTCGAGATCGGGCCAGTCGAGGCGGCCGTGCTCGTCCGGCACCGCGAACAGCGGCCAGCCGGTGAGCGGGCGCGGTAGCTGGGCGCTGCTCATGAGTCACCTCCGCCCTTCCTGGGGAAGGGAATGCAGATCTTGATGAACATCATCCAGCGGAAGAACAGGTCGAACAGCGACAGGAAGATGTTCAGCACGATGAAGGCGCAGATGGTGATGATCGGAATGTTGAAGCTGCAGATCCAGCCCAGCTTGAGGCCGTTGTCGGCGGGCTTGTTGCCGTCCAACAGCTCGAGCGGATCGCCGGAGAGCAGGTTCTGCATCGAGGCCGGCACGGTGAAGGCGACGTTGGGCTTGAGCTTCTTGAGCATCTCCTTGTCGCCCGGGTCGGGCAGCGGCACCTGCACCGGCGGCGCGCCGCTGCCCTCGTACCAGGGTGCGATCACGAAGGCCGGGCTGTAGTCGCCCCACACCGTGCGGGCCGGGCAGTCGCCTTCGGGCTTGAGGCGCACGAAGGCGCGCAGCACATAGCGGGCCCCTGGTTCGTCGAAGCGCCCTGCCACGCCGGCCACCGCCGCAAAGCGAAGCTGCAGGCAGGCCGACAGCGCACGCGCCAGCGCCTCGCGAGTGGTGGCATCGAGCTCCGGCCAGCCGGCCGGAATGGTCGGCGCCGGCGAGATCGATTCCTCGTTGAGCAGGATGCGCGCGGCCGCGGCCAGGAAATCGCCCGCCGGGCGGCTGCCTTCGATCGGCTTGCCGGCGGCGTCGGCGAGCGGCAGGGCGATGCCGTTGAGCACCTGCAGCAGCGCGTCGGCCTCGGCGCTGTCACCGAAGGCGTCGAACTCGACCGCCAGTTGGCGCAGCAGCAGCAGCAGGCGCTTCATCGCGTTGCGATCCGAATCGCCGGCGTTGCCGGCGATGCTCGCCAGATCCGCAGTGAGCGCGCGGCCCGGGCGCGGGAAGCTGTCGGCCAGGCCGCGCAGCGGTCCCACCAGGTGGGCCTTGAAGTCGGCGCTGGTCGGCCCGAAGGCGACCTCGTCGAACTGCGGCGCGCCGCCTTCGGCCTTCTCGCTGCTGGTGGTGGGAACCAGGCCGTAGAACAGCGTCGCGCCGGCGGCCTTGCAGACGTCGGGCGGCGCCACGAACATCGGCACCACCGACTCGTTGAGCAAGGCGTCGTCCTGTGCCGCCAGCAACGCGGTGACTTCGCGGTCGAGCACCGGCTGGCCGGTGCCGGGGCGGGCGAGGCGGCGCAGCGCCTCGGGGTCGTGGCGGTTGCCGCTGCTCGCACCGTCGGCTGCAACGCCGATGCGCGCCCACCCCTTGAGGCTTTCGCCGACGCGCATCCAGCCCTGCTTTTGCTCACGCCCCTGGGCATCGCGCACCAGGCGGCGGATCACCATGCCGGCACCTTCCACCCGCTGCGGGTCGATGCGCGGCTCGCCCGGGGTATCGCAGCGCGCCTCCATCACCGCGAGGTTGAACTGGCGCTGGATGGGCTGGAACAGCTTGAGCACCTGCGCGCCCTCGGCGGCGCGGCGGATGTCCTCGACGAGTTCCTGCTCGTTCTTCACCGCCGGCGCCTCTTCGATCCGCCCACCGGCCAGGCCGAGCTGGCGGCTGGCGCTGCGCAGCCGGTTGAAGAGCTCAAGGCCGCTGCTGCGCTTGCCGCGCGCCCGGGTATCGGTGCCGCTGGCAATGCTGACCGGCTGCGCCAGGCTGTCGCGCAGGCCGACCCGCCCGCCGGGGTCGCGCAGGCTCGCCAGCACCGCCTCGATGAAGTCTTCGTCGCTGCGCTGCAGGATGGCCGGCGCCCCGCCATCGGCGAGATCGCGCGGGGCCGAGAGGATGATCTCGTGATGGCTCACCATATGTTCCCCGCTCCCGGTGTATAGCTGGTGGACACCACCGAAGTGGCCTGCAGCACCTCGCACTTGACGATGCCGGAGAACTTGGCCAGCGCGGTATCGACGGTCACCATGCCGGCGCTGACCTTGACCTGCGGCGCGTCGATCTTGACCTCGGCGCTCGCGGTGATGCTGATGCGCGCCGCCTCCATCACCACGCGGTTGCCGTTGGAATCCTCCACCGTGACCTTGCCCGGCCCGTCGGAGAGGGTGAGTTTCTGCCCGCCCGGGGTTTCCAGTACCAGCTGTTCCTGGCCCTGGCTGTCGTCGAGGGTGACGGTGACGCCATTCTTCGAGCGGATGCGCTTGAAGCGGTTGCCCTCGTCGCCGAGCTCGGCGGGCGGCGCGCTGGCGCCATTCCACAGCCCGCCGATCACCAGCGGATAGCGCGGGTCACCTTGCAGGAACACCACCAGCACCTCGTCGTCGACGTCCGGCATCATGAAGGCGCCGCGATCGGCACCCGCAAAGGGGCACACCACCCGGGCCCACAGCGGCGCGTCCTGGCCCTCGACCGCATCGAAGGCCACGAGCCGCACCTGAACCCGGTTCTGGCGCTCGGGATCGGCGATATCGACCACCCTGGCGAGACAGGCCGACTGCATCCATCCGGCTGCGGGCATGAAGTTGCGGGCGCGATCCATCAGCTCGCCCCTCCCAGATATGCGCACTCGCCGACGAACTCGGTGCGATAGCCGGCGCGCACGTCGTAGCGGTGGCAGGCCTCGACCACGTAGTAGCTGTTGTCCCAGCGCGGCGAGAGGCCGGTGACCGCGACGTTGCTGCCGACCCGAAGCTGGGCGTTGCCCTCGGCCACGCCGTCGAGGCGTACGAAGCGCCGCGCCCGCTGGTCGAAAGCCGCCTCGGCCACCGCCCGGGCTTCGGCGTCGGTGGCCACCGCGAGGTGGCCGAGATGTTCGCTGCGCGGCTCGAGCGCACGCACCAGCCAGTCGGCGCCGGCGGTGCCGCTGCCCGGCCCGCCATGGGTCAGGCGGCTGGCCTCGCCGCTCACCGCGCTGCCGCCGACCGGGTCCCAGCCGGCGGTAGTGATCTTGCTGATCTGCTGCGACAGGTCGGCCACCACCCGCGCCCGGGCAAGCTGGCCATGCAGCTCGAGGGTGAGTTCGCCGCGCCGCACCTCGCCGCGCGGCGCCACCTGCAATTCCTCGCCGACGATCTGCAGGTCGCCATCGAGGCGTCCGACCAGGCGGCGCAGGAAGGCGAGGTCGCTCTCGTTGAGCTGCGCCCAGGTGCCGACCGGCTCGGCAAGGCCGGTCACGGTCGGGCGCAGGCCGAGCTCAGCGGCCACCGCCTCGACCACCGCGGCCGGCGACATGTCGCTGTAGACCTTGCTGCGCCGGGCCATGCGGGCACGACCCAGCGGGTCTTCGGCGAGCACCACCAGTTCGGGCGGCGCGCCCTGCACGAACTCGGCCTCGAGGCCGCTGACCACGCCGCGAAACAGTTCGCGCGGCTGGGTCTCGTCGCCCGCATAGACCTCGATGGCGGTGCCCAGCGTGATCCGCGAACCATCCTCGAAGGCATACTCGGCCCCGCCGTCGGTGGTGCTCGCCCAGTTGGAGAAGCGCAGCTCGGCGCTCGTCATGCCACCCTCTGACTCCTCGATGCGCATGCCGATGAGCAGCTCCGAGGCGCGCAGGTCCTCCTGCCCGGCGAGGCGCAGGGTGGGCCGGGCGCGATAGACGGCGGACTGGCTGACTGAGGTCTCGACGGGCATCGCGGCGCGCTCCTAGTCGGCCAGCCAGCGCAGGCGGCGCTCGTCGCGCAGCGCGATCTCGCGCAGCACCGCTTCGACGGCCTCGGCCTCGCGCGCGCCGTCTGCTGCCGGCGCGGCGCTGGCCGCCTCCGGCGCTTCGCGCTCGGGCCTCACTTCGGCCTGCATCTCTTCGATCATGATCGGCATTGCCTGTCTCCCTCGTAGCTATCGTGCGCCGATGACGAAATCGGCCTCGCCGGCCACATTGGCCTTGAGCCCGCTGCCGCCAGCGTCGATGAGCCGCCCGCCCGGGGCGACCTTGCCGGCGCTCGAGATGCTCGCCGAACCCTGCAGCAGGTTGCCGGCCGAAAGCGGCCGCGAACTGACCGTGCTCTCGACCCGCAGGCCGGAGAATCCGGCACTGGCCGAGAGGCCGGCACCGCTCTTGACACCGACCGAGGCTCCCACCGATGCACCGGCCGAAACACCGCCGCCGATGTCCAGGCTGAGGCCCGCTCCGCCTCCGAGGCCGGCTCCTGCGCCGATACCGATCCCCGCACCGCCACCGATGCCCACGCCTGCGCCTGCCCCACCACCCGCCGCGAAGGCCGCCGCCGGCAGCAGATTGGCGCTGCCACCGGCCGAGGCCCTGGCAGAGGCCGAGAAACCGCCCCCTGCCGAAGCACCGATGCCGGCCGAGAACCCGGCTCCCACCGAGGCACCGGCCGAAAAGCCGACGCTCGCCGAAGCGCCCACCGCGAGCCCGGCGCCGGCACCGAAACGCAGGCTGGCCGAGCCGTTGAGCGCGGCGATGCCACGCGCCGCGCGCGGATCGCCGGCCTTGTTGGCCGCGCCCTGCGGCCCGCCGAGGGGACCTTGGTCGTCGGGCAGCACAACCGGCTCGGGCGACAGCTCGCCATCCACCGAGGCCTTGTCGCTGCTGGTGCCGCCCTCGAAAGTGACGTCCTGGCTGGAGAGCGTGAGGTTGATCGAGGAGCGCAGCGGCAGGCCGCCGGCGGCGAAGAAGTCGATGGTCTCCTTGTACTGCTCGACCATGCCGGTGAAGGAATAGGCGCCCCAGCTGAACTTCACCACCGGCGGCACCTTCTTGCTCTGGCCCTCGGGCACCGGCTTGAGCAGTTGCGCCATCTTGTTGGTGGTGATGCGCACATCCTCGCCGGTGTCGGTGGTGTCGAAGGTGAGGTCCATGGTGAGCTTGGCGGTGGTCTGGCTCACGTACTGCTTCTTCTTGGCGCCCTTGCCCTCTTCCTTGAGCGTGTTCGAGACGGTGTGCTGCAGGCTGGCCGGGTTGAAATGCACCGGCACCGTCACCTTGGGGCCGGTCATGGTCTCGAAGGTGGCGGGCTGGTCGATGAGGTCGTCGGGAAATTCGGGCATGAGAGCGACCTAGGTGATGAGTACCAGCCCTTCATGGGCCAGATGCAGTTCCTCGATACCGATCTCGTTGCCCTTGGCATTGAGGTCGGCGGCCTTGAACTTGACCGGCATCGCGCGGCGCAGCGCCCAGCGCAGCATCGGCTCGTCGGCACTGTTGCGCATCTCGATCTCGACCTGCAGGCGATAGGCGTAGGCGCCGGCGCCCACCTTCGCGAACCAGTTCCACAGGTCGCGGGTGTCGGTCATGCCGCGCTTGAGCACCACGGTGGCGAAGCTCACCTGGCCGGCGCGCTGCACCGCGCCGTAGTTGCTGCCGCCGACCTTGATGACCTTGGGCTCCATGGTGGCTTCCAGCCCGGTGCACTCGGAGAAGGCGCCACGGCACAGCGGCACCTCTGCGCCGCTTGGCTTGGCCAGCGACTGCTGGCTGAAGCTCACATGGAAGCGGAAGACGTGGAGCGGGATGTCGTTCATCACGCCACCTCGCGCAGCGGCTCGCTCAAGGCGTCGGCCGCGCCGCCGCCGGTGAGGTCGAGCACCACGGTGATGCGCTCCACCGCCGCCACCGGCAGGATGCTGACTTCGGCCCGCAGGCGGCCGTTGTCGAGATCGTTCTGGCTCATGGTGCTGCGATCGCAGCGCACGCTGAAGGCCTCGTCGGGCGAGGCGCCGCCGAGCCCGCCCTCGCGCCAGAAGGCGCTCAGCAATTGCTCCATGCTGCGGGTCACGCGCTGCCACAGCGCCGGCCCGCTGGCTTCGAACACGGCCGCTTCGCCGGTGCGTCGCGCGGCGCGCAGCACTGCGCCCATCAGCCTGCTCACTCCGCCCGCGCGCCAGGCCTCGTCGGCGCTGGCGGTGACGTCCGAATGCAGGGTCCAGCCGTCCACCGAGGGTGCGATCACGCACACCCGCTGCGCCAGCCGATCGGAGGGGGTCTCGGCAATGCCGCTCCAGGAGAGCAGCGGCTCGCTGCCCGACACCGACGCGAGCCGGCTGCCGGCCACCGAGCGGAAGGTGCCGCGGGCCAAGGCGTTGATTGCCAGCAGGCCGGCGAGCAGCCCGTCGGGCGCCTCCAGCGTGCCGGGCAGGTCGGCGCTGTGGCGGGTCTTCAGCCACGGCCAGGCGAGCTGCACGAAAGCACTTGCCGCGGCGCGGCCGCCATTGCTGCTGTCGGGTGCGGCGAGCACGCCTGCGTTCTCTAGGTAGGCATGGAAATCCGCCTGCGCCCAGTTGTCGGCATTGCGCGCGCCGGGCATCGGCAGCGGCAGCGCCGCCAGCAACAAGAGCTCGCGGTGCCGGCTGGCGAGGCGCGCGCGGGCGCTGCCCAGCGCATCGCGCCAGGCGATGAAGCCGGCGTGGTCGGCGCGCGGCGGCGCGAGGTCGCGCAGTCCGACATCCTCTTCCACCGCCGCAGCGGTGTTGGCGGAGCACTCGACGAAGACTTCGGGGGAAGCCGGCGGCTCGATGGCGACGTCGACCAGCGCCGGCTCGGCGGCGCAGAGATCGGGCAGGTCAGGCAGGCACAGCAGCGCCACCTCGGGCAGGCCCGACAGGTGGGCGATGCCGAGCCAGCTCGACGGGTCCATCGGGCTGGCATCGGGCGCCAGCAAGGCCGCCAGCCGGGCGCTGCGCTGCGCTGCGCGCGTACCGGCAGGCTCGAGATAGGGCCAGGGATCGCCGCAGCGCACGATCACCGCGCGCCGTCCGCCGTTGGCAAAGAAGCTGCGCACCGCCGCGCCGAGGTAGCTGGCGCAGGTTCGCCCGCCCACCCCCACCGGTCGCGCATCCCAGGCAAACAGCGCATCGAACGCGCCCCAGCTCTCGACCACCACCGGCAACTGCAAGAGCGCTTCGAGCTCGGGCTGCGGCCGCGCATAGGGTCCATCGGTCCAGCGTGCCTCGGCCAGCGCGGCGCGCACCGCGACGGGCAGTGGCGTCGCCCGCCGTGCGACGTAGCCCGTGAAACAGGCGATGTCGACGCGGTTGGGATCGGGCGTCGGTGCCGATGGCGCGAGTTCGAACGAGAGGCCATTCATGGGTGCGCCTCCTGAATGCGCGCCGCGGTGTTCCCAGGCGTGCGCTCTGGACCCCGGCCTGCGCCGGGGTGACGGGCCCGGGGCATGCGGTGGGCGACGCGCCCGGCACTCACGCCATCGTACTGGCACAGGCCGGTATCGAGCTCGGCGTGTGGACTTCCAGCCCGGGGGCCGCCAGCGGGCGTCGTTTCTGGACCCCGGCCTGCGCCGGGGTGACCGGCCCGGGGCATGCGGTGAGCGCCGCGCCCGGCACCCACGCCGTCATACCGGCGCAGGCCGGTATCCAGTTCGGCGGCCCAGCCTGCAACGCGCACGGAAACATGCGGTGCGGCTGAGAGACGCGGGCGCGGGAGACTTTTCATCGCCTAGGCCTGGATCTCGAAGCCTTCGGCGGACAGCACCAGCTCTTCCATCGCCACGTCGCTGCCGCCCTTGCCGGCCAGCGTGGGGCCGGTGTATTTCATCGGGATGCAGCCGCGCAGCAGCCAGGTGCGGACCGGGTTGTGGGCTTCGTCGAGCAGGGTCACGGCGACGGTCTTCTGCGCCGCCGGCCCGGCGGTGCGGGTCTCGTCGATCCAGCTCCACAGGCTGTCGAAGCTGACGATGCCGCGCTTGAGGGTGACGTCGCTCACCTTGTGCACACCGGCCACCTTGCGCACATGGTTTTCCTTGTCGTTGCCGGCGCGGTATTCGGCCACGGTGACCTCGGTGCCGATGCCGGAGACGTCGGAGAAGCCGCCAAACTCTTCGCCGCCGTCGAAATTGACGACGAAGTTGAAGGCGCCATAGGGTGTGATTCGCTCAGCCATGGTTCAGTCCCCCTCGATCAGGCACGGGCATCGGCGGTTTTCTGGCCGATGCGGAAGATCACGAATTCGGCCGGCTTGATCACCGCCACGCCGATCAGGCAAACCAGCCGACCGTTGTCGAGGTCGTTCTGGGTCATGGTGCTGCGGTCGCAGCGCACGAAATAGGCTTCCTCGGTCTTGGTGCCGAGCAGCGCGCCGTTGCGCCACTCGTTGTAGAGGAAGTCGGAGATCGTCTGCCGCACGTTGGCCCACAGCCGTTCGCCGTTGGGCTCGAACACCGCCCACTGGGTGCCGCGGTCGATCGACGATTCCAGATAGTTGAAGTAGCGCCGCACGTTCACGTACTTCCACTCGGGGTCGGACGAGGCGAGACGCGCGCCCCACACGCGGAAGCCGCGGCCCGAGAGGTAGCGCAGGCAGTTCACGCCGATCGGGTTGAGCATCTCCTGCTGGGCGAAGTTGATGTCGAGCTCGAAACGCAGCGCACCGCGCACGACCTCGTTGGCGGGCGCCTTCCAGACGCCGCGCTCGACGTCGTTGCGGGCGTAGATGCCGCTCACGAAGCCCGAGGGCGGCAGCGCCAGCTCGCGCGGGATATCCTCGCGGCCGGGGCGTGCCAGCGGGTTGGGCACCACCACCCAGGGGTAGTACACCGCGGCATAGCGCGAATCGATGAGGCCGCGCAGGGTGCGCGCCTGGCCCGGGGTCTGGTCGCGCGGCAGGTCGAGCACCGCGATGCGGTAGGCGCGGCGCGATTCTGCGTGCGAGATCAGCAGGTTGTTGATGGCCTGGGCCTCGGCGTAGGCCGAGGAGCCCGGCGCGGCGACGATCGAGATGTCCTCGAGGCCGGCGAGTTCGCCCAGCGCCAGCGAGTAGTTGGCGGCGACCGGCTCTGCACCGTCGAGGCCGCCGGTGAGCGCAATCGTGCGCTCGAGTTCGCCGGCTGCATTGGTGGTGGCGCCGGTAAACAGCGCATTGCGCAGTTCCAGCGCGCTGGCGTTGGCACCGACCGTGACCGCGAACATGTTCTGCAGGTGATCGGCGCGGCGTGCCGGTGCGGCCGACATCACGTGGCCGACCCACAGCGGATGGCCGCGGTCGTAGCCGAGGCCCTCGAAGCTCAGGTTGTCGCCGTCGGCGTCGATCGCCACCACCAGCAGGGTGACGATGCGCGGGGTGTCGGCCGCCAGCGTCGTTGCGTCCTCGGCGGCGGCGGACGGGTCCGCTGCGGGATGCCAGTCGTTGCCGACCTTGAGGTGATAGGCGGTGGTGCCGCCGCTGCCGGTGACGAGCAAGGTGCCGGCCGGCGCATTGGCCATCGCGGTGGCCGCCACCGGGGCGAGTTGCTCGCGCACCACCACCTGGCCGTTGCCGAGGCTGCCCGGAAAGCGCGACACGAAGTGCACCGCCTCGGCCGCCGCGGTGCCGTCGGGGGTGACCTGGCCGCTGGCCGTCGTGGCCCCGGCACCGACCGCCCGCGCCACATAGAGCCGCGAGCCGCCCTCGTTGAAGAAGGCCCGCACCGCGTGGGCGAGGTAGTTGGTACGGGGCGAGGTGCCGGTCAGCGCGAGATCCGTGATGCCACCGTAGATGCGTTCGAAATCTCCGAAGCTGGTGAGCAGCTCGGGGACCTCCTGGTCATCGGCGGTGGCGCGGAACGGACCCTTGCGGGTCGGCCCGGCGAACGCGGTGGTGCTGGTGCCCACGCCCTCGATTGACTTGGCGCGGAAGCTGGTTTCCTCGACATAGACGCCGGGAGCTAGGTACTCGGGCATGGCAGGTCTCCTTCGATCGAGCGGGCCGGGCCATGAACGCCCGGATGACGGCCTCGCTGCCTAAGGCAGGTCAAGACCAAGGTTGAGATTCAGGGCGCCCCGCGCAGCGAGGCTCAAGTTCTGCTGGGTCGTCGGCAAGGCCGCACGACGGTCTTCGACATCGGCCGGGTCGAGCAAGGGCATGCCCGCCGGCTGGCGCCCGGCGCGGACGTCCACGATCGGTGTGCGGGTGCCCAGCGCCGGGTCGAAATACACTTCCACGGTGGCGGCGATACTGGTCACCACCACGGCGCCTTCGTCCTCGGACCAGGTCGTGACCGGCACGCCGACCACCGGCACCAGGGCCTCGCCGCGCCAGTCGCTCATGCCGCGCGCGAGCACCTCGCCGCCAGCCACGATTCGCAGCAGGGCGCCGCCCAGGGCCGCGCCGTCGGCGTTGTCGGTGATGCTGGCGCGTACTGCGGTCCAGTTGGTACCGAGCCCGGCCGAAGCGCTCGGATAGAGCGGCACGTCCATCGCCACGAAGAGCGAGGCCGCGCCGGGCGCGGCGGGGTCGCGCGGCAGGTCGATCGAGGCGAGACGGGGCAAATAGCGGCCGACGGGATCGCGCAGGACCAGCTCGAGCCGTTCGCTGCCGGGCGCCGGCAGCGCTGGCGGGGCATCGAAGGCCGAGGCGTGGGCGGCGAGTCGCGACCATTCATGAATTACATAGAGTCCGCTGCGATTGCGCACGATGCGCGCTCGGGCGCCGCTGATGTCGAGCGGCCCGCGCAGCGCCATGCCGGTGGTGCCGTCCACCGGGCGCAGGGCAGCGAGAACCCGCCATTCGTGGCGCTCCATCTCGTGGAAATCCCGCATCATCACGGCGCCTCCCTGCCGAAGGCGAAGCGTCCCGCGACCACGGGCCTGAACTCGGCGTCGTCGCTGTCGGGGTCGATACGGACCAGGCGCGCGACGTAGGAGACCGAGAGCCGGTATGAGGGGGTGAGCGCATCCCAGATCCGCATCACGTCTTCGGTGGCGAGTTCGGAGGGCACGATCTGGATCACCTCGTCGCTGGCCCAGCCCGCGTCCGGCGCGAGCGACGAGGCGTCGAGCACCGGGTACTGATGCAACTGGCGCAGCGCCCAGGTGAGCGCCACCTGCTCGTCCTGCGCCGTCATGCCCCAGGCGCTCATGAGGTAATGGAGGTCGAGGCCGAGCGGGCCGACGCCGGCACTCGATCCCCGCAGATGGCTGCTCTGCCGGGAATGCTCATTGACCGTGATGCGGTACAGGAAAAGAGTGATGCGGTTGCCCTCCTCGAGTTCACCGGCCAGTTGCCCGGCACTCACCAGCTCGAAGTCGCAGGCCGGCAGCGCACGCCCGCCGATCTCGGCCGGGTAGGTATTGCGCAGGAAGGTCGTGATCGAGCTCCCTACCGAATGCACCCCGAAGATGTTTGCCATCGATTTCCCCAACCGCCTTGCTCAGTGCGACCGCCCTGCCGAGGGCCGTTTCGCCGCCCCGTAGATGCGCCGCCCGTCCGGCAGATGCCGCCAATCCACCACACCGCGCTCGATGAGCCGGAGCAGCGCGACGCGCACTTCGTCCACCGAAGCGTCGAGCCCACCCGCCGAGAGCCACCACCTTGCGATGCCCTCGGCACTGTCAGCCGCCTCCGGGTGACGTGCCAGGTAGGCCTCGATCGCCTCCATTACTGCATCGAGGCGCTCATCCCGCATGACGGCAGACTCCGAGGTCTTTTGCGAGAGACTCATGCGAAAGGCGTGCCAGCCGGCTCCTGACGACTTCGGAGGCCAGTCACCGCGCGGAAAATACCGGTACGGTCGGTCACCGCATTCGATCGGATTCGCAGCCGGATCGGGTCGATGACGACCCACCCACCGCTCCACGCTGAGCGGCGCTCCGCCCCCGGGACCAGCGGCAACCCCGGCCGATACGGACGGCATCGGGCAGATGGGGAGGCGCAATGCGCAGGTGGGTTCTTGCCGACCCACTGCGCCCTCGCGGCGTGCAGCGGGATCTGCGCCGCTGGCGGTATAGGGGTTCGCCACGTTCAGTTCCTCGACGGACGATCAGGGTGCTTCGACTATCCCCTCCGCGGTTCGTCAGGACAGTGCAACGGCACCGCCCGGGATGTGACGTATTACCGACGAACACCGGCTGCGCTACGCACCGCGCTGGCCATTGCGCCTTGCAGATGCGACTTTCGCCGCGTCGACATCGCGACCCGGCTTGAAGCGATCACGCGCGACAGGAATGCCCGGAACATGGGCGGACAGAGCGGGGCTCACAATCGCCCCGATTCGAGATGGCATCCGATCATTCACGCGTCGAGCGCCAGCGTGCCCCGGCCCACGCTGCGCCCGCCGGCCCCCAGGCGCCCATTGCTCCAAGGAGACGCTCATGTCCACCTGCATCTCGCTTTGCAGCTTCACGGATCAGGGGATTCGCAACGTCAAGGACACCGCAAAACCGCGCCGATGTGGCCAGGGACGCGGCCGCAAGGTTCGGCGTAGAGATGACTCAGATCTACTGGACGCTGGGACATTACGATCTGGTGGTGACGATCGAGGCGCCGGACGATGAATCGGCCACGGCGTTTGCGCTGGCCGTCGCATCGGGCGGCAATATGCGCATGAAGACCCTGCGGGCGTTCTCGAAGAACGAGTTGGCGCCGATCATCGGCAAGCTGGGCAGACAGCACGCAACGAAAGGCCGGCACCTCGCCGGCTTTCCTATGCAAGGTCGGCTTTTTTCGCCTCGACTCCCCGAACCCGTTCGTCGCCGGGCGCGCACTGGCTCTGGCGTCGCCCCTGCCGGTGACGACGCCATCCGCCCGGTCGCGAGGCAGGGGCGGCCAGGCCCGGTCTGCTCGATACGCTCCGGCCAGGGCGTATGCGGCGTCCGAACGACGTTGCCAGCCGCTTGGCGGATCCGCAGGGGTTGGCTTGCTGGCGGCGCGAGACCGTCCAGCGTCGTCAAATCACGACAAAGCGGGTTGCTTGCGCATTGCATGGAAACGCCTGCGCACGCCAATGCTGCCGGGCGAAGACTTTTCTCAAGCGTGGGCTTTTTTTCCAATTCACAGATCCGGTGTCGTCGTTCCCGGACGGCCGGGATCCCTGCATCCGGGCGGAATGCTTGCGCGACGTCCCAGCCTTGTCGCCGAAGGGGGACAGAATTTACCTCCGGGACGCCGCCCGCCCGCCAGGAAATCGCTGCAAGCCACGGCAAACCGGCAATGGCATGGAGCTTGCAGTGTGGGAACACGGCGAAGCCTGCAGCCTCGCCCCATTGATAGCCAGTCCATTACTTGAGGGCATCGCCGGCCGACACCGAAGTGTGGCGCCGACGATAGAGTCCCCGGAGGTCCAGATAATGAAAGTCACGAAATGCCCCAACTGCGTTGCCGCGGGTATCGACACAGAGATCAACGCGACGAAAACGAGCGCCCCTATCGCACCGACAGACCCGACATCGAGCAGCAGGTCCGCCGCCCTGCTGCACCAGGAATGAGGAGCAGATCATGGAAATCACAAATGTAGGTCGCCAGCTACTGCTGTTCGGTCATGTGCTGATATTCGCTTTTGCCATCGTCACCGTCCTGCGCGAGGATTTCGCACTGTTCAGGGCGCGACGGATCGAACCCGTCGCGCTCGAGGCGACCGGCCGCACCATGTCATGGTTGCTGGCCCTGTTGTGGATCAGCGGCGGAAGTCTGATTCTGCTCGACAGCGGCATGGACCTGGCTTTGCTCGCCACCAAGTCAAAGCTTGCAGCCAAGCTCACGGTAGTCTCGTTGCTCACTGTAAACGGACTGCTGTTGCACTGGGTAGCATTCCCGATGATGACCCGCCCGCAGCGGCTTCCGGGTCTTGCAGCAGGCGTTTGCGCCACGCTCGGCGCGATCAGTTCGGTGACCTGGGTCTATGCCTCGTTTGTCGGCGTGGCACGGCTGATCGCCCCGAGCCTGAGCTATGCCGGCTTCATGGACCTGTACCTTGCCGCGCTGGCGATCGGCGTTGCGACTGCACTGATCGTCGTGCGCCCGCGCATCGCAGCCATGCTGACCCGTGCCGACGATGCCGGCGCGAGTCCGGCGACAGCCGACGGTTACGGATCGTCGAACCCGTTTGACTTGCATGAGGGCCCGGCAACGGCAGCCCAGGGCTAGCCGCACGCCACGACCCGGACCGCGGCGGATCCCGCGTCAACGCAGGGCCGAATGCGGCCGCCCCGGCGGCCCCCTGACGGGTGACAAGCTGGCGCGGCCCGACACCGGAGGCTGTGATCGCCCGCGCTGCTCTGCTATCGTCGTGGCGATGACAGCCATGATCTCCATCTCCAATCTCTCCAAGCGCTACAAGGGCGGCTTCGAAGCGCTCAAGAACATCAACCTCGAGATCCGCCGCGGCGAGATCCTTGCGTTGCTGGGCCCCAACGGGGCGGGCAAGACGACGCTGATCAGCATCGTCTGCGGCATCGTCAATCCCTCGGAAGGACAGGTCACGGTCGACGGCCACGACATCGTTCGCGACTATCGTGCCGCGCGTACGCTGATCGGTCTCGTGCCCCAGGAGCTCACCACCGACGCCTTCGAGACGGTGTGGTCGGCGGTCTCGTTCAGCCGCGGCCTGTTCGGCAAGCCCGCCAACCCCGCGCATATCGAGAAGGTGTTGCGCTCGCTGTCGCTGTGGGAAAAGCGCAAGAACCGCATCATGACGCTGTCGGGCGGCATGAAGCGCCGCCTGCTGATCGCCAAGGCCTTGTCGCACGAACCCAGGGTGCTGTTCCTCGACGAGCCCACCGCCGGCGTCGACGTGGAGCTGCGGCGCGACATGTGGCAACTGGTGCGCGGCCTGCAGGCCGACGGGGTGACGGTGATCCTCACCACCCACTACATCGAGGAAGCCGAAGAAATGGCCGATCGAATCGGGGTGATCAACCGCGGTGAGATCATCCTCGTCGAAGAGAAGGCCAAACTGATGCAGAAGCTTGGCAAGAAGCAGCTCACGGTCCAGCTTCAGGCACCGCTCGAGACGCTGCCCGACGCGCTCACGGGCCTCGGGCTCGAGCGCTCCAGCGAGGGCGAGGCGCTCATCTACACCTACGACGCGACCCGCGAACAACCCGGCATCGGCGATCTGCTCAATCGCCTCAATCTCGCGGGCATCGGCTTCAAGGACGTACACACCACCCAGAGCTCGCTCGAGGACATCTTTGTCAGCCTGGTGAAGGACAAGCAATGAACATCCATGCGATTCGCGCCATCTACGCTTTCGAGATGCATCGCGCCTGGCGCACCCTGACGCAAAGCATCATCTCGCCGGTGATCTCGACCTCGCTGTATTTCGTGGTGTTCGGCGCCGCCATCGGCGCCCGCATCCCGGAGATCGACGGCGTGGGCTACGGCAGCTTCATCGTGCCCGGCCTGATCATGCTCTCGCTGCTTACCCAGAGCATCTCCAACGCCTCG
The DNA here is from genome assembly GCA_024235595.1 of Zoogloeaceae bacterium. Lineage (GTDB taxonomy): Bacteria > Pseudomonadota > Gammaproteobacteria > Burkholderiales > Rhodocyclaceae > Cognatazoarcus. The sequence goes on along the minus strand of JACKMC010000001.1, from coordinate 673,857 downwards.
TTCGGGATCTATTTCCCGCGCTTCACCGGCACCATCTACGAAGTGCTTTCAGCGCCGATCTCCTACCTTGAGGTAGTCATCAGCTATGTCGGTGCCGCGGCCACCAAGTCACTGCTGCTCGGCGCAATCATTCTCGCCACCGCCGGCCTGTTCGTGCCGCTGCGCATCGAGCATCCGCTGTGGATGGTGCTGTTCCTGGTGCTCACCGCGATCACCTTCAGCCTGCTCGGTTTCATCATCGGCATCTGGGCCGACGGCTTCGAGAAGCTGCAGCTCGTGCCGATGCTGATCGTCACGCCGCTGACCTTTCTCGGCGGGACCTTCTATTCGATCAACATGCTGCCGCCGTTCTGGCAGAAGGTGACCCTGCTCAATCCGGTGGTCTACCTGGTGAGTGGCTTTCGCTGGAGTTTTTTCGGCATCGCCGACGTAAGCCCGACACTTAGCCTGGTAATGACGCTATTCTTTCTCGTGGCCTGCATGATCATCGTGGGCTGGATCTTTCGGACGGGCTACAGACTGAAAGCATGAAGAACGGACTTGCCGGGCCAGACCACCTCATGTCGAATCCGCCGTCGACGCGGTTGCACGCATGATCGCAGCCTCACTAGCCGAACTGATCAGGATGGCGCCACAGGCATCCGCGCTGCCCGCGGTCTACCACGGCTGCCGCGACATGCTCGAAGGACGCTCCGCTGCGTCGGCGACCGGCATGGCACGTGTCGTTTCAGCCTCGCCCCTGCATGCGCGGCGCATCCTGGCAATGGTAAACGCGCCCTCGGAACCCGATGCGGCGCCGATTCACACTATTTCGCGCGCCATCAACCTGCTCGGCATGCAGCGCATACACGACCTGGTGCTTGCCAGTTGCCTGGCCGAAACGCTCGAGCCCCTGGTATCGGTCTCGAAACTCAGGTATTTCTGGCGCCACAGCCTGCGCATGGCACTGGGGGCGAGGGCCGCGGCGCGCGCGCTGGACTTGCGCGATCCCGAGCGGCCGTTTGTCGAGGGCCTGCTGGCGGATGTGGGACTGCTGCTGATGTGGCATGCGGATGCAGATGCGATGCGGCAGGTCGAAGCCGAAGCAATCGGCCAAGGGGTGCCCTCGAACGTCAGGGAGCGCGCCCGCTTCGGCTTCGACAACGCCGATGTCGCTCGCGAACTCGCCAGGTCGTGGGGCCTGCCGTCCGCCATGATGCTGGCACTGGGCGGGCAGCATGCGCCCGCAGACGCCGCCCCGCACCAGCTCGAGGCAGCCCTGCTGAACCTTGCCCGCCTGCTTGCCAATGTCGTACCCGGGGCCGGCTCGAACGATCTGCTGGCGCGCGATACCCTCCACATCCTTGGCCTGGAGGACGAGGAAGTGCTCTCCAGACTCCGCCGCGAGGCCGTGGAAATCCCGGCCTGGCTGCCCGATGCGCTCGGTCTGGGCGAAACGCCCATGGCGCCCCCGCGGTCTTGACCGCTACGCCTCGGCGGTGGCGGGATCCGAGATTGTCACGCGGTTCCGCCCCCCCCGCTTCGACACATAGAGCGCCTTGTCGGCCTCGTCGATGAGCACGGCCGGATCCGCGAAATCTCCACGCAGTTCGGCCACACCGAAACTGGATGTAACGTTGAGGCCCTCGGAGGTACGCACGGAAGGTCCCGCGCGGCGCTCGACTTCCGAACGCAGGCGCTCCGCGATTTCAGCGGCCTGTTTCGCGTCCAGGCCGGGCAGCAGGATGCAGAACTCCTCGCCGCCGTATCGGCACAGCAGATCGGTGGCGCGCAGGCCGCTCGAGAGCGAACGCGCAACGGCTTGCAGGACCTGGTCTCCGACGGCGTGCCCGTAGCGATCGTTGAATTCCTTGAAGTGATCGATGTCGGTCATGATGCAGGAAACCGTACGCTCGCCACCCGGGACATCCGCAAAGAGCGCGTCGGCGCCCTCGAAGAAGGCGCGCCGGTTGAGGCAGCCGGTAAGCGGGTCACGGGTTGCGAGCCTTGCAAGCTCCTCGTTCTGCGCCTTGATCTTGCGTTGCGACGCGTCCAGTTCGGAGACCGTTTCCAACAGTTGGCTGTTTGCAAGGTGAAGCGCGGTCACGTTCTTGAAGGAAACGATGCAACCACGCAGGCGGGCGCTGCCGTCCTCGATCGCCGCTGCGTCCACCAACAGGCGAAGCTCGGCGTCAGAGCCAGGGCCGTGCAATACGAGGGGCACCTCCAACTGCTCCCTGCGCGTCTTCATCGCCTGGCGCCACGGGTAGCTCTCCTTGTCGGGGCCCATCCCGCCAACCAGCCAGGACAGGGTGGAGATTCGCCTTCCGGTAAGATCGGCGGCCGCCTCCGGATGCAAGGCCTTGAATACCCTGTTGGTGAGCATGACCCGTTCCTCCGCATCGAGGATGACCACGCCCTCACCGAGCGAATCGAAAGCCGCCCGCACACGCTGCGGAATGACGGAGCCGGGGTCGAGGTATTGCAGGGCACGGCGCAAGTAGAGATAGAGCATTGGAAAGCCCAGCAGGACACCAAGCGCAACAGCCCGCACCAGCGGATCGCCAAGCCAGCCGAAGAAGGTCGAGGGGAGAACGGGCCGAAAGACGATTTCGGTTTCGCCCCACTGCACCCCGTCCTCCAGGATCGGGACCCGCACCTGCGTCAGGGTCGAACGCTCCCCATCGGGTAGCGACCACACCGCGAGATGCGGTCCGGCGAGCGCGATCAAACGCTCATCGCGTGAGCGCACCGCGATCGACACGATATCGTCGTCGCGCTTGAGCACCTGCTTGAGGGTCTCGTGGAGCGCTCCGCGCTGATCGGCCTGGATCAGTGCCGTCACCTGCACGGTCAGGCTCTCGCTCAGCCTGCCGCGCAGCCGCGCTGCCATGTCCGCGCGGTCCGGCACCACATCGACGAACAGGTCGAGCAGCAGGAACAGCGACATCATCAAACCCAGCACACCGAAAGCCAGGCGGCTCGCGGGCCCGAAGAACATCATCGCTCGAACTCCCTGATTCCACGTCGTGTGAGCACTTCGGCGGCCGCAGCCTCCTCGTGCCGCTCCGCCAGAGTCCGCTCGTCCGTGGCAGCATCGTCCGGATCCTCGCCGGAACGGTTCTCCTCGTCAGGCCCGAGCACGGGCAATGGGTCGATGCTTCGCCAAGCGGGTATCGAGATCATCAGGCTGCCCATCAGCCCCGCAATGCGAGTGGCCCACCACACCACGCCTGCGCTGAGCACCGCGCCGGTGATCGTCACGCCGGTGAAGATTGTCGTCGATTCCCGCGCTTGCGTCGCGAGGCCGTCCAGCAGTGCCCCCTGCACCACGAAGTCGCCGGACGAACTGCCACCGGACGATTTAGCCAACTGCAACCTGAACCCTTCGAGTTCGAGCAAGGCATCGATATCGAAGCGGACACCGGTGCCGACGTAGGAAGCATCGGACAAGCCGTTGCGCGAGGCCGCAGGTTCGGACGCCTGGCGAACCGCCGACAAGCCAGAGAGCGCACCCGGGCTCCGGGCGGCAGCCTCAAAGGCTCCGGCCACCCCGTTCTGACCGGTGTGTGCGGTTGGCGTCGTCGCGCCGCTGCCTGCATCCTCTGCACTCCCGGCATCCTCCCGACCCGTCCCTTGATCCTGGCTCCCAGCGCCGTTTGCATTGCCAGCGCTTCCGGGAAGCTCCGGCGAACCCGCATCGATCGTCGCAGCGACCGTCACGCTGACACTCGTCCAGGCACTCCAGCTCTCGCCGTCGCCCACTCGAACATCGAACACTGGCACGCTCGTTGAACCGCGGGGAGCGACGTAGCGCACGTCGCCGGAGACAAGCTGGTGTTGAGTGAAGCTCGCAACGCCGGAAGCACTCGCGACGCCACCAATCTCCCAGTAGCCCGCACTTGGCGCGGATACTTCATAGCGCAAGGCATCGGGGGCACTGTCCTCGTCCCGGACACGCAGATCTGCCGCGCCCAAGGTGACGCTCTGGCCGGCCTTGACCGATACCGTGACCGACTCGATGACCGGAGCATCGTTGAGCGCACGAATGCGTACCTGCACTTGCGCCACATTGCTCAACGCACCCTCGGCGTCCCGCAGCCGGTAGGTGAAGGAATCCGCGACGGTTTCGCCGCCGTCATGCCGATACTGGAACACCCCATCCGCGCCGAGCGAGACGGAGCCGTGGGCAGGACCGGCGACGAGTTCGACGCTGGAAGCATCGAGTACGCCGTCCTCATCCGCATCGTTGCCAAGGACCGGGATCGAGACCGTGCCGCCCTCATCCACGTCCGCCACATCGTCTGTTGCGACTGGGGCGTCGTTGACATTGGCAATGGTGGCCGTCTGGGCTGAGGTCACGCTCTCCGCCGTGCCCTGGCCGTCGGTGTAGCTCACGGTCACGCGGATCACCTTACCCACGTCGGCATCGCCCAGCGTGTACGTTGCCGCGTCGGAACCGACGTTGCTCCAGCTCGTGCCGCCATCGCTCGAGCGCTGCCACTGGTAGCTGAAGCTGCCCAGGCCGTCGGCATCGGCGATGCCGCTGGTGTCCGCCGTCAGCACCTGGTCTTCCGTGGTCGTGCCGGTCACCACTGGCAAACCGGTGGGCGCGTCATTCACGTTTCCGATGGCCGCCGTTTGCGCGCTGGTCACGCTCTCCGCCGTGCCGTGGCCGTCGGTGTAGCTCACGGTCACGCGGACCACGTTACCCACATCGGCATCACCCAGCGTGTACGTTGCCGCGTCGGCGCCGACGTTGCTCCAGCTCGTGCCGCCGTCGCTCGAGCGCTGCCACTGGTAGCTGTAGGCGCCCAGGCCGTCGGCATCGGCGATGCCGCTGGTGTCGGCGGTCAGCACCTGGTCCTCGGTGGTCGTGCCGGTGACCACCGGGGCACCGGTCGGGGCGTCATTGACGTTGGCCACGGCCGCGGTCGCGCCTGAACTCACGACTTCGTCCGTGCCGTGCCCGTCGGTGTAGCTCGCTTCGACCGTCATCACCTTGCCGACCTCGGCTTCGGTCAGGACATAGGTCGCGCCGCTGCCGACCACCACGCCATCGGCCTTCCAGGTGTAGGTGATGGCGCCCAGGCCGTCCGCGTCAGCCAGGGTGTTGCCCGCAGTGAGCGTGTCGCCCTGGCTGGGGGTGGCGTTGTCGATGGTGACGCCGCCGGTGGGTGCGTCATTCACGTTGGCCACGGCCGCGGTCGCGCCTGAACTCACGACTTCGTCCGTGCCGTGGCCGTCGGTGTAGCTCGCTTCGACCGTCATCGCCTTGCCGACCTCGGCTTCGGTCAGGACATAGGTCGCGCCGCTGCCGACCACCACGCCATCGGCCTTCCAGGTGTAGGTGATGGCGCCCAGGCCGTCCGCGTCAGCCAGGGTGTTGCCCGCAGTGAGCGTGTCGCCCTGGCTGGGGGTGGCGTTGTCGATGGTGACGCCGCCGGTCGGGGCATCATTCACGTTGGCCACGGCCGCGGTCGCGCCTGAACTCACGACTTCGTCCGTGCCGTGCCCGTCGGTGTAGCTCGCTTCGACCGTCATCACCTTGCCGACCTCGGCTTCGGTCAGGACATAGGTCGCGCCGCTGCCGACCACCACGCCATCGGCCTTCCAGGTGTAGGTGATGGTGCCCAGGCCGTCCGCATCGGCCAGGGTGTTGCCCGCAGTGAGCGTGTCGCCCTGGCTGGGGGTGGCGTTGTCGATGGTGACGCCGCCGGTCAGCATCATTCACGTTACCGACGGCCGCGAGTCGCGCGACTCACGACTCTTGTCCGTGCCGTGGCCGTCGGTGTAGCTCGTTCGACCGTCATCACCTTGCCGACCTCGGCTTCGGTCAGGACATAGGTCGCGCCGCTGCCGACCACCACGCCATCGGCCTTCCAGGTGTAGGTGATGGCGCCCAGGCCGTCCGCGTCAGCCAGGGTGTTGCCCGCAGTGAGCGTGTCGCCCTGGCTGGGGTGGCGTGTCGATGGTGACGCCGCCGGTGGGGCGTCATTCACGTTAGCCACGGCCGCGGTCGCGCCTGAACTCCGACTTCGTCCGTGCCGTGCCCGTCGGTGTAGCTCGCTTCGACCGTCATCACCTTGCCGACCTCGGCCTCGGTCAGGACATAGGTCGCGCCGCTGCCGACCACCACGCCATCGGCCTTCCAGGTGTAGGTGATGGCGCCCAGGCCGTCCGCGTCAGCCAGGGTGTTGCCCGCAGTGAGCGTGTCGCCCTGGCTGGGGGTGGCGTTGTCGATGGTGACGCCGCCGGTCGGGGCGTCATTCACGTTGGCCACGGCCGCGGTCGCGCCCGAACTCACGACTTCGTCCGTGCCGTGCCCGTCGGTGTAGCTCGCTTCGACCGTCATCACCTTGCCGACCTCGGCTTCGGTCAGGACATAGGTCGCGCCGCTGCCGACCACCACGCCATCGGCCTTCCAGGTGTAGGTGATGGCGCCCAGGCCGTCCGCGTCAGCCAGGGTGTTGCCCGCAGTGAGCGTGTCGCCCTGGCTGGGGGTGGTGTTGTCGATGGTGACGCCGCCGGTCGGGGCGTCATTCACGTTGGCCACGGCCGCGGTCGCGCCTGAACTCACGACTTCGTCCGTGCCGTGCCCGTCGGTGTAGCTCGCTTCGACCGTCATCACCTTGCCGACCTCGGCTTCGGTCAGGACATAGGTCGGACCGCTGCCGACCACCACGCCATCGGCCTTCCAGGTGTAGGTGATGGCGCCCAGGCCGTCCGCATCGGCCAGGGTGTTGCCCGCAGTGAGCGTGTCGCCCTGGCTGGGGGTGGCGTTGTCGATGGTGACGCTGCCGGTCGGGGCGTCATTCACGTTTCCGATGGCCGCCGTTTGAGCGCTGGTCACGCTCTCCGCCGTGCCGTGGCCGTCGGTGTAGCTCACGGTTACGCGGATCACGTTGCCCACATCGGCATCGCCCAGCGTGTACGTTGCCGCGTCGGCGCCCACATTGCTCCAGCTCGTGCCGCCGTCCGTCGAGCGCTGCCACTGGTAGCTGAAGCTGCCCAGGCCGTCGGCATCGGCGATGCCGCTGGTGTCGGCGGTCAGCACCTGGTCTTCCGTGGTCGTGCCGGTCACCACTGGCAAACCCGTGGGCGCGTCATTCACGTTTCCGATGGCCGCCGTTTGTGCGCTGGTCACGCTCTCCGCCGTGCCGTGGCCATCGGTGTAGCTCACGGTCACGCGGACCACGTTACCCACATCGGCATCACCCAGCGTGTACGTTGCCGCGTCGGCGCCGACGTTGCTCCAGCTCGTGCCGCCGTCGCTCGAGCGCTGCCACTGGTAGCTGTAGGCGCCCAGGCCGTCGGCATCGGCGATGCCGCTGGTGTCGGCGGTCAGCACCTGGTCCTCGGTGGTCGTGCCGGTCACCACTGGCAAACCGGTGGGCGCGTCATTGACGTTGCCAATCACCGCGCTCTGCGCGCTGGTCAGGCTCTCCGCCGTGCCGTGGCCGTCGGTGTAGCTCACGGTTACGCGGATCACGTTACCCACGTCGGCATCGCCGAGCGTGTACGTTGCCGCGTCGGCGCCGACGTTGCTCCAGCTCGCGCCGCCATCGCTCGAGCGCTGCCACTGGTAGCTGAAGCTGCCCAGGCCATCGGCATCGGCGATGCCACTGGTGTCGGCCGTCAGCACCTGGTCTTCCGTGGTCGTGCCGGTCACCACCGGGGAGCCGGTGGGCGCGTCATTCACGTTTCCGATGGCCGCCGTTTGAGCGCTGGTCAGGCTCTCCGCCGTGCCGTGCCCGTCGGTGTAGCTCACGGTTACGCGGACCACGTTACCCACATCGGCATCACCCAGCGTGTACGTTGCCGCGTCGGAGCCCACGTTGCTCCAGCTCGCGCCGCCGTCCGTCGAGCGCTGCCACTGGTAGCTGTAGGCGCCCAGGCCATCGGCATCGGCGATGCCACTGGTATCGGCGGTCAGCACCTGGTCTTCCGTCGTCGTCCCGGTCACCACCGGCAAACCGGTGGGTGTGTCATTGACGTTGACGAGCGTGATGTTGATGACCTGCGTCGTAGTACCGCCGAGGTCGTCGGTCACGGTGACCGTGAAGCTGTCCGAGCCGAACCAGTTGGCGTCGCTCGGGGTGAAGGTCCAGGCGCCGGTGGCGGCATCGATCGCGGCGGCGCCGCTCACCGCCGGGGTGCTGACCGTGAAGTAGCTGCTGTCGGTGAGGCCATCGACATCGGTCGCGCTCATCGTGCCCCCCACGGCATCGCCTTCGTTGCCGCTGTAGCTGATGGTGCCACCGATCACCGCCGGGTCGTCGACGGGCGTAATGGAGGTCGATACAGTGGCGGCCGTGCCACCGGAGATGGCTGTGACGCCGCCCCGGCTCGTGGTATCGACATTGACGCGCGTCTCGCCGCCCGCTGTCGTCGAGAACGCGCCCGCATAAGTGTCGTCGAGTGCGCGCACCAGCAACGTCGGCGGCGTGCCGTTGTAGTCAGCGACGGGCACAAACCGGATCAAGGTCGATTCGCTGACGGCCAGGGCCGTGGCGCCGTCGGCCACCGTGCCGATCGCATACCAGTTGGTCCCACCATTACTCAAGTACTGCCACACCCCCTCGGTGCCGGCATTGGCAGTGTTGCCGACCACGGCGATGCCGGCGAAGCCATCGCCGTCGACATCGTTGAACTGGCCGCCAAAGATCGTGCTCACGGTCTGGCCGGCCGGGGCGACGGTGTCTTCGGCCACCGCGGCGAGCGTGCCGTCGCCGAGTGTCGGCGCGTCGTTTTCCGCAGTGATGGTCAGGATGACAGTCGCCGACCGGGAATCCGCAAGGCCGTCATTGACCTTGAAGACGAAGCTGTCGAGGCCGGCGAAGTTGGCCGTCGGCGTGTAGCTGAACGAGCCGTCGGCATTGAGCGTAAAGGCGGCGGCGTTTGCCGGGCCGCTCACCAGGATCGCCGTCAGTGGGTCGCCTTCCGCATCGCTCGCGTAGGCGAGCAGGCCGGACACCGGCACGTTCAAGGTCGTGTCTTCGCTGAGCGTGTAGTGAATCTGGCGGGTCGGCGTTTCGGCCGGGACGCCGTTGCCGAGGACGCCATTGTTGCCCTGTGTGGAGCTGTCGACCGCGGTCGTGCCGCTGGTCTCGGCAAAACGCCAGTAGCCGACCAGCCCGGACTCGCTACCTGTGAGCGTCTGGTTGTACTGCGCGGCGATCTCGCCGGCGGTGCGCGCGGTGTTCCACACCCGCACCTCGTCGATCGCGCCCTGGAATCGCGCAGTCGTCACATTGCCCCGGCCGCCGATCTTGAGGTCGTTGAACGACGAATGTGCATCGCCAATGCCGCCACTGCCGGTAGAGACATGCACCTGCGTGCCATTCACGTAGGTCGTCCCCACGCCGTTGTCGTAGGTCACGGCGAGGTGGGTCCATTTGTCTGCCGGCAGGAAGTACCCAGTCTTGATCCAGTCCCATCCGGGGGTCGTGCTCGCGACCGCCCACTGCACTTCACCCGTCGCGCTCACCCCCAGCTCGTATTCACCCTCCTTGTTGAGAATCAACTGCTCCGTGGTCGCGCCCGCCTGCTGGCGCACCCACGCTTCCATGGTGACCGTGCTGGACATCGTCAGGCTGCCCAAACCGGCCACATGGACGATGTCGTTGCCGTCGAAATACAGCGCCTGATTGCCCACCACCGGGGCATCGTTGACCGCCGTGACCGACGTGGTGACCGATACCAGGCTGCTGCTGATGGACGAGCTTCCTCCCGGGCTCGACGCATCATGGGTCACCTTGCTCGCGCCGTTGGTGAAGCCTCCAGCGTAGGTATTGTCCAGCGCCCGCACCGAAAGGCCGCTCGGCGAGCCGCTGTAGTCCGCCGTTGGCACAAAGCGAACCAGCGCCGAAACATCGAGTGCCAGCGAGGCCGGGTAGGCGATGCTCCCGACGTCATACCAATTGCCGCCACTGTTGGTGGAGTACTGCCACACGCCCTGCGCAGTATTGAGCGGGTTGTTGGTGATCAGCACGCCGGACAGGCTGGAACCTGTGTCCACGTCGTTGAACGAACCGGCGAACAGATCGCCGATGGTCCGGCCCGGCGGAGCAGTAGTGTCTTCGGCGATTGCCGGTACGAAACCACTCGACACGGTGGGGCTGTCGTTGACCGCCGTGACGGTGATCGCCACCGTGTCGGTGTCGATCAGGGACAGGTCCTGCGCCAGCGCCGCCACCTCACCTGCGGTGAGCGCCCGGTTGTAGATGCGAACGTCGTCGATCATGCCGATGAAGTCGTAGCCCACACCGCCGCTGCCGTGCCCGCCGATGACGCTGTTGGCGCCCTGAGTGTAGCTGATCGAAGCGGTGGTGCTGGTCGAGGCGACCGCGGCGCCATCGAGGTACAGGGTGGCCACATCGCCAGCGTCGTTGAAGCTGTAGGCCACATGATGCCAGCCACTCGCGGCCAGCGTAACGGCATGGCGGGTCTGGACCCAGCCGCTGCCGTCGTAGAAGAATCCCAGCAGCTTCTTGTCGCCGTCTAAGGCGTCATCGAGCCGCAGCGCCACGCTGTCGCCCAGCGAGATGACTTCCGAGCCGTTGCTGTCCGCGCTGCCGAGCTTGACCCAGGCCGCGAGCGTGACGTTGGCCGGATTACCGTAGTGCCCGGTGCTCTGCACATCGCTGGCACTATCCAGGCTCAGCACCTTGCCGCGTGTACCGTCCACCGCCGACGAAGCGCCGCTCACCGTGACGCCGTATCCGGCTGCCGGGCTGCTGTCGGTGCCCAGCGCGGCGGGGTTCTCGAAATCGTAACGGCCGAGCAGGCCGGTATCGATCTCCAGGCTCAACAGCACCGAGTCCTTGGTGACCAGGGTCAAGGTGGCGCCGCCGTTGTAGTTGGCGGTGGGGCTGTAGCTCAGGCCATTCAGTGCGGTGTTGATGGCGGCAGCGGTGCCGCGGAAGGTCATCGTGGCGTCTGCCGTGCCGTCGCCCGCGGTGAAGCTCAGACCCGTCGTACCGGCCAGTGTCAGGCTGCCATTGGTGACACTGAGCGTGACCTGGTTGTTCGCACCCGCGGCGTCGAGGTCGGCGATCGAGATCTGGTTGCCGTTGGCTGACGAGAAAACCCTGGCGGTGTCTTCATTGGTGCTCTGCGCGCCGGGAACGGTGTTGACGGGCGCATCGCTGACCGCCGTCACCGTGATGCTGCTGCTGGCGGTTGCGCTGCTGAACGCGGTCGAGCCGCCGTTGCTCGTGGTGTCGGCGGTCAGGCCGGCGGTGCCGGTGGTCTGGTCCCATGCGCGGAAGCTCAGGCCATTCGTCACGGTGCCGTTCCAGTTGGCGTTCGGCACGAAGCGCACATAGGTGTTGCTGTCGGCGGTCAGCAGCCGCGACGCGACCGCGCTCGGGCTGCCGAAGGCGTTCCAGGTGAGGCCGCCGTTGGCGCTCCACTGCCAGCTGCCGTTGGTGTTGACGACGCCGGTGACGGCAATGCCGGTCAGGGCGCCCGCATCGGCGTCGGTGACCTTGCCGCTGATGAGGGCCGACACCAGGGTGCCCGGATTGCTCACCGGGTCTTCGAGGATCGTGCCCAGGTTGTTGGCGCCCGAGAGCACCGGCGCCTGGTTGACGCCCACCAGCGCCAGCGCGTCGAAAGTTTCCGTGTTGCTCGCGAGGTCAACGTCGGCCCCGCGCACGAGCATCGAGGCAGTGGCCGAGGACGTTCCCGCGCCGGTTGCGCTCACGGTGAGAACGAAAACGTCGCTTTTTGCGACGGACAAGGCATTGGTTCCGACCGTCGCGGTGTTGGCCAGGGTCGCAAGCAATTGTCCCTGGTTCAGCGTTTGCCCGCCGATGACGGTCGTTTGAGTGACGATCTCGATACCATAAAGCTGGGCACTACCGAAATTAATGCCGGCACTTGCGCCATCGATCAACTCGGTCAATGTGCCGCCGGTGGGATTGGTGGCCATTGTGGTCGGGCGGAACAGGGAAACGTCCTTGTCGTAGGCGCCTCCGCTGAGCACGACCAGGAAATCGCCCGCCTGCAGATTGGTGCCACCGACGGTGACGGGGGCCTCGACCAGCGCAAAGTCGCGAACTTTCGCGCCTGTATTGCCGGGGTTGGAGATCAGCACCGAGAACGTGCCGCTGGAATAATTACCTGGCGTGGTCGGGCGGAACAGGACGATGTCTTTGGTGGTCACTGCGGCGCCGCCCAGCGTCGCGTTCGCGTCCACCGACAGCAGCACGTCGCCCGCTTGCAGCGACACGGGATTGACGGTACCAACCGTGACGGCGCGGCTCACATAGTGCAGCCCGGAGATGTTCGCGTCGCCGCCGGCGAAGGCGTCGATGTCGAATACGGTGCTGAAGGTACCGGCCGTGGTTCCCGACCCCAACGCAAGGTTGGGATTACCGAAATTCACCGCAACCCCGTCGGTCCAGCTCAGGTTGCCGCTGCCGACGGACGACGTTGCATTGCCGGTCGTCGACACCCACAGGGCCGCCGGCGGGGAAACCGGGCCCAGCGAGACGCTGGTGTCGACGTTGGCGCTGGAGCCGCCGTCGCCGTCGGTGAGCACGAAGCGCACCGTGCGCGTGCCCAGCGTCGGGCTGGCGGTGTCGGTGTCGTGGTAGGTGATGTTGCGCATCAGCGCCGTGGCGCTGGTCGGGTTGGCGTTGGCGTTGAGCGTCACCACCAGCGGCGTGCCCGCACTGCCGCCGGTGAAACTGCCGATGACCGAGCCACCGTAGCTGACGTTCGACCCCGAGACACCGATCTGCCCGGCGCCGGTGCCCTGGTTGCGGATCGCCAGCACGTCCTCGGCCGAGTCGCTGCCTGCGGCGAAGGACACGGTCAGCGTGCCGGCGGCGAAGTCGGAGGAGTCGGCGTCGGAGACGACCGCGTTGGCGCCCTGGTCGATCACGACCGCCCCGCCGCCAGCGGTGTAACGCAGCGTGTCGCCGGCGAGGTTGGCGACGGTCGGGGCAGCGCTCACCGTGTAGGTCACCACCAGCTGGGCCGCCGTCGACGGGTCGGTGTCGTAGGCCTGGGAGGCGCGGTGGCCCGTCCCGGTGATGATGATCGCCAGACTGTTCCCCGATGCCCAGGCGCCCTGGTTGACGATCTCCTGCACCACGGCAGAGATGTCCGGCGAGTTGTAGTCCGAGCCAGAGCTCCAGGTGCTTGGTGTCCAGGCGGTCGAGGCGGTGGTCAAGGCCCGGCTGCTGATATTGCCACTGGTGCTCGTGAAGGTCGGCGCATTGCCGATCAACTGCCCTTTCAGCGTCAGGCTGGTCGCATCACTGTTCGTCATCGGCGAATCCGCGCCCACCGCCCGGAAGACGAGATAGGCATTGGTGATGGTCGCCCCGACAGGGATGTTCATGCCGGTAAAGCGGAGCCCGATCTTCTGCGTGCCGGCAGAAGGAGATTCGAAGTCGCTGACCAGCTCGATATCGCTGCTGTTGAGCCACATCCTGTTGGGGGTGGTGCCGTCGGAGCCTTCTTCTTCGGCGTCGTCGCTGGCGGCCGACACTCTTTTCGTCAAGGTGGTCTCGCCGCTCACGGCGGGCTTCAGCGCCACTGCCGCAATCGCCGATTCACCGCTGCCACTCATGCTCCAGGACATCGTTACCGATGCCGCGCCGGCCTCCCAGCTGCTGGCGCCCTGCTGGTTGCTGCCGCCGCCCCCGGTCGACCGCTGGAACAACTGGGTCTGGTTGGCGCCCACGGTGCCGCCGCTGTCCGCCCGCTTGGCCACGGTGTCTACGACCAGTTCACCCGCCGCGGAGGTGACGACCACACTGGGCGTGGCGGTGCTGGCAGCAGTTCCTGAGACGCTGCCCGTCGGCGTCGTCTGGTCGACGCCGAAGAAATTCGTCGCGCCAGCGACAAACTCCGATGCAGCGCTCATGTTGATGACAACGTTGGCCGTGCCGGCCGACGGCAGCTTCAGAATCCACAACTCGGCACGGGTGCTGTCGCCGCCGGAAAAGGTCGAGTTGCCCAACAAGGTCAGGGCGGAACCATCGTACGTCACCGACGTGACGGAGGCGTTCTTGGACTTGTACGCGATGTTGACGATCAGCACGCCATCTTGACCCGCGGCCACGGTGTGCGAAAAGCTCACGCTGGTGGTGGTGCTCTGCCCCGACGAACTGCTGCCGACGCTGATGGCGAGCACGTCGGCCCAAGCCTGCTGCGCCACCGTGCCGATCGCGCGGCTGGATTCGATGGCGCCGGTGCTGAACTCCAGCTCCCAGTCACCGCCCAGCGCTGCCGCCCCGGTGAGGTCGTCGCTGGCCGCCACGTCGGCGCCGGTGAGCTGGGCCAGGCCGCCGACCAGCGCGCGGCCGTCGGCGCTGGCGGCGACGTCGCAGCCATACAGCAGCACGTCGGCGTCGGCGCTGAGCGCATCGCCCCAGCTCGCGATCTGGGCGGCACGCGCAAACAGGGTCTCGCCGCTGAGCGCGGTCGCACCCAGCTCGACCCGTCCGGCGCTGCCGTGGGAGAGAATGTGTACCGCGGCGACGTCGGTGCGCCCCTCGAGCGCCTGCGAGATCACGGCAATGCCGTCCTCGTCGGCGCCGATCCGGATCACCTCGCGCAGCACGCCGGCGTCGCCTTCGGTATCGTCGAAGAGGGCGCCGATGAGCGTGTCGGCATCGTCCACGCCGGCGTCGACGAAGACCAGTTCATGGCGAACCCCGAGCTGCTCGGTGCCGGCCGCGAGGGTGCTCGCGCTCTCCACGGCGCCGGGCGTGGACAGCGGCATCAGGTCCGCCGAATAGAGGATCCGCGGCTCGAGCTCCTCGACGATGGGTGCCTGGCGCGGCCTCGTCATGGCCTAGCGGCTCCGGGGCTGGGGTTGAACGGAGAGGCTGTAGTCGAGCGCCAGCCCGCCAGCCGCGCTGGCGGCGGGGCCGGGCTGTCCGCCGAGGGCCATCGAGGCGCGGCGCACGCCGGCCTCGGGCGCGGGCGGCACGGCCGACATCCGCTGGTAGCCTGTCGGTCGGGCCGCGGCGCCGGTGGCGGGGTCGCCCGACGATGGGCGGCGGTCGCCGGGGCGCACGCTGTCGCTGAGCGCCGGCTGCTCGAAATCCACCGTGCAGCGCACCCCGGCCGGCACCTTGTGGCCGGTATTGTCGAGGCTCAGGCGAATGCGGAAGGTGTTGCTGGCAGGGTCGATCACCGGGTCGACCAGGCTGATGATGGCGGGCACCGCGCTGGCGCCGGGCAGGCCCGGGGTGAGCCAGGCGGGCATGCCTTCGGCCAGCGAGCCGAACTGCGCCGCCGGCACCACCACCTCGGCGCGCAGCCTGTCGATGCTGGCGATACGCATCAGCGGACGATCCTCGACGCGCTCGCCGGGGTGGGCGAGGCGATCGATGACGACACCATCGAAGGGTGCGCGCAGTTGCCGCTGGCCGAGCTGGGCACGGGCGATCTGCACTTCACGCGCGTTGATCTGCTGCTGGTCGAGGCTCTGCGCGAGCTTCTGTTCGGCCACCTTGAACTCGGCCTCGGCCTGGTCAAGCGCCTGCCTGGAGACGAAGTCGCGACGATGCAGGTCGGCCGTGCGCTCGAGGCGCTGGCGGGCGAGCGCCAGGCTGGCCTTGCTGGCGCTGATCTCGGCGGCGCTGCGAGCCCGGGTATTGGCCACATCGACGCTGGCGCGCTCGACCTCGGATGAAATCACCGCAAGCACCTGCCCCTTGTGGATGCGGTCGCCGCGCTCCACCGCGACGCTGGCCAGCACCCCGGCCACCGGGGTTCCGATCTCGGCGGTTTGCTCGGGGGTCACCAGGCAGCCCAGCGGCGCTGCGGCCGCGGCCAGCGGCATCGCACCGATACACAGCACGGCAAGAACATGGCGGATCACGACCTACGACCTCCGTTGAAGCGATGGGCGCCGAACACCAGTTGCTCGTCCCAGAAAACATCGTGGGCAAGCATCCGCGCACGCTCGCGTCGCTCGCGTCGCTCACGGCGACGCTGGTATAGCGCCAGCATAACCCTGCCCATGGCTGCGGCGAGCGGGTTCTGCGGGTGTATCGAAAATTTGCGGATCATCCTCGCCAGCGATGCGCTGAGCGCTTCGTGCTCGCGTAGAAAGTCTTCCGCGCACAGCCAGTGTTCGGCACTGCCGCGATCGCCCTGGCGCGCGCAGCGCCCGGCGAGCTGGCGATCGAGGCGTCGCGAGGCGTTGAGCTGGCAACTGAGCACATGCAGTCCGCCCGCCTCGGCCACCGAGGCGTCGAGCCGGATGTCGGTGCCGCGCCCGGCCATGTTGGTGGCCACGGTGACGCTGCCGGGCTGGCCCGCGGCGGCCACGATGCGGGCCTCGTCGTCGCTCTGCTCGGCGTTGAGTACCTGATGGGCGATGGCCGCCGCGTCGAGCCACGCCGAGATGCGCCGCGACTGCGCCACCGAGGCGCTGCCCACCAGCACTGCGCGCCCCTGTGCCGCGAGGGCGCGGACCCGCCCCGGCAGCGCTGCGGCGATCTCGTCATGGCTGGCGAACAGCCGCGCCGGCAGGTGGCGGCGGCGGCTCGGCAGGCGCAGGGGCACCTCGAGCAGGCGCAGCCCGTAGACGGCGGCCAGTTCGCCGCGCACCTCGCGCAGGCTGCCGCTCATGCCGCCGACCCGCAGATAGCGCGGAAAGAAGCGCTGGTAGGTGATCTGGTTGAGCGTTTCGGTCTCGACCGGGGGCTTGCAGCCCTCCTTCAGCGCGATCAACTGATGCAGGCCCAGCGACCACTGGCGGCCCTCGGCGCCGCGACCGGTGACCGGGTCGATGATCACGATCTCGCCGTCGCGCACGAAATAGTCCTGCCCCCGTGCGTAGAGGTGGCGGGCGGCCAGCGCGGTGCTCACCATCTCGTCGCGATGGCGCGCGTTGATCCATGCTCCGTCGGCTTGCGCCGAAACCGCCACCAGCCGCTCGCGCCCCGCCGCGGTGAGTTCCGCCCTGCGCTGCTCGGCGCGCAAGAGGTAGTCGCGGCTCGGCTCGAGCCGGTCGGCGAGCGCCACGGTCTGCCACAGCATCGCGCGCTGGCGGGCATCTTCGCGGGCCACCGAGAGAATCAGCGGCACCCGCGCTTCGTCGAGCAGGATCGAATCGGCCTCGTCGATCAGGGCCATGTGCAGACCCCGCAGCAGCGGCGCCGGGCGGTCGCCCGCGAGCCGGTCGATCCGCCCCTGCAGCGCCGAGGCCGGGCGCGCCCCGCTGGCCTCGTCGCGCAGGTAGTCGAAGGCGATCTCGCGCGCCGTGGCGTGCACCACGTCGCAGCCGTATGCGCTGCGCCGCGCCGCCTCGCTGTCGCCCGCGCACACCGTGCCGTGACGCAGCCCCAGCCGGCGGTAGAGCGGCGCCAGGGTCTCGGCATCGCGGCGCGCCAGGTAGTCGTTGGCCGTCATCACATGCACCGGCACGCCGGCCATGGCCGCGACGGCGGCGGCGAGCCCGGCGCTCAGGGTCTTGCCTTCGCCCGTGGCCATCTCCGCGAGCTGGCCATCGAGCATCGTCAGCGCGGCCAGCCACTGATTGTCGAAGGCGCCAAGCTCGAGTACCTGCCGGCAGGCAACGTCGGTTGCGGCGCAGGCTTCGAGCCGCGCTGCCGAGCCGAGTCCATCGCGCATCAGCCGCGCACGCAGGTCGCGCAGGCGCGCCTGCCAGGCGTCGGCATCGAGCGCCTGCCAGGCCTGCGAAAGCTCGCGAATCGTCGACACCTCACGGCGGTAGATGCGCAGCCGCATTGCCGCCGGCAGCCAGCCGCCAAGGCCTCTGGCACAGCGCGGCGCGGCGGCGACAGCGCGGCGCTCGGCGTAGGGATCTCCCGCGGCGCGGGCGTGGAGCAGCATCGAGTCGGCGCTCATCACAGCGCCCCCGGACTGAAGTGCTGCAGCAGCAGTTGGCGCCCGCCGCGCAAGACGCGCTCGAAGAGGGTCGCGCCACCGTGTTCGAAACGTATCCATGCTCGCCCGCCGATGCGGTCACGACGGATATCGGCAAGCTTGACGTCGAGCCACACCACCGGCTCGCGGGTCAGCAAGGCGTCGTCGTCGGCGTGCGAGTCGGCGGCGATGTCGCCGCCGCCACTGCTGGCCAGCGCCGCACTGGGCAAGCGCTGGGTCGCCCCCGGAACCTCGCCGACAAGCTCGGCGCGATGGATTTTCCCGGGTGCATCGGCGAGGCTGACCTCGACACGCTCGAGGTGCGACTGGATCAATGCCGAGGCGCCTTGCTTGACCGCCACGCGCACCGTCACCGGGTCGTCGGCGAAGATCTGGCCAAGCATGGTGCCGCGTTCGACGAAGCGCCCCACGAGATCGGCCTGATGCGGCAGCGAGACGATGCCGTCCCGCGCGGCGCGTACGTCCAGCGCGGCCACCCGCGCATCCACCTCGGCCAGCGCGGCCGCGACACGGCGCATGTCTTCGTCGAGATTTCCGGCCAGCGCGGCGTCGCCGTTGATGGACTGGAACAGCGCGCTCTCGAGCCCCGTGAGCTGGCGTCGCAACTCGACCTGGCGGGTGACGAGCGTATCGTCGTCCATCACCAGCAGCAGGTCGCCGCGGCTCACGCGGGCGCCGTCGGCCACCCTGTACTCGCGCACGAAGCCCTCGCTGCCGGCGACCAGGCCCGCATCCTGCGGCAGCCACACGACCCCTTCGGCGACCGTGACCCACGGCAGTGGCAGCAGCGTGAAGATGGCCAGCGCGGCGGCGGTGGCGGCACCGCCGACGAACATCGCCCGCCCCCGCCGGAACTCCGGAATCGTTGCTCCGCTGAGCAGCTTCCAGCCTTGCAGCGCAGGCTGCAGCAGCATGACCCAGGCGAACCACAGCGCCGCGGCATAGCCGAGGGCGTTGCTGTAGGCGCCGACCCAGCCGGTGATCAGCACCGAGAGAAAGGCGCGGTAGAGCCACGAAAGCGGTTGATAGGCGAGCAGCCATGGCCACTCCCCGAGCGCCTCGGCGAGCGGCGTGCGCTCGCGCAGGCCGAGCAGGCTCCGCTGCACGAAGGCGCCCCACCACTGACGCGAGCGACTCGCCAGGTTCGGCAGGCCGAAGGCATCGATCATCACGTAGTAGCCATCGAAGCGCAGCAGGGGATTGCCGTTGACCAGCAGCGTCGACAGGCTGCCGATGGTCATCGCCGCGAGCATGAAGTCCTTCAGCAGCCCATCCTCGATGTTGAGCCACAGCACCAGCGCAAACGCGGCGATGAGCAGCTCGGCCATGATGCCGGCGGCCGACACGAACACACGCTGATGGCGGTGGCGGAAGGCATTGGCCTCCGAGGCGTCCACGAAGGGGACCGGCATCAGCAGCAAAAGCGCCACGCCGAAGGCTCCGACCTGCCCGCCCCAGCGGCGCACCGCGAGGCCGTGGGCGAGCTCGTGCACCGCCTTGATGAGCGGATAGCTGATCCACAGCAGGATCAGGCTGGAGGGGTTGCGGGCGGACTGGGACACCGCCGCGGCGATTGCCGGTGCGTTGACTGCGGCCGCGGCGAGCGCCACGCCGACCACCAGCAGCCACAGGCACAAGGCCGGCCAGGAGAAGAGCAGCGGCGCGAGAAACGACAGCCGCGCGAGCAGGCGCGATGGATCGCCCAACGAGATGCGGAACGAGAACGGGTTGGCGTTGCGCATCTTGCGCCGGCGTTCGGCCTTTTCGCGGCGACGGAACACGCCCTTGAGGTCGGGACTGTGCTCGAATTCCAGCAGGCTGCCTTCGAAGAGCCGGCCGAGCAGCGACAGGATTTCGTTCTGGCTGGGCATCTGCTCGCCCAGCTCGATGCGCAACACCTCCCACAGCTCGGCCACCGAGTGTCGCCCGTCGCAGCGTCCGACGAAGGCATAGGCGCTCGCATTGACGCGGTGAATGCGGCCGCTCGCCTCGTCGCGCAGGAGGTACCAGGTTTCGCCCCGCAGGCGCTGGCGCTCGAGCCGCACATGGGCACGCAAGCGCGGATGCAGGCCGGCAACCCTGTGCCACAGCGGACTGAAGATGGACTCGCTCATGTCATCCGCCCCACCGCCACCACTGGAAGCGGATCCAGTCGAGCAGCGGCCCGCCCCAGCGCGCGACGAGCGACTTGCTGCCGACCCGCAGCTTGGCAACGCCCTGCAGCCCCGGACGCAGACCGTGAGCGCTTTTCTCGAGGCTCAGCTCGACATCGAAGACGTTCTCGCCGTCGACCACGCTGGCCATCGGCGCGACCCGCTCGACCCGCACCGGCAAGGCGTCCCATGGCAGGGCCGAGAGCGCCAGCGCGCCCCGCTGGCCGGCCTCGACCTGGCCCACATCGCGCTCCGAGATCTGCGCCACGACGCGGTACTGCTCGGCAGGGGCAAGCGTCATCAGGACTTCGCCGCGCTTCACCGGCGCACCCAGCGAACGGGTCAGGTCGCCGGCGATCACGACGCCGTCGAAGGGCGCCTCGACCCGCACCCGCCCGAGGGCGTGCTCGGTGAGCTTGACCTTGGCGTCGGCTTCCTGGGCCTTGGCCAACTGGACCATCATCTCGCCGCGGTCGGAACGCGCCAGCGCCGCCATGTAGGCGTTTTCGTATTGCGCCAGCTCGCTGCGCCAGCGGCTTTGCTCCACCTTGAGCTCCTGGTCGGCAAGCTCGACCAGCACCTGGCCGGCGAGCACCCGGTCACCGGGACGCACCCGGGCTCGCTGCAGAAATCCGTCGTTCGGCGCCACCAGCGCGCGCTCGACCACGCCCTCGACCCTGGCGCGGCCGCCCACCCGGTATTCGGCGGGAAACAGCGCGGCCACAAGCAGCAACGCGGCAAGCGCGACGAGTACGATGCGGGTGCGGCTTCCATCCGCTGATCCGAGCGATTGCCGCAAGCCACGAAGGCGTGCGAGCAGGCTTCGGTGCCAGGGCATCGACTGGCGCCGCATCATTGCCAACACCGGGCCCAGCACCGCCAGCACATCGGCCAGCGTGTCGAGCATCTGCCGCTCCGGCACGGCATCGGGCGACCACTCGATGCATGCGACGCCGATCACCTCCTCGCCATAGCGGATCGGTTCGCTGCAGACGCTCCCGGAGAGGTGCCCGGAAAGACGCCGGTGCGCCATCAGGATGGAGGGAAAGGCGTCCTCCGGTTCGGGAAACAGCAGCACGCGTCGCTGCTCGATGCACTCGTCCATGGCCGCGGCGATATCGAGGAACAATTCGCCGCCGAACTTGCCGTCGCCGCCGTGCGAGACCGCGATGACCCGCGCAAAACCGTCTTCAAGCATGCCCAGGGTGACCCGATGCGCACCGAGCACGATTGCCAGCTCGGTAACACAAGCCGTTGCCGCAGCCGCGAAGTCACGATGCTCGAACATCGCGGCCTGAAGGCGCAGCAGCAGGCGCGCGCCATCGCCAAGGGTCCACGCAGGTGGACAGGGCGCACGGAGCTCTTGCTTGGCTTCCCGCTGGGTCATGGTTCGGAGTTCACGTAAGACGCGAATGCAGACAGACGTTCATGGCATGCGTAAACGTCCGCCAACGTCAAACCTTTAACCCGCCGAGCAACCGATGCGGCGCAAGTGTGGCATATGCCTCGGCCACGATTGGCGAGGCAGCTCGTCGATCAGGGGCAAGTCATGCTTGATTGCGCGAAGAGCGGCTAGAATCGGTCGCCATGAGCGACCCCGACGCCCTCCACCAGACCCCGCGAACGCTCGCCCAAGCGCAGTCGATGATCGCCGCGATCGGTGCGGCGCTATCCGCCGCGGGGCTGGACCTGCGCGCGCCGCCCGAGATACCGGACAGTTGCTGCGGTCGCGGCTGCAGCGGCTGCGTGTGGGAGGGCTATTACGCAGCGCTGCTGTTCTGGCGGGATGACGCCGCCAGATTGCTTGGCGGCGCGGACTGAGCGGCCTACTTCTTGACGAACAGCTTGAACAGCGTCGCCTGGTCGGGCAGGCCGGACTCCTTGAGGCCCTCGCGCTTCTGGAAGGCCTTGAAGGCCGCCTCGGTGGTGGGCCCGAAACTGCCGTCAATCGTGCCCTTGTAGAGTTTCTCCGCTGCGAGGCGCTTCTGCGCGTCCTCCATCACGGTCTTGTAGAACAGTCCGCTGCGGCCGTCCGCCTCGATCTTCACGGTCTCGGAGCGTTCCTGCATGCGCTCGGCCTTGAGCGCCGCGAGCATGTTGTTCACTGCCACGATGAAGGGGCGCTTGGGCTCCTTCTCGCAGTGGTTGGCGAGCGCGGCAATCAGCAGGCCGACGGTCTGCCAGGGCGTGAAGTCGTAGGTTTGGGGTGCATGCTGGTTGGCGCCGGTGAGGTAGCCATCGACCCATCCGGCAAAGATGGCGAGGTCGTTGCCGCCATTGGCCTTGGCCTTGAGAAAGGTCTCGCAGGACTGCGCCCCGGCGCCTTCCACCGCGAAACCGCCCTTGGCGTCGGCCGCGTTTGCCGTGGAGCTCGCCAGCAGGACGACACCCAGTGCGAAACTCGCCAGTTTCAATCCGCTCTTCCTGAAGTAATTCACCAAACCCCTCCTGCAACGTGCCGTATCGAAGCGCATGACTATCGCGGGTGAGCCGCGGGGAGTCAAGGAAGTACGATGCGAAGTGACTGATTCATTCCTTGTAGGGCCCGCCGCCGAGCCCGATCGGCGGCGGCGCGGCCGCCACCAGGCGCGAGAAGATCGCGCGAAAATCCTCGCCCGCGGCGCCCTGCATCGGATCCTGCTCGGCGACGAAGGCCCGGTCGATCTCGGCCCAGTCGGCTGCGGTGAGGTGCTTGCGCGCCAGCGGCAGGATCTCGCGCTCCTCGAGGATCATGTGGTTGCGATAGAAATCGGCAAAGTCGTCGAATGCCCTTGAGGTGGCCTCGAGCCCGTCTGCGTCGCCGCGCTCGTAGCGCAGCAGCGCCGCCTCCAGCATCTTGATGCGGCCTTCGCCGCCCTGGTGGTCGTGCTCGAGGCGCGCCAGCGCATCGGCCCCTTCGCTGGTGCGCCGCTTGAGCCGGGCGAACAGGAAATCGTCCTCCTTGGGGTGGTGGCGCTTCTCGGGATAGGCATCCAGATAATGGACCATGGCCTTGAACAGCCCGAAATCGGGCTCCAGCTTGCCGGCCTTGATTTCCTTGAGCATGAAACGCACCGCGTGAAGAATCGCGGCCAGCGACTGATGCTCTTCCTGAATGATGCGCAGGGCTTCCATGGACTTCTCCCGCGCGGGGTCGCGGCGACCCCGCTGTTGTCAGGTGGTCAGGTGGACAGCATGTCCTGGTGCTTGCCGCCCAGGCCGAGGTAGGCTTCGATCACGCGTGGGTCGTCGGCGAGTTGCTGCGCCGGCCCCTCCATCGAGATCTCCCCCGTCTCCAGCACATAGGCGTAGTCGGCCACCTGCAGCGCGGCGCGCGCGTTCTGTTCGACCAGCAGGATCGACACGCCGCGGCGGCGCAGCTCGGTGATGATGCGGAAGATCTCGCGCACGATCAGCGGCGCCAGGCCCAGGCTCGGCTCGTCGAGCATCAGCAGCCGCGGCTTGGCCATCAGCGCACGGCCCACGGCCAGCATCTGGCGCTCGCCGCCCGACAGGGTGCCGGCCATCTGTTCGCGTCGCTCCTTGAGCCGGGGAAAGAGACCATAGACCTCTTCCATGGTTTCGGCCTGATCGCGCTTGCCCGAACGGTAGCGCTGGAAGCCCCCCAGCAACAGGTTGTCCTGGACGCTCATCTCGCCGAACAGCTCGCGCTTTTCGGGCACCAGGTTCATGCCTGCGGCAACCATGTCCTCGACCTCCGGGGCAAGCCGCAGCTTGCCGTCGAACTCGAGCTCGCCGTGCGAATCGAGCAGCCCCATGATGGCCGACAGCATGGTTGTCTTGCCGGCGCCATTGGGCCCGATGACGGTCACGATCTGGCCTTCGCCGACGCGGATGTTGGCGTCGTGCAGTGCCTCGACCTTGCCGTAGGCGACGCACAGGTCGCGCACCTCGAGAATCGATTTGCTCATCCTGGAAACTCCGCTTGGACGCGCGCGAGCTTGCCGCTGGCGGGAAGCATGGCAAGGTGCGAGGAGTGCGCGGGACAGACCCCCGCGACGACGGGCAACGCCGCCAGGCGGCCCGCCGGATGCGCACCCGGGCGGGTCGCGCATGCGGCCGCATTGTGGCGCCCGGCTGCGAACAAGGTTTCAATGTTCATGCGACTGTTCCTGAAGTGACAAGCGGTCAATCGGGGCTTGCACGATCACTCGACTCCGCCAAGATAGGCTTCCAGCACCGCCGGATCCTTCTGCACCTCTTCGGGCAGGCCCTCGGCGATCTTCTCGCCGAACTCCATCACCACCACCCGGTCGGCAAGGCCCATCACGAAATCCATGTCGTGCTCGACCAGCAGGATCGCCATGCCTTCGGACTTGAGCCGCGTGAGCAAGGCGCCCAGGGCCTGCTTCTCCTTGTGCCGCAGTCCCGCTGCGGGTTCGTCGAGCAGCAGCAGGCTGGGATCGCTGGCCAGCGCACGCGCGATCTCGAGGATGCGCTGCTGGCCGAGCGCCAGCGAGCCGGCCTCCTCGAACATGTGCTCGGCCAGGCCGACGCGCTCGATCTGGCGCGCCGCCTCGGCGATCAGCCGCGCCTCTTCGGCGCGGTCGAGCCGCCATGCGGCGGGCAGCACGCTCTTCGAGCCACGCATGTGGGCGCCGATGGCGACGTTCTCGAGCACCGTCATCTTGGGCAGCAGGCGCACATGCTGGAAGGTGCGGCTCATGCCCAGGCCGGCGATCTCCCGCGAACTGTGCCCGGCAACCGACTTGCCGCGGAACAGCACCTCGCCCGAGCTCGGCGTGTCGACGCCCGAGATCTGGTTGAACATGGTGCTCTTGCCGGCACCGTTGGGGCCGATCAGGGCGAGGACTTCACCTGCCCTGACCTGCAGGTTCATGTTGTTGTTCGCCACCAGGCCGCCGAACTTGCGGGTCACGTCCCTGGCGTCGAGGATGAGCTCGCCCTTGGCGGGCATCGGCCTGCGCGCCAGCGGCTCGGCCGAGGCGCTGATCGCCTTGCGCGCCGCCTGCACCGGCACCAGCCTCGCCAGCAGCGGCCAGATGCCGTCACGGGCGCGCTGCAGGATGAGCACCATCATGAGGCCGAAGACGATCACCTCGAAGTTGCCCGAGGCGCCCAGCAACTGCGGCAGCAGATCCTGCAGCCACTGCTTCATCACGGTGATCACGCCGGCGCCGACCAACGCCCCCCACACATGCCCGGCGCCGCCGACCACCGCCATGAACAGATACTCGATGCCGATGTGCAGGCCGAACGGGGTAGGATTGACGAAGCGCTGCATGTGGGCGTAGAGCCAGCCCGAGGCACAGGCCAGCAGCGCCGCGATGACGAAGATCACCATGCGCGAACGCGAGGTGTTCACCCCCATCGCCTCGGCCATCACCATGCCGCCCTTGAGCGCGCGGATGGCACGCCCTTCGCGCGAATCGAGCAGGTTGCGGGTGGTGAGCATGGCGGCCAGCAGGAACAGCCAGATCAGGTAGTAGATCTCGCGCCCCTCATCGAGCTCCCAGCCTAGCAGCGAGATCGGCGGAATGCCGGTGAGGCCGGTGTGACCGCCGAGCGTCTCCATGGTGCCGAACAGGAAGTACAGCGAGATCCCCCAGGCGATGGTACCCAGCGGCAGGTAGTGGCCCGACAGCTTGAGGGTCAGCGAGCCCAGCACCACCGCCACCAGCGCGGTGATAACCAGACCCGCCAGCAGCCCGAGCCAGGGCGAGCCGCCGGCCCAGCCGATCCACGCCGGCAACTCGGCGCTGGTGGACAGCACTGCGCTGGTGTAGGCGCCAACCCCGACGAAGGCGGCCTGGCCGAAGGAGGTCAGCCCACCGACCCCGGTAAGCAGCACCAGGCCCAGCGCGACGAGCGCGTAGAGGCCGATGTAGTTGAGCAGGGTGACGGTGAACTCGGGCAGGAAGAAGGGACCGCCCGCCACCGCGGCAAGGAACACCGCCAGCAGCAGGCGCGCAGAGAACAGGGCTTTCATTACTCGTCCTCCTCCACGTGATGGCTGCTGAGCGATCGCCATACCAGCACCGGAATGATCAGGGTGAACACGATGACTTCCTTGTAGGCGCTGGCCCAGAAGGACGAGAAGGCTTCCAGCAGACCGACCATCACCGCGCCCGCGGCGGCGATCGGGTAGCTGCCGAGTCCGCCGATGATGGCGCCGACAAAGCCCTTCAGGCCGATCAGGAAGCCGGTGTCGTAGTAGATCGTGGTGAGCGGCGCGATGAGTACGCCCGAGAGCGCGCCGATGAGGGCCGCGAGGAAGAAGGTGAGCTTGCCCGCCAGCGCGGGCGAGATGCCCATCAGGCGCGCGCCGTTGCGGTTGATGGCGGTGGCACGCAGCGCCTTGCCATAGAGGGTGCGGCCGAAGAACTGGTAGAGCGCCACGATCAGCACGATCGAGGCCAGCACCACCCAGATCTGCTGGCCGCTGATCATCATCGGTCCGACCTCGAATCGAACGTCCGAGAAGGGCGGCGTGCGCGAGCCTTCGGCACCGAAGAACAGCAGCCCCATGCCCACCATCGCCACATGCACCGCCACCGAGACGATGAGCAGGATCAGCACCGGCGCCTCGGCCACCGGCTGGAAGGCGAGCCGGTACATCAGCGGCCCCAG
Source organism: Zoogloeaceae bacterium (assembly GCA_024235595.1). Lineage (GTDB taxonomy): Bacteria > Pseudomonadota > Gammaproteobacteria > Burkholderiales > Rhodocyclaceae > Cognatazoarcus. The sequence goes on along the minus strand of JACKMC010000001.1, from coordinate 647,245 downwards.
CGGCACCACCACCGCCAGCGCCAGCAGCACCTGGGCGAGCATCGGCAGGGTCTCGAGCGGCAGCGTATAGAAGAGCCCGGCCAGCAGCAGCGGATAGGCCAGGTTCCAGCCCGCCACGCCCGGCAGCTTGCGCGTCGCGCCGCTGCGCAGCGCCGCCGTGCCGTCGATCAGCGCGGCGAGTACACCCATCGCCAGCAACAGCCACAGCGTGGCCGGAATCCGCCCGGCCTGCAGCGCGGCGAGCGTCAGCGCGCCGTAGGCAACGAACTCACCCTGGGGAATGAAGATCACCCGGGTGACTGCAAATACCAGCACCAGCGCCAGCGCCAGCAATGCGTAGATCGCACCGTTGGTGATACCGTCCTGGCCCAGCAGCATCGCAATCTGAAAATCCATGGGACGAACCCCGTCCGTGGCGGTCGCGCCCGCAGGCACGACCGAGGCCACATGATTTGTGCAGCGATATTGTGGATACGGATCAGCCCGGCGAACCTGGCGGCCCGCCGGGTGCGCCGCTTACTTCACCAACTTCCAGCCGCCGTCCTTGATCTCGACCATCACCCGCGAGCGCTGGTCGAGGCCGAGGTGGTCGGTGGGGCTCATGTTGAAGATGCCGTGGGCGCCAGCCACTTCCTTGCTGCCCTCGAGCGCGTCACGCAGGGCGGCGCGAAACTCGGCCGTACCCGGCTTGGCCTTCTTGAGCGCCACCGGCACCGCAGCCTGCAGCAGCAGGCCGGTATCCCAGGCGTGGGCGCCAAATGTGGAGACGCTGCCCTTGCCGTGCGCCGCCTCGTACTTGGTGATGTAGGTCATGGCGGATTTCTTGACCGGGTTGCTGTCGGGCAACTGGTCGGCCACCAGCACCGGACCCGCGGGCAGGAAGGTGCCTTCGCAGTCCTTGCCGCAAACGCGCAGGAAGTCGTTGTTGGCGACGCCGTGGGTCTGGTAGATCTTGCCGCTGAAGCCGCGCTCCTTGAGCGCCTTCTGCGGCAGCGCGGCGGGCGTGCCGGAGCCGGCGATCAGCACCGCGTCGGGGCGGGCCGAGACGATCTTCAGGACCTGGCCGGTAACGGAAGTGTCGGCGCGGTTGTAGCGCTCGTTGCCGACCACCTTGAGCTTGCGGGCTTCGGCAATCGCCGAGAACTGCTGCCACCAGCCTTCGCCGTAGGCGTCGGCAAAGCCGATGAAGGCAACCGTCTTCACACCCGCGTTGATCATGTGCTCGACGATCGCGGTCGACATCTGGGCGTCGTTCTGCGGCGTCTTGAAGACCCAGCGGCGCTTGTCGTCCACCGGCTCGACGATGCGGCTGGAGGCCGCCATCGAGATCATCGGCACGCCGGCCTCGGCGACGACGTCGATCATCGCCAGCGAGTTGGGCGAAATGGTGGAGCCGAGCACCACGTCGATCTTGTCCTCGGAGATCATCTTGCGCAGGTTCTTCACCGCGGTGGTGGTGTCGGATGCGTCGTCGAGAATGATGTAGTTGACCTTCTCGCCACCGATCGTCGTCGGCATCAGGGCGAAGGTGTTCTTTTCCGGGATGCCCAACGATGCCGCGGGGCCGGTCGCCGACACATTGACGCCGACGGTGATCTCCGCCTGGGCGGCTCCAGCGACGAAAGCAAGGCTGATCGCAGCCAGCAGGGTGTTCTTCATCTTCATGTTTGTCTCCTCCTCGTGGTTTTCAGGTCCCCGGAAGCCAAACAGGCCGGAATCCTGTCGCAAAATTATGCCCTAGCAAATCTCTTCAATATTGACGAATTGTGATCGAAAGATCGACCACGTCACTCAAACCCGCTCGATGATCATCGCGATGCCCTGGCCGACACCGATGCACATGGTGCACAGGCCGTAGCGGCCGCCCGTGAGCTCGAGCTGCCGCAGCGCGGTGAGCACCAGCCGTGCGCCCGAGGCGCCGAGCGGGTGGCCCAGCGCGATTGCGCCACCGTTGGGATTCACATGCGGGGCATCGTCGGGCAGGCCGAGCTGCCGCAACACCGCCAGGCCCTGCGCGGCAAAGGCCTCGTTGAGCTCGATCACCTCCATCTGGCCGAGCTTGAGGCCGGTCTTTTCCAGCACCCGCCGGGATGCGGGCGCCGGGCCGATGCCCATGATGCGCGGCTCGACACCGACCGTGGCCATGCCCACCACCCGCGCCCGCGGGCTGAGCCCGTGGCGCGCCGCCATCGCCTCGCTGGCCAGCAGCAGTGCCACCGCGCCGTCATTCACACCCGAGGCGTTGCCGGCGGTGACGCTGCCGTCCGCGCGCACCACCCCCCTGAGCTTCGCCAGCGCCTCGAGCGTGGTTTCGCGTGGATGCTCGTCGGCGGCGAACACCGTGGGCTCGCCCTTCTTGCGCGGGATCTCGACCGGCACGAGTTCGCCGTCGAAAAACCCCCGCGCCTGCGCCGCCGCGTAGCGTGCCTGCGAGCGGATCGCGAAGGCGTCCTGGTCGGCGCGCGAGATTCCGAACTGCAGCGCCACGTTCTCGGCGGTCTCGGGCATCGAATCGATACCGTATTTCGCCTTCATGAGCGGATTCACGAAGCGCCAGCCGATGGTGGTGTCCTCGATCTTCGCGCTGCGCGAGAAGGCCGACTCGGCCTTGCCCATGACGAAGGGTGCGCGGCTCATGCTCTCTACCCCGCCGGCGATCATGAGCGTCATCTCGCCGGCCTTGATGGCGCGCGCCGCAGTACCGATGGCATCCATGCCGGAACCGCACAGGCGGTTCAGCGTGGCGCCCGGCACCTCGATGGGCAGGCCCGCGAGCAGGCCGGCCATGCGTGCCACGTCGCGGTTGTCTTCGCCGGCCTGGTTGGCACAGCCGTAATAGATGTCTTCGACAGCGGCCCAATCCACCGACGGATTGCGCGCCATCAGGGCCTTGATCGGCAGCGCCGCGAGGTCGTCGGCACGTACCGTCGACAGCGCGCCGCCGTAGCGGCCGAACGGCGTGCGAATGCCGTCACAGATGAATACGTCGTTCAAGATTCCGTCTCCCCATGTTCTTGTGCAGCCTTGTCAGGCAACTTGCGTTTCGCTGATGTAATTCCTTACCCCACCGAGGAAGATCCCCGCCACCACCGGCGCCATGTCCCGGTAGGTCAGCGGGCCATCGACACTCAACCAGGTGAAGGTCCAGTTGATCATGCCGAAGAGAATCATCGCCACCGCCTTCTCGAGGCCCGCCTTTACCACGCCCGGCTCGACCGCGGCGATCGCCGCCACGAACGCGGCCACCACGCGCCGCTCCTTGTCCACCACCTGGCGACGATGCGATTCCTCGAGGAACTTCACGTCCTGCACCAGCACCATGTGCTGGTTCTGCGAATGCTGGTACTCCTCCATGAAGCGCATCACCAGCTCGCGAAAGTGCGGCTCCGCCTCCAGCCCCATGTCCGCGACCTCTCCCGCTACCGCCAGCAAGCGGTCCATGTAGCTGTCGGCGATATCGAAAAGGATATGCTCCTTGTCCCGGTAGTAGTGGTAGAGCAGCGGCTTGGAGACGCCGCAGGCCCTGGCCAGTTCGGCCATGGATGCGTTGTGAAAGCCTTTTTGCGCAAACAGCTTCGCCGCCGCATCGAGGATCGTCGAGCGCTGCAGTTCATGGGTGGGTGCCTTGGTACGTGCCATTTCGGTCTTGCCTGTACGGATGAAGAAACCCACCCGCCCGGGCAATCGACTCCGTCAACGCTCGTCGAAACTGATCACCACCCGCTCGGTCAGCGGATGCGCCTGGCAAGTGAGTACGAAGCCGTCGTCCACATCGGGCTGCTCCAGCGAGAAGTTCTTGTCCATGCGGACCTTGCCTTCGAGCACCCGTGCACGGCAAGTGCAGCATACCCCACCCTTGCAGGAGAACGGCAGGTCCAGCCCCGCCGCCAGCGCCACCTCGAGGATCGAAGGATCTTCGGCACGAAAGTCCATCTCGCGCCTGAGCCCATCGACGATGATGGTGACGCGCGCCTGCGGCGCATCACCGGCCTCGACATGATGAGCGGGGCCGCTGTCGGGTACGCCGAAGCGCTCCAGGTGGATCCGCTCGGCCGCGACGCCGCCCGCAAGCAGCCCGGCCTCGACCTCGTCGATCATCTCGCCGGGGCCGCAGATGAAGGCGGCGTCGATGGTCTCGGCCGGCACCAGGGTGTCGAGGAAAGCACCGACGCGGGCACGGTCGAGGCGGCCATTGAACAGCGGCACCTCCTGCTCCTCGCGCGAGAACACGTGATAGAGCGTGAAGCGCGTCATGTAGCGGTCCTTCAGATCCTCGAGGGCTTCGGCGAAGATCACGCTGTTCTGGCGGCGATTGCCGTAGATGAGCGTGAAGCGGCTGTTCGGCTCGGCCTTGAGGGTGGTCTTGATGAGCGACATCACCGGGGTGATGCCGCTGCCGGCGGCGAAGGCCACGTAGTGCCTGGCACTTGCCGGATCGAGCTCGGTATGGAAACGGCCCTCCGGCGTCATCACCTCGATGCTGTCACCGGCCTTGAGCGAGTCGTTCGCCCAGTTGGAGAACACGCCGCCACCGATCTTCTTGATGGCGACCCGCAGCTCGCCGTCGTCGACGGCGGCGCAGATCGAGTAGGAGCGGCGAAGCTCTTCGCCCGCCACCTCCGCCTTGAGGGTGAGGTGCTGGCCCTGTACGAAGCGGTAGTCGTCGGCCAGCTCGGCCGGCACCTCGAAGCGCAGGCTGACCGCATCTGCGGTCTCGCGCCTGACCTCGGCGATCTTCAGGGAGTGGAATTTCGGCGTCATGCGGTGTCTCCGGTGTCCGTCTTCGCGGACGGATCAGATCGGTTTGAAATACTCGAAGGGTTCGAGGCAGCTCTTGCAGCGATAGGTGGCCTTGCAGGCGGTGGAGCCGAATTCCGACAGGCGTTCGGTATCCCTGGAGCCGCAGCGCGGGCAGCTCAGCGCCTGCTTGACGAAGCGGATCGGCTGCGCCCCACCCACTGCGGCGCGGCCGGTAGGCGGCACGATGCCGTAGGCACGCAGCTTCTCGCGCGCCGCCTCGCCGATCCAGTCGCTGGTCCACGGTGGATCGAGCCGGGTCTCGAGCTCGACCCGGCCGGCCCCCGCCGCCGCCAGCGTGTCGCGGATGGCCAGCCCGATCACCTCGGTCGCCGGGCAGCCCGAGTAGGTCGGCGTCACCACCACGGTGATGCCGTCGTCGCGGCATCGCAGCTCACGGATGATGCCCAGCTCGACCACCGACACCGCCGGCACTTCCGGATCGGGCACCGTATCGAGCAGCTTCCAGGCTTCGCTTTCAGTCAGCATTTCCAGCTCCCGTTCCGGCGCATCATGGAGCCATCGCGAGCGGGCCGCGGCTGGCGCGAGAAGCGCAGCCGTACAAAGGCACGGCGAGCATCACGGTGCCGGCCACGGTTCGCACAGCAGGCTCGTTCATGTGCCGGCACTACCAGGTGGCACCGGGGTAGGTCCGCTGCATGTACTGCATCGTCGCCAGCAGGTGCCCCATGTGTTCGGAGTGACGGCCGAACTTGCCGAAGGTCTTGAAGGGCGTGCGCGCCGGCACCACCAGCGTGGCTTCCGACAGCACCGGCAGCACCATCGCCTCCCAGGCCGCTTCGAGCTCGCCCCAGGCCGGGCCGATGGCGGCGGCAGATACCGCGTCGTCGGTCGGGTTGGCGGCGAACAGCTCGGCACTGTAGGGCCACAGGTAGTCGAGGGCAGCCTGGGTCCTGGCGTGCGAGACCTCGGTGCCGTCGCCCAGGCGGATTACCCACTCGGCCGAATGGTTGAGGTGGTAACGCGCTTCCTTGAGGCTCTTGGCGGCGATCGCGGCCAGTTCGCTATCGCTCGAGGCGACCAGCTTTTCCCACAGCAGCACCTGGAAGGCGCTGAACAGGAAATTGCGCACCGTGGTGCGACCGAAGTCCTCGTTGGGCACCTCGACCATGGTGAGGTTGCGATAGTCGCGTTCGACGCGCAGGAAAGCCATCTGGTCTTCGTCGCGGCCCTTGCCCTCGAGCCTGCCGGCATGGGTGAGCAGCAGGCGGGACTGGCCGATCAGGTCGAGCGCCATGTTGGCGAGCGCCAGGTCTTCCTCGAGCACCGGCGCGCGGCCACACCATTCGGACAGGCGCTGGCCGAGGATCAGGGCGTTGTCGCCGAGGCGCAGCACGTACTCGACGTGCTCGAGCGAGGGGGGGGTTGCTTGAGTCATATCGGCCACCATTACATGTGGTTAACTTCGTCGGGCAGCTGGTAGAAGGTCGGATGCCGGTAGATCTTGTCTTCGGCCGGATCGAACAGCTCGGGCTTGGCGTCCGGGTCGGAGGCGACGATGTCGGAGGCCTTGACCACCCAGATCGATACGCCTTCCATGCGGCGGGTGTAGACGTCGCGTGCGACCTGCAGCGCCAGCCTGGCGTCGGGCGCGTGGACGCTCCCGCAGTGCTTGTGATCGAGCCCGTTACGGCTGCGAATGAATACTTCCCACAACGGCCATTCCTTGCGTTCCATGATGTGTTCCTTCGATAAGGGGTTTGGTGGGCGAGGGATGAGGGGTGGGGGGCGGGCTTGAACCCTCACCCCACACTCCACACCGCCCGCGCGCTACGCCGCGAGGGCCCGCGCGGCCTGTTTTTCGGCATGCGCCATGGCCGCCTCGCGCACCCAGGCGCCGTCGTCCCAGGCCTTGTTGCGTGCCGCCAGGCGATCGACGTTGCACTGGCCATGACCGCCGACCACGTCCCAGAATTCCTCCCAGTCGATGGTGCCGAAGTCGTAGTGGCCGCGCGCCTCGTTCCATTTGAGATCGGGATCGGGCAGGCTCACGCCCAGCACCTCGGCCTGCTTGACGGTGGCATCGACGAACTTCTGGCGCAGGTCGTCGTTGGAGATGCGCTTGATGCCCCAGCGGGTGGTCTCGGTGTGCACGCTGTCGCTGTCGTGCGGGCCGAACATCATGATCGACGGGAACCACCAGCGATCGACCGCGTCCTGCACCATCTCGCGCTGCTCGGGCGTGCCCTTCATCATCTGCAGCAGCAGGTCGTAGCCCTGGCGCTGGTGGAAGGATTCCTCCTTGCACACGCGAATCATGGCGCGCGCATACGGCCCGTAGCTGCACTTGCACAGCGGGATCTGGTTCATGATCGCGGCGCCGTCCACCAGCCAGCCGATCACCCCGATGTCGGCCCAGGTGAGCGTCGGATAGTTGAAGATCGAGCTGTACTTGGCCTTGCCCGAGAGCAGGCCTTCGGTGAGTTCGTCGCGCGACACGCCGAGCGTTTCGGCGGCGGCATACAGGTAGAGGCCGTGACCGCCCTCGTCCTGCACCTTGGCAAGCAGGATGGCCTTGCGCTTGAGGCTCGGTGCGCGGGTGATCCAGTTGCCCTCGGGCAGCATGCCGACGATCTCGGAGTGGGCATGCTGGCTGATCTGGCGGATCAGGGTCTTGCGATACTTCTCGGGCATCCAGTCCTTGGCCTCGATGAAGCCGCCGGCATCGATCCTGGCGTTGAACTCGGCCTCGTACTCGGGGTTCTCGACCTTGCGCGGCCCTTTCGGGTCGCCATCCGGAATGCTGAGTGACTGTGTGTACATGGTGGTCTCCTCGTGGTTTTCAGTCGCGGCCGGGCGGTATGGCCAGCCGCGAGAGATTTCTTAGTCCTTGGGACGGCGATCGATGACCCGCCTGGCCTTGCCGACGGTCACCCGCTCGATCGAGAACGGCTCTCCGACGATGACCTTGCAGGACACGCCGACCAGGCTCTTGATGTGGTGGGTCAATTCCCTGGCCAGCGCCTCCTTCTGCTCCGGATGGCGCCCGACACCGGCCTCCGGGTTGATCTCGACCTTGACCGTGAGCGAATCCATGTGGCCCTGCTTGTCGACTTCGAGCAGGTACTGGGGCGCCAGCTTGGGCATCTTGCAGATCAGCTCCTCGATCTGCGTCGGGAACACGTTCACGCCGCGGATGATCAGCATGTCGTCGGAGCGCCCGGTGATCTTGGCCATTCGCCGCATGCTGCGGGCGCTCGGCGGCAGCAGGCGGGTGAGGTCGCGGGTGCGATAGCGGATCACCGGCATCGCCTCCTTGGTGAGCGAGGTGAACACCAGCTCGCCCTCCTCGCCGTCGGCAACCGGTTCGCCGCTGTCCGGGTTGACGATCTCCGGGTAGAAGTGGTCTTCCCAGACGGTCGGGCCATCCTTGGTCTCGACGCATTCATTGGCCACCCCCGGGCCCATCACCTCCGACAGGCCGTAGATATCGACCGCGTCGATGCCGGCGCGCGCTTCCACCGCGGTGCGCATGGCCGGCGTCCAGGGCTCGGCGCCGAAGATGCCGACGCGCAGCGAGGTGCCCTTCGGATCGATGCCCTGCGCCTCCATCTCGTCGAGGATGGTAAGCATGTAGGATGGCGTCACCATGATGATGTTCGGCTTGAAGTCCTGGATGATCTGAATCTGCTTCTCGGTCTGTCCGCCCGACATCGGGATCACGGTACAGCCAAGCCGCTCGGCGCCGTAGTGGGCACCCAGTCCGCCGGTGAACAGCCCATAGCCGTAGGACACATGCACCATGTCGCCGGGCCGTCCGCCCGAGGCGCGGATCGAGCGCGCCACCACGGCGGCCCAGGTGTCGATGTCCTTGAGGGTGTAGCCGACCACCGTCGGCTTGCCGGTGGTGCCCGACGAGGCGTGCACCCGCGCGACCCTGTCCATCGGCACCGCGAACATCCCGAAGGGGTAGTTGTCGCGCAGGTCGTGCTTGGTGGTGAAGGGAAACTTCGCCAGGTCTTCGAGCGATTTCAGATCGTCAGGATGCACGCCCTTGTCGTCGAAGGCCTTGCGATAGTGCGCCACGTTCTCGTAGGCGTGGCGCAGGCTCCACTTCAGCCGCTCGAGCTGCAGCGCGCGCAGTTCGTCGGTACTGGCGCGCTCGATCGGCTCCAGTTCGCTCGCCGCCGGAGGGTTCAATGTCATGGGTTCGTCTCCTCTACCCTGTTGGTCCTGCCGGGCCCCTTGAATTTTTTTTGGCCCCGGCGCCTTGTCCTACTGTGGCACAACCACGCGGCCTTTGAGCCGATAGCTTTTGCCACGCATTACCGCGATGGTGTCGCCGCGCTGGTTCGTGACCTTGACGTCATAGACGCCGGTACGCCCCGACAGCGCCACTTCGGTGGCTTCGGCGGTGAGGACGTCACCCTCGCGAGCAGGGGCGATGAAATCGACGCTGATGCCCGAGGCCACGGTCTGCTCGTTATAGCTGTTGCACGAAAAGGCGAAGGCCGAATCGGCCAGGGTGGTGACGAAGCCGCCATGGATGATGGCGAAGCCGTTGAGCATGTCGGCACGCACCGCCATGCTGATCTTCGCGTAACCCGGCCCGACCGCCTCGATCTCCATGCCGAGCCCCTTGGACGCCTGGTCGTTGGCGAACATGCCATCGCGCACCTTCTCGGCAATGGCCTGGGGATCGAGCACTTGTGTTGCCTCACTCATGAAAATTCGCTCCGGTGAATGCTTTTCGCTGGATCAGTGGCGAGACGCGGTAGCGCTCCTCGCCGTAGTGGTCACGCAGGTTCGCGAGCACCGACGCGACCAGTCCCACGCCGAGCTCGTCCGCCCAGGCAAGCGGCCCCTTCGGATAATTGGTGCCGTAGCGCATCGCGGTATCGATATCGCGGGCGCTGCCGATACCCTGCAGCACCGCATCGGCAGCTTCGTTGGCGAGCATCGCCACGGTACGCAGCGCGACCATTCCCGCAACGTCGTCGATGCGGCTGACCTCCATGCCCGCCTGCTGCAGCGTTCCCACCACCAGCTGCGCCGCACCGCTGCCGCACTGGTCCGCGATCGCCACTGCAATGCGCGGCGTGGCGGCGAAGTCGGCGGCCAGGTCGAACAACACCAGATCGGCGATGGCCTCCTCGTGCGCACGACGCGTCGCGCTGCGGCCGTCCGAGAGCGCCAGCCTGGCCTCGCCCATCTCGATGAAGCCGGGACCCCTGCCGGCCCTGCGCTGCACCTTGATCCCTGCGGCCTCGAAGCGGCCGATGAGGCCGGCCGCCACGCCAAGCCCACCGACCACGGTGATCTTCGGCGCGCCCGCCCGTGGCGTCTCGCTTGCCGGCTGCGGTCGGCTCGCCGCGTCGCGATAGTCGTAGAAGCCGCGGCCGCTCTTGCGGCCCAGTCGGCCCGCCTGCACCAGCTCCTGCTGGATCAGGCTGGGGGTAAAACGCTTGTCGCCGAAACAGGCATCGAACACCGAACAGGTGACCGCGTAGTTCACATCGTGGCCAATCAGGTCCATGAGCTCGAACGGTCCCATCGGGAAGCCGCAGCCCTCGCGTAGCAGCGCGTCGAGCGTGGCCGGCGTGGCGGCGCCTTCGGCCAGCACCCGCTGCGCTTCGGCGTAGTAGGGACGCGCGACGCGATTGACGATGAAACCCGGCGTCGAACGTGCATGCACCGCCACCTTGCCCCAGGCCGTGGCGGTGGCGTGCAGGCAGTCGGCCAGCGCCTTGTCGGTGGCCAGGCCGGAGACGATCTCGACCAGCTTCATGCGCGGCGCGGGGTTGAAGAAGTGCAAGCCCAGCAGTCGCTCCGGCCGGGCCAGCGGCGCGGCCATCGCGGTAATCGACAGCGAGGAGGTATTCGAAGCGAGGATCGCGTCTTCGCCGAGCAGGGCTTCGAGTTGGGCAAACAACTCTTGCTTGGTTTCGAGCTTCTCGACGATGGCCTCGATCGCCAGCCCGGCATCGCGGGCATCGGACAGCTTGGTCACCGGCAGCACGCGGGCCAGCGCCGCCTCGCAGTCGGCCTCGGCGAGCTTGCCCTTGCCGACCAGGAAACGCAGATCCTTCTCGATCGCGGCCTTGCCACGTGCGACGGCCTCGCCATTCATGTCGTAGAGGTACACCGCATGTCCCGCCAGCGCGGCGACATGGGCGATGCCGCTGCCCATCGCCCCGGCACCGACGACGAGGACCCTGACCGATTTATCCAGTGCGGCCATCGCTCAATTGCCCTTGAAGCGGGGCGCACGCTTCTCCATGAAGGCGGCCACGCCCTCGCGGTAGTCGTGCGAACGTCCGCACTCGCGCATGAGGTCGCGCTCCAGATCGAGCTGGGCCGGGAAATCGTTGCTCGAGCTCGCCCAGATCGCGTGCTTGGTCTGCGCAAAGCCGAAGGTCGGGCCAGCCGCAAGCTGCTTCGCCACCGCCTGCACGGTCGGCAGCAGCGCCGCATCGTCGACGCATTTCCAGATCAGTCCCCAGGCCTCGGCCTGCTCGGCGGTGAGTTTGTCGCCCAGCAGCGCCAGGCCCATGGCCCGTGCCGGTCCGAGCAGGCGCGGCAGGATCCAGGTGCCGCCGGTGTCGGGGATCAGGCCGAGCTTGCAGAAGGCCTGGATGAAGCTCGCCGAGCGCGCCGCAAAGACCATGTCGCAGGCCAGCGCGAGATTGGCCCCGGCGCCCGCTGCAACGCCATTTACCGCGGCGATCACCGGCATCTCGAGGGCGCGCAGCGCCATCACCAGGGGTTTGTAGTTCTTCTCTACCGAGGCGCCCAGGTCGGGCGCCTCGTCAGCGGCGGAGACCGCACGGTCGGACAGATCCTGGCCGGCGCAAAAACCCCGTCCGGCCCCGGTGATCACCAGCGCCCGCACACTGGCATCGACGCGCCCGGCTCGGACCGTGTCGAGCGCGGCACGCAGCTCGAGGTGCATCTGCTCGTTGAAGCTGTTGAGTCGATCCGGCCGGTTCAGCGTCAGGGTGGCGACACCCTCGCGCACTTCCAGCCGGATGGTCCGGCAATCTTCAGTCATCTGTCTCATCCCATGGCGGTGGAGCGCAGCGCAAAGCTGTTCTTTTGTCTTCTAACCGTCGCAAACATACTCACCCGATGCACTGGCGGGCAATGCCTCAAAAAGCGGTCCAGACATGCCGCAAGGCACTGCTCTTGGGCGCAATCTCTTTGTTTGACCGACCGGTCAATCAATAGTAATCTTGATCCAGATCAAAAAACAAGACCCGCTGCAAAAAAAGCACGCACTGCAAAACCCGGCCGGACAACCCGGCAAGCCTGGAGACGATCCTCATGACGCACCCCTTGTTCGAGAAGCACAAAGCCACCCTCGACGCCGCCATCGATGCCATCCGGAGCCGCGGCTACTGGACGCCCTTCGTTGAAATGCCAAGCCCCAGGGTGTATGGCGAAACCGCCAACGAAGCGGGCAAGGCTGCGGTGGAAGCCTGTTTCGGCAAGGAGTTCGAACTCGATCAACCCGGCCGCAGCGGCACCGCCGGCACCGAGGTCTCGCCCTACGGTGTCGACTTGAACGTGCGCTACCCGGTGTGCGATGTCGAGGCGTTGATCATCGCGGCCGAGGCGGCGATGCCCGAATGGCAGAAGGTCGGCGCGGCGGGTCGCAGCGGCGTCTGCCTGGAGATTCTCGATCGCCTCAACAAGCGCAGCTTCGAGATCGCCCATGCGGTGATGCTCACCACCGGCCAGGGCTGGATGATGGCTTTCCAGGCGGGAGGCCCGCACGCCCAGGACCGCGGTCTCGAAGCCGTGGCCTATGCCTGGGACGAGCAATCGCGCATCGTTGCCGAAGCGACCTGGGAGAAGCCACAGGGCAAGAATCCGCCGCTGGTGATGAAGAAGCACTTCGAGATCGTCGGCCGCGGCGTGGCACTGGTGATCGGCTGCGGCACCTTCCCCACCTGGAACACCTACCCGGGCGTGTTTGCGGCGCTGGCCACCGGCAACCCGGTGATCATCAAGCCGCACAGCAATGCCATCCTGCCGGCCGCGATCACCGTGAAGATCGCCCGCGAAGTGCTCGCGGAGGCCGGTCTCGACCCCAATCTGGTGAGTCTCGCGGTGGTCGAGAAGCGCGCCGACACCCAGGCACTGGCCACCCACCCGGCGGTCAAATCGATCGACTTCACCGGCAGCAACGTGTTCGGCAAGTGGCTGCTCGACAACGCCCGCCAGGCCAACGTGTATGCCGAACTGGCCGGTGTGAACAACGTGGTGATCGAGTCCACCGACCAGTACAAGGCAATGCTTCGCAACCTCGCCTTTACGCTGAGCCTGTACTCCGGTCAGATGTGCACCACCACCCAGGCCATCCTGGTGCCCGCCGGCGGCATCGACACCGATCAGGGTCACAAGAGTTTCGACGAAGTGGCGGCCGACCTCGGCACGGCGATCGACAGGTTCCTGGGCGACATCAACGTCGCCACCGCGGTACTCGGCGCGATCCAGTCCGAGGCTACCCTGGCACGCATCGCCGAAGCCGGCGAATACGGCCACATCGTACTGCCCTCGAAGAAACTCGAGCACCCCGAGTTCCCGAAGGCCGAGGTGCGCACCCCGGTTCTGCTGAGCTGCGACGCAGCCGACGAAAAGAGCTACATGGAAGAGCGTTTCGGGCCGATCAGCTTCGTCGTCAAGGTGGCCGACGGCGCCGCCGCGATCGCGCTCTCGGAACGCATCGTCAGGGAACACGGCGCACTCACCGTAGGCCTCTATTCGACCGGGCAGGATGTCATCGACGCGATGACCGACGCCACCCTGCGCGCGGGCGTGGCACTGTCGATCAACCTCACCGGCGGCGTGTTCGTAAACCAGTCGGCAGCCTTCTCCGACTACCACGGCACCGGCGCCAACCCCTCCGCCAACGCCAGTTATTCCGACAGCGCCTTCGTTGCCAACCGCTTCCGTGTCATACAGCGGCGCTATCATGCGGCGTGATTCGTTGGCGGCGTCGGCACGCCGCGTAATTCGCTATTGGTGATTGGCAGGGGCACCGACCGCGGTGCCCCCACCAAGCGCCCGTCACCTGAAACGGCAGGAAACTTCAGCCAGCACGGCCCTCCAATCACCAATCACCAATCACCAATCACCAATCACCAATCACCAATCACCAATCACCAATCACCAATCACCAATCACCGCCCCTATGCCCTGCTACGAAATCGACGGCATCAAGCCGGTCATCCACCCCACCGCCTTCGTCCATCCCGACGCAGTTCTCATCGGCGACGTGATCGTCGGGCCGCGCTGCTATGTGGCGCCGCTGGCCTCGCTGCGCGGCGACTTCGGGCGCATCATTCTCGAGGAAGGCTCGAATCTCCAGGACACCTGCGTGATGCATGGCTTCCCGGGCACCGACACGGTGATCGAGGTCGACGGCCACGTCGGCCACGGCGCGGTGCTGCACGGCTGCCGGGTCGGCAGGAACGCGCTCATCGGCATGAACGCGGTGATCATGGACAACGCGGTGATCGGCGAGTCGTCGATCGTCGCCGCCTGCGCCTTCGTCAAGGCGGGCATGGAGATCCCCGCCCGCAGCCTCGCCGCCGGCATGCCGGCCAAGGTGGTGCGCGAACTCTCGGAGCAGGAAATGAGCTGGAAGGTCGAGGGCACCCGCACCTACCAGGATCTCGCGGAGCGCAGCCTCGCCACCCTGCACCGCTGCAATCCGCTCACCGAAGTCGAACCGGATCGCAAGCGCATCGAGATCGACGGCGTAGTGCCGCTGGTGGACGTGAAGAAAAGCGGCTGATCCGCCCGCCTTGCGCGGCAGGGTAAACGCATAAGGGGGGATGCGACGCATCCCCCCTTATGCGGATCAATCGATCATCAGCGAACGACGATATCGTTCTTCACGCTCTTGGCGCCCGGGACAGCGTGCGCAAGCTCATGGGCACGATTGCGTTCCGCCGAGCTCTTCGCAAACCCCGAAAGCTGCACTTGGCCGCGCAGCGTCTCGACGCTGATCGACATCGCGCTGACCACGGGATCTTCGGCGAACTTCGCCTTGACGCGCGCGGTAACCGTGGCGTCATCGACGTATTCGCCCACCGTAGACTGGTCGCGCGTGATGGCGCAACCCGCAGAGGTGAAAACAAGCAGCGCTGCGAGCGCCAGACTCATACCCGTATTTTTCATGTTCTTGCTCCTTGGAGCCTGATTGATGGCATGTGGAGGGTCGTTCCCGAACCCTCGCGCAGCAGATTAGCCGATTCGAAGAAACCGTGTGCAATCGCGTGGTCGATTGCCTCCAAGAGGCTTGAGCGGCGCCCCCGTGGCGACACGCAGCCCCTCGTCCATGGCGGCCCGGGCGGCATCGGCGCAAGGTGTGATCCAGCGCGCTTCGGGCATGTGCACAAGTGCACAAAAGGCCCACCCCTGCTTGTAATGACGGCCTGCCGTGCTAAACCACAACTAGTAACAAGAATTTGAGAGCGTGACATTCATGGGCTGCCGGCGCGGCCTTCCTCCCGCGAGGATGGGCTCGTCCATGGCAGGACGTCCCGGCGCACGCGGCGCGGACCCGGATTTCGCGTTCATCGTGGCGCGCCAGCGCGTGTCGCCCTGCAACCCTTACTGCCCCCAGCAGGAGAGCGAAGTATGAAACGCGTGCTAACCGTCACCCTGGCCATGACATTCGCCGTCGCAACCGCGATGGCGGTCACCGCCACGACCGCCGATGCGCCGGGCGCGACGCCGACCCGCAGCGAAGTGAGCGAAGCCACGCGGCCCAGCCAGGCGCACGCCCAGGACGTACCCTATTTCGAGGCCTGCGCGCGCGAAGGACTCAACGAATCGGAATGCGCAGGACGGCTGATCTGGTTCAAGGCCACGGCCGGCAACGAGCGCTTCCACACCTATGTGTTCCAGCAACGGGTGGGCGTGCTGATCGACTGGTTCCGGGTACTGAGGGCCGACGAACGCGGCGACCGCTTCAAGGCCTGGGGAGCGATCAATGATCCGGGCTGCTGCACCCCGGGCAGCCCCAATTGCCCGGCCAAAAGCCTCGACGAGACCTACGGCCTCGACTGGTGCCCGGGTGACGAGGAGTTGCTCAAGTACGTCGGCCAGAGCGGCTATCGCGATCCGGCCTGCGACTTCCGTGACGCGCCGCTCAAGCCTGAAGAGATCCATGGCCCGGTCGACCAGCGCCAGTCCGCCTGCGACCTCAAGTTCGGCACCTCGAGCGGGGCGCTGGGGATCCGCAAGTTTCCCAACCCGCGCTTCGACCGGGCAGCCTGGGAAAAGCTCAACGGCCGCCTCGGCAGCTGGGAGGGCTACAACAGGCGCATCGCCTCGAGCACCGGCAGCGGCGAGGCCGACCGCTCGCATCTGCAGGATGGCGCCATCGAGCCGCCCTTCCTGATCGGCACCGCCTGCGGCTCCTGCCACATCGCGTTCGACCCGCTCAACCCGCCGGCCGACCCCGCCCATCCCAAGTGGGAGAACATCAAGGGCCTGGTGGGCAACCAGTACACCCGCATCTCCGAGATCATGGTCTCCGGCATGCCCTCGAACACCCTCGAATGGCAGATGTTCGCCCACGCCCGACCCGGCACTTCGGACACCTCGGCGATCCCCACCGACCAGATCAACAACCCCGGCACCATCAACGCGCTGATCAACACCGCGCAGCGCCCGACCTTCGACGGTGAGCAGGTGATCAAGTGGCGCAAGACCCGCTCCTGCGAGGGCACCAGCGACGAGACCCAGTGCTGGTGCGAACCCGGCCGCGACAACAAGTGCTGGAAGCGCGGCCTCGCCACCGAGACGGTGCATCACATCCTCAAGGGCGGCGAGGACTCGATCGGCGACCTCGAGGCCATCCAGCGGGTATATTTCAACATCGGCTCGTGCTCCGAGCAGTGCTGGATGAACCACCTCTCCGACCTGCGCCAGCTCGATCCGGCCCAGCGCGGATTCGGCCAGACGCCCTTCAACATCGGCCAGTGCCGGCGCGACTGCCCCAACTTCCGCGCCATCGAGGACCGTCTCTCCAACATCTTCGACTTCTTCCTCTCGGCCGAGGGCCACGCCACCGACCTGCGCGCCGCGCGCGAGAAACAGTTGCGGTCGATCACCACCACGGTAAATTATTCCGAGCAGGACCTGATCACCGACCTGGAGCATGAATTCGGTGCTGGCGCGGTCAATCGCGGCCGCGAGCTGTTCGCCCAGACCTGCGCCCGCTGCCACTCCAGCCAGCCCGATGCGGCCGGCAACCCCAACGCCGACTTCATGACGGTGTCGGCAACGAGCGGCCTGCGCGAGGACTGGATGGGCAACGACAAGCCCACCCCGGCCTCCGAGGTCGGCACCTTCCGTTGCCGCGCGCTGCACTCCAACCACATGAGCGGCCACATCTGGGCCGAATACGGTTCCGAGACCCTGCGCGCCCAGCCCCCCGACCCGAACATCCGCGAGCCGGGCGACGGCGGGCGCGGCCACTACCGCAACATCTCGCTGCTCAACGTCTGGGCCCACGCCCCCTTCATGCACAATAACGCGATCGGCCCGGAGCTGTGTGGCAACCCGGCCAACAAGGCCAACGACTTCTATGGCCAGCGGCCGCGCTACGTGGATGGCAGCAACATCCGCCTGCTGCCGCGCGACCAGCAGCCGGCCTGCTTCCAGTACGACCCCAGCGTCAGCGGTCGCTTCGAGCTGTTCAAGCGTTCGATGGATGCATTGCTCAATCCCGCCAAGCGCATTCCCAAGGTCACGCTGCTCAACGAGGACGTGACGATGCGCATCGGGCCCAAGCTGTGGGACGGCACCGATCGCGAGAAGCTGCTCGGCTTCCAGCTCACCATCCCTCACGAGATCGACGGGCGCGGCGTCACCGCCGGCACGCTGGGCAACTTCCAGCACAAGGAGTTCGTGGTCGACCTGGTGCGCGCCAAGACCGAGCCCAAGGCGCTCGCGCCGGATCTGGAGAAACGCTTCGGCGCCGAGACCGGCAAGAAGGTCCTGGCCGACCTCAAGGCGATCGTCGGCGAGGTCACCAAGCCGAACGGCCTGGTCGATGCGCTCAAGGCGCGGCCCTACCTCGTCAAGCAGGTGTATTCGGCCTGCACCGCCGAGATCGAGAACGAGGGTCACCGCTTCGGCGAAGACCTGTCCGATGCCGACAAGAAGGCGCTGACCGCCTTCCTCGCAACCCTGTAAGCCGGAGGCCCGCATGAGAACCCTGACGCTCGCCACCTGCTGTACCGCCGTGGCGCTGCTGCTCGCCTGCGGCAAGGCCGACGTAAAGGCGCCGGAGATTCCCTTCGCGCCGCACGGCAGCAGCTACGCCGAAAAGCCGGACTTCGCCCAGCTCGAGTACCAGCATCCGCTGTCGGTCGAAGACCTCTACAAGATCACCCCCAAGAACCTCTCCAAGCTCGATCAGGAGCTGGTCGACCAGATCTACGCCCGTCTCAGCGCCGGGCCGATTCCCGACGGGCCCTATGAAGGCGACCTGTTCTTTCCGCACGGCGAGAGCGGCAAGCTGCGGCTCTCGGAGATCGCCGGCGGCGGTCTCAAGGGGCTGCTGGTCAATGTCGCCGGCAAGAAGCTCGATCTGATCGGCGAGATCCTGTGGAAGGGCAAGGTGTTCTTCCGCAACGAGCGGGTGCTGCGCAACCGCATCGAGGACTTGTCGATCCTCAAGAAGGCCGGCCTCATCAAGGAGGAACCCGACAATCCGCTCAACAAGATAGAAGTCGACGGCGACGACCAGTGGCTGCTGTTTCCGGCCAAGCTGTATTGCGGCCAGAGCCTGCTCGACAGCCGCCGCGAATCGATCATCATCGACTACGCCTTCACCGACGAGATCCCCGGCTACCACGAGATGCCCGACAAGATGGCCGGTCGCGACGGTTTCGCGGTGCGCGACGAGATCCGCATGATCCGCCCGGGCCTCTACCTTGGCCGCGCCTACATCGACCGCGCCTTCGTGGTGAATTTCGTGCTCTATAACGAGGAGCACGACAAGGCCGGCAAGGCAGCCTTCATGAAGACCGGTGCAGTGCAGGAGGACTGCTGGAGCGGCACCCAGCAGCGGCGCACCATCGTCGCCAAGGCGGGCTGAGCGACGGACGCCCGGCGGACATGGAAACCGGTCATGACAACGCGTCGCGCATGCTGGATAGCCGGGCTCGTCCTGCTGCTGGGCCCGGCGGCGGGCTACGCCGGCACCGCGCAGCCCTCGGCCGGTGACAACCTGCCAGCGCGCGGCCAGGCCCTCTTCGACCAGTTTGCCGATTCCGCCGACGGCGGCCGGACGGCCCGCGTGCCCTACCCGCTGGAGAAGCTGCTCGAGCGCATTCGCACCATGCTCGAGCCGTCCGGGCGAGGGGGCGGGCTGTCGACGGTGCTGATTCCGCTGGGCCGCTCGCTGCAGCGCCACGCCGCCGAGAACGGCGACTATTTCCGCTACCCGCGGGTGGTGATCGCGGTCACCGGCGAGGCGGCCGATAGCACGACGCCCTACCTCAAGGACCGTCTCTACCTCGGCTTTCACGAAAAGGCCGAAACGTTGGAAGTGATCAGCTACAACCCGGCCGCCGGGCGTTTCGAGTTCCAGGTGGCGGACGACTACCGCGCTGGCGGCACGGCGCGCCTGCGCTACGCCAATCGCGCGCTGTGCCTCGCCTGCCACCAGAACGCGGCGCCGATCTTCTCGCGCCAGTCGTGGGACGAATCGAGCGCCAACCCGCGCATCGCCACTTCGCTGGGCGCCGCCGCACCCGGTTTCTACGCCCTCGCGTGGCGCGCCGGGGTGGACATCCCCAACGCCATCGACGACGCCACCGACCGTGCCAACCTGCTGCCGCTGGCCGCCGAGCTGTGGCGCGAGGCCTGCGGCACGGGCGCCGCCGGCAGGGCGTGTCGCGGGCAATTGCTGCGCCTGGCGCTGCGCCAGCGGCTGGCCGGCGGGGTGGCGCCCTCGCTGGCACTGCCCGAGATCCAAGACAGCCTCCTCAAGCCGCTGCTGGCGCAGTGGCGCAGCCGCTGGCCCGAAGGCATCGTGGTCGGCAATCCCGACCTGCCGAACCGCCAGCCCTTTGCCGGCCTGGCGCCCGATGCGCCCACGCCGGCCGGCGCCGCGCTCGAGCGGGCGGCCGACATCAGCGCCGCCTTCGACCCCCTCGCGCTGCGCCCACCCCTCGAGACCTGGCCGCTCTCGGCCGACACCGTGAGCCGCCTGGTGGCGGTGCTGGCGAGCTTCTTTTCGGACGCCGACGCGGCGCGCATCGAGACCCGGCTGGCGAGCGCCGCGGCCAGCGAGACGACGATCAGGCTCGATTGCCTGCCGAGGCAGCGCGAGGGCCGCATCGACCTCGACTGTCGCGGCGAGGGCATCACGCTGGCGGGCCGGGTGACGACGAGAGCGGGACAGCCTGCCGGCGGCTCGATCGATCGCCTGGGCTTCGCCGACGGCACCCGGCTGCATGGCCTGAGCCTCGCGCCGGTGCCGGGCAAGGCGCACAGCCTGTCGATCGTCGACCACCGCCGCGACGCCCTCGGCGCGCGCCCCAGCCGGCTCGAGCTCGATGCCGACTTCAGCCACGCCCGGCTCGGCCTGCGCAACGAGCTTGCCATGCTCGACGAGGCCGTGGCGCGCATCGAGCCGGCCCTGCTCGAGGGCCCACCGCAACGCGACACGCTGCTGCCGGCGGTCCTCACAGCGCTGGGCGAGCGCACCCTTCCGGCCACCATGGCACTGCCCCGCCCGCCTCCCTACGCCGAACCGCCGCCGGCGCTGTCGGAGACGCGGGTGGCCAAGACCCTGCAGCCCTTCGTACGTCGCTGCGGCCTGTGCCATGCCTCGAACGAGCGCTTTCCGCCGCCCTTCATGGCCGGCGGCGAGACGGCCATCGCCGAGCGACTCGATGGCTGCGCCGAGCGCATCGCCTACCGCCTGGCGATGTGGTCGCTGCCCGCCGCCGCGCGCGCCAAGACCCCGATGCCGCCGGCAGCGGTGCAGCCCGACGCGCGCTTTGCCCAGTCCGACGAGCTCGCCGCGATGCGCCGGCATGTTGCAGACATTCTCGCCACCCGCACCGCCCCGCTCACTGCCGAACGCCTGCTCGCCGGCGACTACGCCAGCCTTCCCCCCTGCCGCCCCGCGCCGATTGCCACAGGAGCGCTTCGATGAGTAACGACAAGAACAACATTCCGATCTCGCCCCGCAGCCTGCACAGGCTGCGCCTGCTGGGCCGCTTTCTGCTGTGGTTTCCGCTGGTGCTGGCGGTGGGCGCAATCGGCTACGCGATCCAGCGTTTCGGCAACGACGAGCCGGTGCGCTATCGCGACCCGGTTCAGCACTTCATGTATGGCTCGACCGGCGGCGAGCGCGAATCGGGCTTCCCCTACTGGATCTGGCAGGTCTTGCCGAAGGTCTGCCCGCAGCATCTGCCGGGCAAGGGCTACCAGTCGCTCGGCATGCTGTTCGAAGCCGGCCGCGACCTGCCGGTGGGCATGTCGATGCGCCGCAGCCTCGGCCTCGACCGGGTGTTCCTCAACTGCGCCGCCTGCCACACCAGCACCGTGCGCACCGCGCCCGATGCGGTGCCGGTCCTCATCACCGGCATGCCGGCGCACCGCTTCGACATCCGCGCCTTCGAGTCCTTCTTCTTCAACTGCGCCGCCGATCCGAAGTTCTCGGCCGAATTCATCGTGCCGGAGATCGCCGCCGCCAAGCCCGACGGGCTCAGCCTGCTCGACCGCTACCTGGTCTATCCGGTGGCGATCTCGATCATGCGCGAGCGCCTGCTGATGCTGCGCGGGCGCTTCGATTTCGTCTTTGGCCAGCCCGACTGGGGACCGGGCCGGGTCGACACCTTCAATTCGGCCAAGGTGCTGTTCAACTTCCCGATGCACCGCCTGCCGCCCAAGGAACTGCTCGGCGCCTCGGACTTCCCCTCGATCTGGAACCAGGGGCGACGCATGCGGCGCGACGACGGCGAGCGCATGGAACTGCACTGGGACGGCAACAACACCCACACCGAGGAGCGCAACAAGAGCGCCGCCTTCGGCACCGGCACCACGCCGCCGACGCTCGACCTCAAGGCGGTGGCGCGGGTCGAGGAATGGCTGCTCACCGCGGCGCCGCCGGCCTGGCCATGGGCCGTGGATGAAGCCCTCGCGGCACGCGGCAAGGCGCTCTACGGCGAATACTGCGCCGCCTGCCATGGCGCCAGCGGCCAGGACTTTGCCGGCCAGCGGGTCGGCCATGTGACACCGATTGCCGAGATCGCCACCGACCGCGCGCGGCTCGACTCCTACACCTACGACCTGGCGGTGAACCAGGCCACGCTCTACGCCGGCTATCCGCATCGCTTCAAGTACTTCAGGAAGACCTTCGGCTACGCCAACATGCCGCTCGACGGCATCTGGCTGCGCGCCCCCTACCTGCACAACGGCTCGGTGCCGACGCTGCGCGACCTGCTCGAGCCCGCGGCGCAGCGGCCTCCGGTGTTCTACCGAGGCGACGACGTGCTCGACCAGACCCGCGTGGGTTTCGTCGCCAGCGTCGCCGAGCGTGACGGACAGGCCTTGTTCCGCTACGACACCAGCCTGCCGGGCAACGGCAACCAGGGCCATGACGGCCCCCGATACGGCACCGCGCTCGCACCCGAAGACAAGGATGCGATCGTCGAGTACCTCAAGACCTTCTGATCGCGAGGCCCGCCATGACCGATACCAACACCCCCAACACTCCGAACGCGCCGCAAGGCCCCCTGCGTCGCACCCTCAAGGCCGCGATCGCCACCCTGGTCCTGCTCGCCGCCGGCGCTGCGGTCTTCGGCTGGTACAAGTTCTTCCACGAAGAGCCGCAGCCGGCGTGGATCACCAGCGATCCGGAGATGCGCTTCAAGTACGGCTCGATCGGCGCCGAGAACGATGCCGGCATTCCCTACTGGATCTTCTACGTGCTGCCACGCGTGTTCCCCGACAAGCTGCCCGGCCCGGGTGGCTACGCCAGCTTCGGCGTGGCCTGGGAGGAAGGCCAGGAGTTGCCGGTGGGCTTTACCAAGAAGGTCATCGGCTTCGCGCGGGTCGGCAACACCTGCTCGGTCTGCCACACCGCGAGCTACCGGATAAGCGAGGACTCGAAGCCGGTGTTCGTCACCGCCGGGCCCAACCACACCCTCGACCTGTGGGCCTTCTTCCGTTTCCTCATCGACTGCGCCCGCGACCCGCGTTTCAACGCCGACACCCTGATGGCGGAGATCAACCTGGTCACCGACCTGTCGTGGGTGGACCGGCTGATCTACCGCTTCCTGATCATCCCGGTCACCAAAAAGACTCTTCTCGAGCGCGAGACCCAGTTCGCCTGGCTGTACCGGCCCGACTTCCCACCCTGGGGGCGCGGCCGCGACGACGCGATGAACCTCACCAAGTACTTCATGATCCGCTGGCCGATGGACGACACCCTCGGCCCCACCGACATGCCCTCGGTGTGGAACCTCAAGAAATACCACCCCGAACGCGGCATGCGCATGAACTTCGCCGGCGACAGCACCGACCCCTACTCGGTGATCATCGATTCGGCGCTGGGCCTGCTGGGCGCACCGCCGAAGAGCAACGAAGCCTTCCTCGAGCAGATCCGCTGGATGCAGGACTATCTCTCGAACAAGCCCGCGCCCGCCTATCCCTTCGCCATCGACCGGCAGCTCGCCGATGCCGGCCGCGCGGTGTTCGAGGCCGAGTGCGCGCGTTGCCATGCCTCCGAGCGCACCGGCACGGTGGTGCCGCTGGCCGAGGTGGGCACCAGCCGCGACCGCATCGAGACCTGGAACGAGCGCGCCGCGGCCGAGGCCAACAAGGTGGTGCGCGAGATGGGCATCGAACGGGCGGGCCTGGTCGAGGCGCCACTCACCGGCTACGTGGCGGCCTTTCTCGACGGCATCTGGCTGCGCGCGCCCTATCTTCACAACGGCTCGGTGCCGACCCTGCGCGACCTGCTCGAAGCGCCGGAGTCGCGCCCGACGAGCTTCCGCCGCGGCTACAACGTCTATGACCCTGTACGGGTCGGTTTCGTCACCAGCGGGGCGGATGCCGAGCGCATCGGCAGCCTGCACGACACCACGCAGAAGGGCGCCGGCAACGGTGGCCACGAATTCGGCACCACACTGTCCGACAGTGACAAGGAGGCACTGGTCGAATACCTGAAGACCCTGTAGCCCGCCGGTGGCGGAGCGGGACCTCATGCCTTGCGGAGGACAGCACCATGACCTTGACTTCATTTCGCCCCGGCCTCACAGCCAGCCTGCTCGCACTCGCGGTGTTCGGCGCGGGGCCCGCAGCGGCCTACGACGACCGGGAAATCGAACGCCCCACGGGCGGCGGCGGAATCGGCATCGGCATCGACCTGTTCGGCATTCTCAAGGCCATCCAGAACCGGGACGGCGCCGAGGCGCAGCCCGAAGCGCCGCCGCTTGCCAAGGCAGGGCCGCAGATGCCGGCACTCGCCGGCATGGGCCGCTGGCAGATCGACGCGGTCCTCAAAGGCGGCTGGCCGGTGGTGGTGTCCTACCTCGCGCCTGCCGGCACCGCCTTCGAAGTCAGCTTCGAGGTCGAAGGCCAGGCCCCGATGCACCGCGTCGTCGAGGGTGACGAGAGCGGCCGGGGCTTCGTGCAGTTCGCCCTGCCGGACAACTTCGGCGACGCAGTCCGGACCGGACGGGTGAGCTTTCGGGCGATCCGCGCCATGGCTGGCCAGTCGACGTTCGAACCGCGTCTGCTCGGACTCGGGTGCGGGCCGCTCGCGGTCGGCTCGGTGGCGATCGACGAGGTGGTGTTCGAGCCACCCACGGTACGCGTCGGCACTGGCCAGCAGGCCTTCTACGGATTCCATTCCAAGTCCGACTTCAACCGCGCGGCGGTGGATTTCGCGCGACTCGAACGCAGCGCCGGCGAGATCCGCATGGTGAAGGTGCGAAGCGAGGACATCCGCCAGTCGGTGTCGCGCAACGCCTGGGTCGGCCGCGATCCGGCGCTGGCATGGAACGGACAGGACAGCAATGCGTCCATCTCGCGCGGCCCGCATCTGCTGCTGGTGCGCGCCTGGGCGCCCGGGAGCGGTGACTGGGTGGTCGCCTGGTCGCCCCAGACCGTCACGGTGGCCCCCTGAACACCACCGCCACAACGCGGCTTTTCGGGATCCGCCTGCCGGTCCCCGGGCTGGCCCTGTGGGGCCTGATCATGCTCGCCGCCCTGGGCGGCCATTTGTGGCTCTGGCGCCTGCCCTTTCCCGATCGCCTGTCCGGCAGCGCCGTGGTGCATGCGCAGCCCGGCCAGTTGCTGAGAATCGAGAACCCGGCCAGCACGACGCGCCTGCTGCGCTTCGACGGACGTCCCGGCGAAGCGGTGGACATCCGCTTCGAGAGGGCCTCGCTGGCGCTGTCTACGCTGGCCTTGCTGCGCAGCGTGGGGCTCGATCCGCCCAGCGGCGAGGTCGCGCTCGAGTGGCTGGCCGATGGCGCGGGCACCAGCAAGACCTACCTCAGCGTCGACCAGCAAGCGCCCGCGGGCGAGCACGCCAGCGTCGAATTCTTCCAGCTCGAAGAGGAGCGTAGCGATCTGCCCTACATCGAACTGCGTCCGCGCGGCGTGTCGCTGAGCCTCACCATGGCGGCATCTGCCGCCGATCCTTTCGACACCAGCACCCCGCCACGGCGCCTGCTGGCCGGCGATCGGCAGTGGCAACTGCCCGCCGCACTGCCGCTGAGCGTGAACGTCGCCGACGGCGCCAGTCTTCGCCTGCGGGTCGTCGGCGGAAACCGCACGCGCCCCTTCGACGGCTTTCGACTGGGTAGCGACGAGGGCGCCGGAGCGCTTCGCCTGCGCGCGGCCGGGGTGGTGGACGAGCGCCGCAAGGGTTTCGTCCTCTTTGCCTGCTCGGCGCCCGAACGCGGCGCCTTCTGGCGAGGTGCCGCCGCGCTGGCGAACGGCAACTGCGACCGCGGCCCGGCACTGCCGACGCTTCGGGCAACCACGCTGGTGCTGGACCAGGACGGCATCGGCATCGATGCCGAGGGCAGCGCATGGACGGTGCGCGAAGGGCGCGCCCTCAACCCGCCGCTCGGCACCCTGCTCAACAACGAGCCGCGCCTCGCCGGCGGGCTGCTGGCGGTCGACCTCGCGCTGCTCGGCGGCGCCGGCTGGAGCCTGTGGCGCTGGCGCCGCCGTGGCAATGCCACGCCGCAGCAGCCGCCCGGCATCTTTATCAGCTACCGTCGCAGCGACGCGCCGGCGAGCGCCCGCCTGATCGAAGAGCGACTCGCCGAGCGCTTCGGCACCAACCAGGTGTTCCGCGACATTGAAGACATTGCCCCGGGCGATGAATTCCGGCGCCGCATCGACGCCACGCTGGCCGGCTGCCACGCGGTGGTGGTGGTGATCGGGCCGGGCTGGCTGAACGCCTCGAAGAACGGCCAACGCCGCCTCGACGATCCCGACGACATCGTCCGTCAGGAGATCCTGGTCGCCCTCGAACGCAAGCTGCTGGTGGTTCCGGCACTGGTGGACGGCGCCGCCCTGCCGGGTCCCGAAGCCATGCCCGCGGCGCTCGCCGGGCTGCTCGATCGCAATGCGCTGGAACTCACCGATCTGCATTTCGATGCGGACATCCAGCGCCTCGAGCAGGCGATCGCCGAACACCTGGGGAAGGAGCGTTGAACCCGGAGACCGCAGTTGCGCGCTTTCACGCACGGGCAGGACGCAGAATGGTGGACCGATCGAGGGGTCAATCACGATCACCCGGCGGGTGAGTGCGCTACGCTCTCGCGCACATTTGGCCCACTGCCGCCTGGGGTGAATCCGATCCGCCGCCTCGTTTCCATACGCAACGGTATGGCAAGCCGTTATAATCGAGGCCTTGTGCACGACACGAATCGAGCTGGAGAGGAGAAAACCATGAATTTTGATCAAGCCTATCGAGACAGGCGGATGGGCGCTGCCGACGCTGCGGCGCTGGTGCACGACGGCGACACCGTAGTCGTGCCGACTGGTGTCGGCGAGCCGCCCGCGCTGCTGGCCGCGCTGTCGGCCCGCGGACCCGAGCTGTCCGGCGTCACGGTGAGCCAGATCCTGCCGCTGCGCAAGTTCGACTATTTCAATCCCGCAACCGTCGACAACATCCGCCATAACGCATATTTCTTCGGCGGCCCCTCGCGGCCCGGCGGGCAGGCCGGCTGGATCGACTACGTGCCGGCCTACTTCTCGGAGTTGCCGCAACTCATCGACCGTGGGCTCACGCCGGTCGACGTGGTGTTCTCGATGGCTTCGCCGATGGACGAGCACGGCTTTTTCAGTCTGTCGCTGGCGCCCGACTACACCATGGCAGCGATCCGCCGTGCCCGTGCGGTGCTGCTCGAGGTCAATCCCAACGTGCCGAGCGCCTTCGGCGAGTGCCGGGTTCACGTCTCGCAGGTCGCCGCGCTGGTCGAATCAGATGAGCCGCTGCTCGAGGTCGGGCTGCCCACCATCGGCCCGGTGCAGGAGGCCATCGGCAAGCATGTGGCGGAACTCATCGACGACGGCTCGACGCTGCAGATCGGCTACGGGGCGATTCCCGACGCGGTGGTGATGCAACTCAGGCACAAGCACGACCTCGGCATCCACACCGAGATGATCGGCGACGGCATCCTCACGCTGATCGAATCCGGCGCGGTCACCAACCGCCGCAAGACCTACATGCCGGGCAAGATGGTGGCGACCTTCGCGCTCGGTTCGCAGCGCCTGTACCGCTTCATGCACCTCAACCCGACGCTGGAAATGCATCCCGTCGATTTCACCAACGACCCCTATCTCGCCGCCCGGAACGACAAGCTGGTGGCGATCAATGCCACCCTGCAGATCGATCTGCTCGGACAGTGCGGCTCGGAGAGCATTGGCGCGACGCCCTATTCGGGCACCGGCGGCCAGGTCGATTTCGTGCGCGCCGCGAATCGGTCGCGTGACGGCAAGGCCTTCATCGTGCTGCCGTCCACGGCCAAGGAGGGCACCATCTCCCGCATCGTGCCGACCCTCGCCACGGGCACCCATGTCACCACCGGCAAGAACGACATCAACTACGTCGTCACCGAGTACGGTGTCGCGCAGTTGCGCGGCAAGTCGGCGCGCCAGCGCTGCGATGCCCTGATCGCAATCGCCCACCCGGATTTTCGCGGCGAACTTCGCGCCGCCGCCGCACGCATGCGCTTGATGTAGATCCTTCGGGACGCCGGTCATTGGCCGGCGTCCGGCGCTCGCCCCTCCTCTCGTCCTACAAGCCAAACAGGACTGTCTGACAGTGCGCCCCCGCTGCCCCCGCTAGAGTTGAGACGTGGATGCCGAATCGTCCCGGCATGAATGTTCAATCAGCAAATGGAGGCGGCAATGCTCAAGTGGGCACTGATTTTCTTCCTCATCTCCGTGATCGCCGGCGTATTCGGCTTCACCGGAATCGCAGCAGGCACCGCAGCCATCGCCAAGGTGCTGTTCTTCATCGCGGTGGCGCTGTTCGTGATCTTCCTGATCCTCGGGCTCACCGTCTTCAGGAGCATCACCTGAACCCCCTTTCCCAACCCGGAAAAAGCAGGAGAGAACCGACATGACAAAAAAATACCGACCCCTTACCCTGGCAACCCTTGCCGCGGCCAGCGTGCTGCTCGCCGCATGTGACAGCGAACCCGCCGACAAGACCGTCGGCCAGCAACTGGACAGCGCCATCGCCGAATCGCAGCAGAAGATGGATGAGGCCAAGGAGGCGATGAGCGATGCGGCCGAGACCGCCGAGCAGAAGGCCGACGACATGGGCGAGAGCGTCAGCGACAAGGCGGCGCAGGTCGGCGACGCGGTGAGCGAGAAGGCCGACAAGCTCGGCGATGCGGTAAGCGAGAAAATGGAACAGGCAGGCCAGGCGGTGGACGATGCGGCGATCACCGCCGCGGTGAAGTCCAAGCTGCTCGTCGCCGACGACCTCAAGGCGATGGAGATCAACGTCGATACCGTAGGCGGCGAAGTCACGCTGAGCGGCACCGCGCCCAGCGACGCGGCACGGACCCATGCCGAGGCCATCGCCAGCGAGGTGGACGGCGTCAAGGAAGTGCACAACAAGCTCGCGCTCAAGAACTGAGCACCAGGCTCCGGGAGCGCGGCGCGCTCCCGGTCGGCGGCGCCTCAGGCGCGGGGCCGGTCATCGTCGCAGCGCCCGGCATACTCGCTGCGCGCGGCGAGTCCCGCCTTGAGATGCTGCACCAGCAACTGAACCTTCGGCGCCAGGTGCCGCCGCTGCGGATACACCGCCCACACCGCGGTGTTGGGTGGCTGAAGGGCCGGCAGCAAGGCTCGCAGGGCGCCGCTGGCGAGATGTTCGAGCACATAGTAGTCGGGAAGCTGGCACAGCCCGAAACCGCGCAGCGCCGCATCGAGAACCGCCTGGCCGCTGTTGCAGCGCCACTTGCCCTGCACCCGCTGCATGACCTCGCGCCCGCCGGCCTGGAACACCCAGTTGTCGGAAGTGCCCACCAGGCAGTCGTGATGGGCGAGCTCGGAGAGGCTGTGGGGCGCACCGTGGCGCTCGAGATAGGATGGCGCCGCGCACAGGTACATGACCCGCGGGGCGATACGGGTTCCGACCAGCCGCGAATCGCTGAGACGGCCAAGCCGGATGGCGAGGTCGAAGCCGTCCTGGAGGATGTCGCGGGTCTGGTTGGTGAGCTCGATCTCGAGGCGCAACTGCGAATGCATGGCCATGAATTCGTTCACCAGCGGCACCACGAAGCGCTCGCCGTAGGCCACCGCGCAGGTCATGCGCAGCAGCCCCTTGGGTACCCCGCCCATGTCGTGGATGACTCGCAGCGCCTCGTCGTGGCCTTCCTGCAACTGACGGCAGTGCTGCAGAAAGGTCTTGCCGATCTCGGTGAGCGCAACCTGGCGGGTGCTGCGATAGAAGAGCCGGGTCTGCAGCCGCTCCTCGAGGGCGGCGACCTGGCGGCTGACATGGGAAGAGGACACGCCGAGCCGCTGCGCCGCAGCCGAAAAACCACCACATTCGGCGACCGCCACGAAAGCCTCGATACCGCTCCACCGCTGCACCCGGTCCATTGCGCCTCCATTGTTGCGATATGGCAATAATGTTTTTCCCGAGCGGCCATTATCCTTTGCCAGCCGCTTTACTACACTGCAGGGCATCGACGTGCCGCGTTTTGGCGCGCCTGCCCCGAACCTTCGCAATGGAGTTACCGATGATCAGATCCCGCGCCGCCGTCGCCTGGGCCGCAGGCCAGCCACTGGAAATCACCGAAGTCGATGTCGCGCCGCCGCGAGCGGGCGAGGTGTTGGTGCGCATCCATGCCACCGGCGTTTGCCACACCGATGCCTTCACCCTCTCGGGCGCCGATCCGGAAGGCATCTTTCCTGCCATTCTCGGCCATGAGGGCGGCGGCATCGTCGAGGCGGTCGGCGAGGGCGTCACCTCGGTGGCGGTGGGCGACCACGTGATTCCGCTCTACACGCCCGAATGCGGCAAGTGCAAGTTCTGCCTCTCCGGCAAGACCAATCTCTGCCAGGCGATCCGCGCCACCCAGGGCAAGGGCCTGATGCCCGACGGCAGCAGCCGCTTCAGCAAGGACGGCAAGCCCATCTACCATTACATGGGGACGTCCACCTTCTCCGAATACACCGTGCTGCCCGAGATCTCGGTAGCGAAAATCAGCAAGGACGCACCGCTCGAGAAGGTCTGCCTGCTCGGCTGCGGCGTGACCACCGGTATCGGCGCGGTGATGAACACCGCCAAGGTGGAAGCGGGCGCCACGGTGGCGATCTTCGGCCTCGGCGGCATCGGCCTGTCGGCGATCATCGGCGCAGTCATGGCCAAGGCCTCGCGCATCGTCGGCGTGGACACCAATCCGGCCAAGTTCGAGATCGCGAAACAGCTCGGCGCCACCGAATGCATCAACCCGCTCGACCACGACAAGCCGATCCAGGATGTCATCGTGGATCTCACCGATGGCGGCGTGGATTACTCCTTCGAGTGCATCGGCAACGTCAAGGTGATGCGCTCGGCGCTGGAGTGCTGCCACAAGGGCTGGGGCGAATCGGTGATCATCGGCGTGGCCGGCGCGGGCGAGGAAATCTCCACCCGGCCCTTCCAGCTGGTGACCGGCCGGGTGTGGCGGGGTTCGGCCTTCGGCGGGGTGCGCGGCCGCTCCGAGCTGCCCGGTTACGTCGAGCGCGCCCAGCGCGGCGAGATTCCGCTCGACACCTTCATCACCCATACCATGGGCCTGGCCGACATCAATCACGCCTTCGAGCTGATGCACGAGGGCAAGAGCATCCGCAGCGTGATCCACTTCGACCGATGAGCACGACGATGGACGCCTCGCTCGAACTCGTCGCCAGCAACAAGAGCTTCGGCGGCTGGCACAAGCGCTATCGCCACCGCTCGGCCTCTCTCAACGCCGAGGCGGTGTTCGCGATCTACCTGCCGCCGCAGGCGCAGTCGCAGCCGGTACCGGTGCTCTACTGGCTCTCGGGTCTGACCTGCAGCGACGAGAACTTCATGCAGAAGGCCGGCGCGCAGCGCATCGCGGCCGAACTCGGCGTCGCCATCGTCGCCCCGGACACCTCGCCACGCGGCGCCGAGGTCCCGGGCGATCCCGATGGCGCCTGGGACTTCGGCCACGGCGCGGGCTTCTACCTGAATGCCTCCGAAGCCCCCTGGCACCGCCACTACCGCATGTACGACTATGTCGTCGACGAGCTGCCGGCGCTGGTGGAAGCGCATTTTCCGGTAAGCGCGCTGCGCAGCGTAAGCGGGCACTCGATGGGCGGCCATGGCGCGCTGGTCTGCGCCCTGCGCAACCCCGGCCGCTATCGGTCGGTGTCGGCATTCGCGCCGATCTGCAACCCGAGCGACTGTCCATGGGGCCAGAAGGCATTCTCGCGCTATCTCGGGAATGACCGGCGCAAGTGGTCCGAATGGGATGCCAGCGAGCTCGTCGCCAAGGCCGGCGAGCGCCTGCCGCTGCTGGTGGATCAGGGCGAGCAGGACGGATTCCTGGCCGAGCAGCTCAAGCCCCGGGCGCTGGAAGCCGCCTGCGCGGCCGCCCGCCACCCCCTCACGCTGCGGTTGCAGCCAGGATACGACCACAGCTACTTCTTCATCGCCAGCTTCATCGACGACCACCTGCGTCATCATGCCGGCGCACTCTACCCGCGCTGACGCGCACTTGCGCCGCACCGCGCAAGAGTCAATCATGCGGGGCATCGGACCGGGCCGGGAGCCTCGCAGATGAAGCTTCGATTGCGCTACTACTGGGATCGCCTGCGCACCAGCTACTGGTTCGTGCCCTCGCTGATGCTGATCGCCGCGGTGGCCTTGTCGCGGGCAGCCGTGGGCCTCGACACCCAGCTCGGCGAACGTACGCTGGTCCTCGGCTGGGGCTATCCCGGCGACAGCCAGGGGGCCAGCGCCGTGTTGTCGACGATCGCCGGCTCGATGATCACCATCGCCGGCGTGGTGTTCTCGATCACCCTGGTGGCGCTGTCGCTGGCCTCCTCGCAGTTCGGCCCGCGAATGCTGCGCAACTTCATCCGCGACCGGGTGAATCAGGCCGCGCTGGGGGCCTTCCTGGCCACCTTCCTGTATTGCCTGCTGGTGCTGCGCACCGTTCGCCACGGCCCCGAGGACGGTTTCGTGCCCCACCTCGCGGTGACGCTGGGCGTGGTGCTGGCGGTGGCCAGCATCGCCATGCTGATCTTCTACATCCACCATGTCGCCACCCATATCCAGGCCGATACCCTGATCGACGCGATCTACGCGGAGCTTGGCTCGCTGATGGACAGGCTCTATCCGCAGGCGATCGGCGAGCAGGCCGACGCCGGGAGCCCCGAAGTCCCGCTGGCGCTGGGCACCCCGCACGGCTTCGACCAGCCGGCCGCTACCGTGTACGCCGAATGCGACGACTATCTTCAAGCGGTCGATGGCGAGGCGTTGATGGCCGTGGCGGCGGCTCACGACCTGGTGGTGCGGGTCGAGCGCCGGCCCGGCGACTATGCGCTGTGCGGAGCGCGGCTGATGTCGGTGTGGCCGGCCGAGCGGCTGGAGCCGGAGATGGCGGAATCGCTGCGCGCCTGTATGGTATTCGGCGCCCAGCGCACCGCCACCCAGGACATCGAATTCGCGATCGATCAACTGGTCGAGATCGCCGCCCGCGCGCTTTCGCCGGGCATCAACGACCCCTTCACCGCGATTGCCTGCGTCGACCGCCTCGGCTCGGCGCTGGCCCGCCTGGCGCAGCGCGCCCTGCCGTCCACGCTGCGGGCGGACCAAAACGGCAGGCCGCGGATCATCGCCGCGCCGGTGTCATTCACCGACGCGATCGACACCGCATTCAATCCGATCCGCCAGTGCGCCGGCAACAGCGCAGCGGTGACGATCCGCCTGCTCGAGGTGCTGGCCGAGATCGAACCGCTGGCCAGCAGGAGCGAAGACCGCGCGGCACTGCGCCGCCACGCCTTGATGCTGATGCGCAGCGCCGAGACCGGCCTGGCCGAGCACGATGACCGCGAGGACGTGCGCCGACGCTACCTGCCGCTGCTCAGCGCACTCGCGCCGGGCAAGGCCGGCTGAACCCGGAAGCCGCGGCCGACCGCGAATGCATACGCGTAGCCACGCGAGAGCTTGACGTCCTGCTGCCTCGACAACGACTGCCCGGCGGGCGAGTGCGCTACACGCCCGTGCCGCTCTGGCGGGCCGCGCGGCAGTGGCCGCGAGGCCGAAACTCAGTTGCTGCGGGTCTGCCGGGCGGTACTGGTCGGATCGCCCTCGGCGTAGGCGCGCTTGATCTCGTTCCAGGCCTCTTCGGCCGTTTCGACGTACTTGAAGATATGCACGTCTTCGGGATTGATCATGCCGTCCTCGATCAGCACCTCGAAATCGATCAGCCGCGACCAGAACTCCTTGCCGAAGAGCAGGATCGGGCGGCGCCGGATCTTGGTGGTCTGGGTCAGCGTGAGGGCCTCGAACAGCTCGTCCAGGGTCCCGAAGCCGCCCGGAAAGCTCACCAGCGCAACCGCCCGCATCAGGAAGTGCATCTTGCGGATGGCGAAGTAGTGGAACTGGAAGCACAGCTCGGGCGTGATGTAGGGATTGGGCGCCTGCTCGAAGGGCAGCACGATGTTCATGCCCATGCTGCGTCCGCCCGCCTCGAAGGCGCCGCGGTTGCCGGCCTCCATGATGCCGGGCCCGCCCCCGGTCACCAGCACCACCGGCTCGCCCAGCGCTTCGGCGTCGCGGGCGACGATCTCGCCCAGCTTGCGGGCCTCTTCGTAGTAGTGCGACATCTCGACCTGGCGCTCGGCACGACGGATCGCCACCGCATCGCCGCTGCTCGCCGCATCCTGCAGCAGCGCCAGCGCTTCGTCCCGCGGCTTGAGGCGGGCGCTGCCGAACAGCACGATGGTCGAATCGACTTTCTGATCCTGCTGCACCAGCTCGGGCTTCATCAGCTCGAGCTGCATGCGCACCGGCCTCAACTCCTCGCGGAGCAGGAAGTCGGTATCGGTAAACGCCATCTTGTAGGCGCTTTCAGGGCCTTCGTAACGGGCTACGGGACGCGAGGCCACCGCCTCGTCGTGGGCGGAGGGGAAGTTGCGTGCCTTGAGATCGCTCTTTGGAGTCATCAAATCCTGTTCCAGAAATTGGCCGGCCGGTCATCGGCGGCGGTGTTCGCGACTGCGCCGATGACCGGCGCAGCAATATCGTTTGGCAAAAGCATAGTCGCTCGCTCGCAAATGGAGCAGGCAGCAGTTCGCGAAATCACTCTCCTGCCCCGCCCACGGCCTCGCGGGCGCGCGCCTTGGCGGCGACATAATCGCCGTGGCCCACATGCAGCAGATCGGCGATCCTGCGCATCAGGTGGTTCTCATGCGCATCGAGGCGGCCGTCGGCGAAGGCCACCTGCCACATGTACTCGATCACCTTCGCCCGCTGTTCCGCGCCGAGCGCGTTCTTGAGCCGCGACGTGAACTCGTGATAGCCGACCGCATCACGCATCTGCTCGTCCGCAAGCTCCAGCAGCGCGGCGGTCTCGGCATCGTCGAGCGAAAAGCGCTGGCGCAGGACCCGCGTCGCCACCTCCCGCTCGGCGGAGGAGATCGCGTCGTCGATACGCATCATCTCGACCATGAGCGCCGCAGTGGCGACCTGCAGGGCATGCTCGTCGTCCATCTTGCCATCCGATGCGGCGGGTTCGACGAAGTTGTTGAAAAAACGCTGCAGGCTGCGAATCATGGCTCTCGTGCTCCGGAAATGCGCGACGGCTGAATCAGCCGCCAGATGAAATAGTATCCGTTCTTGCCGAAGCTGTTCCCGCAGGCCTCGCAGGCGCCTTCTCGGGCACTGTCGGGGAGCGACACGGTCCACGCTCCACAAGATGCCGGCAGAGCACCGAAAACCCCAACGGATACCCCCATGACAGCACCCGACACACAGCCCCTCGAGCGGCGCCACCGGCTCGAAGACCTGCCCTTCGACAACAGCTTCGCCCGCCTGCCGCCACACTTCCATACCCGCCTCGCGCCCTGGGGCCTGCCGGACCCTCACCTGGTGATCGCCAGCGATGAGGCAGCCGCCCTGCTCGAGCTCGATCCCCGCGAGCCGGCCCGTGGCGAGTTCGTCGAGGTGCTGGCCGGCAACACCGCCCTGCGGGGCAGCGAGATCCTCGCCGCGGTCTACTCCGGCCACCAGTTCGGCCACTGGGCGGGCCAGCTCGGCGATGGCCGCGCCCATCTGCTGGGCGAAGTACGCACCGCCAACGGCCCGTTGGAGATCCAGTTGAAGGGGGCGGGACGCACGCCATACTCACGCATGGGCGACGGCCGTGCGGTCCTGCGCTCGTCGATCCGCGAGTTCCTCTGCTCGGAAGCAATGGCCGCGCTGGGCATTCCCACCACGCGCGCGCTGGCGATCGTCGGTTCCAGCCACCCGGTGCAGCGCGAGGAGCGCGAGACCGCCGCGGTGTGCACCCGGCTCGCCCCCAGCTTCGTGCGTTTCGGCTCCTTCGAGCACTGGGCCGCCAACGATCGCGGCGACGAACTGCGCCTGCTCGCCGACTATGTGATCGACCGCTTTTTCCCGCAGCTGCGCGAGGCCGCGAGCCCCGCCGCGGCGATGCTCGCCGAGGTCAGCCGCCGCACCGCCGCGCTGATGGCGCGCTGGCAGGCGGTGGGTTTCATGCACGGGGTGATGAACACCGACAACATGTCCATCCTCGGACTGACCCTCGACTATGGCCCCTTCGGCTTCATGGACGCCTTCGACGCCAACCATATCTGCAACCACACCGACCATGGTGGCCGCTACAGCTATCGTCGCCAGCCCCATGTCGCGCACTGGAACCTGCACGCGCTCGGCCATGCGCTGTTGCCGTTGATCGGCGACGAGGCGGCGATGCAGGAAGCAATCGACCGAAACTACGCCGAGGTCTATAACCGCGACTTCGTCGCCCTGATGTGCGCCAAGCTCGGCATCGCCGCGCCGCGCGAGGGCGACGACGAGCTCATCAGCCAGCTTTACGGACTGCTCGACGCCAACCGCAGCGACTACACCCTGTTCTTCCGCCAGCTCGGCCGTCTGCCCGCCAGCCCGCAGGGCCCGACGGCGGACGCGCCGCTGCGCGACCTCATCATCGACCGCGAAGCCTGCGACGCCTGGCTCGCCGCCTGGCGCGAACGGCTGCGCGGCGAATCGCGGCCCGACGGGGAGCGCCAGCAGGCGATGAACGCGGTCAATCCCAAGTACGTGTTGCGCAACTGGATCGCGGAAGGCGCAATCCGTGCCGCCCGCGAGGGCGACTACGATGAACTGCGAGCGGTGCACGAATGCCTCAAACGGCCCTTCGACGAACAGCCCGCCTGCGAACGCTTCGCCGCGCCACCGCCCGACTGGGCGGCGGGGCTGGAAGTCAGTTGCTCGAGTTGAAATCATGACCAGACCGACACCCTCCGCAGCGGACCTCGAGGCCCTCACGGCCTCCACCATCGACCATTACGAGCGCAACGCCGAGTCCTACCGCGAAGGCACCCGCGATCACGACGTGAGCCAGAACATCGATGCCCTGCTCGGGGCCATCGAGGGCGAGGCGCCGTTCACCATTCTGGATCTTGGCTGCGGCCCTGGCCGCGACCTCGCGCGCTTCGTCGAGCGCGGCCACACGGCCGTGGGCCTCGACGGCGCAAAGGCCTTCGTCGAGATGGCGGGCGCCCAGACCGGCTGCGAGGTGCTGCACCAGAACTTCATCGAGCTCGAGCTGCCGCCCGCGCGCTTCGACGGCGTATTCGCCAACGCGAGCCTGTTCCATGCACCGCGCGCGGCACTGGGCGATCTGCTGCGCGCCCTTCATGCCTCGCTCAAGCCGCGTGGAGTGCTGTTCGCGTCCAACCCCCGCGGCGAAAACCAGGACGGCTTCAACGGCCAGCGCTACGGCTGCTTCTACGACCTCGAGAACTGGCGTGCCTGCGTCACCGCGGCGGGCTTCGAGGAGATTCGCCACTACTACCGCCCGCCGGGCCTGCCACGCGAGCAGCAGCCCTGGCTGGCGACGCTGTGGCGCCGCCGCTAGTCAGCCGGCGCCGCGCTCGAAGGCCGCGTCCACCGGCACCTGCAATGCGGTCGCAAGATGATTGGTCTTCGCCGCGAGGCCGACGATTGCCATGAGCTCGGCGTGCTGCGCCGCGCTCATGCCCTTGGCCACCGCCGCCGCGGTATGCGAATGAACGCAGTAGCTGCAGCTGTTGGCGATCGAGACCGCGAGATAGAGCATCTCCTTGGTCAGCGGGTCGAGCGTTGACGGCGTCGCCATCACCGCCTTGACTTCCCGCCAGGTGGCTTCGAGCAGCACTGGATCGAAAGCGAGATAGCGCCACATGTTGTTGATGAAGTCGGTATTGCGGGTGCGGCGGATATCGTCGAATACTGCCTTCACCCGCGGATCGTCTTCGGTGCTCGGCGGCACGGTGGCCATGGTCATCCCCTGGTGTCGTAGCGGAAGCTCATTATCATGCCGCCGCACTGTGCACGCGAGCGCTCTGCCGCGATGCGCGCCGAGCCGCGCGGCGGTGGCCCGCGCCCGCATCGATCGGGTATTCTCGGGATCCCTCCGGCCCTTTGGCAGGCACGCGCCTGCGACGCCCATGCCGAACGAACCGACCTCCGCAATCGAGCTCGAGTGGTCCACCCTGCAGAACAACCACGAGCAGTACGAGCGTGGCCTGCTGTGGCTCAAGCTGCTGGCGGTGATGCTTGCCGCGATCGCTTTCGTGAGTGGGCGCTTCGCACTCCTGATGGCCCTTCTGATAGCGGTGCTCTGGGTGCAGGAGGCGATTTTCCGCACCTTCCAGAACCGGCTCGCGGCGCGGATCCTGCATCTCGAGGCGGTGATCCGCGACGGCACCGAGGACGACACGCCCGCCTGCCAGCTGCACAGCGAATGGGCGGCCGCACGCCCCGGCGTGCGCGGCCTGCTTGGCGAATACGCCCGTAGTGCCCTGCGACCCACTGTCGCCTTCCCGCATGCCGTGCTGATATGCGGCCTGACCGGACTGTGGCTGTTCGCATGAGCGCGACGAAAGCATCGCTTGAGTAAATTAGTTTTTGTAATTTGTAAATCAATAATCCTCGTTTGTCGCCGCCAGCGCAGGCGTCTAGAGTCCGCTTCGAGCCGCATGCCCCAACAAGGGGCATACAAGTTGAAGAAATGCACCACTTCGGAGCAGGACAAGATGTTCAAGACCGCCAACCCCCGCAAGGCTTCATCCGACCAGGTCGATTTCTACGACTACGGCCAGGTGCTGGCGAGCAAGGCTGCAGCCCGGTTTTCAGGCGCAGCGGCGGTCGACAGCGGCGTGAAATCGCGCCAGGCCGACCCATCCATCGCAGGACGGCTGGCCGACTGCTTCGATCTCGGTCGTTTCATGTCCACTGTTGTACGCCACGACTCTTACCCGACGGACTAGCTCACCGTTGCGGACGGCCACACGCCGTCATAAAACGGAATCAATGAAATGAACACCCAGGCAAATACCACCCCAATCCGGCAAGGCGACACGATCGACCTCGTCGACTATCTCGAGCAGGGCCGCAGGATGCGCAGTGCCGCACTGTGGAACTTCGCCACCCACCTGAAGCCCTCGGTCGAGGCGCGTGATGCGCAGCCCGAAGCGGCGCCGCCAATCCCGTTCTGCGCAAGCAGCGACACCGCTCGCTACATGCAGGAAGGTCGCTCGATGCGCAACGCGGTCATGATCGAGTTGCTCGCCGGCGCATGGACCATGCTCGCCAAAGGCGTACGGCACATCGTCCGCCGCAGCCGCAGCACCACCGCTTTTTCCTGAGTCCCCTGCCGGGCGCGACCCGGCAGCAGACGGCAGCGCGGGCGGCCGGCCTGCCGGAGGTAGAATTCCTCCCTCCGGCATCCGCCCGCCCGCATGACCATCAGCCAGCCGCTTCTCGAAATACCGAGCCCCTTCGACACCGAGCCGGGGCATTTGCTGCTGCTCGAGCCGCCCTGGTCCGATGTCCAGGCGCTGAGCGAGGCGATCCTAGCCGAGCGCTACGACAAGCCCTTCGTCCTCGATGACGGTGAGCGTCGCTACCTGCACTTCAGCATGCGCTTGATGCAAAGCGCGATGCTCAAGCGCGCGCCCAACGCGCTGGCGCTGCGCTACACGCAGAAGATGATGCTGTTCCTGCTGTTCGTCCCGCGCCCCCGGCGTATCGTCATGATCGGGCTGGGCGGTGGCTCATTGCTCAAGTTCTGCCATCATCGACTGCCCCGCTGCGAGTTGCGCGCGATCGAGCTCGATACGCGGGTGATTGCGCTGCGCGACGCCTTCGGGATTCCAGAAGACGGGCCCACGCTCGCCATCGTGCACGGCGACGGTGCCGCATGCCTCGCCGCCGACGGCGCGCGCTGCGATGTGCTGCTGGTCGATGCCTTCGACCACAGCGGCCTCGCCAGCGGACTGGCCAGCCACGGCTTCTTCGACACCGCCGCTGCCCGCCTGTCGGGCAAGGGTGTGCTGGTCGTCAATCTTGCGGGCGAGCGGGAAAGTCATGCCGGCCTGATCGGTGCGGCGATGGCGGCGTTTGACGATCGCGTGATCGTGATGTCGGTGCCGGAGG
The DNA here is from genome assembly GCA_024235595.1 of Zoogloeaceae bacterium. GTDB lineage: Bacteria > Pseudomonadota > Gammaproteobacteria > Burkholderiales > Rhodocyclaceae > Cognatazoarcus. Next base: position 607,272 of record JACKMC010000001.1, on the reverse strand, counting down.
ACGGCAACCAGCTGCTGTTTGCGTTCAACGATCCCGGTTTCCAGCCCGACTGGCGCCGGCTGCGCGCCACCGCGCGGCACTTGCGCGAGCGCCACGATCTCGATTTCCCGGCCTTCGCAGACAAGCTCGAACGCTCCGACAGACTGGGCCTGGCGCGCCGCGAGGCACTGCGAGGCCGCTGAGCAGCTCCGCTATCCTTGGCCAACTGCCGCACCGCGGCCCCTGTGGCGTCATCGAGCGGCGCACGCCTGAAACGGGAGGACTCGAATGATCGATGTGCATTGGGTAGATGAAGACGGCCGCACCCGGCGCGGTGACGCCACGCTGATCGACGCATGGCAGCAGCAGAGCGGTTTCATCTGGATCGACCTCTGCGGCGAGCCGGCCGACCGGGAGCGCGAGCTGCTCGCCCGGATGGGCTGTCACCGGCTGGCCATCCAGGATGCGCAACGGATTCGTCACCCACCCAAGGTCGAGCATTTCGAAGCCAACAGCTTCCTGATCTACCGTGGCATCAGACGGGTGCAGCCGGATCTCGAGATCGAAACCCTGTCGATCGCCTTTTTCGTCGGCGCCGGCTATCTCATCACCCGACACGATGGTGATTCGGTCGGTGTCGAGCAGATCAAGCGCGACGAAAATCTCGACGCGCTGCTGCGCGCGCCGGCGCAACTGCTGTGCCGCATCCTCAAGATCTCCGCAAACACCTATCTGGACGCGATTCTCGAGGTCGAGGAGGTGCTCGCCGACCTGGAGGAGCAGATGTCCGCGGGCGGCAGCGACGAGGTGCTGATGACGGTGATCAGCTACCGCACCAAGCTGCGCAAGCTGCGTCGCGTGTTCGCCTACCACGAGAAGATCTTCGCGGAGATCATGAAGCAGCCGGCCACGCATATGACGAGCGGCGGCGACGAGACGCGCCACCTGCTGCAGGACGTGTATGACAAGTTCGAGCGCCTCAGCAGCCTGAGCTCGATGTACTACGATCTGTGCGGCGACCTCAGCGACGGCTATCTCTCGCTCACTTCGCACCAGCTCAACAGGACCATGCAGGTGCTGACCGTGATCACCGCCATCTTCGTCCCGCTGGGATTCCTGGCCGGGCTGTACGGCATGAACTTCGATTACATCCCCGAGCTGCATTTCAAATACGGCTATTTCGTGCTGATCAGTGCCATGGCAGCGATTGCCCTCGGGCTGCTCACGCTGTTCCGCAGGAAGCGCTGGCTGTAGGCGCCGCGGGCTCGCGCGCCGAGCCGAATTCACAGCTTTTTGCTTGGCTGCGCAACGCGCTTCGGCAATAGTAGCGACACGGCGCCGCGGCGCGGAGCGCGACGCCGGCCCGGGGCGGGCTTGACCGGGCGCGCAACGTACACCGATACTGGGCCCCGGATCCGGTCCCGGGAGAGCTCCCAGGCGCCGTGTCGAGCCGACCGACAACTGCCACAGGGCGCTTCGGCAAGCCGCATGAGCAACGTGAGCAATCCCGACTCCGCACCCGCGCCGCGCAAACGCCGCCTTCATGGCGCGAGTTTCGCAATGGGCCTGCGCCAGCCCACCGGCCAGGCAGCCCGACTGCTGGTGGCCACCGGGCTGAGCTGGGCGGCCTTCCAGCTATGGGTCGCCTCACCGCTGCCCGAGCTGCTGGGGGTGCTGGTTTTCAACCAGGCCAAGATCCGCTCGCTGCACCTCGCCTTTGCGGTGCTGCTGGCTTTTCTCGCCTATCCGGCGCACCGCAATACGGCGACCATCGGCGTTCCGCGCAGCGATGTGATGCTGGCGGTGATAGCGGCCCTTTGCGCGGCCTATCTGTCGATCTTCTACGACTCGGTAAGCGCCCACACCGGCGCCCCCACGCGCGCCGAAGTTGCGGCCGCGGCGGTCGGCATGGCGCTGCTGCTCGAAGCTACGCGGCGGGTGCTGGGCCTGCCGATGGTGCTGCTGGCGCTGATCATGCTGGGCTACATTTTCTTTGGCGAGCTGATGCCGGACCTGATCGCCCACAAGGGCGCTTCCTTCAACCGGGCGATGGGCCACATGTGGCTCGGCACCGAAGGGGTCTTCGGCGTTGCGCTGGGCGTCTCTGCCGGCCTCATCTTCCTCTTCGTGCTGTTCGGCGCGCTGCTCGAGACCGCCGGCGCCGGCAGTTACTTCATCCGCAGCGCGGTGGCCCTGCTGGGGCACATGCGCGGCGGACCGGCCAAGGCCGCGGTGGTCGCCTCGGCCGCCACCGGGCTGATCTCGGGCTCCTCGATCACCAACGTGGTGACCACCGGGCCACTCACCATCCCGCTCATCAAGCGGGTCGGCTACCCGGCCGAGAAGGCCGCCGCGATCGAATGCGCGGCCTCGGTGAACGGCCAGGTGATGCCGCCGGTGATGGGCGCGGCGGCCTTCCTGATGGTCGAATACGTGGGCGTGCCATACGTGCAGGTGCTCAAGCACGCGCTGATCTCGGCCATGGTCTCCTACCTCGGTCTGCTCTACATCGTCCACCTCGAGGCGGTCAAGGCCGACCTGCGCGGCCTGCCACGGCGCCACTCGCCACGCTGGCAGCGCTCGATGAGCAACTTCGCGCTGGGCTTCGTCGGCATCGCCTCGGTGCTGGCGGTGACATCCTTCGTCGGCGCCCTGGTGCACCTCCTGATGCCGCGGGTGTCCTTTGCGGTGATGGCCACCCTGCTGCTGGTGGCCTACGTGGTGCTGCTGCGCATGAGCGTGCCGCACGCCGGCGAGGCGCCACCGGCCGACGCGCCGATCACCGTCCTGCCCGAGTTCGGCCCCACGCTGCGATCCGGAATGCATTTCCTGCTGCCCGTGGGCGCACTGGTGTGGAACCTTGTCGTCGAACAGCTCTCACCGACCCGGGCGGCCTTCTGGGCGACACTCTTTCTGGCCTTCATCGTACTCACCCAGCGCCCTTTGCTGGCCTTGTTCCGCGGCCAGCGCGACATCGCGGACGCCGCCTGGCAAGGCCTCCAGGACCTCGTCGACGGGCTCGCCGGGGGCGCCCGCAACATGATCACGGTGGCGATCGCCACAGCCACCGCCGGCATCATCGTCGGCACCGTCACCCTCACCGGCGTGGGACTGGTGATGACCGAACTGGTCAGCGCGCTTTCCGGCGGCCACATCATCGCCATGCTGGCGCTGGTGGCGGCGATCTGCCTGGTCCTCGGCATGGGACTGCCGACCACTGCCAACTACATCGTGGTGTCCTCGCTGATGGCGCCGGTGATCGTCGCCATCGGCGCGCAGAACGGGCTTTTCGTACCGCTCATCGCCGCCCACCTGTTCGTCTTCTACTTCGGTCTCATGGCCGACATCACGCCGCCGGTCGGGCTGGCCTCCTACGCCGCGGCCAGCATCGCCCACGCCAACCCGATCCGCACCGGCATCGTCGCCTTCCGCTACTCGATGCGCATGGCCCTGCTGCCCTTCATGTTCGTGCTCAATCCCAAGCTGCTGTTGATCGGCGTGAGCGGCACCGGCCACACCCTGATCACCCTCGCCAGCGCCACCCTTGCGGGCTTCGCCTTCATCTCGGTGAACCAGGGCTGGCTGCTGCTGCGCAGCACCAGCGCCGAGCGGCTGGTGATGCTGCTGGCGGTGTTCATGCTCTTCCACCCCGGCCTGTTCATGGACCCGCTCAGGGCGCCCTACCGGCAACTTACCGGCGAAGCGGCCGAAGCGGCGATCGTCGCCGCCCCGCCCGGCGCGAGCATGCGGGTGCTGCTCGCCGGCACCACCCTGGAGGGCGAGGACGTCGAGCGCGGCGTGCTGCTGCCGCTCGGCGAACCGGCCGCCACTGCGTCGCGACGCCTGGCCGAGAGCGGGGTGAGCACCGTGATCGGCGATGCCGGCTTCACCGTCACCCAGGTGGACTTCGGCAGCCAGGCCGCAAAACTCGGTATCGAGGCGGGCTTCAGGATCATCGCCATCGAGGTAGCGGGCGAAGGGGTCGCGCCGGAATGGATGTTCCTGCCGGCGCTCATGCTGATCGGCTGGGTGGCGCATCGCCAGCGCCTCCGCCGCGCGCGCGCGGCACCCTGATTCCCCCGCGGCCGGACCTCAGGCCTTGTCGAGCAAGGCGGCGACGCGCATCCGCAGCGCCGGCAGCACGGTTTGCTCGAACCAGGGGTTGCGCGCCATCCAGGCATTGTTTCGCGGGCTCGGATGAGGCAATGGCAGTGCCCACGGCCAGTGCGCCTGCCATCCCCGGACGACGTCGGTAAGCGGCTCACGGCCAACCGCGAGATGGTAGGCGATGGCGTAGCGGCCCAGCAACACGGTGAATTCCAGCCGCTCGAAGCGAGCCATGAAGCCCGCGCGCCAGGCCGCGGCGCATTCCGCACGCGGGGGCAGGTCGCCGGATGCGCCACGGCCCGGGTAGCAGAATCCCAGCGGCAGGATCGCGAAGCACGCAGGATCGTAGAAGGTCGCCCGGTCCACCCCCAGCCAGTCGCGCAGACGCTCGCCGCTGGCATCGTCGAAGGGCACGCCCGAGGCATGCACCCGCGCCCCGGGCGCCTGACCGGCGATCAGGATGCGGGCGCGCGGATCGAACTGGAACACCGGCCGCACGCCGTGCGCCAGGTGGGCAGCGCAGCGGCTGCAGGCACGCACCTCGGCGACAAAGGATTCCAGCGAAGCCATGCCTGCTCCCCGGGCCCGCGGCCCTCGTTTCAGCGTTTTCCCAGCGTCGGATAGCCCTGCACGAACACCCGCTCGCTGGCCGCCGCGGGTATGGGGCAGGCCTTGCAGTCGGCGTCGCCACTGGTGGCCACGTTGCGCGCCGGGTCGTCCGCAATGAACATTGCCCAACCCCAGCCGTCGGCCCACAAGGGGTTGCCGGCGAAGCGCCCTGCGCCATTCCTGATCATCACGAACCACACCGCGGGCGCGCCGCCCTACATTACCGGACTGTCCGTGCTCAGTCCGCCGCTCGCGACGCCCCGGATCTCCTTGACCCGCGTCGCACCGTCGGGAAAGACACCGGTGCGACGCGGGTGCTCCGCGCTCTCGCCTTCAGTGTAGACATCGTGCACGCCGCGCGCCGCCGCGGCTTCGTCGAGCATCGCCCTGGAGCCCAGATGCACGAAGGCGCTGCGGAAATCGATGGGACGGCTGATGCGTCCGTGTTCATCGACATGGCGGCAGAAAAGGACCGCGGCGCTCATCCTCGAGCGCATCGCCGACGACTTGCCGCTTTTCGCGCTGACGACCATGGTCGCCTCGGTCTTCATCACCGTCCAGACCGTTTGCCAAGGGCCACAGGCGACCCCGGTTGGGGTATTCCCTCATGGCCCCGAAGACGGAATAGCCCCTTAATGACTGCGTGGCTACAACAGCTAGAAGAAGGCCTGTCGCGGGATTCGGGACGATGAACGCACTTCCCGGCCCGCACCGCGGTCGAGCACTTGAGAGGGGAGTCGAATGCACGCATGGCGTTACGCCAAGAGCCTGTTCACTGGAAGCGATCCTTGCCGACAGCACGGCGCTCTGCGGCGCATGCATCGTCCTTTCTGCCTCTTTCCCCTGCGCGCCGGCTTCGCGACGAAGGCGTCCGCGTGCAGGGCTGGCCCGCCGGCCCAGCCCGACTGGGGTTTACCCCTAATCGACGATCCGCATCAGATCCGGAACACACAATGAGCGACTTCATCCTTGAAACCGCCGGCCTGACCAAGGAGTTCAAAGGCTTCGCGGCAGTGACCGACGTCAACCTGAAGATCCAGCGCGGCCACATCCACGCGCTGATTGGACCCAACGGCGCGGGCAAGACCACGGTCTTCAACCTGCTCACCAAGTTCCTGCCACCCACCCGCGGCACGATCCGCTTCGAAGGCAAGGACATCACCCACGAGGCGCCTGCGGCCACGGCGCGGCGCGGGCTGGTGCGCTCTTTCCAGATCTCGGCCACTTTCCCGCACCTCACGGTGATGGAGAACGTGCGCATCGGGCTGCAGCGCAAGCTCGGCACCGCCTTCCACTTCTGGCGCTCGGACAAGAGCCTCGAGGTGCTCAACGAGCGCGCCATGGCCTTGCTCGAGGATGTCGATCTGGCCAGCTTCGCCGACACCATCACCAGCGAGATGCCCTACGGACGCAAGCGGGCGCTCGAAATCGCCACCACGCTGGCGCTCGAGCCGACGATGATGCTGCTCGACGAGCCCACCCAGGGCATGGGCCAGGAGGACATCGCCCGGGTGGTCGAGCTGATCCGCAAGGTCTCCGCCAAGCGCACCATCCTCATGGTCGAGCACAACCTCTCGGTGGTTGCCAACCTGTGCGACCGGATCACCGTGCTGCAGCATGGCAGCATGCTCGCCGAGGGCAGCTACGAAGAGGTCTCCAAGAACCCGCAGGTGCTCGAAGCCTACGTCGGCTCCGACGACATGGCCGACGCACACCACTGAGCGCAGAACAGCATGAGTACTCCTGCAAACCCCAATCGCGAAATGCTGCGGATCACCGATCTGCATGCCTACTATGGCGAGTCGCACATCCTGCACGGCATCGACCTCAGGATCGGCCGCGGCGAGTGCGCAACCCTGCTGGGTCGCAACGGCTCCGGTCGCACCACCACGCTCAAGTCGATTCTCGGCCTGGTCAGCCGGCGGACCGGCTCGATCATGCTCAACGGCAACGAGATCATCGCCGAACCCACCCATCGCATGGCCCGCCACGGTATCGGCTATGTGCCCGAGGAGCGCGCCATCTTCGCCTCGCTCAGCACCGAGGAGAACCTCATGTTGCCGCCCCAGGTCGCCAGCGGCGGGATGAGCGTGGGCGAGATCTACGAGATGTTTCCCAACCTGCTCGAGCGCCGCAACAGCCCCGGCAGCAAGCTCTCCGGTGGCGAGCAGCAGATGCTGGCGATGGCCCGGGTGCTGCGCACCGGCGCCAAGCTGCTGCTGCTCGACGAGATCACCGAAGGCCTCGCGCCGGTCATCGTCAAGAAGCTCGGCGAGGTCATCACCGAGCTCAAGAGCCGCGGCTTCACGATCGTGCTGGTCGAACAGAATTTCCGCTTTGCCGCACCCCTCGCCGACCGGCACTACGTGCTGGAACACGGCGAGATCATTGCCACCATTTCAAAGCAGGAACTGCCCGAAAAAATGGACTGGCTGCATCAGACCCTCGGTGTCTGACCGGGGAACACGTACTACCAAGGAGGAGAAAAATGCTTGACAAGAAACTGCTGACGGTGGCCTGCGCCGCCGTGTTTGCCACGCTCTCGGCCGGCGCCCAGGCCCAGTATTCCGGCAACGTGGTCAAGATCGGGGTGCTCACCGACCTCTCCGGCACCTACTCCGACCTCGCCGGCTCCGGCGCGGTGCTCGCCACCGAAATGGCGATCGCCGACTTCATCGCCAAGGAGAAGCCGGCCTTCAAGATCGAGATGGTCAGCTCCGACCACCAGAACAAGGCCGACATCGCCGCCAACAAGGCCCGCGAGTGGTTCGAGCGCGAGGGCGTCGATACCGCCACCGAGCTGGTCACCACCTCGACCGCGCTGGCGGTGATGAAGATCGCCAAGGAGAAGGACCGCATCGCGCTGATCAACGGCGCGGCCTCGACACCGATCACCAACGAGCAGTGCAACGACGTCTCGGTGCACTACACCTACGACACCTACGCACTCTCCAACGGCACCGCCAAGGCGGTGACCCAGCAGGGCGGCAAGACCTGGTTCTTCCTCACCGCCGACTATGCCTTCGGCCATGCTCTCGAGAAGGACGCCACCGCGGTGATTACCGCCAACGGCGGCAAGGTGCTCGGTTCGGTGGCCCACCCCTTCCCGGGCTCGGACTTCTCCTCCTTCCTGCTGCAGGCCCAGGCCTCCGGCGCGCAGGTGATCGGTCTCGCCAACGCCGGTGCCGACACCACCAACGCCATCAAGCAGGCGGCCGAGTTCGGCATCACGCCCAAGCAGTCGCTGGCCGGCCTGCTGATGTTCATCACCGACGTCCATTCGCTGGGCCTCAAGCCGACCCAGGGCATGTACCTCACCACCGGCTTCTACTGGGATCGCAACGACGAGACCCGTGCCTGGGCGAAGCGCTTCTTCGACAAGCAGAAACGCATGCCGACCATGGTGCAGGCCGGCCAGTATTCGTCGATCTATCACTACCTCGAGGCGGTCAAGGCGGCCGGCACCGACGACACCATGAAGGTCATGGCTGCGATGAAGAAGGCGCCGATCAACGACTTCTTCGCCAAGAACGGCGTCATCCGTGCCGACGGCCGCATGGTTCACGACATGTACCTGGTACAGGTCAAGAAGCCGGCGGACTCCAAGTACCCGTGGGACTACTACACCATCCGCCAGACCATCCCGGCAGACCAGGCCTTCCAGCCGCTGTCCGAGTCGCGCTGCCCGCTGGTCAAGAAATAAGCCTGCCCACTGCAAGGCCCGGAGGCGGCGAGGCCGCCCCCGGGCGTGGAGTACCTGATGGAAATCTTCGGCATCCCGTCCGCGCTGCTCGGCAGCCAGTTGCTGATCGGCCTGATCAACGGCTCGTTCTACGCCATCCTCAGTCTCGGCCTGGCGATCATCTTCGGCCTGCTCAACATCATCAACTTCGCGCACGGCGCGCAGTACATGATGGGTGCCTTCATCGCCTGGCTGGCGCTGACCAAGTTCGGCATCAACTACTGGGTGGCGCTGATCGCCACCCCGATCATCGTCGGCGCCTTCGGCGTGCTGCTCGAGCGCACCATGCTGCGCAAGCTCTACAAGCTCGACCACCTCTATGGCCTGCTGCTGACCTTCGGCATCGCGCTGATCATCGAAGGCATCTTCCGCGACCAGTTCGGCATCTCCGGACAAAGCTACGACGTCCCCGAACTGCTCTCCGGCGGCGTAAACCTCGGCTTCATGTTCCTGCCGATCTACCGCGGCTGGATCATCGTCGCGGCGCTCACGGTGTGCTTCGGCACCTGGTTCATGATCGAAAGAACCAAGCTCGGCGCCTATCTGCGGGCCGGCACCGAGAACTCGCAGATGGTGCAGGCGCTGGGCATCAACGTGCCGCTGCTGATCACCTTCACCTACGGCTACGGCGTGGCCCTCGCCGCATTTGCAGGAGTGCTCGCGGCGCCGGTCTTCCAGGTCAATCCGCTGATGGGCTCGCATCTCATCATCGTGGTTTTCGCGGTGGTGGTGATCGGCGGCATGGGCTCGATCATGGGCTCCATCGTCACCGGCCTGGGCCTCGGCCTGATCGAAGGCCTGACCAAGGTCTTCTATCCGGAGGCCTCCTCGGTGATCGTCTTCGTGATCATGGTCATCGTCCTTCTGGTACGGCCCGCCGGCCTTTTCGGCAAGGCCTGAACCCGCCACCCAAGGAACCCGTACATGCGCCCCACCACGCTCGCCTCGCAGTCCGCGGTGCTCAACCCCGCGGTGCTCTACACCGTGCTGCTCGTGCTCGGGCTGCTCGCCCCGTTCACGCTCTACCCGACCTTCCTCATGAAGGTGCTGTGCTTCGCGCTGTTTGCCTCGGCCTTCAACTTGTTGCTCGGCTTCGCCGGCCTGTTGTCCTTCGGCCACGCCGCCTTCCTCGGCTCGGCGGGCTACGTGTGCGGGCTGATGGTGCGCGACCTCGGCGTCACGCCCGAGGTCGGCATCCTCGCCGGCACCGTGGTGGCAGGCCTGATGGGCTGGGTCTTCGGCAGCCTGGCGATCCGTCGCACCGGCATCTACTTCGCCATGATCACCCTGGCACTGGCGCAGATGGTCTACTTCCTGGTCTTGCAGATCAAGGCCACGGGTGGCGAGGACGGCCTGCAGGGCGTACCCCGCGGCCACCTCTTCGGGATCGTCGACCTCTCCGACAACATGGCCATGTACTACACCGTGTATGCGGTGTTCTGTCTCGGCTTCTTCATCATCTACCGCACCATCCACTCGCCCTTCGGCCAGATTCTCAAGGCCATCCGCGAGAACGAGCCGCGCGCCATCTCGCTGGGCTACGACGTCGACAAGTTCAAGCTGCTGGCCTTCGTGATCTCGGCCGCGCTGTCCGGCACTGCGGGCGCCACCAAGACCCTGGTGTTCCAGCTCGCCTCGCTGTCCGATGTGCATTGGCACATGTCGGGCGAGGTGGTGTTGATGACCCTGCTCGGCGGCCTCGGCACCATCCTCGGCCCGGCCGTGGGCGGCGCCACCATCGTCACCATCCAGAACCAGCTCGCCGATTCGGTGGGCTCCTGGGTGACGGTGATCATGGGTGCCATCTTCGTGGTCTGCGTGCTGCTCTTCCGCCGCGGCATCGTCGGCGAGATCCAGGCGCTGCTCAAGCGCGCCGGCATGCAGTGAGCGGCCCTGCCCGCATCGAGCGCCGACCGAGCGCGTGGCAGCCCGGGCGGCTCCTGCTTCTCGCGCTCTTGCTCGTCGCGGGCTGCGGCGCAGTGCCGCCACACGCGCCACAGGCGCATGTGCGTCACATGGGCGGCCAGGTCATGCCCTTCGATCTGTCGCGCACCGTCCACCTCTTCCGCATGACCGAGACTGGCGGGGTTCAGCGCGTGCTCATCCGGGATGCGGACGCGAGCGAGCAGGTCGCGCTGATCCGCGGGCATCTGGAGCATGAAGCGCGTGCCTTCCAGCGCGGCGACTACGCCGACCCCGCACGCCTGCACGGCGCGCAGATGCCGGGCCTGAAGGAGTTGCAGGCCGGCGCGGCCAGGGTGAAGGTGATCTACGCGGCGCTTCCCGATGGCGCCGAGATCCGCTTCGAAACCACCGATCCCGCGCTTCTCACGGCGATACACCGCTGGTTCGGCGCGCAGTTGTCCGAGCATGGCGCGGACGCGCGGGCCGAGTGAACAGCGCGCCGTTCAGCTCGCCGCCGAAATTCGCGGATCGGCCAGCAGGGCCGCCACGGCTCGCGGATTGGACGGAAAGTAGAGGTGCATGTAGCTGGCGGTGAGGGCGCCGCGGCGGTACACGGCCTCGCCCTCTCGCCCGTCCGGGCTGGTCGCACGCATCAGCGGCACGAGCGGGGTGTCGCTCTTCGAGTAGTGGAAGGTGTGACCGCGCAGCCAGCCCTCGGGCAGCGCCAGTTGCTGCATGCCGAGCGCGGCGAGCCGCTTCTGCATCAGCGCGCGGCCGGGCAGCAGGCCCAGAAAATCGTGCGCCATGCCTTCCTTGTCAACCACCGATTCGAACAGGCTCATCATCCCGCCGCACTCGGCGAGAATCGGCTTGCCGGCTGCATGATGGGCCCGCAGAGCGGCGGCGAAGTCGCGGTTGGCGGCAATCGCGGCGGCGTACAGCTCCGGATAGCCGCCCGGCAGCCACACCGCATCGCACTGCGGCAGCGGCTCACCGGCGACCGGCGAGAAGAATCGCGCCTCGGCGCCCAGCGCGAGCAGCGTCTCGAGGTTGGCCGGGTAGATGAAGCCGTAGGCCGCGTCGCGCGCGATGGCGATGCGCCGGCCAGCCAGCAGGGGATCGATCGCGGGCCGCGGCGCGGCGGGGAAATCCACCGCCGGCGGCAGGCCGGCCGCGCCGGTCTCGACGAGTTTGTCGGCCAGCCGGTCGAGCCGCGCCTCGAGATCGCCGATCTCGGCCGCCTGCAACAAGCCGAGGTGGCGCTCGGGCAGCGCCGCTTCGGGGTCGCGCGCCAGGGCACCATACCAGACCATGCCGGCGGGCAGCGCCTGGCGCAGCATCTCGGCGTGGCGCGGGCTGCCGACGTGATTGGCGAGCACCCCCGAGAACGGCAGATCGGGCTGATAACTGGCCAGGCCGTGCGCTAGCGCACCGAAGGTCTGGGCCATCGCGCCCGCATCGATCACCGCCATCACCGGGATGCCGAAGCGGCGCGCGATATCGGCGCCCGAGGGCGTGCCGTCGTAAAGCCCCATCACCCCTTCGACGAGGATCAACTCGGCCTCGCCCGCCGCCGCGTGCAGGCGCCAGGCCGCATCCTCCTCGCCGCACATGCCCAGGTCGAGGTTGTAGACCGCTGCGCAACTGGCCACGGCGTGGATCTGCGGATCGAGGAAATCCGGCCCGCACTTGAAGATCCGCACCCTGCGCCCGCGCCGCCCATGCAGCCGCGCCAGCGCCGCGGTGACGGTGGTCTTGCCCTGGCCGGAGGCCGGCGCGGCGACGAACAGCGCCGGGCAGGTGGTCACGCCGGGTCGTCTCCCGGCCTGAACCAGCCGAGCTTGCCCTGCAGCGACACCACACTGCCGACGATCAGCAGCGCGGGCGGCTTGAAACCGGCCGCGGCGACTGCGGCCTGCAGGCCCGCGAGGTCACTGGTGACCACCTGCTGGGCCGGCGTGGTACCGCTGCGGATCACCGCGGCGGGCGTCGTCGCCGGCAGCCCATGGGCGACGAGTTGGTCGCAGATGTCGCCGAGGCGGGTGACGCCCATGTAGATCACCACCGTCTGTCGGGGCCGCGCCAGCATCGGCCAGTCGAGCTCGATGCTGCCGTCCTTGAGGTAGCCGGTGGCGAATACCACTGCCTGCGCGTGGTCGCGATGAGTCAGCGGAATGCCGGCGTAGGCTGAGATTCCCGACGCGGCGGTGACCCCGGGCACCACCTCGAAGGGAATGCCGGCCTCGAGCAGATCCTCGCACTCCTCGCCGCCACGGCCAAACACGAAGGGATCGCCACCCTTGAGGCGCACCACCCGCTTGCCTTCGCTGGCGAGACGGATCAGCAGCGCATTGATGTCCTGCTGCGGCAGCGCGTGATCGGCGGCCTTCTTGCCGACATAGATGCGCTCGGCGCCGGCCGGCGAGAAATCCAGGATCGGCTGGCTGACGAGGTTGTCGTAGACCACCACGTCCGCCTCGCCGAGCAGGCGCATGCCGCGCAGCGTGAGCAGCTCCGGATCGCCGGGGCCCGCACCGACGAGGTATACGGTGCCGGGCCGGGCGCCGGAACGGATGCCTTGGGGGGAAAGCTGCGACATGAACCACTCCTGCTGCGGGCATCTCGGCCCGGAATTCGACAAAGCACCGGCTCAGTATGCCCGCACCGGGCACGCGCTGGAACCATGCCCGCGCCGCGGCGTCAGCCCCGCGGCGGCTTCTTCCAGAGCATGATGCGCGCCGCCCGCGCCGGCTCGAGCCGCGGCCGTCCGCCTTCGCTGCCGCCTTCGGCCACCGATACCTCCTGCCAGCGGCAGGGCTGCGTGCGGTTGGCAAAGTGCATCAGATCGACGCGCGCCTGCTCATCCTCGGCCACCACCACCATGCGCCCGCCGGGCAGCAGACGCTCCCAGGCGGTGCGGATCTGCTGGCCGAGTTCCTCGGAGGCGCGGATGAAGACCAGATCGGGATCGGGCAGCTCGGCGAGGCTGCGGTGCGCACCCGAGCGCACCGCCTGCAGCCCCTCTCCGGCACCCAGGGCGAGGCGCACCGCCGCCAGTTGCGCCGGCTCGCTGCCGATCGCGAACACCGGCGCCGCAGGGCGGTGGCGCGACCAGTCGATCGCCACTGCCACCTCCCCGGGCTCGATCGCCCAGCCACCGTCCTCGGCCGTCGGCTGCAACCATGCCAGCGCCAACAGCCTCAGCGCCTCGGGCAGCGCGTCGCGGCGCAGCGCCGTCGCCGCCACGCCGGGCCAGTCGTTGAGGCTGCCGTCGCCCATCGCGGTGTAGATCGCCAGCACCGTGCCCGGAGTAAATTCGATACGACTGTCGGACAGCTCGAAGCCCAGCAAGGCGTGCACAGGCCCCTCTGCGCCCGGCTCGAGCAGCCACACCCGGGCCTGATGGAAACCCGCCGCTTCCAGGCGGCGCCCGATATCCTGCGGCCTGGTGCCGTGATCGAGCGTCACCGCGTAGAGGCGTCCGCCGCGCAGCCGCGCCACCAGGCCCGCAAGCCCCACCGCAGCCAGGTCGACACGCATCGCCTCGTCGAGCGCCAAACCGACCCTCGCCAGCGCCGCCTGCACCCGGCCTACCGCCGGACGCAATTCGATGCGCGCAGGCCCGAGCGCGGCCAGCAGTTCACGGCCCGGCCCCTCGCAGGCGGGATCGCCGCATGTCACCACCGCGACACGCCTGTCGGCGAGCGCGGCGAGCCGCTGCAGCAGCGCGTCGATACGCGCCGGGAGCGTCTCGACCGTCGAGGTCGCGGGCAGTGACAGCTGCGACACGAGCGCGGCGTCGGCCAGGACATGCTCGGCATTGACCAGGCTCGCGCGGTCCAGTTCGGCCAGCCCACGAGCGGCGTCGAAACCGATCACCTCGACCCTGCCGGATGCGACCGCCGGCTTCGGCCGGGCCGCGAGCGCCTCGCAGGCCACATCGGCTGGTTCGTCGACGCTCAGGTCGGGCAGCAGCGGCTGCGGGTCGGCGGCTGCCGCCTCGCCCTCTGCAAGGTCACGATCCTTGCGCTTCCTTCGGCGGCGTTTGCGCCGCGCTGGAGCGTCGCCCAAGGCTTCGGCCGTTTCCGCGGCGTCGTCTTCATCCACCTCGCCAGCGGCGAGCGCATCGGACTGCGGCTCGACCTCGCCCGCGTGTTCCGCCGACACAAGCTGCGAGTCCCCGAGCGAGGCGCTCTTTGCTGGCGTCCCGGCATCGGCAGGCAAGACAGCCGGCGCCTCGGCGGCTTCGGCCGGCACGTCGAGTGCGCCGGCGAGGGGGTCGGGCGCGGTGCTGGCAGGGCTCTCCACAACCGGGGCGGTGTCCGCCGCCGCGCTCGCCTTGCTGGATTTGCGCGGCGCGCGCTTGCGCGCCGGGGCCTTCCTGGCGGGAGCATCTTCGGATGGCGCAGGCACGCGCTGCTGCGCCGGTCCGTCGTCGACCGGCGCGACGCTCTTGCGACTGCGCCGCGCGGGCTTGGCCGGCGCAGCGTCCGCATCTGTCGCGGTGGCGGCCTTATTGCGCGCTGGCGGGCGTTTGCGCTTTGCTGGTTCGCTGGCCACGGCTTCGGGCGGCGTGGCTTCGGGCGGGAGGTCGGGGGCGGAGAGATCTTGATCGTTCATTGCTGCCTGGGCGCGTCGGCCAGAGGGAAAAGCACGACCGCGCAAGGGTCGGACGCCATCGGCGTTTGGGGGCCGCAGGATAGCACAGCGACGGGCACCGTTTGACGCTGCCCGCAGTTGCGCGGAGCGCCAGGGCACGGCATGGCGCGACGCAGATTCTCCCCCGGGGATGGGGGGCCTGCGCCGCCCCGGGCGGGTCTTGCGGCGCTCAGAATTCCATCCCGGGCATGGCCTTGAGACCGGCCTTGAAGGCATGCTTGACCAGCGCCATCTCGGTCACGGTATCGGCGGCATCGATCAGTACCTGTGGCGCAGCGCGGCCGGTGACCACCACATGCTGGTGCTGCGGACGGGCGAGGATGTCTGCGGTGACACGCTCGGCATCGAGGTATTGGTACTTGAGCGCGATGTTGAGCTCATCGAGCACCACCAGGCCGATGGCGGGGTCGCGCAGCAGCGTACAGGCCTGCTGCCAGGCGGCTTCGGCGGTGGCCACGTCGCGGGCACGGTCCTGGGTCTCCCAGGTAAAGCCCTCGCCCATGACATGCCAGGCCACCTCGGGCTGGCGCCGGAAGAAGGCTTCCTCGCCGGTATCGGAGCGGCCCTTGATGAACTGCACCACGCCGACCTTCATGCCGTGGCCGATGGCGCGCGCCACCAGGCCGAAGCCGGCGCTGGACTTGCCCTTGCCGTTGCCGGTGTTCACCAGCAGGACGCCGCGCTCGTCGGGGGCGCCGGCGATGGCGGCATCGACCACCGCCTTCTTCTTCGCCATGCGCTCCTTGTGGCGCTGGTCGCGGTCCTTGTCTTGGGTGTCGTCGGTCATCTTCAATCCGGAATGAACAGGGTTCGCTCGCCATCGGTCACCGCCCGCAGGGGATGGCCGAAGGCATGGCTCAGGCGCTCGGCCTGGAGAATCTCGTCGGCAGTGCCGGCCGCCACGCCGCCACGACCGTCGAGCAGGATTACGTGATCGGCATAACGCGCCGCGAGGTTGATGTCGTGCATCACCATCACCACCCCGCGGCCGTCGGCCGCCTCGCTGCGGAACAGGTCGAGTACCGCGATCTGGTAGTGCAGGTCGAGATGGTTGAGGGGCTCGTCGAGCAAATACAGCCGTGGCTGCTGGACCAGCAGCGCGGCAATCGCCACCCGCTGGCGCTCGCCGCCCGAGAGGGTGAGCACGTCGCGCGCCTCGAAGCCCTCCAGCCCCACCGCCGCCAGCGCCTCGCGGGTGATGCGCAAATCCTCGGCGCCCTCCCAATCCCAGCGCCCGAGATGCGGGTGGCGGCCGACCAACGCGGTCTCGAGCACCGAGGCGGCGAAGTGGTCCGGCTGCTGCTGCGCCAGCAGGCCACGGAAGCAGGCCACCGAGCTGCCCGGCCAGTCGGCATACGGCTTGCCGCCGACCCGCACGCTGCCCACGCTGGGCGCGCGCAGGCCGGCCAGGGTGTGCAGCAGCGTGGTCTTGCCGGCGCCGTTGGGGCCGAGCAGCGCCAGGCACTCTCCCGGCCGCAGCGAGAGACTGAACTCGCAGCACAACCAGCGCTCGCCAATGCGGATGGCAAGCCCCTCGGCCTCGAGCAGCGGCGCACGCTTCACCAATCCCCACCCCCCCATCACCAATCACCGCCTTCACCCCAATGACCAATCACCACCTCCACCGCCTTCAACGCGGATGCCTGGCCAGCAGGAACAGGAACACCGGCACCCCGATCAGCGCGGTGAGCACCCCGACCGGCAACTGCATCGGCGCGATCACCGTGCGGGCGGCGGTATCGGCGGCCGTCAGCAGCGCGCCACCGGCCAGCGTGGCGGCTGGCAGCAGCAGGCGCTGGTCGTTGCCCAGGGCGAGGCGGATCAGGTGGGGCACCACCAGCCCGACGAAGCCCACCGAGCCGACCTGGGTCACCGACACCGCAGTGAGCAGCGAGGCCAGCACATAGACCAGCAGCCGCAGCCGCTCGACCGGCACGCCCAGCGCCCGGGCGCCCAGTTCGCCGCGCGCCAGCACGTTGAGCTCGCGCGAGAAAGGCATCGCCACCAGCAGCCCGAGCGCCAGCAGTGCCAGCGCCGGCCACGGCCGGGACGCCCCCGAGGCGTCGCCCATCAGCCAGAACAGCATCGACTGCACCCGGGTGTCGGGCGCCAGGGCGAGCATCATGCTCACCACCGCACCGCAGCCGGCGGCGACGATCACCCCGGTGAGCAGCAGACGGGTCTGGGTCCACGCCCCATCGCCGCGCGACAGGCCGAACACCAGCGCCATCGCCGACAGCGCCCCGACGAAGGCCGCGCCATCCACCATCCACGACACCAGGCCGAGGGTCATCGCCGCCAGCGCCCCCACCGCCGCGCCGCCCGAGATGCCCAGCACATAGGGATCGGCGAGCGGGTTCCTGAGCAACACCTGCATCAAGGCACCGGCCAGCGCCAGCAGCCCGCCGCAGGCAAAGGCGGCGATGGCGCGCGGCAGGCGCAGCTCGCGGATGATGGCGACTTGCATGCCGTCGCCGCCACCGGCGAGCGCATCGAAGACGTCGCCCAGCGGCACCGCGATCTCGCCCGCCGCCAGCGCCCACAGCAGGCACAGCGCACCGGCCAGGGCGAGGCCGACCAGCGACAGCAGCGCGCGCCGCGAGCCCGGTGGACTCATCCGGGCGAGGCCCGCGAGATGAACTGCGGATGCCACCGGCCGCCCTTACAGCGGGGTGTAGCGCAGGCCCACGAAGACGTTGCGGCCCTCGGTGCCATACCCCCAGGCGGTCTCGTAACGCTTGTCGAGCAGGTTGTTGGCGCGTGCCTCGATGCGCCAGTCGCGCGAGAAACGGTAATGGACGAAGGCGTCGAGTAGCGCATAGCCGCCCATCTTAAGGCTGTTGCTCACGTTGTCGTAGCGCCGTCCCTCGGCAT
Source organism: Zoogloeaceae bacterium (assembly GCA_024235595.1). GTDB lineage: Bacteria > Pseudomonadota > Gammaproteobacteria > Burkholderiales > Rhodocyclaceae > Cognatazoarcus. The sequence continues at coordinate 589,397 of JACKMC010000001.1, read as the reverse complement.
TCCAGTCCATGCCCCAGTTCCACGGCCCCTGCTGACGCGAGAGCTTGAGGTAGAACACCTGCTCGCCGCGACGCGGCAGGCGCTTGTCGGTCTCTTCGTTGCGGGCATCGAGAAAGTCCGCCCCCGCAGCCAGGCGATAGCCGAAGGCCTCGCCGCTATAGCCGATCTCGACACCTTCGAGCCTGGCCTTGTTCACGTTGGCGGGCGGCCAGCCGGCGATGAGGTCGCGCACCTTGTTGTTGTAATAGGTCAGCGACACGGCATGCACGCCACGTTCCCAGTTGAGGCCGACCTCGCGGTTGAGCGCCTTCTCGGGCTTGAGATCCGGGTTGCCGCCACCGAACCCGGTATCCGGCCAGTAGAGCTGGTTGAAGGTCGGTGCATTGAAGGCGGTCGAGATGCTGGCCCGTGCGCGCCACTCGGGACTGAGTTGATAGCCGTAGCCGAGGTGACCGGTGGTCTTGCCGCCGAACTGCGAGTTGTCGTCGTGACGCAGGTTTGCCTGCACGAAGTGGCTGGCAAGCTTTGCGCCCCAGCCCAGCAACAGGGAGTTGATATGGCGGCTGTCGACCGTGTAGGCCGTGGTGCCGTCGACCTTTTGCTCGAGGTGCTCGTAGGCGGCCAGCAGGCTGCCTAGCGGCAGCTTCACATCGTGCTGCCACATGAACTGGCGCTGGCGGGTCCTGAACTCGTCAGGCGCAGCCGCGGAACCATGACTCTCGAGCGAGTCCTCGCTGGCGCCGACACGCAGGGTGCTGGTCCAGCCGCTGGCGAGCTCGTTGATCATGTACACACCGAGACTCGTCACGGTCTTGTCGAGGTAGGCATCGTAATCGGTGCCGAAGGCGTCGTAGCGATTGCGCCCCTCGGTGCGCAGCACGGTGGCGCCGATTTCATCCCGTGCCCGGAAGCCGAGGCTGGCGCTGGCATTGAAATGCGTATTGCGATAGCCGTCGCGGTCGGGCTGGTAATAGAACGGCTGCTTGACCGGATCGGGGTTCGAGTTGATGCCGTCGGTCTCGGTGTAGCCGGCGCCGAGGCTGTAGCTCAGGCGACCGCTGCCACCTGCCACGCTGGCATCGACCTCGCGGGTGTTGTTGCTGCCGACGCCCACGAAGAGCTCGGGACGCACGCCTTCCACGCCCCTGCGGGTGAAGATCTGGATCACCCCGCCGATCGCTTCCGAGCCATACAGGAAGCTCGCCGGGCCGCGCAGGATCTCGATGCGCTCGACGCTGGCGAGCGGAATGATTTCCAGCGAGGGCTGGCCGGTGGTGGCGGTGTTGATGCGCATGCCATCGACCAGCACCAGGGTATGGCGCGACTCGGCCCCACGCATGAAGATGCTCGACGAAGCACCCGGGCCGCCATTGGTCGAGATGCGAATCCCGGGGTGGCCTGACAGCAGGTCGGTGATGGAGGACTGGCCGGACTGCTCGATGGTCTCGCGGTCGATCACCTCGACGCTGGCCATCACTTCGTTGGCACGCGCTTCCTGGCGGGTGGCGGTGACCACGGTTTCGGCCAGCGCCACCACCATCTCGGCGGCCGGCGCGATAGAGGGCCAGGCGAAGGCGATCGCCATGGCGGAAAGACGGATTTTCATTGTTCGACTCCCTGCGGCCGGCGGCTGCGTCCCCGCACCGAACCGGCCCGATGCAAATGGAAGCGCCATGGGGGAGCAATCGAAGGAGCAGGAATACCGCACCCGTCGCTGCTACCCCGCAGCACTTCTGCCTGTGGCGCGTCGACACGACACGCCCGGGAATCCGGGCCGGTATCCGGGCTCATGGACTGGGCCGGCAGGCTCGAGGCCTTGCCGGACCGGATGCATCGCCTTCCCAGACTTGTCGTCCAGTGGCGGTTGGATGCAGCTTGCGTCCACTTACCGTTGCGGGGGCAGCACAGGCCTTGCGAGCGACGCTCGCGCACCTGTTTCCCGTTTAACCCGCGGACCGGAAGGTCCGGCGGGCACCTGAATTCCTGCTGCCACCCGAAGGCGGCAAGACGTGGATAATAGCGCATCAGGTTCCCGTTTTGGGACCCTTCAGGAAAAGAACCCCCACCCCATGACCTGCGAACTCATCCTCGGTGGCGCCCGCTCGGGCAAGAGCCGGCTCGCCGAACGGACCGCCGCGGCGAGCGCTCTGCCGGTTACCGTGATCGCCACCGCCGAAGCGCTCGACCCCGAGATGGCCGCGCGCATCGAGCGTCACCGGGCCGACCGCCCGGCGGTCTGGCGCACCGTGGAGGCCTCGCGCGGGCTGGCCGAGACACTGCAGCGCGAATGCGCGGTCGAACGCTGCGTAGTCGTCGATTGCCTGACCATGTGGCTGGCCAATCTCATGACCGGCGCCGCGCACCTCGAGGCGCCCCACGATGCCGATACGCTCACCGAACTGGTCGCCGAACGCGAGGCCTTGCAGGCTGCGCTGCCGGCCCTGCCGGGGCGGATCATCCTGGTGTCCAACGAGGTCGGCCTCGGGCTGGTGCCCGAAACCCCGCTCGGCCGGCTGTTCCGCGACGAGGCCGGGCGACTCAACCAGGAGCTCGCGGCGCTGTGCGAGCGCGTCACCTTCGTCGCCGCCGGCCTGCCGATGGTGCTCAAGGCACCCTGAGCGGCGGCGCAAGGGCGCGATGGCCGCGTGCTAACATCCGCCGCCACCCTCCAAGCCGACAGCCCGAGGCCCCACCTGCATGCTCTTCGACATCTCCGCGCCCGACCCTGCCATCGCCCCTGCACTGCAGCAACGCATCGACCGCAAGACCAAGCCGCTTGGTGCGCTCGGCCGGCTCGAGGCACTGGCGCAGCAGATCGGCCTGATCCAGCAGCGCCTCGAACCGCAGTTGCTGCAGCCGCAAATGCTGGTCTTCGCCGGCGACCACGGCGCCGCGTGCGCCGGCGTCTCGGCCTATCCGCAGGACGTGACCTGGCAGATGGTCGAGAACTTCCTCGCCGGCGGCGCGGCGATCAACGTCTTTGCGCGGCAGATGGAAATGAACCTCACCGTGGTGGACGCCGGGGTAGCCCACGACTTCGGCGCACGCGCCGGCCTGGTGGATGCCAAGATCGCCCGCGGCACCGCGAACTTCATCGAACGGCCCGCGATGAGCCCGGAACAGCGCGACGAAGCGATCGCCCGCGGGCGGCAACTTGCGCACAATCTCTTTGAGAACGGCTGCAACGTGGTGGGCTTCGGCGAGATGGGCATCGGCAATACCGCCGCCGCCTCACTGCTCACCCACTGTCTGGTCGGCGAAGCCGGCGGCGCCGGGCTCGAGACGGTGACCGGGCGCGGCACCGGGCTCGACGATGCCGGCCTGGCCCGCAAGCGCAGTCTGCTCGCCACGGCGCTGGCGCGAGGCGGACGTCCTACCGATCCACTCGCGGTGCTTGCCGAGTACGGCGGCTTCGAGATCGCGATGATGGCCGGCGCGATGCTGGGCGCAGCCGAGCGGCGCATGGTGCTGCTGATCGACGGCTTCATCGTCACCTCGGCGCTGCTGGTCGCCCACGCCCTCGCCCCCCGGCTCCTGCCCTACTGCATCTTCGCCCACCGCTCGCAGGAACCCGGCCACGCCATCCAGCACCGCCACCTCGGCGTCGAACCGTTGATGCAGCTCGACCTGCGCCTCGGCGAAGGCACCGGCGCCGCGCTGGCCTGGCCGCTGGTGCAGGCGGCGGTGAATTTTCTCAACGAGATGGCGAGCTTCGAGTCCGCCGGAGTGACGGAACGGTAATTGGTCATTGGTGACGGGTTATTGGAAGAACCATCGCCATGACAACCGCAATCACCAATCACCAATCACCAATCACGCCCCATGCGCTACCAACTCGAATTGTTCTTCACCGCGCTGGGTTTCTTCACCCGCATCCCGGTGCCGGGCTGGGTGCCGTGGTCGCCCGAGCGGCTCAATCACGCGGCGCGCTATTTCCCGCTGGTGGGCTGGACCGTCGGCGCGGCCGGCGCGCTGGTGCTGTGGGCGACGGCACTGGTGCTGCCGGCGAGCATCGCGGTGGTGCTGTCGATGGCCGCCACCATCCGCCTCACCGGCGCCTTCCATGAAGACGGCTGGGCGGACGCCTGCGACGGTCTTGGCGGTGGCTGGGAGAGGCTGCAGGTGCTGACGATCATGAAGGACTCGCGTATCGGCAGCTACGGCAGTGCCGGCCTCACGCTGATGCTGCTCGGCAAGGCGCTGGCGCTGATCGAGCTGGCGAACATCGACCTGACGCTTGCGCTTGTGGCATTGCTGGTGGCCCATCCGCTGTCGCGACTCGCCTCGACCAGCCTGATCCACTTTCTCGACTATGTGCGCGAGGACGAGAGCGCCAAGTCCAGGCCGCTGGCGCGGCGCCTGCAGGCACACGAGCTCGCCATCGCGCTGCTGTGCGGCACACTGCCCTTGCTGTTGCTGCCCGCGCTGCCGGCGCTCGGAGCCGTCGCGCTGGCGGCACTGGTCACCTGGCGCGCCGCGCGGGTGTTTCTGCGCCGCCTCGGCGGCTATACCGGCGACTGCCTCGGCGCGGCCCAGCAGGCGAGCGAGCTGGCCTGCTATTTCGGCATACTCGCGGCATGGAACTTCATCTGATCCGCCACCCCAGGCCGGCCGTGGCCCCCGGCACTTGCTACGGCCGGACCGATCTGCCGCTGCTCGAGCCACCGCACCAACTGGCTGCCGCCCTGAGGCGGCTGCTGCCGCCCGATTTCGCCCTCTACGCCAGCCCGCTGCAGCGCGCCCGCCTGCTCGCCGAGGCCCTCGGCGCGCCCAGCATCGAGGGGCGGCTGCAGGAAATCGACTTCGGCGAATGGGAAGGCCGCAGCTTCGAAGCGATCGGCAACGCAATCGACGCCTGGGCCGAAGACCCGCTGGGATTTCGTGCGCCGGGGGGCGAATCGCCACGCGAAATGGCTGCCCGGGTAATGGCCGCCTTCGCCGAGATCCGCGACCGCCACGCCGCCGGGCCGGTCGTCATCGTCGCCCACGGGGGACCCTTGCGGGTGATTGCGGGCGAGTTGCTGGGGATCGCGCCGGAGCGCTGGCTGGGGCTCGATTTCGACTGCGGCGCGCTGAGCACACTGCGCGTCGAACGCTGGGGCGCGACCCTGCGCTGCTTCAATCGTCATCCGACGGGGGCCTGAGCCGCGGTGGCCGATTCGGCAGAGGAGCGGGCGGAGCGACACTTTAGACGCTACAATCCGGCACTTTGACGGCACTTGCCGGCCAAGGCCCGCAGCCATCGCCCGACCCGTTCGAATCGACATGAACCTGAACCTGCCCGATTTCGCTGCGCTTCGCATCCTGGTGGTCGGCGACCTGATGCTCGACCGCTACTGGCATGGCGGCACTTCGCGAATTTCGCCCGAAGCGCCGGTGCCGGTGGTGCTCGTTCGCGACGACGAAACCCGCGCCGGCGGGGCCGGCAACGTGGCCCTCAACGTCGCCTCGCTGGGCGCCCGGGTATCGCTGATCGGCATCGCCGGGCAGGACGAGGCCGGCGAGGTGCTGGCCCGCAGCCTCGCCGCCGCGGGGGTGGATTGCCGGCTGCTGACCCCACCCGGGGCACGCACCATCACCAAACTGCGGGTCATCAGCCGCCACCAGCAACTCATTCGCCTCGATTTCGAGGACGGTTTCGCCGCCGCCCACACCGAGGCCCTGCCCGAGGCCTTCGCGAAGGCGCTCGAAGGCGTGGATGCGGTGATTCTTTCCGATTACGCCAAGGGCACGCTGCAGAACGTGGAGCCGCTCATCCGCCTGGCCCGCGAGCGCGGCCTGCCCGTCATCGTCGACCCCAAGGGCCGCGACTTCTCGCGCTATGCCGGGGCCACCGTGGTAAAGCCCAACCTCTCCGAGTTCGAGGCCATCGTCGGCCCCTGCGCGGACGACGCGACCTTCATCGCCAAGGGCGCCGCCCTGCGCGAGGAGCTGGACCTGCAGGCGCTGGTGGTGACCCGCAGCGAACGCGGCGTGACCATCCTCGAGCGCGGCCAGCCGCCCTGCAACCTGCCTACCCGGGCGCGCGAGGTGTTCGATGTGACCGGCGCCGGCGATACCGTGATCGCAGCGCTGGGCTGCGGCGTGGCAGCGGGGCTGTCGCTGCACGATGCGACCGCCCTGGCCAACGTGGCGGCGGGAATCGTGGTCGGCAAGCTCGGTACCGCCACGGTGAGCACCGAGGAACTGCGCGAGGCCCTGCGGGCACACGCGGGAGGTGCCCAGGGGCTGCTGGCGGCGGCCCAGGTGGCCACCGCACTGGCCCAGGCGCGCGCAGCCGGCGAGCGGGTAGTGGTGATGTTCGGCCCCTTCGAACCCTTCGACGTGCGCCGGCTCGGCGAGATCGAGGCGGCCAGCCGGCTCGGCGACCGGCTGCTGCTGATCGACCTGGCGGATGACGGCGACGACGACGCGCTGCGACTGCACGCCGCCTTGCGGGCGGTCGACTGGGTGGTGCGGCTGCCCGGCGCAGAAGCCGAAGCGCTGCTCGGCAGGCACGCCCCCGACCTCGTCGCCCGCAGCGGCCGCGAAAGCGCATTCCCCAAGCTGCCGGCGGTGCGGGTGTGCCCGGTCGGCATTGCGCAGGACCCTCGATGAAGGACATCAGCAAGCCCTGGGGGCGCTTCCTCGCCTGGCTCGACATGCACCTGGTGGACCACGGTTTCGTGCGGGCGATCTACAACAACCTCTACGATCTTGGCGGCGGCATGTTCCGCTCCAGCCAGCCCAGCCCGGCACAGATCCGCAAGTACCATCGCAAGTACGGGCTCAAGACCATCATCAACCTGCGCGGCGAGCACGACTACGGCTCCTACTTCTTCGAGCGCGAGGTCTGCGAGGAGCTCGGCATCGTGCTGCACAGCGTCAAGCTGTACTCGCGCAATCCGCCCGAGGTGGCCGAGGTACGCATGATGCGCGAGCTCTTCGAGCGCATCGAGTACCCGGCGCTGATGCACTGCAAGTCCGGTGCCGACCGCGCCGGAATCGGCGCGGCGCTGTATCGCATCCTGCATCTGGGCGAGCCGGTATCGCAGGCGATGAAGGAACTCGACTGGAAGTACGGCCACTTCAAGAAGGCCAAGACCGGGGTGCTGGATTTCTTTTTCGCCCAGTATCTCGCCGCCAACGCGAAGAAGAGGATCGGCTTCATCGAATGGGTCGAGACCGACTACGATGACAAGGCGCTCAAAGCACAATTCCGCGAGGACGGGTGGTCGTCGCTGGTGGTCGACAAGGTGCTGCACCGCGAATGAAAGGCTCGATCCAGCTCTACCGCCGCCTGCTTGGTTCGCTCAAACCCTACCGCAAGGTGGTGCTGCTGTCGGTGTTGGCGATGGTGGTCGCCGCCTCGCTCGAGCCGGTGCTGCCCGCGCTGCTCAAGCCCTTGGTCGACGAGAGCCTGATCGGCAAGAGCAAGACCGCGCAATGGCAGGTGCCGCTGTTCCTGATGCTGGCCTTCCTTGGCAAGGGCATCGCCGAATACGCGGCCAATGTGTCGAGCCAGTGGATCGCCAACAAGGCCATCACCGACCTGCGCCAGCAGGTATTCCGCCACCAGATGCACTTGCCGATGTCTGTCCATCAGGCCGAGAGCGGTGGCCGCATGCTGTCGCGCATCCTCTACGACATCCCGCAGGTGGGCTCGGCGCTGTCCAATGCCTGGATCATCGTCATCCGCGACTCGCTGGTGATCGTCGGCCTCACCGGCTACCTGGTGTACACCGCCTGGGAGCTGACCCTGCTGATCATCGCCATCGCGCCGCTGATCGCCTGGCTGATCCGCGTCGCAAGCAGGAAACTGCGGGGCACCAACCGCGAGATGCAGCAGACCACCGGGCGCCTCACGGGTGCGGTCGAGGAATCCCTCGCGGGAGTACGCGAGATCAAGCTGTTCGGCACTCATGAGCACGAAGACCGACGCTTTTCGAGCATCGCCGAGCGGCTGCGCAAGCAGACCATGCGCACCGTGCGCGTCTCGTCGGCCAACGCCCCGCTGGTGCAGGTCCTGGCCGCCGCGGCCGTATCGGCGGTGATCTGGACCGCCTCCACGCTGTCGGCGCAGGACAAGCTCACCCCGGGGGAGTTCGTCGCCTTCGTCACCGCGATGTCGATGCTGTTCGAGCCGATCCGCCGCCTCACCAACATCAACGCGGTGATCCAGCGCGGCCTCGCCGGCGCGCAGAGCATTTTCGAGTTGCTCGACACCCCGCCCGAGCCAGACACCCTCGACGAGCAGCCGGACCGCGCCCCTGCCACTGGCGCGCTGCGCTTCGACCGGGTGTGCTTCCGCTATCCCGACCAGGCCGCCTGGGCCATCGAAGACTTCAGCCTCGAGATCGCGCCCGGCGAAACGGTGGCCCTGGTCGGCTCGTCGGGCAGCGGCAAGAGCACCCTGGTGAACCTCATCGCGCGCTTCTTCGAACCCACGCAGGGCCGCATCCTGCTCGACGGCGCGACGCTGTGCTCGCTGCCGCTGCCGTGGCTGCGTGGCCAGCTTGCCTGGGTCGGCCAACAGGTGGTGCTGTTCGACGATAGCGTCGCCGCCAACATCGCCTATGGTCGCGCCGACATCGACGAGCAGGACATCGTCCGCGCCGCACGCGCAGCGCACGCCTGGGAGTTCATCGAGAAGCTGCCCGACGGCCTCGCCACGCGCATCGGCCAGAACGGCAGCCAGCTCTCCGGCGGCCAGCGCCAGCGCATCGCCATCGCCCGCGCCTTCCTCAAGAACGCCCCCATTCTGCTGCTCGACGAAGCCACCTCGGCACTCGACAACGAGTCCGAGCGCGCGGTCAAGGATGCGCTCGACGAGTTGCGCCAGAACCGCACCGTGCTGGTGATCGCCCACCGCCTGTCGACGATCCGCGATGCCGACCGCATCGTGGTGATGGAGCACGGCCGCATCGTCGAGGTGGGCAGCCACGCAGCGCTGGCGGCGGCCGACGGTGCGTACGCAAGACTCCTGGCCAGCGGGGACGCGGTGCGATGAGCGACGGCAGGCATGTCGCGCTCTATTTCGTGGCCTCGCCGCTGCAATACCTGGCCGCACGGCGCATCGCCGAGACCTTCGAGCAAGGCGCGCGGCAGGTGCTCGTCTGGTACAAGAAGGGCGTGACGCAGATCGTCGTCGAACAGGACTGGGAGGCCTCGGCCTACATGGCCTGGCCGCGCTGGCAGCCGCTGCCCGGCCCCTTCGGCCGTCACCGACGCCTGCGCGCCAATATCCGCCAGGTCGCCGAACTCGTCGGCCGCTGCGAGAGCATTCACATTCACAGCGCGGTCTTCGACACCGAGGCGATCAACTACTTCCTGCGTGCGCTGCCCAAGGCATGCGGCGCAGGCACGATGAAGGCGCGCATCCTGCCCGACGGCATCATCAGCATTCGCCGCTACCCACTGAGCCCGCTAAAGGCCGCCGCCCAGTATCTGCGCAAGCTGCGGCGGCTGGTCGCGCCCGAACTCGACTACTGGTGCTTCGCCGGCGACCGTATCGGCTCGGACGCGCCGTTCTGCGATCGTATCTATGCGCTGCCGGGCCTGCCCAATGAATACCCGCCCGCGAAGACCGTGCTGCTGCCTGCGCTGGTGGCTCGCAGCGAAACACGGCAGGACCTCGCGACACGCCGCGCACTGGTGATCGGCCAGCCCCTGGTTGGCTCCGGCCTGATGACCCCCGAAGCGCGCGATGCGGTCAGCCAGCACATTCGAGCATGGCTGCAGGCGGAGGGCTTCGACGAGATCCACTACAAGGGCCACCCCAAGGACCCGCAACGAGAGCTCCTGGAACCGGCCTACCTGCCGATCGAGATCAGCGAAGCACTGGAGGCCTATATGAGTCATACCGCCTACGACTGCGTCGTGGGCGTGCGCTCGTCGGCCCTGCTTTTCGCGCGCCAGATCTACGGACAGGATGCGCAGGTCGTAGCCTTCGGCTGGGACGCCATCCGTTTCAAGTCACCGGAGGAAGAGGCCGACATGCGTGCGGCCTTTTCTAGCTGTGACATTACGCTTATCTGACCCAACGCTCCCGACGAGGGGTCATTGACCAGGGGGAAGGAGCATTGAAAGCTGGCCGACGACTGCGCGAACTGCGCTGGAAACTGGCCTGGAAGACTACCGAGGCGCTGCGTCGCCGAGGCATCGACCGACGCATCCCGATCGCCGTGCCGAGTGCTTTCGTCACTGGCAGCGTTGGCAAAACGACAACCTGCCGCATGCTCTCGTGGATTCTCATGCGCGCCGGCACCACCGTCGCACTGGCCACGACGCAAGGCGCCTACGTTGACGGCGACGCCCTCCGTGAAGGCGATTCGGCGGGCTGCAAACAGGCCAGCCGGCTACTCCTCGACCCCCGGACGGAAGCGGTGGTGTTCGAACTGGCGCGCGGAGGCCTGATCAGTACCGGCATGGCATTCGATGGCTGCGATGTTGCTGCGGTCCTGAACATCTACGACAACCACCTCGGACTCGACGGCATCGACAGCCGCGAGCAGATGGCGGCAGTGAAAGGCTTGGTCGCCAGGGCAGCGCGTCGCCTGGCCGTGCTCAACGCGGACGATGCGCTCTGCCTGGCCATGTGCAAGGACATTCAGGCACAACGTATCTGCCTGGTGAGCGAGCACGACGACAATCCAGCGCTCGTCTCGCAGTTGGCCGCCGGCGGACTTGCCGCCTATCTGGACACCACGGCAGCGCCCATGATCCGGCTTTGCGAAGGCTCGGTCTGCCTCGGCGAGATCCCTGCTGCGGAGATCCCAAGCAGCTTCGGCGGTGCCTTTCGGCCAGCGCTCGTGAACGCGATGTTCGCGATGGCGCTAGCCCACGGCCTCGGGGTCGGCGTCGGCGTCATTCGCGAGGCCCTGGCGGATTTCGTCTCGGATGAGTCGAGCAATCCCGGTCGAATGAACTTCATCGAGGGCCTGCCCTTCAGGCTGCTCGCGACTCACGCCGACGGACCCCAGGCCGTTGGAGAGCTCGCAGCCTTCGTAAGCCGCCTGGACGGTTTTGCCCGGAAGATCCTGATGTTCTGCTGCGCCGGCAACCGATCGGACGAATTCATGATCGAGACAGGGCGTGCGGTAGCCGGCGCGTTCGACCAGTACGTTTGCTCGGACACCTGCGCACTGCGTGGAAGAATGCCGCTCGAGGTCGCAAAGCTTCTCGCCCGGGGCCTGCGCGAGGGCGGAACACACGACGCGGATATTCGAATCGCACCCGATCACGACGAAGCCTTGCGGATGGCCTTTGCGCTCGCCGAAGCTGGCGATCTGCTGGTGGTGAAAAGCATTCGCGCAAACCGCATCCATGAACTCGGCCTTGTCGAGGCGCGGCGGACCGACGCAACGGCCGCCAAGGACTAAATCGCGCAATGCCACGCTTCACGGACGCCCTGGGACAGGCCCCGCGCCGGCAAATTCCCTAGTCGAACAGCAGCCTCGACGCAATCGCCTCCGCAGACACCGGGATGAAGCGCTTGTGGGCATTCCCATGGCAGTTGGTGATCTCCCCAACCAGCACGGTGTCGCCCTCGGCATACAAATCGACACGGATGAAGCCGAAATCTTCGCTCAGCGTATCGGCAAGCCGAGTCATCTTCTCGAGTGCCAGCGGCTTCTCAAATAACGCCTTGTTCCGCGGATAACCCATCGAGTAATCCTGCTCCGACCAGTTGCGGTCGAAATACTTTCGGGTATGACCGTTCGCCCGATCGAAGTCGATCTGGATCAGCCGCGCCTTGCCGCGGTAGCAGAAGAACTTGTAATCGAGCACCGCCGAGCCGCCGAACAGCAGCGGCTCGACGATCACCTTGGGTTGCAGCGTACGATAGTTTCGCTCGCGCGTAGCGTGATAGCGATTGAGGGAAAACCAATGCGCGATCTCGGCGAAATCGAGCGGCTCGCCGCGATGGCGCAAGAGCACCTTGCCGCTAAGGTGTGTCGGTTTTATGCAGCAAACCTCCGGAAACGCGTATGTACGCACCTCTTGCATGCTCCGGAGCACCGCCAGCGTAGGCACGTTGTAAACATCGCCGACCTTGGCCGCAACATAGAGCTTCACGTACTCCTTGTCCGACACCAATACCCGCAACGGGTCTTCGATCTCTGCGCTGACCTTGAGCCGGTACAAGGCATCGTTGATGAGCATTCGTTTGCTCGGCAGGCGATGGTGAGCCTTCACGAACTTCACGAAATGAACGACATGATCTCCCCAGCGAGTGCGAGGCAGGAAGGACTTGATCGACATTTATCTTAATGGCATTTACGGGTCCCCAAGAGAATAGCTCAGGCGCGCAGCGAATACGCCTTGAGCACCCCCTCGGCGACCAGCGCCTGCGCAAAGGCTAGATTGCGCTCGCGGAACGCCGCAAGCATGGCACGGCTGTCGGCGAGCCGGACCACGCGGTTCTCGTCCACCGCCTGCACCACCCCGTTCAGCAGGCCCGCGCCGGCACGCCCTCGCAAGCGGCCGCAGAAGCCGAGCTTGCGGGGCTTTTCATAACGCACGATCGGCTGCGGATCGAGGCCGAACGCACGGAAAAGACTCACGAATTTGCTCGAGTAACCGGTCACGAAGGTGTCGTGGCCCGACAGCAGGGACCAATATGCGCCGTGGAAGGAATTCGTGATCACCCTGCGATTCCCGCGTAAGGCATCCCGCATCGCCTGATCGGAGCAATCATTCTGCAAGAACTGCCAGCCGCGAGCGGCCGCCAACGCCCGCAGCGCAGTCTCCCCGTCGGCCGGCGTAACGCGAGGCTCGGCGTTTACGAACAGCAGCGTGCCATCTTGCCCCGCGCCTGCATCGAGCATCGGGTGCAGGCAGCTCACGCAAGGCAGAAACCGTTCCGGGTCGGCCACGCCGTCGATGTCGCGCAGGCCCCAGGCGAGATGCGGCAGCGTTGCGATCCTTTCGAGCGAGTCGCTGCCGCGCTTGAGCGAGCGGCCCACCCCCCACAGCACGGCATCCTGCGCAGTGAGCCCTCGGCGCGCAAGATCGCGTTCGCCGAAATCCGCGAATACCCCGCCGCCGACGACCGCGAGCCGTTCACGGGCGGATCGCAAATCAAAATAATGCCGGGGAGAACACAATTCGTCCCCGATGTTTCGCAGCGGTGGCTGCTTGTGAATGAAAATGACGTCGCTGCTCATCCAATGGGCCCGAAAAAAGCGCAAATTCAGCATAGCACGCGGGCGCAACCCCGGAGGCCATGCCCGCGCCATGGCCTGCAGCTGCCCGTCTCACACGAATCGCGTCGTCAACGCGCAGGGCAGCTGGCATTTTCCAACCGCAACGCATCCTGCAGAAGCGCGATCTCAACGGGCCCGTAGGTGGAACCAAGCTGCCTGTCGTTACCGCCGGCCTGCACATTGCTGCGATTCAGGGAGCTGCGCTGGGTACCCATGATCTCCACGAAGTGGATCGGCTGCGTGCGGATCTGTCGCACCTTGTAGCCGCAACGCAAGGCGATGACATTGAGCCAGATATCATCCGCTCGCGGGCAGCAGGTCTTGAATTCTGGGCCCGCGCGTTTGAGCGCAGCAAGAAAGGCGGCAGGAAAGACGACCCCTGAGACGCCGGTAGAGAATGCTAGGTGACTTGGCGTGGTGGAGCGATTGAGCCCCCATGTCGCATAAGGCTGCAGTCCGCCAGGCGCCACCCCGATCCGCTGCGCGCGAAAACAGTTTATGAGGTTCGGCTCTTCACCGAAGGCTGCCATCAACTCGTCCAGCCAATAGTCCGGATAGATCACATCGTCATCCGCAGTTACGAGCGGCCGCACGAACACAGATTCCGAATCCACGAAAGGATAATATTTGTTGTGGGGGCCGAAATTTCCGCAGAATCGGACCTCGAGCCCGCGCTGCAGAAGGCGACGCAACGCCTTCGGCAACGGCTTACCGCGCATTTCCTCGTCAAGCCAAAGGATCAGCCGGGAAGGTTTCCGGGTTCCGCGAGCGATCGCTTCTATCGCCACGAATACCTGCTTCAACCGCGGCCCATAGGTGGTGAGCGAGACCACTGGCCCGTCGGCCGAGCGCACCGACGCTGCGGAGAACCGATTCCTTATGCTGAGCCGCACATATTCCACGGCGGATAGAAATCTGTTCTTCTTCCGCTGGGCGAGGGGATTTCTCATCTCACCTTCATTGGCTAAGGTCCGAAAACCAGAATGCCCGAACGTCGCGAACCTGATCGCGCCGCGGGTTTGCAGAGGGCAGGAACATAACACAGACATCCGCCTTGGGTTCGGCGAGCAGCCTCGGCGAAATCATGCTGCAGAATTGCCTGCATTTGGAAGTCATGGCCGGCATTCATGGAAACATGGCAAAAGGCGCGCGCTATAATCGCGCCTTCAACTCAGGGCGGATCCTCGCGTGACAATCGGAACTTTCGATACGGCCCGAACTCCGCGTGATGACCACGAATCGACACAAGTCTTCGTGTGCGTGGCGACCGGCGATTTCTACGGCATGGCCGAAACCTACGTCGAACGCATGGCGGGCATGCTGCGGCAGTTCGCGCCCGCCCCCTTCAAGCTCATCTGCGTCACCGATCGAGCACGTCAGCTCGACCCGTCGATCGAACAGATCGACTGCACCGCCTGGCAGGAGTTACGTGCCCGCGGCGGTCGAGCCACCCGGCTCAAGCTCGGACTGTTCAACCCGGCTTATATCCCCTACACCGAGTTCGTTTACCTCGACCTTACCCTGGTGATCCGCGCCAGTCTCGGGCCACTGCTCGAATTCTCTCGTAGCCAGGAAACCGACCTGGTTATCGTCAATGGCTGGTTTTACGACGGCTACAATTCCTGTGTGATGCGCATCCGCCCTGCTGGCCTGCGCTTCATCTACGAGGACTTCGTGAGCGGACGGGAATACCCGGCGAAGATTCCCGGCGATCAGGACTACATCACCGGCTCGCTGCGCGCACACGGGGTCGAGGCCACGACCTTCCCGCCGGAGCAGATCGTGAGCTTCAAGCAGGCAATCCGTGAGGGGCTTGGAGCGCCCGCCGCGGCTTCGCATAGGATCGGTAGCGCCCTGATCGTCAAGTTTCACGGCAAACCCAAGATGCACCAGATATTCCGTCCCTGGTATCGCTTCTTCAAGTACGGGCTGCGCTACTTGGGCAGGGGGCGACTCGCCTACCCCTTTTCGATAGCCGATCTCGAGCGCTGCTGGAGCAGTAACGCGCCGGCCCGGCCCGCTGAAAAATAGGGAGGCAAAGATGCCGGAGCACACGACGAATCACGGCCTTATCGTCCGCACCTCCGCCGTCGCCGAGGTGCTGGTCACTGCGCCGATCAAGCGCGGCGACGTGAAGGCGCATATCGCTTGGCTGGTTTAGCGGGGTATCCATGAACTGCCCACGAGCGGCTGGAGACCGACTCGGCGACGAACGTGCTGGCTCACCGTCGATCGCCGGGCACTCGCGCTGAGCGCATCCACCACGCAAGCGCTTAGGACTTCGGCTACGATTTCAGCATTCCCAACTCAACGGATCTGACGCAACCAGCGGATCCGGCCCTCCCGCTCATACGCCTCCACGGCGGCCTGCTCGGCTTGCCATGGGTGGCGCTCCCAGCCCGAAAATGCAAAGCCCACCAAGCTTATACTGGCGTCACAAGCGCCATAACGCTGCAGCACATATTGCAGCCCGAGGAAACCGGTACTGGGCTGCAACGTCGGGATCTGGGAATTGCATTCGATTCGACACAGTTCAAGACCCCGCTGGTAAATATCCGCGCCGAAGAATATGCGTGTTCGCGCGCTCAGCGAATTGCGCCTGACGATGGCGCGCGAGTAGTCGAGACTATCGATGTCACGGCGCCAACTCTTGCGCCACAGAAACGCGCTTTCTCGAAACGAAGGGCGCGAGAACCAGAACTCGCGCACCAGGGGAAAGCACGGCAGCCCAACCAGCAATTGACGCTTTGCGATTTTTCTGCCGATTTCACCCCAGTTCGCAATGCAAAGCACAGTGGTTCGCGTTCCTCCGTGGCCACCAAAATTGTTCGCCCGGTTGAAACGGATGACCTCGTCAGCGCCATCGATCAAGGCGGAGAAGTCCTCGTTCAGGGCTGCGTTTCCGACTACCACTATCTGCATCTTCCACCTTCAGCGAGCCATCTAGCCTGGAATCGATTGATCATGCCAGGGAGCCGGTCTGCGCGAGCCCCCGGTAGCGAACCAGGACGCCGTGAGGGGCATGCTGGTTGACAGGCGCTTGCTTCGCCCGGAGGGATATCATTACCCGCCTAGCACAACAATTCAAAGGGTCCCCGCGATGACACGATCTGACGGCGCGCCAGACAGAACACGCTTACAGGCTCACCGCAAGCACGACGGACGACAACGTCGAACTGTATTTTTTGTTGCTTCGCAACGTCAGTACCTTGCGTTGATGTCGATCGCTCGTGGCGGCAATCCACACGCGCGGGAGATACTGCTCTGATGAAGGCACGGGATTGCCGCATACATGGACACTGGCTCGTCCTCCAAGGGTTCACCGACGTGCAATACAAATGACACGTCAAGGCCCCGAAGCGCGAGTCGAGAGAGCCCGTAAATTGGGTTACCGAAATCGAAGCCCCCTGGAGCCTTGCATGAGCAGGCTTTCATCCACAGCGGTAATCGGCCTGCGCTCCTCGGCGCGGATGTCTGCCAAGCGGATTCATGGTGAACCGGCGCGGGTGAAGGTGTTTGGCCGGAAACGCATTCCGCTCAAGCCCCCACGGCAAGACGCCGACATGCGTCAAGCCTTCGTCGCCGCTGGCGTAGCGGTCCTTCAGGAAGCCCCGGACGCGACCGGACAAGGGAAAGCAGGCGCGTGAAGATTTTCGTACTCAACCTCGACCGCGCCAAGGAGCGCCGCAGCGTGATGGTCGGCCGCCTCGCCGCGGCCGGCCTCGAAGCAGAATTCCTGCCCGCGGTCGACGGCCGCCTGATCGACCGCGCCACACTTCCAGCAGGGACGGAAACGCGCTTGCTTCCCGGTGAAATAGGCTGTTACCTGTCGCATCTACGGTTTCTCCAAGTCGTCGTCGAGCGGGGCTCGAGCATGCAATCGTGCTGGAAGACGACGTAACCATAAGCCCCGACCTGCTGCAAGTGAGCGCTGAAGTCATTGCTGCCGGCCTGCAATGGGATGCGGTCCGCCTGTCCGCCTTGAAGCCGGTACGAGGCATTGCGGTCGCCGAGCTCTCACACGGCCGACGACTCGTCCTTCCGAACAAAAGTCCGAGCGGAGCGCAAGCCTACCTCGTAAGTCTGGCCGGTGCTCGTCGCCTGCTCGACCGGCTATCCGTGCCAAGACAGGCGATCGATACTGCGCTCGATGCTTACTGGAAATCGGGGCTCTGTATCCCGATCGTGACGCCATGCCCAGTGGAGGAAGATGAGTTGCAGCCAAGCACCATCACCGCCAACGACGCAGCGCGTTTGGCCAGCGCAGAGCCGAAGACGGCACTGCGCCACTGGGCGCGGGTTGCCGAGGCGCAGCGGCGCAAGATCACGGTCTATCTCATGGCCCGAAAGACAAAGGCAGCACGGCGGCAAAGGCACCGGACCTGACCTGCGCTTCGGCAAAGGCCAGGTTCAGATTCCGGAAACGGGTGAGCACCTCACGGCTGGACGGCAGCGACAGCCACATGTCACCACGCGCGGAGCGCTCGACAGATTGACAGAGGCCGGAAGATCCGCGGTGGAGAATACGGTCGATCAGGCGAGGCCTTCTGGCTTTCTCATACCGAACCACCTCGCCGCCCTCAAGCCCGAACGCCCTCAACAAGCTGTCAAATTTCGACGAATATCCCGCGATAGCAACCTGATGTCCTGACAACAAGCCCCAATAAGCGCCATGGAACGAGTTCGTGATGACTCGCTCGTTGAGCCGCAAGGCGGCTCTCATCTCAGAATCGCTGCAGTCGTTCAGCAGGATATTCCAGCCCCTTGCTCGTGCGATCCGGCTCAATTGCCGAAGTTCCTGCCGAGGCGTCACCCGAGGGTCGGCGTTCAGAAACAGCAGCGTTCCCCGCCATCAATGCCATCGTCAAGCATGGGATGCAGGCAACTGACACATGGCAGGAAGCGATCCTTGTCGATCACGCCGTCGATATCCCGCAATCCCCAGCCGGCATGCGGCAATTGGGCTATGGCAGGCATGACGCTATCCTTGACTGTATTGGAGCGCCCGATTGCCCAAAGCACGGCGTCTTGCGGCGCCACCCCGCCGCCGCGAGCGCATGCTGCCCAAGATCGGAGAAAACACCCCCCGAGAACCGCTACTCGGCGCCCCCGGATTCGAATGAGAAATAGTGCTTCGGCGAACACAGTTCGTCACCGATGTTCCTCAGCGAAGGCTGGTGATGAATGAAAAAGAACGTCGCTGGTCACATCGATTACCTGCAAAATATTCAGTATTCGCACCCCGAATGGACCCACGCCCTTTCACCAAGGGTCGGCGCCAGCCGCTTCCCGGCACCACCGGCAGGATGATTAACCATGCCAGAACACTATCCGAAAATTCCCACCGAACCAATCAGGTTTGTCTGCGTCGCCACTGGCGATCTCTATCGATTGGCCCACGTGTATATCGACAGAATGTTCGGCATGCTCGAAACGCACATGTGCCGGCCATTCACGCTGACTTGCATTACGGACCAAAAGCGCAACATCGCTGCCGCCATCGATCAGCTCCCGTGTTCGAGCTGGAGCGAATTCAGGCGCCCGGGCGCGCACCCGACCCTCACCAAGCTGGGGCTGTTCAACCCGGCTTACGTCCCGTTCGACGACTTCATCTACTTTGACCTCAGTCTGGTCATCCGTGCAAACCTTGACGCTCTTCTGGCGTTCTGTGGGCACGCGAGGAGGCCTTGGTGATCGTGAAGGACTGGTACTACGACGGTTTCAATTCCTCGGTCATGCGCATCCGAAATGAGCCATTGCGCTTCATCTATGATGAATTCGCAGCGGGCAAGGCCTACCTGGCGAAAGTCCCGGGCGATCAGGATTACATTACCGCTTCGATGAGAAGCAATGGCATTGCCGCAGCATGCTTTCCAACCGCAATGATCGCCAGCTTCAAAAGGACGATACGCCTCGGCATGACGCAGCCAGCTCTGGCTGCAAAGCAGATCAACGAGGCAACAATCGTCAAGTTTCACGGCAATCCGAAAATGCACAAGGTGTTCAGACCCACTTACAGGTTTTTCAAGTACGGTTTGCGCTATGCGTTACATGGGCAGCCCTCCTTTCCATTTTCGGTCCAGGAGCTTGCTCGCAACTGGACAGCATACGACCGCATTTACGGCAATCGATGAGCTCTGCCAGTTACCGCGCCGGTGAAAAACGACTTGTGGCTGATATCCTTGGATTCCCGCGGCTCACCGCATTCGCACTCCTCATACGTCGAGTCTGCCCCAATGAAACGCGTCCTAATCGTCCGCACCTCCGCCATCGGCGACGTGGTCTTCGCTTCGCCCTTCGCTGCGGCGATCAAGCGAAGTCACCCCAAGGCGCATGTCGCATGGCTGGTCGAGCCCGGAATTCATGAACTGCTGGCGGCCGACCCGGCGATCGACGAGCTGATCCTGTGGCCCAAGGCCGAATGGAAGCAGCTGTGGAAGGAGAAGCTCTACGGTGAACTTTTCGGCCGTATCCACCAATTCCGCAACATGCTGCGCGCCAAGCAGTTCGATACCGCAATCGACATGCAGAGCCTGCTCAAGAGTGGTGCGCTGACCTGGCTGTCCGGTGCCCCGCGGCGCATCGGGCTGGGATCTCGCGAGGGTAGCCAATGGCTGATGACCGAGGTCATCCCAAAGGGCGGCGTCCCACGACGGATCAGCTCCGAGTACCTGCATCTGGCCGAGCAGCTCGGCCTCGACGCGGGCGAATTCCTCCCTACGCTCCATGTCGCCGAAGATACCGAGCAAAAAACGCAGAAGCTGATGAGCGATCATGGGCTCGAGGCGGGACGCTTCGCGGTCTTTGCGCCCTTTACCACCCGACCCCAGAAGCACTGGTTCGAGGATGCCTGGCAGGCCCTCGCCCCGCGGGTGCGCGATGAACTGGGCCTCGCCCCGGTGATCCTCGGCGGGCCGGCCGACACCGCTGCCGCCGAGCGCATCGCCGGGGCCACGCCCGGTGTGGTGCAACTTGCCGGCGCCACCCGCCTGCCCGAGGCCGCGGCGCTGATCCGCCATGCCGGGCTGCTGGTCGGCGTGGATACCGGCCTCACCCACATGGGCACCGCCTTCAACACCCCCACGGTGGCGATCTTCGGCTCCACCCGGCCCTATCTTGACACCTGCCGGCCGAACGGCAGGGTGATCTGGCTGGGACTCGAATGCTCACCGTGCCGCCGCCGCCCGACCTGCAACGGTGCGTTCACCTGCCTGCGGGACATCTCGCCGCAACGGGTCATCGACGAGGCACGCGCGGTCCTCGAGGCGGGGTACAGCGCATGAAAGTGCTCCATGTCGAATCGGGGCGCCACCTTTACGGCGGCGCCCGGCAGGTGCTCTACATCATGGAGGGTCTGGCGCGCCTCGGCGTGGACAACCTGCTCGCCTGCCCCCCGGGCGCCCACATCGCCGAACCGGCGCGGGCCCACGGCCGGGTGTTCGAGCGGGCGATGAAGGGCGATGCCGACATCGCCCTGGCCTTGCGGCTCAAGCGACTGATCCGCGCGCAGCGTCCCGACCTGGTGCACCTGCACAGCCGGCGCGGCGCCGACCTGTGGGGAGGCGTCGGCGCGAAGCTTGCCGGCGTGCCCTGCGTGCTGTCGCGGCGGGTGGACAACCCCGAGCCGCGCTGGCTGGTGGCCGCCAAGTACCGGCTCTACGATCATGTGATCACCATCTCCGAAGGCATTCGGGAGGTGCTGCTGGGCGAAGGTCTCGCGCCCGGAAAAGTGAGCTGCGTGCGCAGTGCCGTCGATGCACGGCCCTACCTGGTCGATTACGACAAGGCGGCCTATCGCAGGAAGCTCGGCCTCGCACCCGACACGCTGCTGGCCGGCATGGTGGCGCAGCTCATCGAACGCAAGGGTCATCGCCATCTGCTGGCGGCGCTCGACGAGGTGCTCCCCGTGCAACCCGGCTTGCAGGTGCTGATCTTCGGCCGCGGGCCACTCGAAGCCGAGATCGGGCAGGCCATTGTCGACCGCGGCTTGTCCGGGCGGGTGCGGCTGATGGGCTTTGTGGACAATCTCCCGGCCGTGCTGGGCTGCCTCGACCTGCTGGTGCACCCTGCCGACATGGAAGGCCTCGGCGTCTCGCTGCTGCAGGCCTCGGCGGCGCGGGTGCCGATCATCGCCAGCCGCGCCGGCGGCATGCCCGAGGCGGTGCGAGATGGCGAGAATGGCCTGCTCATCGCGCCCGGTGACGTCGCCGCGCTGGCCGCGGCGATGCAGCGACTGCTCGGCGATGCCGCGCTGCGGGCGCGGATGGGCGAAGCCGGGCGGGCGCTGGTATTGAAGGAATTCTCGACCGAGGTGATGTGCGAGGGCAACCTCGCGATCTACCGCAAGGTGCTCGGCCAATGAAATCGCTGCATCTGATCGGCAGCAAGCACATGGGCGGCGCGGAGCGCTGGTTCACCCGCTTCATGCACGCCATGGTGCGCCACGGCGAGCCCGTGGAGGCGGTGGTACGGCGCGGCTCCGAGCTGGCGGTGCACCACCTCGCCGACCTGCCGCATCGCGAGCTGCCGTTTCGCACCGTCTGGGATCCGCTCACCCGCTTCGAGGTGGCGCGCCTCCTCAAGGCCAGCGACGCGCCGATCGTGCAGACCTACATGGGCCGCGCCACCCGCCTCACCCATCTCGAACCGGGCCGCGGCAAGGTCCATGTGTCGCGCCTCGGCGGCTACTACAAGCTCGACCCCTTCCGCCATGCGCATGCCTGGATCGGCAACACCAGGGGGCTGTGCGACTGGATGATCAAGGGCGGCCTTCCGGCAGCGCGGGTTTTCCACATCACCAACTTCGCCGACCCCGCCAGAGCGGTGCCCGAGGCCGAGCTCGCCGCGCTGCGCGCGCGCATCGGGCTCGGCCCCGACGACTGGCTGATCGTTACTGCGGGACGGCTCATCGACGTCAAGGGGCACCGCTTCCTGGTCGAGGCGATGGGCCGCCTGCCGGCCGAGATCGATGGCCGGCGGCTGCGCCTGGTGGTGCTGGGCGACGGGAACCTCAGATCCTCGCTCGAGGAGCAGGCCCGCCAGCTCGGGGCGGCGGAGCGCATCCTGTGGGCCGGCTGGCAGCACGATCCGGCGCCGTGGTTCAGCATTGCCGACATGGTGGTGTTCCCCTCACGGGACGAAGAGACGCTCGGCAATGTGATCCTCGAGGCCTGGGCCTATGGCAAACCGCTGGTCGCCAGCGCCTTTCGCGGCGCCCGTGAGATCACCCGTCACGGCGAGGATGCCTGGGTGGTGCCCTGTGACGACGGCGCAGCGCTCGCCGACGGCATCGAGCATGTGATCCGCAATCCCGGGCTGCAGCGGACGATGCTGCGGCAAGGCCTCGCGCGCATCGACAAGGACTTCTCCGAAGCCGCGGTGATCGCGCAGTATCGTGCGCTGTATGCGCAATTGCTGGACAATCGCTGAGATGAACAAGGGCATCAACATCCTCATGTACCATCAGGTGGGTGAGTTCGCGCCGATGAAGGCGCACCGCTCGACCTATTGCGACCACCGCCGCTTCGCCAGCCAGATGGCCTACCTGGCGCGCTTCGGCTACACGGTATTGTCGATGGATCAGGTGCTGGACTGCCTGCGCGGCAACGCCGCGGTGCCCGACAAGGCGGTGGCGCTGACCTTCGACGACGGCTACGAGAACTTCTACGAATACGCCTTTCCGGTGCTTCACAGGCATCGCTTTCCGGCCATGGTCTACATGATCTCCGACCTGCTCGGGAAGCCCTCGAGCTGGTTCGCCGCCGACGGACGCGACACCCCGCCGATCATGAGCGCCGAGCGCATTCGCGAACTGCGCGGCCTGGGCATCGACTTCGGATCACACGGCGCCGGCCACCTCAAGCTCGCACAGCAGAGCACCGAGCTCATCCGCGACGACGTGCGCCGCTCGAAGGCCGCACTGGAGGACGTGCTCGGCGAAGCGGTGCGCCACTTCTGCTACCCCTACGGCAGTCATGACCGCCGCGCCGTCGACGCGGTCGCCGACGCCGGCTACGCCTCCGCCACCACCTGCGTGCGTTCGCCCGCCACCCCGGCCGACGATCCACTGACGCTGCCGCGCAAGGCGATCTCCTGGGGCGACAACCTGCTCGGGTACTTCTGGCGCCTGCACATGAAGAACACCCCCAAGACCGAGCCGATCCGCCGTAGCGGCGAGACCTTTGCCGACGCCCTGACCCGCGCCTGAGCGGGTCCGCCTTCCGACCACGCCGACTCGACGGAGAACTGCGCCATGCTGTGGGACGAGATTTCCACCTTCACCCATCGTTTCATCGATATCGCCTCGACCATCCTGGTCCTGTGCGCCGGCCTCGCCATCCTCGCCGTGGCGTGGATGTATGTCGTCGACCGCACCCAGACCAAACAGACCATCCGCCGAAATTTTCCGGTAATCGGGCGTTTTCGCTACCTCTTCGAGCACCTCGGCGAGTTCTTTCGCCAGTACTTCTTCGCCATGGACCGCGAGGAGCTGCCCTTCAACCGCGCCCAGCGGATTTGGGTCTATCGCGCCGCCAAGAACGTCGATAACACCGTGGCCTTCGGCTCGACCCGCAACATCCATGAACGCGGCAACATCGTCTTTCTCAACTGCCCCTACCCGACCCTCGACGAGGACGCTGTCGAGCCCGCGCCGCTGACCTTCGGCCCTTACGCCCGCCAGCCCTACACCACCGCGAGCATCGTCAATATCTCGGGCATGAGCTTCGGTGCGATCTCCAAACCGGCCGTACGTGCGCTGTCGCGCGGCGCCAAGATGGCAGGTTGCTGGATGAACACCGGCGAGGGCGGCCTCTCGCCCTGGCACCTCGAAGGCGGCTGCGACATCGTTTTCCAGATCGGCACCGCCAAGTACGGGGTGCGCGAGCTCGACGGTCGCCTGTCCGAGGAGAAGCTGCGCGCAGTTGCCGCCCACCCGCAGGTGCGGATGATCGAGATCAAGCTCAGCCAGGGCGCCAAGCCCGGCAAGGGCGGCATCCTGCCGGGCGCCAAGGTCACGCCGGAGATCGCCGAGATCCGCGGCATACCGGTCGGCCACGATTCGATCAGCCCAAACCGCCACAAGGACATCAACTCCGAAGCCGAGCTGCTCGACCTGATCGCGCGGGTGCGCGAGATCACCGGCAAACCCGTCGGCATCAAGACGGTGATCGGCCAGAGCGGCTGGCTCGATCAGCTGGCGACCGAAATCAATCGCCGCGGCATCGAATCCGCGCCCGACTTCATCACCGTGGATGGCGCCGAGGGCGGCACGGGTGCGGCCCCGCAGCCACTCATCGACATGGTCGGCCTGTCGCTGCGCGAGGCGCTGCCGGTGGTGGTCGACAAGCTCATCGAATACGGGCTGCGCGAGCGGGTGCGGGTGATCGCCTCCGGCAAGCTGATGGTGCCCGGCAACGTGGCCTGGGCACTGTGCCTCGGCGCCGACGTCGTAGTCACGGCACGCGGCTTCATGTTCGCGCTGGGCTGCATCCAGGCCCTGCAATGCAACCGCAACACCTGCCCGACCGGCATCACCACCCACGATCCGAGCCTGCAATACGGCCTCGACCCCGCCGACAAGTCGGTGCGGGTCGCCAGCTTCCACCGCAACCTCACCCACGAGATCGGCCTGATCGCCCACTCCTGCGGCGTGCGCTCACCACGTGAGCTTCACCGTCGCCATGCCCGCGAGGTGCAGGACACCGGCCGCTCGGTGCTACTGGACGAACTCTTCCCGACGCCATCGGTGCGCGTCGCCCCCGGCACCGTCGTCACGGAGCAGCAGTAACACAGCCTCGCCGGGCAGGCGCGCGCCGGGAACGTGACTCGGGGCGTACGAATACGCAGCACGCTTGCGGCGCATGCCCAGGTTTCCCGCAGTCGAAAGTCCCGCAAGCGGGTGTCGTGGCAACGCGGAAAAAGACGCGAAACGCCATCAGGACGTAGTATTCGCGCCCGGTGTCGGCCTCTTCTTGCCATGTTCGTGTACTCGCTCCCTCGCCCCTTTTCGCTCCTCGCCCTGGTGATGGCCGCGCTCGCACTCAGCGCGGCCCTGCTTCCGGCAAGCACGGTCGGCACGCTTTATTCCGAGGAAGGCCCGGTCGAGTCGCTTGCGGTACTGGTGTGGCTCGTGCTCGCGGCGCTGCTGCTGTGGTGGCGACGGCCACCCCTGCTGTCCATTGCCTGGGCGGTGGTGGCTGCCGTGCTCGCCTTGCGCGAGGCCGGCCTGCCGCCTGCGCTGTTTCCAAGCGGCAAACGATTGCTCACCGTCGCCTACTACCTCGATCCCTCGGTCGCGTTCGGCAACCGCATGCTCGGCGGCGTACTGGTGCTGGCGTCCCTTGCCTGCCTCGGCTACGGCATCGGGGCAACAGGCTGGCGGATGTGGCGGCGGCGGGCCTGGCGGGAGCCCCTTATCGGCGTGATGCTCGTCGCGGCAGGCGCGCTGCTGCTCGGCCAGCTCTTCGAGGCCCTGCCCGGCTGGCTCGAGAGCATTTCCTCGCAGCCGGCACCACAGCTCGTCGCAGGGATCTGCCTCGCGCTCGAGGAAGGGCTCGAGCTGCTTTGCCCGTCGATGCTCGCCTACGCAGTATGGCGCGGCAAGGGAATGTCCCTTGGCTGAGTCGCCCGCGCACCGGCGTCAGCGCGGCGCGGCGTCCGCTGGGGACGCGGGCGGGCGCAGCGCATCGAGGATCTTGCGTCCCGCGCGACCGTTTTCCTCGAAGCCCAGCCGCGCCTGTTCGGCCTTGATGGCTTCCCGGGTGCGACTTCCGATCATCCCGTCCACCTCGCCGATGTCGTGGCCACGCTCGAGCAGCAAGGTCTGCAGTTCGCGTCGCTCGGCGCGGGAGATACCTGCATCGTCGGTCGGCCAGGGTGTGGCGAAATCGCCGCCCCCCTTGAGCCGGTCGGACAGGTGAGCAATCGCCAGCGCATAGCTCTCGGCCGCGTTATAGCTGTAGATCGCGTCGAAATTGCGGAACACCAGGAAGGCCGGGCCTGCCGCACCGGCGGGCAGCAACAGCGCGGCGGGGCCATCGTGCGGCGCCACCGGCTCGTCGCCGATGCGGCTCAACCCCATCGCCACCCACTCCGCCAGCGGCCGGCGCTTCTTGCGCCCGGCGAGGCTTTCGTCGAAGCCTTGCGGCAATTTCACCTCGTAGCCCCACGGCTCGCCGCTGCGCCAGCCCGATCGGACCAGGTAATTGGCGGTCGAGGCCAGCGCATCGGGTACGCTGTCGACCAGGTCGCGGCGGCCGTCGCCGTCGAAGTCCACCGCCACCCGCATGAAGGTCGAAGGCATGAACTGGGTATGACCGAAGGCACCGGCCCAGGACCCATTGAGATGCTCCGGCGCGACATGGCCCTCCTGCAGGATCTTCAGCGTGGTGAAGAACTCGCCGCGAAAATAGCTTTGCCGGCGGCCGAAGCAGGACAGCGTGGCCAGCGAGGTGACCAGCGGGCGCTTGCCGAAGTTGCGCCCGTAGTTGCTCTCCACACCCCACACCGCCACCACGGTTTCGGGGTCGACACCGTAGCGCGCCTCGACGGCCCTGAGGGTGTCGCCCCACTCCGCGAGCTTTGCCCTGCCGTCCGCGACCCGTTCGTCATCCACCAGCGCGGCCAGGTAATCCCAGATCGGCGAGCGGAACTCGGGCTGGTAGTCGAGCGCTTCGATCACCGTCATGTCGGGCTCGAGAGCGCTGGTATACCGCGAGTAGGTGTCACCGTTCACGCCCTTGGCAGCGGCATCGCCGCGCAATCCGGCAAGACACGCGGAAAAGTCGTCGGCCGCCAGGGCCGGGCTTGCCACGGGGGTGAGCAGCGCAGCGCTCAGCAACAGGGGGTAGAGGGTCTTCATGGCGACATTGTAGATGCATGGCGCGGCGGCTGCAGCGGGGCAGCGATCCGCTTGCCGCGAGCGAACATGGTTAGAATCCAGACTCGACCCAGCCAGCCAGCAGCATGTCCACCCAGCCGCGCTACACGACCGCCCTGCCGCGACATCTCTCCATCGCCTACGCGCTGCTGGTGGTGTATGCCTGCCTGAATCCCTTCTCGGGCTGGCGCGAAACCGGGCTGCCGCTGCTCGATTTCCTGAGCGCCCCGTGGCCGCGCTATTACCGCGGCGTCGACCTGGTGCTCAACGTGCTCGGGTTCCTGCCGCTGGGCTTCGTGATGGTGCCGGCGATGCCCTCGCGCCTCGCGCGCGGGACCTGCGTGCTGCTCACCGTGCTGCTGTGCTCGCTGCTCAGCCTCGGTCTGGAAACCCTGCAGAACTTCCTGCCGACGCGGGTCCCTTCGAACGTCGACCTGGGCTGCAACGCGCTCGGTGCGCTGCTCGGGGCGCTGGCCGGCGCCCACGTCGGCCACGATCTCTTCGACCGCCGCGGCTGGCTCCACCGCTGGCGGATGCGACGCATCCTGCGAGGGCATCTCGGCGACACCGGCCTGATGCTGCTGGCGCTGTGGCTGTTCACCCAACTGGCGCCGGAATCGCTGCTGTTCGGCAGCGGAGACCTGCGCAACCTGCTGGCCCTGCCGACTCCGCTTCCGTTCAGCGCGCCTCAGTTCCTGCGCCTCGAAGCAGGCATCACGGCGAGTCATTTGCTGGCCGTCGGCCTGCTCGCGCGCGCCATGATGCGCGAGCCCAGCCCCTGGTCGATCGGCATGCTGGTGCTGCTCGGACTCGCCGCCAAGACGCTCGCCGCAAGCAGTTTCTTCGTTCCCGGGCAACCTTTCAACTGGTTCACCCCGGGAGCCGCACTGGGCCTCGCGATCGGCATCCCGCTGCTCGGGGTGGGGCTGCTGCTGCCGCGCCTGCTGGCCCAGATACTGGCGGGCATCGCCTTGCTGGTCGCCACGGCGCTCGTCAATCTCGCGCCGGACAATCCCTATGTGCTGGTCAATGCGCCGTTGCTCAACCAGGGCCACTTCCTCAATTTTCACGGCGCCACGCTGCTCGTCGCCAGCCTGTGGCCGTTTCTCGCGCTCGCCTATCTCGGCCTGCTAGGCACCTTGCGCAGCGACGGAGCCAGATGAAGCCTGGCCTATAATCCTTGCCACCCCAACCGGAGCATCGCGATGAGCTACTTCAAGCACCATGTCTTCTTCTGTACCAATCAGCGTGCCGAAGGCGAATCCTGTTGCAACAACCACAATGCCACCGAAATGCAGACCTATGCCAAGGACCGCATCGGCAAGCTGGGACTCAAGGGCAAGGGCAACATCCGCATCAACAAGGCCGGCTGTCTCGACCGCTGTGACGAAGGCCCGGTACTGGTGGTCTATCCCGACGAGGTCTGGTACACCTATGTCGACAAGGACGACATCGACGAGATCATCGACCGGCACCTGCGCAAGGGCGAGATCGTCGAGCGCCTGCGCCTGCGGTAACAGCCCCGGAGACCCCCATGTCACGCCCCCTGCCCACCGAACGTGCATTGCTGAACGGCCCCGACGGCACCATCGAAGCGCTCATCGACGCCCCCGAGAAGGCCCGCGGGATCGCCGTGGTGGCCCACCCTCATCCGCTCTTCCACGGCGCCAACACCAACAAGATCGCCCACACCCTGGCGCGCACCTTCCGCGACCTGGGCTATGCCGCGGTGCGGCCCAACTTCCGCGGCGTCGGCGAGAGCGCGGGCGAGCACGATCACGGCATTGCCGAAACCGAAGACCTGCTGGCGGTGCTGGCGTGGGCGCAGTCGCGCTGGGGCTCGCTGCCGATCGGAATCGGCGGTTTTTCCTTCGGCGCCTTCGTGCAGACGCGCGTCGTCGCCCGCCTCGAAGCGTCCATCACCCCGCCCAGGCATGTGGTGCTGGTCGGCGTCGCCGCCGGCGAGGTGACCGGCGCACGCAGCTACACCACCGAGCCGGTGCCCTCGCACAGCCTGGTGATCCATGGCGAGCTGGACGAAACGGTGGCCCTCGCCAATGTGCTCGACTGGGCACGGCCGCAATCCCTGCCGGTGATCGTGGTGCCGGGCGCCGACCATTTCTTCCACGGCAAGCTCAACATCATCCGCGACATCGTGCTGCGCAGCTGGCAGCCCCTCTGAACATCGGAGCGCACCATGAAGCTCATCGCCTCGCTGACAAGCCCCTACGCCCGCAAGATCCGGGTGATCCTTGCCGAGAAGGGCCTGCCCTTCCAGCTCGAGGTCGACGTTCCCTGGAATGCCGACAGCCACGTTCCACAGTACAACCCGCTGGGCAAGGTCCCGGTGCTGGTGGCCAGCGACGGCCGGGTATGGTTCGACTCTCCGGTGATCGCCGAATACCTCGAACTGCTGGGCGTTGCGCCGGTGCTGATTCCGGCCGACCGCAAGGCCGCCTTGCCGGTGCGCCAGACCGAGGCGCTGGCCGACGGCATCACCGATGCCGCGGTGGCCGCCTTCCTCGAAGCCAATCGCCCCGATGAAGAGCGCAGCGACACTGGCCTGGCGCGACAGCGCGAGAAGATCCTGCGGGGCCTGAACGCGCTGACGGCCCGCGTCGAAGCGCGCGACGGACTGAACGGCGATGCGCTGTCGCTGGGCGACGTGGCGGCCGGCTGCGCGCTGGCCTACCTCGACCTGCGCCAGCCGACCATCGACTGGCGCCACCGCCACCCTGAACTGGCGAGCTACGCCGAAGCCCTGCTGGCGCGGCCGAGTTTCGTATCCACGGAACCGCCACGGGGCTGACGGCCGGAAACCCCTCGGGCGTAGGATCCGGCGCTCGGACCCACCCGTGGGCGTATCGCAGCGCCCACCTCGAATTGTCCCTGTCGCCTTGGCCGGGAGGCGACCATGCTGCTGCTTTTTTCCCGCCAGACAGCTCATGCGCAGACTCCTCGCCCCCTTCTCGGCCGGTTTCGTCACCGTACTGGTCGGCTTCACCAGTTCGGCGGCCATCGTCTTCCAGGCCGCCGCTGCCGCGGGAGCCAGTCCGGCCCAGCTGAGCTCCTGGATGTGGGCGCTGGGCATCGGCATGGGGGTGACCTGCATCGGCCTGTCGCTGCGTTACCGCGCACCCGTGGTCACCGCATGGTCGACGCCGGGCGCGGCGATGCTGGTGACGGCACTGGCCGGCGTGCCGATGGCCGAGGCGGTCGGCGCCTTCATGTTCTGCGCGCTGCTGATCCTGCTCGCCGGGCTGACCCGCGGCTTCGAGCGGGTGATGGATCGCATCCCGCCGGGTATCGCGGCGGCGATGCTGGCCGGGGTGCTGGTGCGCTTCGGCATGGAGGTGTTCGTCGCCATGGGCCAGCGCTTCGGCCTGGTGTTCGCGATGTTCCTCGCCTATCTGGCCGCCCGGCGCCTCGTGCCGCGCTACGCCATCGTGCTGGTGCTGGCGCTGGGCAGCGCGCTGGCGGCAGGCCAGGGCCTGCTGCATTTCGATGCGCTGCGGCTCGAGTTCGCCGCCCCGGTGTTCACCGCCCCGGCCTTCGAGCTGCAGACCATGCTGGGCGTCGGCATTCCGCTCTTCATCGTCACCATGGGCTCGCAGAACGTGCCCGGCACCGCGGTGCTGCGCGCCGCCGGCTACGGCTCGGTGCCGATTTCACCGGTGATCGGCTGGACTGGCGCGGTGAACCTGCTGCTCGCCCCGTTCGGCTGCTTTGCCCTCAACCTGGCCGCCATCACCGCCGCCATCTGCATGGGACGCGAGGCCCACGAGGACCCGGCAAAGCGCTACCTGGCGAGCGTTTTCGCAGGCGTTTTCTACCTGCTGGTGGGGGTGTTCGGTGCCACCGTGGGGGCGCTCTTCGCCGCTTTTCCGCGCGAACTGGTATTGGCCATCGCCGGGCTGGCGCTGTTCGGCACCATCGCCGGCGGGCTCGCCACCGCAATGAAGGACGAGGCCCAGCGCGAACCGGCGCTGATCACCTTCCTGGTGACCGCCTCGGGGCTGAGCCTGGGCGGCATCGGCTCGGCCTTCTGGGGCGTGGTGGCCGGCTCCCTGGCGCTGCTGGTATTGCGCTGGCGGATGCCGCAGCAACACTGATCGGCGGCGGCCTCGAGCGCCCTCAAGCCGCGACGGCGCGGGCCGTAAACGACGTCTCAGGGGATGTGCAGGCGCGCGTCTCCGCCTTTCGTCAGTGGAGAGCCCGCAATGAAGATCAACCTGCCAGTCAGCCAGGTCGAACGCCACCTGAAGCCGGGGCACCCCATCGTCACCAAGACCGATCTGAAGGGCCTGATCACATACGCCAACGCGGCCTTCGTGGAGATCAGCGGCTTTGCGGCCGAAGAGCTGCTGGGCAAGAATCACAACGTGGTGCGTCACCCCGACATGCCGCGCGAGGCTTTCGCCGACCTTTGGCAGACCGTCAAGGCGGGACAGCCGTGGCAGGGTCTGGTCAAGAACCGCTGCAAGGATGGCGGCTTCTACTGGGTCGATGCCTTCGTCACGCCAATCAGCGAAGACGGCCGCATCAGCGGTTTCATGTCGGTGCGCAACGCCCCCGAGCGCAACGCGGTGCGCGAGGCGGAAGCGCTCTATCGCGCGGTGCGCGACAAGCACAAGCGTTATCCGGCAACCGCAAGGGTGCGCAGCCTGGCCCGACAGAACCGGATGATCTGGGCTCTTGCGGTCGGCGCAGCCGTGCTCGCCGGCGTGTCGGGCTGGCTGGGCGGCACGATCGGCGGGGCCGGCGGCGCGCTGGCGGGCGCGCTGGCCTTGACGAGCGCGGCCTATTACCAGCAACGCATCGGCCGGCCGCTCGAGCGCCTCGCCGAGCATATCCGCGCCCTCGACGAGGGCCACCTCGAGCGCCGCATCGACAGCCCGCGCAGCGGCCTCGCCCAGCCCTTCTCGCAACTCGAGGCCTTGCGCATCCACCTGCGGGCGATGTTCGCCGACGTGCTGGTGGCAAGCCGCGAGGTCGAGAACCGCTCGCACGATCTCGAACAGGCAATGGCCAGCCTGTCCCAGGCCACGACCAGCCAGGGCGAGCGCGTGATGCAGGCGGCCGCGGCGATCGAGCAGATGAGTGCATCGGTCAACGAGATCGCCGGCAATACCGAAACCAGCGCCGACGCCGCGCGCGCCACCGAAGAGGCCGTGATGGTGGCGATGCGCTCGATGAACGAAGGCATCCGCAGCAGCGAGCAAGTGGTGAGTGTGGTCGATATGGCCGGCGCGGAGATCGGCCGTGTGAATGACGCGGTGGCGCAGATCGGCATGGTCAGCCAGATCATCAAGGACATCGCCGAGCAAACCAACCTGCTGGCGCTCAATGCGGCGATCGAGGCCGCACGTGCCGGCGAGCAGGGGCGTGGCTTCGCGGTGGTGGCCGACGAGGTGCGCAAACTCGCCGAACGCACCGCCGCCTCGACCGCCGACATCAGCGGCGCGGTCACCGGCATCGCGGCGCTGTCGGCGAGTGCGGTGAGCACCATGCAGTCGGCCACCGAGCGGGTCAGTGCCGGCACCCGGCAGATCGGCGACAGTAGCGCCAGCCTGGAGCAGATCCGCGCCGCCAGCATCCGGACCAGCGGCCTGTCGAGCGAGGTGCGGCAGATGCTCGACCAGCAGGCCGCCGCCTCGCACGAGGTGGCCACCGCGATGGAAGTGATTTCAGGCTCGGTGGAGTCAAACAACGCCAGCGTCGGCCGCATCGGCGAAGCGGCGCGCCAGCTGCGCGGCACCGCCGACGAGCTGCGCAGCCTGATCAGCCACCTCGAGCGCTCGCTGCACTGAGCGGCGGCAGAGCACGCTACTGGCGGATGTCGCCGAAGTTCTCGGGCGGCGACTCGCCCGGGTCGCCGCGGAAGGGGTTGATGTCGAGCCCGCCGCGGCGCGTATAGCGTGCCCATACCGCGAGGCGCTGCGGCGCACAGTAGCGGCGCAGGTCGGTGAAGATGCGCTCCACGCACTGCTCGTGGAACTCATCGTGGTTGCGAAACGAGACGATGTAGCGCAGCAGCGACTCGCGATCGATCGGCTTGCCGCTGTAACGGATCACCACCGTGCCCCAGTCCGGCTGCCCGGTCACCAGGCAATTGGACTTGAGCAACTGCGAGACCAGGGTTTCGCTCACCGAAGCGCGTGCCTCGTCGATGCGCAGCACATCCGGGCGAAGGCGGTAGTCGGCGATCTCGATGTCGAGGTCGTCGATCAGTTCGCCCTCGGCGTAGGCCAGCGCGCGCGCCGGCCGTGTATCGAGGGTACTGACCGACACTGCCACCGGTGCCCCGGTGGCGGTCGACAGGTCCCTGGCAATCGTCGCCCGCACCGCCCCGGCGTCGGCGAAGCGCGTGCCGTTGAAGGAGTTCAGATAGAGCTTGAGCGATTTCGACTCGACCAGCCGCGGCGACTCCGCCGCGACGCGAAAGCTCGCCAGCGCGACTACAGGCTTGCCGCGAGGATTCAGCCACGAGAGCTCATAGGCATTCCACAGGTCCTCGCCGACGAAGGGCAGCACCTCGCCGATGCCGAGTTCTGCGCGCTTGGCCGCCCGATCGATGGGGAACAGCAGCGCCGGCGCATAGTCGGTGCAGTAGCTGGACGATTTGCCGAGCGGCGATTGCTCGGGCGCGCCGGCGGGCGGAACGGTCTGACTCATGGCGGGGCTCTTGCCGAGGATCGCGGCGCGAATTCGTTTGCGGAGTGGCCGGCGATTATATTCCCGCCGCCCTCGGCCTGCCAGACGAAGCGGACCGGGTCGGCGACGTGATTTCCTGACCCAGGTCAGCGACCGCGCCCAGCGCACGGTGATAGCCTTTGCGCGCTCGCCCGCGCTTGCTGTTACGCTCGGCGGCTGTCCGTAAGCTGCTCCCTGGAACGAGGTCCCGATGTCCGAAAGCGCCCTGCTTGTGATCTGCAACCTGCCCGACGAGGCCGCCGCGCGGCGCCTCGCAGGCGTGCTGGTCGAATCCCGGATGGCGGCCTGCGTCAATGTTCTGGCGCCGTGCAGCTCGGTCTATCGCTGGCAGGAAGAGATCGCCACGGCGACCGAAATCCCCTTGCTGATCAAGACCAGCGCCAGGCGCTACGCGGCGCTCGAGGCGGCGATCCGCAAGCATCACCCGTACGAACTTCCCGAGATCATCGCGGTCCCTGTGACACATGGTCTTCCGGACTACCTTGCCTGGGTGGCGTCCGAAACCACCCCCGAATGATTCCAGCCCACGCCATCCCATGATTCGACCCGCCTGTTCCCTGCGCGCGCCGCTGGCAGTTCTGCTCGCCGTCCTGCTGGCGCTCTTTTCGCTTCTCGCCGGCGCCACCGACGAACCCCTGCAGCCCGAACAGGCGTTCCGCCAGTCGGCCCGCTCGCTCGACCCCCAGAGCGTCGAAGTGAGCTTCGACATCGCCCCGGAGTATTACCTCTACAAGGGCAAGTTCAAGTTCTCGGCCGAGCCGGCCACGGTCGAGCTGGGCGAGCCGCAGCTACCCGCAGGCGAAGTCAAGGACGACGAGTTCTTCGGCAGGGTCGAGACCTATCGTGGCCAGTTGCGCTTCACCGTGCCGGTCAATGCGGCCGAGGGCATCGATCGCTTCACCCTTACGGTGACCAGCCAGGGCTGTGCGGACATGGGCATCTGCTATCCGCCCACCCCCCAGAGCACCGAAATCTCACTCACCGGCAGTGCCGCGAGCGCTGGCGAGGGCGGGTTCCTGTCGCGCGCGCTGGGCGAACCCGCGCCAGCCGATCGCCCGGCCAGGTTGGCGCCGACACCGGCGGGCGCCACCGCACCGGCTGCAACGGGCGCTGACGAGTCGGCATCGATCGCCCGGCTGCTCGGCGAACAGAGCCTGCCGCTGATGCTTTTGTCCTTTTTCGGCTTCGGCCTGCTGCTCGCCTTCACGCCCTGCACCTTTCCGATGATCCCGATCCTGTCGGGCATCATCGTCGGCCACGGCGACCGCATCTCGCGCTCCCGGGCATTCGCGCTGTCGCTCGCCTACGTGCTGGGCATGGCCGTCACCTACGCGGCCGCGGGCGTGGCGGCCGGGCTCTCCGGCACGCTGCTCTCGGCGGCGCTGCAGAACGCCTGGGTGCTGGGCAGTTTCGCCGCGGTGTTCGTGCTGCTGGCGCTGTCGATGTTCGGTTTCTACGAGCTGCAACTGCCAAGCGCGCTGCAGAGCCGCCTGAGCGATACGGCCAACCACGAGAAGGGCGGCAGCCTCGGCGGCGTAGTGGTCATGGGCGCATTGTCGGCGCTCATCGTCGGCCCTTGCGTAGCCGCGCCGCTGGCCGGCGCGCTGCTCTATATCGCCCAGACCGGTGATGCGGCGATGGGCGGCGCGGCGCTTTTCGTGATGGCCCTGGGCATGGGCGCGCCGCTGCTCGCGGTGGGGCTCGCCGCGCGCAGCGTGCTGCCCAAGGCGGGTCCCTGGATGGAGGGCGTGAAGAAAGCCTTCGGGGTGATACTGCTCGGCGTGGCGGTGTGGCTCGTCACCCCGGTCGTGCCGCCGCTGGTGCCGATGCTGGCGTGGGCGGCGCTGCTGATCTTCTCGGGCATCTTCCTCCACGCACTCGACCCGCTGCCGCCGCACAGCCACGGCTGGCAACGTTTCTGGAAGGGCTTCGGCGTCATCAGCCTGCTGGCCGGCTCGGCACTGCTGATCGGCGCGCTGGCCGGCTCCCGCGATCCCTTGCAGCCGCTTGCGGTGCTGCGCACGCAGAACGCGATCGCTGCGGCGACCGAAGTCCATTTCGAGCGGGTGCGGACGGTTGCCGAGCTCGATGCCCGCATTGCCGCCGCCACACGCCCGGTGATGCTCGATTTCTATGCCGACTGGTGCGTTTCGTGCAAGGAGATGGAGCGCTACACCTTCAGCGACCCGGCGGTCGCGGCGCGCATGAACGCGATGCTGCTCCTGCAGGCCGACGTCACCGCCAACAACGATGAGGACAAGGCCCTGCTCAAGCGCTTCGGCCTGTTCGGCCCACCCGGCATCGTGTTCTTCCGGCCGGGCGGTGGCGAGATCGAGGGCGTGCGCGTGGTCGGGTTCAAGGCGGCGGAAGACTTCGGCAAGATTCTCGACCGGGTTCGCGGCTGACGAGTTCGCCGTGCCGGGAAACGCTGCGGCGCGGTGCGCCACCGTGAGCGAAGCGGGGCCGCGCCGTGCCGGTGGGCGAAAAGCGGGCTAGAATCTGCCTTCCTTCATCCACCTTCGCACACCCATGTTTTCCGGAATCGTGGCCGCCACCGGCCGAATACTGCGCGTCGATCCGCTCGGCGACGGAGTGCGCCTGACGGTGAACGTCGGTGCACTGGACCTCGAGGACGTGCGCATCGGCGACAGCATCGCCAATAACGGGGTATGCCTGACCGTCGTCGCAATGCACGGCGACGAGCTGCAGTTCGATGTCTCCCGCGAGAGCCTCGAGTGCACCGTCGGCCTCGCCGCCCCCGGCGAGGTCAATCTCGAAAAGGCCTTGCGCGCCGACGACCGCCTCGGCGGCCACATCGTCACGGGGCACGTCGACGGCGTGGGCGAGGTGCTGAAGTTCGAGGCGATCGAGGAAAGCCACGAACTCGTGATCCGCGCGCCGCGAGAGATCGCCGGCTACATCGCCCGCAAGGGCTCGATCACGGTCGACGGCGTGAGCCTCACGGTGAATCGCGTGGATGGCACCGACTTCTCGATCAACCTCATCCCCCATACCATCGCGGTCACGACGCTCAAGCGTCTGCAGCCTGGCGCCAGGGTCAATCTCGAGATCGACATCATCGCCCGCTACGTCGAGCGCATGCAGGCGTGGCGCGAGGCAGGTGGCTGAGCGCAGGCCGGCTCGCGAAACGGCACCACCCGGGCGGGAGCAGGCAAGGCCACGCCTCGAAGTGGGCACGGAATCCCGAATCTGTGCTCGCCCGTGGCGCGATCGGAGGGCTACTGGCCCAGTAAGCGTTGCAGCGTTAGACTAGCGGGTTTCCGGATGATGAACGCCCGCGCCGCAGAGAGATCGGCGAAGCGAGGCCGGCCCATCCACACCACCGTCCACGGGGCGGGCGACCTGCAGGAAAAGGGAAACACATGGTGAGCGCACTGGCGCCGATCAGCGAGATCATTGCCGACATCAAGGCCGGCAAGATGGTCATTCTCGTCGACGAGGAAGACCGCGAGAACGAGGGTGACCTGGTGATGGCGGCCGAGTTCGTCACGCCGGAAGCGATCAACTTCATGGCCAAGCACGGTCGCGGACTGATCTGCCTCACGCTCACCGACGAGCGCTGCCGCCAGCTCGGCCTGCAGCAGATGGTGCGCGACAACCGCACCCCGCACGGCACCGCCTTCACCGTGTCGATCGAAGCGGCGAGCGGCGTCACCACCGGCATCTCGGCCCACGACCGCTCGCGCACCATCCAGGTTGCGGTAGCGCGCCACGCCCGGCCCGAGGATATCGTGATGCCGGGCCATGTGTTTCCGCTCACCGCGCAGAAAGGCGGCGTGCTGATCCGCGCCGGCCATACCGAAGCCGGTTGCGACCTCGCCCATCTGGCCGGTGTCGAGCCCGCCGCGGTGATCTGCGAGATCCTCAAGGACGACGGCACCATGGCCCGCCTGCCGGATCTCATCGAATTCGCCGCCGGGCACAAGCTCAAGATCGGCGCGATCCGCGACCTCATCGAGTACCGCGCCGCCACCGAGAGCCTGGTCGAACGGGTCAGCGAAAAACAGGTGCAGACCGAGTATGGCCACTTCACGCTGACCGCCTTCGAGGACAAGACCACCGGCGACGTCCACCTGGCGATGCACTGCGGCAGCATCGACGCAAGCGTCGAGACCCTGGTGCGGGTGCACGAGCCGATCTCGGTGCTCGACTTCCTCGATCCCAAGAGCGGCCGTCACAGCTTTCCGGTGGATGCGGCGCTGCGCACCATCGCCGAAGCCGGCTCCGGCGTGGTGATCCTGCTGTACCGGCCGCAGAGCAGCCGCGACCTGCTGGCGGCGCTCACCAACGACCCGAGCGCGCCCAAACCCGCGGTCAAGTGGGACCCGCGCCTGTTCGGCATCGGCGCGCAGATGCTGCGCGACCTGAACGTCGGCAAGATGACCCTGCTCGCCAGCCCCCGCAAGATCCCCAGCATGGCCGGTTTCGGCCTCGAGATCTGCGGCTACCTGCCGGTAGACGACGTCCAGCCCTGAATCCCGTCCGGCAAGCCCCGCACGCGGCGCCGGCATGAAGAGAAGAACACCACCATGGCCCGTTTCGACAACATCCCCGAGATCGAACCCAAGCTCGCCGGCGCCGGCCTGCGCATCGGCATCTGCATGAGCCGTTTCAACCAGGACGTGTGCGAAGGGCTGTTGTCGGCCTGCACGGCCGAGCTGCTGAAGCTTGGCGTGCGCCCCGACGACATGCTCATCACCACCGTGCCGGGCGCCCTCGAGATTCCGCTGGTGCTGCAGAAGATGGCCGGCTCGGGGCGCTTCGATGCGCTGATCGCGCTCGGCGCGGTGATCCGCGGCGAGACCTATCACTTCGAGCTGGTCTCCAACGAACAGGGCAGCGGCATCACCAGCGTCACCCTGGACGCCGGCATCCCGATCGCCAACGGCGTGCTGACCACCGAAGACGACGACCAGGCCCTGGCCCGCATGCATGAAAAAGGCAGCGACTGCGCCCAGGCGGCGGTCGAGATGGCCAATCTGCTCAAGGCGCTGGCATGAGCAACAAATCATCCCGCCGTCGCGCCCGCGAATTCGCCCTCCAGGGCATCTACCAGTGGCTTCTCAACAACAGCGGCGTGGCACTGATCGAGGAGCACCTCGCCCAGGTGCCGGGTTTCGACAAGGCCGACCGCGAGATCTTCGTGAGCCGGTTGCGCGGCACCATCACCAATCGTGAGGCCCTGGACGCGGAGATTGCCCCGCTCATCGATCGCGAGGTGGCTGAGCTCTCGCCGGTCGAGCACGCGGTGCTGCTGCTCGCCGCGCAGGAGCTGACCCACCATATCGAGGTGCCCTACCGGGTGATCATCAACGAGGCCATCGAACTCACCAAGGAGTTCGGCGGCACCGATGGTCACCGCTTCGTGAACGGGGTGCTCGACCGGCTCGCCGCGAAACTCCGCGCCACCGAGGTGGAGACGGCCGCCAAGGGCCGCCGGGCCTAGCCGGCACCGAGGCACGAGCCGGCAATGCGCCGGGCCGCCCCACGAGGCGGCTACATTCTTTCGCTCGACTCGGCATCCACCGCAGCCGCGGCGGCGCCGTCGGGCTCGAGAAACTCGCCGGGCACCGGCAGCGGGGTACTCGGGACCAGCATGTCTTCGGGCTTGACCTGCTCGGTAAATCCTTCGAGCGATCCCATCGAGCTGCGGTCGCGACGCGCCACCGGTTCGGACAAAATGTAGGCTGCGGTCAATTGCGCCAGCGCCTCGAGCGCATCGCGATGGGTTCGCTCCTGCGCGTGCGAGGCGTCGGCGCCAAAACCGATCAGCGCGGTGCGGATGTCGTTGCCGGCCTCGACCGCGGCGGCCGAGTCGGAACGGTAGTAGCGGAAGACGTCGCGCCGGTGGCGGATTCCGTGTTCAGAGGCGAGCCTTATGAGCTTGTGGGTAAGGTGGTAGTCGAAGGGTCCCGACATGTCCTGCACGCAGATCGTGGCGGCCTGTTCATCGGTGTTCTGCCCCGGCGCGGCAATCGAGATGTCCAGGCTGACCATCTCGGCGATGTCGCCGTGCAGGGCGGCGGACGAGCCGGAGCCGACCTCCTCGGTGATGGTGAACAGCGGGTAGGCATCGACCGGCGGCACCCGCCCGGAATCCTTGATCGCCTTGCAGGCCGCAAGCAGGGCGGCCACCGCGGCCTTGTCGTCGAGGTAGCGGGAGTTGATGTAGCCACCCGGCTGGATCTCGAGCTGCGGGTCGAAAGCGATCCAGTCGCCCACATTGATGCCAGCCTTGACGAGGTCCTGGGCGTCATGGGCAGGGGTGTCGACCCGCACCTCGACATGCTCCCAGCCCACCGGCTGGCTGTCGATCTCGTCGCCGAACGCATGACCCGAGGTCTTCAGCGGCAGGCAGGTACCGCGGAAGTGCCCGCTGTCGGTGAAGATCGTGAGCCGGCCGCCTTCGGCAAAACGCGAAGACCAATGACCGATCGGCACCACGCCGAGGCGCCCGTTGGGCTTGATCTGCCGGACCATCGCCCCGAGGGTGTCGAGGTGGGCGACGATGGCGCGCGCCGGACGGCTCTCGCGGCCGCGCAAGGTGGCGCGAATGGCGCCGCGCCGGGTCAGCTCATAGGGAATCCCAAGCGCCTCGAGGCGACCCGCGGTGTAGCGCGCCACGCCGTCGGTGAGACCGACCGGACTCGGGATGGCGAGCAACTGCAGCAGGGTTTCCTCGAGATAGGCGTAGTCGATGGGTGGCAACGGCGGCAAGGTCTTGCTGCTCATTCGGTGGTCTCCTCGATGCGGGTGCGCGGGAACAGCATGTCGACGAATCGCTCCGCAGTCGGTTGGGGTTCGTGGTTGGCAAGGCCCGGTCGTTCGTTTGCTTCGATGATCACGTAGTCTGGCCCATCGACCGCCGGCACCAGGAAATCGAGCCCGGTGACCGGGATGTCCAAGGCTCGGCTGGCGCGCTGGGCAGCACTGCGCAGGACCGGGTGCAGGGTGTCGGTTACGTCGTGGATGGTGCCGCCGGTATGCAGGTTGGCGGTATTGCGAACCGTGACTTGGCTACCGCTGGGCAGCACCTCGTCCATGCGGTGGCCGCGCGCCGCGACGCAGCGCAGGGTCTCCGCATCGAGCGGGATGCGCGACTCGCCACCGGTGGCCGCGGCGCGCCGACGGCTCTGTTTCTCGATCAGCTCGGTGACCGTGGACACGCCGTCGCCGGTAATCACCGGCGGACGCCGGATCGCGGCGGCCACGACCTGATGGTCGATCACCAGGATGCGCAGGTCTTCGCCCGCGCAGTACTGTTCGAGCAAGACACGATCGCAGTATTGGCTGGCGCCGGCAATCGCGGCCTCGACGTCATCGGCGCTGGTGAGATGGACACTGATCCCCTTGCCCTGCTCGCCCTCGACCGGTTTCACCACGATGGCGCCGTGGCGCTTGAGGAATTCGGCATTGTGCTCGGGCTCGCCGGCAGCGGTCTGCGCCGGCACTTTCAGGCCCGCCTCATCGAGCAGACGCAGGGTCACCCGCTTGTCGGCACAGCGGCTCATGGCGATCGCGCTGGTGAGTTCGGACAGGGATTCGCGACACACCACGCCGCGACCGCCGAGGCTGAGCCGGAAGTAGCCGTTCTCGGCGTCCAGCACCTCGACGTAGATGCCGCGTCGCCGTGCCTCGTCGACGATGATGCGGGCATAGGGGTTCAGATGGGCATCCGCGTCGGTCTGCGGGCCGGTGAACAGCGGCTCGTTGATGGCGTTGCGGCGCTTCACCGCGAACACCTGGATGTGCTGGAACCCGAGCTTCTCGTAGAGCGCGATGGCGGAGGCATTGTCGTGCAGCACCGAGACGTCCATGTACGCCCGCCCGCGGGCCTGGAAGTGCTCCGCGAGGTAACGGGTGAGCGCCTCGCCAACCCCCGGGTGGCTCGCCTGGGGCGTCACCGCGAGCGCCCACAGGCTCGCGCCGGGCTGGCTGTCGCCAAAGGCTTCCGCATGATCGATGCCCATCGCCACCCCGATCACCTCACCGCTCGCGCGGTCCTCGGCCAGCGCATAGATGACCTGCCGCTCGGCGCGCTGCCCCCACACCCGCATCGGATCGACCGGCACCATGCGCCGGCTGCGATAGAGGGTGTTGACGGCAGCGACGTCGGCGCGGGTGCGCAGGCGCCTGACGGTGAAGCCCTTGCGCGTCGCGCGCGATGGACGATATTCGGACAGCCACAGGCGGAAGGCCTCGGAGGGATCGATGAAGAGCTGCTGCGGCGCCTGGGCAACCACCACGTGCGGGCGTTCTACGTAAAAGGCGATGTCCCGCTGGCCGGGACGCTCGTCGAGCAATGCCGCGGCGATCCGCGCAGGCTCCTTGAAGGTGTGACCCGCAATCAGCCGTCCCCAGCCGCACTCCACCACGGCATTCGAATTCGGCCCACCCTCTCGCCCCGGCAGCTCCTGCGGGATTGCGGCGCGGCGGCCGAGACGCATTGCGCGGGTCGCGTGCTTGCTGCTCATGACCGTACTCCGCTCAGGGCAGCCGGGTCTGCAGCCACAGCTCGAGCAGCCCCAGTTGCCACAGCTTCGAACCACGCAGAGGCGTGAGGTGTGCCATCGGATCGGCCAGCAACCTGTCGACATACCCCTGCCGGAACAGGCCGCGCTCGCGGGCCGCACGGCTCGACAGGGCGTCGCGTACGTTGTCCAGCACCCCACCCTTGAGATACTTGAGTGCGGGCACCGGAAAGTAGCCCTTTGGCCGGTCGATTACCGCCGACGGAATCACCACACGCGCGGCCTCCTTGAGGATGCCCTTGCCGCCGCCCGCGAGCTTGTGTCGCGCCGGAATTCTTGCGGCCAGCTCGACGAGCTCATGGTCGAGGAAGGGCACCCGGGCCTCCAGGCCGAAGGCCATGGTCATGTTGTCGACGCGCTTGACCGGATCGTCCACCAGCATCACCGTGGTATCGAGTCGCAAGGCCTGGTCAACCGGATCGGCGGCGCCGGGGTC
Organism: Zoogloeaceae bacterium; assembly: GCA_024235595.1. Lineage (GTDB taxonomy): Bacteria > Pseudomonadota > Gammaproteobacteria > Burkholderiales > Rhodocyclaceae > Cognatazoarcus. The sequence continues at coordinate 546,629 of JACKMC010000001.1, read as the reverse complement.
GGCAAAGCGCGCGGCGACGAAATCGCCCGACGCGTCGCCGGCAAGATAGCGCTCCTGAACCACTTCGCGGTACTCGCCGTAGCTGCGGTCGCGAAAGGCGTCGAGGTAGTCGGCAACCGGCGTGGCACTGCCATCCAGCTTCGGGTACCAGTGGTAGCCGCCGAATACCTCATCGGCCCCCTGCCCGCTCTGCACCACCTTGCTGTGACGGGAGACGGCCTCGGAGAGCAGGTAGAAGCCGATGCAGTCATGGCTCACCATCGGTTCGCTCATCGCCGCGATCGCTTCCGGCAGGCGGGTCAGCAGCTCGGCTTCGGGTACGAAGATCCTTTCGTGGATCGTGCCGAAGCGCTCGGCGACGATGTCGGCATATTCGAATTCGTTGCCTTTCTCGCCGCCCACATCCTCGAAGCCCACGTTGTAGGTTCGCAGCTCACGCACCCCGGCTTCGGCCATCAAGCCAACGATGAGACTCGAGTCGACCCCGCCCGAAAGCAGTGCGCCAACCGGCACATCGGCCACCAAGCGGCGCTTGACCGCGGCGCGCAGTGCATCGAGGAGGATCTCGCGCCATTCTTCGAAGCTGCGTTTCTCGTCGGCTGCATCGCGGCTGTAGTCCAGCGACCAGAAGCGGCGCTCGCTGCGACGGCCATCCGCCTCGATGGTCATCAGGCTGCCGGGCGCGAGCTTGCGCACACCCGCAAAGAGCGTATGGGGCGCTGGTACGACCGCATGGAAGGAGAGGTAGTGATTGAGCGCCAGCGGATCGATCGAGGTGTCGACACCGCCACCGACGAGCAGGGCCGGCAGGGTCGAGGCGAAGCGCAGGCCGCCGCCAAGTTCCGCGTAGTAGAGCGGCTTGATTCCGAGCCGATCGCGCCCCAGCAGCACGCGACCGGAATCGCGCTCCCAGATTGCGAAGGCGAACATGCCGTTGAGGCGCTGCACGAAATCCGGACCCCAGGCGTGATAGGCCTTGAGCAACACTTCGGTGTCGCCATGCGAGTAGAACACGTAGCCCAGCGCCTCGAGTTCCTTGCGCAGCTCCGGGTGGTTGTACACCGCACCGTTGAAGACGATACCCAGGCCAAGCTGCGGATCGACCATCGGCTGCTGTGCGGCATCCGAAAGATCCATGATCTTGAGGCGACGATGCCCGAAGGCGTTACCCGGGGAAACCGACACCCCGTATCCATCGGGCCCTCTCGCCTGCTGCAGCACGGTCATCGACCACAGCGCGGAGAGGTCTGGCGAGCTTCCGTCAAAGCGGATCTCACCTGCGAGTGCACACATGCTCGCTCCTTAAGCAAATTTGCCGTACGAGCAACGACAGGGTGATGCACCAGAAGACGCGCCCGCAAGGGGCAAAGGCTCATCGGGGAGCGGGCGGGCGGCGCCACGGGCCGACGCACACTGGAAGAAGCTGAAAGCCGCAGGAATCCAGCGATAGCGAAATTCGCACCCGGGTCACTGATCCCGCGGCAGTTGCAAATGCGGCGCGCACATCGTGCTCGTACAGGCAGAAAAGTGTAATTGTACAAATTCTGTTTGCACAAACCAAATCCCCATGGCCTGTGCGCCACCCCGGGCCTGCGCTAAAGTTGCCACTCCGCCGCAACGAATCGAGACATGGCTTCCGAGTTCGACCTTATCCGCCGCCACTTCAGCCGCGCTACCCGACACACCGACCTTGCCGGAGGGGACGATGGAGCCTTGCTGACCCCGGCGGCGGGGATGCAGGTGGTAGTGTCCACCGACATGCTCGTCGCGGGGACGCATTTCCTTGCCGACTGCGACCCCGAGGCGCTGGGCTGGAAAGCACTCGCGGTGAACATCTCGGACCTCGCCGCGATGGGCGCCTCGCCACGCTGGGCGACCCTTGCGCTGAGCCTGCCCACGGCCGATGAGGGGTGGCTCTCGGCGTTCGCGCGGGGCTTCTACGAATGCGCCGTTCACTTCGATGTCGACCTCATCGGCGGCGACACCACACGAGGCGCGCTGAACCTGTGCCCAACGGTTCTCGGCGAGGTCCCGAGCGGACAGGCGATCACTCGCGACGGCGCTCGAGCCGGTCACGAACTATGGGTTTCGGGTCAGCCGGGACGCGCTGCGCTGGCCCTGGCGGCTCTTCGCGGCGAACTCGAACTCGCGCCCGGGCAAGCCCCCTCTTTCGCTGCGGCGCTCCACCGGCCCCAGCCAAGGGTAGCGCTCGGCCTCGCCTTGCGCGGCCTCGCCAGCGCCATGCTCGATGTCTCGGACGGTCTGCTCGGCGACCTGCGGCACATCCTCGAGCGCTCCGGGGTCGGCTGCACGGTGCACACCGACTTGCTGCCGCTCGCCTCCCTGACCGCCGCAGGATCCGAACCGGACCGGGCGATGCATGCGCTGCTGCGCGGCGGTGACGACTACGAACTGCTGTTCACCGCCCATGCCGAGCACCGCCGGCAGATCGATGCGCTGTCCCGCGTCCTTGGCCTGCCGCTACACCGCATCGGCACCATTGACGACACCCCCGGGCGCCTGCAGGCGCAAGCTGCAGATGGACGCCTGGGCGAGCTTGCGGCTGGCGGTTTCGATCATTTCCTCTAAGGTAGAGCCTGTTGTGCCGACTCGCCCGCGTTTTTACTGTTAATATTTACAGCCCAAAGCCTGCCCCAGAAGCCCCCCGGACGTACCCATGCGCCCCACAACCGCCTTCCTGTTTGCCCACCCGGCCCACTTCGTCGCCTGTGGTTTCGGCAGCGGCCTGGTGCCGAAGGGCCCCGGCACCGCGGGTACGCTCGCGGCCTGGTTGCTCTACCCCCTGATCAGAGCACCGCTCAGCGACGCGGTTTTCCTGGCGTTCCTGCTGGCCGCCTTCCTGTTCGGTATCATCGCCGCCGAACGCACAGGGCGAGCACTGGGGGTCTCCGATCATGGCGCCATCGTGTGGGACGAAATGGTGCCCTTCTGGCTGATTCTCATGCTCACCCCACCGACACTTGCCTGGCAAGGCGCCGCATTCGTGATCTTCCGCTTCTTCGACATCGTCAAACCGCCCCCGATCCGCTGGGCGGATCAGCGTATCAAGGGCGGGCTCGGCGTCATGGTCGATGACGTACTGGCCGCCGGCTATACCCTGCTTGTCCTCGCCCTAGCTCACCGAATCATTGCCTGACCGAGAAAACCCATGGATGCCGAACTAGCTGAACTCTCGTTTCAAACCGGTGAATTCCTGCGCAACCGAGGCTGGCGCCTCGCCACCGCCGAATCCTGCACGGGGGGTTGGGTTGCAGAGGTTGTGACCGCCACCGCCGGCAGCTCGAGCTGGTTCGACCGCGGTTTCATCACCTACTCCGATGATGCCAAGCGCGAACTGCTGGGCGTCGACCCGGCGGTGCTTCGCAACTCGGGCGCGGTGAGCGAAGCGACGGTCAAGGAAATGGTCACCGGAGCGCTCGAGCGCTCCTGCGCCGAGGTCGCAGTTGCCATTTCGGGCATCGCTGGGCCGAGTGGCGGGAGCGAGGAAAAACCCGTCGGCACGGTGTGCTTCGCCTGGGGCCGCAAGGACAGCCCCGCCCAGGCTGCCACGCAGCGCTTCACCGGCGACCGCGAGGCGGTGCGTCGGCAAGCCGTGATCCACGCGCTCAAGACCCTGGCGCGCATCTACGTCTAAGGCTTTGCCGGTCACCGCACGCAAAGTCTGTGCCATAATCCAAACCACATCCAAAGGAACAACACATGGACGACAACAAGGCAAAGGCCCTCACCGCCGCACTGGCCCAGATTGAAAAGCAGTTCGGCAAGGGCTCCATCATGCGCATGGGTGATGGCGACGTTGCCAAGGACATCGAGATCGTGTCGACCGGCTCGCTCGGCCTGGACATTGCGCTTGGCATTGGCGGCCTGCCGCGCGGGCGGGTCGTGGAGGTTTACGGTCCCGAATCGTCGGGCAAGACCACGCTGACGCTGCAGGTCATCGCCGAGATGCAAAAGCTCGGCGGCACCGCCGCTTTCATCGACGCCGAGCACGCGCTCGACGTGAACTACGCCGCCAAGCTCGGCGTCAAGATCGACGACCTCCTGATCTCCCAGCCGGACACCGGCGAACAGGCGCTCGAGATTGCCGACATGCTGGTGCGCTCCGGCGGTGTCGACATCGTCGTCATCGACTCGGTGGCAGCGCTCACGCCGAAGGCCGAGATCGAGGGCGAGATGGGTGATCAGCTACCCGGCCTGCAGGCCCGCCTCATGAGCCAGGCGCTGCGCAAGCTCACCGCGAATATCAAGCGCACCAATACCCTGGTGATTTTCATCAACCAGATCCGCATGAAGATCGGCGTCATGTTCGGCAGTCCCGAGACCACCACGGGCGGCAATGCGCTCAAGTTCTATGCCTCGGTCCGCCTCGATATCCGCCGTACCGGAACGATCAAGAAGAACGACGAAGTGATCGGTTCCGAAACCCGCTGCAAGGTGGTCAAGAACAAGGTCGCCCCGCCCTTCCGCGAAGCGCATTTCGACATCCTCTACGGCACCGGCATCTCCCGCGAAGGCGAGATCATCGACCTCGGCGTGGAACACAAGATCGTCGACAAGTCGGGCGCCTGGTACGCCTATGGCGGCAACAAGATCGGCCAGGGCAAGGACAACACCCGCGAGTTCCTGCGCGCCAACCCGGACCTGGCCCGGGAAATCGAGAACAAGGTGCGCGCGGCGGTCAGCCTGCCCGGCATGGCAGTGCTTGCCGCCAATAGCCCGGCCGCAGCCGAAGCCTGAGCGAGCAGCCGCGGATGGCCGGTGCCACGCTTCGGGAACGAGCCCTTCGCCTGCTTGCGCTGCGCGAGCACTCGCGCAGCGAGCTTGCCCGCAAGCTCGCTGCGCACGCGAGCAAAGACGAAGTCGAGACCCTGCTCGAGCGCCTGATCGAACTGGACCTGCTCTCCGACGCACGTTTCGCGCAGGCCTATGTGCGAAGCCATGCGAGCCGCTTCGGGGTGAAGCGGATGCGCCACGAGCTTGCACGCCGGGGCATTTCCGAGCCTCTCGTCGATGAAGCCCTTGCCAGCGAAAGCGGCACGGATGAACTCGAACGCGCCCAGGCAATCTGGCAGCGGAAGTACGGCACGGCTCCGCTCGACATGAAGGAATGGGCCCGTCAGGCCCGCTTTCTCCAGGGCCGCGGGTTTTCCACCGACGTCATCCGCAAACTGCTTAAAGATCCGCATCATGAGCCTGCTTAGAGTCGACGCACTGCGCAAGAGCTACAAGGCCCGCACGGTGGTCCGTGAAGTCGGCTTCGAGGTCGGCGGCGGGGAGGTCGTCGGCCTGCTCGGCCCGAATGGCGCCGGGAAGACCACCTGTTTCTACATGATCGTCGGCCTGGTGGCCGCGGACGGGGGCGAGATCAGCCTCGATGGCAAGACCATCACCCACGCGCCGATTCACTCGCGCGCGCGCCTGGGGCTTTCATACCTGCCACAGGAAATGAGCGTCTTCCGCAAGCTCACGGTTGCCGAGAACATCCAGGCCGTGCTCGAACTTCAGGGTCACAAGGGAGACGATCTGCACAAGCGTCTCGAAGCACTTCTCGAGGAACTGGGCATCGAGCACCTGCGCGACAACCCCGCACTTTCGCTCTCCGGCGGCGAGCGGCGACGCTGCGAGATTGCCCGTGCGCTGGCAACCGATCCCCAACTCATCCTGCTCGACGAACCGTTTGCCGGCGTGGATCCGATCGCGGTACTGGACATCCAGAAGATCATCCGCTTCCTCAAGGAAAAGGGCATCGGCGTGCTGATCACCGATCACAACGTCCGCGAGACGCTGGGGATCTGCGATCGCGCCTACATCATCAATGCCGGAGAGGTGCTCGCCAGCGGCACGCCGGATGACATCGTGAAAAACGAACAGGTTCGCCGCGTCTATCTGGGCGAACATTTCAGGATGTGACCGGCCACAGCCAAGCGAATGAAACCCACCCTACAGCTCAAACTATCCCAGCACCTGACTCTGACGCCTCAATTGCAGCAGTCGATCAGGCTGCTGCAGCTGTCCACGCTCGAGCTCAACCAGGAGATCGAACAGGCGCTCCACGACAACCCGATGCTGGAGCGGGCCGAGGGCAACGATGCCGAACATGGCGCCGAGCGGGACGACGCCCGCGAGGCCACGGCCGAAGCGCCGGACGGCAACGAGGCGTCCGAATCCGCGCGCGAAGAGCCGCGCGACGAGCCGCGCGACAATGAGGAGCTCGGCGACTGGATGAGCACCAGCAGCGGCAGCGGGAGCTCGCGCGACGACGACGAGGATTCCGACTTCCAGGACATCCAGGCCGCATCCACATCACTTCGTGAGCACCTCGACAGCCAGATTGCGCTCACCCCGCTGAGCGATAGCGACCGGGCCCTGGTGCGTTTCGTCATCGAAGCACTCGACGACGATGGCTACCTGACGCAGGATCTCGAAGACCTGCTGCCGCTGCTGCGCGAAGAGCTGGAGCTCGATATCGACGACCTGCAGATCGCGCTCAACCATGTCCAGAACCTCGAACCTGTTGGCGTAGGGGCGCGTTCGCCGCAGGAGTGCCTCGCGCTGCAGTTGCGTGCGATGCCCGAGGATGCGGTGACCCGCCTCGCAATCGAGATCGTCAGCAAACACCTCGATTTGCTGGCCAACCGAGATTTCACCCGTCTCAAGCGTGCCCTTCATTGTTCGGACGACGAGCTGCGCGAAGCGCATTCGCTGATTTGCAGCCTCAACCCGCGGCCGGCTGCGGAATTCGCAACCACCGAGACCCGCTATGTGGTGCCCGACGTGGTCGTTCGCAAGATCAGGGGAAGCTGGGTTGCGAGCCTCAATCCCGACGCCATGCCCAAGCTGCGCATCAATCACATGTATGCGCGCATACTGCAGCAGAACAGAGGTGCGTCCGCAGCGCTGTCGGGACAACTACAGGAGGCGAAATGGCTGCTAAAGAATGTCCAGCAAAGGTTCGATACCATACTCAGGGTGTCCCAGGCGATCGTTGACCAGCAGAGGCAGTTCTTCGATCATGGCGAGGTAGCCATGCGCCCGCTCACCCTGCGGGAAATCGCCGACGCACTGGAGTTGCATGAATCAACCATCTCGCGTGTAACGAACCAGAAATACATGGCAACCGCCCGGGGCGTATACGAACTCAAATATTTTTTTGGCAGTCACGTTGCCACTGACACAGGTGGAGCGGCATCTTCCACAGCGATTCGTGCGCTGATTCGCCAGCTGGTGGATGCCGAAGACAGGAAGAAACCGCTGTCCGATGCGAAGATTGCCGAACTGTTGGGCCAGCAGGGTATTGTGGTGGCGCGGCGCACGATTGCCAAATATCGTGAGTCGCTGAGTATCCCGCCGGTCAGTCTGCGCAAGTCGATCTAAAAGAGGAAAGATCATGAACCTGAACATCACCGGACATCACGTCGAAGTGACCCCCGCAATTCGCGAGTATGTGACCACCAAGCTCGACCGGGTAATCCGACATTTCGACAATGTGACCAGCGTGAACGTCATCCTGTCGGTCGAAAAGCTCGTCCAGAAGGCGGAGGTAACGGTGCATGTGCGAGGCAAGGACCTGTTCGTCGAGGCAGCCGACCAGGACCTCTACGCTGCGCTCGATGCAATGACGGACAAGCTCGACCGACAGGTCCTCAAGTACAAGCAGAAGAACCAGGACCACGGCCACGACGCGATCAAGCATCGCAATACTGCAGAGGAATCCTGAACAGCTCCACACTTCTGGCCCGGGCTTGGGTATATAATTCGCGCGTTTTCACGACCCGCGAACGCGTACCCAAACCCGAAGGTCAGCACATGCGGCGCCTTCCCGAAAGGCGCCGCTTCGCATCCAGCAGATGAACCTGATCGCCCAACTCCTCCCCTCCAGCAATGTCGTTGTCGACCTCGAGGCGAGCAGCAAGAAACGCGTTTTCGAACAGGCCGGCCTGCTTTTCGAGAACAACCAGGGTATTGCCCGCAGCACCGTGTTCGACAGCCTGTTCGCGCGCGAACGACTTGGCTCGACCGGGCTCGGTCAAGGCATCGCAATCCCGCATGGCCGCATCAAGGGCCTGAAGGACGCGGTGGGCGGATTCTTCCGCCTCGACACTCCGGTCCAGTTCGACGCTCCCGACGGCAAACCGGTGAGCCTGATGTTCGTGCTGCTGGTTCCTGAACAGGCCAACGAACATCACCTCCAGTTGCTCTCCGAACTTGCACAGATGTTCAGCGACCGGAGCTTCCGAGAAAGCCTGCTGGCGGCTGCGGACGCCGAAGAGATCCGCTCGATCTTCGCCAACTGGGGCAGCGATGCGCCAGACCAGCTTAGCGCGGCTGTTTGACGCTCACCACGAGAAGCTCGGCCTGCAGCTGGTCTGCGGCAGTCTCGATGCGATCATCTCCATCTCCGACGACAAGGTCTGGCCTGCCGATCTGGTTGGCCACCTCAACCTGATCCATCCGGGCCGCCTGCAGGTCGTGGGCGCGGCGGAGCTTGCCTGGGCGCAACGCCAGTCCCGCGAGAAAGTCGGCCATATCCTCGACGAGATCCTCGCAGCGAGGCCCCCTGCGATCATCGTGGCGGACGGCTGCGACATCCCGGCGATCGTCAACAATGCCTGCGACAGCCATGGCATCACCCTGCTGACCACACCCGCGGCGGCGGCCAGCGTGGTGGATCTGCTCAGGCTGCATCTGTCCCGACAGCTCGCGGAGAAGATCTCGCTACACGGCGTGCTGATGGACGTGCTCGGGATCGGGGTGTTTGTCACCGGCGATTCGGGCAGCGGCAAGTCGGAACTCGCCCTGGAGCTGATTTCCCGCGGCCACGGTCTTGTCGCGGACGACATCGTCGAATTCTCTCGCATCGCCCCCACCGTGCTCGAAGGCCGCAGTCCGGACCTGCTCACCGACTTCCTCGAAGTCCGGGGCCTGGGGATCCTGAACATCCGCACGATCTTCGGTGAAACGGCCTGTCGTCGGAAGATGCGGCTGAGGCTGGTCGTACATCTCGAGAAGCGCCAGCCTGGCCAACACGACCCCCTGCGCCTGCCTGATGGCGAGGACGTCCAGAACATCCTCGATGTTCCGCTCCCGCGAGTGGTGCTGCCCGTGGCGGCGGGTCGCAACATTGCAGTCCTGCTCGAGGCCGCGGTACGAACGACGATCCTCAAGTTCCGTGGCATCGACACCACGCAAGACTTCATCGAGCGTCAGAAACGTGCCCTCGAGAAGAACAGACCATGACATTCAAGTAACTATTTGGCATACTCTTCTCCGTCGCCGGTTTTTCGGCGGCAAGCCATCTGTTTTGCAAGGAGGAGAAAATGACGAAATTCCTGGTCGGCCTGTGCGCCATCGGCATGCTGCAGCTTGGATTGGCTCCGGACGTTCTCGCCGGGCCTCAGCAGGAACGCATGAAAACCTGCAACAAGGATGCCAAGGCCAAAGCCCTCAAGGGCGACGCCCGCAAGGCCTTCATGAAGTCATGCCTGTCGACTCGAAAACCGGATCAGGCGAGCGCCAAGCCCACCGCGGCGAAGCCCTGACGCGCACGGCACCAAGCATCAGGGGCCCTCGCGGGCCCCTGTCCGATACACACGCCGGAGAACGGCTAGACCACTTCGTAGAACACCAGATCGCGCTCGACGTCATTGGCGGAAAATCCGCAACCGATGCGACCCTGCCCACCGAGCACGATGTCCTCGCGCTTTATGCAGCGTTCACGACCTTCGCCATCGGCAACGAAGGTGCCATTGGTGCTTTGATCGACCAACACGAAGCCTTCTCGGCGTCGCTCGATGCGGGCGTGCTGGCGCGACGCCCGGGGATCGATGATCACGATGTCGTTACCCTGTTCGCGGCCCAGCAGAATGATCGGTCGCGCCTCTTCGAGCATCAGCACATCATTTTGGTGCTTGAGCCGAAGCCTCGGTGTGATCAGCGCCGCGGGGGGCGCAGAGGTCGTCACGCCAACCCGGCGTCCCAGAAGATAGACCGGCCATTCCAGCGCCTCTGCACGCGTGCCGGCAATCGGCTCTGCGCCCGCGAAATGCCGGGTGGCACTGCCAAGCAGCATGACGGCCTCACCACTGGCCAGCGCTTCCCCGGGCCGGGCGAGCCCGGCGAGGCGCTCGGCAAACGCGGCGACGGGTTCCGTAACGCTCGAACCTTCATCTACCGGACCGTAGTGCACCCCGATCCGGATCATGATTCTCACCCCCATCACCGGCAGCATGCCCGAAACCCGATCCTGCATCTCGCAGGCGGCCAGGACGCCCGCATCGCATTCCTCGAACCGCACCGTCAGGGTATTCGGCGTACGCGCAATCACGGTGCCCGCGTTCGACTCCACCACCCGTTCGACACGATTGATCGAGCGTTCGGCGGCGTGGGCGAGCTCGACGTAGTCGCTGCGAGTACCCGCACGCGCGCCGCCGAAAAGCTCCGCAAACAAGACGCACCGATTTCGCCGTTGGCCCATAGTTCCTAGCGCCGGTTTCTAGCCGGCATTTGTCGATTCCTTTCGAAGTCCGCGACGAAGTCCCGCTGCCCGGCCTTCGTCCCGCCCCAGTCCACGCGGCAATGATACCTTCATTGAGCGCAAGGACTATAGCCTCCCGCCACGCAGGCAGCCTAGTCGAACGAAGGCCTGGCTACCAGCCTGACCGGCTGAGCGAGGCTCACCGGATCGACGGGGTCGAAGACGGTATCACCTTCGTCGATTACGGCACCGTGTGCGAGCGACTTGAAACCGAACAGCGCTTCGTCCGCAAGGTGCGACGGCACGACGTTTCGCAAGGAGGTGAAAATCGATTCGATCCGACCGGGATACTGGCTCTGCCAGGCCTCGAGCATTGCCTTGATCTGCTTGCGCTGGGCGTTCTCCTGCGAACCACAGAGGTTGCAGGGAATGATCGGATAGGCCATGCCCCGCGCGAAGCGGCTCAGATCGCGTTCGGCGCAGTAGGCGAGCGGCCGGATCACCATGTGCTGCCCGTCGTCGCTGAGCAGCTTGGGCGGCATGGCCTTGATCCTGCCGCCAAAGAACATGTTCAGAAACAGCGTTTCGATGATGTCGTCGCGATGATGACCGAGGGCGATCTTGGTCGCCCCGAGCTCCCTGGCCGTGCGGTAGATGATCCCGCGGCGCAGACGCGAGCACAGTGAGCAGGTGGTCTTGCCCTCGGGTATCTTGTCCTTGACGATCGAATAGGTGTCTTCGGTCACGATCCGGAATTCAACGCCGATGGACGCGAGATAGTCGGGCAGGATGTGCTCGGGAAAGCCCGGCTGCTTCTGATCGAGGTTCATCGCGATCAGCCTGAAGCTCACCGGCGCCCGCGACCGCAGCGCCATCAGCGCCGACAGCAGGGAGTACGAATCCTTGCCGCCCGACATGCACACCATCACCACATCGCCCTCTTCGATCATGTTGAAGTCGGCGATTGCCTCGCCGACACTGCGCTCGATCTTCTTCCTGAGCCGCAGGAAGGTGTTCGAATGTCGGCTCTCAGCGGCCTCGGAAATCGGCTCGGCATTGACAGGGGGCACGGCAAGCCTCTGGAAAATAAAGCGAAATTATACCCAAGCGGCGCCTCGATGGCCTTACAAATGAGCGCTCCGCCCACCGTCGACGGCGAGGATCTGGCCGGTGACATACGGTGCATCGAAAACGAGGAAGCGAACTGCGCCAGCAATATCCGCCGCTGCGCCAATGCGCTTGAGCAGGCTGTGTTCAATGATGGCGGCACGCTCCTGCGGCGCGAACTGTCCGTCATCGGGCCATTCGATGGCCCCCGGGGAGACCCCATTGACTCTCACCTCAGGCGCCAGCTCCTGCGCCAGCGCCCGCGTCAGCCCGGCAAGTCCCGCCTTTGCCGCACAATAGACCGGGTAACCGCGGAGGGGTCGCTCGGCATGAATGTCCACGATATTGACCACGCAACCCCGGCTGAGCTTGAGATAGGGGGTGGCAGCCTGGGTGATGAACAGCGGCGCCTTGAGATTGGAGCCGACCAGATCGCTCCAGGCTGCCTCATCGATGGTGCCGAGCGGTGTCGGAAAGAAGCTCGAGGCATTGTTGACCAGAGCGTCCAGCCGACCGTAGGCCGCTACCGCAGCCGCGACGAGCCGCTCGCCGGCGTTGCTCGAGAGCAGATCTGCCTGGACGATGCTGACCGAGCCCGGTCGCAGCGCATTGAGCGTCGCCGCGAGCTGTGCCGCCTCGTCGCCCGAACTGCGGAAATGCACCACCACGCGGGCGCCCGCCGCGTGCATCTGGCGTACGATCTCTGCTCCCAGCCGGCGAGCGCCTCCGGTCACCAGCACCACCGCCGCCTGATTCGAATCCATCGACATTGCTCACTCCACGATTTCCGGCGCGACCGCAGCCGCCGGCACAAGGATACCGCGAGGTCGCAGACCTTGAGCCGGCGACCGATGGCGAAGCGGTCAATCCGCGCTAAACTCGCAGGCCCGTCCTGCCCCATGGTAAGCCGTGAATCTGCCAGCCCCCCCGGAAGAAGCCCTGCAGCACAGCCATTTGCTCCTTGAACGGATACGCGACCTTATCAGCGAGGATGGCTGGATCTCGTTCGCACGATTCATGCAGACAGCGCTCTACGAGCCGGGCCTCGGATACTACAGCGGCGGCAGCCGCAAGTTCGGTCCGGGCGGCGACTTCATCACTGCGCCCGAATTGACACCGCTGTTCGGACAGGCCCTGTCGCGACAGCTATGCCAGATCATGGCCGCCTCAGCGCCTCGCGTCCTGGAGTGCGGCGCCGGCACCGGCCTGCTCGCCGCCGACATCCTTGCCGAACTCGAACGCCTTGGAACGCTGCCCGAGGAATACCTGATCCTCGAACTCTCGGGCGAACTGCGGGCGCGGCAGTTCGACACGCTTGCGCAGAAGCTGCCCCACCTGGCGAGCCGGGTACGCTGGATCGACACGCTGCCTCCTGCCTTCCAGGGGGTCGTGCTGGCCAATGAACTGCTCGATGTGCTGCCGGTGCATCTGCTTGCATGGCGGGCAGAGGGGATCTTCGAACGCGGCGTCACCGTGGGCGCGGATTCCGGGCTCTGCTGGGCCGACCGACCGGCCCAGGGCAAGGTGCTGGCGCAAGCCGAGGCGCTTGGGATCGAGCTGCCGCAGTCGGGCGAGTATGTGAGCGAGCTCAATCTCGCCGCCCGGGCGTGGATCGCGAGCCTCGCCGACAGCCTCGAGAAGGGCGGCGTGCTGCTCATCGACTACGGTTATCCCAGGGCCGAGTATTACCTGCCCAGTCGCTCCAGCGGGACCCTGTTGTGCTACTACCGGCATCACGCGCACGGCGAGCCACTGTTGTGGCCGGGGCTGAACGACATTACCGCCTTCGTCGACTTCACCGCCATCGCCGAAGCCGGCTTCGAGGCCGGGCTCGAGGTCCTCGGCTACACCAGCCAGGCCCATTTCCTCTTCAACTGCGGATTGCTGGAGGTGCTCGACCGCCGCGGCGCCCGCGAGAGCAGCGACTACATCCGCGCGGCCCGGGCGGCGCAGCGTCTCACCACGCCACAGGAGATGGGCGAACTGTTCAAGGTGCTGGCGCTGGGTCGCCACATCCCGCACTCACTGCTAGGCTTCGCTCGCGGCGACCGCATGCACGCGCTCTGAACGCGCTGGCAAGGCAACGATCATTCCTGATTGCGATAGATACCGGTCAGGAAGGCGTCCGCATCTGCTTCCGCGGCATGCGGATGGGTCTCGTCCGCGGCTGCGGAACGCACCGCACCGAGCGGCACCTCCGGCCTGGGCATCCAGTTGGCATTGAGGATCTCTTCGCCGTAGGGATCCGCACTGATCTCGAATTCTTCGTTGTCTGCTTCCATGTCGTGTCCTCTCCCATCGCGCCATGCCGCGGATTCCGCCCGGATGCGTCGCCGCTGCCCACGAAACGGAAGCGAGTCCGGTTCGCATTTGCAGCATGGTATGTCAAGGACTGTTACGCGAGGAAGAAGATCACGGCCCTGGTGTAAAGCAGGGCACGGAATTCCTACAGCCGATTGCGCTCGAGCCACTTGCCGATGAAGGACGCGACATCCTTCCAGCCGGCCTCGAGCATCATCCCGTGGCCCATCCCTGGAAAGATCTCGGCCTCGTGATCGTAGGTCCGTGCGGTCATTTCGACCTGGTCGGGCGGGATCAGGTTGTCATGCTCGGCACCGATGATCAGCATCGGCACACGGTGCAGCGAAGCGGGCGAAGGCAGATTGAAGAGGGTCATGTCCCAGATCGCGCGCAGCGACTCCGGCTGCATCAGGTTGTAATAGCGCATCAGCTTGGCCTCGTCCTGCGGCTGATGGAAGAGCGCATCGTGAAGCCCCGCCGGGTCGGGATGGCCACCGCCCAGCATGCGGTTCAGGTCGGTCATCAGGCCGGGCTTGCGAAACGCAAGCCCCAGCGCGGAACCGAGCAGTCCCTGCGGCGGCACCGACGCGAGCAGCACGACGCCCGGTGCGGTGTGCCGCTCCAGGTATTTCTGCACCACCATCCCACCCATCGAGTGCCCGATCAGGACGGGCTCGCCGGGCATGCGATTGGCCACCTCTACGAGGTCGTCCACATAGTTGTCTATCGAATAGGAGTCGAGCAGGTCGCGCCTGCGGCTCCCGCCATGTCCGGAGAGCGACAGGGCATAGGATGCATAGCCCTGGTCCGCAAAATAGGGCAGGAAGTGTTCGTCCCAGCACCATGCCGCAGCGTAGGCCCCATGCACGAACAGCAACGGGTGGGGTCGTACCGGGTCTGCTTCAGGCAGCCGGGCCATGACCTCTATTTCACCGAAGAAACTTGCGTTCATGCTGGCACCTCCATGCCTTTTTGCACGGCTGGACGCGCGGAGAGAGTATGGAACCAGCGTTTGACCTGTGGGTAATCGGCGAGATCGATGTGTTGCCATTCATGGCGTGCGATCCAGGGAAAGCATGCAATGTCGGCGATGCTGTAGTCGTCGCCGGCGAGCCAGTTGCGCCCCTGCAGACGAGATTCGAGCACGGCGTAGATCCGTCTGGCTTCGGCGTCGTAGCGAGCGATGGCGTAGGGTACCTTTTCCGGCGCAAATCGCAGGAAATGATGAGCCTGGCCAAGCATCGGGCCGACACTTCCCATCTGGAACATCAGCCACTGTAGCACTTCCGACCGTGAGCGCGGATCGCGCGGCATGAATCGGCCCGATTTTTCGGCCAGATAGACGAGGATCGCGCCCGACTCGATGAGCACCATCGGGCGGCCGTCCGGGCCATCGTGGTCCACGATCACCGGAATCTTGCGGTTTGGATTGAGCGCTGCGAACTCGGGCGAGGATTGCTCCCCCGTGGTGATGTCGACCGCAATGACCTCGTAAGGCAGGGCGCACTCCTCGAGCATGATCGAGACTTTCCTGCCGTTCGGGGTAGCCCAGGTATAAAGGTCGATCATCGCGCTGCAGCCTCGAGCATGTCAGGGGCAAGAACTATAGCAAACCGAAGCCACACTTTACCTGGCGGCAATCCACCGGATCCGGTCTAATGAAGGTACACGTCAAGGACTGCCAATGCTCAAGTGGGTTGTAGTGATCTTTCTGGTGGTCGTACTCACCGGTGTCATGCAGACGCGCGGCGCGCGCGCCCTGAAGCTGGGTGAGCTGCCCGGCGATCTCAGCTTCACGATCCTCGGCAAGCGCTTCTTCTTCCCGTTCACCACCACCATCCTGCTGTCCTTTCTCGCCTGGCTGCTGATGCGCTTGCTTTGACCCCGACAGCGGCTCAACGCAGTGGCGCGCGGGCTGCGAACTCGACCTGGTCGATCGACTGGCCGTCGGCGCTGCGCAGTTCGAGCCGGTAGAGACCGGCCCTGGGATGCCACCAGGCGCGCTCCCCCTCGCCGATCAGCTTGCCGTCCAGATACCAGCGCAGTTCGGGCAGCCCCGCCGATGCCCGAAACTGCACGCGATAGCCGGGGTCGTCCGCCGCCTGCGCGCCGTCGACGATCCCGCCCTGCCTCGGCTGCAGAATACGCACCGCCGACAGCGGAATGCTCGACACCGCCAATTCCGTTCCCCGCACGAACCATTCGCGTCGCGCCGGCTCGACCGGCGGCTGAAAAGCCACCATCTGCTGCACCACAGCGGGGGGCGCATCGGGCTGCGGCAACAGACAGACCGCCACGGCTGGCGTCGAAAGCCGGATCGAGCGCCACGCACTGCGCAGAATCCTGCCCAGGTCGCCCTCGCCATCGACCCTCAGCACCACCGTGGTAGCCCCCAGACCGCCCACCAGCCATGCACCGTTGCCGTCCCGCGCCCAGAAGCTGCGTTCGCAGCCGGGGCGCTCGGCGCTGCGCAGCATGTCGGCCGCGATGAAGGCCGCCTCGGGTCGCAACAAGGTGTGGACGGCCGAGCGCGGCGCCTCGCCCAGCATGCGCGGCGCCACCCAACGCCCCGAATCGAACAGGGCCGCGTAGAGACCCGCAAGCTCGAGCGAATCGAGCCGCGCCTGGTCGATATCGATGATGCGCCGCCCGCCGTCTGGCGCGAGCTCGAACAGGCGCCGCTCGCCATGCAGCGCCATGAGCCGGCGCGGGTCGGCCTGCAGCGCCGTGCGGGCGCTCACCCAGTCTGCCGCGCCCGACTCCGCCCGATCGCCGCCATCGAGTCCGGGAATCAGTGTCGCCGCGGTCAGGGACTGACGTTCGATCGCCAGCGCCACCGAGAACGGAGCAAGAATCCCGCTGCCCGGGTGGCGCGCCGCCAGCGGGTCCTCGCCCTCGTCCGCTCCGACGTAGGCCCTCACGCTGGCGTCGGCACCGTCGACCACCACGATCGATACCGCAGCATCGGCACCCGCCTGGTCGACATCCCCTGAGGTATTGCTGGCTGCCAGCGCGGCCGCCTGCCATGCAGGATCGAGGGTAGAACGCAATCGGTCGCCGGGACGCATCTGCAGCCGCCGCGCGAGCAGCCCGGCAGCGTTCCAGCGTGGCGCCAGCATGCCGTGATCCAGCTTGGCGAGCGCCAGCCGCATGCTGGCACACTCGATTCGCGCGCCGACCCGCTGCAGCAATTCGCAGGCGCGGCGCTCGACCAGCGCCGGACGCGCATTAGGGGCGCGCAGCAGCGCTGCCAGGATGGCGGCTTCGGGCCGCTTGAGTTCGCTGGGCAGCTTCTGGAAGAGCCCCCAGGAAGCCGCCGCAATGCCCTGCAGGTTGCCGCGAAAATGCACCAGATTGAGGTAAGCCTCGAGGATCTGCTCCTTGCTCCAACGCGCCTCCAGCGCCTGGGCGGCGAAGGTCTGGTCCCATTTCTGGACCAGGGTCCGGCGCCCGCCCTCCTCCCGGGTGGGGTGCAGCGCGGGGTCGAGCAGGCCGGCAAGCTGCATGCTGAGGGTGGAGGCTCCGCGCTTGTGGTCGTACCAGAGGTTTTGCCACAGCGCCGCGACAAAGGCGCGCCAATCGACGCCGGAATGCTGGTAAAAGCGTCGATCTTCAGCGACCAGCAGCATCTCCTGCATTGCTGGCGCGAGGGTTCTCAGCGAGGTCCACTCCAGACGTCGCACCGAAGCCCCCACGTTGAGCTCGGAGATCGGCTGCCCGTAGCGGTCCAGCAGGATCCCGGTGGAGGCCTGATGATTGGCCCTGACCTCGTCGAAGGCGGGCAGCACCATCGCCAGCGCACTCGAGGCGAGGCACCACAGCGCCAGGCTCGCGAGCGCCCGCGCAAGCCGACGCGACCAGGCAGGGCCGGGGCGATGCGCGATGTGGGGTGCAATCAACATGGCGGCAGTATAAGCAGGCGTTGCGCGACCGCCAGTGCGCGGCGCCGCTTTCGGACTTATCGAGACAATCTTTTTCCTATCCGCGCAGCTTCACGCCAGCGCCGGCAAGAGCCGCCAGGCGCGCCGCATGCACCCGCGCCGGGATCTGCCCGCGATCGGGTGTTGCCCGCGCCACCGCACCGGCATCCACCGCCCGCACCACCGCCACCGCAGCATGCAGGCGGGGCGCGCTGGTGGCACTGGCCTCGTCCAGCAGCCCCGCCGCGGCGACCAGCTCGGCGAATCGCCCGGGGCGACGCAGTGCGTCGCAGCGCTCGAGCAGCGCAAGCAGGGTCTGCGCATCTCCCGCCCCGGAGCCTGCCAGCGCAGCACGCTCACGTGCCAGCAGCACGGCCAGGTCGCGACACTCTGCGGGCGCCTTGAGGCGCTCGCAGAGTGCTCTCGCCAAGGCCTCGTCGCCAGCACCTCCGGCGATCAGCGCCCAGCGCACCGGCAGGGCGCTGCCTTGCTCGGCGGCCGCATCCAGGCGCCCCAGCAAACGGGCACCGAGGGCGAGCCCGGGCAGCAATCGCGCCAGCGCACCGCACTCGCGCAATATCTCGAACATGCGCGAGGGCCGACGCGCCATCAAGCCCTTGGCGAACTCCTGCCACACCCGCTCGGCAACCAGCGCATCGACCTCGCCCGCCTCGACCATGGCGGTCATCAGCGCCATGGTCTCGGGCGCCACCGAAAAGCCCTCGAAGCGCGCGGCGAAACGCGCCAGCCGCAGGATGCGCACCGGATCCTCGGCAAAGGCATCGCTCACATGACGCAGCCGCCTGGCTTCAAGGTCGCGGCGGCCGCCATGAGGGTCGATGAGGGATCCATCCTCCGCCAGCGCCATCGCGTTGATGGTGAGATCGCGCCGCACCAGGTCCTGCTCCAGCGTCACCGCGGGGTCGGTGTGGAACACGAAGCCCTTGTAGCCCGGCGCCGTCTTGCGCTCGGTTCGCGCCAGCGCGTACTCCTCATGGGTCTCAGGGTGGAGAAAGACCGGAAAATCCTTGCCCACCGGCGTGAATCCGAGCGCCAGCATCTGTTCGGGTGTCGCGCCGACCACCACGTGGTCGCGATCCTTGACCTCGAGGCCGAGCAATGCGTCGCGCACCGCGCCACCCACGGTATAGATCTTCATCGCTGGCAGCCTCCTTCGCGCACGCGAGCCGCGCCCTCTCAGTGGTGGCGGCGCTTGAACTCGCGGAACACGCGCAGCAATTCATGTGGCCGCTGCCCGCCGATATAGCCCGGGGCGACCGCCTCGAGCGCCGTCGGACGCATCCCCCAGGGTAGCGGCGCGCCTTCGGCGATGTTGTCGGCCTTCATCGAGCGGACGTTGTCACGGCTCATCAGCGGCCCGGGCAGCATCTCGAGCATGCCCGCCTGCAGCATCGCCAGGCCCTCGGGCAGCGGAATCACCGGGCGCCGGCAGCCGGTCAGATCGCCCACGTACTCCACCAACTGGCGCAGCGTATAGACCGTGGGGCCGGCCAGCTCCCAAGTCTTGCCGACGCTGCTCTCGTCCTCCAGGCAGCGCGCCACCACATCGGCCACGTCGCTGACGAACACCGGCTGGAAGCGGGCCTTCGCGCCCCCCAGCGGCATCACCGGAAAGCGCCGCACCAGGCCGGCGAAGAGGTTGAGGAAACTGTCGCCCGGACCGAAGATCACCGAAGGGCGAAGGATGGTCCACGCCAGCTCCGCAGCGCCCGCGCGAATGCGCTCCTCACCGGCGGCCTTGGAGCGCTGGTATTCGGAAGGGCCGTCCGGGGATGCGCCGAGCGCGCTGATATGCACCACCCGGCCCACACCCTGCTCGCGGCAGGCCGCGACGATCTTTTCCGGCAGGCTTACGTGGGCACGTTCGAAATCCGGACCATAGGGTGTCCCCGGGCGCGAGTGCAGTACGCCGACCAGGCTCACGACCGCATCGACCCCTTTCGCGAGTCTCGCCAAGGTGGCCGGGTCATGCACATCCGCCTCGATCACCTCGACCGTGGGCAGCAACAGCAGATGCCGCGCGCGCTCGCGCCGCCGGGTCGGAACCCGCACCCGCAGCCCCTGCTCAGACAGACGATTGGCAATCGCGCTGCCGACGAAACCCGAACCACCAACCAGCAATACTTCCCTGATCTTCATGAGATTCCTCTAGCGCTTGATCAATTCTGCATCCTTGGCCCGCCGGGCCTCACTCCCCCGGCATGACCGTCCCGAGCCGCGCCTTGAGCGATTGCGGCCGCCCTTCGAAGAGGGCTCCGTACACCACCGAATTCGCCATCACCTTCTTGACGTAGTCACGGGTCTCGTCGAAGGGAATGGTCTCCGCGTAGATCGCCCCCTCGAGCGGCCGCGTGTCGCGCCAGCGCCGCGCACGGCCCGGCCCGGCGTTGTAGCCCGCCGAGGCGAGCACCGGATGATTGTCGAGCCCCTCGAGAATGATCCGCATGTAGTTGGTGCCGATCAACACGTTGGTGTCGGGATCGCGCAGCCACGACAGGCTGTAGCCCTTGAGCCCGAGCTTGCCGGCGACCCACTTGCCGGTCGCCGGCATCACCTGCATCAGGCCCTGCGCGCCGACGCCGGAACGGGCCACGCTGATGAAGCGGCTCTCCTGGCGCATCACACCATAGACCCACGACACGTCGAGCCCCTGCTGGCGCGCTTGCGGTTCGATGATCTGGCGGTACGGCGCGAGATAGCGCAGTTCATAGTCGCTGAGTCCGCGCGCCAGTTCGGCGGTGTTGATCGCGCGGTCGTAGATCTCGTTGCGTCGCGCCAGTTCGGCCGCCGCCAGCAGGAAGCGGTCGTCACGCTCGCGCAGAGCCCAGTTCCACTCGCGCACCGCTTCGGTGCGCAAATCGAGCCGGAACAGCGCCAGCGCCCGCCGCAACCCGGGGTCGGCATCGGCCCGGGCGGCATCTTCGCTGCCGCCCTTGCCGCCGATCGCGACCGGTTCGAACTGGCGCCCCAGCTCCTCGGCAGCGAGCAGGCCATAGAAGTCCGTCTCGCCGGCAATCGCCGCATACAGGCCGCGGGCTTCGTCGCGCTGACCGGCGTTCTCCCGCGCACGAGCCAGCCAGTAGGTCCACGCCGTCTCTGCTCGCTGGCTCGCGGGCATGCTCTCGATGGCCCGCGCCACCGCGCGCCAGTCCTCGATGCGCAGCGCGGCACGCACCCGCCATTCGAGCTGGTCGGCATTCATCGGCACCTCGCCCGCGGCCCTGAACCACTCGGCCGCCTGCAGCAGGTGTTGCTCGGCGCCCAGCCAGCCGATGATCGAATACACATAGGCGCGCTCCGCGGCACTGAAGCGGTCGTTGAGCCGCGTCAGGCGCACATAGGCGGCCAGCGCATCCTCACGGGCAATGCGCACCATCGCGGCGATCGCCATTTCCCGGCCACCGCGGGTGATCGCGAAGTTGATCGGCAACCGATCGAGATAGCTTTCCGGCCCTGCGAGCATGCGCTCCATGTCGCCCTCGGCCGGCACCTCGCCGGCCGGCAGCCAGACCTTCAGGCTGCGCGCCGCGGCGGGTCGGCGCCCTTCCATGAGACGCCGGATCCGCCACCAGATATCGTCGCTGTCGATCTTGCCGGCAATTGCCAGTGCGCTGATCAGGGGCTGGCAGGCTTCGACCGTCTCGATGCCTTCGTCCCACATCGCGCGGGCACCCACGAGCGCCTCCTGGTCGCCGGTCTGCAGGCGCGCGTTAAGGTAGTGGCAGCGCACATCGCGATCAGGCGCGCGCAGCTCGGGATAGGCCACCGTCACCCCCAGCCAGTCGCCATCCTTGGCGAGCCGCCGCACCCAGGCCTCGCGCAGGCGCTCGGCGAGCACGCTGCCGCGATTCTGCGAGAGGAAGGCCTCGATCGCGGCCCCATCGGGGGGCTCGCTGCGCGCCAACACGTTCATCAGCAACCAGTAATCGACATACGGGTCCAACAAATGCGGCTCATGGAAGGCGGCGAGCGCTTCGAGCGTCTGCCTGTCTCCAGTGCGCAGCGCTTCGCGCGCCGCGAGAATTCGTTCGTCACCGCTTTGCGCATGGGCCGTCATGGCCCCCACTACCAGCGTCGCGGCAACGATCAACCGCCACAGCCTGTTCTTCATCCCTTACCATCCCTGCAATGTTGACGTTGATGACTCTGCCTTGACCCGACACACCCCACATGCGGACGCCGCGCGCGCCGAACAGTTCCGCCGCAAGCTGCGCACCGAGCGTATTGTCGCCCGCGAAGCGCTGCCCGCCGATCTTTATTCGCAATTCAATCGACGAATCATCGCTGGACTTGAGAACCTGCTCGCGCGACTGGCCCCGACACGCCTCGGTTTCTGCTGGCCATACCGGGGCGAACCGGACCTGCGGCCGCTGGTGATCGACTGGCTGGCGGGCGACCCCCGGCGCACCGCCGCGATTCCGGTCGTCACCCGGACCGCAACGCCGATGGTATTCAGAAAGTGGACAGCGGATGCGCGAATGTCGCGGGACCGCCACGGCATCCCGATCCCTGCCGAGGACATCACGATCGAACCGGACGCCGTGCTGATTCCGCTCAACGTCTTCGATGCCCAGGGCTATCGACTCGGCTATGGCGGCGGCTACTTCGACCGCACCTTCGCCGCCATGAGGACACCGCCGGTGGGCATCGGCGTGGCCTTCGAGCTGGCCCGCACCGACAGCATCCATCCCCTCGCGCACGATCATCCAATGGATTTCATCGTCACCGAGGCCGGGCTGGTGTTCGAGCGCTCGCCGGTGTGCGGCTGAAGATGCGGCTCCTCGACCCGATCGACCTCTATTGCGAGCGCACCACCGCGCTGCTCTGGGCAGAGCCGGTCAACGCGCTCTCGAACCTGGGTTTCCTGCTGGCGGCATGGCTGCTGCTGAGCGGAATGGATGCGCGCACCCCGCGCGACCTGCGCGCGCTCGCCTGGCTGATCGCCCTGGTGGGCGTCGGCAGCCTGCTCTTCCACACCGTGGGCCAGGTGTGGACCAGCACCCTGGACGTCGGCTTCATCGCCGCCTTCGTGATCCTCTACCTGCAACGTGCGCTGGTGCGACTCCATGGCTGGCACGACCCGGCGGCGCTGGTCGCGGTATCGGGCATGCTGCTGATGAGCATCGGCATCGCCTATGCGGGGAAGGCTCCCGCCCTGAACGGCACCGAGATCTATCTTGGACCGTGGCTCACCCTGGTGGCCCTGGCGCTGAGCTGCCGCCAGCACGCGGCGGGTCGATGGCTCCGGCTCGCCGCCGTGCTCTTTGCCGGCTCGATCGTGCTGCGCAGCGCCGATCTCGCGCTCTGCGAGGCATTTCCGCTGGGCACCCATTTCGGCTGGCATCTGGTCAACGCCGTGGTGTTGTGGAGCTGTGTGCGCGCGCTGCTGGCAGCCGACGGGACGACGAGCTAGAAGCGGACCGAGGGATGAGGCGGTTCATCGCCGCGCGGCCGGGCTCGCGCGAGCGCCTGCTGTGCGCCGATCCAGCCCTCGCAGGCATTGCGTCCCGGCCTTGCGCGCCACAGGTTGAGCAGCGATTTGCAGCGCGCATAGAAGCGGAAGAAGCGCAGCACCTGCTCGCGCTCGCGCGCGCTGGGCGGCCGCACCCCGCAGATCAGCTTATCGTCCGACAGGCCGCGATCGGTGAGCGTGACCGCGCCCCAGGCCGGCAGCCTGACAAGCTGCCCCAGCGCTAGCCGCGGCCCCAGCACCACGGCATCGAGCAAATCTCCCTCGAGACCGATCATGGTCGGCACCGCGCCGTAGTTGTAGGGGCAGGGAAGCGGCGAAACGAAATCGATCTCGAAGTCGGAGCCGCGCTTGATGAAACTGCCGCGCGGCACCTCGATGATCACCTCGACTTCGGGTGCCGCTTCAGGCATGACGCTGCTCCGGCTGTGTGCAGAGATGTTTCGAGCCTACGCCCGATCAGCCCTGCCGGGAACTCCACCAGGGCAAGGTTCTCGAATGCCGGGACGACGCGTTCATCGTTCCACTGCGGCACCCTTTCCCTCTCACCGTCACAGGCACCGAACATGAACCCTGCCGGCTCCCTCGCCACTATTTCCCTGCTCGTCCTCTCCGGCGCCCCGGCCCTCGCGGCC
The DNA here is from genome assembly GCA_024235595.1 of Zoogloeaceae bacterium. Lineage (GTDB taxonomy): Bacteria > Pseudomonadota > Gammaproteobacteria > Burkholderiales > Rhodocyclaceae > Cognatazoarcus. Next base: position 522,680 of record JACKMC010000001.1, on the reverse strand, counting down.
GACAGTGGCGCCGAGCGCTCCTTTACCTCGCTCGGCCTGGCGGCCGCCTATGTGCCCCGGTACGAGGGCGCCGACGAATACCGTTGGCGCGCCTTGCCGCTGATCGACATCCAGCGCGGACGCTACTTTCTCGGCACCCTGCGCGGCCTCGGGGTGGACCTGTCTTCCAGCCCGAATTTCGCCTTCGGACCGCGCCTCGGCTATCGTTTCGGCAGGGACGAGGGCGATTCGTCGCGCCTGCGCGGACTCGGCGACATCGACGCAGGACTGGAAGCAGGCGTTTTCTTCCGTCTCCGCCTGGATAGCTGGTTCATCCGCGGTGACGTCGCGCAAGGTATCGGCGATGCGGCGGACGGCCTGGAGGTGCAGCTTGGCGGCGGACGAAGGATGAAGTTCGGGCCGGCCGACGATATCGTGGTGGAAGCCACGCTGAGCTTTGCCGACAGCGACTACAACAACACCTTCTATGGAGTCACCGCCGCCCAGGCAGCGGCCTCGGGACTGAACCGCTACGAGGCCGGCGCCGGCCTCCGGCACTACGGCCTCGGTGCCAACTGGACCCATCGCTTCGCTGGCGGTTGGTTCTCCAGCCTTGGTGTGCGCGTCCGGCAGCTCGGCGGCGACGTCGCCGACAGTCCGATCGTCGACAACGAGACCCAGGTCTCGATGTTTGCCGGTCTCGGCTACCGCTTCTGAGCAGGCCGCCGGCAAGGCAGTGCCCCTCGTGAGAGCCCGCGCAACGATCCTCATCCTGGCCCTGATCCTGTGCGGCCGCGCCGGCGCCCAGGACAGCACCCCCGGCGACTGGACCCGCAACCCGGCGATGGGAAACTACAAGGCCTACGCCGAGTTCAAGATGGGCCGATACGAAAAAGCGCGCGAGGTCTGGCAGATGCTGGCGGGGCTGGGCAACGCCGATGCGCTGTTCAACCTCGCCATCCTCGCCGAGGACGGTCTTGGCGAACCGCCGGACCTGGCCAAGGCGGAAGCGCTCTATCTCGCCGCGGCCGAGGCGGGCGGCTCGAAAGCCCAGTACCGCCTCGGTGTGCTCTACAGTTCGGGCGGGGCACTGCCTCGCGACCTCGGCAAGGCGCGCCGCTACTTCGCCCTCGCGGCGGACAATGGCGACGACGATGCCGCCGATCGACTGGCGGCACTCGAGCAGCCCGAGCGAGCGCTGGGCGACTTCGAGCAGGCTGAGTCACTCGCCAGCCGCGGCGAGCACGGCGAGGCCGCGGTGCTCTACCAACGCGCCGCGGATGCCGGCAACCTCAAGGCAGCGACGCGCCTGGCCTGGATCTACGAAGCAGGCCGGGGCGTGCCGCGCGACCTCGACGAAGCGGCGCGGCGCTTCACCGCCGCGGCCGAAGCCGGCGACGCCGAAGCGCAGTATGCGCTTGCCGTGATGTACCGCACCGGCAAGGGCCGGCCGCAGGATCGCCAGCGCAGCCTGAAGTGGCTCGAGCGCGCCGCCGCGCAGCACCACCCGGCCGCGAACGCGGCACTTGCGGCGGAACGGGCTCAGCGCTAGCGACCGCCTGAGCCGCCACGACAGCGGGCGGGGACACTGGCCGCCGCTCGCGCGCTCGGGTAGCATCGCTCCTCGGATTCTGCGGAATACCTTTCCCATGCAACAGCCTGCCCGCGCCTGCGGCATCGATTTCGGCACATCCAATTCGACTGTCGGCTGGCTGCGCCCCGGCGCGCCGACCCTGCTGCCGCTCGAGGACGGCAAGGCGACCCTCCCCTCGGCGGTATTTTTCAATGCCGACGAGGACTCCACATGCTTCGGCCGCGCGGCCCTCGCCGAATACCTGGAAGGCTACGAGGGCCGGCTGATGCGCGCCCTGAAGAGTCTGCTCGGCAGCAGCCTGATCGACGGCCAGACCGAAGTGCACGGCCGTGCGCTGCGCTTTCAGGACCTGCTGGCGAGCTTCATCGGCGAGCTCAAGGCCCGCGCCGAGGCGCGCTCGGGGCGCGTCTTCGAGCAGGCGGTGTTCGGCCGACCGGTGCATTTCGTGGATGGCGATGCCGCCGCCGACCGCAAGGCCCAGGAGACGCTCGAGGCCATCGCCCGGCAGGTGGGGTTTCGCGACGTGAGCTTCCAGTTCGAGCCGATCGGCGCGGCGCTGCACTACGAGCGTTCGCTTGCGGCCGAGGAACTGGTGCTGATTGCCGACATCGGCGGCGGCACCGCGGATTTCTCCATCGTGCGCCTGTCGCCCGAACGCGCGCGCGGCATCGAGCGCCATGAAGATCTGCTCGGCAATGCCGGCATCCACATCGGCGGCACCGATTTCGACCGTGCGCTGAGCCTCGAGTGCGTGATGCCGCTGCTCGGCTATCGCGGCCAGATGAAGAACGGCGCGCAGGTGCCGGCCAGCATCTTCTTCCAGCTGGCCACCTGGCACACCATCAATTTCGCCTACACCCGTCAGGCCTGGGCCGACCTGCAGCACATCTATCGCGACGCCGCCTTGCGCGATCCGCTCGACCGCCTGTCACGACTTGTAAGCCAGCGCGAAGGCCACTGGCTGGCGCTGCAGGTGGAGCAGGCCAAGATCGACCTGTCGCAGCAGCCGGCCGCCAGCCTGGCACTCGACCGTCTCGAGCCGGGACTCGCGCTGTCGATCAGCGGCGAGGACTTCACCCTCGCCACCCGCGCGTTGGTCGAGCAGGTCGGTGGCTGTGTCGGCGAGCTGCTCGACCAGGCGGTATTGCGCCGCGAACAGGTCGATACCATCTACTTCACGGGTGGCGCCAGCGGCGTGGCCCAGCTGCGCGAGCGCATTGCCGCCGAGCTGCCGGCAGCGCGCTGCGTCGAGGGCGACCTATACGGCAGCATCGGCACCGGCCTCGCGGTCGAGGCGGCGCGGCGCTACGGCTGAAAGTCGCGGCCGTCGCCGCGTCTCCCACCCATCCGGCGGCGAGCGGCTGATTGGTCAGCGCGTCCGTTTGCGGTTTCCGGGATAATCCGCGCCGCAGGCACATTTGCCGGAACAGCGGAGCATCACAACCACCATGACCATGAAAAGTACCGATCTGCAGAAGAACCTCGGCCTCAAGATCAACGCCAAGATGGGCGCCGCAGGTACGCCCGGCCGTTTCGGTGCCGCCGCCGGCAAGGCCAGCGACAAGCGCGAGCAGCGCCAGCAGGAAAGGGCGCTGGGCCTGGTGCCGTTTGCCTGCAAACTGCCTGCCGAGCTGGTAAAGGACCTGCAGGCCCGGGGTGCGGCCCACGAAGGCGGCCTCAACGCGCTGATGGCGGAGCTGGTCTCGAAGGCGCTCGCCGAGGCGAAGTGAGGCGCGCGCCGGCCGCCTGCAAGCGCGACCTCCCGGGCTCGCCCCGCCCTGGCGGCGGCAATTTGATGGCCGGCTACTCGGCCGCCAGCCCGAAAAGATCGGTGCGCGACTGCTTCCAGTAATGCCGGTAGATGTGATGTTCGGCGCCCAGATCGTCCTTGAGGAGCGCGCCGCGAGCGACCTGCGGCAGCAGGTTGGCCAGCAGCCGCACGTTGTTCTCGTCGATGCGCCGCACGATGTGGTGGGGGGTGATCTGGCCGGGATGGTCCAGGCCGGCAGCCCCGACCAGCTCCTTGAGTGCTTCCAGCGTCCTTTCGTGGAACAGGTAAACGCGCTCGGCCTTGGTCGGCACCACCAGCGCATGCTGGCGCACCGGGTCCTGCGTGGTGACGCCGGTCGGGCAGTTACCAGTGTGGCAGGTCTGCGCCTGGATGCAGCCGAGCGCGAACATGAAGCCGCGCGCGCTATTGCACCAGTCGGCACCGAGCGCCATCATGCGCGCCACGTCGAAGGCGCTGATCACCTTGCCGGCGCAACCGAGCTTGACCCGATGCCGCAGGTCCGCGCCCAGCAGCGTGTTGTGCACCAGCAGCAGCGCCTCCTGCAGCGGCACGCCGACATGGTCGATGAACTCCACCGGCGCCGCGCCGGTGCCGCCCTCCGAGCCATCGACGACGATGAAGTCGGGCGTGATGCCGGTCTCCATCATCGCCTTGACGATGCCGAACCACTCCCACGGATGCCCGAGGCAGAACTTGAAGCCGGTCGGCTTGCCGCCCGACAGTTCGCGCAGGCGCTCGATGAACTGCAGCAGCTCGATCGGTGACGAGAAAGCGCTGTGGGTGGCCGGCGACACGCAGCTCTGGCCCACCGGAATACCGCGCGCCGCGGCAATCTCGGCGGTCACCTTGGCCCCCGGCAGCACGCCGCCCTGGCCGGGCTTGGCACCCTGGCTGAGCTTGAGCTCGATCATCCTGACCCGGGGATCGGTCGCGTTGGCCGCGAACCGCTCCGCATTGAAGGTCCCGTCGTCGTTGCGGCAGCCGAAATAGCCCGAGCCGATTTCCCAGATCAGGTCACCGCCGTGCACCCGGTGGTGCGCCGAGATCGAGCCCTCGCCCGTATCGTGGGCGAAGTTGCCGCGCCTGGCGCCGGCGTTGAGCGCTTCGATGGCGTTGCCCGACAGCGCGCCGAAACTCATCGCCGAGATGTTCAATATGCTCGCCAGGTAGGGCTGCGTGCACTCACCGGGGCGCGGGTCGCGGCCCGGCACCGGCGCGCCGATGGTGACCCGGAAGTCGTGGCTCTCGAGTTGCTTTGGCGTCATCGAATGATTGATCCACTCGTAGCCGCCTTCCTTGACGTCGAGCTGCGATCCCAGCGGTCGATAGTCGGAGTCCCCCTTGGCGCGCTGGTAGACCAGCGAGCGCTGGGCGCGCGAAAACGGCGCGGCATCGGTGTCGGATTCGATGAAGTACTGGCGAATCTCGGGGCGGATGTACTCGAGCACGAAGCGCAGATTGCCAATCACCGGATAATTGCGCAGGATCGCGTGGCTGTCCTGGCGCAGATCGTAGACGCCCAGCGCAACCAGCAGGGCGAACACCACTACCGCCCAGCCGCCCTCGCCGCTAACCGCGAAGTACGCCAGCGCCAGCAGCAGCCCCAGCACGCATAGCGCGAAGGCGGTGTAGCGGACCGGATAGAGCCGGTTGAGAAAGGTGAGCATGGCACTCCTTTGCTGCCGGGCCGACGCGCCGGCTGAGTCCATCGTAGCCGCGCGCTGCGCCGCAAGCCAGCACCCGAGGCGAATACTCCATTGCCTGCCCCGTGAAGAGCCAGCGGGTCACCCAACAGCGCCTGTTACCGGCACCCACTGCGGGAACACCGATCCATGTCAATACCGATGGATGGCGCGACAAGATGCAAGGACATGCCTTTCGGTCATGCCCTTCCGATATTCAGGTGAAACTCGCTGTCTCCCGACCCCTTCCTGCGATCTGCTGAACCGGCGGAGCCCAAGGATCACGGCGCGCTTTCCCTGCGACGGCGCGCCCCGGGACAGAACAGCAAGCATTGCCCGGCTTCCAGCCCGCCATGGAGCAGTGAATTTCCCGCCGTGTCGCGCCGCCGGGTAGAAATGCTTCCCTCACTCCCGGGTCTCCCATGAACGCGTTTCGACTTTGATTGCTCGGCACGACACGGCGACTCGAGCAGGCTCACTCAGCCAAGAAACATCCGGTATGCCGGGTTCGCGGTCTCTTCCGCGTATTCGTAGCCGAGACACTCGAGAAAGTCCTGAAACGCCGCCTTGTCGGCCGGCGGTACCTGCATGCCGACCAGCACCCGGCCGAAGTCGGAGCCGTGATTGCGGTAGTGGAAGAGGCTGATGTTCCAGTCCGAGCGCAGCTGGGTGAGGAAATTCATGAGTGCCCCCGGGCGCTCCGGGAAGATGAAGCGGTAGAGCACTTCGTTTTCCGCCTGCGGGGCATGGCCGCCGACCATGTAGCGGATATGGCTCTTGGCCATCTCGTCGTCGGTGAGGTCGAGCGCCGGCAATTCGTGGCGCTCCAGCATCTCGACCAGCCGGGTGGCCTCAGTGCGGTTGTGCACCGACACCCCGGCGAAGATGTGGGCCACGTCCTTGCTGGCGTAGCGGTAGTTGAATTCAGTGATGTTGCGGTTGCCGAGCACACTGCAGAACTTCTTGAAGGAGCCCGGTTTCTCGGGAATGGTCACCGCCAGCACCGCTTCGCGCTGTTCGCCAAGCTCGGCCCGCTCGGCCACGAAGCGCAGCCGGTCGAAGTTCATGTTGGCGCCGGAGGCGACCGCCACCAGGGTCTTGTCGCGCACCTTGTTGCGCTTGACCCACTCCTTGGCGCCGGCCACCGCCAGCGCGCCGGCGGGCTCGAGGATGGAGCGGGTATCCTCGAAGACGTCCTTGATCGCCGCGCAGATCGCGTCGTTGTCGACCAGCACCATCTCGTCCACATACTGCTGGCAGAGGCGGAAGGTTTCCTGGCCCACCAGCTTGACCGCCGCGCCGTCGGCGAACAGGCCGACCTGCTCGAGCTCGACGCGCTCGCCCTTCTCCAGCGACTGGGTCATGGCGCAGGCATCGACCGCCTCGACGCCGATGATCCTGACGTCCGGCCGCACCCGCTTGATATAGGCCGCCACGCCGGCCAGCAGGCCGCCGCCACCGACGCAACAGAACACCGCGTGCAGGGGCTTGGGGTGCTGGCGCAGGATCTCCATGGCGATCGTGCCCTGGCCGGCGATCACGTCCGGGTCGTCGTAGGGGTGGACGAAGGTGAGCTTCTCGGCCTTCTCGAGTTCGACCGCGTGGGCGTAGGCGTCGGAATAGGATTCGCCGGCCAGCACCACCTCGCCGCCGCGGCTCTGCACCGCGTCGATCTTGATCTGCGGGGTGGTGGTGGGCATCACGATCACCGCCCGCACGCCGAGATACTTCGCCGACAGCGCCACCCCCTGGGCGTGGTTGCCGGCCGAGGCGCAGATCACGCCACGCTTGAGCGCCTGCGGCGAGAGCTTGGCCATCTTGTTGTAGGCGCCGCGGATCTTGAAGCTGAACACCGGCTGCATGTCTTCGCGCTTGAAGTAGATGCTGTTGTGAATTCGGGCAGACAGGTTGGGCGCGAAATCGAGCGGGGTTTCTTCCGCCACGTCGTAAACCTGCGCGTTGAGAATGCGCTCCAGATAATCGTCTGCCTGCTTGTCGCTCATGCCTGAACCCTTGGATCCGCGGGGAAAAGTGGCTGAGCGTAACAGGCTGCATTGCGGTGCCGCAAGACACGCTTTGGGCGCCGCGAGCCGGCACGGTCGACGCGGCAGACGAGCGCGAGCCTTTTTCCAACAGGCACGGCCTGCGCGCCGCTGGTCAAGCAGGGCTCATCTAAACCTTTCGATCTAGACATGCTAACATCGACATCGACTCAAGCTGACGAAGGTGGCGTGCCATGCCCTGGGAAAAATCGTTCGACGAAGACGAAGTGCTGGGCAAGGCCATGGCGGTCTTCTGGGAAAAGGGCTTCGAGCCTGCCTCCATGGCGGATCTCATCGCCGGCACCGGCATCACCCGCGGCAGCCTCTACAACGCCTTTGGCGGCAAGGAACAGCTGTTCATCAAGTCGCTGCAGAAATACGACAGGGACAACCGCGGCGCCCTGCTGGCCGAACTCGAGGCCCTGGACGATCCCATGCGCGCGATTGCCACGATGTTCGAGGTGATCGTCTCGCAGACGGTTGCCGACACCAGGAAGAAGGGTTGCTTCCTCATCAACACGGCCTCCGATCTCACAGCGAGTTGCGATGAGGTGAACAGCATCGTCCGCAATGCACTGCGCGAGCTCGAGGCCTTCTTCCGGCGCAGCGTGGAGGCCGCGCAGGCGCGCAGGCAGGTCCCCGCCGGCCTCGATCCCGGGGCCACCGCCAAGGGCTTGATGTCGATGATCGTGGCGATCCGGGTGCTCGGCCGCGGGACGTACGACGAGGCCTCGCTCAGGACGATCGCCACCCAGGCGCTGCGTCTGCTGGACTGACTCCGGCCGATCATCGCGATGGCACGCATGCGCAGCCGCCCACGCGGGCAAGGATTCGATGCCATGAATTCGGTGTATGCGAGCGATCCGTACGGTGAAATTCATGGAGGCATCGCGGCGAGGCAGGGTCCGCGCCTTCTCCCACCCGGGCCATCAGCGCCCCTCAACAGGAGCACTCCTCCATGACCCAGACGGCCCTCGTCGTCGGCGCCGGCGACAACCTCGGCGCAGCCATCGCCCGGCGCTTTGCGCGCGAAGGCCTGCATGTGCTGGCAACCCGTCGCCGAGGCGATCTGTCCGCGCTCGTGGCATCGATCGAAGCGGCGGGTGGCCGCGCTACGGCAGTGCATTCGGACGCTCGCGACGAGCAGGCCGTCCGCGCGCTGGTGGCACAGGCCGAACGGATCGGGCCGCTCGCCGCCTGCATCTTCAACGTCGGCGGAAACGTCCGCTTCCCGATCGCCGAGACGACGGCCCGGGTCTACCGCAAGGTGTGGGAGATGTGCGCCTTGGCGGGGTTTCTGGTGGGCCGGGAAGCCGCCGGCCCGATGCGTCAGCGCGGCCAGGGCACGATCCTGTTCACCGGTGCCTCGGCGAGCCTGCGCGGAAGCGCCGGTTTTGCCGCATTCGCAGGCGGAAAACACGCGCTGCGGGCGCTGGCGCAAAGCATGGCGCGCGAGCTCGGCCCCGAAGGCGTACATGTGGCCCATGTCATCCTCGACGGCCTGATCGACAACCCGACCACCGCAGCGCTCTTTCCCGAGATGTTCGCGGCACGCTTGCCGGACGGCATCCTGCGCCCCGACGACATCGCCGAGGCCTATTGGCAGCTGCACAGGCAGCCGCGCAGCGCCTGGACCTTCGAGATGGACCTGCGCCCCTGCAAGGAGCAGTGGTGAGCACCGGCAAGGGAGGGCCGGCCATTGAGGGATCTGCCGGGAACGGCGCACCATTGACTGCGCGGCGCTTCGCTGCCACCTGACAAGGAGGACTCACCATGCCAAATGACACCCCGGTTTCCATCATCGTTTTCGATGTAAACGAGACGCTGCTGGATATCACCACGCTCGAACCGCTGTTCGATCGCATCTTTGGCGACCCTGCCGTTCTGCGAGAGTGGTTCGCGCAGTTGATCCTCTACTCCCAGACAATGACGCTTTCGGGCCTTTACACGCCCTTTGGCGCCTTGGCCGTGGGAACCCTGAAAATGCTCGCATCGACACGCGGCACAGCCCTCGCGGAGGGCGACATTGACGAGCTCAAGCTGCGCATGGGCAGCATGCCGGCCCACCCCGACGTCGTCGCGGCGCTGACCCGGCTGCGCGATGCGGGCTTCCGCCTGGTGACCCTCACCAATTCGGCCAGCGGCCCCTCGCCGACACCGCTCGAACGCGCCGGAATCGGCAAATTCTTCGAACGTTCCTTCAGTGTAGAGGCGGTCCGGCGCTTCAAGCCGGCACCCGAAACATACCGCCACGTGGCCGCCGAAATCGGGGCCGAGAGCTCGGCCCTGTGCCTCGTCGCCTGCCACCTGTGGGATACCGTCGGCGCCCAGGCGGCTGGCTGGCGCGGCGCGCTCGTGACACGGCCCCACAACGCGATGCTGCCGGCCGACGGCGTACCCGTGCCGGACCTCACCGCAGCCGAGCTCGGCGGTCTCGCGGAGCAGATCGTCCAGCGCTGGGCATTGCCGAAGCGCAGTCGCTAGCCGGCATCCTTCAGACCCCCACGGCTGCGGACGGCGACGCGCTCGCCGTGGCGCGATGCGCTCCTGCCGGCCCGGATCGCAACCGACGGGCCACACACGCGTTACAGTCGCCGCCATGGACTTTCTCGCCCTCCTCGACCCCGGCCCCGACGCCGGCCTCGCCGCGCTCTTCATCGCCAGCTTTCTTGCGGCGACGGTGCTGCCGGGCGGCTCCGAGGTGGTATTCGCGGGATTCGTCAAGCTGCACCCGGAGCAGGCCAATGCCGCGCTGGTGCTGGCGACGGTCGGCAACACCCTGGGCGGCATGAGCACCTATTTGCTGGCGCGGCTGTTTCCGCCGCCCACGGCACCCGAGCGGCTTGCCTGGCTGCAGCGACATGGCGCACCGGCGCTGATCCTCGCCTGGGCGCCGCTGGTGGGTGATGCGCTGTGCGCCGCGGCCGGCTGGTTGCGGCTCGCGTGGCTGCCATGTCTCGGCTGGATGGCGCTCGGCAAGGCTTTGCGCTATACCGCAATTCTCGCCCTCTTGAATTGAACCGAAGCGATAAACCCGCAAGCCGCAGCCAAGGCTTGCAGCGAGGATTTTCGCGTGGCTCCACGCCCGATGACACCGCCACTCAATTCCGCGCTGGTGGCCTTTCTCACCAGCCATCTCTCCATCCATGTCGCGGCCAGCGACGGCAACGGCATCGCCACCCTGGTCCGCGGCCTGGGCTGCCGCATCGCGGACGATGAGCCATCGCGGGTGCGCCTGCTGATGTCACGACCGCAGTCCGAACCGGTGCTGCGCGCAGTCGATGCGAACGGGCGCATCGCGGCGGTGTTCAGCGAGCCGGAAAGCCATCGCACGATCCAGCTCAAGGGTGTCGATGCACGCCAGGAGAGCCCCGAAGCGGCAGACCATGCCCTGCTCTCGCCCTACATCGACGAGATGTCGCGACGCCTCAAGGCCATCGATACGCCGGAACCCTTCGTCCGCGCGCTGCTGACCTGCAGCCCCGGAGAGCTGGCGGTGGTGAGCTTCACGCCGCAAGACCTCTTCGGGCAGACGCCCGGGCCCAAGGCCGGTGAACGGCTTGCCGACGGTGCGGGGCTGCCATGAACCGGCTGATCACCATGGATGCGCTGCGCAACTGCCTCGAGGGCATCGTTCCTGCCGGCATTGCCACCTGCAGCGCCGATGGCATGCCCAACGTCACCTACGTCTCGCAGCTCATGTATGTGGACCGGGATCATGTCGCGCTGTCCTTCCAGTTCTTCAACAAGACCCGCGAAAACATTCTCGCCAATCCACAGGCAACGGTGCTGATGATGGACCCCGACACCGCGGCCCGCTACCGCATCACCATTCGCTACCTGCGCACCGAGACCGAAGGCGCCCTGTTCGAGCGGATGAAGGCCAAGCTCGCCGGAATCGCCTCGCACACCGGCATGACCGGGGTGTTCCGCCTGCTCGGCGCGGACATCTATCGGGTGCTGGCGATCGAAGCGCTACCGGGACGCGAGCTGCCCCCCGCCGAGGTCGGTCCGGCGCTGCTGCCGGCGTTGCGCCGCAGCGTCGATGCGCTGCGCGAGTGCCGCAGCCTCGAGAGCCTGCTCGACACCCTCGGAAGCTGCCTGGAACGTCACTTCGCGCTCGATCACCAGATGCTGCTGATGTGCGACGAGACCGGCGCGCGGCTCTACATCGTGGCCAGCCGCGGCTACCCGAGCTCGGGCGCGGGGGCGGAGATTCCCTTCGGCGTGGGGGTGATCGGCGTCGCCGCGCGCGAACGCACGCCGATCCGCATCATCTTCCCGGCCGCCGAATACGCCTATGGCCGGGCGATCCGCGAGCAGATCGAGAAAGGCCAACTGGCCGACGAACTGGAGACCGAGATCCCCGCTGCCGGGCCTGCCCGACCCCTCCAGCCAGCTTGCGGTGCCAGTGCTGGCCGGCGACAGGCTGATGGCGGTGCTGTATGTGGAAAGCGAACAGCAATGCCGCTTCGGCTACGACCACGAGGATGCCCTGGTGGCGCTGTGTGCCCAGGTGGGGCTCGCCATGTGTGCGCTGCAGGCGTGCGCCCACGAGGAGGGCCCGAGCTCACCGCCCGCGGCGGCGAGCAGCCGCGGGGCGCCGCTGCGGGTCAGGCACTTCGGTCGCGACAACAGCATCTTCATCGACGACGACTACCTCATCAAGGGCGTGGCCGGCGCGATCCTCTGGAAGCTCCTGCGCGAGCATGCGCAGAGCGGCCGCTGCGAGTTCTCCAACCGCGAACTGCGCCTCGACCTTGGCTTGCGGTTGCCCGAACTGTGCGACAACCTCGATGCGCGGCTGATCCTGCTGTCGCGCCGCCTGGCCGACCGCTGCGAACACCTGCGCATCGAAAAGACCGGCCGCGGGCGCTTCAGGCTGATGCTCGCGCGGCCGGTCGTTCTCGACGGCGAAGGCTGAGCCGGCCTCGACTTCAGGCGGCGCGCCGCAAACCCCTTTCCAGTTTCGCCAGGGCACGCGCATCGAGATGTGGCCGCAAGTCGTCCAGCGGCCCGATCACCTCGAGACGCTCGGCGGGCGTCATCGCCGGGATCATCCAGCGCAGCGCGAGCGCCATCTCGGCGGGCGGGATCATGGCGTGGATGCGATGCTCCAGCGCGACCAGCTCGGCGTCCGTATAGGCGAACCACAGGGCATCGTTGTGGTCGGTCTCCTCCATGTGCATATGGAGGAAGTTCTCGCCGATGAAGATCGCCAGCAAGCGGTAGAGACGCAGCGCCGCACGCGCCCGAGTGCAACCCCGGCTCTCGCCTATCAGGTTCACCTGGGCAGCGATGATGGACAGGCTGGTCTCATGCTCGGCGTGATCCTGGCTGGCCGGCTGGGCAGCGCCCCTGCGGACCGCCTCGAGCGCCGGGTGGATCACCGCGTTCTCATGCTCGAGATGAGCGCGACAGAAGTCGAGCAGCAGGCTCACTCCGGCGAGCGTTTCGGCCAGTTCGGCATCGTCGTCGGAGTCCATGCTGCCGACACGGCGCAGCGTCTCGCACATGAAGGCGCGGATGCCCTTGTGAATGCCCAGGTAAAGGTCGTGGCGCGGCGGCCGGAGGGGGGAAGCGGAACGAAGGAAACTCATCTCTGTTGCCTCTTGAAATGCTGATGGATGGGGCGAATCAATGGGCTGCCTGACCGAGCTTCACGGTCGTCGGCGGCTGTGGGACGAAGACGAAATGCATGGTCGGGATGGGCGCGCCCGGCGGCAGCGCGGCCGGCGCCGCTTCGCCACTGCGCCCCAGGTGGCGCAGGTAGCGATAGACCGCGCGCAGGTCTTTCTCGCTCATCGCCTGCAGCGCCGACCAGGGCATCGGCGGCAGACCGCCGCGACGTGCCCGTGCCAGCCACGCGCGCTCGCTCGTTTCGGCCGCGGCCAGCCGCAGGTTGGCGGGATAGCTGACCCCCCAGGGACCGCTGTAGCCGACGGCCATGCCCGTGAGGCGCGACTTCTCGGGGATCCGCTCGCCCTGCTCGGCAAAGCCCGGCGTGTGGCAATCGTTACAACCGCCGACCGCGACGAGGTAGCGACCTCGCGCAACGAGGCCGTCGGCGCCGCCGGCGTGGACAGCCGAACCGAAAACAAGGGTCGCCAGAAAAATGCTGATGCAGGATTTCTTCATGCCGTTCTCCGTTTCATGGATGTTTTCCGCCTTTGATCAATGGATGGCAGGGCTGCCCGGCGGATGGGCTGGCGCGGCCAGATCGAGTTTCGACATCGGAATCGCAGCGGCCAGGAGCAGGCTCAGCGCGGCGCAGGCATCCTCGGCGGCAGGCGCGCTGGCGACCACGCCCTGCGCGGCGATCGCGGCCGACACCGGCCACCATGCGGGGTCGGGACAATCCCGCTCGAGGCGTGCCAGCGCCGCCGGCCACAAGCGCCGCAGGTAGTGCTCGGGCATATGCCGCGGCTGTGGCCGCAGCGAGGCCGGGAGCACGCCGAAGGCCCTGGTCCCGGCCGAGGCGGCCGCTTCGCGGAAGACCGGACCCGGATCGGGCAAGCTGCGACAGCCCGCCATGCGCGCCGCCTCGCCGGCCAGTCGCCACAGCGACAGCGGCTCCTCGAGCAGCAGGCGGTTGAGCGCATCGCCGAAGAAGTATTGCCGTCCGCCCAGCGTCGTCACGGCGACCAGCCAGGCGGTCTCGGGCAGCCCCGCGGCGCGGCATCGAGCGCGCAGGCTGGCCTGGCAGGCATAGCCGGCAAGCGCGCCCAGGGCACACAAGGCGGAGGCCGGATCGCCGTCATCCGCGTCGATTGCAAGGCGGGCGAGTTCGCCGGCGCAGGCTTGCGCCGCAAGTTCCCTGTCGGTCGCCTGGCGAGGCTGCGGCGCCGCCTCGGGCGTCGCGACGAATGCTGCGCCGCCGACAAGTGCGAATAGTTTCTTTAACATGTTGTGTCTCGCATCTTCCATGGTGGTTTTCCGGGCCAGGTGGCCTTCCCTCATGGATGTGCAGACTACGGCGCGCCGTGCTGCCGCGCTCTTAAGACTTCATTCACCAAGCCTTAAAAAATTACTAAAACGTTCGTTTGAACTTACGGAGAACGCCTCATGGACATCCAGCGCTACGGCACCACCCGCCGCTATTCCGACATCGTGAGCCACAACGGCACGCTCTACACGGTCGAGGTTCCGAGCAGCGAGGGCACCGACATCGCCACCCAGACGCGCGAGGTTCTGGCCAGCCTCGAGGCGCTGCTCGAGCGAGCCGGCTCGAGCAAGTCGCGCATCCTCATGGCCACCGTCTACCTCACCGAGATGGCCGATTACGACGGCATGAACCAGGTGTGGGATGCCTGGCTGCCCGAGGGCAGCGCGCCGTGTCGCGCCTGCGTGCGGGTTGCCGGCCTCGCAAATCCGGGCTGGCGGGTGGAGATCGCGCTGAACGCGGCGCTCTAGCGCCCGATCACCGGAAGACCCTTGAGCGGGCAGGCCGCCACAGCGTCGCGGCGCCGCCCGTCCATTCCCACAAGCTTTGTAAGGCCTTGATTTTCTTTCCGTGTTGCACCGCACTGCGCTAGAATGTGCGGTTCCCCAGCGGCCTTTGATCAGGTATCAGCGATGACCCAACGCCTGCGCGAGATCCCCTACAACTACACCTCCTACTCCGATCGCGAGATCGTCATCCGCCAGCTCGGCAGCGAGGTCTGGCAGATCGTCGACGAATTGCGCCAGGAGCGCGTCACCGGCCGCTCGGCGCGCATGCTCTACGAGGTGCTGGGCGACATCTGGGTGGTGCAGCGCAACCCCTACCTGCAGGACGACCTGCTCGACAACCAGGGCCGTCGCGAGGCGCTGGTCAAGGCGCTGCGGCACCGCCTGGCGGAAGTCGAGAAGCGCCGCCAGGAATCGGCCGCCGAAGATCCCGAGCGCGCGGCCAAGGTCGAGCGCCTGGTCAAGGCCGCCTGCGAGGCGGTGGACGGTTTCGAGCAATTCTTCGTCGACACCCTGGTGCTGCGGCGCAAGGCGCAGCGTGCGCTGGCTCGCCACACCCGCAAGGACAACATCTGCTTCGACGGCCACGCCCGCGTCTCGCACGTGACCGACGCCACCGACTGGCGCGTCGAGTACCCCTTCGTGGTGCTCTACCCGGACACCGAAGAGGAGATGGCGCCGCTGGTGAAGAGCTGCATCGAGCTCGGCCTGACCATCATCCCGCGCGGCGGCGGCACCGGCTATACCGGCGGCGCGATCCCGCTGGATGCGCGCTCGGCGGTGATCAACACCGAAAAACTGATCGCCATCGGCCCGGTCGAGGAGACGCTGCTGCCGGGCTTCGACGGCTCGCCCGACAGGCCCTATGCCACCATCCGCACCGGCGCGGGCGTGGTCACCGAACGCGTCGCCGAAGCGGCGACGCTGGCCGGCCGGGTGTTCGCGGTCGACCCCACCTCGGCCAGCGCCTCCTGCATCGGCGGCAACGTGGCGATGAACGCCGGCGGCAAGAAGGCCGTGCTGTGGGGTACCGCGCTCGACAACCTGGCGTGGTGGAAGATGGTCACGCCGGATGGCGACTGGCTCGAGGTCGAGCGGCTCGACCACAACTGCGGCAAGATCCACGAACAGCAGACGGTGCATTTCCGCCTCAAGCGCTTCGATGCGAGCGGCAGCCGGCTGCTCAACGAAGAGGTGCTGTCGATGCCCGGCGCGGCCTGCCGCAAGGACGGCCTCGGCAAGGACGTGACCGACAAGTTCCTCGGCGGCGTGCCGGGGGTGCAGAAGGAAGGCACCGACGGCCTCATCGTGGCCGCGCGCTGGGTGCTGCACAAGATGCCGCCTGTGACCCGCACGGTGTGCCTGGAGTTCTTCGGCCAGGTGCGCGAGGCGGTGCCGGCGATCGTCGAGATCACCGACTGGTTCAAGCCGGGCGGCGAAGGTCATCGCCTGGGCGTGCAGCTGGCCGGTCTCGAGCACCTCGACGAGCGCTATGTGAACGCGGTCGGCTACACCACCAAGGCGAAGCGTCACGGCCGGCCCAAGATGGTGCTGATCGGCGACATCGTCGGCCATGACGAGAGCGCGGTGATGACCGCCGCCTCGGAGATGGTGCGCATGACCAATGCGCGCGGCTCGGAGGGCTTCATCGCGGTGAGCCCCGAGCAGCGCAAGCGCTTCTGGCTCGACCGCGCCCGCACCGCGGCGATCTCCAGGCACACCAACGCCTTCAAGATCAACGAGGACGTGGTCATCCCGCTGCCGCGCATGGGCGACTACTGCGACGGCATCGAGCGCATCAACATCGAGCTGTCGACCCACAACAAGCTCGCGCTGTGCGACGCCCTGGCCGAATTCCTGGCCGGCGCGCTGCCGCTCGACCAGGGCGACGAAGTCCTCGACGCCGAGATGGTCATCGGCGATCGCCGCCAGTCGGCACTCGACTATGTGGCCAGCGTGCGGCGCCGCTGGCAGTGGCTGCTGGACGAGCTCGACACCCCGCTGGCCGAAGCAGAGGCCGCCTTCGACGACTACGGCGTGGTGGCCGGCGAACTGGTCAACACCGCCGCCGCGCCGGTGCTGTTCCACCGCCTGCAGGACTACTCGGTGCGCACCTCGTGGAAGACCGAGCTCAAGCCGCGCCTCGACAAGATCTTCGACGGCAAGGTGTTCGGGCCGGTGCTCGCGCGCATCGAGGCGATCCACGCCGAGGTGCTGCGCGGCCGGGTCTTCGTGGCGCTGCACATGCACGCCGGCGACGGCAACGTGCACACCAACATCCCGGTCAACTCCGACAACTACGCGATGCTGCAGACCGCCAACAAGGCCGTCGACCGCATCATGGCGCTGGCCCGCTCGCTCGACGGGGTGATTTCCGGCGAGCACGGCATCGGCATCACCAAGCTCGACTATCTCACCGAGCAGGAGATGTCGAACTTCTGGGCCTACAAGAAGAAAGTCGATCCCAACGGCCACTTCAACCGCGGCAAGCTCATGCCCGGCGCCAACCTCGATCGCGCCTACACCCCCAGCTTCAACCTCATGGGGCACGAGTCGCTGATCATGGAGCAGACCGAGATCGGCGCCATCGCGCACGACATCAAGGACTGCCTGCGCTGCGGCAAGTGCAAGCCGGTGTGCTCGACCCACGTGCCCACCGCCAACCTGCTCTACAGCCCGCGCAACAAGATCCTCTCCACCTCGCTGCTGGTCGAGGCGATGCTCTACGAAGAGCAGACCCGACGCGGCGTGTCGCTGGCCCACTGGGCCGAGTTCGAGGACATCGCCGACCACTGCACGGTGTGCCACAAGTGCGAAAAACCCTGCCCGGTGGATATCGACTTCGGCGACGTCTCGATCAAGATGCGCAACCTGCTGCGCAAGCAGGGCAAGAAGTCCTTCAACCCGGGCAAGGCCGCGGCGATGGCCTTCCTCACGGTCAAGGATCCGGCCACCATCAAGCTGATCCGCACCGGCATGATCGAGTGGGGCTACAAGGCACAGCGCATGGCGTACAAGGTCGGCAAGTCGCTGGGCCTGATCCAGCAGCAGGTCAAGTCGCCGCCGGCCACGCTCGGCAAGGCACCGCTCAAGGCCCAGGTGATCCACTTCATCAACAAACCGATGCCCGGCAACCTGCCCAAGCGCACCAGCCGCGCGCTGCTCGACATCGAGGACGACAAGGTCATCCCGGTGATCCGCAACCCGCAGCTCAAGCGCGACGAGTCGGATGCGGTGTTCTACTTCCCGGGCTGCGGCTCGGAACGCCTCTTCAGCCAGGTCGGCCTCGCCACCCAGGCGATGCTCTACCACGTCGGCGCCACCACCGTGCTGCCGCCTGGCTACCTGTGCTGCGGCTACCCGCAGACCGCCGCCGGCGAGGAAGACAAGGGCCAGCAGATCACCACCGACAACCGGGTGCTGTTCCACCGCGTTGCCAACACCCTCAACTACCTCGACATCAAGACCGTGGTGGTGTCCTGCGGCACCTGCATGGATCAGCTCCTGAAGTACCAGTTCGACAAGATCTTCCCGGGCTGCCGCCTCATCGACATCCATGAATACCTGATGGAAAAGGGCGTCAGGCTGGAGGGCATTGCCGGTACCAAATACATGTATCACGAGCCCTGCCACACGCCGATGAAGATCCACTCCGGCATCAAGGTGGCCAACGAGCTGATGGGCACGCGGGTCGATCTCTCCGACCGCTGCTGCGGCGAATCGGGCACCCTGGCGGTAGCGCGGCCGGACATCTCGACCCAGGTGCGCTCGCGCAAGCAGGAGGAGATCGAAAAGGGTGCGGCGGCGCTGCGCGGCGACGACGTCACCGCCAAGGTCAAGATCCTCACCTCCTGCCCGAGCTGCCTGCAAGGCCTGACCCGCTACGCCGACGACGCCGGCGGGGTGGACGCCGACTACATCGTGATCGAGATCGCCAGGAAGCTGCTCGGCGAGGACTGGATGCCCGACTACGTCAAGCGGGCCAACGCGGGCGGGATCGAGCGCGTACTGCTGTAGGCGACTGCCATGGCAACGACCAAGGGGCCGCACACGGCCCCTTGGTCGTTCCGCAGCTCAGGCCTCGGGTGCGGCACGGCGCCGGCTGCTGCGACCTGCCGGCACCGTGGCCTGTTCTTCGATCAGCCCGCTTGCCGCGACGCTGGCATCGGCCAGCAGCTCGGCCGAGGACTCAACCGCATCGACCGCCAGCCCGGCAGCCGTGAGGGCGAGCTCGGCTTCGCGCGGCGTCCACCGACGCAGGTCCTCGAGCCCTTCGTGGGCGCCCAGGCGCATGAGCTGAAGCTGGGCTTCGACCAGCTCGATCCAGCGTGCGTAGCTACTCGAGAGCAGCTCGATGGACTCGCGCATTACCCCCAGCGCACTGTCGAAATCGACCATCTGGACGGCGCGCCCGCTCACGAGGTCATGTGCCTGATCGCGGCCGGCGCTGGTCTGCGACAGCAGATGACGAAACGACAGGGCCGACAAGCCCTGCAAGGTGTCGGCGGTCAACATGCCGGCGGCGTGGAGGTTGTCGAGGGCGTCAAGGTGATGCTGGCGAAGCAATCGATGGGGGATCATGTGCAGCTCCTTTTCAGTTGGGCGGCGTCAGGATATCGGCCGCGGCTTACTCGTCCGTGGCGGCGTGCCGCGTACCGTCGGGCTCGGGCAGCGGCGCCAGCAGGTTGCGAATATCCTCCTCGCCGAACTTGACCGCGCCCTGCCGATCTTCGGAGAGAATGCCTGCCGCGAGCGCAGCCTTCTTCTCTTGCAACGCGAGGATCTTTTCCTCGATGCTGCCGGCCACCACCAGCTTGTAGACGAACACCTTCTTGTCCTGGCCGATGCGATGCGCGCGGTCGGTGGCCTGGTTCTCGGCCGCGGGGTTCCACCACGGGTCGTAGTGGATCACGGTGTCGGCAGCGGTGAGGTTGAGGCCCACCCCACCGGCCTTGAGACTGACCAGGAAAACCGGCACCTCGCCGGCCTGGAAGCGCCGCACCGGCTCGGCCCGATCCGCGGTATCGCCGGTGAGTTCGAGATAGGCGATGCCACGTGCGTCGAGTGCTTCGGCGATCAGCGCGAGCATCCCGGTGAACTGCGAAAACACCAGGATTCGCCGCCCTTCGTCCACCATCTCGGGCAGGATGTTCATGAGCAGATCGAGCTTGGCGCCTTCCTTCACGCGCGCGCCCCGCTCGCCCGGCAGCAGGCGCGGATCACAGCACACCTGGCGCAACTTGAGCAGCGCGTCGAGGATCACGATCTGGCTGCGGGCGAATCCGCGCGCCGCCACTTCGTCGCGCACCCGCTGGTCCATGCTGGCGCGCACGGTCTCGTAGAGGTCGCGCTGGCGGCCTTCGAGCTCCACGCTGCGCAGCACCACCGACTTGGCCGGCAGATCCTGCGCCACCTGGTCCTTGCGGCGACGCAGGATGAAGGGCGCGACGCGTCGCGCCAGCAGCTCGCGCCGGCCGACATCGCCGTGCTTTTCGATCGGGGTCCGCCAGCGCGAGGCGAAATCCTTGCGATCGCCGAGGAATCCCGGCAACAGGAAATCGAACAAGGCCCACAGTTCGCCGAGGTGGTTCTCGAGCGGCGTGCCGGTAAGGCACAGGCGATGACGGGCGTCGAGGGTGCGCACCACCTTGGCGGCCTGGCTGGCGGCGTTCTTGACGGTCTGCGCTTCATCGAGGATCAGGTAGTGGTAGTGATGGGCGGCCAGCGCCTCTCGATCGCGCCACAACAGCGGATAGGTGGTAAGGCACACGTCGTGCCCGGGGATGCGCTCGAACTGCGCCTGGCGATCGCTGCCACGCAGGCTCAGCACCTTGAGGGCGGGCGCGTGGCGCGCCGCCTCCTGCTGCCAGTTGAACACCAGGGAGGTCGGCAGCACCACCAGCGCGGGCTTGTCGAGGCGCCCGGCGCGCTTCTCCAGGAGCAGGTGGGCGAGGGCCTGGGCGGTCTTGCCGAGGCCCATGTCGTCGGCGAGAATGCCGCCCAGTGAATTCGCGCGCAGGTACTGCAGCCAGGCAAGCCCTTCGCGCTGGTATGGCCGCAACTTGATGCCGAGCCCTGCAGGCGCGCGTACCTTGGCCACCCGACCGATGCCCTGCAGACGCTCGCGCCACGCCTCCAGCGTCTCCATCCCCTCGGCCCGCCAGTCGCCTTCCAGCGCCTCGCCGAGGCGATCCGCGTCAAGGCCCGAGAGGCGCAGCTCGCCGGGACGGTCGAAGAGATCGATGAGGGTGCTGGCGAGCGGCTTGATCCTGGCTACCGGCAGCGCAATGCGCTCACCCTCCGGACTCACCACCACCACCGACTCGCCCTCGTCGATGGCAGCCAGCGCCGCGGGATCGAGCCAGCGCCGGTCCTGGCGGAAAAGCTCGTGCAGCAGCGGCGCGAGATCCACCCGCTGGCCGTCGACCTCCACGCCGAGGCCGACTTCGAGCCAACCGGCCTCGCCCTCCTCGACATTCACCAGCCAGGCCTCGGGCGAGAGCGTCCGGTGGCGGAAATCCGTGGCCTCGATGCGCCAGCCGGCCGCCTTGAGGGCCGGCGCCGCATCGGCGAAAAAGCGCACCCAGGACGCTTCCGCTTCGAGTCCGTAGCGGCCCTCGGGGAGCGGCTCGACGGTGCCCAGCCAGCCGCTCTTCAGCGGTTTGAAGCCCGCCTTGAGGAAGCTGCGCCAGGCGGCATCCTCGGCAGCGCTGTCACGCTTGACCCGCACATTGCGGCCGTCCGCAAGGGTCGCGATGGTCTCGGTGGAGCCGGGCGCGAACGAGACCTCGCCGTATCCGAACACGGCTTCGGCGCAGTCGTACTGCAGGTAGGGTCCGCCGAAATTCGGCGCATAGCCGCGATGGGCCCGCCAGCTCCAGCAGGGCAGGCTTTCGAGCCGCATCATGGGTTCGAGCCTCGCCTCGAGCAGCGGCAGGCTGGCCTGCTCGGCGCCGGTCGGCAAGGGCAGGCGGTCGTCCACTTCGGCCATCGCCGCGGCCACCAGCGGCAATTCGCTGCCCGCCAGCGGCGGCAGCGCAAGCAGCTCCGCAACCAGCAGCGGCTCGTCGATGTCAAGCGCTCCGGCCTCGCCGCTGGCGGCATCGAAATAGGTCAGCGGCAGGCTGCGGGCGACGATGGCGGCGGGTGGCGAGGCGATCACTCGCGGCCGCGTACCGCTGCCCATTGCGGCCCACACCAGTCGCGCCGGGCGGCGAGCCGCGGCATGAAGGCGCAGCGGCGGCTCGCCGCGGGCGGGGTCGAGCCAAGCGCGGCCGGATTCGAGCGCGCATTCGAACAGCGCATAGCCCTCCTCGCCACGCAAGACCGGCCATGCATACAGGCCATTGCGCCGCACCAGTTGGCGCAGCAGGCGGAGGATGCGCAGATCCTGCTCCTGCACGAAGGACGGTGGCTTGAGCAAGGCCTGCTCGTAGGCGGTCCATTCGGCCATGCCGCCGGCGATGCCCCCGTCGTCGCCGAAGCGCGCCTTGGCGAGCGCCAGCTCGACATCGTCGCCTCCCGGCCGGGCGCGAAAAAGGTAGACGATGCCATCGCGCACCGGGCTCTTGCGCGGCGCCTTGAGCGCCCCGTCGAGCCGCTGCCGAAGGCCGCGGGCCCAGGCCAGGATCTCGGCCCGCGGCTTGTCGACGATGGCTCCCTCCCGCCGCGCGGCAAGAATCAGCGCCGCGGCATGCTTGCAGCGGTTGCCTACCGGGCAGGTACAACGGGTGGCAAGATCGATCGAGCGCTGACCCAGGAACTCCCGACGCTCGATGCGAACCCAGACCTTGTAGGGGCGGCGCTCGCTGCCCTGGACCTGGGCCTGCAGGATGTTGGCGGTGCCCTCGAGCTCCCTCACCCGGCCGACGTAGCCACGCGCCCGCGCCAGTGCATTGACTGAGAAAAACTCGGCGAGGCCGGTTTCATCGAGCTGGGCCAGCAGGCGGTCGAGTTCCACGGCGGACAGTTTAGGGCGGAAGAGCAGGAATTCTATCGGCTGCAGGACGACTTGGGCAGCTTGGAGGGCGATTATTTTTGCATCGCAGCATTCGATGCTTTATATTTGCACAAAACTATTCAGACTTTCCGGCCCGCTGCACTGTGCACCAGGACACTGTTCCGCCACCCCATCGTTGCACCGCAGCCTCAAGCGCCACGACGCATCGCACCACCGTCGTCCCGCAGCGCCCGCCTGGAAGCCATCGTCATGATCAAGCACCTGTTCCCGATTACTGCGCTGCTCACCGGCGTCGCCCTGCTTCTGCTGGGCAGCGGGCTTCTCGGCACCCTGCTGGCGGTGCGCGGGAGCGCGGAAGGATTCAGCGACATCTTCCTGGGACTCATCGGCTCGGGCTATTTCGCCGGCTTTCTGGCCGGCTCCTTCATCGCTCCTCCGATGATCCGGCGCATCGGCCATGTGCGCGCCTTCGCCTTCTTCGCCGCCGGCACCGCCGCCGCGACGCTGCTCTATGGCCTGGTGGTGACGCCCACGGCGTGGATCGCGCTGCGGGTGCTCACCGGTACCGCCCTGGTGGCGCTCTACACGATCATCGAAAGCTGGCTCAACAGCCAGGCGCCACGCGAGCAGCGCGGCCGGATTTTCGCCATCTACATGATGGTCAACCTGGGCGCGCTGGCGCTGGCGCAGCAGTTGCTGCGGCTCGACGAAGCGACCGCCTTCACGCTGTTCGCGGTCTCCGCAGTGCTGGTCTGCCTGGCGGTGATGCCGGTCAGCGCCACCCGCCTGGTCCAGCCGGAGCCGGGCAAGGCGGCCCATTTTTCACTCCGGCTGTTGATGCGAGCCGCGCCGCTCGCGGTCGCCGGCGGATTGCTGTCCGGCCTCGCGATGGGCGCCTTCTGGGGCATGGGCGCAGTGTATGCGGGACGGATCGGTCTTGCCGACGACGGCGTGGCCCTGTTCATGAGCGCGGCGATCCTCGGCGGCGCCCTGCTGCAATGGCCGCTGGGCGCATTTTCCGACCAGCGCGACCGACGCCTCGCGCTGGCCGTGGTGGCACTCGCCGCGGCGCTGGCCGCGGGTTTGCTGGCGGCGTCCTCGTTCGCCGGCTATTGGGCGATCGGCGCGGTCGCGATCTACGGCGGGCTGGCCTTCGCGATTTACCCGATCGCGGTCGCCTTGCTGGTCGATCATCTGGCGGCCGACGACCTGCTCACCGGCTCCAGCGGCCTGCTGCTGGTGCATGGTGTGGGCGCGGCGATCGGGCCGCTGGCCGCGGGGCTGATGATGGACTGGATCGGCCCGCAGGCGCTGCCGCTGCATTTTGCGGCGATGCAGTTGCTGCTGGCGCTCGCCGCCTTCGCCAGCCTGCGTCACAGCGAGCCCGAGATTTCGGAACCGGGGCATTTCATGCCGATGCTGCGCACCTCCACCACGGTGCTCGAGATGATGCCCGCCAACGCCCCGCCCCCGAGCGACGCACCGGCCGGCAAGCGAGGCTGAAAGAATCGCTTTCGTCGACAGCGGTCGACGTCTATGTAGAATCAGAAGAGAAAACAGGAGAACGCACATGCTGATTGCAACCGATCTTGACGGCACTTTTCTCGCCGGAGACCCCGATGCTCGCAACCAGCTCTATCAGCTCATTGCCGACCACAGCGACATCAAGCTGGTGTTCGTCACCGGCCGCGGCCTCGAAGTCGTGATGCCGCTGCTCACCGACCCCACCATTCCAACGCCCGACTTCATCATCTGCGATGTCGGCGCGACGGTGGTGGACGGCACCACCCTGCAACCGGTGCAGCCGATCCAGCACGACATCGACAAGCTGTGGCCCGGCGAGCGTGCGGTGGTCGAGGCGATGGCAGCGTTTCCGGGCCTCGAGCGCCAGGATGTGCCCCAGCAGCGCCGCTGCTCGTATTTCTGCGCCCCTGGCGAAATCCCGCCGGGCGTCTCCGAAGTTGCCGCCGCGATCGGCTGCGACGTGCTCTATTCGGCCGACCGCTACCTCGACATCCTGCCCCCGGGCACCAACAAGGGCAGCACCCTGCGCAGGCTCGTGGATGTGCTGGCCATCTCGCCCGACGATGTGCTGGTGGCGGGCGACACCCTCAACGACCTTTCGATGTACGAAGCCGGCTTCAAGGGTGTCTGCGTGGGGGAATCCGAGCTTGCGCTGCTGGAGGCGACGCGCGACCGGGTCCGCGCCTTCCACGCCCGCCACACCGGCTGCGGCGGCATTCTCGAAGCGATCGTCCATTTCAACTTCATCGGCGAGGCGGGACTCGCCGCGGCCAGCCGCTCGCTCAACCAGACCGGCAAGTCGGAGCTGGTAATGGTGTACCACCGCCTGCCCTACGAGGAGGCCTACGAGGACGGCAAGCTGATCCGCCGCCGCCATGGCTCGCCCAACGGCATCCTGCCCACCCTGCTGTCATTCTTCGGCGGCGGCCGCAAGGGCTCCTGGGTGGCATGGTCGGTGCACGAACCCAAGCGCGGCGAGTTCGAGACCCACACCCGCGTTGAACCACGCAAGTACCCGGAGCTGACCTGCGCACGGGTGCCGCTCTCCAAGCAGGACGTCGACATCTTCTACAAGCGCTTCTCCAAGGAAGCCTTCTGGCCGACGCTGCACACTTTCTGGGAGCGGGCACGCTTCCGCGAGGACGACTGGGAGGTCTACCTCAAGGTCAACCGCCTGTTCGCCGAGCGCACCGCCGCCGAGGCGGCCGAAGGCGCAACCGTCTGGATTCACGACTACAACCTGTGGATGGTGCCGGCCTACCTGCGCGAGTTCCGCCCCGACCTGGTGATCGGTTTCTTCCACCACACCTACTTCCCTTCCGCCGACGTCTTCAACGTGCTGCCCTGGCGGCGCGAGATCGTGGGCAGCCTGCTGCAATGCGACTACGTGGGCTTCCATATCCCCCGCCAGGCCGAGAACTTCGTCGACGTGGCGCGCGGCGTGGCTTCGGTCAAGGTGCTCGAGACGAAGAACTGCGCCCCCACCTTCCGAACCTATGGCTGCGCGGTCGGGCTCGAGGAGATGACCACCGCAATCGAGGTGCATGGACGGCGCATCGGCCTCGGCGCGCATCCGGTGGGCCTCGACGTGGAGCGCGTGAAGTCCGCGCTGGCGCAGCCGGAAACGACGCGTCGCATGGCCGCGCTGCGCGACGAACTCAAGGGCAAGCGCATGATCCTCTCGGTGGAACGGCTCGACTACACCAAGGGCACGCTCGAGAAACTGGAGGCATTCGAGCAGCTACTGGCGGAATATCCCGAGCTCCAGGGCAGGGTCACGCTGGTCACCATCTGCGTTCCCGCGGCCCGCGAGATGACCATCTACCGCACCCTCCAGACCCAGATCGAGCAGGCGGTCGGACGCATCAACGGTCGCTACTCGCAGGTCGGCTGGACGCCGGTGCAGTTCTTTTTCCGCGCCTTCCCCTTCGACGAGGTGGTGGCCTACTACGCGATGGCGGACGTGATGTGGATCACCCCGCTGCGCGACGGTCTCAACCTCGTCTGCAAGGAGTATGTCGCCACCCAGGGCATGACCGAAGGCAGCGGCGTGCTCGTTCTGTCGGAGTTCGCGGGTGCCGCAGCCGAGCTGCACGGGGCCATCCTCACCAATCCGCATGACCCGAAGGATCTGCGCGACAAGTGCTACTACGCCACCACGGTGCATCGCAACGAGGCCAGGGCCCGGCTGCGCGAGCAGTTCGATATCGTCTGCAGCAACGACCTGCAACACTGGGCCGACGGTTTTCTCAAGGCCTTGGTCGAATCCGCAGAAAAGGCGCGCGAACACGCCGCGGACGACGTCAACGGCGCCAGCATCATGCCGCAGTCCTCGGAAACGAGCGCGGGCTAGCTAGCCACTGCAGCGAACAAGCAGCGCGGGCAGCACTTGGGCCGCCGCTGCACGGATGCGGAAATCGACGATCCCGCTGACCTTGCTCTCGCCCGGGTTGATCTCCACCGTCGGCACCCCCACGCGGCGCGCCCAGTAGACCGGCGCGGCGATGTAGGGGAAGACGCTGGTGGTGCCGACCGAGAACACCAGATCGAAACCCGCCTCCAGCGCATGCTCGAGGCGCAGCAGCGCCGAGGCAGGCAGCTCCTCGCCGAACAGCACCACGTTCGGACGCATCAGGCCGCCGCAGGTCGGGCAGGCGGGCGGCAACTGCATGCCCCGAAAATCCTCGACAGGCCGCCCGCGGTCGCATTCGGTGCAAAGCAGATGGTGCAGGTTGCCATGAATCTCCACCAGGTTGTGCGAGCCGGCGGCACGGTGCAGCCCATCCACGTTCTGGGTCAGCACCATCACGCGCGGCTTGCGACGCTCAAGTTCGGCGATCGCCATGTGCCCCGCGTTGGGCTGTGCGCCACGACAGGCCGCCTCGATCTCCGCAAGGTACTTCCAGGTCAGTTCCGGACGCGACATCAGCATCGTCCCCGACAGCGCCACCTCGATCGGCACCCCCTCGTCGGTGTGCCGATCGTGGTACAGCCCACCGATACCTCGGTAGGTCGGCAACCCCGAATCCGCCGACATTCCCGCGCCGGTTACAAACAGGATGCGCTCGGCCTGGCGGCACAGGGCGGCGACTTCGTCTAGGGTCTCAGGGTCGGTCATGGCGCGGGGCTCTTGGTTCGGTGCGATGCGGCGGGAGCCGGATTATCCGCCATTAGATCGGCTCAGGTCTCGACGACTTGAGTCCGCCGGTCGGACAACGCAAGGCCGGATGGCCGCGAAACGGCAAGGCGCACGCGTCGCCATCGCGCTGCGGGCAAACACCGCGAGCGCTCGCCGCTGCGGTGCTGCGCAAAACACCCCGCGATGCTTCCGCCAAGGCGGCCTGGGGCCGACCTCCGAGTCACATCGCTTTTCGCCTGGCCGCATCAAGGCGCCTGGCGCCTGCGACAGGGCAGATCACGGAGAAAGCGCAAGCGCCGGTCGCGCCAGGAAGCACGCCTGCGCAGCGTGCCGCATCCGGGTGACCGTCACGACCAAGGGCTGTAACGGAGCGAACAAAGCCGCGTCCGTCAAGGGATATCAGGACGTCCGGCAAGCGCCGGCGCACTCCTGTAACACATCATCACCTTCCCGATCTTGCCGCGGTGTCGGGAATTCTTACATGCGACGAGCAAGTCGAACCACTCATAGCGCCTAAGCATTTGTATTTTGGCGCATATTCCAATCGCGCATGAAAATTGCGTGTTTCCTGCGCCTGACATGCAGACCCAATGATCAACTGCAGCGACGATGCCACGGCTGGCGCCTGCTGGGTGCCAAAAGCATTCCGGCAACGGCGCAACACATCCGCAGTGGGAGGTGGCCGCGGAGACGGCTGAAGCGGCGGGATGCCGCCGACGCCTGGCTACACAACCAAAGAGGAGCAGAGACACATGAGGAAGAGACTTGCAGTTGCTGCCGCAATTTGCGCAGCGTTCGCGACGGCACCCACGCACGCTGCCGTGATGTGGAATTTCAACTACATCGACGCGGGCGTCGGATTCAATGATCCGACGACCGGTGCAGCACGCCAGAGCGCACTGGAAAGTGCAGCCAACTACGTCAGCAGCTTTCTGACGAGCTACACCGCAACCCTCGACATCGAAGTCAACGGCGCGGTCACTTCCGCCAGTACGCTGGCATCGGCCAGTTCGGAGTTCAATGCACCCTATCCCGGTACCGGCTTTGCCGTGCAGGGCGACGTCATGCTCAAGATCCTCGGCGGCAACGGGGCGGATCCCTCTCCAGGCACCAAGGATGGTACTGTCGACTGGAATTTCACCAACTTCGCTTGGGAGCTTGACAACGACTTCCAGGCCGGTGAGTTCGACTTCTTCTCGACCGCAGTGCATGAACTCCTGCATGCCATCGGATTTGCATCGGAAATCAAGGAAAACGGCTTCGACGGTTTTAACGACGCACCGGGCACTGCCGGGGCATGGGCGCCGTTCGACAAGTTCCTGACAGCTTTTGACGGTACGCCAATCATCGACGCGTCGTTCGTGCTGGATCAGACCACCTGGGACCAGGCGCGGCTGTCCGACGACGGCGATCTCATCTCGGGCTGCGGCGCCGGCATCCTGTTCACCGGTAGCAACGCGGTCGCGGCGAACGGTGGCAACGCCGTCCAGATCTATTCCCCCAAGACATGGGAGGCTGGCAGTTCGGGGTCGCACCTGGACGACAACTGCTATACGCCGGACCCCCCGGGTGGTGTCAGCCACTACATGATGGAGGCGCAGACCATCGATGGCCTGGGCATCCGCACCATCAGCGACCTGGAAGTCGGCATGTTCCGCGATATCGGGTATACGCAGTTTGGCGCCCAGTCGAACGGCGCGGTGCCCGAGCCGTCGACCATTCTTCTGTTGCTCGGCAGCCTCGGCGTTCTCGGCGTGGCGCGCCGTCGCAAGGCGCGCTGATCCGAACCGCGCGCAGCAGCGGCTCCGCGGTCGCTCCCGAGTGGCGACAAGCAGGTCTTGGGCCGGCCGTGAGGCCGGCTCATCTACTTGGAGCGTTTGCATGCAGAGAACTTTCCGCCTTTGCGCACTCGCCCTCGGGGCCACGCTGCTGGCGCCGATCCACGCCCGTGCCGACCGGCTTCCGCTCGGTCTAGACATCGGCAGCGGGATCTTCCTGCAGGAAATCTGGCAGGCCGGCACGCCGCATCTGTGCGTGGCGAACAGCAGCGGGAATGAGCAGACGCTGGTGCTATCGCGCTGGCGATCGCGCGCAATGCCCGCCGAGCCCTTGTTGCGCTGGAGAATGGATGCACATTCGACCGTGTGCCACGACGCCAGCGCCCTCGCCGCCGAATCGCTGATCGAATACCGGTTGGCCGGTGGCAAGCGAGTCGGCCTGCTGCGCGGGCCGGGACGCCCCGACGCAGAGCGCACCGGCACAGGCGGATTCGCCAGTTTCAGCGGCATCAACGGGACCTGTCCGACACCCGGCAACTGGACAGAACAGCCGAGCCTGTGGCTCAAGGGTGGGCAGGCCGCCCGTGTGGACCTGCTGCTTACCGTTGGCGCAGATGGTGCACTGATGGAATTTCCGGCCGACACCCGCCTGGATCTCCCACACCTCACGCCGAGGGCGGCGAGCGCGCCGACCCTGCGCATCGAACATCAGGGCAGCAGCCTCCTAATAAAGGCGGACCCGGGCACGGGCCAGGCCACGGTTCACCGCGTACAACTCGAAATCGACCTGCCCACCGTGACACGGCCCACGATGTATCTCCTGTCGGGCCGCAAGCGCATCGACGAGAGCGGCTGGCAGTGCTTTGTCAGAGGCATTCTCGTCGAACCCTGACATGTGACAGCCGGGCCCCCTTGTTCGCAACATGGCCTACAAATCGAAGGCCGAAAGGTCATTGCCGCGCCCAGCCTGCAATTCCCTCGTCGAGGTGGCCGAATCGCACGCGGGGTAGCCGGTCTCACTACGCGACCCGCGCGCCCGCAAGCGACGGTGCTTGGCCGGGTCTCGGCGTGCCGCCCGCGCTTGCGGGCGATTGCGAAGCCGAGCCCGTAGAGGCTCGCAACTGCTGCGGCTGTCACGCGACGCCCGGATTTGCCCCCCGGCGGCTGGCGACGCGGACCTCATGAAGGCGATGATGAAGCAGACGCCGAAGGAAATGCTCGGATCGGCAAGACCAAGCGGCTTGGCGCCGACAGTAGCGGGCCCAGCGAGTCAGGTAGCGGCTATCGGGCGGGCTACCTGCCGTCGCGGGCGCATCACACACAACGGCAAGCCTGAGCCGCGCCTCCCGACCAGTGCAATCATCCGAGCACATGCGCATCGAATTTGCACAACTTGACGCACACGGCCGTTTTGCGGCTGTCAAGCAACCCCTTCACGGAAACATCGCGTCGAATTTTCTTACATTTCGTGTAGGCCAAAACCCTACAATATTCGCAACATATTGTTTCTTCGCAAACTTTTTAGCTGGTCCTGATCTTGCTTGGAGCTGCCTGCAATTCGCATTTTTCAGCAAAGGAGAAACAAGATGATTCCCGCAAAAATTCGCAGGCTTGTAAAGGCAAGCGCAATAGCAGCGGCTGTGGCCAGCGGCTCCGCGCACGCGACGTTCATCGTCGGGGGCGATGCAATAGATCAGGCGTCGGCCGACAGCATCCTCGATATCGTTTTCGTTATCGACACCAGCGGTAGCATGTACGACGACATCACCGCGATCGGCGCCTCGGCGGAAACCGCAGTACAGAACCTGAGCTGCCCTGACATCGACTGCTTCGTGCGTGCGAGATTCATGTCGATCACCAACGCCACCCGTGGGATCTTCGACGAGTCCGTCACCGACCTCGTCTCGACAGCAGGCGGGACGCCGCTATCGAATTCCTCGGAAGACAACGGCCCCGCGGTGATCGACCTGATCAATTTCTACAACTGGAACAATGACGCGGTCGGCACGCAGAAATACTACAAGGCCGTTGTAACCATCGGCGACGAAGGCACCGAGAACGGCGCACCGGTCAACCAGTCCGATTACGACGTCGCCTACACCGCCAACCAGCTCGCCATCAGCACCAACACCTTCCTGGTTGGCTGGGTAACCGATGATCCTTCGGCCGGGGTGCCCCAACTCTTCGAAACCCTGGCGACCGGCGGCCTGCTGGGCGGCTATACCTTCGGCGACACCGGTGGCGGCTACGTGCAGCAAGGCACCAGCGGCGTAGGCGGCACGACGGTCCAGCAAACGCTCGAAGACATCATCTGCTTTGCAGCGGGTGGCGGCAGCACCGGCGGCGGGACCGTACCCGAGCCAGGCAGCCTCGCGTTGGCTGCACTTGGCCTGCTCGGGGTGGGCGCAATGCGGCGCCGCAGGGCATAGGCTGAATCTCTGACGGCGGTACGGCAAGGGCGAATGCAGCTCTGTTCGCCCCTGAACCGCCGAACCCCATCGATTGCGGCGGCCCGCGCGGCCGCCGCCGAGGCCCATCGCTTGAGCCTTGAATCTGCAATTCGCTCGCGAGCATTGCCCTGACGCGCACAGCCTGGCCTCCCGAGCCGGCGCTGCGGCAGGGGCCCCTTCTTTATCCACCTTTCTTGTCGCCACAACAAAGGTGGTCGCCCGCCGGGGCGAGACCCGGCCAATCGTCGCCAACCGAAAGCACCCAAAAGCCAAACGGCAAGAATCAAAAGCTCTGAACCCCGGCCTTCGCCGGGGCGACGAATCGTTTCCGGATGCCGCGCCCCAAGCGAAGGCACGACAACCCGCCGGCAATGGCGAAGTCGAGCCGGCAGTTTTCCCCTTCTGCAGCGCCGAGTGGAGCCCGCGGCCGGCGGGAATTGTCGCGTCGATGTCTGAGCCCGCCAGGGCGAGTTTCGACGCGACCCGTCGAGCGCAGGGATCAAAGGCTGACCCCGGCCTGCGCCGGGGCGACGAATCGGCGCGCGCCCAGCAACGGCGCTGCGGCAGGGGGGCGCTTTCTTTCTGCAGCGCCTTTCTCGTCGCCACAAGAAAGTCACTTTCGCCCGCCACAAGAAAGTCACTCGCCCGCCGGGGTGAAACCCGGCCAATAGTCGCCAATTTTCAACACGCCTCGAAACGAACAACAAAAGCCAAAGCACTGGACCCCGGCCTTCGCCGGGGCGACGAATCGTTACCGATCGCCACGCCCACAATCGAGGCACGACAACCCGCCGGCAATGGCGAAGCCGAGCCGGCAGCAGCCTTCCCCTCCTGCAGCGCGACCCGCCGGCCGCGGGTGGAGCGAGGGAGCCCGCGGCCGGCAGGGGCGTTTCTTTATTGTCGCGTCGATGTCTGCACCCGAAAGCCAAACAGCAGCCCGTGAGGGCGAGTTTCGACGCGCCCACCGAGCCGCCGGCAATGGCGAAGCCGAGCCGGCAGGAGTGGCTTTCCGCACCGCGCGCGGACGCGGGTGGAGCGAGCCGGCGCTGCGGCAGGGGGCGTTTCTTTATCCAACTTTCTTGTCGCCACAAGAAAGGTGGTCGCCCGCCGGGGCGAGACCCGGCCAATCACCGCCAACCGAAGGCACCCCAAGATCGAAGCAGCAAGGATCAAAGGCACTGGACCCCGGCCTGCGCCGGGGCGAGTCCCGACCAATCACCGCCGACCGGAAGCTCACCACGAAGCACCGGAAAAGATCACAAACCTGAACCCCGGCCCGCCGCGGGGCGACGAATCGGGTAGCAACCGCCGCGTGCACCGCCGGGCGGAGCAAGCTCCGCACGAAGCAGCCCAGCACTCAGCGCCTCGAGGCCCCCCGCAGCCAGGTCAGCCACACGCTCACCCCGACGATCAGCGCCCCGCCAATCCACTCCCGCGCGCCGGGCGCTTCGCCAAACAGCCACCACGCCAGCGCGATGCCGTACACCGGCTCGAGGCTGGCAACCATCGCGGCTTCCTGCGCCGGCACACTGCGCAGCGCGGCGATGAAGAGGGTGTGCGAGAGCGCGGTCCACACCAGGCCCAGCGCCAGCAGTGCGCCCCACTCGAGGCCGCCGCTGGCCAGCGGCCAGCTCACCCAGGGCAGCAGGCACAGCGCGGCGACCATGTTCTGGGCAAGACCCAGCGCCACCGCATCGACCGCGCCGGCCTGGCGGCGGTTGACCATGGTGAGGGCGGCGAAGGTGGCGCCCGACAGCAGGCCCCACAGCAGGCCTTGCACAGCGGTGTCGCCGAAGGACCAGTGCGGCACCAGCAGCACCAGGCCGAGGCTCACCGCGGCCGCGCCGACAAGCTGGCTGCGGCGCAGCCGTTCGCCGGCGACGAGCGCGAAGAGTACCGAGAACAGCGGAAAGCTGGCGTAGCCGAGCAGGCCGATCGCCACCGAGGCGAGCTGGATGGCATGAAAGAAGCTCGCCCAGTGAATCGCCAGCAGCGGACCGGTCGCCAGCAGCCACCAGCCAAGGGCCTGCCGCCCGCGATGCGCCCGGCCCAGTCGCCACACCAGCGCCAGCGCCAGCGCGGCGATGGCGGTGCGGCCGAACACCAGGTTGATCGGCGAGAGCGGCAGCGCGCGCGCGAACAGGCCGGCAGTGCCGAACAGCAGCACCGACAGATGCAGCCCCAGCCACGGTGAAGGCTGCGGCAGGCGAAGCGGCGTCACGCGATGGCCACTTCCACCAGGCAGTCGTAGAACACCGGGCCGCCGCCCATGTCGGTGAGCTTGGAGCTGGTGACCGCGTTGGCATTCTCCCCGTCGCCGGAGAGTTTCTGCCACCAGATCGAGGGCGCCACCACCAGGCCGGGACGGGCGCGCTCGGTGATCACCGCATGGGCATGGAAGGCACCGCGGTCATTGAAGATGCGCAGCCGCTCGCCCTCGGCGATGCCCCGCGCAGCGGCGTCGGCGGGGTGGATGGCGAGCGTCGGGCGGCCTTCCAGGGCGAGGAAGCGCGGCATGTTGGCGAAGCTGGTGTTGAGGAAGTTGCGCGCCGGCGGCGAGATCATCGCCAGCGGATAGCGGGCGGCGAGCTCGGGATTGCTGAGCGGCGATTCGTGCGGCGGCACATAGCAGGGCAGCGGTTCGTGGCCCTGCTCGGCAAGCCGCTGCGAGAAAAACTCGCATTTGCCCGATGGGGTAGGAAACTCACCGCGCGCAAAGGGTGCGTAAGGACGCGGCAGCTCGAGCCGCGCCCAGCCGCGCTCGGCCAGTGCCGCCGGCGTCAGCCCGAGGGCGCGCGGATCGCGCTGCCTGAAGGCGGCTGCGGCGATCTCGTCGTCGGATTCGAACAGCGCCGGTTCGGTAAAGCCCATGCGCCCGGCCAGCAGCCGGAAGACCTCCGAGTTGGGCCTGGCCTCGCCCAGCGGCGCGATCGCCGGCTGGTTATCGACCACGTTGAGGTGGCCATAGGCCTTGTGCACGTCGCGATGCTCGAGCTGGGTGGTGGCCGGCAAGAGGATGTCGGCGTAGTCGGCGGTGTCGGTCTGGAACTGCTCGTGCACCACGCAGAAGAGATCTTCGCGCATGA
Organism: Zoogloeaceae bacterium; assembly: GCA_024235595.1. Taxonomy (GTDB): domain Bacteria; phylum Pseudomonadota; class Gammaproteobacteria; order Burkholderiales; family Rhodocyclaceae; genus Cognatazoarcus. The sequence continues at coordinate 488,205 of JACKMC010000001.1, read as the reverse complement.
AACCGGCGCGCACCCGGTTGCTGTCGGGTGCCACCGCCAGCGGGTTAGAGTTGTAGACGTAGATCGCGCGGATCGGCGGATCGGCCGCCTCGAGCAGGGCTTCACCGATCTGCGACATGTTGACGGTGCGCGGCGGGCGGGTGGCCGCATGCGGATAGAGGTCGGGACGCTCGAGCGCGGCGATATCGACCGGGAAGGCGCCGGAGGTGGACAGCAGCGCACCGCCCGCGGCATGGCGCCAGGCGCCGGTGAGCGCCGGCAGGCAGGCGATGGCGCGCACCGCGGCGGCGCCGCCGGCACAGCGGTTGAGGCCGTAGTTGAGACGGATGGCGCTCGGGCTGGCGCTGCCGTAGTCGCGCGCCAACTGGCGGATCGCCTCGGCGGGCAGGCCGGTGACGGCGGCAGCCCTGTCGGGCGTCCATTCGCGCACGCGCTCGGCCAGCGCCTCGAAGCCGAGGGTGTGAGCGGCAACGTAATCGTGGTCGAGCAGGTCTTCGGCGATCAGCACCTGCATCATCGCCAGCGCCAGCGCGCCGTCGGTGCCGGGCATCGGGGCGAGGTGAAGGTCGGCCTTGGCGGCGGTCTCGGAGCGCCACGGGTCGATCACCACGAGGCGCGCGCCGCGGCGCTTGGCCTCCTGCATGTAGCGCCAGCCGTGCAGGTTCGAGACCACCGGATTGCCACCCCACACGATGATCAGCCGGGCATCGACGATGGCCTCCGGATCCATGCCGACGGAGCTGCCGATGCTGGCCTTCCAGCCCGCGGCGCCGGCCGAGGAACAGATGGTGCGATCGAGCAGCGAGGCGCCGAGGCGGTGGAAGAAGCGCCGGTCCATGCCCGATGATTGCACCAGCCCCATGGTGCCGGCGTAGCTGTAGGGCAGGATGGCGCGCGGATCGTCGGCGGCGATGGCCGCGAATCTCGCGGCGATGGTGTCGAGCGCCTCGTCCCAGCCGATGCGCTCGAAGCGGCCCTCGCCCTTCCTGCCCACGCGCTTCATCGGATACAGCAGACGCTGCTGGGAATAGACCCGCTCGAGGTAGTGGGCGACCTTGGTGCACAGCGCCCCGTTGGTGAAAGGCAGGTCCTTGCTACCGCGTATCTTTACCGCCCGCCCATTGTCGACGGTGACCTCCATGGCGCAGGTGTCGGGGCAGTCGTGGGGACAGGCGCAGTGAACGATATGGGGCGTTTCGGTGGGCATGTGGCGCTCAAGCGTCAAGGTCTTCGGGCCGGGGGTATGGCAGCGCGGATGCCCGAGAATTCCGCCAGTGCCTGCTTCAGCGGCTGCGCGGCGCGCGTCGCTCGAGGATTTCCCGATAGCGCTGGCGGTCTTCTTCGTAACGGGCGCGGATCGCCTCGAGCTGACGCTGCTTGGATTCGATGACGCTCTTCTGGGCGAGTTGCTCGAGCTGGTTCTCGCGCAGGTCCTTGGCGAGTTGCGGCGGCATCGGCCGGCGGGCATAGAACTCGGCCTCGCGGTCGAGGAGCACCCGAGCCTGCCTGAGCTCGGTCTCGCGTTGGCGCGCAGCGTCGAGATCGCGCTCGACTTCGAGCTCCGCGCGACGCTGCTGCACGTCGATATCGTCGAGCCCGCCATAGGTCTCGAGCAAGGCCTTGTCGCGCAGGCGTTCGATTCGAATGCGCTCGTCCTCGAGCCGCTGCCTACGCTCTTCCTCGCGCTGGCGGGCCACTTCGGCCGCCGTCATCGGCGCGGCCACAACGCGCCGCACGATGCCCTGCGGGCTGATCTCGCGGTAGGCACGCCCGTAGCATTGCACCGGCAGCACATCGCCACACACCGAACGGCCGTTCGCATCTTCGCAGCAATAGATGTTGCCCCCCGCAGCCATGGCAGGGCCCGCGGGCGCGAAGCCACAAAGCAGCAGCGCGGCGAGGAGGTATTCAGGCCGCCGCATCGATGCCATAGCTTGCACGGTATTGCCGCACTGCGGCGAGGTTGTCGGCAAGTTCGCTACTGTCGGAGAGGAAGCCGATCAGGTCGCTGAGGCTGGCCACCGAAACCACCGGCACGCCATATTGCTGGCGTACTTCCTGCACTGCCGAGAGTTCCCCCTGGCCGCGCTCCATGCGATCGAGCGCGATCACCACGCCGGCGGTCGCGGCGCCGTGCTGCTCGATGATCGCCACCGACTCACGCACCGAGGTGCCGGCGGAGATCACGTCGTCGAGAATCAGCACCTTGCCCGCGAGCGGCGCACCGATCAGGGTGCCGCCTTCGCCATGATCCTTGGCTTCCTTGCGGTTGAAACAGAAGGGCGTGTTATGGCCCATCTCGGCGAGCTTCATTGCAGTACCGGCGACCAGCGGGATACCCTTGTAGGCTGGGCCGAAAAGCATGTCGAATTCGATCCCCGCGGCGACGATGGCGCGGGCATAGAAATCGCAGAGCCGGCCGAACGAGGCGCCGTCGTTGAAGAGGCCGGCATTGAAAAAATACGGCGACTTGCGGCCGGCCTTGGTGATGAACTCACCAAAGCGCAGCACCCCCTTGTCGCAGGCGAGCTGAATGAAATCGCGGCTAAAATCCACGGCTAGATCAAATCCCAGGGAACCGGACTCCGCATGTTACGCGTCATCACTGCCAACCTCAACGGCGTACGCTCGGCCGAAACAAAAGGCTTCTTTTCATGGCTGTCCGACCAGCACGCCGATGTGGTGTGCCTGCAGGAACTCAAGGCCCAGCTGGCCGACATGAACGCCGAAATGCGCAACCCCGAAGGCATGCACGGCTTCTTCCACTGCGCCGAAAAGCGTGGCTACAGCGGCGTGGGCATCTACGCGCGGCGCGAACCGGACCGGGTCGTCGAAGGCCTTGGAAACCCCGAATTCGATGCCGAAGGACGCTATATCCAGGCTGATTTCGGCAATCTGTCGGTGGTCTCGCTCTACCTGCCCTCCGGCTCCAGCTCCGAGGAGCGGCTGCAGGCCAAGTACCGCTTCATGGACTACTTCCTGCCGCACATGGCCGAGTTGCAGGCCTGCGGCCGCGAGGTGATCGTGTGTGGCGACTGGAATATCGCCCACCGCGAGATCGACCTCAAGAACTGGAAATCCAACCAGAAGAACTCGGGCTTCCTGCCCGAAGAGCGCGCCTGGCTCTCACGGCTGTTCGACGAGCAGGGCTGGGTGGATGTGTACCGCCGCCTGCATCCCGAGGCCACCGAGGCCTGCTACACATGGTGGTCGAACCGTGGCCAGGCGTGGACCAAGAACGTCGGCTGGCGACTGGACTACCAGATCGCCACGGCAGGCATCGCGGCCAAGGCCACCGCCGCCTCCATCTACAAGGAAGCGCGCTTCAGCGACCACGCGCCGCTGACCATCGACTACGACTTCGCGCCATGACTCGCAGAGCCGTGACCAAGGCAAGGGCCGAACCCGGGCAACTGCAGGGCATCCACCATGTGGCGCTGATCCGCTCTGACTACGCGCGCTCGCGACGTTTCTACGTCGATACCCTGGCCCTGCGGATCCTCGCCGAGAACTTCCGCGAACAGCGCCAGTCGTGGAAACTCGACCTGGCCCTGCCGGACGGTACGCAACTGGAGCTGTTCTCGTTCCCGGATCCGCCGGCAAGAGCCTCCCGATCTGAGGCCTGCGGGCTGCGTCATCTCGCCTTTGCGGTCGATGAGATCGACGCCTGGAAGGCCCGGCTCGAGGCCAGCGGCATTGCCGTCGAAGAGATCCGCATCGATGAATTCACCGGACGACGCTTCGCGTTCCTTGCCGACCCCGACGGCCTGCCGCTGGAGCTCTACGAAACGGCGCAGCCGGCCACTCGCACTTCGACCCAGGAGCATCCTCGATGGCACTTCATACCTGGCTGATCTACTTGCTGGCGGTGACCGGCCTGTCGCTGACACCCGGCCCCAACAGCCTGCTGGCGCTCACCCACGGCGCGCTCTACGGGCACCGCCGCTCGCTGTTCACCATTGCCGGCGGCAGCGCCGGCTTCGTGCTGCTGATCGCGCTGTCGATGCTCGGCATCGGCGCCCTGCTGCAAGCCTCGGCGGGCGCCCTGGTGGTGCTCAAGTTCGCCGGCGGCGCCTACCTGGTGTGGCTCGGCGTGCAACTGTGGCGGGCGCCCGCAATCACGCTCTCGCCGGCCACCACGGCCGCGCTGCGAAACAATCGCACCCTCTTCCGGCAAGGCCTGCTGGCGGCGATCTCGAACCCCAAGGTGCTGCTCTTCTACGGCGCCTTCCTGCCCCAGTTCATCGACGCCCATCGCAGTCTGCTGCAGCAGTTCGTGGTGATGGCAGCGAGTTTCGCGGTGGTCGAGTTTGCCGTGGAGTATCTTCTCGCGCGGCTGGCCCATCGCATCCGTCCGTGGCTCGAGCGCAGCGGGCGGCGCTTCAACAAGGCGTGCGGGGGACTCTTCGCGCTGATGGGCGCGGCGCTGCCGCTGACCCGCTGAGCGCCCTCGCCCGGCCACGCTTCAGCCTAGGTCGCACGGGCGGTCCACGTCGCGCAGCACCGAGTCGTCGCACCAGTCGATGAGCCGCAGGGCCTGGCCGAGCAGCAGCTCGCGGGCGCCGCGCTCACCGTCCAGCGCCATCAAGCCCCCGCCCCAGCCGCGACCGAAACCCACCGGATGGCCGCGCTGGCCCTGGTAACCCGCAGCAGCAAGGGCGCAGGGCGATTCGAGCGCCGCGGCCACCGCCTCGATGGCTGCCGTCTCCAGCCACGGCATGTCGCCGAGTGCCACCACCCAGCCGGCTGCGTCCTCGCTGGCGGCCACCGCGGCGGCCAGGGCGCAGCCCATGCCCGCCTCGGCGGCAGCGCTCTCCAGCACCCGGCAACCCGCTTCGGCCAGCCAGCGGGCGCGCTCACGCTGGCCCGGGCGGATCACCGCGAGGCATTGCGGCAAGGCCTGCGCAAGTGCCCGGGCGCTGTGCCACAGCACCGGCCGGCCATCGGCCATCAAAACCAGCAACTTGTCCCGCTGTCCTCCGGGATCGAAGCGCCGCCCATAGCCCGCTGCCAACAGGATGCCCTGTGCCGCCATCAGGCGGACCGGCAGGCGCTGAGCGTGTCCGCCGCGATCTCCAGCGCGGCCTTGGCTTCGGCCACCGGCAATACCCGTTCGGGGGCGACGCCGTTCTTTGCCGCCACCAGCTCGGCGGCGATCGATACCGCGATCTCGCCCGGCGTGCGACTGCCGATGTAGAGCCCCGCCGGACCGCGCAGCGCGGCCACCTGGCCTTCCTCAAGATCGAACTCGCGCAGCCGCGCGCGGCGCGCCGCGTTGTTGTGGCGCGAACCCAACGCCGCCACATAGAAGGCCGGCGAGCGCAGCGCCTCCATCAGCGCCAGATCGTCGAGCTTGGGATCGTGGGTGAGCGCGATCACCGCGCTGCGTGCATCCGGGCGCATGGCGATCACCACGTCGTCGGGCATCTCGCGCGTCAGCACGGCCCCGGGTTGGCGCCATTCCTCGCGCCATTCCTCACGCGGATCGCAGACCGTGACGGCGAAGTCGAGGTCGACGGCGATGCGTGCCAGGCAGGCCGAGAGCTGGCCCGCACCGATGAGCAGCAAACGGTAGCGCGGACCGAACACGCTCACCAGGGTTTCACCGTCGAAACCCGGGACCTGCTCGGGATGGGCCGTGGCCAGCGTACTGCGACCGCTGGCCAGGTGCAGCCGCCGCTCGACCAGTTCGCCCGCCGCCAGACGTTCGAGCAGCGCATCGAGCGGGGCCGGCGAGGCGAGCGGCTCGAGCACCAGCTCCATGGTGCCGCCGCAGGGCAGGCCGAAGCGACGCGCCTCCTCCGCCCCCATGCCGTAGCTTACGCACTGCGACCGCGCCGGCATGCCTTGGCTGCGCAGTCGCGCCATGAGGTCGTCCTCGATGCAGCCGCCGGATACCGAACCGACCGCGCGGCCGTCCTCGCGCAGCGCCAGCAGCGCCCCGGGCGGGCGTGGCGACGAACCCCAGGTGCGCACCACCGTGACGAGCATCACCCGCCGGCCCTCCGCCAGCCAGCTTCGTGCGCGCTGCAGCACCTCCATGTCGAGACTGTCCATTGCGCGCCCTCTCAGGCCTTGAGCTGGTCGCCGATCGGCAGCCGGCGGATGCGCTTGCCGCCGGCGGCAAAGAGCGCATTGACCAGCGCCGGGGCCAGCGGCGGCACGCCGGGCTCGCCGACGCCGGTGGGCTTCTCTGCGGAGGGCACGATGTGCACCTCGATCTTCGGCATCTGATTGATGCGCAGCATGGTGTAGTCGTGGAAGTTGGACTGCACCACCTTGCCGTCATCGAAGGTGATCTCGCCGGCCAGTGCGGCGGTCAGTGCGAAGCCGATGCCGCCTTCCATCTGGGCGCGAATCACATCCGGATTGACCGCCACCCCGCAATCCAGCGCGCACACCACGCGGTCGACCGTATAGCTGCCATCGGCAGTCAGCGAGACCTCCGCCACCTGGGCGACGATGGTATTGAAGGACTCGTGCAGCGCCACGCCACGGCCGCGGCGCACTCCTTCGCGCGGCGCGAGCGGGGTCTTCCAGCCGGCCTTGTCGGCGACCAGACGCAGCACCGCGGCATGGCGCGGATGCGCCTCGAGCAGCGCGAGCCGGTAGTCGACCGGATCGGTCCCCGCGGCCGCGGCCAGTTCGTCGAGGAAGACTTCGGTGGCGAAGCCGGTATGCGAAGAGCCCACCGAGCGCCACCATTGCACCGGCACCTTGACCTCGGCATTGGTGGTGTGCAGCTCGACCTGCAGGTTGGGCACCGCGTAGGGAAGATTGGTCGCGCCTTCGACCGAGGTCGCGTCGATGCCGTCCTTGACCATCACCGATTCGAAGGCGGTGCCGGTGATGATGGACTGGCCGACGATGCGCTGCGACCACGCCAGCGGCCGGCCCGCCCGGTCGAGCGCGGCGCGGATGCGGTGCAGGTAGAGCGGCCGGTAGTGGCCGGCGCGCATGTCATCCTCGCGCATCCACACCAGCTTCACCGGGGCGCGGCCGTCGATCGCCTTGACGATCTGGCCTGCCTCGAGCAGGTAATCGGAGTGCGGATTGGCGCGACGGCCGAAACTGCCGCCGGCATAGAGCATGTTGAGCCGCACCTGCTCCGGCTTGAGACCGAACAGGGCCGCCAGCGCGTGCTGGTCGCCGGTCTGAAACTGCTCTCCGTTCCACACCTCGCAGCCCTCCTTGTCGAGCCGGATGACACAGTTCATCGGCTCCATGGCGGCATGGGCCAGGAAGGGCAGCATGAACTCGGCCTCGATCACCGTTGCCGCCTTGCCCAGCTCAGCCTCGGCATCGCCTTCGCGGCGCGCCACCGCGCCCGCGGTGGCGGCCAGTTCGCGATAGCGCGCATACAGCGCGTCCGAGCTGCCACGCCAGGCCGCGCTTTCGTCCCACTCGATCTCGAGCGCGTCACGCCCCTTCCGGGCGCTCCAGGTATCGCGGGCCAGTACCGCCACGCCCGAGGGAATGCGCACCACCTCCACCACCCCGGGCAGTGCCCGCGTCCTGGCGTCGCCGACCGCACGTACGGCGGCGCCGAAGCGTGGCGCATGGGCCACCACCGCGACCAGCATGCCGGGCAGGCGCACATCCTGGGTGAACATGGCCTTGCCGGTGGTCTTGGCGAGGCTGTCCTTGCGCGGCAGGTGACGGCCGATGAGACGGAAGGCGGACGGATCCTTGAGCATCGGCGCCGCGGGCACCGGCAGGCCGGCGGCGGCCTCGGCGAGCTCGCCGAAACGGGCCGAACGGCCGCTCGCGGCGTGGCTCAGCACGCCATCGCGCACCACGATGTCGCCTGCCGACACCTGCCAGCGGGCCGCCGCGGCGGTAACCAGCATCGCCCGCGCGGCGGCGCCGGCCTGGCGCAGCTGCATGAAGGAGTTGGCGATCGCGGTGCTGCCGCCGGTACCCTGCGCCGGCCCCCAGAAGAGGTTGTTGTAGCGACCGGCGTCGGCCGGCGCACCTTCAACCACCACCCGGCTCCAGTCGGCGTCGAGCTCTTCGGCGACCAGAGTGGCGAGCCCGGTATAGGTGCCCTGCCCCATCTCGAGGTGCTTGGCGATTACGGTAACGGTGTCGTCGCTGCCGATGCGCACGAAGGCGTTGGGGGAGAAGTCACCGCTCACGACCGGCGCCGTGCCGGCAATGCCCGGTCCGGCACCGGCTGCTGCGGCAACACCCGGCAACACCAGCGCCAGGGTCAGACCGCCACCCTGCTTGAGGAAATCGCGACGCGACAGGTTCTCGATACGAATTGAATCATTCATGGTGATCCGGTGCTCCATCAGGCCAGCGACCGTGCGGCTTCGTGAATCGCCGCGCGAATGCGTACATAGGTCGCGCAGCGACACAGGTTGCCACCCATCGCGGCGTCGATGTCGCCATCATCGGGCTTGGGGTTGGCGCGCAGCAGCGCCACCGCCGACATGATCTGCCCGGACTGGCAATAGCCGCACTGCACCACGTCGAGCTTCTGCCAGGCGGCCTGCACCGCCGCGCCGACACGCGCCTCGCCGAGCGACTCGATGGTGCCGACCTGCTTGCCCGCCACCGCCGACAGCGGCGTCGAGCACGAACGCACCGCGTTGCCCTCGAGATGCACGGTGCATGCGCCGCACAGGCCCATGCCGCAACCGTACTTGGTGCCGCTGAGCCCGAAGCCGTCGCGAATCGCCCACAACAGCGGCGTGTCTGCGGGCAGGTCGGTACTGACCGGCTGCCCGTTGAGGATGAACTCGATCATCGCAAATCTCCTTTGGGGCGAAACATTGATCGTTTGCGCCCTGGAGGGCGCTGTTCGGTTCAGCTTAGACGCATTGAGCATTAATATTGACTGCTCAATCTTGAAATCACTTTGAAGTACAGCTTGAAAATAGACCCGCTCCTGCTACCCGCCCTGGTGAGCTTCGAATGCGTGGCGCGCCACGGCAGCTTCAGTCGCGCCGCCGAAGAAATGGGTCACTCCGCCTCGGCGCTGTCGCAGTCCTTGCGCAGCCTCGAGACCCGGCTGGGGGTGCGCCTGCTGGCGCGTACCACGCGTCGGGTTGCCCTCACCGATGAAGGCGCACGCATCCTCGAAGGCGTGCGCGACGGCCTCGCCAGCCTCGGCGGTGCGCTCGATGCGCTCGAGGTCCGTCGCAGCCGCCCTGCCGGCACGGTGCGCATCACCTTGCCGCGGATGACTTTCGGCCGCTACTTCGCCCCTCATCTGGCGGCCTTCGCACGGCTGCATCCCGAGGTCAGTCTCGAGTTCGCGCTCGAAGACCGGCTGGTGGACATCGTCGCCGACGGCTTCGACGTCGGCGTGCGCATGGGCGAGCAGATCGCCGCCGACATGGTCGCCCTGCAGCTGGGTGGCCCGGAACGCCTCGTCACCGTCGGCTCACCCGACTACTTCCGCCGCCACCCCACCCCGACCACGCCCGAGTCCCTGGAGGGGCATGACTGCGCCCGATTTCGCTACGCCTCGAGCGGGCGGATCGCCCGCTGGACCTTCCAGCGCGACGGACAACCTCTCGAAGTGAATGTGAATGGCCGCTTCATCGTCAATGACCTGCAGGCGGAGCTCGAACTGGTGCGCCGTGGCCTGGTGCTGGCCCAGACGGTCGGGTCGATCGTGAAAGACGAGATTGCGCGTGGCGAACTGGTGGAGGTGCTCGACGAGCATGCGATTTCGCTGGGCGCGGCCTATCTCTATTTCCCGAGCCGGGCCCAGATGCCGCCGCGCCTGAGGGTCTTCATCGACCACTTCCGCAGCGCCTGCGGCGCCGTGCCGGGCGCGCCTCAGGCCCGTTGACGGGACTGCGCACGAATTGCAGTTCGCTCGCCACAGGTCTAGTCTGGTGGCGTATTCAGACGTGCTGGATTCATCCGGCGCAAATTCGCATTCCGATTCAAGGAGGACATCATGAAAGACGCAGCTCAGGTCAACACAAGCAAACTCGTTTCCGATCTCAAGGCCGTCATCGTCGATACCGAGGAGCTCCTCAAACTCACCGCAGGACAGGCGGGCGACAAGCTGACCGATGTCCGCAGCCGACTTGGCGACCGCCTCGGCGTGGCCAAGGGCCGCCTCACCGAGCTCGAGGAAGAAGTGCTTGCGCGCGGCAAGGTCGTGGCCAAGGCCACCGACGATTACGTCCATGAAAATCCCTGGCGGGCAATCGGTGCCGCCGCCGGCATCACCTTCCTGCTGGGGCTGTTGATCGGTCGTCGCTGAGGCGATGAGCGAAACCCCTCACAAGCGGCTGTCGGCCAGCCTGCGCGGCCTGCTCGACAGCGTGCTGGAAATCCTCCAGACACGCATCGAGCTGTTGTCGGTCGAGCTGCGCGAGGAAAAGCAACGGGCGGCGAGTTTCCTCTTCAACACCGTGCTCGCCGCACTGTTCCTGGCCTTCGGCGTGGTCTTCCTGGCGGTCTTCCTGACCGTGCTGTGGTGGGACGAGCACCGCCTGCTGGCGATCGGCCTGGCCACGGCGGCGCTGATCGCCGCAGGGCTGTTCTGCGCCAGCCGTGCCTCGAGCGAGCTCAAGCGCAGCGGGCGGCTGTTCTCCGCCAGCCTCTCCGAGCTGTCCCAGGACCGCGAGATGCTGGGCCGAGACGAATGAACCCCGAGCTGCTCGACCTTGCGCTGCGCAAGCAGCGCCTGCAGATCCGCGCCCGGCTGCAGCGCCAGGACATGGCGGCACGGCTGGGGGGCATTGGTGATGCACTCGACAAGGTCGACCGCCTGCGCGATGCCGCCAGTTGGCTGCGCGACAACGCACCGCTGGTGAGCAGCATCGCCGCGGGCCTGCTGTTGCTGCGGCCGCGCGGCACGATACGCTGGCTGCGGCGCGGCGTGATCGGCTGGCAGCTCCTCAAGCGGGCCCGCGTGATGCTTGCCGGCGTCTCGCGCAGCGCAAGGGCATTGCGCAGCCGGCAAGTCTCCTGAGCGGCGCTCAGGCGCGCGCTTTCGGCAACACCATGTTGAGGACGATCGCCACCACCCCGCACAGGCTCACGCCTTGCAGTGCGAAGCTGTCGAGCTTGAGCGCAAGACCGCCGATCCCGAACACCAGCACGGTCGACACGATCACCAGGTTGCGCGGCTGCTCCAGATCCACCCTGGCCGCCACCAGCGTCTTCAGGCCGATACTCGCCACCGAGCCGAACAGCAGCATCATGATGCCGCCCATCACCGGCACGGGGATCGATTGCAGGATCGCATTGAACTTGCCGAAGAAGGCCATCACCACCGCCAGCACCGCCGCCCAGGTCATCACCGCAGGGTTGAAGTTGCGGGTCAGGGTGACGGCGCCGGTGACTTCCGAGTAGGTGGTTACCGGCGGTCCGCCGACCAGGCCGGCAAAAAGCACCGCCAGGCCGTCGCCGGCGAGGGTGCGGTGCAGGCCGGGTTTCTCGGTGTAGTCCCGGCCGGTGACCCCGCCGATCGCCACCACATCGCCTACGTGCTCGATCGCCGGCGCGAGCGCCACCGGAAGCATGAAGAGAATCGCGGCCCACTCGAAGGCCGGCGCCACGAACTGCGGCGCGGCGAACCACGGCGCCGCCGCGATCATGCCGAAATCGACGAGCCCGAGCACCGCCGCGAGCATGTAGCCCACCAGCACCCCGGCCAGGATCGGCACCAGCCGCAAGAAGCCGCGGGCGAACACCGAGGCCACCACGGTGGTCCCCAGCGACACCAGCGCAACCAGCATCGCGGTGCCGTAGGGCACCAGTTCGACGCTGCCGTCGCCGGTCTTTCCCATTGCCATGTTGACCGCCACCGCGGCCAGTGACAGGCCGATGATCATGATGATCGGCCCGATCACCACCGGCGGCATGAAGCGATGCACGATCTCGGCACCGTGGCGATTCACCAGCGCCGCGAAGATGAAATAGACGATGCTCACGCAGGCCAGTGCGCCCATCGTCGCGGGCATGCCCCAGGTCTGTGCCGAATAGATGATGGGGGCGATGAAGGCAAAGCTTGAACCGAGGAAGATCGGTACCTGGCGAGCGGTGACGGTCTGGAACAGCAGGGTGCCGACACCGGCACCGAGCAGCGCCAGGCTGGGGTTGAGGCCGGTCAGCAGCGGCACCAGCACCAGCGCACCGAAGGCCACGAAGAGGATCTGGGCACCGGCGATGGCCTGCCGCCAGGCCGGTTCGCTGCCCTGAATGGGAACTTCACGCATTGCCGTTTCTCCAGGCATCGCGCAGCCTCCGCACGCGACGCGGTTCAGAGAGTTTGATGGGCTTGCTCTGCCGGCAGCCTCGGTGAATCGCAGTGGTGCGCGTCGCAGTCCCCGACGCGCCCTCGGTCAGCCGTGCTTGGTGCCGAAGATCTTGTCGCCCGCATCACCCAGGCCGGGGATGATGTATCCGACCTCGTTGAGGTGGCTGTCAATGCTGGCGGCGTAGATCTGCACATCGGGATGGGCCGCCTGCATCGCCGCGATCCCCTCGGGCGCCGCAACCAGCACCAGCGCCTTGATATGGGCGCAGCCATTGCGCTTGAGCATCTCGCAGGTGGCGACCATCGAGCCGCCGGTGGCGAGCATCGGGTCGATGATCAGCGCAACCCGCTCGGTAAGCTGGCCGACGAACTTCTCGAAATAGGGCGCCGGCTTGAGGGTCTCTTCGTCCCGGGCGATGCCGACCACACTCACCTTGGCGCTGGGGATCATGTCCAGCACCCCGTCGAGCATGCCGATGCCGGCACGCAGGATCGGCACCACGGTGATCTTCTTGCCCTTGATGCGCTGGATCTCGACCGGCCCGTCCCAGCCCTGGATGGTGACGCTCTCGAGCGGGAAATCCTGGCAGGCCTCATAGGCCAGCAAGCGCGCGAGCTCGGCCGTGAGCTCGCGGAATTTCTTGGTACTGATTTCCGCCTCGCGCAGCAGGCCGATCTTGTGTTTCACCAGCGGATGCTTGATCTCGACAATGGACATTGGAACCTCGCGCGACGGGGATCGGGGCTGCGCGGCGCGGCCAATCGACAGGCCGGCACGACGGCCGGAGTTTACTCCGTGTCGGCGCCCGCGACCATCGCCTTGTTGCATTGCAACAGCCAACTATGGCACACGGCGATCGCCCCCGCCCCACCCCCGGGGGTGCCGATCCGGGCTAGAATCCGGCCATCCGGGCTGCCGCTTCGGGAGCCACCGCGCGGCACACGCCAGCGCATCGCCTTACCGCAGGAAGTGAAAACCCACCATGACCGTAAATCTGGAAGAAATCCGCCGAGCCCGTGACGAAGCCGACTGCCTGTGCGACGCACACCAGGTCGAGGTCGCGCTCGATGGGCTTGCGACAGGCATCACCGAGCGCCTCAGGGACAGCAACCCACTGATCTACGTGGTCATGAACGGGGGGCTGATCCTCGCCGGCCGGCTGCTGCCACGTCTCGACTTTCCGCTCGAGGTCGCCTACCTGCACGCCACCCGCTATGGCCACGCGCTGCAGGGCACCATGCTCGACTGGCGGGTTCGGCCGAGCCAGGACTTGCGCGACCGGGTGGTGCTGGTGCTCGACGACATTCTCGACGAAGGTCACACCCTGCACGCGATCATCAAGTACCTCGAGGAAGAAGGCGCGCGCGAGGTCCATTCCGCGGTACTGGTGCACAAGAATCACGACCGCAAGGCCTACCCCGGCATGCGCGCGGAGTTTACCGGCCTCGAGGTGGCCGACCGCTTCCTCTTCGGCTGCGGCATGGACTACAAGGGCTACTGGCGCAACGCCCCGGGCATCTATGCGCTGAAGGGCCACTGAGGCCGAGCAGGCTCGAGCCTAGGCGCCACGAAAATCCTCCGCCGCCAGGCCGTGCCGGATGATCTTGTCGTAGAGCGTCTTGCGGGGAATCTCGAGCGCCTCGGCGGCGGCACTGACGTTGCCCGCGCAGCTTCGCAGCGCCGCTTCGATGAGCTGGCGCTCGTAGAGCTCGACCCGCGCCACCAGCCCGGCGCCGGGCTCGTGCATCGGCGCAGCGACCACCACGCCGAGGCACAGGCGATCGACCGCATTGCGCAGTTCGCGCACATTGCCGGGCCACTCCTCCGCCATCCACTCGTCGAGCTGACGCGCCCGCAGCGGCGGCGCCGGGCAACGGTAACGACTTGCCGCCTGAAGCAGGAAATGCGCCGCCAGCACCGGAATGTCCGACTTGCGCGCCCGCAGCGGCGGCAGCTCGAGGCACACCACGTTGAGACGGTAGTAGAGATCGGCGCGAAAATCGCCGGCGTCCGACAAGGCCTTGAGGTCGGCCTTGCTGGCGGCGATGATGCGGCAATCCACCGCGATCGCCTCGTTGCTGCCGAGTCGCTCCACCACCCGCTCCTGCAACACCCGCAGCAGCTTCACCTGAAGCTGGGGCGACATGTTCTCGATCTCGTCGAGAAACAGCGTGCCGCCACGCGCGAACTCGATCTTGCCGATGCGCCGCTTGCTCGCACCGGTAAAGGCGCCCGCCTCATGGCCGAAGATCTCGCTCTCGAACACGCTCTCGGGCAAGGCCGCGCAGTTGATTGCCACGAACTCCCCGTTGCGGCCGCTGGCGGCATGCAGTGCCCTGGCCAGGACCTCCTTGCCGGTGCCGGTTTCGCCGTAGATCAGCACATCGGCCTCGGTCGGGCCGATTGCCGCGACCATGCGCCGGATCTGCTGGATCGGCGCGCTGTCGCCGAGCAGGAGGACCGACTTCTTCTCCAGCACCTGCTCCTTGAGGCGCCGGTTCTCGAGCACCAGCCGGCGCAGACCGAGACCGCGCCGCACCACGTCGGTGAGGCGGTCGGAGGTAAACGGCTTCTCGATGAAATCGTAGGCGCCCTCGCGCATCGCCTGCACCGCCATCGCGATGCCACCATGGCCGGTCATGAGGATCACCGGAATCTCGCTGTCGCGCCTGAGCACCTCGGCCAGGCAGGCCAGGCCGTCCATGCCCGGCAGGCGCACGTCGCACACCACCACCCCACCGAAACCGGCGTCGAGCTGAGCCAGCGCAGCCTCCGCGCGATCGAAGCCGCGGGCGCGGACTCCCGCGAGGTCGAGCGCCTGCAGCACCCCGCGGCACACCACCGGATCGTCCTCGACGACGAGGGCCTGCAATGCTTCAGCCATCCCCGCTGCGCTCCCCGCCAAGCGGCAGCGAGACCCGGAACCAGGCGCCGCACTGCGCGTTGTTGCCCGCTTCGAGACGACCATCGAGGCTCTCGATGATCATCTTCGAGATCACCAGCCCGAGGCCCAGCCCCTTGCCCGCGGGCTTGGTGGTAAAGAACGGCTCGAACAGATGCGGCAGCACGCCGCGGGGGATGCCGGGGCCGTTGTCGCGCAACGTCACCACGGCGTGACCGTCGCGCGCCTCGCTGACGATCGACAGCTCGCCCGAGCTCTGCGCCTCCATTGCGTCGGCTGCGTTCATGACCAGGTTCAGCAGCACCTGCTCGAAGCGGATCGGATCGGCCCGCGCGGCGAGCCCGGGGACGCGGTGCTCGACCCGCACCGAGATCTCCGGGCGCAGCCCGCGGGTCGCCAGCAGGCGCAGGACATTGCTGATCGAGGCGGCCACCGCGACCGCTTCGGGCGCGCCCTCGCCACGCCTTGCAAAGGTCTTGAGCTGTGCCACGATGCGACCCATGCGCTGCGCCAGGTCGCGAATCATGTGCAGGTTTTCGCGCGCCTCTTGATCGCGGCCGAGCTCTACCAGGCGTGCGCCGTTGTCGGCAAGCGTGGTCAGTGCCGCCAGCGGCTGGTTGATTTCGTGGGTGATTCCGGCGGACATCTGGCCGAGCACCGCGAGCTTGCCCGCCTGCACCGCGGCGTCGCGGGTGCGGGTGAGGATCTGCTCGGCGTCCTTGAGCGCCAGCACCTTGCCTTCCAGCGAACGGTTGGCCGCCACCAGCGCTTCGGTGCGCTCGGCGATGCGCGCTTCCAGGTCGGTCTGGATGCGCTCCAGGGCCTGTCGCGCCGCGATGCGTTCCTGGACGCGGCGCCGCCGCATGCGCCACAGCACCGCGGCCGAGAGCACCAGCAGCACCGCCAGCGTCACCGTCACGGCGCGCGTCATGGCGGTCGCGCGGGCTTCGGCAAGATCGCTCAGGATCAGCAGCCGCCATTCATAGGGTGCCACGAGCTGCGACTGGGTCAGGTATTCGCGCACCTGCCCGCCCCCCTGGACGAAAGGTTGGGCCTCGGACTCGAGCCGCACCTGGCGGCCGCTGCCGTCCGCCTGCAGCAGCGGCGCGCCATCGGCAGCCAGCAGCGGCTTCAGATCGGCGTGCAGGTACTGGCGGGTGTGCGCAAGCCGCGCGCGTGCCGGCTCGGAGATCGGCAGCAGGCTGCGAAACTTCCAGCTCGGCGACGAAGACAGCAACACCACCCCGAGTCGGTCGGACACCAGCAGCAGGTCGCCCGAGCGGCGCCACGCATCCTCGAGCGCGTCGAGGCGGATCTTGACCACCATCACCCCGATCACCCGCTCGGCCCGCCGCACCGGCGCGGAAAGAAAGAAACCCGCTTCCTGGGTGGTCACGCCGACCCCGTAGAAGCGCCCCGGTCGCCCCCGCATTGCGGCCTGGAAATAGGGCCGGAAGCCGTAGTTGTGGCCGACGAAGGACAGCCGGTCACGCCAGTTGCTGGAGGCCAGCGTGAGCCCCTCGGCGTCGATGAGGAATACCGCGTGGATCGCGGGGTCGTGGGCGACGCTCTCGAGATACCGATTCACCGCGCCGATGCTCGCGACCTCCGCCGGCGCCGCGAGCAGTTCGCCGACCCGGCTGTCCATCCCGAGCACCTCGGGCAGCAGGCGGAACTCCTCGAGCGTCTGCACCAGGGTGCTGCGATAGAAGTCCAGGCGGGTACTGCTGGCATCCGCCAGTTGCGCACTCTCGCGCGCGAGAAACCGCTGGTAGCTCGCCACGCCGACCGCCGCCGCCGCCAGCACCACGAGCAGCAGGCGCATGATGAAGCGCGAGGTCGGCATGGTGGAAGAGAATGGCATCGATTGCGAATCCGGGGCAGACCCGTCGGCGGGCCGGATCGCAAGGATAGCCGCCGGCGGGCTGCTGGCGATACCGCCTTTGTCACGGCCGCCGTTCACTATGCCCCTCCCGCTCCCGGGCGCGGCTCAGGCGCTGGCCGAGCCTCCGGCACGGCGCATCGTGAAGAAGCTCCAGGCGAAGAACAGCACCGCAAGGCCGAAGCCGATCTCGTCGGTGAGCGGCTTGGCGGCCACCATCATCGCCGCCGCGACACCCGCGAAGATGCGTTGCGGCCAGTTGAGGTGGGCACCGAGATAGCCGATCGAGGCACCGCCCCACAGCACGATCGCCAGCAGCACCTTGAAGACGATGTAGGCCACCGAGGCCACGGTCCAGTCTCCCTGCAGCATGAGCTCGGGCGCATACACCGCCATGTAGGGAATCACGAAACCGGCGATCGCGATGCGCATCGCCTGCAGCCCGATCTTCAGGCCGCTGGTGCGGGCGATCGGCGCCGCGGCAAAGGCGGCCAGCGCTACCGGCGGGGTGAGGTCGGCCATGATGCCGAAATAGAAGACGAACATGTGGCTCACGACCAGCGGCACGCCCAGTTCGAGCAGCGCCGGCGCCGCCAGCGAGGAGGTGATGATGTAGTTGGGAATGGTCGGGATGCCCATGCCCAGGGTGAGACAGATCAGCATCGTGAGCACCAGCGAGAGGAACATGCTGTCCTTGCCGAGGCTGATGATCGAGCCGGCCACCGTGGTGGCTGCGCCGGTCAGCGTGAGGGTGCCGATGATGACCCCGACGAGGGCGCAGGCGACGCCAACCGGCAAGGCATGCTTGGCACCCTCGCCAAGCGCCTCGAGCGCCATCTTCAGCGTCGCGCGGCCTCCGCTTACGAAAGCGCAGGCGATCACCAGGACCGTGATCGCAAGGTAGAAGATGCCGATGCCGTACTTGATGAAGGCGCTCGACACCAGCGCCAGCACGACCCAGAAGGCCACCCGCAGGCCGGTGCCGCGAATCCCCACCACGACCGCGCCGCCGAAGATCAGCATCGCGGTCAGCGCCAGGCCGACGGTGCCCGAGAACAGCGGGGTGAAGCCGGAGAACAGCAACCACACGAGTACGATCAGCGGCAGCAGCAGATGCCAGTCGCGCTTGACCGCAGCCCAGGCATTGGGGCATTCGGCCTTGGGCATGCCCATCAGGCCCGCACGGCCGGCCTCGAGATGCACCATCCAGAAGGCAGTGAAGAAATACAGCGCTGCGGGAATCGCCGCCGCGAGACAGATATCCAGATAGGGCACGCCGATGGTCTCGGCCATGATGAAGGCCACCGCCCCCATCACCGGCGGCATGATCTGGCCACCCATCGAGCTGGTGGCCTCGACCCCGCCCGCAAACTCCGAGCGGTAGCCGAATTTCTTCATCAGCGGGATCGTGAACTGCCCGGTGGTGACCACGTTGGCCACGCCCGAACCGCTGATGGTACCCATCAGGCCCGACGACACCACCGCCACCTTGGCCGGCCCGCCGCGGGTATGGCCCACGGTACCGAGCGCGACGTCGGTGAACAGGCGGATCATGCCGGCCTGCTCGAGGAAGGTGCCGAACAGGATGAACAGGAAGATGTAGCTCGACGACACATAGATCGGGATGCCGTAGATGCCTTCGGTACCGAAGCCGAGCTGGTCGATCACCTGCGACAGGGCGTAGCCACGATGAGCGAGATCGCCCGGCAGGTATTCGCCGAACAGCGCATAGGCGAGAAACAGCGAGCAGATCAGCGGCAGGGCGAAACCGATCACGCGTCGCGTCGCCTCGAAGACCAGCAGCACCGTGATGCCGCCGACGAAAAGGTCGGTCGTGGTGGGGTCGCCGGCCCGCTGGATCAGCTCGCCCTCATAGATCCAGTGGTAGAAGGCCAGCACGAAGCCGGTCACCGCCAGCAGCCACGAGAAGGCGCTTCTCAGCGGCCGGTCGACGGAACCGCGGAAGAGCCCGAAGGCCAGGAACAGCAAGAAGCCCACATGCACCGCGCGCACGATGCTGGAGGAAAGCGGACTGAACGAGGCGGTGACGATCTGGAACGCCGAAAACGTTACACCGACCACGAACAGCAGGCGGGCCGCGCCTCCGGCGGACCAACCATACTGACGCACTGCGCCTTCGTTGATCTCGGACATGCATGTCTCCTGACGCCCGCGCCGGACGCATTCGTTCTTGTAGTTACGATTTCCAAGGGGTGGGCAGCGCATCGCCGGCCCGCCCCTGTCGGCACTGCGACGCGGTCATGCGCGCCACGGAAAAGCCAGGTCGGCCGGCCCACGACGAGCCGGCCGACGATCCATCCTTACTTGAGTACGCCGGCTTCCTTGTAGAAGCGCTCGGCACCCGGATGCAAGGGCAGCGGAAGGCCGCTCGCCGCGCTCTCGAGCTTGATGCCCTTGGCGGCGGCATGCGCGGCGACAAGCGCGTCCATGTTGCCGAACATCGCCTTGACCATCTGATACACGGCGTCGGCATCGACCCCTTCGTGGGTCACCAGGATGTTGCGGATCGCCACCGTCGGCGTGTCGCTGGTCTGGCCGGAGTAGGTGTTGGCGGGAATCACGCCGGGCTGGTAGGCGGCATCGCCGATTTTCGCCACGACCTCGGCCGGCACCGGCACCACCACGATCTCCAGCGCCGAAGCGAGATCGCGCAGCGAAGCCACGCCGAGACCCGCGGACTGCAGGGTTGCGTCGAGCTGGCGATTCTTGATCAATTCCACCGACTCGCCGAAGGGCAGGTATTCAACCTTGCCGAGATCGGCATAGGCCAGGCCCGCCGCCTTGAAGACCGCGCGCGCATTGAGTTCTGTGCCGGACTTGGGTGCGCCGACCGAGACCCGCTTGCCCTTGAGGTCGGCGAGGGTCTTGATGCCGGAATCCTTCGAGGCGACGATCTGGATGAAGTTGGGGTAGATCGCGGCAAAGGCGCGCAGCTTCTTGAGCGGCGTGTTGAAACCCGCCTCTGCCTCGCCCTTCCAGGCATCGGAGACGACGTCACCGAGCGCGAATCCGACCTCGCCGCGCCCGGCCTGCAACAGGTTCAGGTTCTCGGCGCTGGCCTTGGTCGATTGCACGCTGATCTTGGCGTCTGGCAGCACCTTGCCGAACTGCTGCGACAGGGCAACCCCGAGCGGGTAGTAAACACCACTGGTACCGCCAGTCAGCACGTTGACGAACTTCTGCTCTGCAGCAGCCAGCGGAATCATTGCTACCGCGCAAAGACCCACCAGGATTTTGCTCACTACTTTCATGCTCACGTCTCCTCGAATGGTTTTTTCGCCGAACGGGACCACACATGTTCGACCGTAGGGAGCCTAACGCAAGCTTCGGGCCAAGCCCAAGCGCAGATATTTTTCCCATATCTATCAATTGGCTAGAAATCCCGCGGAGCATCGACGAGAGATCTTTCAGGCGGATTTCCGCCACCTCCGGGCGGGGAGTGTGCGGATTTTCGCCACTCGGCCCGGCTCGCTCCTGGTTTGCGGAATCGCCCCGGCGGCAACACGCGACGGCGAATATTTGCCCCAAACCGGGGGCCGGACTCTGACCTCGCACTCAGAATTCATTACACTTAGCGGCTGTGTGACGCCAGAGCCGGTGCGCGGGGAGTTGCGGCCGGCTCGAGCATTCGCCAAGCGGCATGCCATATAACAATCAGGGGAAGAACATGTCTGACAAGAAGTCCAGAATCATCTATACGCTCACCGATGAGGCGCCGCTGCTGGCGACCTGCGCATTCCTGCCGATCATCCGGACCTTCACCGGGCCCGCCGGGGTGGTGATCGAAAAGGCCGACATCTCGGTTTCCGCGCGGGTGCTGTCCGAATTTTCCGACTACCTCAGCGACGAACAGAAAGTGCCGAACACCCTGGCAGACCTCGGCCGCCGCACGCTGCTGCCGGAAACCAACATCGTCAAGCTACCGAACATCAGCGCCTCGGTGGCGCAGCTGAAGGCCTGCGTCAAGGAATTGCAGGAAAAGGGCTACAAGATCCCCGACTACCCCGAGAACGCCACCACCGACGAAGAAAAGGCGCTCAAGGCACGTTTCGGCAAGTGTCTCGGTTCGGCGGTGAACCCGGTGCTTCGCGAAGGCAACTCCGACCGTCGTGCGCCGATGGCGGTCAAGAACTATGCGCGCAAGCATCCGCACTCCATGGGCGAGTGGAAGCAGTGGTCGCAGACTCACGTCTCGCACATGGAATACGGCGATTTCTATCATGGCGAAAAGTCCATGACGCTCGACAAGGCACGCGACGTGCGCATGGAGCTGGTCGGCAAGGGTGGCAAGACCACCGTCCTCAAGCCGAAGATCTCGTTGCTGGACGGCGAGATCATCGATTCGATGTACATGAGCAAGAAGGCGCTGTGCGAGTTCTACGAGAAGCAGCTCGAAGACGCGCGCGAATCCGGCATCCTCTTCTCCCTGCACGTCAAGGCGACGATGATGAAGGTCTCGCACCCCATCGTCTTCGGCCATTGCGTCAAGATCTACTACCGCGAAGCCTTCGAGAAGCACGGCAAGCTGTTCGAGGAGCTGGGCATCAACGTCAACAACGGCATGGTCGACCTCTACGAGAAGATCAAGAGCCTGCCCGAATCCCAGCATGACGAAATCATTCGCGACCTGCACGCCTGCCAGGAACACCGTCCGCGCCTTGCGATGGTCGACTCCGCCAAGGGCATCACCAACTTCCATTCCCCGAACGACATCATCGTCGACGCCTCGATGCCGGCAATGATCCGTCAGGGCGGCAAGATGTGGGGCGCTGACGGCAAGCAGTACGACAGCAAGTGCGTAATGCCGGAATCGACCTTCGCCCGGATCTACCAGGAGATGATCAACTTCTGCAAATGGCACGGCAACTTCGACCCCAGGACCATGGGTACCGTCCCGAACGTCGGCCTCATGGCCCAGCAGGCCGAGGAATACGGCTCGCACGACAAGACATTCGAGATCACCGAGGCAGGGACCGCCAACATCGTCGATATCGCCACCGGCGAAGTGCTGCTGTCGCAGAACGTCGAGGAAGGCGATATCTGGCGCATGTGCCAGGTCAAGGACGCGCCGATCCGCGACTGGGTCAAGCTCGCCGTAACCCGCGCCCGCAACTCGGGCATGCCGGCGATCTTCTGGCTCGACCCCTATCGTCCGCACGAGAACGAGCTCATCAAGAAGGTCGAGAAGTACCTCAAGGAACACGACACCACCGGCCTCGACATCCAGCACATGTCGCAGGTGCGTGCCATGCGCTACACGCTCGAGCGGGTCGCGCGCGGCCTCGATACCATCTCGGTGACCGGCAACATCCTGCGCGACTACCTCACCGACCTGTTCCCGATCATGGAGCTGGGCACCTCGGCCAAGATGCTGTCCATCGTGCCGCTCATGAACGGTGGCGGCATGTACGAGACCGGCGCCGGCGGTTCGGCGCCCAAGCATGTGCAGCAGCTGACCCAGGAAAACCACCTGCGTTGGGATTCACTGGGTGAGTTCCTGGCCTTGGCGGTGTCGCTGGAAGAGCTCGGCATCAAGGAAAAGAATGCCCGCGCCAAACTGCTGGCCAAGACCCTGGACGCCGCGACCGGCAAGCTGCTCGACAGCAACAAGTCGCCCTCGCCGAGGACCGGCGAGCTGGACAACCGCGGCTCGCAGTTCTACCTCGCGATGTACTGGGCACAGGAGCTGGCATCGCAGACGGAAGATGCCGAGCTGGCAGCGAGCTTCGCCAAGCTGGCCCAGGACCTTGCCGCCAATGAGGAGACCATCGTCGCCGAGCTCAAGGCAGTACAGGGCCAGCCGGTGGATATCGGCGGCTACTACAAGGCCGATTCCGACAAGTGCAAGGCAGTGATGCGGCCGAGCGCCACCTTGAACCAGATCCTCGCCGCCGCACGCAGCTGACCGCCGCGCAGGGCAACCGACGGCCATTCCGTGCTTCGGCGCGGGGTGGCCGTTGCGCTTTTTCGCCACGCCCCCTTCGCCACCCGCGATGCCAAATCTCGCCGCGAGCCGACGGCAGGGGAATCAAGGGCGCCCGACGATGTCGGAACTGTCTGTGCGCAACAATCCGCGCTGCGCTGCCTGCCATTGCGATGCGGCGCCAAACCCAGCCCCCGGCATCGACGGGGGCGCAGACCAGGATGTGAAATGCCCATCGATCCCGAAAGAATCAGGTTCTTCCAGAACTTCGCCCGAGGCACCGCCGCGCCCATGAGCCCTTTACGCAAGTTCTTCACTGCGCTGGCGACCGTCGGCGTATTCGGCCTCGCGCTGATGTTCTCGGTGCTGCTCTTCGCGGTGGTGCTGACCGCGGGCGCCGTGATCTGGGGCTATCTGTGGTGGAAGACCCGCGATCTGCGCAAGCAGATGCGCGACAACCCACCCGGTGGCCTGGTGCTCGAGGGCGAAGTGATCAGCGAAGGCGAACACCGCAACGACCCACCGCGCTGACAGTCATCGGCGGCGCGGCGCTGGCCGGTCAGTAACGCGATGAGGCGGCGGTGTGGAGCAGCAGCTTGAGTTCGTCGACCCGACGCTGGGCCCTTTCGAACCACTCGACCGGCCCCAGCAGGGAGGCATCGAAATGAATCTCCTCGCCGCCAGCGAATGGAGAACGCATCCGGGTCGCGGTCCTGGCGAGGTCGAGTCGTACCTGGTCGGCTTCGGCCGGATGCGCCAGCTCTTCGAGACCAAGGTCGGTGAGGATCCGGTAGAGGCTCGGCAGGTGAGAGCGCCCGGCCAGCTCGAGTATCTGCTCGCGGCTGAAGCGCACGGTGCGTGAGTTCCTGAGTCCGGCGAGGAAGGCGAACTGGGGCAGGCTGTGAGTAAGGCCATGCAGCATCGACAATTCGGGCGTGGCGGAGCGGTCGGTGGTCGCCACGGCCTCGCACAGGCAGGCCACTTCGAAAGTGAATTCCCACAGCTCTTCGGCCATCAAGCGCGCGCTGGGATTCGGGATGCCGCGCTGGATCTGCTGCACCGCGAGCGCGATCGCCAGCACTCGCGCCGCCGAGAAGCCCAGTTTCTGGATTGCGGTGCGCACCGACGGATGCAGCATCGGCGATCCATAGGTGGCCGCGTTTGCCGCCCGTATGAGTGCCGAGGCAAGCACCGGTTCGGCACTCAGCAGATCCTCGACCTGCGCCAGATCGGTGTCCGGATCCTCCAGCAACTGGCGCAGCGCGAAGGCGACGCGCAGGCTGGTCGGCAGGTTTCTCACGTCGTACAGAAACAGGTCTTCGGAATCGGGTTGCATCCTCGCTCTCGTTCACCGCGGCACGCTCGCGCCCAGCGGCACCATGCCATGCTCGCCACGTTACATCAAAAAGTGCCACTTGCACGGCCGGCAGCCCGCGCATGCATAGCCGCACATGCGGCTACAATTGCAGCGTCACCATTCAATTGCGGAGCGCCTCCATGCTGATCATCTTCAAGTCCCCCGCCAGTGGCGATGTCATCATGTTCGAAAAGAACGGCAAGGAAATGCTCGAGATCATCGGCAAGGACAGGAATGATGCCAAAGGAATCGTCACCGTGGAACAGTTGCCGGCCGCGATCGGGAAACTCAAGGCCGCGGTGCAGGAAGACAAGGCCCGCCAGGCAGAGCAGGACGGGGCGAATCCCGATGTCGACCCCAGGACGGGTGTGCAGTTGATCAGCCTTGCGCAGCGGGCGGTTCCGCTGATCGAACTCATGGAGTACTCGCTGCGCGACAAGGTGCCGGTCACCTGGGGCGTGTGAGGCAGCCGGTGCGTGCGCCATACCCGGCATGAGGATCCTGCTGGTCGAGGATGACCCGATGATCGGTGCGAGTGTGCAGCGTGGCCTGCGCCAGGACGGTCACGTGGTGGACTGGGTACGCGACGGCATCGCCGCGGAACTGGCGCTGCGTGACAACCCCTTCGAACTGATGTTGCTCGACCTCGGCCTGCCGCGCCGCGACGGCATCGAGGTGCTCGCCCGCCTGCGAGCCGGCAAGAATCCACTCCCGGTGCTGGTCCTCACCGCCCGCGACGCCGTCAGCGACCGGGTGCGCGGCCTCGATGCCGGCGCCGACGACTACCTGGTCAAGCCCTTCGATCTCGACGAACTCGCGGCGCGAGTACGGGCCCTGGCCCGCCGCCAGCGGGCCCAGGCCGAGCCACTGATCACCCGCGGCCGGCTGGTACTCGACCCGGCCGCCCACATGGTCAGCCTCGATGGCACGCCGATACGACTCTCGGCACGCGAATTCGCGCTGCTGCAGACCCTCATGGACGCGGGCGGCCGGCCGCTCTCGCGGTCCCAGCTCGAAGAGCGGCTCTACGGCTGGGGCGAGGAAGTCGAGAGCAATGCGGTGGAAGTCCACATCCATGCGCTGCGGCGCAAACTCGGCGCCGAGTGGGTGCGCAACCTGCGGGGCGTTGGCTACTACGTCCCCGAGGCGCCATGAAATCACTGCGGCGAGAACTGCTGGTCAGCCTGCTCGGCGCCATCGTGGCGGTCTTTCTCGTCGGCGGAATCGCCACCTACGGCATGGCGCGGGTCGAGATCGACGAAGTCATGGACTATCACCTGCGCCAGTTCGCGCTGTCGCTGCGCGACCAGAGCTTCGGCCAGCCCAGCGCACCGATCGTCGCCCCCGAGGAAGCGTTCGACATCGTGATCCAGATCTGGGATGGCCACGGCCTGCGCCTCTACCTCTCGCATCCGCACACCGTGCTGCCGGACCGGGCGCAATTCGGCTACACCACCGTTGCGACCAGCGAAGGAAGCTGGCGGGTCTTCTCGGTGCCGCTGCACGACCGGGTGATCCAGGTCGCCCAGCCGATGCGGGTGCGCAGCGGCATGGCGGCCGGCGCGGCGCTGCGCACGCTCAGCCCGCTGCTGCTGATCCTGCCGCTGATGGGCTTCATGATCTGGTACCTGGTGGGCCGTGGCCTGCGCCCGCTCGACCGCCTCGCGGGCGCGGTGCGCAGCCGCCGTCCCGAGGCCATGGCACCGCTGTCCAGCAAGGACGTGCCGACCGAGGCCCAGCCGCTGGTCGAGTCGCTCAACGGCCTGCTCGGCCGGCTGGACCACGCGCTCGCCGCCCAGCGCGCCTTCGTCGCCGACGCCGCCCACGAACTGCGCACACCGCTCACCGCGCTGCAGTTGCAGTTGCAGCTGACCGAGCGCGCCCACGACGAAACCGAGCGCAAGGCCGCGCTCGCGGAGCTGCGCCAGGGGCTGCAGCGGGCGATCCACCTGGTCCAGCAGTTGCTCACGCTGGCCCGCCAGGAGCCTGACGGCGCCACGCGCCAGGCGCGCGAGACCGTATCGCTGGCCGATGTGACGCGCAGCGTGATGGCCGAGCATGCCCCGATGGCGGATGCCGGGAGGATCGATCTCGGCGCCACCGCGCTCGACGACGGAATCACGGTGCAGGCCGACCCCGCGGCACTGCGCACCCTGCTCGGCAACCTCATCGACAATGCCATCCGCTACACCCCGCCGGACGGCCGGGTCGACATCGCGGTACGCGAAGCCGGGGGACGTGCCTGGCTGGAGGTCAGCGACACCGGCCCGGGCATCGCGCCGACCGAGCGCGAACGGGTGCTGGACCGCTTCTACCGCCACCCTGGCCAGGAGCAGCCCGGCAGCGGCCTCGGCCTCGCCATCGTCAAGGCCATCGCCGACCGCCACGGCGCCGAACTGCAGCTCGACGCTTCGGACTGCGGCGGACTGCGGGTGCGGGTCGGCTTCAGGACGGAGAGGAGTCGGGGTGAGGGGTGAGGCGTAGAAGCGGAAAGGCGCAGCCCCCTCACCCCTCACCCCTCACCCCTCACCCCTCACCCCTCACCCCTCACCCCTCACCCCTCACCCCTCACCCCTCACCCCTCACCCCTCACCAGATCCACCTTAAGTCAGCTTTAAGTCGCGCCCGCCTAAAGTGACTCCATCGCGAGAAGCCCTCGCAGCTTTACAAGCAAGGAGTCACACATGAACACAACTGCGCTCAAGCTCTCCTCGGCCGCGCTGGCCGTCGCGCTGGCCGTCGGTGGCGGCTACGAATTCGCCCGTCACTCGGTCTCCTCGGCCCATGCCGCGCCGGCGGTCGTCAGCCCCCAGGTCGGTAGCAGCGCCGCGCCATTGGCCGCACCGACGATCTCGATGCCCAACTTCGAATCGATCGTCGAGCGCTATGGCCCCGCGGTGGTGAATATCAGCGTCGAGGGCACGGTGAAGGCCTCCACACGCGGCGTCAGCCCCTTCGGCAACCTCGACCCCAACGACCCGTTCTCGCAGTTCTTCCGACGCTTCGGCCCGCAACTGCAGATGCCGCAGGGCGAGCAGATGGTGCGTGGCCAGGGCTCGGGTTTCATCGTCAGCCCGGACGGGGTCATTCTCACCAATGCGCACGTGGTATCGGGCGCCGACGTGGTGAAGGTCAAGCTCACCGACAAGCGCGAATTCACCGCCAAGGTGATCGGCATCGACAAGCCCACCGACGTGGCGGTGCTGAAGATCGACGCGACCGGGCTGCCGACGGTGCCACTGGGCGATCCGTCCAGCGCACGGGTGGGCGACTGGGTGCTCGCCATCGGCTCGCCCTTCGGCTTCGAGAACAGCGTCACCGCGGGCATCATCTCGGCCAAGTCCCGTTCGCTGCCCGACGAGGGCTATGTGCCGTTCATCCAGACCGACGTGGCGGTCAACCCCGGCAACTCGGGCGGTCCGCTGCTCAACCTCAAGGGGGAAGTCGTGGGTATCAATTCGCAGATCTATTCACGTTCGGGCGGCTACCAGGGTCTCTCCTTCGCCATCCCGATCGATGTCGCGGCCCAGGTCAAGGACCAGATCCTTGCCAGCGGCAAGGTCACCCGCGGTCGCATGGGAGTGATGATCCAGGATCTCAACCAGGGCCTGGCGCAGTCCTTCGGCCTCAAGTCGGCCAATGGCGCGCTGGTGAGCCAGGTCGAGAAGGACGGCCCTGCGGCCAAGGCCGGGCTCGAGCCGGGCGACGTGATCCTCAGCGTCGATGGCAACACCATCAACGATTCGAGCGACCTGCCGCCACTGGTAGCCGCCATGAAGCCGGGCAGCAAGGCCGCGCTGTCGGTATGGCGCAAGGGCGCCCGCCAGGACCTCTCGGTCACCGTGGGTGAGCTCAAGGACACCCAGACGGCCGCCAATGACAGCACTCCCGCGGATCAGGGCCGGCTCGGCGTGGCCGTTCGCCCGCTGACCCCGGACGAGCAGCAGCAGACCGACACCAAGGGCGGATTGCTGGTGCTCGATGCAGCCGGCCCCGCAGCCCGCGCCGGCATCCAGCAGGGCGACCTGATCCTCGCGGTCAATGGCAAGGCCATCGAAAGCGTCGAGCAGCTCAAGAGCGTGATCGGCAAGTCGGGCAAACACATCGCGGTGCTGGTGCAACGCCAGGATGCCCGCATCTTCGTACCGATCGAACTCGGCTGAAAACCACCTCCGGCCCCGCGAGGCACTGCGGGGCCGGGTTTTTTCGAGGCACTATGGGATGACTCTTGAACGACCTCGCGACCCCGTGCTGCGCAACTTCCTGCGTGCCGCGGCGATCGCCTTCGCGCTCGGAGCGGACAGTATCCCGGTATTCGCGGACGACGAGATGCCCGAGCCTACGCTCAATGTGAGCGCCGCGCGGCGTGGTGACCACCAGCCGCAACAGGCCGACGGCCAAACCCGCACTGCCAGCCTGACGGTGGTCCCGCTATGGCGCGGCGTGCCCGATCCGGCCGCCCAGTTGCGGCTGCTCGACACGCATGGCCACAAGTTGCTGCAAAGTGCGGTGCACGGCCGTTGCAGCTTCAGCGCATTGCCCGAGGGGCGCTGCACGCTGCTGGTCAAGGCGGCGGGCCGCACCACCATTCGGCACATCGAACTCGCCCGCGGCGAACTCGTCGCCGTCGAGCTCGAACTGGATACCTGACATGCACGGGGCGCCGTCGACACCGAACCGACTGGTCCGGGCCTGGCAGCTCGCCGCGCCCTTCTGGCGTTCGCGCGAGAGCCGCCCGGCGCTCGCGCTGCTGCTCGGGGTGATCGGCCTGACGCTTGGCGCGGTATGGCTGAACGTCCAGTTCAACAGCTGGAACAGCGCCTTCTACAACAGCCTGCAGGCCCGCGATTCGGCTGCCTTCGGCCATCAACTGCTGATCTTCTCGGGACTGGCGGCGGCCTTCATCGTCGCCGCGGTGTATCGGCTGTATCTCAACCAGTTGCTGCAGATGCGCTGGCGCAAGTGGATGACCGACAAGCTGCTCGGCAGGTGGCTCGAAGGCGGCACCCAGTACCGGCTGCGCTTCGCCGACGGCGGCAGCCCCGACAACCCGGACCAGCGCATTGCCGAAGACGTGCGCCTGTTCGTCTCGTCGACGCTCGAACTCAGCCTTGGCCTGCTCAACGCGGTGGTCACCCTGGTGTCCTTCGCCGGCATCCTGTGGGCGCTTTCCGGCGACTATGTGCTGCCGATCGGCGATGGAATCCGCATACCCGGCTTCATGCTGTGGGCGGCACTGCTCTATTCGGTAGCGGGTTCGTGGCTGATCCACCGCCTCGGCCGTCCGCTCACCCGGCTCAACGCCGAACAGCAGCGCCGCGAGGCGGATTTCCGTTTTGGCCTGGTGCGGGCGCGCGAGCACGGCGAGGCGATCGCGCTGTCGCGCTCCGAGGCGGACGAACAGGCGCGGCTCAAGGGCGCCTTCGGTCTGCTGCTGGACAACTGGCTGGCGTTGGTGCTGCGCATCAAGCGCCTGACCTGGTTCTCCTCCGGCTACGGCCAGTTGGCGGTCGTCTTCCCCTTTCTGGCGGCCGCGCCGCGCTATTTCTCGGGGGGAATCGAACTGGGCGGCCTGATGCAGACGGCCCAGGCCTTCGACCAGGTGCAGGGTGCCACCAGCTGGTTCGTGGACGCCTATGCCAGCCTCGCCGAATGGTTCGCGACCATCGACCGCCTGAGCGGTTTCGAGGCAGCCATCGCGGCCACCCACGCCCAGGCCGCGCGCAGCAGGATTCAGCGGCGCGCCGGGGCGGACGAAGTGAGGATCGAGGATCTCGAAACCCGCCGGCCGGACGGCAGCGTCATGGGCACGCTCGGCAGCCTGAGCCTGTCGCCGGGCGAGCACACCCTCATCGGTGGCCCCTCGGGGATCGGCAAGAGCACCCTGCTGCGTGCGCTCGCCGGACTCTGGCCGCACGGCAGCGGTTCGCTGCAGGTGCCTGCCGAAGCCGATAGCCTGTTCCTGCCCCAGCAACCCTACCTGCCTGCCGGAACCCTTCGCGAGGCGCTCGGTGAAGCGACCGACACACCGGATGCCCGCTTGCAGGCAGCGCTGGAGAGCGTCCATCTTGCCGAGCTCGCCGGGCAACTCGAGGTCCGCCGCGACTGGGGCCGCGAGCTGTCGCCCGGCGAACAGCAGCGCCTGGCCTTCGCCCGCATCCTGCTGCGTCGCCCGCGCTGGGTCTTTCTCGACGAAGCCACCTCGGCACTCGATGAAACGATCGAGGCGCGGCTCTACGAACTGCTGCGACGCGAGCTGCCTGACACCACCGTGGTGAGCGTCGCCCACCGCAGCAGCCTGGCCCGCCACCATCAGCGCCAGGTGTGGCTTGGAGCATCCGGCCCGGCGCAAAGCGGGCGGGCTGCAAGCGCAGGCGCGCTCGCCCTGGAGGCATGAGATGCGTTCGATTTACATGCTGAAACCCATTTCTTCAAAAAGAAACATGAAAATTCGGGGAACCCTCTTGCACCGCAATAATCAGTCCCCAATTACCCTTCTCAATCCTCGGCCACAGGCCGACAATGAACGCACAACGTTCATAGCACCACGGAGTTCGACATGAGCAGGAAATCCGATCTGGCCATGCGCCAATTGCTGTGCACCGCCGCAGTTGCCCTCGCAGTACCCACCGCCGCGGGCACCGCCCATGCAGCTCCGCTGACCGGAAAGCAATCGATGACTGGCGTAGAAAGCAAGCGCAACTCCCGCAGCCGGGCGCGCGCTGAAGAAGAAGCGGCCGCGGCCGCACTGTTTCCCCTGACGCTTCGTCCGGTCGCCCGTACCACCGACGAAGAGACTTCCGACGCCATCCAGGTGCGGGTCGAGGACGCCAGCGGCCGGCGGGTGATTCTCGCCCGGGCCCACGGCAAGTGCGTGGTCGGCCCGCTGCCGGCGGGCGAGTACACGGTGCACCTCAAGGCCGGCAACCGTACCGAAGAGCATGCCATGCTGCTCGGCGCCGGCAAGCGCGGTCTGCTGCGCTACGAACTGGGCGCCTGACCACACCTTCGCCGCAGGCCGCGAGCCCGCGCGGGTTCAGGCCACGGCAGCCCGCTTGCCGCGCACCCACAGGAGCCAGGCCAGCAGGCTGCCGGCCATGCCGCCGGCGATGAGCGCGGCCATCGGCAGCACGCTGCCGCTGAAGCTGTGCCCGACCCACAGGCCGGCCAGCGCCGCCAGGCCCATCTGCGAGAAGCCCATCAGCGAGGCCGCCGCACCCGCCATGCGCGGATAGGGGGCCAGCCCCAAGGCGACCGCGTTGGGCATCACCACGCCGATTGCGCAGGCTGCGAACCACATCGGTATCATCACCGCCAGCGGTTGCTCGACGCCAGCCAGCGCCAGCCCGAGCATCGCCGCACCCGCCACCGTGCCGGTGAGCGCCCCGGCGCCGAGCAGCCGCTCGGACCCGAAGCGTGCGCCGAGCCGACCCGAACCGGTGGAGCCGACGATGTAGCCGGACACCATCGCGCCGAAGGCCAGCCCCATTGCCTGTGGCGAAAAGCCGAAGAGCCCGATGAAGACGAAGGACGAGGCCGAGATGAAGGAGAACAGCGCCGCATAGGCGAGGCCATTGCAGAGCAGCACGCCGAGGTAATGGCGATCGGCCAGCAGGCTGCGATAGTTGGCGACGATATGGCCCGGCCGGGTGGCGTCGCGGTCGCGATGATGATTGCTCTCGCCCAGCATCCAGCCGCTCGCCAGCAACAGCGCGGCCGAATAGAGGGAGAGAAAGACGAAACAGGCGCGCCAATCGAACCACACGCTGAGCCAGCCCCCCAGCAGCGGCCCGAGCAGCGGCGCCAGCGCCATCGCCGCACCGACATAGGAGAGCATGCGCGCGGCATCGTGCGGGCCGTAGAGATCGCGTACGATGGCCCGCCCCAGCACCGGTCCCGCACAGGCACCGAGTGCCTGCGCGAAGCGTGCCGCGATCAGCCATTCGATGTCGGCCGCGAAGGTGCACCCGAGCGACCCCAGCAGGTAGATGAAGAGCCCGGCAAGCAGCGCCGGGCGGCGGCCGAAGCGGTCCGACAGCGGCCCATAGAACAACTGTCCCACTGCGAAACCCACCAGGAACACCGACAGCGTCATCTGCGCGCCGGCCACATCGGTGCCCAGCGCCTCGGTCAGCGCCGGCAGGCTCGGCAGGTAGAAGTCGGTGGACAGCGGGCCGAGCGCCACCAGGGTGGTGATGAGTACGGCCAGCGCGACCCCTGGACGAGCGACGTCCTGGCTCATCCCGCGTCCGGCTGGGCCTCGGGCGCGGCGGCCTGGAAGGCCGGCAGAGCCTCGCAGGCGCCGACGATCGCCATCACCGTCGGCACCTGCTCGAGCCGGCACTCGAACCGGCGGGCGTTATAGACCTGCGGGATCAGGCAGCAGTCGGCCAGGGTAGGCGCATCGCCATGGCAGAAGCGGCCGCGTTGCCGATCCTGCAGCAGCATCGCCTCGACTGCCGCCAGCCCTTCCTCCACCCAGTGCCGATACCAGTCGTCCTTCTGCTCGTCGCTCAGCGCGAGCGTGCCCTGCAGGTACTTGAGCACCCGCAGGTTGTTCACTGGATGGATGTCGCACGCCACTGCCTGCGCGAGTGCGCGGATGCGTGCCCGATCCACCGCGCCGCCAGGCAGCAGCGCAGGGCTCGGATGGGTCTCGTCCAGGTACTCGATGATCGCCAGCGACTGCGTCAGCAGCACCCCATCGTCGGTCTCCAGCGAGGGCACCAGGCCAGCGGGATTCACCGCCAGGTAGTCGGGCTTGCGGTGCTGCCCGCCCTCCTTCACCAAGTGCACCGGGACGCTGCGGTAATCGAGGCCCTTGAGGTTCAGGGCGATGCGCACCCGGTAGGCGGCCGAGCTACGAAAGTAGGTATAGAGCTTCATGTCGGTCTCAAGTCTGGGCAATCAGCCACCGAGAACATGCACCAGCCACAGCGCGATGCCGGGGAAGAAGGCGAGCAACACGATGCGCAGCATGTCCGAGGCGAGGAAAGGCAGCACGCCGCGAAAGGTCTCCTTCATCGGGATGTCCTTGGCCAGCGAGTTGATGATGAACACGTTCATGCCCACCGGCGGCGTGATCAGGCCGATCTCGACCACCATCAGGGCGAGGATGCCGAACCAGATCGCCTTGTCACTGTAGCCCAGCCCCCAGTAGTCCAGTCCCATGATAATCGGCAGGAAGACCGGGATGGTGAGCAGGATCATCGACAGGCTGTCCATCACGCAGCCGAGCACCAGGTAGGCGAGGATCATGGCGAACAGCACCACCATCGGCGGATAGCCGCTGGCCAGCACCCAGTCGGCGATCGCCACCGGCATCTGCGACAGCGCCAGAAACGCGTTGAGCACGTCGGCGCCGATCAGGATCAGGAAGATCATCGCGGTGGCCTCGGCCGCTCCCAGCACCGCCGCGACGAATTCGCGCCAGCGCATCTCGCGCGAGGCCACGGCCAGCGCGGTGGTAGCGAAGGTGCCCACGGCCGCGGCTTCGGTGGGCGTGAAGATGCCGCCGTAGATGCCGCCAATGACGGTGATGAACACCGCCATGATCGGCCACACCCGGCCCAGCGCATGCAAGCGCGCCCGCCACGGCAAGGGCGCCGAGGCCGGTCCGCTGCCGGGCACCAGGCGGGCAACGAGGCTGACCACCAGCATGTAGCCGAACATCGCGATCAGGCCGGGAACGAGCGCCGCCATGAACAGCGCGGCGACGTTCTGCTCGGCG
The DNA here is from genome assembly GCA_024235595.1 of Zoogloeaceae bacterium. Classification (GTDB taxonomy): domain Bacteria; phylum Pseudomonadota; class Gammaproteobacteria; order Burkholderiales; family Rhodocyclaceae; genus Cognatazoarcus. The sequence continues at coordinate 454,154 of JACKMC010000001.1, read as the reverse complement.
AGGATGGCGTAGATCACCAGCACCACCGAAGGCGGGATCAGGATGCCCAGCGTGCCGCCGGCGGCCAGCGCACCGGTGGCCAGCGAAGGCGAGTAGTTGCAGCGGCGCAGCTCGGGCAATGCCACCTGGCCCATCGTCGCCGCGGTGGCCAGCGAGGAGCCGCAGATCGCGCCGAAGCCGGCGCAGGCGCCGATGGCGCTCATCGCCACCCCGCCCGGGTAGTGGCCGAGGAAGGCGTTGGTGGCCTCGAACAGCCGGCGCGACAGCCCGCCCTTGGAGGCGATGTTGCCCATCAGCAAGAACAGCGGCACCACCGACAGGTCGTACCGAGAAGAAGCGACCGTAGGCGAGGTGCTTGAAGTAGCTCATCAGCGGGTCCCAGCCGGACACCAGGGTGTAGCCGATGGAGCCGCCGAGCAGCATCGCCATGCCGATGTGCACCCGGAGGGCCAGCAAGACCAGGGTGAAGGCACCGATGGCGAATCCGATTTCGACGCTCGTCATTCCATGCCTCCTTCGCCGTGCAGCGTGCCCTTCCAGGCGGTGTAGGCGGCGGTCAGGCCGAGCAGGAAGAAGCCCGGGCCGAGCGTGGTGTAGGACCACCACAGCGGCCAGCCGAGCAGCATCGTGGTCTCGCCGTTCTCATAGGCCTCCCAGGCGCCGGCGAAGCTGCGCCAGGCGATCACGAAGGACAGCGCCATGAGGATGATCGCGGCGATACGGTCGAGCACGCGGCGCACAGCGGGCGAAGCGTTGTGGGTGAAGAAATCCACGATCACATGGGCGTTCTTCATCTGCGCCCAGGGCAGGAAGGCCGCCACCGCCAGGGCGCAGCCCATCTGCACCAGCTCGACATCGCCGAGCACCGGCTCGTCGGTCAGCCAGCGGCCGACCACGCTATACACCGACACGCCGCAGATCGCGAACAGGGTCAGGCTGCCGCCGATGGCGGAGAGCATCGACCAGCCGTAGAGGAAGCGTCCGACAGGGTCGCGCGGACGCGGGTCCGGTGCGTCACCGGACCGGGGAATTGCTTCAGCCATGGGGAAATCTCCCGATCAGGGGCGCGCCCGCGGGCGCGCTGGCGATTCGGCGGCCGGGGCGCATCGTGCCCGCCCCGGCGCTGTCGTCCTACTGTGTATTGGCTTTCTGGATCAGCGCCTTGGCGGTGTCGAGCATGGCCTGGCCCTGGTAGCCCTTGGCGTCCATCTCCTTGACCCAGCTCGCGGCCAGCTTGTCGGTGATCCTGCGCCACTTGATCAGCTCGGCGGCCGGGATGGTGTCGAACTGGTTGCCACGCTCGACCGCCTTCTCGCGCGCGGGCGGGGCGGAGATATCCCAGACCTTGCCGATCGAGGCCGAGAAGTCGGCGCCCGAGTTGGCGTCGATGACCTTCTTCAGGTCCGCCGGCAGGCTTTCGTACTTGGCCGGGTTCATCGCGACGATGAACAGCGCGGTATACAGGGAGGGCTGCGACTTGTCGGTCTCCGAGTGGAACCGGGTCATCTCGTGCAGCTTCACCGCAGGGATCACCTCCCAGGGCAGCACATAGCCATCGACCACGCCTTTGGAGACCGCCTCGGCCACGGCCGGCAGCGGCATCGCCACCGGGGTCGCGCCGAAGGAAGCGATCATCTTGTTGGTCAGGCGGGTCGGCGCGCGCATCTTGAGGCCGCGAAAATCGCCGAGCTTGGTGATCGGGTGCTTGTTGTTGTGCACATAGCCTTCGTCGTGCACATGGAAGGCCAGCGGCTTGACCTTGGCAAAGTCTTCCTTGCCGAACCGCTCGTAGTATTCCCAAGCGGCGCGGCTGGCGGGCTCGGCGCGGTTGGTCATGAAGGGCAGCTCGAAGACCTCCATCGACGGATAGCGGCCGGCGGTGTAGCCGGGCAGCGTCCACACGATGTCGGCCACGCCGTCCTGCGCTTGCTGGATCAGTTGCGGCGGCGTGCCACCGAGCTGCATCGCGGGATAGATCTGGCACTTCATGCGGCCGACCGACTCCTTCTCGATCTTGGCGCACCATGGCTCCAGCACCTTTTGCTGGCTCATCGCGGTGGGCGGCCAGAAATGTGCCACCTTGAGGATGATCGGCTCGTCGGCCATCGCGGCGGTGCTGCCGAGCAGCGCGACGGCTGCGGTGATCAGGGTCTTTTTCATGTCTCGTCCACCTTTTTATGTGTTGGGTTTCTGCTGGGTTAGGCGCCCTTGGGCAACGCAACCGTGTTATCGATGACACCGAAAATGCTGTTGCCAGCCGCGTCTTTCATCTCGATGCGCACCCGGTCGCCAGGCTGCATGAAGGGCGTCACCGGCTTGCCTTGCTCGATGGTCTCGTACATGCGCACTTCGGCGAGGCAGCAATAGCCCACTCCGCCGTTGTCGATGCTCGAGCCCCACAGGCCGCCCTGCTTGTTCGAGACCGTGCCCGAGCCGATGATCGAGCCCGCCTCGAGCTCACGGGTCCTCGCCACGTGGGCGACCAGCTGGCCAAAGTCGAAGGTCATGTCGACACCGGCGTTGGGCTTGCCGAAGGGCTTGCCGTTGAGTTCCACCAGCAGCGGCAGATGAACCTTGGCGCCTCGCCAGGCATCGCCGAGCTCATCGGGCGTCACCGCCACCGGGCTGAAGGCGGAGGCCGGCTTGGACTGGAAGAAGCCGAAGCCCTTGGCCAGCTCGCCCGGGATCAGGTTGCGCAGGCTCACGTCATTGACCAGCATCACCAGCCGGATCGCCGCCGCGGCCTGTTCGGGTGTGGCGCCCATAGGCACGTCGCCGGTCACCACGGCGACCTCGGCCTCGAAGTCGATGCCCCAGGCCGGGTCGGCCACCACCGTGTCGCGCGGCCCGACGAAGCTGTCCGAGCCACCCTGGTACATCAGCGGGTCGGTGTAGAAGGAGGCGGGCACCTCCGCGTTGCGCGCCTTGCGCACCAGCTCCACGTGGTTGATGTAGGCCGAACCGTCGGCCCATTGGTAGGCGCGCGGCAGCGGCGAATGACACTCTGCGGCATCGAAGGTCTCCGACTCGAGCGCGCCGCTGTTCAGCGCTTCATAGACCTGGCGCAACTGCGGCTCCACCTCGCCCCAGTTGTCGAGCGCCGCCTGCAGGGTGCGGGCAATCGCCGGCACCGCACGGCAGCGTGCGAGGTCGCGACTGACGACCACCAGGGTGCCGTCGCGGCCGCCGGCTTTCAGGGTTGCGAGCTTCACTTGAACATCTCCATGTATCGGCCGTCATGCATCCAGGCGGCGTGCTTGGGCGCCTTCTTGGTCTGCGCCCACTCTTCGAGCATGTCCCACTTGACCTCGTCGAGCGCCTCGAGCATCCCCGGGCGCACGGTATTGGCAGCCAGTTCGAGGCGGTGGCCGTTGGGATCGAAGAAGTAGATCGACTTGAACAGCGCATGGTCGGTGGGGCCGATCACCTCGATGCCGGCGCCTTCGAGCCGGGCCTTGGCGGCCATCAGCGTCTCCATCGAATCGACCTCCAGCGCCAGGTGCTGGGTCCAGTTCGGCGTGTTCTCGTCGCGCCCCATCGGCTCGCAGGTGGGCAGCTCGAAGAAGGCCAGCACGTTGCCCATGCCGGCGTCCATGAAGATGTGCATGTACGGATCGGGTGCGCCGGTCGAGGGCACGGCGTCCTCGGCGATCGACAGCACCAGCTTCATGTCGAGGTGCTTCTCGTACCAGCGCGCGGTCTCCAGCGCGTCCTTGCAGCGGTAAGCCACATGGTGGATTTTCTGAACCAGGCTCATTGCGGTCTCCTTTTCTTGTGTCCGGGCGGCGACGTTGGCCGACGAAGCCATTACAGCCCAGATTGATCTATCATTCAAACGACTTTTTTCGATTCATTTATCGCTTTATCCAATGAATATCACCCTCAAGCAATTGCGTGCGTTTGTCGCCGTGGCCCGCAGCGGCAGCTTCACTCTGGCAGCAGAAAGCCTCTTCGTCACCCAGTCGGCACTCTCCGGCCTGATCAAGGAACTCGAACAGGTCATCGGCCTGCGCCTGTTCGACCGCAGCACCCGGCGCATCCAGCTCTCCGAGGTGGGACGCAGCATCTACCCGCTGATCGACAAGATCCTCGACGATCTCGACGGCGTGCTCGACGAAGTCTCGAACCTCAAGGCCCTGAGGAAAGGGCTGGTGCGCGTCGCCACCCCGCAGCTGATGGCCTCGACGCTGCTGCCCGAAGTGATTGCGGCCTTCGGTGAAGTGCATCCCGCGGTGGAGATCCGGCTTGTGGACTGCGCCGTGGAAAGCGTGGTGTCGCGGGTGTTCTCGGGCGAAGTGGACTTTGGCGTAGGTCCCGAGCGCGACTCGAACTCCGAGATCGAATCCGCCACGCTGTTCGAGCTACCCTTCGTCGCGGTCTTTCCGCCCGGCCACGCGCTCGCCACAAGACGCGAAGTCAGCTGGGCAGACCTCGCCGAATTTCCGCTGATCACCCTGCAGGGCCAGTTCACCGAGCGCCTCGCGGTCGACGTTGGCAGCGCCCAACGTGGCCGGGCGCTCGAGCCGCACACCTCCGTGGCCTTCATGTCCACCGCGCTGTCGATGGTGAACGCGGGGCTCGGCGTGACCGTCTGCATCACCTATGCGGCCTCCCTGATACGGCTTTATCGACTCGAGATGCGGCCGCTGGTGGAGCCCCAGGTGACGCGGCGCTTCTACGTCTTCACCCGCAACAATCGCTCGCTGTCACCGGCCGCACAGCGTTTTCGGGACTTCCTCAGCGGCTATATCGAGGCGCACGGAGATTTCGCAGCCTGAATGCCGCGCCCAAAACGAAGGCACCACAACCCGCCGGCAATGGCGAAGCCGAGCCGGCAGCAGCTTTCCCCTTCTGCGGCGCCGAGTGCAGCCTGCGGCCGGCGGGAATTGTCGCGTCGATGTCTGAGCCCGAGAGGGCGAGTTTCGACGCGACCCGCCGGACGCGGGTGGAGCGAGGGCACCGGCGCGAGCCGGCGCTGCGGCAGGGGGCGCTTCTTTATCCATCTTCTTGTCGCCACAAGAAAGTCACTCGCCCGCCGGGGCGAGACCCGGCCAATCACCGCCAACTGAAGGCACCCCAAGATCGAAGCAGCAAGGATCAAAGGCCTGGACCCCGGCCTGCGCCGGGGCGACGAATCGTTCCCGAATCCCGTGCCCGAAACGAAGGCACCGCAGCCGACCGGCAATGGCGAAGCCGAGCCGGCAGCAGCCTTCCCCTTCTGCAGCGCCGAGTGCAGCCCGCGGCCGGCGGGAATTGTCGCGTCGATGTCTGAGCCCGCCAGGGCGAGTTTCGACGCGACCCGCCGGGCGCGGGTGGAGCGAGGGCACCGGCGCGAGCCGGCGCTGCGGCAGGGGGCGCTTTTTTTGTCCATCTTTCTTGTCGCCACAAGAAAGGGTCGCTCGCCCGCCGGGGCGAGACCCGGCCAATCACCGCCAACCGAAGGCACCCCAAGATCGAAGCAGCAAGGATCAAAGCCCTGGACCCCGGCCTGCGCCGCCTGCGCGGGCGACGAATCGTCCGAATGCCGTGCCCGAAACCAAGGCACCGCAGCCGCCGGCAATGGCGAAGCGAAGCCGGCAGCAGCCTTCAGCAGCCGAGAGCAGCCCCGGCTGCAGCGCCGAGTGCAGCCCGCCAGGCCGGCGGGAATTGTCGCGTCGATGTCTGAGCCCGCCAGGGCGAGTTTCGACGCGACCCGCCGGGCGCGGGCGGAGCGAGGGCACCGGCGCGAGCCGGCGCTGCGGCAGGGGCGCGCGGCTTTTGGCGGTGAAAGAAAGTCGAGCGAGCGCCGGCAGATCGGGTGCGGCGGAGCGCCGCGAGCGGAGCGTACGAGCCGCATCGCGAGCACCGCCAAGCCCGCGCCAAGCGCAGTAGATTTTTGCACCTTCCTTCTCGTCGCCACAAGAAAGTCACTCGCCCGCCGGGGCGAGACCCGGCCAATCACCGCCAACCGAAGGCACCCCAAGATCCAAAGCAGCAAGGATCAAGAGCCCTGGACCCCGGCCTGCGCCGGGGCGACGAATCGTTCCCGAATGCCGTGCCCGAAACGAAGGCACCGCAGCCCGCCGGCAATGGCGAAGCCGAGCCGCAATTGGCAGCAGCCGAAGCCGAGCAGCAGCCTTCCCTTCTGCAGCGCCGAGAGGGCCGCCCGGCCGGCGGGAATTGTCGCGTCGATGTCTGAGCCCGCCAGGGCGAGTTTCGACGCGACCCGCCGGGCGCGGGTGGAGCGAGGGCACCGGCGCGAGCCGGCGCTGCGGCAGGGGGCGCTTCTTTGCCTCCTTTCTTTGTCGCCACAAGAAAGGAGGTCGCCCGCCGGGGCGAGACCCGGCCAATCACCGCCAACCGAAGGCACCCCAAGATCCGAACAGCAAGGATCAAGAGCCTGGACCCCGGCCTGCGCCGGGGCGACGAATCGTTCCCGAATTCCGTGCCCTAAACGAAGGCACCACAGCCCGCCGGCAATGGCGAAGCCGAGCCGGCAGCAGCCTTCCCCTTCTGCAGCGCCGAGGCAGCCCGCGGCCGGCGGGAATTGTCGCGTCGATGTCTGAGCCCGCCAGGGCGAGTTTCGACGCGACCCGCCGGGCGCGGGTGGAGCGAGGGAACCGGCGCGAGCCGGCGCTGCGGCAGGGGGCGCTTCTTTGCCTCCTTTCTTTGTCGCCACAAGAAAGGAGGTCGCCCGCCGGGGCGAGACCCGGCCAACAGGCGCCGACCGAAGGCAACCCGAGAACCGAACAGCAAGGATCAAGAGCCTGGACCCCGGCCTGCGCCGGGGCGACGAATCGTGTCCGAATGCCGTGCCCTAACCAAAGGCACCACAGCCCGCCGGCAATGGCGAAGCCGAGCCGGCAGCAGCCTTCCCCTTCTGCAGCGCCGAGTGCAGCCCGCGGCCGGCGGGAATTGTCGCGTCGATGTCTGAGCCCGCCAGGGCGAGTTTCGACGCGACCCGCCGGGCGCGGGTGGAGCGAGGGCACCGGCGAGAGCCGGCGCTGCGGCAGGGGGCGCTTCTTTGGTGACTTTCTCGTCGCCACAAGAAAGTCACTCGCCCGCCGGGGCGAGACCCGGCCAATCACCGCCAACTGAAGGCACCCCAAGATCGAAGCAGCAAGGATCAAAGCCCTGGACCCCGGCCTGCGCCGGGGCGACGAATCGTTCCCGAATCCCGTGCCCGAAACGAAGGCACCGCAGCCGACCGGCAATGGCGAAGCCGAGCCGGCAGTAGCTTTCCCCTTCTGCAGCGCCACATTCACAAGAAAGGTGGTCGCCCGCCGGGGCGAGACCCGGCCAATCAGCGCCGACCGAAGGCACCCCAAGATCGAAGCAGCAAGGATCAAAGGCCCTGGACCCCGGCCTTCGCCGGGGCGACGAATCGTGCCCGAATGCCGTGCCCGAAATGAAGGCGCGACAACACGCCGGCAATGGCGAAACCACTTGTCGTAGAAAGCCCGCGAAAGCGGGCAAGGGCTCGCCACCCGGGTCCTAGACTCCGTCCCTTGCGATTTCCATCGCCTCGCGCAACACCGAGATGTCGCCGATGTGATTGGCAAGCAGCAGGATCAACCGTGCATTGACCATCGCCGACTGCTCGTCGGAGAGATCCCGGTGCATGTCGATGAGCGCTTCATAGAAGTCGTCGCCAGGACTGAAAGGCTGGAAGTAGCGCTTGCCGGGCTCGGCGAAATTGTTGGTGGTAATCAGTGCCATGGGATTCTCCTCAGGCGTTGCAGGTGGCCACCGCGAGCGCGGTCCGCACCGCGGCCGGGTCGAGGGCTCGCCAGCGGGCGGCGACATGCTGGTCGGGGCGGATCAGGTAGCAGCTTCCCGCGCGCAGGTCGTAGCGCTCGGCGATGCGACCGCGGGTGTCGATAAGCGTGAGCAGGCCCGCCGGCGCCGTGCCCGACGCGGCCACCACCACCGGCTCGACCGGAATCGGTGCTTCGGCCAGCGAGGCCAAGGCCTGCGCGGTGGCGGCATCGATGGCGGCGGCATCGTCGGCGAAGTAGAGGAGCTGGAAGCGATTGCCGGCCACCTCGAGCAGCCAGCGCTGGCCGCCCGCGGCTTCGATGGGCGCATCGTCCATTGCGGCGCCGGGCACCATGTTTCCGGCAAAGCTCTCCGCGTCCGCGGTATTGAGCCGCGAGTCGGTGAGGTAGGCCGGCACCGACAGGCGGCCCGAATTGACCAGTGCGCGGGCGAACGGGTAGTGCTCGGCGAGGCCCAGCACCGCGTTGCGGAAGGTCTTGCTGGTGGTGCTCTTGGGGGTGATGAAGTCGGTGGAGCGGGTGGAGTTGGAGAGGTTCTCGTCGGCCGCGAAGCCGCGCTCTTCCGAATAGGTGTCGAGCAGCCTGGGCGGGGCTTTGCCGTCCATCACCAGCTTGAGCTTCCACACCAGGTTGTCGCTGTCCTGGATACCCGAGTTGGCGCCGCGCGCACCGAAGGGCGAGACCTGGTGGGCGGCATCGCCCACGAACATCACCCGGCCATGGCGGAAGTCGTGCATGCGCCGGCACTGGAAGGTGTAGACGCTGACCCATTCGAGCTCGAACTCGCGCTCGTCGCCCAGCATCGCCTTGATGCGCGGAATCACCTTTTCGGGCTTCTTCTCTTCCTGCGGGTCGGCATCCCAACCGAGCTGGAAATCGATGCGGAAGACGTTGTCGGCCTGGCGGTGCAGCAGCACCGACTGGTTGCGGTGGAAGGGTGGGTCGAACCAGAACCAGCGTTCGGTCGGGAAATCCGCCTTCATCACCACATCGGCGATGAGGAAGCGATCCATGAAGACCTTGCCTTCGATGTCCAGCCCGAGCATGGTGCGGATCGGGCTGCGCGCGCCGTCAGCCACCACCAGCCAGTCGGTCTCGAGATGGTAGATCCCGTCTGGCGTCTCCACCTTGAGCGTCACCATGTCCTCGCCCGGGCTCACCGACACCACGTTGCTCTTCCAGCGCATCTCGAGCTGCGGCAAGGTGCTGGCGCGCTGCACCAGGTAGTCCTCGAGGTAATACTGCTGCAGGTTGATCATGCCCGGCCGGTGATGGTCGGGCTGGGGGCAGAGGTTGAAATTGTAGACCTCGTCCTCGCGGAAGAAGGTGCGGCCCACGTTCCAGGTCACCCCCTTGGCGACCATCTCCTCACCGCAGCCGAGCCGGTCGAGCACTTCGAGGGTGCGCTTTGCGTAGCACACGCCGCGCGAGCCGATCGACACGGTGTCGTCGTTGTCGATCAGGAGCACACGCTGGCCCTGCATGGCGAGGTCGATGGCGGCGGCGAGGCCCACCGGCCCCGCGCCGACCACCACAACCGGGTGATGCACGACCTGCGCTTCGGCTCCAGCCGAAAGCTCCGGCGGGCATCGGTATTCGAATTTCGGATACTGGTAGGTACTCAACACGACACGTCCTCCTCTGGACTTTTGGAACACCGACCGCCGGTCTTGTGGTGCTTGCCGGCTGGTTCGGTGGCAATCGATGGGGCGGCTGACGGCCGCCCGGGGCACGATCGACGATGGCTCGCGATCAGCCTTCCTGCAGCGCGTGCCACATCTCCTTGTCGCGCTGGGCGGTCCAGATGCGCGGATGCTTGATGCCGCTGGCCTCGTCCACCGCGCGGGTCACGTCGAAGGGCAGGCAGTGCTCGTAGATGAAGACCTGGCCGAACTTTGGATCCATGTTCTTGCGCGCATGGGCCATGGCTGCCTTGAGGTCCATGTTCTGCGCCACCGCCTCCCGGGCGGAGGCAAACAGCGTGGTGACGAAGTCGCGGGTGTAGGCGAGCCCCTCGCTCACTTTCTCGGCGCTGGTCAGCGCCGGGCCGCGACCGGGGACGAGCTTCTCGGCATTCAGCGCGGCAATCGCGTCGAGCGTCGCCGGCCACTCCTCGAGTTGCGCGTCGCCGGTGTAGCAGGCGGCGTCGCACTCGACGAGATCACCCGAGAACAACACCTTCTCGGCCGGAATCCACACCACCGTGTCGCCCTTGGTATGGCCCGGGCCGAGGTGCATGATCTTGACCTCGAGCTTGCCCATCCACAGGGTCATCTCCTGCTTGAACACCATGGTCGGCCAGGTGAGACCCGGCACCGACTCGAAGTTCTGGAACAGCCGCGGGAAACGCTCGTACTCGGAGCGCATGTCCTGCTCACCGCGCTCGACAATCATCTCGTAGGTGCCCTGGCTGGCGATGATCTGCTCCATGCCCTCGGCCTTGTAGCCCGAAGCACCGAGCACCCGCACCGCATGGTAGTGCGACAGCACCACGTACTTGATCGGCGCCTGGCTCACCTTGCGGATCTCGGCGATCAGGCTCTGCGCCATCAGCGGCGTGGCCAGGGTGTCGCAGATCAGCACGGCTTCGTCGGTGATGATCACACCCGTGTTGGGGTCGCCCTCCGCGGTATAGGCCCAGCAATGCTCGGAGAGCTGCTCGAAGGTTGTCTTCTTTTCTTCCAGGTCGGCCTGCGAGGCAAACGCTTTGCTCATTGGGTTGCTCCTGTCGATGCTGTCGAGTTGCGGGATGGCGGCGGTGACGGTGTAGATCACTGCGTCGCCGAAGTGTAGCGCATCCTAATCGTAAATTCGTTATTGGTCAATTGTTTTGCTAATGATTAATTTCTATCGATGCCGCGGGCTGCTCAAACACCGCCACGAACCTGCTAACATCCTCCGCCGAAAGGGGATATTCATGAGTACTGTAGAAAAGGACCGACGGGGCATCCAGTCGATCGAGGTTGGCGGCACCCTGCTGCAGGCCCTGGTGCGCAACGGCGCGCCGATGATGCTGCGCGACCTCGCCAAGGAGGCCGGCATGCCGCCCGCCAAGGCCCACCCTTACCTGGTGAGCTTCGGCAAACTCGGTCTCATCGAACAGGATGCGCTCACCGGTCGCTACGGCCTGGGTCCCTTCGCGCTGCAAATGGGCCTCGCCGCCCTGCACGGTGTCGACCCGCTCAGGGTGGCGCTCACCGAGATCGCCCCACTCGCCGACGAGATCCAGCTCAACGTCGCCGTCGCGGTCTGGGGCAACCATGGGCCGACCATCGTGCGGATCGAGGAGTGCAGCAAGCCCATCCATGTAAACATGCGTCCCGGTACCGTCATGACCCCGCTCATGGCCTCCGCCACCGGCCGCCTCTTCGCCGCCTTCCTGCCGGACCGCATCACCCGCCCGATCATCGAGGCGGAGCTCTCCCGGCTGGTGCTGACCGACCAGCCGGCGCCGCGCGCCTCGCGCAAGCTCGCCGACGAAATGCTCGCCGAAGTCCGCCGCCACGGCCTCGCCCGCGCACTCGGCAATCCGATCCCGGGCATCAACGCCTTCTCGGCCCCGGTGTTCGACAGTGGTGGCAACATCGCGCTGTGCATCACCGCCATGGGCCCCGCCGGCACCTTCGAAACCGAATGGGACAGCCCCACCGCCAGCAAGCTGCTCGGCTGTGCGCAGGAGATCTCGCGCCGGCTGGGATTTGCCGCGCGCCAGGCCTGAATCATCAGCGCATTCACGCCGGCGGAACAGGTTCGACGTCGCCTGGCGGGAATCAGGGCAACACGCTCCCGCCCCCTTGGCCTTGCCCGCACGGCATCCAACAAAGCCCATACGCATAATTCAAGCGCATTTTTTCGGCATCGGATAAGCTTGGCGCTCTCGCCCGACGAGCCTGCGCATGAGCCAGACCGACCGCCTCGCCCGCATCCGCCGCCTGCTTGCCGAACGGCGAGCCGTGAGCCGCCAGGCCCTGCTCGGCGCGCTCGAAGTCTCTCCCGCCACGCTCAAGCGTGATCTGGCCTTCCTGCGCGACAACATGAACACCCCGATCGTATGGGACCGCGAACTGGCGGGCTACCGGATCGACCCCACCCAAACCGTCGGCGCACAGATCGAACTGCCCGGCATGTGGTTCTCCGACAAGGAGATCCACGCCCTGCTCACCATGCAGCACCTGCTCGCCAACCTCGACCCCGGCGGCATCCTCGCGCCCCACGTCGCCCCACTGCTCGAGCGCCTTAACGCCCTCATGGGCGCCACCCGTCAACCCGCCGACGAAGTGCGCAAGCGCGTGCTCATCGTCGGCATCGGCAAGCGCAGCGCCAAGCTCACCCACTTCGAAGCCATCGGCGCCGCCCTGCTGCAGCGCAAACGCCTGATCATCCGCTACTTCGCGCGCGGCAAGGGCGAAGAGAGCGAACGCGAGATCTCCCCCCAGCGCCTCGTGCACTACCGCGAAAACTGGTATCTCGACGCCTGGTGCCACCTGCGCAGCCAAGTGCGCAATTTCGCCGTCGACAGCATTCGCCGTGTCCAGCTTCTCAAGACCCCCGCCCACGACATCCCGGACGCCCGCCTCGACACCATCCTGGGTCCCGGCTACGGCATCTTCGCCGGTCCCGCCGTCCACACCGCCCGCCTGCGCTTCAGCCCCGAACGCGCTCGCTGGGTGGCCGCAGAACACTGGCATCCCGATCAACACGGCAGTTTCGACGCCGATGGCCACTACCTGCTTGAAATTCCCTACGCCGACCACCGTGAACTGCTGATGGACATCCTCAAGCATGGGCGGCACTGCGAGGTGTTGGCGCCGGTGGCGCTGCGGGCGGTGGTGAGCGAAGAGCTTCGGTTGATGAGCGAACCCTATGACTGATAGGACATCGACGGGCTCACTCGGTGAGCCCGGCGTTCAGGACAATGCGCCCCAAGCCCTGGACGAAGACCCAACCATGACAGACCTGCCACTCGCCCACCTGCGCTTCACGCCGGACGACAACGCTGTCGGCCATGCGCTCGAAGACCACCTGAACAAGGTGTCGGCCTTGGCCAGCGCGTTCGCCAGGCCGTTCCACGCGGCGCAATGGCTCGCATTCGCGGGCCTCTGGCACGATCTGGGCAAATACCGGCCGGGATTTCAGCGCTATATCCGTCAAGCGAACGGCGAGAACGCACATATCGAAGGCCGTGTCGCGGGCAAGGACAAAACGCACTCCGCGGCTGGTGCCCTGCACGCCCAGGCCCATCTGACGCATGCCCACGGACCGCACGGGCAATTCGTCGCGCATGTGCTGGGCTACCTCATCGCCGGCCACCACGCCGGGCTAGACAACTGGCATGGCGGCCTGAACGAACGACTGGCCGGAGAGGATGCGCAACGAGAGTGTCGCGATGCGCTCATGGCAGCACCGCCACAGATTCTCGCCCCGGAGCTGCCGCTGCCAAGCCTGGCAACCGTACCGGCCGATCAAAAGGCAGGCACACCGGGCAGCTTCGCACTGTGGCTGCGCATGCAGTTCTCGTGCCTTGTCGATGCCGACTTCCTCGACACCGAAGCGTTCATGGATGGCGACCAGGCCGCCCGGCGCGCGGGCTTCGCCTCGCTCGCCACCCTGCGTGAACGCTTTGACACCTACATGGCAACGCTCACCGCGGCCGCGGCCGACACGCCGGTCAATCGCCTGCGCAGCGGCATCCTGCGCCAGTGCCATGAGAAAGCGGATCGCCCATCCGGCGTATTCACTTTGACCGTCCCCACCGGCGGCGGCAAGACCCTCGCCAGCCTCGGTTTCGCGCTGCGCCATGCCATCGCGCACGACAAGCGCCGGGTCATCTACGCCATTCCCTATACCTCGATCATCGAACAGACGGCCGACATCTTCCGCACCGTGCTCGGTGACGAGAACATCGTCGAACACCACAGCAACGCCGAACTCGACGATCGGCAGGAAACCGCCCGCTCGCGTCTCGCCTGCGAGAACTGGGACGCGCCGGTCATCGTCACCACCAATGTCCAGCTCTTCGAGAGCCTGTTTGCCCGACGCACCTCGCGCTGCCGCAAGCTGCACAACCTGATCGGCAGCGTCATCGTGCTCGACGAGGCTCAACTGCTGCCGGTGGACTTCCTGCAGCCGGTGCTCGACGTGCTGCGCCTGCTGGTTCAGGACTATGGCGTCACGCTGGTGCTGTGCACCGCCACCCAGCCGGCGCTGACCCATACACGAGGCTTTGACACGCGCAAGGACCTGCGCGGTTTCCACCCCGACGCGGTCAGCGAAATCATCGATGACGTGCCCGCGCTCTACGCTGCGCTCAAGCGCGTCCGGGTGCACCGCCCGGCTGCTCTCGATCTGCCTGAAGACTGGCCGACCATCGCCGAGCGGATGGCCGCACTCCCCGCCGTGCTCACCATCGTCAACCGCCGCCAGGATGCACGCGACCTGCACGCCTTGCTGAAGGACCGCGCGCCCGAGGGTCTGTACCACCTCTCGGCCTTGATGTGCCCCCAGCATCGCAGCGACACCATTGCCCGCATCAAGGCCGCGCTTGCCGAACGACGCAACGCGCTGGCACGCGGCGGCGGCGCCACGCCGGTGCGCGTGATCAGCACCCAGTTGGTCGAAGCCGGGGTCGATCTCGACTTTCCCGTGGTCTTTCGCGCCATGGCCGGCCTGGATTCGATAGCCCAGGCGGCGGGGCGGTGCAACCGCGAAGGGCGGCTGGCCGAAGGCGGTGAGGTTCACGTCTTCGTTCCGCCCTCCGAACCCCCGCCCGGCCTGTTGCGACAGGCACGCGACACCTGCAAGACCGTCTGGCAGCACCAAAAAGCCGACGACCCGCTCGGGCTGCCCCTGTTCGACCGTTTCTTCCGCCAGCTTTACGCCGACGCCGGGCTGGACCGCAAAGGCATCTGCGAGATGCTGCGCGTCGATCGCGGTGCGGTGCGCTTTCGCGACGCCGCCGAGGCCTTCCGCCTGATCGACAACGAAGACGGCGGCACGGTGATCGTGAACTACCGCCGCCCGGACGCAACGGAAAGCATCGACGCCCTCGTCGGCAAGATCGAGCGCGACGGGCCGAACCGCGCCCTGCTGCGCAAGCTGCAACGCTACGGCGTCACCTTGTACCAGCGCGACATCCAGCGACTGCTGGCCGGCGGAGACATCCGGGAACTCGGAGGCTGCCCCGGTCTGTATGTGCAGGCATCGGATGTGTTCTACGACGCGGTGCTGGGTGCAAACGCGCAGGGGGCACCCGGCGATCCAGCGGCGTTCGTGGCATGAACGCGTCCCATTACTCAGCCGCCCGAAAACGGATTGACGACGCGCAGTCGCTCGTCGAGCAACTGCCCATGCTGCAGGTCCTCGGTGAGCAGGATCGTGCAGCCAGCCACCAGCGCCGCGGCAGCGATCTGGCAATCCCAGAACGAAAACCCGTAGCGATTGCGCAGCGCCAGCGCCGCATTGAGCACCACAGCATTTGCGGGTTGCAGGCGGGTGCGGGCAAAGATCGCCCTGAGGTTGGATTGAATCCACACATCAGCGCGCCCATTCCTGAGCATCACGCTGTAGTACTCGGCTACCACCTGCGGGCTGATTATGGCGCCCGCTTCACCCTCGACCCGGGCAAGCGCGACCGCGTGCCGCGCATCGTCGGCACCTCGCAAATGCGCATAGACCCAGACATTGGTGTCGATGAACACCTTAGCGACGGGCATTGCGCTCCTCGCGAGAGGGCAGGACAACCTGTTCCACTTCGGCGATCTCGAACTCCGGTCTGGATTGGGGTTCATCCGCCGAACCCGTGTCGCGCAGGACTTTCACCGGACGCAACAGCAGTTCGCCGTTGGCCCGCTCCTCGATCTCGAAATACCGCCCCGCATAGCGCTTGCCAAGCGTGAGCTGGCCACTGCTACCAACCGACTTCAACATGACGAACTCCTCATGCCGCATGATTTAACAGTTTCATGCTAGCACTTCAACGACCCGATTTCCTGTGGAGAGTCCCCGATGATTCCTTTCTGTCTCGAAGTCTCCGGCGACTTCGCCTGCTTCACGCGCCCCGAGATGAAAGTCGAGCGCGTGTCCTATGACCTCATCACGCCGTCGGCGGCGCGGGCGGTGTTCGAGAGCATCCTGTGGAAACCGGCGATTCGCTGGCATGTGCGGCGCATCGAGGTGCCGCGCAGTTTCGCCGACTACGCCGTGAGCATCGACGACGCGGCACTGCCCGCTGGCGTCAGCCTGCAGCGCCGGGTGGGCTAATGCTCGAACGCTGCCAGTGGCCGGACGTACTGCTGCAGGTCAGCGGCGTCCGGCTGCTGGCAGCGGGCAACCAGGCGCCGGTCTGCCGTCACCATGACCATGCCGTGACGCACCGCCAGCGCCAGATAGAAGCAATCGTAGGCGGGGTGCTCGAGGCGGGCCGCCAGCGCCGTGGCCTCGGGCATCAGCTCGGCGCATGCACTCGCCTGCACCCCGACATTCAACAACATGCGGGCGGCGATCTCCGGCACCTCGGCCGCCAACTCCCCGCGCCGTTGTTTCTTCCACAGGATGTTGGCCACTTCGGCAAACAGCAGATCAGGGGCATGGAGCTCGCCGCCAAGTACCTGTTGCGCCGCGGCCGCATCGGGCTCGGGCGCAAACCACTTGGCAGCGACGCTGGCATCGACCACCCACCTCATGGCTCGTCCCGGCTCTGGCGCAGCAAGTCCTCCGACGGCGTTTGCGGCCGTCCGGCGCTCAAGCCACGCACCTTGGCCGCCAGGCGTTTGAACTCCTCGACGGGGTCTGTCGGCTCGGGGCGCGCCAGCGCCTCCGCCACGATGGCACGCAGCTCGGCCGACATCGACCGGCCGTGCTTCGCCGCGCGCTCGCGCAAACGCTGCTTCAGCTCATCGTCCAGGTTTCGAAGCACCATGTCAGCCATGATCCACTCCTTTGATGTCAACGCTATCAATGATAACGGTGCAAGCAGAAGGTTCAACAATGAATGACGGCGACGACCCCATTCCGTTGTCCGCGCTCCAGCATTGGGCCTACTGCCCGCGCCAGTGCGCGCTGATCCATCTCGAGCAGCTATTCGAGGACAACCTCTACACCCAGCGCGGCCAGGCAGTCCATGCGCGCGCGGACCAGGCAGGCGTCGAGCTGCGCCCCGGGCTGCGGGTGGAGCGGGCGCTGCCGCTGTGGAGCGAACGGCTCGGCCTGATCGGCAAGGCCGACGTGGTCGAGTTTCTGCCCGACGGCAGCCCCTACCCGATCGAATACAAGCACGGCAACCGCAACAAGAAAGCCGCCATCGCCGCCTGCGACGACCTGCAGCTGGCCGGGCAGGCGCTCTGCCTGGAAGAGATGAGCGGGCATCCGGTACCCGAAGGTGCGCTCTTCTACGCCGGCTCTAAGCGCCGCCGCACCGTCAGCATCGGCCCGGCCCTGCGCGAGCGCGTGGAGTCGGCCGTTGGCGAGATCCGCCGCATGCTGGCTGCGCGCCACACTCCGCCACCCGTCAATGACGAGCGCTGCCGGGCCTGCTCGCTGCGCGACCTGTGCCAGCCCGATGCCCTCACCCGATTCGTCGCCGAAAGACGCGATCTCTTCGACCCGGACGCCTGACCATGCAACTGCTCAACACGCTCTACGTCACCACGCCCGACAGCTACCTGCATCTGGACAACGACACCCTGCGCGTCGAGGTCGAGCACGACACCCGCCTGCGCGTGCCGCTGCATCACCTCGGCGCGATCGTCTGTCTCGGCAACATCCGTCTCTCGACGCCGCTCATGCACCGCGCCGCGGACGAGGGTATTGCGCTGGTCATGCTCGACAGCCACGGTCGCTTCAAGGCACGGCTCGAAGGGCCGGTCTCCGGCAATGTGCTGCTGCGCAGCGCCCAGTTCGACAGGTCTCGCGACCCGCTTTTCGCGCTCGACGTGGCACGCAACATGGTCGCCGGCAAGATCCGCAACAGCCGGCAGATACTGCTGCGTGGCGCGCGCGAGAGCAAGGATGACACCGAAGCCGGGCAGATAGCACGGGCAGCCGGGGATCTGGCCGCTGCCCTGCGCGCGCTGCCCACGGCAAGCGACCTCGACATGCTGCGCGGCCTCGAGGGCGAAGCCGCAAGGCAATACTTTGCCGCACGCATCGCCCCGTGGCAACGCGGGGCGTGGATTGAAACCCGCTACACTTTCGCGCATGAAACTTCTACTCATGCGCGCGACACTGGCCGGCATTCTTGCGGTGGCTGCGGCACCGGTGATCGCCGGGGTACCGCGCGTCGCGGTCGACGTCGGCCACACGCTCGCGGCCGGCGGGGCGACGAGCGCCCGTGGACGTGCCGAGTTCGAGTTCAACCGCGACCTCGCCCGCGATCTCGTCGCCGCGTTGAGCGCTCGCGCGGTGGCGGTGACGCTGGTCAATGAGGATGGCCTCATCCCCACGCTCGCGGCGCGGCCCGAGGCGGCGGGCGAGGTCGATCTGTTCGTTTCGATACACCACGATTCGGTGAGCGAATCCGAACTCGAGCGCTGGACCTGGAACGGCCAGCCGCGGACCTACTCCGATGCCTGGCAGGGGCATTCGCTGTTCGTCTCGCAGGACAATCCCGATTTGCCGCGCAGCCTGCTTTGCGCACGCAGCATCGGCGCCCGGCTGCAGCGCATGGGCTTCGTGCCGACCGAAAAGAACGCCCGCCGCCGTGCCTGGGCCGACCGCCAGCTTGCGGTGCACTATTACGACAACCTGGTGGTGCTCTACCGCACACGGTTGCCCGCAGTGTTGTTCGAGGCCGGGGTGATCAAGAACCGCGACGAGGAACTGGCGCTCATGGATCCCGCGCGACGCACGCGCATGGCGGACGGTATCGCCACCGGGATTCTGGCCTGCCTGTCGGTCGAGCCACTGAGTGCCGCCAAGGCCCCCTGAAGCGAATCCGGACTTCGCCAGGGTATCGACGGCAGGCATCGCGCGAGGGCACCGCCTGCAAGCTGCGGGGCGCAAAACCCGCCTCTCGGGGGAGGACGGAACGCCTCAAAGCGTCCGCCTGCGCCAACCCACGATCGGTCGGGCAAGCGCTCCGCGGCGTCCGGGAGGCGGCAGGATTGGTGTCTTCCCCCTTGTTGGTGCGGGACCGTGGCGGCTCCGCACCAGCGGGGCTCGCGCCCGTCTGAAAAACAGGGCGTAGAATCCGCCGTTCGCAGCTTCGGATGTCGGCATGTGGGCATCGGCTGCGGTGTTTTTCCGCCTCGGGCGGCATTCGACCAGCCGTCGGAAAGCGCCGAGCGGGCCCTCGGGATTCGGCAAAGGACAGCGCTGCGCGATGTACCACGGAGAGAAACTCAATGCCTGGACGCATCTCGTCGGAGCCGTGCTGGCGCTCGTGGGCAGTGTGGTGCTGATCGTCCGGGCGGCGCTCGGCGGCGACCCCTGGAAGGTGGTGAGCGTCTCGATCTACGGCCTCACGCTGGTGTTGCTGTACAGCTTCTCGACCCTCTACCACAGCCTGCGCGGGCGCCCCAAGATCATCCTGCGCGAGCTCGACCACCACAGCATCTACCTGCTCATCGCCGGCAGCTATACCCCGTTCTGCCTGGTCACCCTGCGCGGCCCCTGGGGCTGGTCGCTGTTCGGCGTGGTGTGGGGGCTGGCGGCGCTGGGCAGCCTGCAGGAGCTGTGGCTGAAGGACGGCGCGCGAATCCTCTCGGTGGTGATCTACGTGCTGATGGGCTGGGCCGCCCTTGCGGCCCTGTTCCCGCTGCTGGACGCTCTGGGAACGAGCGGCTTCGCGTGGGTTGCGGCCGGTGGCGTGCTCTATACAGTGGGCATCGTCTTCTACGCGCTCGACACCCGCATGACCCACGCCCACGGCATCTGGCACCTCTTCGTGCTGGCCGGCAGCGCAGCGCATTACTTCGCGATCCTGCGTTACGTGCTGTAGCCGGAGCGGGAGCACGATCGGCAATGGTCCGGCCGAGCCGGCAACCCTGCTCCCGTTCAGCAGCGCCGGGCGCGCACCACCTACCAAACCCTGAAAATCCAAAGCCCTCGACCCCGGCCTGCGCCGGGGCGACGAATCGTGTCCGGATGCTGCGCCCGAAACGGAGGCGCTACACGCCGCCGGCAATGGCGAAGCCGAGCCGGCAGCAGCCTTCCCCTTCTGTAGCGCCGAGTGCAGCCCGCGGCCGGCGGGAATTGTCGCGTCGATGTCTGAGCCCGCAGGGCGAGTTTCGACGCGACCCGCCGGACGCGGGTGGAGCGAGGGCACCGGCGAGAGCCGGCGCTGCGGCAGGGGGCGTTTCTTTATCCATCTTTCTTGTCGCCACAAGAAAGATGGTCGCCCGCCGGGGCGAGACCCGGCCAACAGGCGCCGACCGAAGGCAACCCGAGAACCGAACAGCAAGGATCAAGAGCCTGGACCCCAGCCTGCGCCGGAGTGACAAGTCGTTTCCGAATGCCGCACCCGGGACGAAGGTGCCGGACACTCAGTGACAATGCAAACATTGGCTCGGCACGGTGCCGGCAATGGCGAAGCCGAGCCGGCAGCGGCCTTCCCCTTCTGCAGCGCCGAGCGCAGCCCGCGGCCGGCGGGAATTGTCGCGTCGATGTCTGAGCCCGCCAGGGCGAGTTTCGACGCGACCCGCCGGGCGCGGGTGGAGCGAGGGCACCGGCGAGAGCCGGCGCTGCGGCAGGGGGCGCTTCTTTGCCTCCTTTCTTTGTCGCCACAAGAAAGGAGGTCGCCCGCCGGGGCGAGACCCGGCCAATCACCGCCAACCGAAGGCACCCCAAAACCAAACGGCAAAGATCAAAGCCCTGGACCCCGGCCTGCGCCGGGGCGACGAATCGTGTCCGAATGCCGCGCCCGAAACGGAGGCGCCAGACGCTCGGTGACGATGCAAACTTTGGCTCGGCACGGTGCCTGCAATTGGCGGCAATGGCGAAGCCGAGCCGGCAGCAGCCTTCCCCTTCTGCAGCGCCGAGTGCAGCCCGCGGCCGGCGGGAATTGTCGCGTCGATGTCTGAGCCCGCAGGGCGAGTTTCGACGCGACCCGCCGGGCGCGGGCGCAGCGAGGGCACCGGCGAGAGCCGGCGCTGCGGCAGGGGGCGCTTCTTTATCCATCTTTCTTGTCGCCACAAGAAAGATGGTCGCCCGCCGGGGCGAGACCCGGCCAATCACCGCCAACCGAAGGCACCCCGAGAACCGAACAGCAAGGATCAAGAGCCTGGACCCCGGCCTGCGCCGGGGCGACGAATCGTCTCCGGATGCGGTGCCCTAAGCGAAGGCACCACAGCCCGCCGGCAATGGCGAAGCCGAGCCGGCAGCAGCCTTCCCCTTCTGTAGCGCCGAGTGCAGCCCGCGGCCGGCGGGAATTGTCGCGTCGATGTCTGAGCCCGTGAGGGCGAGTTTCGACGCGACCCGCCGGACGCGGGTGAGCGAGGGCACCGGCGCGAGCCGGCGCTGCGGCAGGGGGCGCTTCTTTATCCATCTTTCTTGTCGCCACAAGAAAGATGGTCGCCCGCCGGGGCGAGACCCGGCCAATCACCGCCGACCGAAGGCACCCAGAACCGAAACAGCAAGGATCAAGAGCCTGGACCCCGGCCTGCGCCGGGGCGACGAATCGTGTCCGAATGCCGCGCCCGAAACGGAGGCGCCAGACGCTCGGTGACGATGCAAACTTTGGCTCGGCACGGTGCCTGCAATTGGCGGCAATGGCGAAGCCGAGCCGGCAGCAGCCTTCCCCTTCTGCAGCGCCGAGTGCAGCCCGCGGCCGGCGGGAATTGTCGCGTCGATGTCTGAGCCCGCCAGGGCGAGTTTCGACGCGACCCGCCGGGCGTGGGCGCAGCGAGGGCACCGGCGCGAGCCGGCGCTGCGGCAGGGGGCGCTTCTTTGCCTCCTTTCTTTGTCGCCACAAGAAAGGAGGTCGCCCGCCGGGGCGAGACCCGGCCAACAGGCGCCGACCGAAGGCAACCCGAGAACCGAACAGCAAGGATCAAGAGCCTGGACCCCGGCCTGCGCCGGGGCGACGAATCGTGTCCGAATGCCGCGCCCGAAACGGAGGCGCCGGACGCTCGGTGACGATGCAAACTTTGGCTCGGCACGGTGCCGGCAATGGCGAAGCCGAGCCGGCAAGGTGCTTTGCGGCGCACCGCTCAGACGAATACCGGCTCGACCTCGAGCTCGACGCCAAACAAGCCTCGCACGTCGGTGCGTATCGCCTCGGCGATGCGCCGCACATCCTCGCCCCGGGCGCCGCCTCGATTGACCAGCACCAGCGCCTGTTTCTCGTAGGCGCCCACCGGCCCGAGATCGCGCCCTTTCCAGCCCGCCTGCTCGATGAGCCAGCCGGCGGCGAGCTTGTGGCGCCCGTCGGGCTGGGGGTAGTGCGGCAGGCCGGGATGGGCGAGCGACAGGCGCGCAAAGGTCGCACCGTCGACCAGGGGGTTCTTGAAGAAGCTGCCGGCATTGCCGAGCACGGCCGGATCGGGCAGCTTGCGGCCGCGGATCGCGATCACCGCGTCGGAGATCTGCAGCGCATCAGGCTGCGCAATGCCCCGCGCCGCGAGCTCGCGCACGAGGTCGGCGTAGCCGGTGATCGCTTGCCACGCCCTGGGCAGACGAAAGCGCACCGAGCCGATCAGGTAGCGGCCCGCGGCTTCGCCCTTGAAGACGCTGTCGCGATAGCCGAAGCGACAGTGCGCGGCGCTCATGCGTCGCAACTCACCAGTGGCGAGATCGACGGCCTCGAGCGAGTCGAAGCGTTCGCACATCTCGAGCCCGTAGGCGCCGATGTTCTGGATCGGCGAGGCGCCAACGGTGCCCGGAATCAGGGAGAGATTCTCGAGTCCGGGCCAACCCTGGCGAAGCGTCCAGCGCACGAAGTCGTGCCAGTTCTCGCCGCCGCCGGCTTCCACATACCAGGCATCTGCATCCTCGTGAACGAGGCGACGCCCTTCGATCGCGACCTTCAATACCAGGCCGTGAAAATCGCCGCCGAAGATGAGATTGCTGCCGCCGCCCAGCAGCAGGCGCGTCCGCCCGTCGAGCGCGCCTGCCGCAATCGCGGCCTGCAGCGCCGGCACCGAATCCACCACCAGATACTCGTCCGCGCGGGCCGGAAGGCCGAAGGAATTGAGCCTCTCGAGGGAAAAATCGCGCTGAATGGACGGCATCTGTAAAGCCCGGGCTGGCTCGCGGACAAGCGGAGTGCGGATGGTACCCGGCTAACGCGGCATCCGGAAAGCGTCGGGAGTCAGGGTTGCGACCCGGGGCCGACCAGCAGATCGGCTTCGAGCAAGGTAACCGGCGGGATTTCGTCGCCGCGCAGGCTCCGCGCAGCATACTCGACGCCCAGGTAGACCTGCTTCTCGATGCGCGGGTCGACCGTCAGCGCGAAACCTCCCCCGGCAAGCGCCGCGCGCGCTTCGGGCAGCGCACCAAAGCCGGCGACCCGCACCCGGGGTCGGCGGCTGTCGCGCAGGTACTTGAGCGCGCCCAGCGCGATCGCGTCGCTGGCACCGATCACCAGGTCGATCTGCGGGTGAACCGCGAACAGCTCACGGGTGACCTCGTAGGCCTGGTCGATCTTGCCGCTGGCAGCCAGGCGGGCGATCACGCGGCCACGACCGTGCTCGGCGAGGGCGCGATCGATACCGGACTGACGGGCGAGGGCCTGGCTGTTCGGACTGCTGCTCTCGAGCACCGCGATCTCCAAGGCATCCGAAGCGCCGGCGAGCAGCGCGCTCACCGCAAGGTAGGCGGAGCGCTCGTCGTCGATGGCCACATAGGGCGTGAGGTCGGGCTGTGCGGGCACGGCCCCCACCGCAATCATCGGCACGCCGGTCAGGCGAACGCGCTCGCGCAGGGCCTGCTGGTCGCCGCCCGAGGCAGAGACGAAGACCAGGGCGCCGACGCCCGCACCCAGCAGTCGTTCCACTTCACTGGCCTGTTCGGCCCTGCGATCGACATTGATCACTTCGACATGATTCGCCTGCGCCGCAGCCCGGGCACCCTTGTCGATCTGCTCCAGGTAGGGCGCCACGCCATCGCCGAGCAACAAGGCGACCGTTGCGGCAGGTGGCATCGATACCAGGCCATGAGCCTGCCGGTCTGGAGTGTTCGCGCCCTGCAGGCAGGCGGCGAGCGTCAACGCCAAAAGCCCTGCCAGAGAGATTCGCCACACCATCGCTATCGCCACACCGTTCCCCGTCGATTCAACAGGCTGAAAATCACCTGCCCTGTGACGAATTGTCACGCCAACCCCGCCTCGCGCACCGGGAAGTGAGTCACGCCGGACGCCACATCGAGCGCCGAGGCGCGCGATTTTCAGGCGCTGATCGGGAAATAGCGGTCGTAGGCGAGGTTGAAGGCGAAGGCGTAGAGCAGATAGGCCGCGCTCAGGCCCACGTCCGCAAGCAATGCCTCGAGCACGCCCATGCCGGTCCACCACATGATCGCCGGCAGCGACATCAGCAGCAGGCCGCCCTCGAAGCCGACGGCGTGCACGATCCGCATCGCGAGGGGGCGGCGGTCGGCAGTGCGGCCGGTGGCCCGCCCCTCGAACCAGTCGAAGGTGGTGTTGTAGCCCGCGTTCCAGATCGCGGCGATGATCGCCATCATGACCAGCAGGCCTGCCGACTGCTCGATCGGAACACCGCTCAACAGGGTGAAAGGCGGCGTGATCAGCAGCAGGCCTCCCACTTCGAAGAGAGCGATCTGACGAAGGCGGTCGGAAAGCGAGCGGAGTCTCGGCTGGGTCACACGCTGCACCAGGGCACTGCCCGGAACGGAGAAAGCGCAGAGCATACCGGATTGCGGGCAGCCCTCAAGCCAGGACCGCGGTTTGCCGTTATGGCTGTCATCTGCCGCCCGGGGGTCCGCCCTGCCGGCATCACTTCGAGCGGGCAGGCAGTTCGCCGCCTTCGGGAGCACATGGATGAAACGCTTGTTGGTGGTCGATGACATGGACGTGATGCGCAGCGTCGTGAGCACGATCGCGCGCGAATGCGATTTCGATGTCAGCCAGGCCTCGAACGGCGAGCAGGCGCTGCAGGCGCTCGCCGCCAAGCGCTTCGACGCGGTGCTCAGCGACTGGAACATGCCGCGCATGAATGGCGAAGAGCTGGTGCGCGAACTTCGCGCGCGCGGCGCCACCATGCCGGTCATCATGATCACCGCCGAGGCTGATCGCAGCAAGCTCGAGGCGCTGGTGGCGATCGGGGTGCAAGGCTACATCCTCAAGCCCTTCAAGCCGGAGGCATTGCGCAAGGCCTTGCTGGCCCTGCACGCCCGCCTGAAGAACACGCCCGCCTGAGAGTCACGGCCAGCCACGCCGGCCCCACGGTGCAGCTCACAGGCACAGCGAACTGAAGCGCCAGATCGCCACGACACCCAGCATTGCGGCGACCAGGAAGAAGGCCGCGGAACGCCACACATGACGCAGCGCGTCGCGGCGACCGCGCTTTCGGTCGCGCGACCAAAGCATCAGCTCGCCGATCGCGACGATCGTGGCGCCCGCCAGGAACGGCAACGCCGACATGAAAAGCACGATCTCGGTATCGCTGGGGCGGCTGCAGAAGCTGTGATAGCGCGGGTCCGCACTGCCGGCAAACCAGGCAACGCTGCCTGCGCCCGCCAGCATCACCAGGGTAAGCGCGACCGCGCGCCAGTTCACCCCCTCGCGCAACTCGTTGCTGAGATCCAGCACGAACGAATGCACCGCCGCCTTGAGACTTGCCAATCCTGTTCCACCCTGTTTCGTGCATCGGGCCACCAGCGGCCCACCTCGCGGTAATCGGCAATTTCCGTGCCGACTTTAGGCCACAGGTCGAACACCATCGAGAGAGCGCAAGGGCTGCCGGGTCGAACGCCCGACGCCACTCAACAAGCCCACGACTCTGTGCGACACTCGATCGGGTTCCTGAGCTGGAGAGCCGAAATGAGCACCACGATCAGCCTGATCGGCGCACCGACCGATATCGGTGCCGGCGCCCGCGGTGCATCGATGGGCCCCGAAGCGTTGCGAGTCGCCGGAATCGACGAGCGGCTGAGGTCGCGCGGGCTCGAGGTGATCGACACCGGCAACCTGGTGGGTCCGCAAAACCCCTGGCTGCCGCCGCAGAACGGTTACCGCCACCTGCCGGAGGTCGTCGCCTGGAACCAGTCGGTCTTCGAGGCGGTATCGCGCGAGCTCTCCCTCGGGCGCCTGCCGGTTCTGCTCGGCGGCGACCACAGCCTGGCGATCGGCTCGATCACGGCGGTGGCAGCGCACTGCCGCCGTGAGGGCAAACGCCTGCGGGTGCTGTGGCTCGATGCCCACGCCGATTTCAACAGCAGCGCCATCACCCCGAGCGGCAATGTGCACGGCATGCCGGTCGCCTGCCTGTGCGGCCATGGCCCGGAATCGCTCACCCGGCTCGGTGGCAGCGCGCCGGCCATCTCGCCCACGGAGATTCGCCAGCTCGGCATCCGTTCGGTCGATCCGGAGGAAAAGCGCCTGGTGCACGACGTCGGGCTCGAGGTCTTCGACATGCGCTACATCGACGAGATGGGCATGCGCGACGCGGTGCAGATGTCGCTCGCCCTGATCGACAGCCGTACCCACCTTCATGTGAGCTTCGATGTAGACTTCCTCGATCCCGACATCGCACCGGGCGTGGGCACCACCGTACCGGGCGGCCCGACCTACCGCGAAGCGCAGCTTTGCATGGAGATGATCGCCGACACCGGACGCCTCGGCTCGGTCGACGTGGTCGAACTGAACCCGGCACTGGACCTGCGCAACAGGACGGCCGAAGTCGCGGTGGAGCTCATCGAGAGCATGTTCGGGAAATCGACGCTGATGCGTCGCTAGCGGGGCGCCGATTGCTGCACTGCGGAACCATCCGCATGAAGCGGCGTCAGGAACAGGGCCGGGTGACACCGGGGAGCATCTTCGTGCCCGCTGCCGAGCAGCCGACAGGCCCACCGCCGCCCACTTGGCCGAGCCGCCCCGGCGGCCGGCGCGTGCAATCAAATTGAATCGACAACAGGAAAGACATGTTCGAAAAAACGACCGCAAACGCATGGATCAACGACTACGCCCTGCCGTGGGGCTTCAACATCCTTCTGGCACTCGCCATTTTCGTGCTCGGCCGCTGGGTCGCACGCGGCATCGTGGCGCTCATCAGGCGCCTGCTGGTGCGTGCCGAGCTCGACACCATCCTGCAGAACTTCATCCTCTCGATCCTGCATGGGGTGCTGCTGCTCGTCGTGGTGATCGCGGCGCTCGACCGGCTCGGTGTCGACACCACCTCGCTGGTGGCACTGATCGGTGCCGCAGGCCTGGCAATCGGCCTGGCGCTGCAGGATTCGCTCAAGAACTTTGCGGCCGGCGTGATGCTGATCGTGTTCCGGCCGTTTCGCGCCGGGGACTTCGTCGAGGCTGCAGGCACCCAGGGCGTGGTCGAGAAGATCAACATCTTCAGCTCGACCTTCCGCACGCCCGACAACCGCGAGATCGTGATCCCCAACGGGGCGATCTATGCCGACGTGATCACCAACTACTCGGCCCGCTCGACGCGTCGTATCGACCTGATCTTCGGCATCGGCTACGACGACGATATCCGCAAGGCCAAGTCGGTCATCGAATCGGTGCTGGCCGCCGACTCGCGCATCCTCAAGGACCCCGCGCCGGTGATCGCGGTGGCGGAACTCGGCGCCAGCAGTGTCGACCTGCATGTGCGCCCGTGGGTGGTCACCGCCGACTATTTCGCCACCATGTGCGACCTCAAGGAAGCGGTCAAGATCGCCTTCGACGAGAACGGCATCTCGATCCCCTTCCCGCAGATGGACGTGCATCACTTCCAGAGCGAGGCCACCTCGGCCGCCTGAGCCCTGGCGCTCAGGTGCGCAGCGCCGGCAGCTTCTCGCCCTCGGGCACGAACGCAAGCGCCACGCCGTTGTTGCAATAGCGCTTGCCGGTGGGCTTGGGGCCGTCGTTGAAGACATGGCCCTGATGCCCACCGCAGCGCGCGCAGTGATACTCGGTGCGCGGATAGATCAGCTTGAAATCGGTGCTGGTGCCCAGCGCATCGGGCAAGGGCTGCCAGAAGCTCGGCCAGCCGGTGCCGCTGTCGTATTTCTGCGCGCTGCTGAACAGCGGCAGGTAGCAGGCCGCGCAGATGAAGGTGCCGGCACGCTTTTCGTCGTTCAGCGGGCTCGAGCCCGGCGGCTCGGTCGCCTCTTCGAAAAGCACCCGGTAGCTTGCCGGCGGCAATAGCTCGGCCCATTGCTCGCGGCTCTTCTTCAACGGGAAGGATGCTGCACCTGCGCGCGACGACGGCAGTGCCGCGAGTGCGGCGAGGCCGGCGATGCCGGCAATCCAGTGACGACGGTTCATGTTTCACCTCCAATGTGTAGGGAGATAGACCGTGGAAACCGTCAAAAGATTACTTCGCAGCGCTCAGCGCCCCTCACCGAGGAGCGTCACCACCACATTGCGGCGGTGCGCCCCGGTGCGGTGCTCCCACAGGTAGATGCCCTGCCAGGTACCGAGCAGCAAACTGCCGCCGGCCACCGGCACGCTCAGGCTGCAGCCGGCCAGCAGCGCCCGTGCATGAGCCGCCATGTCGTCTGCGCCCTCGGTGTCGTGGCGGTAGGCCGGATCGCCGTCGGGCGCCAGGCGCCGGAACAGCATCTCGAGGTCGCGACGCACGTCGGGATCGGCGTTCTCGGTGAGCAGCAGCGAACAGCTGGTGTGCTGGACGAAGAGCTGCGCGATGCCGCGATCGAGCCCCGAGGCCCTTACTTTCCCGGCCACCTCGGCGGTGATGTCCGTAGTGCCACGAGCCGTGGTGTCGATTGTCAATTTGTATTGCCCAAGCATTCAGTCTCCCCGCTCGGTGTCGTTAACAGCCTTACGCCAGTCTCCGAAGCAATCATGCCACGCAAGAATGTCCTCGTAATCGATGACGTGTCGGTCATCCGCAGCTTCGTCAAGGCGGCCCTTCGTGCATGGCCCATCGATCTCCGCGAGGCGTCCGACGGTCGCCGCGGCCTCGAGATGCATACGAGCTCGCGCGCCGATCTGATCCTCTGCGACATGAACATGCCGACCATGAACGGCGAGGCCTTCCTGCGCGAACTGCGCGAGGGCGGCGACCTGACGCCGGTGATCCTCCTCACCGCGGAAGGCGACATGAGCATCCTCGGCAACCTGATCAAGCTCGGCATCAACGGCTATGTGCGCAAGCCCTTCAAGCCGAACGCCCTCACCGACCAGGTCATCGACCTGCTCGGCCTCGCCGACGCCCCTGCCAGGGACTGACTCGCGTTCAGAGTCCCCTTGCCCAGGCCGGGCGCAGCGGCGCGCCGGCGGGGTTCGCCATTGCGGCCCGGATCTCGGCCAGCAGGCGCGGCTTGTCCA
This sequence comes from Zoogloeaceae bacterium, assembly GCA_024235595.1. GTDB lineage: Bacteria > Pseudomonadota > Gammaproteobacteria > Burkholderiales > Rhodocyclaceae > Cognatazoarcus. The sequence continues at coordinate 425,000 of JACKMC010000001.1, read as the reverse complement.
TATTCAGCGTGCCCTTGAGCAGCAGCCAGTTCGAGGCGTGGTCCGAACGAAAAACCGTGCGACGCAAGGCCAGCGCAGAGACGAAACGCTCCATCTCCGCGAACAGCGCCGTCTGGTCGAGCGCCTCCCATTGCGCAAATCCCGCGCGGAAGCGCGCCTCGCCCGCCGGAAAGCTCACCACCAGGGTCGACAGGTACTCCGGCTGGGTGAGATTCATGAGCTGCGCGGAATTCTCCGCGTGCTGCTCCGAATACGCCTTTCCACCCAAGCCGTTGAGGATCATCACCGATCGGCTGATCTGCGCCTCGCCGAGCTTGTCCAGCGCCGAGCGGGTCGAAGCGAAGGTCTCGCCCTTGCCGACCCGTTCCAGCACCAGGTCGTCGCCCGACTCGGCACCGAGATACACCATCGCCAGGCCGGCCTGGCGAAGGCTGCGCAGCTCGTCCACCGATTTGCGCGCCAGGTTACGCGCCAGGCAGTAGCTCGACACCCGATGCACCCAGGGCATGTGCTCGCGGATCGCGGAGAGGATGGTCAGCAGCCGCCGGGTGGGCAGCACCAACGCATCGCCGTCGGCCAGAAAGACGCGCCGCACGCGCTCGCCAAGGCTCGCCGCGGTCGCGCGGATGGCCTCGAGCACCTCCTCCTCGCCGCGGGCCCGAAAGGCCTTCTGCGGCGCGGTATACATCTCGCAGAAGGTGCATTTGTTCCAGGAGCAGCCGTCGGTCACCGGCAGGATCAGCGACTGCGCCTCGCTGGGCGGGCGGAACACGGGTTCGACGTAGCGGATCGGGATGTTCATCGGGCGGGGCTGGGCATGGCGGTCGGAAGCCCCGATTCTGGCGGCACGCCTCGATCAACTCAAGTCGGCGAGCAAGGAAGATGGCACACTTGGGGGCCTCTCATGTCAACCACTCGTCCAGGGTCATGACCAGCAGCGAAGAACAACGGGGTTCCACGGGGGCCACTTGTGGTTCCACTTGCGGCTGTGCCGCGGCGCCGACCGGCACAGCCCGGGGCGAGCACGCCGCGCCCGCCCGGCACGCCACCCGTTGCTCGCATTTCGAGATTCCCGGCATGGATTGCCCGAGCGAGGAGCGGCTGATCCGCATGCAGCTTGCCGACTGCGCCAGCCACTTCGATTTCGATCTCCCCGCGCGCCGTCTCGCGCTCTGGCACAGCGGCCCGGCCGAGGCGGTGCTGGACCGGCTCGCGCCGCTGGGCTTCGGCGCCCGCCTGCTGGCCAGCGAGGCGGTCGGCGCAGCGCCGACCGCCGGCGCTGCCGCGCAGCACGCCGAAGGACGCACCCTGGTATGGCTGCTGGCAATCAATGCGCTGATGTTTCTGGTCGAAGGCCTCGCCGGCTGGTGGGCGGAGTCGTCGGGTCTGCTCGCCGACGGCCTCGACATGTTTGCCGACGCGGCAGTGTACGGCGCGGCGCTGTGGGCCGTGGGCCGGGGCGTCGGCGCCCAGTTCGGGGCCGCGCGGCTCGCCGGCTGGTTGCAGGCGCTGCTTGCGGCAGGCCTTTTCGTGCAGGTGGCGTGGCGGGCAGTGCATGGGGCCGAGCCGCTCGGCGCCGCGATGATGGCGGTGTCGGTGGTCGCGCTGGCGGCCAACCTCGCCTGCCTGCTGCTGATCGGCCGCCATCGCCATGGCGGCGCCCACATGCGGGCCAGCTACATCTTTTCGGCCAACGACGTGCTCGCCAACCTGGGCGTGATCATTGCCGGCGCGCTGGTGCTGTGGACCGGCTCGCAATGGCCGGACATCGTCATCGGCACCGTGATCGGCGTGGTGGTGCTGCTGGGTGCGCTGAAGATACTCAGACTGCAGCCGGGCTGAGCGCAGGGCTCGCGCCACCCATGGCCTCGCCCATGCGGACCGCACCGCCCGGCGCCCAGGCCGGGTTGAACTCGAGCGTGCGCCGCGGAAACAGCATCACCACCGTCGAGCCCAGCAGAAAACGCCCCATCTCCTCGCCACGCGCAAGCTCGATGCGCTGCTCGTCGTAGCGCGTTTCGACGATCCGCCCGGGCCGCGGCGGATTGACCACGCCATGCCATGCGGTCGCCATGCTGCCGACGATGGTCGCGCCCACCAGCACCATTACGAAGGGGCCGCGGGCCGACTCGAACACACACACCACCCGTTCGTTGCGCGCGAACAGCCCCGGCACGCCGCGCGCGGTGGTGGGGTTCACCGAAAACAACTCGCCGGGCACGTAGATCATGCGGCTGAGCCGCCCCGCGCAGGGCATGTGGATGCGGTGATAGTCGCGCGGACTCAGGTACAGGGTGGCGAAGCAGCCGTTCTCGAAACCCGCGGCGAGCGTCGCCTCACCGCCCAGCAGCGCCGTGGTTGAGTAGCTGTGTCCCTTGGCCTGGTAGATCTGATCGCGCTCGATGGCGCCGAACTGGCTGATCGCACCATCCACCGGGCACAGGAAATCCGCCTCGGCGAGCGGCCGCGCGCCGGCCTTGAGGGCCCGGGTGAAGAACTCGTTGAAGCTCGGATAGGCCGCCACGTCGGGATTTTCGGCCTCCGCCATGTTGACGCCGTAGCGCTTCACGAACCAGCGGATCACGGCGGTCGTGAGCGCACCGCCTTGCAGGCCCGCGAGCTTGCCGGCAAGCACGGTCAGCGCCTGTTTGGGAAGGAGGTATTGCAAAAGAACGGCGAGGCGATCTGACACGAAAAGAGTCCGGGACGAGGGATTGATCGCCGATTATAGCGGCGGCTACCCGCGCCAAGCGCGCCGACCGCAAACCCGAAGCCGGCCCCGTCGTACCGGCGGCGGCATCGATTGCCGTGGTGGCGATGCGCATGAGGGCGCACAATGAGTCCGGCCGGGCGTCCACAGCAGGTCGCCCGCTGCCCATGCACCACCTTGAGGACCGTATGATCGAATCCATCCTCCTGACCTCGACCCACATCCACACCTTCAGCGCCTGCACGCACCTGACCAGCGCGAGCGGCTTCTTCTTCGAGCGCGAAGGGCGCCTGTTCCTGGTGACCAGCCGCCATGTGATGCGGGACGAGGGCGCCCAGCATTTTCCGGACCACATCGAGATCGAGGTGCATACCGACCCTGAGAACATCGCCGCATCCACCGGCTTCTCGCTGCCGCTTTACCACGACGGCGAGAGCCTGTGGCGTCAGGGACTGGACACCGCCGGTGCGATCGATGTCGCGGTGATCGAGCTGGAGCGCGAAGCGCTGCCCGATGGAATGGTGTTCCACGCCTTCACGCCCGAGCATCTGCCCGAGCATTTCGACCAGGTCGAAGTCGGCACCTCGTTGCTGGTGGTGGGCTTTCCGCTGGGCTTCCACGACACCCTGAACCACATGCCGGTGGTGCGACATGCGATCATCGCCTCGTCCTTCGGACTGCGCTTCAAGGGCAACGGTTACTTCCTCACCGACGCCCGCACCCACCGCGGCACCAGCGGCGCGCCGGTGGTGATGCGCATGGCGCAGCCCGAACCCGGGCGAGCGGAGCTGCCGTGGTTGCTGCTGGGCGTGCACTCGGCACGTCTGGACGTCGGCGGGCGCGACCTGAGCGTGGACGAGGCACTGGGCCTGAACTGTGCGTGGTATGCCGACATCCTCATGACCCTCACCGAACCCTGATGCAGGCGACGCTCCGGTGGCGAGAACGCGCCGGATCGCTTTATTTTCGGGGGGCCGGTTTATCCGGAGTCATCGGCCTATACTGGATTGGCACGCGCATCGGCGGGTGCCATTCAGGAGCAGGATCATGGGCAAGGTTCGACAGAGCAACAAGGAAGGCAAGAAACAGCCGGCACTCACACCCAAAGAGAAGAAGGCCGTCAAGCAGGCCAAGAAGCACGCTTCGGACGTGGTGCCTATCGTCCCGCGCTGAGCGCGCGCCGCCCCGGGCCTCGTTCGGCCCGCGTCCATCGATTGCCCTCGCTCACGCAGGCCGTGAGCCGTTGCACTGCGCTTCATTGCCGCATTCACGCCATGCCGGCGCGGCCTTCAGGCCTGCGAGCGGCCCTCACCATCGGTGGCATTGCCTTCGGGGTCGCCGAGCGTCGATTCGTTCTCGTCCGCCGCGCCGCCACTGTCGGCCGCCGCCTTGGCGGCGAGCTTCTGCAGCCGCTTCTCTTCCTGTTTGCGTTTCTTTGCCAGGTCACGCTGGCGCTTTTCGAACTGGTAGTTTGGCTTGGCCAAGAGGTCTCCTTTTATCGGCGCAGGGGCCGCATCGAATGGCGGATGTCAGGGCTGGCCGGGACGACACCCGGCCTGCCTTCATGACTGCATGGGGTACGACAAGCTCACCATGAGCCGCCGGCTTCGCCTGCGCACCTCTGCCATTGAATAACAAATCAGTAGCGCTTGCCACCCCGGCCGCCGCCGAATCCACCACCGCCACCGCTGCGCGGCGCCTGCGGGCGGGCCTCGTTGACGATCAGGTTGCGCCCCTCGACACTCTTGCCGTTGAGCTCGGAGATTGCCGCCTGGGCATCCTTGTCCGAACCCATCTCGACGAATCCGAAGCCCTTGGAGCTGCCGGTATCGCGGTCCATGATCACCTGGGCGGAATTGACGGCGCCGTGCTGACCGAACATTTCTTCAAGATCCGACTTGCTGACGTTGTAACCCAGATTGCCGACGTAAAGCTTCTTGCTCAATGGAATTCTCCGGTGTTGGGGGATGGCACGGCATGGCCGTTCGAATCGAGATCCTCCCCGCGAACTTTCGCAAGACGACGATCAGGCACTCGACAGGTGCGTGGGGCCTTCAATGATGCGCTCCTTTTTCCCGCGGGGTGAATAATTCTGCGCTGGCAGGCCCTCGACGCCACCGGCGACCCGCGCCGCGTGATCTCTCAGCAGGCTGCGCCAACACCGTTAAACTACGCGACCGTCCCGACCCGACGACATCATGACTGCCACCGAAATCCACCCACTCGTGCCCTTCCCCGGCACTCACCCCTGCCCGGGCGGCCCGCTTTGTGCGCGCCTCGACGGCAACGGCCAGGGCGGGCTGGTGATCACCTACCGGCTGCGCGGCGCGGCCGACGAAATCCTGCTGCCCGGACCCGCAAGGCCGGCGTTCGCCGAGGATCTCTGGCAGCACACCTGTTTCGAAGCCTTCGTCGCCACGGCGGTCGCGACGTCGCCCTATCGCGAGTTCAATTTTTCACCCTCGGGCGAATGGGCGGCCTTTGACTTCATGGCCTATCGTCAGCGCGATCACGGCTACCGCGCCGAAGCGGTACCTGGGCTCGTACTGACGCGCGACGACGAGCGGCTCGAGCTCGTCGCCGAACTGCCGGCGGCGCTGCTGCCACCGCCCGGCGAGGCGCGCCGCCTGCACATCGGGCTTGCCGCGGTGATCGAAGCGACCCGGGGCGGCCTCTGCTACCTGGCCTTGCACCACCCTGCAAACAGGCCCGACTTCCACCATCGCGGCGGTTTCGTGCTCGAGCTTGCCGACCCACGCCGCATCCAGGAGGCTTCATGAAACTCGGTGTCGAACGTCTTATCGCAGACCGCGCCATGCGCCGCCCGCTGGCCGGCAAGCGGATCGCGCTGCTGGCGCATCCGGCCTCAGTCACCCGCGAGCTGAGCCACTCGCTCGACGTCCTCGCGGCATTGCCCGACCTCAAGCTGTGCGCGGCTTTCGGCCCACAGCACGGCCTGCGCGGCGACAAGCAGGACAACATGGTCGAGTCGCCCGACTTCGTCGACCCGCAGCTTGGCATACCGGTGTTCAGCCTCTACGGCACGGTGCGCCGCCCCACCGATGCAATGATGGACAGCTTCGACGTGCTGCTGGTCGACCTGCAGGATCTGGGCTGCCGCATCTACACCTTCATCACCACGCTGCGGTATGTGCTCGAAGCCGCGGCGAAACATGGCAAGGCGGTATGGGTGCTCGACCGCCCCAACCCCGCGGGGCGGCCGGTCGAAGGGCTGAGCCTGCGGGGGGGCTGGGAGAGCTTCGTCGGCGCCGGACCGATGCCGATGCGCCACGGCCTGACCATGGGCGAGATGGCCTTGTGGTTCCGGCGCCATCTTCGTCTCGACGTGGACCTCTCGGTGGTCGACATGATGGGCTGGAAGCCGAACGCAGCGCCAGGTTTCGGCTGGCCGCTGGGCCAGCGCAGCTGGGTGAACCCCAGCCCCAACGCCCCCAACCTGTCGATGGCACGCGCCTATGCCGGCACGGTGATGCTGGAGGGAACGACGCTTTCGGAAGGCCGCGGCACCACCCGGCCGCTCGAGCTCTTCGGTGCGCCCGATATCGACGCCCGCGCCGTGATCGCCGAAATGCGCGCGCTGGCGCCGGCATGGCTCGGCGGCTGCGTATTGCGCGAGTGCTGGTTCGAGCCCACCTTCCACAAGCATGCCGGCAAGCTCTGCCACGGCGTACAGATCCATGTCGAGGACTCATCCCACTACGATCATTCGGCTTTCAGGCCGTGGCGCCTTCAGGCGCTCGCCTTCAAGGCGATCCGCCGGCTCCAGCCCGACTACCCGCTGTGGCGCGATTTTCCGTACGAGTATGAGAACGACCGGCTCGCGATCGACCTGATCAACGGCTCGGCGCTGCTGCGCGAATGGGTCGATGACGGCGCCGCAGGCCCGGACGAGCTCGATACGCTCGCCTGCGCGGACGAGGCGCAGTGGCGCGACAGCCGCGTGGACGACCTGCTATACCCGGCCTGAGGGCCACTGCCTCAGGGCGCCGGGGACTCGGCGCCCGAGCCGGCCTGCACCCATAGCAGCGCCTCGAACTGCAACCGGTTGAGCTCCCCCGCGGCCACGCCCAGCCGTTCGCTGGTGTCCGCCAGCCGCGCTTCGTCGCCGCGCTCGACCGCCTGCGCGAGGGCCAGATAATCGGCCAGCGGCCCGCTGCCCGAAAGCAGGGCGTCGGCAACCGGCTGCTGCAGCTTGAGCGGGCTGAGAGCCCGCTCGAGCGGCACCTGCATGATCACGTCGATGAGCGAGAACATGCCGAGCATGAACAACTGCTCGCACTCCTCGCGGCTCAGTCGCGCCTTGCCCAGCAACTCCATCAGTCGCGCCCTGGTCAGCGCCAGGTCCATGAGCGCATTGGCGGCGGCGTTGTTGCGCGCGCTGCCGAACAGCAGCAGGGCGAGCCACCGGCGCAGCGGGTAGTTGCCCAGCACCACCAGCGCGTGTTCGATCGAGGAGATCGGGTTGTTGATGCCCCACGCCACGGCGTTCACATAGCGCAGCAGGCGATAGGTCAGCGCCATGTCGTGCTTGAGCACCTCGGCGATCTCGCGGGTGCCGGTGTCGTCGCGCAGCTGGTTGATGAGGCTCGCCACGCGCAGCGAGTGCGGCGCCATGCGGTTGCCGCTCCAGTCTTCGCGGTGAGTGACGAAACCGCCCTGGAAGGCGACGCAACCGAGCCGCTTCAGGTGCTCGAAGTCTTCCTCGGTATCGACATTCCAGGCCAGCCATTGAAGACCGGGACACTCGACCTTCAAGCGGCTGGAAAGCACCTGCAGGTCGGCCGGCGAGCCGCTCTTCGAGTCGATCACCAGTGCGCCGGCAAGCGGCACCAGGGCCTTGAACCAGGGGCTGCCGAGGTGGTTCTCGAGCGCGAGCTCGAGCCCGGCGGCGCGCAATGCCGCAGCCGCGGCGAGCAGCTCGGGCGCGGGCGACGTATCCGGCGTCTCGGGGCGCAGCACGAGCATCGCGCGGGTGCCGACGAGCCGCTGGGCCAAGGGGTTGAGCACGAAACCGGTCCACACCGGCAGATAGGTGGTGCGCTTCGCCAGCAACTCGCCGGCCTTGTCGAGCAAGGTGCCCACCAGCACCTCGTCGAGGAGGCCGCGGGTGCGGGCGGTGTCGACGCGTACCTTGCCCGCTGCCGCGTCGTGAAGCGAAAAGGCATAGCCAAGCAAGGCCCGATCACGGCCGAGCACCTCGCTGCGCGCCAGTATCGAGGTTTCGCTTTCGGGCTCCGCTTCGCTCGCGCTGCGCTCAGCGGGCCTTGCAGCCGGCTCGGCTGAGGTCACGCTTGCCCTGGGCGTGGCCGCAGCACGCGCCGCGGCGGGCTTCGGCTCGCCCATGATGAATCGCAGCAGGCTCCTGATTATCGACATCGTGCAGTTCTCCCCGAGCAGGGAAGAAACCTATCACGCACGGGTATGCCGAACAACACGCAGCCCCGGGAGCGCACGTCCTGCCGGCCGCTCGTCGCGGCGCGCAGTGTCCTCAGGCGGCCGCGATCGGGCTTGTGTCGGTGCGGCTGACGATCGCCAGGGCGATCGCGCCGAGCACCACATAGGCGGCGGTGAGCGGCATCACGCTGCCATCGAAGAGTTGCCCCACGGCGAAGCCGATGAGCGCACCGCAGGCGGTGCCGACAAAGCCGATGATCGACGACGCGGTGCCCGCCACATGGCCGAGCGGCTCCATTGCCAGGGTGTTGAGGTTGGAGGCGAGAAAGCCGAACACGAACATGCTGCCGGCCTGCATCAGGAGGAACACCGGCAGGCTCACCAGGCCGGCCAGGGCGAGGGCAAGGTGGATCAGGTTCAGGCCAACGAGAAACGACAAGCCGATGACAATGAGCCTGCGCATGCCGACCCGATGGACCAGGCGCGAGTTGGCGAAGGCCGCCACCGACATTGCCAGCGCGATCAGCGCAAACAGCAAGGTGAAGCTGCGGCCCACGCCGAAGACGTCCACGAAGATCTGCTGTGCTGAGGTGACGAAGCCCATGTGGGCGCCCATCACCAGGCCCATCGCCAGCATGTAGCCGACCGCGGCGCGGGAGCTCACGGTGATGCGATAGCCTTCGTAGATCGCACGCGCCGAGATCGCCCGCCGGCGCTCCGCCGGCAGCGACTCCTGCATGCGCAGCATGGTCCACGCCAGCACCGCGCCGCTCGCCACGACCAGCGCACCAAAGGTCCAGCGCCATGGGGCCACCATCAGGATCAGCTGGCCGAGCGAGGGTGCGAGGATCGGCACGGCCATGAAGACCATCATCGCCAGCGACATGACGCGGCCCATCTGCGCGCCGGAGTAGGTGTCGCGCGCCAGCGATACCGCGATCACGCGCGGCGCCCCGGCACCGAAACCCTGCAGCAGGCGTGCCGCAAGCAGGGTGCCGAAGCTGCTGGTGATGGACGACAGCAGGCCCGCGATCACGAATACCAGAAGGCCGCCGATGAGCACCGGCCGCCTGCCGTAGCGATCCGACAATGGGCCGTAGAAGAGCTGCGAGCAGCCCATTCCGAGCAGATAGATGGCGATCACCATCTGGGCATGATTGGGGTCCGCGAGGCCGAAGTCCGCATTGAGCATCGGCAGGGCCGGCAGCATCACGTCGATGGCCAGCGCGTTGAGCGCCATGCAGGCGGCGATGAAGCCCACGAACTCGGTAAAACCCATGGGCGTGCGGGGTGCGGGGATTGGAATCATGGCCTGCTCGGCAGGCGCAGGGCGCGAAGTGCGGATCTCATCGGTCGAGGCTCTCGGTAAAGGGTTTCAGCGCTTCTGCGAGCGCATCGAGTCGGGCGGTATCGGCGACCCGGTTGAGCATGGCGATGTCGCTGCCGATCACTGCCTTCATGGCGCGCTCGCTCAGTTCGACGCCCGCCGGGCTCAAGCGCACCAGCGAGCCGCGGCGGTCGTCCTGGTCGTCTTCGCGGAGCACGAGCCCGCGTTCTTCGAGCGTCTTGAGCACTTTGCTCAGCCCGCCGGAGCTCAGCAGCATGCCCTTGTAGATATCCGAGGGCTTGAGCCGGTGAGGCGCCGGGGTCTTGCGCAAGGTGGCAAGCACGCTGTATTCGGCGGGGCTCAGCTCGAATTCCGCCATCTCCCGCTGGGCGTTCTCGAAGATCACGTCGCGCAGGCGGAAGAGTCGCGCGATGAAGCGCATTCCGGGTGAATCGATCTCGGGAAAGCTCTCCGAGGTCTGGCGCAGCATGTGCTCGCAACGGGTTCTGCATTTTCGGGTCATGGGGCGATATTATTCGCCATGTAGCTTTCTAGCAAGCTATCTGGCAATTAAATTTACTGTATTCCCCATCAGCCTTTCGTCCGCGTCATGGACACGGCGCCCCCAAAGCAGGCGCCAGAGCATACAATCAGGGACTCCCCCGCCCCCTCCGCGACGCTTGACCGCGCGCTGCCCGACATGAACGCCGCCCTCCAGATATTCGCCTGCAATTCCAATCGCGGCCTTGCCGCCGAGTTGTGCCACAAGCTCGGACTGCGACTCAGCCCGCTCGAGATTTCACGTTTCTCGAACGACAACCTGCATGTGCAGATCCAGGAGAACGTGCGCGAACGCGACGTCTACGTGATCCAGTCCTTCACCGAGCCGGTGAGCGATCACATCATGGAGCTGTTCATCACCCTCGATGCGCTGCGCAGCGCCTCGGCGCGCCGGGTCACCGCGGTGATCCCCTACTACTCGTATGCCCGCTCCGACAAGAAGGACGCGCCCCGCATCTCGATCACCGGCCGCCTGATCGCCGACATGCTAAAGACCGCCGGCGCCGACCGGGTGCTGACCATGGACCTGCATGCCGATCAGGTGCACGGCTTCTTCAGCGTGCCGGTCGATCACCTCACCGCGATCCCCACCATCGCCGATTATTTTCGCGACAACTACGATCTCGGCAACATGGTCGCCGTGGCCACCGATGCCGGCGGCGCCAAGCGGGTGGGGCGCTTCTCGGAGCGCCTCGGCATTCCCATGGCGATCATCGACAAGCGCCGGGTCAGCGACACCAAGGTCAAGCAGGGCGAGGTGGTGGGCCAGGTGGCCGGCCGCGACGTGGTGATCTTCGAGGACGAGATATCCACCGGCGGCACCCTGGTCTCCACCATCGAAACCCTCAAGCGTGCGGGCGCACGCACGGTGCATGCCGGCGCGGTGCATGGGGTGCTGTGCGGGCCGGCGGTCGAGCAGCTGCGCGCGGCCGAGATCGAGTCGATCGTCGTCACCAATACCGTGAGCGTGCCGGCCGAGAAGCACTTCGACAAGCTCACCGTGCTCACCATCGCACCGCTGCTCGCCGCGGCCATCGAGCGCATCCACAGCGGCGCCAGTGTCGGCGCGCTGTTCGAATAGGGGCAGCGCATGGACTCCGAGCTCGGGCAGATCCCGCTCACCACCATCGACGGCCGCGCCTGCAGCCTGGCCGGGTTTGCGGGCAAGGTGCTGCTCATCGTCAATACCGCCAGCCGCTGCGGATTCACGCCGCAATATGCCGGCCTGGAGGCGCTGCACCGCCAGTTCGGCCCGCGCGGCTTTGCGGTGCTGGGCTTTCCCTGCAACCAGTTCGGGCATCAGGAACCCGGCAACAGCGCCGAGATTGCCGAGTTCTGCAACCTCAACTACCAGCTCAGCTTTCCCTTGTTCGAGCGCATCGAGGTCAACGGCGAGCACGCCCACCCGCTGTTCCGCCATCTCAAGCAGGCCGCGCCCGGCGCACTCGGTACCGAAGCCATCAAATGGAACTTCACCAAGTTCCTCGTCGATCGCAGCGCTCGGGTGGTGGCACGCTACGCGCCGGCCACGGCGCCGGAGAAACTGGCCGCCGACATCGAAGCGCTGCTCTGAAGGCCTGAACATCGGCGAGCGCGACGTTGCGAAGCTGCCGGGCCCCCCGGTCGCCGCGCGCGAGGCAGGGCGCATGCGAACGGGAACGGACGAAGGCGCCGGACCGGGCAGTCGAGCAAGCCAGCGACGGCCTCCTTCGGCCGGTCCACCCAATGGCCCGAGCGCGACCTATCGCGCGATCGGGGCGAGAAGCTCGAGGTTCGTGACGAGGTTTCTCACCCCATGGGCATGGTCTTCATCGAAGGCGTTTCCCTTGCACCACTCGCCAACGCTGGCGATGTTCACCTTCGCGACCTTGGGGCGCACGCTCCAGCTTACCTGGAAGGGCGAACCGACCTCGTTGTAGCTCGGGCCGGTGGTGGAGCCCGCGTATTGCACCGGCCGGCCCGTATCCGCGGGAATGTTGAGCGCCTGGTGCAGACCGTTCTTCTGGCCATGTTCGGCGAGTTTGCCGAAGTCCAGCGCATTGGGATCGTTCACCAGCACGAATACCTGGGCCTCGACGCGCAGCTGCGGATTCTTGACAGAATCGCTGAGGCAGGCCCCCAGGGTCCGCCCCGGCTTCACCTGGGCGCTTGAATGCACATAGTGGACCTCGATGGTGTCGCCGGGCACCAGTCCGCCGTGCTCGCTGGGACACACCTCGTGCCCGAGCGACGCCAGTTCGGACTCGCTCACCAGGCCCGAGTATCGATAGCCGCTCTGGTAGCCATGCCCGTCGCCGTTGCCAGCATGCCGCGTGAACTCACCGCCAGCGTGCTCCGCGTTCTTGTGGAAATGGATGTTGCAGAGATTCATCTGCTCGAACGGCGGCGCGGCATTGAAGGCGATGCCATTGGCGCCGGAGGGCGAGTCTATATCGCGCGGCGACTGCGGGCCATAGCCCTTGCCGGCAGTGTTGATGGCAAGAGCCGTGGACTGCTCGGCAATCACCTGATCCGCCACCTGGGCGTGATGGGCCTGATGGGCACCATGCACCTCTTCGCGTGCGACGGCGGTAAGCGGCGCAGCCACGGCCACGGCGAACAAGACGACGGTATCTATTCTCATGAACGGTTCCTCTGCTGTTTGATGTAGCAAGAATCTGTTTGCGCAGTTCGAATCGTCACCCCGGCAGCTCATGCAGGCGCACCGCCATGCGCTGCGGGCTTGCGGCGTCCGTTGCATGTCCGTCACCGCCGCGCCGCTGCTCGCCGCACACCGGAACAGCATTCCGGTGGGATGCCGGGATTACGTGCGCATTGTGCCTTGGGCCGCCTCGCAGGTGTTCGAAATCGATCGCGCAGAGCGTGAAATTCTGAATCTCGCGCCTCCAGGAAACCGCCCCGACCGTCGGCCGTGCACCTGACCATGCTCGTTGCTGGCCCCCAACCCCGGAACAGACCGGGCGCGATCCACCTTGAGCCAGCGGCGGCGTGCCGCTTCGCCGCCTCAGCGCGAATGCAGTACCTTGAATCCGAAGGAAGCCACGATCCGCACGAGCCTCACCGCTTTGAGGCCTGCGCCGACGCCCTCGCTGCGCCGCTCGGGCGACACCGCAAATCGCCCCCCCCTGGCGACCGAGCCGCTGTAGTTCGCGCCCGATGAAGTCCTGCGGCGAGCGGACAACTCGTCCAGCGCCGGGGCAGATCGGCCTGGGGTGGCTGCCGAACGGACCGGGCTCACGGAGCTCTTGCCCGCACGCCGAGCCCTCGCGGCCTCGGCGGCATCCTTCTGGTTTCGCGCCGGGCCACAGCCGTCGCCGTCAGCGGCAAGCCGAGCGCCAGCGCGACAAGCGCCCCACACATCGAATATGGCATCGGGAACCCCCTCTCGCGTTTCCGCCCCGATCCGGGAGCCGGACCGCACACCGGTCGAGGGGGCATGCCAACACCTCGCTGCGGGTGCTTCGAGCGCGGATCGATCAGCGGCGCATTGCTGCGGCCGCGCTAGCCCCTCATGCCGCCGGCAAGGGAAGGGTGAATACGAAGGTACTCCCCTCGCCCGGCCTGCTGTCGACGATCAGCGCCCCGCCCATCAGGCCGACCAGCCGCCGACTGATCGAAAGCCCGAGGCCGGTGCCTCCGTAACGGCGCGAGGTGCTCGCGTCGGCCTGGCTGAAGGCATCGAAGATCATGCCGAGCTGCGCGGCCTCGATACCGATTCCGGTGTCCCGCACACTGAAGGCCACGCTCACCACACCGTCGGCCTCACCGGCCTTGCGCACTTCGAGCACCACGCCGCCGCGTTCGGTGAACTTGATCGCGTTGCCGACAAGATTGGTGAGCACCTGCCCGATGCGCGTGTAGTCGCCGCGCAAGGCATCGGGCAGGTCGGGAGCCAGCTGCAGCTCGAGCGTCAGGCCCTTGCCGCGCGCCTGCAGGGCAAACATGCGCATGGTGCGCTCCGCGACCTCGCGGAGTACGAAGGGGCTCGACTCGACGCGGAGCTTGCCCGCTTCGATCTTGGAAATGTCGAGGATGTCGTTGAGAATCCCGAGCAGCCCACCCGCCGAGCCGTGAATCGTTTCGAGATATCGGTGCAGTTCCTCGCTGCAGTCGGCATCCATCATCGCCAGCTCGCTGAAACCGATAATGGCGTTCATGGGCGTGCGGATCTCGTGGCTCATGTTGGCGAGGAACTCGCTCTTGGCGCGGTTCGCCGACTCGGCATGATCCCGCGCCAGGCTCAGCTCGTCCACCAGTCGCTGCTTTTCGAAACCGAGCCGGATCGACTCCATGAGCACCGCCCTGAACTGCAGCGCAGCACCGTAGATGCCAGCCAGGAACAGCAGGCAGGCAAGGCCGAGCAGAACCTCCAGCGGCCCGCTGGGGTCGAGAATGAAGACCAGCGCCACCGGCACGATGGAAAGGCAGGCATAGGCGCCGAACAGCCGCCTCGATCCACCGAGTATCGGCACCGACCCGGCGACCGTGCCGACCACCATGATGCCGGTGAATATCCGCATCTCGAGCGGGGCATCGGCCATGAACACCGGCGCTGTCAGGCCCCATCCACAGGCCGACGCGGTGGGCCCCAATGCGAAGCGCCGGAACCACGATCCGGTCTGCGCCTGGCCGGGCTCTGCCGCGCGGAATTTCGCCAGTTCCCAATGACGACAGGCGACGATGCCGAACACCAGGGCCAGCCAGGCGCCCCCGACCGCCAGCGTCGCCGCGCCCGAAAACACGTTGCCGGCGGCGATCAGCACGCCGATCCCGAGGGTCAGCAGATGCGCGCGCGGTGCGCCGCGATACAACAGCTGCACCAGATGGTGCCGGCAGGCCAGCTCGATCGAATCGGCTTCGCGGCTTGCCGTCATATCCCGGCCATCGCGGCGCCGCGGCGCCCGGGTGGCCGGATGGGCGCAGCCCCCGGGCTCACAGCAGCGGTGCCAGCCAGCGCTCGGCCGATGCGAGCGGCAGGCCGGTGCGCGCGGCCCAGTCCTCGAGCTGGTCGCGGCCGATCTTCGAAATCGCGAAGTAGTGGCTCTCGGGGTGGGCGAAGTAGAAGCCCGACACCGATGAAGCCGGCGTCATGGCGAAGGACTCGGTAATGCCCATGCCGGCATTGGTGGGCGCATCGAGCAACTGGAACAGCGCCGCCTTGACGGTGTGGTCGGGGCAGGATGGATAGCCCGGCGCCGGACGGATGCCACGGTAGCGCTCCTTGATCAGCGCCTCGTTGTCGAGCGCCTCGTCGGCGGCGTAGCCCCAGTATTCCTTGCGCACCCGCTCGTGCAGCCACTCGGCGGTGGCCTCGGCGAGCCGGTCGGCGAGCGACTTGAGCATGATCGCATGGTAGTCGTCGTGGGCCGCCTCGAACTCGGCCAGCTTGAGCTCGATGCCGATGCCGGCCGTCACCGCAAAGGCGCCGCACCAGTCGCGCACCCCGGACGCCTTGGGCGCGACGAAGTCGGCCAGGCACCAGTGCGGCTTGCCCGAGGGGCGCTCGTGCTGCTGGCGCAGGCCGAACCAGGTCATGATCGGCGCCTCGCGCGACTCGTCGTCGTAGAACTCGATGTCGTCGCCGACGCTGTTGGCCGGGAAGATGCCGAAGGCCGCCTTGGCCTGCAGCCATTCCTGGGCGATCAGGTCTTCGAGCATCTCCCTGGCGTCGGCAAACACGCCGCGCGCGGTCTCGCCCACCACTTCATCGTCGAGGATCCTCGGGAAGCTGCCGGCCAGGTCCCAGGTCTGGAAGAACGGCCCCCAGTCGATGTAGTCGCGCAGCTCGTTGAGGTCCACATCCAGCGCCATCACGCCCAGGGTGTTGGGCTCGGGCGGGGTATAGGGCTGGAAGCCGGCCTGGTGCGAATTGCTGCAGGCCGCCACCGGCTCGGCGCTCCAGTCGGTGCGAAAGGCATTGGCGCGCGCCGCCTCGATGCTCACCAGCTGCACGCCTTTCTTGTTGGCGTGCTGAGCGCGCAGCTTTTCGTAGTCGGCGGCCAGCTGCAGCTTGAAGTCCTCGGCGCCGCCCTCGGAGAGCAGCGCGGTGACCACGCCGACCGCCCGCGAGGCGTCCGGCACATAGACCACCGGCTGGTCGTAGTGCGGGGCGATCTTGATCGCGGTGTGGGCGCGGCTGGTGGTGGCGCCGCCGATCAAAAGCGGCAGCTCGAAGCCCTGGCGCTTCATCTCGGCGGCGACGTGGCTCATCTCCTCGAGCGAGGGGGTGATCAGGCCGGACAGGCCGATCGCCTGCGCACCATGCTCCTTCGCCGCGTGGAGGATCTTCTCGGCCGGCACCATCACCCCGAGGTCGATCACCTCGTAGCCATTGCAGCCCAGCACCACGCCGACGATGTTCTTGCCGATGTCGTGCACGTCGCCCTTGACCGTGGCCATGACGATGCGGCCCTTGCTGGTGGCGCCGGTACGCAGCTTCTCGGCCTCGATGTAGGGGATCAGGTGGGCCACCGCCTGCTTCATCACGCGGGCCGACTTCACCACCTGGGGCAGGACCATCTTGCCCGCCCCGAAGAGGTCGCCGACCACGTCCATGCCGGCCATCAGCGGCCCTTCGATCACCGCCAGCGGCGGCTTGCCTTCGGCCTCGAGCCGCGCCCGCACCTCCTCGGTGTCGGCCACCACGAAGTCGGTGATGCCCTTGACCAGGGCGTGCTTGAGGCGCTCCTCGACCGAGCGCTCGCGCCAGCTCAGGTCCGGGCCGCTGCTTTTCGCCTTGCCTTCCTTGACCGTCACCGCGAACTCGACCAGCGCCTCACCCGCGCCCGGGTGGCGATTGAGCACCACGTCCTCGGCCTTCTCGCGCAACACCGGGTCGAGATCGTCGTACACGCCGAGCATGCCGGCGTTGACGATGCCCATGCTCATGCCGGCCTTGATGGCGTGGTAGAGGAACACGGTGTGAATGGCCTCGCGCACCGCGTCGTTGCCGCGGAAGCTGAAACTCACGTTGGAGACCCCGCCCGAGGTCTTGGCATTGGGCAGGTGGGCGTGGATCCACTTCAGCGACTCGATGAAATCGACCGCGTAGTTGTCGTGCTCCTCGATACCGGTGGCAATCGCGAAGATGTTGGGATCGAAGATGATGTCTTCAGGAGGGAAACCGATCCCCACCAGCAGGTCGTAGGCGCGCTTGCAGATCTCGGTCTTGCGCGCGTAGGTGTCGGCCTGGCCCTTCTCGTCGAAGGCCATCACGATCACCGCCGCGCCGTACTGGCGGCACAGCCGCGCCTGGCGCAGGAACTCGGCCTCGCCCTCCTTCATCGAGATCGAGTTCACCACCCCCTTGCCCTGGATGCACTTGAGACCGGCCTCGATGACGCTCCACTTGGAGGAGTCGAGCATGATCGGCACCCGCGAGATGTCGGGCTCGGAGGCGATCAGCTTGAGGAACTTCTCCATCGCCGCCATGGAGTCGAGCATCGCCTCGTCCATGTTGATGTCGATCACCTGGGCGCCGTTCTCGACCTGCTGGCGGGCGACCGACAGCGCGTCGTCGAAGCGCCCTTCGAGGACCATCCGGGCGAAGGCCTTGGAGCCGGTGACGTTGGTGCGCTCGCCGACGTTCACGAAGAGCGAATCCTCGCCCACGTTGAAGGGCTCGAGGCCCGACAGGCGCAGCTTCTTCTCGATCACGGGCACCGCGCGCGGCGCCACGCCCTCGACCGCCGCGGCGATCGCCGCGATATGGGCCGGGGTGGTGCCGCAACAGCCGCCGACGATGTTGAGCATGCCGCTCTTCGCCCAGTCGGCGATCTCGCCGGCCAGCGCTTCGGGCGTCTCGTCGTAGCCGGTGGGCGAGAGCGGATTGGGCAGGCCGGCATTGGGGTGGGCGGAGACGAAGCAGTCGCACACCCGCGAGAGTTCTTCCACATACTGGCGCAGCTCCCTGGCGCCCAGCGCGCAGTTGAGGCCGAAGGAGATCGGCCGCACATGCGAGAGCGAATTCCAGAAGGCCTCGGCGGTCTGCCCCGAGAGGGTGCGCCCCGAGGCATCGGTGATGGTGCCCGAGATCATCACCGGCAGCCGGCGGCCGAGTTCGACGAAGAGCTTCTCGATGGCGAAGGCCGCGGCCTTGGCGTTGAGGGTGTCGAAGATGGTCTCGATCAGCAGCAGGTCGGCGCCGCCTTCCATCAGGCCGCGGGCCGAGTCGTAGTAATCATCGACCAGCGCGTCGAAGCTGGTGTTGCGAAAGCCCGGGTCGTTGACGTCGGGCGAGATCGACAGGGTGCGCGAGGTCGGGCCGAGCACGCCGGCGCAGTAGCGCGGCTTGTCGGGATTGGCGAGGGTGAATTCGTCGCACAGCGCGCGCACCAGCGCGGCGCCGGCGACATTGAGCTCGTAGGCCGCCGACTCGAGTCCGTATTCGGCCTGCGACACCCGGGTGGCGTTGAAGGTGTTGGTCTCGATGATGTCGGCGCCGGCCTCGAGATAGGCGCGGTGGATGCCGGCGATCACCTCGGGGCGGGTCAGCGACAGCAGGTCGTTGTTGCCCTTGAGGTCGCGCGGATGATCGGCGAAGCGCGTGCCGCGGTAGTCGGCCTCGCCGAGCTTCTGCTGCTGGATCATGGTGCCCATGGCGCCATCCAGAGTCAGGATGCGGCGGGCGAGAAGGTCGCTGATTTCAGCGCTGCGGTCGGCTTGCATGGGTCAATCCTCGGTATTGCACTGGGCACTCACCGGGCGGACCGCACAAACACTGACGGCGCAGCAAACCCGGCTGATGGTTTGCGAGCGCCGTTGATCGTTGCTGAGCCTGGCCCGGGGACATGGCCCGAAAGGGTCGCAGCGCTCCTCAGCAAGCCCGAAATCTTAAGGCGTTTCGAGCCGAGTGTCGAGGCTGGCAAAGCACGCCCCCGGTCCGCAGGCCGGCGGCGCGCACCGCGGCCCAGCTCACGGCGCCGGCGTATCGGCCATCTTCTGCGCCATCAGGCGCTCGATCGCGTCCTGGATGCGACCGTTGGGCTGGCGCTGTACCCAGTCGTTGGTGAACACCACCAGTGGTTCGATCTGCGAGAACTCGAGCGGCTCGCGACCGAGCAGCTCGAACAGCTCGCAGGCCGCATTGTGCACCTCCGAGCCGGGCTCGGCCGCCACCTGGCAGACCATCGAGACGGCCATCAGGTCGGTCAGGTGCGCTTCGCAGAACCAAGGCTTGCCGATCGCCTCAAGGGCGATCAGCGCAGGCAACTCGGTGGTGGTGCGCTTCTTGATGCCGAGCGGGAGAAGTTTTCTCTTCTTCATTTGCCGGACTACGGCAGGGCGGGCGAAAGCTTTAGCACGCTTTTTCGCCTCGTCCCGTGGGCCGCCAGGCCTCGCCGCTGTGCGAAACCCAGGCGATCGCGAATAATGCGCGTATTCATCAATCGCTCCCTTGGCGCAGGCTGCATCGGCGGCCTGGCTCCGAGCACCCGCCGTTCATGCCGACACCGCTCATCCACAGCTTTGCACCGCTCGCCCCCGCCGATGCGCGGGTGCTGATTCTCGGCAGCATGCCCGGCAAGCGCTCGCTCGCCGAGCAACGCTACTACGCCCACCCTCAGAACAGCTTCTGGCGCATCCTGGGTGCGGTGCTGGGCTTCGATGCGGCGCTGCCCTACGCGGCGCGCTGCGAGGCACTGGTGGCGGGCGGGATCGCAGTGTGGGATGTGCTTGCCGCCTGCCGCCGCGCGTCCAGCCTCGACACCGACATCGAAAACGCTTCGATCCGACCCAACGACCTCGCCGGTTTCCTCGAGGCGCATCCGTCCATCATCGCGATCCGCTTCAACGGGGCGATGGCGGAGCAGGCCTTCAATCGTCACATCCTGCCCGCGCTGCCGCCGTCGCAGCGGGCAATCGACCGGCTGCGCCTTCCCTCGACAAGCCCGGCCCATGCGGGCCTGCGCTTCGAGGCCAAGCTGGCCGCCTGGCGCTCAGCCCTCGCGGAGCCCGCCAGGCAAGGGTAGGCCCCGATGCCGGTCCGGCACCAAAGCGTGCGACGATAGCGGCCTGCACAAATCTAGCCGAGACCTGCCGGTGCTGTCCGTCCTCGCCGTGACCTTTCCATTTTTCGCACTGGTGTTGTGCGGCTACCTTGCGGTGAGGCGCGGCGCCCTGCCCTTGCCCGCGATCCCCGGCCTGAACGGTTTCGTGCTGTTCTTCGCCCTGCCCTGCCTGCTCTACCGTTTCGGCGCCGCCACGCCGATCGCCCAGCTGCTCGACCCGAGCGTCTTCGGCGTCTATCTGCTTTGTGCGCTGCTGATGGTCGGCACCACCGTGGCACTCACCCTGGGTGGCCGTATCGACTGGAACAACGCCGCCTTCGGTGCGCTCACCGCGGCCTTTCCGAACTCGGGTTTCATGGGGGTGCCGCTGCTGATAGCGCTGCTCGGCGAGCGGGCCGCCGGACCGGTGATCGTCACCATCGTGGTCGACATGCTGGTGACCACCTCGCTGTGCATCGCCCTCTCGCGACTCGACGGCAGCGGCGCAAGCGGTGCCCGCGCGGCCCTCGGCAAGGCACTGCGTGGCGTAGCGGGCAACCCGATGCCTTGGGCGATCGTACTCGGCGGCCTGAGTTCCGCGTTCGCGCTCGAGCTCTACGGACCGCTCGACAAGACCATCGAGCTGCTCGCCAATTCGGCCTCGCCGGTTGCGCTGTTCGCCATCGGCGCAGTGCTGGCCCGGTCGCAGATGGCCAGCGAAGACCCCACTCCGCTCATCGACTACGTGCCGGTGGCACTCAAGAAACTGCTGCTGCATCCGGCCCTGGTGCTGCTGGTCGGCGCAGCCGCGATTCTCATCGGGGTGCCGCTCGATCGCTTCGCCCTGGTGGTGATGATCCTCGTGGCGGCGCTGCCCAGCGCCAGCAACGTGTCGCTGCTGGCCGAGCGCTTCGGGGCCGACAACGGGCGCATCGCGCGGGTGATCCTGGTTTCGACCGCGCTGTCCTTCTTCAGCTTCTCTGCCGCCGTGACCCTGTTCACCTGAGCCGGCCCGGCTCAGGCCGCACCGACGAAGGCCAGCACGTCCTCGATGAAGCGCTCGCGCTCCCACAGGTGCGGGGCGTGGTCCACATTGTCGTAAATGTGCAGCAGCGCGCTGGGGGTGCTGTCGCGCACATAGTGGGCGGTGCGGGGGTGATAGAAGTTGCTCGCCCCGCCATGGACCAGCAACGCCGGAATATCGATGCGGGCCAGTACGTCGCGGTAGTCGGCCTCGGCGAGGCTGGCCCAGCAGTCGATGAGTGGCTGCGCGGCCAGCGTGCGCAGCCGCTGGCGCATCGCCTCCACGGAAGGATCCTGCGCCAGGTAGTTGCGCCGCGCCGCCTCGTTCATGCCCTCGCCAACCAGCCGCAGCACCGCCTCGGCAAAGTCCTGCCGCAGCTCGGCCATGAAGCGCTCGTTGCGCAAGGCGCTGAAATCGCCATAGATGCCGTTCGGCCACTGCGCGTCGGTGAGCAGCTTCGGCGACTGGTCGATGAGGACGAGCCTCGACAGTTGCGCGCAACCGAAATCACGGATGTATTGCCACAGGGTGAGCGCGCCCATCGAATGGCCGACCGCCACCACCTCCTGCAAATCGTGATACTCGATGAGCTGGCGCAGATCGCGCGCCATGCGGGCAACCGTCGGCGCAGTGCGGGTCTGCAGCGCATGCCCGCCGTGGCCGCGGGCATCCCAGCGGATCACCCGGTGACCGGCCTCGAAGGCCTCGAGAAATGGATTCCAGTCGCGATGGGAGGAAGTCCAGCCATGCAACAGGACCAGCGCCGGCCCTTTGCCCGAGGACTTGTAGTGGATCGGCTCGCCGTCGTCGGCGCGGAAATGTTCCATGGCTGGGAGTACAAGTGAGACCACGGCAATGATCGCCCAAAGCGCCGCGGGGTCAGCCCCGAGACGCCTTGGGCGCCGCGCGGCACACCGCCAGACGGGTCAATCCACCTCGATCTTCAAGGAGCGCGGCGCGCCCGGCGCGGCCTTGGGCAATTCCACCCTCAGCACGCCATTGCGATAGGCGGCCCGCGCCTCGTCCGCCCTGACCGCCACGCTCAGCGGCACGACACGCCGGAAGCTGCCGTAGGCACACTGCATGACCCGCCAGCGGCCATCGGACGACTCCCGCTCGAAGCGCTTCTGTCCGCTCACCACCAGCGCCTCGTCGAGCACCTCGACCTGGATGTCCTGCTTGTCCATGCCGGGCAACTCGAGCCGCACTACCAGCCGCCTGTCGTCCTCGAAGACATCGCCACCGAGCACCGCCCAGCCACGTGAGGGCAGGTAGAAGCCGTCATCCACCTCGCCTTCTGTCGGCAGGGGATTGCCCTGCACCGGCTTGAAGCGTGTCAGCGCGCCGGCCGCGGACTGCATGAGATGCTGCCAGCCCTCCGCCACCGATTCCCACAGGGCACCGACACGATCCTTGATTTCATCGAGTTTCATCGCATTGCTCCTTGTCTGGCCGGCAAGCCGGCAGGTTCATCCCACCTGGACCTCGATCTTGCGGGGCCGGGCGTGAGAGGCCTTGGGAATGCGCAGCCGCAACACTCCGTGCTCGAAGGCCGCGCTGACCTTCTCCACGTCGAGCTCCCGCGACAACGTGAAGGCGCGCCGGTAGCGCGGCAAGGACAGTTCGACGTGCGTGGCCTCGCCGCTGCCCGCCAGTTCGGGACTCATCTGACCCTCGATGGTGAGGGTATCGCTTTCAACATGCAGGCCGAGTTGCTCGCGCGGGACACCCGGCAGATCCGCGAAGAGCGTGATCCCGCCTTCGTCCTCGAAGACATCCACCGCGGGCAGCAGGGCCTCGCCCTGGCCGGTGTGATTTTCGTTGCTGGTGCTCATGGTCGTCTCCCTGTTCTACTGGATATTGATGCGGCGCGGCTGCGAGGCCTGCTTGCGCTTCACGCTGATCTGCAGCACACCGTCCCGATAACGCGCCACCACGCCGTCGGGGTCGGCATCCTCGGGGAGCGTGACGACGCGCCGGAAACGTCCGAAGAAGCGCTCGTCGATATGCACGGCCACCTTCTCGTCACCCGCGGGCGCTTCGGGTTTGCGTTCGCCGGAGATGGTGAGCACGCCTTTTTCGAGTTGCACCTCGATCGCGGCCGGATCCATACCCGGCGCAAATACATGGATTTCGGTGGCCTGGGGGGTGCCGGTCACGTTGATGGCCGGATAACCGCCGCGGCCCAGACCGCGTATGCTGGGCGAGAGTTCGGATGCGCTGCGCATTCCGCGCTGCAGCCGCTCCAGCTGGGACAGCAGGTCGCCGGGAAATACTGATCTGTAAAGCATGCTTGCCTCCATGCGCTTTGAAAAGGCGCCTCAGCGGCGCGATGTGGACTAAGTTCAGGTCTGCCGCCGCACTTTTCAAGCCCTTGATCCGCAGCGCCTGCGCCCTCATGTATAGCGAAGTCGAAGCTCACCCGAAGGACTACCCATGGAATTCCGGGACTACTACAAGATCATTGGCGTCGCACGCGATGCGGGCGCCGACGAAATCCGCAAGGCCTACCGCAAGCTGGCCCGCAAATACCACCCGGATGTGTCGAAGGAGCCCGACGCCGACGAACGCATGAAGGAGATCAACGAGGCCTATGCGGTGCTTTCGGACACCGAGAAGCGGGCCGCCTACGACCAGCTTGGCAGCGGCTACCAGCCGGGCCAGGAGTTCCGTCCCCCGCCGGGCTGGGACAGTGGTTTCGAGTTCTCCGGCGCGGGCGCCTCGGCCGGCGAGGCAGCCGACTTCAGCGACTTCTTCGCCGAACTGTTCGGCCGCATGAACGGCGGCGGCCAGCACTTTCGCCAGGCAGGCGGCGGTTTCCGCTCGCACGGCGAGGATCACCACGCCAAGGTCATGCTCGATCTCGAGGACGCCTTCCACGGCGCCACCCGCCAGGTCGGACTGCGGGTTCCGAAGCTGGATGCGGAGGGGCGCGTGGTGCTCGAGTCGCGCACCCTGAACGTGAGGATTCCCAAGGGCGTGCGCGAGGGCCAGTTCATCCGCCTGGCCGGCCAGGGAAGCCCCGGCATGGGCGGCGGGCCGGCCGGCGACCTGCTGCTGGAGATCCACTTCAAGCCGCACGGGCGCTTTCGCGTCGATGGCCGCGACCTGCATCTGAGCCTGCCGGTCACACCCTGGGAGGCGGCGCTGGGCGCCGTGGTGCCGGTACGCCTGCCCGACAGCAGCCTCAAGGTGCGGATCCCCGAGGGGAGCCAGAGTGGCCGCCAGCTACGGGTTCGCGGCAAGGGCATTCCGGGCAACACGCCGGGCGACCTGCTCATCGACATCCAGGTGGTGATGCCGCCGGCCGACACGCCCAAGGCGCGCGAACTCTACGAAACCATGGCACGCGAACTCGCATTCGATCCGCGCGAAGAACTGGGGGCCTGAACGATGCACGACGACGACATTCTCATCGGCAGCCTGATCGAAGAAAGCTGGCTGACTCTGGAACAGGTGGCCGCCGCCTGCACGGTGGAACCGGAATGGCTGCTCGCCCATATCGAGGAGGGCCTGTTTCCGCATGCCGAGAGCGTGGCCGGGGTATGGCGCATCACGACCGCAGGCCTGTTGCGGGCGCGTCGGATGCGGCAACTGGAGCGCAGCTTCGATGCGGTGCCCGAACTTGCGGCGCTGATGGCAGACCTGCTCGAGGAGCTGGACGAACTGCGCGCCCGCCAGGGACTGCCGCGACGGCGCTGAGGTCCCTCGCCGCAGCCCCGCCTAGGAGCCGAACCCCTCGAACAGCCCGTCGGCCGGGAACACATAGGTGGTGCTGGTACGCACCACCCGGCCATCCTTGAAATGCACGTTGAAGCGGGTTGCCACACCGGGGCCGGAGCGATTGTCCACATTCCAGTCCCATACTTCCTCGCCGCTGAGGCGGAAGAACTCGATCGAGCGGTGGTTGCCGAGCAACTGCGACACCGCCTCGCGGCTCATGCCGGGCTGCACCCGCGCGAGCCCGGCCTCCGACAGCGCATCGCGCACGCTCACCAAGCGCCCCGCGGCGTCGACACGAACCATGTAGCAATGGATGCCGTTGGGCTGGGACGAGAACTCGAGGGTCCGCCCCCCGTCCGGCTCGGCATGGATGCGATACGGCTGACCGAAGGCGGCGCGCACCTCCGCCATGTCCGAGACCCCGGGCTGAAGCTCGGCGTGACGTGGCAACCCGGCACAGGCGGCGAGCAGCAAGGGCAAGATCAGCAGCAACAAAGGCTTCACGATCCCTGACTCCAGTGTGGTGGCTAGGTGGCTGAGAGCGCTCGCCGGCGAAAAAGGTTCACCCCGAACAGCACCCCGGCGCACAGCAGGGCGATACCCAGCGCCGTCGCCGGGTCCGGCAAGGCGCCGCGAAGCACGAAGGCATAGCCGAGCGCCGCGAGGGTCTCGAAGACGATCAACTGGCCGGTCAGCGCGGCGGGCAACAACTGGCTCGCACGGTTCCACATCAAGGTGCCGAGCCACGAGGCCAGCAGGCCGATTGCCAGCATCACGGCGACGAAGACAAGCGGACGTGGGCCGAGCGGCCAGTCGAAACCCGAGGCCGGGGACGCGAGCAGGCCCCAGATCAGATAGCCGGCCAGCGCCGGCGGCAGGCTCGCCAGCCCCTGGGCGGTGGCCCAACTGCCGGGCGCCAGCGTCGGATGCGCCTTGAGCCAGGCCCCGTTGCGCAGCGGATACCAGGTCCAGCAGGCCACCGCGCCGATGGCGGCGAGGATCCCCAAGCCGTAGCGGGTGAGCGATACGGCGGCATCGAACTGGCTCATCTCGTGGTGGTTCACCAGCGCCAGCCCCGCGGCGAGCACGCCCATGGGCAGCGCCAGGCGCCGCCATGCGACGCGCTCGGCACCAAGGTTGGCGACCACCGCGATCACCAGCGGCAGGGTGCCGATGATCATCGTCGGCAGCGGCGCGCCGGCGAGCTGGATGGCGCTCGCCAGGCAGGTGTAGTAGAGCAGGTTGCCGACCAGGCCAAGCTTCGTCGCTTCGCGCCAGTCGGCACGGCTGAGCCGGCGCATGCGGTGCCGATCGAACCAGGCAGGCACCAGGGCGATGAGGCCGAAGGCGATATAGCGGCCGCACGCCAGCAGCGCCGGCGGATACTCGGGCAGTACCAGCGGGGCGATGAACACCAGCCCCCAGGCAAGGCCGGCGCCCAGGGCACTCGCCACGCCGATCAACAGCACGGTGCTAGCCACAGCCGCAGCCCGGATCGGTGGCGCCCGCATCCGCTTCGAGCGGATGGCCGTCGCGCAGCCACCAGTCCAGCCCGCCGATCAACTCCTTTACCCGGAACCCCAGCCGCAGAAGGTTCAAGGCACCTTTGGTGGAGGCATTGCAGCCGATGCCATCGCAATAGGTGACATACAGGCGCGTGCGCTCGAGCGTGGCGGTGCTTGCGGCATCCATGAGGCGGTGCGACAGGTTCAGCGCGCCGGGGATGTGACCGGCGGCATAGGCTGCCGGCGAGCGCGCGTCGATCACCGTGACCGGCTCGGCACCGTCCAGCGCAAGCTTGAGATCCCAGGAGTCGATCTCCCAGGCGAGTTTGCCGGCGTAATGCCGCATCTGTGCATCGCGTTCGTCCATGTTCCACCCCGTGACACTCCCGAATGGGAGCAGGCGGCATCAGCTTAGCGTCTTCGTCACGCCCCGGCTTGGACGAACTTGCTGTTGGTAGCGGCTCGGCGTGGTGCCATAGAGGCGCAGGAACCAGCGGTTGAGGTGGCTCTGGTCGCACAGTCCGACTGCGGCCGCCACCTCGGCGACGCCTCGCCCGTCCCGCAGCATCTGGCGGGCGCGGGCCAGGCGCCGTGCCTGCAGGTAGCGATGCGGCGGCACATGGAAGGTCTGGCCGAACGCCCGCACGAAATGAAAGCGCGACAGGCCCACGCACGCCGCCAGGGTATCGAGCGACTGGGGCTGCTCGAGATACGCCTCGATGTGCTCGAGCACCGGCGCGAAGCGGCTGCGCGAGAGGCCACGCTCGGGCGCGGGCAGGCCGCGTGCGTGCCGACGGGAAATGGCACCCAGCAACGACGACAGCTCGCCCGCCGCGGTGAGGGCGTCCGGCGCCTGCCACAGCCGCGCGATCACCCCGCGCATGGCCTCGGCCTGCCGCGGTGCATGGACCAATGCGTCGGCGAACCACGGGCTCGCGGACCCTTCGCCGAGCAACTCGCCCAGGACCGCCGGCTCGATATGGACGAAGCGGTAGCACCAGCGCTCGTCGCTGGCGGCACTGCCGGTGTGCAGTTCGTCTGGGTTCATGAAGATCAGGTTCGAGCGGTCTGCCACATGATTGCCGCCCCGGTAACGAAAGCGCTGCGCGCCACTCACCACCACACCGATCGCGAACGCGTCGTGGGTATGCGGACCGAAGGCGTGACCGGACAGGTCGGCCGAAAAGAGCTCGACGCCAGGCATGTCACCGAGCCGTCGGTATGCGACGCGCTCGCCAGAAGACTGCGGCAGTTCCAGGATCACGCCACCGGGCCCTTCTTCACGGCCCCACCTTGTGGCTCTTGCTGGTGCGGAGCACGACCCCGTTGATGTCGAAATGAACGTTGAAGTAGCTCGCCAGATCCTGCTCGGTGGGGATCTTCCAGTCCCACACCTCCTCGTTCTTGAGCCGGAACGTCTCGACCGAGCGCTGCTTGCCGAGCAGGCGACGTACCTGCTCCTTGGTCCACCCCGGCTGGATGCGGGCCATGTTTGCCGGGGTGATGACCTGCTCCACGGCCTTCACGACGTTGTCGCTGCCGATGGTGATCATGAAGCACTCGACACCCTCGGGCTGGCGGCTGTATTCCCAGGTGACGGTGCCGTCGGCATTGCGCCACTCGGTGTTGGGTGCACCCATGCGGTCGCGCACCTCGTAGCCGGTTGTCACGCCGGGCTTGATCTCCTGCATGTTCACCACATCGCAGCCTGCGATTCCGAGCAGCGAGGCAAGGGTGCAGATCAGGCGCATGAATCGATTCATAGAATGGCTCCACGGCTTGTGAATGGGGCAGAGCCGGGCTGCCCACTTCGGCTAGAATTGCACTTCCGGCTGCCCGTTGCAGGGCTGGCGTCGTGTGACGGCAACCCAGGGGCAGTCGGCCGATTGTTGCATGCTGCCAGCACTAGCCGAGGAAAAATCATGAAAAAAACCCTTCTTTCCCTTGCCGCGCTCGCCCTTTGCGCAAGCGCTGCAAATGCAGACATGACGGTGAAGATCGGGCACGCCGGGCCACTCACAGGCCCCATCGCCCACATCGGGAAGGATGGCGAGAACGGGGCCAGATTGGCGATCGAGGACGCCAACGCGAAAGGCATCATGATCGGCGGCCAGAAGGCAAAGTTCGAACTGCTCAGCGAGGATGACCAGGCCGACCCACGCCAGGCCACCACCGCCGCCCAGCGCCTTGCCGACGAAAACGTGGCCGGCATCGTCGGGCACGTCACCTCGGGCGCGTCGATTCCGGCCTCGCGCATCTACGAGCGCGCCGGCATTCCGGTCATCACGCCCTCTTCGACCAATCCCAAGCTGACCCAGCAAGGCTACAAGGTGACCTTCCGCGTCATTGCCAACGACCTGCAGCAGGGTGCGGCGATGGCAAAGTATGTGACCGACAAGCTCAAGGCAACCAAGGTCGCGGTGATCGACGACCGCACCGCCTACGGCCAGGGCCTCGCCGACGCCTTCGTCGAAAACCTCAAGCGTCTCGGCGTGCAGGTGGTGGGACGCGAGTTCACCAGTGACAAGGCCACCGACTTCATGGCCATCCTCACCAAGATCAAGTCCAAGTCACCCGACGCGGTCTTCTATGGCGGGATGGACGCCCAGGCGGCGCCGATGCTGCGCCAGCTCAGGCAGCTCGGCTATAGCGGCAAGTTCCTGGGTGGCGACGGGGTGTGCACGGGCGGCATGTTGAGCCTCTCGAAGAGCGCACTGTCTGCTGACGTCTATTGCACCCAGGCCGGCATTCCGATGGAGAAGATGCCGGGTGGCGCGCAGTTCAGGGCACGCTTCAAGGAGCGCTTCAAGACCGACGTGCAACTGTATGCACCCTACAGCTACGATGCCGCGATGGCCCTTATCGAGGCCATGAAGAACGCCGGCTCGGCAGAGCCCGGCAAGTACCTGCCGGCGCTGCAGAAGCTCGACTACAAGGGCGTGACCGGCAACATCGCCTTCGACCAGTACGGTGACGTGAAGGAAGCCGGCGTGACCCTCTACCAGTTCGAGAACGGCAGCTGGAAGCCACTCAACTGAACACCCGCCGTTCCGGCGCGCACAACGGAAGTGCGTAGCCGGCCGAACTGCACCGTTACGGGGCCCCTGGGGGGCCCCGTTTTTGCGGGAAGGCCGCGGCTCGAGTGGCTTCGACGGTGTTCGCATTGATCGATAGGGGTTATCCACAATCGGCACGGATTGTGCATTGCACCAACAGGCCATTGCCAAACGGACTCTTTCCGAAGCCACTTGAATCAAGGTCTTGTCGTTCCATGGAGCGGCAGAGAGGATACCCGCACAGCGCAACAGCATTTCCGCATGCAGCAGTGCACCATGTGGTAAACGGCGCAATGTTTGCTAATCCGTGGAAAAATCCGTGAGGTTTGCACCTATTATTTGCAGAACAAGCGCGTTTCGCTGTCGCAGTCGTTCGTAACATTCGCCCGCTCCGGCACTCCGTTGCCTCGCGCCGGGGCAGGAGGAGTCGCTGCAGCCATTCCGGTTTCCGGGTTGGCGAGGCGGAAGTCCCCGTCAACGGATCGTGAAGATCCGGACGATGAAAACAGAAGCGCCCGACCGACCGGCCGGGTCAATGCAGTCTTTCTCACGAGTACGCTGGAGGATCATTCATGAAGAAAACCCTCGTCGCCATCGCCATCATGGGCATGGGCATCGGTGCCGCAAGCGCTGCGGACATGGTTGTCAAGCTCGGCAGCGTCGCCCCGCTCACCGGGTCGATCTCGCACCTCGGCAAGGACAATGAAAACGGCGCCCGTCTGGCTGTGGAAGACGCAAACGCCAAGGGCATCATGATCGGTGGCAAGAAGGTCAAGTTCGAACTCATGGGCGAGGACGACCAGGCCGACCCGCGCACCGGCACCACGGTTGCCCAGCGCCTCGTCGATGCGGACGTCAAGGGCATCGTCGGCCACCTCAATTCGGGCACCACGATTCCCGCATCGCGTATCTACGACCAGGCCGGCATTCCCATGATTTCGCCGTCAGCCACCAATCCCAAGCTGACCCAACAGGGCTACAAGGCGGTCTTCCGCACCATCGCGAACGACGTGCAGCAGGGCTCGGTGGTCGGCAACTTTGCCGCCAAGACCCTCGGCGGCAAGAAGATCGCGATCATCGACGATCGCACGGCCTACGGCCAGGGCCTCGCCGACGAAACCGAGAAGGCCGCGAAGGCCGCCGGTGCGCAGGTCGTGGCGCGTGAGTTCACCACCGACAAGGCCACCGACTTCATGGCCATCCTCACCAAGATCAAGGCCGCCAACCCGGACGTGATCATGTTCGGCGGCATGGACGCCCAGGCTGGCCCGATGGTCAAGCAGATCAAGCAACTCGGCATCACCGCGAAGTACATCACCGGTGACGGCGGCTGCAGCCCGGAGATGATCAAGCTGGCCGGCGACGCGATCTCGAGCTCGGTGTATTGCACCATGGCGGGCATTCCGCTCGACAAGATGCCGGGCGGCAAGGATTTCCGCGATCGCTTCAAGAAGCGCTTCGGCGCCGACGTGCAGATCTATTCGCCCTATGCCTACGATGCGGCGATGGCGATCATCCACGCGATGGAAAAATCGGGTTCCGCCGAACCTTCCAAGTACCTCGCTGCGCTCAAGTCGGAAAGCTTTCCCGGCGTGACCGGCAATATCGCCTTCGACGAGAAGGGCGACATCAAGGAAGGCGCGATCACCGTCTATCAGTTCAAGGACGGCGCCTGGGTAGCGATGTAATCCGGATCGGGTCTTGCCACTGCTGACAGGACCCCGGCCTCGACAAGGGCCGCGACTTCTCGGGTCGCGGCCCTTATCGCATCACCGAACACGAATGATGGCACTTGAATTCCACTTTCGATCCCGCGTCGTCCCACGAGGACGAGGCGGACCCTTTGGAGCCGGACCGGCCGGCCCCTCACTCATTTCAAAAGAAGACACCTGATGGAAACCTTGCTCCAACAGCTTCTGAACGGGCTCGTGGTCGGCAGCGTCTATGCGCTGGTGGCCCTTGGTTACACCATGGTCTACGGCATTCTCGGGCTGATCAACTTCGCCCACGGCGAGGTCCTGATGGTCGGCGCGCTGACCGCGCTGACCGTGATCAGCACCCTCATGGGGATCGCGCCGGATACGCCGCCCCTGCTGCTGCTCGGTGTCGGCCTGCTGGCGGCGATGGTGGTCTGCATGATCGTGGCCTTCCTGATGGAACGCCTCGCCTATCGAAAACTCAGGAACGCCCCGCGGCTCGCGCCGCTGATCACCGCGATCGGCGTCTCCTTCCTGCTGCAGACGCTGGCGATGATCGTCTGGGGCCGGAACTACCACACCTTCCCGCAGCTCATCTCGACCACGCCGATGCAACCGATCGAGGGGGTATTCATCAACCCGATCCAGATCACCACCATCGTCGCCTCGGCCGTCATCATGGTAGGCCTGGTGCTGCTGGTGACCCGCACCAAGCTCGGCCGTGCGATGCGCGCCACCGCCGAGAACCACCGCGTGGCGAGCCTCATGGGCGTGGATGTGAACAAGATCATCGCGCTGACCTTCGTGCTCGGCGCGGCGCTCGCCGCGGTGGCCGGGGTGCTGTTCGCCAGCAACTACGGCATCGCCCACTATGCGATGGGCTTCATGCCAGGCCTCAAGGCCTTCACCGCGGCGGTGCTGGGCGGCATCGGCAACCTCGGCGGGGCGATGCTCGGGGGTATCGTGCTGGGACTCGTCGAAGCGGTCGGCGCGGGCTACATCGAACACCTCACCTTCGGCTTTCTGAATTCGTCCTACCAGGACATCTTCGCCTTCGTCATCCTCGGCATCGTGCTCATCTTCCGGCCTACCGGGCTGCTCGGTGAACGGGTCTCGGATCGGGCCTGAGGGAGAGACACAACATGGACCAACTCGCAGAAGCCATCCCCTACCTGGGCAAACGCAACCCCAAGGCCGCCCGCTGGCTGGTGATCATCATCGCCTTGGTGGCGCCGATCATCGCCATGATGTTCGGCCGCACCTGGGTGCGCATCCTCGACTTCGCGCTGCTCTACATGATGCTGGCGCTGGGTCTCAACCTCGTGGTCGGCTTTGCCGGCCTGCTCGACCTGGGCTATATCGCGTTCTACGCGGTGGGTGCCTACACCTGGGCCTTTCTCGCCTCGCCGCACTTCGGGGTGCACTTCCCGTTCTGGGCGGTGCTGCCATTGGGGGCGGGCTTTGCGGCGCTGGCGGGGATCATCCTTGGCTTTCCGGTGCTGCGCCTGAGGGGCGACTACCTCGCCATCGTGACCTTGGGTTTTGGCGAGATCGTGCGCATCTTCATGAACAACCTCAACTACCCGGTCAACATCACCAACGGCCCGCAGGGCATCAACGCACTCGACTCGATGAACCTGTTCGGCTGGGACCTGGCCAAGAGCCTCACCATCGGTGACTTCCAGATCCACTCGCTGTACTTCTACTACTACTTCTTCCTCGCCTGCGTGGTCGGCTCGATCATCTTCATCCAGCGGCTGCAGATCTCGCGCGTGGGACGCGCCTGGGCGGCGATGCGCGACGACGAACTGGCGGCCAAGGCGATCGGCATCAACACCCGCAACCTGAAGCTGCTGGCCTTCTCGCTGGGGGCCACCTTCGGCGGCGTTGCCGGTGGGCTGTTCGGCTCCTTCCAGGGCTTCGTCTCGCCCGAATCGTTCTCGCTGATGGAGTCGATCGCGGTGCTCACCATGGTGGTGTTCGGCGGCATGGGCAACATTGCCGGGGCGGTGATCGGCGCGCTCATCCTCACCGCCTTGCCCGAGATCCTGCGCAACATCGCGGTGCCGGTGCAAGAAACCCTGTTCGGGCATGTGATCCTCGACCCCGAGGTATTGCGCATGTTGCTGCTGTCGCTGGCGATGATCCTCATGATGCTGCTGCGGCCCGGCGGCCTCATACCTGCCCACGCCCGCTACTCGCGGCCCGAGCTGGTGGGCAAGGGAGTGCGCACATGATCAAGCTTCTTGAAGCGCGCAACATCGGCAAACGCTTCGGCGGCCTCACCGCCTTGTCGGAAGTCTCGCTGACCATCGCCAAGGGCGAGGTATATGGCCTGATCGGTCCCAACGGGGCCGGCAAGACGACCTTCTTCAACGTGCTCACCGGCGCCTACATACCGGATGAGGGCGAGTTCGTGTTCAACGGCATCGAATTGCCGGTCGGCAAGCCCCACCTGGTGGTCGAGGCGGGCATCGCGCGGACTTTCCAGAACATCCGCCTGTTCGGCCAGATGACGGCGCTCGAGAACGTCATGGCGGGACACCACATCCGTACCAAGGCAAGCGTGTGGGGCATCCTTACGCAGAACAAGCACACCCGCGAGGAGGAGCGACTCACCACCGAGCGCGCCTACGAGCTGCTCAAGTACGTCGGCATCGAGCGCTTCGCCGACACCGTATGCAAGAACCTATCCTACGGAGACCAGCGCCGCCTCGAGATCGCCCGCGCACTGGCCACCGAACCGCAGCTCTTGGCGCTCGACGAGCCCGCCGCGGGCATGAACGCGACCGAGACCACGCAGCTCAAGGCATTGATCGAGCAGATCCGCCACGACGGCGTCACGGTCTTGCTCATCGAGCACGACGTGAAGCTGGTGATGGGCCTGTGCGATCGCCTTACGGTGCTGGACTTCGGCAAGAAGATCGCCGAGGACGTGCCGTCCGTGGTGCAGAAGAACGAAGCAGTGATCAACGCCTACCTGGGGGGCGGCAAGCATGCATAACTCCAATCCAGCCAGCCCGATCCTGCAACTCAAGGACGTGCAGATCGCCTACGGCGGCATCCATGCCGTCAAGGGCATCGACCTCGAGCTCTACAAGGGCGAGCTGGTGTGCCTGATCGGTGCCAACGGCGCGGGCAAGACCACCACTCTCAACGCACTGGCGGGCACGCTCACGCTCGCCGGTGGCGACCTCGTCTATGAAGGCGAGTCGATCGCCGCGATGCCGGCCCACAAGCGGCTCAGAAAGGGTATTGCGCTGGTTCCCGAAGGCCGCGGCATCTTCACCCGCCTGACGGTCGAGGAGAACCTGCGCATGGGGGCATACATCCGCAACGACTCCGCCGAGATCGAGGCGGACCTGGAGAAGGTCTACACCATGCTGCCCCGCATCAAGGAGCGCCTCCAACAGGTTGCGGGCACGCTCTCGGGCGGCGAGCAGCAGATGGTGGCGATCGGTCGCGCGCTGCTCTCGCGCCCGCGCCTGCTGCTCCTCGACGAACCTTCGATGGGCCTTGCCCCGCTGGTGGTGGAAAAGATCTTCGAAGTGGTCCAGACGGTCAAGGACGAGGGCGTGACCATCCTGCTGGTCGAGCAGAACGCCAACCTCGCGCTGGAGTTCGCGCAGCGCGGGTATGTCATGGATTCGGGCAAGATCAGCATCACCGGAAGCGGCGACGAACTGCTCGCCAACCCCGCGGTGCGCGAGGCCTACCTTGGCGAAGCGGCCTGAGCACGGCCCGCGGAGGCCGCCCCGAGGCATCCCCGCAGCCTGCGCCGAAGTCAGATCGGCAGCGCAGTGTCGTTCTTGATCTCGCGCAGCGTCACGCCGCTGCGCACCACGTCGACTTCGGGAATCTTGAGCAGGAATCCATGCATGAAGGCCGCATAGGACTCCATGTCCGGGAGGTACACCTTCATCAGGAAATCATGCTCACCGGTCAGCTCGTAGCACTCCACCACCTCGGCGCGCGCCTGAACCAGCGCCTCGAACTGCTCGATGATCTGGGCGTTGTGCTTCTTCAGCCGAACCTGGCACCACAGGCAGGCGTCGAGCCCGAGCTTGCGCCTGTCGAGCACCGCCACGTAACGCTTGATCAGCCCGGCCTCCTCCAGTTCCCTCACCCTGCGCCAGCACGGCGAGACCGAGAGGCCGACGCGGTCTGCAAGCTCCTGGTTGCTGATACGGGAGTTCTGTTGCAATTCGGCGAGGATCTGGCGCTGGATTCGATCGAGCTTCATGGCGACCATCGGTGGAGGGAACTGCAATAGTATTTCCCCAAAAGGCCCCGCCGGGCAAAAAATAGCTCGATCGCGGCAGCGGCGCCACGCCGCGCTCCCTGCGCCCGATCATTGCGTCCCGCCAGCATGAAGGAGAGAACGATGCAGCACCTCAGCCCCGTCGAAACCAGCCAGTTCCTGCGCGACAACCCGAACGCACTGTTCATCGATTGCCGCAGCGAAATGGAGTTTCTTTTCGTCGGCCATCCGGTCGGCGCCATTCACGTCTCCTGGCACGACGGACCCGACTGGGAGATCAACCCCCACTTCGTCGGCGAGATCCGCAAGCTCGCCGGCCAATCGGGCGACCGGCCGGTGGTGTTGATCTGCCGCAGCGGCAACCGCTCGGAAGAGGCGGCACGGGCGCTCGAGGCCACCGGCTTCGGTCGCGTCTACAACGTGCGCCACGGCTTCGAGGGCGAACTCGACGAAAAGCACCAGCGCAACTCGATCAACGGCTGGCGCCACGACGGTCTTCCGTGGGAGCAGTGCTGAGCGGGCAGGCGCACATCAGGCGCTCGCCTGCCGCTCGTCTCTCACCCGCCGCCACGCCAGGAAGGCGACAAGCCCCAGCGCGAGGTAGCCCGCCATGCCCAGCGCCAGGCCAAGCGTGCTGGCCCACAGCGCCGGCGCCACCACCGCGGCGGTGAACGCATTGAGCCCCATCTGGGTGAAGCTCTGGCAACTCGCGGCAAGGCCGCGGCGGGTCGGGAACAGATCGAGGGCGAGCAGGGTGAGGCTCGGCATCGCCAGCGCCATGCCGAAGTTGTAGATCATCACGGGCAACACCGACCAGGGAATCCGCGGCGGCAACGCGGCATTGAGGCCAAGGTTGAAAACCGTGGCGCAGGCCATCACCGCAAAGCCGGTGGCGATCGTGCGTTCCTGCGTCCAGTGGCCGGCAATTCGCCCCGACAGCAGCGATCCGGCCATCATCCCTGCCACGCCGGGCACGAACAACCAGCCAAAGGCCTGCGGCGAGCGGCCGAGATGTTCGATCAGGAACACCGGTGCGGACAGCACGTAGACGAAGAAGCCGTTGAAATTGAAGGAAACCGCAAACACCAGCAGGACGAAGGGCAGGCTGCGCAGGGCGCCCAGGTAGGCCTTTCCCAGCCCCACCGGGTGCAGGCTCTGGCGGCGCTCCGGCGGCAGCGTCTCCGGCAGCATCTTCCACGATACCCACATCAGCAACAGGCCGAAGGCCGCGAGAAAGGCGAAGATCGCCCGCCAGGACGCGACCGCGAGGATCGCGCCGCCGAACATCGGCGCGACCGCGGGTGCGATCGCGAACAACAACGTCACCCTCGCCATGAGCCGCTGGGCTTCGGCTCCATCGAGCAGATCGCGGATCACCGCCCGCCCCACCACCATGCCGGCCCCCGCGCTCATGCCCTGCAGCGCCCGCGCGAACCACAACCATTCGATCGACGGCGCCAGCATGCAGATCACCGAGGCGGCCGCATAGAGCCCCATCGTCACCACCAGCACGCGTCGCCGACCCAGGGCGTCGGAGAGCGCGCCGTGCCACAGGGCCATGAACGCGAAAGGCACCATGTAGGCGGCGAGGGTTTGCTGGACCTCGACCTGGGTCGCGCCGAGGTCCTCGGCGATGGCATGGAATGCCGGCAGGTAGGTGTCGATCGAGAACGGACCGACGGTCGCCAGCGCGGCGAGGATCAAGGCGAGGACGGGATGGGAGGGAGGCAAGATCGAAACGGCGGCGGGTCGGGCCTAGCATGGTAACCCGCGAGCGGTGAGGCGGTGATTGGTTAATTGTGATTGGGGGGCTGGCCGCGTCGACCGCGCTCGCCAGGCATCAGACCGCCGTCTCGAAACCACGCCGATACTGGATCGCCTCCGCCAGATGGTCGGCACCGACGGGCGCGACGCCGGCCAGATCGGCGATCGTCCGCGCCACCCTCAGTATCCTGTGGCAGGCACGCGCCGACAGGCCGAGCCGTGCCACGGCATTCTGCAGCAGCCGGGCGGCGCCTTCATCGGTCGCGCAGTGCCGATCGACAAGGCCCGCCGGAAGACGGCTGTTGGGTGCTCCCTGGCGCACAAGCTGGCGCGCCCACGCCTCGGCCACGCGGTGCCTGACATCGGCAGTGGGCTCGCCTGGCCTTGTGTCGAACAGGGCCTCCTGCGGCAGTGCGCCGACTTCGAGGATCAGGTCGATCCGGTCGAGCAAGGGTCCCGACAGCTTGCCACGATAGCGGCTCACCTGGTCCGGGGTACACCGGCACCGTCCCCGCGGGTCGCCGAGAAATCCGCACGGACATGGATTCATCGCCGCCACCAACTGGAAGCGCGCGGGGAAGGTCGCCCTTCGGGCCGCCCGCGAGATGGTGACTTCACCGGTCTCCAGCGGTTCGCGCAGCGCTTCGAGCACGCGGCGCTCGAATTCCGGCAGCTCGTCGAGAAACAGAACGCCCTCGTGGGCGAGCGAGATCTCGCCCGGCCGCGGATTCGCGCCACCGCCAACCAGTGCCGCAGCCGAGGAGGAATGGTGCGGGTGTCGAAACGGACGTACCCCGAGCAGCGCGGGTTCGAAGCTGCCCTCGAGCGAGTGGATCGCAGCGCATTCCAGCGCGGCGCCCTGCTCCATGTCCGGCAGCAGGCCGGGCAGCCTCGCCGCGAGCATCGATTTGCCGCTGCCCGGCGGCCCGAACATGAGCAGCGAGTGTTGTCCGGCCGCGGCGATCTCGAGGGCCCGGCGGGCGTGGCCCTGACCCTTGACGTCGGCCAGCTCCGGGTAGGCGGGACGGCGCCGCTCGGCAACGCCTGTATAGGGCGCGAGCGGCGTCACGCCATTGAGGTGGGCACACACTTCGAGCAGGGAGTTGGCCGGCAGGATCCGCAGCCCCGGCACCAGCGCGGCCTCCGCGGCGTTGTCCGCAGGCAGGATCAGGGTGCGCGCCTCGCGCACCGCCTCGCAGGCCATGGCCAGCACCCCCCGCACCGGCCGAAGCTGGCCCGACAGCGACAACTCGCCGACGAACTCATGCTCGTCGAGCCGCTTCGCCTCGACCTGGCCCGAGGCGACCAGGATGCCGACCGCGATCGGCAGATCGAAGCGACCGCCTTCCTTGGGAAGATCGGCCGGCGCGAGATTGACGGTAATGCGCCTTTGCGGAAACTCGAAAGCGGCGGTCTGCAAGGCGGCGCGTACCCTGTCCCGCGCCTCGCGGACCTCGGTGTCGGCAAGGCCCACAAGGCCGAAGGCGGGCAAGCCGTTGGCCAGATGTGCCTCGACGATCACGATCGGGGCGTTCATGCCGTCGAGCGCGCGGCTGCGGACGAGAGCGAGTGACATCGCGCCTTTCGGTTATGGCGGAAAGCGGATTCTATCTCCTGAGTACGCCAATCGCATAGCCGCGATGGGTTTGTCGTCAGGCCGCGTCGCGCATCGTCCGCTCGACCTCATCGACCGCGCGCAGCAGCAGGCCCGGGTCGTTGTGCCCGAGCAGGGTATGGTCGGAGAGCATTCGTCGCCAGTTGCGCGCCCCCGGACACCCTTGATAGAGACCCAGCAGGTGGCGTGCGACGTGCTTGAGCGCTAGCCCATCGGCCACTTCGGCTTCCACGAAGGGCATCAGCCCGGCAATGATCCCGGCTCTCGTCGGCAGCGGATGATCATCGCCGAAGGCGCGCCGGTCGGCCTCCACCAGGATCCACGGGTTGTGATAGGCCTCTCGGCCGACCATCACGCCGTCGACCTGGCCAAGTTGGGCCTCGATATCCGACCAGCGCGCGAATCCGCCGTTGATGACGATCTCGAGCTCGGCGAACTCCTGCTTGAGTCGATGCACATAAGGGTACTTGAGCGGCGGAATCTCGCGATTCTCCTTGGGTGAGAGGCCCTTGAGAATGGCGTTGCGCGCATGTACCACGAACACCCGGCAATCCGATCGGGTTGCGACGGTGGCCACGAAGTCGCGCAGGTAGTCGTAGCCCTCGATCCGATCGATGCCGATCCGGTGCTTGACCGTCACCGGGATCGACACCGCATCCTGCATCGCCTTGAGGCAGTCCGCAACGAGCTCCGGCTCGGCCATCAGGCAGGCCCCGAAAGCACCCGACTGGACCCGCTCCGAAGGGCAGCCGACGTTCAGGTTGACCTCGTCATAGCCCCATTGCTCGGCCATTCGGGCACAGCGCGCGAGATCCCCGGGGTCGCTGCCGCCAAGCTGAAGCGCGAGCGGGTGCTCGATCGGGTCGAAGCGCAGGAAGCGCTGGCGGTCGCCGTGCAGCAGCGCCCCGGTGGTGACCATCTCGGTATACAGCCAGGATTGGCGAGTGATCAGGCGGGCGAAATGGCGATAGAAGCGGTCGGTCCAGTCCAGCATCGGAGCGACCGAAAGCCTGCGCTTTTGCATTGAAAATCAGTACTTTGTGCGGGAGAGCGATTGTGCCAGAGATCCCCCCGCGCCGGAAGCGCGCCATTCGGCGAGCGCGAAGGCGGTGGTATTTCGGCGCCGCCGCCCGGCTGGCTGGCCGGTCGGGGCCGCGATTCGAATCGCCCGTTCAGTCGCTTTCGACGTCGTCTGCCGAAGCACTGCGCAGTCTTGCCAACTCGCCCTCGAGATTGGCGACCCTGAGTTCCAGCGCTTCGAGCTTCTCGCGGGTACGCAG
Organism: Zoogloeaceae bacterium; assembly: GCA_024235595.1. GTDB lineage: Bacteria > Pseudomonadota > Gammaproteobacteria > Burkholderiales > Rhodocyclaceae > Cognatazoarcus. The sequence continues at coordinate 385,076 of JACKMC010000001.1, read as the reverse complement.
CAGGATCTCGCGCTGGATCTCGAAATCCTCGGTGGTCACCAGCTCGAGTTTGTTGAAACCGCTCGACAGAACCGCCTTGACGTTGCGCTCGAGATCCTTGGCTGGGCTGTTCGCCACCAGTTCGGAGAGCTTGTTGCCGATTTCATCGAACAGACGCGGACCGACCATGGATGTACTCCGGGAGAACTTTTCAATGGCCGGGATTCTAGCATGTGCCGCCCGCCTGCTTCGGTGCCGGCCACAGGATCTGCACCCCATCGGTGCATGCACCATATCGGTGCATGCCGCCCCCGATGCCGCAATGTGACGGTGCATGATGCAATGCAACATTCCCAGTGCGGCCGACAAGGCGCTGTTTCAGAATGCTTTTTACAGCTGGCACGATTTCCGCTTAGGAGGAGCCACAGCAACTCACTCATCTAGGAGAAGTACATGCGCAAATCCCTGGTTACCCTGTCTGTCCTCGCCGCGCTGCCATTCGTCAGCGCAGCGCCCGCGATGGCCCAAGGCAGCCCGCACAGCGTCAGCGCCAACGTTGGCTTTGTTTCCGACTACGCCTATCGGGGCATCAGCCAGACCAACGAGAACATGGCCATCCAGGGCGGCTTCGACTACGCCCACGCCAGCGGCCTGTATGCCGGCGTCTGGGGTTCGAGCATCGACTGGCTCGACAAGGGCGGCGTCGAAGCTGACGTCTATGGTGGCTACAAGGCCGAGATGGGCGACTTCGGCTACGACGTGGGCGTTCTGCACTATGCCTATCCGGGCGGCGAGATCGGCGGAGAGAGCCCCGACACCACCGAAGTCTATCTGGGTGCAAGCTGGAAGTTCGTAAGCTTCAAGTTCTCGCATGCCTTCTCCGACCTGTTCGGCACGCCCGACTCGGACGGCAGCCAGTACTACGAGCTGGGCGCTTCCTACGATGTCGGCGCGGGTTTCACCGCCGCGGCCCACTTCGGCCGTCAGAAGATCAAGCACGGCACCTCCTACAACGACTGGAAGATCGGCATCAGCAAGGAATACGCAGGCTTCGGCTTCGGCCTCGCCTATATCGACACCGACCTCGACGACAGCGACGACAACGTCGACGAGCGCATCGTCTTCTCGGTCAGCAAATCCTTCTAATCAACATGGTGCAGGGGAGCCCTCCGGGGCTCCGTGCCCCCCGGAAGAGGAACCCAACATGAAATTCGTAGTAGCAGTCATCAAGCCCTTCAAGCTTGACGAAGTGCGTGAAGCACTCTCGGAAATCGGCGTGCAAGGCATCACCGTGACCGAGGTCAAGGGCTTCGGTCGCCAGAAGGGCCACACCGAGCTCTATCGAGGCGCGGAATACGTCGTCGATTTTCTGCCCAAGGTGAAGATCGAGGCGGCAGTGCGCGAGGATCAGCTCGAGCAGGCCGTGGAAGCGATCGAGAAATCCGCCCGCACCGGCAAGATCGGCGACGGCAAGATCTTTGTATTCGATCTGCAGCAAGTCGTTCGCATCCGCACCGGTGAGAACGACGAAGACGCGCTGTGAGCAAAGTACAAAAGGGGATAAGGAAATGAAGAAACTGTTTGCAATGTTGCTGACCGCCTGCGCGGTCGGCCTGTCGGGAGGCAGTTGGGCGGACGACACGCCCAGCGTAAGCGAACCCGCCGTCGTCTCTGAGGCGGTCGCAGTCGAAATGGCTGTTCCCGCTGCCGAGGCACCGGCCGCCGAAGCTGCCGCGCCGGCAGTCGAGGTCAACAAGGGCGACGTCTCCTGGATGATGACCTCGACCCTGCTGGTGCTGTTCATGGCCCTGCCCGGCCTGGCGCTGTTCTACGGCGGCCTGGTGCGCTCCAAGAACATGCTCTCGGTGCTGATGCAGGTGATGGTGGTGTTCTCGCTGATCTCGGTGCTTTGGGCGGTCTACGGCTACAGCCTGGCATTCGGCGGCGAGGGCGCGATCTTCGGCGGCTTCGACAAGCTCTTCCTCAAGGGCGTCACCATCGACTCGCTGGCCGACACCTTCACCGACACGGTGAAGCTGCCCGAATACATCTTCATCGCTTTCCAGTGCACCTTCGCGGGCATCACCTGCGCGCTGATCGTCGGCTCCTTCGCCGAGCGCATCAAGTTCAGCGCCGTGCTGCTGTTCTCGGTGATCTGGTTCACCTTCTGCTACCTGCCGATCGCGCACATGGTGTGGGGTTCGGGTGGCTACCTGCTCGACAAGGGCGCACTCGACTTCGCTGGCGGTACGGTTGTGCATATCAACGCCGGCGTGGCCGGTCTGGTCGGCGCGATGGTGCTCGGCAAGCGTATCGGCTACGGTAAGGAATCGATGGCCCCGCACTCGCTCACGCTGACCATGGTCGGTGCGTCGATGCTGTGGGTGGGCTGGGTCGGCTTCAACGCCGGTTCCAACCTCGAATCCACCGCCGGTGCAACGCTGGCCTTCATCAACACCCTGTTCGCAACGGCCGCTGCGGTGCTTTCGTGGTGCGCGGCCGAATCGGTGATCAAGGGCAAGGCCTCGATGCTGGGTGCCGCATCCGGTGCGGTGGCTGGCCTGGTGGCGATCACCCCGGCCTGCGGCAGCGTTGGCCCGATGGGCGCCATCGTGCTCGGCCTGATCTCCGGCGTGGTGTGTCTGTGGGGTGTAACCGGCCTCAAGCACATGCTCGGCGTGGATGACTCGCTCGACGTGTTCGGCGTGCATGGCCTCGGCGGTATCGTCGGCGCAGTGCTCACCGGCGTGTTCACCGCGCCGTCGCTGGGCGGCACCGGTGGCGACGACTTCTCGATCGCCAGCCAGGTCATCATCCAGCTCGAGGGCGTGGTGATCACCATCGTATGGTCGGCGGTAGTGGCTTTCATCGCCTACAAGATCGCCGACATGGTGGTCGGACTGCGCGTGCCGGAAGAAGAGGAACGCGAGGGTCTGGACATCACCTCCCACGGCGAAGCGGCCTACGTGCGCTAAGCTGCCCGAAACAAGCGCAAATCGAACGGGGCACCTTCGGGTGCCCCGTTTTTCATGGCGGCTGCAAGCGCATCCGCAACCCGTGAGCAAGCACTCAGGGCGTTTGTGAACCCTCGAGATCCTCGCAGGTGGCGCACTCCCGATCGGCGCGCAAGTCGGAGCAAAGGCGCCACGCCATTGCGCCCGGCAGCGAAAAGGCACAGCCGGTTCTGGCCCGGACCTCGTCGAGCGTCACCCCGGGATGCAGCTCGCTCAGCGTCAGCCCGCCTGCGCTACCGACCGTGAACACACACAGATCGGTGATGATCATGTCCACCACACCCTTTCCGGTCAGCGGAAGATTGCAACGTGGCAAGATCTTCGGCGAACCGTCCTTGGCGGTGTGCTCCATGAGCACGATCACCCGGCCCACACCCGACACCAGGTCCATTGCGCCGCCGGGGCCCTTGACCATCTTCCCCGGCACCATCCAGTTCGCGAGGTCGCCGTTCTCGGACACCTCGAGGCCACCGAGGATCGAGAGATCGACATGGCCGCCGCGAATCATCGCGAAGGAGTCGGCGCTGGAGAAGAAACTGCTGCCCGGCAGGCTGGTAATGGTCTGCTTGCCGGCGTTGATGAGATCGGCATCGAGCCGATCGGACGGGGGAAAGGGGCCGATGCCGAGCAGCCCGTTCTCTGACTGAAGCGTGACATGGATGTCGTCGGGTATGTAGTTGGCGACCAGCGTCGGGATGCCGATGCCGAGGTTCACGTAGTAGCCGTTGCGCAGCTCCCGCGCCGCCCTGCGCGCCATGCGCGCGCGCGCCGGGTCGTGCTTGCCGGAGGTGCCCGCATCGGCCGTGGTGGGAAACTCGATGCGCTTCTGATAGCGGGCGCCCTGGATGATCCGGTCTACATAGATGCCCGGAACGTGGATCTGGTCGGGGTCCAGCTCGCCCGGCGCCACCAGTTCCTCGACCTCGGCGACGGTAATCCGGCCACAGGTGGCGATCATGGGATTGAAGTTGCGGGCGGTCTTGCGAAAGACCAGGTTTCCGACCCGGTCGCCCTTCCAGGCCTTGACGATGGAGACGTCGGCCTTGATGGCAGCCTCGAGCACATGGCCGTGGCCGTCGAATTCGCGCGTCTCCTTGCCCTCCGCCAGACGCGTACCGTAGCCGGTGCGTGTGTAGAAGCCCGGAATGCCCGCGCCACCGGCCCGCAGCCGTTCGGCGAGCGTGCCTTGCGGCACCAGCTCGAGCTCCAGCTCGCCCGCCAGTACCTGGCGCTCGAATTCCTTGTTCTCGCCCACGTAGGAGGCCACCACCTTGCGGACCTGGCGCCGCTTGAGCAATGGGCCCATGCCGAAATCATCGACGCCGGCGTTGTTTCCGACGATCGTCAGTTCGCGCGTACCGGCCTGCAGCAGGCCGTCAATGAGATTTTCCGGTATGCCGCACAGGCCGAAGCCTCCGGCGGCGACGGTCATGCCGTCGAAGAGCAGGCCATCGAGCGCGGCCTCGCTACTGGCATACACCTTGTTCATGTCATTCGATCCCCGATTCGTTCTCTTGTGGTGCACAACGAAAAAACGGGGCGCGGAGAAGTCCGCGCCCCGTCCGCTGCGACGCTCAGTCAGCCCGCTCCGGAACAGGCAGGTTCACCCATTCCTTGTAGAAGGCTTCGATGTCCGGCTCGAAGTCATGGATCACCGGATACCACGGCGTGGGCGCCTCGACGTCGTGCATCGTGCCGCAGGTCGGGCAGTAGTACTCGCGATAGACCTGCCACTGGGTATCGGGCGCCATGAGCTTGGGATACACCTCGGTCATCGCCTCTTCGGTGTCGCGCACATAGATCGCGGCGTGCAGCTTCCAGTTCTCGCGGTAGTCGCAGAACTCGTGGCCGCAGTCGCACTTGATCAGCCACTGCTTGGTGCTCACCGACTGCACGATGTTCATGTGCGGGCCGAGCGGCAGCACGATGCGGTCCTTGTAGCTCAGCTTTTTCTGCAAGGCATCGATGTATTGCTGGAAACGGCTGTTGTCCTTGGGCATGGAGAGCATGCGGAAGGTGGTTTCCCAGTCCAGCGAGCCATCGACCAGATGCGCGACCTGCTCGTTCGTGTATGTAGACATTTCTTGCTCCTTGATTCAGCCAATCGATTGGATGGATGTCACTCTTCGACCTGGACCACGGTGGTGACGTCGGGCATCAGCGAAAGATCCATGCGGTGCTTGGAACCGTAGGTCGGCACACCGAGCTCGTCTTCCAGCAGCTGCCAGTCGGCCGGCAGGCTCCAGAAGGCCTTGAACTCCTTGGTGAACTTCTCCGACAGCGCGAAGCTGGTGGCGAACATGTGCTGGACCTGCACCGAGGCGTGCTTGTTGAGGACGCGTTCACGCTCTTCCTTCATCCACTCGCGGGTCGGCAGGGCGCGCGCCAGGCGCTCCTTGCGAATCTCCGCGCGGCGAGCCTTGGTCTTGCCCTCGTCGACGCTGAATACACCCTTGTCATCCTGGCTGAAGACCGCGCCATAGACCTTCTGCGCATACTCCGGGAGCAGGAATTTCTCGTTGAGGTCCTTCTCGATGGCCTTGGGCTCGCGGTCGATTGGATCGCCGAAACCCGGGCCGCCACGCAGGTAGTTGAGGTACAGGTCGTGGTTGTCGTAGCAGTCCTCGGTGGTGACGCATTGCTTGTCGCGCTTGACCACGGCGGTGGCGTCGAGGTGACGCTCATAGTCCGGGTTGGTCGGGTCGATGTCGCCACCGAGCGGCAGCGAGTCGCCGATCGCGATGCGCTCCTTCAAGCCCGTCTTGTGCGCTTCGAAGCGGTAGCCGGTGGCCGACGGATAGCCGCCCATCAGGCCCCAGTCGCTGTTCATGAAGCCATTGCCCATGAAGAACATGGTCCAGTCCTGGGCGTTCCACACCATGCGCAGCGTCTCGAAGCCGCAACCGCCGCGATACTTGCCGTAGCCGCCCGAGTTGGCCTTGACGTTGCGTCCCAGGTAGAGGAGCGGCTCGGCCATTTCCCAGATCTCGATGTCGCCCATGTCGCCTTCCGGGTTCCAGATCGCGGCGGCGTGGTTGAGGCCGTCCTTGACCGCGCAAGCGCCGGTGCCGCAACTCGAGGCTTCGAAGCTGTTCACCGCATGGATCTCGCCGTCCTGGTTGATGCCGCCGCCCTGCAGCCAGTTGGAGGTGTTGGCGTTGCCGGCATTGACCTCTTCCAGATAGCCGCGGCTGACATAGGACTGGCCGAGGCCGCGCCACAGCGCCGCCCAGCCTGACACCAGGAAGTGCCAGGCGTAGGCATGGCCGGTGCGGCGGTCGTCCGGGTTGCACCAGGTGCCCTTGGGCAGGTGGAACTCGGTGGCGTAGTAGGCGCCGTCGTTGATGCGCTGGGTCGGCACCAGGGTCTGGCACATCATCACCCAGATCCCGGAGGTGAAGGCCACCTGGTGAGCGTTGAAGGTATGCCAGCCCCAGCGGCTCGCACCCTCGAAGTCGAGCCGCCACTTGCCGTCCGGCTTGATCGTCATCTCGCACGGTGAGTGCATGATCGAATCGAGCTTCGCGAAGGCGTTGGAGACCTGCACGTCGTCATGCTTGTAGGGCACATCGACGAAGGACACCTTGCGGTACGTGCCCGGCAGGGTCATCGCCTTGATACGGCTCATCAGAGGCCGCGGCGCCCCTCCTCGATCACCTCGTGCGAGAACTTCTCGTAGGCCTCGAGGCCATCCGCGCGGATCACCTCTTCGACCAGCTCGCGGATCATGTGGCAACCGGCGATGCGGGTCTTCTCGTCGAGGATCCAGTACTTGGGCGTGCGCACCGCGCGCGCGATTCGTGCAACCAGTCGCGCAGCGGCTCGTCGTTCACCCCGGTCTTGCGGCAGGTGACCATGTAGCCGTCGCCGAAGCGCTGGGTCTGGCCGGTGGACATCGAGCCCGGTGTGACCGCGCCGGTGTCGATCACGTGGGTGACCCCACCGACCCAACCGATCAGCTTGCCTTCCCAGAAGATCGGTACGATGGTGGCGATGTCGCAGGGGTGCACATTGCCGATCGCGCAGTCGTTGGTGGTGAACATGTCACCGGGGTTGATGGTCGGGTTGGCTTCCCAGTTGTTCTCGATCATGTACTTGATCGCCGCGCCCATGGTGCCGACGTGGATGATGATCCCCGTCGAGGTCAGGATGCAGTCGCCGGCGGCGTTGTAGAGCGTGAAGCACAGCTCGCCTTCCTGCTCGACGATCGGGCTGGCGGCGATCTTCTTGGCGGTTTCGCGCGCATGCACCAGGCCACCGCGCAGTTTGGAGAACAGCTTCTCGTAACCGATCGGGTCACTGTCGCGCAGCTCCAGCTTCTCGAGGCCATCGTAGAAGCCGGTTGCCTTGGTGCGGGCGATGATGGCATCGCGGTTCTGCTTGAGTGTCAGGCCGCTCTTGAGCAGGTTGCCGATGCCGATTTCCTTGTGGCTCATCATGTTCATGTCTTGTCTCCTCACTTGACTTCTTTGAGATGGAACAGGCGATGCTTGTCGATCGTGGTCTCGAAACCGTCCGGCACGACGAAGGTGGTGGCGTCGGATTCGATGATGGCGGGCCCGACGATGTGGTTGCCCGCCTTGAGCGACTCCATCTTCCACAGCGATGCTTCCACCCACTTCTTGTGGCGATAGAAGGGCCGGGTGCCGAGGTAGGCTTCCTTCGGCGGGGTGAGTCCCGCATCCGGATCCTCGGGCAGCACCGGCTTTTGCGTCATCACCATGCCGCGCAGGATCGCGCCGGTGATCGAAAAGCCCAGCTCCGGCGAGCGCGCCGAGTTGGCATAGACGCGGCCGTAGGTGTTCTCGAAGGTCTCGATGATCTTGTTCCAGTCATCGGCGGTGGCGGCGCTGGTGACCGGCGAGACGATCTCGAGATCGTTGAGCTGGCCCATGTACTGCATCTTGTAGCCCGGGATCAGCATCACGTCTTCGGCCTTGTAGCCGTTGATCACGAACTCTTCGATGACCTTCACCGCCAGCTCGCTCCAGGCTTCCTGCAGGCTGGCGCAGGCTGCGGCCTTGTCCGCGTCGCTGGCGAACTGCGCGACGCCAAGGTCCACCGACTTGTCATAGCGGTACTCGAAATCGGCACAGGCACAGCCGAAAGCCGAGAACCCCGCCGCCCAGGCCGGCACCACCACATCCTTGAAGCCGACGCCCTCGGTGTAGCCATAGGTATGCACCGGCCCGGCACCACCGTAGGAGAAGCAGGTGAACTCGGCCGGGTTGTAGCCCTTGGCGCTGATGTTGGCGCGCAGGTACTCGGAGAGGGTGAGGTCGAGCAGCTCGATCACGCCGGCCGCCGCATCCTCGACCGAGAGGCCGAGCGGGTCGGCGATCTGCGCCTTGATGTGGTCGCGGGCGCGCTGCACGTCGAGCTTGATCGCGCCGCCGAGGAAGTTCTCGGGGTTGAGGTAGCCGAGCACCACGTGGCAGTCGGACACCGACACCGTGTCCAGCCCGCTGTCGGCCCAGCAGGTGCCGACGCGATAGCCGGCACTGTCGGGGCCGAGCTTGATCGATTTGCTGTAGGGGTCGAGGCGCACGAAGCTGCCCGCGCCGGCGCCCACCGAGTCCATCGCCACCAGCGGCAGCGAGAGCACCAGGCGCGCCATGTCGGGGTCCGACTTGATGGCGAAGTTGCCCTTGGTGATCAGCGCCACGTCGAAGCTGGTGCCGCCGATGTCGGAGCAGGCGATGTTCTCGTCACCGAGGTACTCGCCCAGCAGCTTGGAGCCGATCACGCCGCCGATCGGGCCGGAGACGATGGTGCGAGCGAGCTCCTTGGCCTTCCAGCTGATCGTGCCGCCATGCGTGGCCATCACCCGCAGGTCGAACTTCGCGCCATGCTTCTTGAAGCGGTCGCTCACCTTCTTCAGGGTCTGGCGCGAGGGCTCGGCGCCGTAGGCCTCCAGAATGGTGGTGTTCATGCGATGGCTTTCCTTGCGCGACGGGTAGTAGTCCACCGAGGCGAAGACGGGAATGTCCACCTTGAGCCGCTCCAGCTCTTCCCTGGCGATGTCGCGGGCGCGCTGCTCGCTGGCTTCGTTCTTGTGGGATTGCAGCAGGCAGATCACGATGGCCTGCGAGCCGGCCTCCACGAGTTCCCGTGTCGCCTGACGCACTTCTTCTTCGCGCAGCGGGATCACGACCTTGCCCTGCACGTCGGTACGCTCGGTGACGCCGCGGGTGCGCGACACCGGAACCAGCGGCTCGTCGTAGCGGTGGGTATTGAGGTGGATGCGGTCTTCCAGCGCGTAGCCGAGGTAGCTCTGCAGGGCACGGCCCATGGAGTGGATCTGCTCGAAGCCGCGATTGCAGATCAGCCCCACGTCGAGGCCCTTGCGCATGAGGATGCGGTTGAGCATCGCGGTACCGGAATAGACGCAGGTCGCCAGCTCCGGATAGACGTCGTCCACGGTGCGATTCCAGTGGGCCAGCGCATCTTCGGACGAATTGAAGATCGCCAGGGATTCATCCCCTGGGTTGCTCTGCGCCTTGCCCACCACGAAGCGCCCGTCGGCGCGAACGAAGAAGGTGTCGGTCATCGTGCCACCGGCATCGATGCCCATCACCTGTACGGTTGAGTCCTGGACTTGCATGTCGCCTCCTGTCATTGGTGTGTTGGACCTTGAGCCATGCCTGCCCCCGCAGTTGCGGGCCGACGAGCGGTCTCAAGCGACCGGGTTATCCCCGGGCCATCTACCGCAAGGGGCGTTCCAGCTCGCACCGGCGACACCGAATCGGGCGACAATCACAAATTGAATCAATGCCTTAAAGTTTTTTATGGGGCTGCAAGCACGCTTGCCGGGGCTCGATAAGGGTGTCCGGATTCCGGACACCCGGACACAACCGTCCAGACTCCAGACAACGCCAGAGGCGTATGCTGCGCCGCACAAGCCGTTGATCTTAAACGCGTTTCGTTGACGGGTCGGCGCAAAGGCATTAGCGTTCGTGCTCTGGGAATTCCCATAATCCCGGCAGGGCCATACCAGACCGGACATGCATTCCAATCACCCACATATCCCCCAGACCCGCAACGAGAATGCGGTTGCCGAGTCCTGGGAGCGCTTCATCCACGACGATCCGCTCGAGGAAGCATCGGTGCGTGAGGTCGTTCTCGAGTCCTGGCAGCGCTGCCGCTCGGAGGCCGTCGACCCCACCCGCAGCAGCGCTCCGGCGGAGAACGATGACAAGGTGAGGCTGCTGCGCGAGAAGCATCGGCAACTGCAGGAAGCGGCGCGCCCGGTGCTGATCGGTCTGCAGGAGATCCTGCAGGCGTCCGGCAGCATCATCATGCTCACCGATCCGGGCGGCACCATCATCGACCTGCACGGCGACTCGCGCACCCGCGACGCGGGCGAGCATGTAAACCTGGCGCAGGGCGGTCGCTGGGACGAGGGCGTGATGGGCACCAATGCGATCGGCACCGCGATCGCGGCACTCGAGCCGGTGCAGATCTACGCCAGCGAACATTACTGCCTGGACGTGAAGCGCTGGACCTGCGCCGCGGCGCCGATTCTCGACCCGACCGGCACGACGCTGCTCGGCGTGATCGACGTGTCGGGCGTAAAGGACACCTTCCACGGCCACAGCCTCGGCCTGGTGATTGCAGCCGCGAGGCAGGTCGAGGCGGTGCTCGCCAGCCGCGAGCGCGATCTTCACGCCCGCCTGCTCGAGAACTCCATGGACGGCTTCGTGCGCTACGGCAGCGATTGCGTGATGCTCTTCGACCACCGCGGCCGGCTGCTCAGGCACAACGGCCGCCTGCAGGCGGCGCGCGAACAACACGGCGTCCTGCTTCCGTTCACCAATGAGGAGCGAGTCGAAGCGCTGGACCTCGAGCTGACCGCAGATGAGCGCGCGATCCGGGCACCGCGCTGGCTGCGCAGCGAATGGGTACGGATCATCGGCTCGGCGGACGGCCGCTTCGGCAGCATGGTGGTCATTCCGCTGCAGCATGCGGCGGGCAGAAGTACAGCTGCCGCAGGCGTGCGCGAATCACCACGGCATGCCACCGGCCGCGAAGACGACCCCTTCGCCGAGATCGTCGGCAGCTCCGAAGCGCTGTTTGCGGCCAAGTCCCGTGCGCGGCGCCTTGCACCGCTCGATCTTCCGGTCATGCTGCTCGGTGAAACCGGGGTCGGCAAGGAGCTCTTCGCCCGTGCCATTCACCGCGCCGGCGGCAAACCCGATGCCCCTTTCGTCGCCATCAACTGCGGTGCCTTGACGCGCGAACTGCTCGCCAGCGAACTTTTCGGCTATGTGGAAGGTGCCTTCACCGGCGCCCGCCGCCATGGCCTGCCGGGCAAGTTCGAGCTGGCTGACGGTGGCACGCTGTTTCTCGACGAAGTCGGCGAACTGCCGCTCGACATGCAGCCCCACCTGCTGCGCGTGCTGCAGGACGGCATCGTGGTGCGCATGGGCGATACCCGCGAGCGGCAGGTGAGCGTGCGCATCATCGCCGCCACCAATCGCGAGCTGCGCGGTGAAGTGGCGGCGGGGCGCTTCCGCGAGGACCTCTTCCACCGCCTGTGCGTGACCAGCATTCGCCTTCCGGCGCTACGCGAGCGCCCCGACGACATCACGCACATCATCGATCACCTGAACGCGCGCCTGGCGCAGAAGTACGGTTGCCCGACGAAGGCCATCAGCGACGAGGTGCGGCGGGCCTTCCTGCGCTATCGCTGGCCGGGAAACGTTCGCGAACTGCAGAACGTGTTCGAAGGGGTGTTCGCGCTCAGCGACAGCGGGCTGATCGACTTTTCGCTGCTCCCGGAGGAGCTGCTTGCGAGCACCCGGTCGGCCCCCCTGGCGGCCGACGCTTCACCGTCTGCTGGCGCAAGCGCCACGCGGCTCGAAGATCTCGAACAGCAGGCCATCCTCGCGGCGGTAGCCAATGCCGGTGGAAACATCTCGCAGGCGGCCAGGACCCTCGGCATTTCGCGCAGCACCCTCTACGTCAAGCTAGCGAGCCTGCGCGGCCGCGCCGGGAAGGCGGCACACAGGCACTGAATCGCGCCCCTGCGCGACAACGGCACGGCAGCTAGGCCGACCGGGCGGGGATCGACGGCCTCTCGCCGCCAACCGGGCGGTGCCGCCCCCTCAGCGGAACACCACCGTCTTGTTGCCATGCACCAGCACCCGGTCTTCGAGGTGATAGCGCAGGCCACGCGCGAGCACGGCTTTCTCGATGTCCTTGCCGTAGCGGACCATGTCTTCGACCGCATCCGAGTGGTCGATGCGGATCACGTCCTGCTCGATGATCGGGCCCTGGTCGAGCTCGGCAGTCACGTAGTGACAGGTAGCGCCGATCAGCTTCACGCCCTTGGCCCAGGCCTGGTGATACGGCTTGGCACCGACGAAGCTGGGCAGGAAGCTGTGATGAATGTTGATGATGCGTCCCGGGTAGGCCTTGCACAACTCCGGCGAGAGAATCTGCATGTAGCGCGCCAGCACCATGGTGTCGCCGCCCACTTCCTCGAAAATGCGCTGCACCTCGACATAGGCACGCGCCTTGTTGTCGGCGCTGACGGGGACATGATGGAAGGGGATGCCATGCCACTCCACGAATCCGCGAAAGGTATCGTGGTTCGAGATCACGCAGGGGATCTCGATGTCGAGTTCCTTCGACTGCCACCGGGCGAGCAGGTCGTAGAGACAATGCTCCTGCTTGGAGACCAGCACCACCACCCGCTTCTTGACCGCCGAATCGGTGATCTTCCAGTCCAGCTCCAGCTCGGCGGCGAGCGGCGCGAAGCGTTCACGGAACTCGGTCAGCATGAAGGGCAGGGAGTCGGCGCGGATCTCGATACGCATGAAATAGCGTCCAACGGCCTCACCCTCGCGTGGCGGTTCGGCATGAAGCGCCGTCTCGAGAATCCAGCCCTGGTGCTCGGCGATGAAGCCGGACACCCGGGCGACGATGCCGACCCGGTCGGGACATGAAGCGGAGAGGGTGAAGAAGCGTTGTCGGTGCATGGTCTTGGGGGCGGTGATTGGTGATTGGTGCGCAGCGGGCGCGAGCACCCGCAAACATCTACTCCTGACTCCTCAGCCTTGACTCCTCACTGCGGCTCACCCTCACCGCCGCGCGAAAGCGCGGTCGATCTCCGTGCGCAGCCCGTCGTAGTCGCGAACCACCGGAAACTGCGGAAACTCGCGCACCACGTTCTCGGGCGGATGGAACAGGATGCCGCCGTGGGCCTCGCCGAGCATCGCGGTGTCGTTGTAGGAATCGCCCGCGGCCACGACCTTGAAGTTGAGCTCCTTCAGACGCTTCACTGCCTCGCGCTTGTGGTCCGCCATGCGCAGATGATAGTTCACCAGAATGCCCTCGGCGTCGGCCTCCAGGCTATGGCAGAAGAGCGTCGGCAAGCCGAGCTGGCGCATCAGGGGCTTGGCGAATTCGGAAAAGGTGTCGGACAGGATGATGACCTGGTAGGTCTCGCGCAACGCATCCAGGAAGTCCTTCGCACCCGCCAGCGGCTCCATGCCGGCAATCACGGCCTGGATGTCGGGCAGGCCCAGCTTGTGCTCGCGCAGGATCTCGAGCCGGTACTTCATGAGGGTGTCGTAGTTGGGCTCGTCGCGGGTGGTACGACGCAGCGCGGATATGCCGGTGCGCTCGGCAAATTCGATCCAGATTTCGGGAACGAGGACCCCTTCGAGGTCTAGACAGACGATGTGCACGGCAATCTTCCTGTAGCGGCTGGGACAAACCCGGGATTCTAGCATCGAGTCGGCAAGCCTCAGCGGTCAGTCGCAGCCGAGATCGATCCACCCGGCCAGCGTCGGAGCGAGGCGTATCCGGACATTCGCGCGCCCGCCGGCGCCCAGCGGTGTTGCGGCTCACCCCCTGCCGATGCCGTACTTGCGCAGCCGCGCCGCGATTGCCGAGTGCGAGGTGCCAAGACGCTCCGCGAGCCGCCGCGTGGACGGAAACTCGAGGTAGAGACGGCCGAGAAGGTCCTTCTCGAATGCGGCCACGGCAACCTCGAGCGAAGCGGGCGCGCCCGCCGCATCGGTTGGGGCCGCCGCACCGGCCAGCTCAAGGTCGGGCGCATCGACCACCGGGCTTTCGGTCATCGTCACCGCGCGAAAGATCACGTTCTGCAACTGGCGCACGTTGCCGGGCCAGGGATTGGTGAGCAGCGCCGCGCTGGCAGCCGGGGAGAGCCTCACGCTGGCGCGTCCGACCTGTTCGCAGGCGCGCGCAATGAAGAACTGGGCCAGCGGCAGGATATCGTCGGTGCGCGCCCTGAGCGGCGGCACGTGCAGGGTGAGCACGTTCAGGCGAAACAGCAGGTCCTGGCGAAACGCCCCGGCCGCGACCATCTCATCGAGCGACTTGTGGGTAGCGCTGATGACGCGCACGTTGACCCGGACCTCGCGATCGCCCCCGACCCGTCGAAAGCTGCCGTCGTTGAGAAAGCGCAGCAACTTGGCCTGCAGATAGGGCGACATCTCGCCGATTTCGTCGAGGAACACGGTGCCGCCGTCGGCAAGTTCGAGCAGACCCGGCTTGCCGCCGCGCAGCGCGCCGGAGAACGCACCCGGTGAATAGCCGAACAGCTCGCTCTCGGCGAGGTTCTCAGGCAATGCGGCGCAGTTCAGCGCGAAGAAGGGCTGGCTGCGGCGGCCGCTGCCGGCATGGCAGGCATGCGCGAAGAGCTCCTTGCCGGTGCCGGTTTCGCCGGTGATCAGCAACGGGGCATCGACCTGCGCCATGCGCGCCGCGCGCTGCTTGACCACCTGCAACTCGGGAGAGCTGCCGAGGATGTTCTCGAAGCCGCCGGCGTCGTAGTTCTGCAGCGCCGACAGGCGCTCGCCGATGCGATGCGGTGCATGCAGGGTAAGGACCGCACCGGCGACCGATCCGCTGGCCTCGCTGAGCGGGAAAGTCTCGACGAGGAAGGACTCGCCATCGACCACCACCTCGCTCATCGGCAAGTGGTAGCCCTTGGCGATCATCGCGCGCACCAGTTCAGGCTGGCCGAACAGGTTCTGCATCGGTGTGCCGCACAGCAGGTCTTCGGGCAAGCCGGTGGCGGCCACGGCTGCCGCATTGGCGACCACCACCACCCCCTCGGCGTCGACCGCCAGCACCGGATCAGCCTGCGACGCCAGCAAGGCATCGAGATACAGGCGTCGCCGCGCACCCGGCAGCATCGCCAGTGAATCGACCGAACGGACTCCAGCCACCAGCAGCAACTCGGCGCGCAGCGGTCGCAGTGCCGCTTCATCGAGGCTGGGCGCCTCGAAGTAGACATGCGGCGGCTCGACCTCCACCGCCGTCACGTCCAGGCCGCGGCGTGCGAGCGTGGCCAGGATTTCCTGGGCGATGCCCACCCTGTCAGAGAAGAGAACGTCGATGCGCATCAGGCTGTATTGATATCGCTACGCTGTATCGAATTGCAAACATAACGCCCAAGTGACTGAGACACAACGGTTTTCAGTGATTGCCAGAGGCTTTCCCGGTTTTCGTGTAGCGATTTCGATACACAGACATCGCGGAGGCGGCCGCGCAAAAACTCCAACCATATGATTTTGTTGAGATTCATGTGCCTGGCACGGTCGTTGCAAAGGCTCGGCATCCGTCGCCCTCTCCCGCCCCGGGACACGCGACCCAACACAGCATTCAGGAGAAGCTTCATGCATGTGCTCATTCTCGGCAGCGGCGTGATCGGCACCACGATGGCCTACTACCTGGCCCGCGACGGTCACCAGGTCACGGTGGTGGATCGCCAGCCCGGCGCGGCGCTGGAAACCAGCTATGCCAACGCGGGTGAAGTGTCGCCGGGCTATTCCGCCCCCTGGGCCGGTCCCGGCGTGCCGCTCAAGGCCATCAAGTGGATGCTGATGCACCACAGCCCGCTGGTCATCAAGCCGATGCTCGACCCGGCAATGTGGCGCTGGGGCCTGTCGATGCTGCGCAACTGTACCGAGTCGCGCTATCGCGTGAACAAGGCCCGCATGGTGCGTCTGGCCGAGTACAGCCGTGACTGCCTCAAGGAATTGCGCACCGCCACCGGCATCGCCTACGACGAGCGCGCACAGGGCACGCTGCAGCTCTTCCGTACCCAGAAGCAGCTCGACGGCGTCGGCAAGGATGTCGACATCCTCAGGCAGTACGGGGTGCCCTTCCAGGTCCTCGAGGGCGACGCCTACCTCGAGTACGAGCCCGCACTGGCGCTGGTCAAGCACAAGTTCGTGGGCGCTTTGCGCCTGCCGGGCGACGAGACCGGAGACTGCTTCAAGTTCACCCAGGAGCTCGCCAGGATGGCCGAGAGCCACGGCGCCCGGTTCCGCTTCGGCGTGAACATCGAGGCCATCGAGCGCGAGGGCGACACCATCAGCGGGGTGCGTACCGACGCCGGCGTGCTCACCGCGGACAGGTACATCCTCGCCCTGGGCAGCTATTCGCCCTTGCTCGCCAAGCCGCTGGGCATCGACCTGCCGATCTATCCGGTAAAGGGCTTCTCGATCACCGTGCCGATCGACGACGCCGCGATGTCGCCCGAGTCGACCATCATGGACGAGAGCCACAAGGTCGCCGTGACCCGCCTCGGAGCGCGCATCCGGGTCGGCGGCACGGCCCAGCTTTCAGGCTTCGACCTGCGCCTCGACCAGGCCCGTCGCGGCACCCTGGAATTCGTGGCGAACGACCTCTTCCCGAAAGGCGGCGATGTCTCCAGGGCGGAGTTCTGGACCGGCCTGCGGCCGATGACCCCCGACGGCACCCCGATTGTCGGCGCCACCCGCTTTCCCAACCTGCTGCTCAGCACCGGCCACGGCACGCTGGGCTGGACCATGGCCGCCGGCACTGGCCGGGTGATCGCCGATCTGCTCAGCGGCCGCGACCCGGGGATCGACCTGGACGGCCTCACCGTCGCCCGCTACGCCTGACCCCCCGAAAGAACCACACACACGAGACCAAAGGAGAATCATCGATGCAAATCGTTTCCACCCCCAACGCCCCAAAGGCCATCGGCCCCTATTCGCAAGCGATCGCGGTCGATGGCTGGTTGTACACCTCTGGTCAGATCCCGCTGTCGGCCGCTGGCGAGAAGCGCGAGGGCGACATCTCGGCCCAGACCGAACAGGTCTTCGACAACCTCGAGGCCATCCTGCTCAGTTGCGACTGCTCGCTGGCGCGGGTCGTCAAGGTCACCGTGTTCATGACCGACCTGGGCGAATTCGCGGCCATGAACGCCGTCTTCGCACGGCGCTTCGGCGAGCATCGCCCGGCCCGCTCGACCGTGCAGGTCAGCGCCCTGCCCACCGGCGCAGGCGTCGAGATCGAGGCCGTGGTACGCCTCGAACGCCAATAGCAAGCCACCCCGGAGATCTCCAATGGAAGCACTGACCCAATTCATCACCGCCATCAACGATTTCGTGTGGGGGCCACCCATGCTGGTGCTGATCCTCGGCACCGGCCTGTTCCTGCAACTACGCCTCAAGCTGATGCCGATCGCCAAGATCGGCGCCGGCTTCGCGATGGTCTGGCGCAGCCGCAAGCCGGACGCCAGCGCACCCGGTGACATCACCCCCTATGCCGCGCTGATGACCGCGCTGGCAGCCACCGTGGGCACCGGCAACATCGCCGGCGTGGCCACCGCGATCGCGGTTGGCGGCCCCGGCGCGTTGTTCTGGATGTGGATCACGGCACTCGTGGGCATGGCCACCAAGTACGCCGAGGTGGTGCTGGCGGTGCATTACCGCGAGACCGACGATCACGGCGAACAGGTCGGTGGCCCGATGTATGCGATCAAGAACGGACTCGGCAAGCACTGGCGCTGGCTCGGCGCAGCCTTTGCGCTGTTTGGCGGGCTGGCGGGTTTCGGCATCGGCAACATGGTGCAATCGAACAGCATCGCCGGCGCCTTGCAGGCGAGCTTCGGCATCGACCCATGGCTCTCCGGCGTGGTGATGACGGTGCTGACCGGCTTCGTGCTGCTCGGCGGGGTCAAGCGCATCGGCGCGGTGGCCGAGAAACTGGTGCCCTTCATGTGCATCAGCTACGTCGTCGCCGCGCTGGCGGTGCTGGTGCTGTATGCCGACCAGATCCCCCATGCCCTCGGCCTGGTGTTCAGCTACGCCTTCAGCCCGGCCGCGGCCACCGGTGGCTTTGCCGGCGCGGCGATCATGATGGCGATGCGCTATGGCGTGGCGCGCGGCATCTTTTCCAACGAAGCCGGCCTCGGCACCGCCGGCATCGCGCAGGCGGCCGGAAAGTCGTCGAACGCGGTCGAATCCGGCCTGGTCGGCATGATGGGCACCTTCATCGACACCTTGATCGTGTGCACCATGACCGGCCTGGTGCTGATCGTCACCGGCGAGTGGTCGAGCGGGGTGAAGGGCGCTGCGCTCACCTCGAACGCCTTCGCGGCGGCGTTTCCGGGCTTCGGTGGCCAGTTCCTGTCGATCGCGGTGGCGGTGTTCGCGTTCACCACCATCCTCGGCTGGGCCTACTACGGCGAGAAGTGCTGGGAGTACCTGGTCGGCACCTCGGTCGAGAAGCCCTACCGCCTGCTGTGGACGGCCTTCGTGATGGTCGGTGCGGTGACCCAGCTGGACTTCGTATGGCTGGTCTCGGACACGCTGAACGCCTTCATGGCCTTCCCCAACCTGGTCTCCTTGTTGCTGCTCTCGCCGGTGATCGCGAGGCTGAGCCACGAATATTTCGCCAACTCGCGCAGCGCGCGGCAACTGCGGGCTTCGCCATCGTCCTGACGCATCGCCGGCACCTTCGCCGAGCCAACGGGACCGCTGCGGCGATCCCGTTGGGCCGTCACGGCACGGCGCCCCCAGCGGGCGCCACCGCGGGAATCTCAAGTCGAACGGTGCAGCCCCGCCCGGTGCCGTTTTCGGCAATCTCGATACGGCCGCCGAGCACGGCCGTGGCGAGCTGGTGGCAGATGTGAAGGCCCAGGCCGGTACCACCGCGATGACGGCGAGTGGTAAAGAACGGATCCCAGATGTGTGGCATATCGGCAGCCGCGATGCCGCAGCCATTGTCGCCGACGCTCAATACCACCCGCTCGCCTTCACCCCGGCCACAGATCAACACTTGCCCCGGGCCGCCCTGCGGAAAAGCGTGATCGAGCGCGTTGTTCACCAGATTCTGCACGATCTGCCCAAGCGGCCCCGGAAAACTGTCCATCGCAATCCCCGGCGGAATGTCCACCTCGACGCGATGAGGCACATGCTTGAGCGTGCCCGCCATCAGCGCCAACACGTCGTGCACCACGGCTGCCAGATCGAAATGCTGGCGGGTCGCGGCTGCACGATCCGTCGCAACCTGCTTGAAGAGGTGGATCAGATCGGCAACCCGTCGCAGATTTCCCGACAGCAGGGCGAGACCTTCACGATGCTCTTGCTCGAAGCGTTCCATGTCGGTGCGCCGCAGGCCCGACCGATAGGCATGGCGAAGCGCGTCGAGTTGCTCCTCGAGCACCCTTCCAGCCAGCATCGCGGCACCCAGCGGTGTGTTGATCTCGTGTGCGACGCCAGCCACCATGAGGCCCAGTGAGGACAAGCGTTCACTGCGCACCAGTTCGTCCCTCGAGGCCTCGAGTTGCTGACCCGCTTCGGCCAGCTCGGCAGTCGATCGGGCCAGGTCCCTGGCGGTGCGACGCTCGCTCTGGCGCGAGCGGGCCAGGCCGAGGGACAACCCGCTCGTCGCCGCAAGCAGCGCGAGCGCCAGCAGGCCATGCCCGAGGGCGGATCGGATCCGGACGGCGGTGACGTGTTTCGCCGGCACAATACTCACCGCATACCAGACCGGCGCCTGCAGGCCGGGCACCTCGCTGGCCGGCGCCACGCGTCGAAAGCTCCACAACCCCGAGCGCGCCTCGAACTGGCCCGCCGAGCGGCCCGACTCGTGGATTCTCTGCCAGGCTTCGGGATCACGCATGCCCAGCCGACGTGCATCGTCACCATTCACGAAAGCCATCTCGTCCGCCGGATCGGCCGCGTGAAGCCAGTAGCCCTGGTCGTCGAGCAGTCCGCTGCCTGCCACGCTGGCGGCAGAGAGGCTGCCGAGCAGAAGGCTCGCGTCGAAATTCAGCACCACGATGCCCAGCGGACGCCGCGCATCGTCGAAGATCCGCGCCGCAATCCGCAGCATGGGTTCGAGCGGCCTGACGATCTGGCCATGCTCGACGTTGGCGTCCAGCCTGGAGATGAAATACTCATCGGCTGCCAGTCGCTGGCCCGCGAGGCAGTACGAATGGCCCGATTTGTCCTGCAAGGCGGCGGCCGCTACGGTTTCCACGCCGGTGGCGCGGCGCTCCAGGCGCACTCGCTCGTGACACTGCAGGTCGAGCAGGCGTGCCTGTCGATAGCCCGGAAAGGTCTCGAGGAATTCGTGCAGGAAGCTCACCAGCGCTTCGCGGCCGCCACCGGCCTGCGGCGCGGCGACGAGCTCGCTGCGGGCGACGTGGACAAGCAGGCGGATGTCATTGCGCAGGCGATCGAGCGAGCGCCGCAGCAGGTCCGCGTCGGCCCGTACCCGCTCGGCCTCGGCCGCACGAAGCGGTGCCTGCAATGAATCGACGCGGGCATTGTGGAGCAGCACGCCAATCACGGGAACGAGGATCCACCATGGCGCAAGGTAGGGAAGCACCGAGCCAGGCGACAGCAAGCGCCGCCATCCCGGCACCGCGCGCGCTTCCGTGCTCACCCCCGGGTCGCCTCCTGCGCGTTGCGGCGGCAAAACTCAATGAGCTCCGGCAGCTTCATCGCCTTTGCGAACAGCCAACCCTGGGCCATGTGGCAACCCTGGCGCCGCAACCAGTCGGCCTGCGCCTGTGTTTCGACGCCCTCGGCAATCACCTCGACATCGATTCGCCGCGCAAGATCGATGATCAGTCTCACGATCTGGCGGCTCAGTTCATCGGTCTCGACGCCGGCCACGAAGGTCCGATCGATCTTGAGATGATCGGCCGGCAAATCGAGCAGATACTGCAGCGAAGACATGCCGGTTCCGAAGTCGTCGATGGCAACGAAGCCGCCCCGCTCACGGTGCGTCCTGAGCGCCGCGGCGACCTCCTCGAAGGACTGCATGGCAGTCGTTTCGGTCACCTCCAGACCGAGCCTGCCCGGCGTCAGCCCGGACTGCGCACATTGCTCGTGAATCGACTCGATCAGGGTCGGGACGACGAACTGCCGCGCCGAGACGTTGACGCTGATCAGCACCTCGCCGAAACCGCTGCGCTCGAGTTCGCGGCTTGCCTCGCAGGCCTGGCGAACCACCATCTCGCCAATGGAGTGGATCAGGGCCGATTGCTCGGCGATCGGGATGAACCTGGCGGGCGACACGAAACCGCTCTCGCGCGGCCAACGCAGCAATCCTTCGACGCCCACCAGGCGGCCGCTCTTGAGGTCGATCTGGGGCTGGAACATCAGTTCCAGGTGCGAGCCCTCGAGCGCCTCGGCGAGGTCGGAAACGAGCTCGAACCGCTCCGCGGCGAGTCGCTCGAAGGCTTCGTCGTAAGCCACTGCGGATCCCGGTCCGCATGCCTTGGCCGCGCGCAGGCCGCCGCGCGCCGCCCGCAACAACTCGGAGGCATCGCCGTCGATCGCGTCCAGCGCAATCTCGGTGCAGCAGGCACTCAGGCGATAGCTGGCGGCGTCGATCCGCAGTGGGCCGGTCAGCACCGATGCCGCCTTGTGCATATCCACCGCCGCGGCATCGCCGAGGATCAGGAACAGGTCGGCGGTGATTCGCGCAATGAAGGCCGGCGGCGGGAAGGCCTGCCGCAGCGGATCGAGCAAGGCCTTCAGCACCCGGTTGCCGAGCTTGACCCCGAAGGCATCGTTGAGTCCGGCAAAGTTGTCCACGTCGAGCAGCACCAGCTTGTAGGGTCGGCTGCGCTCGCCCAGGCGCAGTCGCTCGATCTCGCGCAAGGCGGCACTGCGATTCGGGATCCGCAGCAGTTCGTCCTCGTAGGCGAGCCGATCGAGGCGACTGATCAGGCCCACGTTGCCAAAACCCTTCGAAGCGTTGGCCGCGAATACCCTGAGCAGCTCGAGCTCCGAATCGTCGAGCCGCCGGTCGGTCGCCAGATAGACGACGTATTCGGCAAGGGCCTCGTGCGGCGGGAAGTAGATCACCTGGCTGTCACTGCATTCGATCGACAGCCTGCCGCTCAGGGCCTGGCCGATGAGGCTGCGAACCGACTCGTTGGGCAGGGCCTCCAGCAGGCCATCGAGATGCGCCACATAGCGTCCCGTGGCGCCGACGATCAGCGGCTTCGCACCCGTCTCGGCGTTGCATGTGAAGTTCTCCAGAGGGCTGGCCCCGCAACGCACGCAGACGATACCCTCGTCGCGAAGTCCCAGCAGCGAGGCAATCTCGGACAGCACACCCTGCGACATGTCGCGAATCGTGCGTGCCGTCGACAGGCGATTGCTGGCCTCGAGAATCAGCTGCAGGCCCTTGCGTGCGGCGCTCAGTGCGCGCAGATCGCGATAGCCGCGCAAGGCCGCAGTGAGCACGTTCCTGAGGCCGCGGTGGGCCAGCTCGGACTTCAGGCAATAGTCGGAGAGGTCGTAGTTCTGCATCACTTCGTCGATCGGCGCGAATCCGGGCTGGCCGGTGAGCAGGATGATGCGCACTTCGGACAGGCCGAGCATCTCGCGGATGCCCTTCACAAGGCGCAAACCCGCATCGTCGGTCTCCATGACCACATCGGCCAGCACCACCGCAAAGTCACGGTCCCTGGCCAGCAGGCGGGCCGCCTCGGCGAGGCAATAGGCCTGCACCAGCACCAGCGGACGACCTAGCAGGCGCAGATTCCGGAGCGCCAGTTCGGTCGAGCGCTGGAAACCCTCGTCGTCATCGACCGCAAGAACGCGCCAGCAGTCGCCTTCGTCGAGCGCCCGGGCGGTGTCTTCGGGGGCAAACTGCACCAGATCGTCCGCTTGTCCGGATTCTGGCGCTCCATACCTGGTCATTCACGCCTCCTTTGTCGCCGGCATCGCGGCGTGCCCCGACCCCTCCCCATGGATCGCTGCCACCGCACCGAAGCGACCTCGCACGCACACCGCAAATCGATTGCGACGCACGGGACGATGCAGATATTGCACCATTCGGCCCGAAAAATCCTCCACTCGACCAGGATGACACCGTCACATTTCCACGCCATCCGATCATGCCCCGCGCGGCGGCTGCCGACCCCCTTGCGCGACTTGCGAAAAACCCGTTTCTGACTCAATCTGGGGGCACAAGGCGCGCCATGTCGGTCAGCGCCTTCGCTTCAAGCATGTCGTCGGGATGGACCCGATCGGGGGAGCAATGCAATGGCACTCAAGCCCATGATCCGACGCACGCGGCTGATGCTTGCCGAGGGCGCCACCACTGGCGAAGGGGTCGTGCGGTCGGCGTGCGGCAACTCCATGCGCGCGCAAAGGCTCGCCGAGGCCGGGCTGCGCAGCGCCGCGAACAACGTCGGCGCGCGGCTGTTCGCATCGCTGCCGCGCCAACGCGAAGGCTGCTCCTGCAGCCGCCCCTGACGGCCATGGCGAGCTCGAGACTGGGCACCGCGGCGCTGGCCCTTGCGGCGAGCCTGATGGTCGCCTGCAGCACTGGCGGGCCGAGCCTGCCGGCGGTCTTCATTGCACCCGAGCACCCCTCCGGCTGGCAGGCGCGGCAGATCGGCTTCGCCGCCCGCGACATGGTTGCTGCCGCCAATCCGCTGGCGGTCGCGGCAGGCGTCGAAGTGCTCGCGGCGGGCGGCAGCGCGGTCGATGCGGCGATCGCGGTGCAGCTGGTGCTGACGCTCGTGGAGCCGCAGTCCTCGGGCATCGGTGGCGGCGCCTTCATGCTCCATTACGATGCGGCCGCGCACCGGCTGGTCAGCTACGACGGACGCGAGACCGCCCCGGCCGCGGCCACAGCGGCGCTCTTCCTGAATGCGGACGGCACGCCGTTGCCCTTCAGGCAGGCCGTAGTGGGCGGCCGCTCGGTGGGCACGCCGGGTGTCCTGAGAATGCTCGAACTCGCCCACCGGCAACATGGCCGCCTGCCCTGGGCGCAGCTTTTCGCCCCGGCGATCGAGCTTGCCACGGCGGGTTTCGCCGTCTCGCCGAGGCTGCACGCACTGATCTTGGCCAACCTTGCCAGCCTCGCTGGCGAACCTGCCGCGGCGGCCTATTTTCTCGATCCCGACGGCCAGCCCCTGGCAACCGGAAGCACGCTCCGCAACCCGGCGCTGGCGGCGACCCTGAGGCAGATTGCCGAGCGCGGCGCCGACGCCTTTTACCGCGGCCCGATTGCCGACGATATCGTTGCTGCGGTCCGCAATCACCCCCGCAATCCGGGTTTGCTCGATGGCGGCGACCTGGCTGGCTATCGGGCCCGCGAGCGCCCGCCGATGTGTTTCGAGTATCGCCTCTCCTACCGCATCTGCGGCATGGGCATGCCCAGCTCGGGAGCCGTGACGATGGGCATGAGCCTCGGCATGCTCGCCCATTTCGACCTTGCCGCATTGGGGCCGAACGGCGCCGACGCAGTTCATCTGATGTCCGAAGCCTACCGCCTGGCGTACGCGGATCGCGCCCGCTACATGGCCGACAGCGATTTCGTCGAGGTGCCGGTGGCGGGCCTGCTCGACCCCGGCTACCTGGCGCGCCGCGCCGCCACGATCGACATGGCGCGCTCGATGGGCACCCCCGAAGCCGGTCTGCCGCCCGGCGCGAGCCTCGCCCGCGGCATCGACTACAGCCAGCCACTGCCATCGACCAGCCATGTCTCGATCGTCGACGCTGGTGGCAATGCGGTGTCGATGACCACCTCCATCGAGTCGGCTTTCGGCAGCTTCCAGCTGGTGCGCGGTTTCCTGCTCAACAACCAGCTCACCGATTTCTCCTTCCGCGCCAGCGACGACGCCGGGCGGCCGGTCGCCAACCGTGTCGAGGCCGGCAAGCGGCCGCGCAGCTCGATGTCGCCGACGATGGTGTTCAAGCACAGCGGAGAGCTCGAAGCGGTGCTCGGCTCGCCCGGCGGCAGCACCATCATCCAGTTCGTGACGCGCAGCCTCGCCGGGCTGATCGACTGGCGGCTCGACATCCAGCAGGCCATCGACCAGCCGCATTTTGGCGCCCAGACCAGCGCCATCACCTATCTGGAAAAGGGTACGGAACTGGAGGCCCTCAAGCCGGAACTCGAGCGCCGGGGGCACGAAGTTCGCATCATGGAGCTCACCAGCGGCCTGCACGGCATCGTCTTCAATGGGTCGCGGGCCGACGGATCGCGGGGCGTGTTTGCCCACCACCCAGAGCGTGGCCAGTGGGCCGGCGGCGCAGATCCGCGTCGCGAGGGCAGCGTCGCAGGCACGCCGTAGCACCGTACATCGCTCGTGCAGGGGCTCTCGTTCGGCGCACCACCGTCTACCGCGCCCGCAAACAGGCAGTGCCACCGGAGTGCCGCAGCGCTATGCAGCGGGCTGTCGATCGGCCAGAGCGGGTTCGAGCGCTGCGCGCAACGCATCGCTGCACTGCGCCACCTCGGCCAGAAGTTCTTCGACCCGCCCCGCTGGCGCGCCATTGCGAATCGCCAACTCCAGGCCGGCGGCGGCGGCGGCGAGCGCATCCGCCCCGATCGTCGCCGACGAACCCTTGAGCGAGTGCGCAAGACGCTCGGCCTGCTCGCGCTCTCCAGCATCCAGCGCGGCCTGCAGTTTGCCGGCCTGGCCAGCATACTGATCGGCAAACAGCCGCAACATCGAGGCGTAACGCTCGGGACGATCGCGGGCCAGATGCAGCCCACGGTCCACATCGAGTTGCCCGCCGCGCCGCAGCACATCGACGAAGTCCGTGGCAAGGCTGCGAGCCGGCGCCACGGTGCCATCGAGCGGCTGCGAGGCGATGCCGCCGCCCAGCCAGCGAGCCACCATCGCTTCGAGCGTCGACGGGTCGACCGGCTTGGCGATATGGTCGTTCATGCCCGCGGCAAGGCAGCGCGCGCGGTCCTCCGCGAAGGCATTGGCCGTCATGGCGATGATCGGCATGGCGCCGGTATCCCCGGGTAGGGCGCGAATCGCGCGGGTCGCGGCGAGGCCGTCCATCTGCGGCATCTGCATGTCCATGAGGATCAGATCGTAGCGGGCGCTGCCGACCCGCTCGAGCGCCTCGCGCCCATTGGCCGCGACATCGACCCGATAGCCCAGATCGCGGAGTTGCTGCATCGCGACTTCCTGATTGATCAGGTTGTCCTCCACCACCAGCAGGCGCCGCTCGCCCACCATGGGCCGTTCCCGAACTGCGCCCTTACTCTGCCGTGGCGCCGACGCATCGACCGGTGCGGCCTCGAAGGAGGCGGAAAACCAGAACGTGCTGCCTTCTCCCGGGGTGCTGGCGACACCGACTTCGCCGCCCATCGTTTCCACCAGGCGCTTGCTGATCGCGAGGCCCAGCCCGGTGCCGCCGTAGCTGCGCGTGGTCGAACCGTCGGCCTGCTCGAAAGGCTTGAAGATTCGCGCGATGACATCGGGCGCGATGCCGATTCCGCTGTCGCGGACCTCGAATCGTACCCGCATGCAGGAATCGGCCGAGGGGATTCGCGAGGCTGCGAGCACGATGCCGCCACGATCGGTGAACTTCACTGCGTTGCCGGCGAAGTTCAGCAGGATCTGCGCGAGCCGTTGTCGATCGCCCAGCAGCGCGCCTTCCAGCCCGGGGCCGAGCTCGACATCCATCCGCAGCCCCTTCTCGGCAACACGGCTATCCAGCAGGTCGACGACACCGTCGAAGAGTTCGCAGAGGGTGAACGGACGAGGCTCCAGGACCAGCTTGCCCGCCTCGACCTTCGACAGGTCCAGTATGTCGTTGATGATGCTCAGCAGGTGCTTAGCCGCGCCGATCAGTTTGTCGAGCCGATCGAGCTGCGGCGCTCGGGTCTCGGCGCGACGCAAGAGGTGCGCGAAGCCGATGATGGCGTTCATCGGGGTGCGTATTTCGTGGCTCATGTTGGCCAGGAAGGCGCTCTTGGCACGACTCGCCACGTCGGCCTGCTCCTTGGCCTGTTGCAGCTGCCCGGTCCACGCCACAAGCTTGCCATTGAGCTCGGCGACTTCATCCATGCGATTCTTGAGCGCACGGTTGGCCACTTCAAGGGCCGCGGTACGTTCGCTCACCAGGGCCTCGAGGTCGCGCCGATAGCGCTCGAGCTCGGCTTCCGCCTGCTTCGCCGCGGAGATGTCCTGCACCGCCAGGAAGCAATTGCTGATACTGCCGTCGGCCCGCCGGATCGGCGCGAGCAGCGCCATGTTGATCGCCCGCCCCCCGCGCGCCCCCGTGGTGACCAATTCGCCATCCCAGCTCGAGCCTGCGGTGGCGGCGGCAAAGGCATCGCGGATCGCTTGCGGGTCGCCCTCGCCGCTGCTCAGGCATTCCAGTGGCCGCCCGAGCAGCCGATCCTGCGACATGCCGCTCGCGTGCGCCATCGCCTCGTTGACATACTCGAGCGCGCCTTCGGTGTCGGTGATGGCAATGCCGACGGGACTCTGCTCCACGACCAGCGACAGCTTGCGCAGCAGTTCATCCGCTTTCCGTCGTTCGCTGACGTCGAAGAAGGACGCCACGGCGGCACTGAGCCGGCCCGTTTCCGCGTCGAAGATCGGCTCGGAGTTCACGATCCGCCACGACGTCGAGCCATCGCTGCAGTGCACGCCCAGCAACACGTCGCGCTGCGCGATGCCCTCGCGCAGCGTCACCATCATCGGCAATTCGGCGTTCCGAATCGCGCTGCCATCTTCGCGGAAGGCGACCCATTCCGACGCCTTGTCACCGATGGCGAAATTGCAGCCCCGCTGTGCCTCCGCCTCGGCCGCACGGTTCATGCTGACCACCCGCCCCTCGGGGTCGAAGACCAGAACCGCCTCCGACAAGGCCGACAGTACCGAGCGCTGCTGCGCCTCGCTGGCGCGCAGCGCGCGTTCGTTGTCCTTGCGTTCGGTAATGTCGTGGCACAGGCAAAGCCATAGTTTCCGGCGCCCACGCATGAAGCCGGTACGACGCACCTCGACATCGCGCAGCGCGCCATCGCGGCGGCGCATCAAGGTTTCGAAGCCGATGTCCTCGCCGGCTTCGCCAACCTCGCGGTGCATCATGGCGCCAATTTCATCGCGCGAGAACTTGCAGTCCCAGTCCCACACGCGCAGCGCCGCAGCTTCTTCAGGACTGCAGCCCAGCAGCCGCGCGAATCCACGGTTGAGCTCGACCACCGCACCGTCCTCGTCCAGCACCACCACGCCATCGTCGAGGTGCTCGAGGAGCAGCGAGCGGCTCGCCATCTCGTCCGCCAGCAAGGACTCATTGCGACGTATCCGGGTGATGTCGCGGGCAATGCCGAGAACGCCGATCAGCCCGCCGGCCTGGTCGGTCATCGCCGTCTTGATGGTTTCCAGCAGCACGCGCTCACCGCTCGCGGCGATGGTGACCCACTCCTCGTTGGCAGTCGGCGCACCGGCGGCCAATGCTTCGCAATCCTTGATACGAAAGTAGTCGGCCAGTTCGCGATCGACGAAATCGTGGTCGGTACGGCCGACGATCTGCGCCTCCGGAGCGCCCAGCAAGCCCTCGAATGCTTCATTGCAGGCCAGATAGACGCCGTCGGGGTCCTTCACCCAGATCATGTCCGGAATGGCCCGGATGAGCCGGCGAAGGCCTGCGTGTTCCTTCTCCAACGCCGCATGCGTGGCGCTCAACTCGGTCACGTCGCGCGCCATCAGGAGATAGCGGCCATCGTCGAGGCGCTGTATCAGCATCTCGACCGGGACCACGGTGCCATCGCTACGCTGCAGTTGCAATTGCCGGGTGTCGGCCTGTCCGTTTTGAAGGGCCGCCAGACAAGCCTGGAAGCCAGGAAGATCGGCATCGCCGAACCATGTCCCGATATTTTCGTGCAGAAGCGTTTCGAGCGGGCGCTGAAGCAGCCGCCCGAGCGCCGCATTGCCTTGTTGCGCGCGCCAGCCGTCACGGTCGAGCACGCAGATCGCTGCGTCCACTTGCGCGATCAGCAGGCTGGCCTGCTGCGCTCCCACCGCCAAGCGCTCGGCGAAGCGCTTGACGAGCACCCACAGCAGGGCAGTGGTCACCAGCACGAAGAGCCAGCCCTTGACGGTCGACAGCATCGCGATCCGCTCTGGATCGCTGCTCATCACGCTCAGCGCGCGGTCGGAGAAGAGAATCCACAGGCACGCGAAGGACGCGTAGATGAGACAGATCCGGAGCGCAGGACCCTGGGCCTTCATGGCGAGCGCAGCCGATCGCGGATGAACGCGCCGCCGCGCACCTCATGAGGCGCGCCCCGCCCTTCACCCGCGCAAGCTGTTGCCAACTGTCGATCCCCTTCGTTCCGGCACGCAATCCACTGCTCGATGGGTCCGTATCGGCAGCGTGACCGGAAACTTGAAGGAAGGCCGGCCAGCCCGCGCGCCGGGCGCGGGCTGGCGCAGCACCCCGATCAGGCCGGGATCACGGGTGCCGGCTCGTCGACTCCGGCAAACCAGGTGGACTTGATGCTGTCGTGGATCTCGCCGATTCCCACCTGCAGGTCGTCCACGAAGCGGTGGAGATCGTCCGCCGAACCGGCCAGCCAACCCGCATCCACCGACTCGAGGCGATTCTGCAGCGCAGTCACCACTGCGCAGGCCTCATCGTTCCTGGGCAAGCCATACATGTTGCGGTGCAGGTCCATGAGGCAGCGATTGATCGAGCGGGGAAACAGCGGGTCCTTGAGGATGAAGGCCACCACGTCCGGTCCGCGTACCCGGTTGCGCATCTGCTGGCGATACATCTGGTAGGCCGACAGCGACTTGAGCACCCCCATCCACTGGAGATTCTCGAAGGGCGTGAGATCACCCGGACTTCGCGGCAGCAGGTTGGCGGAGCGCACATCCAGGGTCCGGGTGGTCATGTCGGCGCGCTCCAGATAGCAGCCGATGCCGCAGAAGGTGCGCGCCGGAGTGTGACTCAGGGTGCCGATGATCATGCCGGTCACCGTCTGGCAGCCGCGAATCACGCCTTTGAGAAACCCGTCCATGCGCCGCATCGCGATGCCATGGCTGGCCTGTTCGTTGACCTCGTGGTAGAGCTGATTGATCTCTTCCCAGATTTCGCGCGGCATGACCTCGCGGGTGGTGCGCAGGTTCTCGCGAGCGGCGGCGAGCGCCGACAGGATCGATCCTCCGTAACGCTTGTCTGCACACAGAAAGGCCAGCACACTGGCCTCGTCGCGTTTGCCATAGTCTTCGTCGAACTGCTCGTCACTGCCGGTGATGTTGATCAGCGACGACCAACCCAGCGTGGCGGTACCCGGGAAATCGAGCATCACATGGCGGCTGACCTGGATCAGCCTTGCGGTATCTTCGGCGCGCTCCATGTAGCGCCCCAGCCAGTAAAGGTTTTCTGCGACTCTGGACAGCATGATCAGGCTCCCTCCGTATCCACGATCCAGGTGTCCTTGCTGCCGCCACCCTGCGATGAATTGACCACCAACGACCCCTTGACCAGTGCTACCCGGGTGAGTCCGCCCGTGGTCACATAGGTATCCGTGCCCGACGAGAGGATGAACGGCCGCAGATCGACGTGGCGCGGTTCGATACCTTCCGGGCACAGGGTCGGCGCAGCGGAGAGCATCAAGGTCGGTTGCGCCATGTAGTTGCGCGGGTCGGCCTTGATACGCTCGGCGAAATCCGCGCGTTGCTCGGCAGTCGAATGCGGCCCGACCAGCATGCCGTAGCCACCCGACTCGTTGGCGGGCTTGACCACCAGCTTGTCGAGATTGTCGAGGACATAGCGCCGGTCTTCCTCGTACATGCACAGATAGCTCGGCACGTTGGGCACGATCGGCTCCTCGCCGAGGTAATACTTGATGATCTTGGGGACAAAGGCGTACACCACCTTGTCATCGGCCACGCCCGCCCCCGGCGCATTGCACAGCGCCACATTGCCGGCTCGCCAGGCGCGCATCAGGCCGGGTACGCCAAGCATCGATTCGGGATTGAAAGCCTCGGGGTCGATGAACAGGTCGTCCACCCGGCGGTAGATCACGTCCACCCGCTTGAGGCCGTCGATGGTGCGCATATAGACGCAATCGTCGGAGCCGACGATGAGGTCGGAGCCTTCGACGAGGTCCACCCCCATCTGCTGGGCAAGATAGGCGTGCTCGAAGTAGGCCGAGTTGTAGATGCCCGGCGTCATGATCGCGATCGAGGGCACCTCGCCGGGGCGCGGCGACATCGCCGAGAGCATGTCGTAGAGCTGCGAGGGATAGTCGTCGACCGGCATGATCCGGCCGGTCTCGAACATCTCGGGCATCACCCGCTTCATGACGTTGCGGTTCTCGAGCATGTAGGACACGCCGGAAGGAATGCGCAGGTTGTCCTCGAGCACGTAGATGGTGCCATCCTTGTCGCGCACCAGGTCGGAACCGCAGATGTGCGCCCAGATGCCGTGCGGCGGACTGATCCCGACGCATTGCTGGCGGAAATTCACCGACTGCTCGAGCAGCTCGGCGGGAAAGACGCCGTCCTTGATGATGCGCTGATCGTGGTAGAGATCGTCGATGAACAGGTTCAGGGCATGAACGCGCTGCTTGAGCCCGGCTTCGACCCGTTGCCATTCCGACAGCGGGATGATGCGCGGCACGATGTCGAAGGGCCAGGCCCGGTCGATCATGTTGCCGTCCGAGTAGACGGTGAAGGTGATGCCCATCACCTGGATCGCAACCTCGGCGGCAGTCTTGAGTTCGCCGACCTCCTCGGCCGTGAGACTGGCCAGGTAGCGACACAACTCTCCAGCCGCCTCGCGGGGCACTCGCCCCTCCGAGACCAGCTCATCGTACAAACCCGAACAGGCGTAGTCGCTCCAATCGATACGTGCCATGGCTTCCTCTGTGGTACCGGTCCCCGGACCCCCGGGTGGATGTCCACCACAATATCGTGACCACGCCACATACGCCAGCGAGAGCGCCCCGACCGCTATAGACCGAGCAGATTTCGCACCGTCATCCCCTCGCCGGCGAGGTGGGCAAGAAGCTCGCGCTGATGTTCGAAATCGCGCGTCTCCATCTGCAGGATCACCTCGGTCATGCCGACCGGCACATGCAGCTCGCCGCGGCGGTGCTCGACATGGCGAATGTTCATGCCCAGTTCGGCCACCGTCTTGATCAGCCCCATCAGCCGCCCCGGCGCATCGGCAATGGTCACCGCCACGCTCATCAGCCGCCCGCTCGAGGCCAGGCCGTAGTCGATCGAGCGCCCCACCAGGGTCATGTCGACGTTGCCACCGGAAATCACGCACACCACCCGGTCGTCGGCCTTGAGGCGGATCTTCTTCTGCATCAGCGCCGCCAGGCCGACCACCCCGGCCCCCTCGCCGATGGTGCGGGTGCGCTCGAGCAGGGTGACGATTGCCTCGGCGATGGCGTTGTCGTCCACGGTCACGATCTGGTCCACATGGCGGGCGATCACCTGTCGATTGCACTGCCCCGGCCGCTTGACCTTGATGCCGTCGGCAATCGTATGCGCAGCCGGCGAGACCTCCTCGAGCGAGCCGTCGATGAGAAAGCGGCGGTATGGCGCGACCGTCTCGGTCTGCACGCCGATGATGCGGATCGCCGGACTCTGCAGCTTGAGCGCCAGCGCGATGCCGGAGATCAATCCGCCACCGCCCAGCGGCACGATGGCGACCGTCATCTCCGGGGCATCTTCGAGCATCTCGAGACCGCAGCTGCCCTGGCCGGCAATGACATCCCAATCGTCATAGGGATGGAGGAACTCGAGCCCCTCGGCGGCGGCAATGCGTCGCGCTTCGTCGGCCGCATGCTCGAGATTGTCGCCGAACAAGCGCACATCTGCGCCCATCTTTCGGCATGACTGGATCTTGGTGAGCGGCGCGGTGGTGGGCATTACGACCACCGCGCGCAAGCCCGCCAGGGTCGCGGCACGCGCCACGCCTTGCGCATGGTTGCCGGCCGAGGCGGCGATGACACCTGTGGGCGGATGCTCTCCGGCCATGAGCCGGCCGATCTTGTGGGTGGCGCCCCGAATCTTGAACGAGCCCGTTCGCTGCAGGTTCTCGAGCTTGAGTTGCAGCGACACCCCGAGCTCTTCGGAGAGCGGATCGTTCTGCCACTGCACGGTGCGGATCACCGCGTCGGCAATGCGCTCGCGGGCGAGGGTGAGCGCCGCGAGGTCAAGCGGCAGGGTGGTGGTCATGCGGGTGCTCCTTGATGTCATCGCGCCCCGCCGGCTTGTGGCCGAGGGGGCGCCCTTCGGGAGCATTGTCCGCGCTGCGTTGCAGACCCCGCAAGCTGCGCCGCAGCAGCAACGCGGACTCAGCCCGAATCACCAATCACCAATCACCAAAATCACCGACCTCAGGCCGCAACCGCCTCGGCGCTCGGCGCAGGGCTGCGGATCAGGTGATCGAAGGCCGACAGCGCTGCCTTGGAGCCCTCGCCCATGGCGATGATGATCTGCTTGTACGGCACAGTGGTCGCATCACCTGCGGCGAACACGCCCGGCAGCGAGGTTTCGCAGCGATCATTGATCTCGATCTCGCCATGCTTCGACAGCGCCACCGTGCCCTTGAGCCAGTCGGTGTTGGGCAGCAGACCGATCTGCACGAACACCCCGGCCAGGGCGACTCGATGCACTTCACCGCTGTTGCGATCCTTGTACACCAGGCCGTTCATCTTCTCGCCGTTGCCGGTGACTTCGGTGGTCTGGGCATCGGTGATGACGGTAACGTTGGGCAGGCTGCCGAGCTTGGCCTGCAGCACCGCATCGGCGCGCAGCTTGCTGTCGAATTCGAGCAGGGTCACATGGCCGACGATGCCGGCCAGGTCGATCGCCGCTTCGACCCCCGAGTTGCCGCCACCGATCACCGCCACATCCTTGCCCTTGAACAGCGGACCGTCGCAATGCGGGCAGTAGGCCACGCCGCGGCCGCGGTACTCGCGCTCGCCCGGCACATTCATCTCGCGCCAGCGCGCACCGGTAGCGAGGATCACGGACTTGCTCTTGAGCACCGCGCCGTTGGCGAGCGTGACCTCGATCAGCTCGCCGGCCTTGAGCGAGGCCGCACGCTGCAGGTTCATCAGGTCCACCTCGTAGCTCTTTACATGTTCCTCGAGCGCCATCGAGAGCTTGGGACCGTCGGTTTCCTTCACCGAGATGAAGTTCTCGATCGCCATGGTGTCCTGCACCTGACCGCCAAAGCGTTCCGACACCACCCCCGTGCGGATGCCCTTGCGGGCGGCATAGATGGCTGCCGAAGCGCCGGCCGGACCGCCACCGACGACCAGCACGTCGAAGGCGTCCTTGCCGGAAAGCCTGGCCGCATCGCGCGCCGCCGCGCCGGTATCGACCTTGGCGAGGACTTCCTCCAGCAGCATGCGCCCCTGGCCAAAGGCTTCGCCGTTGGCGATCACCGTCGGCACCGCCATGATCTTGAGTTCATTGACGCGGTCCTGGAACAGCGCGCCGTCGATCATGGTGTGGCTGATCTTGGGATTGAGCACCGCCATCAGGTTGAGCGCCTGCACCACTTCGGGGCAGTTGTGGCAGGACAGCGAGATGTAGGTTTCGAAGTGGATTTCGGCAGCGAGCGCGCGAATCTGCTCGATCACTGCCTCTTCGACCTTGGGCGGATGGCCGCCGGTCTGCAGCAGGGCCAGCACCAGCGAGGTGAATTCATGCCCCATGGGGATGCCCGCGAAGCTTATCCGCGCCGTCTCGCCGGGGCGCCCGACGCTGAAGGAGGGGCGCAGCTCGGCGCTGCCGTCGGTGCGCACCGCGACCTTCCCGGAGAGGCTTTCGATGTCCCGCAGCAAGCCGTGCATTTCCTGTGATTTTTCGCTGTCGTCGAGCGAGGCGACGAGTTCGATCGGCCGTTGAAGGCGCTCGAGGTAGGCCTTGAGTTGCGTCTTGATGTTTGCGTCCAGCATGATTCTCTCCCTTAAGGAATCCCAATGAAAAAGCGCCAGGAGGCATCCCTGCTGGCGCCTTTGCGCTGAAATCCGGGCTGCGCCCGCCGACAGGTGTAGGCGGACGCAGGATGCGGATGAAGCTTAGATCTTGCCGACCAGGTCGAGCGAGGGCGCCAGGGTGGCTTCGCCCGGGGTCCACTTGGCGGGGCAGACTTCGCCCGGGTGGGCCGCCACGTACTGGGCAGCCTGAACCTTGCGGATCAGTTCCTTGGCGTCGCGGCCGATGCCCAGGTCATGGATCTCGGCGACCTTGATCTGGCCTTCGGGGTTGATCACGAAGGTGCCGCGCAGCGCCAGGCCTTCTTCCTCGATCATCACTTCGAAGTTGCGCGAAATGACGCCGGTGGGGTCGCCGATCATCGGGTAGCGGATCTTCTGGATGGTCTCGGAGGCGTCGTGCCAGGCCTTGTGGGTGAAGTGGGTGTCGGTGGAAACCGAATACACCTCGACGCCCATGTCCTTGAGCACTGCGTAGTTGTCGGCCAGGTCGCCGAGCTCGGTCGGGCACACGAAGGTGAAGTCGGCCGGGTAGAAGAACACCACCGACCACTTGCCCTTGAGGTCATCGCTGCTGACCGGCACGAACTTGCCGTTGTGATAGGCGGTTGCCTTGAAAGGCTTGATTTCGGTGTTGATGAGACTTGCCATCAGTATTTCTCCGTAAGTGGTGTTAAAGACAACATCGACATCTTAGAAAGCGCCAACCAATGAATCCAATTGATTGTTGGAATATCGTTGATTGGTTTTGGCTATTGACGGGCGTCGATTTCCGACAACAGTTCCAGACTCGTTCGCCAGGCGAGGCCTCCAGCAGTTGGTGCAGCCCGAGCCACCGAAACGCCGCTTCGTCGATCTGCGCTGCAAGCCCTGCCCGAGGCTTGAGCAGATCCTGCAACAAGAAGGTGCGGCTTCGGAGCGGGCGGCGCGCTCGCGCGTCAGACGGTCGCGGCGGTGGGAAACGATGGCCATGCCGACCTGGCATTCACGTCGCGCCAGCACAAGTGCATGGCGCGTCTCGAGATCGCCGCTGCCCTGGTGCGACTCACCGCACCGCAGCGCAAAGGGGCTGGCCTTGCCACTGCCACCCGTGAGTCCGATCGTCCACCCAGGGTCAAGCGGCAGGCTGGCATCCTTGACGGGGATCTTGGTGCGGCGCGCGAGGCGCAGCGGGCGAATCTGAATCACCAACAGCAGGTTCGACAGCGAAATCGGGTATTTTAGACGTTCACCTCCCACGCTGCCTTTCACCCCATGAGAATTGCCGCCCTCGCCTTGCTCGCCCTGCTCGCCGGATCATCCACCGCCGCCCAACCGCCCCCTGCCAGCGATCGGCAGGTGCTGGAACGGGCCACGGCGCTGCGACGCGAAGCCACGAGCTTGAGGGCGCATGCAGATCGGGAGGAAGAACGCAGGAAACCCGAGTGCCATGCGGCCTTTCAGGTGAACCGCTGCCTGAAGGATGCGCGCGAAGCGAAACTGGCCGAGGTGCGCAGGGCGCGTGCGCTCGAGCGTCAGGCGCACCAACTCGAGCTCGGCGTAAAGCGCCGCCAGGCCGCCATTTCGGCGCCGGCTTCGGCGGAGCGAAGCCTCACCCCCACCACCGCCGCTCCGCCACTGCGCATCAAGGCGCGCACCGAACAACCGGTTTCGAAAACCACCCCCGGGGACACCGCAGCCAGCCGTCGCGCCCTTGCCGCGCAGGATGCAGCGCGGCGTTCAGCGGCACAGGCGGCCGCGGCGCGGCGCGCCGCACAAGCGAAGGCCGATCGGGAGCGATACGACACCCGGCTGCGAAGCTACGAGGAGAAGCAATCAACGGGCAAGGCAGCGCAATAGCGGCACAGGCTCAGGCCCTGCCCGCTTCGCGCGTGGCGAGTTCGACCCGGCCGCGGCCGAGCGTCTTGGCGCGATAGAGCGCGCGATCCGCGGCCAACAGCAGTTCGCCGGCATCACCGAAATCCGGAAAACAGGCAACCCCGATGCTCGCATCGACCTTGACCAGCCCCTCGACCCCGGGCCAGGCAGCCTCGGCCAGTCCTTGCCGCAGTTTGCTTGCCAACGCCAGCATCTCGTCCTGCGCGACGTCCACGCAAACCAGCAGGAACTCCTCGCCGCCCCAGCGGAAGAGGTGGTCGGCGTTGCGGATCGAGCCCGCAATCAAGGTCGCCACCCCGCGCAGGACCTCATCACCGGCCAGATGGCCATGTACATCGTTGATCCGCTTGAAGTGATCGACGTCGATCATCGCCAGCCCCATGCCGAGCCCGAGGCGCCGGCACAGCCGCAACTGGGTCGGCACGATGACCTCGCTCTCGCGGCGGTTGAGCAGGCCGGTGAGGCTGTCGTGGCTGGCAAGACGCTGCAGTTCGACCTCGAGCTGCTTGTGCTCGGTGGTGTTATGCACCATGCCCGCGATACGAATCGGCCTGCCATCCTCGCTGCGCGCGCACACTCGACCTCGGTCACGTACCCACAGGAAATGGCCATTGCGATTGCGCAAACGGTACTCGCAATCGTAGCGCTCCCGCAGCCCGGCGATATGGTCCGTGAGCGTCTGCATGACGCGGCGTGCATCGTCAGGATGGATATTGTCGCTCCAGTCCGACAGGCGCGGCGCAGCCATTTCGTGCGGCCCGTAGCCGAGCATGCGCTTCAACTGAGGGCTGAAATAGAGTGCGTCGGCCTCGATATCCCAGTCCCACAGTCCGTCGGTGGCTT
This sequence comes from Zoogloeaceae bacterium, assembly GCA_024235595.1. Lineage (GTDB taxonomy): Bacteria > Pseudomonadota > Gammaproteobacteria > Burkholderiales > Rhodocyclaceae > Cognatazoarcus. The sequence goes on along the minus strand of JACKMC010000001.1, from coordinate 347,361 downwards.
CGTTGAGCGCGAAACGCAGCTGCGCCTCGCGCGACAACAGCTCATGCTCGCGTGAGCGCCGGGCGCTGATGTCGCGAGCCACCGAGAGAAAATACTCGCGCCCGCCGACCTTGATTGGCCGGGTATGGACCTCGACCGACACCTCGTGGCCGGCCTTGTGGCGATGCCGGCCGACAAAGACGTAGCAATCGCCCTCACGGATGACCGCGGCGATCTGGCGCCATTGGTCGGGGCCGACGACATCCTTCTGCAGGCTCAACACCGAGTGGCCGAGCACCTCGTCACGCGCCATCCCCAGGTCGAGATGAGCCGCGGCATTGCAGAAGACGATGCGGGAGCTGTCCGGCTCGATCAGGTAGACGGCATCCGGCAGTTGCTCGCAGACGATGCGGAGCAAGGCTGATTCGTCTTCACTCGACAATGACAAGGCCGGCATCCGGTGCCTCTGCGTTGATTCGAAACGGCCGAACGAAAATGCTGAACACAGGCGGGAGTATAAGGCGGCGGCGTCGGGCGAGAAACGCCGCGCAGCCGCGCGAGGTGATCGGCAGGACGAATTGACGCGGGGCAAGGCGGCGGCGCGCATCGAATCCTAGGCTTGTGCGATACAACTTCTACAGGTGCAGGCATGGGTATCGTTCCGCTTACCGAACCGCAACAGGCAGCGCCCCACGGCCCGCGCCGCAGCGCGCTGCTGGCGCTTGGTTTTCGGCCCTTCTACCTGCTTGCCGCGGGCTTCGCCGCGATCGTGATTCCAGCCTGGCTGGCGATGTTCGCGGGACTCCTGCCGCCGCCAGCCGCCTTTGCCGCCGTGCCTTGGCATGCCCACGAGATGCTCTTCGGCTTTGCCTGTGCGGTCATCTCCGGTTTCCTGTTCACCGCGGGCCGCGCATGGACCGGCCTCGACACCCCGACCGGCACGCCACTTGCAATGCTGGCAGGGCTCTGGCTGTGCGGGCGGGTCGCCTTTGCGATCGCTCCTGCAGGCCTCGCCGCAGCCATCGATCTCGCCTTTCTTCCTGCGGTTGCCATCGCGCTCGGCCGCGTGCTGCTCAGGGCCGGCAACAAGCGCAACTATTTCGTGCTGGTGCTGCTCGCCGCGCTGTTCGCCGCCAACCTGCTCTTCCACCTGCGCGCGGCGGGCGTCCTTGGCGGCGACCCCTTGCAGGCCGTCCTGATCGGCCTTGCCCTGGTGACGACCCTGGAGACGGTGATCGGCGGACGCATCATTCCAAACTTCACCAGCAACGGCCTCGGTGGCTTGAAGATCGACCGCAACCAACCGCTCGAGAAAGCGGCGATCGCGCTCACCATCGCCGCCCTGCTGGCATGGGCACTGGCCGCACCGGGATGGCTGGTGGTGCCTCTGGCGGTACTGGCCGGCGCGCTGCAGATTGCCCGCAGCCTGAGCTGGCGGCCCGGCGCCACCTTGAAGACCCCGCTGCTGTGGATCCTGCATCTGTCACATGGCTGGATCGCCCTGGGCCTGCTCCTGATTGCCGCTGCCGGTCTGGGGTGGACCGCCGCAAGCGTCGCGGTGCACGCGCTTGCCATCGGGGCCATGGCCGGCCTGATCATGGGCATGATCACCCGCACCTCACTCGGCCATACAGGGCGCGCGCTGGTCGCTGGCAGCATCGAAACCGCATGCTACGTGTTGGTCCATGTAGCGGTCCTGACCCGTATCCTGCCCAGCCTGATCGCCCCCGATCTCTACTGGTTCGGCCTGCTCGCTGCGGGCGCGGCCTGGAGCGGCGCCTTTCTGCTCTATCTGCTGCGCTATGGACCGATTCTCTGGCGCCCCCGCATCGACGGTCGCCCAGGCTGACGCGGCCGCCGCACGGAGCGGGCGGCTTCGTGGGAAAATGCGTGCTTCCATGTTCAACACGCGGGCCGGACGGGCTGCCGCAGGGAGCGACGCAATGCGCCTGAAATCACTTTGCCTGAGCGCCAGCCTGGCACTTGCGGTGCCGGCATTCGCTGCCGACACCCTGGAATCCTGCAGCGCGCAGAAGAACGACACCCTGCGCCTCGCCTGCTACGACCGGCTGGCGGGTCGCGTCCAGCCGGCAAGCGATGCGCTGAGCATGGAGCAGTCGGGGCCGCCCGCGCACCTGCGGGTCTCTGCGCGGGAGTCGCGCGGCAGCACACTGTCCGAACGCTGGGAACTGGCGGCCGAAGACAAACGCGGGCTGTTCCTGTTCCGGCCCTACAAACCCGTCTATCTGCTGCCGCTGCGCTGGTCCGACAACCCCAACGACCAGCCTCGCGGCTATACCGCACGCAGCACCGCAACCGACAGCATTCCGGTCAAACAGATCGAGGCCAAGTTCCAGCTCAGTTTCAAGACCAAGTTGCTCGAGAACGTGCTGGGCGACAACGGCGACCTGTGGTTCGGCTACACCCAGCAATCGAACTGGCAGCTCTATAACAAGGGCGACTCTTCGCCCTTCCGCGAAACCGTCTTCGAGCCCGAGTTCATGGGCGTGCTGCGCACCAATATCGATGTCCTGGGGATGAAATGGCGCTTTCTCAACATCGGCGTCAATCACCAGTCGAACGGCCGCTCCGACCCCTATTCGCGCAGCTGGAACCGCATCTACGCGCAGTTCGGCCTCGAAGGCGAGGACTTCGCACTGCTGATCAAGCCCTGGTATCGCATCCCCGAAAAATTCTCCAGCGACGACAACCGCGACATCCTCGACTACATCGGCCGTGGCGAGGTCCTCGGGATCTGGAAGCGTGACGGCCATGTGCTGTCGCTCACGCTGCGCCACTCGCTGCGCTTCGGCGACAACAGCCGCGGCTCGGCCGCCATCGACTGGGCCTTCCCGCTGCAGGGCTTCCTCAAGGGCCACCTGCAGCTGTTCAGCGGTTATGGCGAGAACCTCATCGACTACAACCACCGGCAGACGGTCTTCGGCCTCGGAATCTCACTGGCCCAGTGGCTGTAGGCGCCGAGTTGCAGGCCCTTGTTCGCGCTGCGGCGCGAGGGCGGGTCAAGCGAAGGCGGTTCGCGCTAGAATCGCCGCCCCGTCACCTCGTTTGCACAACACATGAGCGCGCCCGCCTGGGATGTCGTGATCCTCACCGAGGACCGCTACCTGAAGCCCGATCCTGCCGACTGGTATCAGGCGCAGATCCAAACCGAAGACGGACTGCTCGCCCAGGCCTGCGCCAATCGCGGCCTGAGCGTCTCCCGGGCCAGTTGGTCCGACCCGGCCTTCCCGTGGGAGAAAGCTCGCTGTGCGCTGTTCCGGAGCACCTGGGACTACTTCGCGCGGATCGATGAATTCGGGCCCTGGCTCGAGCGCGTGGCGGCGCGCACGCGTCTCTACAACCCCGCCGCGTTGATCCGCTGGAACCTCGACAAACGCTATCTCGCCGAGCTCGCCGAAGCCGGAACAGCCGTGGTGCCAACTCGCTACGCGGCCGTCGGCGAGACCCGCAGCCTGGGGGATATCATGGCCGAGGCGGGCTGGCGCGAGGTGGTCTTCAAGCCGGTGGTATCGGGCGCGGCACGGCTCACCTACCGGGTGAGCCTCGCCACCTTGGCCGTGCATGAGGCCATTTTCGCGCGCTGTCTCGCCGCCGAGGCGATGATGGTGCAGGCCTTCCAGCCCGCGATCCTTGCCGAGGGCGAGCTGTCGCTGATCGTCATCGAGGGCCGCGCCACCCACGCCATACGCAAGACCGCCGCAAGCGGCGACTTCCGGGTCCAGGACGATCACGGCGGCAAGGTCCATGCGCATCGCCCGACCGGTGAGGAGGCCGCGTTTGCCGAAGCCGCCGTTGCCGCCGTTCCGAACCTGCCACTCTATGCGCGGGTCGATTTCGTACGCGATTGCGAAGGCGGCTTGCGACTCATGGAACTCGAACTGATCGAACCCGAGTTGTTCTTCCGCTTCCACCCGCCAGCGGCGGAGCGGCTCGCCGACGCCTTGCTGCGGCGCCTTGCCGAGAGCGACTGAAAGGCTCGCAGAATTGCCGCAACTGGGGTCTTCGCGGCCAACCGCCCGGCGCACGCCGGGTGACGCCATCACGTCGCAAGGATTGAGCTCTGGGGGTGATCCTGCGATCATTCGCCGATGCGCCGCGCAAACGTGTTGCGCGCTGCCTTCCTGCTGAAACCGAATACCGGCACCGGAGAACTCGATGATCAAGAAAACCCTGCTGCTGGCGGGCCTGATACTGGCCTGCCAGGTCGCGACGGCCAAGGACTGGAAGCAGATCCGCTTCGCCACCGAGGGCGCGTACCCCCCGTTCAATGTCACCGCGCCGGACGGCTCGGTGCAGGGCTTCGACGTCGACATTGCCAACGCGTTGTGCGAGGAAATGAAGACCGAATGCACATGGGTGAAGCAGGAATGGGACGGCATGATCCCAGCCCTCATGAGCCGCAAGTTCGACGCCATCTCGGCTTCGATGTCGATCACCGAGGAACGCAAGAAGAAGGTCGACTTCACCGACAAGTATTACGCTACGCCGCTCGCCCTGGTGGCAAAGAAGGGCTCCACCCTCAAACCCGAGCTGGCGAGCCTCAAGGGCAAGCGCATCGGCGTGCAGCGCGGCACTGTCGCCGACAACTTCGCCACCCGCTTCTGGGCCGACCACGGTGTCGAGCTGGTGCGTTACGCCAGGCAGGAAGAAGCCTATCTCGACCTCAGCGCCGGTCGCATCGACGCCAGCTGGGTCGACTCGCTCGAAGCCGACGGCGGCTTCCTCACCAAACCCGCAGGACAGGACTACGATTTTGCGGGCAGCAAGGTCTACGGCCGCAATGCCGAAGAGAAGGCGGTGATCGGCGAAGGCGTCGGTATCGCCATCCGCAAGCGCGACACCGACCTGCGCGACCAGCTCAACAAGGCGCTGGCGGCAATCCGCGCCAACGGCACCTACGAGCGCATCAGCAAGAAATACTTCCCCCACGATATCTACGGCGAATAAGGCACCCCGTCCCGGTTCGCGGCATGCTCCACGGCTACCTGCCTTCGCTGCTGGACGGCGCCTGGCTGACGCTCCAGGTGGCCGTGCTGTCGCTTGCCCTGGCGCTGCTGCTGGGGCTCGCCGGCGCCTCGGCCAAGCTCTCGCGCATCGCCCTTTTCAGGGCGCCGGCGCTGGCCTACACCACGATCGTGCGCGGCATCCCGGATCTGGTGATGATGCTGCTGGTGTTCTACGGCGGGCAGATCGGCATCAACGAGATGACCGACCGGCTGGGCTGGGGCTATGTCGACGTCAATCCCTTCGCCGCCGGCGTAGCGACGCTCGGCTTCATCTTCGGTGCCTACTTCACCGAAACCTTCCGCGGCGCCTTCCTCGCGGTGCCGGCCGGCCAGCTCGAAGCCGGCTACGCCTACGGCATGAGCCGCTGGCAGGTGTTCAGCCGCATCCTCTTTCCGCAGATGCTGCGTCACGCGCTGCCCGGCCTTGGCAACAACTGGCAGGTGATGCAGAAAAGTACCGCGCTGGTGTCCATCATCGGCCTCTCGGACCTGACCTGGCTGGCCGACCAGGCCGGTCGCAGCACCCACCAACCGTTTGTCTTCTACGCCGTGGTGTGCGCGTTCTATCTTGCCATGACAGCGGCCTCGGGCATCCTCTTCCGCGGCCTCGAACGGCGCTACAGCGTCGGTATACGACGGGTCGCGGCATGATCGAGTGGGCGGTGATCACCGAGAACCTTCCCGAATACGCCGCCGGGCTCTGGCTGACCCTGCAGCTCACCGTGATCTCGCTGGCAGCCGGGCTGCTGCTGGCGATTCCGCTGGCGGTGCTGCGCACCTCGGGCGCCGCCTTCGTGTCGCGCGGCGTGTGGGCCTATACCTATTTCTTCCGCGGCACACCGATGCTGGTGCAGTTGCTGCTCGTCTACTATGGGCTCGGCCAGTTCGAGTGGGTCCAGGCCCGCTGGGCCGAGGGCAACAGCTTGTGGCTGGTGTTCAGGGATCCATATGGCTGTGCGCTGGTGACCTTCGCGCTCAACACCTGTGCCTACACCACCGAGATTCTCGCGGGTGCCTTGCGCGCCACGCCGCACGGCGAGATCGAGGCGGCGCAGGCCTGCGGCATGAGCCGGCTGACGATGATCCGCCGGATCCTCGTGCCGGGCGCCCTGCGCCGCGCCTTGCCGGCCTACAGCAACGAAGCCATCTTCATGCTGCACGGCACCGCAATCGCCTCCACCATCACTTTGGTCGACCTCACCGGCGCGGCGCGCAATGCCTACTCGCAGCACTTCGCGCCGTTCGAGGCCTTCATCTTCGCGGGTCTGATCTACATGTGCGTGACCTTCGCCCTGGTCGGCCTGTTCCGTCTTGCCGAACGCCGCTGGCTTGGTCATCTGCAAGCGCGCAAGTCGCGCCAGGCCAGGGCCTGAGCGGCACACTCTCCAGGAATCACCATGACTCAGCTTTCGGTCGAAGACCTGCACAAGCGCTACGGCGACCACGAAGTGCTCAAGGGTGTGTCGCTGGCCACCGAGGCGGGCGATGTCGTCAGCATCATCGGCTCCTCCGGATCGGGCAAGAGCACCTTCCTGCGCTGCATCAACTTCCTCGAGCAGCCAGATGCCGGCCGCATCACCGTCGCCGGCGAGGAAATCCGCCTGGTGCCGGATCGCAACGGTCATCTCAAGGTGGCCGACGCGCGGCAGTTGCAGCGCCTGCGCACCCGGCTGGCAATGGTGTTCCAGCATTTCAACCTGTGGGCCCACATGACGGTGCTCGAGAACGTGACCGAGGCGCCGCTCCATGTACTCGGGCTGAGCCGTGCCGAAGCGCGAGAACGGGCCGAGGCCTACCTCGAGAAGGTGGGCATCGCGCAGTTCATGGACAGCTATCCCGCCCATCTTTCGGGCGGCCAGCAGCAGCGTGTGGCGATCGCCCGCGCACTCGCCATGGAACCCGCGGTGCTGCTCTTCGACGAGCCTACCTCGGCGCTCGACCCGGAGCTCGTGGGCGAAGTGCTCAAGGTCATGCGCGGCCTCGCCGAGGAAGGCCGCACCATGGTGGTGGTCACCCATGAAATGGGATTCGCGCGCGAGGTCTCGAGCAAGGTGATGTTCCTGCACCAGGGGCTGGCCGAGGAATACGGCCCACCCGCCGAGGTCTTCGGCAACACCCGCAGCGAGCGACTGAGGCAGTTCCTCTCCGGCAACCTCAAGTAGGGCCGGGCGAGGATGCGACGCCGCTGAAGCGGCGCCGCATGTCGTCACCGCCCTGGCCCGCTCATTCGAGCCTGATCGGGACGAAGATCCGGCTCGGACCACGTTGCACCAGCAACGCGAAACGCTTTCCGGCCTGGCTCAGCAGCTTGCGGAACTGCGCCACCCCGGTAATGCGCTGGTTGTTGAGCGCAAGCAACACGTCGCCCTGTCGCAGGCCGGCACGCGCTGCCGCGCCCTCCACCGTCTCGACCACCAGGCCGCCACCATCGATGTCGAGCTGGGCCGCTTCCTGAGCCGTCAGCGCTCGCGCCGACAGGCCCAGCGCTCCGCCCGCATCCTCGCCCTTGCTGCCGGCCGTCGCGACGTCCTCGCCGCTCATGCTGCCGAGTGTCACCGTCACCTCGCGGGCCTTGCTGTCGCGCCAGATGCCCAGGCGGGTGCGGGTCCCGGGGCGCAGCTCACCGATCATCCGCGGCAGGTCGGAGCTATCGCGCACCTTGTCGCCATTGACCGAAAGCACCACATCGCCCGCCAGCAGGCCGGCCTTGTCGGCCGGGCTGTCGGGCTCGACGCTCGCAATCAGTGCCCCGGTGGCGTCGGGCAGGCCGAATGACTGCGCAAGATCCTTGTCCACGCTCTGGATCGCGACGCCAAGCCGCCCGCGCTGGACCTTGCCGAACTGCTGCAGTTGTTCCTTCACTTTCATCGCCACATCGATCGGGATCGCGAACGAGATGCCCATGAAGCCGCCCGACCGCGAGTAGATCTGCGAGTTGATGCCGACCACCTCGCCGGCGAGATTGAAGAGCGGTCCGCCGGAGTTGCCGGGGTTGATTGCGACGTCGGTCTGAATGAAGGGCACATAGTTCTCGTCCGGCAGGCGCCGCGCCTTGGCCGAGATGATGCCCGCGGTGACGGTGCTCTCGAAGCCGAAAGGCGAACCCACAGCCACCACCCATTCACCGACCCGCGACTGTTCGGCATCGCCGATGCGCACCGTTGGCAATCCCTTGGCCTCGACCTTGAGCAAGGCCACGTCGGTACGCTTGTCCACACCGACCACCTTGGCCTTGAACTCGCGCTTGTCGGTCAGCTTGACGGTCACTTCGTTGGCATCGTCGACAACGTGTGCGTTGGTGAGCACATAGCCATCGCTGCTGACGATGAAGCCCGAGCCCACGCCACGCTGCAACGGCCCGTCGCCCCTGCGCTGGCCGCGCGGATCGCTGCCCGGAGGCAGCTGCGGCAGGGGCACGCCGAAGCGGCGGAGGAAATCGTAGAAGGGATCGTCGGGCGAGATGCCGCCACTCGCCAGTTGCTGGGTCACGCTGATGTTCACCACGGCGGGCCCAACCTCCGCCACCAGATCGGCGAAGTCGGGCAGACCGTATCGTCCGGCAAGCGGCGGCGAGGCGACCGTCGTGGCGGCGTGGGCGCTGCTCACGAGCCCCGGGCCTGGCAAAACGAGGCCGAACATCAGCAGCAGGCTGCCCAGGGCAAGGGCAGCACGGGTCGGGCTTTTCGTCATGATTTCTCCTGTCCTGCGACAATGGACCGCGCGATCCTGGCGGTGGTTCTTCGAGCTCCCCGGCAACTCGCAAACTGCGGGCACGGGCACCGAATGTCAAGCTCTCGCCCAGGGTCGTAGTACCGATATCATTGCTGGTTTGAAACGGAGAAGAAACGATGCGACTGCTGCGCTGGGGCCAGCCGGGGGCGGAGAAGCCCGGCCTGATCGATGGTGAAGGCATCATCCGCGACCTTTCGCCCTGGCTGAGCGATTTCGGGGCCGACGAGCTCGACCCGGCATCGCTCGACGAATTGGCGAAACGCGACCCGACCGTGCTTGCTGCGGTCGCGCCCGGCACGCGCCTTGGCGCCTGCGTACCCGGCTCCGGCAAGATCGTCTGTGTCGGTCTCAACTATGCCGACCATGCGCGCGAGGCCGGCATGGACCTCCCGGCCGAGCCGGTCCTGTTCATGAAAGGCTGTCGTCCAAGCGGGCCGGAGGACACCATTGCGCTGCCGCCCGAGCACTCCAGGGTGGACTGGGAAATCGAACTCGCAGTGGTGATCGGACGCGAAGCGCTGTGCGTGAGCGAGGCCGATGCACCTTCTCACCTCGCGGGCTATGCGACCTTCATCGACATGTCGGAACGCAGCTTCCAGCTCGAACGCGGCGGCCAGTGGGTAAAGGGCAAGAGCTTCCCGGGTTTCGCGCCCATCGGCCCGTGGCTGGTCACGGCGGACGAGATCGACGACCCCGCGGCGCTTGCGCTGTGGCTGGAGGTCAATGGAGAACGCGTCCAGTCGAGCAGCACCCGTGAGATGGTGTTCGGTATCGCGGCGCTGGTGAGCTACATCAGCAGGTTCATGCCCCTTTACCCGGGCGACGTGATCGCCACCGGCACCCCTCCAGGGGTCGGCATGGGTTTTTCGCCGCCGCGCTGGCTCAAGGCCGGCGACGAGGTGAAGGCAGGTATCGACGGCCTCGGCGAGCAACGGCACCGCTGTGTCGAATGGGCCGCGTCGTGAACGCTCAGAACTCGGCCCGCAGGCTCAGGTAGAGGCGGGGCTCCACTTCGTTGGGTGGGTCATCTGTCGGCCCGTCCGCCAGCTCGAGCGGACGCACTTCCAGATGCCTTCCGAGCAGATTCGTACCCGCTAGCGCAAGCTCGGCCCAGTGACCGGCAAAGCGGATCCTCTTTGCGATTCGCGCGTCCAGCGAAGTATGGCCATGGACGATTCCGTCGCTGCTTGGGTCGTAGCCAACCTCAGACTTGAAGGAGGCGACCCTGAACAGGGACACGGTGCCTTGCCACCCTCCCGCGAAATCCTGCAGCCAGGAAAGACTGGCGGTGTGAGGCGCGACCATGGAACGATAAGCCGGATCGGCAATCCGCCGATCGATGAGGCTGTGCGTGAACTGCAGGCGTGCATCGCGCCATGGCCGCCACTGGAGCTGATACTCGAGCCCCCGCATCCGGATCGCGTGCTCATAGTTGACGGTTTTCGAGGTCGGAAGCACGGGCCAGAAGAGCGGGTTCGTGGGCGGCGCCACAAGCTGCCCCTCACGAATCGCCAAGTCGCTCACGAGTTCCGAGAACACCCGCAGGTCCACCTGGAATGTCTTTGCTGGAGTGGATGCGAAGTAGCCCAGCTCGAGCGCATCGATGCGTTGCGGACGCAGGTCCGGGCTGGGAATCCAGCGATGCTGCAGAACCCTTCCGGTGACGGGATCGATCACCCGCACATCGCCATGGCGCTCGAAAAGCGTTGGCTGGCGCCAGGCCCGGGAAAATCCTCCACGCCATGACTGGTTCCGGCCGGGTTGCCAATTGGCAAAGATCCGCGGCGCGAAACGGATCGGATCGCCTGCGTAGTCCTCGGCCATGAGGCCGAGATTCAGCAGCCACTGCGCATCGATTCGCAACGCGAAGTTCGCGAACAGGCGAAGGATGCGCTCGCTGCGCGCCTTGCCATCGAAAAACAATGCCTCCGAATCGAGTTGATCCCGCCGCCACTCGACCCCATAGACGAGCCGCGAGCCATCATCGAAGCCGAGCTGGTGCTGGACTTCAAGGTCGTCGCGCAGGCTGATGCGGTTCTGGTTGACTGGCACCGTGTATGTCGTGCCGCCCGCCGAGCCAGAGACGATCCATTCGTCGCGACCCTGTTCGCGATTCCGATATGCGTTGATCAGCCACTCTTCGTGCTCGCTCGGTGCATAGCGCCAGCGCAGATGGAGATAGGCGTCATCGCTGGTCGCCTCACGGACTCCGTTTCCGTTGAAGCGTGAATTCGCGTACCCCATTCCGAGCCGCGAATCCACAAGGCCCGCAAACAGGGAAAATTCATGATCGCGCTGGACTCGAACATCACTGCGCACGTTCGCGAACACCTGCTCGCGATCATCACTGATCCCGTCAAAACCGGAATCGTTTCTGTACTGGATATCGCCGCGCAGGCTCGCGCCCTGCCGTCGCAGGCTCGCTCCGGCAGCGAGATCGCGAACGGCGCCCGAGCCCAGATTGACGCGAGACCAGGCCGCAGGCGCGACCGCACTGTGGCGGGTGATGATATTGACCACGCCGAGAAAGGCATTCGATCCATAGGCGGCCGAATCCGAACCGCGAACGACTTCGATGCGCTCGATCTCTTCGAGCGCCACGGGGAGGCTGGACCAGTCCGCGCCACCATAGAAATACGGCGTGTAGATCGAACGGCCATCGACCAGCACTTGCATCTGGTTCGGATATTCTGTTGTCAGGCCATGGTAGCTGATGATCTGACGCCCACCGCGTTCCTCTGCCACCTGCATCCCGGGCACCAGACGCAGCAGCCTGCCAAGATCCCGGTAGCCGCTCCGGCGAATCATTTCCGCATCGATCACGGTCACCGCGCCCGGCGCATCCTGGAGCGTCTGCGGCAGACGTGACAGGGTCAGCACAACCGGCAGGTCCTCGAGATACTGGGTCTCGGTCGAAACACCGCCTGAATCGGCGAGGCAAGGCGGACCCAGGGCGATGACCGCGAGGGTCAAGACGGCGCGCTCGAACAAGGGCGTCGGCTCCCGATTATTCAATTTGGATTTTTACGAGCTCACAGTATAGCCGCGAAGCGCCCCTGACCGACACCCCGATATCACGGTAGAGTAAGATTGCCCTGATAGTCACAAACTTTTGAGGGACCGATTTCAATGACACTGACCGATCTAAGGTATCTTGTCGCACTGGCACGCGAACGCCATTTCGGACGGGCTGCGGAGAGATGCCATGTCAGTCAGCCAACGCTGTCGGTGGCCATCAAGAAGCTCGAGGAGCAACTGGGCGTGCTGCTCTTCGAGCGCAGCGCGGCAGACGTCAAAATCACTGCGATTGGACGCCAGATCATCGAACAGGCCGAACGGGTCCTGCTCGAGGCGGCCCAGGTCAAGGAAATCGCCGCATCCGGCAAGGACCCTCTTACTGGCCCATTGCGCCTTGGCGTGATCTACACCATCGGCCCCTACCTGCTGCCACGCCTGATTCCGCTGATGCACGGTCTGGCGCCGCGCATGCCACTGATCATCCAGGAAAACTACACCGCAAGGCTCACCGACGCGCTCAAGCGCGGCGACCTGGACGTGATCATCATCTCGCTGCCATACGAAGAACAGGGCATCGTCACCCAGGTGGTCTATGACGAGCCCTTCAGGGTCGTGATGCCGGCGGAGCACGCATGGAGCGCCAGCGCTTCGATCGAACCCGAATTGCTCGCCGAGGAGCAGTTGCTGCTGCTCGGTGCGGGCAACTGTTTCCGCGACCAGGTGCTCGAAGTCTGCCCCCACTGCCGCTCCAGCAGCGGGCTGCAGCGAACGCTAGAGGGCAGCTCGCTGGAAACGATCCGGCATATGGTGGCAACCGGGATCGGGGTGACCATCCTGCCGAGCTCGGCAGCCGACGAACTTGCCGCGCAGAACACCCTGCTCGCCGTGCGTCCCTTCGCCGAACCCCAGCCCTCGCGCCGGGTGGCGATCGCCTGGCGGGTCACCTATCCGCGCGGAGGGGCGATCGATGTGGTGCGCAAGGCGGTTCTCGGCAGCGACCTGCCGGGCGTTACCGCGGTGAGCTGAAACTCCCGCAGATGACGGAACCGTCGCCCCGTCGATGACTCTGATAGCGTGAATACATGCCGACCATCCGGATTCGCAATTTGGAAAAGGTCCGGCTCCGCAATAGCATGAAGCATCGGATCCGTTAGCTAGTTCCACGCATTCACCGAACAATCGCCACACAATTCTCTGCAAGGAGTCACTCATGGACATCGACATTGGCATCAGCAAGGACGACCGGTCGCGAATCGCCGAAGGCCTTTCGCACCTGCTTGCCGACAGCTACACGCTCTATCTCAAGACCCACAATTTCCACTGGAACGTAACCGGGCCGATGTTCAACACCCTGCACCTCATGTTCGAGGCCCAGTACACCGAACTCGCGCTTGCGGTCGACGTGATCGCGGAGCGAATTCGCGCGCTTGGTTTTCCTGCGCCCGGCACCTACAAAGCCTTCGCTTCTCTGACCTCCATCGCGGAACCCGAAGGTGTGCCCGATGCGAGGACGATGATTCGCGAGCTGGTCGCGGGCCAGGAGGCGGTGGTGCGCACCGCACGCAGCCTCATGTCCGCCGTGGGCGAAGTCAACGACGAGCCGACGGCGGACCTGTTGACTCAACGAATGCAGGTTCACGAGAAGAACGCCTGGATGCTACGCAGCCTGCTCGAAGGCTGACCAGAGACCTTCCGGTTCGCTCCGGGAGAAAGGAATGGACAGTGAGCGCAGCACCGATCCTGATTGTTGGCGCCGGCATCGCCGGCTACACCCTTGCGCGCGCGCTCAGACGCCGCGACGCCACGGTTTCGATCGGTCTGCTCGCGGCCCACGACGGGGATGTCTACCCCAAGGCGGCGCTGTCCTACGCGATGGGCGTCAACCGGCGACCGGTCGAACTCGTGCAGGCGACCGCGAAGATGATGCAGGAGCGCCTGGGCATCACCATCTACCAGCACAGCCCTGTGCACGCCATCGACGTCGGTGCATCGGAGCTCGTGCTCAAGAGCGCGCGCCTGGCCTACCGCCAGCTCGTCCTGGCACTCGGCTCCGAACTGCCTCGGCCTCGCCTCGACGGTACCGCCGCCGCAAGCGTGCTCACCGTCAATCGCCTGAGCGACTATGCCTATCTCCACCACCAGTTGCAGGGTGTGCATTCGCTGGTAATCATTGGCTCCAGCGTTCCGGCCTGCGAATTCGCCAACGACCTGGCCAGCAATGGCTTCGCCGTCACGCTCATCGACACGCCGCCCTACCCGCTTGCCTCGCGAATTCCTACCCTCGTCGGTGAACGGCTCATGACCAGGCTCGAGCAGGCCGGCGTGCGCTTCCTGATGGATGACAAGGTGTTGCGAATCGATCGTCGCGGCGAAGAGGGCTTCCGGGTGCTTACTGCAGCCGGCTCGGCGCTCGAGACAGACATGGTCTTTGCCGCACCGATGCCGCAGCCGCGCACCGCGCTCGCCGAGGCGGCCGGCCTGGAGATCGTGAGAGATGCAGGCATCAAGGTGAACGAGCGCCTCACGACGAGCGTACCCGGCATCCATGCGCTCGGGGCCTGTGCAGCACTTCCGGGGTCGATCCATACCGCATCGATCGACGCCCAGGCCGAAGCCCTTTCGGCGACCCTGCATGGCACACCGACGCGGCCCGATCCGCGTCCGCTGCCCCTGCGGCTCAACACGCCAGCCTGTGCCATGGTGTTGATGGACCCACCCCGCATCCACGGCGAGTGGCACGAAAAGGCCAACCGCGGTGGCGTCACCTCTTTGTTCCACGACCGGCGCGGTCAACTTCGGGGCTTCGTTCTCGAGGGCAGCGCAGTCGATGCACGGGACCGTTGGCTCGCAAAGCTCACGGTCTCCTGAATCCCGCTGCCGCGACGTCCTACGGCATACCTTGCACCGATGCTGGCTTCAGAACCCGGAACCGGGCTGGGCGAGGTAATGTGATTCCTGGGCACTGGAGGGGCGGCCCAGAATCCTGTTTCGGTGCGGAAAGCGGCCGAAGCGCCTGATCACCTCGCGGTGGCGGATCGCGAAATCGAGATACGGCTTGAATTGCGGCCCATGGCGCAACAAGGACTCGAACAGTGCAACCGACCTGTCCTGCTCGGCCGGGGATTCGGCATGCTCGAAAGGCAGATAGGCGAAGACCCGCTCCAGCGGTTCGAGCGTGGCATCGCCGCCGCAGGAAACAAGGGCATCGGCAAGCCGCAGGGCCTGGCTATCGCCAGCGAAGGCCTCGGGAGTATCGCGCCAGGCGTTGCGAAAGAACTGGTCGAGAACGACGATTTGGGCGAGGCTCGCGCGAGGCGAATCCCGCCAGTCGAGCGACCCCGCTCGTGCATCCTGCATCAGGTCGCCAAACGTCCGCCTGACGGCATCGTCGAACTCGGGATCCTTGGAGAACCACTGCTTCATCGCCAGCAGTTCCCCGGTCGCTTCGTCGCGGCGGAACCAGAACTCCAGGACAGCTTCCGGGCCCCCGCTGTTCAACCGGCAGCCTTCCTGCGCTTTGCGGTCGGTTTCTTGACCGCGGCAGCGGGTGCCTTTTCGGCGCCCGCCTTTGCCGCTGCCGCACCCGCCTTGGGCGCCTTGGGTGCGCGCGGCTCAAATTCGAAGCCGACCTTGCCGGCAGCAGGATCCCATTTCAGGAAAGCCGAAAACTTGCGGTTGGTTCTGGCCGATACGAACCCTCTGAGCAGTTCGGTCTTGCCCTCCGCCAGCAGCTTGGTCATCTGCGCGCGTTCGATGGGCTGCTGGAGGATGATCTTGCCGGATCGGAAATCACACGATTTGTCCGGCCCGACCGATTTTTCGCACACGTACGAAAGGCCGTGCTCGAACACCCCGGCACCGCACTTGGGGCAGGCGCCCAGGCGCTCCTGGCCCGAAAAGTCCACCGGCTCGGCGTTCTCGTCTTCCTTGGGCTGGCCGAAGTCGAAGGTGGGCTGCTTCTCTTCGTTGAGCTTGATCTCGGCGTTGAACAGGCGCCCCATCTTGTTGCGGAAACCCGTCAGCGGCCCGACCTTGCCCTCGGAGAGCAGGGTCTCGATCTCGTCGAGTTCGAACTGGCGACCGGCAACGATTTTCCATGCGCTCCAGTCGCAGGCCTGGCAGGCAAACTTCTTGTAGTTCTCCTTGACCAGACCGCCGCACTTGGGACAAGGCGTCTTCAAGGTGGCGAAGTTGCCCGGCACGGTGTCCGACTCGTAGGCCTTGGCGCGTTCGACGATCTCACGGGTCATGGCCTGGATATGGCTCATGAACTCCTCACGCGACAAGGCGCCACGTTCCATCTGGGCGAGCTTGTACTCCCACTCTCCGGTCAGCTCCGGCGATGACAGCTCGGTGATGCCCAGTCCGCGTAGCAAGGTGATCAGGGAGAAGGCCTTGGCGGTGGGCACGAGCTCACGCCCGTCGCGCGTCATGTAGTTCTCACCGATCAGGTTTTCGATGATCTGCGCCCGGGTAGCCGGTGTCCCGAGACCCCGCCCGGCCATCGCCGCGCGCAGTTCCTCGTCATCCACCATCTTGCCGGCACCTTCCATTGCCGACAGCAGCGTCGCTTCGTTAAAGCGCGCCGGCGGCTTGGTCTGCATCGCCTTGACCAGGATTTCGTCGGTACTGACCTGCTCGCCCGGCTTCACCGCGATCAGTTGCGCGCCGCCATCCTTGTCGTCGCTCGCGGCCTCCTTGCCATACACCGCGAGCCAGCCGGGATTCACCAACACCTTCCCCTCGGTCTTGAAGGCTTCGCCTTCGACGCGGGTGATGCGGGTGGTGATCTGGTACTCGGCCGCGGGGAAGAACACCGCCAGGAAACGCCGGGTCACCAGATCGTAGATCTTCTGTTCGGCCTCGGTGAGGCTCTTCGGCGGCGTACCGGTGGGGATGATGGCGAAGTGGTCCGAGATCTTGGTGTTGTTGAAGATCCGCTTGTTGGGCTTGACCCATCCCTGCTTGACGATCTGGTTCGCAAACGGCGCATAGTCGATGGGCAGGCCGGCGAGCACTTCGCCGACGGTGGCGATGTAGTCTTCAGGCAGGGCGCGCGCATCGGTACGCGGGTAGGTCAGAACCTTGTGCTTCTCGTAGAGCGCCTGGGCGAGGCCCAGCGTGTTGCGGGCCGAGAAGCCGAAACGACCATTGGCTTCGCGCTGCAGCGAGGTGAGATCGAACAGCAGCGGCGACAACTGGGTCGAGGGCTTGGCTTCTTCCTCGACGACCCCGGTCTTGCCTTCGCACTTCGCCCTGATCGCGTCGGCGCGCGCCTGCTCCCAGAGCCTGCTGGCGGTTGCGTGCTCGTCGCCTTCGCTCTTCTTGAATTTCTCGTCGAACCAGCGCCCGGCATAGCTGCCCTCGCTGGCGCCAAAGGTGGCCTCGAGCTCCCAGTAATCGCGGGACTTGAACGCGCGGATCTTCTCCTCGCGTTCGATCACCAGGGCCAGCGTGGGGGTCTGGACGCGGCCGACCGTGGTGAGATGGAATCCGCCGGTCTTCGAGTTGAAGGCCGTCATCGCGCGGGTGCCGTTGATGCCGATCAGCCAGTCGCTCTCCGCGCGCGACATTGCCGCCTGGCGCAGACCCTCGACCTCGTCGGCCCTGCGCAACTGGGCAAAGCCGTCGCGAATCGCCGCGGCGGTCATCGACTGAAGCCACAGGCGCCTGATCGGCTTGGCCGTCTTCGCGTGCTGGGCAATGTAGTTGAAGATCAGTTCGCCCTCGCGCCCCGCGTCGCAGGCGTTGATCAGGCCGGTCACGTCCTTGCGCTTGATCAGGCGGGTGAGCAGCTTGAGGCGGTCGTCGGTCTTCTCGATCGGCGACAGCGCGAAATGCGGCGGGATCACCGGCAGGTGGGCGAACGACCACTTGCCGCGCTTGACTTCGTATTCCTCGGGAACGGTCAGCTCGAGCAGATGACCGACCGCGGACGACAGGACGTACTCGTCGGATTCGAAGTAGTCCTTCTCTTTTGTGAAACCCCCGAGTGCGCGCGCGATGTCCTGCGCGACCGAGGGTTTCTCCGCAATGATCAGTTGTTTGCTCATGCCGTGGCTGACAGGGGCACCGCAGAACGGTTCCCGATTGGGTTGAAGAAGCACGGCATGATAAGGAAGGCGCCGCGACGCATGCAAGCCACACCGGACCCGGCCCCGCTCCGGAGAGGCCTTGAAACCGCGCCGGACGCGATCCGCCTACTGATAGGTGAGATCGAGATCTTCGTCTTCTTCGGTCAGCAGTTCGTCGAGTATCAGGGTATCGATCGACTGTTCCTGCTGCCACAACACCATCAGCACGATGACCTTCAGGCGCGAACGGGTCAGGCGGTGATCCGACAAGGCCATCGCGCGCTCAATGATCATTTCGCGCGTCAGCGCGTCGAGCACGCCGGCGTTCTCGAGAAAGGTCAGGAAGCCCCTGCACTCCGCGTCGAGACGCCGCATCTCCTCGTCGGCATAGATTCGCACCGAGGTGCTGTCAGAGCCGATGTCGGGGATCGAGATCTCCGCACGCAAGCCGTCCAGCCAGCTCAACGCTTCGGAGATTTCCTCCTCCTCGAAGCCCGCCGCGGACAGCTTGCGCGCCAACTGGTCCGACTCCGGACAGGCGCCGGCATGGACATAGGTTTCGAACAAATAGACGAGAATATCGAACATGGCCTTGGCTCACTCTTGAAGACTTTGGAACCGGCCACCCGGCAAGCGGCTGACCCGCCCATCTAGTTCCATGGTCAGGAGCATGGCCGACAGCGTCTCGGGCGTCAACCCGCTGCGCTGCAACAAGGTGTCGAGAGTCACGGGATCATGGCCGAGCGCGGCCACTAACGCCCGCTCGTCGCGATCCCCGGGGGGCGCCGATGGCAGCGGCGCTCGACGCCCGGCGGGAGCGGCTGGCGACGACTCCCAGCGTAGTTCCTCGAGCACATCCTGCGCCGTCTCGACAAGCTTGGCGCCGTCGCGGATGAGGCTGTGACAGCCTTTCGACAAGGGCGAATGGATCGAACCGGGTATCGCGAACACCTCCCGGCCCTGTTCCGCCGCAAGACGGGCGGTGATCAGCGACCCGCTGCCAATCGCGGCCTCGACCACCAGCACCCCCCTCGACAGTCCCGCGATCAGCCGGTTGCGACGCGGAAAATGGTGTTGCAAGGGCTGCGCGCCAAGCGGAAATTCGCTGACGATCGCGCCCTCGGCCGCGATTCGCCGCGCCAGCGCCGCATTGCGGGCCGGATAGATGCGGTCGGCGCCGGTCCCGATCACCGCCAGCGTCGAGCCGGCGCCGCGCAGCGCACCCTCATGGGCAGCGGCATCGATCCCCATCGCCATGCCGCTCACTACGCACAGCCCTGCGCTCGACAGCGACCCGGCGAAAGCCCTTGCGTCGGCCAGCCCCTGGGGCGTCGCTGAACGCGCGCCGACCATGGCGACCGAGGCCGCGCCGAGCAGTTCGACGCGTCCCTTTACATATAGCAGGGTTGGCGGATCGGCCATCTCGAGCAGCCCTGAGGGATAGGCGGGGTCGCCGAGCGTGACGATGTGGTTTCCCGGCTCGTCGAGCCACGCCAGCGTGGCAGCGACCTGCTCGCGACGATCCTCGTCGAGCAGGCCGCGCACCACCTTGGGACCGGCGACCTGCTCCAGGGAAGCGCGCTCCGCGGCGAAGACGTTGATGGGCAAACCGAAGGTCGCCAGCAACTGGCGCTGGGCACCCGCACCAACGCCGGGTGCAAGCGTCAGGCGCAGCCAGTGCTCGAGATCGCGCTGCCCGGACGAGGCCGACTCAGGGTTGCCGGACCGAGTCACCGATGGTAACGGGGCCGTCGCTGTCGAGCACGAGCGCGTAGGACACCCGATCGAAGGTCCGGAACACGAACACCAGGCCCGAGCGCTTCTCGGGCAGCTTGTAGGTCTGCTTGCCCTCGGCATCGCGATAATCGACGGAGCCGCGCTCACGGTAGAGCGCCAGCACATGCCCTACCTCGGCGCCATCACGTTGGCCGAAACCGAGGGTGATCACGTTGTTGCGGCCGGCCTCGTTCACCCCGTCGTAGATTGACACCACGCGCGCCGCCACCTTGCCCTCTGGAGCATGCGGCACATAGCTGAAGAATTCGCTCTCACCGGCAGGAGCCAGCAGATCGTCCCGCCCGACCTCCTGAAAGGCTTCGGTCAGGCGCAGGGTTGCCGGCGATCCGTCGGCCGTCACCTGGGCGGCACCGAGGTGGAACGCTTCGTAGGCCAGCGTTTCGCCACTCACCGGGTCCTTGAGCGCCCTGGCCGGACGGTAGACCTGCCAGGAACCCACGCCGGGTTTCACGTCCTTGGCGAAGACGGTGTCGCCGGCACCTGCAAAGACGCTCTTCTCATCGACCGCGATAATCGTTGCCGACTGCGCCAGCACGCCGTCATCGACCACCAGCGGACGGGTCAGGAAGGGCATGATCGCCGCCAGCGAAATACTCGGGATCGGCGAGCCCAGTTGCTCGGAATAGGCCTGCGGAAAGCGCTTCTCGTAGAGCGGTCCAAGCGGCTTGCCGAGGCGCAGGTACGGGCCACTGCGATCCAGATAGACGACCTGGCCGGGATAGATGAGATGTGGATTGCGAATCTGGTCGCGGTTCATGCGCCACACTTCGGGCCAGCGCCATGGCTGCTTCAGGAAGCGGCCCGATATGTGCCACAGCGTATCGCCTCGCTTCACCACGTAGCTGTCGGGGGCGTTGTCGGCAAGCGTCACCGGCGCGGCAAGCGCCCCGAAGGGCAGCAGGGTGGCAATTCCTAGCAACAGAGGGAATATAATGCGAATCATTGCGCTCGCTCTCGAGGTAGACATGGAACGTTGGCCCCATGTTGAAATCAAATCGTGGCGCGACCGGGGCATCAGGAGGCCGGCACCGTCATCGGGTGCATCCGTCCTGACTGCACGCATCCGGTTCTCGCAAATTGCATGAGATTTTGCATCCAAATACTTAACGCAGCAAGCAAAAATGGCTCTACTACCGATCCTTCGATACCCCGATGAACGGCTTCACACCAAGGCAAAACCGGTCCAGGAAGTCGACGACTCGATCCGCAAACTCGTCGCCGACATGGCCGAAACCATGTACGAGGCGCCCGGCATCGGTCTCGCTGCCACGCAGGTGAATGTGCATCTGCGGGTGGTGGTAATCGATACCAGCGAGGACAGATCGAAGCTTCTCGCGCTCGTCAATCCCGAGATCATCGAGCGCTCCGGCGAGCAAAGCTGCGAGGAAGGCTGTCTGTCAGTGCCGGGCATCTACGAAACGGTGACCCGCGCCGAGCGGGTCAGGATCAGGGCGCTCAACCAAAAGGGCGAAGCCTTCGAACTCGAAGCCGAGGGGCTGCTCGCGGTGTGCATCCAGCACGAACTCGATCATCTCGACGGCAAGGTGTTCGTCGAGTACCTATCGCGCCTCAAGATCAGCCGCATCAAGAGCCGGCTCGCCAAGAAGGCACGCATCACCGCCTGACCCCTCGCCCCGCCGTGCCGCGCCCCTTCACCGGAGCCTTCCCCAATGAAAGTCGCATTTGCCGGCACTCCCGAGTTCGCTGCAACCGCGCTGCGGGCCATCCTCGCTGCCGGCCATGAGGTGCCGCTGGTACTGACCCAGCCCGATCGCCCTGCCGGGCGCGGCATGAAACTGCATCCCAGCCCGGTCAAGCAACTGGCGCTGCAACACGGCATCGCGGTGAGTCAGCCACAGCGGCTGCGCAGCGAGGAAGAACGGGCGCCGCTCCGGGCGGCCGCTGCCGATGTGCTGGTGGTTGCCGCCTACGGCATCATCCTGCCGCAGG
Organism: Zoogloeaceae bacterium; assembly: GCA_024235595.1. Lineage (GTDB taxonomy): Bacteria > Pseudomonadota > Gammaproteobacteria > Burkholderiales > Rhodocyclaceae > Cognatazoarcus. Next base: position 325,784 of record JACKMC010000001.1, on the reverse strand, counting down.
CCGTGCTCGACTTGCCACACCACGGCTGCCTCAACATCCACGCCTCGCTGTTGCCGCGCTGGCGCGGCGCGGCGCCGATCCATCGTGCCATCGAGGCTGGCGACGCCGAGACCGGCATCACCATCATGCAGATGGACGCCGGGCTCGATACCGGCGCGATGCTGCTGCGCAGGTCGATCGAGATCCTGCCCGACGACACCACCGCAAGCCTGCACGACCGTCTGGCCCGCCTCGGCGGCGAGATGATCGTCGACGCGCTGGCACAGCTGCCGGCCGGACTTGCCGCAACCGAGCAACCCGCGGACGGGGTGACCTACGCCCACAAGATCGACAAGGCCGAAGCGCGGCTCGACTGGCGACTCGACGCAGCACGTCTCGAGCGCATGGTGCGGGCCTTCGACCCCTTTCCCGGAGCGTTCGCGCAGGTCGGAGACCGCACGATCAAGATCTGGCGTGCCCACGTCGCCTCCGGCGCGGGCGAGCCGGGTGAGATTCTCGCCTGCGACGAAAACGGCGTGCTGATCGCCTGCGGGCAAGACGCGCTGCTGTGCACCGAACTGCAGAAGCCGGGCGCAAAGCGCCTGCCGGCAAGCCAGTTCGTTCCCGGCAGCGGACTCACGCCAGGCCTGCGGGCCGAGCCCGCGCCGTAACCTATCGTTACATCGAAGCCATTGAATCTTCGTGCAAGGCCCCGATCTGAAGCTAGCAGTCTGCCGGACTGGAAGGATCGTAGCGAACCGAGCGGGAGAGCGAACAGGGATCCGGCCGGGTTGAGACGCGTGGTGGTGTCAGGCAATGCGGAACCCGGTCGAAGCTGCCGCTAGCGCGCCGGCTCAATGGCACGCTCCCAAGTCTGGCAGACTCCTGAATTGGAATCTCTTTAGAGGACGGAACTCGAGCATGTTCGGAAACTGGATCAAGACATCAATCCTGATGGCGGGCATCGTCGCGCTGTTCGGCGCGGTAGGCGGTATGCTTGGCGGTCAGCAGGGCATGTTGATTGCGCTGGTCTTTGCCGGCGGCATGAACGTCTGGGCGTACTGGTTCTCCGACAAGATGGTGCTGCGGATGTACAAGGCGCGCCAGGTCGACGCCGCGAGCTCGCCCTACCTCTACAACATGGTGAAAGAGCTGGCCGGCCGTGCCGGACTTCCCATGCCCAAGGTCTACCTCATCGACGAGGCTCAGCCGAACGCCTTCGCTACCGGCCGCAACCCCGAGCACGCGGCGGTGGCCGCCACCACCGGCATCATGCAGATGCTCTCGGAACGGGAACTGCGCGGCGTGATGGCCCACGAACTGGCCCATGTGAAGAACCGCGACATCCTGATTTCGACGATCTCCGCGACCGTGGCCGGCGCGATCTCTTCGCTGGCCCAGTTCGGGATGTTCTTCGGCGGCTCGCGCGATGGCGAGGATCGCCCCAACCCGATCGTCTCGATCATCATCATGATTCTCGCGCCGCTCGCCGGCATGCTGATCCAGATGGCGATATCGCGCACCCGCGAGTTTGGTGCCGACCGCGGCGGCGCCGAGATCTCGGGCGATCCGCAGGCGCTCGCGAGCGCGCTGGCGAAGATCGATGCCTACGCGCGCGGCATCCCGATGCACACTGCCGATGCGCACCCCGAAACGGCGCAGATGATGATCATGAACCCGCTCTCGGGTGGCGGCCTGAGAGGCCTGTTCTCGACTCATCCGGCCACCGAGGAGCGCATCGCCCGGCTGCGCGCGATGGTGCGAACGGCCTGACCGCGCCCGCCTCGGCAGGGATTCTCGCCGGCCGAGCCGGCGGGTGGAGGTACAGCCTTCACATCCCGATGGGCCTCGGTGATGGTGCGAGGCCCGGCGTGAAGCCGCCGAGCGGTTGGGGCACATCGCCTTGTCCACCCTGCGGGGCTGGTAGCTGGCCAGATCAATGCCGGTTGCCGGCATCGAGAAACGGGGTTCTCGCCACCCAGCCCCCGCCAGGCCGTCCGAAGCCCCTCGGACCTGTCGGCGGTGGAAGCGGCCTGCGGATGCGGCCACGAATCGAATCGGGCGTGTTGCGGCCGCCTCGGCTCAGGCGGGATCTCCCGCGCAGGCCTTGGCAGGCTCACTCGATCGCGACGCTGCCGTTTCTGCGCTGGCCGGCGGCTCGGGCGCTTGATCGGCGGGGATGCGTGGCAACACCACACGAAAGCGGCTCCCTTCACCTGATGCGCTCTTCACCTCGATCCGGCCACCGTGTCCCAGCACCACTTGCCTCGCCAGCGTCAAGCCCAGTCCGCGCCCGCTGCCCACCGCACGAGTCGTGAAGAACGGCTCGAACAGGCGGCCCTGCACTTCGGGCGTCATGCCACAGCCATTGTCGATCACATCGACCCAGACTTCCTCACGACTCCAACCCGCCAGCACGCGAATCGAGCCACGCTCGTCGACCGCACGGGCAGCATTGTCCAGCAGCGCCTGAAAGGCACGTTGCAGCCTCGCCTTGCTAAGGCGGACCGCCGGCAGTGTATCCCAGGTGCAGGACACCACCAGCCCCGGCGCACGTGAGCAGGCGCTCGCAGCCACGGCCTTCTGAAGGACGTTCTCGAGTCGCCCCGGTTCTGCGCGCAGTGCTTCCGTCTCCGCCATCTCCCGCATCGCTGCGACGATTTCGGTCACCCGGCCCAAACCATCGGCGGTTTCGTCCAGCAGGCCGGGCAACTCCTCGCGGATCGTCGCAAGTGAAGCATCCGGCAGCGCAGCCTCGCTGTCCCCCCCCGCCGCCTCCAGCAGGCGCACCGAATACTCCCGCAGGGTGGCGATGTTCGAAGACACGAAGGAGAGCGGGTTGTTGATTTCGTGAGCCACACCGGCCGCAAGCTGGCCCACGGCGGCGAGTTTCTCGGACTCCATCAGACGCCGTTCGGCGCCGCGCAGCGCTTTGGTCCGCGCCTCGACCCGCGCCTCGAGCTCGTTGTTGATCGCCGCCAGCTCGATGTTGCGCTGGGCCACCACGCCCAACAGGCTGTGTACCGCCCCGAGCAGCGCCGCATTGCCGGGGTCGGGGAGCGGCGCGTACTGCTCGAAGGCGTCGGCCGGCGAGACCCCGTCGCGGATCGCCCGGATCTGGCGCGCCATGGTCTGGTCGGAATCGAGGATGTGAAAGGTCATCCAACCCGTCACGAAGCGCAACAGCACCGGCGCGACCTTGTTGCTGTCGAGCCTGGCGGCCTCTCGCATGCGCTCCACTTCCGCAACGAAGTCGGCATGGGCCTTGAAATGCGGCCCGGTATGGCGTTGGTCGACGCCTTCGTCGAGCATCAGCGCCTCTTCGCTGGTGAAGTGGAAGCTCGCGTAGCGGCTCAGGCCATCGAGGACGCGATCGATGGTGCGCGCGCTCAGGCCCTGTCCGGAGGCAACCCGATTGCTCAGCAGGTTGATCAGGTCGACCAGGCGGTGGTGCTGCTCGTCGACGGTTTCCAGGCCGGTCTCGAAGTGGGGCGCCCATTCGAAAGGCTCGATCGCGTTACTCATGCTGCCTCCACTTTGCAGGCCCGGATATGAAGCACCAGCGGATGCCCTTCGCTGCGCTCGATGCGTTTGAGCTGATCGATCAGCGCCTGATCCAGGATGAAGTCGCGCGCCAGCAACAGGTAGCCCTCGGGATGCACGAGATCGCGGGCCAGTTCCATGCCGGGCTTGAGCTGCGGCGTGCGCAGCAGCAGGTCGTTCGGCTGCACCTCTGCGGGCGACACGCGGGTCACCTGCAACAGCGCTTCGACCACCGCCGGGTCGTAGCGCTTGCCGCGGTTGCCACCGATGTACTGCAAGGCCTCTTCGCGGCTCAGCGCGCGCCCGACCAGGATGCCGAGCTGTAGCGAATCGAAATCGTTGGCGACCGAAAGGATGCGTGCCGAAAGCGGAATGGCCAGGCCCGCAAGCCCGTCCGGGAAGCCGCTGCCGTCGAAGTTCTCGTGATGATGGCGAATCACGGCGGCCGCACCGCGCAGCGGCAGGATGCCGGTCAGTAAGGCCTCGGCACGTGCGGGATGGCGCATGACCTGTCCCCGCTCGTCGGCTGCGAGCTGGGTGAAGGGCTTGTCCAGCAGTGCGTCGGAGAAGCCGACCTTGCCGAGATCGTGGAGCATGCCCGCCAGCACCAGCTCCTGCAGCGCCGCGTCGTCGAGTTTCAGGACCCGTCCGATTGCCCGGGCGACATCCGCGACCCGCTTGCCGTGGCCGGCGAGAATGCTGCTGCGCGACTCGATGAGCTCGGAAAAGACTCTCACCGTCGCGAGGTAGGACTGGCGCAACTGCTGATGCGCGAGATCGGTGCGCTTGAGGGCCACCGACAAGGCTTTCGTTCGTTCGTCCACGCGCGCCTCGAGATCGGCGTTGAGCACTCGCAGCTCCTCGTTCTGCCGCTGCGTCAGCTCGGCGAGGCGCCGGTTGTCGGCCTGCAGCCGACGCAGCGCCAACGCATCGGCTACCGTCAACCGCAACGCCTGGTCATTCCAGGGCTTGGCCACATAGCGATAGATCTGGCCCTCGTTGATCGCCGCAACCGTGGCCTGAATATCGGCGTAGCCGGTCAGCAGAACGCGCAACGTATCGGGCGCGATCCCTCTCACCCGGGTGAGAAATTCGGCCCCATCCATACCCGGCATGCGCATGTCCGAGATCACCAGGTCGACGGTTTCGGCGGCGACCAGTTCAAGTCCCTCGGCGCCGCTTTCCGCGGTCAGTATCCGGTAACCCTCGGGCCTGAGCAGCCTGCGCAGCGCCGACAGGATGTTGGCCTCGTCGTCGACCAGCAATAGGGTTGCCTGCGCAACCGGCGCGTCACTCATGTCATGTCTCCGCGAGGCCTGCTGTTTCCGGCGTGTGCACCGGCAGGATGATCCGGAAGGTGCTGCCTGCCCCGGGTGTGCTCTCGACTTCGCGCCGCCCATGGTGCTTGCGCACGTTGTCGCTCGCGATCGACAGCCCCAGGCCGGTGTCGCGACCATTGGGTTTGGTGGTAAAGAGGGGTTCGAAGATCCACTGCCGATGTTCGGGCGCGATGCCGCAGCCGCTATCGCTGACCTCGATACGCAACTCCGATGCGTCGTCCGCGGTCGGCTGACTGCAATCGACGCCGGGCAACTCGCGGCAGGCGCGATCCATCGCCCTGAGACGGCCGCCCGCAACGGTCGGCGCCGTCGTCAAGAGACGCTCGGGATCGGTCCGGCCGGCGGCAGACAAGGCGTTGGAATGCGTGGACATCTCGGCGTTACGACAATCCGCTGTACGATGTCATCACCTATCGGCATGTCGCCGACGATCCTGAAGGGCTGACATGCATTGCACCGTCAGGGCGCCGTTCGAGCGCCTGCGCCCGCGCTGGCCCGCCCACGGCCCCGGGCCGGCGTGAGCATCGCGCTCAGCGGTATTTGAACGCCTTGTGGCAGCTCTTGCAGCTCGCCTCGACGTCCGCATAGGCCCTGCGTGCGCTCGCTTCGTCGGGCGTCTCGACCACGCGCGCAAGCGTGTCGGTGGCATCGAAGAAGACCTTGCGCTTCTCCTCGAATTTGTCCGCCTCGGTCCACACCTCCTCGCGCGCATGACTCGGCGGATAGAGCGTGTCCGGCTTGAAGTACTCCCACGGAGCCTCGCGTCGCGCCATCAGTTCATCGGTCAGCTTCTTGAGCTTCGCCGCATCGTAGCTGTCGGTGCGCATCATCACCCCCATCGGCTCGAAGACCTTGATGATTTCCTTGAAGGCGGCCCGTCGATGGGCGACGGGTTGCCCGGGACGAGTATCCTCGGGTTCGCTGTTGCAGGCGCCGAGGACGACCACGCAAAGGACGATCAATAACGGCGTTCTGAAGATCACGGTGAGGCACTCGAAAAGCGATTTCTCGGGATCGCAAGTATGCAGGAAGCCGAAATTCGACGTGCAAAGCGCAGACGCGGCGCCGCGATGACGACACCCCCCGGCCGTCAGAGCCCTCTTGAAATCCGCGCACCGATCCCCCATATTGTCGATATGGTTGTAATTCCGGCAATCTGGAGGCGTTCTGGACAGGGGTTCGATTCCCCTCACCTCCACCTAAGTGCATCGGAGTGTGCTTAGGTGGGGGTGTACCGGTTTCGACAGGGCGGGCGAAGGTGAGCAGGCAACCCGAGAGGCGACGGACGTAATCCGCGCAAATCTGTAAACGCCAACGATGAGCGTTTCGCACTGGCCGCTTAAGGTCGGAGCCGGGGCCGCTGAAGCCTTGTAACCCAAGACAGCCGGCGGGGACTTCGGTCCCCGTCGTCATTTCCACCTTGCCCTGCACCCATCCTGGGGGGGCAATGTATGGGCGAGGGCGGCTGAAGACCGACATGCGGAGTTCCGATGCCCGAAGCGATGCATTCCTACGAGCCGCGCAATGGCCACGGCCTGCGACACGACCCCTTCAATGCCATCATCGGTCCAAGGCCGATCGGCTGGATCTCGTCGCAGAGCCGCGATGGGGCGCGCAACCTCGCACCCTACAGCTTCTTCAATGCCTTCAACTACAGCCCACCGATCATCGGTTTCGCGAGCATCGGCCGCAAGGATACGCTGCGCAATATCGAACAGACCGGCGAGTTCGTATGGAACCTGGCCACCCGCGAACTGGCTGGGGCGATGAATCTGAGTTGCGCAGCGGCAGCGCCGCAGGTCGATGAATTCGAGCTGGCGCTGCTTACGCCCGCGGACTCGCGCCTGGTCGCGCCGCCACGGGTGGCCGAGAGCCCCGTGGCGTTCGAGTGCCGGTCGACCCAGATCATCCAGCTCAGCGGCCTCGACGGTATCAAGGTCGCGACCTGGCTGGTGCTGGGCGAAGTGATCGCGGTGCATATCGCCGAGCGGCTGCTGCCCGGAGGCATCTACGACACTGCCGCCGCAGCTCACATCCTGCGCGGCGGAGGCGCTGCCGACTACTTCTCGATAGGCCCCGAACAGTTGTTCAGGATGGCCCGGCCGGACTGACTCAGCGGCGCTGCAGCAACAGCCCGCACTCGAGATGATGGGTATACGGGAACTGGTCGAACACCGCCGCGGCGCCGATGCGGTGGGTGCCGGACAGTACGGCGACGTTCTCCTGCAGCGTCTGCGGGTTGCACGACACATACAGGATGTTCTCGAAACCGCTCGCCAGCGCCAGCGTCGCCGCATCGAGCCCGCAGCGCGGCGGGTCGACGAACAGGGTGGTAAAGCGGTACGAATCGAGATCGACGTCCTTCATGCGGCGAAACTCGCGCACCCGCGCAAAGGCTGCGCTGATCTCGTCGCTCGACATGCGCACCATGGTGACATTGTCGACGCCATTGGCGTCGAGGTTGTAATCGGCCGCCCGCACCGACGACTTGCTCACTTCGGTCGCCAGTACACGTCCGAACAGCGGCGCCAGCGCAATCGTGAAATTCCCGTTGCCGCAATACAGCTCCAGCAGATCACCGCCCAGCCCCTGCGCGCGGGCGCGGGCCCAGCCGAGCATCTGCCGGTTCACGCCGCCGTTGGGCTGGGTGAAGCTGCCTTCGATCTGCTGGTAGAGAAGCTGGCGGCCATCGAGCTCGAAGGCCTCGAGCAGCCAGTCTCGGTCGAGTACGATCTTTTGCTTGCGGCTGCGGCCGATCAGGCGCACCTGCAAGGCCTGCGCAAGCTCGCGCGCGGCGTTCTCCCAGGCCTCGTCAAGCGGCCGATGGTAGATCAGGCTGACCAGCAACTCACCGCTCAGCGTGGCCAGGAACTCGACCTGGAAGAGGCGCCGCTTGAGGGTTTCGCTGGCCTCGAGGCGCTCGCGCAGACGCGGCATCACGCTACCGATCGATTCCACCGCAGGTGGAAAATCCTGCAGCGTGATCGGCGTCTTCGGGTCGTCCGCGGCGAACATCGCGTAGTCGACGCGCGCGCCCTCGTGCCACATGCGGAACTCGGCGCGCAGCCGGTAGTGCAGCGGCTCGGACGCGAAGACGTCGGGCGCGGGCAGCTCGAACGAGGCAAAGCTGCGCTCGAAGCGCGACACTTTCTCGGCCAGCAGGGTCGAGTAGTCGGCAGGATTGATGCGGGTCAGTGGCATGGCTTTGAGCGCTCTCGGGACCGTCGGCAAGAGGGCGGAATATACGCCCTACCGGCGCGGGCCGGGAAACCCCGCCCATCCCTCTGCCTCGCGCTCACAGCGGATCGGGTGGCAGGAATCGCGCCTCGAGCTCGCCTTCGCTCATCGGCCGGGCGAACAGATAGCCCTGGAAATTGCCGCACCCGTTGGCGCGCAGCGTGGCCCGCTGGGCCTCGGACTCCACGCCCTCAGCGATGACCTTGAGGTCGAGCGTATCGGCCAGCGCGATGATCGCCTTGACAATCGCCAGGCTGCTCTGCTTGGCCGCCAGGTCGTGCACGAAGGAGCGATCGATCTTCAGTTGATCCAGCGGCAGGCGTTGCAGATAGGCAAGCGAGGAGTAGCCGGTGCCGAAATCGTCGATCGAGAAACACACACCCCGGGCACGCAACTGGTTCATGCGCGTGATCGCTTCATCGATGTCGTCCAGCAGCAGCGACTCGGTGATTTCGAGGATGAGGCGGTTCGGTGGCGCGCCGGTGCGCGCAATCAGGGCGCGCACCTGTTCGACGAACCCGGTCTGAAAGAGCTGCTGGGCGCTGACGTTCACGGCGATTGTCAGATGCGCGGCCTGCGGTCGCTGCGCCCACGAGGCAAGCTGCAGGCAGGCCGTCTCCAGCACCACCATGCCCAGCTGCGGCATCAGCCCGGCATGCTCGGCAGCATCGATGAACTGGCCGGGCAGAACCATGCCGCGTTCCGGGTGCTGCCAGCGCAGCAGCGCCTCGGCGCCGATGAGCCCCGCGTCGTCGTTGAACTGCGGTTGGTAATGCACCAGGAAGTCGCCAGCGGCGGCGCTGCGGCGAATATCGTCCTCGAGCCTGAGCCGCGAGGTAATCGTCTCCTCCATGCGCGGATCGTAGAAACGCAAGCGGTTCTTGCCGCCTCGCTTGGCCTCGTACATGGACAGGTCGGCCTGCTTCATCAGCGCTTCAACCGGGAGCGCGCTGCCGAGGAAATTGACGATGCCGATGCTCGCGCTGCAAAGACGCACCTGGCCGTCGAGCGTATAGGGTTTCATGAGCGCATCGAGCGCCTTCTCGGCCACCTTGACGGTCTGTTCGCGGGCGGCTTCGGGCCGGCTGTCGAGTTGTTCCAGCATGATCACGAATTCGTCTCCGCCCAACCTCGCGACCGTGTCGGTCATCCGCACCGAAGCGCAAAGGCGGCTCGCCGCCTGCTGCAGCAGCAGGTCGCCAACATGATGGCCCAGCAAATCGTTCACGTCCTTGAAGTCGTCCAGATCGATGAACATCAGCGCGCCATGGCTCGCGTTGCGACCGCTCAGGTTGAGGGCCTGGCGGAGCCGGTCCATGAGCAGCCGGCGATTCGGAAGGTGTGTGAGGGGATCGTAGAAGGCCAGGTTGCGGATCTCTTCTTCGGCGAGCTTTCGCTGGGTGATGTCGGTGAGACCCGCGACGTAGTGGGTAACCGTGCCTTCGGCGTCGCGCACCGCATTGACGGTAAGCCACTGGGGGAAGATCTCGCCATTCTTGCGGCGACTCCAGATCTCGCCCTGCCATGCGCCCGAGGCGGCAAGCGAGGCCCGTATCACTTCGTAGAACGCCGGCCGGTGGCGGCCCGAGTCGAGGATCTCGGGGGTACGACCGATCAGTTCGCGCGGCTCGTAGCCCGAGATACGTGTGAAGCCCTGGTTGACCTTGAGCAGCACACCGTTCGCATCGGTAATGGCCATGCCCTGCTGCGATTCGAAGGCGATCGCCGCCACCCGCCGCTCCTGGTCGGCGGCGACCCTGGCAGAGATGTCGCGTGCCAGCAGGAGTACCGCCGGCCGATCATCGGCGACCGACTCGAGCGGCTGACTGCGTCCCTCGAAGGTGCGCCAGCCGCCGAGGGTTTCAAGCTCGTAGACGATGCGCTGCGGCTGGTGCTCGGCGATGGTTCGGCGAACCACGGCCAGCAGGCGCTCGGCAACCGTCGACGGCAAGACGTCATGCAGCAGTCGGCCGATCAGCGAATGCTGCGCTGCGACCAGCAACTCGGGATCCTGGGAAATCACTTCGAGGTGCCGCCCGTTCTCGTCCAGCACCAGCAGCACATCGGGCAAGGCGCTGGTAATGGCCCGCATTCGCGACTCGCTGGCGACAAGCGCCGCCTCGACGCCACGGCGATTCTCGAGGTCTTGCAGCAGCAGTCCGAGGATCGCCGTGGCGGGCGCCAGCACGGCGACATACGGAAAGGCGAGGCGGCTCACGAGCGCCGCCGGATCGCTCACCGGCAGGAGCAGGAACAGTGCAAGTGCGCCCAGGTGCAGGATCAGCCCGAAGCCCAGGAACTGCAGCGCACCGCGTCGCAGCCAGCCGCGCGCCACCGCGTGCCGGTAGGCGAGCCCAAGCAGGGCGCAGGCGAATATGACGGTTACGCCGATCGTCGCACCGGCCCCGCCGAGCCACAATCGGTAGGCCGCCGCGATGCCTGCCGCGATGGCGGCCACCAACGCCCCCCCGAACAGCCCCGCCATGCCGAGGATCGCCGAACGTCCGTCGAAGATCAGTCCATCGGCGAGGACGATCGGCATCATCATGCCGATCACGCAGATGCCGCCGAACAGGACGCCCGCGGACATGCCCAGCGCAAGCGAGCGCGCAGGCCAGAGGCGTGCGTTGATGCCTTGCAGCAGGCACAGGGCGAGCAAGACCGCTGCGGCCTTGACGAGGTCGATGAACATTCGGTGGAAGATCCGCGCGTGCAGGGCAAACCGCACTTGTGAGCAAGCTTGAACCGCGAATATACCGATAGCCCCAGCGAATCGACAAACCGGGGAATCGACATCTTTGTCCTCGATGCATCCGAACGCGCCCGCTACGGATGGTGCACGGCCGCTTCGCGCGGCGCTTGGAAGCACCCGGATGTTGCGGGACAATGTCGAACCCTATGGATGCCCGTCGACCGACGAGCGATCGTTTTTTTCCTGCTGCGCGCTGTTGCGGGACAAGTCACTGGAGTTCTACCCGCATGATCACCCTCAGGAACGTCACCCTGCGCCGCAGTGCCAAGGTACTGCTCGACAGCGCCTCGGTCAGCCTCAATCCGGGCGAAAAGGTCGGGCTTGTCGGGCGCAACGGGGCCGGGAAATCCACCCTCTTCGCCCTGCTCAACGGCAACCTCCATGAAGACGCGGGCGACTTCAGCATGCCGGCGCAGTGGCGCATGGCACAGGTCGCGCAGGACATGCCCGAAACCGAGCAGTCGGCCACCGACTTCGTGATCGAAGGCGACACGGCGCTGCTCGCGGCGCAAAAGGAAGTGCACGCCGCCGAGGCCAGCGACGACGGCGAGCGCATGGCCTATGCCTACATGGCGCTGCACGACGCCGGTGCCCACGACGCCCAGGCCCGTGCCCAGGCCCTGATCCTCGGCCTCGGCTTCAGGACCACCGAGCTGTGCAGTCCGGTCAACAGCTTCTCTGGCGGCTGGCGCATGCGCCTGCAACTGGCGCGCGCGCTGATGTGCCCCTCGGACCTGCTGCTGCTGGACGAACCCACCAACCACCTCGACCTCGATGCGCTGGTGTGGCTCGAAGCCTGGCTCAAGCGCTACAGCGGCACGCTGGTGGTGATCAGCCACGACCGCGAGTTTCTCGACGCGATCACCAATGTCACGCTGCACATCGAGAACGGCAAGCTGACCCGCTACGGCGGCAACTACAGCACCTTCGAGGACACCCGCGCGATGCAGCTCGAGCTGCAGCAGAACGCCTTCGTCAAGCAGCAGGACAAGATCGCCCACCTGCAAAAGTTCATCGCCCGTTTCAAGGCCAAGGCCAGCAAGGCCAAGCAGGCCCAGAGCCGGGTCAAGGCGCTCGACCGGATGGAGCGGCTTGCGCCGGTGCTGGCCAGCGCCGAGTTCACCTTCGAGTTCAAGGAGCCACCCAACCTGCCCAATCCGATGCTGACGATGGAGAGCGCGTGTTTCGGCTATCCGCCGCCAGACGACGCCCCCGCCGGCACCCCGCCGACGGTGATCGTGCGCAATGTGAACAAGTCGGTGATGGCGGGCCAGCGCATCGGCATCCTGGGTGCCAACGGCCAGGGCAAGTCCACCGTGGTGAAGACCATCGCCCGTACCCTCAAGCCGACCGGCGGCACCGTGCTCGAAGGCAAGGGACTCAATATCGGCTACTTTGCGCAGCAGGAACTCGACGTGCTGCGGCCGCTGGAGAATCCGCTCGAACACATGGTGAACATGGCGCGCGCGGGGCTGCCGGCGGGCCAGAGCGGGCGCGAGCAGGACTTGCGCACCTTCCTGGGCACCTTCAATTTCAGTGGCGACATGGTCAAGCAGCCGGTCGGCACCATGAGCGGCGGCGAGAAGGCCCGCCTGGTGCTGTGCATGATCGTCTGGCAGCGCCCCAACCTGCTGCTGCTCGACGAGCCGACCAACCACCTAGACCTCGCGACCCGCGAGGCGCTGGCGATGGCGCTCAACGAATTCGAAGGTACGGTGATGCTGGTCAGCCACGACCGTTCGCTGCTGCGCTCGGTGTGCGACGAGTTCTGGCTGGTCTCGCATGGCGGCATCGAGCCCTTCGAGGGCGACCTCGACGACTACCAGCGCTACCTGCTGGACGAAGCCAAGCGCGCCCGCGAGAGCCTCAAGGAGTCGCTCAAGGCGCCCCGCGAGGAAGTGCCGGCGCCCACACCGGCTCCGGCCAACAAGAAGATCACCGAAAAGCTCAAGGCGCTGAAGCGCGATCTGGGCAAGCTCGAGCAGGCGATCCTCGAGCTGCAGACGCGAAAGCACGCGCTCGAGGCCAGGTTGTCGGCGCCGCTGCCGCCCCAGGAGATCGGGGCGCTGGGCATCGAACTGCAGGCGCTCGATAGCGAGCTCGACGCGCATGAAGAGCGCTGGCTGGTGCTCTCCGAAGAGATCGAAAGCGAGAGTGCCTGAGAGGGCGCCGCCCCGCGAAAACGGAGCGGGCGGCGGTCAGCCGTTGGGGCTTGAGTCCGGACTGCTGGCGGCGGCAACGAGCTTTTTCTTGAGCGCCATCACCTTGCGCGTATAGCGCAACGAGCGGTCGCCCAGCGAGCCGTTGTAATACTGCAGCGCCCTGGGCAGACTACCGTAGCGGCTGAGCCCTTCGTGCAGCACCTGGGTGCCCACCTTGACGTTGAACTCGGGATCGAACAGGGCGTTCTTCTTGCCGCGGCGAGCACCGAGCTTGTCCTGGTGATACTTGGGCATGACCTGCATCAGCCCCTGGGCGCCGACATGGCTTACTGCGCGCGGGTTGAAGCTGGATTCGACCGCCATGATGGCGACGATCAGCAGCGGGTCGAATCCACGGCTGCGGCCGGCCTCTTCGGCCGCCGCAAGCGCTGGCTCGAGGCCATCCGACGAGACCCGGTAGTGGCTCGCCACCCAGTCGCGCACGCGGGCCATTTCGACGCTCAGGTCACCCTCGTCGGAGGTCGATGCGAGCTGCGTCGGGGTGTGCCTGGGTGCCACGGCCTGCTTGACCGCCTTGCGAACCGTCGTCATCAGGCCCGGCGTGGCCGATGCGTCGGCAAGCGTGGTGGCCTGAGGCGATACCGTGGCGAGCACGGGCTCGGGCTGGCCAGGATCGATTCCGATCGTCGCCAGCGCGAGCAGGCCGGCAGCCAGCACCGCACCATAGGAAAAGTTCAGAAAAGCGCCACCCGACTGATCGGTGCGCCGATGAGCGTGATTAACCTGTTTCATGTGTTCCTCCTTGCTCGACCCGGAGCGATCGGCCAACGCGCGCTGCCGGGAGCAGTGGCGCCGTCACGATCGTTCCGCCGGGTGGCAGGTCTCGAATCGATTGCCGCGACATCGGGGGCAATCGACCCTGCGGTGCTTGGGTCCATGAAACAGCGCCCCTTCGGGGAACGCTTCACCGCAGTAGAAAAATCAGCAAAATGCCGCGCGGCTACATACCGTGCGGCATTCGAGTCCGGGCAGACGAATCTGCCCGGCATTTCGCAATCGACTTAGCTGGCCTTGCGGGCGCGGGTCGCCTTGGCGGGAGCCTTGGTTGCGGCTGCAACATTGGCTTCGGCCAGCTCGGAGACCTGCTTGGCAGCCTTGGTCATGCTGTCGTAGGCGTTGTTGGCGGTCGCGATGGCCTGCTTGGCAGCGGCGAACATCGGCTCGGAACCGGCCGGAGCAGACTTGGCAGCCTGGTCGAGCGAGGTCACGAAGAACTTGTTCAGCTCGGCCAGCTGGGTCTCGAAGACCTTGCTGAACTCTTCCTGGCCTTCGGAGGCGATTTCATACACGCTGCGAGCGTAGGCAACGGCCTTCTCGACGAGCGGCTGGGTCAGCGAAGCCTGCAGCTTGACCAGCTCCTGCGGATCCTTGACGGCCAGCACGGCCTTGGTGTTGGCGACACCGTCTTCCAGCACCGAACGGGCGGTGTTGAGGTTCAGGGCGGTCAGGCGCTCGGCCTTGGCGAAGGCGGCGTTGGCCTGGTTCAGCATGGTTTCGATGTTGGCCTTGCTGGCGGCAACGAGCTGCTCGGGGGCGGCAAATTTGGTCATGGTCTCTTTCCTTGATGTGGTTACGAATTCAGGCACTCAACACCGGGCGTCACTTCCTTGCGTCCTTATGTTGCAGTGCAGCATGGAACGGATTATACGGAACGAAACGCGCTTGTCAAGGTTTTTGTTGCGACGCAGCAAGAACGCCACGAGACATGAGAATCCCGCGCCTCCGGATCCGCCGCGGGACCTTGCGAAGGCATCGTGCGAGAGCATGGGAGCGAGAGGCTTCACGAGCCTGCGCGGCGCCTCGGCCCCGTCCTCCCACGGCTACATCAAGCGTAGTTGACGGATGGCAGCGCGCAAGCCGTTTCGCTGCCGCGAGCGGCGCTCAGGATGGATCCAGCGCCCGCCGGCAGGAGCGATGGATCTGCTCGAACAGCAACGATTCGCCTGGGGCGACCGAACGCACGGCCGTTCATCACCGGTTCAGCAGGCCGGCGCACAATACGCATGAACCGTTTGCGGGCTCGCGAACTCGAAAGCCCTGCAATCCCATATCTGGACCAGGAAAGAAGATGACTCCCGAACAACAGCACGCCATCCTCTCCATCGCCTTGCTCGCTGCCTTTGCCGACGGCGCCAACGACGCGCGAGAGCGTGAGCAGATCCGCCGCCTCGCCGATTCCCTCGGCGACGAATCCGGCACGCCCGACCTGCAGGCGCTCTACCAGCGGGTCCTGCTCAAGCAGGTTTCGCTCGACGACGCCGCCGCCGCACTCACGGCGCCCGAGCATCGCCAGCTCGCCTATGAAATGGCGGTCGGCATCTGCGACGCCGACGGACACCTCAAGGATGACGAAAAGACCTATCTCGCGCGCCTCGCCGCGGCGCTGCAACTCGACCGCGCCGCCACCGAGCCGGTGGTGCAGCAGGCCGAGGAGATGGCCGGGCTGCTCGACGCGGCAGCCCCCGCTCCCGCGGCCGCGCCAAACCCGCCAACGCCCTCCGGACCGACCGTCGACGAGGCCGGGCTCGACCGCAGCATCCTCAACTACGCAATCCTCAACGGCGCCCTCGAACTGCTGCCCCAGTCCTGGGCCTCGATGGCCATCATCCCGCTGCAGATGAAGATGGTCTATCGGATCGGCACCAGCTACGGCGCCGAACTCGACCAGGGCCATATCCGCGAACTGCTCGCGACCCTGGGCGTGGGCCTGACCTCGCAATACCTCGAGCAGTTCGGGCGCAAGCTGCTCGGCGGACTGTTCGGCAAGGCCGCCGGCAAGATGGCCGGAAGAGTCGGCCGCACCGCAACCGGCGTGGCCTTCTCCTTCGCCACCACCTATGCCCTCGGACAGGTCGCGAGGCGCTACTACGCCGGAGGCCGGCAGATGAGCAGCAGCCTGCTCAAGCAAAGCTTCCAGGAGATGCTCGGCCCGGCAAAGCAGATGCAGTCGCGCTACATCTCCGAAATGCAACAGAAGGCCACGACCCTCGATGCGGCCCAGATCATGTCGATGGTGAGGGGCTGAGCCGCTGCGCGACGTGCACCGCGAGAAGGCCTGCACGAACGACCGGATCACCATATTGGGGCACGAACCGGCCGCCAGCCTGCGCCGCGCGCCGTACAGGCGGGCACAAGCGCGGCCAGCCAGGCCCGCGACATCGCCTGTGCAGGCGATTCCGGGGCGCGCGGCGGCGACTCGGGCGATAATGCCGGCCGAACGCGATCGGGCGTGCACGAATCTTGCTCCCAACACAGCGCTCTTCAACCGGCTCGATGCCGAGCCAACAGCAAACAGGACAAGCAAATGAGTTCCATCAATTTCATCGGCGGCGAAAAAGGCGGGGTCGGCAAATCCGTCGTCGCACGGGCACTGGCCCAGTACTTCATCGACACCGAGAGACCCTTCGTCGGCTTCGACACCGACCGCTCGCACAACTCCTTCACCCGCTTCTACGCGGACTACGCCTCGCCGGTGGTGATCGACAGCTACGAAGGACTCGACCAGATCGCCGCCAGCTTCGAAGAGGAATCCGAAGACGGCGAACAATCCAGCGTGATCGTCGACCTCGCGGCACAGACCGCCGCGCCGCTGGCGGGCTGGATCAAGGATTCGGACCTGCTGGCCCTGCTCGGCGAGATGGGCGTGACGGTCAACTTCTGGCATGTCGCCGACGCCGGCAAGGACTCGGTCGATCTGCTCGACGACCTGATCGAACAATACGGTGCCGGCCCCAACTACATCATCGTCAAGAACTTCGGCCGTGGCTCCGACTTCTCCGAACTCGACGCCTCGCCGGCCCTCGAAACCGCCCGCGGACTCGGTGCCCAGGTCATCAACGTGCCCCAGCTGCACGAATCCAGCATGCGCAAGATCGACCGCCAGAACACCAGCTTCTGGGCTGCGGTAAACCTGCGCAGCGGCCCCGAGGCACTCGGCCTGCTCGAGCGCCAGCGGGTCAAGACCTGGCTCAAGAACACCTACGCGGCCTTCGACAACCTGCCGCTCTAAGGCTTCGAAATCCGGCGGCGCCCGCGCTGCCGGCGGCATCGTGCTGCCATCGCGCCCGCGCCGGGTGCGATGGCAGCAGCCGAACGGCGCACGAATTCGCGACGCAAGCGATTACACTTGCCTGCTCGCGCCACCGGCGCCAGCCCGCGACAAGCTCGCAGCGGCATCCAACCCATCGACACCCCCCGCCGCAGGGCAGGGACACAGGCCATTCAATGCAACACGCACGCGATATCGACGCCCTCCTTCTGCTCGCCACCACGCTTGCCTCGAAGCGACGGCCCGCCGAGCTGGTGGAGATCATCGCCGCCTTCGACTTCATGCAGAGCGAGATCGGCTCCGAGTTGCGCCTGCGCGAGGCCTTCGAGCGCCTCTCCGAGAACGGCCTGATCCGCGAGCTCGACGGCGGCTACACGCTCAGCCCCGAAGCGCAGAAGTTCATGGCGGCGGTGCCGAAGAAGGGCGACCTCGCCGCCAAGATCTTCAGCATCAAGGACGACCTCTCCACCCACACCGCCGAAGCCCCGCAGCCCGCCATCGTCATCGGCGAAGCACAGCTCGCCGAAGCCATGGCGGCCCACAAGGACGCCGGCAGCGGCGCCGGCAAGAACCTGCTGATGCCCAAACCCAAGCCCGCCGCCGACGACAAACGCCGCCCGGCCCCGTGGCGACCCTTCGGGATGCGCAACAAGCGGGAGCGCTGAAGCGCCAAGGACACACCTGACACAATCGTCACGCGGGATTCGTGAGCGGAGCAGGCGAGCGCCTGGTGCGCGCCGCAGATTCTTGCTGCAAACCCGGCCGCAGGCGGGATAATCCGGCATGACCGAAATCTCGCCACTACCCCCTGCCGCCGCCCCCGCGGCCCAAGTCCCCTTCGACACCCTGCCGCTACCCGCGGCACTGCTCGAAAACCTGCAACAGCTCGAATACCTCGCGATGACGCCGATCCAAGCCGCCAGCCTGCCGCTGGCGCTGGCCGGCCACGACCTCATCGCCCAGGCCAAGACCGGCAGCGGCAAGACCGCCGCCTTTGCGCTGCCGATGCTGTGCCGGCTCGACCCGCGCCGCTTCGCGGTGCAGGCGATGGTGCTGTGCCCCACGCGCGAGCTGGCCGACCAGGTGAGCAAGGAGATCCGCCGGCTGGCGCGCTTCGAGGCCAACATCAAGGTGCTGTCGCTGTGCGGCGGCGCGCCGATGCGCCCGCAGATGGCGAGCCTCGAGCACGGCGCGCACATCGTCGTCGGCACGCCCGGACGGCTCATGGACCACCTCGAGCGCGGCAGCCTCAAGCTCGAGGCGCTCAATACGCTGGTGCTCGACGAGGCCGACCGCATGCTCGACATGGGCTTTCACGACGACATCGCCTATGTCGCGCGGCGCTGCCCGGCCGAGCGCCAGACCCTGCTGTTCTCCGCCACCTACCCCGAAGGCATCGCCCGGCTGGCGGGCGAGTTCCTGCGCCAGCCGCAGGAGGTGAAGCTGCTCGAGCAGCACGCCGAGAGCAAGATCCGTCAGCGCTTCTACGAGATCGAGCACCCGGCCCGCCTCGAGGCGGTGGCCACCTTGCTCAAGCACTACCGGCCGGCGAGTACCCTGGCTTTCTGCAACACCCGCCAGCAGTGCCGCGACCTCGTCGACGTGCTGCACAGCCATGGCATCCCGGCACTCACCCTCAACGGCGAGCTCGACCAGCGCGAGCGCGACCAGGTGCTGATCCAGTTCGCCAACCGCAGCTGCCCGGTGCTGGTGGCCACCGACGTGGCCGCCCGCGGCCTCGACATCGAGCGGCTCGAGGCGGTGATCAACGTCGACGTGACCCCCGACCCGGAGATTCACGTCCATCGCATCGGCCGCACCGGCCGCGGCGACGAGGCCGGCTGGGCGCTCAGCCTGTGCAGCCAGCCCGACAAGCGTCGGCTGGCGAACATCGCGCAGATGATGGGCTTCGAACCCGAGTGGCACGATCTCGCCGCGCTCGAGATCGAGGACGACGGCCCGCTGCTCCCCACCATGACCACGCTGCAGATCATGGGCGGGCGCAAGGACAAGATCCGCCCCGGCGACATCCTCGGCGCGCTCACCGGCGCGGCCGGCTTCCGCCGCGAGCAGATCGGCAAGATCACGGTGATGGACCAGTCCAGCTACGTCGCGGTGAATCGCGACATCGCCCGCGACGCGGTGCGGCGGCTGTCGGCCGGCAAGGTGAAGGGCAAGGCGCTGCGGGTGCGGGTGCTCGAGAGCTGAGGCGGCTGACCCAGCCCGCCAGCCTGACTTCAGCGGCGCCGTGCATCTCGATATTCGCCGGGCCACCGCTGGCGTGGTTTCTGGATTCGGGCCTGCGCCGGAATGACGGACGGAAGGGGCTTCGACAGCAACCTTTGGGGTCCCGGCCAGGGTGCCGCAATGGCGCCGCGAGAAGTACCACCGCGTCGAAATCCGTCGTACCGGCGAAGGCCGGTACCCAGTTCGGCGCTGGATGCGGCGACACACGTGGTTTCTGGATTCCGGCCTGCGCCGGAATGACGGACGGAAGGGGTTTCGACGGCGACCTTTGGAGTCCCGGCCAGGGTGCCGCGATGGCGCTGCGAGACGTGCCACGGCGTCGAAATTGGTCATACCGGCGAAGGCCGGTATCCAGAGCGGCGGTCGATGACCGACACCGCTTCGGTACGATCGCCACACGCCGATCACCTGAACACGTCGCAGCGTCCCGCTACGCCCACAACGCGCGTCCGGTGGCCTCGAGATGCCACAGGTAGGCGCGCAGGTCGAACTCGAGCTGATGGTAGTCGGGCTCCATGTGGCGGCACAGCTGGTAGAAGGCCTTGTCGTGCTCGCGCTCCTTGATGTGAGCGAGCTCGTGCACCACGATCATGCGCAGGAATTCCGGCGGCATCTCGCGAAATACCGCCGCGACGCGGATCTCGCGCTTGGTCTTGAGCCTGGTGCCCTGCACCCGCGAGATGCTGGTGTGGGTGCCGAGGGCCTGGCGGATCACATGCAGCTTGCCGTCGAACACCACCTTGCTGAGCGGCCCGGCGCTGCGCAGGTATTCGCTCTTGAGGCCCAGCACATAGTCGTACAGCGCGCGGTCGCTGCGGACCTCATGGGCAGCCGGATACTTGCGTAGCAGGACCTCGGCGAGCCGGTCCTGCGCCATCAGGCCACGAACCTGCTCGACCAGCGCCGGCGGATAGCCGGCGAGGTATTTCGGCGCGGCGGCGCTCATGCTCAGGGCCTCCTGTTTGCGTTCGCCGAATCGTTCATCGGCTCGCCCACGTAGCGCTGCACGCGGGGATCGGCGCCGCCGATATGGAAGGCCAGGCGCTGCTCGCGCAGGCCGATGTCGGCCGCGGTGAAGCGCTCATGGCGGCGCTGGTGCTCGATCCAGTTCTCGTCGAGGAAGTATTCGATGTAGCGGCCGGGCACGGTGGTGTCGCGAAACAGCCCCCAGGACAATGCCCCCTGGCGCAATCGCGCGCGGCGGGTGTCCTGCATCACCGCGTTGAAGTCGACCGCGCGCGCCGGATCGATGATGTATTCCACCGTCACCATCACCGGGCCCTCGTCGGGCGCGATCGCTATCACCGGCTCGGGCGCACGCGCCACAGGGCGCACCGGCGTGTGGTCTGCGTCGAGCCCGCCATCGACGCTCAGGCGGCGGGTGAGCAGCAGCGCCAGCGGACCAAAGGCCGCTGCGACGGCGATACTCAGCGTCACCGAGCTCGCGCTCGCCACGTAGCCCCACAGCGCCGCACCCACCGCACTGCCACCCATCAGCGCCATCTGGTAGATCGACATGCCGCGCGCCCGCACCCAGTTGGGCAGCGCGAGCTGGGCCGAGAGGGTGAGCGAGTTGGCGGTGGCGATCCAGGCCATGCCGGCCAGCGCCGAGGCCGGCATGGCGAGCCAGATGTTGGGCGCCAGCGTGGTCAGCAGCGCCGCCACCGCATGCACGCCGGTACCCGCGGCAACGAAGGCATCGCGACTGAAACCGCGACGCAGGCGCGGCAGAAAGAGCGCAGCGAAGATCGCCCCGGCCCCCATCGCCGCCAGCAAGGCGGTGAAGGTGGTGGCGCCGCCCTCGAGGCGGCGGGCGATCAGCGGCAGCAGCGCCATGAGCGCGCTCGACTGCAGAAAGAAGGTGAAGATGCGCAGCAGCACCACGCGCATCCGCGGTGATTGCATCACATGCTGCAAGCCGACCCGCATCGCGCCGAAGAAGCGCTCGCCGGGCAGCGCGCTGACCCTGGGTTGCGAGCGCCAGCGCAGGATGATCATGAAGGCGGCGATCGACAGCAGCGCATTGAGCAGGAATACATACTGGCTGCCGACGCTCGCCAGCAGCGCACCGGCCACCACCGGACCGACGATGCGCGACATGTTCATGGCGATGCCGTTGAGCGCCAGCGCCGCCGAGAGGTCGTGGCGCGGCACCACTTCGGGCACGATCGCCGCGAAAACCGGCCAGCGCATCGCCATGCCGATACCGTTGGCGAAGGTCAGCGCCAGCAACAGCGGCGCGTTGAGGCCGCCAGCCAGGGCCAGCGCACTGAGCACCAGCGCGATCGCCGCCACCCACAGCTGGGTCACCGCAAAATAGCGCCGCCGGTCGACGATGTCGGCCAGCGCGCCGCTGGGCAGGCCGAGCACAAACACCGGCAGGGTCGAGGCCGCCTGCACCAGCGCCACCATCACCACGCTGTCGGTGAGCGTGGTCATGAGCCACGCCGAGGCCACGTCGTTCATCCACATGGTGACGTTGGCGGCCAGCCATGCCAGCCACAGCATGCGGAACACCGGATCGCGCAGCGGCGCCATCATGGAGGGGGTCTTGCTCGGATCGGGTGATGCACTCATCGTTCGGAGTCGCAGGGCACGCGTGGAACCGGCGAGCTTAACCCGGTTCGGCGCCTGCGGTCTCCCTGCCCGGCGGCAGTCGTCACCGCGCGGCCATGCGGGCCATCATCGCGTCCTTCTCCGCCCTCACCACGGGGTGATAGCAGTCGGCGGGCTGGGCACCGAGATGCCCCACGCAGCCGTTGCAATCGACGCAGCGCGGCCCCGGCGTGCGGTCGCGAACATGGGCGAAGAAATACGGGTCGGCGATGAACGGGCGGCCGGCGGAACAGGCGTCGCACAGGCCTTCGCGCAGCGCCTGCTCCATGGTTTCGCGGCTGCGGAAGCCGCCCACGCAGATCACCGGGATCCGCAAGCGCGCCTTGAACTGCGCGGCGTAGTCGAGATTGAAGCCCTCCCGCCCCTTCCACAACAGGTTGCTGGCCAGCGCCACCAGCGGGCGGAAGACGCGCAGCAGGCTGCGGCGCAGCGGCGGCAGGTGGGCCATGCTGCCGCGGATCATGTGCCGCAGGCAGCGACCAAACGTACCCCGCACCATCGGAAAGCCGCTCTCGTAGTGGCCGACCGAGATCTCCACCGCGTCCACGCCCTCCCTTTCCATGATGCAGGCCACCTCGACCAGCTCCGGGGTCTTGAGGCCATCGCGCAGCGGCAGCCAGTCCGAGCCGTTCATCTTCATGATGACCGGAAAATCGGCGCCCACCCGCGCCCGGATGGCGCGGTACACCTCGCGCCCGAAGCGTGTCCGTTTTTCCAGCGTGCCGCCGTATTCATCGTTGCGACGGTTGGTGTAGGGGGTGATGAACTGGCTCAGCAGATAGCCGTTGGCCGAATGCATCTGCACCCCGTCGAAGCCGGCCCGCTGGCAGCGCTGCGCCGCTTCGGCGAAGTCGGCGACGATGCGCTGGATCTCGGCGACGCTCATCTGCCGCGGACGGGTGCCGGTGAGCAGGTCCTTTACCGCGGACGCCGATACCACCTCGTCGGCACCGACGAAGTCGGGGACCACCTGGCGGCCACAATGGTTGAGCTGCGCGAAGATCCTGGCGCCATGCGCGTGCACCGCCGAGACCAGGCGGCCGAGCCCCGGGATCTTGTTGTCGTCGTCCGCCCCAAGCTGGAAGGGCGCGGACTTTGCCTGGCGGCTGATGTAGATGTTGCCGGTGATGATCAGCGGGGTGCCGGCGCGCGCCATGGGTTCATAGAAATCGAGCACCGCGTCGGTCACGAAACCGTCCGCGCTGGCCCGCGTTTCCGCCGTCGCGGTCTTGAACAGGCGCGCCGGAAGACTCAGCGTGCCGATGCGAAGCGGTGAGAACAAGATATCGTCTGCGGAATTCATGCCTGGCCCTCCACGCGCCCGCGACCGCGAGATGCGATGCGCTTCTCCCCGTGTTATAGAACACTGGCGCCGCGCGGCCGCGGATTGGCGGTCGCGAGAACTCGCCAGCGAACGATCCAGGCCGGCGGCCGGGCGAGTTCAGTCGCGCATCGAAACGATGCGTACCACCACTTCGCGCTGCACCTCGAAACCCATGCCTTCATGGCGCCGGCAGGCCTTGGAGTTGTCCCGCAGGACGTGCCGGAGGGGCGTCTCGGCGTGCACGGGCCGGGCTCGACCAGCCCTTCGTCGACCGGCTGCTGGCATCGGTCGATGCGCTCGAGCGGCTGTTATAGTGCCCGGCAGATCGAACGAGGTGGAAATCCTCGCCATGGACAACGACTTCGGACGCTTCGTCAGGCGCGTCACGAAGACCCGGACGCTGATACGGGTGATGTTCACCGGGGCGGCCAACATCGTCGCCGCGTCGCAGTTCCCCGAGCCTGCGACGATCAAGTCCCTATCGACCTTCCTCGCTTTCGTCGCCGCCTCGATGCTCAACGAGCAGGGCTAGCCCTGGCGCGAATGCGCCCCGCCGGCGCCCGCGCTCACTTGCCGTGGTGCACGAAAGGCGCGTCCGCACCCCACAGCGCGCCGACCCGCGCATCGCGGCCGCAGCCCTTGCGGTAGAAGTCGTAGGCCTCGGCGTGGGTCTTGAGGCCGCCGCGCGTGAATGTCAGGTCGCTGCTCTTGTAGTAGTCCTGGTGATAGTCCTCGGCCAGGTAGAAGGCCTGCGCATCGAGAATCGGCGTGACGATGGGTTTGCCGAGCTGGCGCTGGGCGATGTCGAGCTGCGCCTGCGCGATGGCGCGCTCCTGCGCATTGGCGACGAAGATCGCGGTGCGGTAGCTCGAGCCACGGTCGCAGAACTGTCCGCCCGCGTCGGTCGGATCGATCGAACGGAAGAACAGGTGGATCAGCTTGTCGTAGCCGATGACGTCGGCGTCGTAGCTGATCTTCACCGCCTCGTAGTGGCCCGTGGTGCCACTCGTGACCTGCCGGTAGGTCGGGTTCCGGGTGCTGCCGCCGGTGTAGCCCGAGACTGCTTCGATCACACCCGGCACCGACTCGAAATCGGACTCGACACACCAGAAGCAGCCGCCGGCCACGACCATGTCGCGGACATCCTTGGCGGCCGCCTGGCCGATCGGCGCAAGGGCGGCGCCCCCGACGGCAAGACCAAGCACGAGATGTTTGATACGGAAACGGGATCTGGACATGTTTGCTCTCCTTGCGCAGAAGACCCTGCCGGAGGCGTCAAGCTTACATCGGCCGGGGCCGCTTGCTGGATGTGCCAGAGCAGTGCAACAAAACGCCTGCCGGCAGGGGGGCGCAACCTGTCCGGCACTGCGGCCCGGCCACCCGAAGCCGGCGTCCGGCGTTGCAAGCGAAGTGATTATTCTCTTGTACTTTGCGCGAATGTTGTTTAGCTTACGCGGGCTCGTCTCGAGACACAAAAAAACACAAAGCGCGGATCTCCCCTTCTTGGGCGCACGGATCCGGTCTCCCCACCGACCTGAACACACACGCGGAGCAGCAAGATGGCAGAGCAGAAACTCGGAAACCCGGCAGTCGTTGGCTTGGCCGGCTTCGGCCTCACCACGATGGTCCTGCAGTTTCACAACGTCGGGTGGATGGGGATCGGACCGGTGATCTGGCTCGGCCTGGTCTTTGGCGGGCTGGCGCAGATGATCGCCGGGCTGCAGGAGATGAAGACCGGCAACAATTTCGGCTACTGCGCGTTTACCGCTTACGGCTGCTTCTGGATAGCGCTCGCCCTGATCCTCATCGGCAACCATTTCAACATCTACGTCTCGAGCAAGACGGACATCGGCTGGTTTCTCGTCGTGTGGACCTTGTTCACCGCGATCCTGTGGGTGGGTTCGATGCGCATCAGCGGTGCACTGGCGCTGACCTTCACGCTGCTGCTGATCGGCTTCGTGCTGCTCGACCTTGCTCACTTCGGCTATCCCGGCCTGACTGTGGTCGCCGGCTACGAACTGATGCTGTGCGCGCTTTCGGCCTGGTACATCATGGCTCACCTGATCTTCGCCGACGTCTTCGGTCGCGACGTGCTGCCGGTCGGCAAGGCCTGGATCTGAGCCAAGCGGGCGAGTCCCGCCGTTCGTACGGAATTCCCGCTGCCAGGCAGCGTCTGGATCACTTGGAGGTATTTGAAATGCTGTTGCTCAGAAACTGCGCACTCGCCTTGCTGTTCGCAACGTTTGGCGGCGTCGCGACGGCAGCCGATGACGACTCTGCCACACCCGAAGAAGCGATCACCAAGGTCTGGTCGGCGGCGCGCTTCCTGCAGGACAAGGGTGTATCCGGATTTGCCGCACTCAACAGCAAGGATGGTCCGTGGGTGTGGAAGGACAGCTACGTGTTCGCCTTCGACTGCCGCCTCGACCGGATGGTCGCGCATCCGATGCGTCCCGACCTCGTCGGCCGGCCGATCATGCAGATCACCGACAACAACGGCAAGTACATCTTCAAGGAACTGTGCAAGGCCGGCAGCCAGCGCGCTGGCGGCTGGGTCGAATACATGTGGACCCGCCCGGGTGCGGGCGCCGTGTCGCGCAAGCTCTCCTATACGATGACGGCCGAGATCGCCTTCTCGACCGGGATCCGCGTCGCCGCAGGCGTCTACAACGACACATACTCGATCGCCGAGCTTACGGAACTCACCGCGAAGATGGCAGACCCCGAGAAATACCCCGCCCACTGAGCGCCGGCGGGGCGGCGCTTGGCAGTCGAAACCACCCCGCGCGGAGCGTCGCGGGCCGGGCCGGGGGGCCCTCAGTCCTTGCCGAACAGCTCGTCGAGTGGGTTGGCCCTGGCCTCGCGGGGCTGTGCCACCCTGCGGCCCGCAAATTCCTCCTCGATGGCATCGCGATAGAAGCTCCACGCGGAGCCTGATTGCGCCAGCCGGCGCCACACCTCCTCACCGACACCCGAATACTCGACGGCGGAGCCGTCGTCGAGCTCGACGCGCAGCGTTCGCGTGCCCCGCTCATAGCCGGCGGCACGCAGCCTGCCGGAATTCAGGCGCTTCATCTCCATGACGATCTCCTTCAAGATATCGGGCCGTGGCGTCCACGTCCCGGATCACTTCTGCTGGCCCTGCGCAGCGATGAGCGCGGTGTCGATCTCCTTCGCTACCTTGTAGGCGTCCCGCTCGCGCACTCTCGCCGCATACGCCAGCAAGGGCTCGCAGGTGGGCATCAGGCCGAAGGAGATGCCCCAGTCCACGTGGCTGCCGACATAGACGTCGGCCATGGTGAAGCGATCGCCGCAAACGAACTCATCCGCCTCGAACTTGCCCGCCAATGCGGCCATCACGCGTTCGGGATTGCCGCAACCGACCATGCGCTGCTGCTCCGGCGTCGGCGTCACGCCCATCGCCTTGAGCGCGTTCGCCTGCTCGATGGGCCCGGCGGCAAAGAACAACCAGCGGTAGTAATCGGCCCGTTCCCTGCCCCGGGGCGCCAGCCCCGCCGCCGGAAAGGTGTCTGCAAGATAGGCACAGATGGCCGCGCATTCGGTCACCACCTTGCCCTCGTGCACGATGGCGGGGACCTTTCCCATCGGGTTGATGGCGAGATAGCGAGCGGCGTTCATCTGCTCACCGTAGGCCAGCACCCGCGCCTCGTAGTCCGCCCCCACCTCGTGCAGGGCCCAGCGCACGATCTGGCTGCGGGACATCGGGTTGGTGTAGAAATCGATATGTGACATGCGGCCTCCCAAGACGCTTCCTGGCAGACCCGAAGCATAGCGCGGGCAGCCGCACGTTGCAGGGCGATCTTGCAGCGACGAGCGGGGCGCCGGGACGCAGGCCGCGGGCTCAGTCGGCGCCACCGTGCAGTGGCAGCCACACCCTGAATTCGCTGCCTTGCCCCGGCGTAGAGTCCACCTCGATGCGTCCGCCGTGACGCTCGACGATGCCATAGGAGATCGACAGGCCGAGACCCGTTCCGCTGCCCACCGGCTTGGTGGTGAAGAAGGGATCGAAGACGCGGCGCAGTTCGTCGGGCGGGATTCCGCAGCCGCTGTCGCGCACCGAAACGAAGACCTCGTCGCCGACACTGCCGGTCGTGATGGTGATCCGGCCGCGCTCCTCGATCGCCTGGGCGGCGTTGATCAGCAGGTTCATGAAGACCTGGTTGAGTTGCGAGGGAACGCACTCGATCTCCGGCAGCTCGCCATAGCATTTTTCGAGTTCGGCCTTGTAGCGAAGCTCGTTCGCGACCACGTTCAGGGTGCTGTCGAGACACCGGTGCAAGTCTGCCGGGACCTTCTCGGTTTCGCCCATGCGCGAGAAGTCCTTCAGGTCGAGCACGATCCTGCGCACCCGCTCCAGCCCCTCGCAGCTCTCGCCGAGCAGCTGCGGCAAATCCGCGCGCAGGTAGTCGACATCGATCCCGGCGGTCCGCGCCGCCACCCTTTCGCGACACTCGGTCGGCAGCTCGGCGGCAAGCTCGAGGTGGGCGTCCAGCACTTTCATCAGATCGTCCAGATAGCGCTTGAGGGAACCAAGGTTGGCGCTGACGTAGCCGATCGGGTTGTTGATCTCATGTGCGACACCCGCTGCGAGCTGCCCGATCGAGGCCAGCTTCTCGGATTGCAGCACCTGCATGTGAGCCTCTTCGAGCTCACCGATCAAGCGCTGTTGTTCGGCCTTCTCGCGTTCGAGTTCGACGAGGCTTGCGGCCAGCGCCTGATGGGCAATTGCCGTGTCGGTGACGTCCTGTAGCGTCACGCACACCTGCGAGACGCTACCGTCCTCGCCCCTTACCGGCATGAAGGTGCAGTTCTGTCGCATCGCGTCGACGCCGCCGGTGATCGGCCGATTATGGTCGAAACGGAACAGGTAGGGACGCTGGGTCCAGGAGGTGAAGGCGTAGTTGCGCAACGCCTGCACCTGGCGCACCTTGCGCTCCAGCCAACCGCGCGGCAGCTCCGGAAAACACTCGAAAAGATTGCGACCGATCACAGCCTCCGCGCGCTGCCGGCTATGAGTGGCCATGAAACGGTTCCACAGCGTCACCCGAAAGGCCGCGTCGATCGCGAACACCCCGACATCGAGATGATCCGCCACGAAGCCTCCCGGTTCGTCGGCGTTCAACGGGCTCATTTCAGAGCGCTTCCAGGAAGCGGTCGACCGCATTGCGCAACACCAGGATCTGTTCTTCCACCAGCAGCAGGATGAGGTGGCAGGCGAAGGAGCGAACCTCGAGCCTGAAATTCACCTCCACGAACAAGGCACACGGCAAGTCGACATCACGTACGTCGATCAGGCTGGCCGCAGCCTCATCCACCGCCATCAGCGAGGGCGCCGAAAAGCCCACCTCGGCACGGATCTGCTCCGCCAGTCCGCCCAGGCAGGCACCCACCAGCACATTGCTCACATCCAGCAGCAACTCGCGCTCGGCGCCTGGTTCGAGCAGATCCTCATAACCCATCAGGTCCGCCAGCTCGCGGCAATGGGCTGCGCCATACACCACCACCGCTTCGCCGCGCAGATCGCCATGAAAGCCTTGGCGCACCGCGGTCAGGGGTTCGCTTCCGAGGATCCGTTCCAGTGCCGCTGGAATCAGCCCGGGCCTGAGGATCAGGATCCGCGGCACCGACAACTGCACGAACTCGCCGAGCACTGCCGCCGCCGAAGCGCCGGCCCGCCCCATGCCGATGTTGATCAGCTCCTGCAGGGCGTCGCGCTGGTCTTCGCTGAGCATCGTCGCGCTCACAACACGACCCCGTACTCGCGCAGCACCGGTGCGAGCGTCTCGGGGGCCACCGGCTTCTTGACGAAGGCAATCGCGCCAAGGCGTTTCACGCGTTCCTGCGCCTCGGGCTGGATGTCGGCCGAAACCACCACCACGAGGCAGTTCAGGCCTTCCGCGCGAAGCGTCTCGAGCACCTCGAAGCCGTCCATCTCGGGCATCGTGAGATCGAGGAACATCACGTCGATATCCCCCTGGCGGTAAGCAGCAAGCGCTTCGACGCCATTGCTTGCCTGACGCAGCTCGACGTCCCACTGTGCCGGCAAGGCACGCACCAGCATCTTGCGCGCCATCGCCGAATCATCCACGACCAAGATTGTTGTAGCCATTCGGGCTCCCGTTCTCCCACGCCTCCGCGCACTGTGCCGCGCGGGCCAGCAAGGGAACTTACGGCCGCCTGCGGCTAACACTTTAGCGCTATTGTTGAGGCACGCCGATGCGCTCCGGCAGGGTGCTTTGGCCACGGGCAATGCACTGCCGCGAAGCGGCTTGCGACGGCGCCGGGGTGCTGGGGAAGGACACGCGCCCAGCCGCAGCTCCGGGATGCCCGGACAGCGCGTCTCGCGCGACTCGCCGCGCGAAGAGATTCACCCTGATCGAGCACGCCACAGCGCCTATGATTCATGAGCGGGCAGGCATCGCACCAGCGGCCTCCGCCATCACCGCCAAGGGAGCCTGGAACCTGATCATGGACACGCTGAAACTCACCTATTTCGATTTTCCCGGCGGACGCGCCGAGCCTGCACGCCTTGCGCTGCACATCGGTGGCATCGCGTTCGAGGACCATCGCTTCGCGCCCGCCGAGTTCGCGCAGGTGTGCAAGCACACCCCGCTGCATCAGGTGCCGGTACTGCACGTAAATGGACTGCAGGTCACCCAGAGCGACGCGATCACCCGCTACGCCGGCAGGCTCGCCGGCCTCTATCCCGAGGATCCCTTTCAGGCCTTGCTGTGCGACGAAGTGATGGGCGCACTCGAAGACCTGAACATCAAGGTGGGCGCCACCTTCGGGCTCGGCGCCGACGAACTCAGGAGCGCCCGCGGCGCGCTCGTAGCCGATGCCTTGCCCAGATATCTGCGATGGCTCGACGCCCAGCTCGAAGGTCGCGGTGGCGAATACTTCGCCGACGGCCGTCTCACCATCGCCGATCTCAAGGCGTTCGTCGTGGCGCGCTGGCTGTGTTCCGGAAAGCTCGACCACATCCCCACCGGGCTGGTCGCCAGCGTGGCTCCAGGGCTCGAGGCGCACATGCAACGCATCGGCAGCATTCCGGCCATCACACACTACTACGCTGGGCTCGGCCTGGCCTGAGCGCCTGCCAGCGCTGCCGCACACCGTCACCGCAGTACCGCTGCCGACCTTGGCTCATCGAGCGCTCGCCCGCGCACTCTGCTGAAGCCGGCAAAGGATCGCGAGGGCTTCGTCCGCCTCGATTTCGGGGACGAAGATATGATCGTGGCACACTCCGGCGACGACGTTGCAGCTGATCCCCGCGTCGCCAAGCGCGGCGGCGAAGGCGGCGGTGAGGCCGACGGCCCGCAGGTCGCTATGCACCGTGAGGGTGATCCACGCACACACGAGCACCGGGACGATGCCTTGCTGCATCGCCACCTCGAGCGGCACGACCGCCGAAAGCCCCTCCGGCTCGCGGATGGATGCGATGATGAGCGAGGGGTCGAGCGCGTGGCCCGCGGGCACTGAGACGAACGCGTAGCGGCCGGCATTCAACACCGGCTCCATGCTCTTCAACAGCTCATCGAGCGCGACCAGCGCCGCCACGCTGCAAGGCCTCCCGGTCAGGCCGGAGCACCCGGAGCGCGGGCGGCACACCGTGCCCTTGCCGAATCATCCCAGGATATTGCGCACCAACTGAAGGTGCTCGGCGGCGTCCTGCCCCAGCTTGGTCAGATAGCCGCCGTCGCGCTGACTCACGAGCCCTTTCTCGAACAAGCGCCGGGCCGCCGCGACAACTTCCGGGGCCGCATCGTGATGCACCTTCAAGCCGGTCTGCGAGTTGCTTGCATCGTATTGAACAAGCAGGTTGAGTTCGTGAACAAAGTCGTCGGGCAGCGTCATGGGGTTCCCTTGTTGGCGCCACCGGTGCGGTGGCCATGCCGCACTTTACTGCGCGGCGCGCGCGTTGAGCAATTCGTGCCGGGCGATCGGCCAATTGGCGGGCCCATGCGGCTTCACTGGCGGCCTGCGTCGGTACGCTCGATCGGGCCATGGCGACCAAAACCCCGCGGCAAGCCCGCTCCACTTGATGAGCCCGGCACCCATCGGGATCCAGCCACGCGCACGCCTCTGGGCGGCTGACGCTTCAGCGCATGCTGAACAGTTCCTGGTGAAAATCTCCTGCGGAAAGGCCGTTGGCGAGGAAGTCCTTTCGCAGCGCGCTGCCGAAGGCAGCCGGACCGCAGAACCACATGCTGGCGGTGCCCCAGTCCGGCACCGCGGTGCGGATCTTCTCGGGCGTCAGCCGCCCGTCGCGCGGCGTGAGGTGCAGGTAGAGGTTGACCTTGGCGGCGCGGGCGTCGGCACGGAGCTTGTCGAAGGCGGTGTCGTCGACCTCGCTGCTGACATGGAACAGATCGACCACCACAGGCCCGGGATCTTCTGCCAGCTCTTTCATGCGCGCGATGAAGGGCGTGATGCCAATACCCGCGCCAATCCAGATCTGGCGTTTCTTGCCATCATCGAAGTCGAAGCAGCCGTATGGGCCTTCGACCGAAACCGGCATGCCCACCTTCAGCCGCGCCTTGAGCCGGCGGGTGTGATCGCCCAGTTCCTTGACGATGAAGTGGATATGTCGCGAGGCGGGTTGCCAGGCAGAGGCGATCGTATAGGGATGCGCGCCCTCCGTGAGGTTCGAGGTCACGAAGGCGAACTGGCCTGGCCGGTGGCCGCGCCAACCGGGTACGAGGGTGATGCCGGCTTCAAGCGTATGCAGGCCGGGATAATACTCGAGCGAAGTGATCGTACCGGGCACCCGTCGCGAGCGGCCAACGCGGCCGGTGAACACCACAACGGCCGCCGCCGTGCCGCCGAGCAGCAGGACGGCCATGACCCAGCCAAGCGGCTCGAGCCAGTAGTTGAAGCGGGTCAGCACGAGCGCGTGATAGACCAGCATGAGGTAGGGCACGGCGATCCATTTGTGCGTCCTCTTGAACCAGTGGTAGGGAAAGCGCTTCACCAGCGCGAGGATCAGGAAAATCACCACCGCATAGAACGCCCACTCGCCCAGCAATTCGGCCAGCTCGCGCTGCCCGTGCAACCACTGCTCGACCCCCGTCGGCGATGCCCCCTGGCGACGCTGCGCGGGCCGCTCCAGCCAGCCCCAACCCACCATCCACTTGGTGCCCGTTGCCCACCACCAGTGGATCACGCTGAAGACAAGGGCCGTGATGCCAAGCCACTTGTGCAACCGATACATCTTGTCGAGCCCGTTGAGCGGACGCTCCAGCCAGGTCGGACGCAGGGCCAGCAACATCACCACACTCATCACCCCGATGGCGATGACACCGGTGTACTGCATGAAGACATGGCGGAACGAGAAATAGGTAAGCGGTTGGGGCAAGAACGTGTCGGCGAACAACCACAGCGAGGTGAGCGCCAGCAGCAGCGCCGAGAATCCCCATTTGATGGGTTTCATTGCAGGACTTCGCAAGAGATGAGCACATGTTCAAGGCTACCAGCTCGCTCACCGGGATCTTTTGCGTAGGGTCAACAACGAGGGCCATCGACGAGCGCAGCATATGCGGTCATTCGAGAATCCGCCGCCATCGGCGAGCAAATCCCGCGAAGGGCATCGTGTCCGGCCAACAGGGTCCGGATACCGAGCTATGCCCCAGGACACGCACATGACAGACGACAAGCGCGACCGCTACCTTGAAAACCTTCGTGGCGAGATCGACGGCGCGAGCCTCTACCGGGCGCTGGCCGAAGCGGAACCCGACCCCAAGCTGGCCGAGGTGTATGGCCGACTGGCTGCCGTCGAAGACAGCCACGCGGAATACTGGAAGCGGCAACTCGCGAAACTCGGGGCCCATACCCGCGGGCTCAAACCCGGCTTCCGGTCTCGCGGCCTGGCCTTCCTGGCAAGGCGCTTCGGCCCGTCCTTTGTGCTACCCGCGATCAGCGCGCTCGAGCACGCCGATAGCGGCACCTACGACAAGCAGCCCGAGGCCGTGGCGGGCGGGCTTCCACAGGCCGAGCGAAGCCATGCACGCATCCTCGCTGCCATTACCGGCCCCGCGTCCGGGCTCGAAGGCAGCAGCATCGCGCGGCTCGAGGGCCGCCATCGCGCCATGGGAGGCAACAGCCTGCGTGCGGCGGTGCTGGGCGCCAACGACGGACTGGTCTCGAACCTCTCGCTGGTGATGGGCGTTGCGGGCGCCAACGCTGCAAGCAGCGCGATCCTCCTGACGGGCCTCGCCGGCCTGGTCGCGGGGGCCTGCTCGATGGCGATGGGAGAATGGTTGTCGGTCAATTCCGCCCGCGAGCTGTATCAGAAGCAGATCGACACCGAAGCGATGGAATTGCAGGAGGTGCCGGAAGAAGAAAAGGAAGAGCTGATCCTGATCTACCAGGCAAAGGGGCTCTCGGAGGCGCAAGCCACTTCTCTCGCCGACCAGCTGCTCGCCGACAAGACAACCGCACTCGACACCCTGGTACGCGAGGAGCTGGGCATCGACTCCCGCGAGCTGGGCGGGTCGGCGTGGGGCGCGGCAGGGACTTCCTTCCTGCTGTTCAGCCTCGGGGCGATCTTTCCCGTGCTTGGCTATGTCTTCGCCTCGGGCAAGGCCGCACTGTTCGTCAGCCTCGCCTCGAGCGCTCTCGCATTGGCGGCAATCGGCGCTGGCACCTCGCTGTTCACGGGCCGCGGTGCGATCTTCTCAGCCCTGCGGCAACTGCTCATCGGCCTTGCCGCAGCGGGCGTCACCTATGGCGCAGGGGCCCTTGTAGGTGCCGGCATGACCCTGTAGCGCCTGGAGGGGATCGAGCCGCAGCGTGCGGTATTGATGCTGGAAATCGCGACTCACCGGTCCTCAGCTTGAATCAGCTCGGCACCGCGTTCGAGCAACAGCTCCCTCAATACGGATCGATGACATCGCGCCTCGTTCTCGCAGTAGCAGCCGACGGAAAAGTTCGTGCCGTGAGACAAGGCCGCCAGCAGATCGATGACCCGGCTCTTCTCCGGGTCGGCCATTTCGGCGCGATATTTCCTGACGAAAACGCCCCACTCCTTGTCGGATTCGGCGGCCAGCGCCAGCTTCACGAGCTCTGCAGACGGCGCGACGTTCGGAAGCCAGACGTCATACCAGTTCTGCGACGCGAATTCGCTCTTGCGCACGCCGCGCGGCGGGCGCCGCACCGTGCCGATGCGAAGCCCCTCGCCGTCCATTCTGTCGGTACCCAAACGCACGATTCGGATCGCCATCGGATCTCCACCCCGAGTATGAAGCTTCAAGCTTACACGGAGCGGGCCGGCCGGGAACTCCGCGAGGGGGTATTCGCCACACTGCGTCGAGGCAAGGAGGTTGAAGAATCAGGTCCGGAATCATTGCATGGAAGTCGGCCAGGACTCGTCCGTTCGCACCGCCCGCACCTGCACCGCGCGGCCGACCGTCGTGGAATGCACGCCGGACGCCTCGGCGATCTGCTGTTGGCTGTAGTCACCCGTTGCATGGGCGGCTGCCATCGCGGCGTCGCGGTCTTTGCGACCGACAAAGTCCGCCAACGGTTGCGCTGGTGGACGACGTTGCGCCTGGGGGATGTTCACGTCCTCGCCCGGTAACGGCTCCACGGCCACGCCCCCGGGTCGGGCACGATGTAGCGGGCGAACTCGAGCAGATAGGCGTCGGCATCGTTCAGGATCGCCTTGTAGCGCCCCTCGAGCAGATGGCCACAGCGCCCGTGGCGGCAATTGCTCGCCTGAGTGAATGCGCCGTTCATTGCCGCATGCCCTGCGACAGATTGTCCTCGGGCGTCTCGATCGGCAGTTGGTAGTGCTTACCATCAGGCAATAGGCATGGCAGATCCAGTTGGAATCCCGGGCCACTCGCCCGAGGATCTCCAGAAACCGCCTGTGGTCTTCGTCGTCCTCGTGGATTGCCTCGCGCCGATCACTGCGCGAAGTCACATGCTACAAGGCACCGCAGAAATTCGTTCGTCCCTGATGACGGGGGTGGCCAATGGGTGACCCCACCTCTTGTCTTGCTTGTCTTGAGCCCACTTGTTTTCGCATTCGCTTGCGCGCTTGACGAGAGCCGGTGTGCCCGCAATCGAAGACGCCGCCAGCGCGGCGACCGCTGGCAAAAAAAAGCCCGAGCACTTTCGGGCTCGGGCTGAATCCACACCTAAAGAGGAGGGTGGAGGAGACAGCTGCAGAATAGTCAAAGAGATGCTGCATTGCAACAATGACGCCCATGAATATTTCTATCGCCGTATAAGGCAGCCGCTTCGATCCATGGGTCGGTGCTCGGCTCATCCAACAGCCACCCCTGCCGATCGGGACGAACCACAGCATCGTGCAAGTTGCATCACACCCACGCGCACCCCGGCAAGCTGCGCGCCCGGAACGGCAACGGCCAGGCTCGCCGGCATGTTTTTCCGGTCGGGATTGAGCACCGATCGACGATCTGCATGGACGCATTCCGAGCCAGCCTCAACCGCGATGTTCCAGCCATCTCGATATCGCTTCGTACAGCGCGTCAGGATCGACGGGCTTGGCGAGATGGTCGTTCATGCCGGCCTCGAGACAACGTCGCCGGTCTTCGCCGAAAGCATTCGCGGTCAGAGCCAGGATCGGTGTGTCAGTGTTCATCGAGCTTTCACGGATCGCCAATGTTGCATCGACGCCATTGAGGTTCGGCATCTGCATGTCCATGAGAATCAGGGCGTAGCGGTCTTTTCGTGCTTGCGCCACCGCTTCCTCGCCGTCGCCGACCAGCGTCACCTGCAGACCAACGTCCTCGAGCAAACAGCGCGACACTTCCTGGTTGATCGGCTCGTCCTCGGCCAGCAAGACCCGCGTTCCACCGTGGAGGTTCTTGATGCGCTCTTCGATCGACAGATCGTGTTTCGTTGGTGCGGCAAGGTATGGAGCACGCTCGAACGCCGTGGTGAACCAGAAGGTGCTGCCTAGCCCCGCGATACTGTGGACGCCGACCTCGCCACCCATTGCCTTCACCAAGTGCTTGCTGATTGCCAGGCCCAGCCCGGTACCCCCGTATTTTCGCGTCGTCGAGTCATCGGCTTGCTTGAATGCCGTGAACAGGCCTTTCTGGGCCTCGGGCGTAATGCCAATGCCGGTATCCCGCACCTCCCACCGCAGGAGAACCTCGTCTCCGTGTTCATCCATCACCTCGGCACGCAGCGTGATGCTTCCTGTTTCGGTGAATTTCAGTGAATTGCTGAGGAAGTTGAGCAGAACCTGACCCAACCGCAACGGGTCGCCCTTCAGGGTCAGGGAGGACACCCCGGGCGACAGCTGGCATCTGAGCGCCAGCCCCTTCTCTACGGCCTTGTGCCTGAGCAGGCTCAAGGTGTTGTCGAGCACCTCGGCAACATTGAAATCGACCTTCTCCAGCTGCAAGCGGTCGGCCTCGATCTTCGAGAGATCGAGGATATCGCTGATCAGGTTCAGAAGATGCTTCGAAGCGTTGTCTATCTTTTGCAGTCGATCCTTGAGCGTGGGGTCTTCGGTGTGGCGAAGAATCAGCCCGGACATGCCAACGATGGCGTTCATCGGGGTGCGCAGCTCATGACTCATGTTTGCCAGGAAGGTGCTCTTGGCCCGGTTGGCCCTGTCTGCGAGATCGCGCGCCTGTGAAAGCTCGGCGTTCTTTACCTCGAGATCCTTCGTGCGCGCGAGCACCCGGTCCTCAAGTTCAGCGTTCAGGGTCTTCTGCGCCTCTTCGGCATGTTTCCGTTCGGTGATGTCGACATCCATGCCAACGTAGCCGATGCGCGCGCCGCTCATTGGCATGGCAAAGACCGTTGAAAGTATCCAGCCCCGGCGATCGTTGCTTGCCTCGAAGCGGGCTTCGTAGGGGCCGTATGAGCGTTTGCTGGTACGAAGTTCGTTGATTATGGCCGGAAATTCCGGCGCATCATCGCGCTGCAGCACCAGCTCGTCGCGAGTCTTGCCTGTGGCTTCTTCGCTGCTGTGACCGAAGAGCTTCTCCGACGCCGGGTTCCAGTAAATGACGCGGCCATTTTCGTCATACCATTGAACGGCGACGTTGGGCGTATTTTCCAGGTTTGCGCGGAGTTGCGATTCTCGCAGGCGCGATTCGTCTTCGGACTCGCTTCGCGCGTCAAGGGCGTCCAGAAGCTCGTTGAACCCGCGCTTGAGGTTCGAGATCTCGTCATCGCCGTCCAGGGGCAGGCGGCTCTGCTTGATGCCTGGGCTGGCCCGAATGGCGTTGAAGCGATCGGTAATCTCTCGCAGCGGGGAAACGACACGCTTGAGGAAGAAGACGGCCCCAACTGCAGCGGCCAACAGCGCAATCAACATGACCATGGCGCTGGCGCGAACAATGCTGATGACGGGGCGGTCGATGACCTCTTCGGGCATCACCACCCCGAGGCGCCACTGCCCCGCCCTTAACGGTGCGCTGCTCACCAGGAAGCCGGATTTCCTGACTGGTTGGGTGGAATCCGGATTCGAGAACAGGTCGGGCGGCGCGGGGGTGCCAATCAAGCCTGCATCGAAATGATGTACGAAGTTCCCGTGCCGGTCTATCAGGACCATATAGTCGTTCTCGCCCGATGAGGCGCTCTCGAACTGACGGTGAATATAGTCGGGGTCGTAATTGACGACCAGGAGCGCAACCGGTTCCTGCAGGCCATTCTGCCGATTCAGGTGCCTGATCACCCGCGATGCCACCACGACCTTGCGGTGTGTCGATTTGCCGTTGATGTTGGGGCGCAGTCCAGCCCAGTAGACCGTTCCCGTAAATGCGGTGGTCTCCTTGATCAGCCGGTCCCGCAAGGCCATGTCGATGTTTCCAATGTCCAGGGTGTCGCCAACATGGTAGTGGTTGCCGGACAAGGTAAGGATGTCTATCGATACCAGCCCCTGGAGATTCAGGTAGTTGTTCAGAACGTAGCCGATGCGGGCCTGGGTGGACAATCGAGCGTACACGTCCGACGAAGAAAACTCCTCCGCCAGCGTGTTGGTGATTTCCTCGACGCCGCTGATGTTCGAAATCAGGGATTCCACTTGGGACAGCTGCTGGTCCAGCAGGGCCGTCTTGTCGTTCACCGCCTGAATGACGAAGCGGCGCGCTTCGGATTCGAATGCGGTGCGGTAGAGCTGAATCGAAACGATTCCGAGCGCGAGCAGCGGAAGGACGCCGAGCAGTATCGTGTAGGCGACGAATCGCTGACTCAGGTTGAGACGCATGGACCGGGCCCTAGACGCTGGAATCGCTGGGCCGGAGATCGAATGATCGCAACGCCATTGCTCACTGATTCGAAGTCGCGGCGGAAACCAGCTTGACGCTGAGCAGGGTTTCGGCAGGGAGTGTTTCGCCCCTGATAAGCCGCATGGCATAAAGCACGCCCTGATAGCCCTGCTCGGCCGCTTGCTGATCGATGGTTGCCTGCAGGACGCCTTGGCCGATCAGGCTTCTGGCCTCGGCCAGGGCGTCGAATCCCGCGACCCTTACCTTCGATTTGCCGGCGTCGGCCAGGTACTTGATGGCGCCCAGCGCCATCATGTCGTTGGCGGCGAAGATCAGCGTGATGTCGGGGTGCTTGGCAAAAATCGCCTTGGTGACGTCATAGCCCTCGTCAATCTTCCAGTTGGCCGTTTCGCTCGCCACAATGCTCACTGCCGGGCTCTCTGCGAATGCGCGCAAGGCACCCCGTTTGCGTGCCTCGGCGTTCTCGGCCGAGCGGATTCCTTCGAGGATGGCGGCCTTGGCGGGCTCGCGAACGCCTTCCAGCAAGGTCTTGGCCGAGAGGTAGCCGCCTTGCTCGTTATCGACGCTGATGAACGGCAGGCCCTCAATACCCGCTTCAGCCAACTGCTTCCGGTCGAGTCGTGCATCGATGTTTACAACGGGAATCTTGCTTGCAAGTGCATTCTTTACTGATGGAACCAGGTGGTACGCATCGGCGGGGGCGATTACGATGGCATCCACCGATCCGCTGTGAATCAGGTCGTCGACGATGGTGACCTGCTGTTCGAAAGAGGTTTCCTGCGCCGCCGTCTTGACGATCAGCTTTATTCCAAGTTCCTTTTCCGCCCTGCGAGCGCCTTTTTCCATTTCGATGAAGAACGGGTTGGTGAGCGTCTTCATCACCAGGGCGATGCGTGCCTTGTCGGCGGCCGGTTGCGCTGGCTGCGTCTTTACCGCCTGGACCGCTTGCTCGGAATCGCCACATCCAGACAATGCCAGCGCGAACACAAGAAGGAGCAGCTTGAAAGGCCTCATGATCATGATCTCGGAACAGGTTATGGAAAAAGGCGCTGGATGCAGGTACCGAACTCCTGCCCGCACCCGGCTTGGGTCAAGTCATGGCGCGCCCGGCTCATTCTCACAAGGCAACGAACTTCTCGAAGAGCGTGGATGCCAGATTGTCGCTGCGCCGGAT
This sequence comes from Zoogloeaceae bacterium, assembly GCA_024235595.1. GTDB lineage: Bacteria > Pseudomonadota > Gammaproteobacteria > Burkholderiales > Rhodocyclaceae > Cognatazoarcus. The sequence continues at coordinate 286,066 of JACKMC010000001.1, read as the reverse complement.
GGCACGCGAGGAACTCGTGTTCTCTCGTTCAAAACACAGAACATCCGGGATCTGCAGGTGAGCTCGGGGCAGGGCGAAACGAAACGCCGTAGCGACTCGATGCGGTCATATCCTGGTTGCCTGCCATCACAAACCGGCCTTGCTTCATTCATTCGCCTGGGCGCACATGAGTTAGCGTGCGCATATCAACGATACTCCCTGCCCTGCGTCAATCCGACCTGCCTGCAAGTCGAGCAACATGTTCAATGTCATCAGAATAGCGGCTTGTGGTCCTGTTGTGAATGAGTTCAGACGGCATGAATCCCGACTTTGCCATGCGGGAAATCCGTTGAACCTACAGGCAGGCTCGTAGGGTCAGGTCTGGAATCATTGCATGCAAGCGGGCTGGGACTTTTGCATTGGCACAGCCCGCGCCCGCACCACGCGGCCAACCGTCACCCGGATCGGCAAGCATCCCTGCGCAGACCGGAGTGAGCACGATGTCGAGCTCGAGCTCGAGCAGATAGCCATTTGCATCGACCAGCATCGCCTTGTTGTGCCTCTGGAACGGATGGCCGCGGGGCCACCCATTGGCCACCCGCGTCATTCATCAGGATGTTTCAGAACGGGACCTGGCCCTGCGGTTTTGCGCGACGGTGCCGCATCCGGCGATGGCGACGTGATCGCTTGTTCCGCATCGACCGGACCCTCGTCCGCCAGGACCGCCCCGGGATCGATGCCGCAGCGCAAGGCGCTGTCGTGCACCGCCTTGCGAATCATCGGGCTGCGTTCGAGAAGACGGCGAAACGGCCGTTCGGATAGCACCAGCAGAGTTGAGGGCGCGATCGTCCTGACCTTGATACGCTTGGGCCGGTTTGGCAGCACCAGCATCTGGCCAAACATTTCGCCCCGCCCCAGGCGCCAGGATCGCCCCGACGCCTCGACTTCGACGGCGCCCGAGGCGATGAAGTACACGCTTTTCTCGGCGCTGTCCCTATCCACCACGGTCGCTCCCGCACCGACGTAGCGCGTCTGCAGGCTGCCACTCAAATGCTCCAGTGCGGCCTTGTCGAGGTCGGCGAAAAGCGGAAACTGTTGTACCAGTTCGGCCCGCTGCACGAGCAGATCGAGGTTCGGACGCTGTTCGGCGATCCTGCGTCGCGCGCCGATGTCCTGCATCAGCGCCGTATACACTTCGGCGCCAATCAGTCCCTCGGCGCGCAAGGCGCCGTACTCGCGCTCCTCCAGGCGCAGCGCCGTGCGGCGAATGAAGCGCCGGCTGATTTCTTCAGCGTAGCCGGGAAACTGCAGGCGCAGACCGTCGAGCGCCGTCTCGACCATCTCCTGGCGACGGCTCAGTATCTCGCGCAGCAGATCGGCGACCCGCCGGCCGTGCAGCCGCCGGATCCGGGCGTCGATGAAGCCTTCCAGGTCGCGCAGGATCACACGCTGTGACAACAGCAGGCCGAAGCGCTTAGAACTCATCCGTGCGAGCGGTGCCGACCAGCCCAGGTGATTGTGTGCAAACAGTGCGGCGCGAAAAGACCGTCCGTACCTGAGGTTTCGGCGAGCCGCGCGCTGATAGCCGACACGCCCGCCAGCGCGTGCGCCTTCGATCAGGCGGCCCGCATCGGCAATCGCGCGTTCGGCCAGGCGCAGCGAAAACGTATGTTCGCGGATGCGGTCGAGGACCGCGTTGCGCTCGGCGACCGCCAGGGCGATCAAACCGAGGGTGATGCGATCACGCTCAAGCACGCCGGGGTTGTCCTCGGCCTTGCGCACCGCCTCGTCGAGACGCTGGGCGAAACGCTTGGCTTCCGAGCGCAGCAGATCGTGAGGCAGTTCGAACTTGGTCGCGGTATCCCGCATGTCGTCGCGCACGGTCTGCAAGGCCACCGCGATCACCTGGTTGGACAATGCCTGATCGATGGGCGAGAGCCGGTCGAGTCCGAGACGGCTGATCACCTTGCGCAGGGTGGTCCCCTGGACGATCAGCGTAAACAGCGCGAAACCCGTGGCGAGAATGCCGACCAGACGCTTGACCTCGACCGGGACCGCAGGGTCTTCGGTGACCGCCAGCGCCAGCGCCAGCGTCACCGCGCCGCGCAAGCCACCCCAGAGAATCGCCACGCGATACGGCACATCAACCACCGGCGAGAGCCGCAGCAGCGACAGCAGAGGCATCAGCCCGAAGAGGATGGCGGCACGCGCCGCGACGGCGGCAGCGACAACGACCAGGATCAGCCCGATGTCGCCGATTTCCACCGATTCGAGCAGCCGCGGAATCAGCAGCGCGGCGAGGATGAAGATCAGCGCCCCGGCCCAGTGCGCCAGCAGATCCCAGGTTTCGCGCAAATTCGTCCATGACACCGGTGGCAAGCGGCTGGGGCCGGCCAGCGAAAGCGTCAGGCCCGCGGTGACGACGGCGATGACGCCGGATGCGCCCACGGTCTGCTCGGCACCGATGTAGGCAAGATAGGGCAGCGCGACCGACACCGAGATCAAGGCGTGATCGTAGCGTGCGAACAGCGCCATGAGCCACAGCGCGATGCGCGCCGCCACCCAGCCGGTGAGCGCCCCGCCGATGATCAGCACCGGGAAGCGCGCCAGGGCATCGCTGACCGTGGGGTCGGGAACGTTGAGCATGACGTAGCTCATGAAGACGCCGAACAGCGCAATCGCTGCCGCATCGTTGAGCAGGCTCTCCCCCTCGATGATCCGCACCAGGCGCCGCGGCGCAGCGATCGAACGGAAAATACTCACCACCGCCGAGGGATCGGTGGTCGATACGATAGCGCCGATCAACAGGCAGGCCGTGAGCGGCAGCGCGCTGGCCCCGACGAGCGCGTAGCCCACCGTAAACGTTGCCACCACAACCGCCACTACCGCCAGCACCAGTATCGGCACCCAATCATCGAGCATTCGCAGCAGATTCATGCCGAGCGTGGCCTGGAACAACAGCGTCGGCAAGAACACGTAGAGGAACGCGTCTGCCCGTATCGGCAGATCGAGAATCGCCTCGGCAACGGGATTCAGAGCGTCTGTCAGCTCGGTGTTGAGAAAAAACGCAGCCCCCGAACCGATCAGAATGCCCAGCACGGCGAGCATCGCCGTGTAGGGCAGACGCAGCCGGGCCGCCAGTGGCTCGGCCGCCGCAATGACCAGGAACAACGAGGTGATAATCGTGGTAAGTACGACGATATCCATAAGGAATGCACTTTTGCGGTGGCTATGGGTCGGTTGCGCAGGTCAAGGCCTTCGGCCCGTAAAGGTATTCGAGCAACCTGCGCCGCGCTGCCGGAAGCCTCAGTGTATCCGCCAGCCACCGCGCGGTGTGGAACCACCCCCGGTACCCAGGCCAATCGCACGAATGCCAGGGTCGCGAACCGCTCGGCTCGTTCGTTCCCCCGCAATCACATGCAGGAGGCCTGCTCAGAGCCCCTCGATCTTGTGTGGTGGGCGCAGCCCGGACGGCAAGATAGCGGAATCCGCGAATCATCGGTCGAGGGAGGGATTGGTGCAGGTTCAGGGAAACTGCAGGGTCAGCCATTGGGCTGTTGCAGAGGGACACCTGAGCCCACCCATTTTTGGGGAGTGCCACTATGCTAGACCTGACCCCGTATTCCTGAACTATCTCCCGGTAGTCCAAGTTATTGTCCGCATCTCCACGTCATCAGATTCGGACCGGCGCAGACATTTGCAGCATTTGAGGGAAGCTTCGGGTCTATAGATGCTGCACTGATACGGTTGCCAATGCTTTCATTCTCCACCTGGCGCTGGGCTCCTCGCACGTGACCGACATCGGTCGCTGTTGGCTTTCGCCGCGTTGAAGTGATTCGATCTCATGGGGGTCCGTCGCGACAACGAGGCGAAGCACCCAAAACCCGATTACGCCACACCAACCCTTGCCGGCTGCGGACGCGCAAGGCGCATGCCGATGACGATGATTGCCAACGCGCTGATGTAGAAGAGCGCCTGCATGGCGCTTGGCCGGGCGTCATAGCCGGCGAGCACATGCAGCAGGGTGCCGAGGGTGGAGGTGTCGGAGAGCAACCGGGAGGTATCCCAGATCGGGCTGGCGATGGCCGGGATGATGTCGCCCTGGATGAGAAAACGTGCCATCTGCCCAGCCATGCCGGCGGCGATGAAGAGCACCATTGCAGCCGTGACGGTGAAGAACCAGCGTACCGGGATGCGCAGCAGGCCCTTGTAGAGCGCGGCGCCCACCAGCGCCCCGGCACTGAGGCCGAGTGCACCACCGGTCAGCACTTGGACCGTGGTTTCGCCCTGCGACGCAATGCCGTAGAGGAAAAGCACGGTTTCCGCGCCCTCGCGCAGTACGGCGAGCGCAATCACCAGGGCGATTGTCGAGAGCGCACGCTTGCCGTCGGCCACTTCCTGCACCACCGAGCGGGCGTTGGAGATCATCTGGCGCGCGTGCTGGGTCATCCAGATGTTGTGCCAGGCGAGCATCAGCACGGCGAGGCCCAGGACGCCTGCATTGAGTAACTCCTGGCCGACGCCATCGGCGAACTCGCCGATGGTGCTGGTGAAGCCGGCGACCACGAAGGCGCCTGCGATGCCTGCCGCGATGCCCGCCGCCAACCAGCGGTTGCGCCTTGGTAGGTTTCGCGCCGCGGCGGCGATGATGCCGATTAGCAACGCGGCCTCGAGGGATTCGCGGAAGACTATGATCGCGGCGCCGAGCATGGTCGTTACTCCGCGATGACCACACCGTGCGCGGTCTTTTCATGAAATTCGCCGACGAAGGCGTATTTGCCGGGTTTGAGCGGGCCGATGAAGATGCTCGCGGCGCTGCCGGCGGCGATGACCTTCTCGCGGTTGAGTTGATGGCTCTCGAATTCTTCGGGCGTGCTGTCCTCGTTATGCACCAGGAGCTTGACCTTGACGCCGGCCGGAACGCGAATTTCTTCGGGAGTGAAACGGTGGTCCTTAATGCTGAGTGCGATCTCCGGGATGGCGGCAAAGGCGGCAAGCGGAAGGGCGAGGCAGAGGGCGAGAAGGTGCTTCATGGCAGGCTCCGTTTTTACTATCACGACTGATAACGATTCGTATTGCTTGTGGCAAATTGTTCTACCCGGTGCCACCAAGCGCATTACCTCGTTGCTGTCTGTCGTATCAAGCCCCCGGCATCTCAAAGGCGAGGGCTTACCCACTAGTGTAGTGCTTCATTCTGTTTGGAACTTAAGCGCCTATTGGCCCGAATCACCTTCTCGAGGATGTCGCGGGCGCTCTTGGTCCAGATGAACGGCTTTGGTTTGGTGTTGTGATGTGCGATGTATTCATCGATCGCGGCGACCAACTCTGGTACGCTGGTGAACACGCCGCGGCGTAGCCGTTCGGTGGTGATGTCGCGGAAGAAGCGCTCGACCATGTTCAGCCACGAGGCAGAGGTGGGCGTGAAATGCATCGTGAAGCGTGGATGCTTGTCGAGCCACTGCTGGACACTGGGGTGTTTATGCGTGGCGTAGTTGTCGGCGATCAGGTGCAACGCCTTGCCCTTGGGGGTTTCGCGGTCGATTTTCTTCAGGAACTTCAACCACTCGGTGTGGGTGTGGCGCTGCTGACACTGTGCGATGACTTTGCCGTCCAGAACGTTGAGCGCTGCAAACAAGGTCGTCGTGCCGTTGCGCTTGTAATCGTGCGTCATCGTCTGCGCACGGCCCTTTTTCAATGGCAGGCCGGGCTGGGTACGGTCGAGCGCCTGCACCTGACTCTTCTCATCGCAGCACAACACCAGCGCATGTTCAGGCGGTGACATGTACAGCCCCACCACGTCTTCGAGCTTTTCGACAAACTTCGGGTCGCGCGAGATCTTGAAGCCGCGAACAAGATGGGGCTTCAGGCCATGTGCCCGCCAGATCCGAAGCACCGTGGTGTCGCTCACACCCGCTTCGCGGGCAAGGGTGCGCGTGCTCCACTGAGTGGCCGTCGCCGGCAAGGTCTGGGTCGTGCGCCGCACGATCTCTGCCGCATCTACCACGCTCTTGCGCCCGCTACGGGGCAGGTCCTGCTCGATAGCCGCAAGGCCACCTTGCGCGTAGCGCTCCCGCCAGCGACCCACCTGCACACGGCCGATCTTCAACTGCGCTGCAATGGCCTGATTCTCCAGGCCCTGCGCAGCCAACAACACAATGCACGCCCGGCGTGCCAGCCGCACGCTCGTGGTGTTCGAGCGCGCCAGTCGCTTCAGCGCCTTCTCTTCATCCGCATTCAGTTCGATCGTCGCCGCTACCCGCATCACTGGACTCCTGTCTGGGCAATCCCAACTCAGACAGAGAGAAGATTTTTAAGTTTCATTAATTATGAAGCACTACACTAGCCAGCCCCGTCAATAGGAGCAAACTAAGTTCTGCGCCTGGTCCCGCAACGCCTCACCAACTACTCCCCCTCACCCCCCAGCCCCGCCAGCTCCTCGCGCAGCGCCTTCAACTCGCGCCGATACCCCTCGCCATCGCCGAAATCCACAAACCTGCCGTAGTACGGGTGCGCCTGCAGCACGCGCCGTGAGTGCTTGATCGGGCACCAGAACTGTTCGGTGCGGCCGAGCACTTCGCGGATGTAGGCGGCGAGGCCGTTGCCGTATGAGCAGTAGGCGCAGTTGATCTTCTCGATGAGGTTGAGGTAGCCGAGGTGGTTGCGGTCGAAGACCAGGTAGTCGCGGCGGCGTACGCGGGCGATGCCGTAGAGCGGGAAGCAGATGGACTGGTAGAGGGTGACCGCGATATCGGTGAGCAGCAGCGGAAAGAACACCGCGTAGATGATCGGCGCGGTGATGATGTGGCGCAGGCGGGCGCCGAGGATGTACTTGAGCAGCCCGGTCCTGAAGCGGCGTTGCTGCTCGAGCACGTCCTGCTCGAAGCGGATGCGCCTGTGCTCGAAATCCGCGTTCAGCTCTTCGCGGCGGCGCTGCAGCTCCTGCTCGATCTCGTCCTCGAGGCGGCGGATGCGCTCGACGAGTTCGTTGATTCTCGGGTTCATGGCGGGCCCCTGTCGGCGGCGCAGAACGTGCGCCTCGCTGATCGCCGCCGGTCGCGGCCGGGCGAGGATTCACGCCCCACAGTATGCCTGCGGCGGCCCTGTTGCAGCGCTTGCCGCATCCGGGTCCGCAGCCCGGCCGATGTGGACGGCGGGTGAACGACCCCGTGCGGCTCAGTGCTCGTTCTGCTCGTGCATCTCGCGCAGCAGGGAGGTGAAGTGCCGTGCGATGCGGCCCGGCGGCGGCGTGCGGGCGATGGAAACGCCCCACTCGCAGCGGTATTGCAGGGTGTCGGAGGGGATGCGGCGCAGGGTGCCGGCCTGCTCGAAGGACTGCGCGTAGTGCTCCGGCAAAAAGCCCAGATAGCGCCCGGAGCGGATCAGCACCACGCTGCCTTCCTGCTCGTGGGCGCGCGCCGCGGGCTGCAGGCCGAGGCGCCAGAAGTGCTCCATGTTGGGCGAGTGGTAGCCCAGGCCGACGAAGTCCGCCGCCCGCAGCGCCGCCTCGTCGGGCTGGCCGCCGTCGCGCAGCAGCGGGTGCTCGGGCGAGCCGTAGAGCCACATCTGCTCGGAGAACAGGTGCCAGCTGCGCAGGCTCTCGCTGGCGCGGTGAAAGGGGTGGATGGCGGCCTGGATCTGGCCTTCGAGCAGGCCCTTCTCGATGGCGATGGTGCCCGACACATGCAGGTTGATGCTTACCCCGGGGGCCGCGGCGCCGAAGGCGGCGATGGCCTCGGCCAAGTGGCAGCCGGGATTGGTGACGAACTTGTCGAACACCGCCAGGTTGAGCTCGCCGCGCATGTCGCCGTGCAGGCCGGTGACCTCGCGCCGGAAGCCTTCGATCTGCGAGAACAGCCGCCGGGTGGCGTCGAGCACGGTGGCGCCTTCCTCGGTCAGCGCAAAGCCCGAGCGGCCGCGTTCGCACAGCCGCACGCCGAGCCGCGTCTCCAGGTCCTTGAGATGACGGCTGATGACCGAGCGGCTGATGTTGAGCCGCAGCTCGGCCGCGGCGAGGCCGCCCGACTCGGCGATGGCGACGAAGATGCGCAGCAGACGCAGGTCTGCTTCGGCGAGGGTGTTGAGCAGGGCGCGGGCTTTCATGGCGGCGATTGTTTCACAAAATCGAAACCATGCTTTCGCTATTTGTAGTTTTTTGCACCCCTACGCAGCCTATAAGGTTTGTCTCACGCACCCGGCAGCGCTTGCTGGAGGCGGATCCGGGCTGAATCGACCGGAACGCCCCAGATTGGTGCATGCGCTCTTTTCCCTTCAGACGAAATCCGATCCCGTATCGAGAAACGGTTTTTTCGACCGACCGACGAATGCCGCAGAAACATCGACATACGGACCAACAGATACGCCAGCCCGATTCTGGCATGCGTCTTGCCATGGACGGTGCTGGCCCGCTTACCCATTGACCACAAACCCACAGAGGATTCATCCATGAGCAAACCAAATTTGCGCACCCGCGGGCTCGGTGCTCTCGTCGGCAGCACGCTGCTCGCCCTGTCCTTCGCCTCGGGCGCCGTCATGGCGCAGGAAAAGGTGCTGCGCATCGGCATGACCGCGGCCGACATCCCTCGCACGCTGGGCCAGCCCGACCAGGGCTTCGAGGGCAACCGTTTCACCGGCATCCCGATGTACGACTCGCTGACCCAGTGGGATCTGTCGAAGGCGGATGCGGCCAGCGTGATCATCCCCGACCTCGCCACCTCCTGGGCGGTGGACGCCAAGGACAAGACCAAGTGGGTGTTCAAGCTGCGCCCGGGCGTGAAGTTCCACGACGGCTCGGCCTTCAACGCAGACGCGGTGGTGTGGAACGTGCAGAAGGTGCTGGACAAGACCGCCAGGCACTTCGACGCCAGCCAGGTCGGCGTGACCGCCTCGCGCATGCCCACCCTGCGCAGCGCCCGCAAGATCGACGAGCTTACCGTCGAGCTGACGTCCTCCGAGCCGGATGCCTTCCTGCCGATCAACCTCACCAACCTGTTCATCGCCTCGCCGGCCCAGTGGGAAGCCAAGTACAAGGCGGTCGATGCGGCGGTGACCGATCCGGCCGAACGCGCCAAGAAGGCGTGGACCGCCTTCGCCGCCGACGCCTCGGGTACCGGCCCCTTCAAGATGTCGGCCTTTGCGCCGCGCGAGCGTCTCGAGCTGGTCAAGAACGCCGCCTACTGGGACCCCAAGCGCCGGCCCACCATCGACAAGGTGGTGATGCTGCCGCTGCCCGAAGCCAACGCCCGCACCGCCGCCCTGCTGTCGGGCCAGGTTGACTGGATCGAGGCGCCGGCACCCGACGCCATGGAACAGATCAGGAGCCGCGGCTTCAAGATCTACTCCAACCCGCAGCCGCACATCTGGCCGTGGCAGCTGTCCTTTGCCGAGGGCTCGCCGTGGCTCGACAAGCGGGTGCGCCAGGCCGCCAACCTGTGCATCAACCGCAGCGAACTGAAGGCCTTTCTCGGCGGCATGATGGGTGAAGCCAAGGGCATCGTCTCGCCCGACCATCCGTGGTGGGGCAATCCCAGCTTCGACATCAAGTTCGACCCCAAGACCGCGACCGCGATGATGGTCGAGGCCGGCCACACCGCCGACAAGCCGCTCAAGGTGAAGATCCAGGTTTCGGCCTCGGGCTCGGGGCAGATGCAACCGCTGCCGATGAACGAGTACATCCAGGAAAGCCTCAAGCAGTGCCACTTCGACGTACAGCTCGAAGTGCTGGAGTGGAACACGCTGTTCACCAACTGGCGCAAGGGCGCCAAGGACGCGTCGGCCAACGGCGCCAACGGCATCAATGTGTCGGCCGCGGCGATGGACCCGTTCTTCGCCATGGTGCGCTTCGTCAGCACCAAGACCTTCCCGCCGGTCTCGAACAACTGGGGCTACTTCGGCAATGAGGAGTTCGACGCCCTGGTCGCCACCGCGCGCACCAGTTTCGACGACAAGGCCCGCGATGCCGCGCTGGCCAGGCTGCACGCCCGCATCGTGGAAGAAGCGCCGTTCATCTTCGTGGCCCACGACGTCGGCCCGCGCGCCATGTCGGCCAAGGTCAGGAACGTAGTGCAACCCAAGAGCTGGTTCATCGACATCGCCACGATGAAGATGGACTGATCGTCCCGGCGCGCCGCCGGCACGGGGCGCGAACCGGATCTGCCGCCGGCCGGCGCGCCGGCGGTTTCAACCCAAGGACCCACAGGGCCGAGCGATGATCTTCTATCTCCTGCGCCGCATCGTCTACACGATCCCGATCATGATCGGCGTCGCCTTTTTCTGCTTCCTGCTGGTGCATATCTCGCCCGGCGATCCGCTGGTCTCCATCCTGCCGCCCGATGCCTCGATCGAGCTGCAGAAGCAGCTGATGAAGCTGTACGGCTTCGATCGGCCATGGTTCGAGCAGTTCGCCACCTGGTTCTGGCGTGCGCTGCACGGCGACCTCGGCACCTCGATCGCCTCGGGCAGGCCGGTCGCCGCCGAAGTGATGCGCGCCGTCGGCAATACCCTGATGCTCGCCTGCATGGCCACCCTCATCGGCTTCCTGTTCGGCGGCCTGTTCGGCTTCGTCGCCGGCTACTTTCGCGATTCCTGGGTGGACCGCATCGCCTCGGCGCTGTCGGTGCTCGGCGTGAGCGTGCCGCACTACTGGCTCGGCATGGTGCTGGTGATCATCTTCTCGTCGTGGCTGATGTGGCTGCCCGCCACCGGCGCCGGCCCCGGCGGCTCCGGCGAATGGGCCTGGGACTGGGCCCACATCCAGTTCATGCTGCTGCCCGCGATCACCATGTCGGTGATCCCGATGGGCATCATCGCCCGCACCGTGCGGGCGCTGGTGGCCGACATCCTGGCCCAGGAGTTCGTGGTGGGCCTGCGTGCCAAGGGCCTCACCGACCTGGGCATCTTCATGCACGTGGTGAAGAACGCCGCCCCCACGGCATTGGCGGTGATGGGCCTGCAGCTGGGCTACCTGCTCGGCGGCTCGATCCTGGTCGAGACGGTGTTCTCGTGGCCGGGCACCGGCTTGCTGCTCAATTCGGCCATTTTCCAGCGCGACCTGCCACTGCTGCAGGGCACGATCCTGGTGCTGGCCACCTTCTTCGTCGTGCTCAACCTGCTGGTGGATGTGCTGCAGACCACCCTTGACCCGAGGATCCAGAGATCATGAATACCACTGCAAGCCTGCCGCTTCCGCAGCCGCGCACCAAGGTGGAGGCGATCGAGCGCTCGCCGGGCTTCTGGTCCGGCGTGCTGGCCAAATTGATGCGCGACCCGGTGGCGCTGGGTGCCGGCGCGGTGCTGCTGGCCCTCATCGTGATGGCGATCTTCGCCAATCAGCTGCTGCCCGCCGACCCCTACGCCACCTCGATGTTCAAGCGCCTCAAGCCGATCGGCTTCGAAGGCTATCCGCTGGGCGCCGACGAGCTCGGTCGCGACATGCTCTCGCGCCTCATGCTGGGCACCCGGCTGTCGCTGTTCATGGGCATCACCCCGGTGCTGATCGCCTTCGTCATCGGCAGCGCCATCGGCATCCTCGCCGGTTACGCGGGCGGACTGGTGAATACGCTGATCATGCGCACCATCGACATCCTCTACGCCTTCCCCTCGGTGCTGCTGGCCATCGCCCTGTCTGGCGCCCTCGGCGCCGGCATCGGCAACGCGCTGCTGTCGCTCACCATCGTCTTCATTCCGCAGATCGCGCGGGTGGCCGAGAGCGTCACTACCCAGGTGCGCGGGCGCGACTACGTGGAGGCCGCCCGCGCCTCGGGTGCCGGCCCCTTCACCATCGTGCGCGTGCACGTGCTGGGCAATGTGCTGGGACCGATCTTCGTCTTCGCCACCAGCCTCATCGCGGTATCGATGATTCTCGCCTCGGGCCTGTCCTTCCTCGGCCTCGGCGTACGTCCGCCCGAGCCGGAGTGGGGCCTGATGCTCAACACCTTGCGCACCGCGATCTACAGCCAGCCGCTGGTGGCGGCGCTGCCCGGGGTGATGATCTTCATCACCTCGATCTCCTTCAACCTGTTGTCCGACAGCCTGCGCTCGGCGATGGACGTCAAGAGCTAATCCGGAGATCCTGTCATGAGTATCGGAATCAGCATCGAACATATCGGCGTAGCGGCAGACAGCGACCGCGGCGGCCCCGCGCAACCCCTGCTGACCGTCAATGGACTGGTCAAGCACTTCGACCTCAAGAAGGGCTTCGTCGACACCGTGATGGGCCGCGGCAAGGTGGTGCGCGCGGTCGACGGCGTAGACTTCAGGATCCTCAAGGGCGAGACCCTCGGCGTGGTGGGCGAATCGGGCTGCGGCAAGTCGACCACCGCACGCCTGCTGATGCACCTGATCGACCCCTCGGCCGGCGAGATCGTCTTCAACGGCGAGACCGTCGGCTCGCCGGCGCTGCCGCTGCGCGAGTATCGGCGCCAGGTGCAGATGGTGTTCCAGGACAGCTATTCGTCGCTCAACCCGCGCCTCACCATCCAGGACTCGATCGCCTTCGGCCCCCAGGTGCATGGCGTGCCGAAGCAGGAAGCCATCACCCGCGCCCGCAACCTGCTCGAGCGGGTCGGCCTCGAGCCGCGCCGCTTTGCCGGCCGATACCCGCACGAGCTCTCCGGCGGCCAGCGCCAGCGCGTCAACATCGCCCGGGCGCTGGCCTGCGAGCCGCGCCTGGTAATCCTCGACGAGGCGGTGTCGGCGCTCGACAAGTCGGTCGAGGCGCAGGTGCTGAACCTGCTCATGGATCTCAAGGAGGAGTTCGGCCTGACCTATCTGTTCATCAGCCACGACCTGCATGTGGCGCGCTACATCTCCGACCGGGTGATGGTGATGTATCTGGGCAAGGTGGCCGAAACCGGCCCGGCCGAGGCGCTGTTCGAGCAACCGCTGCACCCCTATACCCGGGCGCTGCTGTCGTCGATGCCCTCGATGGACCCCGACCGGCGCACCGAGGAGGCCGCGCTCGCGGGCGACCCGCCCAACCCGATCGACCCGCCGCCGGGCTGCCGCTTTCACACCCGCTGCCCGCTCGCCGAGGCAGTCTGTTCGCAGCGCGCGCCGAGCCTGAAAACCCGGCAGCGGCGCGAAACCGCCTGCCTGATCCACGAGCCCGGCAGTGGCCATTCCCACGCCGCCGCAGTCGCCGCTGCGGTCCACGCATCATGAGCGGAGCCGACATGAATACAGCCTCTCGAGCCGACAGTGCGCCGATCGTCTCGGTGCGCGACCTGCGCGTCACCTTCAACGGCGGCAAGAAGCCGGTCAGCGCCGTCAATGGCGTCGATCTCAGCGTGGCGCGCGGTGAAACCGTGGCCCTGATCGGTGAATCCGGCTCGGGCAAGAGCGTCACGCTGCGCTCGCTGCTGCGACTGCACCCCGAACGCCGCACCCGTATCGAAGGCCGCATCGAGGTCGCCGGCGAGGACGTGCTCGCGCTGGGCAGCCGCGCGCTCGCCGACTATCGCGGCCGCGTCGCCTCGATGATTTTCCAGGAGCCGCTGCTGGCCCTCGATCCGGTGTATACGGTGGGCCAGCAGATCGTCGAGTCCATCCGCCGCCACGAGCGCATCAGCCCCGCCGAGGCGCGCAAGCGTGCGCTGGAACTCTTCGAGCGTGTGCGCATACCCAGCCCCGAGCGCCGGCTCGACGCCTATCCGCACGAAATGTCCGGGGGCATGCGCCAGCGCGCGATGATCGCCCTCGCCCTGGCCTGCCGGCCACAGGTGCTGCTCGCCGACGAGCCCACCACCGCGCTCGACGCCACCGTGCAGATCCAGATCCTGCTGCTGCTGCGCGAACTGCAGCGCGAACTCGGTCTCGCCATCGTCTTCGTCACCCACGACATGGGCGCCGCGGTGGAAGTGGCCGACCGTTTCGCGGTGATGTACGCCGGGCGCATCGTCGAGGAAGGCCCGACCCGCGAGGTGATCCGCAATCCGCGCCATCCCTACACGCTGGCCCTGATGCAGGCCCGCGCCGACGGCGCCATGGAGAAAGGCGCCCGCCTCGCCAGCATTCCCGGCGCACCGCCCGATCTCGCCCAGCTGCCGACCGGCTGCGCCTTTGCCGAGCGCTGCACCTTTGTCCAGCCCGCCTGTCTGCAGAGCCGCCCGGAGGCGGTCGAACTCGGTGGCGGCCACCGCGCGCGCTGCCTGCGTACCGATGCCACCGCCCAGGCCGTGGCCCAGTCGGCGAGGGCGACGGCGAACACATCCATTCTCCTCACCGAAACCGCCTGAGCGGTTCGAGGCCACTCCCAGCCCCAACGGAAACCCCATGCTCATCGATCAAGACCCCGCCCACGCCTTCGTTCCCTATCCCGCAGTCGAGGTGCCGCATACGCCCGGCGGCCCGCTCGAGGGTCTCAGCTTCGCCGTGAAGGATCTCTTCGATGTTGCCGGCTATCCCACTGGCGGCGGCAATCCGCATGTGCTGGCGCTGTCGGGCATCAAGACCCGCACCGCGCCCACCGTGCAGCGCCTGCTCGACAGCGGCGCCCGCTTCGTTGGCAAGACCTACACCGACGAACTCGCCTTCTCGATGAACGGCATCAACGCCCACTTCGGCGCGCCGATCAATGGCGGCGCGCCGCAGCGCATCCCCGGCGGCTCGTCCTCGGGCTCGGCCGCGGCGGTGTCCAACGGCCTCGTCGATTTTGCGCTCGGCACCGACACCGGTGGCTCGGTGCGTTGCCCGGCCAGCCACTGCGGGCTGTTCGGCCTGCGCCCCACGCACGGCCGCATCAGCCTCGAGAACTGCCTGGATCTCGCACCGGCCTTCGACAGCTGCGGTTTCTTCACACGCGATGCGCACACCTTCGTGCGGGTCGGCGAGGTGCTGCTCGGCAGCGACCCTTCACCATTGCCCGGCCGGCCCCGCCTGCTCTATCCCGAAGACGCCTGGGGCCTGCTCGAAGCCGCGGTTCGCGAAGCCCTGAACCCTGCGCTGGCACTTGTCGAGGCACTTTTCGGCGAGGCCGCCAGCGCGGAAATGGCGCCAAAGGGATTCGAGCGCAACTACTGGGCCTTCCGCTATATCCAGGGCCGCGAGGCCTGGCTCTCCGACGGCGAGATGATCGAACGCCACGGCCTCGTCCTCGGGCCCGGGGTGCGCGACCGCTTTGCCTGGTCGAAGCAGGTGAGCGACGCGCAGGTGGAAGAGAGCGTGGCGATTCGCGACGAGGTCACCACCGCGCTCGCCGCGATGCTGGGCAGCGACGGGGTCATGGTGCTGCCGACCATGCCCGACATCGCCCCACTGCTCGGCACCGACGAAGCCGGGCTGGAGGACTACCGCAACAACGCCATCAAGCTGCTGTGCCTGGCGGGGCTGAGCGGTTTCCCGCAACTGTCGATGCCGCTGGCCCGTCGCAACGGCGCGCCGCTCGGGCTGTCGCTGCTCGGCCCCGCCGGCAGCGACCGCAGCCTCATCGCGATGGCGCAGAGGATCGCCGTCGAGGGCTGACAGGCGAGGCTGCAGCACACGATGAACGGGGAGCCCGGCATTCATTTGCCGGGCTCCCCGTTTCGTTCTGCCTCACGCCGGTGATCGTGGAACTCAGCTCACCACGCCCGCCCGGGCCAGCATTGCATGCAGCAACACGTTGGCACCGGCGGCCAGGTGTTCGGGGTCGGCATCCTCGATCTCGTTGTGCGAGATGCCGTCCTTGCAGGGCACGAAGATCATCGCCGTCGGCGCCGTGCCGGCCACGTAGACCGCGTCGTGGCCCGCGCCGCTGACGATATCGAGATGGCTGCAGCCCGCTCGTTCGGCCCCCTCACGAATGGCATCGACGAGCGCCGGGGCGAAGGCCACCGGTTCGAAGTACACCACCTGCTCGAGCGCCACCTGCACCGGGAAATCCTTTTGCAACTGGTCGGCGGCGAGACGCAGCGCCGCATCCATGGCCAGCAGGCCTTCGTCGTTGCCGTGACGCAGATCCACGGTGAAGCTGACCTTGCCCGGAATCACGTTGCGCGAGTTCGGGTACACATGCACGCAACCGACCGTGCCACGCCCGTCCGGCTGATGGCCGAGGGCGATGTCCACCACCTTCTGCATCAGGTGGGTGGCGGCGAACAGCGCATCCTTGCGCAGCCGCATCGGGGTCGGGCCGGCGTGCGACTCCATGCCGGTCACGGTGACGTCGTACCAGCGCTGGCCGAGCGCGCCGGTGACCACGCCGATGGTGGTGTCGGCATCCTCGAGCACCGGGCCCTGCTCGATATGCGCCTCGAAGTAGGCCCCGAAGCGCGGCGCCCCGCTGCTCACCGAAGCAGGCGCCTCACCGGCATAGCCGATGGCGGCCAGGGCATCGCCCACGGTGATGCCATCGTGATCGGCACGGCTCAGAGCATGCTCGAGCGTGAAGGCATCGACATACACCCCCGAACCCATCATCACCGGCACGAAGCGCGAGCCTTCCTCGTTGGTCCACACGCAGACCTCGAGCGGCGCCTCGGTGCGGATGTCATGCTGGTTGAGGGTGCGAATCACCTCCAGCCCGGCCATCACCCCGTAGTTGCCGTCGAACTTGCCGCCCGTGGGCTGGGTGTCGATATGGCTGCCGGTGGCGATTGCCGGCAGGTCGTCCCGGCTGCCCGCGCGGCGGGCGAAGATGTTGCCGATCCGGTCGATGCGGATGCTGCAGCCTTCGGCCTGGCACCAGGCGACGAACAGGTCGCGCGCCTGGCCATCGAGCTCGGTGAGCGCCAGGCGGCACACGCCGCCCTTTTCGGTGGCGCCGAGCTGCGCCAGATCCATCAGTGACTGCCACAGGCGCGAGCCGTCGATGGCCAGGGCGGACGCGGACAGACGGGCGGGGGAGAGACGATCATTCATTCATTGGGCTCCGATCAGCCGTTGCTGGGAAAGGCGAACTGCGCCTTCTCGATGCCGGCGCTGGGCCAGCGCTGGGTGAGGGTCTTGCGGCGGGTGTAGAAACGCACCGCATCGGGGCCGTAGGCGTAGAGGTCGCCGAACAGCGAGCGCTTCCAGCCGCCGAAGCTCTGGCAGGCGACCGGCACCGGCAGCGGCACGTTCACCCCCACCATGCCGACCTGCACGCTGTCGCTGAAGTGGCGCGCCACGGCGCCGTCGCGGGTGAACACGCAGGTGCCGTTGCCGAACTCGTGGGCGTCGATGAGGGCGATCGCCTGCTGCAGGCTGTCGACCCGCACCACCGCGAGCACCGGGCCGAAGATCTCTTCCTGGTAGATCCGCATCGAGGGCTTGACATGGTCGAACAGGGTGCCGCCCAGAAAGAAGCCCTTGTCATGGCCGGCCACCTTCAGGCCGCGGCCGTCGACCACCAGCTCGGCGCCTTCCTCCGCGCCCAGGTCGATGTAGCTCCTGACCTTGTCGCGGTGCACGCCGGTGACCAGCGGCCCCATGTCGAGGCCGCGCGCGGCGCCGTTGCCGATGGCCAGCGCCTCGACCTTGGGCTTGAGCTTGCCGACCAGCGCATCGGCCACCGCATCGCCCACCGCCACCACCACCGAGATCGCCATGCAGCGCTCGCCGCAGGAGCCGTAGGCGGCGCCCATGAGGGCGTTGACCGCGTTGTCGAGGTCGGCGTCGGGCATCACCACGGCGTGGTTCTTGGCGCCGCCGAGTGCCTGCACGCGCTTGCCGTGGGCGGTGCCGGTCGCGTAGATGTATTCGGCGATCGGGGTCGAGCCGACGAAGCTCACCGCCTTGACCCGCGCATCGGTGAGCAGGGTGTCGACCGCTTCCTTGTCGCCATTGACGACGTTGAACACGCCGGGCGGCAGGCCGGCCTCGGTGAGCAGCTCGGCGAGGATCATCGACGCCGAGGATCCTTCTCTGAGGGCTTGAGGATGAAGCAGTTGCCGCAGGCGATCGCCATCGGAAACATCCACATCGGGACCATCGACGGGAAGTTGAACGGGGTGATGCCGGCGACCACGCCGAGCGGCGGAAACTCCGACCAGGAATCGATCTCCGGGCCGACCTCGCGGCTGTGCTCGCCCTTGAGGAATTCCGGCGCGCCGCAGGCATACTCCACCACCTCGATGCCGCGCTGCAGCTCGCCCTGGGCGTCTTCCCAGACCTTGCCGTGTTCCTCGACGATGGCCGCGACGATGCGCTCGGCGTGCTTGTCGAGCAGCGCCTTGTAGGCGAACAGGATGCGCGCCCGCTTGAGCGGCGGCGTCCTGCGCCAGGCCGGGAAAGCCGCCTCGGCGGCGGTGATCGCCTGCTCGACGGTGGCGCGGCTGGCCATCGCCACCTGGCGCACCGGCTCGCCCAGCGCGGGGTTGAACACCGGCTGGGCGCGGTTGCTGTCAGCGTGCGCCTGACCGTCGATGTAATGACCTATCGTGTTCATGGCTGTCTGTCTCATGTTCTGGGTTTCAAGCAACCGAGCGCAGCGCCTGGCGCACGGTCTCGAAGATACGGGTGAGCTCGTCGGGTGTCGAATCGAGGAAGGGCGAGAACTGCAGGATGTCGCCGCCGTTCCTGATCACCACGCCGGCCTCGAAGCACTTGAGGAAGACCTCATAGCCGCGTGCCCCCGGCGCGCCTGGGCGCGGCGCGAGCTCGATCCCGCCCATCAGGCCGAAGTTGCGTATATCGATAACATGCGGCTCGCCCTTGAGGGCGTGGATGGTCTCCTCGAACACCGGCTCGAGCGCGAGCGCACGCGCGAAGCTGTCTTCCTCGCGATAGACCTTCATCGTCGCCAGACCGGCCGCCGCCGCCAGCGGGTGGCCGGAGTAGGTGTAGCCGTGGAAGAGTTCGATGGCCTTGTCCGGCCCCTGCATCAGGGCCTGGTAGATTTCCTCGCGGACGATCACCGCACCCATCGGCACCACCCCGTTGGTGAGGCCCTTGGCGGTGGTGATGATGTCGGGCGTGACGCCGAAGCGCGTCGAAGCAAAGGGCGCGCCGACGCGGCCGAAGGCGGTGATCACCTCATCGAAGATCAGCAGGATGCCGTGCCTGTCGCAGATCTCGCGCAGGCGCTGCAGGTAGCCGATCGGCGGCACCAGGATGCCGGTCGAGCCCGACACCGGCTCGACGATCAGCGCGGCGATGTTGGAAGCGTCGTGCAGGCCGACGAGGCGCTCGAGGTCTTCCGCCAGCTCGCCGCCCCAGCCCGGTTGGCCGCGGCTGAAGGCCATGTCCGGCAGGCTGTGGGTGTGGCGGATATGGTCGACGCCGGGCAGCAGCACGGCGCTGAAGACCTTGCGGTTGGCCGGGATGCCGCCCACCGACATGCCGCCGAAGTTCACGCCGTGATAGCCGCGCTCGCGACCGATCAGCCGGGTGCGATGGCCATCGCCACGCGCGCGGTGGTAGGCCAGCGCGATCTTCAGTGCGGTGTCGGCCGACTCCGACCCGGAGTTGGTGAAGAACACCCGATCCAGCCCCGCCGGCGCCAGCTCCGCAACCTCGCGGGCGAGGGCAATGGCGCGGTCATTGGTGATCTGGAAACCCATGCAGTAGTCGAGCGTGGCAACCTGCTCCTGCACCGCCGAGACGATGGCCGGATGGCAGTGGCCCAGACCCGAGGTCCACAGGCCGGAGAAGGCATCCAGCAGCTGCTGGCCGTCCTCGGTGGTGTAGTAGTGGCCGCGGGCGGCCTTGATGACGCGTGGCGATTTCCAGAAGGCGCGGTTGGCGGTGTACGGCAACCAGAAGGCTTGATCGTGATCCATGGCAGGCATCCTTGATGACATGAATGCATGCTAGTCAAGAATCGGGATGCAAAAAACCACTGTCTTCGACAATGAAGTTTCGTTGGGTTGAAACAAAGACGCCGCGCGAGGGTCGTGCCACGGTGCGCCAGGTGCCCGGGCGCGCTCGTGAGTGCCGATTCCAGGCGTGGGATCTGGATTGCGGCCTTCGCCGCAATGACGAGCGTGGTGCGCTTCGGCGGACGTGGAGCGGGCGCGGCCGTCGTGCCGGTGTGACGCGTCAGGCCACTTGGCAGCTCCGGCCGCTATACCTTCAATGCGCACCTGCAAGCGCACTGCGAATCAGGCCGTCGTACCGGCGCAGGCCGGTACCCAGTGCAGCGTCTGCGCTGGCACGACGACGCCAGTGCCGCACGTGTTGCGTGAGAGCGAACTTCGGGCGTGGGTTCTGGATCGCGCCCCGTGTCGTGACACGGGGTGACGTATCGCCGCAATGACGGGCGTGGTGCGCTTCGCCAAACGTGGAGCGGGCTCGGCCGTCGTGCCGGTGCGACGCGTCAGGCCATTTGGCCGCCCCGGCCCTCGTACCTGCAGTGCGCACCTGCAAGCGCACTGCGATTCAGGCCGTCGTACCGGCGCAGGCCGGTACCCAGGGCGGCGTTTGAGGTGGCACAGCGCGCGGGGCGACCGGCGCCCCGGGCGCCGCGGCGCCGGATCAGCCCAGCAGCTTCAGCAAGGCTGCAGCTGCGGGCTCGGACGAGGCCGGATTCTGGCCGGTGATGAGCAGGCCGTCGGTCTCGACGTGGGCCGCCCAGTCGGCTGCGGCGACGTAGCGCCCGCCGTTGGCCTTGAGCATGTCCTCGACCAGGAAAGGCACCACCTCGGTGAGCCCCACTGCAGCCTCTTCGCTGTTGGTGAAACCGGTCACCGCCTTGCCGGCTACTACCGGCTTGCCATCGGCGCCCTTGGGGTGTCGCAGCACCGCCGGCGCGTGGCACACCGCGGCAACGGGCTTGCCGCCAGCGAGGGTGGCCTCGATCAGGGCGATCGAGGCTGCGTCTTCGGCCAGGTCCCACAGCGGGCCGTGGCCGCCGGGATAGAACACCGCGTCGAAGTCGGCCGCCTTGACGGTGTCGAGCCTGGCCGTGCTGGCCAGTGCGGCCTGTGCGGCCGGATCGTCGGCAAAGCGGCGGGTGGCGTCGGTCTGCGCCGAGGGGTCGTCGCTCTTGGGGTCGAGCGGCGGCTGGCCGCCGAGCGGCGAGGCGAGGGTAAGCTCGGCGCCGGCGTCCTTGAAGACGTAATAGGGCGCGGCGAACTCCTCCAGCCAGAAGCCGGTTCTTTCACCGGTGTTGCCGAGCTTGTCGTGCGAGGTCAGAACCATGAGGATTTTCATTTCGAGTCCTTTCGGGTTTCAGCGAAATACTGATCGATTCGTGGCCCGGAGAAGGCCAGGGCCCGGGCCGTGGAGTTGTGGTTTCCGATGCGAGCCGGCACGGCGCTCGAGGCTTCGTTCCGTGCCAGCCCGGTCAATCGGGTGGAGCGCCTCAATCCTGCGCGACGCGCACCACCAGCTTGCCGAAGTTGCGCCCTTCGAGCAGGCCGATGAAGGCCTGCGGTGCGTTCTCGAGTCCGTCGACCACGTCCTCGCGGAACTTGATGCGGCCTTCCTTCAGCCAGGCGCCCATCTGGCTGGCGAACTCGTTGTAGCGGTGGCCGTAGTCGTCGAAGATGATGAAGCCCTGCATCCTGATGCGGCGGGTCAGCAGGGTGCGCATCAGCACCGGCAGGCGATCCGGGCCGCCGGGCAATCCGGTGGCATTGTAGTGCGCGATCAAGCCGCACACCGGCACCCGCGCGCCGACGTTGAGCAGCGGCAGCACCGCATCGAACACAGCGCCGCCGACGTTCTCGAAGTACACATCGATGCCGCCTGGGCAGGCTGCGGCGAGTTGCTGCGCAAAGTCGGCACTGCGGTGGTCGACACAGGCGTCGAAGCCGAGTTCCTCGACCACGTAGCGACACTTCTCGGCGCCGCCGGCAATGCCGACCACGCGAGAGCCCTTGATTCTGGCGATCTGGCCGACCACCGAACCCACCGCGCCGCTCGCCGCGGCAACCACCACGGTGTCGCCGGCCTTGGGCTGGCCGATGTCGAGCAGCCCCATGTAGGCGGTGAAGCCGGGCATGCCGAGCACGCCAAGCGCCATCGAGGGCTGGGCCATCGCCGCATCGAGCCGGGTCAGCGCGGTGCCGTCGGAGAGCGCGTAGTCCTGCCAGCCGGTGTAGCCGAGCACCAGCTCGCCCGGCTTGAAGTCGGGATGCTGCGAAGCTTCGACGCGCGACACCGCGCCGCCGACCATCACATCGCCGACCGCCACCGGGGCCGCATAGGAGGGCGCATCGCTCATGCGCCCGCGCATGTAGGGGTCGAGCGAGAGGCTGAGGGTGCGCAGCAGCAGCTGGCCGGCACCCGGCGCCGGGACCTCGCGCTGTTCGAGGCGGAAGTTGTCCGCGGTGGGTGCGCCGAGCGGGCGCGAGGCGAGGACGATGCGGCGGTTGCTGGAAGTGCTCTGTGTCATGGTTGATGCCTTGTTCATGGTTGATGCCTTGTAAGAGTTGGATTCGAATCGAACGCGTGCTCGCTCAGAGCGCGCCTTCGAGAATGCGGCGGCTCACGGCAGGGGTGATGTCCTGGCGCTCGCCGAGCGCGGTCATGCCGTGCGCCTCGAGCTGCGCCACGATCGGCTCGATCGCCTCGCGGCCCAGCGAGTAGGCCGAGAGCCGGGTGTCGATGCCGAGGCGCTCGAAGAAGGCGCGGGTGCGATCGATGGCCGCATCGATGCGCTGCGCTTCGTCACCCTCTTCGATGCCCCACACCCTGGATGCGTACTGCAGCAGCTTGTCGCGCTTGTGTTCGCGCTGCACCTCGAGCAGCGAGGGCAGCACGATGGCCAGCGTGCGGGCGTGGTCGATGCCGTGCTGGGCGGTGAGCTCGTGACCGATCAGGTGGGTGGCCCAGTCCTGCGGCACGCCGGCCCCGATGAGGCCATTGAGGGCCTGGGTGGCGACCCACATCAGGTTGGCGCGCACATCGTAGTCCTGCGGCGTGGCCAGCGCCCTGGGGCCGATCTCGAGGAGGGTCTGCAGCAGGCCCTCGGCGTAGCGGTCCTGCACCATGCCGCCCTGCGGATAGGTGAGGTATTGCTCGACGATGTGCACGAAGGCATCGGCCACGCCGTTGGCGATCTGGCGCGGCGGCAGGGTGAAGGTGAGGGTCGGGTCGAGCACCGAGAACTGCGGGTAGAGCAGCGGGCTCATGAAGGCGAGCTTGGCCTGGGTGGCCTTGCGGGTCACCACCGAGCCGCTGTTCATCTCCGAGCCGGTGGCCGGCAGGGTCAGCACCGTGCCGAAAGGCAGTGCCTGCTCGATCACGCTGCCGCCACTCGTCGCGATCTCCCAGGGCTCACCCTCGAAGCGCGCCGCGGCAGCAACGAACTTGGTGCCGTCGATGACCGAACCGCCGCCCACGGCGAGCAGGAAGTCGAGCTTCTCGCGGCGCACCTGGGCGACCGCTTCCATCAGCGTCTCGTAGCTGGGATTGGGTTCGATGCCGGCAAACTCATGCGCCACGCGGCCGCCGAGCGCGGCCCGCACCTGCGCGAGGGTGCCGTTCTTGTCGGCACTGGCACCGCCGTAGAGCACCAGCACCCGCGCCGTTGGCGGCACCAGATGGGCGAGCTCGGGCAGGGTATCGGCACCGAAGACGATTCGGGTGGGGTTGTGAAACTGGAAATTCAGCATGTCTTCCTCTCTATGAATAGACCAGTCGTCTAGCGACCGGTCGCAAAAAGCGGGTTGATTGGAGCCGCGCCGGGAATTCAGGCGGCGGCAGGAAAAGCGGGTTTCAGCAGCTTGTGGGTCGCCGCCAGGGCCGCCTCGAGCGGCGCGCGGTCACGGCGGATCTTGGTCAGCAGGGTTGCGCCCAGCCACATGTCATAGAGCGCCAGCGCGGTGCCGTGGGGTTCGAGCTCGGCCGCCAGCGAAGCATCCTCGACGCCTTCGCGGATGCATGCGGCCAGCCGCTCGACGATGCGCCCGGTGCCGCGCTCGAGCGCAACGCGCATCGCCTCGGAGAGATCCGAAACCTCGCCACCGAGCTTGACCGCCAGGCACTTGCCCGCCGCGTCCTCGCTCGACTGGGTCTCGAGCCAGAGGGTCCAGTAACGCATCAGGCGATCCGCGGCTGTCGTCCCGTCGGCCCCCAGCAGCGCATCGAGGCGCTCGCGGTAGTCGGCAAAATAGGCGTCGAGCAAGGCCTCGCCGAACAACTCCTTGGACCTGAAGTAGTGGTAGAACGAGCCCTTGGGCACGTCGGCGGCCGAAAGGATCTCGTTCAGACCAACGGCCGAAAAGCCCTTCGTGAGGATGATGGGCCTGGCGGTGTCGAGAATGTGCTGCCTGACGATGGGCTGTTCGCTACTCATGGATCGCATGCTACGCCCGAATAGACCAGTCGTCTAGGCGTTTATGGAAGGTGCTCGCTGAAAGCAAGGATGGCAGAGCGCCCGTTACCGTCCACGGGCAACACCGCCGGGAATACTGCGTTCGGGTGAATCATGCTGCGATCCACACCCGGACGCTGCACTGGGTACCGGCCTGCGCCGGTACGACGGGCTGATTCGCGGTGCGCTTGCGGGCACGCATGGCAGGTACGACGGGCTGCGGCGCCGTGTGCTGGCCGGTGCGCACGGCAGGCACGACGGCCGGGCACGGCACTCGGTGCCGGCGCCCCGCACCGGCAAGGCGGCCGAGCCCGAGCCACCTCCGCCGGAGCGCACCACGCTCGTCATTGCGGCGATACATCACCCCGTGCCACGAGACGGGGCGCAATCCAGAACGCACGCCTTGAGTCCGCGCTGGCGCCACCTGTGCCGCACTCGCGTGCCGCGCCATCGCGGACGCTGCACTGGGTACCGGCCTGCGCCGGTACGACGGGCTGGGGCGCCGTGCGCTGGTCGGCGCCCATGGCAGGCACGACGGTCGGGCACGGCACGCGGTGCCCGACGCCGCGCACCCGCAAGGCGGCGGGGCCCGCTCCACATCCGCCGAAGCGCTTCACCTTCATCATTGCGGCGATACGTCACCCCGTGCCACGAGACGGGGCGCAATCCAGAGCCCACCGCTGTCTACGCAATCACCCGACGCCTCATCGGGTACGTCGTCCCTCGCAGCGCTGCGTTTTCCAAAGCCGGCACGGCCATGCTTAAATCGGACTCTTCTCGATCACACCGCCACTTCATGAGCACAGCCAATCCGACCGCCACCCACCCCGACTGGCACGACTATTCGGTGCTGGTGGTCGACGACGAGGCCGGGATGCGCAATTTCCTGCAGCGGGCGCTTGAGAACCGGGGCTGCACGGTGCAGGTGGCCGAGTCGGCGGAAGCGGGGGCGAGGGCGCTGGCCGGCGACCATATCGACGCCATCGTGCTCGATATCGCGCTGCCCGGAAAAGCCGGCATCGAGTGGCTCAAGGAACTGCGGGAGAGCGGCTTTTCGGGCGACGTGATCCTGATCACCGCCTTTGCCGACATGGAGACGGCGATCGACGCGTTGCGCGCGGGGGCCTCTGACTTCATCCTCAAGCCCTTCCGCGTGGACCAGATCATCAACTCCCTGCAACGCTGCTTCGAGCGCGCGCGGCTCACGCGCGAGAACTATGTGCTGCGTCGCGAGGTGGCGGGCCTCTCCGACGAGATCGAGGGCATGATTGGCGATTCGCCCGAGATCCTGCGAGTTTGCGCCTTGATCAAGCGGGTGGCGCCCACTCCCTCCACGGTACTGATCCTCGGCGAATCGGGGGTCGGCAAGGAGGTGGCGGCGCGGGCCCTGCACCAGATGAGCCCGCGCGCGGGGCGGCCCTTCGTGCCGGTCAATTGCGCGGCGATCTCCGCCGAGCTGATCGAGAGCGAACTCTTCGGCCACACCAAGGGCGCGTTCACCGGCGCCTCCGAGAACCGCAACGGCCTGTTCTTCTATGCCAACGGCGGCACGCTGTTCCTCGACGAGATCGGCGAGCTGCCGCTGCCTCTGCAGACCAAGCTGCTGCGGGTGCTCGAAGAGCGCCGCATCCGGCCGATCGGCTCGGCCAAGGAAGTGCCTGTGGACGTGCGGGTGATTGCCGCCACCAACCGCGACCTGCGCAGCGAGGTGGTGGGCGGCGGGTTTCGCGAGGATCTCTTCTACCGCCTCGAGGTGCTGACCATCGAGATCCCGCCGCTGCGCCTTCGCGCCGGCGACATCGCGGTGCTGGCGGCGCACTTCAACCGGCTGCTGTCAGCCCGCCTCGGCCTGCCACCGCTGGCGATCACCCCCGAGGTGGCGGCGCGGCTGGCCGCCTACGCCTGGCCGGGCAATGTGCGCGAGCTGCGCAACCTGGTCGAACGCTCGCTGATCCTCGGCGCCTTCCCGGCTTCGGGCGAGGCGCCGGCCGGCGGCGAACCCCTGCCGCTGAGCCTCGCCGAGGTGGAGAAGCGCCACATGCTGGCGGTGCTGGCGCAGTGCCAGGACAACAAGACCCAAGCCGCGCAACTGCTCGGCGTGAGCCGCAAGACGCTCGAGCGAAAGTGCGCCGAGTGGGACCGCTAGGCATGCCATGAGGCGCCTTGGCGGCTTCGCCGATCGCCTCGCCCGCTCGGTGCGGGTCAAGCTGCTGGCGCTGGTGCTGGCACCACTGCTGCTGGGCGTGCCCTTGCTGCTGGGCATGGTGTGGAGCTGGGGCAACGAAGCCTACGATCGCCTCATGGGCTTCAAGATCAGCTCCGACCTGGTCACCGCGCACGAATACTTCGAGCGGGTCAAGAGCGGGGTCGGCCGCGATCTCTCGGCGCTGGCCAACTCCCGCGCGCTCGCCAGCGCGCTTGCCGACACCGCCCCCGAACGCCTCGCGCAGCGGCTGCAATCGATGGCGCTCACCGACGGGCTCGATTTCCTGCACCTGCTCGACCGCGACGGCCGGCTGCTCGCCGCGGCCGCGGGCCAGCCGCGCCTGCCCGCCGAATGGCTCGGCATGCCGGCGGTCGCCGCGGCGATGACAGGCGCGGCGCTCACCAGCGTCGAGGTGGTCGATGCGTCGACGCTCGAAGCCATCGACCCGGCGCTGCGCCGCCGCGCCTACCTGCCGCTGGTGCCCACCGAGGCGGCGGCGCCGGACCGGCGCAGCTTCGAGGATCGCGGCATGATCATCCACGCCGCGGCACCGGTATACGACGACGCGCGGCATCTCATCGGCGTGCTCGAAGGCGGCGTGCTGCTCAACGGCAATCTCGCCATCGTCGACCGCATCAACGCCATCGTCTACAAGGAGGGCTCGCTGCCGCTGGGCAGCCTGGGCACCGCCACGCTGTTTCTCGGCGACACCCGCATCGCCACCAATGTGCGGCTCTTCGAAGGACAGCGCGCGCTTGGCACACGGGTCTCGCGGGCAGTGCGCGACCAGGTGCTGGGCGCGGGCCGCGACTGGCTCGGCACCGCCTTCGTGGTGAACGAGATCTACGTGTCCGGCTATGAGCCGGTGACCAATGGCCGCGACGAGCGCGTCGGCATGCTCTACGTCGGCTTTCTCGAGGCCCCGCTGCGCCATGCCAAGCAGCTGGGCATGTTCGCGCTGTTCGCCACCTTTCTGGTACTGAGCCTGCTCGGCAGCGTGCTGTCGCTGCGCTGGGCGCGCAGCGTGTTCAAGCCGATCGAGCGCATGAACGCGGTGATCCAGCGCGTCGAACAGGGCGACAGCGCGGCGCGCGTGGGCGAGCTGGCAAGCCGCGACGAAATCGGGCGGCTGGCAGGTGAATTCGACCATCTGCTCGATACCCTGGCCACCAAGCAGGAGGAGCTGCGCCGCTGGGCCGACGAACTCGACCGCAAGGTGATGGCGCGTACCGCCGAGCTGGCCGAGACCAATGCCAGCCTGAGACAGGCCCAGCAACAGCTGGTGATGAGCGAGAAGCTCGCCGCGATCGGCGAGCTCACCGCGGGCGTGGCACACGAGATCAACAATCCGGTCGCAGTAATCCAGGGCAACCTCGACGTGTTGCGCGAGGTCCTCGGCCCGTCCGCGGCGCCGGTACGCGAGGAGATCCGGCTGATCCACCAGCAGGCCGACCGGATCCGCCAGATCGTCACCAAGCTGCTGCAGTTCGCACGTCCCGGCGAGTTCGCCGGCTATGTCGAGACGGTGGACGTGAACGCGGTGGTCGACGATTGCCTGGTGCTCACCCGCCACAACCTCGACAAACGCGGGATTCGGGTCGAGACCCGGCTCGATGCGCACGCGGGCGTCGAGATCAACCGCTCGGAACTGCAGCAGGTGCTCATCAACCTGATCGTCAATGCGGTCCAGGCAATGCCCGCTGGCGGCCGGCTCACGCTGCTCAGCGAGGTCTGGCTGGAGCAGGGCCTGCAGTTGGGCACGGTGATCCATGTGCGCGATACCGGGCAGGGGATCGCGGGCGAGGACCTCGACCGCATCTTCGACCCGTTCTTCACCACCAAGCGCGGCAGCGGCACCGGCCTGGGCCTGTCGATCAGCTATACCATCGTCCAGCGCTACGGCGGTCGCATCACGGTGAGCAGCACGCCCGGTGCGGGCAGCGAGTTCTCGGTGTGGCTGCGCAGCCAGCCCGAATACGACGACAGCCCCAGCGCACCGGGTTTCGAGGCGCGCTGGCGACGCGGTCGCGGAGGCGGGGATGGCGGCGGGCAGCCTCTGAGGTGACTGCGGCGAGCGAGACATTTTGTCGCTATCGGAGAGCGAGACGGACAAAATGTCTCATTTTGCGCACTGCCGCAATGGCAATAACCCTTGTAACGTCCGGGTCAAGCCGCAGGCACGGAAACTGCAAGGTATTCCTCTCAAAAGGGCCACGCCAGGTGGCCGACAACAAGGGGAAAGGGTGACCACGAGCAAGGAATCCATCGCGTCCTGCGATACGCTGCTGTGCCGCTGTCAGGGGCGCGTCGCCGACGCCGCCCTCGAAGCCGTCGATCTGTCGGGCGTCGCCCTCGTCGATGGGCTGTGCCGCAGCGATGCCGCGGCGACGCTGTCGGGCGGCCGCGGGACCCTGTCGGTCGGCTGCAGCCGTGAATCGCCGCTGCTCGCCAGCCAGGCGCCGCGGGAGCGTACGCTGAGGTTCTTTCCGGCGCGCGAATTTGGTGCGGGCAGCGCCGCCGCGCCGCGGCTGGCGGCCCTCATCGCCATGGCCAGGCTGCCCGAGCCGTCCCCCGTCGAGTCGGTCCCCTACGAGAGCCGCGGACGGCTGGCGATCCTCGGCGCCGGCCCCGAGGCGATGGCATGGGCGAAGCGACTCCAGGGCAAGGCGGACGGCCAGATCCAGGTCACCGTGTTCGCTGAGGACGAGGCGCCGCTGGCGGCCGCGAGCCCGCGCGAGATTCCGCTGCACCGCGCCCGCGCGCTCAGCGTCGACGGCTGGCTGGGCGCCTTCGAGATCGCCTGGACGCCCGCCAACCCGGTCGACGCGAGCCGCTGCACCGGCTGCGGCGCCTGCCTCACGGCCTGCTCCAGCGATGCCATCGTGCGCGACGGCGTGGCGGCGTACGTAGACCTCGCGCGCTGCAACGACAAGCAGCGCTGCATCGAAGTGTGCGAGGTCGGCGCGATCGACTTCTCGATGCGCCCGCGCAGCGCCGGCTTCGACCTGGTGCTCGATCTCGCCGCCCAGCCGCGTCTTGCCATGGCCCATCCGCCGCAAGGTTACTTCGCGCCGCAGGGCGACCCCCTGGCGCTGGCGGAGGCCGCGCTGGCGCTCACCGAGCTGGTGGGCGAGTTCGACAAGCCGCGCTTCTTCGAATACAAGCGCAGCGTGTGCGCCCATTCGCGCAGCAGGAAAGAGGGCTGCTCACGCTGCATCGACAGCTGCTCGACCTCGGCGATCAGCGCCGACGGCGACGGCGTCCGCGTCGAGCCGCACCTGTGCATGGGCTGCGGCGCCTGCGCCAGCGTCTGCCCCTCGGGCGCGATGCGCTACAACTATCCGGACCTGCCCTACGAGGGCGAGCGCCTGCGCGCGGCGCTCGGCGCCTGGCAGCACACCGCCGGCAGCGCCCCCACGGTGCTGTTCCATGGCCGCAAGGAGGCGGCGCTGCTCAAGGCGCACGCCGAGACCGAAGCGCTACCCGCCGAGCTGTTGCCGATCGCACTGCACGATGCGGCCAGCGTCGGCCCCGACCTGCTGCTCTATGCACTGTGCGCCGGCGCGGCGCGGGTGCTGGTGTGGCAGCACGAGGATGCCCCCGCCACCTATCGCGCCTCGGCCTCGCGCGCGGCCTCCTTCGCCCAGGCGGTGGTCTCGGGGCTGGGCCTGGCCGCTGGCGCACGTCGTTTCGTCGCGGCATGCGGTGACGCCGAGGAGCTGCTTGGGGCCCTCGACGCCACGCCGCTCGCGGCGCTGCCGCGCAGCGCGAGCTTCCATGCGCAGAACGACAAGCGCGGCACCCTCGACCTGTGCTTCCGCCACCTCGCGGCGCTGGCGCCCGAGGCCGTGGCGACCGCACCGATCGCGGTGCCCGAGGGCAGCGCCTACGGCACCGTGAAGGTGGCCGCCGAGAAATGCACCCTGTGCCTGTCCTGCGTGAGCGCCTGCCCGGCGCGGGCGCTCTCCGACGACAAGGAGCATCCGCGGCTGCGCTTCCTCGAGAACGCCTGCGTGCAATGCGGCCTGTGCGTGAACACCTGCCCCGAGGATGCCCTCTCGCTCGAGGCGCGCCTCGACCTGCGGCCCGAGGCGAAGAAGACCCGCACCCTGCACGAAGACACGCCCTGCAACTGTGTGCGCTGCGGCAAGGCCTTCGGCTCGACCGCCACGGTGCGCACCATGGTGGCGCGGCTGTCGGGCCACGCGCTGTTCGCCACCGAGGCGCAGCGCAAGCGACTGCTGATGTGCGGCGACTGCCGGGTGATCGACATGATGGAACACGGCGAGATGCCGGGTGCCCAGGCTGCGGAGGTGCGCCAGTGAACACGCTCGACACCCGGGCCGACGCGATCAGCCCCGAGGACGAAGACCGCGCCGGCTTCTACGGCCTCGTCGCCAACCTGCTGGCGCAGCCGCCGCACCCGGTGCTGCTGGCCAGCCTGGCCGGCGCCGAGCCGCTCGAACCGGCCCCCGGCATGCCCGAGGCCGAGGCTCTGGCGCGGGCCTGGAGCGGTTTGCGGGCCGCCGCGCGGGAAACCGACTCGGCGGCCATCGCCGAGGAGTGGAGCAGGCTGTTCACCGCGCCGGGCAAGCCCCAGGCGGTGATGCACGGTTCCTGGTACCTGACCGGCTTCCTCATGGAAAAGCCGCTCGCGGTGCTGCGCGACGATCTCACTGCACTGGGACTGGCGCGCCGCGACAGCTGCGGCGAGCCGGAAGACCACCTCGCGGCGCTGTGCGATGTGATGCGGGCGCTGCTCATCGACGTGCGCCGCGCCCCGGCGGAGCGCGCCCGCGCGCAGGAAGACTTCTTCAATCGTCATCTGCGTCCCTGGGCCGTCGCCTGCTGCAATGCGCTGCAGAACGCCGAGGACGCACGGTTCTACAAGTCGGTGGGCGCCTTCACCGGCGCCTTCCTGACCCTTGAAATGCGGATGCTGGAGATCGAGGCATGACCATCACGATCACCGGCACTGCCCCAGCACCCGACCACGCGGGAGACACCAGCATGAAAAAGCGCGACGACACCACACCCCTTGCACCGGCCAGCTTCGGCCGCCGCAGTTTTCTCTTCTCCGCGGCAGGCGGCGGCGTGGCCGGCGTGGCCGCGGTGACCGGCCTCGGCACGGGCCAGAGCGCACCGCCCGAGGCGCAGGCCGAACCGCAGGGCCAGGGCGAGGGTTATCGCCTCACCGCCCACATCCAGCGCTACTACCGCTCAACCCGCCTGTAAGGGAGGCCGCCATGCTTACCAGAAAATCAAGTCGCAGCCCCGCCGCCGCCGGCAATGGCCTCAGCGAGGCGCTGGCCGGTTATGTCGCGCCCAAACGGCTCGACCGACGCAGCTTTCTCAAGCGCTCGGGTATCGCTGCGGGCGCCGGCGCGATCGGCGCCAACCTGCCCTTCGCCATGGTGCGCCCGGCCGAAGCGGCCACCGCAGCGGCCGGCGACGGCGCGATCGAGGTCAGGCGCTCGGTGTGCACCCACTGCTCGGTGGGCTGCGCCATCGACGCCGAGGTGAAGAACGGCGTGTGGGTCGGCCAGGAGCCGGTCTTCGACAGCCCCATCAACCTCGGCGCGCACTGCGCCAAGGGGGCCTCGGTGCGCGAACACGGCCATGGCGAACACCGCCTGCGCACGCCGATGAAGCTGGTTGGCGGCAAGTGGGAACGCATCAGCTGGGAGACCGCGATCGGCGAGGTGGGCGACAAGCTGCTTTCCATCCGCGAGAACTTCGGCCCCGACGCCACCTACTGGATCGGCTCGTCCAAGCACTCCAACGAGCAGAGCTACCTGTTCCGCAAGTTCGTGAGCATGTTCGGCACCAACAACATGGACCACCAGGCGCGCATCTGCCACTCCACCACCGTGGCCGGGGTGGCGAACACCTGGGGTTACGGTGCGATGACCAACTCCTACAACGACATGCAGAACGCCAAGGCGATCTTCTTCATCGGCTCGAATGCCGCCGAGGCGCACCCGGTGTCGATGCTGCACATCCTCCACGCCAAGGAAGGCGGCGCCAAGGTGATCGTCGCCGACCCGCGCTACACCCGCACCGCGGCCAAGGCCGACCACTACGTGCGGCTGCGCTCGGGTTCCGACATCCCGCTCATCTATGGCGTGATGCGGCATCTCTTCGAGAACGGCTGGGAAGACAAGAAGTACATCGAGGACCGCGTCTACGGCATGGACAAGATCCGCGCCGAGGCCATGGAATGGACCGCCGACAAGGTGCTCGAGGCCACCGGCGTACCCGACGAGGAGGTGAAACTGATCGCCGAGACCATGGCGATGAACCGGCCCTCCACGGTGGTGTGGTGCATGGGCCAGACCCAGCACACGGTCGGCAATGCCATCACCCGCATGATGTGCACGCTGCAACTGATTCTCGGCAACGTCGGCATCGCCGGCGGCGGCACCAACATCTTCCGTGGTCACGACAACGTGCAGGGTGCCACCGACGTGGGCCCCAACCCCGACTCGCTGCCCGGCTACTACGGCATCGCCACCGGCTCGTGGAAACACTGGTGCGCGGTGTGGGGGGTCGACTACGAGTGGATGAAGGGCCGCTTCGCCAGCCAGGAGATGATGGAGAAGCCGGGCATCACGGTGTCGCGCTGGATTGACGGGGTGCTCGAGAACAACGAGCAGGTCGACCAGGACTCCAACCTCAAGGCGGTGGTGTACTGGGGCATGGCGCCCAACTCGCAGACCCGCGGCAAGGACATGCTCGAGGCCATGAAGGCGCTCGACCTGCTGGTGGTGGTCGACCCCTATCCGTCCGCCACCGCGGCGATGGCGGCCTCGGTGCGCAAGGACAATGTCTACCTGCTGCCGGCGGCCACCCAGTTCGAGACCTCGGGTTCCTGCACCGCCTCGAACCGCTCGCTGCAATGGCGCGAGAAAGTGATCGAGCCACTGTTCGAGTCCAAGCCCGATCACACCATCATGTACGCCTTCGCCAGGAAGTTCGGCTTTGCCGACGAGTTCGTCAAGAACGTCAAGCTCGACAAGGACGCCAAGGGCTGGGACGAGCCCAACGTGGAGGATGTGCTGCGCGAGATCAACCACGGCACCTGGACGATCGGCTACAGCGGCCAGTCGCCCGAGCGGCTCAAGCTGCACATGAAGCACATGAGCACCTTCAACCCGCGCACCCTCAAGGCCGAGGGCGGCCCCTGCGAGGGCGACTACTTCGGCCTGCCGTGGCCGTGCTGGGGCACCCCCGAGCTCAAGCACCCGGGCTCACCCAACCTCTACGACACCACCCGTCACGTGATGGATGGCGGCGGCACCTTCCGCGCCCGCTTCGGCGTCGAGAAGGATGGCGAGTCGCTGCTGGCAGGCGACGGCTCGGCCTCGGTCGGTTCCGACCTGGCCTTCGGCTATCCCGAGTTCGACCATGTGCTGATGAAGAAACTCGGCTGGTGGGACGAACTCAGCGACGAGGAGAAAACCGCCGCCGAGGGCAAGAACTGGAAGACCGACCTCTCCGGCGGCATCATCCGCGTGGTGATGAAGAACCACGGCTGCATGCCCTTCGGCAACGCCCGCGCGCGGGCGGTGGTATGGAACTTCCCCGATCCGGTGCCCAAGCACCGCGAGCCGCTGTTCTCGACGCGGCCGGCGCTGATCGACAAGTACCCCACCCACGAGGACAAGAAGGCCTTCTGGCGCCTGCCCACGCTCTACAAGACGGTGCAGCAGCAGTTCAAGGACGTGAGCAAGGACTTCCCGCTGATCATGACCTCGGGACGCCTGGTGGAGTACGAGGGCGGCGGCGAGGAAACCCGCTCGAATCCGTGGCTGGCCGAGCTGCAGCAGGACATGTTCGTCGAGCTCAACCCCAAGGCGGCGGCCGACCGCGGCATCAACGACCGTGACTGGGTGTGGGTCAAGAGCCCCACCGGCGCGCAGATCAAGGTGCGCGCGCTGGTCACCCCGCGGGTCAACGACGAGACCGTGTTCCTGCCCTTCCACTTCTCGGGCCGCTGGATGGGTGAGGACATGCTCGATTTCTATCCGGATGGCGCGGCGCCCATCGTGCGCGGCGAGGCAGTCAACACCGCCACCACCTACGGCTACGACGTGGTGACGATGATGCAGGAATCCAAGACCACCGTCTGCCAGATCGTCAAGGCTTGAGGAGAACATCATGGCAAGAATGAAATTCCTGTGCGACGCCGAGCGCTGCATCGAGTGCAACGGCTGCGTGACCGCCTGCAAGAACGAGAACGAAGTGCCGTGGGGGATCTCGCGGCGCCGCGTGGTGACCATCGCCGATGGCGTGATCGGCAAGGAGAAATCGCTCTCGGTGGCCTGCATGCACTGCTCTGACGCACCCTGCATGGCGGTCTGCCCGGTGGACTGCTTCTACCGCACCGACGAGGGCGTGGTGCTGCACGACAAGGACGTGTGCATCGGCTGCGGCTACTGCTCCTACGCCTGCCCCTTCGGCGCGCCGCAGTTTCCGCAGGAAGGCGCCTTCGGCATGCGCGGCAAGATGGACAAGTGCACCTTCTGCGCGGGCGGCCCCGAAGAGGATGGCTCGCAGGCCGAGTTCGAGAAATACGGCCGCAACCGCCTCGCCGAGGGCAAGCTGCCGCTGTGCGCCGAGATGTGCTCGACCAAGGCGCTGCTGGCCGGCGACGCCGCCGAAGTGGCCAACATCTTCCGCGAGCGGGTGGTCCGACGTGGCGGCAGCGGCGCCGACACCAGCGGCTGGAACACCGCCTACGGCAAGGGCAGCATGGACGCCGACATGAAGGCCGCCGAGACCGGAGGTGCCAAATGAAGATCGTGAGCATGATGATTCCGCTGCTCGCCGCAGCGGCACTCGTGGCCGGCTGTGGCGAGAAGCCCCAGGTGCTGACGCACGAGCCCGGCAAGTACCACGGCAAGGCGGATACCCGCCCTTGGGAGTCGGCGGCCTATGGCGGCGACAAGGCCCGCTGGGAGAGCGACATGCGGGCCCGCATCGGCAACCAGAACGAATTGCGGCGCATGCCGGCCGACTGAGGGAGGCAACCATGACGCGACCGTTCATTCCCTGCCTGCGCAGCGCCGCCGCAGCCCTGCTGGCGACACTCGCCATCACCGCTGTGCCGGCCGTCGCAGCCGATGCACCGCCCGCCAACGTCGCCGCCGAGGCGATCGGCGCGGGACTCGTGCAACCCGGCAACAACGCCGATGCCTTTCGCGACGCGCGACGCGGACAGGACCAGTCGATCACCTTCGCCGCGCCCGCCGACCGGGTGCTGATCCAGTCCGAAGGCGAGGCCTGGCGGCAGATGCGCAATGGCCCGATCACCGAGTATGGCGGCTGGGCGCTGGTGGTGGTGTTTCTCGGCCTGGTGGTCTTCTACGCGATCCGCGGCGAGATCAAGCTCGAGGACAAGCGCACCGGCAAGCTCATGGAGCGCTTCAAGTTCATCGAGCGGCTCGCCCACTGGTCGCTGGCCAGCACCTTCGTGATCCTCGCCCTCACCGGCATCTGCATGCTGTTCGGCAAGCACCTGCTGTTGCCGCTGATCGGCCACACCGCCTTCGGCTATCTCGCCTGGGCGGCGAAGAACGTGCACAACTTCATCGGGCCGCTGTTCTTCATCTCGGTGGTGCTCATGGTGGTGCTGTTCCTGCGGGACAACGTCTGGCAGGCCATCGATGCGCTGTGGATCCGCAAGGCCGGAGGCCTGCTCAGCGGCGAGCATGTGCCCTCGCACCGCTTCAACTTCGGCGAGAAGACCTGGTTCTGGCTGGGCGTGGTGTTTCTCGGCCTGATGGTGGGCGGCACCGGGCTCATCCTCGACTTCCCGCTGTTCGGCCAGACCCGCCAGGACATGCAGCTCGCCCACATGCTCCATTCCGGCGGCGCAATGCTCTTCGTGGCGCTGTCGCTGGCCCATATCTACATCGGCACGATCGGCATGGAAGGCGCACTCGACGGCATGAAGACCGGCTATGTAGACGAGACCTGGGCCAGGGAGCACCACGAATACTGGTACCGCGAAGCCCGTGGCGAGCGCATTCCCGACAACGC
Source organism: Zoogloeaceae bacterium (assembly GCA_024235595.1). GTDB lineage: Bacteria > Pseudomonadota > Gammaproteobacteria > Burkholderiales > Rhodocyclaceae > Cognatazoarcus. Next base: position 249,683 of record JACKMC010000001.1, on the reverse strand, counting down.
GCCGCGCCCGGGCCACAAGCCCTCGACCGTACACTGAGGAGATCCGCAATGAACAAACGCATGATTCTTGCAGCCGTGGCCCTTGCACTGTCGGGGAGCGCACTCGCCAGGCTGCCTGCGCCGAGCGAAGCGCAGCAACTCGAGGCCGAGGCCAAGAAGGCCAAGGCGGCCGAAGCGGCGGCACAGGAAAACGCCGCACTGGCCGAGGCCCAGGACAGGGTCGCGGCGCGCTGGGCACAGATCCGGCAGGCCAGCCAGGCGAGCACGCCCGCCCGCTGACAAGTCCCCATCAGGGGCCGTCCCTTGCCCCTGCCTCCAGGCCCGCCCTTTCCCAGGCGGGCTTTTTTTGCGCCCGGCAGGAGTAGGCGGGGGCGACGGCAGCATAGCCAGTTTTGCACGCAGTCGTCGCCCCGACACACTGCTGTCATGCCGCGCAGACATGCTGCAATGCGCTGCAACCCGCGCAGACGGAGCATGAATCCGTCCCTTTGGTGGCGTCACCCTTTACGGCATCCTGCCATCAGGATGCCGTTCTTATCTCGCCATCTCATGGCTGGCAAATGAAACAAAGTGTCAAAAAGAACTTGCAATCCGCATTGTTGCGATGCAACATAAGGGCGAATGCAGCACCCCTGTTCCGACGATCCATCCTGAGGAGTTCGACATGTCCGCCACGCCCGAAAAATTCGTTGCCACCGTCAAAGCCGAGCTCGAAGCCGGCCTCGAGACTGGCACCTCGGCCACCAACACCATGCTCGGCGCCGTCGAGCGGGTTTCCGCACTGAACATCTCCACGGCGCGCAGCACCATGGAAGAGGGTTCCAGCTATGCGCAGGCGCTGGCCGCGGTCAAGGAGCCCAAGGCACTGCTCGAGCTGCAGCTCGGCCTGCTCAACCCGGGCGCGGAACAAGGCATTGCCTATGCGCGTGCCCTGACCACCATCGGCAACGAGACCAAGGACGCCCTGACCAAGCTCTATGAAGCGCAGGCCAGCACCCTGGCCGGGAAGTTCACCGCGGCACTGGACGAGCTCTTCAAGAACGCCCCGGCCGGCTCCGAAGCCGCCGTGGAAGCCATGAAGAGCGCGATCGCCAGCGCCTCGTCGAGCTACGAGAGTGCCGCCAAGGTCGCCAAGGAACTGGCCGATACCACCCAGACCAACATCGAGAGCGCCACCGCGCTGGCCGTCGAGAACCTTGCCAAGAACACCAAGGCCGTCGCCTCGGCAGTCAAGTCCGCAAGCTAACGATCGGCGGGCGCGGTCCACTGGGCTGCGCAGCATCGATCGGGTAGTCCCGCAAAAGGCCCTCAGGGGCCTTTTGCTCGTTTTCCGGGTAGCCTTGCAGGCTTGACCCGGCGCGCCGCCGGGCGGGCGCCTCGCCAACCGCCGGCGCCCCCTTTCAGGAGCATCCATGTCCACCGCGAAACCATCCCTGATGGGCCGAATTTCCCTCGCCCTGAGCAGCTTCTTCAGAATCGTTGCCAACCCGGCCTTTGCCGCCCGTGTCGGCGCCCTCGACAGCGCGCCGCCCGCCGCCGAAGCGCAGCCGCTGCAGCAGGCCGCTCCCGACGCGGCGCTGCAACTGCTGGGCCTGCTGCAGCGCGAGGCGCGCTTCATCGATTTCATCCAGGAAGACGTCGCCGCCTACTCCGACGCGGACGTGGGCGCCGCCAGCCGCGTGGTGCACGAGGGCTGTCGCAAGGTCCTGCGCGAGAACTTCTCGATCGGCCCGGTCCGCGACGAGGCCGAGGGCAGCCACGTCACCCTCGCCGAAGGCTTCGATGCGGCGGCCAACCGGGTCACCGGCAACGTGGTCGGCGAGCCGCCCTTCAGCGGCACCATCAGTCACCGCGGCTGGCAGGTGCTCGAGACCCGCCTGCCGCAGCTCGCCGCGGGCCACGACCTGCACATCCTCGCCCCCGCCGAGGTGGAGCTGTGAGCACGCCACGGTTTTCGATCGGCATCGACCTCGGCACCACCCACTGTGCGCTCTCCCATGTCGAGATCGAGGCCTGCGACGGTGAGAAGGTGGTGCAGGGCGTGCTGCAGATTCCCCAGCTCGCCTCGCCCGGCTCGGTGGAGAGCCGCGAACTGTTGCCGTCCTTCCTCTACCTGCCGCATCCGGACGAACTCGCCGCCGGCGAGCTGAGCCTGCCGTGGCGCAGCGACCAGGACTTCGCGATCGGCGAGATGGCGCGCAGCCGCGGGGCGGCGACGCCGATCCGGCTGGTATCGAGCGCCAAGAGCTGGCTCTGCCATGCCGGGGTCGATCGCCGCGCCGCGATCCTGCCTGCCGAAGCCCCACCCGAGGTGGCACGGCTGTCGCCCTTCGAGGTCTCGCAGCGCTACCTCGACCATCTTCGCGCCGCCTGGGACGACGCCCACCCCGACGCGCCCTTCGTCGAGCAGGAAATCGTGGTGACGATTCCCGCCTCCTTCGATCCGGCCGCGCGCGAGCTCACCGCCGAGGCCGCACGGGCCGCCGGTTGCGCGCAGCTGATCCTCCTCGAGGAGCCGCAGGCGGCGCTCTATAGCTGGATCCAGCAAAGCGCCGGCGGCTGGCGCAAGCAGGTGCGACCCGGCGACATCATCCTGGTGGTCGATGTCGGCGGCGGCACCAGCGACTTCTCGCTGATCGCGGTGCTCGAACGCGACGGCAACCTCGAGCTGCACCGCGTGGCGGTGGGCGAGCACATCCTGCTCGGCGGCGACAACATGGACCTGGCGCTGGCCTACGCGGTGGCCGGCAAGCTCGCCGCCCAGGGCACCCGGCTCGACGCCTGGCAGATGCGGGCGCTGACCCACGCCTGCCGCTCGGCCAAGGAGGCGCTGCTCGGCGACGAGGCGCTCGACGAGGTGCCGCTGGTCATCGCCGGACGCGGCAGCAAGCTGATCGGCGGCTCGCTGCGCAGCGAGCTCACCCGCAAGGAGCTCGGCGCGATCCTGCTCGAAGGCTTCTTCCCCGCGGCGGCGATCGGCGATCGGCCGCAGGGGCGCGGGCGCGGCGGCCTCACCCAGCTCGGCCTGCCCTACGCCCAGGATGCGGCGGTGAGCCGTCACCTGGCGGCTTTCCTGTCCCGCCAGCTGGCGGCCACCGACGAGCTCGAGGGCTTCAGCGCGAACCTCCCCGACGGGGCCAGCTTCCTGCACCCCACCGCGGTGCTCTTCAACGGTGGCGTGTTCAAGTCCGAACTGCTCGCCCGCCGCACGCTCGAGACCATCAACGGCTGGCTCGCCGCCGAAGGCGCGCCCGAGGCGCGCCGACTCGGCGGTGCCGACCTCGACCTCGCAGTGGCCCGCGGCGCCGCCTACTACGCCTATGTACGCCATGGCCAGGGGGTGCGCATCCGCGGCGGCACGGCACGCGCCTACTATGTCGCGATCGAATCGGCGATGCCTGCGATTCCGGGCTTCGAGCCACCCGTGCAGGCGCTGTGCCTGGCGCCTTTCGGCATGGAGGAGGGCACCGAGGCGGCGGTCTCGGCGCGGGACTTCGGGCTGGTGGTGGGCGAGCAGGTGAGCCTGCGCTTCTTCAGCTCCTCGGTTCGCCGCCAGGACCAGGTCGGCACCCTGCTCGAGGAGTGGGAACCCGACGAACTCGAGGAGCTCGACGAGCTCCAGACCACCCTGCCGGCCGAGCAGGGACGCGTCGGCGAGGTAATCCGGGTGGGACTGCAGGCGCGAGTGACCGAGGCCGGGACGCTCGAACTCGAAGCGGTCGAACGCGAAGGCAGCGGGCACTGGAAGGTGGAGTTCGACATGCGGGGGCAGGCCGCCGACAACGCCGAATGAGCCTCCGCTATCACGTCGGCATCGATCTGGGCACCAGCAACACCGCGCTTGCCTACGCCGCGCTCGGGGCGGATCGGGTCGAGCTGCTGCAGATCGACCAGTTGCTGGCACCGGGCCAGTTGGGGGCGCGGCCGCTGCTGCCCTCGGTGCGTTACCACCCCGCGCCGGGCGAGATCGACCCGGCCGGGCTGCAGTTGCCGTGGCCCGCCGGGCAGCAGCCGGGCGATCAGGCCCCGGCGGTGCTCGGCCGGCTGGCGCTGGACCTGGGCGCGCGGGTGCCGGGACGGCTGGTGACCAGCGCCAAGAGCTGGCTGTCGCACGACGGGGTCGACCGCCTCGCGCCGATCCTGCCCTGGGGCGGCGACGACAGCGTCCCCCGGATCTCGCCGGTGGCGGCCAGCGCCAGCTATCTCGCCCATGTGCGCGCAGCCTGGTTGCGGCGTTTCCCGGATGCGCCGCTCGAGGACCAGCAGATCGTGCTGACCGTGCCGGCTTCCTTCGACGAGGGCGCCCGGGCGCTCACCCTGGAGGCCGCACGCCTGGCCGGCCTGGCGCGGGTGCGCCTGCTCGAGGAGCCCCAGGCGGCGGTGTACGACTGGCTGCATCGCCACCGCGACACGCTTGCCGAGGCGCTCGCCGGCACCCGGCTGCTGATGGTCTGCGACATCGGCGGCGGCACCACCGACCTGACCCTGATCCGGGTGGCAATGCGCGACGGCGTGCCCGAGCTGACCCGCATCGGGGTCGGCGATCACCTCATGCTGGGCGGCGACAACATGGACCTCGCGCTGGCACGGCTGCTCGAATCGCGGCTCGCCGGCGGCGAAGACCGGCTCAGCGCGGCGCGGCTGTCGCAGCTCACGGCGCGCTGCCGCGCCGCCAAGGAGCGATTGCTGGCCCTCGATGCGCCCGGGGCGGTGACGGTGACCCTGCTCGGCGGCGGCGCGAAGCTCATCGGCGGCGCGCGCAGCGTCGAGCTCAGCCGCGACGAAGTGCTGCACCTGGTGCTCGACGGTTTCCTTCCCAAGGTCGCCGCGGACGCGCCCTTGCAGCGGCGGCGCGGCGCGATCGTCGAATTCGGGCTGCCCTATCCCGCCGACGCGGCGATCACCCGCCACATTGCCGCCTTCCTCGCGATGCACGCGCAGATCGCCCGCGAGGCGCTGGGCGGGAGCGGCGACGCGGAACACGGGACTTCGCTGCCCTTGCCCGACACGCTGCTGCTCAATGGCGGCGTGTTTCGCGCCGAAGCGCTTGCCGAACGCTTGCAGCAGGTGCTGGAAAGCTGGCGCGGCAAGCCCTTGCGGCGCCTCCACAACGCCGATCCGGATGCCGCGGTGGCGCGTGGCGCGGTAGCCTATGCGCTGGTTCGCGATGGCGCGGGCGCACACATCGGCGGCGGCTCGGCACGCAGCTACTTCCTGCTCCTGGACGATGCGCGGGAGCCGGTGCGCGGGGTGTGCATCCTGCCGCGCGGCAGCGTCGAGGGCAACGAGATCCGCCTGCCCGAGCGCAGCTTCGAGTTGCGCCTGGGCCAGCCGGTAAGCTTCCGGCTGGCCTCCTCGGTAGCCGACACCGAATACCGGCCCGGCGACCTCGCCGAGCTCGGCGAGCGCGAGTTCGTGCGCCTTCCGCCGCTCGCCACCGTCGTCCGCCACCCCGGCGGCGCGAGCCGCAAGGCGGTGCGGGTGGAGGTGATCGCCGCGATGACCGAGCTCGGCACCCTGCAACTGAACTGCGTCAGCGACGAGGGCCAGCGCTGGTTGCTCGAATTCCAGCTGCGCGGTGCAGCCGCCGCAGCAAGGCACGAGGCGCCGGCGGCGACGCTGCCACCACGCTTCGGCGAGGCCGAGCAGGCCATCGACGGCATCTTCGGCAGCCGCACCCAGGCCCCCGGGACAAAGGAAGTGCGACGCCTGCGCAATCGCCTCGAGCAGTTGCTGGGCAAGCGCGAGCAGTGGGAGGTGGCGCTGCTGCGCGCGCTGTGCGACCTGCTGCTGCAGCGCGCCGCGCGGCGGCGGCGCTCGCCCGAGCACGAGCGGCTATGGCTCAACCTGGTCGGTTTCTGCCTGCGCCCCGGCCTCGGCGATGCGCTCGACGAATGGCGCATCGGGCAACTCTGTCCGCTGCTCGGGCAAGGTCTCGCCTACCTCGGCGAGAGCCAGAACTGGTCGGAATGGTGGACCCTGTGGCGACGCGTCGCGGCGGGGCTGCCGGCCGACTTCCAGGAGACCCTGGTGGGCGAGTTCGGTCCCTGGCTGGAGGGCAAGGGCGTCAGGCAGAGCGGCAGCCAGGCGAGCGCGATCGCGGGCAGCCGCGACGACATGCTGCGCCTGCTCGCTTCGCTCGAGCGACTGCCCGCCGAATTCAAGATCGAAGCCGGCGACTGGCTGCTCGGCCAACTGGGCGCGAGCGCCGCGGGAGGGCCTGGCTGGTGGGCGCTGGGGCGTCTCGGCGCGCGCCAGCCGCTTTACGGCAGCGCCCACCAGGTGGTGCCGCCCGAGGCCGCGGCCCGCTGGCTGGAGGCCTTGCTGGCGCTCGACTGGAAGGCGATCGGGCAGGCCGCCTTTGCAGCCAGCCAGATTGCCGCGCTCACCGAGGACCGTGCCCGCGACCTCCCCGAAGCCTTGCGCGAAACGGTCGCCGCGCGGCTCGAGGCGATCAACGCCAGCGCCAGCTGGATCAGCCAGGTGAGGCTGGCCGTGGGCCTCGACAAGGCCGACCGGCGACATGCGTTCGGCGAAGCCTTGCCGCCCGGGCTGACGCTGCTGAGCTGAAGCACTCCGGCGCGCTCAACGCTTCAGTCGTGGCGGGATAAACCGCCGCAGCCAGCCGCCGACCAGCGTCCGAAAACCCGGACTATGCAGGCACACCGCGCCGGCGAGGCCGATCAGGCAGCCCAACACGGTGTCGAAGAAGCGCGCTTCGATGAGCGCATTGGGCGAACCATGGGCGAGGGTCGAAGCCTCGGCGAGGAGGATGGTGAGCGGCGTGATGAAGGTGACCGCGAGGCCGTAGTGGCGCACCACCGCGTTCTCGATAACGAAGGCCAGCACCATCATGATCAACGCGACGCTCCATTTCTCGAGCGGCAGGATCAATATCCCCCAGGACAGCAGCAGGCCCAGCGCGGTGCCAAGAATGCGGTGCAACTGCCTGTTCCACACCGCCCGTAGCGAAGCGCCCTGGATTACCGCCAGGCAACTCACCGGCACCCAGTAGGGACGCTCCATCTGCAGCGCTTGCGCAACTGCCAGCGCGACGCCCACGAAGACGCCGATGACGATCGAATCAAGGACCACGAAATCGAAGTTCGGCTTGGGCGCAGCGACGACAGGTTCCGCGGGCGCGAGCCGCAGGATAGAGAGGCTGTAGAAGAAACCGATCAGGCAGGCCAGCACCGCCCCCAGGGTGAGCAGGCCCACCTTGAGCGGCAGCTCCAGCAAGGCACCCGGCGCGTAGCCGCCAATCGCGGCAGCCATGACAAAGAACAGGCTGCCCGGCGGACCCATGCCGTAAAAGCGGCAGATCATCGTAACCAGCATGGTGATGAAGCTCAGCACCCAGATCAACAGCACCGGAACGAAATGGAACATCAGGCCGAGCGCAAAACAGCTTGCCATGCCGAAGCCACAAGCCATCAGCCACACCATGCGGTGCGACAGCGGCGTATTGGGCATGTATAGGAAAGCCAGCCCACCGAGCGAGGACACCAGGCCATAGTCGAGGTGGTCGAACCAGGCCCCGATGAACAGCGGCAGGCCGGTGGCGAGCGCCGCCGCGAGAGGCATCTGCCAACTGCGCTTGCTGGGATTGATGGTAGTCAGGTGCTGCCACTCGGCCCGCAGCCCGGTGGTGATCCTGCTCCAACGGGAAGTGTGCCTCATCGCGTAGTCCCGGACATGAATCTGCCGTGCGCAAGGCGCACGCAGGCTGGAAAACATGCCAGTCTAGCGGTGCGGCCGCAAAGCGGGGCGATTCGAGCGAAGGCCCGGCGCGCTCACGGTACGGCAACAGTCCCTGCAGCCACCGCAGGGCGCGCAGGTGCCGCAAGCCGGCTCAGGCCCAGGCGACCTCGTCGAGGCTGCACTTGACCGCGCCGAATTCGGTTTCGATGACCAGCGGGAAGGTGGCGCCGTTGAAGCGACCGAAGTTTCCGATGTTGTAGCCGACCACTTCGCCGTCCACATGGCCAACGCGCACCTTTCGCCCGATGCCGTAGCCGCTGCGGATGGCCCGCTTGATGGCCTGCCCGACACCGCCGTGCCAATGGCCGGCGGCGCTGTCGTTGCGATCTCCGGCAACGAGTACGAATGCTTTATTGCCCATGATGCGATTTGCGCTCCAGTAGTTTGAAGACTTGCCTGGTATTGAACGTCCGCCGCCCCGCAAAGTTGAGAAAAAGCGCGGGCCGGATGTGCGCTACGTCACGTCCTCACAGGTACCGCGCCGGGATTCAGTGCTCTTGCGCCAGCCGCCCGCCGAGCAGCGCGCCACGGGTGAGCGGGCTGGAGGGGCGGCCGAGCGTCGGCCAGCGGTGGAGACAAGGTGTTTGTCGGCTTCAGCGACAGCGCCACCATGAGCGGCGACAAGCTCGCCACCGTGCACGACCTGTTCGCGCTGGCCATGCAGCGCAGCGGCGTATGGGTCGGCACCGGCCAGATGCCCAGCAACAGCAGGTCGGCGACGCGAAACGGTGTGAACGGCGCGGGTTGGTGCAGCGGCGCGATGGCGCGGTCACCCTCGGACGCGAGCGTCGACGAGATGCGGCCGGGCGACCTCGACACGGCGCCGCTGTTCGGCAGGCGCGTGGCCGGGATCACGGCCCGCCTGCACGGCTGAATCTAACGGCGCGGCGCGTCGTCGGGGCGAGGCCGGCCGCGCCACCACACGCGGTGGCGGAACGAGGCCGGGGCATGGGCAAAAAGCACCGACCAGGCGACGATCAGCCAGTACAGCAGCGGCCGCAACGCGACATCGGCGGCCATCCAGCCAACCACCACGAGCTTGGCGACCAGCGCGATGCCCGCCCATTCCGCAAACAGGTGCGGCTTGGCGCGCAGGTCTAGCGCCACCATCGCGAGACCGGTCGCGAGCACCGCCAGCGCCTGGTGACGACCATCGAGCGGGGCGCCAAGCAGCGCCGCGCCGAGCGCGATGACGGCGGCCAGATGCACGCCGCGCAGCACCACGCCGAACCAGCGCAGCAGTGGTGGGCGCCGTGGCGAGCGCTCGGCTGCACCATCCCGCGGCGGCCTCTCGCGGCCCATCTCAACAGCGCGCCAGCAAGGCGTCGAAGCCGGGATAGGCGTCGCGCGCGAGGGCGAACTTGAAGGCGTGGCGTCCCCACTCGGCGCCGCTCGCAAGCGCCGCGGCAAAGGCCGGCGCATCGCTGATCCAGCTGCCGCCGAGCAGCGTCACCCCTTGTGCGAACAGCGGATCGGGCAGGCAGCCGGCGCCCGGGCCGATCAGCGCGAAATGGCGGGCGCGCGGTGCCGCCTCGAGCATTCGCTCGATACTGCCATTGATGAGCACCGAGCTGGTGCACAGCACCTTGGCGCAATCGCCGAGCTCGGCCGCATCGAGCGTCACCCGATAGCCTTCCTGCTGGCCCGCCAGCGCAGGGTCGAGCTCGATCACTACCAGCTCCGCGCCCACCTCCGCGATGCGCCGCGCCAGCGGCCTGAAATAGCCGACCATGCCGATGCGCTCGCCGGGCTGCGGGTCCATCTGCCCGATCGAGTCGCGGCTGGGCGGCGGCACGAAACCCGCGCGCTCGAAGAAGTGACGGCTCAGCGCATTGAGCGCCGCGAGGGCGAGGCTGCGCTCGCTGCCGCTGGCCTGCCCGGGCGGCGCCGCGAGGCGCCGTGCGAGGCGCATCGGATCGGCCCCCGCAAGTTGCCGCCCGGCCTCATCGCGGTGCAGCCGCGCGAGGGTATCGTCGAGCATCACGAAGGACAGCCCCAGCGCACCGTCTTCGAGTTCGAGCGCACAGAATTCGCCATTCTTGCCCTCGGCGCCGCTGCTCGGCGGAAGATGCAGTGCGCGCACCCGCGGCAAGGGCCCACGAGCGGCGAGGCGTTCGAGCAAGGCGATCTGCCGGCTGGCGATGTTCATTGCGGATCCTCCGGTTTGCCACGGCGCACCGCGCGCGCGGCGGCCTTGCCATCGACCGTCGCGGCGCGGTTCTGCGGCGAGCGCAGGGCACCGGGAAAATACATCGCGGTAAGGCTCTTGTCGTGCACCGGCGAGGCGGCCTTGGAGCCCCCGAAACGGCGCCAGTCGCGCACCCAGAACACCTCGTCGACCAGCTCCAGCAGGCCGACGGTTTCGCGGTCGCCGATGAGCACGCCCTGCACCCGCAGGCCCAGCACGGCCTTGGCCCGCTCGACGGCCTCGGCCAGCGCCGCGGTGGCACCGAACTCGCCGTCGGAGGCGATCAGCAGGTCGGCCTGGCGCCAGCCCGAGTCCTCCAGCCGGGCGAGGCTGCGCTCGAGCGGCAGGCAGATGTCGGTGCCGCCGTGAAAGCCCTGGCCGATGAAGTCCACCAGCCGCTCCAGCCCCGCGGGGTCGAAGCCGAGCTCGAGCTCGACGATCTCTTCCGGCCCGCCGAAGGCGAACACATGGCAGGCCCGGTGCTGGGCGTGGGCGATGCGTGCGGCCTCCAGTACCACCGCCTTGGCCACCGCCTCGGCACCGCCGTTCATCGAGCCCGAAGTATCGACACAGATCAGCATCGGCCCGGCCTCGAGGCGTCGGCGGGTCTGGGGATTGCGGATGGGGCGCGGGCGCGGCAGGGTCTCGCGCAGGCGGTCGTCGTCCTCGTAGCACAGCAGGGTGCGCTCGGCGCGCCGCGCGTGCCACACCAGCCGCAGGCGCGGGTGGCCGAGCATCAGCGCTTCGGCCGGCAGCATGCGGGCGATGCGGTCGGCACGGTGCACGCCGCGGGTCTCGCCGGGCAGGTCGGGCACCCGGGTGCTGCGCGATTCGCAGCGCGGCGCGCTGGCGCGCTGCTCGCAGTCGCTGCCGCCGGCCGGCAGCTGTTCGCGCTCCTCGCCCGGCACAGCGCGGCCAAGCCGGCGGATCATCCGCGACAGCCCCGGCAGATCCTCGATCAGGCCGCGGATGCGCAGCGCCTCGCGCCATCCTTCGCTGCGCAACAGGCCACGCAGGCGGTCCCAGTGCTCGGTCTTGATGTCGCCGCAATCGCCCAGTACCTCGCCGAGTTCATCGATCACGCCGGTGCGCTCGCGCCAGTCTTCGGCGAAGCATTCGAGCGCCATCCGCTCGGCCTGCGTGGCATCGGCGCCGCGATCGCGGTAATCGACGATCAGGTCGAGATGCCACATCAGCGAGCGCAGCACGGTGTCGCTGAGCTCGAGCTTGGCGGCGCAGTAGCGGTGCAGCTCGAGTTGCTCGAGGACTTCGGCGAGCGCCGCGGAGAGCGCATCGCCCGGCCACGGCAGCCGCGGCACCTGGCCGGCCAGCAAGGCGCCGCGCAGCATCTCGATGCACGGCAGGCGCGCCTCGAGGGTGCCGAGCGAATGCACCAGGCTCCACAACCACAAGGTGCGAGGCAGGCGCTCGAGCGGTGCCAGCGGCGCCTCGAGCCGTTCGAACATCAGCGCGGGCGGCGGTGCGATGCTCATGCGTCGAGCGGATCGTGAGCCACCGGGGCGGGGACCGTTCCGCGCTCGTCGAGCCGGGGCAGGGCCTCGAAGCCCGACCGCGCAAGCTCGGCGCGACGACTCAGCGACGCCAGTTCGGCGGCGGCGCGCGCCAGCGCCGCTGCCGCCCGCCGGGCGAACGCCGCGTCGAGCCACAGGCTGCCGGCCAGATAGGCTTCGAGCCCGGTGCGCTGCGCGGCGAGCGCTTCGGCATAGTCGTGCAGGCGCCCGAGCAGCGCATCGATCTGCGCGAGACGGGCCTCGAGGTGATTGCGCCCATAGCTGCGCCGGCGCGATCGGCTCATGCGTAACACCTGCGAGGCGCCCTTGCCATCGCTCGCCGTGGCATTGATCTCATCGACGCGCTTGTCGACCCGCAAGCGCCCGGCTTCGTCGTAGTCGAGATCGTTGGCGTTCTGCTCGGCCTCGAGCTGCGCTTCGAAGGCCTCGACCACGCGCGCCACCCGCAGTGGCGAGAAGACCTCGCCGCTGCCCAGCCGGGCGCCGAGCCATTCGTCCACCTCGGTCTGCGCCGCGGCATCCGCCGCCACGCACCAGGGCAGCAGCCACAGGTCCCAGCGACTCAGCGAGTCGCGCCCCTCGCTCGCGGCGGCAGTGCGCAGCAGGCCGACGATCTTCACCCAGCGACGGTCGGAGACATAGCACTGCCGCTCGGCCAGCCAGCCACGCAGCTCACTGAGCAGCCCCGCCACCTCGCGCGGCATGCTCACCCTCGAGGCCGCCGCGGCCAGGCCGCGGCGCTCGGCCTCGTCGATCGGCACCACCGCGCCGGCTGCCGAGGTGTCGATGGCGAGCAGTTCGGCAAAGCCCCGGCTGCTCACCGGCGCCACCGGCAGCCGCAGCAGGAAGCGGTCGAAGAAGGCCTCGCCAACTTCGTCGTCGGGCACCGCGTTGGTAGCGCCGATGACGCTGATGAGTGGGCACTTGAGGCGCTCGCTGCCGTTGTCGAACTCGCGCTCGTTGAGCAGGGTCAGCAAGGCATTGAGGATCGCGCTGTTGGCCTTGAACACCTCGTCGATGAAGGCGATCGTCGCCTGTGGCAGGTAGCCGGCGGTGTGCCGCTCGTAGCGGTCCTGCTCGAGGGCGCTGATCGACAGCGGCCCGAACAGCTCCTCGGGCACGGTGAAGCGGGTCAGCAGGCGCTCGACGTAGTGGCCGCCGCCAAAAGCCAGGTGCAGCCGCCGCGCGAGCTCGCTCTTGGCGGTGCCGGGCGGGCCGATCAGCAGCGTGTGCTCGCCGGCCAGCGCCGCCAGCAGGCTCAGCCGGACCTCACGACCACGCTCCACGAGCCCGCGCTGCAAGGACTCGCACAAGGCCGCCAGCTTGGAGCGCAGCGCGGATCGGTCGGAAGGGGTGAATGCGTCCATGCCGGAATCCTAGTCCATGTCGCGCGCAACGCATTGATTCCGCTCAACGTCTCCGTGGCACCGCGGCTGCGCCATGGTGACGGGCCAGCTCCTCGGCGGTGTTGATGTTGGCGAAGGCCTCGACGCAGTCCTCGAAGTCCACGATCACATGTGGGCGCGAGCGCACCCAGCGGTCGATCTTGCGGCCGTCGGCGGCGAGGTAGGCAGCCAGCGATTCGGCGACATCGCTGCGGGCCAGCAGGAACACCGGCTGGAACTGCCCCTCGGCGATCGGCATCGCGAGCTCGGCGTTTTCGGCCTCGGCCGCGGCCAGCAGGCGGCCCACCAGGTCGAGCGGCAGGAAGGGGGAATCGCAGGGGCAGGTGACGATCCAGCGCACGCCCGGCGGGGGCGCGGCGAGCGCCGCGTCCAGCCCGGCCAGCGGCCCGACGAAGCCGCCGCTGCGGTCGGCGAGCACCGGCAGGCCGAAGCCCGCGTAAGCCTCGGCGTTGCGGTTGGCGTTGATGATCAGGGTGTCGACCTGGGGGCCGAGGCGCTCGATCACATGCGCCACCAGCGGCCGGCCATCGAGTTCCACCAGGCCCTTGTCGACGCCGCCCATGCGGCTGCCCTGCCCGCCGGCGAGAATGAGTCCGGCCACCTTCGATTGCGTCATGCTGTGCTCCGGGTAATGCGATGGGCGTGGGTATAGACCAGATGGCGGCCGACCCGCGCGCGGCCGATCAGCGTGATGCCGAGGCGCGTGGCGAGTTCCAGGCCCATGCGGGTGAGACCGGAGCGCGACACCAGGAAGGGCACCCCCATCTGCGCCGCCTTCATCACCATCTCCGAGGTGAGCCGGCCGGTGGTATAGAAGATCTTGTCGGCGCCGCACTCCTCGTCCAGCCACATGAAGCCGGTGATGCTGTCGACCGCGTTGTGGCGACCGACGTCCTCGACATGGTAGAGCAGCGCTGCATCGGCCTCGTTGCGCAGCAGCGCGCAGCCATGCACCGAGCCGCTGCGCTTGTAGATGGTGTCGAGGGCGAGGATGTGGCCGAGGGCGCGATCCAGCGTGGCGACGTCCAGCGTCGCCTCGCTGGCGACCGGCTCGAGATCGTCCAGCCAGTCGCCGAACATGGTGCCCTGGCCGCAGCCGGTGGTGACCGTCCGCCGCGCCATGCGCACCTCCGGGCTCCAGTTGCCGGCGCGGGTGCTGATCGCGCAGGCCTCGGTTTCCCAGTCCACGTGCACCGCCGCGAGCTCGTCGAGACGCTCGACCAGGCGCTGGTTGCGCAGATAGCCCATCACCAGCGCCTCGGGTGCCTGGCCGAGGGTCATCAGCGTGACCACCTCGCGGCGGTCGAGGTAGAGGGTAAGCGCGTGCTCGCCCGGGACATGGACCTCGCGAGCCAGTCCTTCGTGGTCGATCACCTGCACCGCGGTGGTGGCCCCTCGCACGGCGCGGGTGAGCGACAGCACCGGCGCATTGGCGGCAGTGCCGAGCGGAATCTCGAAAACCGGGGTCGAATGCGAAAGATCGGACATGGCGCCTGGCGGAACACAGGATCGAGCAGCGATTCTAACCGAGGCAGGCGCTGGCGCCCGTCGCGTCGAGGCGCGGCAAGGGGCTATGATTCAGGACATCACCACATGGAGCTGACGCAATGACCGAGCCTCGAGGCGAAGACACCGGCAAGGGGACGGACGGACTCGCGCTGGCGGTGCTGTTCGCGCGCACTCCGGTGGAGGGCAATCGCTGGATCGATCACCGCTGGGAGATGGTCGGCCTGACCCTCGCCGGCGCCGAAACCACCGCCACCGCCGACCATGTGCTGCGCAGCTCCCCGCCGCTGGAGCTGCACGGCGACGAGGCCGAAGGCTATCTGCAGAACGTGCTCGCCGACGAACCCTCGATCTTCTTCATGCTGCGTCCCGACGAGGCCGCCGAGGCCGCGGGCGAGAGCGTTCCGCCGCTGGTCGCGGCGGTGAGTGCGAGTTTTCACGAGGCGGCGCGCTGGCTCGACGGCGGCGCCACGGTCGAACGCCTGCCGCTGCCTGCAGGCTGGAAGGAAGCCATCGAAGGCTACGGTCGGGCCAATCTCAAGCCGCCCGAAGAGAAACGCCCGAAGCGTCGCTACGCCGCCAGTGGAGACAGGCATGAGCGCCCGGGACACTGAAGACCGCGCGGTAGCCGGTGCGCCCGAGGAGGAGGGGGGTTTCCTCGGCCGCTGGTCGCGCCGCAAGCGTGCCGCCGCGGCCGGCACCCCGCTGCCCGATAGCGCCAGCGTGCCGGCGGCATCGCCAGAGCCGCTCGCGGCAACGCTGCCGGACGAGCCGCTGCCCGACCCCGCGCTGCTCACCATCAACGACGATTTCACCCCCTTCCTCAAGGCCAGGGTCGCGCCCGAGCTCAAGAAGGCGGCGATGAAGAAGCTCTTCTCCGACCCGGGCTTCAACGAGATCGACGGCCTCGACGTCTACCTCGACGACTTCAACCTGATCCCCGACCTGCCGGCCGCCGACCTCGCCATGCTTCGCCACGCCAAGGAGGTGTTGTGGCCCGGCCGCAGCGCGCAGGCCGACGAGGACGAGGCGCCCCCGCCCGCCGGGACGGCCGAAGAGCCGGTGCAGCTTGCCCGCAACGCGCAGCCGGCAGAGGAGGCGAACGGGATTGCCACGGACACCGGGCAGCTCGAAGCGCCCGGCGAGGCGGCGCAAGGCGAGCCAGCCGCCGCGAGCGCCCTGCCCGGCACGCCTGCGCCCGATTGACGTATCCTTTCGCCGATTCGATTTCCACAGTTCGGCCGCCGCATGGCGGCCCAGACATCGAGGAGTGAGCGCAATGGCGATGGACGTCGTCGACTACGAGATTTTCGGTACCGACATGCAATACGTCGAAGTGGAGCTCGACCCCGGCGAAGCCGCCGTGGGCGAGGCCGGCTCGATGATGTACATGCAGGACGGCATCGAGATGGACACCATCTTCGGTGACGGCTCGAACCAGCAGGGCGGCCTGTTCGGCAAGCTGCTCGGCGCCGGCAAGCGCCTGGTCACCGGAGAGTCCTTGTTCACCACGGTGTTCCACAACGAAGGCCGCGGCAAGAAGCGGGTCGCCTTTGCCGCCCCCTACCCGGGTCGCATCATCCCCATGGACCTGCAGAAGCTGGGCGGCACGCTGATCTGCCAGAAGGATTCCTTCCTCTGCGCCGCCAAGGGGGTGGCGCTGGGGATCGCCTTCCAGCGACGGATGGGAGCCGGCTTCTTCGGCGGCGAGGGTTTCATCATGCAGAAGCTCGATGGCGACGGCATGGCCTTCGTACATGCGGGCGGCACGCTGGTTGAGCGCCAGCTCGCCGCGGGCGAGGTGCTACGGGTGGATACCGGCTGCGTGGTGGCCTATACCCCCAGCGTGGACTTCGACATCCAGTACGTGGGCAAGCTCAAGTCCGCGCTGTTCTCGGGCGAGGGCCTGTTCTTCGCCACGCTGCGCGGGCCGGGGCAGGTGTGGCTGCAATCGCTGCCGCTCTCGCGGCTCGCCAACCGCATCATCATGTCGGCCCCGGCAGCGGGCGGCTCGAGTCGCGGAGAGGGCTCCATCCTGGGCGGCATCGGCGGCCTGCTCGACGGCGACAACCGCTGAAGCGGCCTCGCCGCAGCCTGCAGCGCGAGCCGCCTCAGGTGGCGTCGGCGATGTTGCGCGGGTCGGCGGTGGCGACCACCCGTTCATTCGGCAGCACGTCGTTGGTGACCACCTGCGGACAGCGCAGGCAGGCACTGATGCCTTCCTGGTTCCACCACACGCAATCGCGCCGGATCGCGCAAGGCGGCGGTCGGCTCACCACCACCGGCGCCAGCTTCACGGTACGGATCGCCAGCCGGCACTTGCGACGCGGCTCGTCCCAGTGCGCACAGGCGGTGCTCTGGGCGCAGGGCCCGCTGATACGAAAGACTTCGGCCGGGTCGAGCGGCGCGGTCATGGCGCGCAGTTCCGGGGTCACCGGAACCGCGCGATCCAGGTAGCGCACTTCGGGCTTTTCGACGCTGCCACCGACCACGGCGAATGCCTGTGCACCGGGTTCGGACGATTGAACGCTGGGACACTGCGGAATCTTCGTGGACATGGCGGCATCCCTCCTCAGAAGCCCTTCAGCACGTCCATGCCGGTCATCACCTCCGGCCCCCACTTGCCGTTGATCAGCGGCGGGCGGTCGCCGACGACGACACCACCGAACTTGATCGGCCGGCGTACCACGGTGCCGCACCAGTCGTCGTCGATTGCCGCGAAGAGGCCCAGGCCGGCGCCGCAGACTTCAGCGGTCTCACCGGCGCTCAGTTCGGTCATCGCCCGGCGCGCCGCGCTGGCACGTTGCAGGCCCTCGGCGGCGAGGCTGGCGATATCGTTTGCCGATACACGGTCGGCACGGGGAAGTTGCTTGCTGGTCATGGCAGTCACTCCTTGTCGGGTTTCAAAGTTCCGCCCCGCCCGGAGCGCGACTCGCGTCGGGTCGGGAACGTGGAACCAGCTTAGATCGCCTGGCGCGCGCAGGCTGTGGCCCGATACCCGTGAAAAAGTGAAGCAGGCCGCATTCCTTGTGCCTGCCGACGCACTGGCCATTCGCTGCCCGCTGTCATGCCCAGAGGGCGACTGCACCAATCAAGGCGCTTCGAGGCCTGTCGTGCAGTCGCTTCCCGACAACGCGATATCAGGACTTCTGCGCACCAGACTCGTCCAGCTCAGTGCTCGTGCGCGCCCTCGCGCGCAGATCAAGGGGCAAATTCGAGTGCGGCCTTTCGAAATTCAACGACCATGCTCTGCCGCGCGCCGGCCTTTCCCACGCAGGCCACACCCTGAAGCTGTGTGAACAGGATTTCGCGGGTGGATCTCCGACGCTTGCCTGCAGGCTCCTTGCTGCGGCGCGGGCAATGGTCGAGTACTCAGTGAGGTTTTGTAGCGGCTGGGTCAACTGAACGCATTTCCCAAGGCCCACAAGCTGTAGTGATCGGACGTCGATTCACCTGAATCGTGGAATGGGTGATCTCGAAGCGTTCGTGCAAGGTCTCGGAGACGTCGTGCAGGAAGGCGTCATCTGCCTGTCCATCGGGCATCACCAAGTGGGCCGTCATCGCCGCCTGCGCGGTATCCATGGCCCAGATATGCAGGTCATGCACTTGTTGCACGCCCGGCAGCCTGGCCAGATAGTCGTGCACGGCCTGCGGGTCGATTTCATCCGGTACTCCATCAAAGAGCAGATGCAGGGATTGCCTGAACAGACTCCAGGTCCCCCACACGATCACCGCAGCGATCAACAGGCTGACCACCGGGTCGAGCCAGCCCCAGCCCATCCAGAGCGTCAATCCACCGGCAGCAACCACCCCCGCCGATACCAGTGCATCGGCGGCCATGTGCAAGAAGGCGCCCCTGATGTTCAGGTCGTGCTCCCGGCCGCGCATGAACAGCAAGGCCGTCGCCGTGTTGATCACAATGCCGACGCCGGCCACCACCATGATGGTCACACCCTCGTTTCCCGCCATTGGCGCGGGTGTCAGCAGGCGCCCGACGGCCTCCCAAGCCAGCGCCCCCATAGCCAACAGCAGCAGCAAGGCGTTGGCGAAGGCCGCCAGGATGCTGCCCTTCTTCCAGCCGTAGGTGTGGCGCGGGTTCGGCTGCAGCTTGCTCGCCAGCGCGCCACCCCATGCCAGCACGAGTCCTGCCACGTCGCTGAGGTTGTGCCCCGCATCGGCCAGCAATGCCAACGAATCGACCGTCCAGCCATAGAAGGCCTCGATGCCGACAAAGGCCAGATTCAGTCCGATGCCGATTGCAAACGCCTGATTGAAGTTGGCGGGTGCATGGTCGTGGGCATGTTCGGCTCCCATTCAATGCGCTCCTGCGCGACTGCGCAAGGCCTCGTCCAACTGATCGACGCGCTCCACCCGGTCCGGGTCTTGCTCCAAGGCGTCTCGCGCAAAGGCCGCCTGAGCCGGTGTCCGGAAAGTGGCGTCGGACGGTCTGGCGCTGACGGGAAGGCGGGCCCGTGCAGCAGGGAGTCGACGGACTTCCTTGCCCCGATTGGGCAACACCCGTCGTGCAAACAGGTCGTGGAAGTGATCGATGGCGGATTCCATGGCCTGCCTCATTGCCGATGCATGACACCGGCCAGATCCGTGCCCGGCGCCACGGTATTGAACACGGTGCCGAATTTCTTGACATTGTCATGCAACAGATCGATGCGTCGATCTGATTCATCGGTATCCACGATGATCTCGTAGCGGATGCTCTCCATCTTGGGCGGCACATCCTGGCGCACGCCATTCACCACGACTTGCACGCCCCTGAGCTCGAACTTGAGAATCGGCACAACCCGCTCAATGCCCTTTATCATGCACGCCGAGAGCGCAGCCAAAAGCAGCTCGGCAGGGTTGAAGGCATCGGCGCGCCCGGCGAGATCGGTATCCAGAGTGATCGATGCGGATTTGCACTGAGCCTCGCTGCCGTGCGAGTCGTTTCGCCATGCGCGCACAGCGAACTGCAGTTTCTGGGGGGCGTTTTCCATATTGTTTCTCCAGCGTGAAGGAACTCGGTTCAACAACGTTTTCCGGCAGGTGAGGGCGGTGCGCAGCAAGCCGAATCATTGGCCGGCGATGAAACATCACCCCGCACCGGAAAGCCCTTGCGCACCCACTTTGTGAGACCGTCTTCCATGTTGGCGACTTTGTCGTATCCGTGGTGCAACAGCAGGTGGGCCGCTCTCAAGCTGCGCTCGCCGACGGAGCATGCCAGGATCAACTCCTGATCGCGCGGCAATTCCATGAATCGCCGCTCGAATTCGCTCATCGGCATGACCATGACCGCGGGCACATCAAATGCCAGTGCGGCGATTTCCGATCGCTCGCGTACATCGACCAGCACAGCCCCTTCCTCCGTGACCTTGCGTAGCGTCAGGGTGGCGCAGTATTGGCGTGGCTTGTCGAGAGTGTGCACATCCGCGCTCATCGTGGGCACCTCATGCGCTCAACCATTGCTCGATCCTGTCGCGGGACGGAATGCCTCCCGCGTGGACGACTTGCCCATCGATCACGACGCCCGGCGTGCTCATCACGCCGTAGCTCATGATGTCCTTGAGTTCTTCGACCTTCTGCACAGACACCGAGATGTCTTTCGCCTTGGCGACCTGTTCGATCAGCGCGATGGTGGTCTTGCAGTTGGCACATCCCGTACCCAGAACCTTGATGTCTTTCATCTCAATCTCCTCATAAGACCCAGTTGAACAAATAACCCACGATCAGAATGCCGCTGGCCACGACACCGATGAACGTCGCTATCAGCCTGATTTTCAGAACCTTGCGCAGAATCACCATCTCCGGCAGCGACAGGGCGATTACACTCATCATGAAGGCCAGCACCGTGCCCAGTGCCGCACCCTTGGCCAGCAAGGCCTGAACGATGGGAATCACCCCGGCGGCGTTGGTGTACATCGGTACGCCGATCACCACGGCCAGCGGCACCGACCACCACGCTTCCTTGCCCATGAAGCTGGCCATGAAGTCCTCCGGTACATAGCCGTGAATGCCGGCCCCGATGGCGATGCCCGCCAGAATGTAGGGCCAGACCTTGCCGACGATCTCGCGCACGCTGTGGAAACCGGCATCGATACGCTCACTCAGGCTCATTGCAGTTGCCGTGAAGCGCGCATTGGTTCTGGGCATATCGCGCACCCAGTCTTCCAGGTGTGCTTCCATCTTCAATCGTCCGATGATCCAGCCCGCCACAATGGCCACCGACAGGCCGAGCCCCAGGTACAGCATCGCCACTTTCCAACCAAACATGCCGAACAGCAGCGTCAGCGCCACCTCATTGACCATCGGAGCAGCGATCAGGAAAGAGAAGGTCACCCCCAGAGGAACACCTGCCTGCACAAAGCCAATGAACAGCGGCACCGCCGAACACGAGCAGAACGGCGTGACGATGCCCAGCGAAGCAGCCATCACGTTGGCGAGCCCCTCGCTGCGGCCGGCCAGCAATGCACGGGTGCGCTCAGGCGTGAAATAGCTGTTGATCATGCCCATGACGAACACGATGCCCGTCAGAAGGAGCAGGACCTTGGGCGTGTCATAGAAGAAGAACTGCAGTGCGCCGCCAAGATGGCTCTCGCGTGTTACCGGCAGGGCGGCAACCAATCCTTCCGAGAGCGGGATCAGGGTTTGGTACAAGCCCCACCAAAGCAGGACGGCCAGGACCAGAAACGCCCGGGGGCTGCGTTGCGACCAACGCATGGCGAGGGTAGTCATGTCTTGTCTCCAATGCTGCTGTCCAGCGATGGCGGATGGCCCGCACTGAACTGTCGGCAGGGAAGACGAACGAGGCGCCAAAAGGATTCACATCGAGGAGCGCGGAACGTGGCGACCCACTCGCCCCGCCTCATCGAGACGGAGCTCGCCGTTCGGGGTAGTTCGGCCCCGCAGCCGTCGACTATCGGTATAGCGCCTGTGGTGCCAGCTCGACGCTGCAGCGATAGCTCAGTTCGGCCACACCCGGGCCGCGCGGCTGGCCGAAAGTGATCCAGCCGCTGTCGACGAGGACCAGCTCTTCGCGATGGAGAATCACGGTGCGCCCGTCGCTGCTGGTGACGAAGGTGCCATTGCTGCTGCAATCGACCAGCGCGAACTTGCCGTTGCGCTCCTCGATGTAGCAATGGCGACGCGACGACAGCTCATCGCGAAGCGGCACGTCGCAGGTGCGCTCGCGGCCGATGCTGAGGCTCGGCGAGGACTCGCACAGGGTCCACTGGCGGTCGCCAAAGCCCAGGTGCAGTTCGTGACTCGCCTGGCCGAGGTCGAAACCCTCGAAGACGGCGGTCACCTTGCCGACGTCGTCGCAGACCAGCTCCCACAGTTCGATCGGCCGATTGATGCCCTTGAGGGGTCGCGACGGCAACTGGCGCAACACACGCTGCTTGCCGCGAGACAAGCGCGCGGCCGTCTCGCTGGTGGTGAGTGCGCGCCCCGGAGAGGCGAGCTCGCACAGACGGGCGGCGATGTTGACGGTTTCGCCGAAGACGTCGTCCTCGTTCTCCAGCACCGGACCGTAATGAAAGCCGACCCGGATATCCATTGGCGCATCGCTGCCCGAGCGCAGCTCGCCGATCTCGAAGGTGATGCCGATGGTTGCATCGACCACCGGGCCGGGCTCCGCGAAAACCGCCATGAGGCCGTCTCCAGTGAGCTTGACCACCCGGCCACCATTGCCGACCACCACCGCCTGCATCGCCTTGAGGCAGCGATCGACCCGCGCGAACGCCTCACGATTGCCGAGGCGTTCGTAGAGCTGCGTGCTGCCTGCCAGGTCGGCAAACAGCACAACACATTCGGCGGTGCGGGATGACGGGACTGAGTTCATCGGAGCTGATTGTTCGAAGGCCGGGAAAAACGTCGACAAGCGAGGAAAAATCGCACACTACATCATAGTTTGCCACAGCCCGGGCCCTGCAAGGCTCCGTCGTGGAGCCGCTCAGCGCTCACCTCGCCCCCCGCGGAAGCGCCCGGGAGCCTTTCCCGCGGGCGGGTTCATTACGTTGGCATGAACATTGCATTTACCGGCCCGGGCGCGGTAAGGTGCGCCCACCCCCATCCCTGGCCGCCCCGCTCTTCGCGACACCCCGCCCCATGACCTTCGATACACTCCTTACCCACAACCAGACCTTGCTGCGCATCGGCGTATCCATCCTGCTGGCGGTGCTGGTGCTGGCGGCGCGCCAGGCGGCCAGCCGCATGATTCGCCGCCGTGCCGAAGTCCTCGATGGCGCCCAGCGTCGCCAGCTCTTCTACACCCGCAGCGCCTTCAACCTGCTGCTGTTCTTCTCGCTGCTAATGCTGTGGCTCGGCCAGGTGCAGGACCTGCTGCTGTCTCTGACTGCGGTCATTGTCGCGGTGGTGCTCGCCACCAAGGAGCTCATCATGTGCGTGAGCGGCTTCGCCTTGCGTACCGGTGCCAGCAGTTTCTCGGTGGGCGACTGGATCGAGGTGGACGGCATGCGCGGCGAGGTGGTCGAGTACAACCTGCTGTCGACCACCGTGCTCGAACTCAATCCGCCACGCCTTGGCCATAGCTACACCGGCAACAAGCTGGTGTTGCCGAACAGCCTGTTCCTGATCCACCCGGTACGCAACGAGAAGTTGCCGGGGAGCTATGTGTTCCATCCCTTCGAAGTCGTCGTCGAGGCGAATATCGACGCCCGCGCGGCAAGGCACTGGCTCGAAGCGCAGAGCGCCCGCCTGTGTGGCGACTTTGGCGAGGAGGCCTTGCGCTTCAGCCGGGTGATCGACCAGAAGCTGGGTGTCGACGTGCCCGGCCCGGACGCTTCGGTTCGCATCCGCACCACCGACCAGGCGCGTATCGCCTTCGAGATCACGCTGTTCTGCCCGGCCAGCCGCGCCGATGAACTCGAGACCGAGCTCACCGGCGGCCTGTTGGCCGAGATCGGCGCCGGGCGCCTCGACCGCACGCCCCCCAGGACGGACGACTCAGCCTAGAAACCTCGTTTGGACGTGCACGGGCGTGTAGCGCATTCACCCATGGCTGATCGTCGTCGAAGCCAGGAAACTCCAGGGTTTCAGGTGGATACCCGGATGCACAAGCGGTCAGCCGCGATTTCCGGGCTCAGTGATGGCGGCGCAGGTCGCCGGGCGAACCGTCCTCGAAGCGTGACCACACCCGGCGCAGGTCGCGCGCCGAGCCGAAGCCGCTGAGCTCCGCCACCCGCTCCAGCGGCATCTCCGAATCGCTGAGCAGGTGCCGGGCGTACGAAAGACGCAGCCGCTGCTGGTATTCGAGCACCCCGACGCCGGCATGGTCGGCGAACAGCCGCCTCAGGTGCCGGGCGCTGACGTATGCCTGCGCTGCCAGCGCCGCAAGCGTCCAGCGCCGCGCGGGTTCGCGCGCGATCGCATCCTGCGCGCGGTGCACCGCGGGATGGAGATGGTTGCGATAGGCAAGCCACGGCGAGAGCTGCGGGTCGCGGCCGCTGCGGCGCATGAACACCACCTGGCGTCGCGCCACCATCGCCGCCAGTTCGGGTCCGAAGTGGCCTTCGATGAGATAGAGCGCAAGGTCGATGCCGGTGGTGATTCCGGCACTCGTGAGCAAGGGCCCGTCCTCGACGAAGATCCGGTCATCGAGGACCGTGGCATCGGGTGCCAGCGCCTTGAGCGTTTCGATGAGATTGTGATGGGTGGTGCATTGGCGGCCCGACAGCAGCCCCGCGCGCGCCAACAGCAGGGCCGCCGAGCAGACGCTCGCAAAACGGGTATCGGGCCTCGCCACACGGGCCAGCCAGTCGATCACCGCCTGCGCCTCGGGTCGTGCGTAGTCCTCGCTCTCGCGGGCGTTGCCGGCGACGATCACCAGGCTCTCGCGCGGCAGCGCCTCGGGCAGCGGCGAGAGCCCGTCGAGGCTCACCCCCATCGAGGTCGGCAGCGGCGACACCGGCGCGCAGGTGACGAGTCGCATGTCGGCCCCCATCTCGGCGGCCATGCGCAGCGCTTCGGCAGGTCCTGCATAGTCGAGCAGCAGCACCCCGGGGGTGAGCACGAAGAACACCGACAGGCTCACGTCGCGCCCCGCAGCCGCGCCATCAGGCGGCTGCCGAAGAGGTTGACCGCGAGCCCCGCCATGAGCAGGGCGCCGCCCGCAAAGTGCACCGCCTGCAAGCGCTCGCCATAGACCAGCCAACCGCTGGTGAGCCCCACCAGGGGCACCAGCAACGCGAAGGGCGCCACCTGGTTGGCCGGATAGCGCGACAGCAGGCGGCTCCACAGGCCGTAGCCGAGCAGCGTCGCGATCCAGGCCAGGTAGAGCACGGCGCCCGCCGATCGCCAGCTGAAACCGGCCATCGCCGCAACGATCGCCTGCGGCCCTTCGATCAGCCAGGAGAGCAGCAGGAACGGGATCGGCGGCACGAGGCTGGCCCACACCACGAAGGCCTGCATGTCCACCGGCCCGTGGCGGCTCACCTCGCGGGTGACGATGTTGCCGGCCGCCCACAGCGAGGCCCCGGCCAGGGTGAGCAGGAAGCCGGCCAGCGGCATGGTCAGGCCGTGCGCCGAGCCGATCAGCGCCAGCCCGCCGCCGGCCAGCACCAGTCCAAACAACTGGCTCGGCCGCCACGTTTCCTTGAGCCACAGTGCGGCGAAGATCATGGTGAAGAAGGCCTGCGACTGCAGCACCAGCGAGGCCAGGCCCGAGGGCATGCCGACATGGATCGCGGTGAACAGGAAGGCGAACTGGCCGACCGATATGGTCATGCCGTAAGCGAGGTAGAGGCGCAGCGGCAAGGCCGGGCGCCTGAACAGCAGGGTCGCGGGAAAGGCCGCCGCGGCAAAGCGAAGCGCGCCCAGCAGCAGCGGCGGCACTTCGGTGACCCCGGCCTTGATGACAACGAAGTTCACGCCCCACACCACCACCACCAGCAGGGCCAACAGCAGATCGGCAGGCTTCATGCCGGCACCCCGCGCGCCTGACGGCCGCACTCGGCGAGCAGCGGGGCGCGGGGCGCAGGCGCGCTCCGCGGATCACCGGTACCAACCATCGTCTCGCTGCCGCCCGCCGCTTTCATCGTGGCGCTCCGTCATTCGCATCCCGCCATTGAAAATCCATCTGCCGGGCCGTGGCAATGGACAGTTCGCGCCCGGCAAGCCGTGACACCAGATGCAGGCTCATCTCGATGCCCGCGGAAATACCCGCCGAGGTGATCACTTCGCCGTCGTCGATCCAGCGCCCGGTGTCCCTCACCGCCAGCGCCGGAAACAGTGCCGCCAACTCGGCCACGTCCTCCCAGTGGGTGGTCACCTCGCGCCCGTCGAGCACGCCCGCGCCGGCGAGCAGGAAGGCGCCGGTGCACACCGAGGCGAGAATCTCGACCCGCGAGGCCTGCCGTGCGATCCAGTCGCGCAGGTCGTCCCGCCCGCGCTCCGGCGCATCGACCCCGCCGGGCACGATCAGCAGCGCCAGCGGCGGATGATCCACGAGCGTATGCATCGGCAGCACCTGAAGGCCAGCGCGTGCGCTCACCGGCGCCTTCGAACGCGCGATGGTCGCGACCCGGAAAGGCACAGGCGCCTCGGGCGCCTCTCGCTGCGCCAGCCTGGATGCGGTCGAAAAGACTTCGAAAGGCCCGGCGAAGTCCAGCACCTCGACACCGTCGTAGAGGTAGATGCCTACCGTTCGAGTTGCGGATCGGGACATTTCGGCTCCTCCCCATGCAAATGATGGCTCAATGCTAAGCGTTGTGCGGGTGGGTTTCAGCACCGGATCCGGACAGGATGCGGACGAATCCGGCCATAATCGGAGAGTAGTGGGAGAATTCACGCGCCGATACGGAACAGCGAGCTGAAGATGGGGCCGCGCGAGCACTCGACCGGACCCCGGCCGCTCGACGACGCGGCCTGCGGGCGGACGCACCGTGCCGCTCCTCGCCGGGCCTGCAAACCTCTTCGCCGTGGCGGGGCCTTCGCGCCGGAGCACCCGCCGATGCGCTCGTTCGGGCATGCGCCACCCGCGCAGCGCGACCCGAATCGATTCCGTTGACCTGGATCAGCCAAACTGCACTTTGTCCGGCAATGTACACCGCGATGCCTAGACTTTGGTTGACAAGAGCTGTGCATGAAACTCTATGCCGGCTCGCCGCAAGCTGGATCGATATTCATCGAGGAGATCATCATGAGCACCTTTGACTCGCCAATCGGCCGCTGTGAGGAAGTGAGAGAAATGGTCCTGCTCGACGAGACTCAGGCGCAATGCGCTGCCGAACACGGCTGCCCGGCCGGCACCGTGTGCCCGCTGTGCGGTTGCTTCGTCGAGGTCAGCGGGCTTGCCGACGAACATCTGGAGTCGGTACGCAAGGGCTGCCCGGCCTGAACGTGCCGGTTCGCAGGGATGGCTTCGCGGCGCGAGCCTGCAGTGCTCAGACCCGTGCAAGGCGGGGACGCGATGCCGCGGCGGATGCCTGGCCAGCACCGAGTCGTGCGGTGCCGCGGGATTGCGTCGCGAAACAGTAATCGTCGCGGTGGCCGCAAGGGTGGAGGCGTGGAAGATGCGGGCTAGAATGTCGAAAATGACATTCAGCCCGCAACCATGAAAAAAAGCCGCTCGCCTGCCGAACAGAAACGCGCCACCAAGCCGGCCATCGAGGAGACCGGAGCGCCGCCCTGGCTCGAAGTGGCGCCGTTCTTCCTGCTCATCGCGGCACTCGCCAGCTTCGCCGCCTTCATCGTGGTGACCCGCGTATTCAACATGGGCGAGGCGCGTCTGGTGATCAGCGTGCTGCTCGGCGTCTTCGTGGCCAGCCGCTGGCTGGCCCAGCCCTATACCCGCGCGCGCCCGCTCATGAGCGGCACGGTGTGGGTGGGCTCGCAGCTGGTGTTGGTGACGGCGCTGTACTTCACCTTGCCTTAGGCGATCGGCGCAAGCCTTCGGGAGCGGAAGGCGGGCGCGCGAAGCCGATCGTCGGTGGTTCCGGGATCGGTGCATGGCGGCGAGATCCGCGTTTCTTCCCGCGCAAGGGTCTGGCAGTCACTGCGCGCCTGGGCACTGCGAACGGCCGGCCCGCCGGGCACGCTCGCAGCGCTTCACCGCAAGGCACGGAAATGCACTTGACGCAGGCCCGGTCGACACGGCTTACTGGAGACATTGCGCCGGGCGCTGTCCGGCAGCCAGCCCTGTTCTTCGTGCGGTGAAATCATGTCCTCGATCAAGCTTGTGACCCCGATCCCCGGCCCCAAAAGCCTTGACACGGTTGCGCGGCGCGACGCCGCCGTCTCCCGCGGCGCGGCGCGCCTGACCCCGATCGCCATTGCCAGCGGCCGCGGCGCCACCGTCACCGATGTCGATGGCAATACCTACATCGATTTTGCCGGCGGCATCGGCACCCTGGCGGTCGGCCACACCCCGCCCGAGGTGCTCGCGGCGATCCGGCAGCAGAGCGAGCGCCTGCTTCACATGTGCTCCATCGTGGCCACCTACGAGCCCTATGTGGCGGTATGCGAACGCCTCAACCAGCTCGTGCCGGGCGACTTCGCCAAGAAGAGCACCTTGCTCAACAGCGGCGCCGAAGCGGTCGAGGCCGCGGTCAAGATCGCCCGGGCCCACACCGGCCGGCAGGCGCTGATCGTTTTCGAGGGTGCGTATCACGGGCGTACCAACATGACCCTGGGCATGACCAGCAAGTACGCGCTGTTCAAGAAGGGTTTCGGCCCTTATCCGGCCGAGATCTACCGCCTGCCCTTCCCCAATCCCTATCGCCGGCCGTCGCAGATGAGCGAGCACGAGTACGTGGATTACTGCATCGCGCAGTTCGACCATGCGCTGGTTGCCCAGGTGGCGCCCGAGGCGGTGGCGGCCGTGGTGGTCGAGACAGTGCAGGGCGAGAGCGGCTTCCTGCCCCTGCCGCCGCGCTTTGCCGCACACCTGCGGGCGCGCTGCAGCGAGCACGGCATGCTCTTCTTGGCCGACGAGGTGCAGGCCGGCATGGGCCGCACCGGACGGCTGTTCGCGATCGAACACTACGGCCTGGTGCCGGACCTGACGGTCAGCGGAAAATCGATCGCTGGCGGCATGCCGCTGGCCGCGGTGACCGGCAGCGCCGAGATCATGGACGCGCCCCATCCTGGCGGCCTGGGCGGCACCTACAGCGGCAACCCGGTTGCCTGCGCTGCGGCGATGGTGGCGCTCGAAACCCTCGCCTCACCCGCATTCCTCGCCCGCGCGCAGGTGGTCGGCGAGCGCATGCGCGGCCATCTCGCCCGCCTGCAGGCGCGCTTTCCCGAAACCATCGGCGATCTGCGCGGCCTCGGCCCGATGTTGGCCATCGAACTGGTGAAGGATGCGAAAGGCCGCGAGCCTGTGCCCGAGCTCACCAACGCGATCAACGCCGAAACGCTCAAGCGCGGCCTGATCACCATCCGCGCCGGGCTGTACGGCAACTGCCTGCGCTTCCTTCCGCCGCTCAACATCAGTGACGAGCAGATCGACGAAGGCATGACGGTGCTGGGCGAGGCGATCGACGCCGCGCTCGCGAGGCGGGCATGAGCGCCCCGCGGGTACTGGCGCTGGCGGGCTCGCCGCGCGACATGGGGCTGGCTCACGGCCACGCCTGCCGGGACCTCATCCGCAAGTACACGGACGAGCGGGTGGCGCTCGCCGGCAGTGCGGTGTGGACCGGCCATGCGATGAGCCGCGACGCGGTACTGGCGCTGGCCGAGGCCTGCATTCCCGCCCACACGGCCTATTCGCCCGAGCTCATGGACGAGATCGGCGGCATCGCCGAGGCCTGCGGGCTGAGCCTTGCCGAACTCATCATCACCAACGGCTTCACCGACTTCATCGACCTCGTGTATGCACGCGGCAACGGCGACGCCGCCACCGCGCAGGCCGAGGACGACTGCACCGCCTTCATCGTGCCGGATGCCCTCAGCGCCGACGGCAAGGGCTTCTTCGGCCAGACCTGGGACATGCACGCCAGCTCCGCACGCTACGTGGTGCTGATCGACGGTCGCCCGGCGGACGGTCCGGCTTTCATGGCCTTCAGCCTCACCGGCTGCGTCGGCATGATCGGCATGAACGATGCCGGCATCGCCATCGGCATCAACAACCTCCTCGGCGCGGGCGGGCAGATCGGCGTGACCTGGCCGCTGGTGGTCAGGAAGGCCTTGCAACAGACCGACATCGAGGCCGCGTTGGACTGCATCACCGGGGCCGAGCTGGTCGGCGCCCACAATTTCCAGCTCTTCGACCGGCTCGGCACGGGTATCAACATCGAAGCCATGCCCGGCCATTGCCACGTCACCCGCAGCAGCGGCGAAGCGCTGTTGCACAGCAACCACTGCCTCGACCCGCGGACGCTCGCGCTGTGCCGCCCCAGGTCAGCGGCGTCGCAGGCATCCAGCGAAGCGCGACTGGCGCAGGGCCGCCGCCTGCTGGCCGGCGGTGGGCTCACCGCGGAAGTGCTGATGGCCCTCACCCGCGATCAGGTAATCTGCGTGCGCGCCGAGCCGCCGCTCGACATGGAGACCTGCGGCGCCGCCATCATGCAACCGGCCACGGGACGTTTCTGGGCGGTGCAGGGTCTGCCGACGCAGAGTGAATACGCACGCTTTACCCTTTAGGCCGGGTCAGCACCCGGCGCCACGCGCGACGGCCTCGCCGATGCTGGCTACATGCCCTCGATCGCTTCGCAGATCGCTCTGAACCACGGCGCGAGCGGCGCGACCAGGCTCGATCGGCCGGACCATCGCTCGGCGCGACGGCAGATGCGCCGTGCGCACAGCAGCGTTACGCCGACCTTGTCACGTTCGATGCAGTGGTCCAGATCCCACCACTCGGCCCGCTTGTACTTGAGGATCAGTGCCAACCTGACGACCATGTGGAAGGTGCCGTAGGCATAGAGGTATTCCCTTGCTGCTTGCGCCGCCCCGCTGTCGGCGAACTTGCCGACGAAGGCGTCGATCAGGCGCAGCTCCATCTCAGGATATTCGGGCACGAACTCGTCACCGAGCAGCCAGGCCATGTCGTCGAGCGCGTTGCGCTTGCCGGCATGCTCCCAGTCGAACCAGAACACCGTGCCGTCAACCACATAGGCGTTGCCCGGCCGGGCGTCCCACTTGACGAATCGCGGCTCCGGAACGCCGAGCAGGCCGAGCAGGGCGTTGCGGTCGAGGTCGGGCGCCGGAATGCCGAGGTAGCCACCAATGAGCCGCGGCCGGTCGAAGAGCGCCTTTAGCCAGGCTTCGTCGGTACCCAGGGCGGGCACGTAGCGCTCCAGCCCTTCGGCGCTCGCCGCGCGCTGGGCCAGGTACAGACCTGTCAAGGCCGACGACAACAGCCTTTCGGCATGCCCTTCGTCGGCGTCCCTCAAGGCCAGCGAGAGGCGCTCGCCGCGCAGCTCTTCCTGCAGCAGGATGCGGTCGTCATCGGTCGCCAGCAAGGTGGGCGCAGGTGCCTTGTGGGCGTTGAGCGCGCGCAGCGTGCGCGCCTCGACCGCGGCGAGCTGCGCCTCGTTGCGCCTCGTGGCGATGATCGTGTCGCCACCGTCGAGCACCATTCGCAGCGACTCGCGGCTGCGCCCGCCCGGATAGTCGACGCTCGCCACAGTGCGCTGGAGGAGGGTCTGGCAGGCACGCGTGAGCGCATCCCTGCGACGGGCAATGCGCTCGCTGCTGCTCTTGCCGCCGGTCTTGCGCTGAGGCCTGGATGAGGAGGTTTTCTTGTTGGCAGACATATGGATGAGCGACTCTATTCTTCTCGAAACGAGCGGTTGAAACTCCGCGCCAACGGCGCGACGAGGTAGCTGAGGATGGTTCGATCGCCGGTGATGATGACCGCCTCGGCCTGCATGCCGGGGTGCAGGGTCGCCCCCTCGAGCTTGACCGCAGGGTCTTCGGTCAGCGCGATCGAGGTCTTGTAATAGGGCGCCTGGGTCACTGGATCGAGCAGGCGATCGGCGGAAATGACCGTAACCTTGCCCTTGATCGGGAGGGTCGTGCGTCGGTCGAAGGCGCTGAAGCGAATCTCGGCGTCCTGCCCCTCCCTGACCGCATTGCGGTCCTTCGGGTCGACCTTGACGTCGATGATAAGGGCCTCGTCGGTGGGAATGATCTCCATGATTACCTGGCCCGGTGCGATCACGCCGCCCGTGGTGTGCACCACCGAATTGACCGCGAAGCCCGGGATCGGTGATTCGATGACGACCCGCTGGAGCTGATTGCGAGCCGCCGCGAGTTGCTGCTGCAGACGCGCGACCTCGTCGCGCAGGCGATCGAGGTTCTCCGCCGCCTCCTGATCTCGCATGCCTCGCAGTTCAAGCATTTCCGACCTCAACTGGGCGATCAGCTGCCTGGCGACCGCCATCGTCGACTCGCTGTCCTTGAGATCCACGTTGATGTCGGCGCGCTTCTGCCGCAAGTCGAAGAGCTGCTTGCGGGTGGCCATGCCCGATGCCTTGAGCCGCTGGTATTCGGCCAGCTCCTCATCCACCAGACGCGACTGCGCACGCAGCGTCTCGACTCTCGCGGCGCGCCCGGCGATCTGCTCCTGGGCTTGTGAAACCTGGTGATTCAGATTGGCCAGCTTTTCCCTGAACACGGCAAGCCGGCTGCGCAGCACTTGCCGTTGCGTCTCGAACGCAGCCAGCGAAGCGGGGTCGTTGGCATGCACACGCGTCCACGTAGCCCCATCGAGGTCGGATTCACCCTGTTGCTCGGCGTGCCAGCGAAGCAGCTCGGCCTTGGCCTGGATGAGCCGGATGTTCAGGTCTTCGTAGCTCGCGCGGGCGCTGACGTCGCTGAGTTCGACAAGGGGTTGACCCGCACTCACCAGATCGCCATCCCGGACGAGGATCTTCTTCACGATGCCGCCTTCGAGATGCTGGATGCTCTTCTTCTGCCCGGCCACCCCGACCACACCGGGCGCAATCGCCGCGCTGGACAGCGGCACGGTACCCCCCACGGCAAAGAGCAGGACAAGAAGGAGCACGATGATCGCATAGCCGCGTGCCACGTCCGCCGCAAAATCGAAGCGGGCGGGCAGCGCTCTGCCCGGCGGCTCCGTCGCGGCGCTTGCCGCATCGGTTGCCGACACGGCAAGCGCGTCACTTGCGCTGGAGTTTGTGAACCACGCTTTCATGTTTCGTGTCTTCGCTGTCCACTGCCTCGAGGACGCCGTTCTTCAAGGCGTACACGCGATCGACAAACAGCTGGGCATTCGGTTGATGGGTGATCAGCACGACGATCGCGCCCTGATCCTTGAGATTGCGCAAAGCCAGCACCAGCGCTGACCGCCCGTCGGCGTCGAGATTGGCGTCGGGTTCGTCGAGCACCACCAGCCGCGGCGAGCCGTAGAAAACCCGCGCCAATGCGATGCGCTGCCGCTGACCGCCGGAGAGCCGCATGCCGTTCTCGCCGATGTCGGTGTCGTAGCCATCGGGCAGGCGCTGGATGAGCTCATGCGCGTTGGCCAGCCGGGCCGCCTCGATGACCTTGTCGATGTCGCCGTCCTGCAAGCGGGCGATGTTTTCGCGGATCGTGCCCGGGAACAGTTCGACATCCTGAGGCAGGTAGCCGACATGCTTCCCGAGCTCTTCCGGGGGCCAATGGCTCAGCTCGAAACCGTCAAGCGTCACGCGCCCCGAGGCCGGCTCGCTCAGCCCCACCAGAATGCGGGTCAAGGTGCTCTTGCCGGCTGCCGTATCGCCGATGATCGCCACCACGTCGCCCGGTTCCGCCGAGAAGGAAATGCGGCTGAGCACGGGTTTGCGCGTCCCCGAATGCCGATAGCTCACCCGCTCGACCGACAAGCCGCCATTCGGTGCAGGAAGGCTCTCGACCTTTTCGAGCGTCGGCGCGCGGTCGAGGTAGAAACTCACGTTCCTGAACGACGACCGAGCCTTGATCACCGCCTCCCACGAGGCAATGGATTGCTCGAGCGGCGAGACCGCGCGCCGGAAGAGCAGCAGACAGGCCATCAGGGCACCACCCGAGAGCTCCGCTTGCAGGATCAGCCAGGCCGACAGGCTGACCACGGCGACCTGCAGCAGCAGGCGAATGAGTTTGGCCAACGAGGCGAGACGGGCCGTGATCGCGCTGCCGTCATGCGACTGGGCAAGCGAGACATCATGCTGTCCGCGCCATCGATCGAGCACCGCGGACTGCATCCCCATGGCCTGGATCACGTCTGCGTTGCGCACATAGTTCGAGGCGGCGTCGAGCGTCTCGCGCCGCGCCGCGTCGGATATCTTGACGATATTGCGCGTCACGTACTGGTTTGCGATCGCCAGGCCCAGCAGGGCCACCACCCCCGCCAGCACCAGCATGCCGACATAGGGATGCAGCATGTACAGCACGACGACATAGACCGGCGTCCACGGCAGATCGAGAATCGCGATGATCGACGAACCGGAGATGAACTGGCGCAGTCGGCTCAGATCTCGCAGGATATCGACCGACGGGCGGTGTCTCTTGCTGGAGCGCTTGATCGCGCTGCCCAGCAGATGGTCCCCCAGCCGGTTCTCGAACCAGGCACCCAGCTTGGCGAGGATGCGTCGGCGAAGTGCGCTCAGATAGCCGAGCGCCAGCAAGGCCACGATCATGATGGCGGTGAGGAAATACAGCGTGTCGAGACTGTGGTTCGGAATGACCTTGCTGTAGATCTGGATCAGGTACAGCGGTACCGCCAGCATCAACATGTTGATGAAGAAACTGAATACGAAGACGCTCTTCATGACGCGCTTGAACGATCCGATGACCTGGCGCAGATAGGGGTTGACGCTATCGGCGGTGCGACTGCTGCTCGCGCGCGTTGCGGTGGCGTTCGTTCCGCTCATATCGTGGTCGCCCTCTTGAATTGCGAGGCATGTGGGTCGTTGGGACGCAAACCGGCAAGACCTGAACAATCTACCCGAAAAGGCTGCCCGGCAGGACATCGGCGCTCGGATTCGCGAGCTTCGAAGCAGCCGGGATCGGCGCCTGGGTCACCGTTGACGATCAATCCGGCCCGATATGCAATCCGGGCCGGATTCAGGACCGGGGTCTGCGCGGGTTCAATGCGCAGGGCTGGCCTGCCCCTTGTGGAGGCAGTTCCAGCCACCGGTCCAGGCGATCTCAGACCCAGCCGTGGTCGTCGCAGCCGTCGGCCTTGCCGCTGGCCTTGGCCGAACCATAACCGGAGCCCCCGCCCGACCCGGAACCCTTGCCGGAGCCTGAACCGCCGCCCGACCCGGAACCCTTGCCCGATCCCGAACCGCCGCCCGAACCGGAACCCTTGCCGGAAGCGGAGGCCTTGCCGGAGCCCGAGCCCGAGCCGCCGCCCGATCCGGAGCCCTTGCCGGAACCCGAGCCGCCGCCCGAACCGGAACCCTTGCCGGAAGCCGAGGCCTTGCCGGAGCCCGAGCCGCCG
Organism: Zoogloeaceae bacterium; assembly: GCA_024235595.1. Lineage (GTDB taxonomy): Bacteria > Pseudomonadota > Gammaproteobacteria > Burkholderiales > Rhodocyclaceae > Cognatazoarcus. The sequence goes on along the minus strand of JACKMC010000001.1, from coordinate 214,913 downwards.
CCCGAACCGGAGCCCTTGCCGGAGGCGGAAGCCTTGCCGGAACCGGAACCCTTGCCGGAACCGGAATCCTTGCCCGAGCCGGAACCGCCGGTGAGATATTCATCAAACGTTAGATCGGATTGCTTCGTCATCTGACCTGTCTCCATTCTTGGTGTTGTTGTTTCGTTCACCGGATTGCCCGGCATCCGAGTCATCTTCCACGACGATCGCGAGTTGCGTAATAATGATCGGCGTTGCGCGACACCGCCAGCCCGCAAGCCGTCAGAGGAGCGACGGACTTGAGTTGCCAGAGAGGGCGACGACGCCCTTACCAAGATAGCGAGATTGGGTAATAATGCAAGAAAGTTGTGCAAGGGACGTGCGCGGCAGTGCAGCAAATCGACGCGGCTTCCGGGCCTGGCAGGCGGATGAGATCGTCATGCGAATGACCTGGCTTCGCGGGCCGGATCGATAGCTGCCCGGAGTGCTCTTGCGAGGCGTTTTCGGCTTGGAGTCAGCGCCTGCGAATCGGGCGGCCTGCATTGAAATGTGCAGCGCCCGGGCGCCCCTGGCCGGTCGGCGCTGGTGGTCGCGCACAAGCGCCCGGCAACGCAGCCTCGGATTTCTTTCTCTTCGAGTCGGTACCATGGAACAAGCCATGCAACTGGACATCATCGACAGCTTTGCCGCATTCGAAGCGCTGGAGGCCAACTGGAAAGCGGTATATGCGGCCGATCCCGAGGCCCACTACTTTCTCTCGTGGGGCTGGATGAGGCAGTTGTTCAGCGACGAGGGGAACAACTGGTGTGTCCTGGCCGCGAGGCATTCCACCGACGATAGCGATCATGTCGCCTTTTTTCCCTTGCTCCGACGCGTACGATTCAGCAAGAGCAGGCAACGCTTCTGCAGTGAAATCCAGATGGCCGGGAGCATCTCCTGGGCCGACTACACCGGTTTCATCTGTCACCCCGACCACGAAACGGCGGCCGCGGCTTTTGGCGCACACTTGCGCAGCATGGGCTGGCGGCGACTGACGCTGAAGAATTTTCGCGCCCCGGCGAAGCGTCTGGCTTCCTTCATCTCGGCGCTCGAGGGGCCGGACCTGCACCACGATGAGCGCCAGCGAATCGTGAAGACCGACAATACCAATCTTCTGGTCTGTCCCTATGTCTCCTTGCCCGAGGATTTCGATCGCTATCTGCAGGACAGGATCAGCGCCAACACGCGGCAGAAGATCCGCCGCTTTCTGCGCAAGATCGATCAGTCTGATGAGCTGAGGTTCACCGAGGCGGACAGCCGGACCTTCGAGCGGGACATCGAGATACTCGTCGCTTTCTGGCGGAGCAAATGGGCACGGCGCAAGGGCGATCGAGTCGACGAACTTGCAAGCAAGTACCGCAGCATTCTCCACCAGGCGCGGGCCGACGATGCCCTGTTTCTGCCGGTCCTGTGGCGCGGCTCGGAGCCGCTGGGCGCGCTGGCCAGTTTCGTCGACCGCGAGAAGAAGACCTTGATGTTCTTCGTGGCCGGCCGCGACGAATCCTGTAACGATCCCCCACCGGGCCTGGTACTCCACGCGCACAGTATTCGCTGGGCGATCGCAAACGGCTTGCACACCTATGATCTGCTGCGCGGCGACGAACACTACAAATACTCGTTCGGTGCCACCGACCGACACATCAAGTACATCATCGTCAGCACCCTCGACCCCGCGCGAGAACAGGACCCGTCCGACTCGCGAAGCATCGCCGCAATGGTCAGGCAGTCGGCTCGCTATCACGAGGCGGGAAGGACGGACGAGGCGGAATCCGGCTACCGGCAGGTGCTCGCACTCGTACCCGATCACCCGGCAGCGCTCAGGCACCTCGGGCGTTTGCTCGTGCAGACCGATCGATACGCCGAGGCGGAGCCGGTTTTCGAGCGCCTGGCGAGCGCTTCGCCTGGGGCCTGACGCACGACATCGCCCTGCACCGCCTGCCGCAAGGCCTCGGCGCCGGAGCCCAGGTATCCGCAATACCTCGTGATGATCGAGCTTGGGGAGCAGGACAAGGGCAAGACCTCGGAAATCGGCGAACGGCTTGCGCGCGATCCGGTTGAACGGACCCACATCGCTTGCCCGTGTGCCGATGCCATGCGCGGCAACATCGCCTGGCCCTGCTCCGAGGCGCCGGCACGCGGCCGGAACTCGGTGCCAGCCGGCGCGATCAATGCAGCTCGAGAAAACAGCTGGACTGCAGACATGCTCAACATGGATTTCAGCCGCCAGGTGGTCATCGACACCACCGCAGCGCCCTGGCAGCCGAGCCCGATGCCCGGTGTGTGGCGCAAGCCGCTGGCGCGCGAAGAGGCCGAGCACGGCCATGCCACCAGTGTGGTGCGCTACCAGCCCGGCGCACGTTTCAGCCGCCACGAGCACCCGCGCGGCGAGGAGATCCTGGTGCTCGACGGGGTGTTTTCCGACGAGCGCGGCGATTTCGGCGCCGGCAGCTACTTGCGCAATCCTCCCGGCAGCGGCCATGCGCCGTTCAGCGAAGTCGGCTGCACCTTGTTCGTCAAGCTCCACCAGTTCGAACCCGGCGATACCGCCAGCGTGTGCGTCGACACCGCCGGCACGCCGTGGCTGCCCGGCCAGGGCGGCCTGCAGGTGATGCCGCTGCACGGTTTCGGCGCCGAGCACGTGGCGCTGGTGAAGTGGCCTGCGGGCGAACGCTTCATCGCGCATCGGCACTGGGGCGGCGAAGAGATCTTCGTGGTCAGCGGCGAATTCATCGACGAGCATGGCCGTTACCCCGCCGGAAGCTGGCTGCGCAGCCCGCATCTGAGCGCGCATCATCCCTACGTCGAGCAGGAAACCGTGATCTGGGTGAAGACCGGACACCTCCTGCCGGGCGAACACACGGCCTGAACGCGGCGACGCGGGCCCCATGACCCAAGAAAGCACATGGACAGGAGCGAGCAGTTCGATGACCGCAGGCAAAACCATGATGGCCGTCGTCACCACCGGCAACGGCGGCTACGACAAACTCGACTACCGTGAGGTCGCGACACCGATCCCGGGCCAGGGCGAGGTGTTGCTGCAGGTGCTGGCGGCCGGTGTGAACAACACCGAGATCAACACGCGGCTGGGCTGGTACTCGTCCAGCGTCGTCGCCAGCACCGCGCAGACCGCAGGCGACGAGTGCGCCGGCGAGGCCGCCCGGCCCGACGGCGGATGGAACGAGGGGACGCCGTTTCCCTTCATCCAGGGCACCGATTGCTGCGGCCGCGTCGCGGCGGTCGGGCCCGGCGGCGACGAACGCCTCGTCGGCAAGCGCGTGCTGGTGCGCGCCTGCATGCGCCGTGCGGGTTTTGAGTCGCTGGAGACGGTGTGGATGGGCTCGGACTTCGACGGCGCCTTCGCGCAATGGGTCAAGGTGCCGGAAGGCGAGGTCTTCCCGGTCGAGAGCGCGTGGAGCGATGCCGAGCTGGCAACCATTCCGTGCGCCTACGGCACCGCCGAGAACATGCTGCATCGGGCCGGCCTCGTCGGGGGCGAACACCTGCTGGTGACCGGCGCGTCGGGTGGGGTGGGCTCGGCGGTGGTGCAGCTGGCGAAGCGACGCGGCGCGACCGTGACCGCGATTGCGGGACCTGCGAAGCTCGAGCAGATACGCGCCATCGGCGCAGACCGGGTGATCGCCCGCGGCGATGATCTGCTCGCCATGGTCGGTGAGAACGCGGTCGATGTGGTGGTCGACAACGTGGCGGGGCCGGGCTTCGCCAGCATGCTGAAGCTTCTCCGGCGGGGCGGGCGCTATGCCTCGTCCGGCGCGATCGCCGGCCCGCTGGTGACGCTCGACATGCGCGATCTCTACCTCAAGGACATCACCCTGTATGGCAGCACCGCCTGGGACGAACCGGTCTTTCCCCAGCTCATCGGCTATGTCGAGCGCAACGAGCTGCGTCCGCTGCTTGCGAAGACCTTTGCGCTCGAGCACATCGCCGAGGCCCAGCGCGAGTTCCTCGAAAAGAAGCACGTCGGCAACTTCGTGCTGATCCCCCCGCCAGTGCGCTGAGATGCGCTGCGGCCGGCTTGCCCGGCTGGCCTGCGGGCCTTACCGCCAGCCGACCCTCATTTCGCATACCCATGCTCGGCCAGCACCGGAATCCAGCACTCGTCCACCACCTGCTTGAAGCCGGCCATGCTGGGATGCAGTTCGTTGTCCCAGTCCTTCCTGTACTTTTCGTTGCGCAGGCAGCCACGTGAATCGATGCAGTACACCCTTGACTGTGAAGCGGCGAAGTCCTGGTAGGCCTTGGCGATATGGTCGATCAGCGCTCGGCAGACCTGCGCCCGGAAGGCCAGTGTCTTGTCCACCTTGCGGCTCACCATCGCCGGCTTGAGCCATGGGCCGGTAATCTTGAGATCGGCCAGCTTGAATCCGCGACCGTCGGGCATGGGGTAGTCGTAGCAGTGGATGAAGATGTCGGGGCGCGCACTCTCGCCACCGTAGGCGAGGGTGATGCGCTGCACCAGGGCGCCCATTGCCGCCATGAGCTTGCCGATGAATGCGTCGAGCTTGGTCTGGTCGAGACAGGCCGATGGGTCGGCAATGGTCGAGCAGTCTCGTGCCAGCGCCAGCTTGTAGTCCACCGCGTCGTTGCCCGCACCGCTGATCATGATGGCCGAATAGGCAGTGCGAAAGCCGGCCGACAGATGCTTCTCGAGATCGCGCGCGTAGCGACCGAACACGTATTGCTCAAGCTTGGCGCCGTTGTAGCCGAGCAACTGGATGAATCGATACGGGTCCTTGAGTCGCGGATGATCGACCAGCGCCTGCAGCACGTTGTTGCGCGGGTACCAGAACCACGAGTCACCGATTGCCAGGATCGTCGGAAATTCGGTCGGCTCCCAGCTGTCGAAGGGTAGATAGACTCTTGAGCTCGCCATCTGCTGTGCCTCCTTTGCGTTGCGGCCGCTGCTTTTGCGCGAAGGTTCGCGCACAACCGGCTCCATCTTCCCAGCATAGCCACATGATGAGCCATTTTCGACACCGCCCTGCCCGGGTGCCGCAAGTCTTCGATCCCGGCGCGGCGACGCGGCCACGGTGGAGCTGTCGGAAGAATTTACACAAGGCCCGCCAGAAGCTCCCAGAGCCCCGACAAAATCACTTTAAATCAACAAGATGCGAATGCGCGCACCTTTATTGCATCGTTCTGCAGAAACGCCCCGCTCACCGTCCGGTGAAGGGTATTGCCGGAGAACGGTCATGAAGAGGCAGCTGCTGGTGCTGTTGGCCTTGGTGTCACTGCTAACGACGGGTGCCCAGGCGGCAACCACGAGTTTTTTCAGCGGATTGAGCGGTGCGGCTGAAGTGCCGCCCAGTGCCTCGGCGGGGACCGGTACGGTCAGCATCGAATATGACGACCACGCCAACACCCTCGCGGTCGCACTCGATTTCGCCGGCCTGACCGGCGTCACCACGGCGGCACATATCCATTGCTGCAGTGGTCCGGGCGTCAACGCCGCAGTGGCGCTGGCACTGACCGGCTTCAGCACCGGAGTGAGCGCCGGCACCTACAGCTCGATCTTCGATCTCAGCGACCCGGCCGTCTATTCGAGTTCATTCCTGAGCGCCGCCGGCGGCACCGCGGGTGCAGCCGAAACGGCGCTCGCGACCGCCCTCGCCGGCGGATTGGCCTACGTCAATATCCATACCACGGTCTCCCCGGGCGGCGAGATTCGTGGAGACCTCGCCTCGATGCGGGTACCCGAGCCCGGGGCGATCGCGCTGATCGCGATCGGCATGCTGGCAATGGCGGTGGCGCGTCACCGCCGGCGCTGAGCATGCCATTGCAGGCGGGCGCGGTGCGGACGAATCCCGTCGCGGTCGCACACACCAAACGGGAGGAAAAACGGATCATGGCCGGCGGCTATGCCATCGAGCCGGGCTGGCGAAAGCTCCTGAAAGGCCTCGGCATCGTGCCCGCAGACATACTGCACCACGCCGGCTTGCCGGAGGACGTCTTCGAGCGGCCTTGCCAGGTTCTCCCGGGGGCGGAAGCCATGCGACTGTGGCAGGCCCTCGACGAGCGACGCTCGCCGAGCTCGGCGCCGCTGGCGCTCGAGCTCGTCCGCAGCGGTTCGGCACAGATCTTCGGGCCGGCGCTGCTGGCCGCCTCATGTTGCAGCGATCTCGCCAGCGCCCTCGCACGGGTCGCCCGCTACCGGCAACTGGTCACACCGCTCGCCTGGCATCTTGCGCACGATGCCGACAGCACCACGCTGCGCCTCGAATGGCGCGACCCGCGCCTCACAGCACCACACTCGCTGGCCACGGGCGAACTCATGTTCACGGTCGCGCTGGCCCGCAGCGCCACCGGTTCGCCGATCGTGCCGATGCGCGTCGGCACGCCCGAGCCGCCCGACCGCCAGGCGGAGTTCGAGGCCTTCCTGGGGGCTCCGCTGAGCCCCGCGCCGACCCATTGCATCGTCTTCTCCGCCGGCGACCGGGCGCTGCCCTTTGCGCTCCCGGGCGAGACGACCTGGTCCTTCTTCGAGCCCTCGCTGCGACCCGACCCCGAGATGCACGGCGAGCGCGTCCCAATGGATCGACGGGTCCGCAGCGCACTGCTGCGCCTGCTGCCAGCGGGCGAATCCTCGGTGCAGGCGGTGGCACGAACGCTCGAAACCAGCACCCGCACGCTGCAACGGCGACTGCAGGCCGAGGGCCGCGCCTTCCAGCAGGTCCTCAACGAGCTGCGCGAAGCGCTCGCCCGGCACTACCTCACCCGCACCCGCCTGCAGGGTGCCGAGATCGCATTCCTGCTCGCCTTCGACGACCCCAACTCCTTCGTCCGCGCCTTTCACGGGTGGACCGGCACCACCCCGCAGCGGGTTCGCGCCGGTTCGCGCGGATCCCACTGAGGCTCCCGGCCGAATCATCCCCTCGCGCTCGTTCACGCGGGACTTCGGCATTCACCGTTCTCAGCGGCGAGTCATCGTGGCTGGCGGCGCTCCGGGGCGAGGGGTGGGCCGGAACGCCAGCCACGCCGCGCCCATTACCATGAAAACGAGTCCGCACCACAGCAAGGACGAGAATGGGAATACCTTGACGACGACGGTTGCCACCGTCCGGCCCCCAACCGCACGATCGTCGTGACCGCTTCCGGCCCCACCATTTCCTGCACGCCGTAGAACATCCGGCATGCAGGATTCACCGCTACCAGCTTCGTTTCCAACGATGCCCACCTTGCCAACAAGGGGGCGATTTACGGAGTCGCCCGAAATGCCAGCAGCGGCAGCGCGATCAGGTCCAGGATCGCATGGCGGTGGAGACGCTCGAAATCGCAGCGCCAGCGCAAACCGCCATGCAGCGCCTCCGATCGATCCGGATGGATGAATCCTGCCAGCCGGTTCAGCATCGCCGGGCGGTTCGCGCGATTCTCCAGGGGTCCCGAAAGCCGTGGCGGGTGCAGCGCATCTTTTTCGCATGGATGCCCTCGCAGAAGCGCGCGCTGCTATTCTTGATCCATCCGTCGCGTCAGTCTGCCTGCCCGCATGAGGCGAGGCCCTCGACACGGCGGTCGACAGTGGTGAGTCCGTCCTCGCCACGCAGATCCACCGACAGCAAGGGGGCAAGCATGACGCAGGATACGGACAGGATCGAGGACGACGTCGAGCGCGCCGTCGCCGACGATACGGCAGGCATCTCGGAGCGGGTGCGGCAGATCACGCTCAAGGTATTGTCCCAGGGGCAGCTCGACAACACCGCCCTCAAGGAAGTCATGGGTGCGGTGGTGAGCGGCGCCAGAAAGGGCATCAAGCGCCCTGACGAAGCGAGCGGCACCGCGCTGCGCGAGGCCGTAAAGGGCCTCGACCAGGCGCTCGCCTCGGCTGCCGAGGCGACCCAGCTCGCGGTGCGCGAGGCGACAAGCCGCAGCAGCGAATTCTCGCGGCAAAGCATCCACAAGACGATCCATGAGCTGGGCTCGGTGGAATCGATGTTCATCGACACCCTCGGCGACGCCGCACGGGAGTCCACCGGCCATGTGCGCGACACCCTGCAGAACCTCGCCGAGCATGCCCGCAACAGCGGCACCGCGGTGGGCGGCAGGGTGCAGGATGCGCTCTCGCAGCTCACCCAGGCCGTCGCCGATGTCACCCACGAGCAGGTGCAGGCCGGTGCACAGACCCTGCGACACCAGGCATCGCTGATGGCCGGCATCGCCGCGGGCATGCTCAAGGGCATCGCCGACCGCCTGCAGGCACCCACGCCGCCGGCCACGCCGCCGAAGGACGAGCGCGACTGATGTTCTGGCAGGCGATCGGCGCCGCGCGCGACCTTTCACGCGCGCAAGACATCGCGGCGGTACTGGTCCGCTATGGCTTCGCCGACCTGGTGCGCCGCCTCGGCATGGCCGAGGCCTTGGCCAAGGCCGGCAAGGCGCTTCACTGGAAGGTGTCGGACGAGTTCGCGCGTCTCGGGCCGCCCGCCCGGGCGCGCCGCGCGCTCGAGGATCTGGGCCCCACCTTCATCAAGCTCGGCCAGATCCTCGCCACCCGCGTCGACCTGTTCGCACCGGAATGGATCGCCGAGTTCAGCAAGCTGCAGGATGCCGCGCCGGCGGTGCCCTTCGAGGATGTCCGTGCGCAGCTCACCGAAGACCTCGGCGAGGCCCCCGAAACCGCCTTCGCCAGGCTCGACACCACGCCGCTCGCCGCGGCCTCGCTGGCGCAGGTCTATCGCGCCCGGCTCGCCGATGGCCGCGAGGTGGTGCTCAAGGTACGCCGCCCCGGCATCCGCCCCACGGTGGAAGCGGACCTGCGCCTGCTCGCCCGGCTGGCCGAGATCATCGACGCCGAGATGCCCGAGCTGCATCGCTACCGGCCGCAGGAAGTGGTGCGCGAGTTCACCACCTCGATGCGCCGCGAACTCGACTTCGCGGCCGAGTGTCGCAGTGCCGAGCGCGTCGCCGGGCACTTCCGTGGCCATCCCGAGTTCGTGATTCCCGCGATCCACTGGCAGTGGAGTGGCGAACGGCTCAACGTTCAGGACTACATCGCCGGCATCCCGGGCCGCGACCTCGCCGCCGTCGACGCGGCCGGCATGGACCGCCGCCTGCTCGCCCGGCGCGGCGCCGCAGCGGTGCTCAAGATGATCCTCAACGACGGCTTCTTCCACGCCGACCCGCATCCCGGCAACGTCTTCTATCTGCCAGGCAACCGCATCGCCTTCATCGATTTCGGCATGGTCGGGCGACTCTCCGATACGCGCCGCTATGAAATCGCGGTGCTGCTGCACGGACTGGTCTCGGGCGACTCGGAAACCGTCGCCGGCATCCTGCTCGACTGGCGCGAAGACGACACTGCCGCCGATCCCGGCCGTCTGCACCGCGAAATCGACAGCTTCGTGGACCAGTACAAGGGCGTGCCACTCAAGCGCCTCAACCTGGCGTCGATGCTCACCGACGTAGTGAGCATCCTGCGCGACAACCGCATCGCGCTACCGCCCGACCTCGCGGTGCTGGTCAAGGCCTTCATCTCGCTCGAAGGCATGGGCCGCCAACTCGACCCCGACTTCGACATGGCGAGCGAAGCGGCTCCCTACCTCGAGCACGTGCTCATCGCCCACCACTCTCCCAAGGCGATCGCGCGACGCGGCGGGCGCACCCTGGAAAGCGCGCTCAAGCTGCTCACCGGCCTGCCCCAGGACCTCGGCCAGCTGCTGCGGGCTGCGCGGCGCGGCAAGCTCAGGGTCGAGGTCGAGATGTTGCCGCTCAAGCACTTCGGCGAGCGTATCGACCGCGCAGCGAGCCGGCTCACCATCGGCATCGTCACCGCGGCCCTGATCATCGGTACCTCGATCGTCGTGACCGTGGCCGGCGAGAGCCTGGCCGGCCTGTCCACTCTCGCGCTGCTTGGCTTCGTTTGCGCCGTGATCGGCGCGATCTGGCTGCTGCTGTCGATCAGGCGCAGCGGCCGGGATTAGTGCGGCGTTTCGCCTTTGCCCTGGCCGCACTGGATTCTCCGGCCTGCGGCGGAATGACGGGGGGTGGGCTTCGGTTCAGGTTCTGGTCCCGGCCATGGTGGCGGGACGTCGCTGCGCAAGGTGCAACCCCGTTCGAGTTCGTCGTACCGGCGAAGGCCGGTACCCAGTGCGGCGTGCGGTGCTGCAACACACGTGACTTCCGCATTCCGCCCCGCGCCGCAACGACGGGCGTGTGGCGCTTCGGTTCAGGTTCTCGGGTTTCAGCCACGGTGCCTGGACGTCGCAGCGAAGAGCACGACCGCGTCCAACTTCGTCCTACCGGCCAAGCCTGCCCGAGTCACCAACAGAAAAACCCCGCCGCGACGGCGGCGGGGCTTGCGCTCACGGTCAGGCCGCCAGGCCGGTAGCTTCGTCCATGCCGAGCATCAGGTTCATGCACTGAATCGCCGCGCCCGAGGCGCCCTTGCCGAGGTTGTCGAAGCGTGCCGCGACGAGAATCTGTTCTTCATGGCCGAAAACGAAGATCTCCGCGCGGTTGGTGTCGTTGCAGGTGGTAGCCGGCAGAAAGCCGTTGTCGAGCAGCGGCGCGGCGTCGAGCGGCATCACCTTGACGAAGGCCTGGCCGGCGTAGTGATCGGCGAGGAAAGCCTGCACATCGGCAGGTGTGGCCTTCCTTGCCAGCGCGCGCGGCAGCAGCGGCACCGCCACCACCATGCCTTGCGCGAAGTTGCCGACGATGGGCGTGAACAGCGGCTTGTGGGCCAGCCCGGTCATGTACTGCATCTCCGGCAGATGCTTGTGGGCCAGGCCGAGCGCGTAAAAGCGCGGGCTCTTCATCTCGTCGCCGAGCGCCGCGGGCTCTTCGTAGCTGGCGATCATCTCCTTGCCGCCGCCGCTGTAGCCGGTAATCGAGTAGGTGCTGGCGGGGTAGTCGGCAGGCACGATGCCGCCCGCCACCAGCGGGTGCATCAGCATGATGAAGCCGCTGGCATGACAGCCCGGCACGGCGACCTTCTGCGCACGCGCCACCTTCTCGCGCTGGCCGGCGTTGAGCTCGGGCAGGCCATAGGCCCAGTCGGGATCGGTACGGTGGGCGGTGGACGCATCGAGGAAGCGGGTGCGGGTATTTCCCGCCGCGAGCAGTGAGACGGATTCCCTCGAGGCCGCGTCCGGCAGGCACAGGAACACCACGTCGGCACGGTTGATGTATTCCGCCTTGACGGCCGCATCCTTGCGCTGCGCTTCGGGGATGGTGAGGATCTCGATTTCGGCGCGGCCGGCTAGGCGCTCGTCGATCTTGAGTCCGGTGGTGCCGTGACGGCCATCGATGAATACCTTGTAGCTCATGCTGTGCTCCGACTGGGATGGGCAATCAAAATGCCATTCTAGGCGAAGACGCGATGCCGGCGCCCTGCAGGCGACAAAAACCTCGGCCTCGGTCAGCCCTTGGCCTCGGCCAGCAAAACCGCCCGCGCCGCGCGATCGAGGTCGTCCGCCCAGCCCAGCAATCGCTCTCGCAGGTGCTGGCGCTGAGCGGGCGTGGCGGCCTCGATCATGTCGAGCCACAGCACGATGCTGGCCTGGCGCTGGGCTGCGATGGCGGCCGATACCGCAGCGCTCCGGTCGCGCCGCCAGTCGGAAAACCAGCGCTGCAAGGCGCCGGCCTGTTGTGTGCCGCCAACCTTGTTCAGGCCGCCCCTGAGCGCGTCGACGAGAGCCTGCTGGCGACGCGCGCGCTCGGCCACCCACACCCGGTCGTCGAAAGCGCCGCTCTCGATACTGCGCGCGACAAGCGCACGCTGCACCGCCGACACCGTGCCGAACCAGTCCTCCGCGGCCTCTTCGGTGCGCTCGCGCCGACGCTGCTGCTGCGCCTTCTCGTCTTTGCCAAGACGCTTTTCGGCGTAATCGCGTTGGCGTTCGGCCAGGCGTGCATCGATGCGCGCGAGCTCTTGCGCATCGAGCGCGGGCAGGCGCGGCAGCAAGGCATTCGCGAAATGCGTCGAGACTTCGTCGGCATGCGCTTCGAGGGCCGCAATCACCTCACGCAGATCGGCCTCATTGACCGGCCGCTCGAGCCGCTGCGCGGCGTCACGCAGGATCGCCGCGAGCGCCTGACGCGGCGCGCCGGCATGCCAGCGGTGGGTTTCGTCGAGTGCGCGGTCGAGCGCCTCGCGGTGCGCGGCGGGAAGGTCGAGCTGCCGGTCGATCCACCAGCCGGCCAGCGTCGGCGCCCCGCGGTATCCCATCGACACGCTGCTGCAGGCGGCGAGCACAAGCCCCGCCAGCAGCAACGCGAGCCAGCCGCAAGCGCTGCGACAATTAGCGCCTGCCGGGTGCGCCGCCTCGGCCTTCGTCCGTGACGCGGCGAGTGTGCGCCGACGGTCCACTACCCGCGCCTTACTCGACGAGCTCGTGATAGGCGTGCCAGGTGGCGTGGCCGATGATAGGCAGCAGGATCACCATGCCGAACAACAAGGAGGCAAAGCCCAGCGCCATGCTGCCGACGATGATCGCCGCCCACAGGATCATCGCGCCGAGGTTGAAGCCAACCGCCCGGGCGCTGCTCATCATCGCGGTGACGATGTCGGTCTCGCGGTCCATGAGCATCGGCACGGCTACTGCGGAGAGCGCATACACCAGCACCGCCAGCGCCCCCCCAACCACCATGTAGGCCACCACGAAGTGGGTGTAGGCGCCCGAGAACAGTACCTCGCCGAAGAAGTTGGCGAGGTCGGGCGCATCACCCTTGTAGAACATCGCGAACAGAATCGCCGACATCCGCTCCCAGCCGATCAGCACGATCGCCAGCATCAGGCCGAAGTAGAAGAGCTGGCCCTTGTGACGGGCGATCCCTTGCAGCGACTCGAGCAGCGAGCACGACCTACCCTCGGAGCGGCGACGCGAGATCTCGTAGAGGCCTGCGGCAGCGAGCGGCCCGACAAGCAGAAAGCCCGATACTGCGGCGGTGAAGAGATAGGGCTTGTCGGCCGCGAAGGCGAGGATCAGGTAGCCGAGCAGGGCGAACGTGACGCCGTAGGCAAGGCTCGCAAGCGGGCTCTGGAGCACGTCTTCCCAACCCATTCGCAACCACTGCAGCGGCCGGGTATTGCCAACGGTGCGGATCCCCGGCATATCGAAGTGACGGTCGAGGCGACTGTGTGACTTTTCCATGATCTTCTCCTCAAGTGGGCGACTGCAGTGCACTTGACAGACATGGGCCTCATAGGTTCGAAAACGCGACTGATTCGCGTTCATGCCAGGCGCTATCGCCGCCGCTCCCAGTCATCTTCGAGTTCGATCAGGACCGTGACGCCCTCCTGGGTCACCAGATTCACCTGCAGGTATGCAATCAGGAACCTGCCGTCCGGACTGAAGCTGGCGTCGGCCGCGACGATCGACCTGTTCTTGAAGGTCGGAAGGGCGGGGTTGTTGAAATCCGTGAGCCGCAGCTTGTCGCTTCCGTCAGGATTCATGCTCCAGTAGTCGGTACCCCCATTCAGGTTGTCACGACCGCTCATCCACACGATCCGCTTCCCGCTGGGCGAATAGGTCGCATGCTCGTTCCACTTCTCGTCGGCGAGGCGATCGAGCCGGGCCTGATCGATAAGGTAGCGATACACATTGGCGTGAAAGGCCTTGTCGTTCTCGAAGGTCGAGGTGAATATCAAGGTGCGCATATCCACCGAAAGACCATGGTTCTCGTACCACCCCGGCTTGCCCGGGACGTACGACTGCAGGTTGGACAGGACCGGGCTGCCCTTGTCGAAGGCGAAATCCGCGACCTGGATCTTCCACTCGCCGAAACCGTCGAGGAACTTCGGCGCCCCGTACATCTCCCCCCAGGTGAGCTTGCTGCCGTCGCGGGAGAAGAGCGGGTGGAGTACGCCGCTGGTGTCGTCCTGCGGCGTGTCGGTCAGGCGAAAGCAACGTCGTGTCGCCAGTTCCATCAACCACAGATCGGAATGTCGCCCGAAGCCGGGCGTGGCGGCCAGGTCCCGCCCCCACCGCCCTTGCCTGAAAGTCTTCTGTGCCTGAAAGACCATGTATTTGCCCGATGGATGCCACTCCGGCTGGCCGATATGCCCTTTGCCCAGCACCGCCTGAAGGTCGCATGTGAGGCAGGTCTCGTCGCTGCCGTCTGGACGAATCCGGTAGATGTCGTAATAGCCGTCCTCGCCCTTCCGATCCATGAGCACATACTCGCCGTCGCGGGACCAGCTCACGCGTCCACCGCTCGAGGCGATCGGCGTGACCTTCGTCACCCGCCCGCGCGGTGAGTGGACCGACCCAAGGACCTGGACCAGCTCGGGCATTCCGATGATCGACGCATCGAGCCCTCCTGCATGCGTCACGGAAACGAGGCAAAGCAGTGCCGGAACGATCAATGGTTGGATTCTCATGCGGTTTCCTTCGTCGATTCAAGACAGCGCCGTGCCAGGCGGCGGAGGATGCCGGGGGCGCAGGAAGCAGCGCTCCGCACAGGCCTGCCGCAGGTGTGCCAATGCGGCTGCGGACCGCCACGACCCGACAGCCAAGCGGGACAGGAGGTCAGGCGTGCGAGCTTTCGGGTTCACGCCTTCGACCAAGACCGCTTCGTCCCGACCGCAATGCCGCCAAGTGCCGCTGCTCGCCTTGAGCGGCCGCTCGAAAGGTGCGCCCCGTCCGAACCTATCCCGGGCGCGAGCGGGCAGGATGGAGCGAAACGGACTTGCGAAGTTCGCGATAGCGCTCTTCGAAGTCCGCACCGCTCAGTGGATCGGAAGCATCCTCGATCGCATCCTTGACGGCAGCCCAGTCATCCGCGGTCAACAGCTCGCCTGCGCGCGGCAGGACCTTGCTCTCCTCGCTCGTCAGGTGGTGTCGATAGTAGACAAGGTAGGTTGCGGCGGCCGCCTCCACGGCAGCGCGTTCGATCATCACGTCCTCGACGATTTCACCAAGCCGCTCCAGCACTTCGTCGCCCGCCCGGGCGATGACGCGGTGCTCCTGCAACAGCCTGTTTACCGGCAGCCGCATGCCGGGGTCGCGCTCGACCAGACGTTCGAAGGCGACCTCCTCGCGCGGGTGATGAAAGCGGTCGCCGTACTGCCGCAGGTAGTCGACGATCTCTGTCATCAGTTCGTAGTTCGGCCGTTCGCCAGCGTGGAACGCTTCGACCTGGGACTCGAACAGGTCGAGAAGCCGGGCGAAAACGACGTGATCTGCATGCCAAATGGCAACTGGTTCAGCCATGGGAACCTCCCTCGAAAAATTACTGGCAGCGGGCCCGGCATGGGCGCCGTCGGAGCAGCGAAGCGTGGCGTCGGGCCTCGCATGCCTGCCTGACATGCAGCCACGCAAGCTCCGACTCCTCACTGATCGCGACAGTAGCCGCGCCGGTCAGAACTTCAAACCGAAAACAAAGCCACCCAGCAGCACGAACAGCCCGAAGGACGCAGCGATCGCCACCAGGTTCAGCAGGAAGCCTGCCCGCACCATGTCGCTGAGCTTCATTTTCTCGTAGGAGAACACGATCGCGTTGGGCGGCGTGGCGACCGGCATCATGAAGGCCATCGAAGCCGCCAGCGCCACCGGCACGGTGAGAATCCGGGGATCGAGCCCGAGCCCCACCGCCACCGCCCCGAGGATCGGCAGGAAGGTCGCCGTCGAGGCGGTGTTGGAGGTGATCTCCGTGAGATAGACGATGGCCACCGTCACCACCAGCACCAGTACGATGGTGCTGATCTCGATGCCCGCCACCGCGCCGCCGATCCACTCCGCAAGGCCGGTGGTGCGGAATCCACTGGCCAGCGCCAGGCCGCCGCCGAACAGCAGCAGCACGCCCCAGGGCACGTTTCGCGCCGCCTCCCAGTCGAGCGCGAACTCGCCGCGCGCGCGCGAGATCGGCACCGCGAAGAGCAGCAGCGCGGCGGTGAGCGCGATGATCGTGTCGTCGAGCGGCAGGCCGGTCAGCTTCGCCAAAGGGCTGCGGAGGATCCAGCAGGTGGCGGCGCCCAGGAAGACGATGCCCACCAGCTTCTCGCCACGCGACATGCTGCCCAGTGCAGTGAGCTCCTTCTCGACCACGCCGCGGGGATCGTCGATAGCGATGCGGTGGGCGGGAAACAGCAGGCGGGTCAGGATCAGCCAGGTGACCGGCAACATCACCGCCACCACCGGCACACCGAGCAGCATCCAGTCGAAAAAGCTGATCTCGATCTTGTAGGTGTTCTGCAGGAAGCTCGCCAGCAGCGCGTTGGGGGGCGTGCCGATCAGCGTGCCCACCCCGCCGATGGAGGCGCTGTAGGCGATGGCGAGCATCAGTGCCACGCCAAAGTTGCGCACCATGGTCTCGTCATCGGTCTTGTGGGCGACGAAATCGATCACCGAGAGTCCGACTGCATACATCATGATGGTGGTCGCGGTATTGGAGATCCACATCGACAGAAACGCCGTCGCGATCATGAAGCCGAGAATGATTCGCGAGGGCGACGAGCCCACCACACTGACGATCTTGAGGGCGATCCTGCGATGCAGGCCGACCCGCTGCATCCCCGCGGCGAGCAGGAAGCCGCCCAGGAACAGGTAGATCAGGGGGTGGCCGTAGTTGGCTGCCACCGGGCGGATCTTGTCGATCTCCAGGATCGGCATCAAGACGATGGGCAGCAGCGCAGTCGCCGGGATCGGGATCGACTCGCTGAGCCACCAGATCACCATCCACACCGCCATCGCCACCAGTCGCCATGCCTCGGGCGACATGCCCTCGGGCGCCGGAGCGAGCAACAGCAGGATGGCGACGATAGGCCCGGCCAGCAATCCAATCAGGCGCAAGCCGTTCAGCGGCTGGCTCGATACCGCCGGGCGCTCCTTGTAGTCGGGGTTTCGCTGATCCCCCGGTGCCAGGACGTCCTCGTCGTGGGCGTGAACGCCCGGTTTCTCCGTGGCCATTTCTTGTTCTCCTCGTGGTGCGATCTTCGATTCTTTCGTGCCGCATACCCCGCATCCCAAAAGCGTGTCTCGAGTACCGACAAGGAAACGCGACAGGACTGGAGCACAAGGCTACACCGTTATGGCAGGGTCGTAACCGCCCTTGCGGAGATTCGTCAGGGCCCGGGCACATGCCGGACTCGACACCGCTCCGCCGCGCCACCGGGCTCATGTCATGCCAAGCGGCTTCGGTTATGGCTGGTCAATCGCCCATTCTCATGGGCGTTCAATCTGGGCCCCTACTCGATCGCTTTGGTTCGCAGCTCCAATTCTCGGGGAAAATCGCGGATGAACAACTGCAGGGAGACCGCGGCTAGAGATCGAAATTGGTGGGCAACATGACCACGTCGCGAATCGTCATGCCACGAGGGCGTGTCAGCATGAAGATCAGCACCTGGGCCACTTCGTCGGCCTCCAGCAGGCTCCCCGATTCCCTGGCCTGCTTCAGTTTCTCGGCTGGCCAGTCGGCGAGAAGCGCACTGATGACCGGACCGGGCGAGATCGAGCCGACGCGGATGCCGTGCTTGAAGACCTGGCGTCGCACGGTCTGCACAAAGCAGTTGATCGCCCATTTCGAGGACGCATAGACCGGCTCCCAAGGGGTCGGAAAATGGGCCGCCAGGGAACTCGTGACGATGATGTCGCCCGTGCGGCGCGCGATCATGTGCGGAAGCACGTCGCGCACGTTCTTCATCACGACGTTGACGTTCAGGTTCAGCATGCGGTCGATCGAGTCGGTGTCGTTGTCGACCAGCTCGCCGCCGACATACGAACCGGCATTGGCGTGCAGGATATCGAGCCCACCCGCCGCTTCCATGACCCTAGGCAGCAGAGTCGCACAGTCCTTCGGATCGAGCAGGTCGATGAGCAGCGGTATCACCGCACCGCCGTACTTCTTGCCGAGGGCCTGCAGCGCGCCCTGGTCGCGGTCGACCATCACCACGCGCGCGCCCGCGGCCAGCATCGCCTCGCTGCTGGCGAGCCCGATGCCCGACGCAGCCCCGGTGACGACGGCCACCTTGCCTTCAAGTTCTCTTGCCATGTGTGTCTCTCCTTGGTGAGTACCTCGAAGGGGCGGGCACCCGTTTGCTGCCCCATCGCGCCCGAGCGGTGCGGCCCCTCCGTATGCTTGTCGTGCCCGATGCCTTCGATGGCGGCAGCGCGACACCACACCGACAGCCGGTCCGCCAGTGTGACGAGCGCGCACCGCCTTGCGCCAGGTGCGGGTTTCACCCCAGACCAGGCGCCTGATCCGCCTCCGCAACGAGGGAACCACCCTGCCACACTTGCGTCGTACAGAGCGTCGAAGCCAGCTCCCTGGTAAGTCGCGCAACGGCGCTCGCGGCGGCCGAGAGGGGGAGGTGTTTCGAGGCGCAAAGCGCCAGCCGGCGGCTGAGGATCGGGTTCTCGACGGCGACCGCGCACAGCGTGCCGGTCTCGAGCTCGTGGCGCAACGGCATCACCGGCAACAGGGTGTGGCCGAGGCCGGCCAGGAGCGTTGTGCGCAGGATGCTGATCGAGCTGATATCGGCGATGACGTTCGGCCCGTGCAGGCCATGCATGCGGGCGGCCTCTTCGATGATCGGGCGCACGCCATGGGGGTTGGCCGGCAGGATCAGCGGCAGCAGCAGCGCCTGCTGCAGGCTCACCGCGGCCAGCGGACGGTCGGCCGCCGAGGGAGGCGAGATCAGCGCCAACCGCTCATCGAGCAGGTACTCGCTGGAAAATTCATCCAGGCCACCATCGTCGAACAGCACCGCCAGGTTGATCTGGCCGCTGCGCAGTTGCTGGACCAGGTTGCCGGTCAGCTCCTCGGTAAGCTCCAGCTCCACCTTCGGCAGTTGCTGGCGGACCGCCTGCAGCAGCGGCAAGGCGAGCGCGTTGGAGGCGCTGTGGGGTACGCCGAAGACGACCTTGCCGCTCGGATCCGTGGCGGCGTTGCGGACACTGGCCTTGGCGTCCTCCACCTGGCGCAGGATGCCGGTGGCGTGGGCGAGGAAGATGCGGCCGGATTCGGTGAGTTCGACGCCTCGACGCGAGCGGTGGAAGAGGCGCGTGCCCAGCTCCGCCTCGAGCTGCGCCAACTGGTGGCTGAGCGCGGACTGTGCCACGAACACCTGCTCGGCAGCCTTCGAGAAGGTGCCGTGCTTGGCGATGGCAGTGAAATAGCGCAACTGGCGAAGTTCCATGGTGGCACGATGATACCCGTACGATCTGTTCTCACGATACTTCCATCTTGATTCAATGTTTTTCAGATAGAAGGCTTTCGGCTCTAATAGCCCCAACGGACCAACGCGAACACCTGCAGCAACCCGCTGCCGGCACCCAGGCCCACCCGCCACCGTTCGCCGAGGAATCACTTTCTACAGAGAGTGGAATCGCAAGGCTCCCACCCCCGAGCCCGCCGCCGCAATCAAGGCAAAGGCCCGCATCCAGCGGGCCTTTGCCTTTTGACGATCTCTCCGCTGAGTTCGCCATCGGACCGCGCTCGAAGACGGTCCAGGGCCTCAGCGCGGCTTGGCGAAACCCGCCTCCACCCAGGCGGCCGCGCTGGCCCGGGTGAAGCTGAAGTTGGCCTCGACCCGCACCTGCGCGAGTTCCTCGCCGAGTTCGCCCCAGGCGCCAAGCGTGGCGTAGGGCTCGAATTCGTCGGCGACGATGTCGAGGGTGACCTCGACCGGGCCGCCCTCGGTGCTGACGGTGATGCGCTTGTGGAACTGGGCATGCAGGTGCTGCTCATGCCTGCGCAACACCTCGGAGGCGGTCTTGACCAGGGTATTGAAGGCGTTGGCATCGAGCGGCTTGGGGTTCTTCTTGTCGCGGCCCATCGTCCAGGGGCCGACCAGGGCGGGTTCGGATTCACCGTCGAGAATCATCTCCACCGCCCAGCCGTCGTCGTCCATGTTCTTGATCACGCGCGCGGTCCAGCCGTTGTCGCGCCACAGGCCGGGTTCCTTGACGGTGTGGGTTTCGTCGCCCTCGGCGGCCGCATCATGGTCGATCGTAGTCATGGGGTGATTCTACCGCCATGCAGGGTCGCGTCGCGCCAGCGCTGCCCCTGCGAAGCCGATTGCCGATCTCGAGGATCTGCCCGAGACGGAACAGGTTCACCGGCAGCAGCACCAGATGCAGCAACAATACCGGCATCAGCCCGCCAAGATGGGCGTAGGTGAGAAAGGCGATATTGCTGAGGATCGCCACGCTGCGCAAGCCCACAATGGACTTCATGCAGAACGCCGCCGCAACCAGCAGCGCCGCGAGGTAACCGATCAGATCGGTCGATTGCATGGTGGCTCTCCGTATCCGTTTCAGGCTGCGAATGGTGCGGGTTGAGCGCTGACAGCTTCCGCAGGCGCTCGCTTGCGGAGCAGCCATACGCCCTGCCGCCATCAAAGCGCATCGGCGGCCGGGCGGATAGCGACCGGTTCATGCCGAGAAGGTGAGCCAGGTCACTGCCGCGGTCGTGACGGTTCGCGCGCCGGTCTCAGCCGCGCATCGATTCGGCCAGCGCGAGGGCTCCTTCGGCACGCACCCAGTCGCTGAAGCGACGCACACTCGGGGCCGGTTCGGTGGAGGCATTGATCAGCCAGAAGCCACGCCCCGCGACATCGCGGCGGCTGTTTCCCAGCGGCACCAGCTGGCCGGAGCGGACCAGCCGGTCTACCAGCTCGGCGCGGCCGATCGCCACGCCCTGGCCTGCCACCGCGGCATGGATCAGCTGGTCGTAGTGCGAATAGGTGAGCCGCGCGCGCGGGCTCACCCCTTCGAGCCCGGCCGCCGCGAGCCAGTCGTCCCAGCGCAGCCAGGGATAGCGCGGGTCTTCGAAATCCAGCAGCGCCAGCCCGGGTAGCGTCGTGGCGTCGAGCACCTCGACGCCAAGCGACGGGCTCGCCACCGGCAGCACCGATTCGCCGAACAGGCGCTCCGCGCCCGGCGGTGCGTCCTGGTCCGCACAGTAGCGGATCGCCACGTCGATGCCGTCGCGCTGCAGGTCGAGCAGGCGGTTGCCGGCCGCCAGGCGAACATCGATATCGGGGTACTGCCGCTGGAACTGCGCCAGGCGCGGCACCAGCCACAGGGTGGCGATGCCGATGCTGGCGGTCACGGTGACCGGCCGCCGGCGCTGGCTGCCACGCAGCCGCTCGGCCAGCGCTGCGTAGTCCATGAGCCAGCCCTCGGCCTCGCGCAGCAACTGGACGCCCGCCGGGGTGAGCGCGAGCTGGCGGCTGCCACGCTCGAAGAGGCGCAGCCCGAGGGCTGTCTCGAGGGTCTGGATCTGGCGACTGATGGCGGACTGGGTGAGGCACAGCGCCGCGGCCGCACGGGTGAAGGATAGATGCCGTGCGGCCACCACGAAGCCCCGCAAGGGATCGAGCGGGGGCAGTCTCAGGAGCGGCTCATCCATGCGTTTTTCTCATGCTTGCGATGCCAATTTACCGTTTGTCCTGCACCGATTGCCTGTCGATACTGCAGTCACGACGTACCGAATTCACGCTACGCCGAGAACGAGACCTTAGGAGGACTAGGTGATGAATGCAACAATCTCATGCGAAAGAGTGCAGCTCGCCGCCCATCGCAGCCACATCCTGGAGAATGCCGCGGGGCTCGAGATCAGCGGCTTGAGTGGCGAAGTGTGGGTGACCCAGCATGGTGACTCGCGCGACTTTGTGCTCCGCCCGGGCGAGCGCCTGCTGCTCAGCCAGCCGGGTAGCGCGGTACTCGGCGCCCGCACCGCGGCCGAAGTCCTCGTGGTGCGCCGCGAGGCGCGCGGGCGTCGGCCCGCCAGCCTCTGGCTGCGCCTTGCAGGACTCTTCGATCCGCGTTGGAGTGGCGCCGCCCTGCGCAGCATGGGCCGTGGTCGTAACGGGTTCTGCTGAGCCGCAGGCGGCCGGCTGGCCCGTAGACGATGGTCGACGCCGGCTGGCCCCTGCGCTACTGTCGAAGTGGAACATCGGCGAAGGATACGCACCATGTTGGGTGAAGCTTTCCGGCAGCAAAGCATCCGCACCGGCGGTGCCCGGATCGCGCTCGAGAGCGGTGGCGAGGGGCCGCCGCTGCTGCTGCTCCACGGCTACCCGCAGACCCACGCGATGTGGCACCGCCTCGCGCCGCAACTCGCCCGCCACTTCACCGTCGTGTGCCCCGATCTGCGCGGCTATGGCGACAGCAGCAAGCCGCCCGGAAGTGCCGACCACAACAACTACAGCAAGCGCGAGATGGCCCGCGACATGGTCGAGGTGATGGCCGCACTGGGCTTCGAGCGCTTTGCGCTGGCCGGCCACGACCGCGGCGCGCGGGTCGCCCACCGCCTCGCGCTGGACCACCCGCAGCGGGTCAGCCGCGTCTGCGTGATGGACATCGCACCCACGCTGCACATGTTCGAGCACACCGACCAGGCTTTCGCCACCGGCTATTACCACTGGTTCTTCCTGATCCAGCCACACGGCCTGCCCGAGCGCATGATCGGCGCCGACCCGGGCTGGTTCCTGGTCGAGAAGCTGCGCCGCTGGGCGGCGCCCGGTGCGCACTTCGACGAAGCGGCGGTGGCGGAGTATGTGCGTTGCTTTTCGCAGCCCGAAGCAATCCATGCCAGCTGCGAGGACTACCGTGCCGCGGCTGGCATCGATCTCGAGCACGACCGCGCCGATTTCGGCCGCAAGCGCATCGCCTGTCCGCTGCTGGTGCTGTGGGGCGAGCGCGGATTCGTCAATCGCAGCTACGACGTGCTCGCGGTATGGCAGCAGTACGCCACCACGATGAGCGGCGGCACCGTCCCGGGTGGTCACTTCCTGCCGGAAGAATCACCCGAGGCGGTGTTGCGGCATCTGCTCACCTTCTTCCGACAAGCCTGAACCACAAAGGACGTCCCCATGAGCAAGCAGGCCACGCTGGATTTCTGGTTCGAATTCGCCAGCTCCTATTCCTACCTGTCAGTCATGCGCATCGAGGCGCTCGCCGCCAGGGCAGGGGTAACGGTGCGCTGGCGCCCTTTCCTGCTCGGGCCCGTGTTCCTGAGCCTGGGCTGGAACGATTCGCCCTTCAACATCTACCCGCCCAAGGGCCGCTACATGTGGCGCGACCTCGAACGGCTGTGCGCCCGCTATGGCCTGCCGCTGCGCAAACCGTCGGTTTTCCCGCGCAACGGCCTGCTCGCCGCGCGGGTCGCGCTGCTGGGGCAGGACAAAGCGTGGATCGCCGAATTCGCCAAGGCGGTGATGAGCGGCAACTTCGCCGAGGACCGTGACATCTCGGACAGCGCCGTGATCGGCGAGATCCTCACCCGTCTGGGCCTGCCCGCCGATGACTTGCTGGCGCAGGCAGGCAGCGCCGGCAACAAGGCGGCGCTTCACGGGCAGACCGACGAGGCGGGCGAACTGGGGCTCTTCGGCGCGCCGACCTTCGTCGTCGGCAAGGAACTGTTCTGGGGCAACGACCGCCTCGAGATGGCGCTCGAATGGGCAGCCGGGCACGCCTGAACGCGGATCCGGGCCGCGCCCTGTTCGTAATCCAGCGAACTCTGATATACCATCGGGAAACGACGGCTGCCATCGGCAGGGAAATATCGCCACAGTGATCGGGAACAATCCGGCGCGCCGGATGTTTACTCTCCGAGGCACTTGGCATACGCGAAGCCAGCCCGTCACCCAACCGTCAAACAACCGGAGAAACCATATGCAGTTCCCCCTCGTCCGCACCCTGCTCGGCGCCGCCGCCCTCTCCATCGCAGTGGGCGCGTCCGCCCAGATGAAGCCGGAGGACATGATCAAGACCCGCCAGGCCGGCTATGCCTTCATGGGCTGGAACATGGGCAAGATCAAGGCCCAGGTCGTCGATGGCAGCGTGCCCTTCAACAAGGAGCAGGTCCAGGCCGCGGCCAACCTCATCGCCGCCACCGCCAACTCCGGCATGGGTGCGCTCTACGGGCCGGGCACCGACGAGGGCACCGGCTGGCACGAAACCCGCCTCAAGCCGGAGTTCTTCAAGGAGCAGGCCGAGGTCGGCAAGATCGCCAGGAACTTCACGATGCAGGCCAACGAATTGCAGAAGGTTGCCGCCACCGGCGACCAGGCCGCCATCAAGGCGCAGTTCGGCGAACTCGGCAAGGCCTGCAAGTCCTGCCACGACAAGTACCGCGAAGAAGAGTGACGCGGCGGCGACAAGCGCCTGCGCAATCAGAACGGCCACCTTCGGGTGGCCGTTTTTTTATCGCAAGCGAAAAGCAATCGATGCTCGCTGCGCCTCAGCCGCGACGGCGGCGCAGCGGTTCGAGCAGGGCGCGCAGGTCGTTGTGGTCGAGCTCGTACATGAGCGCCAGCAGCCGGCCGAGCTCGCCCCTGGGGAAGCCCACGCGCGCGAACCAGCCGAGGTAGTGGCCCGGCAGCTCGGCGATGGGCCGGCCCTTGAACTTGCCGTAGGGCATCTCCAGCGTGAGCAGCCGCTCGAGATCCTGGGGATTCATGCCTGCGGCGCTACCAGGAAGGCGTCTCGACGGGCGGCGGAGGCGGCGGAACGATCGCCCCCGAAGCAGCCCAGGCGACGCCCGCGGCGATTGCCAGCGCCAGAACGAAGGCGAGCACGCCACCGCCGCGCGCCGATTCGACCCCGGGCTCGTTGATTGCCTTCTCACCGGTGATCATGGGCTTGACGATGTCGTCCTTCTTGAAGCGCACGTAGTAGAGAATGGCCGCGATGTGCAGGCCCACGAGGCCGTAGATGAACCATTCAGCCTGATTGTGCAGCCCGCTCAGCCAGTCGCTGGTGTCCTTGTCGACGAGTGGGTAGAGCGGCCCGTTGAAGGCAATGTCGTCGTTGGAGAAGAGCCCCGTGGACACCTGGAAGGCGAGCAGGCCGAGCAGCGCCAGCACCGACAGCGCACCCAGCGGATTGTGGCCGACACCGCGCCAGCGGCCCTGCAGATAGGCACGGATGGCGCCCGGCCCGCGCACGAAATGCGCAAAGCGCGCATAGGTCGAGCCGACCAGCCCCCACACGATCCTGAACACCAGCAGACCGACGATGGCGACGCCGATGCGGCCATGCCAGACCATCGCGTTGCCGCCGATCTTGACGGAGACGATGGCGGCCGTCACCAGCAGGAACAGCGCCCAGTGGAAAATCCGGGTTGGCAGATCCCAGATACGGACCTTCTTGGTACTCATGCGTGCTTCTCCTTGCGTTTCCTGGTTTTTGGCTTTGCCGGCTCTACTGCTTGAGCGCCGCGCAGGCGCAGAAATTCCCCGAGGATGCGTCCGGTATGCGATGCGGCACTGGCGCACACCTGGTCGACCGGGCCCGCGGCGACGATCTGCCCACCTTCGTCGCCGCCTTCCGGCCCCAGGTCGATGAGCCAGTCGGCCTCGGCCATGACGTCGAGATCATGCTCGATCACCAGCACCGTGTGGCCTGCGTCGGCGAGCCGGTGCAGCACCTGGATGAGCTTCTCCACATCCGCCATGTGCAGCCCCACGGTCGGCTCGTCGAGCACATAGAGGGTGTGCTTTTCGGGTTTGAGGATGGCGGGGGCTTGCGTGAGCTCGCCGCGGACCTTGGCGAGCTCGGTGACCAGCTTGATGCGCTGCGCCTCGCCACCGGAGAGGGTCGGGCTGGGCTGGCCGAGGGTCAGATAGCCGAGGCCCACTTCCTCGAGCAGGCGCAGCGGATGGGCGATCGACGGGTGGGCGGAGAAGAACTCGACCGCCTCCTCGACCGGCATCGCCAGCACGTCGGCGATGGTCTTGCCACGCCATTGCACCGCCAGGGTCTCGGCATTGAAGCGGGCACCGTCGCAGGTCTCGCACTTCACCTTCACGTCGGGCAGGAAATTCATCTCGATGGTCACCTGCCCCTGGCCTTCGCAGGTGGGGCAGCGCCCCGCGCCGGTATTGAAGGAAAAGCGGTTGGCCTTCCAGCCGCGCAGCCGCGCTTCGTTGGTGTCGGCGAAGAGCTTGCGGATCGCATCCCAAAAGCCGATGTAGGTGGCGGGGCAGGAGCGCGGGGTCTTGCCGATCGGCGCCTGGTCCACCTCCAGCACCCGGCCGACCTGCTGCCAGCCCTCGATGGCATCGCACGCCGCGAGCTCGGGAATCGTGGCACCGCGGGTGTTCGCTGCCGCCAGCAACTGGCGCATGCCGGCGAGCAGCACGTCGCGCGCGAGCGTCGATTTGCCCGAGCCGGAGACCCCGGTGACCACCGTGAGACGCGCCAGCGGCACCCGCGCGTCGACCGCCTTGAGGTTGTGCAGCCGCCCACCGCGCAGCCACAGCGCGGGGTGCTCGGTGGCCACGCCGCGGCGCGGCCCGACCGGATGCATGAGCGGATTGCGGAAACAGCGCCCGGTGGCCGATTCGGGCGCCGCCATGAGATCGGCGAGGGTGCCCTCGGCCACCACCCGACCGCCCCGCACTCCGGCGCCGGGGCCGAGGTCGATGACATGGTCGGCACGGCGGATGGTGTCTTCGTCGTGCTCCACCACCAGCAAGGTGTTGCCGCGGGCCTTGAGCGCTTCGAGGGTGTCGAGCAGCAGCCGGTTATCGCGCGGGTGCAGGCCGATGGTGGGCTCATCGAGGATGTAGCAGACGCCACGCAGGTTGGAGCCGAGCTGGGCGGCGAGGCGGATGCGCTGCGCCTCGCCGCCCGACAGGGTGGGCGCGGCACGGTCCAGCGCCAGGTAGCCAAGACCGACCTGGTGCAGGAAGTCGAGGCGGCCGCGGATTTCACTGACCAGATCGCGGGCGATCCCGGACTCGCGCTCGGCGAGCACCAGCCCGGCGAAGAACGCCGCCACCCGCTCGACGGGCCGCGCCGCCAGCTGGTGGATGCCGAGCTCGCGAAAGCGCACCGCCCGGGCCACCGGGTTGAGGCGCGCCCCGCCACAGGCCGGGCAGGCCTCCTCGCCGGTCTGCTCGGTCTCGCCGAGATCGAGCGCATCGGGGTCCTCGACCTTGCCACTGATACGCAGCCCGGTGCCGTAGCAACTCGGGCACCAGCCATGCTTGGCGTTGTAGGAGAACAGCCGTGGATCCGGTTCGGGAAAGCTGTCGCCACACGAGGGACAGGCACGCAGGGTCGAGAAGGTGACCGGCCGCGCATCGAGCTCGCCCATCACCAGCACCTTCATCACCCCCTTGCCATGCTCGAGCGCCAGCGTCAGGTGCTCGCGCAGCAGCGCTTCGTTCTTCGGCCCGACCACCACCATGCCCACCGGCAGCTCGATGTTGTGTTCCTTGTAGCGGTCCAGCCGCGGCCACTTGCGGGTCGGCAGATACTCGCCGTCCACCCGCAGTTGCTCGAAGCCCTTGGCCCGCGCCCACTTGGCGAGCTCGGTATACAAGCCCTTGCGGCTCACGATCAGCGGCGCCAGCAGCTCGACCGAGCGGCCACGCAGCTCGCTCATGATCTGCGCGGCAATGGCCTCGAAGCTCTGCGGTTTCACCGCCACATCGCATCTGGGGCAGAACTGCGTACCGAGCTTCACATACATCAAGCGCAGGAATGGCTGGATCTCGGTGAGCGTGCCCACGGTGCTCTTGCGCCCGCCGCGGCTGGTGCGCTGCTCGATGGCGACCGTGGGCGGGATACCGAAGATCGCATCGACCTCGGGCCGGCTCGCGGGCTGCACGAACTGGCGCGCGTAGGCGTTGAGCGACTCGAGATAGCGGCGTTGGCCCTCGCCGAAGACGATGTCGAAGGCCAGCGTGGACTTGCCGGAACCCGACAGGCCGGTGACCACCGTGAAGGCATCGCGGGGAATCGACAGGCTGATGTTCTTGAGGTTGTGCTCGCGGGCATGGCGAATCTCGATCGCCGGCACCGGCAGATAGCGCGCCGGCGCTTCGGCGACCGCCAGCGCCCGCTGGGCGCCGCGGCCGATCTCGCCAAGCTGGGCGACGTAGTCTCTGAGCGCAACCGCGGTGTGGGAGCGGTCCAGCTTCATCACCTCGGCCGGCGTGCCCTCGGCGATGATGCGGCCGCCGCCCTCGCCACCCTCGGGGCCGAGATCGATGAGCCAGTCGGCGGCGCCGATCACGTCGAGATTGTGTTCGATCACCACCAGCGAATTGCCGGCACCGAGCAGTTCCTCGAAGGCCCCCAGCAACCGCGACACGTCCTCGAAATGCAGGCCGGTGGTGGGCTCGTCGAAGAGGAACAGCATGCGACCGCTGGCACCCGACTTCGATTTTCGCTTGCTCGCCGACTGC
The DNA here is from genome assembly GCA_024235595.1 of Zoogloeaceae bacterium. Classification (GTDB taxonomy): domain Bacteria; phylum Pseudomonadota; class Gammaproteobacteria; order Burkholderiales; family Rhodocyclaceae; genus Cognatazoarcus. Next base: position 186,796 of record JACKMC010000001.1, on the reverse strand, counting down.
GCCGCCAGTGCCAGGTAGCCGGCCAGCTTGAGGCGCTGCGCCTCGCCACCCGAGAGGGTCGGCACCGGCTGGCCGAGGCGCAGGTATTCGAGGCCCACATCGGCCAGCGGCGCCAGCACCGCGGCCACCTTTGGCTCACTCGCAAAGAACTGCAACGCTTCGGAGACGGTCATCTCCAGCACCTCGTCGATGGCGCGATCCCGCCAGCGCAGCTCGAGCAGCTCGGGGCGGTAGCGCTTGCCGTCGCAGTCCGGGCAGCGCAGGTAGACATCCGACAGGAACTGCATCTCGACATGCTCGAAGCCCGAGCCGGTGCAGGTCGGGCAGCGGCCATTGCCGGAGTTGAAGCTGAAGGTGCCCGGGGTGTAGCCGCGCGATTTGGCTTCGGGCAGCGCCGCGAAGAGATTGCGGATCGCGTCCCATGCACCGACATGGCTCACCGGGTTGGAGCGCGCGCTCTTGCCGATCGGCGACTGATCGACCATCACCACGTCGGCCAGCGACTCGTGCCCGTCGAGCGAGTCGAACAGCCCCGGAGTTTCGGCGGGCTTGCCGAAGTGCTTGGCCAGCGCCGGGTAGAGCACGTCCTGGATGAGGGTCGATTTGCCCGAACCCGAGACGCCGGTCACGCACACCAGGCGGCCGAGAGGAATCGCCACGTCGATGCCGGCGAGGTTGTGCTGGGCAGCGCCGCGCAGGGTGAGGCGGGGGGTGGCCGCATCGACCGCACGCGGCTGGCGGCGGGTGTCGACCCGCTTGCGGCCCGACAGGTAGGCGCCGGTGAGCGAGTCGGGCATGGCGGCGACTTCGTCCGGGGCGGCGAAGGCGACGATCTCGCCGCCCCGCTCGCCCGGCCCGGGACCGATATCGAGCAGCCGGTCGGCGGCGAACATCAGCTGCGGGTCGTGCTCGACCACCACCAGCGAGTTGCCGGCATCGCGCAGCCGCGTCATCACCCCGAGGATGCGGCCGATATCGCGCGGGTGCAGGCCGATCGAGGGCTCGTCGAGCACGAACAAGGTGTTCACCAGCGAAGTGCCGAGCGCCGTGGTGAGGTTGATGCGCTGCACCTCACCGCCCGACAGGGTGCGCGACTGGCGGTCGAGGGTGAGGTAGCCGAGCCCCACATCGGCAAGAAACCTGAGCCGCGAGGTGAGTTCGCCGAGCAGCAGCTCGGTGGCTTCGTCGAGCGGTGCGGGCAGTTGCAGCGCGTCGACGAAGGCCCGCACGCGGTCCACCGGCAGGGCCATGAGTTCGTGGATCGCGAGGGGTGTATCGGTGAGGAGTGAGGGGCGAGGGGTGAGGGAGGGGCTGGCAGCGGTGGCGGTGGCGTTTTCCTCACCCCTCACGCCTGACCCCTCACCGAGGCCCGGTGGGGCGCCAAGGCGCCACAGCAGGGCTTCGGGCTTGAGTCGCGCGCCGTGGCAGGCGGGGCACTCGGTATAGCTGCGATAGCGCGACAGCAGCACCCGGATGTGCATCTTGTAGGCTTTGGTCTCCAGCCACTCGAAGAAGTGGCGCACGCCGTACCACTTGCGCGGCCAGGAGGAATCCCAGCTCTTCCAGGTCGGATCGCCCTCGAGCACCCAGTTGCGGTGTTCCTCGGGCAGGTCGCGGAAGGGCACATCCAGCGCCACGCCGTATTTGGCCGCCATCTTCACCATGTCGCGCTGGCATTCGCTGTAGCTCTCGGTCTGCCAGGGCTTGACCGCGCCTTGCGCCAGGGTCTTCGATTCGTCGGGGATGACGAGGCCGAAGTCGACCCCGATCACCCGTCCGAAGCCGCGACAGCTCTCACATGCGCCGAGCGGTGAGTTGAAGGAAAACAGGCTCGGGGTGGCGTCGGAGTAGTGGATATCGCACTCGGCGCAGTGCAGGCTGGCGCTGAACTTCCACTCGGTCTCGTCCGCTTCGCCGAGCGCCCGCACCGAGACCCGCCCCTGGCCGACCCGCAAGGCCGCCTCGATGGCTTCGGCCACGCGTCCCTGGTCGGCATTGCCGAGGCGGAAGCGGTCCTGCACCACATGCAGCAGATCGCCGTCGCGGGCATGGATGCGGGTATAGCCCTGGCGCTCGAGCAGCGCAGTGACCTCGGCCTCGGCGTAGTTGGCCGGTACGCTGACCGGAAAGGTCACCACCAGCCGCGGATCGCCCGCGGCCTTGGCGCGCACGGCCAGATCGCGGCAGATCGAGCCGGTATCGTCGCGGCTCACCGGCTTGCCGCAGCCGCGGCAGTACAGACGGGCCGCCCGCGCGTAGAGCAGCTTGAAGTGGTCGCTGAGCTCGGTCATGGTGCCCACCGTCGAACGCGAGGTGCGCACCGGGTTGGTCTGGTCGATGGCGATCGCCGGCGGCACGCCTTCGATGCGATCCACGGCAGGCTTGTCCATGCGGTCCAGGAACTGCCGGGCGTAGGGCGAGAAGGTCTCGACGTAGCGGCGCTGGCCTTCCGCATAGAGGGTATCGAACACCAGCGAGCTCTTGCCCGAGCCGGACACGCCGGTCACCACCAGCAGCTCGCCCAGCGGAAGATCGAGGGACAGGTTCTTGAGGTTGTTCTGGCGTGCGCCGCGAATGCGGATGCTGCGCGGGTCGGGCTTGGATGGGGGCATGAAGGTGATCGATCGGGGCGGGGCTGAGACTGAATGATTGTATTTCGGCGCAACGGTTCCAACCGGGATCAAAGAACACTATCCTTGCGGCCCTATCTTGAAGCGCTATTGTATGAAGTTCTATGGCACAGGGTTTGCTTCGCTAGTCTACGGAGACAGTCCCAACAGACAGAAAAGCCTGGTATCAGCCAGTCTGGCAACCCGTGAAGCGGGTGATGGCTCCGTTTCATGCGTCCACATGGAGCGTGGATGCACCAAGAACATGCACATTCGCCGGTGCCGACCGGCCGGAGGGCCATCATGCTGAGTCTCATCGATTGCCTGGATTTCATCGACCTTGATAGCGCGACCATCGAGATCATTGCAGAACACCAGAACATGGCCACCATCGTCGCTGCCGAACTGGGCAACCAGCTGATTGCGGACCTGCGCGGCATCCATGTGCTGCACGAGATGCACCAGGACCTCATCGCCCGCGCCGCCGAGCGGCAGGATCTCGCACGTGAGAAGGAACTGCGCAAGGTCTACGACGCCTTCAAGCGCAAGTATCCGATGCCGCGGCAATTCTAGCGTTCGCTTGCCGGCGGCGCCCGCACCAAAAAGCCCCGCTCGGTTTCGAGCGGGGCTTTTCGATTCAAGCTGTGGTCAGGCTGCCGCCCAGGGAGGCCGGACTTGCCTCAGTCTTCGCCACGGGGTCCGTTGTGGCAGTCGTAGCAACCGACCTTGTCGCCGGCCGCGTAGCTGCGGGTCTTGTCGTCCGCCTTGAAGCTGCGGGCCATGCTGGTGCGCGACAGGGCACTGCCGCGATAGTCGCTCCCGTGGCAGGACTTGCAATCGCTCGCGCGCGATTCGGCTGCGTCGCCGTGGCGCCCCACCCAGGCCTGGCCGATGGTGTGAAGCCCATGCGGGCCACCGTCGCGGGTGTTGGGAACGCTGCTGTGGCACACGGTACATTCCGCGATGGTACCGGTGTGGCCCTGCAGTTCGATACTCTGCACGTTGTCGTTGGCATGCGAACTCGGATAGATGGCATGTGTCGAGCCATGGCAGGCCTCGCACTGCAGATCGCCGTGACCCTTGCTGAAGCGATACAGCGAGACGCCCGCCACCGGGACGTTGGCGTTGGTCGCGAAGCGCTGGTCGCGCACCGGTCGCGGGGCACCGCTGGCGTCGAACACCGAGAGGTGGCGCACGAAGCTGCCGGTGACGGCGTCCTTGTCGTGGCAGCTCTGGCAGTTTGGCTGGTCGAGCCAACCCTGGCGGCCCGCGGCCCCGACCATGGCCATGTTGCCGTGGCAGCTCTGGCAATCCATGGCGTTGCTGCCGTCGGGGTTCCTGGCGTCGCCCATCGCACCGCGCAGGCACTTGGTCTGCGAGCCGGGATGGCACATGTAGCATGAGTCGCGATTGGAAAGATCGTTGAGCGCCAGTCCGCTCGCCGGATCCTTGACCGTGGCATGTTGCGAATGCAGGGCTTCGGTGAGCGGCTTGATTCCCGGCTTGGCGGGTGTCGCCAAGGCGTTGGACTGATGGCATGCGGCGCACAGCACCGGTTGCCCCCCATTCGCGGTGGCGAGCAGGCCGCCACCGGTGTAGCTGGATTGCATCGCGGCAGTGGCGATCGCATCCGGGAACTTCTCGTCGTGCAGGCGCAGGATGTTCTTTTTCCAATCCTTTTCGGGATCGGGATCGTCGATCCACCCGGCGCTCGGGCGCGCGTCGTCGGCGCTGCCGGAAGCATGGCAGCTCTGGCAGCTCATTTCATCCGAGACGGGCAGCACCACCCGGGTCGAGGCGAGCTCCGCGCCGGCCGAGTCGCGCGCGACGACCTTGACCATGGGGTAGAAGTTCTTTCGCCCGGCGTCGTCGTAGGGGGTGATCGGAATGCCTTCGGCTTCCCACCAGTCGGTGCCGCTGTTGTAGCGCATCGGCGCAGGACTGCGCGAGGGGGTGGGATTGCTCACCAGGGGGTCGGCGAGATTGAGGCCCCGGTCGGGCGCGGGGCTGGCGCCGAACAGCGAGCCTACCCAGCTCCAGAAGTTGGTCTTGCTGGCGCTCTCGGTGTTGATCGAGCCGGTGGTGTCGAGCACCGCTTCGTAGCTCAGCGTGACGCCGCTGGTCACGCGCTTGCTGCTGCTGGCGCTGCGGTCTATCAAGTGGGCGTGGAGGTTGTTGTAGGGCGGCAGGATCGAGAAGATAGAGAAGTCCTTGCCATCGGTGCAGTGCATGCCGAGATCGTTCCAGGCGACCAACGCATAGCTGCCGGTAGCGCCACCCGGGTTGGCAGGTGGCGGGGTGTAGTCGTCGTCTTCGCCCGAATGGTCGCCGCGGTGTCGCTCGAAATGCTCCCGGGCCTCGTTCTCGGAGACCTTGTATTCGCCGATCAGGGCTGTCACCTGGAGGTCGGTGGTGGCGGCCGAGGTCAGGTCGAGGCGGTCGTGCCTGGCGAGGGTCTGGCGAACCGCTTCCGAGATCTGGATGCCGTTCTCGGGGTCGCCGTCGGAGTCGAGCGACTGCAAGGTGCGCAGCATGCGGATGACCCGCGCATCGCTTGTGTTGGCGGTGCCCACCAGTTCCAGCGGACTGACCCTGCGGTCCTGCGGTTTCGCGGCGCCCAGCGCCAAGGCGCCGATACGGAAGCTCACCGTCTCGCCGTCGCGATAGATGAAGTTGCCGCCGCTGTCGGTAATGCCCTTGCCGCTCGCGGATTCGAACTCGACCCCCGCGACCGGTGCGTCTACCAAGGTGCCCACGAGGCTCGTTGGGCTGCCCCCTCCGCCGCCGCCACCACCACCGCAAGCTGCGAGGGCCAGTGAAACTGCGGCCGCCATGACTCTTCTGTTCATGATGCGCCTCCCGTGTTTCATCGATCCGGGCATTCGCCACCGAAGCGGATCCCTGCCGCCCTGGGCGGGGACCCGGCAGAGCCCATGCCCGCGGGAAACCGCCTTGCTCATGTCGACGGGCTAGAGCTCGTGGTGCCCGCCAACAGCGATTTCATCGTAGCGTGTGATGTTTTCCCACGCAACATCTTTTCTACTTTTATACTTAGACTTCCTCCCTGCCTTCACCTGTACGAGAACGATGGTTCGCCCACCCCGCCGCCTGCCGGAACCTTGCGCACCAGCCCGGCAATTGCCCAAGGGCGATGCCTTGCTGCCCGAGGTATTGCGCGCGGTGCGACCGTTGGCACGAGCGCTGCTCGCGGCCGGCGTGGATTACACCCGGCTGGCCACGGCCCTCAAACCGGTTTTCGTCGAAGAGGCGCACCGCACGCTGCGCGAGGGCGGCCGCAAGGACACCGACTCGGCGCTCAGCCTGCTCAGCGGCGTGCATCGCAAGGACATCCGGAAATGGCGCGAAACGGGCCTGTCCCCACAGCCGACGAATGAGCTGTCGATCAGCAACCGGGTATTCGCGCGATGGATGCAGGACCCCATCTACCAGGATCGCAGGCGACGGCCCAAAGCCTTGCCGCGTCTCGGTCCAGCGCCGTCCTTCGAGAGCCTAGCTCGGTCGGTGACCGTCGATTTGCGACCGTTCAACGTGTTGGCCGAACTGCTCCGCCTCGGGCTGGCGCGGATCGAGCCCGGCGAGCATGGCGATCTGGTGGTGCCGAACCGGGACGGCTTCGTGCCGCCACCCGGCTCGAGCGAGTTGCTCGAGCTGTTCGGCGGAAATCTCTCCGACCACGCCGCCACCGCAGTGGCAAACCTGCTCGGCGAAGGGCCGCGCCTCGAACAAGCGGTGTTCGCTGACGGCATCCGCGCCGAGTCGGCCCGACAACTGCAGGAACTCGGACGCAAGCTGTGGGCGCAGGCGCGCCGCGAGATGATCGGCGCCGCGCAGCAGCTCTACGAGGCCGATCGCGGTCACCCCGAGGCGGTGCACCGGATGCGCTTCGGCATGTATTTCTGGGATCAGGCCGGCGGCAACGCCGACGGTTCGGACACTGACGGGGATCACGAGCATGACAATCCTTGAGGCCTTGCGCCGTGTGGCGGCGATATCGACATTGATCCTCGTGGCCGGCTGTGGCGGCGGCGGCGGGCCGCTGGCGCAGAACGGCGGCGTGGGCTCCGGCGGCACCGGCATCAGCTGGGGATCGGTCACCGGCTTCGGCAGCGTGCTTGTCGACGGTGCCGGCTACAGCAGCGCCAGCGGCACCTACCTCGCCGGCAGCGAAAGCGCGGAATCGACCACCACCACGGCAATGTCCGTCGATCTCGGCAACCAATTGCAGATCAGCCTGGACGCGGATGGAAAACCCGCCACGGTAAAGGTCGACGCGGCATTGATCGGGCAAGCCCGCGCGCTCGACACCGCGCTCGGGCGTTTCGTGGTCAACGGGGTGAGCGTGCGTACCAACACCAGTGCCGCCGCCGGACCGGTTACCTACTACAGCGGTTTCGACGGCTTCGGCCCCGAGCTCGACGGCAGCATGCTCGAGATCCATGGCGTGTACGGTGTCGATGGCTCGAACCACGCCTACATCCAGGCAAGCCTGGTCCGCCAGTTGCCCTCGACCACCCAGGTGCGCAGGATCACCGGCCGCGTCGACAACCTCGATACCGCAGCCCGCGTCTTCAAGCTCGGTGACATGTTCATCGACTACGACGCCACCACCACCACGCTGCCGTCGGCTGCGGCGCTCGCCGAGGGCGCGGTGGTCAATGTGTGGAGCCCCGTGCCCGAGAGCGCCGGTCGGCTCGCGGCCCGCGTCGTCAGGGTGCGGACCTTGCAGGGTCTGTCAGGCAAGGGGCGAATCGCCGGCCTGGTTTCGGCGCGCTCGGCAAGCCGCTTCGAATTGTCGGGGGTTCCGGTGGATGCCAGCCTCGCCGCGCTGGCGGGAACCGTGGCGGGGCTGATCGATGGCGACTATGTGATCGCCACCGGAACGATCAGCGGCGACGGACTGATTGCGGAGCAGCTGGTCAGCGCCCGCCTCAAACCCGAAATCGTCGAACTGCGCGGCACGATCGGCGCCTTCGTGAGCACCGCCAGCTTTCTGCTGCGCGGGGTGGCGGTGGATGCCTCGAAGGCGAGCTTCCCCAACGGACCGATCCCTTCCGGCGACCCGAATGGCACCTATGTGGTCGTAAGCGGCCGGATCGAAGCCAACAAGGTGCTGGCCGAGGTGGTCGAAGTATCGCGCTCGGTGCCCACCGGCAGCACCGTGGAATACACCGGCACCGTGAGCGGCCTGTCGGGCGACACCTTCGTGCTGACACTGCGCGACGGGACCACCCGCGCGGTGACCCTCGCGCCCAATGCGAGCTTCGAGGATGGCGCGGTGGATCGCCTTGTGGACGGCGCGACAGTGGAGATCGAGGCGACCAGCGCATCGAGCGGCCTCGTCGCCTACAGCATCGAATTCCGTACGCTCAAGAGTGCCGAGCTCGATGAGCTGGAAACCCGCGGCCGCGCCTACGACGTGAGCGCGAGCCGCTTTTCGGTGAATGGAGTGGTCATCGAGATCAACGGACAGGACAGCCGTGGACTGGCCAACGGCGTCGAGGTCGAGGTTCATTTCGTGCAGTCGGGCAGCCTCTATCTGGCCACCGAGATCAGCGTCGAGGACGACTGAGGCCGCCCTGATGGGAGCCGGCGCGGGCCGGAGCTCACTCCTTGGAGGCGGCTTCCTTGACCGATTCGACCGCGTCCCTGCCCGCCTGCCTGACCTTTCCGACCGCCTCGCGGGTCAGGTCGAGGACCTTTTCGGCGGCTTCCTTGGTCGCGTCCATCGCATCCCGGGCAGGCTCCTCGACCGCCTGTCCGGCCTGGTCGGCCGCGTCGCCGGCGCTGTCGGCTGCGGCGGCGGCCTGGTCGGCCGCGGAGTCCGCCGCATCGGCACTCTTTTCGGCGGCGGCTTCGCCCAGGGCACCTGCCGCCTCGCCGAGCTTGTCTACCGCCTCCACCGCTTTCTCACCCGCTTCATGAGCCGCTTCGAGTGCCTCCGACGCCGCCTTGCCTGCCTTTTCGACAGGCTCTTGCGCCGAGTCACAGGCGCCAAGCGCGAGCAACAGGATCGCAGAAAGGGTCAGCGCGCGCGGGCTCATGAATCGATCTCCTCGAAGTATCCGGACAAAAAAGTGGCAGCGCGCCGGTACGTCACAGCCACGCCAGGGCCAAAAGGATTCCACAAAAGCAGTTTCGAGGGAATGCGGTTTACCTCGGTTGCGACCGGGAAGCGGCCCAATTGCAACATATTCACGCTTTTCCAGCTTGCGAAAACAAGGAAGGGGACCCTGAGGTCCCCTTCGTGTTCCCGGCAACGGCATCGCCGCGGATCATTTCACCCGGTTGCGGTACTCGTCGGTACGGGTATCGATCTCGATCTTGTCGCCAATCTCGACGAAGGCCGGCACCATCAGTTCGAAGCCGGTGCCGATGGTGGCAGGCTTGAGGACCTTGCCCGAGGTATCGCCCTTGACCGCCGGTTCGGTGTAGGTGACTTCACGTACCACCGAGTTGGGCAGCTCGACCGAAATCGCCTTGCCGTTGTAGAAGACCACTTCACAAGCCAATCCATCCTCGAGGTACTTGAGGGCGTCGGTCATGTTCTCGGCTTCTACCTCGAACTGTTCGTACTCGGCGTCCATGAAGACGTACATCGGGTCGGCAAAATACGAGTAGGTCACTTCCTTGCGCTCGAGCTGAACCACCTCGAACTTGTCGTCAGCCTTGTAAACCGACTCGGACGGCGCGCCGGTGAGCAGGTTCTTGAGCTTCATCTTCACGACCGCGGAGTTGCGGCCGGACTTGTTGTACTCTGCTTTCTGGACCACCAGCGGGTCGCTACCCACCATGATGACATTGCCCGAACGCAGTTCCTGAGCGGTTTTCATGCAGTTTCCTGGATTGGCTGTTCACGCGCGAAGAGGCGCACGCGATTTTCAAAAAACGGCTATTTTAGCTTGGACTTGCTGAAGCTGACCAGATTTGTCGCGAGGTCGCCCGACAGACGGATCCGCTGCTGCCAGCTTTCGAGCGAGGCGGCGATTGCCTCGCGCTGCGCCAGCAGTTCTTCCAGCCACGCCGCAAGCGGCTGCTCGCGGTTCCATGCGCGGGCGATCCCACCAAAGGCTGTGGCCGCCTCCGCGGGCATGTCCGCAAGACAACGATCGAGCAAGGCCTCGAGCTTGAGCAGGTGGGCATCGTCCTGCTGGACATAGGCCTGCCAAACGAAGGGTCGCCCCGCCCACAGCGCGCGCACCAGCGAATCTTCGCCGCGCACGAAGTTGAGGTCGCAAGCCCACAGCAAGCTGTCGTAAAGCCGTTGGCTGACGAAAGGCAGCACCTGGATGCGCAGGCTGCCACGCTGCACACGATCGCCGCGTCGCAGCGCGGCCCCGTGCCAGGCGCTAAGCGCGGGGAGAATTCGCCCCTCGGGCACCAGCACACGCGTCGGCTGCGACTTGGCCACCAGCGAGTCGAGCAACCCGCCCAGCGCCTGGTTCTCGTAGCAGAAGAGCGAAATCGTGGTCTCGTGCCGCGCGGCGGGTTCGGCGCCCAGCGTTTTCCACAACGCATGCTGCGCCGAAGCATCCGCCCGAAAGGCGTTTCGCGCCTCGATGAGGCCGGCTTCGCAGAGCAAGCCACCCGTGTCCGCACCGAAGCCCGGAAAGAAGAAGTGCTTGGCAAGACCGCTCGCGGGATGCGGCGAAGGCAGCAGGTGACAGCCTTCGATCCATGCTTCCGCGCTGAGGTATTCCAGATTTATCCACAGGGGCGGATTCCTGCATTGCAGCATTGCCGTAATCATCCGCTCGGGCAATTCGCAGCCAAAGGCCTCCACGACAAGCTCGCCCGGAATCGGCATCGCGCTCTCGGGTCGCCAGGCAATGAGCTCAACCACCCCGTTTTCAAAGGGATTCAGGCCAATCGTGGAATCGGGCGCGATTGCCGCAATCGTTTGCGCACGATCGACCCAGAGACGCACATGGATTCCGTGCTCGCTGGCGAGTTGCCTGGCCAGCCGCCAGCACACGCCGATATCCCCGAAGTTATCCACAAGCCTGCAGAAGATGTCCCACACCTTGTGCGTGGATGAGTCGCACTTCATCGGCCCCTCGCCCGGCAGTGGACAAGGGGGCTGGATGGGCTTGGAGCGAATGTGGGTAAGTGCGTCAAATCTGGAATCCGGAAATTCGATCAACAATCCATGCACCGGTTCTCCGAGACCTTCTCAAGAGCCTTATGAACAGGGTCAAGGCCTTGACCCTGCTGTGAAAAAACGGCTTTTCCACAGAAAACGGCCGAGCATGTTTACTAGTCTTTATTAATATATTCAAAGAAGTAAACAAAGCCGTGAACAAGCGCCTTCGGCGTTCCGGTCGAGCCGCCATCAGGAAAGAAAGGGCATCGAACCATCGACGATGAGCTTGAGACCGGTCACCAGCAGGGCGAGGTTGATGATGCGGTAGAACAGGACCCCATCGAGCTTGTTCAGGCATCTGAGGCCAATCCAGTACCCCAGGGGCGCCGCCAGCGCGAACAGTGCCCCCTGCTTGAGGGTAGAGGGTGAAAACAGCCCCAGGAGGCTGTAGGGAAGCCATTTCGAAAAATTGATTGCGGCAAACAGCAAGGCGGTGGTGCCGACGTAGAGTCGCCGGTCCAGCTTCTTGGGGATCAGGTACATCGACACCGGCGGGCCGCCCGCGTGGGCGATGAAGCTGGTGAAGCCCGAAAGCGTGCCCCACAGACGCCCGCGCGTCGCATCGTGCCTGCTCGCCGGGGGAGCGGATTCGGGTGCGAACCAGCGCTGCAGCACGAACAGCACCGAAACCACCCCGAGGATGAGCTTGAGCCCTTCGGCGCTGACCTGGCGGAAAGTGAGGAAGCCGATCGCAATGCCGAGCATTGCGGGTGGAAACAGCAACTTGAGCAGTTGCCGGTCGAAACTGCGGCGGAAAACCACCAGGCCCATGAGGTCCATGACCAGCAGCGAGGGCAGCAACAGGGCCGCGGCGTGCGAGGGTGTGGTGACCAGCGCCAGCAGTGGCACCGCGAGCGAACCGAAGGCCGCGCCGAAGCCGGATTTCGAGATGCCGACGACGAGCACCGCACACACCGCGGTGAGGGTGAACAGGGCGCTGGCGGTGTCGATCACATGGCGCCTGCAGGCAGGGCTACCATGCGTTGAGCTGGGCGAGGTCCGCTTCGTCGAGCCAGCGCCACTTTCCTTCGGCGAGATCGGCGGGCAGTTCGAGTCCGCCCACATGCGATCGGTGCAGGGCCTCGACGCGATTGCCGGCGGCCGCCACCATGCGTTTGACGAGGTGGTACTTGCCCTCGGTGATGGTGAGGCTGAGCTTGCACTCGGCACGCTGCTCGCAGGCGGACGCGGCGACGATCACCCCCGGCTCGTCGTTGAGCTCGACGCCATCCAGCAAGGCCTTCAGCAGCGAGGCGGTGACCGGATGCTTGGTGGTCACCTGATAGACCTTGGGGATCTGTTTCTTGCCCGAGCTCCACACGTGGATGAACTGCCCATCGTCGGAGAACAGCAGCAGGCCGGTGGTGTCCTGGTCGAGGCGACCGATCGACTGGATGTCCCGACCGACCAGCGGATATGGAAAGAGGGTGAAGATGCTGGGGTGGAACTGCGGTGCGTGCGAGCATTCGAAGCCCGGCGGCTTGTGCAGCATCAGGTAGGCCTTGTCGCGGTATTCCCATTCCTCTTCGTCCACAGCGAAGCGAAAGTTCTCTGTGGAAAAGTCTTCCCTGGGGTTGTCGACGATCTCGCCGTTTACCGTTACCAGTCCTGCGCGAATGAGGCTCCGGCATTCCTTGCGGCTGCCGAATCCCTGGCTGTGGATAAGTCGTTCTAGTTGCATGGCCGCAATGTTAGCGGGAATCTCCCGCCGGTGGCGCATCTCGCGTTGCCTCGCAGGCTCGGCCGGCAGGCCTTAAACTGACGGCAACAAGGATTCGCAGCGATTGACCATGCACTTCGAACATCTCATTGAAATCAACGACCGCGACAATCCGCTGGTACCCGACCTGACGCGGGAGGAGCTTTGGTTCGGCCTGCTGTGTCGCGCCGAAAATCCACGACCCTTCCTGCCTGGCCTCGACAGTTGCCGGATCATCGAACGCAGCGACTCCGAACTGGTCCGCGACCTGCATTTCGGTGCCACGGTGATCCGCGACAAGGTGACGCTCGAGGCGATGGAATGGGTGCGCTTCGAATCGGTCGCCACCGCGCAGCACGCGGGCGGGATGCTGACCATCACCATCGAGGAGCCCGGCATTGGTGACCTGTTCCTGCGATTCGAATACCGGACCTCGCTCGCCGAAGCCGGCAGCGACGGCGGCGTGCAGGTTTCCGAATACGTGAAGTCCGCCTATCACCAGTCCGATATCGAGACTGTACGGGTGATCAGGATGATCGCCGAGAGTTCACGCCCGCAATAGCGCCAGCGGGAACGCCTGCCCCGGCACGGGCCTCGAAGCGCTCTGGTATCGATTCGCAGTGGAGCCCGAAAATGGAAGGCAAGAGCCGATGGAAGGTGGAGTTTTTCGACAGCAGGGACGCCTGGCAGTGTGCGCGAGCAAATGCCTGCGTGGGCTTCGAGGATGGGGAGATGGCGAGGCTGTGGGCGCGAACACAGGATCTCGAGGCCTTTCCGCTGAGCGCCTTGTCATGCGATGACACGGTGGTGGCAATGTTCATCGTGGCGCCGCACGACGACAGCCTGATGCGTCAGGAACGGGCGGAAATCCCGGTGATCGACGAGCGGCGCGGCGAAGCTTCGAACTGACCGGCGCCGGCCTTGCGGGTCTCATCGAGCCAGACCCGCAGGACGGCACGGGCGCAGCCGCGTGTGCTCAGAAATCGCCTTCGACCGTGGTGAGACCGAGGGCATCCCAGTCCAGCATGCCGCCACGGTAATAGTAGATCCGCCCGGGCGGGAAACCTTCGCGCACCATGGCGTGAATGGCGGTGGGGCTTTGCGGGCAGACCGGTCCGTTGCAGAAGGCATAGACCTTTCGCGCCGCGCTGCAATCCCACTTGTCGCTGCTCCTGGTACAGCCGAGCTCGTCAAGTCGGGTGGAGACCTCGGTATAGGGAATGCCGACGGATCCCGGAATGGTCCGCTTCAGGTATTCCTCCTGGCTGCGCATATCCACCAGCACCGCATCGCGGTCGCCGATCGCCCTGAGGATCTCGATCTCGCCGACCGGGGTCACGCCGGGTTCCGGAACCATCTCCTGCAGCCAGCCCTTGTTCTTCGCGCATGGGGTCATGGTCCGGGTGATCACGACCTTTCCCTTTGGCGTTTCGGCGACGAACTCGATGTCCTTGTCGATGATCCACAGTCTTTCCTCCTGGGCCGGAGCGCTAGCCGCGACGAGCGCCGCGCACAGTGCGAGACAGGCATGCATTTTCATTCTTGTGATCTCCTTCCGTTTGAAGAGGCCCGATCCTGGAAACCGCGGTTGACCACTTCCAGCGCTGGGCAGGAAACCGAGTGATCGGCGTGCGGCGGTGTCGACGACGATCACCCGGCGGGTGAGTGCACGACACCCCCGATCGCGGTTTGCAGCTCGAAACTAGATTAAATATAAGTAAGTTAGCAACTGATTATTTTTATCTCACCGCGTTGCCGATACCGGTTCGGCGGGGAGTCGGAATATCCTCTCGGGTCTTGATCTGCGGACGAGGACGATGCGGCGGAAACCACCTTCGAGGGCCGAGGATGGAGCGCATTCGCGGATGCCGCGCGGCATCTGGGCGCTCGGGCTGTGCTCGATGTTCATGGATATCTCGTCCGAGCTGGTGCATTCGCTGCTGCCGGTGCTGCTGTCGACGGTGCTCGGCGCGAGCATGCTCACCATCGGCCTGATCGAAGGCGTGGCCGAAGCGACCGCCTCCCTTGCCAAGGTCTTCTCGGGCAGCCTCAGTGATCGGCTGGGCCGCCGCAAGCCGCTGGCGGTGTTGGGCTATGGCCTTGCTGCGCTCACCAAACCGGTCTTCCCCCTGGCGGCTTCGGTCGCATGGGTGTTCTTCGCGCGCTTCGTCGACCGCATCGGCAAGGGGATCCGCGGCGCCCCGCGCGATGCACTGATCGCCGACCTGGTGCCCGCCGAACGGCGCGGCGCGGCCTATGGATTGCGACAGAGCCTCGATTCGGTCGGTGCCTTCGTCGGGCCGGCGCTCGCGATCCTCGCGATGGGTTGGTTTGCGGGCGATGTGCAGGTGGTGATGTGGGTCGCGGTGTTGCCTGCATTGCTGGCCGTTGCGGTACTCGTGCTGGGGGTGAAAGAGCCCACGACGCCTGCCGGCCCGGGCGAGCGGCCGCGTCCCGGGCTGCTGTACGGCTGGCGCGCGCTGCCGGCCGGCTTCTGGCGGGTGAGCGCGTTCGGTGCGGTATTCACGCTGGCGCGCTTCAGCGAAGCCTTCCTGATCCTCAAGGCCGGGCAGAGCGGCCTCGCGCTGCAGTGGATCCCGCTGGTGATGATCGTCATGAACGTGGTCTATGCGCTCAGCGCCTATCCGGTCGGCTGGCTGTCGGACCGCCTCGGGCCGCGACGCCTGCTGCTGGCCGGCTGCCTGGTGCTGACAGGAGCGGACGTGGTGTTGGCCTCGGCCACGAGTTCGACGGTGGTTCTTGTCGGCGCGGCCCTGTGGGGGCTGCACATGGGGCTGACGCAGGGCTTGCTGGCGCGGCTGGTGGCCGATGCTGCGCCGCCGGAGCTGCGCGGGACGGCTTTCGGCATCTTCAACCTGGTGACGGGCGTGGCGCTCTTTCTGGCCAGTGCGATCGCCGGCGGACTGTGGTCGCTGTTCGGCGCGGCGGTGACCTTCCTGACCGGGGCCGGGCTGGCTGCGGCGGTGGCGTTGGCCTTGCTGGTGGTGCCGGCGCGAGGGCAGCCGCGCTGAGCTTCGAAGGGGCTTTCCGGGCAGCGAATGCGCGATCCGATCGTCGGCTTCGAGCGCACCCGGGAGATGGATGAACGGGCCATTCCCGGCACCAGCGTCCGAAGCTGCCCAAGTGAGGATTCCCACTTCAAGGAATGATAGAATCGTGCCGAAAGTGCGCCGGCCGCTCGCCCGGCGCTTTGTTTTTTGCAGGAAGTCAGCACGTGCTCATCGCCAACAACATCACCATGCAGTTCGGGGCCAAGCCCCTGTTCGAAAACGTCTCCGTCAAGTTCGGCGAAGGTAACCGCTACGGCCTGATCGGGGCCAACGGCGCCGGCAAGTCGACCTTCATGAAGATCCTCGCGGGGGTGCTGGAGCCCAGCGGCGGCAACGTGTCGCTCGACAGCGGCGAGCGCATGGCCTTCCTCAAGCAGGACCAGTTCGCCTACGAGGATATCCGGGTGCTCGACGTGGTGATGATGGGCCACGAGGACATGTGGAAGTGCATGCAGGAAAAGGACGCCATCTACGCGAATCCCGAGGCGACCGAAGACGACTACATGCACGCCGCCGAGCTCGAAGGCAAGTTCGCCGAATACGACGGCTACACCGCCGAGGCACGGGCCGGCGAACTGTTGCTGGGGGTGGGCATCCCCATCGAACAGCATGGCGGCGCGATGAGCCATGTGGCGCCGGGCTGGAAGCTGCGGGTGCTGCTGTGCCAGGCCTTGTTCGCCAATCCGGACATCCTGCTGCTCGACGAGCCGACCAACAACCTCGACATCGACACCATCCGCTGGCTCGAGCATGTGCTCAACCAGCGCGAGAGCACGATGATCATCATCTCCCACGACCGGCACTTCCTCAACCAGGTGTGCACCCACATGGCCGACCTCGACTACGGCCGCATCCAGGTCTGGCCGGGCACCTGGGACGACTACATCGAGGCCTCGACCCAGGCCCGCGAGCGCCAGTCGGCGGCCAACCAGAAGGCCAAGGAAAAGGTCGCCGAGCTGCAGGAGTTCGTGCGGCGATTCTCGGCCAACAAGTCCAAGGCCCGCCAGGCCACCAGCCGCGCCAAGCAGATCGAGAAGATCAAGATCGACGAGTTCAAGCCTTCCAGCCGACAGTACCCGTGGATCCGCTTCGACTACGACGAGAAGGAAAAGCTGCACCGCCAGGCGGTCGAGATCGAGAACCTCACCTTTGCCTACGATGACGGCGAGACCATCATCAAGAACCTCACCTTCACCGCAGATGCGGGTGACAAGATCGCGGTGATCGGCGAGAACGGCGTCGGCAAGACGACGCTGATGAAGCTGCTGGTCGGCGAGCTCAAGCCCCAGAAAGGAAGCATCAAGTGGGCCGAAAAGGCGCGCCTGGGCTACTACGCCCAGGATCATTCGGCCGATTTCGACAGCGACGAGAGCCTCACCGAGTGGATCAGCGGCTATGTGCGCGAGGGCGGCTACGAGGGCGACGACGCCGAGACCCTGATCCGCGGCACGCTTGGCCGGCTGCTCTTCAAGGGCGACGAGGTAAGGAAGCCGGTGCGGGTGATCTCGGGTGGCGAGCAGGGTCGCATGGCCTTCGGCAAGCTCATGCTCCAGCGCAAGAACGTGCTGCTGCTCGACGAGCCGACCAACCACCTCGACATGGAATCGATCGAGGCGCTCAACCTCGGCATCGCCGATTTCAACGGCACCCTGTTCTTCGTCTCGCACGATCGCGAGTTCGTCTCCTCGGTGGCCACCCGGGTGCTCGAGATCAAGCAGGATCACCGCATCGTCGACTACCGCGGCACCTACGAGGAATACCTCGCCAGCCAGGGCATCGAGTAATCAGCAGCGGCCCCAAACGAAGCCCGTGACCGTTGTCGGCACGGGCTTTTCCGTATCCGCAAGCCGCTGCTGGAGCGTGTGCTGTTCGATAGTTTTTTGCAATTACTTTCCTAAAAACTATATTTGAACGAACGTATTTGTTATAGTTTTGGCTTACCAATCACGTAGAGCTGGCGTTTCAGAGTCTCCTACAAGGCGACATCTGCTGCGATCTGGCGAATCGATTCATGCATTTACCGGCCCCTCGTCGGTCGTCGCCGGACCTTTTCCGGTTGAGTGTGAGCCGATCAGGTTTCTTCCATGTGAAGTGATCCAGTCCCGCGCGCCGGCATTCATTGAATGAAGCCAAAGCTGGTCATAAAGAACCTCTACAAAGTCTTCGGGGATGATCCCCGCGGCGCCATGAAGCTGGTCGAGCAAGGCCTCGACAAAGCCGAAATCTTCGCCCGGACCGGGCACACCCTGGGCGTCAACGACGCCTCCTTCGAGGTCTTTGAAGGCGAGATCTTCGTCGTCATGGGCCTCTCCGGATCGGGCAAATCCACGCTGGTGCGCCTGCTCAACCGCCTCATCGAGCCGACTTCCGGCCAGGTGCTGGTGGATGATCGCGACATCGCCAGGATGTCCGAGCTCGAATTGCGCGAGTTCCGTCGCCGCAGCATCAGCATGGTGTTCCAATCGTTTGCGCTGATGCCTCACCTCACAGTGCTCGAGAACACCGCCTTCGGCCTGATGCTTGCCGGTGAGCCCGAGGACAAGCGCAACCAGCGTGCCCTGGTGGCACTCGAACAGGTCGGCCTCGCCGAATGGGCGGCGAGCTATCCGGACGAGCTCTCGGGCGGCATGCAGCAGCGGGTCGGTCTGGCGCGAGCGCTGGCCAACGATCCCGAAGTGCTGCTCATGGACGAAGCCTTCTCGGCGCTCGATCCGCTGATCCGTACCGAGATGCAGGATGAACTGGTGAAACTCCAGGCGGGCCACAAGCGCACCATCATCTTCATCTCCCACGACCTCGACGAGGCGATCCGCATCGGCGATCGCATCGCGATCATGGAAGGCGGCAACGTGGTGCAGGTGGGCACGGCCGAAGAGATCCTGCGCAACCCGGCCAACGACTATGTGCGCTCCTTCTTCCGCGGCGTCGACGCGACCTCGATCCTGTCGGCCGCCGACATTGCCCGCAAGACCCAGGTCAACATCATCGACCACGCGGGCATGGGGGTGCGCAGCGCGCTCGAGCGGCTGCGCTCGCACGACCGCGAGTTCGGCTACGTGGTCAGTCCCGACCAGCGCCTGATGGGTGTGGTGTCGGTCGAGTCGCTCAAGAAGGCGGCGCGCGAGAGCGACGATCCCAAGCTGCGCCAGGCTTTCCTGCCGGACATGCACGTGGTCACCGAAGGGCAGTCGATCACCGACCTGTTCGAACCGCTCACGCGCTATCCATACGGCCTGCCGGTGGTGGACGGAAAGGGTCGCTATCGCGGCGCCATCACCCGCAACACCATGCTCGAGTTCCTGCACCAGCAGGTATCGACTTCCGAGCAGGAGACCGCGAAGGCCGAGCCGCAAGCAGCGATCGTCGAGGAACCCACAACGACCACGGAGGCCAGCCAATGAGCGAACAAGCCAGCAATCCCTGGGCTGCACCGCCAAGCGAGGCAGCCGCCGCACCCGCCAGCAACCCCTGGGCAGGCGGATCCGCCGAAACGCCCGCGGCAAGCGAATCCAATCCCTGGTCGTCACCCGCAGACGGCGCGGCCGCGCCGCCCACAGACGGCGTTGCAGCACCCGTCGATGGCGGCGACTGGCTCGGCCAGGCGCCAACCCAGGCTGCCGACACGCCGTTCGACGTGGTTCACCCCTTCAACGAAGCCGTGATTCCGCTGGACGACTGGGTCGATAGCGGCCTCACCTGGGTCGTCGACCACTTCCGCCCCGCTTTCCAGGCCATCCGGGTGCCGATCGATGCCAGCCTCACCGGTATCGAGCACGGCCTGCTGGCGGTGCCGCCCTTCCTGATGATCGCCCTGATCGCGCTGGTGGCGTGGCAGGCAAGCGGCCGCCGGCTGGCCATCGGCACGGTGATCTCGCTGATCGTGATCGGCCTCATCGGCGCCTGGGACGAAGCCATGGTCACCCTCGCACTGGTGATCACCTCGGTGTTCTTCTGCATGGTGCTGGGTCTGCCGCTGGGCATCCTGATGGCGCGCAACGACCGCATCGAGGGGCTCGCCAGGCCGATACTCGACGCCATGCAGACCACCCCGGCCTTCGTCTACCTGGTGCCGGTGGTGATGCTGTTCGGGATCGGCAACGTGCCGGGCGTGATGGTCACCATCGTCTTCGCCCTGCCGCCCTTCATCCGCCTGACCAACCTCGGCATCCGCCAGGTCAGGCCCGATCTCATCGAGGCCTCGCGGGCCTTCGGTGCATCGCCCTGGCAGTTGCTCACCAAGGTGCAGTTGCCGCTGGCCATGCCGACCATCATGGCCGGCATCAACCAGACCTTGATGCTGGCGTTGTCGATGGTGGTGATCGCCTCGATGATCGCGGTGGGGGGGCTTGGCCAGATGGTGCTGCGCGGCATCGGACGGCTCGACATGGGACTCGCCACGATCGGCGGGCTGGGCATCGTGATCCTCGCGATCGTGCTCGACCGCATCACCCAGGCGATGGCGAACCGCGAGCGCAAGCGCGGCCGCTGGTACGAGAGCGGCCCGCTGGGCGCCTTGATGGCCCTCAAGCGCCGCGCGCCCGGTGCCGCAGGCACGAAAACGGAACATGGCCACGCCTGAGCGCGGCCAGCAATCGAATCACGATAGAGGAGTACCGATCCATGAAGAGAACTTTCCTGAAGACGATGTTCGGCGGCATGGCGATCGCCCTTTGTTCGACACTGTCGCTGACGGCTTCCGCAGCGACCGATATGCCCGGCAAGGGCGTGACGGTGCAGCCGATCAAGAGCTCGATCGCCGAAGAGACCTTCCAGACCGAGCTGGTGATGCAGGCACTGAAGGACCTTGGCTACACGGTGCAGCCGATCAAGGAGATCGAATACGCGGCCGGCCACATCGCGCTGGGCAACGGCGACGCCACCTTCATGGCCGATCACTGGAATCCGCTGCATGTGGATTTCTACGAGAAGGCCGGCGGTGACGCCAAGCTCTACCGTGAAGGCGTCTATTCCGAGGGTGCGCTGCAGGGCTACCTGATCGACAAGAAAACCGCCGAAAAGTACGGCATCAAGAGCGTCGACCAGCTCAAGGACCCCAAGCTCGCCAAGCTCTTCGATTCCGACGGCGACGGCAAGGCCGACCTGGCCGGTTGCAACCCGGGCTGGGGCTGCGAGAAGGTGATCGAACATCACCTCGATGCCTACGGGCTGCGCGACACGGTGACTCACCGCCAGGGCTCCTACGCGGCCATCATCGCCGACACCATCGCCCGTTACAAGCAGGGCCAGCCGATCTTCTATTACACCTGGACCCCGTACTGGGTGAGCGGCGTACTCGTCCCCAACAAGGACGTGGTGTGGCTGCAGGTGCCCTTCTCGAGCCTGCCCGGCGAGCGCAAGGATGTCGATACCTCGCTGCCCGATGGTTCGAACTACGGCTTCCAGGCCAATAACCAGCACATCGTCGCCAACCGCGCATGGGTCGAGGCGAATCCGGCCGCAGGCAAGCTGTTCGCGGAGATGAAGCTCTCCAACAACGACATCAGCGCCCAGAACAAGCGCATGCGTGACGGCGAGAACAAGCCGGCCGACATCGAGCGCCACGTTGCAGGCTGGATCAAGGCCCATCGAGCCACCTATGATGGCTGGCTGAAGGCTGCACGCGAAGCAGCGAAGTAAGCGCTGGCGACGGCGTCATGCGACAGAAACGGCGATCGAACGGTCGCCGTTTTTTTGTGCCGTCGGCGTGACGGAGAAAGAAGGAACGACAGAAGCGGCCAGTGCAGGAAGGCCTTGCGTCGTGTTGCGGTTCGGCCACGAGCTCCGACCCCGAGGAGCGATTCGCGCTCCGGACCGGTCGAGGACCACTGGGGGCGACGCCGTCGGCATCGAAGTCAGATTCAGAACGTCGTCTTCGTTCATGCTCGGGTCTCCTTCAAGCAGCCCTCAGTGAGCCGTCCAGCCAGCGTTCATCGGCTGGATGGTGCCGGCGATCGAGGCGGCATCGTCGCTTGCCGGAAACACCGCCGGTGCGGCCACCTGCGCTATCGCCGCGAACTGCTTGGTCGGCGGCGCCAAGAGCAGCACATCATTGATCACCTGCTGTTCGGAGATTCCGCGTGCACGGGCGGTTTCGGGGATCTGCTGTTCGACCGGCGGGGGGCCACACATAGCCGGGACGGATCGCGTTGGCCGTCACACCCGCCTCGGCGACCTCCAGCGCCCCCGTCCTGGTGAGACCCGCGATGCCGTGTTGGGCCCCCTCGTAGACGGAATCGTAGGGCGAAGCAAGCAACGCGTGGGCCGACGCGATATTCAGGATGCGCCCCCACCGCTGCGACTTCATGCCGGGCAAGACATGGTGAACGGTATGAAATGCCGCGCTGAGATTGATCGCCATGATCGCGTCCCGCTTTGCGACCGGAAAATCGTCGACCGGCGGCACATGCTGGATGCCGGCCTTGTTGACGAGAAGACCGACCTGCCCGGAGCCTGCCAGCACTGACGCGAACATCGCCTCGATTGCCGCGGGCTGGCTCACGTCGGCGCGCTCGTAACCGACGCTCACACCGCTGGCCTGCGCGTCTCCGCGATCTGTGCCGCTTCACTCATTCCATTGAGGACGACGTTTACGCCAGCCCGTGCGAGCGCCTCTGCGATGCCCAGGCCGATCCCGCTGATCGAGCCCGTCACCAATGCCGTTTTGCCTGCCAGTGCCATTTCCGTACTCCTCGATCGTTCGATGGTCGGCATTCCGCAACAACGCTAGCCGGTGCATGTGTCACGGTGTTGGTCGCCGCGACCACCGACTTCCTTACGATGAACCCGTTGTGAATCATTGCGGGGGGTCTGGGGCTCTGGTCTGGTTTCGTAGCATGGCGAAGCTCTTTTCGACCGAAGCGGCGCCGATCGCACGCGCCAATCAGTCGCCCGTCGTCCCGCGAAGTCGCGGTCAAGTCTTGAAATCCAACATCTGCGCCGCTCCGTGCGCGTCTGTCCGAACTGTCTTGTCGAAAGTTCGAACAGATTGCCCCTATCGCGGCGCGTTGTGGCGTGATCTGCTTGCGGTGCATCCTGGATGTGCCAGCTATCGGTTGAGCGCGGCGCCGGCGGCTTGAATCGTGAGGCGCTGCCGGGCAGGCTTGTCCCGATGAATATCTTTGTCATATTCTTTGGCGACCTTGATCGTGCCAGACAGGACAAAACATGTCGTCATTCGACACTGCCGGAATGCTCGTTTCGTCCAACGTGCAGCATCAGCGCCATTCGCACATCGAGCACGGCGCGCTGCAGCGCATTCGTGCCATCGTGGTGCACCAGACCGATTCGGGGTCGGCGCAAGCGACCTTCAACGCCTACGCGACCGGCGGTAACGGCGCGCATTTCCTGATCGCCAAGGATGGGCGGATCATGCAGACGGCCAGCATCAGGATGCGCTGCTACCACGTTGGGCGGCTGATCAAGTCGCGCTGTCTCGAACTCAGGGGCGCGGCGTGCAAGGACGCGGCCATCGCCAACGTCATGGCCTTGGGCTGGGCGGCGCGTATCAAGGCAATCGACCAGACCGAGCGGCAGAAGGCGTACCCCGACCGCTTTCCGGTCAATAGCGATTCCATCGGGATCGAACTGGTGGGTCGCCATCTTGATAGCGCAAGCTATGAGCCGCTCACGCCGGCACAGCTCAACAGCCTGCAGTGGCTGCTCGATCAGCTTTATGCTCACCTGTCGCTCGACAGCGGCGATGTGTTCAAACATCCTCAGGTGTCTTACAAGAACCCCGGCGAGGCGGCGAGCGCGCAATGGCAATGAAGATCGCAACCGCCCTGGCTGTCGCCCTGCTGACGGCCGCTTGCGTTAGTACGCCGGCGCCGCTCGATACGGCCAGCCTGTCGGCGGTATATGTGCAGGACTTTAGCTCCTCCGATCCGGCGGCCTGCACCACCGCAGATGTCGACCTGACGCACAGCGAGGCGCAGGCGTTCTTCAAGCGCGCACGCCAGCTCGATGCGCGCACGCTGAGCGACAACTACCCGGTCGCACCGTGCCAGATCGAGGGGACCTTGAAGGCGGGCAAGCGCCTGTGTGACTGGCAGATCAGCGCGGCAGCCACCGGGGTGATCCGTTGCGATGGTGATGAGTGGTTCTTTGCCTGTGATGATTGTGGTGATCTGTTCACCCCGATGGCGGGCCCGCCTGCCGCAACGCCCTGAGCCAGAGCGATCCTCACTGTCCTTCCCTGTTTTCTGCGATCTCAAGGCCGGCTGAATCCGCCGTTTGCGGCGAATTGCCGCGTCGCCTCACCCAGCGCCGCCGCCATGGCCGGCGCAAACGGGCTGTGACCACACCCGTCGACCAGTTGCAGCACGCTCCTTGTGGAGGCGGCGTGCACCGCGCGGGCGTTGTCGGGGTGGCAGATGCGGTCTTGCGTGCCATGCACAATCGCCATCGGCAGTCCGGCCATTGCCGTGGCCGCATCGCGCCACCAGCCGTTTTGGACAAAGCAGTTGTGATGCAGGTAGTGTGCCTGCACGCGGTATTTGTCGATGGCGGCGGCGAGTGCGTCGCCGGTTGGCGGGGTGAAGTGGGCAGTGGCACCGTTGTCGAGCGCGTTCTCCCAGGCCATCCAGGCGACGCTCAGCGTGGCCTGGTCGTTCGGGCTGGCGGCGAGCAGCGCGGCGGGGAGCCAGTTGGCGAGTTTGGATCGCGCGCCCGGCGGGGCGAGGGCGGCGAGTCGGGCGTGGATGGCGGGCGCGTGCTGGTGGCTGTCGTCGAAGAAGCGGCTCAGCTCGTCGGCCGAGGCGAGAAACACGCCTCGCAGGATGGCGCCGAGGCAGGCGCTGCGGTGGGCAGCGGCATAGGCCATCGCCAGCGTGGCGCCCCAGGAGCCGCCGAAGACCAGCCAGCGGTCGATGCCCAGGTGCTGGCGAATGCGCTCGATGTCGGCCACCAGATGCGCGGTGGTGTTGTGGGCGAGGCCACCGCGCGGGGTGCTTCGGCCGCAGCCGCGCTGGTCGAACTGGATGATGTGGTAGCGCGTGGCGTCGAAGAACTGCCGGTGTGCGGCGGCCATGCGGCTGCCCGGCCCGCCGTGCAGGCAGATTACCGGCAGGCCGTCGGGGGCGCCGCTTTGCTCGACATGCAGGCGGTGGCCGTCACCGACGTCGAGCGGGAAGGCGGACCGGGGAGGACTTGTGATCATGACCTTCATGCTAGTGCGTGGTGGCGCGATTGTGTGCACCAGCGAAGGGCGGCTCCCAAGCCCGGACCGGTGCGGAAACGGCCTCATGAAAAGCTGTAGTCGAGGGTCCACATTCCACGGATGTGGCGGCGGTCGCGAGCCGGCATGCTGGACTCACGCGGCTTGCAGTCGCCGCGACGACCCGAAAACCTCAGGAGACACATCATGAAATGGGAAACCCCGACCGCCGCCGATTTCCGCTTCGGCTTCGAAATCACCATGTACATCGCTTCGCGCTGAAGCCGGCCGGGTTCGCGGGCGTCGCTCGCGGACCCCTCGGTCACACCTCATGAAACTCCGTGTTCTTGGCGCCGGCGCCGGCGGTGGCTTTCCGCAGTGGAACTGCAACTGCCCCAATTGCGCGGGCCTGCGCAACGGCACCATCCGCGCCACGGCGCGCACCCAGTCGTCGATCATCGTCAGTGGCGACGACGAACACTGGGCGCTGTTCAACGCCTCGCCCGACATCCTCACGCAGATCCAGCGCTGCGCGGTGCTGCAGCCGGGGCGGGCGCTGCGCGACACCGGCATTGCCGCGATCGTGCTGATCGATGCGCAGATCGACCACACCACTGGCCTCTACATGCTGCGCGAACACCGCCAGCCGCACGCGCTGTGGTGCACCCGCCCGGTGCGCGAGGACCTGAGCACGGGCAATCCGCTGTTTCGCGTGCTCGAACACTATTGCGGCATCGACTGGCACGAAATCGCCCTCGGGCAGGATTTCGCCATCGACGCCATCGCCGGCCTGCGCTTCACCGCGCTGCCGCTGACCAGCAACGCGCCGCCCTACTCGCCGCGGCGCGACCGCCCCGAGGCGGGCGACAACATCGGCGTCACCATCACCGATACGCGCAGCGGTCGGCGGCTGTTCTACGCGCCCGGCCTGGGGCAGATGGAAGAGGCGGTGTGGGCGGCGATGCAGGCGGCCGACGTGGTGCTGGTGGACGGCACCTTGTGGACCGACGACGAGATGATCCGCCTCGGTGCCTCGGCCAAGACCTCGCGCGCCATGGGCCACATGCCGCAGTCCGGCCCCGACGGCATGCTCGAATGGCTCGATCGCCTGCCGGCCACTACCCGCAAGATCCTCATCCACATCAACAACACCAACCCCATCCTCGACGAAGACAGCGCCGAGCGCGCCGAGCTGACGCGCCACGGCATCGAGGTGGCCTTCGACGGTATGGAGGTCGCGCTCTGAGGCGCGCAAGGAGTCCGCATGAAGCATGACGACATCCCCACCCCGCACCTGGCCGCGATCGCCGCCGAGGCGCCGTGGAGCGCCGACGAATTCGAGGCCCGGCTGCGCGACAAGGGCACCAGCTACCACATCCATCACCCCTTCCACGTGATGATGGCCGAGGGCAAGCTCACCCAGCGGCAGTTGCAGCGCTGGGTGGCCAACCGCTATCTGTACCAGGTGGCGAGTCCGGTCAAGGACGCCAACATCCTCGCCAACTGCCCCGACCGCGCCATCCGCCGCGAGTGGATCCAGCGCATTCTCGACCACGACGGCTACGCCATCGGCGGGGTGCGGGACGACGGCGGCATCGAGGCGTGGATCCGCCTCGGCGAGGCGGTGGGCCTGAGTCGCGACGAGGTGGTGTCCGAGCGCCTGGTGTCGCCGGCGGCGCGCTTCGCGGTCGAGGCCTATGTGAACTTCGCCCGCCAGCGCCCCTGGCAGGACGCCGTGGCCTCCAGCCTCACCGAGCTGTTCGCCCCGCACATCCACCAGCAGCGCCTCGACACCTGGCCCGACAAATACCCGTGGATCGAAAGCGACGGCCTGCACTACTTCCGCAACCGCCTCACCCAGGCGCGGCGCGACGTGGCCCACGGCCTGCGCTTCACGCTCGACTATTTCGGCCACAACCGCGCCCTGCAGCAGCGTGCGCTCGACATCCTGCAGTTCAAGCTCGATGTTTTGTGGTCGCTGGCCGATGCGATCATGCTGCAGGCGTGCGAGATCGAGATTCGGGGGCCGAAAGCATGACTTCGCATACCCCCAGGCTGACGCCGCGCTTTCGCATGCAGTGGGAGGAGGCCCAGCAGGCCTGGGTGCTGCTCTACCCCGAAGGCATGGTCAAGCTCAACACCAGCGCGGCGGAGATCCTCAAGCGCTGCGACGGCAGTCGCGATGTGCCGGCGCTGGTGGCCGACCTGGAGAACGCGTTCGGGGCGAGCGGCCTGGAATCCGATGTGCGCGCCTTTCTCGAGGTGGCGCGCCAGCAGCAATGGGTGGCCTGGTGATCCCCACCGCCCGCCCCGGCCCGCCGCTGTGGCTGCTCGCCGAGCTGACCTACCGCTGCCCGTTGCACTGCGCTTTTTGCTACAACCCGGTGGATTTCGCGCGCACGAGTGCCGATGATGAACTCGACACCGAGGCCTGGCTGCGCGTGTTGAACGAAGCGCGCGCCCAAGGCAGCGTGCAGTGCGGCTTCTCGGGCGGCGAGCCGCTGGTGCGCGACGACCTCGAAGTGCTGGTGGCCGAAGCGCACCGGCTCGGTTACTACACCAACCTGCTCACCTCCGGCGTCGGTTTGACCGAGGACCGCGCCGAGGCGCTCAAGCGCGCGGGGCTGGATCATATCCAGCTCTCCTTCCAGGACACCACCCGCGAGCTCAACGATTTTCTCTCGCACACGCGCACCTTCGATCTCAAGCAGAAGGTGGCGCACACCATCAAGGCCAATGGCTGGCCGATGGTGATGAACTGCGTGATCCATCGGCTCAACATCGACCATGTCGACAAGATCATCGAAATGGCCGTGGCGCTCGACGCCGAGTACCTGGAGCTGGCCAACAGCCAGTATTACTCCTGGGCGCTGCTCAACCGCGACCAACTGCTGCCCTCGCGCGAGCAGATCGAGCGCGCCGAACGCATCACCAACGAATACCGTGAAACGCTCGGCGACAGTGTCCGCATCTTCTTCGTCGTCCCCGACTACTACGAAACCCGCCCCAAGAAGTGCATGAACGGCTGGGGCAATGTCTTCCTCACCGTCACGCCCGATGGCACGGCGCTGCCCTGCCATACCGCCAGGATGCTGCCGGGGCTCACTTTTCCGAACGTGCGCGAGATGAGCGTGGGCGAGATCTGGTACGAGTCCGACGGCTTCAACCGCTACCGCGGCGACGGCTGGATGAGCGACACCTGCAAGCGCTGTCCGGACAAGGAAAAGGATCTCGGCGGTTGCCGCTGCCAGGCCTTCATGCTGGCCGGTGATGCGGCCGCGCCCGATCCGGTGTGCGACAAGTCGCCGGCGCATCGGGTGGTGCGCGATGCGGTGGCCCGCGCCCAGCTGCCGGGCAAGGTGTCGAGTGCGCCGCTGATCTTCCGCGACCCGAAGACCTCGCGCCAGATCGCGCCGTAGTCGCGACCACTCACTCGCAGGCGTCGGGCTCGCCCGTGCGGCAGATCGCCTGCCCATGCCCGCCGGCCCGTCGTTGCTCGCCTCGGCACACGCGGTCGATCGCAGCTACGTTTGCCTTGCGTGTCATTGCCGATAGCCTATGTTCAGAACGTGACATGGCATGCGGCTTCTCGTGGCCGGACAGGGCCTGCAACGATCCCTCCTGCTGCGTCCATCGCCGGGCGCGCGTCAATGCGCGCGCGGGTGCTCTACTCACCGGGACAATGCGCCTGCGGAGCTTGCGCCGGCGGCGCTCAGGAGTCGTTGCCGGCCGAAGCTTCGTGCAATCAGCGCAGACACTGGCCCGGAGCAGGGCCAGCGATAGGCGGCAAGCGCTTGCCGCAAGGCCACGATAGTCCCTGGCGGCGCACAGAGGAGAGTCGAATGGGCAGCGAAGAGTTGGCACCCGAGACGAAAGGCGTCATGGTGGAGTTGCTTTCGACGCTTGACCTTGGCCCCGAGATCGAGGGCATGACGGGGCGCCAGCTGCGGATGCGCAGGGTGACCATCGAGCCTGGAGGCGTCTTCGGTCCGGTTCACAGCCATGTGGACAGACCGGGCGCCGTGTTCATTCTCCAGGGGACGATCACCGACCACCGCGACGGCGTGGCGACAGACTATGGGCCGGGAGTGGGCTGGCCCGAGGACCGGAACACCACACACTGGCTCGAGAACAGAGGAACGATTGCGGCCGTGGAGATCTCTGTCGATATCGTCAGGCAGGCGTGAACGCAGGCCCGACCTCCGGCATTGTGGGCGCCGACCCACGGCTCACGCATCCCGGGCCGCTCGCGCAGCCGCTGCCCAGCGCCCGGATCCGCCTCGGCCGGCTCTGTGGGCGCCGATCTCGCGCCCTAGCCGCCATTCGACGTCGAACGGCTGTTTCCCGAATAGCTTGTGCCGGTCCCGCTGCAGTAGCAGGACTTTCCGCCGCCACCGGCGATCTTGCCGCATCCGCAGGTGGTGAGCATGCGCGGCGTCTTGGCTTGGCTCCGGGTCTTGTTGCGGGTTCGTTGGGTCAGGTTCATCGTCTTACCTCCATCGTTCGAGCCATGTCGTCTGCGCCACCATCCTTCCGGCATGCGGCGCGATGACGGATGGCGTAGAGGAACCGTGGCGCTGCCCGGACAATCGCTGGTGTGGCCCATTCACCGTCGCCTTGCGAATTTTTCACAGTGGCTCGCGTGCGCTTGCAAGGCGCTGCGGTGATCGCCTCGAAGCGACAGTGCTGGAGCAACAACGAAGTGCCGGACGAAGAGCTTCTGGCAAGGGCCGTACGGGGTCCGTGTCTCGCTTCCGCGCGTCGTCCCGGCGTTGGACCGACGTACCCCATCCATGCCCAGGCTGCCCATCAACGGCCTTTTCCGCTCAATGCGGCCAATTTCGGACTAAATTGGGACCATGGGCCGACCAGCTCATGGTGGAATTCGAACACGTCGTGGACAGGTAATGGAAGGTAGGGGACGGTCAAGGGTATTCATCTCTTATTCGCGATCGGATCTCGCGTTTGCGAACGAACTCGCTGCAGCGCTCGAGTCGTCCGCCGATTTCGAGATCCTCATCGACCGGGTCGGGATCGGCCACGGCGAGGCTTGGCGCGAGCGCCTCGGCCGGCTGATCGTCGAATGCGACACCCTGGTGTTCGTGCTCTCGCCCGACAGCGTCGCATCCGAAGTCTGCGGCTGGGAAGTCGGCGAGGCTCGGCGGCTGTCCAAGCGCATCATTCCGGTGCTGTGGCGGGCGGTCGATTTTTCGCGCCTGCCGGATGATCTCGGCGCCATCAACGCCGTGCCCTTCGACGGTGAGCGGGCCGTCAGCGGAGCGTCGAAGCTCGTTGCCGCGCTCAACAGCGACCTCGACTGGCTGCGCGAGCACACCCGGCTGGGCGAACGCGCCATGGAATGGGAGCAGTCGGATCGTGCCCCGGCCTACCTCTTGCGCGGCCCGGCGCTGGGCTCGGCGCGTGACTGGCTTGCCGCCAAGCCTGCCAACGCACCGCCGGCGACGGCGCTGCAGCGCGAGTTCATCGAGGCCAGCGAAGAGGACCAGAGCCGCCTGCTCAGCGACGAGCGCCGGCGTCTGCAGGAGCTGGAAAAGGCCAAGGCGATCGCCGAGGCCGAACGCGACGCGGCACAGCAGGCGCGCGCCAGCGAGGCCAGGTCGGCGCGTCGCGTGGTGCGCGCGACATCGACCGGATTGATCGTCGCGGTGGTGCTGCTGTTCGCCGCCATGGGTGCCGGCTGGCTCGCCTACCAGAAAGCGCAGGACGAGCGCGAAGCAGCCGAACGCGCCGCATCGGCGAGCGAGCTTGCGAACAAGGAGCGCGATGAAGCGCGGCTGATCCAGTCGCGATTTCTTGCACGCGCGGCGCGCACCCAACTGGCCCGGGGCGACGCCGCCAACGCCATCGCGCTGGCGCGCGCGGCGCTCCCCGGCGATCTTGCGAACCCCGATCGCCCCTTCGCCATCGAGGCCGCCCAATTGCTCTTCGATGCCTACGGCAAGCTGCGCGAACAGGCCACCCTGCGCGGCCACAGCGGCGAGCTGAAAGGCGTCCTTGCGCTGCCGCGCGGGCGCATCCTGACGTGGGGCCGCGACGGCACGATACGCTGGTGGCGCGAGGATGGCAGCCTGCTCAGGACGCTTGTCGCGCATACCCACCCGGAAGCGCCGGGCAGCTCGCAGGATAGCGGCGTCCACGGCGTGATACGGCTCGACGACGGCCGGCTGCTGTCGTGGGGCGTCGACAAGCGGGCAAAGCTGTGGAGCGACGACGGCAGCCCGATTTCAGGCTTTCTCGATGAGGAATCGTGGATTCGGCTCGAGCGTTTGCGTGACGGGCGGATTGGCGCATTGATCGGCAACGAGTATCGCGTTTGGAGCGCCACGCTCGAGCCGCTGCTGGTGCTCAAGGGGGCGGGGCCTGGGCTGCGTGGCGCGACCCTGCTGAGCGACGGCCGCTTTCTGACCTGGCAGGAGAGAACCGCGATGCTGTGGCAGGCGGATGGCACGCCCGGTGCCCGCCTCGAGGGCCACAAGCGCAACCTGCGGGGCGCTCTCGAGCTCGTCGACGGGCACATCGTGAGCTTCGAGAACGGCCCGGATCTGCGCATCTGGTCGGCCAAGGGGCAACTCGAGAAGGTGATCGAAAAGGCGCATCGGCATGTGCCGCTGCAGGACCCGTTCGTATTTGCGCTGCGCGACGGGCGCTTTTTCAGCTGGGGCCAGGAGGCCTATCACAACAAGGTCTGGTGGGCGCGGCTGTGGACCGTTGGGGGCGAGTCGACCCCCCTGGTCGAGGCGAGCGATTCGCCACTGCAAGGGTTCGAGCTCGACGATGGTCGTCTGCTGCTCGGCATCGATTCGCCAACGCCGGCCATCTGGCACACCGACGGCAAACGTGGCCCTGCGCTGCGTGGCCATGAACGTGCCGCTTACGGCGCGGTACAGTGGCCCGACGGACGGATCGCGACCTACGCGGGCGACCGCACGGCGCGCATCTGGAGCCGCGAGGGCGCACCGCTGCTCACCTTGCGTGGCCACGAAGCCGGTGTCTCGGGCATCCAGGCACTCGCCGGCGAACGTTACCTGACCTGGAGCCGCAGGGACCGCACGGCGCGGATCTGGAGCGCGCAGCCGCAGCCGCGCAGCGTGCTGCACTTTGCGGGCGGCGCCGCAAAGGATGTTCAACAACTCTCGAGCGGCTCGATCGCGGTACTCAGCAACACCGGATCGATCGCGCTGTTCGCTGCCGACCTGGCCCCTGGTGCGGTGCTGCGCAACGGGGCGCGAGCGGTCGCCGGGCTTGTCGAACTGGCAGACGGCCAGTTGATCACCCGCGGCGAGAACTACGCGAATCGTGAACCCGGGCCGGCTTTGCGACTGTGGAACCCGGACGGCGAAGCGGTCGCCGACCTCGCGGGGCCGGGCGCAGAGTTCGTGCACCTGGCGCAGTCGCCTGGCGGGCGGATCATCGCTTTCGAACGCTCGGGGCAAGTGTGGACATGGCGGGCCGACGGCGAGGCGCAGGGCAGGCGCGATGCCGCCGAAGGCGAGCAGTTGTACAGCGTGATGCGCCTGCCCGATGGTCGCTTCCTGTCCCTGTCCCACGTTGGGGAATTCCGCCTGCGGCTGTGGAGCCCCGAGGGTGAACCGGACCGCAGCATTCGCCTCGACAATGCAGCTTCGATGCCGAAGCGGATCCTGCCTCACGATGACGGGCGCATTACCGTGATCCACCACGATGGGTCGATCCGGATCTGGGACAGCGACGACCAGCAATGGTCCGTGCCCGATCTCGGAGAAGGCGCACATGCCGACACCGCGTTCGTGCTGCGCGGCGGCAGGGTGCTGTTGAGTCAGTTCGACGGCGAGCTGGTGCTCGTGAACGCCGATGATTCGGTGCGCCGGCCGCCGCACCCTGCGGAATCAGGCGGCCGCCATCAGCGACGAAAGGTCATCCCGCTTGGCGACGGCAGACTGCTGGTGTCGACCTCCGGACAGGGCACCCGGCTGTGGAGCGCAGACGGCGAACCGGGTCGGCAGATCCTCGACACGGAGGTCGCGGGCGCTTCGCTGCTCGCCGATGGGGCCTTCGTCGTGTGGCCAGCGGGTGACGACAAGACGCTGCGCATTGTCGGCCCCGGCGGCGAGCCCGGCCCGCTGCTGCGCGGCCATGAGGCAGAAATCAGGCAGGTAAACCAGCTCGCCGACGGGCGTATCCTGAGTCGGGCCGAAGACGCCAGCGTGAGAGTCTGGCCGGGAAGTGTCGATCAGGCGCTTGCCTGGGCCGACGAGGTCGTCGTGAGGCTGAAGCCGCTCATCCTCGCCGAGCGGTGCGAGTATTATCTCGAGCGCCAGGACGCATGCGCGGGAGCGGCCGATCGCTGATTCGCTTGCGTGGCCCGTCGCCCCCTTGCTGTGCGCTGTGCGCCGTGGGACCGTTCGACGCTTGCCGGTCATCCATCAATCCGCCTCCCGCTAATGACCTGCATCGGGCTTTGCAACGACCGTGACCGCGACCGAAATGCCGGGAATCCGAACCTCGCGCCTGCACGCAAACCCGGCGGTGCCAGCGCTTGGCTTGGTCGCCTTGGGCGGCACCGCCGGGTCGGGCGCTCGTCGTCATGGGGCGCCACGCGGCGGCAGTGCGAGATCATCCGCTATTCATTGAACCGGCATGTCCGGGGCTGCGGGAGAGAGCGCCGCGAGGGCGCCTCCAGGCCCGATCGGACAGCATGAAGTCCAGTCGCATCGATTCTCCAGTCCTTCGGGTCGCGCTCGTGTTCATGTGCGCGATCCGGACCGTGGTTTCGCCCACCTTCGATCCCTGGCGCGGCGAGCCTGGTTGGCTCGTGACACGGGCGCAGCCTCGCCCTGGAAGAGATGCGGCTCATGGGGCGTTCAGGTCGATCGGGCCTCAGTCCGTCCGGGACGAGGGCGCCTGGCCCGGTGTAGAAGGACCGGCTTCATCACCGGCCGATTCTGCGTTCCCGATGGCAACCCGCTCACCCGCATTGAGAATGGCGAGCGCCTCGATGATCACAGGCAGCTTGGGATTGCGCTTCAGATAGATGCCATACACGCCGCGACTGAAGGACGGTGCGTCGTTGACCACGAACAGGTTGCCGGCCTCGATCTCGGGCTGGATCACGCGCGCGGGCAGGAAGGCCGCACCGCCGATGACCTTGAGGTAGGCGAGTGCCATGGCGGAGTTGGACACCGTGGTCATCGGTGCCGGTGCCTCGGGAAAGCGCTCACGGTGTTCGACCTCGAAGGCCTGCCCCCAGTCGATCATCACATAGTCGTGGCCGAGGGCCTCGGCGACGGTTTGCCCGGGTCTCGTCGACACCAGGAAAAGGTCTATCTGTGTGAGCCGGGTTTCCGTCATCAGCTCGACACGCGGCGGTTCGAGCATCACCACGACATCGAGCAGTCCGTCGAAGAGTCTTGTGATGAGGATTTCCGGCGCCCCGGTTTCAACCGAGAGCGCGATGTCGGGTCGTGCCTTGCGCAGAGCGTGGAGCCATCCATCCTGCAAGAAGATGTCCCACAGGCGCAGGCTGCCGGCAATCGACAGTTGCGGGGTTTCGGTGCCGTCCATGCCGACGATGTGGCGGGCGCGGCGCCACTCGGAAATGATCAGGTCGGCCGAATGCAGGAATCGATGGCCTTCGGGTGTGACCCTTACATCTCGTCGGGAGCGGTCGAAAAGTTGTGTGCCAAGGAGCGACTCAAGCTGCTTGATGCGTGCACTCACGGCAGCCTGGGTAACGTGGAGCGATTCTGCCGCGGCGCCAAAGTGCCTCAAGCGGTGAACCTCGACGAAGGTGCGAAGCAGGTCGATATCCATTGATCAATAAAATTTGTCGCAACTACAAAAATATATCGTTTTATTTGTTGATTGTCGCTGAGTACGATGCGAGTCGAATTTGGTTTTCACCGTTCAACAGCGAAGGAGTTGCAATGGACTTGAGGTTTTCGAGTTATCGCCCGCTGACGATGGCCGCGAGTGTGGCGGCCCTGCTGTTCGTTACCGGGTGCGCCAGCAAGATGGGGCCGCCGGTTGCAGAGGTGTCCGCCGCGCAATCGTCGCTTTCACAGGCAGAGTCTGCAGGGGCACGGACGCATGCGCCACTTGAATTGCTGACTGCGCGGGAGAAGCTTGCGCAGGCCGAGTCTGCGATGCGAAGCGAAGAGTATTCACGTGCAAAGGTGCTCGCAGAGCAGGCCGCCGTGGATGCCCGTCTGGCTGAGGCAAGGGCCCGCACGGTGCGCGCCCAGCGCGCGGTGACCGAGGTGCAGGAGAGTATCGAAACCCTGCGGGGCGAACTGGATCGGAGGCCGAAATAATGATGCGTGATCTGAACAAGACCAAGTCGCGTGCTGTGCGTGTGCACGGCATGTTTTCCCGACGCAGCATGGGTGCCGTTGCAGGCCTGCTGCTCGTCGCAGGTTGCGCCGGCATGCCGAAAGAGAATGCGACGCTGACCGAAGCGCGTGAAGCCTATCGCAGCGCAAGCGCCGACCCGAGGGTGGTAAGGAGCGCCGCGGTCGAGCTCAAGAGTGCGGAGCAGTCTTTGCGCGAGGCCGAGAGCATCATGGGCCAGGGTGGCGAAATCGATATGGTCGAGCATCAGGCTTACCTGGCCCGGCAGCGCGTCAATATTGCGCTCGAGAAGGGTTTGCAGGCGAAGGCGGATGAAGATGTTGCAGCCGCCCAGCGCGTGCGAAGCGACGCCGTGATTGGCGCCAGAACGAACGAGGCAGAGGCTGCACGGCTGCGGGCGGAGAAGGCCAGCAAGGAGGCCGAGGCCGCCCTGACGCGAGCACGCGAACTCGAGGGGCAGCTTGCCGAACTGAAGGCGAAGCCGACCGATCGCGGCATGGTGCTGACGCTTGGCGATGTGCTCTTCGACACCGGGCGGGCAAAACTCAAGGCGGGTGCGATGCGGACCATCGATCAACTTGCAGCGTTCATGAACCAGCACCCGGCGCGTACGGTTCTTGTCGAGGGCCATACCGACAGCGTGGGTTCGGCGGCATACAACCGCAAGCTCTCGGAGCAGCGCGCCGATTCGGTACGCTTCGCCCTGATGAACCGGGGTATCTCCAACACCCGCATCATGGTCAAGGGGCTGGGACTTGAATATCCGATCGCGAGCAACGCCACGGCAGAAGGCCGCCAGACCAACCGCCGGGTTGAAGTGATCATCTCCGACGATTCCGGGCGCATTGCCGAACGCACGCGCTGAAACCGCTGTCGCCCGGTAGAGGGCCTCGGCTTCGAGCCCGGTACGATCCCGAATAGGGCGTACCGGGCTTTCTTGCGTCGACGCGAGGCACCCCGGTCCGCGGCTCGTTTCGCGCTGCGCCATCGCTTTCCCACCGTGCCCGCCTCTGCGGGTTCGACCCCGCAGTCGCGCACCGCCCAAGGCCGATAGCCGGCGCGGCCTATCAAACGGGATGCATGGCCGGGCAGCGCGTAGCCGCAAACCGCTGCCAGGCGGTACGGCAGATGGACAATCGGGCGTGTAGCGCACTCACCCGCGGGGTGATCGTTGTCGACACCCGGAAGGGTCGAATATCCGGCCTCTTGCCCATGCCTGGAAAGGGTCAATAGCGGTTTCCGGAATCAAGGATGACGCATCAACATCAGTCGCTAGTCGTCGAGCAGCTCCTGCATCCGCAGCTCGCGCAAGCCCGGCGGCATCTCCAGTTCCTCGAGGTCCCAGCCTTCGAGTTCGAGCACGTCGAACAGGCAGGCCTCGAGTTCCTGATGGGCGCGATCCACGCTGGACATGATGCGGACATGGACGCCGAGATCGTCGCCGCGTCCGGTGCGGCAGATATCCTGGTACTTGAAGAGCTCGCGCAGTTGCAGAATGCTTTGTGCGACCTGTGCTGGACAGGCACACTGGTAGACCGTCGCCTCGTCGAGGATCTTCATGAGCTCGCTGTTCGAGAATCGTTCATCCAGTTGCATCGGGTTTGTCTCTCCACATGGCCTGACTGAGCCGGCAAGCGCAGTTGCCGGAGCTGGGTCTACCTGACATGCCACCACACTCTAGCGCCGATGCGGCGGCGAGCACAATCGAGGGGGCGGAGCTGGGCGTACGGCCGCGCCGCTGGGCGGCGTGGATGCTGGCGCGCCTGGGCTGGCGGATGAGCTTCGCGGCGCCGCCGGGCCCGCGTGTGCTGGTGGTGGTGTATCCGCATACCTCGAACTGGGACTTTCCGCTCGGCATCCTCGCGCGCTTCGCCAGCGGCTGGCCGATCCACTGGATCGGCAAGCACAGCATGTTCCGCGGACCGCTGCGGCCGCTGTTCCTCGGCTGGGGCGGCATCCCGATCGATCGATCGCGACCCGGCGGCTTCATCGAGGGCATGGTGGAGGCCTTTTCCAGCCGTCCGGTGATGATCGTGGCGATCGCCCCCGAAGGCACGCGCAGCCATGTGAATTGCTGGAAATCGGGTTTCTACCGGATCGCGCTGGCCGCGGGGGTACCGGTGGGGCTCGGGTTCATCGATTATGCGAGCCGCAGCATGGGCATCCTGGAATACATCAACCTCAGTGGCGACAGCGCCGCGGACATGGCGCGGATCCGCGCGGCCTACGCGGGCAAGGGTGGGCTCAGGCCGGAGCATGCCGGGCAGATCCGGCTCGCCGACGAGGCCGGGGCGCCGCGCGACGCGCCCTGAACGACCGGCGGCGCGTTGGCGTCGGGCGCCCTCGAAGCGATCCCGTGGAGCGTGCCGGCGACGGCTCGCCGCCGCTTGCGGGCAGGCTCCGCATGGGCGATGGGCGGCGGGGCACATCGACCTCATTCACGCGCCGATCGCCCCGCATGCTGTCGCCGTGTGGCCGATGCGGGGATAATCGCGGCTTGGTCGGGCAGAGCGCAGCAGACGGGTGAGTCCCGCACCCCAAGGAGAATCGCGTGTCCCATTCCCGAAGCCAGCTCGACGCCACCGCGATCGGGCTGATGGTGGTCTTCTGTACGCTGTGGGGTGTGCAGCAGGTGGCGATCAAGTTTGCCACGCCCGGCATCAGCCCGGTGTGGCAGGCGGCGATCCGCTCGATTGGCGCCTGCCTGCTGGTGCTGGCGTGGACGCGCCTGCGCGGCATCTCGCTGCGGGTGCACGACGGGACGCTGCTGCCGGGCCTGCTCGCGGGCGTGCTCTTTGCAGGCGAGTTTGCGCTGCTCTATGCGGGCCTGCTGTTCACCACCGCCTCGCGCGGCGTGATCTTTCTCTACACCGCACCCTTCATCGTCTCGCTCGGTGCGGTGCTGATGCTCCCGGGGGAGCACATGCGGCGCATCCAGTGGATCGGCCTGGCGCTGGCCTTCGGCGGCGTGCTGGCCTTGTTTGGCGACAGCCTGTTCAGGCCCAGCGGCGAGACCTGGCTCGGTGATGCGATGATCCTGCTGGCGGCGGTGTTCTGGGCTTCGACCACCCTCACCGTCAAGCTCTCGCGGCTGGCCACCGCGGCACCGGAGAAGACCCTGCTCTACCAGCTCGGTGTCTCGGCGCTGGTGTTGCCGGTGATCGCCGCTCTGCTGGGCGAGGCAGGGGTGGTGCAGTTGAGCGGCACGGTGGTGTTGAGCATGCTCTTTCAGATCGTCTGCGTTGCCTCGATAAGCTATGTCGGCTGGTTCTGGCTGGTGCGCCACTATCCCGCGACCCGTCTCTCCGCGTTCTCCTTTCTGACCCCGGTGATGGGCGTGCTGGCAGGCATCGTGGTGCTCGGCGAGCCGCTCAACCCAAGCGTGCTGGCGGCGCTGGCGCTGGTAGGCACGGGCATCTGGCTTGCCAACCGGCCGTCACGCAGGGCGCCTTGAGGAGCCCTGTAATGAGGATTGGCGTCGACCTTGGCGGCACCAAGACGGAGATCATCGCGCTGGCGGACGACGGCAAGGTACGGCTGCGGCGACGGATCGCGACCCCCTCGGGCGGCTATCGCGACACCCTGGCGGCGGTGGTGGCGCTGGTCGACATGGCGGAGCGCGAGCTCGGTTGTCGGGCGAGCGTGGGGGTCGGCACGCCGGGGGCGATTTCGCCGGCCAGCGGGCTCATCAAGAACGCCAACTCGACCTGTCTCAACGGCCAGGCGCTGGACCGGGACCTGTCCGCGGCGCTGGGGCGGCCGGTGCGCATTGCCAACGACGCCAACTGCATGGCCTTGTCGGAGGCGATCGATGGCGCCGCGGCGGGCGCGGGCTGCGTATTCGGAGTGATCATCGGCACCGGCGTGGGCGGCGGCGTGGTGATCGACACCAGGGTGCGCATCGGGCCGAACGCGATCGCGGGCGAGTGGGGCCACAACCCGCTGCCCCTGCCCGATGCCGACGATCTGCCGCTGCCGCCGTGCTACTGCGGGCGGCGAGGCTGCGTCGAGACCTATCTCTGCGGGCCCGGGCTGGTAGCCGATCACCGGCGCCACGGGGGCAGCGAGGACGATGCGCGGCTGATCGCGGCGGCCGCGAGCGCCGGTTGCGAGGCGAGCATGGCGCGCTACGAGCGACGGCTGGCGAGATCGCTCGCGGGCGTGATCAACATCCTCGATCCCGACGTGGTGGTGCTCGCCGGCGGGCTCTCGAACATCGAGCGGCTTTACCGCAAGGTGCCCGCGCTGTGGGCCGAACACGTGTTCTCCGACCGCGTCGATACCCGGCTGGTCAGGAGCCTGCACGGGGATTCGTCGGGTGTGCGCGGGGCGGCCTGGTTGTGGGGCCGCGACGAGCCGCCGTCCTGAAGCGTGCTTCGTGCGCGTGGGATGCTTCGGCCCGTTCCTCCTGGACTCGAATGCGACGCAGCTTCGCGGCCGTGCCTGCGCCCGGCCTCGAAGTCGTTGTCGATGACTCCGCCGGCGGTGCCGCTGATGCCATCGAGAGCAGGCCGCCACCTTGGATCCCGTCGTACCGGCGCAGGCCGGTACCCGGCGCGGCCGGCGGATCTGGAAGCACGCCCGAAGCGGGCAAGGCCGCAGGGCAAGGCGGCGATGGTGCCGATCGCGGCTTTCGGCAACGGCGCAGCACGATGCTATTCGTTGGGTGCTTCGGCTTTCATGCGCAGCGCGCAGTACTTGAACTCCGGAATCTTGCCGTAGGGGTCCAGGGCCGGTTGGGTGAGCAGGTTGGCGGCGGCTTCGACGTAGCAGAAGGGCATGAACACCGAGCCGCGCTGCATGGCGGCGTCGGCGCGGGCCTCGATCACGATGGCGCCGCGGCGGGTCTCGAGGCGCACCCGCGCGCCGGACGGCAGGCCCAGCGCGGCGAGCTCGTCGGGATGGACGCTGCACCAGGGTGTCGGCTCGAGGGCATCGAGCACCTCGGCGCGACGGGTCATCGATCCGGTGTGCCAGTGCTCCAGCACGCGGCCGGTGCTGAGCACCAGCGGGTAGTCGGCGTCGGGCAGTTCGGCGGCGGGCAGTGGCGCCACCGCGACGAAACGGGCACGGCCGCTGGCGGTGGGAAAGCGCTCGGTGAACAGCACCGGCTGCGAGGCCTGGTCGGCAGCGGGCCTGGGCGAGGTCACCGCGCCCTCGGTTTCGAGCGCGGCCCAGCTGATGCCGGCGTAGCTCGGCATCGCCAGGCGCAGTTCCTCGAAGATCTCGGCCGGACCCTGGTAGTGCCAGTCGAGGCCGAGGCGCCGGGCCATCTGCTGGATGATCCACCAGTCGGGGCGCGCCTCGCCGGGCAGCGGCAGCACCGGCCGGGCCAGTTGCACCACCCGGTCGGTGTTGGTGAAGCTGCCGGTCTTTTCCATCAGGCTCGAGGCCGGCAGGATCACGTCGGCGAGCATCGCCGTCTCGGTGAGGAAGAGGTCCTGCACCACGAGATGCTCGAGGCTGGCGAGCGCCGCGCGGGCGTGGGCGAGGTCCGGGTCGGACATGGCGGGGTTCTCGCCCTCGATGTACATGCCGCGGATCCGCCCCGCCGCCGCGGCGTCCATGATCTCGACCACGGTGAGGCCGGGCTGGTCGGGCAGCGGGGTGTGCCACAGCGCCTCGAAGCGGGCGCGGACCGCGGGATCGGCGACGCGCTGGTAGTCGGGGAACATCATCGGGATGAGGCCGGCGTCGGATGCACCCTGGACGTTGTTCTGGCCGCGCAGCGGGTGCAGGCCGGTGCCGCGACGGCCGATCTGCCCGGTCATCAGCGCCAGTGCAATGAGGCAGCGCGCGTTGTCGGTGCCGTGGATGTGCTGCGAGATGCCCATGCCCCAGAAGATCATGCTGTTGGGGCCACGGGCATAGAGGCGTGCCACCTCGCGCACCGTCTCCGCGGCGATGCCGGTGATCGCCGCGACGCGCTCGGGCGGATGGGCGAGCGCGGCGCTGCGGAAGGCCTCGAAGCCTTCGGTGCGCTCGGCGATGAAGTCGGCGTCGATGAGCGCCTCATCGATGATCGCGCAGGCCATCGACAGCAGCAGGGTCACGTCGGCATCGGGGCGGAACTGCAGGAAGCGGTGGGCATGGCGCGCCAGCGGCGTCTCGCGCGGGTCCATGAGGATCAGCTTCGTGCGGCCCTGGTCGACCGCGTTCTTCATGAAGGAGGCCGCCACCGGGTGGTTGGCAGCCGGGTTGGCACCGATGACGATGATGAGGTCGGCGAACGCGACGTCGCGCACCGGGTTCGAGACCGCGCCGGAGTTGATGCCCTCCAGCAGTGCCGCCACCGAGGAGGCGTGGCACAGCCGGGTGCAGTGATCCACGTTGTTGGTGCCGAAGCCGCTGCGCACCAGCTTCTGGAACAGATAGGCCTCCTCGTTGCTGCCCTTGGCGGAGCCGAAGCCGGCGAGCGCGTGCGGGCCCTGCGCGGCCTTGATGCGGGCGAGGCCGGCGGCGGCGAAGTCGAGCGCCTCCTCCCAGCTCGCTTCGCGGAAGCTCGCCAGCGGATCGCCGGGGTCGCCAGCGAGCGACTTGGGGGCCCCCGGCCGGCGGATCAAAGGCGTGGTGAGGCGATGGGCGTGGCGCGGGTAGCCGAAGCCATAGCGGCCCTTGACGCACAGCCGGCCCGCGTTGGCCGGCCCGTCGCGACCCACGACCTCGACGATCTGCGCCGCCGCGCCCTCGCCCGCGACGCGATAGGAGAGCTGGCAGCCGACGCCGCAATACGGGCACAGCGAGTCCACGCTGCGACTCGCCGCCGCCGCCGTGCCGGGCGCGGCCAGACTTGCGGGCAGCAGCGCGCCGGTGGGACAGGCCTGCACGCATTCGCCGCAGCCGACGCAGGAGGAGGCACCCATGGGCTCCTCGAAATCGAAGGCGATGGCGGTCGCCGCACCGCGCCGGACGAGGCCGATCACGTCGTTGACCTGCACCTCGCGACAGGCGCGCAGGCAGCGGGTGCACTGGATGCAGGCGGCGAGATTGACGGCGATGCCGGGGTGGCTGCGATCGGGCGCGGGTTGGCGACGGGGTGCGAAGCGGCTGCCTTCGACGCCCAGCCGGACACACCACAGCGCCAGCTCTGAGTCCGCCCTCTCGGCCTCGGGCGCCACATCCGCGCGCAGCAGCTCGAGCACCATGCGCTGCGCCGAGCGCGCCCGTTCGCTGTTTGCCCTGACCTTCATGTCCGGCGCCGGGCTGCGGCAGCACGATGGCGCAAGCACGCGCTCGCCGTCGATTTCCACCACGCAGGCGCGGCAGTTGCCCTCCGCGCGCAGGCCGTCGCGGTAGCACAGGTGGGGGATCGCCACGCCGGCGCGGCGGGCCGCGGCGAGGATGGATTC
Source organism: Zoogloeaceae bacterium (assembly GCA_024235595.1). Classification (GTDB taxonomy): domain Bacteria; phylum Pseudomonadota; class Gammaproteobacteria; order Burkholderiales; family Rhodocyclaceae; genus Cognatazoarcus. The sequence continues at coordinate 144,406 of JACKMC010000001.1, read as the reverse complement.
GCCGGCTGCGGCGAAAAGCTCGCGGCCGTCGAGCTCGAAGCGGATCGGTTCGCCGCCGCTCATGCTTCGCCCTCCCCGCCGGCCGTCGCCCCGACCTCGTGGGCAAAGTAGCGCAGCACCGAATTCATCGGATTGGGGGCGGCCTGGCCGAGCCCGCAGATCGAGGCGTCGGCCATGGTGCGGCCGAGCGCCTGCAGCAGCGGGCCATCCCACCGCGGCGCGCTCATGAGCTCGGCGGCCTTGCTGCAGCCGACGCGGCAAGGTGTGCATTGGCCGCACGATTCGCGGGCGAAGAAGCGCATCGCGTTCTCGGCCAGCAGGCGCGCCTGGTCATGTTGCGAGAACACCACGATCGCCGCCGAGCCGATGAAGCAGCCGTGCGCGCCGAGGGTGTCGAAGTCGAGCGGCAGCTCGGCGAGGCTGGCCGGCAGGATGCCGCCCGAGGCGCCGCCGGGAAAATAGCCGTACAGGGTGTGGCCGGGCTGCATGCCGCCGCAGTGCTCGTCGATGAGCTCGCGCAGCGTGATGCCGGCGTCGGTCACCACCACCCCGGGGCGGGCCACCCGGCCGCTCACCGAGAAGCTGCGCAGGCCGCTGCGGCCGTGGCGGCCGAAGGCGGCGAACCACTCGCCGCCGCGCTCGAGGATGTCGCGCAGCCACCACAGGGTCTCGATGTTGTGCACCAGGGTGGGCCGGCCGAACAGGCCGCGCTCGGCGACGTAGGGCGGACGCAGTCGCGGCACGCCGCGCTTGCCCTCGATCGATTCGATCATTGCCGACTCCTCGCCGCAGATGTAGGCGCCGGCGCCGCGCCGCAGCTCGATCATCGGCAGCGCCGGCAGCGCGCCGCGCAGCTTTGCCAGCTCCTCGGCCAGCAGTTCGCGCAGTGCGGGGTATTCGTCGCGGATGTAGATCCAGATCGCCGCCACGCCGACCACCCGGGCGGCGATGAGCATGCCCTCGATGAAGCGGTGGGGATCGCTGGCGAGATAGTGGTAATCCTTGAAGGTGCCGGGCTCGCCCTCGTCGATATTCACGGCCATGTAGCGCGGCGCGGGCTGGGCGGCAACGCTGCGCCATTTGCGCGCGGTGGGAAAGCCCGCGCCGCCCAGGCCGCGCAGGCCGGCAGCCTCGAGTGCGGCGACCACCGCCTCGGGCGGCAAGCTGCCATCGTCGAGCGCAGCCAGGCGCCGGTAGCCACCCGCGCCGCGGTAGGCGTCGAAGCGGATCGCCTCGGGCAGGGCCTCGCGGCATTCGTTGCCGGCGAGCGCGGTGGCGACCTTGTCAGGGGTGGCGGTGAGGATGGGATTTTGGCCGACCACCGCCACCGGTGCCTTGTCGCAGCGGCCCACGCAGGGCACGTGCTGGACCCGCACCTCGCTGCCGAGCCGCGCGGCGAGCGTGGCGGCGAGCCCGGCGCCGCCCGCCATGGCGCAGGCGAGCGAATCGCAGACCCGCACCGTGAGCCTGGGTGGCGCCTCTTCGCCAGGCGCGACGAAGTCGAAGTGGTGGTAGAAGGTGGCGACCTCGAAGACCTCGGCGCGGGAGAGCTTGAGCGCTTCGGCGAGCGCCGCGAGGTGCTCCGCGTGCAGCGCCCCATGGGTGTCCTGCAGGCGGTGCAGGTACTCGATGAGGCGGTCGGTTCGCGGCGCGATGCCGGCGGCGTGGTCGCCGGCCAGGGCCGCGGCTGCGGCGGCCCGCGCCGCCTCGGCCAGGGGTTCGGGATTGCGACCGCGTCGTGGGGTGGTGGGCATCGCCGTTCTCTGGGAAGGTGTGTGCTTCGACCGGCGCCGCGGACGATCGATCCGTCGGCGCCACGAAGCCAGCCGAAACGATATTTCAGTCGCGGCGGATAGAAAAGCGCAAATTCGCCGACGCCGCGCCCGCCCCGCCGCTGCTCAGACGTCGACCGGGTCGACGTCGATGCGCCAGCGCAGCTCGCGCTTGACCCTCAGCGCGCGCAGTGCGGCCATCCACTCGGTGAGGAAGTTCTGCAGGGTGGCGCGTGTCGCGCTCTCGACCAGCAACTGGGCGCGTTCGCGGCGGGCCAGCCGGGTCATGCGCATCGGCACCGGATCGTAGAGTTGCAGGCCTTCGGGGATGAAGGCTTCGGCGGCACGACAGGCCGCGCCGAGAAACTCGAGCGCCTCGTCGATGGCGGGGGCGTCGGCGCGCAGCATGGCCTGGAAGGAGAAGGGCGGAAAGCCGGCACGGCGGCGTTCGGCCAGCGCCATCGCGGCGAAGCCGGCGTAGTCGTGCTGCCTGAGCTGCTGGTACAGGGGATGGTCCGGGAACTCGGTCTGGATGAGCACTTCGCCGGGCAGCTCGCCGCGACCGGCGCGGCCGCCGACCTGCATCAATTGCTGGAACAGGCGCTCGGGGGCGCGGAAATCGGCGGCGTAGAGCGAGGCGTCGGCGCCGACCACGCCGACCAGGGTGAGGCGGGCGAAATCGTGGCCCTTGGCCATCATCTGGGTACCGACCAGGATGTCCGCCTCGCCCGCGGCGATACGCGCCAACAGGGCCTCCCACTTGGCCCGGGTGCGCGCGGCGTCGCGGTCGACGCGCAGCACCCGGGCGCCGGGGTAGAGCTCGGCGAGGCGCTCCTCGAGCCGCTGGGTGCCGCGCCCGAAGGCGTGCAGGTCCTGGTTGCCGCAGGCCGGACAGGCGCGGGGGATGGGATTGTCGGCGCCGCAGTGGTGGCAGCGCATGCGCCCGTCGGCGAGGTGCACCACCTGGTTGGCCGAGCAGTGATCGCAGTGGCTGACCCAGCCGCAGGCGGTGCAGGCCAGCACCGGCGCGTAGCCGCGGCGGTTGAGGAACACCAGGCTCTGCTCGCCGCGTTCCAGGCGCTTGCCGATCGCCTCCAGCAGCGCGGCGCTCAGGCCTTCGTCGAGTTTGGTGCGGCGCACGTCCACCCGGCGCACCGTGGGCAGGGTGGTGGCCACGGCACGGCGGGTCAGCTCGAGCTTGCGGTAACGCCCGCTCTCGGCGTGCTGCCAGCTCTCCAGCGAGGGAGTGGCCGAGCCCAGCACCACCGGGATTGCCCGCTGGCGGGCGCGCCACACCGCCACGTCGCGCGCCGAATAGCGCACGCCTTCGAGCTGGGCGTAGGAGGCATCGTGTTCCTCGTCGATGACGATCACGGCCAGCCGGGGGATCGGGGTGAATACCGCGAGGCGGGTGCCAAGCACGATGTCGGCGTGGCCGCACAGCGCCTGCACGAAGCCGCGTGAGCGGGCGCCGTCGGCCTGGGCGGAGTGCAGGCTGACGATGCGTGCATCGGGAAAGCGCGCCTGCACCCGCTGCTCGAGCTGCGGCGTGAGCGCGATCTCGGGTACCAGCATGAGCGCCTGCCGGCCGGCAGCGAGGGCGTCGGCGACGAGCTTGAGGTAGACCTCGGTCTTGCCGCTGCCGGTGACGCCGTGCAACAGCCAGGCGCAGAAACCCGGGCCGGCGTCGCGGAGCTGTGACAGCGCGGCCTGCTGCTCGTCGGTGAGCGTCGGCGCGGCGGCGGTGCGGCGGCGGTCGTCCAGGCTGGTGGGGGCGAGCCAGCCGCGCGCCAGTGCATCGGCGATCGGCGACGATGAAGGCAGCTCGGCGCGCAGCAGGCTGCGTCGCGTCGGGCCGTGTGCCTCGAGCCGGCGCAATAGCTGCAATGCGCGGCTCTCGCGGCGTGTCCCGGCGAGCGCCGCGCGGCCGTCGGCGGTGAGCGCGAGCAGGGGGTCGGCGTCCTCGCCGTCGATCGCGTCGGCACGGCGCAGCCCAGGCGGCAGGGCCAGCGCGATGACCTCGCCGATGGGTGCGTGGTAATAGCGGGCCACGAAGGACACCAGCTCGATCCAGTCGGCTGGCAGCGAGGGGACATCGCGCTGGATGGCCGTGAGCGGCTTGAGCCGCGCGGCCGGGACATCGCTGTGCTCGGGCAGCGCGACGATCAGGCCGGTCTTTTCTCCCCGCCCGAAGGCAACGCGAACGCATTTTCCGACATCCGTATCGAGTACATCTTCTGCAATGTAATCAAACAGTTGAGGGATTGGCACCGGAATTGCGATGCGGACGATTCGCATTCTGGAAGAATCTCACTCCGAGAAAATGGATGTAAAACAACAGCTTGTCGGCGTTATTGAAGAAATCGCTTGTACAGAACTGACTAATCGCACGACATCAAACTGTAATCCGCGCTTCTCCACAGAAGCTGTGGATAACTGTGTGGGGAACTGCCTCGTTATTACCCGTATGGCCCGCGGCTGCGGGGAAGCGGGTGCTCTGCTCAAACAATAGGCAATAAAAAAATCTTTTTAAAACAATGGTTTGAGTCTATGCGCATATTTCATGGCGGAAGCGGCCGGCCGTTCGTCGTGTATTGGCGCGATGTGCATAAGTCAAGCCCTGTGCAGCAATTTTTTGGCTTGACGGAGCACGAAGTTGCTGTTCCAGAGTGGCCGCCGGGCATCCGCGGCGGATGACCGGCGGCGGCGCCCTCTTTCAGCCCTTGCGCAGGCTGCGGCTATGGCTGCGAACCGTGTCGACCAGCACCGAGACATGGTCCGGCGAGGTGTATTGCGAGATGCCGTGGCCGAGGTTGAAGACGTGGCCGGGGTGCTTGCCGTAGCTGTCGAGCACGCGGCGGGTCTGCGTGGCGATGGCGTCGGGGCTGGCGAACAGGATGGCGGGGTCGAGGTTGCCTTGCAGCGCGACCTTGTGGCCGACCAGCTCGCGGGCCTTGCCGATGTCGACGGTCCAGTCGAGGCCGACCGCATCGTAGCCGGCGTCGGCGATGTCCTCGAGCCACAGCCCGCCGCCCTTGGTGAACACGATGCTCGGCACCGCGCGCCCCTCGCGCTCGCGGATCAGCCCGGCGGCGATGCGCCTGAGGTAGGCGAGAGAGAATTCGCGGTAGGCATCGTGCGCCAGCACGCCGCCCCAGGAGTCGAACACCATGACCGCCTGGGCGCCGGCCTCGATCTGCGCGTTGAGATAGGCGATGACGGCGTTGGTGGTGACGCTGAGGATGTGGTGCATGAGGTCGGGGCGCGAATACATCAGCGTCTTGACCTTGCGGTAGTCGTCCGAGGAGCCGCCTTCGACCATGTAGCAGGCCAGCGTCCACGGGCTGCCCGAGAAGCCGATCAGCGGCACCGAGCCGTCCAGCGCGCGGCGGATCTCGGACACTGCGTCCATCACGTACTGCAGCTCGGCATGGGGGTCGGGCGCGGCGAGGTTGCGGATCTCCCACTCGTCCCTGAGCGGGCGCTCGAAGCGCGGCCCCTCGCCCTCGGCGAAATACAGCCCGAGGCCCATCGCATCGGGCACGGTGAGGATGTCGGAGAAGAGGATCGCGGCATCGAGTTCGTAGCGGGCCAGCGGCTGCAGGGTGACTTCGCAGGCCATGCTCGGGCTCTTGCAAAGCTGCAGGAAGCTGCCCGCCCGCTTGCGGGTTTCGCAGTACTCGGGCAGGTAGCGGCCGGCCTGGCGCATCATCCACATCGGGGTGTATTCGGTGGGCTGGCGCATCAGCGCGCGCAGGAAGGTGTCGTTCTGGAGTTGGCTCACGATGGGTCTCGGTTGCCGGCCGGCTCGGGCCGAAACCGCCGATTATCCCGCTTTTCGCTCGCGGCCGCAGCCGACACAGGTCAACTGCGGCGCATTGCCGGCCTCATTTGCGCCAGAACGCGGGCGTGAGCACCACCAGCAGGGTGAAGATCTCCAGCCGGCCGAGCAGCATCGCGAAGGTGCACACCCAGGTCTGGAAGTCGGTGAGGATCGAGTAGTTGCCCGCGGGCCCGACGGCGCCGAGGCCGGGGCCGGTATTGTTGAGGCAGGCCACCACGGCGGAGAAGGCGGTGATGAGCTCGAGGCCGCTGGCCGACAGCAGCAGGCTCAGGGTGACGATGGTGACCATGTAGATGAAGGAGAAGCCCAGCACCGCGTGGAGGATGTGGTCGGGCACCTGCTGGTTGCCGAAGCGCACCGGCAGCACGGCGTTGGGATGGATGGCGCGGGCGAGCTCACGATACACCTGCTTGTAGAGGATGATCGCGCGCATCAGCTTGATGCCTCCGCCGGTCGAACCGGAGCAGGCGATGAAGCTGCCCAGGAACAGGATCCACACCTGCGCGAACATCGGCCAGAAGGTGTAGTCGGCGGTGGCGAAACCCAGCGAGGTGGCCAGCGAGATCGAGTGGAAAGCGACGTAGCGCAGCGTGCTCCAGTAGTCTTCGTAGACGTTGTAGGGCATCAGGTAGACCGACAGCGCGAGGATGCTCACCGTCAGCACGCCGAAGTAGAAGGGCAGTTCGCGGTCGTTGGCGTAGGCCTTGAGGTCGCGCTGGAACAAGGCCATGAAGTGGGTGCTGTAGTTGATGCCGGACAGCAGCGCGAAGAACATCACCACGCTCTCGATCTCGATGCTGTTGAAGTGGCCGAGGCTCGCGTCCCTGGTGGAGAAGCCGCCCAGGCCCATCACCGAGAAGGCGTGCATCAGCGCATCCCAGGTCTCCATGCCGACCAGATGCAGCGACCACCAGCAGGCCAGGGTGAGCACCAGGTACACCATCCACAGGCCCTTGGCGGTCTCGGCGATGCGCGGCGTGAGGCTGGAGTCCTTCATCGGCGTGGGGGTTTCGGCCTTGAACAGGCTGCGCCCGCCGATGCCCAGCAGTGGCAGGATCGCCACCACCAGCACGATCACGCCCATGCCGCCGATCCAGTGCATGAAGGTGCGCCAGAAGTTGATCGAGATGGGCAGGTGGTCGAGGCCGGAGATGGCGGTGGCGCCGGTGGCGGTGAGGCCCGAAGTGGCTTCGAAGTAGGCGTCGGTGAAGGACAGGCCGGGCAGCTGGATGTACAGCGGCAGCGCGCCGAACAGCGGCAGCACCAGCCAGGTCAGCGCCACCAGCAGGAAGGCGTCGCGCGGACGCAGGTCGCGGCGGTGGCGGTGGGTGGACAGCCACAGCACCGCGCCACAGGCCAGCGTGGCGAGCAGCGCTTCGTCGTAGGCGCGCACCGCGCCATCGCCATGGTGGATCGAGACGCCCAGCGGCACCAGCAGCAGCAGGCCGAAAAAGATCACGATCAGGCCGAGCGGATTGAGGACCGGGGCGTAGCTTCGCATCATCGCGGGCGGGGCGCTCCGGTAGAGCGCGGCGGAGTTGTCGGGGTCGTCGTCATTTGCGCCAGAAGTAGGGGCTCAGCACCACCAGCAAGGTGAAGATCTCGAGTCGGCCCAGCAGCATCGCGAAGGTGCAGATCCAGGTCTGGAGGTCGCTGAGCACCGCGTAGGTGGTGGACGGGCCGACCTGGCCGAGCCCGGGACCGGTGTTGTTCACGCAGGCGACGACCGCGGAGAAGGCGGTGATCGGGTCGAGTCCGGTAAACACCATCAGCAGGGTCAGGCTGACGAGCACCACCATGTACATGAAACCGAAGGCCAGCACCGCGAAGATGATCTGGTTGGCCACCGCATCGCTGCCGAACTTGATCGGGGCGATGGCGTGGGGATGGAGCGAGCGCATCAGCTCGCGGAACACCTGCTTGTAGAGGATGATCGCGCGCATCATCTTGATGCCGCCGCCGGTCGATCCGGCGCAGGTGATGAAGCTGCACAGGAACAGCATCCACAACGGCGCGAAGACCGGCCACTTGGCGTAGTCGGTGTTGGCGAAGCCGGTGGTGGTGGCGATCGAGATGGTGTTGAAGGCGGCGTAGCGGATCGCCTCCCAGGGATCGGCATAGGTGCCGGTGTCGAGCAGGTAGAGCGCGATCGCGGCGACGCTGCCGAACATCACGTAGAGATACCAGCGCACCTCGGGGTCTTGCTTGTAGGCGCCGAGGCCGCCACCGCGGATGGCCACGAAGTGGGTCGCGAAGTTGATGCCGGCGAGGGTCATGAAGACCATCGTCACCATCTCGATGGTGGGCGAGTTCCAGTAGGCGAAGCTCGCATCGTGGGTCGAGAAGCCGCCCAGCCCCATGGTGGTGAACATGTGCACCACCGCGTCGTCCCAGCTCATCCCGGCCCAGCGAAAGGCCAGCGCGCAGATCAGGCTGAACAATCCGTAGATGAGCCACAGCCCCTTGGCGGTACTGGCCATGCGCGGGGTGAGCTTGGATTCCTTCATCGGCCCGGGCGCCTCCGCCTTGAAGATCTGGCGGCCACCCACACCGAGCAGGGGCAGCACCGCGACCGCGAGCACGATCAGGCCCATGCCACCGAGCCACACCAGCGACATGCGCCAGAAGTTGATCGAGTAGGGCAGCGCGTCGAGGCCCGAGAGCACCGTGGCGCCGGTGGTGGTGAGCCCCGAGACGGCCTCGAAATAGGCGTCGGTGAAGCTCAGGCTGGGGATGTAGAGCAGCAGCGGCAGGGTGGCCAGGGCGGGCAAGGCGGTCCACGTCAGCACCACCAGCAGGAAGCCGTCGCGGACGGTGAGCTCGCGGCTGTGATGGCGGGTGATCCACCACAGGAAGCCGCCGATGCCGATCGTCAGCAGCAGGGCTTCGTCGTAGGCCGTCTCGGCACCGTCGCTGCGCCACCACGAAAGGCCGAGTGGCGCCGCCATGGTTGCGCCGAAGATCATCATGATCAACGACAGCACGCGAAAGACCGAGAACAGGTGATTCATCGCCTTGGGGGCCGCTCAGAAGAAACCGAAGCCGACCTGGAACAGTTTCTCGACCTTGGCGACCTGCTTCTTGCTCACGCAGAACACGATCACATGGTCCTCTGACTCGATCACCGTGTCGTGGTGGGCGATGATCACGTCGCGCTCGGGGATCATCACCGGGATGTTTTCGCGATGGATCAGGCGATGCTGGCCGGTCTCGCGGACCACCGCACCGATGGTGACGCCGCGTGGCAGTTCGATCTCCTCGATCTTGCGGCCGACGATCTTGGAGGTGGCGCGGTCGCCGTGGGCGACCAGTTCGAGGGCTTCGGCGGCGCCGCGGCGCAGGCTGTGCACCGCCGCCACGTCGCCGCGGCGCACATGCGCCAGCAGGGTACCGATCGAGGCCTGGGCAGGCGAGATGGCGATGTCGATCGGCCCGCCCTGCACCAGGTCCACATAGCTCCGGCGGTTGATCAGCGCGAGGGTGCGGCGGGCGCCCATGCGCTTGGCCAGCGAGGCGGCCATGATGTTGTCTTCCTCGTCGTTGGTGAGCGCGAGGAACATGTCCATGTCTTCGATGTTTTCGCTCTCGAGCAACTCCTCGTCGGTGGCATCGCCCTGCAGCACCAGGGTCTTGGTGAGGTTGAGGGCGAGGAAGTCGGTGCGGCGACGTTCGCGCTCGAGCACCTTCACCTCGTAACGGTCCTCGATCGAGCGTGCGAGGCGGTAGCCGATGTTGCCGCCGCCCGCGATCATGATGCGGCGGATCGGGTTCTCGAGCTTGCGCAGTTCGCGCATCACCTGGCGGATATGGCGCGTGGCGGCGAGGCAGAAGACTTCGTCGCCCGACTGCACGACGGTTTCGCCGGTCGGGATGATGGGCTTCTCGCCGCGGTAGATGGCGGCGATGCGGGCGTCGATGTTGGGGATGTGACGTGGCAGATCGGCGAGCGGATGGCCGACCAGCGGACCGCCCCCCACCGCACGCACCGCGATCAGGCTGAGCAGGCCGTCGGCGAACTCGAGCACCTGCAGGGCGGTGGGGAACTCGATGAGCTTGCGGATGTATTCGGTGACGATCTGCTCGGGGCAGATCGAGAAGTCGACGGCGAAGTTGTTCTCGTCGAGCAACTCCGGATACTCGACGTAGTCGGCGGAGCGCAGGCGGGCGATGCGGGTCGGCAGATTGAACAGGGTGCGGGCGATGCGGCAGGCGCACAGGTTGGTCTGGTCGGACTGGGTCACCGCGATCAGCAGGTCGGCGTCGTCGGCGCCCGCCTGGCGCATCACCGAGGGCGAGGCGGCATTGCCGACCACGGAGCGCAGGTCGAGCCGGTTCTGCATCAGCTGCAGCAGGTGGGGGTCGGTGTCGACAACGGTGATGTCGTTGGCTTCGGACACCAGGTTCTCGGCGACCGAGGAGCCCACCTGTCCGGCGCCTAGGATGATGATCTTCACGGTTGTTCAGGACTCCACTGTTCGTCCCGCGCCATTCTACGCGCGACCGGACGGATCAAGATCGATTGCTGCAGTGCACCACGGCGCCGCCCAAAAAGCGCGGCACGGCGGCTCATTCGGCGGGGCTCTCTTCGCTGCGGCGCCCCCCGTGCAGGCCGAGCTGGCGCAGCTTGCGGTAGAGGTGGGTGCGCTCGACACCGGTGCGTTCGGCGATGCGGGTCATGTTGTTCGCTTCGCGGGTGAGGTGGTATTCGAAGTACAAGCGTTCGAACTGCTCGCGTGCTTCGCGCAGGGGCTGGTCGAGCGACACCGGGCTGGCGACCGATTCGAGCGCGGGGCCGAGCTCGCGATCGAGGTCCTCGAGCTCGATCGTCTCGTTGAGCGTGGCCAGCGCCAGCGAGCGGATCGCCGCACGCAGCTCGGGGTAGCCGCTCGGCCAGTTGCGGGTACGCAGCGCGTTGAGCGCCGCGCTCGAGAGCTTGCGTGGCGGCACTTCGGCCGATTCGCCGAGGTGCTGCAGGATGAGGGTCGCCATCTCGGGGATCTCGTCGCGCAGTTCGGCGAGCCCCGGCGCGATGAGGCTGACCTCGGCGAGCCGGGTCAGCAGCGCCTCGTCCCAGCCGGCCTTGGCCAGTGACTCGGCGGTCTGCTCGGTGGCCAGCGCGATGGTCAGCTTGTAGCGTTCGATGCGGTCGATGGCGAACACCAGGTTGGTGCGCTGCAGGCGGCTGAGGCGGATCAGTTCGGGGACGAAGACCACGCCGCCCATCAGTGCCTGAAGCTGTTCGCCTTCCACCGGCTCGGTGAGCGTGGAAAGATCCAGCCAGCCGCTGCCGGGGGCCTGCAGGGTGCGGGCGGCGAGCTCGGCGATGCTGCCGCTGGCGACGCGCATCAGCAGCAGCCGGGAGCGCTCGCGGATCTGCAGCAGGCGCTGGCGGAAATCACGCAGCGGCATCGACCGGTTGAAGGCGGTCAGGGTGAGCTGGGCGGCGACCGCGGCGGTGGGCTTGCGCGCCAGTCCGTTGCGCACCGTGGCGAGAAGCTTCTGCAGCGCGATGGGTTTCTCGAGGAAGTCGAGGGCGCCGATGCGGGTGGCCTCGACCGCGCTGTCGATGGTGCCGTGGCCCGACATCATGACCACCGGCATGGTGAGCTGGCCGTTGGCCGACCACTCCTTGAGCAGCGAGATGCCGTCGCTGTCCGGCATCCAGATGTCGAGCAGGACCAGGTCCGGTCGCTGGGCGTTGCGCGCGGCCCGTGCGGCGGACGCGTTCTCGGCGAGGGTAATGTCGTAGCCTTCATCCTGCAGGATCTCCGACAGGAGCTCGCGGATTCCGACTTCATCGTCAACGATAAGGATCTTGGGCATCTTCTTTCTGCTTCAAACCGACTCGGGCGCCGAGCGCAGCCGGATGCGGATTTCCGCACCGCCGTTGTCGCGATTGCTGATACGGGTGTCACCGCCGTGCTCGTCGATGATCTTCTTGACGATCGCCAGGCCCAGGCCCGAGCCGCGGCTCTTGGTGGTGAAATACGGTTCTACCGCGCGGCTGATGACCTCGGGCGCAAAGCCCGGGCCGTTGTCGCGCACCAGCAGTACCGCGCGGGTGCCTTCGCGGCGGGTGATCACCCTGATCTCGCCGCCCGCCACTTCGGCCACCGCATCTTCGGCATTCTGCAACAGATTGTGGATGACCTGGCGCAACTGGCCCTGGTCGCCCATCACCAGCGGCAGGTCGCGGTCGAGCTCGGCGACCACGGAGATCGGCGAGGCTTCGTAGAGCGAGGCCACTTCCTTTACCAGCGCGTTCAGATCCAGCGGCGAGAGCTCCGGCGCCGGGAGTTTCGCATAATCCCGGAAGGCGTTCACGAGATTTTTCATCGCCTCGACCTGGTTGACGATGGTGCGCGTCGAGCGGCTCAGCATGGCCCGGCCGGCCTCGTCGAGCTGGCTCGAGAGGCGGTGCTCGAGGCGTTCGGCGGAGAGCTGGATCGGCGTCAGCGGGTTCTTGATCTCGTGGGCCACGCGCCGCGCGATCTCCGCCCAGGCGGCGGTGCGTTGCGCGGAGATGAGGTGGGAGATGTCGTCGAACACCACCACCCAGCCGCCGTCGGTGCTCTGCGGCAGACGCGAGCCGTGCATCAGCAGGGTCTGCTGCGAGCCGTTGTCGGCGGTGATCTCGATCTGCCGGTGCCAGTCCTCGTCGTTCTCGGCGAAGCCCTGCAGGATCGCGTCGCGGAACTCGCGGTGCTGGGTCCACTCGGCGAGGGTGACGAGCTCGCAGCCGCTCAGGGTGTCGCCGAGTATGGTGGTGGCGCCGGCGTTGGCGGCGCGCAGGGTGCCGTCGTCGGCAAACGCGAGCACCCCGGTCGAAAGGTTTGCCAGCACGCTCTCGAGGTAGGCGCGCGAGGCCTCGACCGCGGCGCGATTGCGCTCGGCCTGGCCGCGGGCGTCGTCGAGCTGGCGGGTCATCTGGCTGAAGGACTGGGTGAGCACGCCCAGCTCGTCGCGGGCGGGCAGGGCCCGGCGCGGCGAGAAGTCGCCCTGGGCGACGGCCTGGGTGCCTTCGGCGAGCAGGCGCAGCGGTGCCGAGAGGCGACGCGCGAAGACGAAGGCTACGGCCGCTGCGGCAAACAGCGCGAGCAGCAGCGAGAGGGTCAGCGTGAGGGTGTAGATCTTGCGCAGGCCGTTGCGTCCCAGGGCGATCTGCTGGTACTCCTGGTAGGCATCCTGGACGGTGGTGGCGTGATGGGAGAAGGGTTCGGGTACGCTGCCGATCAGTTGCAGGTAGTAAGGGTCGGCGCGCAGTTGCATCGACGGCAGCTCGACGATCACCCGCAGCCGCAGCTTGCTGCCTTCCTCGTTCTCGATCTGGCGGAGCCGGCGGCTCTTGCGCAGCTCGCGCAGCTGGCTGGTCGACGGCAGGTTGGGGAGCAGGCGACTGGTATCGATGGTGGAGGTGGCGATGATCTCGCCGGTGGCGGTGAAGATCAGCGCGGCGTCGGCGCCGACCTGCTCGCGCAGACGGTTGAGGCGTACCGCACGGACGACGTCGCCGTCGGCGAGGCCCTCGGAGATCGTCTCGGCCTTGGCCTCGAGCTGGTCGAGCAGGTAGTCGAGGGAGCCGCGGCCGAGCGCAATGGCGCTCTCGAGCGCGTTGTCGACGCGCACGTCGAACCAGGAGTCGATGCTCTTGATCGCGAACTGCAGCGACACCGCGTAGATGAGCACACCCGGAACGATGGCCATCATCGCGAACATGGCCACCAGGCGCAGCTTGAGCTGCGAGCCGAACTGCGCGGCCTTGCGTTCGAGCCACAGCTTGCGGATCTGGTAGCCGACGAGCGCGGCGAGCGTGGCGGTGAGCACCCCGTTGGCCGCCAGCAGCATGGGATAGTTGCGGGCGAACAGGGTGGTGTTGGCGCTCGCCGATGCGAGCAGGAAGAGGAGGATTCCGGTGACCGCGGCGAGCACCGAGAGCGCGATCAGCTTCATGGCGAACCCGGTGGCGAGGCGAGGAAGGTCCAGCGGTTCCAGTCGGTCTCGAGCGTCCAGTCGCTGCTGCCGATGGCGCTCACCTGGAAAGGCTTGGGCAGCTCGTTGAGTTCGAGCCTGAAGCGCACGGCGGCGTCGTAGGAGCGGCCGTTATGCAGGGTGCCGAGGGGAGCGACGAGCCAGTTGCGGGTGCGCTGCATCGCCTGCACTGCGGATTCCACGGTGTCGAAATTGCGATACAGGCTGCCGATGTTGAGACGGTACTTGCGCGTGATGGGCTGGTAGGAGAGCCGGTACTCGAGGCGGCGTCCGACGATGGTCTCGTCGAACCAGTACCAGCGCGGTGCGCTGATCTCGGCCTCGAGCACGAAGTGCAGGGGCACGCCACGGTGAACCGCGTCCTCGAGTCTCGGGTTGAGGTCGAAATCGATGTCGGCGTTGAGGATATAGCCGTCCTCCTGGGATTCGAGCGCGGCGTAGCTCACCGACGGCTCGGCGGCTGTGGCCGACAGGCACAGCGTCATCGCCAGCAGCGTGAGCGCGGCGCGCAGCATGGCGCGCAGGCGCTCAAGCGCGCTTGGCGAGAAGGGCGTAGTAGAAGCCATCGTGCTCGGCGCAGGGCAGGCATTGTCCGCTTGGCCAGGCCGCGAGCGGGAGCTGGCGCGCGTCGGGCTGTCGCTGCAGGAAGTGCCTGATCTGTAGTGCATTCTCTTCCGGAAAGACCGAACAGGTGACATAGAGCATTTTGCCATCGGGCTTCAGTGTGTGCCAAAGGCGATCGAGGATCCCGGACTGCTGCTGGGCGAAGCGTGCGATGTCGTCGGCACGGCGCAGCCATTTGATGTCCGGATGGCGTCGCACCACGCCGCTGGCGGAACAGGGTACGTCGGCGAGGATGCGGTCGAAGGGCTGCCCGTCCCACCAGTCGTCGAGCTGGCGGCAATCGGCGATGCGCAGGCTGGCCTGCAGGCCGAGGCGCTCGAGGTTCTCGTCGATGCGCCGGGCGCGCTGCGGATCGAGTTCGATGGCGGTGAGGGTGACGTCGCTGTGCTCGAGGATGTGGGCGGTCTTTCCGCCCGGGGCGGCGCAGGCATCGAGCACGCGCTGCCCGGGGGCGAGATCGAGGAGCTCGGGGACCCACTGGGCGGCGACGTCCTGCACCGACATCAGTCCGGCCTCGAAGCCCGGCAGGCGGGTGACCGGCACGGGCTGGGCGAGCAGCAAGGCATCGTTGGGCTGGCGGCGGGTGTCGATGCCGGCCTCGCGCAGGCTTTGCTGCAGCGAGGCCGCGTCGGTGCGGCGACGGTTTGGCCGCAACGCCATGGGCGGATGCATGTTGCCCGCGGCGAGCACCGACTCCCATTGCTGCGGGTAGGCCGCTCGCACGGCATCGACCCACCACGACGGGTGACGGTGATGCGCTTGCGGCTCGAGCGCGGCGGCGCGAAGGAGCTCTTCGCTGCGGCGCAGATAGTTGCGCAGCACCCCGTTGGTGAGCGCGCGGAAGTTGCCGCGCAGTAGCTGGCCGGCGGCCTCGACGGTCTGGTCGACGATGGTGTGGGCGTCTTCCGGGCGGCGTTCGAGGCGATGAAGCGCGACCAGCAGCAGGTCCTCGATCGGCTCGGGCGGCGGGCGGTCCATGAGGCGCGAGAGCAGGAAGCCGCCACGACCGAAATCGCGCAGCGTGCCATAGCAGAAGTCGTGCACCGCGCCGCGCTGGGCGGCCGAGGCGCTGCGGCTGGCGTTGAAGTCGGCGAGCGCCTGGGTAAGGGTGGTGCCGGCGCGGACCTCGCCGATGATCGAGGCGGCAAGAAGCAGCGCCTTGGCGAGGCTTTCCTCGGCAAGGGGGTTGGCGTGGTGGTGAGCGGGGCGCTGGGGAGGTCTGGGCTTCATCGGGATCTCGTTGCGGGACCGGACCGGTAACGCAGATCCCCTATTCGGCAAGCAGAGTGCGGATGTAGTTGGGGAGTGCCTGCACGGCTCGGTGTGTAGCGCCATTGTAGTACCGAAGTTCGCCGATGCCGCGCTCGGCGAGCCGCGAGTCGACGGTGGCTTCGTCGATGCGGCGCGGGTCGATGGCGTCCGAAGCGCAGGCCAGTCCCCACAGGCTGCCGTACAGGGGAATATGAACGAAGCAGGGCACGACGTGGCGGAAAGTGCCGCGTAGCGCGCCTACCAGGCCCCGAACGCGGTCGGGGTGATAGAAGGGCGCGCCGAGGTGCAGGCAGAGCGCGCCCGACTCTCCGAGCAGGGCTTTGCAGTCGGCGAAGAAGGCGGCGGAATAGAGCGCTTCGGCGGGGCCGACGGGGTCGGTCAGGTCGAGAACGATGAGGTCGAAGCGAAGGCCTGCCGCGGGGGCATGGCCGCGCACGTAGGCGAGACCGTCTTCGATGCGCAGTTCGAGGCGGGGATCGTCGAAGGCGCCCCGATGAACGCTGGCGAAATGCGCGCGGGCGATCTCGATGACCTTGCCGTCGAGTTCGACGAGCACGACCTTCTCGATGCTTGGATGCTTCAACAGCTCTTCGGCCGCGCCGCCGTCGCCGCCGCCGATGATGAGCGCGGTGCGCGGCTGCGGGTGGCTGATGGAGGCCGGGTGGATGAGGTTCTCGTGATAGAAGAACTCGTCGCGCTCGGAGGTCATGAAGCAGCCGTCGAGGCGGAAGAGCTTGCCGACCAGGGGCGTATTCCAGATTTCGTAGCTCTGGAAAGGGGTCTCGCCGGCCTCGAGGAGTTCACCACCGACGAGGTAGAAGCCGGCTTCGTCGGTGAGCGCTTCGCACAGGGCGTTGGGGGGGAGTTTCATCTGCGGCAATCAGGCGGTCTCGAGGATCTTGCCGCGGGTCACCCGGTGCGCCACGATATCGGAGGGGTCGAGCGCGGCGATGATGTTGTCGTACACCGCCTGGGCCCGGTCGCTGTTGTCGCGACTGAAGTTGCAGACGTAGACGTCGAGTGTGACATCGCCGGTCTCGGGCCAGGTGTGAATCGCGATGTGGCTTTCGGCGAGAACCACCGTACCGGTGACACCGGCCTGCTCCCCTGCCTCGTCGCTGAACTGGTAGAAGTAGCAGCCCAGAGGGGTGAGGCCCGCGCTGCTGGATTCGGTTTCGCAGAGGGTTTCGAGGGTGTCGCGATCGAGCAGGAGGCCGGCGTTGCACCTGCATCGGTATAGATCCGCGATCAAATGTAGTCCGTTCATGCTGCGCCCTCGGTCAAGCCTTGAGAAAGCGGCCGATTATAGCAAATGGTTTTGCGCAAACCTTTTGTCCGGTGGGCCGAAAGATCGAGTGTTTCACGTGAAACACGATTCAAGCTGGAAACGGGAGTTGGAGGCGCCCGGGCGTGCGGCCGGCGAACAGTCTGGCAGGCGTGACGAGGCGCAACGCAGCGAGGGGTGCATCAGATGTTCGTGGGGCTGTAGCGGGCTCACCCGTGGGTGAGGCACGGCGACGCCGGCAGGCGTCGAGCAGTCAGTTTCTTGCCCATGCCTGGAAGCGCTCGCCTGCGGTTTCCACTTTCAAGCGCCGAGGATGTCGTAGGCCAGCTTGAGGATCAGGGCGGTGACAACGAAGAGAAAGAGTTTGCGAACGAAGCCGGTACCGCGAGCGACGGCAAGCCGCGTGCCGACAACCGCGCCGGCGAGGTTGCAGCTCGCCATCACCCCCGCCGCGAGCCACAGCACCGAGCCGTGGCCGACGAAAAAGGCGATCGCGGCGAGGTTGGTCGCCACGTTCACGATCTTGGCCGTTACCGACGCCTGGAGAAAATCCTGTCCGAGAAAGCGGATGAACAGGAAAATCAGGAAGCTGCCGGTGCCGGGCCCAAAGAATCCGTCGTAGAAGCCGAGTGCGAGACCGATGGCGCAGATGATCGCGACCTGCACGCGATGGGTATGCGGGGACGGGCGCGCGAGTTTGCCGAAATCCTTGCGCATGAAGGTATAGATCGCAACGCTCACGAGAAGGATCAGGACCAGCGGCCGGACCAGCTCCGGGGAGAAATGCGACACCGACTTGGCGCCGAACCAGGACCCGAGCAGGGCCGCGCCGGCGGACGGCAGCGCCAGGCGCCAAGGTACCGCGATCCGTCTCGCGTACTGGATTGCGGCGCTGCTGGTGCCGACCACGCTGGCGAGCTTGTTGGTACCGAACAGCACCGCGGGACTCGCCCCTGGGAAGGCGGCAAAGAGCAGCGGGATCTGCACCAGCCCTCCTCCACCGACGACGGCGTCGACCAGTCCCGCGATGAAGGATCCAATACCAAGGATGACGAGGAGAGCGATTGGGAGGTCGGGCGTCATGGATGCTGCTTTGTGGGTGAGGGTTTATGTTTCACGTGAAACAGGTCGCCTGGGCGGTGCGCGGTGGTGACGAGGCAGACAGCGGCGTGGCGGACGCCGCAGTTGCGCGGCCGGATGAACTCATGCAGTGCGGCGAGCGGAATCGATCGGGTTGCGCACCCTCCGGTCGAGCAGCTTCGTCGCCATGTGCTCGCGCAGCCTTACTTGCCGATGCAGAAACGGGAAAAGATCACCCCCAGCAGATCGTCGGAACTGAATTCGCCGGTGATCTCGTTGATTGCCTGCTGGGCGAGGCGCAGTTCCTCGGCCATGAGCTCCAGCGCATCGGTGCTTTGCTCGGCGTTGCGCACATGCTCCCTGGCGGTGCGCAGTGCGACGAGATGGCGCTCGCGGGCGAGGATCACGTCCTCACCGCCACCGTGCCAGCCCGCGATGCGCAGCAACTCCTGTTGCAGCAACTCGATGCCGAGGGCGCCCTTCGCCGAGAGGTAGACCGAAACCCGGCCGCCCTGCTCCACCCGCCGCGGGGTCTCGTGCGCGAGATCGATCTTGTTGAACACCGTGAGCCGTTCGATGCCCGCCGGCAGCCGGCTGTCGATCAGGGCGTCCTGCTCGCACAGTCCGCCGCTTCGCACATCGACGAGCCGCACGATCACGTCGGCACGCTCGATCTCCTTCCAGGTTCGCTCGATGCCGATCCGCTCCACCGTGTCGGCGGTGTCGCGCAGCCCCGCGGTGTCGATGATGTGCAGCGGGATGCCTTCGATCTGGATGGTCTCGCGCAAGGCATCGCGGGTGGTGCCGGCCACCTCGGTGACAATCGCGCGGTCCTCGCCGGCGAGCCGGTTGAGCAGGCTGGACTTGCCGACGTTAGGCTGGCCAACCAGCACCACATGCAGGCCGTTGCGCAGGATGCTGCCCTGGGTCGCCTTCTCGAGAATCGCATCCACGTCGCTGCGCAACGTGGCGAGCCGGCCGAGCGCGTTGGCCGCTTCGAGAAAATCGACCTCCTCCTCGGGGAAATCCAGCGTCGCCTCGACCAGCATGCGCAGCTCGACGAGGCGGTCGCGGATCTCGTTCGCGCGCGCCGAGAAGGCGCCGCTCAGGCTGCGCAGCGCCGAGCGCGCCGCCGCCGCGGTGGACGCCTCGATGAGGTCGGCCACGCCCTCGGCCTGGGCCAGATCGAGCTTGCCATTGAGAAACGCCCGCCTGGAGAACTCGCCGGGTTCGGCTAGCCGCGCCCCGAGCTCGAGGCAGCGCGCCAGCAGCATCTGCATCACCACCGGTCCGCCGTGACCCTGCAGCTCGATCACATCCTCGCCGGTGAACGAATGCGGTGCCGGAAAATAAAGCAGCAGGCCTTCGTCGAGCGGCGTCGCGTCGGCGTCGAGGAAACGCACGAAGTGGGCATGTCGCGCGCGCGGCTCGATGCCGCAAAGCGAGGCCGCAAAAGCAAAAAGGGATGGGCCGGATACCCGGACCACCCCGATTCCGCCACGGCCAGGGGCCGTGGCGACAGCTGCAATCAGATCACGCGGCTTTCTCTTTTCCACTCTCGATCATCTTGGTGATCTGCCATTGCTGGGCAATCGACAAGGTGTTGTTGACCACCCAGTAAAGCACCAGGCCGGACGGGAAGAACAGGAACATGAAGGTGAACACGATGGGCATCGCCATCATCACCTTGGCCTGGATCGGATCCGGCGGGGTCGGGTTGAGGCGGGTCTGGATCAGCATGGAGATACCCATGAGGATCGGCAGCACGTAGTACGGGTCTTTGGTGGACAGGTCGTGGATCCAGCCCAGCCATGGTGCGTGGCGCATCTCGACGCTGCCCAGCAGCACCCAGTAGAGCGCGATGAAGACCGGGATCTGCACCAGGATCGGCAGGCAGCCGCCGAGCGGGTTGATCTTCTCGCGCTTGTAGAGCTCCATCATGGCCTGCTGCATCTTGACCTTGTCGTCGCCGTACTGCTCCTTCATGCGCTTGAGGCGCGGCCCGAGGGTGCGCATCTTGGCCATCGACTTGTAGCTGGCGGCGGACAGCGGGAAGAACACCGCCTTGATCGCAATCGTCACCAGGATGATCGCCCAGCCCCAGTTGCCGGTGAGCTTGTGGAACCACTGCAGCAGCCAGAACAGCGGCGCGGCGATCACCGTGAGCCAGCCGTAGTCCACCACCAGGTCGAGGCCCGGGGCGATCGCCTTGAGGTTGTTCTGTTCCTGCGGGCCGGAATACATCGGCACGTCGATGCTGGCGCTCTGCCCCGGCTCGACCGTACCGACCGGCAGGATCACACCCGAGGAGTAGAGGTCGGGGCCGATCTTGCGGGCGTAGAACTCACGCTGGGCGTCGCCCTGCGGCAGCCACGCGCTCACGAAGTAGTGCTGCACCATGGCGATCCAGCCGTTGTTCGCCTTGTGCGCAAACTTGGCCTTGCCGTCGGCGATGTCCTCGAAGTGCACCTTCTGGTATTTCTCGGCGTCGGTATACACCGCGGGTCCGGTGAAGGTGGACACGCCCATCGCCTGGACGCTCTCGGCGGCCTGGCCGTCGCGCGTGAACTGGAAGTAGGCAAACGGCGACACCGCCGCGCTGCCGGTGTTGGCGATCTCGTAGCCGGTCTGGATCTCGTAGCTGCCGCGCTTGAAGGTCAGCAGCTTGGTGACCTGCAGGCCATCCGCAGTCGGCGGCGCGGCGAGGCGCAGGGTCAGGGTGTCCTGTCCGTCCTTGAGCACCTGTTCGCCCTCGGGCAGCGAGAACATCGTCTTGTGGTTGGGCAGGCCGTCACCGATCAGGCCGCTCTGCGCGCTGTACTGGTGAACCGTGCCGTTGTCGAGCAGCACGAAGCCGCGCGTCTTGTCCTGGCTGTCCTTGTGATGAACCAGCTCCAGGCGGACGATGCTGCCGCCCAGGGCCGAGACCTCGGCGGTGACCATGTCGGTGCGCACGGTGACGGTCGGCGCGCTGGCGCTCGCCGTTGCCGATGCACCAAGCGCGCCGGGCACCTCGCCCGGCGTCGCCAGCGTCGTGGTCGGCGCGGCGGAGCCGGCCCCCGAGTCCTGGCCGGCAGTTGCCACCGGCGGCGGCGCGGGCGGTTGGTTGTGTTTCATCCAGCCTTCCCACAGCATGAACAGTGAGAAGCAGAAGATAAGGGTCAGGATCAGGCGACGATTGTCCATCGGGCAATTCGCTCAACAGTTAGGGGACGGGATCATACCCGCCGGGCTTGAACGGATGACAGCGAGCGACCCGTTTAAGGGCCAGCCAGCCGCCTTTGAGGGCACCATGGCGCTCGACGGCCTCGACCGCGTACGCAGAGCAGGTGGGATGATACCGGCAGTTGCGTCCGAGCATCGGACTGATGGCGTACTGGTAGAAGCGCAGCAGGGCGAGAAGAACGGTTTTCATGGCCGCAGGCGAAGCAGAAGGCTCTCGAGGTCGTCGCGCAGCTCGCGACGGCTGGCCTCCTTGGGCGGGGCCGCGAGGCGCACGATGAGATCATGCGCCGGCAGGCCTGCACGACGATGACGGAAGGCCTCGCGCGCGAGGCGCTTCACCAGGTTTCGCAGCACCGCGCGCCTGGCCAGCTTCTTCGCCACCACCACGCCAAGGCGTGCGCTGGCACCGCCGTTGGGGCGGTAGTGCAAATTGAAGAAGCGTCCGCGATAGGCACGGCGAAAAGCAAAAACGGATGAATAATCATCCGTTTTGCATAGGCGGAATTCTGCAGGAAAGCCCTGCGATGCGACTCCGGACTCCGCCGGTTCAGACACGTCAGACTGCGAGGCGATGACGGCCCTTGGCGCGACGAGCGGCCAGCACATTGCGGCCACCACGGGTGCGCGAGCGAACCAGGAAACCATGGGTACGCTTGCGACGCACGACGGAGGGTTGGTAAGTACGTTTCATGATGGGCTACTGCTGTTGGATCAAACGGGGAATTTGATCGGATAATGCCCTGTTTGTCAATACAATTTTTAGGTTTGCCCTGTGGATAAGTCTGCCGGGTGAGAGTACAATCATCCCTCGTTTTCGATCTCAGGGTGCTGTGCCACTGTCTGTCGATCGTCTGCGACCAATAATAACTTCTTCCGCCATGCGGGCCCCGGCCCGGGCGGTCGCCCCCCCGCAGAACATCATCAATTCCGAGCAGGCACCCATCGAGAATCCGTGAGCCGAGAATTCTGGTCCTATTGTCTAACGCAGCTTGAACAGGAACTGCCGCCGCAGCAGTTCAATACCTGGATCAAGACCCTGCATGCCGAAGATGGCGACGGTGGCGAAAGCCCCGCGTTGAGACTGATCGCGCCGAACCGCTTCGTGCTGCAGTGGGTCCGCGAGCGCTACCTGCGGCGCATCGTCGAACTCGGCGCAGCCTTCTTCGGCGCCGAGCCGGTGTGCGAGCTGGCGCTGCCTGCGGGCGGCGCGGTGCGCCCTGCCCCGGCGCTGCGCCCGGCAAGCGCCGCGGCGCCGCGCGAAGCCGCGGTAGCGGTGGTGCACGCGAGTGCGGTTGCCGTGGGCAGTGCAAACGACGAGCCCGTGGTGGCGAGCCCGCCGCGCCGCAGCGAACCGGAGCGTGCGGCCTCCGGCGAGGCCGCCGCCTACGACAAGACCCGCCTCAACCGCGACTTCACCTTCAACAACCTGGTCACCGGCCGCGCCAACGACCTCGCCCGCGCGGCCGCCATGCAGGTCTCGCAGAATCCCGGCTCGTCCTACAACCCGCTGTTTGTATACGGCGGCGTGGGCCTCGGCAAGACCCACCTCATCCACGCCATCGGCAACGAGATCTTCCGCCGTAATCCGCGCGCGGTGATCCGCTATGTGCACGCCGAGGACTACTACGCCGACGTGGTGCGGGCCTACCAGCAGAAGAGCTTCGACGTCTTCAAGCGCTACTACCGCTCGCTCGACCTGCTGCTGATCGACGACATCCAGTTCTTCAACAACAAGAACCGCACCCAGGAAGAGTTCTTCCACGCCTTCAACGCGCTCACCGAAGCCAAGAAGCAGATCATCATCACCTGCGACACCTATCCCAAGGATGTGCAGGGGCTCGAAGACCGCCTGATCTCGCGTTTCGACTGGGGCCTGACGGTGCAGATCGAGCCGCCCGAGCTCGAGATGCGGGTGGCGATCCTCAAGAAGAAGGCCGAGGCCGACCGCATCGACCTGTCGGACGACGTGGCCTTCCTGATCGCCAAGAACCTGCGCTCGAACGTGCGCGAGCTCGAGGGCGCGCTCAAGAAGGTGGTGGCCTACGTGCGCTTCCACGGCAAGGACATCAGCCTCGAGCTGGCCAAGGAGGCGCTCAAGGATCTGCTCAACGCCCACAACCGCCAGCTCACCACCGAGCACATCCAGAAGACCGTCGCCGACTACTTCAAGATCAAGGTCGCCGACATGCACTCCAAGAAGCGCACCCGGGTCATTGCCCGGCCGCGCCAGGTGGCGATGTTCCTGGCCAAGGACCTCACCCCGCTGTCGCTGCCGGCGATCGGCGAGGCCTTCGGCGGGCGCGATCACACCACGGTATTGCACGCCTGCCGTACCATCGCCGAGCTGCGCCTCAACGACCCCCAGCTCAACCACGACCTGCACGTGCTCACCCAGGTGCTGCGCGGCTGAGGCAGGCTGCACATCCGCTCGCAAAAGCGCACGACTGACGACATCAGACCGATAAACGGAGAGAACCACACCATGCTTCTGCTCAACTCCTCCCGCGATGCCCTGCTCGGCCCCCTGCAGTCCGTCTCGGGAATCGTCGAGAAGCGCCATACTCTGCCGATCCTGTCCAATGTGCTGATCGAGAAGCAGGGCGACCAGCTCACCCTGCTGGCCACCGACATCGAGATCCAGATCAAGACCAGCGCGGTGGGCGCGGGCGGCGGCGAGGACACCGCGATCACGGTGGGGGCGAGAAAGCTGCAGGACATCCTGCGCGCGCTTCCCGAGTCGGCAGACATCACCCTCAGCCTCGACGACAAGCGGCTCACCGTCAAGGCCGGCCGCAGCCGCTTCCAGTTGCAGACCCTGCCGGCCGCCGACTATCCGCGGCTGACCGCGCCCGAAGACCAGGGCGTGACGATTCGCGTGCCGCAGAAGGTCTTCAAGCACCAGCTCGCCCAGGTCGCCTACTCGATGGCGCAGCAGGATATCCGCTACTACCTCAACGGCCTGCTCATGATGGTCGCCGGCAACGCGCTGCGCATGGTCGCCACCGACGGCCACCGGCTCGCCTTTGCCGAGAGCCAGCTCGAAGGCGAGTACCAGAAGACCGAGGTCATCCTGCCGCGCAAGACGGTGACCGAACTCGGGCGCCAGCTCGCCGACAGCGACGAGCCGCTGGAGATCATGCTGGCCGGCAACCAGGTGGTGTTTCGCTTCGGCCCCATCGAGCTCATCTCCAAGCTCATCGACGGCAAGTTTCCCGACTACGAGCGGGTCATTCCGCAACACCATCCCAAGCAGCTCGCCTTCGCCCGCCAGCCGCTGCAGGCCGCCCTGTCGCGGGTGGCGATCCTCACCAACGACAAGTTCCGCGGCGTGCGCGTGGTGCTCACCGACGGCAGCCTCAAGATCATCAGCACCAACGCCGAGCAGGAAGAAGGCCTCGAAGAGCTCGAGATCGACTACCAGGGCGAGGGGCTGGATATCGGCTTCAACGTTACCTACCTGCTCGACGTGCTCAACAACACCAGCACCGACGAGATCATCGTGCACCTCAACGACTCCAACTCCAGTGCACTGTTTACGCTGCCGGGCAACGACAGCTTCAAATACGTCGTAATGCCCATGCGCATCTAAGTAGGCACGAATAAACCTACTGCGCGGCGCGATACCGCCCCTGTGATGCTCGCCGTACGCTTGTACGGCTGCGCTTCTCGGAACGGTCTCGGGTCGCTCGCTACGGTTTCTTCGCGCCTCCTGCCTCATTTAGTAAATTGGAACATCGACCACGGCAATATCGTGGTCAGGCACCGAGATAATTTATGTCCGAACCGCTCATTACACCGCCGCAAGCCGATTACGACGAAGACAGCATCCAGCAGCTCGAAGGGCTGGAGGCCGTGCGCAAACGCCCGGGCATGTACATCGGCGACACCTCGGATGGCACCGGCCTGCACCACATGGTGTTCGAGGTGGTCGATAACGCCATCGACGAGGCGCTGGCCGGGCACTGCGACGACATCGTGGTCACCATCCATCTCGACAACTCCATCTCGGTCACCGACAACGGCCGCGGCATCCCGGTGGGCGTCAAGATGGACGACAAGCACGAGCCCAAGCGCTCGGCGGCCGAGATCGTGATGTGCGTGCTGCACGCCGGCGGCAAGTTCAACCAGAACAGCTACAAGGTCTCGGGCGGCCTGCACGGCGTGGGCGTGAGCTGCGTCAATGCGCTCTCCAAGTGGCTGCGCCTCACCATCCGCCGCGACGGCAAGAAGCACCTGCTCGAGTTCAACCGCGGCCATGCCCAGGATCGCATCATCGAAGTGGTCAACGGCTTCGAGACCTCGCCGCTCAAGGTGGTGGGCGAGACCACCAAGCGCGGCACCGAAGTGCACTTCATGGCCGACGAAGAGATCTTCGGCAACATCGAATTCCACTACGAGATCCTCGCCAAGCGCCTGCGCGAGCTCTCCTTCCTCAACAACGGCGTGCGCATCCGCCTCATCGACCAGCGCAGCGGCAAGGAAGAAGACTTTGCCTTCTCGGGCGGCGTGCGCGGCTTCGTCGAATATGTAAACCGCACCAAGAGCGTGCTGCACCCCACCGTGTTCTATGCCGAAGGCGCCACCGTGATCCCCACCGGCGCCGGCCACGACGCCGAGCTTTCGGTGGAGGTGGCGATGCAGTGGAACGACAGCTACCAGGAACAGGTGCTGTGCTTCACCAACAACATCCCCAGGCCGACGGTGGCACCCACCTCACCGGCCTGCGCGCGGCGATGACCCGGGTCATCAACAAGTACATCGACGAAAACGAGATCGCCAAGAAGGCCAAGGTGGACGTCACCGGCGACGACATGCGCGAAGGCCTGGCCTGCGTGCTGTCGGTCAAGATGCCCGACCCCAAGTTCGCCAGCCAGACCAAGATGAAGCTGGTCTCTCCGAGGCCCGCCCGGCGGTCGAAGAGGTGGTGGCGCAGAAGCTGTCGGAATTCCTGCTCGAGAACCCGCTCGACGCCAAGACCATCTGCGGCAAGATCGTCGAAGCCTCGCGCGCCCGCGAAGCCGCCCGCAAGGCCCGCGAGATGACCCGCCGCAAGGGCGTGCTCGACGGCGTCGGCCTGCCCGGCAAGCTCGCCGACTGCCAGGAGAAGGACCCCGCGCTGTGCGAGATCTACATCGTCGAGGGTGACTCCGCCGGCGGCTCCGCCAAGCAGGGCCGCGACCGCAAGTTCCAGGCCATCCTGCCGCTGCGCGGCAAGGTACTCAACGTCGAGCGCGCGCGCTTCGACAAGCTCATCAGCTCCGAGCAGATCGCCACCCTCATCACCGCGCTCGGCACCGGCATCGGCAGCGGCATGGGCAAGGACGACTAAGCCCGAAAAGCTGCGCTACCACCGCATCATCCTCATGACCGACGCGGACGTCGACGGCGCCCACATCCGCACCCTGCTGCTCACCTTCTTCTATCGCCAGATGCCCGAGCTGGTCGAGCGCGGCCACATCTACATCGCCCAGCCGCCGCTCTACAAGATCAAGCACGGCAAGAACGAGCTCTACATCAAGGACGACCACGAGCTCAACGCCCACCTGCTCAAGCTCGCGCTCGACGGCGCCATGCTCACCCCCAGCGAAGGCGCCGAGCCCATCATCGAGGAAACCCTGGGCGGCCTGGCGCGCGGCTACCTGCTCGCCGAAGCCGTCATCAACCGCCTCGCCGGCTATGTGGATGCCCAGGTGCTGCACGCGGTGCTGCACCACAACCTCGAGATCGACGTCTCCGACGAAGCCGCCACCCGCGCCTCGGTCGAGCGCCTGCAGGCCGCCATGCCGCCCGCAATCACGCTGCGCGCCAGCTACGACGAATCAGGCGAGGCCTGGCGCATCGCCATCGAGCGCATGCGCCACGGCAACCTCAAGCGCGGCTGGATCGAGGAAGACCTGATCCTCTCCGGCGACTACAAGACCATCCGCACCGCCGCCCAGAGCCTCGACGGCCTGGTCGGCAAGGGCGCCACCATTCGCCGCGGCGAAAAGGGCGCCCCGGTAAAGAGCTTTGCCGAAGCCATCCAGTGGCTGCTCAAGGACGTCGAGCGCGGCATCAGCAAGCAGCGCTACAAGGGCCTGGGCGAAATGAACCCCGAACAGCTCTGGGAAACCACCATGGACCCCGCCGTGCGCCGCCTGCTGCGGGTGCAGATCGACGACGCGATCGCCGCCGACGAGATCTTCACCACGCTGATGGGGGATAACGTCGAGCCGCGCAGAGCGTTTATTGAAGAGAATGCGCTGTATGCGCAGAATATTGATGTTTGATGTGTCGAACTTGTAGGTTCTCACTCAACTTGAAATCATTCTCACAACCGTGAAATAGATTTCTCGAGAACGGTGAAATAATCCTACCGACTTCATCTCACCGAGGGCGCCGCCATCACTGTCGGCGCCCTCGGTGCCTATGTGCTGAGATAAAGAGGCTGCGGAGCGCCAATCGTGCTCAAGGAAGACTCACGCTCGCGTCTGTTTATCGGCCTTATGTAGCGCTCCACATAAGGCCGACGACCCGTCCTCGGCCAGAGCGGCCGTCGGCGTGCCACTCTAGCAATGTCGGCCATGTGGTTGATTGCAGACTAAGGCGGCATAGGTCCTTGAAATCCATATGCTCCCGCATTTGACCCAGTATTTTTGTACTCATATCATGAGTTCAACTTAGTTTGCGCACATGATATGAGTACGACGAACGATGCTAGGGCGACCGACTTTAGCCATCGCCTCCAGCAATTCCGCATCCAAGCGGGAATTGAGACGCAAAGGGAATTGGCCATTGCGATGGGCGTCCGTCAGCAGACAGTCAGCCGATGGGAGGCAGGCACATCTCGCCCCAGGGCAAAGGACATGCTTAGGCTCGCGCACGTGCTGTCCGTAAGCCCAGAGGATCTTGAGAACGTGAGCGAGCTTGGTCTGGATCCGCAAACGACGACGGTCAGTTTCGACCAACCGTTTCCTATCGCCAGCCTGAGCGCGGAAGGTTTCGAACGGTTTTGCGACTTCTTCATCTCCGCGCTCCACCCGACCGCCGACGTGCACCGGTTTGGCGGGACCGGCCACAAGCAGGACGGCCTAGATATCGAGGCCGCTCTGCCAGACGGGACGACCCGCACCTATCAATGCAAGAGGCATCAGCAGTTCGGTGCTGCGAAGGTCGAAGCGGCCGTCAAAGCACACGTCCGCCGCTCCGACAAGAAAGTCCTGCTCCTCACGAGAATCGCCAGCCCGCAGGCGAGGGCGGCGATGGCCGCCCATCCCGATTGGGAACTGTGGGACAAAGAGGACGTCGCCAAGCGGATCCGCCAACTCCCGAAGTCGGAGCAAATTCGCCTAGTAGACATCTTTTTCCCCGGACAGCGGCTTGCGTTGCTCGGCGAAGTCGAGGCCGGCCCTTGGATGTCCGTCGAGGACTTCTTCTCTGCGTTCTTGCGCAAGGAACGCGCCTTCAACCACCTGTGGCAACTGGTGGGACGGAGCGAAGAACTCGCAAACCTGTCCGACAGCATCCGCGACAAAGGCAGGTTGGTCACACTGCTGACAGGCTCCGGCGGGTCCGGAAAGTCCCGTTTGCTTTACCAAGCCTTAGCCGATTACCAAAACGCGAAGTCCGGGACGCTGGTCAAAGTTCTATCGGCGACGGAGGAACTCTCCGCAAAGCATCTCGATAATCTCGGGCAAGGTGAAAAGCTATTGGTCGTCGACGACGCGCACGACCGGGACGATCTCCCCATACTTTTCGATTACGTCGCAAATCCCAAGAATTCCGCGCGAGCGGTCGCTTCCCTCCGGACGTACGGCCTTGAGCGGATCAGGTTGCAGGCGGCCGCCGTCCTTCTCCAACCTCCCTACACTTCCCACGTTAGCCTCAAACCTCTGTCCCAGAAACAGTCGTTCGAACTCGCGGCTCAAGTCCTGAAGGAATACGGCGGGCCCGAATCGGCGGCAGAAGCTGTCAGCCGCTACACCCTCGATTGTCCCTTGGCCACAGTCGTCGCGGCCCAGATCGTAGCGAGGGAGAAACTGCATCCGGAGCTCCTGAGCACCGAAGGCGCATTCCGGACGACACTCCTGGCCCGCTTCCAGCAGGTAATCGCGGGAGACCTGGCCCAAGGCAAGGACAGGGAAGCCCTCCTCTCCGTCTTGAGAATATTGGCATTGGTCCAGCCGTTCAGCCCGGACGACGCCGGACTCCTGAAGCTGCTTGAGGATACCGAGGGTATTTCCGTCGCGGACAGCAATCGCCTCATCAAGACCTTGGTAACAGGGGGCGTGGTGTTCAAGCGTGGCCTGGCGTACAGGCTCGCTCCGGACCTGCTTGCTGACTACATCATTGAGCAGAACTGCGTGACCGAGAACGGCGCGTCGTCGGGCTACGCGGAAAAAGTTTTCGCCGCGTCGCCGCGCTCGCTCGTCGAGCACGTCCTGCTGAACCTTGGGAAGCTGGATTGGCGGCTGTCAAGCGGGAACACCGCCAGCAGCCGTCTGCTCGACGGACTGTGGCAACAGCTACGACCTACGGGGGAATACGGCGACACACACTTAAAGGCGATGACGTCCGTCGCGTACTACCAGCCCGCGAGGGCACTCCAGTTCGCCGAACAACGCATCGCCGAAGGCAGAATTCCCACAGCCCTGCCGGAACTCGTCAAGTATGCCGCCTACAACTTCGATCACTTGCAAAGGGCCTGCGGGTGCCTGTGGGAATTGGGAAAGTCGGACGAAAGGGAGTTGAACTCACACCCCGGCCACGCCGTCCGCATACTGAGGGAACTCTGCGCGGTGGAGCCGAATAAGCCGGTCGAGTACAGCGCCGAGGTCGTCGGATTCGGACTGTCGCTGTTGGATCTGCCCGACTCGTGGAGCAGCACATACAACCCGTACGATTTCCTGAGCGGAATCCTCCAGACCGAGGGGCATACCACATCATCGAACGGGCGCGCCTTCTCGTTCAGTCCGTACTTCGTGAGGCAGGAAGCCGTTGCTTCGCTGAGGCAGGAGGTAATCGGGGCGGCGATAGCACGGCTCAGTTCCACGCGGTTAGATGTCGCGATCCTTTCCGCAAGGGCGCTTTCCGACGCGCTCAGGTACCCGATGGGCCGATTCGGGGCGAGTGTTCCGGAAGAGGACCAAGCGTGTTGGACCGACGAATTCGTCGGTACGCTGGAATCCGTTAAGAAGAAGGTCCTTTCGTCATCGCTGGATCCCTTTGTATGGCTTGAGTTGCTGTCTTCGATCTCGTGGCACGCGAAATTCGCCGGCGACAAGACGAGCGACGTAGCGAACGAGATATTTGCCCTTACCCCGGGCAACCTTGAATTCCGGACTATACGCGCGTTCGTCGACGGGTACGGGCACCTGGTCGAAGATCCGGATTTCGAAAACAGACAAAAGGAATGGCAGGCAACCATCCAACACACCGCAGCAGAGATAGCCGATGCCTTCCGGACCCCGGAGGCGATAGTGCGGTTCGTGGCGTCGACGCTGGCGAGGGTCGAAGAAACAAAACTGAACAGGAATGCTTCGCCCCAGGTCCTGCTCTACGAACTGCTCACCGGTGCAAACTCCTTGGCGCAACACATCGTGGAGTACGCACTTGGAGACCCGAAATCCGCCATCGCCCGATACGTCCCCATGGCCTTGCCGAGGATCTATTCGGAAGACGTCGAAACTGGAAGGGCGTTTACGTCCAGAATCTTGGCTTCCGGGAGTCCGGAACTGAGAGCATCGCTGGCCCGCTGTCTCGGCCAGGTCCTTGGGAACTCATCCTTGGGCGAATACGAATTCGAGACCCTGAAGGGATTTCTCTCTTCCGACGACGAACACGAAGTTGCGACCGCGGCGGGCGAGTTGCGCCACGTCGGGGCGCTAGACGCCGCGAAAGCGTTGGAGCTCATAGGAGCCACGAATTTCTGCGGTTCCGAGCACGTTGCCCACGAGCTCCTCTCCCTCTTCGAATCCCCTGGGCCAATTCCGCCCGACCTGCTCGATTCCCGCTCGGTAAGCGTCCTGCTGGACAAACTATTCCCCATACCGGTTCTGGAAAAGTATTGGATCCAGAAATTTCTCGCGTCCACTTCGGTGAGGTACCCGGTGGAAACGCTGGATTTCTTCAAGAAGCGTGTCGTGCACGCGGCTTCAACGGAGGATTACGCGTTCCGTCCCTGCAACTACGGCCCGTATGTGCACGAGCCTTTGCGGTTCGCCGAGTCGGCGGCATTCGAAGACTTGTGCAAGGACGTCTGGTCTTGGATGAGAGGTGGCGATAACGACGACCACAAGTTCCAATACTTTGCCTCCCACCTTTTCGGCGCCGTATTTTCCGCATCGGACGACAGGACGCTGTCTTTCATGCGGAATAAGTGCTCCGGCGACAGCCTCGATATTTCACTCATTGGGAAAATTCTCCGCGAGGTCGACCACGCTTTCTCTTTGGACAATCCGACCTTTGTCGTCGGCTATCTCGCGGCAGCCAAATCGCACGGCAGTAAGTGTCTCGAATCCGCCACCAGCGCACTGTACTGCGCGGCCGTGAGCGGAGGAAAACAGGGGACGCCGGGCGAACCGTTTCCCCGTGACGTGGAAGCCTTGGAGAAAGCGAAGTCCGTTCTCGATTCGCTCCCTCGCTTCTCCCCCGCTTATAGGCTCTACGACCTCATCAAGCAGAACGCGGAGAAGAACATCGCCGAATCGCTAAAGGAGCGGGAGTTGTTCGAAGAGGATTAACCGGAATCGAATGAGGCCATGCTTGGGTGCGCTGCGACTGGTTTCGGTCACATAACAGACCCATCACTCCGAGCATCTGACTGGCAGCAAAGGCCGAAGGCCGGTCGTCGGCCTCAACTGCCGGCGGCCCCGTGGCGCCGATTCATCACGATTGATGCTTAGGTGTCATCACTTTTTTTCGTGTCCAAAAAGGGCAGCCACATTGACATCGGCTGCCTTCGCAGCGGTCAATCGCACCATTTTTTGCTTGCAATGCGTCGGGCCAGAACTCCGCAGAGCTCCGGGGTCAGTTCTCGCTTGATAGCATTGATCTGAAACGACCTCACTCGGCGCACGATCGAAGCGGGCGCGGCCGAGTTTCATTCGGGGTCATGTTACAAGGCGCGACCTGACCCCTAGAGCTCGCAAAGATTTCCCCATGGCCTTCCTGACCTGCCGCCGCCGCGCACCTTGTTCGGCCATCGACCTCCAAATGCGCCCGACCGCCCCAGAAAATGCTGGGTCGTCCCGAACTCCGGCGGCTATGCTGGAATCGTGCCGCGAATCAATGGCAAGAGCAGTCTGGCTCAGGTCGTGTCCAGCGCAACGAGGCCTCGGGTTCGCCGAATTGTCAGAGGTCGTGTGCCGTCAGCTGTGGAGGTCGAATCATGGGTATCATTCGTCGAATCTATGTCAGTTTGGCTGCGGACCCGTGGTTGCCGCCGAATCTTAACGATCTGAAGTGGGGCATCGTCGAGGAGATCGAGAAACTCGGCTATACGCCCGAGATATTTACCAACCCGAAGGGCATGCCCGGTCTGGCTTCGGCGAAGGCGTGGAATCCGCGTGACGCCGAAGAGATCGGCCGGCGGTGTCTCGGGGCGGCGATTCTGGGGATGCCGCGTTGGCGCTTCCAGGACGGCAATGGCGAGGCGGTGTTGCTGCCCACCGAGTTCAATCACTATGAAGGTGCTCTGGTCCGGACGCTTGGGCTGCCGACGCTGGTGCTGGTGCAGGGTGACATGCTGCGCCGGGTGGTGTTCGACAGCAGCTTTGGCGGCTACGTGGGGCAGTACGCGGCGGATTCCGATGTGAGCTGGTTGCACACCGCTGAGTTCAGGGTGCCCTTCAACTACTGGAAGGCGCAGCTCGAGGAGCGCCGCGACATCTTTCTGGGCTATTGCAGCAGCTCGTCGGCGACGGCTGCGGCAATCAAGCGATATCTGACCAGCCTTGGCGCGCGCGTCCTCGACTGGCAAAGCGACTTCATTCCGGGGCGCACCATCATCGACCAAATCGAGCAGGCTGCGGCGCGCTCCATCGGCGGCATCTTCCTGTTTACCAAGGACGACGATCTTGCCGATCCGGACGGTGCGACGCACTCGGTGCCGCGCGACAACGTGGTGTTCGAGGCAGGCTATTTCAGCGGCCTGAAAGGCAAGCGCAACGTCCTCATCGTCCGCGAGGTCGGCTCGAAGATGCCGGCCGATCTGGGCGGCGACATCTATGCTTCGCTGGTCGACAAGAAGGACATCGCGCCGATCGAAAGGACGCTTGCCGCCTTTCTCGGTGCAATGTGAGACGCTCGGTACCTCGACGACAACTTGTTCTGCAATCGGTGGTGTTGACGCGGCCGCTGGTGTTTCGCGCCCGCGCGTGCCCAAGGGGTCACGCCTTGTAACATCACCCCAAACAAACTTCGGCCGCGCCCGCTCCGATCACGCGCCGAGCGAGGTCATTTCAAGCGAGAACTGTCCCTCGGAGTTCTACCCTTGGATTTCTCGTGCAGCATGACTGTTGCGGTCCACTGCGGCACGCATGCATGCCCCCCCGTCTCACGACTCCGCCTCCAGCCGCTCGGCCACCGCGTTCGGCGATCCCGTCTTGCGTGCGATCAGGCTGTAGGCGACCGGGACGATGAAGAGCGTGAAGAAGGTGGCGGCGAAGACCCCCGACAGCACCACGACGCCGATCACGATGCGGGTTTCGGCGCCTGCGCCGCTGGACAGCACGAGCGGGATGGCGCCGGCGATGGTGGTGAGGCCGGTCATGACGATGGGGCGGAAACGGGTCTCCGAGGCTTCGACGATGGCGCGCGAGAACTGCCGGCCTTCGTCGCGGAGCTGATTCGCGAATTCGACGATAAGGATGCCGTTCTTGGCGGCCAGGCCGACCAGCATGATGAGGCCGATCTGCGAGTAGATGTTGAGCGTGCCGCCGGTGAGATAGAGCCCGAGCAGACCGCCGCCGGTCGCCAGCGGCACCGTGAGCATGATGACGAAGGGGTGAATCCAGCTCTCGAACTGGGCTGCCAGGATCAGAAAGACCACCACCAGGCCGAGCATGAACACGAAAATGATCGAGCCGCCCGAGCTGACGAAATCGCGGCTCTGGCCCTTGTAGTCGATGGTCACTTCTTCGGGCAGGTTCTCGCGCACCAGCTCTTCGAGATAGGTGAGCGCTTCACCGAGCGCGTAGCCGTCGCGCAGGTTGGCTTCGAGCGTGATCGCGCGCACGCGGTTGAAACGCGACAGCGTCTCGGCGGCGCCGTATTCGGAAATGGTCACCAGGTTGGCGAGCGGAATGAGCTGGCCCGAGCGTGCCGAACGCACGTAGATGCCGTTCAGGTCGCTGAACGAGCGTTGCTGCGCGCGCTCGCCTTCGACGATCACGTCGTACTCTTCGCCACGCTCGAGATAGGTGGTGACGTTGCGCCCGCCCATCACGGTTTGCAGGGTGCGGCCGATCTCCGCGACGGTCACGCCCAGGTCGGCGGCGCGCGCGTAGTCGACGCTGAAGTCGATCTGCGGGCGGGTTTCCTTGTAGTCGCTGTCGAGGCCGTCGAGCCCGGGATTGTTCTCCTCGACCTTCTCGAGGACGATGTCGCGCCAGGCGGCGAGCTCTTCGTATGTGGCGCCGCCGAGCACCAGTTGCACCGGCTTGCCGGTACCGCCGCCGAGCCCCTGGCGCATCACCGGGAAGGCACGGATGCCGGGCAGCGAAGAGAGGTCCTCGCGGATCTCGTTCATGATCGTGGCGGCCGGCCGGCGATTGGCCCAGTCGTCGAGGATGACGACGACGAAGCCGTCATTGAAGTTTTCGATGTTTCCGAAGCCGCGCGGCGCACGCACCAGCAGGCGGCTGAATTCGCCGCTCTTCAGGTAGGGCTGCAGGCGCCGCTCGATTTCCACCATGTACTCTTCGATGTACTTGTAGCTCGAGCCTTCCGGCCCGCTGACGACGACGAAGAAAGCGCCGCGATCCTCGCGCGGGGTGAATTCCTGGGTGACGTTGGGGTAGAGCCAGGCGGTGCCGCCGAGCAGGCCGAAGAAAACCACCGTAACCAGGATCGGGTGGCGCAGATTGCGCAGCAGCAGCGCCATGTAGGCGCGGCGCAGGAAGCGGAACACGGCGTCGACGCGCTTGACCACCGGGTTGTTTTCCTCGGCCGTCCTGGGCTTGAGCAGCTTCGAGGCCATGGCCGGCGCCAGCGTGAGCGCCACCACCGACGAAAAACCGACCGCCGCGGCGATGGTGAGCGCAAACTCGGTAAACAGCCGCCCGATGTCGCCTTCGAGAAAGGTGATCGGCACGAACACCGCGATCAGCACCAGCGTGGTGGCGACCACCGCGAAGCCCACTTGGCGGGTGCCGCGAAAGGCGGCGACGAGCGGGGTCTCGCCCTTCTCCTGGATGCGGCGCACCACGTTCTCGAGCACCACGATGGCGTCGTCCACCACCAGCCCGATGGCCAGCACGAGCGCCAGCAAGGTGAGCAGGTTGATCGAAAAGCCGAGCGCGTACACCACCGAATAGGTCGCGATCAGCGAAATCGGCACCGTGATCGCGGGTATCAGCATGGCACGCACGCTGCCGAGGAACATGTAGATGACGAACACCACGCAGCCGATGGCGATGAACAGCGTCTTGTATACCTCGGCGATCGACGCCTCGATGAACACCGCGGCGTCGTAGCTTTGCGAGATGCGCATGCCTTCGGGCAGATTGCCGCTCAGCCGTTCGGAGAGCGCCTTGACAGCGCTCGACACATCGATGGTGTTGGCCGTGGACTGCTTGATCACGCCGAGCCCGACCATCGGCTCGCCATTGCCGCGGAACATGAAGCGGTCTTCGACCACGCCGCGCTCGATTCGCGCGACATCGCCGAGGCGCACCAGGTAGCCCTCCTCGCCGCGCGCCAGCACCAGCTTGGCGAAGTCTTCGGGCTGCTTGAAATTGCGCTCGACGCGCGCCTTGAAGATGCGCTCGTCGGACTGCAGCGAGCCGGCGGGCAATTCAACGTTCTCGGCGCGCAGCGCGCTCTCCACGTCGCCCACGCTCAAGCCGCGCGCGGCCAGCGCCTTGCGGTCGAGCCACACCCGCATGGCGTAGCTCTGGCCGCCGCCGATACGCACCCGCGCGACGCCGTCGAGCGCCGAGTACTGGTCGGTGAGATAGCGCTCGGCGTAGTCGGTCAGCTCGGGCACGCTCATGCGGTCGCTCGACAGGTTCTGCCAGATGATCACGTCGTCGTTGCTGTCGACCTTCTCGACCTCGGGCGGATCGGCCTCCTCGGGCAGGTTGTCCTGCACCCCGGCCACGCGGTCGCGCACATCGTTGGCGGCCTCGTTCACATCGCGATTGATGGAGAACTCGATGGTCACCCGCGAGGCGCCGTCGCGCGAGGTCGACTGGATGAACTCGATGCCCTCGATGCCGGAGATGCGCTCCTCGATGATCTGGGTGACCCGCGTCTCGACAACGTTTGCCGGCGCGCCAGGGTAATCCACCGACACCGTGACGATCGGCGGGTCGATGTCGGGATACTCGCGCAGCGAGAGGCGGTCGAAGGACACCAGCCCGAAAGCGACCAGCAGCAGCGAAATGACGCTGGCGAATACCGGCCGCTTGACCGAGATGTCCGAGAGGATCACGGGCGACCCTTGCCCGCGCCGGTGGTGGCGCTGGTCTGCCTGAGCAAGCTCTCGAGCGGCTCGTCACCGTGCTCCACCGCGGTGATCGTGAGCGGCGCGCCGGGGCGCATGCGCAAGGTGCCGTGGGTGACCACGCGCTCGCCGGGCGAGAGGCCGGAGAGCACTTCGACGCCGCCGAACTGGCGCGTGCCGAGCGTTACGGTGCGGCGCTCGGCCACCGCTTGGCCGTCCTTGTCGGCGACGATCCAGACGAAATTCTCGTTGCCGACCGGCACCACTGCCTCTTCGGGCACCACCAGGGCCTGGCGCGGACTCTTCTGGAGCTCCACGCGCATCAGCAAGCCGGGCCGCAGCTCGCCCTTGGGATTGTCGATCAGCGCCCGCGCGACGATCGAACGGGTGACCGGATCGATGCGGCTACTGACGCTCGAGACGGTGCCCTTGAAGACGCGGCCCGGGTAGGCGGCGGATTCGGCCTCGATCGACAGGCCGGGCTTGAGCGTCGCGACGAACACCGAAGGCACTGCGAAGTCGAGCTTCATCACCGCGTCGTCGTCGATGGTGGTCAGTTCGGCGCCGGGCTGGGCGAGGGCGCCGACGCTGATGTTGCGCAGGCCGACGACGCCATTGAAGGGCGCCTTGATGATGCGTTTGGCGATGCGCGATTCGATCGCCTTGATGCGCGCCCGCGCACCCTGCGCTTCGCGCCGCTTGGTGTCGATGGTCGATTCGGACGCCGCGCCGCGCTTGACCAGCGGCGCCAGCCGATCGACCTGGCGCTGCGCCTCGTCGAGAAACGAACGCTGCTCGGCCAGTTCGGCACGCTCCTCGGAGGTATCCATTGCGATCAGCACGTCGCCCTTCTTGACCCGTTGGCCGTCGTCGAAATTCACCGCCGTGACCAGTTCGGTGACGGTCGAGGTGAGGTTGACGCTCTCGTTGGCGCGCAGCGTGCCGAGCGCTTCGACGGTTTCAGAAAAGGCTTGCCCGGCAAGCTCGGTGACGATGACTGGCGTCGGCGCCTGCGCCCCTCCGCCTTGCTGTGCGGCCAGCCAGGGCGAGGCGGTGAGCGCCATGGCGGCAAGCAGCAGGCGCAAGAGCGGTCGCGCCAGCGCGTGGCGCTCCGGGCGTGGCGGGCTGCAGTGCGCGCCGGCGCTTGAGCGACGACGGGTGTGCACGGGGCCGGGTTCATGCGGCCGGCAGCCGTGGCGCCGAGCCGGGGGGGCCAGATCCGCCCTGCGGTATTGATCGGTCGGTTTCATTTCGTGGCGTCGTTCATTTGGGTTGTTCGCGCGCCCATCGAAACGTGTTCGAGGCCGTATTGTTTTCGAATTGCGAGCGCGTCATCCGCCGCCGGCAAGGGTCCGCCCAGGGCGCGGAACAGGTCGATGCGGATGGCGATGAGGTTGCGCTGCTCGACGATCAGATCGCGCTCCACGTCACGCAGTTCCTGCAGCGCGTCGATCACCGACAGATAGTCATCGACCCCCTGGGTGTAGCGGTCCTTCGAGGCGTCGACGGTCTGCTGCAGGATGTCGCGCTGATGCGCCAGGCGTTGCAGGAACTCGCGCTGGCGGCGCTCGCGCACCAGGGCGCTGTCGACCGCCTCGACGGCCTCGAGAAACTGCTGCGTGAAGGCGGCGAGCCGCTCCCGATAGAGCGCCTCGTTGCGTTCCACCTCGGCCTTGCGCCGCCCCCAGTCGAGCAGCGGCTGCACGAAGGCGCCAGCGATCAACGCCACCGGGCCGGTAAAGCTCGCCGTATCGGAAAAGACCAGCGAACCGTCGAGCGTGACGCGCGGCAGCCGATCGGCGATGGCCGCGGCGATCTCGGCATCGGCGGCGACCAGCTCGGCGCGCGCGGCGCGCAGGTCGGGACGGCGCAGCAGCAATTCGGCGGGCACGCCGAGTGGCGGCAACTGCGCCGCAAAGTCGAGCGCTTCGTCGACCGGCACCCGTGGCCGGCCATCAGGCATCGCCCCGCTGAGCACGTCGAGGCGGTTCTCGAACACCGCCAGATCCGACTGCGCGAGCGGGATCAGCGTCTCGCTGTCGGCGACACGCGCCTGCTGGCGCATCACATCGACGCGCGTACCGACGCCGTAATCGAAGCGCAGTTGCAGCAGATCCAGCAGCTCACGGTCGAGGGTGAGCTGTGCGCGCAACAGCGCAATGCGTCGGTTGGCCGCCACCGCGCCGAACCACGCGTTGGCCACCTCGGCGCTCAGCGTCAGCCGCGTCGTCTGCAAGGCCTCCTGGCGGGCCACGGCTTCGAGCCGGTCGGCCAGCGCCGCATTGCCGAGGCGCTCGAACACGTCCACCTCCCAGGCCAGCGCGGCGCCAATCCCGGTACTCGAAGGCTGACCGTCGCCGCCCTCCCATTCCTTGCTCGACGCGCCTTCGAAGCCGATCTCGGGAAAGCGCTGGGCGTCGCTGCGCCGCGCCAGCGCGCGCGCCTGATCGAGCACCGCGGCGGCCTGCGCGATACGCTGGTTGTTCGCCAAGGACTGCGTGATCAGGGTATTCAAGCCGGGGCGGGCGAAGCTCTCCCACCACGGCTGGCGCAGGGTGTCGCTCAATGGTGCCACCGTATCGGCGGGGTCGGCGGCTGGAAAGGCGGCACCGGCCTCGACCGCCGGCAAGGGCGCTTCGCGGATGGCGTACGGGCTGCACCCACTGAGCGCGGCGCTCAGGGCGATCGCCCATGGCGCGCGGCGGCCCAGACTGCGCCATCGTCCTGCACCTGCGGTGCGCCGCGTGCCCGAAGGGTTCATTGCATGCCGCTCATATGACGTCGTAGATCACTGCGATCCAGCGATCGCCGTTGAAGTTCCCGTTACCCCGCTCGGCCTCGAGGTCGTCGAGCGCCCGATGACCCGGGATGATGCGCGTGTCCTGATTGGCCTGCGCCAGCGGGCTGCCCACCGCCGCGATCACGCCCTTGAGGGTGCCACCATGTTCGACATCGCCAGTGTGGATCACGCTGGCATTAAAGCACGGGACCGGGTCTAGCGACGGAATACAACTCTCAGTCAGTATCGTTCGTCGCCCACGCACTTGCCATCTAAGAACTGCGATTGAAAGGCCTGAACCAATCGGAAACTTGACACGATCACCCGTCATGCCCGCAAAACGCTATACCGCCTGAACAGCGCAATCGGCAGCGCCCGCTGCAAGCGCCAGGTGATCGACAATGGTCGGTTACCCTCCCAGCGTTCCAGCGTCACCGGTCCCAGCGCACGATACGGCAATCCGCGCGCCTCGCGCACGAAGAGCTGGAACTGCCAGCCGTTCCCGGGGGACTCGCAGTAGCGGCGCCCTGCTTTGGTGTCGGGGCCGGCGGCATTTTGCGATTGCCAGTGGAAGAGCTCGGGGCTGATTGCGTAATCGTAGTAGGCGATTCGCTCGCTGAAGCCTTCGCGCTTGTCGAGCGTGACGAACAGGAGTTCGATTTTGTGCTCGGGTAGCGCCAGGACGCCGGCCTGGAACGGGGCGCGGCGCTGTGGCGTCAGCGAGCCGACTGCGGTGAGGATCTCGCGGATCTGGTAGGCGGCGTGCAGGGTCAGCGGCCAGGCAGCCGGGGCACCGGGGAGCGGGCTGGGGTCGAGGTCAGCGCGTTCATCCAGGCAGTTGATGAGCTGAGCGAGCTCGCGGCACATGGTGGGGTTGTCGGCCATGCGGGCGAGGAAGGCGGGCACGTCCATCAGGGCCTCGCGGTGGCTGAAGAGCTGGTAGGCGAGCATTTGCACGCGGCCTTGTTCGGTGGGCGAAAGTTCTCTGGCCAGGGCGGCGGGGTCTGCGGCGACGCGGTGGAGGGTTCGCAGGTGCTCGGGGTCGTCGACGTGCAGCAGGGCGCCAAGGCGTTTGCCGAGGTAGGTTTCGTCCGGGTCGGGGCCTGCTTGTTCGACACCGGCCGCTCGGCATAGCGCGGTCCAGCCAGGTCTTCCGTTGTAGAGCTCTTCGAGCTCGAGGCACTGGTCGCGCACGAAATCGGCGAGCGCCAGGGCCTGGCCGCGGCGGGTGGTTGCATAGTAGCGCAGCTCGCTCGTAAGGCGATGCCAGGTCTGCCGGCTGATCTGGCGCAGGCCGTTCAGCACCGCCTCGCGCGCGACCCGGTCGAACTGAATATGGCAACCGGGCGGCAGGCCGGTGAAACCTTGTTCGACGGCCTCGACTAGCTGCTGACGGTTGAGACCGGTGATTGCGCGGTAGAGCAGATCGAAGCGAAAATCGTTGCGCAGGCGGCCAACGAAATCCAGCACGAGACAGCTTTCCTTGCCGTCCGAGAGCCGCAGCCCGCGGCCCAGCTGCTGTTGGAACACCACCGGGCTCTGGGTTGGGCGTAGGAGCAGCAGGGTGTTGGCTTCCGGGATGTCGATCCCCTCGTTGTAGAGATCGACAGTGCAGAGAACCTTGAGCGCGCCGCCGGCCAGCTCTTGAGGGGCGCGCTCGCGCAGTTCGCGTGGTGTGGCGCTGGTGACCGCGAGTGCAGGCAGGCCGGCCGCGTTGAAGTGTTCGGCCATGAAGTTGGCGTGGGCGATATCGACGCAGAAGGCGATCGCCCGCATTGCCTCGTGGTCGGCAACGTATTGATCAATAGCATGGATCACCAGGCGGGCGCGTGCGTCGTTGCCGCTGATGACCTTGGCGAGCTGTGCCAGTTCGCCAGGCTGGTTCCAGCGCACGCTGCCGAGGTCGGTGTTGTCGGTGCTGGCGTAATACTCGAAGGGTGCGAGCAGTTGCTGGTCGAGCGCATCCCACAGGCGCAGTTCGACCGCCGGACTGCCGTCAGGGCGTGCATCGAAGTACTGCATCACCGCGCGGCCGTCCGTCCGCTCAGGCGTGGCGGTAAGGCCGAGCAGGACGCGCGGGCGGATGGCGCCGGTGAAGGTGTCGAACTGGCTTGCCGGAAGGTGGTGGCATTCGTCGATGACGACGGTATTCCAGTAGTCGGCGCCGTGGCTGGCGAGCAGCTTTCGCGCGGTGACCGACATGATGGTTGCAAAGAGATGTTCGCTGTTGTCGGGCAGGTGGCCGTCGGCCAGGAGCTCGCCGAAGGCTGGCGCGCGCAGCACCTGGCGGTAGGTGTCGATCGCCTGGCACAAAATTTCAACGCGATGGGCGACGAACAGAAGGCGCGGTTTTCCGCCCTGTTGTTCGCAGAGGCGCTTGTAGTCAAATGCCGCAACAACGGTTTTGCCTGTGCCGGTGGCGGCGACGACGAGATTGCGCGTGCGACCGTGGCGGCGCTCGCTGGCGAGACGGTCGAGCATGGCCTGCTGGTAGGCCTTGGGCTGCAGGTCGAACCAGGTGGGTGTCGCGATCGGTTCAATCGATGTGCCCTTGGCCTGCTGCAGCGCACGGCGCAGCCCACCGCGCTGGATCTCGTCCCGCGGGTCGAAACGCTGGAATTCCGGGTCGTTCCAGAGGGTCTCGAAATGGGCCTCGGCGGCGGCGAAGAGATCTGCCTGGCCGGCTTGGGTGAATTTGACAGTCCATTCGACGCCGCCCAGCAGCGCGGCAGCGGAAAGGTTGGCGCTGCCGACGAAGGCGGTGCCGAAACCGGTGGCGCGGCGAAACAGCCAGGCCTTAGCGTGCAGGCGGCTGCGCCTTCCGTCCAGCGAAATGCGCAGTTCAACGCCGGGCAAGGCCGCCAGCGCCTCGACTGCGCGTGCTTCGGTGGCGCCGGTGTAAGTGGTAGTTATGACCCGTAGCCGCGTGCGCGGCTCACCATCGCCACCGATCGCGGTGACCGATTCGAGCACGTCCAGCAGCTTGCGAAGCCCGCTCCAGGTGACGAAGCTGACCACAATGTCGACGCGATCGGCCGACGCGAGTTCGGCGCGCAGTTCGGCGAAAAGCGATGGATCGGCGCGCCCGGCGGTGAATAGCCAGGGCGCCAGCACACCGGTGGGCGGCTGCGCCGGTCGGGCGTTGCCGCGGTAGATTGAGCGCAGCGCCAGCACCGGGGCGGTCCAGTTGCCACTCGATGCGCTACCACGGCGCAGTTGGCCGATCAGGCCGTTAATGAGTTCGAGTTCGCGCTGCTCACGCGCGCCGTCAGTGTCCGCGTCGGCGGCCTCTTCGAGCAATTCGGGGAGTAACCGGGCGAGCACTTCCGCAAGGCGGCGGCGTCGCGCGGCACCGGTGAGTTTCTCCACATCGGCGTGACCGCTATCCTGCAGCTCAAGGGCGATCGCGCGGAGGCGCTCATCGAGGAGCAAGTCGTAGAGGCCATCGGGCAGGACGGACATGGGTAGGCGCTTTGAGCGTGGTGAGAATGCGTTAACGGTATCTGGAAAGCATACAGCGAACCCGGTTACACCACTTCTGCTTCTCCACCTCAGAACCTGTGGCGATGACTCGGCGAGATCGTTTGGGGCCGTAATGAACCGGGCGCCAGGGCCAAGCCACGGCGCCCGGGAAAACCTGGTTGCTTAAAAAGGTCGGTGAGGTTTGACGGCCGCAGAATGCCTTTGCCGTTCAGCGGGTGTGAATCCCATCTGGCAAGGTGCAGCCAGAAGCCGGTAGCGAATCTTGCGTGATGTTTGCGACCGAGGCGATAGATTGCGTAGTGAGCAGGTGTTCCCGCCCCTTAGACTCAATCTATCCATTCCCGACACGGTCGAAGCCAACGGGGTCACGGGGGCCCGTCTGGAAGCGGAGCATCCGCGGTGCCACCGGTCAATCAGCGCCGCAGCACGGCCTGAACATCGGCAAACATTGCTGTCCCAATCCCCACTCGCTGCGCGCGGAGGGCCAGGCGCCCGGTTCTGTCTTTGCTATTGATCGTAAACGTCCCGTGGTAGCGCTGGTTCATGTCCGGTGCGGCGCAGTTGGACAGGGTCGCATCGACGTTGAGCATCTTGGGGGTGAGGCCGGGGGAGACCAGGCCCAATAGTTGGCAACCATTCTCGCGGCTCGACCCCGCAAGCTTTCCGTCTTCGGCAAAGTGAATGATCAGTGGCACGACCGAATGTGTTCCGTCTGTTCGCCGGCCCGTGTGCTTCACTTGGTACTGCGCCTGGCCGCGCCACGGTCCGTATGGATTCTCGTAGCCGCCGCCGACCACGGTCTGCGCGGGGCGCGGGCCGCCCGTTGCATTTGGTTTGTTCCCCTGCTGGATCGCGCGTCTGTCACATGGGGAGTCGGTGTAAGTGACGCGGCCGCCCTGCTCGCATCGGTAGATCGCCTGTGCGAAAGCGGCCGCAGGCGTGGTGAGCAAGACGGCCGACATTGCGGCGACCGCGACTTCGAAGCGCTTCCGACGCGGGGGCCGCGCAGTGCTCATGCCGCTATCGGTTGTGTCTGTTTTCGCGTGGCGCGCATCGCCAGCTTGCCGCGACATTTCGGGTAGGTGGGGCAGCCCCAGAACGCGCCGCGCTTGCTGTCGCGCGCAACCATCTTTGTGCCACAGCTCGGGCAGGTCGGTGTGGTCCAGTCGCCTTCGGTTGCCAGCTCGAGCAGCCGTCGGTTCGATTCTGCGGGGAGCCGTTGCAGCATGGCGAGGAAGAGCTTTCCGTCCAGCAGGGTGATGCGGTTTTCGGCGGCGAAGGCGCGAGCATCATCGGTGAACCCCTGGGGCGCCATAAAGAAGGCCTTATCGACCTTCTCGTGGGCCATCACACCGCGCAGTTCGCGCACCGGCTTGACGCCAACCTGCTGGTTCCAGGCCTTGCACTGGACGATCGCCGTGGCGCGCGCGGGCTCGGTATCATCCTGGAACAGGTGCACGTCGATACCCCCATCGGCGCCAAGCCGCGTGACTTCGGCACGGATGCCTTTCTCGACGTAGAAGGCGCAGCACAGGTCTTCGAAGCGTTTCCATTCGACGCGATCGAGCACATCGAGCGACCAGGCATCCGGGCGCGGGGGCGCAGGGGCGAAGGGAGATGGCAAGGCTTGCGCCAATGCTCCGTCCGAACGGGCGGAATCCTCGTTGGCGGCCCATGGCGGGCGCCCGCTGCGCGGGCTTCGAGGCGCACTTGCAGCTCGTTGCTGCGGTATGGCGGCGGAGGCCACTTGGCGCTGCTTCAGATAGCGCACCATGGCAATCGCCGCAAACACGACGGTAAAGAGCCAGCACAGCATCGTGAGCATGCTGCCAAGCGGACGAAGGATCGGGCTCTGAGCCAAAAAGATGGGTACAAGCACGAGGCCGATGAATGCAGTGCCC
The DNA here is from genome assembly GCA_024235595.1 of Zoogloeaceae bacterium. Classification (GTDB taxonomy): domain Bacteria; phylum Pseudomonadota; class Gammaproteobacteria; order Burkholderiales; family Rhodocyclaceae; genus Cognatazoarcus. The sequence continues at coordinate 99,506 of JACKMC010000001.1, read as the reverse complement.
GCGGCAAGCGCCACGGACAATCGCCAGTCGGAGCGGAAAGCGAGTTCAAGGAAAGCTTCGTTCTTTCTTTTTCGACGCCGCGCCATATTGCCTGCACCAGTGAAAGCCCGAACACATCTGCGGGCTTGAAAACGATCATGCCCACGCGGCATGCAAGCCCGGATATTACATCTGCAAGATGCTTCTTGGGTGCATTGCGGCAATTGTCTGTCAGGCGCGCTCGTTCAAAATCATCTCAAGCCTTGCGTGATGTGCCGGATCATCGGATGAAGTGGGACCCGGCGCCCAGGGACTCACGTGACTATTTCGTTCGCGCTGGAACCAACTCAGCACCGCTATCCTTCTTTGTTTGGATCTCGCTGGAAACGTGTTCCAGGGCGAGAAAGCGCTCGGGTGACGCAGGTCATATTGACACGGGGGGGGCCTTGTGCGAAGAAACCCAACGCTTCGAGTCCCCTACCTATTCAAACCCGCCGCCCTGAAGGAACCCGTGCAACCTTTTCGGCATCAAGGCTTTTGGCGTCGGTTATGATGTCGGCGTGAAGGCGGAACCAGACATGGACGCAAGCGATACGAACGAGATCCTGATCTACAAGGCCGAAGACGGCTCGCCAGTCACCGAGGTCCGGTTGGCGGGCGAGACGGTATGGCTGCGTCAGGAACAGATGGCGCAGTTGTTCGGTCGCGAGCGTTCGGTGATCACCCGTCACGTGGGCAACGTGTTCAGGGAGGGCGAGCTGGATGAAGAAAGCAATGTGCAGAATGTGCACATTGCCGGCTCCGACAAGCCGGTGAAATTCTACAACCTGGATGTGATCATCTCGGTCGGCTACCGGGTGAAGTCGCCCCAGGGCACCCGCTTCCGCCAATGGGCCACCCGCACCCTGCGCGAGCACCTCACCCAGGGCTACACCCTCAATCGCCAGCGCTTCGAGGCCAATGCCCGCGAGCTGGAGGCTGCGCTGCAACTGGTGAAGAAGGCGGCACAAAGCCCCGAGCTGCTGGCCGATACCGGCCGCGGACTGGTGGATATCGTCACCCGCTATGCGCAGACCTTTCTGCTGCTGCAACGTTACGACGAGGGATTGCTGGCCGAGCCGCGTGAGGAGCGCGGCGGCGTGCTGCCCACTTCAACTGAGGCCCGCACGGCGCTGGCACGGCTCAAGGCCGACCTCATCGCGCGGGGTGAAGCCACCGACCTTTTCGCCCGCGAGCGCAACGACGCCTTCGCCGCTCTGCTCGGCAACCTGGACCAGACCGTGTTCGGCGAGCCGGCCTACCCGAGCGTGGAGGCCAAGGCGGCGCACCTGCTCTACTTCGTCATCAAGAACCATCCGTTCTCGGACGGCAACAAGCGCAGCGGAGCCTTCCTGTTCGTCGACTTCCTCAACCGCAACGGCCGCCTGCTGGATGATGCGGGCCAGCCGGTGATCAACGACATCGGGCTGGCTGCGCTCGCGTTGCTGGTTGCCGAATCGAACCCGGCCAACAAGGAAACAATGATCCGCCTGATCATGAACATGCTCTCGCCCGAAGCGCCGCGGGGTTAGCGGTGTTTTTCGATTGGGAAAGCCGGGTGGCAGGCCTTGATTCAGTGGATTCCGATGAAGTGATTCGTTCTGTTCGGGACTTGAGCGGTGCCGGATTTTCGCGGCAGTGCCGACCAGGGCGTCGCTACGGACCCGAGCGCTGCACTGGATTCCGGCCTGCGCCGGAATGACGAGCGGGTGGGGCTTCGGTTGTGGTTTTTCGGGTTCCGGCGGTGGTGCCGCGATGTCGCTGGGAAGGCGCCACCCCGTTCAGTGTCGTCGTACCGGCGCAGGCCGGTACCCAGTGCGGCCTTCGAGGCTGGATGCGCCTTCGAATGTGGCGGTGCATTGAACGGGGGCGGTCGTAGAGCTGATCATGTGAGCGCTGTGGCCCATCTGCAAGCAGCACTCAGGTGCGCGCCTTGCGTCCTCGATCACCGCCATCCGTGGGGCGTTCAGCAGCGGTGAGTTCGCCATCGAGCTCCTCGTGGGCGGCCGCGGAGAGTTCATGCAGGATGCCGCAGTCCGTGGCCCGATGCGGCGCCCCGCATTGCCGGCGAAGCATCACCAACTGCTGTTCGAGCGCCTGCAGGCTGGCGAGGCGGGCGCGCACCCGGGCGAGCTGGGTGTCGATGAGCTGGTCGATCTCGCGGCACTCCGCGCTCGGGTCTTGGACGAATTCCAGCAGGCGGGCGATATCGGCCAGCGGAATGTCCAGGGCGCGGCAATGGCGGATGAAGCCCAGTCGCTCGAGATGAGCCTGTGCGTAGCTGCGATAGCCGTTGTGCGCACGCGCCGGCGCCGGAAGCAAGCCGATCCTCTCGTAGTAGCGGATGGTTTCGACGTCCACCCGGGTGGCCTTCGCCAATTCGCCTATTTTCATTGCCGGGTTCGTGATCGATGCGATACCCGCAGCTTACCCGCTTGACCCTGTAGTGACTACAGGGTGTGAACTGTGCGAACGATTTGCGACTTGGAGAAGGCTCATGGCCAACTGTTGTTCTGGCCCGGTATGCGCGTCAAGCGCCGTCAGCCCGCGCTTCCGGCGGGCGCTGTGGGCCGCGCTCGTCATCAACGCGGCGATGTTCGTGGTCGAGCTTGTCGCGGGCCTGGCTTCGGGCTCGGTCGCCCTGTGGGCGGACGCGCTGGATTTTGCGGGCGATGCGGCCAACTACGCGATCTCGCTCGTGGCCCTGTCCATGGGGCTGATGTGGCGCGCACGGGTGGCCATGCTCAAGGGCCTGACCATGGCGGCATTCGGCGTGGTGGTCGTGGCGCGGAGCGCGCTGGCGTTTTACCACGGCGTTCCGCCCGAAGCGATGACCATGGGGCTTGTTGGCGCGCTGGCGCTGCTGGCCAACCTTGTCACTGCGGTGATGCTGTTCAGCTTTCGCGAGGGTGATGCCAACATGCGCTCGGTGTGGCTGTGCAGCCGCAACGACGCGATTGGCAACCTGGCCGTGATCGCGGCCGCGGCGGGAGTGTTCGGCACGGGAAGCGGGCTGCCGGATCTCATCGTGGCGCTGGGCATGGCCGCACTGGCGATCTGGTCCGGTCTCGCCGTCGTGAAACATGCGCGCCAGGAGATGCTTGCCGCCCGCTCCGGTGGCATGCCAGCGACCGTGTCGCGGCCGCTCGCAGGTCATCGATAGTTGCCCGCCTGCTGGCGCAGCTCCTGCGACACCGCCGTCGGCAGGCATGCGCCCACCGCCTTGGCACTCGTGCGAGGGCCGACATGATGCTGCAGCGGCGCGCTGCCGTGGAGTGGTGCGATGCGGCGGACCTTGCCCGCGCCACTTTGCCTGGCGGCGGAGGCGCGCCCATAATCTCGCCATTTCCTTGCCAAGGGCTGTGCCAATGGGGCTGTCTCCCGGTGATCTCGACGAGAACGGTCTTGTGGTCGGCATTTCGCCGGAGCACTTCCGCTCGGTGGCGATGCCGCTGCTGTTCGACCACCTGAATGCCCAGTGCGAGGGCACGGTGGCGGTCAACCGCCAGGCCCGCATCGTCTGGATGAGCGACAAATACGCGCGCAAGATCGGCGTTGCCGATACCGCCAGCGTGCTCGGCCGCGAGATCGAGGCGGTGTTGCCCGGCAGCAACCTGCGCGAGGTGGTGCGCAGTGGACAGCCCAGCCTGCTCGACCTGATGCCTTTCGGCGACGAGCATTTCGTCGTCACCCGCATTCCGCTGCACGACGACGCGGGCCACGTGGTCGGCGCGCTGGGCTTCGTGCTGTTCGACCGTGCCCGCCACCTCAAGCCCCTGATGGACAAATACGGGCGCCTGCAGGCGCGGCTGGCCGAGACCGAGCGTGCGCTGCTGCAGGCGCGGCGGGCGCGCTACACCATCGCCCACTTCATTGGCGCCGGCTCGGCCGCCAACGAGATCAAGCGCCAGGCACGCCGTGCCGCGCAGCTCGACGCCACGGTGCTGCTGCGCGGCGAGACCGGCACCGGCAAGGAGTTGCTGGCGCAGGGCATCCACAATCTGTCGGCGCGCGCCGACGGCCCCTTTGTCGCGGTCAACATGGCGGCGGTGCCGGACAACCTGGTCGAGGCGGAGCTGTTCGGTACCGCGCCGGGGGCCTTCACCGGTGCCGATCGCAAGGCGCGGGTCGGCAAGTTCGAGCTCGCCAACGGCGGCACCCTGTTCCTCGACGAGATCGGCGATCTGTCGCTGCCGCTGCAGGTCAAGCTGCTGCGGGTGCTGCAGGAGCAGCAGGTCGAGCCGCTCGGCTCGAACCAGGTGAGGCCGCTCGATGTGCGCGTGATTGCCGCGACCCATGTCGATCTGGAGGACCGCGTCGCCGCCGGGCGCTTTCGTGACGACCTCTACTATCGCCTCAACGTGCTGATGCTGCGGGTGCCGAGTCTGCGCGAGCGCGGCGAGGACATCCGCACCCTGGTCGAGTACCTGCTCGACGACATCGCCGCCCGCTCCGGCCAGCGGCCGCTGGAGCTGACCGAGGACGCGCTGCAACTGCTTGAGGCGCAGCCCTGGCCGGGCAACGTGCGCCAGCTTCGCAACCTGCTCGAGCGCGCCCAGCTCAGCGCCGACAAAAGCCCCCTGGACGCCGCGGTCCTTGGCGAGCTGCTCGGCGGCGCGGCGCTTGTCGAGCCGCCCGCAGCCACGCTGCCCGCGCAGCCTTCGGCCGACGGCGAAGAGATCCCCCCGACCCCGCAGGTCGAAGCGCTCGCCGACAGCCTCGCGCGGGCCGAGCGCGAGGCCATCCTCGCCGCGCTGCAAGCCTGCGACGGCAACCGGCGGCTTGCCGCGAGCCGCCTCGGCATCTCGCGCGCCGGGCTTTACGCCAAGCTCCAGCTCCACCGTATCGAGCGCTGAGCCGCTTGCGCCGCAGCCCTGCCGCCGGCAGGGCGCGATGTGTCCAGAATTCTGGAGCATCGTTGCCGATCTGTGTCCGAAAATCTGGACATGTCCGGACTGATGGACAGTTTTATGAGGTCCTGCAGTCGCGCTCCATTGATGGCGAATATCTATCAATAAATTTTATGAATGAGGCCTGACAAGGCCTTGCGCGGTGTCTTTCTCCCGTTCTGGCGATGGGGTGCCGCCGCCGCGGCCTTGCTGGCACGCCGCGTGCGATATGGCGCGCACCGCCAGCCGTTCCGCGGCCGGTGTTCATCCATTCAAATAATGAGGAGACGCCCCATGGGTACTCTAGGAATTCTTCTGTCGCTCGCCTTGCTGATGTACCTCGCCTATCGCGGCATCAGTGTCCTGCTGCTGGCCCCCCTGCTGGCCCTGTTCGCCATCCTGATGTCGGGCGAGGCGGCGATGCTGCTGCCGACCTACACCCAGGTCTTCATGAAGGCGATGGGTGGCTATCTGATCCAGTTCTTCCCGCTGTTCCTGCTCGGCGCGCTGTTCGGCAAGCTCATGGACGATTCGGGTTCGGCACGCACGATCGCCCACGCCATCGTGGCAAAGGTGGGCAGTGCGCGTGCGGTGCTGGCGATCGTGCTGGCCTGCGGCATCCTTACCTATGGCGGGGTGTCGCTGTTCGTCGTGGCCTTCGCGGTGTATCCGATCGGCGCCGCGCTGTTCCATGAGGCCGGCATTCCCAAGCGCCTGATCCCGGGCGCGATCGCGCTCGGCTCCTTCACCTTCACGATGACCGCGCTGCCCGGCACGCCGGCGATCCAGAACGCCATCCCCAGCCCCTTCTTCGGCACCGACGCCTTCGCCGCGCCGGGCCTGGGAGCGATCGGCGGCCTGATCATGTTCGCGCTCGGCACCTGGTGGCTCAGCGCACAGGCGCGCAAGCTGATGGCCGCGGGCGAAGGCTATGGCCATCACGCGGACGAACCGAAGAGCGAGGACGAGCGGCCGATGCCGGGCTTCTGGTTGGCGCTGCTGCCGATCCTCGTGGTGATCGGCCTCAATTTCGTGATGGCCAAGCAGGTGCTGCCCAACATCGACACCAGCTACCTCGCCAGGCCGGAGTTCGGCGGCCTGCAGGACGCCCGCTCGCTGATCGGGATCTGGGCCATCATCGTCGCGCTGTCGGTCGCCATCCTGCTGCTGGTGGCGATGCACTGGACGCGCTGGACCAACCTCATGAGGACCGTGAACGAGGGCTCCTACGGTTCGATGCTGCCGATTCTCAACACCGCGACCGAGGTCGGCTACGGCACCGTGATCGCCTCGCTGGCCGGCTTCGTGGTGATCCGCGACCTGGTCCTGGGCATCGCACCGGGCAATCCGCTGGTATCCGAAGCGGTGGCGGTGAACGTGCTCGCCGGTATCACCGGCTCCGCCTCGGGCGGCATGTCGATCGCGCTCAAGACGCTTGGCGCCGAGTATCTGGCGATGGCCAACGCCGCCGGGATCAGCCCCGAGCTGCTGCACCGCGTCGCGACGATGGCTTCGGGCTGCATGGATTCGCTGCCCCACAATGGCGCGGTGATCTCGCTGCTGGCAATCTGCAGGCTCACGCACCGCGAATCCTACGGCTTCATCGCCATGAATACGGTGGTGTTTCCGCTGCTCTCGCTGGCCGTGGTGATTACGCTCGGCACCGTGTTCGGCAGTTTCTGACCGCAAACAACCAATCACGAGGAGACAAGACATGTCCATCACCCGTCACCCGATGGCTGCCTCGCTGAGCGCATCCGACACCGGCAAGATCGTCTCTGCCCGCGAGGCGGTGCGGCTGATCCGCTCAGGCGACACGGTTGCGACCGGCGGCTTCGTCGGCATCGGCTTCGCCGAGAGCATCGCCATCGCGCTCGAGCAGCGCTTTCTGGAAGGCGAGGAGGGCGCCGCGCACAGCCCCGGCGGGCTGCGTGACCTGACCCTGGTCTATGCCGCCGGCCAGGGAGACGGCAAGGAGCGCGGCCTCAACCACCTCGGCCACGAAGGCCTGGTGAGCCGCGTAATCGGCGGGCACTGGGGCCTGGTGCCCAAGCTGCAGGCGCTGGCGGTGTCGAACCGCATCGAGGCCTACAACCTGCCCCAGGGGGTCATTGCCCATCTCTTTCGCGACATCGCGGCGGGCAAGCCCGGGACCTTGACCCGCGTGGGGCTGGGCACCTTCGTCGATCCGCGATTCGGTGGCGGCAGGCTCAACGAGAAGACCACCGCAGAGATCATCCGCCTGATGGAGATCGACGGCGAGGAGTACCTGTTCTACAAGGCCTTCCCGATCCACGTCGGCATCATCCGCGGCACCACCGCCGACCCTGACGGCAACATCTCCATGGAGAAGGAGGCCCTGACCCTGGAAGCCCAGGCGATCGCCATGGCGGCGAGAAACTCCGGTGGCATCGTCATCGCGCAGGTCGAGCGCATCGCCGAGCTCGGTTCGCTCAACCCCCGCCAGGTGAAGATCCCGGGCGTGCTGGTCGATTGCGTGGTAGTGGCGGAAAGGCCCGAGTACCACATGCAGACCTACAGCGAGCAATACAACGCCGCCTTTGCGGGCGAGATCCGGGTGCCGATGTCGGCGGTCGCCGGCATGGCCATGAGCGAGCGCAAGATCATCGCCCGCCGGGCGGCCATGGAGCTTCGTTCCGATGCCGTGGTGAATCTCGGCATCGGCATGCCCGAGGGAGTGGCCAACGTCGCCGCCGAAGAGCAGGTCATCGACCTGCTGACGCTCACCGCCGAGCCCGGCGTGATCGGCGGCATACCCGCCGGCGGCCTGAGCTTCGGCGCGGCCATCAACGCCGAGGCGATCATCGACCAGCCCAGCCAGTTCGACTTCTACGACGGCGGCGGCCTCGATATCGCCTTCCTTGGGCTGGCGCAGGCCGACCGCCAGGGCAATCTCAACGTCTCCCGCTTCGGGCCGCGCCTGGCCGGCGCGGGTGGCTTCATCAACATCTCGCAGAACGCCAAGAAGGTGGTCTTCGTGGGCACCTTTACGGCCGGCGAGCTGCGGCTGGCGATCGAGGACGGCAAGCTGCGCATCCTGCAGGACGGCAAGGCCAGAAAGTTCGTCGACGAGGTCGAGCAACGCACCTTCAGCGGACCGCAGGCCGCGAAGCGGCAAAAGACCGTGCTCTACGTTACCGAACGCTGTGTCTTCCGGCTGTGCGACGAGGGCCTCGAACTGGTCGAGATCGCGCCCGGGGTCGATCTGCACAAGGACATCCTCGGGCAGATGGATTTCGTGCCGGTCATGAAACAGCCCCCGGTTCTGATGGACGAGCGCATCTTCCGCGACGAACCGATGGGGCTGCGCCGCGAACTGCTGGAAATGCCGCTCGAACAGCGCCTCTCGTTCGATGCGCAGCACGGCCTCTTCTTCGTCAATTTCGAAGGCCTGGCGGTGCGCAGCCAGGCCGACATCGAGCGCATCCGCAAAGCCGTCGAGGCCGCCCTGGCACCGCTCGGCCGCAAGGTGGACGCCATCGTCAACTACGACCGCTTCTCCATCGTGCCGGAGCTGGTGGATGAATACACGGGCATGGTCAAGGGCCTGATGGAGCGCTACTACCGGGATGTCACCCGCTATACGTCGAATACCTTCTTGCGCGTGAAACTCGGCGCGGCGCTGGAGAAGCAGCACATCGCGCCACACATCTACGAGAACGCCGACGAGGCCGAAGCGGGTTTTGCGAGGCGCGATCCGGACGGGAACCACCAGTCGGCGGGCTGATGTCGCGCCGGATCCCGCTTGGTGCGCGAGGGGCATTGGACCGTCACGGCCGTGCCCCCCGCCACCCTTGCAGGGCCTGGGTGCCGCACCGGAATCCGCTCATGCCACAGACCGATAGGCTGGCAGGCTGTTCATGTGCGCCTTCAAGGGCGATGCACTGCATCGGGGAGTCATCGCCGGGGTGAGGGAGCGTTGGAGCCAACCGGGAGCTCGTCGGCAAATTCCCGGGCCGCTGCATCGCCCCGGACCTACGGCGTGGGCGGCGCTGCCGCGAAACCCATCGCGCTGGCAAGAAAGACCGGTGCGAAGCCGCCGCCCGGGGTGCGGAAGTTGGTGGTCTGACCCATGTAGAGACGTGCGGCGACGAGCTGGATTTCGCCCGCGTAGACATAGGCTCGAATGTCGAGCTTGAGGTCGTTGCCGGTGCCGTCGATGCGGACCCGGCGCTCGGAGGGGATGGCGAAGCGCTGGGCGACGTAGCCGCCGCCGAGGATGCCCTGCCATACGCGCCGGGTGAGCTTGTCGCCGCGATACGCCGCACGGCTGCCAAAGCCGCTGGCGGGCTTGAAGAACAGGTCACGGCGGGCCGCCCACAAGGTTTCGGCGCGCTCGGGCGTGACCTCGACCGTACGCGGAATGCCAGGCACGAGACAGTCGATCACGGACTGCGGGACGCCGAGCGCGGCAAGGCGTGCGGGATCGCTCAGCAGCGAGAGATTGCGCTTGTCGGCATACAGCGCGTGAGCGCGCGGGTGCGGCGTGAGCACGATCGCCCCCGCTTCGTAGGCACTGCGCAAGGCCTCGACGGCCGGGGATTGCAGATAGAAGTCGGTGAGGCGGTTGTAGACGAGGTCGACCGGCCTGCCCATGTGTGTGAGCACGCCTTCGCCAAAAGCGAGCTCACCCGGGTCGCAGGTCACGGCGTCGATGCCGGCGCTTCGAAAGAGGTGCTCGAAGAGCAGGAACTCGGGGTGAAGGTATTGCTGTTCGGGCGCCTCGTCGACGATCGCGATGCGCCGTGGCTGTCCGCTGCGGCCCTGCAGCGCCCATTCGCTGAGGAAACTCTCCAGCCAGCGCCGATCGAGCGCGTCGAGCTCGGTCGTGGGTTGCAGGTGCGGCACGATCTCGGCGCAGCAGGGCTGCTGCGCATGGGCGAGGGCGCGATTGAGCATCGCGCCGCCGGCGTTGGTGTTGATCTCGATGAGCTGCGGGCCGCTGTCGCAGACGTGAAAGTCGAAGCCCATGAACACGCCCCTTGGCCCGGCATCGAGCTGGGCGATGTCGGGTGCGCGCGCAAGCACCTCCGCCTGGTAGGCGGGCAGGGCGATGACGGTCTCGACCGCCGCCACGACATCGGCCATGGCCCGCAGGGTCTCGGCTGCCATGAACACCGCGGTGGCGGAGAACAGGTGCGGGCGGCTGCGCTGGATCTCGGCGGCGAGGCCGAGCAGCGCGGGCTCGGCTTCGAGCTGCTGGCGCAGGCGCTCGGGGTCGAGGCTGAGACAGTCGCAACCGCGGTTGAGCGCTTGCGCGATCGCGAGCGCAGCGCCCCGTGCGGCGACGCCGTGATCGCGTTCTGCGCCTGGTGCTGTCACAGCCTTACCGGGCGGAGTTCTGCCGGGAATCGACGAATCACTGATCTCTCAGCACCTCGTGCCAGTGCTCCTGAACATGCGTTCAGCCTTTTGACTGCTCTTGTTCGGCTTCCATCAGCATCGCCGCAAGCGAGGTCAGGCCTTCCTCTTGCGCGGCCTCCGAGATCTCTTCCAGGCGGGCACCCCGGTCTATGGCGCGCGCGGTCTTGCTGTCGTCGGGCAGTTGGCCGCGGAATTCGCGAAGTCGCGAGCTGAGCGCACCGAGCACGGTGTTGTCGGACTCGCCCGTCGAGCCGGAGGCGTTCTCCTCTTCCAGTGCTTCGAAGAGGGCGCCCGCGAGCGCATGCAAGCCCTCGGCGGTCGCGCTCGCGGCGATCTCTTCCGCCCCGGCGCCACGCGCAATGGCCGCCGCTGTCTTGCTGTCCGTCGGCAAGGTATCGCTGAAGTTGCTGAGAATCTGCTTGATCATGTCCATCTGGATCTCCTCCGTTAAACGCGTCGTTCGGCGTGAAAGGGTGCGACTGATCACACACGCATATTGTGTCCAGAACAGGCGATCTGCGCGCAAGCAGTACAAACAGCCTTGACCCGAATCGCTGGCGTGGTGGCCGGCAATGCATCCATTGGTCATCGTACTCCCGCGGCCGGGCGAATCCAATTGTGGTGCCGCGATGTCGCTGGGAAAGTCACCACCGGGTTCAGTGTCGTCGTGCCGGCGCAGGCCGGTACTCAGAGCGGCGCATGGCGCGGCAATACACGTGGCATCTCGCTTCCGGCCTGCGCCGGAATGACTAGCGGGCGGGGTTTCGGCGGCGGTTGTCCGGGTTCCGGCGGTGGTGCCGCGATGTCGCTGCAGAAGGCTTAACCCGGTTCAGTGTCGTCGTAGCGGCGCAGGCCGGTACCCAGGCGGCGCATGGTGCGGCAACAGACGTGCTTTCTGGATTCCGGCCTGCGCCGGAATGACGGGCGGGTGGGGCTTCGGCGGCGGTTGTTCGGGTTCCGGCCGTGGTGCCGCGATGTCGCTGGGAAAGGCGCCATCCGGTTCAGTGTCGTCGTAGCGGCGCAGGCCGGTACCCGGTGCGGCGCATGGTGCGGCAACAGACGTGTTTTCTGGATTCCGGCCTGCGCCGGAATGACGGGCGGGTGGGGCTTCGGCGGCGGTTGTCCGGCTCCCGGCGGTGGTGCCGCGATGTCGCTGCAGAAGGCTTAACCCGGTTCGGTGTCGTCGTAGCGGCGCGGGCCGGTACCCAGAGCGGCGATTGAGGCTGCATGCACTCGCGACCCTGGCAATGTCGCAGAACGATGGCTTGGCAGGTGATCATCTGTCCTTCAAGCGCGAGGCATTGCACCAGCGTGCCGTTGTGCGGGCCTGAAGGCAGCAGGGCGTTCCTGGGCAGATACGCGAAGCACGCCACTGGTCCGATACGCGACCGACCCGCCGCGGTACCATGTCTTTGCGCAACAGCAAACGGAGTGCGGACAAGGATGAGCGAGATGACCGATCGATTTCCCGCCGCGGTGCTGCCGACCGCACAAGGCCGGGTGCCCGCCGAGTGGACCGACTACAACGGGCACATGAACGTGGCCTATTACGTGCTCGCCTTCGATCGCGGCACCGACGGGCTGCTGGCGCAACTCGGCATGGCGCCCGACGCTGTGCAGCTCGACGCGGGCGGATCCGCCTTCGTGCTCGAAATGCATGTCACCTATGACCGCGAACTGACGCTGGACGACGAATGGTCGGTGCACTCGCAGCTGATCGATGCCGATCACAAGCGCATCCACCTCTTTCACGAGATGCGCCACGCGCGTGAAGGCTGGCTCGCGGCCAGCAACGAAGTCATCGCCATGCACATCGACATGGCAAGCCGGCGCTCCGCCCCGTTTCCGCCGGATGTGCAACGCCGCGTGGATGCGCTCAAGGACGCCCATGCGGCCCTGCCCCGCCCGGAGGCGCTCGGCCGCATCATCGGCCTGCGCAAGGTGCCCGCCAAATAGCGACGCCCGCGGCGACCGGCTTGACCCACCGGGTCGGCCGCCCCGGGGTGCGGGAATCGTCGCCCGGTGCCGAGGCGCTCTGGCGAAGCTGCACGGCCGCGCAAGCCATCAGGATGCGGATTCGGTGCCCTCCGGTTTGCCCAGGCTCTCCAGAAAGCGCGCCCGCGCCGCCGTGAGCGCCATGCGTGCGGGATCGTCCACCAGCCGCATCGCCGCGCAGTGATAGGCCTCGAAGGCTGCGAGCACGGTCCTGGTATCGACACGCTGGCCGGCCTCGACGGGCGCGGCCGCAGCTTCGCCCTCCACCGCCTTGAGCACGGCGAACCTGGGGATCAACACCGAGCCGCCCTGTTCGGTGGCGCCGGTCAGGGGTCCGGTCTTGGTGAGCAGCCGGCCTTTGTATTCAAAGCGGGCGCCGAGCGGGAGCTGGTCGAGTTTCATGGCCGGATATTAGCGGCACTTCGCGGCCGGGAGATAGCGAAAGCGGCGGACGGTCCGCGCGCGTGCCCGCCCGGCGATGACTCGCCGCCAGGCTCCGGGACGTGTTTCGTGGATGTTGCGATGCAATGCGAGACCCGAGATGGAAGCGTTCGGCGTTCGACCTTCGTCCCAACGATTTTCGTGAAGGCGCGTAAAACGGATCATTAGTTCCTTATATTGGCCGTCAAAAGCCGTAGAATCGAGCTGCTGCATCGCAACATCGCGAGCACTGATGCATATCCGCAAGCACGCGGCACTCTTCACAGGGCTGGAATGAACATGAAGCACATGCTGACCATCGACGGCAACGAGGCCGTCGCCAACGTGGCCTTTCGCGTTTCCGAAGTGATCGCCATCTACCCCATCACCCCTTCGTCAGGCATGGGTGAATTGTCGGACGAGTGGGCGTCGCAGGGCCGCACCAACGTATGGGGCAGCGTGCCGCGCGTGGTCGAGCTGCAGTCCGAGGGCGGCGCCGCGGGCGCGGTGCATGGTGCCTTGCAGGGCGGCGCGCTGGCGACGACCTTCACCGCCTCGCAGGGGCTGCTGCTGATGATTCCCAACATGTACAAGATTGCCGGCGAGCTCACGCCGACGGTCTTCCACGTGGCGGCCCGGGCGGTGGCGACGCACGCGCTGTCGATCTTCGGCGACCACTCCGACGTGATGGCGACGCGCGGCACCGGCTTTGCACTGCTGGCCTCGAACTCGGTGCAGGAAGCGCAGGACATGGCGGTGATCGCCTCCGCGGCGACGCTCGCCGGACGCATCCCGGTGCTGCACTTCTTCGACGGCTTCCGCACCTCGCACGAGGTCTCGAAGATCGCCGCGGTGGAGGACGAGCTGCTGCGCGAGATGTTGCCGCAGGCGCTCATCGCGGCCCAGCGCGATCGTGGGCTGTCGCCCGAACGCCCGGTGCTGCGTGGCAGTTCGCAGAATCCCGATGTCTTCTTCCAGGCCTGCGAGGCGCGCAACCCCTGGTTCGACGCCTTCCCGGGCGTGGTGCAGGCGTGCATGGACCGCTTCGCGGTGGCGACCGGCCGGCACTACCGGCTGTTCGACTACGTCGGTGCGGCGGACGCCGAGCGCGTGATCATCCTCATGGGTTCGGGTGCCGAGACCGCGCAGGAGACCGTCGAGCACCTGAATCGCCACGGCGAGAAGGTCGGCATGCTCAAGGTGCGGCTGTTCCGGCCGCTGGCGCCCCAGGCCCTGATCGCCGCGCTGCCGGCCACGACCCGCGCGATCGCGGTGCTCGACCGCTGCAAGGAGGCGGGTGCCGAGGGCGAGCCCCTCTACAAGGATGTGGTGGTGGCGCTGGCCGAGGACGCGGCCGGCGAAGCGCCACGCTTCGCGCGCGTGCCAAGGATCATCGGCGGACGCTATGGGCTGGCCTCCAAGGAGTTCAACCCGGCGATGGTGTGCTCGGTATTTGCCGCGCTCGACGAGCGGGCCCCGAAGCGGCGCTTCACGGTGGGCATCCAGGACGACGTCACCCATCTCTCGCTGCCCTGGGACGCGGCCTTCCGCACCGATGCGGTGCGCGAGACCTTCGGCGCGGTGTTCTACGGCCTGGGTTCGGACGGCACGGTGTCGGCCAACAAGAACTCGATCAAGATCATCGGTGACGAGACCGAGCTCAACGCCCAGGGCTACTTCGTCTACGACTCCAAGAAGTCCGGGGCGATGACGGTGTCGCACCTGCGCTTCGGCAAACAGCCGATCCGCTCGACCTACCTCACCGGCGAGGGCGATGCCAGCTTCGTCGCCTGCCACCAGCCGCTCTTCCTCGAGACCCACGACCTGCTGGTGCACGCCGCGCCGGGTGCGGTGTTCCTGCTCAATACCCCGGTGCCGCCCGACAAGGTGTGGGACACCCTGCCGGGCGCGATGCAGCGGCAGCTGGTCGACAAGCGCATCCACCTGCATGTGATCGACGCCTACCAGGTGGCGCAGGACGCCGGCATGGGGCGGCGCATCAACACCGTGATGCAGACCTGCTTCTTCGCCATCTCGGGCATCCTGCCGCAGCACGAGGCGATTGCCGCGATCAAGCACGCAGTGGAGAAGACCTACGGCCGCAAGGGACGCCGCATCGCCGAACTTAACTACCGCGCCATCGACAAGACCCTGGCCTGCCTGCATGAAGTGAGCCTGCCACAGAGCCACGACGGCGCAGCGCCCGAGGCGCAGGCGCGCAGCGCGCAGCAGGCCTCGGAGTTCGTGCGCCGCCTCACCCTGCCGCTGATCGCCGGCAAGGGCGATGCGCTGCCGGTGTCGCTGTTCCCCGCCGACGGTACCTGGCCGACCGGTACCGCCAAATACGAGAAGCGCAACCTCGCGCTGCAGATTCCGGTCATCGAGAGCGAGCTGTGCACCCAGTGCGGCAAGTGCGTGTTCGTGTGCCCGCACGCGGCAATTCGCGTCAAGGCCTACCCGGCCGAACTGGCCAGCGAGGCGCCCGCGAGCTTCAAGCAGATGGCGATTCGCAGCAAGGACTACCCCGCCGGCTGGAAGATGACCTACCAGGTGGCGCCCGAGGATTGCACCGGCTGCACGCTGTGTGTGGACATCTGCCCGATCCGCGACAAGTCGAACGTCTCGCGCAAGGCCATCAACATGGCCGAGCAGGCGCCGCTGCGGGCCTCCGAGGCGGAGAACTGGGACTTCTTCCTCACCCTGCCGGATTACGACCGCAAGCTCGCCAAGCGCGCCACGGTGCCGGGTTCGATGCTGCTGGCGCCGCTGTTCGAGTTCTCCGGCGCCTGCGTCGGCTGTGGCGAGACGCCCTATATCCGCCTCGCCACGCAACTCTTCGGCGACCGCATGATGGTGGCGAACGCCACCGGCTGTTCGTCGATCTACGGCGGCAACCTGCCCACCACGCCCTACACCACCAACGCCGAAGGCAGGGGGCCGGCGTGGAGCAACTCGCTGTTCGAGGACAACGCCGAGTTCGGCCTCGGCATGCGCCTTGCGACCGACCAACTGGCCTGCGCCGCGCGGGTGAGGCTGCGCGAGCTGGCGCCGCAGGTCGGCGAGGAGCTGGTGGACGCGCTGCTCGATGCCGAGCAGGGCAGCGAGGCCGGCATCCACGAGCAGCGGCAACGCGTGGCCGAGCTCAAGGCCCGCCTGGCGGCGCTCGCCACGCCCGCCGCCGAAGCGCTGGCGACGCTGGCCGATCACCTGGTCCGCCGCAGCGTGTGGATCATCGGCGGCGACGGCTGGGCCTACGACATCGGCTTCGGCGGCCTCGACCATGTGCTGGCCTCGGGCGAGGACGTGAACATCCTGGTGCTCGACACCGAGGTCTATTCAAACACCGGCGGCCAGAACTCCAAGGCCACGCCGCGCGGGGCGGTGGCCAAGTTCGCCGCGGGCGGCAAGCCGAACCACAAGAAGGATCTCGCCCGCATCGCCATGGACTACGAGAACGTCTACGTCGCCCAGGTGGCCTACGGCGCCAAGGATGTGCACACCCTCAAGGCCTTCCTCGAAGCGGAGAGCTATCCCGGGGTGTCGATCATCATCGCCTACAGCCCGTGCATCGCCCACGGCGTCGACATGCAGCACAACCATCGCCAGCAGGACCTCGCGGTCAAGTCCGGACACTGGCCCTTGCTGCGCTACGACCCGCGCCAGCGCGAGCGGGGCAAGAATCCGCTGTCGGTCGACAGCGCCGCGCCGAGCATCCCCTTCGGCGACTTCGCCCGCCACGAGGCGCGCTTCACGGTGCTCGAGCGGCTCAACCCCGAGGCCTCGGCCAGCTTCATCGCCCAGGCCGGCAAGGACGCCCGCCTGCGCCACCAGGAATACCTGGAACTCTCGGAGATGGTGCCGCCCGAAGTGGCCCTCGAAGAAACCGCAAGAGACGCAGCCGAAAGCAAGGAGACGCCCGATGCCTGATCTGTCCACCACCTATCTGGGCCTGGCGCTGAAGAATCCGCTGGTGCCCTCGTCCACGCCGCTGAGCCACGAGCTGGACGCCATCCTGCACCTCGAGGATGCGGGTGCCGCGGCCGTGGTCATGCACTCGCTGTTCGAGGAGGACGTGAAGCGCGACGAGCAGATGATGGATCGCTTTCTGCTCAATCCCGACGCCTTCGGCGAATCGGCGGGGCACCTGCCGGCCGGCCACGATTACCTGAGCCGGCTCGACACCTATCTCGAACAGATCCAGCGTCTCAAGTCGCGCCTCTCCATCCCGGTGGTGGCCAGCCTCAACGGCTCCTCGCCCGGCGGCTGGGTGGAGCTCGGCAAGGAGATGCAGGCGGCCGGCGCCGATGCGATCGAGCTCAACGCCTGGTACATGCCCAGCGATGCGGGACTCGCTGCATCTGCGATCGAGGCGCGCTATCTCTCGCTGTTGCAGGAGCTCAAGGCGGTCGTGAGCGTGCCGATCAGCATGAAGCTCTCGCCCTTCTTCTCCTCGCTGCCGCACTTCGTGCACCAGGCCGAGCAGGCCGGCGCCGCAGGGGTCTCGATGTTCAACCGCTTCTTCCAGCCGGACATCGACCTCGACACCCTCACGGTGGTGGACCGCGTTCAGCTTTCATCCTCGGCCGACGCCCTGCTCGCGATGCGCTGGATTGCCATCCTGCGCGGCAGCACCCGCATCTCGCTGGCCGCGACCGGCGGTGTCCATGTCGCTGACGACGCCCTCAAGATGCTGCTCGCCGGCGCCGACGTGGTGCACCTGGCCAGTGCCCTGCTGCAGCGCGGACCGCAGGCGCTGAGCGAAGTGCTGGAGGGCATCGGGCGCTGGCTCGAGGAGCGCGAGTACGAATCGGTGGCGCAGATGAAGGGCTCGATGAGTCAACAGAACTCGCCCGACCCGAGCGCCTTCGCCCGCGCCGCCTACCTCAACGCGATCGACTCCTTCACCCCGCCCGAAGGCGTTCGCTACTGAGCGCGGGCGCGACACGCATCCTGCGCCGCAATGGCGAAGGTGGCGGGCTCGGCGGGCGTGCAGCGGGCCCGGCGGTCGGGCTGCGGCGGTTGGGAACGGCATGGCCGGCTCGACCGTCGCGGCGGCGATGCGCATCGGCAAGCGCACCGCGCCCCAGCCCGTCGTAGCGGCGCAGGCCGGTACCCAGTGCGGCGTTCCAGGCTGGACGGACGCTCCCACGTGGCAAGGTCGCAGACGGCGGTGATCCGGCGGCCTCTCACAAGCGCCTTCGGGCGCGATGCACGGCATCCCCGTTTGCCGACGGCTTGAGATGGGTCAAGCGCTCGCGCGAATACTGATGCACACTGAAACCTGAAATGGATAGGGAGCAGGGAATGCATACCGCCTTGCCTCACCACGGCGCGGTCGCTGCGTGGGCGTCGGCGCGCACTGCCTTGGGCTGCACGCGAGGGCGCTTGAACCTTGGCGCCGCGGTCGATCGCATCGGCGCCGGGGCGGCGCAGGACCGGATTGCGCTGCAGGTCGGGCCTGCGGATGGCGGGGACGCCATCAGCTACGGCCAGCTTGCCGAGCGCACCGATCGCATCGCCCGGGTGCTGCGCCGGATCGGCGTGCGCAAGGGCGACCGGGTGTTCGTGCTGCTCGAACGTGGGCCGGAGTTCCACCTCGCGATGCTCGGCGCGCTCAAGGCTGGGGCGGTGGTGGCGCCGCTGTTCGCGGCCTTCGGGCCGGAGCCGCTCGCCAGCCGCATCCGTGTGGCCGAGGGGGGCGTGTTGATCACCTCTGCCTGGCTGCATGAACGCAAGGTCGCGCCGCTGCGCTCGGCTCTGCCGGAGCTCGGGGCGGTGCTGCTCGTTTCCGGGGGCGACGCTGCCGCCGCCGCGAGTGGTGGCGCGGATACGCTCGATCTCGAGGGCCTCATGGCCGAGGCCGACCATGGCCCGGCGGCGGTCGCGATGGGCGAAGACGAGCCCGCCTGGCTGCATTTCACGAGTGGCACCACCGGCACCCCGAAAGCCGTGGTGCACTCCCACGCGGCCGGCATCGGCATCCATGCCTCGGCCCGCGAGGCGCTCGACCTGCGGGCGGGCGACCGTTTCTGGTGCACCGCCGACCCGGGCTGGGTCACGGGCACGATGTACGGCGTCATGGCGCCGCTGCTGCATGGCGCGACGAGCGTGATCGAAGCCGGCGATTTCGACCCCCGCCGCTGGCTCGATACCCTCGGGCGCGCGGCGATCAACGTCTGGTACACCACGCCTACGGCGCTGCGCATGCTGATGCGGGCGCAGGCGCAGGACGCGCCGCCGCTGCAGTTGCCCGCGCTGCGGGTGGTCGCCAGTGTCGGTGAGCCGCTCAATGCGGAGGCCGTCGAGTGGGGTCGGCGGGTCCTCGGACATGCTGTGCGCGATACCTGGTGGCAGACCGAGACCGGCGCGATCATGATCGCCTGCACGCCCCGTCATGCATCGCCGCCGGGCGCCATGGGCCAGCCGCTCGCGGGCTTGCGCGCGCATGTGGTGAAGCGGCTCGGCAGCGGCGCGCTGGAGGTTCTCGATGATCGCGCCGAGGTGGAGGGCGAGCTGGCCTTCGAGGCCGGTTGGCCGGGGATGTTTCGAGCCTATCTCGGTGACCCGGCGCATTACGCGGCTTGCTTTTGCGAAGGCCTCTACCTGAGCGGCGACCTGGTCAGACGCGATGCCAAGCGCGATTTCTGGTTCCTCGGGCGCGCCGACGACATGATCAAGTCGTCGGGTCACCTGATCGGCGCCTTCGAGGTGGAGCGCGCGCTCATGGCTCACCCCGCGGTGGCCGAGGCCGCGGCGATCGGCTTGCCCGACCCGACCGTCGGCGAGCGGGTGAAGGCGGTGGTTGCGCTGCGGCCCGAGGTGCAGGCCTCGCCGGCGCTGGCGACCGAGCTGCGGGCCTATGCCCGGGCGCGTCTCGGCGCGGTGATGGCGCCGAAGGAAATCGGCTTTGCCGCGCACCTGCCGCACACGAGAAGTGGCAAGATCATGCGACGCTTGGTAAGAGGCCGTGAGCTCGGCCTGCCAGCCGGCGACCTTTCGATGCTCGAGGAGCAACCCGACGATGAACCGCAATGAGATCCGGGCAGCCGTCCTGAAGCTGCTGGCGCGCATCGCGCCCGAGGCGAACGTCGCCTCGCTTGCCGGTGATGTGCCGATCCGGCGCCAGATCGACCTCGATTCGATGGACTCGCTCAACGTGCTGGCGGGGCTCACCGAGGTTTTCGCCATCAAGGTGGATGAGGCCGACTATGGTCGCCTGCAGACCATCGACGACATGGTCGACTATGTGGCCGAGCGCCGCGCAGCCGCCAAGGGAGCTTGAGATGGCCGACTACCCGGTTGAACTGGAGCGCACCCGCACCCTGTTCGACGGCCGCCGGGTGCACATCCGGCCGGTGCGCGCCAGCGACGCCGAGATGGAACAGGACTTCGTCCGCCATCTGTCGCCCGACTCACGCTATACCCGCTTCATGGTGACCATGAACGAACTGCCGGCCGGCAAGCTCAAGTACCTCACCGACGTGGATTACGAGAAGCACCTGGCCTTGGTGGCGACGGAACAAACAGGCGACGGGCGACAGCACCAGGTCGGTTCGGCCCGCTACGTGGTCGATCCGGGCGGCAAGAGCTGTGAATTCGCGATCATGGTGGATGACGATTGGCAGAGCAGCGGCCTTGCCGGGATGCTGATGTTCACCATCATGGACGTGGCCCATGCGCGTGGCCTCGAGAGCATGGAAGGCCTGGTGCTGGCGAGCAACCACAAGATGCTCAAGTTTGCCCGCCAACTGGGCTTTTCGCAGCAGCGGCTGGCGGACGATCCGGGTACGGTGCGGGTGTTCCGCAAGCTGTGAGGCCGCCCGGCCGCGAGGCACGCAAGGGGTCGTTTCCGAGCCGCTCAGCGCAGCGCGGCGCAGACATCCCTCACCAGGCCACGCAGCCAGCGATGCCCGGGGTCGGCCTCGAATCGCGGGTGCCAAAGCAGTGAAATCGTGAACCCGGGCACCGGGAACGGAAGCGCAAGCTCGCGCATGCCGGCGCGCAGGCTGCCGGTATGTCGTTCCGGCACGGTGGCGATGAGATCGGAGGCGCGCGCCAGCGCCAGCGCGGCGGAAAAGCCGTCCACAGTGGCGACGATATCGCGTTGCAGGCCGAGCGCGGTCATGCCTTCGTCGATCGGTCCTGCGGCCCCGCCGCGGCGCGAGATGCCTACATGTCGGCCGGCTGCATAGCGCGCCGGCGTGAGCCCGGTGTCGCCCAGCGGGTGGCCCTCGCGCAGCGCGACGATGAAGCGGTCACGAAACAGGGCCTGCACCCGTAGCTCGGGCGCGGCCATCCTGCCCACCACGCCAGTCTCGAGATCGACGCTCCCGTCGCGCAGCGCGGTGCTGTCCCGGTCGGCCTTCTGCACGAAGTGCATCCGCACGCGCGGCGCTTGGTCGCCGATGCGGGCGAGCAGGGCCGCACCGAAGTTCTCGACGAAGCCCTCGCGGGTGCGCAGCGTGAAGGTCCTGGCCAGTTGTCCGGGATCGAGCATTTCGGCGGGACGCAGCGCCGCTTCGCCGTCGCGCACGAGCTGGCCGACCCGCTCGCGCAGTTCGATCGCACGCGGCGTGGGGACCAGCCCGCGCCCCGCCCGGACCAGCAACGGATCGCCGGTACTTTCACGCAGGCGCGCCAGCGCCCGGCTCGTCGCCGACGGGCTCAGCCGCAGGCGCCTTGCGGCACCTGCAACGCTGCCCTCTGCAAGGAGCGCGTCCAGCGTTACCAGCATGTTCAGGTCGGGTCTAGACATCGTCGAAGGATAGCAGGGCTGGCCGCAGACAAGGCGTCGGACGCAATGACAAAGTGCAGATGCTGCGTCTTCCGCCATGTCACCCGCGCGACTACCCTGCAGTCATTCCCGCTTCGGGAGACCTTAACGAACAGGAGTGGATGATGAAGCCCCGAGCCCCTATTCTGGAACCTGCCCCGGCCATCGTTGCCGAGATGCCCTTGGAGTCTTGGGGGCTGGCCAGCCTCGCCCTCCCGGTGCTGTTGTCATCGCTTGGCACCAGCATCGTCAACGTTGCCCTGCCGGAACTGGTGGTGGCATTCGAGACGTCATTCCAGTCGGTGCAGTGGATCGTTCTCGCCTACCTCCTGGTCATCACGAGTCTGGTCGTGAGCGCCGGCCGCCTCGGCGACATCTTCGGTCGCAGACGGAGCTTGCTGCTCGGCATCGCCCTGTTCACCGGGGCCTCGCTGCTGTGCGCCGTGGCGCCGGCGCTCTGGCAGCTGATCCTCGCGCGCGGGCTGCAGGGCCTGGGCGCCGCCCTCATGATGGCCCTCAGCATGGCGATGGTCGGTGAAACGGTGTCCCAGGCGAGGACCGGCAGGGCGATCGGGCTGCTCGGCACGATGTCGGCGATCGGCACCGCGCTCGGGCCTTCGCTGGGCGGTCTGCTCATTGCGGGGGCGGGCTGGCGAAGCATCTTCCTGATCAACCTGCCGCTCGGGCTGCTCGCCTGGTGGCTCGCCTATCGCCAGCTGCCCGAGGATCGGAATCACCCGGCAAAGGCTGATGCCGGCTTCGATGTCGCCGGGACCCTGCTGCTGGCGGCCAGCCTTGCGGCCTACGCGCTGGCGATGACCCTCGGGCAAGGTCGTGTCGACCGGCTCAACATGGTGCTGCTGGTGCTTTTCGCATGCGGCATCGGCCTCTTCGTCCGTGCCGAGGCGAAGGCCCGATCGCCCCTGATCCGCCTGGATCTGTTGCGCGACCCGCAGTTCGGCTCGAGCCTCGCGCAGAGCGCACTGGTATCGACGGTGATGATGACGACGCTGGTTGTCGGGCCGTTCTACCTCGCCCGCGGGCTCGGGCTCGATGCGGCACAGCTCGGGGTGGTGATGTCGGCCGGCCCGCTGGTGGCGGCCTTGAGCGCTGCTCCGGCAGGGCGCATCGCCGACCGCTTCGGTGCGCACAGCGTCGCCTGCCTGGGGCTGGTCGGGATGCTGGCCGGCGCGCTCGCGCTGGCGACGCTGCCCGCTGCATTCGGCGTTCCCGGCTACCTCGCGCCGCTGCTGTTCATGACCGCGAGTTATGCGCTGTTCCAGACGGCCAACAATACCTCCGTGATGCGGGAAGTCGGCCCCGGGCAGCGCGGCGTCGTGTCGGGCATGCTCAACCTGTCGCGAAATCTAGGCTTGATCACCGGTGCATCGGTGATGGGTGCGGTGTTTGCAGCGGCATCCGCAAGCCCGGATATCGCGGCGGCGCATGCCGCAGCGGTTGCCGGCGGAATGCGCACGAGCTTCGCCGTCGCCGCGGCGCTGGTCCTTGCAGCCATTGCCATTGCGGCAGGCGCCCGGCGCCTCACCGTGCGTGATCGCAGTCACGCAGTCAGGTGAGTCCAGGCACCGCGCTCCATTCCCGGCCGTGCAGGAGGCACGGCCGGGAATGGAGCGATCAGGCCACCGGCACGGGGGTGCCGGAATTGACGCACAGCGACTGGTTGAGGGCGATGATCGACTTCTTGTAGTCCTCGCGGTCGACGATGAACTGCATGTTCACCTGGCGCAGGGTCTGCGACACGCAGTTCACGTTCACCTCGGCATTGGCCAGTGTCTGCGCGGCGCGCGCGAGAACGCCCGGGATGCTGATGTTCGAGCCGATGGTGCACACCACCGCGCTGGGCTTGATGGTCACCACCTGGTAGTTCTCCTCGAGCTCGCCGATCAGCTCGGCGGTGACCGAGTTGTCCCACAGCAGATGGGCGATCGAGTTGGCGTTGGTAGCCTTGAGGATGTACGACACATCGTGACGGCGGAAGATCTCCATGATGCCGAGGTCGAAGCCCACCGAGCCGACCATGCTCGGGTCGTGGATCTCGACCAGGGTGACCTTTTCGCTGCCGGTGACGATCTCCACGCGGGCACGTTCGCCGACGTAGTCCTTGGTGATCAGGGTGCCGGGGTGTTCGGGGTCGAAGGTGTTCTTGAGGCGGATCGGAATGCCGGCGCGCTCCATCGGCTTGGCGGCCTTGGGATGGATGGCCTCCATGCCGACGTCGGCGAGCTGGTCGGCCACATCGTAGTTGGTGGCACCGACGATCACCGCGTTCTCCAGGCCGACGATGTTGGGATCGGCGGAGGAGAGGTGGAATTCCTTGTGGATCACAGCTTCGGCCGGCCGCACCTCGACCGCGATCTTGCTGAAGGTCACCTCCGAGTAGCCGCGATCGAACTCGCGCATGATGCCCTCGATGCCCTTGGTGTAGCCGGTGGCCACCACCACGTTGTTGGCGAGGTCGAGACCCTTGAAGCTGTTGTGGATGCGTTCGTCGATGGTCCACGTCTCGTTGTCGTGGAAGCCGGCGAGGTCGAGCAGGATGGCCTTGACGCCACTGGCCTTGAGCATCTCGACGGCGTTGAAGGCGCTGTGCGATTCACCGATCGAGGCCAGCACCTCGCGCGCCGCGAGCAGCACGTTCTCGCGGCTCAGGTAACCGCTCGACAGCACATGGTGCATGGCGTCGAGGTAGTTCCTGGCTTCGCCGATGCGGGTGTCGACGAAGGCGTCGGCCACCTCGAGCGGCAAGCCCAGCCCGGCAAAGCCGGCATTGAGCTTCTTGAGGCTGTCACCGAGCGCGTTGAGCGCGCCGTGGTAGTCCTTGCGGCCCGCAAACAATGCATAGATGCCCGGCTCGCCGGTCTTCTTGTGTTCGAGAAGCTGGTTGGTCACCCCGGAGTAGGCCGAGACGACGTACACGCGGCCATAGATGCGTGCCTTGTCGTACAGCATGATGTGCCGCAGTACATCGCCAAAGGCCGACATCGACGTACCACCGATTTTTTCTACCGAGATCATGGGTGCCCCCGAACTTTGCATTTTGTGGATCCCCAGGGAAGAGGAGATCGAACCGAGCCCGCTAGTCTAAGAAATTTTTCGGAAAATTTCGTGCTTTTTGCTGGTAACGCCGCGGGCGCGGAGCCGGCCGTGTTGTATCTGCGCCGCGCCGCGTCGCGCTCTGCGACCGTGCGGCAGCCGGCGCGGGCATGCGATTCAGGTCGCGTTTACGTGGGGGTTGTCGCCCAGCGGCACGAAGCGCGAGCTCTTGCCGTCGAGCGCCATGATCATGCCGTTCTCGATGTCGTAGACCCAGCCATGCAGATTGAGGCGGCGCTGCGCGAGTGCCAGCGCGACCGCGGGGTGGGTGCGGATGTTCGCCAGTTGCGCGACCACGTTCTCGCGGATCAGGTCGTCGGCGCGCTCGCGCTGCGTCGGGTACTCGCGCGCCTCGACGATGGCCCTGGCCACGTCGGCGTAGCGCAGCCAGTGCGCCACGGCGGGCAGGTGATCGAGACACTGGCAGCTCGAGATCGCCGCCATCGCGCCGCAGTTGGAGTGGCCGCAGATCACCACATCGGTCACCTTCAGCACCGAAACCGCGTATTCGACGGTCGCCGACACGCCGCCCGGTTCGGGGCCGTAGGAGGGCACGATGTTGCCCGCGTTGCGGATCACGAACAGGTCGCCCGGGTCCTGCTGGGTGAGCAGCTCGGGCACCACCCGGCTGTCCGAGCAGGTCACGAACAGCACCTGCGGGTTCTGTTGCTCGGCGAGGCTCTTGAAGAGGGCGGATCGCTGCGGAAACACGTCCTTCTGGAACTTCAGGAAACCTTCGATGATTTTGTCCATGGCGGCACTTTCAGGCTGTAGGTCGAGGGGGCGGCTTCGGGCGGGAGGATAACAGCTCGAGCGGGGCTCGACAGCCGGCTCATCGGCGCTTTTCGCGACGTGGAGTCAGGCCGGATCGCCTGCGGTTCCCAGGATTATATGGATTTGGCGAATTCTGAAGTCTAGCCAGCCGCGTTTATCAAATATTCATGGGGGTATATCGTCGCTTCCTCAAGCAGACGAGATTTCATGGGCGAGGCACGGCGGGCTCATGAGCGGACTTGTCGAAGCACTAGGTACAACGACCCCATCCCCCAGGAGAGCACGATGAAAGCAATGATCCTCGACGAATACGGCAACGATGCCGAATTCCGTTTGCGCGAGCTGCCGCGGCCCGAAGCCAAGGCCGGCCATGTGCTGGTGCGTGTCGCCGCCAGCAGTGTCAATACGGTCGATACCATGATTCGCCAGATGGGCAAGGCGCTTCCCCTTTCGCCCGACTTGCCCGCCGTGCTGGGCATGGACTTCGCCGGCACCGTGGAGGCTGTGGGCGAGGGCGTGACCGGCTTTGCGCCGGGCGACGAAGTGTACGGCTGCGCCGGCGGCCTCGCCGACCTGCAGGGCGCGCTGGCGCAGTTCATGCTGGCCGATGCCCGGCTGATTGCCCACAAGCCAAGGACCATCTCGATGCGCGAGGCCGCAGCGCTGCCGCTGGTGGGCATTACCGCCTTCGAAGGCCTGCAGCGCGCCGGCGCCAAAGCCGGGCAGAAGGTGCTCGTTCATGGCGGCACCGGCGGTGTGGGGCACGTTGCGGTGCAGTTGGCCAGACACCTTGGTGCGGATGTCCATGCCACCTGCGGCGGTCGCCAGCAGGCGGAAATCATCCACGGCTATGGCGCCACCGCGATCGACTACAGGACCGAGAAAGTTGCCGACTACGTCGCCCGGCATACCGCCGGTGCGGGCTTCGACGTGGTCTTCGACACCTCGGCGGGGCCAATCTCGGCAATTCATTCGAAGCGGCCGCATTGAACGCGAACGTCGCGACGACGGTTTCCCTGCTCGAACTGGACCTGACGCCGGCCCACTTCAAGGGCTTGTCGCTGCACGTCGTCTTCATGCTGATTCCGATGCTCTACGACCACAAGCGCGAAGCTCACGGCGCCATCCTCGCGAAGCTGGCCGAGCTCGTGGATGCGGGTGCCCTCAAGCCGCTGCTCGACGAAACGCGGTTCGGCCTCGAAGAGGTCGGCAAGGCATACCAGCGCCTGGGCAGTGGACAAGCGCTTGGCAAGGTGGTCGTCGCGATCGAGGGGTAGTGCGTCGCCGCCCAGGCGACCGGTGACCGGGCAAGGCCGCAGCGCCGTGCGGCCCTGCCCATTGGGTCCCCGCGCCGCGTCCGGGCAGGGCATCGCATGGCCGGCGCGGTCGGCAAGAGCGGCTGGCCCCTGGCTGCGGTTTGCGGCCACAATCCACCGCATGCCCGCACTCGCCCCAAGCATCGTCTTTGCCGATGAATACCTCGTGGTCGCCGACAAGCCCGCCGGCCTGCGCTCAATCCCCGCCGGCGGCGAGGGCCGCAAGGACTGCCTCGCGGCGCGGATCCGGCTGCGCCATGCCGACGCGCTGATCGTGCATCGGCTCGATGCGGCGACCTCCGGGCTGGTGCTGTTTGCGCGCGGCGCCGAGATGTTGCGGCGCATGAACCGTGGCTTTCGCGAGCGCGTGGTGGGCAAGCAGTATGTGGCGCTGGTGCATGGGCATGTGACGGCCGACGCAGGCGAGATCGCGCTGCCGCTGGGACCCGAGCCGCACCGCAACCCGCGCCAGATGGTGGATCTCGAGCATGGCCAGGCGGCACTGAGCCGCTTCCGGGTGCTGGCGCGCGAGGGCGACGGCGAGGCGGCCGTGACACGGCTGGAACTCAAGCCGGTTACCGGTCGCACCCATCAGCTGCGGGTGCACCTCATGAGCATCGGCCATCCGATCATCGGCGATCCGCTCTACGCGCCAGCGCACAGTGCGGCGCGCCATGGGCGGATGCACCTGCACGCGATGCGGATCGCCTTCATCCATCCGCACCGCCGCGTGGCGCTGAGCTTCGAGAGTCCGCCGCCCTTCTGAGCCGGCCGGTGCCGCGCGGCGACGCCCGATCAGTCCGCGGTGGCGCCGTAGCCGAGCATCGCCTTGACCTCGAGGAATTCGCCGAAGGCCTGCTCGCCCCATTCACGCCCGTTGCCGGACTGCTTGAAGCCGCCGAACGGCGCCATCAGGTCGGGCGCGGCGCGGTTGATGTTGACCTGCCCGGCGCGCAGTCTCGACGCCACGCGGCGGGTGGCCTCGGGTTCGCCGCCCGAAACATAGGCGGCCAGGCCGTAGGGCGTGTCGTTGGCGATGGCGATGGCCTCTTCGACGGTGTCGTAGCCGAGGATGCACAGCACCGGGCCGAAGATCTCCTCGCGCGCGACGGTCATGGCGTTGTTCACATCGCCGAGCACGGTGGGTTTCACGTAGTAGCCGGTGTCCAGCCCCTCGGGCTTGCCCGGTCCGCCGGCAACCAGGGTGGCGCCTTCCTCGATCCCCTTTTCGATCAGCGCCTCGATTTTTTTCCATTGCGCGGCGGAGACCACAGGACCCATGCCGGCGCCGCTCGTCGGGTCGCCCACGGTGATCGATTCGGCCACCTCGCGCGCGATCGCCAGCGCCTCTTGCATGCGCTCCCTGGGCACCAGCATGCGGGTCGGCGCGTTGCAGCTCTGGCCGGAGTTGTTCATCACCGAGCGCACCCCGGCGGTGACGGCCTTGGGCAGATCGGCGTCAGGCAGGATGATGTTGGGCGACTTGCCACCCAGCTCCTGGTGCACCCGCTTGACGGTCGGCGCCGCGTTGCGCGCCACCTCGATGCCGGCGCGGGTGCTGCCGGTAAACGACACCAGGTCCACTTGCGGGTGGCTGGCAATGGCGGCGCCCACGGTGGGACCGTCGCCGTTGACCAGGTTGAAGACCCCGGCCGGCACGCCCGCGGCGTCGAGGATCTCGGTCCAGATCTGCGCCGAGAAGGGGGCGATCTCCGAGGGCTTGAGTACCATCGTGCAACCGGTCGCGAGCGCCGGTGCGACCTTGCAGGCGATCTGGTTGACCGGCCAGTTCCACGGCGTGATGAGGCCGCATACGCCGATCGGCTCCTTGCGGATCAGCGTGGTGCCGCGCAGTTCGCTGAAGGCGTAGTCCTTGAGCACCGTCAGCGCCGTTTGCAGGTGGCCGATGCCCATCGCCGCCTGGGCCTTGCGGGCGAGCGCCGTCGGGGCGCCCATCTCTTCGGTGATCGCCGCCGCGATGTCGTCGTGGCGGATCCTGTATTCGGCGATGATGCGCTCGAGCAGCGCCGCGCGCTCGTCGACCGAGCTCTGCGAATAGCTCTCGAAGGCGCGTCGCGCCGCCTGCACCGCGGCATCGACGTCTGCCGCCGAACCCATCGAGATGTGGCCCGCCACGGCCTCGGTGGCGGGGTTGATGACCTCCAGTGTCGAGGGAGTGATCGGCTCGACCCAGCGGCCGTCGATGTAGAACTTGAGGTAGTCGCGCATGGTTTGGATCCTTGTCTGCGGGTGATCGGGGCGGCCGCCACTTCCTTCGGCGGAGGCGGCGTCCTGCGCTGCCTTGCGGCCGCGTGCCTGTGTACCCGAATGGTCGGCCCGGGTCTCCAGCATATCGCTGTCGCGGCGGGCTTGCAGCGCGGCCTCGCGCCGCGCGCGGCGAGCCGACGTGCGCATCGGCCGTGTGGTGCGATGGATTTGCGTCTATAGATGTAGATCGGAGAAGAAAACGCGGAGGCAGCATCATGAGCAAGGAAGCGAGGGTCACTTTTGCGGGCAAGGACATCGATGTCGTCTGGGATACGCGGCTGTGCATCCATGTCGCCGAATGCGGCAGGGCGAGCGGCGAACTGTTCGTCGGCGGACGAAAGCCATGGTGCCAGCCGGACCTGGTCGGGCCGGACGACGTCGTCGACGTCGTGGAGCGCTGTCCCAGCGGCGCCTTGAGCTATGAGGACAGGCACGGCGGCAGGGTCGAAGCGCCCGCGGCAGGCAACACGGTGCACGTGGCCTGTAACGGCCCGCTGTTCTTTCGCGGCGAACTCAGGATCGCCAACGCGCCCGGCGACATGCCGGGGGTGAAGTTTCGCGCCGCGCTGTGCCGCTGCGGCGCCTCGAAGAACAAGCCCTTCTGCGACAACAGCCACGAGGGCGCGGACTTCTTCGACTATGGTTCGATCGGCGAGAAGGGTACGCCGCTCGACGGCCAGGGCGGGCCGCTCGAGATCGAGCCCTGCAAGGACGGGCCGCTGGTGTGCTCGGGCGCGCTGAGCATGTACACCGCCGCGGGCCGCCTCGCCTGGCAGGGCAACTCGGTGGCGCTGTGCCGCTGCGGCGGATCGGCCAACAAGCCATTCTGCGACGGCACCCATTCGCGCAACGGCTTTCGCAGCGACTGAGGCAGTCGCTCGATGAGTCTGGTCAAGCGGACGCGCGGCACGTATCGTTGGCGGCCGCTCACCACCCGCATCGAGGACGATTCGTGCCCAAGCAAGACCCGCTGTTCCGCCTTCATCTCGACATCGACGAGCGGGTGGGCAGCATTCGCGCCGGCCATGCCGACTGGCAGTGCGCCAAGGGCTGCGACAACTGCTGCCGCCAGCTCGCCGGCTTGCCTCACCTGACCGGTCCCGAGTGGGCGCTGCTCAGGCAGGGGCTCGCTGCCTTGCCGGGCGCACGGCTCGCCGAGATCGAACGCGAGGTGGCGGCGCTGGCCGGCGCGCCCGCCGGCCCGCTGGTGTGTCCGATGCTCGAACAGGCCAGCGGCGCCTGCCCGGTCTACCTGCAACGACCGGTCGCCTGTCGCAGCTATGGTTTCTATGTGCAGCGGGACAAAGGCCTCTACTGCGGCGACATCGAGGCGCGCCTGGCCGGTGGCGGGCTGGCCGAGGTGGTGTGGGGCAATCATGATGCGATCGACCGCCGGCTCGCCGCCATGGGCGAGGCCCGCAGCCTGGCCGAGTGGTTCGGCGAGTGGATGGGCGAGCCCGGGCCGGCCCGATGAGGCATCCGGCGGCGGCCGATTCCCGACTTCGATCAAGGCGGGCGAGGGCCGCGCGGGCTATCGTCCGCTCATCGCGCTCCGGAGCCAAACCTTGAAATTCGTCCTCGTCTTTTTCCGCAGCCGCCTGCGCACCGGCCTCAAGATCGTCATCACCAGCCTGGTGCTGGGGGCGCTGTGCGCGTTTCCGCTGTGGCTCATCGACGCCCTGGGTACCGGCACCGGCACGCCCACAGGCACCGCGCTGCTCGCCCTGTTCGGCACCATCGTCGCGGGCGTGGGTGTCGCCGTGGGGCTGGTGTGGCTGCTCGTCGAGCTGATCTTCGTGCGCCGCTGAGGGGCTGATCGCTCGCGGCTTGAGAAACGTGGCCCGGCGGGCGCCCAATGCGCCCCGGCGGTCTTCAAGCTGCGGTGGAAATCGAGGCGGGCGCGGTGCAGAATGAGTGCGGATCCATTGTCCGGAGCACAGCATGACCGCGTATGTCGTGTTCGATGTCGAGATTCGTGACGCCCAGCGCTACCAGGAGTTCATGCAGCAGGTGAAACCGGCCCTCGAGGCCGCGGGCGGGCGCTACCTGGCACGGGGCGGCCCGCTCAAGGTATGGGAAGGCGACTGGTCGCCGCGGCGGCTGGTGATTGTCGAGTTCCCCTCGATCGCCGCCTGGGAGGATTTCTACCACGGACCGGTCTATCAGGGTCTCAAGGCGGTCCGCGACGAATGCAGCTCGGCCAGGCTGGTGAGCGTGGAGGGCGTGTCGGCCTGAACCCGAGGCGCGGCGCGTGGGTCTGCATCGATCGCCGCCACGCCGACCGTCCGGGAGCGAGAACATGAAGAATGGCGCCCAGGCCCTGATCGAAACCCTGGTACGGAGCGGCATCGAGGTCTGTTTTGCCAATCCCGGCACCTCCGAGATGCAGCTGGTGCAGGCCATCGACCAGGTGCCGGGCATACGTCCGGTGCTGACCCTGTTCGAGGGCGTGGCCACCGGCGCGGCCGACGGCTACGCCCGCATGGCCGGCAAACCCGCGTGCACCCTGCTGCACTGCGGGCCGGGGTTCGCAAACGGCATGGCCAACCTGCATAACGCGCGCAAGGCGCGCAGCCCGGTGGTCAATGTGGTCGGTGACCACGCCACCTAC
Source organism: Zoogloeaceae bacterium (assembly GCA_024235595.1). Taxonomy (GTDB): domain Bacteria; phylum Pseudomonadota; class Gammaproteobacteria; order Burkholderiales; family Rhodocyclaceae; genus Cognatazoarcus. Next base: position 67,943 of record JACKMC010000001.1, on the reverse strand, counting down.
CATGTGCGCTTCGATGCACCGCTGAGCGCCGATCTCGAGGGCATCGCCCGCCCGGTCTCCGACTGGCTGCAGTGTGCATCCACGCCCGCCGAGCTGCCGCGACTGGGCGCCGAGGCGGTTGCCGCGGCAGGCGGCCTGCCGGGCCGCGTCGCGACCTTGATGGTGCCGGCCGATAGCGCCTGGGGCGAGCTGCGAGCCGATTTCGAGCCGCCCGCGCTACCTGCCGCGGAGGCCTTGCCGCAGGTGGGCGCCTCGCAGATCGAGGCGGTGGCCGGCGCGCTTCGGAAGGCCGGGCGAGCGGTGCTGCTGCTCGGCGGCGAGGCCCTGCTTGGCGAAGGGGCACGACAGGCCGGAAGGATTGCCGCGCGAGGGCCGCTGCGCCTGATCGCCGAGACCTTCAATCGCCGCGTGGAACGCGGTGCCGGCCGGGTGGCGATCGAATTCCTGCCCTACTTCGGCGAGCGCGCGCTTGCAATGCTCGATGGCGCCGACCTGATCGTGCTCGCCGGGGCGAAGCGGCCGGTGGCCTTCTTCGCCTATCCCGGCAAGCCGAGCGTGCTGGTGCCGCCGGGTTGCAAGCTGGCGGTGCTGGCCGGGCCCGGCGACGACGTGGTGGCGGCGCTCACCGGCCTGGCCGATGCGCTCGGCGCCCCTGCCCAGCCGGCCTCGCCGCAAGGCCGGCCGGCACTGCCGCCGCCCGGCCCTGTGCTCGACGCTCGCAGCGCGGCGGGCGTGATTGCGCGTTGCCTGCCCGAAGGCGCGATCGTGGTCGACGAGGCGATCACCGGCAGCATGTATGCCCAGCAGGCCTGTGCGGAGGCGCCGCCCCACGACTGGCTGCAGCTCATGGGCGGCTCGATCGGCGAGGGCCTGCCGCTGGCGGTCGGGGCGGCGGTGGCATGTCCGGATCGCAAGGTGATCTGTCTCGAAGGCGACGGCAGCGCGATGTACACCGTGCAAGCATTGTGGACCATGGCGCGCGAGCGTCTCGACGTGATCAGCGTGATCTACGCCAACCGCAGCTATGCGATCCTCGACATCGAGTTCGAGCGGGTCGGCGTCGGCGCGCCAGGCCCGCGCGCGCTGTCGATGCTGGACCTTGGCAATCCCGCGCTGGGCTGGACCGAAATCGCCCGCGGCATGGGGGTGCACAGCGAACGCGTGGAAACGCCCGGGGCCTTCGAGGCGGCGCTGCGCGCGATGCTGAACAGCCGCGGGCCGCACCTCATCGAAGTGGCGCTGAAGTAGGCTTCTTCTTCGTGCATCCCGGCTCGGTGCCGCGGCCAGAATCGGGACTCAGTGGCTGCGACCATCCAGCCGGCGTCGCCACATCCTCGCGAGCCTGTCGCCGAGGCCGCCGCGGGTGGCGGGCAGCGGCAGGGGATTGCGTGCATGCGAAGCCATCTGGGCGCGGGCGCGGCATTGCGCGGCGCCACGGTTCGCCTGGTCGATCCGCCGAGCCGCGAGCTCGGGGGGCGCCTCCTCGATAGCTCTGCTCACGGTCGGGGCCGCGATCGCCTGGATCGCGGCCTTCATCATCCTGAGCGTGCTCGGAACGCTGGTGTCCGGGCTGCTGGCCGCTCTTCTCACCGGGGTGGGGCAGGTGTGAGACGGTGCCGGCCACGCAGGTGAACGCGTTCGGGCCGAAGATGTGACAATCGAGGCTCTTCGATCTTCTTGCTGCCGCGGGCGCCGCCTGAGCCGACCGCGCTGGAAAACCGCCATGAGCCGAACCTCACCCTCCCCTGCCGCCACGCCCGGTGCGGCGTCGTCCGTGCGTCACACCCGCTGGCTGGCGGCGATCATCGGCGGCCTGTTCCTGCTGCTGGTGGCGGGCTTCATCGCGATGGTGGTGTTCGTCAAGGACGAGGTCCGCATCAACCCGGTGGGGCCGATCGCCGCCGCACCCGGGCTCGAGCAGGGCGGGCTGCATTTCCAGGGCACGCTCAACGTCTGGGAGCTGCAGGGCCGCATGGCCATCGATGCCCGGCGGCAGGCACACTTCGAGCTCGACATGCGGGGCCCCAGCGGCCAGCCCGCACCGCGTGACCTGGCCTTCTCGCTCGCGCTGGCCACACCCGACGGCAGCCGCGAGCCGCTCCCGATACCCCATGAGTCGATCGGGATCGGCAGCTACGCGGCTTCGGTGCAGCTGCCGGCGCCGGGTCGCTGGCAGTTGCGGGTGGGATTTCCGGAAGTGACCGGGGTGCTCGAGTTCGACGCCGGGCGCTGAGCGCCGCGGCCGGCTTCAGCCAAAGGGCGCCACGCCGATCAGCGACAGGTGCAGGTAGCGCACGAAGGCGAACCACGCGAGCAGCCCCACGACGACCGCGATCACGTCGCGGCCTGGCTTGCCCGGCTGGCGCACCAGCCCTTCGGCGCGGTCGATCCTGCGCGAAATGGCGAAGCCCGCGATCGACCAGGCGAGAAAGCTGCCGAACAGCAGCACGTCGGCGAGCGTGCCGTTGGCGATCAGGTGGGCGAGCGCCCACAGTTTGACTCCGGCCATCATCGGATGGCCCAGTCGCGCCTTGATCACCGTGCCGGGCACATACGCGGCCGCCACAAGGACGAAGGCCGGCAGCGTGAGCAGGGCCGCGAGATGGCGGGTCCACAGCGGCGCGTTCCACAGCAGCAGCGGCTCGAGCCGCGCCTGGCCGTAGCCCCAGACGATGAGTGCGAAGCCGATGAGGGAGACGATGGAGTAGGCGAGCTTCCACTTGGCCATGCCGTAGTGGTCGATGTACTGGGCGCGGTTGGCGGCGGCGAAGAAGCGGGCGGAGTGGGTGCTGAGAAACAGCAGCAGGCCGAGGACGAGGGCGCTCATGGGCAGGTTCCGGTGGTAGGTTGGGGATCTCAGCCCGATTGATCCTTCGGGCCCGCGACAGTTCATTGCCTGGGCTGGCATTTTGCATGCTGCGGCGTGTCAGGGAAACGCCGGCGTGTCGTCACGCATGGGCCGGCGCCGCTATTAGTGCTTGACTCTGCGGGCTCTTCGCTTACACTGCAGTGCAACAAGGGGAGTAGCTTTTCCGTCGCAGCATCGTCATCACGGCAGGCCGGTCAAGCGACGGCTACCCGGTGCTGCGGGCAACGATTCCGTTGCAAGCGAGACCTTGCCCAAGGGGCAAGGTCCGTCAGCGCAAAACACCAGCCAGGGTCTGTGTCCTTCGGGAACAGGCCCTTTTTGTTTCTTGCGCGGAGTCGTTGATGGAATCGATCGGAACATGGTGGATGTGGGGGGCGTTTGCAGCGATCGTGCTGTCGATGCTGGCGTTGGACCTGCTGGTCTTCAAGGGTGGCGAGAAACACAAGGTGTCGCTGCGCGAGGCCGCCGCCTGGTCGCTCGCCTGGGTCACGGTGTCGATGCTGTTCGCCGCCGCGCTGTGGTGGCAGCTGGACGGCAGCGTCGGCCGGGCGGTGGCGAACGAGAAGACCACGGCCTTCGTCACCGGCTACCTGGTCGAGAAATCGCTGGCGGTCGACAACGTCTTCGTGTGGATGATGATCTTCAGCTTCTTCGCGGTGCCGCTGGAGCTGCAGCGCCGGGTGCTGCTCTACGGCATCGTCGGGGCGATCGTGCTGCGCACCGGGATGATCTTTGCCGGTAGCTGGCTGATCACCGAGTTTCACTGGCTCCTCTATGTCTTCGGTGCCTTTCTGGTGATCACCGGCATCAAGATGGTGTGGTTCGCCGAGCACGATCCCGATCTGGCCGGCAACCCCCTGCTCGGCTGGATCCGCAGCCACTACCCGGTGACCGAAAGGCTCGAGGGCGAACACTTCTTCGTCAGGCGCGGCGGGGTGAGGATGATCACGCCGCTGCTGCTCGCGCTGGTGCTGGTGGAGATCTCCGACGTGATCTTCGCGGTCGACAGCATCCCTGCGATCTTCGCCATCACCACCGACCCCTTCATCGTCCTCACCTCCAATCTCTTCGCCATTCTCGGCCTGCGCGCGATGTACTTCCTGCTTGCCGACCTCGGCGACCGCTTCTCGCTGCTCAAGTACGGCCTCGCGGCGATCCTGGTGTTCATCGGCACCAAGATGCTGATCGTCGAATGGATCAAGATCCCGGTGCTGGTGTCGCTCGGCGTGGTGGCGCTGATTCTCGCGATCTCGGTGGCGGCCAGCCTGCTGCACACCGCCCGCAGGCGCCAGCCCGCCTGAGCCTGGGCGTAGCGGGGGCGACCGCGTGAGGCCGCCATCGCCGCCCGGGGCTCAAGCCGCGTCGGCGCGGCGCGGCAGTTTCCAGTCGGGACGGACGAAGTGACAGGTATAGCCGCCCGGGTAGCGCTCGAGGTAGTCCTGGTGCTCGGCCTCGGCCTCCCAGAAGTCGCCGGCCGCTTGCACCTCGGTGACCACCTTGCCGGGCCACAGGCCGGAGGCATCGACGTCGGCGATGGTGTCTTCGGCGATGCGCTTCTGCGCCTCGCTGGTGTAGAAGATGGCCGATCGGTAGCTGGGCCCGCGGTCGTTGCCCTGGCGATTGGGTGTAGACGGATCGTGGATCTGGAAGAAGAACTCCAGCAGGCTGCGGAAGCTCGTCCTGGCGGGATCGAAGAGGATCTCGATCGCTTCGGCATGGTTGCCATGGTTGCGGTAGGTGGCATTGGGCACTTCGCCGCCGGTATAGCCGACGCGGGTCGCCTGCACGCCGGGCAGCCTGCGGATCAGGTCCTGCATGCCCCAGAAGCAGCCTCCGGCGAGAACGGCGCGTTCGCTCGTCATTTCGGATCCTCCACTTGGTCGAGGTAGTCCCCGTAGCCTTCGGCCACCATGTCGTCACGGTGAACGAAGCGCAGCGAGGCGGAGTTGATGCAGTAGCGCAGACCGCCACGATCGGCCGGGCCGTCCTCGAAGACATGGCCGAGGTGGCTGTCGCCATGGGTGGACCGCACTTCGGTGCGGATCATTCCATGGCTGGCGTCGCGCAGTTCGCTCACGTTCGCAGGCTCGATCGGCCTGGTGAAGCTCGGCCAGCCGCAACCCGATTCGAACTTGTCCGACGAGGCGAACAGCGGCTCGCCGGAGACGACGTCGACATAGATGCCCGGCGCCTTGTTGTTCAGGTACTCGCCGCTGCCGGGATATTCGGTGCCGCTCTCCTGGGTGACGCGATACTGCTCCGGGGTCAGGCGGGCGAGGACCTCGGGGTCCTTGCGATACTGGGCCATCTTCAATCTCCGCAAATGATTCCTGTTTCGAGAATGGCGAACCCGGCGCGCTCTGTCCAATAGCGTCACGGTATCGCGGAGCGCGAATCGGCCGGAATTCCTGAATCGATACTCCTTTGCGCCTGCGTGTCTCCGATCTGCCTCAGGCCGCAGGGTTCCCGGCTTCTTCCGCCCGCCATGCGGCAAGGGTCCACAACACGCTCACGGTGTCCGACACCGCGAAGACCAGCGCCAGCGGCGCCGGCACGATCTCCAGGTACCACAGCGTGGCCATGATGAAGGGCACCAGCGGACGATCGAGCATCGAGGCGAAGACGAAGCCCAGCGCGTTGAGCCGGCCGCTCACCACGTAGAGCATGCCCAGCCCGCCCAGCAGCAGGCCCATGAGGCGAAAATAGTTCGCCGCCTGCTCGCCCAGCGCCGGCAATTGCAGCAGCGCCGCGACCTGATGCGGCGCCAGCATCACCAGCAAGGCCTCGGCGAGCATGATCCAGCCGAACACCTCGACGGTGTGCGCCGAGCGCGACTGCCCCTCGGCGCTCATCAGGTGCTGCAGCATCTGCCGTGTCATCTCGGTTGGCTCCTTTGGCGGGTACTCCGGGCGGGCGCCTGGGCACTGCGCCCGTCCTAAGCATGGCTGCTGGCGATGGCTGCCGCCAGGGTGTTTTCCGCCCCTGACGGGCCGGGCGCGCCCACACCGGATCGCGCGGCAGCGAGTCAGGCGACGCAATCCTGTCTATGCTGAGCGTATCGAAACCCGTGACCGCCACATCCAGGGAGCGCTGCGCATGAAACCTCACGCCTTCGTCGCCATGCCCTTCGGCACCAAGCCGGGACATGACGCAGAGCCGATCGACTTCAACCGCGTCTATGCCGAATACATCGGCCCGGCGCTCGAGGCGGCGGGCTTCGAGGTGTTTCGCGCCGACCAGGAGCAGCGCGCCGGCGACATCCGCGCCGACATGTTCCAGGAGTTGCTGATGGCCGACCTGGTGGTGGCCGACCTCACCCTCGACAACCCCAACGTCTGGTACGAGCTCGGGGTGCGCCATGCGCTGCGCGCCCGCGGCGTGATCCTCGTGCAAGGGCCGCGCCCCAGCCAGCCCTTCGACATCTATACCGACCGCAAGCTGCGCTACGGCCTCGCCGGTGGCGCCCCCGACCCGGCCACCCTGGAGCACGACCGCGCGGCCCTCGCCAGCATGGCCACTGCCACCGCCGAGGCCTGGCATGGCCGCAAGGTCAGCCCGGTGTACAGCCTGCTGCCCCATCTGCGCGAGCCCGACTGGAAGAGCCTGCTGCTGAGCGAGCGCAACGAATTCAGCGCCGCCTACGGCGAGTGGGCGAGCCGCATGGAGGTGGCGCGGCAGAAGCTGTGCCCCGGCAACATCCTGGTGCTCGCCGACGAGACCCCCACCCTCGCGCTGCGCATCGAGGCGCGGCGCACCGCCGGCGAGTCGCTGCTCAAGCTCAAGCACTACGACTTCGCGCTCGAACAGTTCGAGGCGGTGCTGGTGCTCGACCCGGAGCATAAGGTCGCCGCCGAGAAGAAGGCGGTCTGCCTGGGCCGGCTCGGCCGTTTCGAGGAGGCGCGGGTGTGGGTGCGGCAGCTCACCGACCGCTACCCCACCGACCCCGAGGTGTGGGCGCTCTCGGGCCGCGTCGAGAAGGACAACTGGATCAGCCGCTGGCGGCGCGAGGGCGCCAGCCCGGCCGAGCTGCGCGAGGCGGCGAGCTACGAGGACGCGGCGCTGGCGGAGGCCATCGAGCCCTACTACAAGGCCTTCGTCGCCGACCCCTCGCACCACTACTCGGGCATCAACGCGCTCACCCTGCACCTGCTGCGCCGACATCTCGGCGGCGAGACCAGCCAGGCGGTGATCGACAACCTGCTCGGCGGCGTGTTGTGGGCCGGCCTCACCGCCCAGGAGCGCGACCGCAAGGACTACTGGGCGCGCGCCACCTATGCCGAGCTGTGCCTGCTGGTCAATCCCATCGAAACGGTGCGCAAGGAATACAGCGCCACCGTGGCCGCCGCCAACCGCGACTGGTTCGCGCTCGACTCCACCTGCCAGACCCTGTGCCTGCTGCGCGACCTGCAATTCCGCCCCGCGGAGACCGCTGCCGCGGTGGAGATCCTCGAGCGCGAGATCGCCCGCAGCACCCCGCCATTCCAGCCGCGCAAGGTGTTTCTCTTCAGCGGCCACATGATCGACGCCCCTGGTCGCGAGCCGCCGCGCTTTCCGGCCGGCAAGGAGGGCGCCGCCGCGCAGAAGATCGGCGAAGCGCTCGATGCGCTCGGCGCCGGGCCGGGCGACCTCGCCCTCACCCAGGGCGCCAGCGGCGGCGACATCCTGTTCCTCGAGGCCTGCCAGGCGCGCGGCGTGCGCGCGTGCCTGATGCTGCCGCTCGAAGAGCCCGAGTTCATCGACCGTTCGATCCTGCCGGCCACCGACGGCGCCGCCTGGTGCGAGCGCTACTATGCCGTCAAGGAAAGCCTGCAGGACCCGCCCCGGGTGATGCCCGACGAACTCGGCCCGCCACCGAAGACCGGCCGCGACCGGCACGCCAGCCCCTTCGAGCGCTGCAACCTGTGGCTGCTCAACACCGCGCTCGCCTGGGGCATCGACAAGGTGCGCTTCATCTGCCTGTGGAATGGCGGCGGTGGCGATGGGCCGGGCGGCACGGAGCACATGTACAACGAAGTGAAGCGCCGCACCGGCCGGGTCACCTGGCTGGACACGCGCACCCTGCGGTGAGGCTGCAAACCGCAGCTCACGCACGATTGTGAGTCACACTTCAAGGGAGACCGCCATGCACCAGGCCCTCATCGATCGCATGCAATCGGACGCGCCGAAGAAGATCCTCGCCTGCGATGGCGGCGGTATTCGCGGCCTGCTCAGTGTGGAGATGCTCGCCAAGCTCGAATCCGACCTGCGGGTGGCGCGCGGGAAGTCCGGCCTGGTGCTCGCCGACTTCTTCGACTTCGTCTGCGGTACCAGCACCGGTGCGATGATCGCCGCCTGCATCGCCGCCGGCATGTCGATGGGCGAGATCCGCAAGTTCTATGTCGACAGCGGCGCGCAGATGTTCGACAAGGCCTCGATCTTCAAGCGCCTGCAGTACAAGTACGACAAGGAACCGCTGGCGCTCACCTTGCAGCACGCCCTCGACAAGGCCTTGAAGCATCGCACCAGCCGCGACGTGCCCCATGCGACGCTGGGCAGCACCGGCCTGCGCAGCCTGCTGATGATGGTGATGCGCAACCACAGCACCGATTCGCCGTGGCCGGTGTGCAACAACCCGCGCGCCAGGTACAACCAGCCGCAGCGCAAGGACTGCAACCTGCACCTGCCCTTGTGGCAGCTGCTGCGCGCCAGCACCGCGGCGCCGACCTTCTTCCCGCCCGAGGTGGTGCGTTTCGCTCCGGATACGCCCGACGAGTACCAGTTCATCTTCGTCGATGGCGGCGTCACCACCTACAACAACCCGGCCTTCCTCGCCTTCCAGATGGCCACCGCCGCACCCTATGCGATCGACTGGCCGACCGGGCAGGACAGGATGCTGATCGTCTCGGTGGGTACCGGCAGCGCGGCCGACGCCCGGCCCGATCTCGAGGCCGGCGACATGAACCTCATCCATCACGCGACGACCCTGCCCGGCGCGCTCATGAACGCCGCCAGCGCCGGCTGGGACATGGCTTGCCGCACCCTCGGCGCCTGCCGCTTCGGCGGCGAGATCGACCGCGAGTTCCGTCACATGATGATGGTGGACGAGCGCATGAATTCCACCTGTCCGAAGCTGTTCACCTATGTGCGCTACAACCCCGAGCTTACGCGCGATGGGCTCGCGGCGCTGGGGCTCGAGAAGATCGACCCGGACAAGCTGCACAAGCTCGATTCGGTCGAGGCGATCCCCGAGCTGCAGCTTCTCGGCAGCGCCTACGCCGGGCGGCATGTCACGGCCGCGCACTTCGGCGCCTTCGTCTAGCGACCCGGCGCGCCCGCGGCGCCGGCGAGATCCGGCCGCCGGGGGGGGGCCGCTCAGGCCTGCGCGGGCGGCGGGCTGTCGGCCTCGCGCATCACCTGCTCGATCTCGCGGACCAGGCGGCCCATGGTCACCTCCCAGCCGGCGTTGTCGATCGAGGTGGCCTGGAAACGCAGCAGCGGGCGCAGGTCTTCGGGCAGTGCCGCGGCATCCGGCAGCGTCGCCCCTTCGACCAGCACCGGAAACACCGCCTTGCGGTGCTCGAGCATTGCACGGATCTCGCCGCGCACCACATCGTCGTCCTGCATCAGGCGGGGCGCGCCGCTTGCACCGCTTGCCAGCCAGCCACGCCCGATCACGATCACCCCGGCACAGGCGCTGCCGAGCGCGCCGCCGATCGACTGGTCCCAGGCGCGGCTGGGGGCAATGTCCTGGATGTCGAGGAAGACCCGCTGGCGGCCGAAATGCTCCTCCAGGTCGTGGGCGAGGCGCCCGGCCGCGGCCGGCGCGTCGCTGCGGCGGTAGGAAATGAAGATGTCCGGGGTCTCGGCGAGGGTGCCGCGCAGCAGGTTGGCGAGCGGCCCGGTGCCGCTCACCCAGGGCTCCGCGAGCTGCAGGAACTGGCCGCGGCTCAGGCCCGGCACCGGATGGCTGTCCCAGGTCCTGAGAATCTCGCGGAAGGCGAGGTCGGAGTTGCCGGTGAGCCCGCCCATGAAGGGCAAGGGAAACACCGGGCGGCCCCGCTCGATGAAGCGGTGGGCGATCTCCAGCGCGCCGCGCCCGCCGCCGACCATCACCGCGGCATGGCTGCGCGCCAGCGCCTCGCGCTTCCAGCTCTCCACGCCCGTCACCCGCACGATGCAGCCGGGCGGCGCACGATAGCCCGGCCAGGGGGCGCCGCCGCGCCGCAACAGGCGCATGCCGCCGAGGCTCACCTGCACGAAGGCGCCGGGCAGCGGCAGCCCGCGCAGCTCGCGCTCGCCGCAGAAAGCGTCCGACACCCAGCGGTCGACGCCGGTCGAGTTGCCGCTCACCAGCCCGAGCCCCGCCTCGGCCAGCGTGGTGCCGATCATTCTCGCGGTGCGGCGCTTCGCAGGCAGCGCCCAGCCGGTACCGATGACCAGCACGAACTTGCCCGCGGATACCGGAATCCCCATTCTTCCCGCCTCCTGTGCGATCGGCTGCGCGGCCCATGCAGCGGCACCGGGAGCCGCGCCACGCCGCTCCTCCTACGATAGGCCGCGCCCGCACTTCGCGTCCAGCCCGCGGCCGAGGCGGCCTCGGCATCCGGCAGATTCTGCACAGAGAATGTTCGTTTTTTGGGAATTCACGCACAGGTGCGCGCCGCATAGCATGAGGACTCGCGTTCCCATGGAGATCCATGATGCAAACAGATCAATCCCGTTCCGTGCTGGTCGGCAGCCTGTGCATGCTGCTTGCGGCGGTCTGCTGGGGTGGCATGTTCCCGGTGGCCAAGTCCGCGCTCACCCACCTCGACCCCTACATCCTCACCGCGGTGCGCTATGGCGTGACCGCGCCCGTGATGCTGGCGATCCTGTGGCGGCTGGAGGGGCGTGCCGCGTTTCGACCGGACGGCCGCGCGCTGCAACTGCTGTTGTTCGGTTCGGCCGGCTTCGCGGGCTTCGGCCTGCTGGCGCTGTCCGGCCTGCGCGCCTCGACGCCGGCCCACGGCGCCATTCTCGTCGCCCTGATGCCCATGCTGACCGTGTTGCTCGATGCCGCCGCGTCGCGCCGCCTGCCGCCTGCCCACACCCGGCTGAGCATCCTGATGGCCTTCGGTGGCGTGGCGCTGGTGGTCTCCAATGGCCACCCCGCGGCGCTGCTCGAGTCGCCTTCGGCGCTTGCCGACGGCCTGATCCTCTTCGGCGTGCTGTGCTGGGTGGTCTACACCATGGGCGGACGGCATTTCGCGGGCTGGTCGCCGCTGCGCTACAGCGCACTCACGGTTTCCTTCGGGGTGATTGCGATCGGGCTGTGCGCCGTGCTCGCGCTGGCCGGCGGCGCAGCGCACCTGCCGACGCTCGAGACACTCGGTGATACCGCGCCGCAGCTCGCCTACATGGTGATCTTCGCCTCGGTGGTGGCGGTGATCGGCTGGAACGAAGGCATCCGCCGCGTCGGCCCGGTCAATGGCGTGCTGTTCATCAACTTCGTGCCGATCACCGCCTTCACGGTCCAGGCGCTTCGTGGCGCTCCCTTCAGCGGCTGGGAACTTGGCGGCGCGGGTCTGGTGGTGGCGGCCCTGACGATCAATAATCTGCTGCGCCAGGCGCCGCCTCCGGCGCTGCGACAGCCGCCGCAGGCATGCCCGCAGGGCAGCTGATTGCCGCGCGCCCGGCGGCTGCGTTCATCCATCCATTCGGAGCACATCGCCATGAGCAACCCCCCGGTAGCGATCCTCGCCGCACAGGCCCCGCTGCGTACCACGCCTTCGAGCTATCCGCCGCTCTTCGCCGCACGCATGGGCGGGCGCGAGAAGCGGCCTCTGGGCAACCTGTTCGGGCTGGAGAACTTCGGTGTCAATCTCACCCGCCTGGCCCCGGGGGCGATCTCCGCGCTGCGCCATGCGCATCTCACCCAGGACGAGTTCATCTACGTCCTGGAAGGCTCGCCGGTGCTGCGCACCGATGCCGGCGAGACCGCGCTCGCCCCGGGCATGTGCGCCGGCTTCCGGGCCGGCAGCGGCGATGCCCATCAACTCTTCAACCCGGGACCGCTCGATGTGGTCTATCTTGAGGTAGGCGACCGCTCGGCGGGCGATTCGGTGAGCTATCCGGACGACGACCTGCTGGCCGTGTGGCGCGACGGGCGCTGGCAATTCACCCACAAGGATGGCCGCCCCTATGATTGATAGGCAACGGTACCGCGGGCGACCGGCCCACGCGAAGCGAGGAATGCCCGCATGAAGATCATCCGCAGCAAGGCGTTTACCGCCGAGCGTCCCTGGGAGGCACTCGACATCACCACCATGAACGGCATCAGCTGCCGGCTGCACTGGACCGACCAGCCCTACAACTGGCATGTGAACGACGGCGAAGAGGTTTTCGTGGTGCTCGACGGCGTGGTCGACATGCACTACCGCGATGCCGACGCCGAACACGTGGCCACCCTCAACGCGGGCGACCTCTTCCACGCCGGCAGCGGCTGCGAGCATGTCGCCCACCCGCGCGGCGAAGCGCGAGTTCTCGTCATCGAGGCCGCGGGCTCGGTGTGAAGCGCCGGCCTCGCCCGCAAGGAGACGATCATGGACATTAGCTCACTGCTGGGCATTTCGCTGCCCCTCGTCCAGGCACCCATGGCCGGTGTCCAGGGCAGTGCGCTGGCGATCGCGGTGAGCGGGGCGGGGGGCCTCGGCTCGCTGCCCTGCGCGATGCTCACGGCCGAAGCGATCCGCGCCGAGGTCGAGGCGATCCGCGCGGCGAGCGCACGGCCCTTCAACCTCAACTTCTTCTGCCATCGGCCGGCACCGCCCGACGCGCAGCGCGAGCAGGCCTGGCGCTTGTTGCTGGCGCGCTATTACGAGGAGCTGGGAATCGATCCCGCGGCGATCGCCAGCGCGCCGGTGCGCGCGCCCTTCAGCCCGGCATTGGCGGCGCTGGTGGAGGAATTGAGGCCGCCGGTGGTGAGCTTTCACTTCGGCCTGCCGGCGCCCGAGCTGATGGCGCGGGTCAAGCGCAGCGGCGCAAAGGTGCTGTCCTCGGCGACCACGGTCGAGGAGGCGCTGTACCTGCAGGCGGGCGGCGTGGATGCGGTGATCGCGCAGGGGCTCGAAGCCGGCGGGCATCGCGGCATGTTCCTCGGCGAGGACATGAGCACCCAGCTCGGTACCTTCGCGCTGCTGCGGCGTGTCGTCGCCGCGGTGGATGTTCCGGTGATTGCGGCCGGCGGCATCGCCGACGCGCAGGGGGTGGCCGCGGCGCTGGCGCTCGGGGCGGCCGGGGTGCAGGTCGGCAGCACCTACCTGCTGTGCCCCGAGGCGGGCACCAGCACGGTGCACCGCGCCTGGCTCAAGAGCCCGGCCGCGGGCCACACCGCGGTGACCAACCTGTTCAGCGGCCGACCCGCACGCGCCATCGTGAATCGCCTGGTGGCCGAACTCGGGCCAATCAACGCGGCGGTGCCGCCCTTCCCGCATGCCGGCGCCGCGCTGGCACCGCTGCGAGCGGCCGCCGAGGCGCACGGCGCGGGTGACTTCTCACCGCTGTGGTGCGGCCAGAATCCGCTCGGCTGCCGCGAGCTGCCCGCCGCGACGCTGACGCGGGCGCTGTTCGAGGCGGGTGCCTGAGGCCGGTCGAAGCTTGCGGGAGCTCGATCAAGGTATGCAGAATCCGCTCACGAATCCCCGTCCTTTCCAGCCAGCCATGCAACAAGGATCGAGTGACCGGGCCGCCCCGGTGAGCCAGCGCCTGCAGTGGGACGATGTCCGCTACTTCCTCGCGCTTGCGCGCCTGGGCAGCCTGTCCGCTGCCTCGCGAAGCCTCGATGTCGAGCATTCGACGGTGGCGCGGCGCGTCGAGGCGCTCGAGCGGGCGCTGGGCCTGAGGCTCTTCGACCGCTTGCCGCGCGGCTGGACGCTGACGACCGAAGGCGAAGCGCTGGTGGTGCAGGCAAAGGGCCTCGAGGATCAGGCGATCGCCTTCTCGCGCGCCGCGCTCGGAGTCGCCTCGCTGGCCGGCACGGTGCGCATTTCGGCGCCGCCGATGACCGCCAGCCACTTTCTCGCCCCGCGCCTCGCGACGCTGCGCGAGGCCTGGCCGGATATCGACCTGGAGCTCATCGGCGAGAGCCGCGACGCCGATCTGGCCCACGGCGAGGCCGAGCTCGCGCTGCGCCTGGCGCGCCCCACCGCGGCCGGGCTGGCGGCGCGCGCGCTGGGCAGGATGGGCTCCGGGCTGTATGCGTCGCCGGCCCATGCCGTCCGGCCGCCGCAGGAGTGGGTCTTTCTTGGCTACGATCGCAGCCTCGGGCAGGTCGCGCAGCACACCTGGCTGGAGGGCATCGCGGACGGCCGGCGCTTCGTGTTGCGCAGCAACGACCTCGCCGTCCTCTACCAGGCCTGCCGCGCCGGCCTCGGCATCGCCCTGTTGCCCCATTTCCTGGCCAGGTCGGACACCGCGCTGGTCGCCGTGCCTTGCGACAATGCGCCGCCGCCGCGCTCGCTGTGGCTGGTGGTGCACCCCGATGTGCGCCGCTCGCCGCGGGTGCGGGCGGTCGCCGACAGCCTCGCGGAGATCATCGCGGCAGCGGCGGCCGTGCTCGATCCGCAGGGTCCGGGTTCGTGAGTGGGCGCGGACGCCTGGTCGCCCGGGCCCGTCTGTATCATGGGCACTGCCCGGCTCGGGGCAGTGATGCACCAAATGATCGATGCGGGGCCGCCCTGCCTTTGCGCGCCGCACTCTGGCCGCGCGGAGCTTTTCCGTGCGCAACACTGTCTTTTCAACGGTTTGCGGCGATGCGTCGGCAATTTTTACGTTCTGCCGCGGTGTGGCGCAGAGATGGCCTGGAACCTGCTTGCCATTCACAAGGGCCCGGCGGGTGAAGCATCGGCGAAGCGGTAACAGGCCAGCCGTGACAGGCCATCCAACAATGGGGCCGGCAAACGATTGCCGGTTCCCGATGACGCACACTGGAAAATACTCATGAACGAAATCAAGAGCATCCTCGTCGCCAACCGTTCCGAGATCGCGATCCGCGTGTTCCGGGCCGCCTCCGAGATGAAGATCCGCACGGTGGGCATCTTCTCGCGCGAGGACCGGCTGGCGCTGCACCGTTTCAAGGCAGACGAGGCCTATCTGGTGGGCGAGGGCAAGAAGCCGGTCGGGGCCTATCTCGACATCGCCGACATCATCCGCATCGCCCGCGAGGCCGAGGTCGACGCGATCCATCCCGGCTACGGCCTGCTCTCCGAGAACCCTGATTTCGCCCAGGCCTGTGCCGACGCGGGAATCCGCTTCATCGGGCCGAGCGCCGAGGTCATGCGCAGCCTCGGCAACAAGGTCTCGGCGCGCGCCCTGGCCGAGGCCGCGGGGGTGCCCGTGGTGCCCGCCACCGGCGCGCTGCCCCATGATATGGACGGCGCCCGCGCGGCCGCCGCGGCGGTGGGTTACCCCTTGATGCTGAAGGCCAGCTGGGGCGGCGGCGGTCGCGGCATGCGGGTGGTGGAGACGGAGGAAGCGCTCGCGCCGGCGATCGAGAGCGCGCGTCGCGAGGCGCTGTCCGCCTTCGGCAACGACGAGGTCTACCTGGAGAAGCTGGTGCGGCGGGCGCGTCACGTCGAAGTGCAGATCCTCGCCGATTGCCACGGTGGTGCGGTGCATCTGTTCGAACGCGACTGTTCGGTGCAGCGCCGCAACCAGAAGGTGGTCGAGCGCGCGCCCGCGCCCTACCTCGACGAGGCGAGCCGCACCCTGCTCTGCGAGGCGGCGCTGCGCCTGGCCCGCGCCGCCAACTACACGCATGCGGGGACGGTCGAGTTCCTCATGGATGTCGACACCGGGGCCTTCTATTTCATCGAGGTCAATCCGCGCATCCAGGTGGAGCATACGGTGACCGAGGAGGTCACCGGCATCGACATCGTCAAGGCGCAGATCCGCATCACCGAAGGCGCCCGCATCGGCTCGCCGGAGAGCATGGTGCCGCTGCAGGAGGCGATCCGCCTCAACGGCCACGCGCTGCAGTGCCGGGTCACCACCGAGGATCCCGAGAACGGCTTCGCGCCCGACTACGGCCGCATCACCGCCTACCGCAGCGCGGCCGGACTGGGCGTGCGCCTCGACGGCGGCACCGCCTACTCCGGCGCGGTGATCACCCCCTACTACGATTCCTTGCTGGTGAAGGTCACCACCTGGGGCAATACCGCGGCAGAGGCGGCCAGCCGCATGGACCGCGCCCTGCGCGAGTTCCGCATCCGCGGGCTGTCGTCAAACCTGGCCTTTCTCGAGAACGTGATCGGCCACCCGGCCTTCGTCTCGGGCACCTGCACCACCCGCTTCATCGACGAGACGCCGGAGCTGTTCGAGTTCGCCGAGCGGCGCGACCGCGCCACGCGCCTGCTCGAGTTTCTCGGCGAGGTGACGGTGAACGGAAACGCCGAGATGAAAGGCCGTCGCCGTCCCGAGGTGACGCCGCCGCCCGCCCGCCTGCCGGCCTGCGACCTCAGCGCGCCACCGCCGCAGGGCAGTCGCGACCGTCTCAAGGCGCTCGGCCCGGTGGCGTTCGCCCAGTGGATGCGCGAGCAGACCGGGGTGCTGCTCACCGACACCTCGATGCGCGACGCCCACCAGTCGCTGTTCGCCACCCGCATGCGCAGCCGCGACATGATCGCCGTGGCGCCGCACTACGCGCGCCTGGGCAGCGGCCTGTTCTCGCTCGAATGCTGGGGCGGCGCCACCTTCGACGTGGCGCTGCGCTTCCTCAAGGAAGACCCCTGGGCGCGCCTCGCCGAGCTGCGCCGGGCGATCCCCAACGTACTGCTGCAGATGCTGCTGCGCTCTTCCAATGCGGTGGGCTACACCAGCTATCCGGACAACGTGGTGCGCCGCTTCGTGCACCAGGCCGCGGCGGGGCCGGACGGCGAGGGCGGCATCGACCTGTTCCGCGTCTTCGATTCGCTCAACTGGGTGGACAACATGCGCGTGGCGATGGACGCCGTGCTCGAGACGGATGCGCTGTGCGAGGCGGCGCTGTGCTACACCGGCGACCTCACCAAGGCGGCGCGACCGAAGTACGACCTCAAGTACTACGTGAACATGGCCAAGGAGCTCGAGCGCGCCGGCGCGCACATCATCGCCATCAAGGACATGGCCGGCATCTGTCATCCGCGCGCGGTGCGCCTGCTGGTCAAGGCGCTGCGCGACGAAGTGGGGCTGCCGCTGCACTTCCATACCCACGACACCAGCGGCATCGCGGCCGCCAGCGTGCTGGCCGCGGTGGACTCGGGCGTCGATGCGGTGGATGGCGCGCTCGACGCCTTGAGCGGGTTCACCTCGCAGCCCAACCTCGGCTCCATCGTCGCCGCGCTGGCCGGCAGCGAGCGCGCGGCACAGGCCGAGGTCACCGACCTGCAGGCGCTGTCGCGCTACTGGGAGGGCGTGCGTCGCTACTACAGCGCCTTCGAGCCCGAGCTGCGCGCCGGCAGCTCCGACGTGTACCGGCACGAGATGCCGGGCGGCCAGTACACCAACCTGCGCGAGCAGGCCCGCTCGGTCGGTATCGAGCATCGCTGGGCCGAGGTCTGCGAGGCCTACGCCGCGGTCAACATGCTGTTCGGCGACATCGTCAAGGTCACGCCGACCTCCAAGGTGGTCGGCGACATGGCGCTGTTCATGGTCACCAACGACCTCAGTGCGGCGGACGTGATCGATCCGCAGCGCGAGATCGCCTTTCCCGAATCGGTGGTGCAGATGTTTCGCGGCGAGCTGGGCTTTCCGCCCGAGGGATTCCCGGCGGCGCTGCAGGCCAAGGTGCTCGGCGGCCAAGCGCCGCTCTCGGGGCGTGCCGGAGAATCGATGCCCGCGGCCGATTTCGAGCAGATGCGTGCCGAGGCCGAAGCCCAGGTCGGCCGCAGCGTGGGCGACGCCGACCTGGCCTCGTGGATGATGTATCCCAAGGTCTTCCAGGACTTCGCCGCGCACGCGGCGCGCTACGGCGATGTCTCGATGCTGCCGACACCGGCCTTCTTCAACGGCCTCGCCGACGGCGAGGAGCTGGTGGTGTGGCTCGAGCGCGGCAAGAGCCTGGTGATCCGGCTGCTCGGCCGCGCCGAGGGCGAGGACGGCCAGGTCAAGCTGTTCTTCGAGCTCAACGGCCAGCCGCGGGTGATCAAGGTCGCGCGCAGCGGTGCGGCAAGCGCGCAGGCGCGAGCGCTCGCCGAGGAGGGCAATGCCGATCATGTGGGGGCGCCGATGCCGGGCATGGTGAGCAGCGTCGCCGCGCGGGTGGGACAGACGGTGCATCGTGGCGACACCCTGATGACGCTCGAAGCGATGAAGATGGAGCTGGCGATCAGGGCCGAGCGCGACGGCGTGGTCAAGGCGGTGCATGTGAGCCCGGGTACGCCGATCAACGCCAAGGAGTTGCTGATGGAGTTTGCCGCCTGAGCGGCGCCGCTACTTTTCGCGGAAGCCGGAGAGCCCCATCAGCACCAGCATCAGCGTCGCCACCAGCATCGCGAGGTAGAAGAGCACGATGGCTTCGTATTCCTCGCACAGCGGCTTGAACAGCATGAAGGCGCCAAAGGTGCCGATCGCGCCGCTCCATGCCGCCGCCAGAAAATAGCGGCGGCGGCTGGCTTCGACATGCGGCGCGAAGACGAACAGCAGCGCGCTCGCAGGCACTACGACGAGGAAGATCAGGCCCGCCCAGCCCTTGCCGAGCGGCGCAAACCAGCGCGCCGGCGGGTTCACGCATCGTCCCTCGTCGGCCACGCTGAGCGGATTGCTCACGCTCTCGAAGAGCTGGCCGACCCGCCACTGCGGACGGCCGTCGCTGCCGCTCAGCTCGCTGCTCGCCTCGAGCAGGTTGCCGAGCACCACCGAGAGGGTGAGCGCCATCGCCACGAAGAGCGCGGTCGACACCAGCAGGTTCACCCGCTGCAGCTGCCGCGCGGTGGCCGAGGGGATGTCCAGGGCGATGATCTTCGCCAGCCGGGCCACGTCTTCACGCCAGCGGCTGTCGCTGATCGAGATCGCGTTGAAGCGGGCCAGCGCCCGCAGCGATTCCGGCAACTCCTCGGCGCGCGGCATCGGCGTGCCCTCGACCAGCACCGGGTACACGGGCACGCCCGCCTCGAGCGCGGCGGACACTTCATGGGCGACCCAGTCGTCGGCATCGTCGAGCCGTCGCCGGCCATCGGCGTCGCGCGCCTCGAGCCATTCCGGGCCGATCAGCACCACCACCGCGTCGGCGCTGCCCAGGGTGTGGCGGATCACCTCGCCGAAGTCGGCGCCGCCGGCAATGCCCTCGACGTCGCGGAAAACCCGCTTGTCGCCGAAATAGTCCCCCAGCGTATCCGCCAGCCGTCCGGCGACCCACTGGCTGTCGCCGCGCCGATAGCTGATGAAGATGCGTTGCATGCCCGCTTGCTCGGGGGGCGATGGCTTTGACATGGGCTCCTCTGCAGGCACGGGGCGGGACGGGGAGAGCGGCGCCGACGGTCATCGCAACCAGGCCGGGCGGCTGCCTTTGCCCGCATTCTTTGCCAATTGCCGGCCAGCGGCAAGCGCCGTTGAGCTTGGGCGGGCGTTGCGCCGCTCAGTTGCCCGCGGGCTGCAGCGCGATGATTGCCATGCCGACGAGTGCCACCGCGGCGCCGCCGAGGTCCCAGCGCGTCAGCGCGACGCCGTCGACCACCCGCAGCCACACCAGCGCCACCGCGATGTACATGCCGCCATAGGCCGCGTAGGTGCGGCCGGCGGCGCTCGGGTGCAACGTCAGCAGCCAGGCGAACAGCGCCAGCGCCAAGGCGCCGGGCAGCAACAGCCAGGCGCTGCGGCCCTGCCTGAGAACCAGCCAGGGCAGGTAGCAGCCGACGATCTCGGCAAGCGCCGTGAAGGCGAACAGCAGCGCGGTCCTGAACAGTTCCAAGGGCGTGTTTCCGATGCTGGGGGTTGGCAGGACAAGGCCTGCGGGCGCTGCGACAGGCTATTTGAGCACGCGCCGCGGATCAAGCCGTGTGCGCAAACGGCCGGCGGGCTATGCTGAAAGTGTCGATACCCACAGGGAGCGCCATGGAGGGCAAGCGCGTGATCACGATCCAGCCGGTGGAGGAGCGCGGCGCCGACCCGGACGATGCCCGCATCGCGCGCCTTACCCGGCTCGCCCGCGAAGTGTTCCGCCGCGAGGACAGGGCCGCACGCTGGCTCGGCCGGCCGCTGCGCGAGCTTGGCGGGATCTCGCCGCTGGAGATGATGGAGACCCCCGCGGGCGCGCGCCAGGTGGAATTGTTGCTGCTGCAATATGCCGACGAGTGACGGCGGCGCGGGCAGCATTCCGTCTCCGCGGGGGTGGCGGACGGATTGCCCGCAGGCAACCGTGGTGTGGGGCCATGAGTGCCGTGAAGGCAAAGCCCTGCATTAGACTCTGTCGACCCGGGCGCCGGGCTGCAGCGACCGCGCGCCGCAATCAGCCTCGTGGAGCAATAGACGATGAAGGCCATCATTACCGGACACACCCGCGGCCTGGGTGCCGCGCTTGCAGTGGAGCTGCTTGGCAGGGACATGCCTGTCCTGGCCCTCGCGCGCCATCGCGACGACGCGCTTGCAGCTCGATTTCCGGCGCGCCTGGAGCAGGTGCAAGTCGACCTCGCCGATAGCGCTGCGCTCGCGAGCTGGCTTGCGGGCGACGCCCTGGCCCGCTTCGCTGCGGATGCCGAGGCGCTGCTGCTGATCAACAATGCCGGCGTCCTTGGCCCGATCGGGCCGCTCGCCGGGCAGGACGCGGACGGCATTGCGCGCGCGGTGTGCGTCAACGTCACCGCGCCATTGATGCTCAGCAGTGCGCTTGCCCGCGCCCACAGCGGCGCGCTGCGGATCATTCACATCTCCAGCGGTGCCGCGCGTGCGGCCTATTCCGGTTGGAGCATCTACTGCGCCACCAAGGCCGCGCTCGACCATCACGCCCGCGCGGTAGCGCTCGACGGTGATGCGAACATCAGGGTCTGCAGCCTCGCGCCGGGCGTCATCGACACCGACATGCAGGCCGAGATTCGCGCCACCTCGACTGCGCTCTTTCCGATGCAGGACAAGTTCCTCGCGCTCAAGCGCGACGGCCTGCTCGCGACCGCCCAGGACGTCGCCGCGCGGCTGGTGAGCCATGCGCTGAGCAAGGACTTCGGCGCCGAGCCGGTGGGGGATCTGCGCAACCTGCCCGGAGCCGGATGAGCTCGGCGCGCTCCGGCGGGCGTGCAGCGGGCTCGGCGGCCGGGACGCTGCGGCGCGGCGGAACGGCATGGCCGGCTCGACCGCCGCGGCTGCGGTGCGCTTGCCGGCGCACCGCGCCCCAGCCCGTCGTACCGGCGCAGGCCGGTACCCAGTGCGGCGTTCGTGGCGGCACCGCGACGCCGGTGCCGCACTGGCGGCGTGACTGCAGGGCTCGACCGTGGGTTCTGGCTTGCGCCCCGTGTCGTGGCACGGGATGACGTATCGCCGCGATGACGACGGGGGCGGGCTTCAGCCCACGAGGTCGCGCACCAGCGTGCCCACCGCCGCGATAGTGGCGTCCTTTTGCGCCGCCTCGGCCTGGCTGTCGGCGAGGTAGGCGGCCACCAGCAGCGGTGGGTGGTGCGGTGGCCAGATCACCGCGATGTCGTTGGCGTCGGTCTTGTTGGTCCCGGTCTTGTCGCCCACCTTCCAGTGGCCAGGCAGGCCGGCGCGGAGACGCTTGGCGCCGGTGGTGCTGTCCAGCATCCATTGCTGCAGTTGCTGGCGCGAGGGGGCGGACAAGGCGTCGCCGAGCAATACCCTGGCCATGCTGCGCACCATCGCACGCGGCGAGGTGGTGTCCCTCTCGGAGTCGCTGTGGGGCACGTTCAATTCAGGTTCGATGCGATCGAGGCGGGTGGTTTCGTCGCCGAGCCGCCGTACGAATGCGGTCAAGGCCGCAGGCCCGCCGTATGAGGCCAGAATCAGGTTGGCGGCGGCGTTGTCGCTGGTGGTGATGGTGGCTTCGCACAGCGCCCCCAGGGTCATGCCATCCCCATCCGCGTGCTTCTCCGTGAGCGGCGACCAGGGCAGAAGATCCTGCCTCGAATAGGCGATGTTGCGTTCCAGCGATTCCGTGCCGGAGTCCACCCTGTGCAGCACCAGCGCGCATGCCAGCAACTTGAAGGAGCTGAGCATCATGAAGCGCTCGTCCGCGCGGTAGCCGTATTCCTTTTTGCTGGCGGTGTCGACGATGCATACCCCGAGCCGCCCCCGGGCAGCGTGTTCGAGCGCGCGCAGCCGCGCAACCGGGTCGAGCGCGTCCCCGCCGGGCGGCGCCGTGGATGCCCGTGCCTCACCGGCGGCCACGCCGAGGCGCGCCAGCAGCAGGGTGCCGGCAATGGAAGCAAGCAAACGGCGTCGAATCATGATGTGCGCTCCAGCGAATCTGCAGCTTTCAGGGGCTAGACAGCTTGAGGCCGATGATGCCCGCGAGAATCAGCGCGAGGCTGAGCAGCCGCGCCGCGCTCGCCGGCTCCGCGAGCAACACCATGCCCATGATGGCGGTGCCGATGGCCCCCACGCCGACCCATACCGCGTAGGCAGTGCCCACCGGCAGGGTCTTCATCGCCAGGCCGAGCAGGCCGAGGCTGACAATCATCGACAGGATCGTGCCGAGCGTTGGCCACAGCCGTGTAAAACCCTCGCTGTACTTTAGCCCGATTGCCCAGCCGATCTCGAAGAGACCGGCGAGTACAAGCATTGCCCAGTTCATGTGGACGCCCTCGTTGAAGCGGGGTCGTCCCCGGTGTGAAATGGGTGAATGAGCGGGCGGCGAGGTCGTCCTCGCTGGCACATGCCACGGGGCGGATCATAGCAGAGTGGTGGCCGGACTTGAGCGTGCGAGGGGGTGGTCTGCGCGGCACCGCCGCTCGTGCGCTCGCTGACGCGTCGCGTGCGAGGACGCGCTATGAGGCTTTCCGGGCCAGCTCGGAGAAGGTCTCGATCATTTCCGCCAGCACCGAGAAGTCGTGCCCATCCACGAGCCGTTGCCCGGTGCGTTCCACCGCCGCGGCGTGAGTGGCGTCCGGCCGGCCCTGCAGCAATACGCGGTAGGCGGCGATTTCCTCGCCCAGGTACCAGAACTCGTCATTGGTCTCCTTGCGCCTTCTGGCTTCGTCGCGCAGCAGCTGGGCACAGCGGATGTTCAGCAGGCGGCGATGGATCCGCAGGGCCTGCGCATGCAGCTCGCCGGGCAGGGCGATCACTTGCACGCCGAGGTCGCGGCTCCAGTTGGCGATGGCACTGGGCAGGCTGGTGCTCATGTCTACGATGTCGAAGGGCTCGCGCAAGGTGCCCACGATGTCGGCCCGCAGGTTGCGAAAGCCTACATCCGCGAGCAACAGGGTCGGTTTGTCCAGTGCCCGCATGAAGCCGTACTCGAGCGCCACGTTGGGATTGAACTCATCCTTGATCCGGTCTTCGAGGACCGCCAGGCCGTACTTGCAGCACAGCATGTACACGCACACGTTGGTCCATAGCTGGCGGTCGCGCGGATACATCCGGTCGTCGGCGCGCAAGCCATTGAGGCCCTCGCGGCACAACGCCCGACGCAGTTCCTCGTCCAGTTGCGCGAGCAGGCGGTTGCCCGCATCGAAGCGCGTCATGATGAAGACGTTGCGATCGTAATCCGGGTGGTCGCGGAAGAACTGCTCGCAGTCGGGTCTCAGGTGCGCATAGCCGGGTGGCAGCTGGAAGTCGTCGTTCATGCCGGGTTCTCCTCGGTGTCAACGCCCGGCCCGCACAGGGCCCTGAAGCGTTCAAGATAGCGGCGCGCCATGGCCACGTCGGTGAATTGCTGGAGGACGCGGGCCCGCGCTGCCGAGCCCATGGCCTGCAGTGCGTCGGCGTCCATGTCGCGCCAGCGTTCCATGGCGCGACAGAAAGCGGCATAGCTGGTGTCGTCGCAGTAGATGGCGTGCTCGCCCAGCACTTCCACCAGCCCGTCCACCGCGGTGCATACCACCGGGATGCCACGCGCCGCGCCTTCGAGCGCGGCAAGGCCGAAGGGCTCGTAGGTGGACGGCTGCACCAGCACGTCGATCGCATCGTAGAAGGCCGCGAGGCGGGCTCCGCCGCACCAGCCCAGGTAGCGCACCCGCGACTCGATTGCCAGGTCGCGCACCAGATCGCGCGCGTAGGCACTGAAGGCCTTGCCCGCGATCATCGCGTCGAAGCTCTCGAAGCCGGGCTCGGTGAGCAGCATCTGGACATATTCCGGATGTTTGCGCGGCACCAGGCGGCCGCAATAGCCGAGCACCTCGCGACGCGGCCTCGCAAGCACCGCAGCAGGCGGAACGATGCCGTTGGCGACCACGTTGACGCAGGCGTTGAGGCGCTGGTAGCCCAGCCTGTGGTAGTAGGCACGCTCGGCCTCGGAGACCAGTACGACTTCATCGCAGGCGGCGATCAGGCGCTCCTGGTCCATCACCGAGCCGTGCAGGTCCACCGCGTTCGAGATCTCTTCGTAGGCCAGCAGGGAGTGGATGGTGAACATCGACCTTGCGCCCGCTGTGGCATCGAGCAGGCCCGGGCCATGGTGATAGGAATGGATGTGCACCACGGGCGCGCGAAAGTGGGCCAGCTCCGCCTCGCTGCCCACCGCGACGCAGGGATGAGTGGCGAGGATCGCGTCCACTTCGTAAGGCTGGTACTCGTGATCGGTGAGGTACCACAGGGCGCGAACGCCGATCGCGGCAAAGCCGCTGGCCAGCGACTCGATCACGCTGCCGACGCCGCCCATGCGGTTGTGCGGCATCTCGTTGGTGATCTCGATGACGTCGAAATCGCGCTCGGGGGTGTTGGTGATCACGGATCGAGGGCCGTCATGCCGCTATCGTCGGCCAGCCTCAGTACGCCCAGCACGCCGACCGAGCGACACTCGATGGGGAACCGCTCCGGCGCCTCCCAGCCGTCGTCGTCGCGACGCGCTGCCAGGAATACGCCTGCCACGCACTCGGTGAGGCAGGGATTGCAGTCTTCGGCATGGAAGTTATGAACCGCCAGCACCCGGTAGGTACCCGGCGCCACCGTGTCCAGGCCGATCCGGATCTCGCTCGTCGAAAGGTAGCTCAGGCCGTAGCGTTCGATGCGGAACGGCGCCACCACCAGCTCCCGGCCTTCCAGGCTGCACGGGCGCGACACCGAAGAGATAGCCCGACACCCGGGCGCCGCCGGTGGATTCGCCGGCGCTGCCGCGGCGATAGGGTCTTCCTGATTTCGCTGAGTCCTGTCCATCATGGATGACTCTCAATAGGAACGCCAAGGTGGTGCCGGAGAATGGATTGGGTGAGCCCATTCTGGCCCACAGGCAGGCACGGCTCAAGTGGAATCCGACTCTTGCTGCTCATCGAACGGCAGCGAGCTGCCCTTCCTTGCCTTGCCCGGGCAGGCGCAGGCGTGCCCGCAGGGGGCAAGCCGCTCACATCGTTCCGACCCTCGCCACGCCGCCGGCTTGGCACCGCTCGATGGAATCCGGGTGTCCGGGCGCTCAGCGGGCGCTCGCCGAGGAGTCGGGAAGTGGGCCTGCCCCGCGGAATGCGACCGTCACCCGCAGGCCGCTCGATTGCGCTGGCTCAGCGTAGTCCAGCGTTAGCGATGCGCCGCAACGTTCGGCGATCGCCTTGGCGATCGAGAGCCCCAGTCCCGAGCCGGTCTCGGTGCTGCCCGGCAGGCGGTGAAAGGGCTCGAACACGGCGGCCCGCTCGTCCGGCGGAATGCCTGGACCGGTGTCGTCGATGTGCACGACGACGCCGCCGTCACGGGTGCCGACCACGAGGTCGACCCGGCCGCCATTCGGCGTGTATTTGATCGCATTGTCCACCAGGTTGCCGATCAGGGTCATGAGATCGACCTCGGCAACCGCAAGCTGGGCGTCGCTGGCGCTGCAGACGCCGAGATCGATCGACTTTGCCTCGGCATTGGGCAGAAGGCGCTCGATGACTTGCCGGAACACCTTGTGCATCGATACCGGCGGGGCAATCTCGGGCGAAGACTCCTGTGCCCTTGCCAGCGCCAGCAACTGGTCGAGCAGCCGGCGCGTGCGCTGCATGCCCTCGCGCAGCGCACTCAATCGCTGCTGCGCCTCGACAGACATCTCGGCGGCACCGAGTCGTTCCGCCTGCAGCGACAGCGCGGTCAGCGGCGAGCGCAGTTCATGCGCGGCGTCGGCCACGAATCGGCGCTGCTGGCTGACCGATTGGGCCACCCGTGCAAGCAGTCGATTGATTGCCACCACGAAGGGGCGGATTTCGGTGGGCAAGCCGACCGCACTGACCGAACCCAGGTCCTGCTCGGGACGGTGGTCCAGATCGGCGGCGAGATGGGTCAGCGGCTGGAACATCCGCCGGATCAGGATCGCCAGCACCAGCAGCAGCACCGGCACCAGGACGATGAAGGGCATCACCGTGCGGAAGGCGCTGTCGGCGGCGATCTCGTCGCGCACGGCCGTCTGTTGGCCAACCGCGATACGAACGTCGGCAGCCAGGGTCCTGACGAACAGCCGCCACGACTCGCCGCCTGCCATCACTGTCTGGACACCGTCCGGCAGACTCCCCGGCAGCGGCAAGGCTGCTTCGGCCGGGGCCGTGGCACTGCCGGCCGTGGTGGGCAGGACCTGCAGCACGACGCGGTCCTCCGGATCGCTGTCGTCGTTGCGCTCAGCGGCCCAGCTGCCGCCCAGCGGCAGGTGATCGCGCTCGACCATTGCCGCGATCTGCCGCAGCAGGTCGTCCTGCAGCTCGTTGGCATCGTCAAAGGCAGCGATGAACGAGAAACTCCCCGCCACGATGGCCACCGCAAGGATGAGTATCGATAGCCAGGCCGAGAGCCGGAACTGCAGCGACTGCCTCACGAGTTCTTGGGAACCAGCCATCCCACGCCTCTCACGTTCCTGATCGCATCGCTGCCGAGTTTCTTGCGCAGCGAATGGATCATGAACTCGACCACGTTGCTTTCCACTTCCATACCCCAGCCGTAGATCCGATCCTCGAGCTCGCTGCGCGAAAGTATCGCCCCGGGGCGGATCAACAAGGCTTCCAGCAGCGCGAATTCGCGAGCGGAGAGCGCAAAGGATTGCCCGTTCGAGGTCACCACCTTGGTGGCCATGTCGAGCGACAGCACCCCGTTGCCCAGCAGCGGACCCGCAGTGCCACCCTTGCGCCGCGCCACCGCCCGCATGCGCGCCAGCAGCTCCGCCATCTCGAAGGGCTTCAGGACATAGTCGTCGGCGCCGGCATCGAGGCCTGCAATCCGGTCTTCGAGCGCGTCTCGCGCGGTGACGATGAGCACCGGCACCGCATCGTCGCGGCCACGGATCGAGCGCAACACCTCGAGGCCGTCCTTCCTCGGCAGCCCGAGGTCGAGCAGCACGATGTCGTACCTGTGGCTGGCCAGCGCTTCGATCGCCATCTGCCCGTCGCGCACCCAGTCCACCGCGTAGGCGGTGTCCTTGAGCGCCGCCTCCACGGCTTCACCGATCATGCGGTCGTCCTCGACCAGCAGAACACGCATTGCCCTAGCTCCGTGAAAGCTGCAGGCGCCGGCCAAGGTGCCAGGCGACCGGCAGCAGCGACAGCCCGACGACCGCGGCCGACAGCACGCCGAGGTGGTTGCCCACCCACGCGATGCCGCCGAGCCGGTGGCCTGCCAGCAGCAGGAGGGTGCACCACATCGCCGCGCCAAGCATGTTGAAAACCGCGAAGCGGCGCGGTGGCATGCCCGACAGGCCGGCCATGAACGGCGCGATCGTCCTCACCACGGGCACGAAGCGACCGATGCTGATGGTGGGCGCGCCGTAGCGGTCGAAATAGTCCCGGGTCAGCGCCAGATGGTGCGGCTTGATCCAGCCGCGGGCCAGCAACTGCCGGCCGACGACGGAACCGCCGATCCGATAGTTCAGGCCATCCCCCAATACCGCTGCCACTGCGATGATGAGGATCGCACCGAGTGGCGAGATGCCGTTGAGCCCGAGAAAGGCCCCGGTGGCAAAGAGCAGGGAATCGCCGGGGAGGAAAGGCAGTACGACCAGTCCGGTTTCGAGGAACACGACGCCGGCCACCATCAGCACGCCGAAAAGCCAGTTTTGCGCCATCAGCGCCATGAGGTGCTGGTCGCCGCTTAGCCAGTTGAGGAGTCCGCCTGAAAGCATGATTGATGTCGCCTTATGTCGGTATTGTTTCAGTGAGCCGGTGCATCAGGGCAAGCGTGGGTTGATGCAATCCGCACTGCCCGGGCCGGACGGCAGCCCGGCGCGAGTCGGCCGGCGCACGCCGGCATCGCAAGCCTGCCTGCGACACCACTGTATCCCAGTCCGGCGATGCCTGAGGTCCGGGCCGCGGTTCCCGGGTCAAAGCGCTTTCACCACGCGGTTCTGCGCTGCGCTCAGGTAGCCAACCAGACCGAGAATCGTGACCAGGAAGATCGTGCTGGTCCCCACCGTGCCCAGGCCAAGCCCGCCATTGGCGAGCGGTTGCGAGAGCAAATCGCCGCACGAGGCGCCGAAGGGGCGGGTCAGGATGTAGGCGATCCAGAAGGCCAGCACCGCATTGAGGCCCAAGGCATAGTGGGCGATGGTGACGGCGCCGATCACCGCGCCGAACATCACGGCCGACATCGCGTAGCCGAGCTGCAGGCCTTCCGCGGCGAGATCGCCAGCGGCGGTGCCGAGCGCAAAGGTGAACAGGATCGCCGCCCAGTAGAAAAGCTCGCGCCGGGTGGTGAAGATGCTGTGAATCGAGAGGGTCTTCTCGCTCGCATACCAGGCAATGAAGGTGGCGAGCAAGGCGGCGCTGAAGATCGCGGTGGTGGTCTGCAGCGAGACACCGAAGTTGTCCACCAGGTTGTCGGTTACCAGGGTTCCGAAGATGCTCAGGAGTACCACTACCACCCAGTACAGCGAGGGAATGTACTTGCGCGCCCTGACCTGCGCAAGCAGCGCGGCGACGAGCAGCCCGCCCATCACCAGCGAGGTTCCGGTGAGTCCGAGATTGAGATTCACGTTGAGGAAGTCGGCCGCCGTTTCGCCGACCGTGGTGGCCATGATCTTGATGATCCAGAAGAACAGTGTGACTTCCGGAACCTTGTTCAGCATGGCCCGTGCATCGTGTTGCGATAGCGTATTCATGGTGGTCTCCCTAAGGCATTGAGCGTTGAGTGCGGGCCCAGTCTGCCCTTGCCGACTTAGTCGAGGCATAGGGCCTCAGGCGCATGCCCAGCCACGTCGTATCAGGGGTGCGAACAGCCGTCGGTAGGCTACCAGCGTGATCGGATAGATCTGTTCGATGAGACCCGTCGCACAGTGCCCGCACAGCCAGGCCGCAAGCCCGGCGACCGCCATGGCGCCAAGCATGTCCAGCGGAAAATGAACGCCCAGGTAGATTCGGGCCCAGGCAACGGGCAGCCCCAGCGCGGCCAGCGCGAGCCCGGCAAGGCGCAGGCGAGGCTGCGCAAGCAGGCTGAAGGCGACGGCCCACAGCAGGGTCAGATGATCACTCGGAAACGAGGAGTCGGCGACATGCGCGAGGTGGCTGTGCCCCAGCCCGATCATGAATGGCCGCGGGTGCTGCCAGACAAGGCCGATGAGCTGATTGACCAGCAGTGCCACAAGTACCGCCGCGCTCGCCTGCAGCAAGCCCTTGCGCGCGCCATCCCCGGCGCGTAGCCACACCGCGACGAAACCGGACGGAATCAGCCAGATGGCGTATTCCGCAAAGAATGTAGCGATCGCCAGTGGCACCCGGTCAGGTGCCTGCGGCGCGTTGAGCAACAAAAAGAGCGCCCGATTGAGTTCTTCCATGTCTGCTCCGCAGTGCGCCGGCCCGCGCGCTGGATGCGAGCGGGCCGGCGGGGTTGAAGCTCAGTCCTTTTCATCGTGGTCGTCGTTGCGGTCGACCTTGTCCTCGGCCGAAGACAGGATGGTGCCCTTGTCGGCATCCACCTTGACGTCGAAGACCTTGTCGCCGCTGACCACCTCGATCTCATAGACCCAGCCGCTCTTGCTGTGTTCGAACTCGGCCTTGCTCGCCTTGCCGCTGTGCTGTTGCTCGGCAGCGCTGATCGCCTGGCTGAGCGAGACCTTTGCCTGGTTGATCGCCAGGGCGTCGTTGCCGCCCGACTGTGCCGCGTAGGCAGCGCCGCCAAGGGTGGTCAGGGCCGTCGCGATGACGGCAATCTTCGAAATGGTTTTCATGTCCTTGTTCCTCTTGAATGCAAGCAGATACTTGCGTGATTCGAAGACTACGCAGCAAGA
The DNA here is from genome assembly GCA_024235595.1 of Zoogloeaceae bacterium. GTDB lineage: Bacteria > Pseudomonadota > Gammaproteobacteria > Burkholderiales > Rhodocyclaceae > Cognatazoarcus. The sequence continues at coordinate 37,812 of JACKMC010000001.1, read as the reverse complement.
CTTAGCTGAACCTGAGCATCCGCCGGCTAGCGAGCGTCATGGACTATGCCGAACCAGCCCGGGCCTGTGCTTCGCCGAAGGTCCAGCGTGAGTTGAGGATGTAGTTGAGCAGCGACGCGGGCAGCACCCCGGCGAGTTGGCAGATCTGCGGCGATAGCGGCCGAAAGATGCGCGCGGTGAGGACGAACGCCAGTGTGCTGACACACAGCGTCATGATCGAGACGAGGTTGAATTTGAGCCCCCTTAGGTGAAACGGATCCTTCTTTTCGCGCCGGCGGAAGGTCCAGAAATTGTTGAGCATGAAATTCGAGGCAATCGCGAGTTCAACTGCGAAGGGCGAGGCAAGATAGCGGTTCCAGTCCAGCCCGAGCAGCATCGTGAAGACGCCCAGATTGACCGCTACCCCCAGCGCCCCGACCAGGGCGAACCTGATGAAAGTCTGGGAGTCATGCAGGCGCAGCAAAACGGCATGACGGATGAACTCGACGATGTCGGAGAGGCCCAGCTTGGAGGCGCCGTGCGCACGCTCGACGAACTGCACCGGCACCTCTTCGATCTGCGCTCCCGCGCGCAGTGCGGCGTGGAGCAGTGCAATCTGGAAGACATAGCCCTTTACCCCCAGGCCTGCCAGATCGATCCGCTTCAGCACATCCGTGCGAATTGCGCGGAAGCCGGCAGTGCAATCGCGTACACCGCCAAGGCCCGCAACACGGCGGGCAAGCACATTGCCGCCGCGCGAAATGAGCCGCCGACGCCAGCTCCAGTCCGCCGGAATGCTGCCACCCGCGACATAGCGGCTGCCGATGACGAAATCGGCACCACCGACAATGGTTTCGAGCAGGCGTGGAATGTCCTCGGGGCGGTGTGAAAAGTCGGCATCCATCTCGAAGACCACGTCCGCGGCGAGCACCTCCACTGCATGCGTCATGCCGCGGATGTAGGCGGCGCCGAGGCCTGCCTTCTCGCCTTCGATCAGATGAATGCCGGACGAGCCTCGCTGCAGGCTGCGAACCCGCTCGGCAGTGCCGTCGGGAGAGTGATCATCGACCACGAGGATCCCGGGCCTCGCCGCAGGCATGTGCGAAGCGAGGTGACGGAACTGGATCTGTATCGCCTCGATCAGCGCGACGATGTTTTCGCGCTCGTTATAGGTCGGAATGATGACGACGACTCTCATGCCACTAGGCCCCGCAACGATAGAAATGGAAGGTCTGGGGGACGAAGCCCGGCGCGCTGGCCTTGAAGATCCTCAGCAAGGCTGCGCTGCCGCATGCCTGCGCCAGCGCAGCGCCCATGTCCGCGCCCGCGAGGTAGAGGCCACGCGGCGTCGATTGCAGCTGCCCTGCGGCCCACAGGTCGTACTGGCTGAAACGGCTCGGCGTGGCAATGCGCACCGTCGGGTGGTCCGCTGCGTAGAAGCCGAGCAGCGAGGCGGTGGTGTAGTGATCGGCCAGCAGCGGCTCGCCGGGGCGGCGAAGCTCGAGCAGCGCCTGGACGGCTTCGCGGTTGGCGTAGAAACGGTTGAGCGGATTCCACTTCGCGGGCAGGCCCATCGCCACCGGAAACCTGATCGCCAGCGTCAGCAGCAGTGCACTGGCCATCGCGGCCATGAAGGTTTTGCCCAGGCGGTGTTTGTCGATGAATCCGGCCGTCAGCACCGTGGCGGCTGGAAACGCCACGGCCGCCCAGTTGAGTTCCATCTTGTGGAACAGGCCCTTCCAGGCAAAGAAGGCCAGCGGCAGGATGAAGAACGCCGCCAGATAGAGGGCTTGGCCGTCGCGCCGGGTGTGGCGGGCGAAGGCGGCGGCGAGTGCAAGCACGAACACGATTGGCGAAACGATCATCGCGATCCCGGCCAGGAATTCGAACCATGGCCCCCAGCGCACCAGCGTGTCGCGACTGGTGCCGTGTTCGTACTGGAAGGCGAAGCTGATCCAGTGGTGCTCGAAGTTCCACAGCAACACTGGTGAAAAGATCAGCGCACCGGCCAGCATCGCCAGCCAGCTGTCCCGACGCTTGAGTACGTCGCGTCGTCGCAGCAGCAGAAAGAGCAGCAGAGCGCCGGGAAACAGGATCGCGGTGTACTTCGACAGCAGCGCCAGACCGATGGACAGGCCGGTCAGCAGGTGCCAGCCACGGCCGCCGGAGAAAACAGCCCGCTGGCCGGCATACAGGGCCAGTGACCAGAACAGCATCAGCGGGGCGTCCGGCGTGGCCACCAGTACGTTGAACTGGGTGGCCGGCATGATGAGGAAGATGAGTACTGCCAGTGCCGCTGCGCGCTTGCCGTAGATGTCGCGCGCCAGGGCCTGGATGCACCAGGCGCCCAGTGCGGTGCACAGCAGCGGCACCATGCGCACCGCCGCCTCGCTGGTGGCCGTCATGGTGGCGAGCCCCAGCAACCAGGCGATCATCGGCGGGTGATCGAAGTAGGACAGCGCAGGGTGTCGGCTCCAGGCCCAGTAGTAGGCTTCGTCACCGAACAGCGGCAGATGGGCGCCGTAGATGGCCTGCAGTACCGAGAACAGCAGGATGATCGCTGCCAGCACCAGCGGGTTGCCTGCCGCGTCGAGCAAACCCTTGCCCGCCGACGGGCTGCCGACGCGGGCGTCGGGGCAAGCCTGCGCTGCGGCCCTCACAGGATCCACGCAAGCGGGTCTTCGCGGCGCGTCGGCGTCACCCCGGGACGCAGCACGAACAGGCTGAGCCAGATCGCCAGGTGGAGCAGGCGCCAGAGCGCTTGAGAACGCCGACCCGTGGCGCGCTGTTCGGCGAACAGCCGCGCAACGCCTGCCGGCCTGAACCAGCGTGAGACGAGGGTGCTGGCCATCAGCACCGGTTCGAGCTGCGCAAGGTAGTCACCCTGCAGCAGGTGGCCAACAGGTGCGTGGAAGCCGCGCTTGCGCTTCATGACATGATCGCGCGGCAAACGGCTGCTCGCCCATTCGCGCAGGAAATACTTGCCCACGCGACCGCGCACCTTGAGCCGGTCATCCAGCGAAAGCCCGAAATGCACGATCGCCGGATCGAGAAAGGGCATGCGCACCGAGGCTTGCGCGTCATCCAGGCTCCGGCCGACCTTGAGCGCAAGCGTGTTCGGGAAAACCGAAGCAAGCTCCATGCCCTGGGCGCGCTTCAACCAGCTCCACTCGCGCGGTGTCGAGGCCCAGCCGGTGACGATGTCCTCGCGGCGCGCCCGGCGGGTTTCGCGCAGATCCTCGCCAAACAGCGCCGCAGCTTCGTGCGCGCTCCACAGGCCGTGGCTGCGCCAACCTCCAGAGCCCGGTGCGATGAGGCTGGAAAAGTACCGCTGGAAGGCCTTGCGCCGGTAGCAGCCGTCGCCGGCAAAGACATCGTCGGCGCCCTCGCCGGTAAAGATTGCGCGGTCTCGTGGAAGCCGGTCCGACACCAACGAGGTGGGCAGCGCGGCGGGGTCGTCCATCAGCTCGTCGGTGCGCCACACCATCCAGGCAATGCGCTGCCACAAGGCCTCCCGGCTCAGCCTGAGCTCGCTGTGCCGGGTGCCGAACAGCGCTGAAATGCGCTTCGCGTCGGCCAGTTCGTCGCGGACCTGGGTAAAGTCGTAGGCCACCGCGATGGTCTGCAGAGGCGAGTCCGAGGCCTTGCTCAAGGCGCTGCAGATCAAGGCCGAATCGAGGCCACCGGAAAGCAGCAGGCTGCTTGGGCGCTGCGGATCGATCGACGACGCGACGGTCGGCTCGAACAGCGCATCGAATCGCTGGCATGCACCGGAAAGATCCGGCCCCTCGCCGCCTGTGGCACCGAGCCTGGCTCGCCTGTACGTGCGCGTTATGCGCAGATCGCGGCCAATGCGCAGCAACTCGCCCGGCATGACCCGCTCGACGCGCGCCAGCGCCGTGCGATTGCCGCCATTGAAGCCATGATCGAGATACATCGCGAGTACGCGCCCGTCGATTTGGGGCCGCTCGTCAAGCAGGGCGGCGAACGAGCCGATCTCGGTTGCGAAGGCAATGCGGTCGGCGCGGATCGAGACGTATAGCGGCATCACGCCCATGGCATCGCGGCCGAGCAGCAGCGTGCCGGCGCTCTTGTCGTGCATGGCAAAGGCACACCCGAGGCCGCCGCCGAGGTCGAGGAGCACGGCCGGATCACCCTGTGGCGCAAGCGCCTGCGATGCCCTCTTGCGTGCAGCGCCATGCCGACCGCCGCCGGTGACGACGAGTACGCGCTGCTGATTCGCAGACTGGATACGGATCGACGATGGGCCGGTCCACAGGGCCAGCGCAGGCGTCGAGTGCGGCGGGCGATCGGATCCCCAAGCGCGCTCCAGACAGGTCAGGGCCGTGGGAAGTCGCGCCCGGCCACCTTCGTCACGATCGAGCCGAAACAGGCCGGCAAATCCGCGGCACCCCAGGCCGACGGATTCGAAATGCGGGTCGCTCCCGGCCCGGTCGCCGTTGCAGATCTCCATCGCGGCACGCTCCACGCAATGCACCTCGCGGTGCGATGTGAGGAGCCTGAGCGCGGAGACTTAGACTGGAATTAGACGGGAACTGGACGCTGTCTGCGGCAGCGACGCGATCGCTTGCGCGGATGGACCCTGGCCCCGCGCTCAGAAAAGCGGGCCTGCGGCACCGGAACAGTGCCCTCGCCCATCCTCAGCCCGGCGTTTGCTTCGCAGCACCGAGCGCGCGAGGCGCTATTTCCACCGATAGACCATCAGATGGTCGGTACCGGACTCGGGCACCCAGACCTCGCCGGCCCGTCCGAGGATCTGGCGCACCGCGGCGTTGCGCTCCGGCGAGGGAAACGACTCGAAGCGCTCGCTGGCGGGATCGAAGCGGAGCATGGCATTGGCGCCGAAGTCGCTGACCCAGACCTTGTCCTCTTCATCCACATACACCGCGTAGGTGCGGGGCGCTTCGCCGGGCAGCTTCCAGGCCTGCCAGCTACGCGTTTTCGGGTCGTAGCGCGAGAGCTGCCCAGACAGCCACTCGCTGACCCAGATCCGCCCGTCCGAGTCCGACCACACGCGGCGTGCGCCCTGCCCTGGCGTGGGCGGCTCGATGGTTTGCGCCTCGCCGGTCGCGGTGTCGATGCGGGCGATGTGGCTGCCGGCGAGCGAGGCATAGTAGATGTCGCCCGCGGGCGTGCTGGCGATGCCGTAGGGGCCGCGGCCGCGCGGCGCGTCGAATACGCGCAGTGCGCCAGTGGCGGGGTCCAGCCGGCCGTAGATGCCGGACTGGCCGGTGAACCAGAGGATGCCCTTGGCGTCGAAGGCCGCCGTATTGAGGTTGGTGTAGCCGCTTCCTTGCGGCAGTGGATAGCGGGTGACCTCGAAAGATTCGGGGTCCACCCGCACGATCGCGTTGAGGCCGCCATCGGTGACCCACGGCGCGCCGTCCGGGCCGACGATCACCCCGTGCGGGGCCGAGCCGCTGCCCAGTGGAATCTGCCTGGTCTTGCCGCTCTGCGGGTACAGCACACCGAGCGCTCCCTGTCCCTGCGCGGTGTACCAGACCGGCCCGTCCGGCTCCGGCGCGGGCGCCACATCGTGGGGCCGGGCGCCTTGCGGCACCGCGAAGCGCTGAGTCGTCACCTCGGCGGCGGTGGCGGCGGTGGTCATTGCCAGGGTGAATCCGAGAAGCAAGGTCTTCCATTGCATGATGTGCCCTTCCTGGGTGTACGCAAGCCGATGGCACTGTCATCCGGCGCGTCCTGCGTTGAAGAGAATGCCCACGTATGGACCGCACGGCAGGGCTCGTCGCCCTGCACCCTGCTCTGATCGTGCGCATCAACCCGAGGTTCCGCCCGCGAACGCGGTGATCGACAGATCCGGCTCGCGCGGCGCTACGGGTCGATCCTCAGCCCACCCGCAAGGTCAGCCCCGGATCGAAGGCCGCGTTCTCCGCAACGCCTTCGCGCACATAGCCGCGGGGATTGGCCAGCACGCGCGTTTTGCCGAGGGGGTAGTCGAAGCTGTCGTGGGTGTGACCGTGTATCCACAGCGCCGCGCCGCTGCGTTCGACCAGCGACTCGAGATCGGAGACGAAGCAGGCATTGAGCGGCGAACCGGCGAAACGCGGGGCGATGCTGCCGGCCGAGGGCGCAAAATGCGTTACCACCACGGTTTCACCGTCGAAGGGTTCGGCCAGCCGGCTTTCGAGCCAGCGCGCGTGCTGCTCGAAAAGCGTCGCGCAGTGGCGCGGGGTGAACACTTCCTGGCCCTTTTCATCCACCGTAATGCGGCTGAAGTCGCGGCTGAAGGCTGTTGCCTGCTCCATCGCCTGCTCGCGCGCCGGGCCGTCGCCGACGATGCGAAAGTCGCTCCACAGCGTGGCGCCCAGGATGCGGACCGTGCCGATGCGCTTCTCGCCACAGTCGAGCACGGTGACCAGGCTGTCGCGGCTCGATTCGCGCAGCAGGCGGTCGGTCGCGGCAATGCTGGAGCCATAGTATTCGTGATTGCCGGCGACATAGATCGCCGGCCGCCCCAGCGCCCTGGCCCACTGCAGCGCCTGTGCCGGGCGGTGGATGTCGCCGGCGAGGATGATGAGGTCCGCGCCGGTGTCGGGCAGCTCGCAGGGGGCGAGGCCGAGGTGAAGATCCGAGACGATCTGGAGTTTCATGTCCTGCTCCTGCAAGGCGAAGCTCGCCGCGATGGATATCCGGCGTGGCGGAAGCCGGTCAAGGTGTGCACCGCTCGGCCGAGCGGCTCGCCAGCCGCAGCCAGGCAATCAGGTCGGCGCGTTCCTGCGGATCGGCAATGCCAGCGTAGCCCATGGTGGTGCCGGGCACCACGGTGGCCGGACTGGCCAGGAAGCGCTCCAGCGTCTTTTCGTTCCAGACGATGGCGGCGCGGGCCATGGCTGGCGAGTAGCCGAAGCCCGGCACCGAGCCGGCACGTCTTCCGAAAAGGCCGCAGTGACGCGGCCCGGTGCGGTCGTAGGCGAGTGAGTGGCAGGCCACGCAGCGGGCGTAGATCTCCTCGCCGTGCGTCGGGTCGCCCGTCGGGGCCGCGGCGCTGCCCGATGGCAGTGCCGCCACGGCGGCCAGCAACAGCGCGAGGGCGGCGCTTTTCATGACATGAAGGCGGCGGGAACCGGATCCTGGCCGAGTGCCTGGCGCAGCACGGCCCAGTGCATCGCCTCGTCGCCGAGGATGCTGGCCGCCGCGCCTGCAAGTTCGCGCTCGTGGAAGAGGGGCACCGCGCCGAGGTAGGCGCTTACCGCGCCGCGCTCCAACCCGGCGGCGAAAGCCAGCACGTCATTCTGGTTCTTCAGCGTTTCGGTCGGGAACGGGTAGTGCGCGCGGGCCTCGACGGGTGTGCCGCCGAGCTTGCGCACGGTCTGTGCGAGCACCTCGGCATGGGCCTTGTGATGCCCCTGGAACTGCAGCGCCAGGTCCAGCACCGGCTTTTGCAGCAGCCCGCTGCCGGCGCCCACCGCATAGGCGGCGATGGCCTCGAGCTCGGCGCCGAGCGCCGTGTTGAGGATACGGGTATCGGCCTGGGGGTCGTCGGCGCTGCCGGGCGTGCCGGCAGCGAGTGCAGGGCGCCGGGCGAGCAAGGCGATCGCTGCGGCCGACAGCGTGGCGCCGGATCCGGCCAGGAAGCGCCGACGGCTCAGTGTTTCGAGCGCCGCGAAGGGATTGACCTGGTTGATCATGAGAGGCTCCTTGGGGTGGGGGATGGAGACGATGCATCGGTCGCCACCGGCGACGGTGCGGGGAGGCCCAGGGCGGCGCAGACGTGCGACACGATGCGGTCGCAGCGCTGGCCGTCGAAGGCGAATACGTTTTCCAGCAGCGGGCCGAGGCGCTGCCCGAGCGATTCGCGCAGCCGGGCCCTGGCGCGCAGCATGCGGATCTTGGTATTGGCTTCGGAGATGCCCAGCGAGGCAGCGGTCTCGTCGACGCTCAGGCCTTCGACCGCGCGCAGCATGAACACGCTGCGACAGGGCGCCGGCAATTCGTCGATGGCCTGCTCGATGAGCCGTCGCAAGTCCTCGCGCATTGCCAGGGTCTCGGGCGTTTCGGGGATGCTGCCGGCGCTGGCGGGCTCGCCCCCTTCCGATTGCACCTCGGAGCGCGCCCCGGCCGGCACGCGCCGCCGGCGTTCGAGGGCCTGGTTGACGATGATGCGGGTCAGCCAGGTCGACAGGCGGGCGTCACCACGGAACTGCGCCATCGCACGGTGGGCCTTGATATAGCCGTCCTGGAGGGCGTCTTCGGCCTCGGCGTCGTCACGCAGGATGCTGCGTGCGACCCTGAACAGCCGGCGGTTGTGCTGGCGCATGAGGCGCTCGAACGCACCCGGCTCGTTGGCCACGATGCTGCGCGCGAGTTCGGCGTCGCTTGCAGCTGCGCGGTCGCTGACGGCTTCGATGGATGTACTCATGAACCCCTCCTTCTGTTGCCAATTGGATGGGGCCTGCGAGCAAAAGGTTACAGTCGGTGCCGCCGCTGGCGAGGGGAAGGTTTCAGTCGGGCGTGGCTGGGGCCGCAGCGTGCGGCTGGTCGGGGGCGCTGCGCCCGAGCGATCGGCTCACCGTGCGGATCGCGGGGTTGGCGGGCTCGGCGCGCACCTCGAAGCCGTTGCGGCGTGAGAACTCGAGCATTCGCGTATTGGTGGCAAGGATCCGGCCGTAGATGAGCGTGAGTCCGCTGCTGCGCGCGCGCTCGAACAGCGCGGCCAGGAGCTGCCGGCCGAGGCCATGGCCCTGCCAGTCGTCCGCTACGGCGATGGCGAATTCGCAACTCGTGCCGTCCGCCTGCACGCAATAGCGCGCCGAGGCAACGACCGTGTCATGCCCGCCACTGCGCCGGACGACCACGAAATCGGCGCACACCGAGGTGTCCGGGTCGCACAGCCGGCGAACCTGGGCGTCGCTGAAGTGCGGTTCGCCGCAGCCGAAACGAAAGTAGCGCGCGCTGTACGAAAGATTTTCGATGAAGGCACGGATGCGCGCCGTGTCGCCCGGTTGCACCGGGCGGAGGCTGAGAATCGAGGCATCCTCGGCGACCCAGGTGGTGGTGGGCGCGACGGCTGGCGGATGGAACCTGAGTGGACGGGTGGTTGGCATCGATCCGGGATGCGGGATTCGCAGCTTCCATGCGTGCCCGCGGTCTGCAAGACTACACGTCGATTGGCGCCGAAGCGGCGCCGCAGTGCGCAGTGTAGCTGTCGATTGTTTCAGCAGGGCGTCGGATTGCGGCCGGTGTGCTCTTGCATTGCCGAGCCGGAACTCCGCTTGCCGGCGACCGTCCGCTAATGTGGCAGCTGTGCTGCGTCCTTGATGAGTTGAACCTGGAGGCCGCAGTCGACCGCCTGTGCCTATGGACAGGCACTTGAACAGGCTCCGTCTGGGAGCTTCGACGACTCGCACCCGATGGGAGATACGCTACCCACTCGAGAGCCCGGAGGAGGATGTCGTGAAACCCGGAATACCATCCATGATCTGCGTGCTGGCTGCGCTCACCGGGCTGGCGGGCTTCGCGATGGCCGACGAGAAGGATCATGGCCATGATCGCGATTGGCGCGAGCCGTCGTCGCCGGGCGCAGCGCAGGCGATCCAGCTCGGTCCGCGGCCGCTGTTTCTGGTCGACGACATGGCGGACAGCCCGCTCAAGCGTCGGCTCGCCTCCTGCGAGAACCGCACCATGCGCCGCAACGACTTCTCGATCGGCCATCGCGGCGCGGCGATGCAGTTTCCCGAGCACACGCGCGAGTCCTACATCGCTGCCGCGCGCATGGGCGCCGGCATCATCGAATGCGATGTCACCTTCACCAGGGACCAGGAACTGGTCTGCCGTCACGCCCAGGACGACCTGCATGCCACCACCAACATCCTCGCCATCCCCGAGCTGGCCGCCAAATGCACCCGGCCGTTCACCCCGGCCACCCTCGACGCCGACGGCAAGCTGGTGAGCCCGGCCAGCGCCGAGTGCCGCACGTCCGACCTCACCCTGGCCGAGTTCAAGCGCCTGCGCGGCAAGATGGATGGCTTCGATCCGCGCGGCCGCAGCGTTGCCGAATACATGGCCGGTACCGCCGACTTCCGCACCGATCTCTATTCCGGCCCGAGCAGCGGCACGCTGATGAGCCACAAGGAGAGCATCGCGCTGTTCGAGCGGCTCGGCGTGAAGATGACGCCCGAGCTCAAGCGCCCGGTGGTGACCATGCCCTTCGACGGCTTCAGCCGGGAGGATTACGCGCAGAAGCTGATCGACGAGTACAAGGAAGCCCGGGTGCCGGCGCGCAATGTGTACCCGCAGTCCTTCGACAAGGCCGACGTGCTCTACTGGATCCGGCACGAGCCGCGCTTCGGCCGCCAGGCGGTGTATCTGGACGACGCCAACACCCTGTCCGAGCTGCCAGATGCTGCCGAGCTGGCGCAGTACAAGGCCGAGGGCATCAAGATCTGGGCGCCGCCGATCTTCGCGCTGCTGACCAGCGACGGCGCCGGCGAGATCGTGCCCTCGCAGGCCGCGACTGACGCCAGGGCGGCGGGTCTCGACATCATCACGTGGACGCTGGAGCGCTCCGGCATCCTCGCCGACGGCAACAACGGCTTTTACTACCAGGGCCTCGATGCGGCCGTCTCGCGCGAAGGCGACACCCTGCGGGTACTCGACGCGCTGGCGCGCAAGGTGCAGGTACTCGGGGTGTTCTCCGACTGGCCGGCAACTACCACCTATTACGCCAACTGCATGGACCTCTGAGCGCTGACGAGGCGCAGGGCGGCCCGCGGCGTCGCCTGCGCCCGGACGCCTGTTAAACTGCACATCCTGTGCCCGCTCGCGCAACCCGTCCCGGTTGCCAGGCGGGCAATTTCTCGTTATCAGTGAGTCGGCGAGCCCAGTGGCTGGCCGCGAGGCGGGTGTGGAGATGTCGTTTCGTATTGCCCTCAACGGATATGGCCGCATCGGCCGCTGTTTTCTGCGCGCGCTGCATGAGTCGCCGCTGCGCGAACAGCTCGCCATCGTCGCGATCAACGAGCCGGCCGACCTCGAGCGCATGGCCTATCTCACCCGCTTCGACTCTACCCACGGACCCTTCGCGGGCACGGTCGAATCACGCGACGGCAGCTTGATCGTGGACGGCGCGGCGATCGACGTCTCGCATGCCTGCCGGGCCGCGGACGTGGACTGGAGCGCGCTGGGCGTCGACCTGCTGGTCGAGGCCTCGGGCCGCTACCGCTATCGCCACGAGCTCGATGAATTCCTCGCGGCCGGCTGCCCGCGCGTGCTGCTCTCGCACCCCGGCAACAGTGCCGCCGATGTGGACCACACCATCGTCTATGGCATGAACCACGAGTCGCTCGGCGGCGAGGAGCGGATCGTCTCGGCCGCCTCCTGCACCACCAATGCCATCGTTCCGATCCTCGCCATCCTCGATGAGGCCTTCGGAATCGAGCATGCGCTCACCACCACACTGCACTCGGTGATGAACGACCAGCCGCTCATCGACGGCTATCACCATACCGACCTGCGCATGACGCGCTCGGCGATGCAGTCGATGATCCCGGTGGACACCGGTCTCGCCGTCGGCGTCGCGCGCCTGCTGCCCCGCCTTGCGGGCCGGATCGAGGCAAAGGCGATCCGCGTGCCGGTGCCCAATGTCTCGGCCATCGACCTGGTGGCCACGCTGTCGCGCGGCGCCGCCCGCGAGGAGATCAATGCCTTGCTGCGGCGCGCCACCAATGGCGGCGTCCACCACCATCTCGCCTATGTCGACCACCCCAGCGCCTCGATCGACTTCAACCACTGCAGGTTTTCGGCAATCGTCGATGGCAGCCAGACACGGGTCAGCGGCGAGCGGCTGGTGAATGTGCTGGTGTGGTTCGACAACGAATGGGCTTTCGTGAACCGCATGCTCGAGATCGCCGCCTTCTGGGCCCAGCGCCTGGCCGGGCCGTCGCTGGTGGGCGGGAAGCGGTAGTGTGATGGCGCCTGGCGGGGCAAGGTCAAAGCGTTGCCCCGGCTCGGCTTCGCCATTGCCGGCAATTGTAGGCACCGTGCAGAGCCAACATTTGCATAGTCACTGAGCGTCCGACGCCTTCGTTTCTGGCACTGCGGCCGGACACGATTCGTCGCCCCGGCGCAGGCCGGGGTCCAGGGCCTTTGATCTTTGCCGTTTGGTTTTTGGGTGCTTTCGGTTGGCGATGATTGGCCGGGTCTCGCCCCGGCGGGCGAGTGACTTTCTTGTGGCGACGAGAAAGTCACCAAAGAAGCGCCCCCTGCCGCAGCGCCGGCTCGCGCCGGTTCCCTCGCTCCACCCGCGCCCGGCGGGTCGCGTCGAAACTCGCCCTGGCGGGCTCAGACATCGACGCGACAATTCCCGCCGGCCGCGGGCTGCACTCGGCGCTGCAGAAGGGGAAAGCGTTGCCGGCTCGGCTTCGCCATTGCCGGCGGGCTGTGGTGCCTTCGTTTAGGGCACGGCATCCGGTCACGATTCGTCGCCCCGGCGCAGGCCGGGGTCCAGGGCTTTTGATCTTTGCCGTTTGGTTTTTGAGGTGCCTTCGGTTGGCGGTGATTGGCCGGGTCTCGCCCCGGCGGGCGAGTGACTTTCTTGTGGCGACGAGAAAGTCACCAAAGAAGCGCCCCCTGCCGCAGCGCCGGCTCGCGCCGGTGCCCTCGCTCCACCCGCGTCCGGCGGGTCGCGTCGAAACTCGCCCTGGCGGGCTCAGACATCGACGCGACAATTCCCGCCGGCCGCGGGCTGCACTCGGCGCTGCAGAAGGGGAAAGCGTTGCCGGCTCGGCTTCGCCATTGCCGGCGGGCTGTGGTGCCTTCGTTTAGGGCACGGCATCCGGGCACGATTCGTCGCCCCGGCGCAGGCCGGGGTCCAGGGCTTTTGATCTTTGCCGTTTGGTTTTTGAGGTGCCTTCGGTTGGCGGTGATTGGCCGGGTCTCGCCCCGGCGGGCGAGTGACTTTCTTGTGGCGACGAGAAAGTCACCAAAGAAGCGCCCCCTGCCGCAGCGCCGGCTCGCGCCGGTGCCCTCGCTCCACCCGCGTCCGGCGGGTCGCGTCGAAACTCGCCCTGGCGGGCTCAGACATCGACGCGACAATTCCCGCCGGCCGCGGGCTGCACTCGGCGCTGCAGAAGGGGAAAGCGTTGCCGGCTCGGCTTCGCCATTGCCGGCGGGCTGTGGTGCCTTCGTTTAGGGCACGGCATCCGGGCACGATTCGTCGCCCCGGCGCAGGCCGGGGTCCAGGGCCTTTGATCCTTGCGGCTTCGGTTCTCGGGTTGCCTTCAGTTGGCGGTGATTGGCCGGGTCTCGCCCCGGCGGGCGACCATCTTTCTTGTGGCGACAAGAAAGATGGATAAAGAAACGCCCCCTGCCGCAGCGCCGGCTCGCGCCGGTGCCCTCGCTCCACCCGCGCCCGGCGGGTCGCGTCGAAACTCGCCCTGGCGGGCTCAGACATCGACGCGACAATTCCCGCCGGCCGCGGGCTGCACTCGGCGCTGCAGAAGGGGAAAGCGTTGCCGGCTCGGCTTCGCCATTGCCGGCGGGCTGTGGTGCCTTCGTTTAGGGCACGGCATCCGGGCACGATTCGTCGCCCCGGCGCAGGCCGGGGTCCAGGGCCTTTGATCCTTGCGGCTTCGGTTCTCGGGTTGCCTTCAGTTGGCGGTGATTGGCCGGGTCTCGCCCCGGCGGGCGACCATCTTTCTTGTGGCGACAAGAAAGATGGATAAAGAAACGCCCCCTGCCGCAGCGCCGGCTCGCGCCGGTGCCCTCGCTCCACCCGCGCCCGGCGGGTCGCGTCGAAACTCGCCCTGGCGGGCTCAGACATCGACGCGACAATTCCCGCCGGCCGCGGGCTGCACTCGGCGCTGCAGAAGGGGAAAGCGTTGCCGGCTCGGCTTCGCCATTGCCGGCGGGCTGTGGTGCCTTCGTTTAGGGCACGGCATCCGGGCACGATTCGTCGCCCCGGCGCAGGCCGGGGTCCAGGGCTTTTGATCTTTGCCGTTTGGTTTTTGAGGTGCCTTCGGTTGGCGGTGATTGGCCGGGTCTCGCCCCGGCGGGCGAGTGACTTTCTTGTGGCGACGAGAAAGTCACCAAAGAAGCGCCCCCTGCCGCAGCGCCGGCTCGCGCCGGTGCCCTCGCTCCACCCGCGTCCGGCGGGTCGCGTCGAAACTCGCCCTGGCGGGCTCAGACATCGACGCGACAATTCCCGCCGGCCGCGGGCTGCACTCGGCGCTGCAGAAGGGGAAGGCTGCTGCCGGCTCGGCTTCGCCATTGCCGGCGGGCTGTGGTGCCTTCGTTTAGGGCACGGCATCCGGGCACGATTCGTCGCCCCGGCGCAGGCCGGGGTCCAGGGCTTTTGATCTTTGCCGTTTGGTTTTTGAGGTGCCTTCGGTTGGCGGTGATTGGCCGGGTCTCGCCCCGGCGGGCGAGTGACTTTCTTGTGGCGACGAGAAAGTCACCAAAGAAGCGCCCCCTGCCGCAGCGCCGGCTCGCGCCGGTGCCCTCGCTCCACCCGCGTCCGGCGGGTCGCGTCGAAACTCGCCCTGGCGGGCTCAGACATCGACGCGACAATTCCCGCCGGCCGCGGGCTGCACTCGGCGCTGCAGAAGGGGAAAGCGTTGCCGGCTCGGCTTCGCCATTGCCGGCGGGCTGTGGTGCCTTCGTTTAGGGCACGGCATCCGGGCACGATTCGTCGCCCCGGCGCAGGCCGGGGTCCAGGGCCCACCTTGCAGGATCAACATGGGGCCGGCGCCTTCGGCGCGATTCTCGCCATTCGCTCGCGCGTGCCCTCCTATTCGAGCACTTCCACCTTCATCCCGACCTCCAGCCGCCCGGGGCCGTCATGCAGCAGGTTCTGGCCGAAGAACACCTGGTTGTCGCGCCGGCGGTAGCCGGCCAGGGTGCGCAGCGGCTCGCTGCCGCGCTGTCCGGTTGCGGGGTCGACGGTGGGGATTGCGCAGCGCGAGCAGGGCTTGGCGACGCGAAAGGTTACGGTGCCGATGCGAATGCGCTTCCAGTCATCCTCGGCAAAGGGGGCACAGCCCTGCACGACGAGGTTGGGACGAAAGCGGATCATCGGCACCGGCGTCTCGAGCCGTGCGTTCAGATCGTCGAGTGAGCCCTGCGAGATCAGCAGAAAGGGAAAGCCGTCGGCGAAGGCGGTGTGATCGGAAGGCAGGGCGTAGGTCGGGTCGACCGGACGGGTAAGCTCATCGGCGAAGCGCACCAGGCGGCAGGGCAGGGACAGGAAGTCGCTCAGCCAGGCGTCGGCGGCGGGGTCGACGAGGGCCGCATTCACCGTGTCGCCCCACACCGTGACCGGAATTCGTCCAAGCTCGTCGTCAGCCACGCGGATTTCCCCGGCGCCTTGCGCGGCGAGTCGCAGCGTGCCGTCCTCGCCGATGGAGGTGTCGATCAGCGCCATCCGCGGCTGCTGGCGCTGGGTGAGGAAGCGACCCTCGGCGTTCACCACCATCCAGCGGCGGTCGAAGACAAAGCCGCGCGGTCCGATCTCGAGGGCGCGGAAGGACTCGCCGCGCAAGGACTTGACGGGAAAGCGATTGAGGGTGGTGAGGGTCAGTACTGCCATGAGATGGGTCTCCGATTCGAGGCGATAGGCGGGCCAATCGCCCCGGCGTCATTGTTGCCGAATCGACGACTGCTGTGTCCACGCCAGCACTCCGTGGGCAAACATCGCCGTCAGCACGATCGCACCGCCGAGCATCACCGTGGAGGTGGGGGCTTCATCGAGCAGCAGCCACACCCACAGCGGCCCGAGCACGATCTCGAGCAGCAGCAACAGGCCGACCTCGGCGGCGCCGATATTGCGCGGCCCGCGCTGTATGAGGATGAAGCCCGCGGGCAGGACCAGGCCTGCCATCAGCACCAGCACGGCGAGCTGCGAGGGCCCGAGTTGCGGTGGACCGCCGACCGCGTAGCCGATGGCGGCGGACAGCAGCGCGCCGAGTATCAGCGCGGGGCTGGTGTCGACCAGCGGCCGGCTGCGCGCCAGTGCGAAGTTGAGTGCCAGCAATATCGCGGCGAGCAAGGCCAGCAGATTGCCGGCGAGATTCGCCTCGGGCGCCTGGTCCGATACGATGAGCGCCACGCCGGCCATGCACATGACGATGGCCAGCACGCTGTACCAGCGCATCCGCTCGCCCAGCCACAGCCAGGCCAGCGCGCCTGCAACGAGCGGCGAGATGCTGTAGATGAGCAGGGTGTTGGCCGCGCCCGCACGCTGCATCGCCTCGACGAAGCACACCGTGCTGGCGCCATAGCACAGTGCGCAACCCAGGCCGGTCCAGCCGCAACGCGCAACTGCATGTGGCAGCCGCCGCCCGAGGCGCAGCCCCAGCAGGCAGCCCATGCCGAGCGCCATCAGCAATCCGCGCCAGGCCAGTATCTGCATTGCGTCCATGGATAGCCAGCGCAATACCAGCGCGTCGGGCGACAGCAGCAGCACCCCGAAGGTGGTTGTCAGCAAGGCGCGTTGTCGATCCTGCAATTCAAATCTCCTGACGGATTGCGGCCGGCCGCCGCGCCGGGGCGGCGGACCAAAAGGAAAGGGCGCCCGACCGCGGCGCCCTTGGGTTCGGGGCAGTGTGGATTTATTTGGCGCCGTACTTTGCCTCGGCGGCCGCGATGTCGGCCTTGATCTGCTTGAGGATTTCGGCGGTACGGCCGCCCACCATGTCTACCAGCTTGCCGGCCAGCGGCTCGGCACGCTTGCGGAACAGCTCGCGCTCGGCGTCGGTGAGGCGCACGGTCTGGAGCTTGGGGTTGTCCTTCTTCATCTTCGCGACCGCCGCTTCGTTCTTCTCGCGCTCCTTGGCGAGGATGAAGGTCTGCAACTCGTTGCGCACTTCGCCGAGCATCTTCTTGCGCTCGTCCGAGAGACCCTGCCAGAAGTCGGCATTGGCAACAACGGTGGTGGTGTATTCCACGTCGCGCACATAGATGAGGTGATCGGTGACTTCGTGGAACTTGGCGCTCTCGATGAAGAAGGCCGGATTGACCTGCGCCTGGATGACGTTCATCTGCAGGCCACCATAGACCTCGCCCCAGGGCAGGGCGACCGGGTTGGCGCCGTAGAGCTTGAACTGCTCGATGAGGATCGGCGAAGTCATGACGCGGAACTTCACGTCGCCGAGATCCTCCGGTTTGTGAATCGCCTTCTTGGTCGTCCAGATCATCTCGCCTTCGGGATACACGGTAAACAGCTTGAGACCCTTGCCGGCAAAATCCTTCGCCAGCGAGCCGTAGAGCGCCTGGCTGTTCGACAGCACGTCGGCCTTGGCCTTGTCCGAGTCGGGCAGCAGGAAGGGCAGGCTCAGGACCTGGACTTCGGGTACGAAGGTGCCGAGGTGGCCCGGCGAGGCGTTGGAAAACTGGATCGCGCCGCCGGCGGTCAGTTCGGTAATGTCGTTCTCGTTGCCGAGCTGGCCATAGGTGTAGATGGTGACCTTGACCTGGCCCTTGGTGCGCGCTTCGACGAGTCGCTTGAATTCCTGCGCATAAAGCGTCTGCACGTCGCCGGGACCTTCTTCGACGGCGAACTTCCAACTTTCCGCGCTGGCGGCCGAAAAGGCGGCCAGGCTCATTGCTGCACCGAGGACCAGCCGCTTGAGATTCCCTGCGAGCTTCATGGCGTTTCTCCTGTTGAGATTGGTGTTGTTGCGGGTAGGCGCTGCCGTCCCCTGCGAACGGCTTCCAGACTACAACCGCGCTCGCAGAGGCAGATTGCACTAGAACACTTTCGGCATGCCCTGTGACGGTGCCGGTTTATGGTGCACTTGCACAATCGCGGGGCATTCGCGGCATTGTGCTAGGGCATTCAGGCCCCTGCGGCCGGCGACTAAACTGCCTCCATCGAAACAGAAAAGCCACACCTGCAGCATCCCCACGCCGAGGCAAGGCCCGGCTCCGATCGCCAGGAGGAAACAAATGTCCGAAGAATCATCCGCACGGGGGATTGTGCGATTCGCACAATCAGTTGATCGTGGCCTTGCAGTGCTGGAGAAGCAACTGCTCGCCTGGGCCATCATCCTTATGGCAGTGAATACGATTGCCAACGTATGTGCCCGGCTGGGCTTCAGCAGCAGCCTGTTCTTTTCCGAGGAGCTCAATCAGTTCCTGATCGTGCTGGTGACCTTCGTCGGCACCAGCGCGGCGGCACGCCAGGGCCGTCATATCCGCATGTCGGCGCTCACCGACCTGCTGGGCATCGCCCACCGTCGGCGCATGTTCGCGGTCATGCAGGTGATCACCGCGGTGGTGGTGGCGGTGCTCGGCTGGTATGCCATGCAATACATCTTGCGCATCCAGGGCCTCGGCCGGGTAACGCCGGCGCTGCAGATGCCGATGTGGATCACCCTGCTGTGGCTGCCGCTCGGCCTCGGACTCACCGCCATCCAGTTCCTGCTTGCCGCGGTTGCGAACATCCGCGGCGAAGACGTCTATCTCGCCCACTCGGTGCGCGAGACCGACGAAGTCGACATGCCCAGCATCTGAGGACCCCGTCATGGCACTCACAATCCTTCTCGTCATGGTCGCCCTGCTGTTGATGGGCTTCCCGATGATGATCCCGATGCTGGTGGCAACACTGGTCGGCTTCATCTTCTATTTTCCCAGCCTCAAGCTCGACATCATCATCCAGCAGATGATCAGCGGCATCAGCCCGGTGGCGCTGATCACCGTGCCGATGTTCATCCTGGCCGCGGATATCGTTACCCGAGGCCGCACCGCCAACCGCCTGCTCGACCTGGCGATGACCTTCTTCGGCCACCTGCGCGGCGGCCTGGCGGTCACCGCGGCGGTGTCGTGCACCCTGTTCGGCGCCATCTCGGGCTCGACCCAGGCCACCGTGGTGGCGATCGGCGGACCGCTGCGGCCACGCATGCTCAAGGCCGGATACGACGACCGCTTCGCCACGGCGCTGATCATCAATGCCTCCGACATCGCCTTCCTGATTCCGCCGAGCATCGGCATGATCGTCTTCGGCATCGTCGGCAAGGTTTCGATCGCCGAGCTGTTTCTCGCCGGCATCGGGCCGGGCCTGCTGATCCTGCTGCTGTTCAGCGTCTACTCGGTCTGGTATGCCTGGCGCAAGAACATCGGGCTGGCACCGCGCGCCACCTGGGGCGAGCGTTTCCAGGCGCTGCGCAAGGCCTCGCTGGCAACCATGTTTCCGGTGCTCATCGTCGGCGGTCTCTACGGCGGCTGGTTCAGCCCCACCGAGGTCGCCGCGATCGCGGTGCTCTACGCCTTCATCCTCGAGGTCTTCATTCACCGCGCGGTCAAGCTCTCGGAGATCCCGGACATCGCCTACTCGACCGGCCTCATCACCGGCATCGTCTTCATCCTGGTCGGCACCGGGGCCGCCTTCTCGTGGCTGATCTCCTTCGCCCAGATTCCGCAGGAGCTGATCGCGTCGATCGGCCTCGACGAGGCCGGCCCCTACACCATCCTGTTCGCGATCTCGGTGGCCTTCTTCGTCGGTTGCATGTTCGTCGATCCGATCGTGGTGGTGCTGATCCTGACCCCGATCTTCATGCCGCTGGTCAACGCCGCGGGGATCGATCCGGTGCTGGTCGGCGCGATCGTCACGCTGCAGCTTGCCATCGGCTCCTGCACGCCGCCTTTCGGCTGCGACATCTTCACGGCCTGCGCGGTGTTCCGCAAACCCTACCTCGAGGTGATCCGCGGCACCCCGCCCTTCATCGCGCTGCTGCTGTTCGCCGCCGCGCTGCTCATCGTCTTCCCCGATATCGCGCTGTTCCTGCCGACGCTGGCCTTCCGTTGAACGAGACTACATCCCCATCATGCGCATCGAATCCATCCAGCTTTCCTCCCATCACCTGCTGGCGGCCCCGGCCGCGCGGATCGGCCTGATCGCGCTGGCCACCGATCTCAACAGCGAATCGGACCTGCGGCGGATGCTGCCCGCGCAGGTCGAGATCTACTGCAATCGGGTGCAGCACGCCAATCCGATGGGACTCGAGGCGCTGCGCCGGGTGGCCGCGGACATGCCCCGCGCCGGTCGCGACCTGCTGCCCGGCGTGCCGCTCGACGTGGTCGTCTACGGCTGTACCTCGGGCACCATCGCGATGGGCGAGACGGCGACCCTGAAGCTGATCGGCGAGGCCCGTGCCTGCCGCCATGCCACCACCCCGGTAACGGCGAGCCTGGCGGCGCTGCATCACCTGGGTGCCCGCCGGGTCTCCATCCTCACGCCCTACCATGAGGACGTGAACCGTGCCCTCGGCGACTACTACGCCAGCCGTGGCCTCGAAGTGATCAATGTCAGCGGCTTCGGCATGGACGACGACAACGAGATGACCGCGGTGTCGCCGGAGGCGATCGTCGAGGCCGGCGTCCAGGCCATGGCGGTCGATGCCGATGCACTGTTCATCTCGTGCACCGCGCTGCGCTCAAGCCTCGCCGTCGACGCCCTCGAAGTGGCGCTGGGCCGTCCGGTGGTAACCAGCAACCAGGCCATCGTCTGGCATGCCTTGCAGCTGAGCGGCGTCGCCGCTGGCAAGCAGGCGCCTGGCCGCCTCTTCGATCACGCCTCGGGGAAGTGACTCAGATGCAAGATGAAATCCGCCTGATCGACATCTACAAGGCGCGCCAGCGTCTGCACGGCCATATCCTGCGCACTGCGCTGGTGCCCTCGCCGAGCCTGTCCCGGCACACCGGCGGCAGCGTGCATCTCAAGCTCGACTGCCGCCAGATCACCGGCAGCTTCAAGCTGCGCGGGGCCACCAATGCGATCCTGCAGCTCGACGACGAGGCCCGCCGTCGGGGCGTGATCGGGGTATCGACCGGCAACTACGGCCGCGCGCTGGCCCACGCGGCGCATCAACTCGGCGTGCGCGCGGTGATCTGCATGTCGCGGCTGGTGCCTTCCAACAAGGTGGAGGCGATCCGCGCGCTGGGCGCCGACGTGCGCATCATCGGCTCGAGCCAGGACGAGGCCGAGCTCGAGGTCGCCCGGCTGGTCGCCGAGGAGGGCCTGGTCCGTCTGCCGCCTTTCGATCATGCCGACGTGATCGCCGGCCAGGGCACCGCGGGTCTCGAAGTGCTGGAAGAGCTGCCAGCCGTCGACACCGTGCTGGTGCCCCTCTCGGGCGGCGGCCTGCTGGCCGGCGTGGCGCTGGCGATGAAGAGTGCGAGCCCGGCGATCCGGGTGATCGGCGTGAGCATGGAGCACGGCTGCGCGATGCATGCCAGCCTGCGTGCCGGCAAGCCGGTGCAGGTCGAAGAGGTCGCCACGCTGGCCGATTCACTGGGCGGCGGCATCGGGCTCGACAACCGCTACACTTTCCGTATGGTCCAGGCGCTGGTTGACGACACCATGCTGGTGAGCGAAGAGGAAATCGCCGGGGCGATCCGCCATGCCTACGACCAGGAGCAGCTCATCCTCGAAGGCAGCGGGGCGGTCGGCATCGCCGCGCTGCTGTCCGGCCGCATCGAGGCCGCCGGCACCACGGTGGTGATGGCCAGCGGGGCCAACATCGACATGGCGCTGCATCGCCGGCTGCTGTGCGCGGGCACATGACGAGAGCGGGCGCCCGCCGGCCACGGGGCGACAGGTCGCGTACCGGCAGGATGGCCGGCTGAACGAGTACATCCGGGAGGCAACATGATGGAACTCTGGAACAAGGCGCTTGCCGCGGTTCGCGGCGGGGAGTCCAAGTACAAGGCGCTGGTCCAGGCCATCATGGCCGACATCGAGAGCGGGGCGCTCAAGGACGGTACCCGTCTGCCGCCGCAGCGCGAGGTCGGGCGCAAGCTCGGCATCAGCGTGCAAACGGTGACCAATGCCTACAAGGAACTCGAGCAGCACGGCATGATCCGCTGCGAGGTGGGGCGTGGCAGCTTCGTGTCGCGGCGCGTGAGCGAAAAGGCCGCCACCTACATGCTCGACTATGCCGAGCGCACCTTGGTCGATTTTTCGATGGCCCGCATCGTGCACACCGCCGCACACGACGAGGCGTGGCGCAAGGTGTGCGGCGATTTTTCGATGCAGCAGGACCAGCCCTGGATCCGCGACTGCCGGCCGATCGCCGGCTTCGAGTATCACCGCGCCGCGGCCGTGCAATGGCTCGAAGGCCTGGGCGTAAAGGCCACGCTCGACACCGTACTGATCACCAACGGCACCGCCCACGCGATGTTTACCGCGCTCGCCTCG
This sequence comes from Zoogloeaceae bacterium, assembly GCA_024235595.1. GTDB lineage: Bacteria > Pseudomonadota > Gammaproteobacteria > Burkholderiales > Rhodocyclaceae > Cognatazoarcus. The sequence goes on along the minus strand of JACKMC010000001.1, from coordinate 15,662 downwards.
CTGGTGAGTCCCGGCGACATCGTGCTGAGCGAGAACGTGACCGACCATGGCGTCATCGGCTCGGCGCAGGTGCTGGGCTTTACGCTCAAGGGCCTGGACTGCGACGAATTCGGCATCCACCCGGATCATTTCGAGGACATGTGCGCCAACGAGCGGATCCGGGTGCTGGTGTGCACCCCCAACTTCAACAATCCGACGGTGTCGCTGATGCCGCCGTCGCGTCGCGCCGCGATTGCCCGCATCGCAGAAAAATACGGGGTCTACGTGATCGAGGATGACGTATACGGCCCCTTGCTGGCGCAGCGCCACGAGCCGATCTGCAGCATGCTGCCCGAGCTCGGCTTTCACTGCACCAGCTTCACCAAGTCGGTGCTGTGCGGCCTGCGCACCGGTTACCTGACCGTGCCCAGGCGCATGGCCATCCGGGCGGACAGCATCCTGCGGGTGAACAGCTGGATGGCGACGCCGCTGCTGGCCGAGGTCGCCACCCGCTGGATCGCCGACGGCACCGCCCAGCGTCTGGTCGAGGTGCAGCGCGAGCGTCTCGCGGTCCGCCATCGGGCGGTGATGGAACTGCTCGGCGAACATGTCATCGGCCACCATCCGAACGCGCTGACCGCCTGGGTCGGGATTCCCCAGCACTGGCAGCTCGACGCCCTCGTCAAGCAGCTCAGGAATCGCAACGTGGCGGTCACCTCACCCGACCCCTTCCTGGTCAAGGGCACCCCGCGGCCGGATGCCATCCGGCTATGCATCGGCAGCGCGCTGAGCGAGGTGCGGGTGCGCACCGCGATCGCCACCATCGCCAGCGTCTTCCGTCAATACCCGGGCGTCAACAGCTACAGCTAGGACGCCCCTCGGGCGGCACCGCGGCTTCGGCCACCGATTGCCCTCGCTTCGCGCCAGTGCGAGAAAGGCGGGCGAAGTGCCGCCGGCCGGAGCGCCCCGGACACATTCCTGTCATGCGTCACGGCAATGCACTAGGACAAGGGAAAGCACCGTTCTGCCCCCCTAAACTCGTTCTCAAGCCAGCCAGCAAAGCTTCTCAGCGAAAGCGGCCGGCGAATGTGGGAAGTCTCCATTCATCTTGAGAAGAGGGCGCAATGCCGGCAATCACCTTGTTGAGCGAAACCGATCTGCGAGCCTGCGTAGCACTGGATCTCGACAGCATCGCGTGCGTCGAACACGCCTTTTGCGCGCTGGCCACCGAGGCCGTGGAAATGCCGCCGATCCTGCGTCTCGACATCCATGAGCGCAATGGCGAGGTGGACGTCAAGACCGCTTACCTGCCATCGCTCGAGAGCTTCGCCATCAAGGTCAGCCCGGGCTTCTTCGACAACCCGAAGATCGGCCTGCCCAGCCTCAGCGGCATGATGATGCTGCTGTCGGCGCACACCGGCGTGCTCGAAGCGCTGTTGCTCGACAACGGTTATCTCACCAGCGTGCGTACCGCCGCCGCGGGCGCCGTGGCGGCGCGCTGGCTGGCCCGCGAGGATGCGCGCCGGGCGGCAATCATCGGCGCCGGCGAGCAGGCCAGGCTGCAATTGCAGGCGCTGTGCCTGGTGCGGCCGATCGAGTCCGCGACGATCTGGGCGCCCTCGCCCGCCAGGGCTCGCGCCTGCGCCGAAGAGATGTCGGTGCGCCTCGGTATCGAGGTCCGCCCGGTCGCCAGCATCGACGAAGCGGTGGCCGCCGCGGACGTGGTGGTGACCACCACGCCGAGCCGCGAGCCGCTGATCCAGGCGGCGCATCTGCGGCCCGGCATGCACATCACCGCGATGGGCTCGGATGCCGAGCACAAGAACGAGATCGCGCCGGCCGCGCTTGTCGCCGCCAGCCGCTATGTCTGCGACCGCATCGCACAGGCGAGCCTGCTGGGCGAGCTGCACCATGCGCTCGATGCGGGCCTGGTCGATGCGTCGGCGCAGATCGCCGAGCTCGGCCAGATCATCGCCGGCCAGGCGCTCGGTCGCGCCAGCGCGCAGGAGGTGACGATCTGTGATCTCACCGGTACCGGCGCGCAGGACACCGCCATCGCCAACCTCGCCCATGCCCGCGCGCTGTCGAGCGGTCGTGGCACCACGTTTCGGTCCTGAGCCGGGAGCGCGCCATGCCTGCATCCCGTTCGCTCCCCTTTGACGCCGCCGAATACGCCGCACGGCTGGCGCGTACCCGCGCCGCGATGGCCGCGCGCGGCGTTGAGCTGCTGATCGTCACCGACCCGGCCAACATGAACTGGCTCACCGGCTACGACGGCTGGTCCTTCTATGTGCACCAGTGCGTGCTGCTCGGGCTCGAGGGCGAGCCGCTGTGGTTCGGCCGCGGCCAGGATACCAACGGCGCCAGGCTCACCACCTGGCTGGCGCGCGACAACATGATCGGCTACCCCGATCACTATGTGCAGTCCACCGAGCGCCACCCCATGGACTACCTGTCCAGCGAGGTCATCGCGGCGCGCGGCTGGCAGGACAAGCGCATCGGCGTGGAGATGGACAACTACTACTTCAGCGCGGCGGCCTTCGCCTCGCTGCAAAAGCACCTGCCGCAGGCCCGCTTCGTCGACACCAACGGCCTGGTGAACTGGCAGCGGGCGGTCAAGTCGGAGCAGGAGATCGCCTACATGCGGATCGCCGCGCGCATCGTCGAGAAGATGCACGACAAGATCCTCGAGGTGATCGAGCCGGGCATGCGCAAGAACGAGCTGGTGGCGCAGATCTACTCGACCGCGATCATCGGTGCCGAGGGCCACGGCGGCGACTACCCCTCGATCGTGCCGATGCTGCCCACCGGCGCCGACGCCGCGGCGCCGCACCTGACCTGGGACGATTCGCCGATGCCGGCCGACTCGGGCACCTTCTTCGAGATCACCGGCTGCTACCGGCGCTATCACTGCCCGCAGTCGCGCACGGTGTACCTGGGTCGCCCGCCCAAGCACTTCATCGAGGCCGAGAAGGCGATCATCGAAGGCATCGAGGCCGGCCTCGACGCCGCGAAACCCGGCAACACCTGCGAGCACATCGCCAACGCCTTCTTCGCCGTGCTCAAGCGCTACGGCATCGACAAGTCGAGCCGCTGCGGCTACCCGATCGGCGCGAGCTATCCGCCCGACTGGGGCGAGCGCACGATGAGCCTGCGCCCGGGCGACACCACCGTGCTCGAGCCCGGCATGACCTTCCACTTCATGCCCGGCCTGTGGCAGGACGACTGGGGCCTGGAGATCACCGAAAGCATCCTCATCACCCCCACCGGTGTCGAGCCCCTGTGCAACACGCCGCGCAAACTCTTCGTCAAGCCCTGATCGCTGGCTGATGAACCGAACAACACCGATCAAGAGAGGCAATCGAACATGAATACAGAAGTGAAACTGCCATTCGAACGCAGCGAGTACGCCGCGCGCCTGGCCAAGACCCGTGCGGCAATGGCGAAAAAGGGTGTGGAGCTGCTGATCGTCACCGACCCGGCCAACATGAACTGGCTCACCGGCTACGACGGCTGGTCCTTCTATGTGCACCAATGCGTGCTGGTCGGGCTCGAAGGCGAGCCGCTGTGGTTCGGCCGCGGCATGGACGGCAACGGCGCCGCCCGCACCGCCTGGATCTCGCCCGAGAGCATCATCCGCTACCCCGACAACTACGTGATGTCGACCGAGCGCCACCCCATGGACTACCTGTCCAGCGAGGTCATCGCGGCGCGCGGCTGGCAGGACAAGCGCATCGGCGTGGAGATGGACAACTACTACTTCAGCGCGGCGGCCTTCGCCTCGCTGCAAAAGCACCTGCCGCAGGCCCGCTTCGTCGACACCAACGGCCTGGTGAACTGGCAGCGGGCGGTCAAGTCGGAGCAGGAGATCGCCTACATGCGGATCGCCGCGCGCATCGTCGAGAAGATGCACGACAAGATCCTCGAGGTGATCGAGCCGGGCATGCGCAAGAACGAGCTGGTGGCGCAGATCTACTCGACCGCGATCATCGGTGCCGAGGGCCACGGCGGCGACTACCCCTCGATCGTGCCGATGCTGCCCACCGGCGCCGACGCCGCGGCGCCGCACCTGACCTGGGACGATTCGCCGATGCCGGCCGACTCGGGCACCTTCTTCGAGATCACCGGCTGCTACCGGCGCTATCACTGCCCGCAGTCGCGCACGGTGTACCTGGGTCGCCCGCCCAAGCACTTCATCGAGGCCGAGAAGGCGATCATCGAAGGCATCGAGGCCGGCCTCGACGCCGCGAAACCCGGCAACACCTGCGAGCACATCGCCAACGCCTTCTTCGCCGTGCTCAAGCGCTACGGCATCGACAAGTCGAGCCGCTGCGGCTACCCGATCGGCGCGAGCTATCCGCCCGACTGGGGCGAGCGCACGATGAGCCTGCGCCCGGGCGACACCACCGTGCTCGAGCCCGGCATGACCTTCCACTTCATGCCCGGCCTGTGGCAGGACGACTGGGGCCTGGAGATCACCGAAAGCATCCTCATCACCCCCACCGGTGTCGAGCCCCTGTGCAACACGCCGCGCAAACTCTTCGTCAAGGAGTGAGTGTCATGAAACCCTCACCGATCAGCCCGACCGTCGACCTCGACCGCGACGGCGTCCAGCACGGCTTTCTCAAGCTGCCCTATTCGCGCGACGATGCCGCGTGGGGTGCGGTGATGATCCCGATCACCGTGGTTCGCAACGGCAAGGGCCCCACCGCCTTGCTCACCGGCGCCAACCATGGCGACGAGTACGAGGGTGCGGTCGCGCTGAGAAAGCTCAGCAACAGCCTCAAGGCCGAGGAGGTCAGCGGCTGCGTGATCATCGTGCCTTTCCTGAACTACCCGGCATTTCGCGCCGGCACCCGAACCTCGCCGATCGACCGGGGCAATCTCAACCGCAGCTTCCCCGGCAAGCCGGACGGCACTGTCACCGAGAAGATCGCGGACTACATCCAGCGCCATCTGCTGCCTCGTGCCGATTTCGTGCTCGACATCCACTCGGGTGGCAAGACGCTCGATTTCCTGCCCTTCGCATGCATTCACGTGCTCGACGACAAGGCCCAGGAAGCACGCTGCCAGGCGGCGATGGAGGCCTTCGGCGCGCCCTACTCGATGCACATGCTCGAGCTGGACAGCGTCGGCATGTTCGACACCGCGGCCGAAGAGGCCGGCAAGGTGTTCGTATCGACCGAACTGGGCGGCGGCGGCTCGTCGACCGCCCGGAGCGTCGCCATCGCCGAGCAAGGCGTGCGCGACTTCCTCATCCACTGCGAAATCTGCAAGGGCGAGATGTCGCCGCGCAAGTCGATCAAGCTCGATATGCCCGATGGCGATTGCTACGTCGCCTCGATGCATGACGGCCTGCTCGAGATGTGCGTCGATCTCGGTGATCCGGTGAACGCCGGCGATGTCGTCGGCCGCGTCCATGACGCGACGCGTACCGGCAGCGCACCGATCGAATATCGCGCCGGGCGCAGCGGCATCCTCGCGGCACGCCATTTTCCCGGGCTGATCCACTGCGGCGACACCCTTGCGGTGGTTGCCGAGGTGGTCGGCTGAGGCCGGGCAAGACAGCAGGGATTCACCCCATTTGAATACCGCCCGGGCTGCGCCGCTGCGCGACCGCCGGGCTCCACATTTGCTACCAAAGGAGCAACTGAAATGAACGAATTCGACAACAACACCGGAACCGCCTCGGTCTGGGCCGGCGAGGAGCACCTCTTCGCCGAGAACGCCATCTGCCTGCCGGTCTACAACTCGGTCACCTTCGGCTACGACGACATGGAAGAGTGGCACCAGGTCGGGATGGGCAAGAAGAAGGGCCACATCTATTCGCGCAACACCAACCCCACGGTACGCCCGCTCGAAGAGAAGATCCGCATCATGGACGGCGGCGAAGAAGCCACCAGCTTCTCGACCGGCATGGCGGCGATCAGCAATACCCTGTTCGCGCTGCTCGCGCCGGGCGACCGGGTGGTGGCGATCAAGGACACCTACGGCGGCTCGAACAAGATCTTCATCAAGTTCCTGCCGCGCCTCAATGTCGATGTGTGCATGGTCGACACCAGCGATTTCGAGGCCATCGAGCGCGAAGTCAGGAAGGGCTGCAAGGTGCTCTATCTCGAGACCCCGACCAACCCCACGCTGAAGATCGTCGACATCGAGCGGCTGGCGAAAGTGGCCCACGAGAATGGCGCCATCGTGGTGGTCGACAACACCTTCGCGACGCCGATCAACCAGCGCCCGATCAGCCTCGGCGCGGACATCGTCGTCTACAGCGCCACCAAGTACCTCAACGGCCACTCGGACGTGATGGGCGGGCTGGCGGTCGGCAAGAAGGACCTGATCGACCAGATCTTCCACTATCGCGAGATCACCGGCGCCACCCTGCACCCGCAGTCCGCCTACATGATCCTGCGCGGCATGAAGACGCTTGAGCTGCGCATCGCGCGCCACAACGAGAACGCCATGAAGGTCGCCACCTTCCTGTCGCAGCACCCCAAGGTCGACCAGGTCTTCTACCCAGGCCTCGAAACCCACCTCAACCACGACATCGCCAAGCGCCAGATGCGCGGCTTCGGCGGCATGCTGAGCTTCTCGCTGAAGGGCGGTTTCGAGAACGTGGTGACGGTGCTGGAGAACCTCAAGTACGCCCACAAGGCGGCCAGCCTGGGTTCGGTCGGCACCCTCGTCGGACCGCCGCGCACCACCAGCCACGTCGAGCTGACCGAGCAGGAACGCGCCAACGCCGGTATTCCCGAGAGCCTCATCCGCTACTCGGCCGGCATCGAGAACGGCGACGACCTGGTGGCCGATCTGGAGCAGGCGCTGGCCAGGATCTGAGGCGCAAGCCCCGGCGCTCCCAAGCGTCTTGAGCCCCGCGGCGCCCACTGCCCCAAAGCAGGCGGGCGCCGCGGGCGCTTTCATCCTCCCACACGCGGCGGGCGCCATCCGTTCGCCCGCAAGGAGATCGCGCAATGAGTCAGACAGTTGAAGTGAAGGTGCCGGACATCGGCGATTTCGATTCGGTGCCGGTGATCGAGCTGTTCGTGAAGGTTGGCGACCGCATCGCGGTCGACGACGCCATCTGCACGCTGGAATCCGACAAGGCCACCATGGACGTGCCCTCGGCGGCCGCCGGCGTGGTCAAGGAGGTGCTGGTGTCGGTTGGCGACAAGGTTGCCGAAGGCAGCGTGCTGCTCAAGGTCGAGGCCGCCGGCGCGGCTGCGTCGGCCCCGGCTGCGGCAGCGCCGGCGCCAAGCGCTCCGGCCGTTGCCGCGCCGAGCGCGGCGAGCCATGGTGGCGCCGCCGACATCGAGTGCGACATGCTGGTGCTCGGCGCCGGCCCCGGCGGCTATTCGGGCGCCTTCCGCGCCGCCGACCTCGGCCTCAAGACGGTGATCGTGGAGCGCTACGCCAGCCTCGGCGGGGTCTGCCTGAACGTCGGCTGCATCCCCTCCAAGGCCTTGCTGCATGTGGCCCAGGTGATGGACGAGGCCGGGCACATGGGCAGCACCGGGGTGAGCTTCGCCAAGCCCGCGGTCGATGTGGATGCGCTGCGCAAGCACAAGGACGGGGTGATCGGCAAGCTCACCGGCGGTCTCGGCGGCATGGCCAAGGCGCGCAAGGTCGACATCGTGCGCGGCTACGGCAGCTTCCTCGACCCCAACCATGTGGAAGTGGAGCTCACCACCGGCGATGCTCAGGACAAGACCGGCGAAAAGAAGGTCATCCGCTTCAAGCAGTGCATCATCGCCGCCGGCTCGGCCGCGGTACACCTGCCCTTCATCCCGCAGGACCCGCGCATCGTCGATTCCACCGGCGCGCTCGAACTGCGTTTCGTGCCGAACAAGATGCTCGTCATCGGCGGCGGCATCATCGGCCTCGAGATGGCCACCGTGTATTCGTCGCTGGGCGCCCGCATCGACGTGGTCGAGATGCTGGATGGCCTGATGCAGGGCCCGGACCGCGACGCGGTCAAGGTGTGGGAGAAGCAGAACGCCCAGCGCTTCGACAACATCATGCTCAAGACCAAAACTGTCGGGGTCGAGGCCAAGGAAGATGGCCTCTATGTCACCTTCGAGGGCGACAAGGCGCCGCAGGGGCCACAGCGCTACGACATGATCCTGCAGTCGGCCGGGCGCAGCCCCAACGGCAACAAGATCGGCGCCGACAAGGCCGGCGTGATCGTCGGTGAGCGCGGCTTCATCCCGGTCGATGCGCAGATGCGCACCAACGTGCCGCACATCTTCGCCATCGGCGACATCGTCGGTCAGCCCATGCTCGCCCACAAGGCGGTGCACGAGGCACATGTGGCGGCCGAAGTGGCCGCAGGGCAGAAGTCGGCCTTCGATGCGACGGTGATTCCGGGCGTGGCCTACACCCATCCGGAAGTGGCCTGGGTCGGCTACACCGAAGCCCAGGCCAAGGCCGAGGGCAGGAAGGTGGAAACCGCCAAGTTCCCGTGGGCCGCCTCGGGACGGGCGATCGCCAACGGCGCCGACTACGGCTTCACCAAGCTGATCTTCGATGCCGAAACGCACCGCGTGATCGGCGGCACCATCGTCGGCCCCTCGGCGGGCGACATGATCAGCGAGGTCTGCCTGGCCATCGAGATGGGCGCCGACGCGGTGGATATCGGCAAGACCATCCACCCCCACCCGACGCTGGGCGAGACCGTCGGCATGGCCGCGGAAGTGGCCCATGGCAGCTGTACCGACCTGCCGCCGATGCGCAAGAAGTAACACCCGCGTCCACGGGGGCCCGGACCCCCGCGGCCCGCCTGGAGGGGACGCTCAAGCCAGGTCGATCGGCAGTGCCGTTTTGTACTTGACCTGCTTGAGCGTCATGCTCGAGCGGATGTTGGAGACATGCGGGATGCGCGCCAGCCGATCGACGATGAAGCTCTGCAGCGCCTTGAGATCCGGCGCCACCACGCGCAGCAGGTAGTCCGAGTCGCCGGTCATGAGGTAGCACTCCATCACCTCGGGGTAGCTGTCGATGGTCTCCTCGAACACCCGCAGCGCGCTGGCCACCTGCTTGTCGAGGCTCACCTGGATGAAGGTCGAGATGTCCAGCCCGACCGCCTCGGGGTCGAGCAGCGTCGCATAGCCGCGGATCACTCCGGATGTTTCGAGGTCGCGCACCCGGCGCAGACAGGGCGCGGGCGACAGGTGGGCGCTCTGCGCCAGCGCCACGTTGGTGATGCGGGCATCGGCCTGCAGGCGGTTGAGCAGGGCGATGTCGGTCTGGTCCAGGGTATCTGCATTGCGTTTATTGCGCATCGTGGATCTCAAATACAAGTTTGTTGCGTATACAAGCACCTGCGCGACTGATTTGGCAACAAGCCGAATCCGCTTCGGGCCTATCATTTTTCTCACGGATGAGACGGCGGGCACAGCTCGCTTCGCGTCTCGGGCGCTCCGGCCTGTTCGGCCCTTCTGCCGGGCGGGTGGTCTATCCCGCACCCGCTGTGCGGCGCCGCCGCTGCACCACGAATGCAGCGGCGGCGCACGGGCCCCAAGCGGGCAATGCGGCGCTGGAAGCGCGCATCGCTTGCACCACCAAGACACGCTGGCGAGCCTGATGCGGGCCGGCCAGGCACAGCCCCAATCCCGCGCTCCCGAGGCGCCCCTTCTTCGCCCGGATACCCCGGTTGCGCGCCCGTCCTGCGTGTTTCCTGCCCGAGTCGATGCTTAGTGGACTAGGACAATCGCTTCGCCGGATCAGCACATTAGACTGATTTGCAAGCCATCAATCGCAACACCGACTCTCGCCACACGAAGCGTGTGCGGTCTTTTCAAGGAGCCACAGGCCAATGACCCAGATTCCCCAGCAGATTCCATCGAAGCTCGCCATCGACAGCGACCCGGACGAAACCCTGGACTGGCTCGACAGCCTGGCCGAGATCATCGAGCGCAGCGGGATCGGCCGCGGTGAATACCTGCTCGACCGCCTGATCGAATCCGGCCGACGCGCCGGCGGACGCTTCCACACCCGCCACACCACGCCGTATCGCAACACCATCGGGGTCGAGGCGCAGCCACCCTATCCGGGCGATATCGACATGGAAGCCCGCATCACCGCGATCCACCGCTGGAATGCGCTGGCCATGGTGTCGCGTGCCAACAAGGCGCATGCCGAGCTCGGCGGCCACATCGCCACCTACGCCTCGATCGCGGATCTCTTCGAGGTGGGTTTCAACCACTTCTTCCGCGGCCGCACCGACAGCCACCCGGGCGATCTGGTGTACTTCCAGGCCCATGCCTCGCCGGGCGTCTATGCACGCGCCTTCCTCGAGGGCCGGCTCTCCGAAGACCGCCTCGAGCATTTCCGTCGCGAGGTCTCGGGCGGCATCGGCCGTGGCCTGTCCTCCTATCCGCATCCCACCCTGATGCCCGATTTCTGGCAGTTCCCGACCGGCTCGATGGGCCTCGGCCTGATCAGCGCGATCTACCAGGCGCGCTTCCAGCGCTACCAGGAGCACCGTGGCATCACCGCCCCGAGCGACCGCCGGGTGTGGGCCTTCGTTGGCGACGGCGAGATGGACGAGCCCGAATCGCTGGCCGGCATCTCGCTCGCCGCGCGCGAGCAGCTCGACAACATGGTGCTGGTGGTCAACTGCAACCTGCAGCGGCTCGACGGCCCGGTGCGCGGCAACGGCAACGTGGTGCAGGAACTCGAGACGCTCTTCGCCGGCGCCGGCTGGAACGTCATCAAATGCCTGTGGGGCAGCAACTGGGACGTGCTCTTCGCCCGCGACCGCGAGGGCTGGATCCTCAAGCGCATGGCCGAGGCGGTGGACGGCGAGTTCCAGAAGCTCTCCGCCACCGATGGCCATTACAACCGCGAGCACTTCTTCTCGCGCTATCCCGAGCTGGCGGCGCTGGTCGCCAACATGTCGGACCAGGACATCGACGCGCTCAAGCGCGGCGGCCACGACCCGGCCAAGGTGTATGCGGCCTATGCCGCGGCGGTGGCCCATCGCGGCCAGCCGACGGTGATCCTCGCCCAGACCACCAAGGGTTATGGCATGGGTGCCTCCGGCCAGGGTGCCAACACCTCGCACCAGACCAAGAAGCTGGCGCGCGAAGACCTCGGCCGCTTCCGCGAGCGCTTCGGCCTGCCCTTGTCCGACCAGGACCTGGAAGAGCTGCGCTACTTCCATCCCGGCGAGGACAGCGACGAGGTGCGCTACCTCAAGGCGCGTCGCGCCGCGCTCGGCGGCCATGTGCCGTCGCGGCGCATCGAGGCGCGTCCGATCCCGTTGTCGAAGCCCGATACCTATGTGGCCTTCCACGCCGATTCGGGCGATCGCTCGATCTCCACCACCATGACCCTGGTGCGGCTGCTCAACAAGCTCATGCGCGACAGCCAGCTCGGTCCGCGCATCGTGCCGGTGGTGGCCGATGAGGCGCGCACCTTCGGCATGCAGGACATGTTCCGCCAGTACGGCATCTACTCGCCCTGGGGCCAGAACTACACCCCGCAGGACAGCGACCAGCTCGCCTTCTACCGCGAGGACATCAAGGGCCAGATTCTTGAAGAAGGCATTACCGAGGCCGGTTCGATGGCCTCGTGGATTGCTGCCGGCACCGCCTACTCGCACAGCGACGAGCCGATGCTGCCGTTCTACATCTTCTATTCGATGTTCGGCTTCCAGCGCGTCGCCGACCTGATCTGGAACGCCGCCGACTCGCAGGCACGCGGCTTCCTGCTGGGCGCCACCGCCGGACGCACCACCCTCTCCGGCGAGGGCCTGCAGCATGAGGACGGCCAGAGCCACATCTATGCGGCCACCATTCCGACCTGCCGTGCCTACGATCCGGCCTTCGGCTACGAGGTCGCGGTGATCGTCGAGGACGGCGTGCGGGCGATGATGGTGGACAACGAAACGGCCTTCTACTACATCACGCTGTACAACGAGAACTACCCCCAGCCGGCCATGCCGGTAGGTGCCGAAGAGGGCATCCGCCGCGGCCTCTATCTGCTCGGCGAGAGCAAGCTCCAGGACGCGCCAAGGGTCCAGCTGATGGGCTGCGGCAGCATCCTGCGCCAGGTGCAGGCCGCCGCCGAGCGCCTCGAGCGGGACTTCGGCGTGGCCGCCGACGTGTGGAGCGCCACCAGCTTCGGCGAACTGCGCAAGGACGGCGTGGCCTGCGACCGCTGGAACCTGCTGCATCCGGCCGAAGCGCCGCGCACGCCGTGGGTGACGCAGCAACTGTCGAGCCGGCAGGGGCCGGTGGTGGCGGCGAGCGACTTCATGCGCAACTACCCCGACCTGGTGCGCAACTGGGTGCCCGGTCGCTTCACCGTGCTCGGCACCGATGGTTTCGGCCGCTCGGATACGCGGGTGGCGCTGCGCGATTTCTTCGAGATCGACGAACGCTACATCACCCTGGCGGCGATCCAGAGCCTGGTGGCCGAGGGCACGCTGCCGCGCACCACGCTCGACGGCCTGATCGAAAAGCTGGGCATCGACGCCGACAAGCCCAGTCCGCTGGCCTGACCGACAACACGAACAGGGCGCACGGGGCGCGTCGGTCGCCCCCGTGCCAATACTCCCCACACCATTCGAGGTAGAACCATGAGCCGACTTATTGAGGTGAGCGTGCCGGACATCGGCGATTACAGCGATGTGCCGGTGATCGAGCTGCTGGTGCAGCCCGGCGACAGCGTCGCCGCCGAAGACGCCATCGTCACGCTGGAATCCGACAAGGCCACGATGGACGTGCCGACAACGCACGCCGGCGTGGTGCGCGAGCTGTTGATCAAGGTCGGCGACCGCGTCTCGCAGGGCACCGTGCTGATGCGCATCGAAGCCGGCGCCGAGGCGAGCGCGCCGGCGCCCGCGGCGCAGGCCGCCGCCCCTGCCGCGGCACCCGTACCCGCACCCGCACCCCAGGCGGCGGCCCCCGCGGTCGCGCCGTCCGCGCCCGCAGCGGCCTCGCCGGCGGCTGCGCCGGAAGCCGTGTCGCCGCCTCCCGCTTCCGGCAAGCGCGCGCACGCCAGCCCCTCGGTGCGCCACTATGCACGTGAGCACGGAGTGGACCTTGCCGGCGTCACGGCCAGCGGCCGCAACGGACGCATCACCCGCGAAGACGTCATCGCCCACATCAAGGCGGCGATGCAGGGCGGCGGCGCGGCAGGCCGGCCGGCACAGGCCGCTGCCGGTTCCCTGCTCGAGCTGCTGCCTTGGCCCAAGGTCGATTTCGCCAGGTTCGGTCCGATCGACAGCAGGCCGCTGTCGCGCATCAAGAAGATCTCGGGTGCCAACCTGTCGCGCAACTCGGTGGTGATCCCCCATGTCACCAACTTCGACGAAGCCGACATCACCGATCTCGAGGCCTTCCGCAACCAGATCAACGCCGAGAACGCGAAGAATCCGGATGCACCCAAGGTGACCATGCTGGCCTTCCTGATCAAGGCCTGCGTCTCGGCGCTCAAGAGGTTTCCCGAGTTCAATGCCAGCATCGACGGCGAGAACCTGATCTACAAGCAGTATTTCCACCTCGCCTTCGCCGCCGACACCCCCAACGGGCTGGTGGTGCCGGTGATCCGCGACGCCGAGCGCAAGGGCATTTTCGAGATCGCCGCGGAGTCGGGTGCGCTGGCCAAGAAGGCACGCGACGGCAAGCTCGGCCCGGCCGACATGTCGGGCGGCTGTTTCACCGTGTCCAGCCTGGGCGGCATCGGCGGCACCGGCTTCACGCCCATCATCAATGCCCCGGAGGTGGCGATCCTCGGCGTCACCCGCGCGCAGACCAAGCCGGTGTGGAACGGCAAGGAGTTCGTGCCGCGGCTGATCCTGCCGCTGTGCCTGTCGTGGGATCACCGCGTCATCGACGGCGCCATGGCGGCGCGCTTCCTGGTGCACCTCGGCCAGGTGCTGGCCGACTTCAGGCGGATCAGCCTCGACCGGGGGTGAGCGCATCCACCTCCGGGGCGCCTCCAGCGATCCGGCCCGCGCGCTTGCGGGCCGCATGCGAGGCGCGTGCTGCTCGGCACCTCGTTACCATGCCGATCCGGCCTGCACGGCTACACTACGCCAGGCAGCGCCGGTGCAATCAATAGTGCAAGGAGCAAGGCATGGAAAGCGAAAACGTGACCCGGGTGAACATCATCGACATCAGGATGCCATTCTGGTCGATGGTCATCTTCATGGTGAAGGCGGCCATCGCGTCGATCCCGGCGTTCATCATCCTCAGCGTCATCGGCAGCGTGGTGTTCGCCGTGCTCGGCGCCATCCTCGGCGGAATGCACCACTACTATTGAAGCGCTGCTTCCGCCAGGAGCGCTGCGGGCCGCGCCGTCAGCGTGCGGCCTCGTTCTCGAGCTTGCGGGCCGCGCCCAGCAGTGCCGGGAAGGGCGCCTCGATCACGAAGGTCGGGATTCTTGCCAGATAGTCGCTGAAGCGGCCCTTCTGCTCGAAGCGGGCACGGAACGGCGAGCGGTCGAAAAACTCGCCCAGCCGCGGTACGACGCCGCCACCGATATACAGGCCGCCCCTGGCGCCCAGGATCAGCGCAATGTCCGCCGCCACGGTGCCGAGCATGGCGCAGAAGGTGTTGACCGTGTCGACGCAAAGATCGCAACTGCCGCTGCTCGCCCGGGTGGTGATATCGCTGGGGCCGAGCGCTTCCGGTGGCACCCCGGCCAGCTCGGCCGTCGCTTCGTAGAGGGTCACGAGTCCCGATCCGGAGAGGATCCGTTCGGCGGAAACGTGAGGGAAGCGTCGCGCAACCAGGCCGATCAAGGCAGCCTCGCGCGCGTCGCTGGCAGCCAGCGTGACGTGCCCGCCCTCGCCCTCGATGGGCGCGTAGTCACGACCACATGGAACCAGCCCCGAGATTCCCAGGCCGGTGCCGGCGCCGATCAGACCGATGGCCCGCCCCGCCACCGCTTCGCCACCGCCGACCTTGCGCAGTTCGCGTGGGTCCAGCGCCGGAAGGGCCAGCGCCAGTGCGGTGAAATCGTTGAGAAAGAGAAGTCTTTCCAGCCCCAGCGCCTGGCGTACGGCCTCGATCGAGAAGGCCCACTCATGGTTGGTCATTCGCACCTGGTCGCCGTCAACGGGGTTGGCGATTCCCAGCGCCGCCCAGCGCGGTCGCGGAAGCTGCTGGCTGCGCAAGTAGTGCTCGATGGCCTCCCGCGGTCCCGGGAAGTCGGCACAAGGCAGCACCTGGACGTGTCCTGCCTGCTGGCCGGGGGCGAGGATGAGGGCGAGGCGGGCGTTGGTGCCGCCGATGTCGCCGACCAGTCGGGGGAAGCTGTCGGTGGGTTCAATGGACATGGCGCAATGCCTCCAGGCTTGGATGACTGGCCGCAAGGCCACTCGTGTATTCGTCAGGCGCAGTGTCGGGCGATGCCCATGTACTCGAGTACATTCCGCTCGCTGCGCTCCGGCCGCACTCGATCTGCCGGCGCTCGCGACGATTTCTCCACAAGCCCGGAGCCAAAGAAACGCCCCCCGCCGGCCGCGCTCGGCGCTGCAGAAGGGGAAAGCTGCTGCCGGCTCGGCTCCGCCATTGCCGGTAATTGTAGGCACCGTGTCGAGCCAATGCTTGCATTGTCACTGAGCGTCCGGCGCCTTCGTTTCGGGCGCGGCATTCGGACACGATTCGTCGCCCCGGCGCAGGCCGGGGTCCAGGGCCTCTGACTTTGCTTTTTTGTTTGTGGAGTGCTGCGAA